>CAWANZ010000003.1:0-807977 GCA_963783665.1 Candidatus Aminicenantota bacterium | reverse complement strand
ATCGTCCCCGCGAACGTCAGCGGCGCCTGGAGCTGGAGCCTGGTCAACGGCGGGGCGCCGCTGGAGTTCAAGCTTCAGCTGGAGCAGAAGTTCCAGTTCCCCGAGGGCCGGGTCTGGCTCGACGGGGTGGGCGCGGAGATCACGGAAATGCGGCTGCAGGGCGATAAGATCTCGTTTAAAGTAGAGACCGCGGCCGGAAAGCGCAAAGCGGCCTTGACCTTCGAAGGGACGGCCTTCCTGCACGAGATTCAGGGCCTGGCCAAGGGCAAGGTGGACGGCAAGGACGTGGCCTTCGCCTGGAAGGCCCGGCGCGACCCGGCCAGCGAGACGCGCATCGACGACGATCCGTCTTGGATCTATTAAGTCAGGGCTGGCGGATCTCGAGAATCTCGGCCGCGCCGTCCAGGGCGCGGCGGAACTCGCGCTCTTTTTTGGCCCGGGCCGAGAATCCGAAGGTCATCGAGGCGCCTCCGTTCGCTCTTTTTAGGCAGACCGATTCGAGCCAGACGCCCAGATCGGAGGCGATCCCGGCGATCTTATCGGCGGCGCCTTCCATGTCGGCCAGACTCAAGACATAGACATAGCCCATCTTCTTGGGCACCGCGGCTTCGACCCGTCGGAACAGCGAAAGCGTCAGGATGATCGCCGCGGTGAAGACGGCGGCGACGAGGTAGTAGCCCGCCCCGACGACGAGGCCGAGGGCGGTCACGGCCCACATGGTCGAGGCCGTGGTCAAGCCCTGGACGTGGCCGCCCGCCCGGATGATGGATCCCGCGCCCATGAAGCCGATCCCGGTGATCACCCCCGCCGCGATGCGGAGGAGATCCGAGCCGCCGTTGGCAGGGGACGCCAGGACCATGCCCGAGAGGGCCATCATCATCGTCGCGCCGGTGCAGATCAGGATGTTCGTGCGCAGGCCGGCCGGCTTGTTGCTCAGCTCGCGCTCCAGGCCGATGGCCCCGCCCAGGACGAGCGAGACGGCCAGCTTGATCAGAATGTCGGTAATAGGCACGGGAGCCTCCCGCCCCATTATACCCTTAAAAGATGATCGACAGACCGAACCAAATCTCGTTCTCGGCGTTGACCTCATCCATCAGGACGATCGTCCAATTGATCATCGGCGCCAGAGTCACGGCCCCGGCCTTGAACGGCAGACTGGCTCCCAGGTTGAGGTCGGAAAAGCCGCTGCCTTCGATCCACTGTCCGGCGTTGTAACCAAGCGCGGCGCTCAAGCTCAGGGGCAGCTTCTCCGTAAGCGCCAGCGAATGTCCGATCTTCAGGCTGGCGTACAGCCCGCTGCCCATGTTCAGGTCGTAGTAGATCGCCAGCGTCGGCTGCAGAAACGCCCGGCTCAGTCCGGCCGTGACGAACAGCTCCTGCGTCGTGCTGCCCTTGAAGCTGAAGGCCCGGTCGAAATACCAGCCGTAGTGGATCAGCCCGACAGTCACATCGACGGCCTCCGAGACCGGCACGGCATAGGCCAGGGTCAGGTCGATCTCGTCGTCGTACCGGTAGGTCGACCTGTCGCCCAGGGCAAAGCTCGTCCAGACATTGGCCGAAAACCCCGACTCGCCGAAGGTGTACGTCAAGGAGGGTTGGAGCGCGGCGTTGTTCGGGGCGAAGAGGTCGAAGCCACGCCAGATATACCGCGACACCGTGTCGACCTGGAAGGAAAGCTGGGCGGCCGCCGGAGCGGCCGCCGCCAGCAACAACACGCACAGGGCCGTGATGATTCGGGATCGGGTCATAAATGGGAATCCTTACATTTCGTAGGCTTGCTCGCCGTGCAAGGCCTCGTCCAGCCCGGCCTCTTCGGCCTCGGTGATCCGGACCGGGGTGATCTTGTTGATCAGCCAGAGCATGGCATAGGTGAAGACGAAAGCATAGACCCCGGCCGCCGACAACCGCCAGCGACTTGCTTGAAGAAGAAGGCGCGTTCCCCCGCAGCAGCCCGTCGACGCCCGCCGGGTTGACGGCCGTGGTGGCGAAGACGCCGAGCAGCACGACGCCCAGGAGTGCCGCCCACGCCGTGCACGCCCCAGACGTCCAGCGCGTCGTCCCAGCGCAGCCGGTTCTTCAGCGCCACGGCGAAGTAGCAGACCAGCCCGGCGATGATGCCGATGATGACGGCGCTGGCCGGTCGTGACGTACCCGGCCGCCGGCGTGATCGTGGCCAGGCCGGCCACGGCGCCGGTCAGCAGCCCGACGAACTTCGGCTTCTTCTCGACTAGCTCCACGCGATGACCAGCCAGGCGACGGCGGCAAAGGAGGCGGCCACGTCGGTGTTGAGGAAGGCCAGCGCGGTGATCGTATCCACCCGCAGCTCGCTGCCCGGCGTTGAACCCGTACCAGCCGAACCACAGCAGGCCGGTGCCCAGGGCGACCAGGGGGATGCTGTGCATGCCCTGTGTCGGCCACTTTGCGCCTGCCGACGAACAGGACCGAGGCCAGCGCGGCCATGCCGGCGATGGCGTGGACGACGATGCCGCCGGCGAAGTCCAGGACGCCCCACTTCTGCAGGAAGCCGCCGCCCCAGATCATGTGGACGAAGGGGAAGTAGACGAACAATCAGCCACAGAGTCAGAAAGATCAGGTAAGCCTTGAAGCGGACCCGGTTGGCGAAGGCGCCGGTGATCAGGGCCGGAGTGATGATGGCGAACATCATCTGGTAGGCGATGAAGACGAACAGCGGGATGTTGTTCGCCGGCCAGGACCGTGTCGAGGGTCGACGCCCGCGCAGGAAGGCCATGTCCAGGTTGCCGATGATGCCCGCCTACGTCGCCGCTAGAAGCACAGCGAATAGCCGACAGCGAACCAGAGGACGGTCGTCAAGCCCATCGAGACGAAGCTCTGGATCATGATGGCCAGGACGTTCTTGCGGCCGACCAGCCCGCCGTAGAAGAAGGCCAGGCCGGGGGTCATCAGCATGACCAGGCTGCGTGGCCAGCAGCATGAACCCTGTGTTGCCGGTATCGAACATGATGCCTCCTCGCAACCCGCAGCGTTCTCGGAAAGCCCGGCGCGGAGCCGGCCCTCCCCTTCCAGACTAGGCCCGGAGTGTTAGGAGGGTTTTTGGGTTTTGTTATAATATTGTTTTGGCCATGGCTACGGAAACCATCCCTCCCCACGCCGCACCGGGCGTTGAGCCCGCGGCACTCCATGTCCTGTTCGTCGAGGACGAAGCCAATTTTCAGCGCAGCCTGGCCTATATCCTGGGCCGCGAAGGGTTTACCGTGACCGCGGTGCCGACGGGCGAGGAAGCCGTGGCCGCCTTCCGCGCCCGCCGCCCGGATCTCCTGCTTCTCGACCTGGGCCTGCCCGGCATCGACGGCTACGAAGTCTGCCGCCTCCTGCGACGCGATCCGGCCACGGCCGATGTGCCCGTCATCATGCTCACCGGGCGCGGTCTTCCGGCCGAAATCGTGCGCGGGCTGGCCGATTATGCCGACGACTACCTGGTCAAGCCCTGCGATCCGGAGGTCCTGGTGGCCCGGATGAGAGCCGTGCTGCGGCGGACGGGACGAGCCGCCAAGCCCGAGCCGGGCCCCCTGGCCTTCGGCTCTCTTCAGCTCGACCCGCTTTCGCGGGAAGTCCGCGCCGACGGCCGAGCGATCGCCCTGACCCGCACCGAGTTCGACATCCTGGCCCTTCTGGCGGGGACGCCCAACCGGGTCTTCACGCGGGGCCAGATCATCGACCGCGTACGGGGCGAAGAGTATGCCATCACCGAGCGGACCATCGACTTCCAAGTCTGCGGGCTGCGCCGCAAGCTCGGCCCGGAAGGCGCGCGCATCGAGACGATCCGCGGCCTGGGCTACAAATTCCTGCCCTGACGGTGAGGATATGACCCGCCGCCGCCCCACATCCAGGCCGGCAGGAAGCGCCGGCCGGCGGCCGGATGCTTCGCGACATCCCCCTCCGCGGCCTGATCGCGCTGGGCATCCTGTTCTGCGGCCTGATCCCCTTGTTCCTGGTCTCGCTGGTCGGGTTCAACGCCGCCCGGACCGAGCTCAAGGCCCAGGCGTTCCGCCAGCTCCAGTCCGTGCGCGACATCAAGATCACCGTTCTGAGGAAGTTCTACTTCGAGCGCCGAGCCGATATCCGCGTCTTCGCCGCCAACCCCTACATCGGCCAGGCTTACGCGGCCTTGAGCAGCTCCACGGGCCCGGATGCCAGGGCCGCCTACGATCCCTACCTCAAAGCCCTGCTCCGCGAGTACGAGTACGACGACCTGATGCTCCTCCGGCCGGACGATGGGTCCGTCGTCTACACACAGCGATTGGCGGGCCATGCGGGAGCGCGGGAGGGCGCCGATACTCTCCCCCCCGGGCTGGCCGCAGTCTGGCAGGAGGCGCGGGCAGGCCGGGCCGGCCTTTCCGATGTGAGGCTCGAAGCGGAGCCCGACGGAACACCCGCCCAGTACCTGGCCGCCCCGATCGCGGCCGGCGGACGGGTCGTCGGCATCATCGCCGTACGGCTGGCCCCCGACGCCGTCGACTCGATCGTGCGCGAGCGCTCGGGCTTGGGCGCCACCGGGATCACCTACATCTCCGGCCCGGACGGCGAGCTCAAAGCCCCGCTGCGCCCGAGGCCGGCCCGGCCGGAAAGCGGAAAGCGGGTGCTTGCCGTACAAGCCCCCGTCGGTGTCGAGGGTCTCGATTGGATCCTGCACGCCGAGGTCGACGAAGGCGAGGTCGAGGGCCAGATTGCGCGCGCCCTCAACCGCCGCCTCATGGTCTTGATCGGCGGCTCGACGCTGTTGCTGGCCGCGCTGGCCTTCCTCATCGCCCGCGGCCTGGGCCGCGCCGTTCGCCGCGTCATTGACGAGCTGCACAGGCTGGTGCGGGATGTCCTGGCCGGGCGTCTCCGCTCGCGGGCCCGGCCTGAACTGATGGCCGCCGATTTCCGCCCCGTCCTGGCCGAGATCAATGTCCTGATCGAGGCCTTCGAGAAGCAGATCGAGGCCTCGCGGAGGCTCGAAGTCCACCTTCGCGACGCTCAGCGGCTGGAGGTGATCGGCTCGCTGGCCGGGGGGATCGCGCATGATTTCAACAACCTGCTGGCCCATATGAGAGCCCTGACCCATATCTTGTCGGAGGAGGCCAGGGCGGACGGGCGGGACCAGGCCCATCTCGATGACCTGACGCTCGCCCTGCACCGGGGCGCCGATCTTGTCCGCCAGATCCTCACCTTCAGCCGCCCCGGACAGGACCGGCGGGGAAGCCTGGACCTGCGGGAAGCGGCGGCCGAGACGCTGCGGCTGATCAAGGCGGCACTGCCCGCCGGCATCCGGCTGGAATTCGAGCCGGGATCGGAGCCGCTGCCCATCGTCGGAGGTCCCTCCCAAGTCCAGCAGGTGGTGATGAACCTCTGTCTCAACGCGGTTCAGGCGCATGCAGGAGGGAGGCGGCCGGCTGCGCGTGACCCTGGGCCGCGAAGAGATGGACGGCGAGCCCGGCGGAGACGCGGCGGTGGGCGCCTATGCCCGGTTGACCGTGGAGGATGACGGCCCGGGGATGAGCGAAGCGGTCCGGCGCCGGATCTTCGAGCCGTTCTTCACGACCAAAGCGCCCGGGCAGGGATCCGGGCTGGGCCTATCGGTCTCGGCCGGAATCGTCATGGGCCTGGGAGGGACGATCCAGGTTGAAAGCCGCGAAGGAGCAGGGAGCCGCTTCGACGTCATCCTCCCGCTGGCCTGAGCCGCATTTCACGCGGCGCACGGGCGGTGCTAAAATACGGTTATGAGGTATCCGGCTATGAAAACACGCGCCGCTTTCGCCCTGTTTGCCGCCCTGGCCATCGTCAGCCTCGGTCTTTCGGGGTGCGCCTGCGCCCAGGCGGATACGGAAAGCACGCAAGATAGTCCCGCCGCCCAGGTACAGCCCGCAGGCAAGCCCGATGCCGCGGGCAACGCCCAGCTGACCGAGGACGAGCGCAACACCATCGAGGTCGTCAAGCGCAGCAAGACCTCGGTCGTGTTCATCACCAACATCCAGCTCGTCCGCGACGTCTTCTTCGGCGAGGAGGAGAAGATGCCGCGCGGCAGCGGCTCCGGCTTCATCTGGGACAACCAGGGCCACATCGTGACCAACTTCCACGTCATCGAGGACGGGGTCGAATTCCTGGTCGCCCTGCCCAACGGCGAGCAGCGGCAGGCCAAGCTGGTCGGCAAGGAGGAGAGCAAGGACACGGCCGTCCTCAAGCTGCAGGGCGACCTGAGCGGGCTGTCGCCGGTCGTTCCGGGCACGTCCCGCGACCTCCAGGTCGGCCAGAAGACGATCGCCATCGGCAACCCGTTCGGGTTCGACTACACCGTGACCAAGGGCATCGTCAGCGCCCTGGGCCGGAGAATCCTGGGCGCGGGCAACGTCACCATCCGCGACATGATCCAGACCGACGCCTCGATCAACCCGGGCAACTCGGGCGGACCGCTGCTGAACTCGGCCGGCGAGCTGATCGGCATGAACACGGTCATCTACAGCCCGTCGGGGGGGTCCAGCGGAGTCGGGTTCGCCGTGCCCGTGGACATCATCAAGAAGATCGTGCCGGAGATCATCCGCACGGGGCGCGTCTCCCGGCCCGGGCTGGGCGTCTCCTTCGTGCCCGACGAGTATGCCCGGCGGGCCCGCATCGTGGGCGCCGTGCTGATGGAGGTGCAGGCGGGGACGCCGGCCTACGAGGCGAATCTGCGCGGCGTCAGCCGGGACCGCTTCGGCCGGACTTTCGTCAACGACGTCATCACCGCCGTGGACAAGACGCCGGTTAAAAGCTACGACGACCTGTTCACCGCCCTGGAGGGCTATAAGATCGGCGACCGGGTGACGTTGACGGTGGAGCGCAACGACCAGACCCGCCGTGTCGTCTTCACCCTGATCCGCGATTAAAGATAGGGGTCGCGTCTTGCGATTTGCGGTACTGTGCGTGAGGAGCGCCGACGACGACAACGACCGTTGTCGATCGCGAGCCTAGACCGCCCTCCTTACACAAGAAACCGCAAATCGCAAGACGCGACCCCTATTTGAAGCGGAGGCTGACGGACCGGCGCGGGTCGAAGACCTCTCTCACGTCGTCGCCGAACAACGGCGAGAACCGGCGCCACTCCTCCGGGGTGAACGCATCGAGCGGCCTTCCCGCCCGCTCCGCTTCCGCCGCCGCCGCGCCGACGATACCGTGCGCCTCACGAAACGGAATCCCCTTCCCGACCAGATAGGCGACCAGATCCGTGGCGTAAAGCCCCGCATCGAACACGGAAGCCGGGAGCTCTTCCCGCGGCCGGACATGCCCCAAAGCCGCCGCCAGCACCCGCATCACCCGGATCGGCTCTTCCATCCCCTCCCGCAACGGCCGCTTATCCGCTTGCAGGTCCTTGTTGTAAGCCGACGGCAAGCCCTTCAGCGTCATGAACATCTCCATCAGACGGCCCACGGCCGCCCCCGCCGCCGCCCGGACGAGCTCGAAGATATCGGGATTCTTCTTCTGCGGCATCAGGCTGCTGGACGTGGCGATCGCCGCGTCCATCGCGATCAGCCCGAAGTCGCGCGAGGCGTATAGGATCAGGTCCGCCGCCAGCCGCCCCGCGTCGAGCATCAGGACGGCCAGGCGTAGAGCGCGTCCAGGATGAAGGTCCGATCGCTGACCGCGTCCATCGGGTTGCGGGTGATCCCGCCGAAGCCGAGGTCGGCCCGCATCGCCTCCCTGTCGAGGGCGACCATCGATCCCGCCAGCGCCCCCGACCCCAGCGGCAGGACGTCGGCCCTGGCCAGGGCTTCGCGCTAGCCGCTCGCGGGCCCGCCTCATCGGCTCGACGATACGACCCGGCCCAGAGCGGGAACGGCACGACCTGGGCCGGCTGCAGGTGCGTATACCCAGGCCAAAGTGCGTTCGGGTGGGCCGCCGCCAGCCGCTCCAGAGCCGCTTCCGCGGCCTCGACCGCAGCCACCGCTTCCGGGATCTTTGCCTTCAGCCAAAGCCGCTCGTCCGTCGCCACCTGCTCGTTCCGGCTGCGCCCCGTATGGAGCTTCAGCCCGGCCGGGCCGATCTCTTCGGTCAGCAACAGCTCGACGGCCGAGTGGACATCCTCGAACCGATCCGTCGCCTCCCCCGACTCAAGCCTTGCCCTCACCCGATCGAGTCCCGCTTTCGATCGCCTTCGGCCTCGGCCTCCGTCAAGATGCCCGCGCGCCGCAGGGCTCGGGCATAGGCAGCCGATGCCGCGATCTCCGCTTCCGCTAGAAACAGGTCCTGCCCGATCGAGGCGTTGAAACGGTCGAACAAATCCTCGTCGCGCTTGGCCCTCGAAGCGGCGCCCCCAGACCGCCCCGTTCGCGCCCGTTGCAGCGCCTTCCACAGTGCCAGCGCCTTCCCCGCTCCGGCCTCCCCCTTTCTGCTTTTCGCTCATTTCCCGTTCTTCAGAAAGCCGGTTACCTTCTTGCCCCGACCGGCCATGATGATGTGGTGGGCCTTCAGCCGGATGGCGTTGATGGCGATGAATCCGCGCGAATCAGTCTGGTCGAACCCGCCCTCGATGTCCATCGAGCTCAAGGCCTTGTCGTAGAGCGAGCTGTGCGACCGCCGCGCGATCGGCATGGCGGCGCCCTTGTAAAGGGCCAGCCTGACCACCCCGTCCACGACCTCCTGGCTCTTGTCGATGGCGGCCATCAAAAAGTCCATCTCGGGCGAGAACCAGAATCCGTTGTAGACGAACTCGGCGAACTTGGGCGTCAGCATGTCGCGGAGCCGCATCACCTCGCGGTCCATGGCGATGCCCTCGATGTCCTTGTGGGCGGCCATCAGGATGGTCAGCCCGGGCGTCTCGTAGACGCCCCGGCTCTTGATGCCGACGAAGCGGTTCTCGACCATGTCCACGCGGCCGATGCCGTTGCGGGCGCCCAGGTCGTTGAGCATCTCAAACATCTCCAGCGGGTCGGTTTTTTCGACGCCGTGGGTCAAATCCTCCACCTTGACCGGCACTCCGTCCTTGAAGGAGATCTCGACCAGCGTCTGTGCGTCGGGGGCGGCCATGGGGCTCGTCGTCCAGCTGAAGATGCCCTCGCCCGCGTCGGCGCCCGGGTCCTCCAGGATGCCCGACTCGTGGCTGATGTGGATCAGGTTGGCGTCCTCGCTGAACGGCTTGCCGGAGGAGGCCTTGACGTCGATGCCGTGGGCCTTGGCGTAATCCAGGAGGTCGGGCCGGCCCTTGAAGGCGGCCAGAAACTCCGGGTCCTTCCAAGGCGAAATGATCTTGAGGGAGGGGTCCAGCGCCGCATAGCTCAGCTCGAAGCGGACCTGGTCGTTGCCCTTGCCCGTCGCGCCGTGGGCCACGTGGGTCGCGCCCACGGCGTGGGCCAGGCCGACCTGGGCCTTGGCGATCAGCGGCCGGGCCAGCGACGTGCCGAGCAGATAACGGCCCTCGTAGAGGGCGTTGGCCTTGACCGCGGCGTGGATGTAGTCGGTGACCAGCTCGCGCTTGAGGTCGACCACCACGGCCTGGCTGGCGCCGGTGGCCAGGGCCTTGGCCTTGACGGCTTCCAGGTCCTCGGCCTGGCCGACGTCGCCGATATAGGCGATGACGTCGTCGCCGCGCTCGGCCAGCCACTTGAGGATGACGGAGGTGTCGAGGCCTCCGGAATAGGCCAGAACCACTTTGGACATGACAAGCTCCTTTCATGTGCTCGAACGGTTGAAAATGCGCCCCGTCCCGCCCAGCAGCGGGCCGGGGCGTTATCGGAAAGAAACGGAGGAGACTCTTTAGGCGCCCTGGAGCAGGGCGCGCAGCTCGCGCTCGACCTCCACCCGGCGGGGCTCGGTGTCGATGACGATGAGGATGGTGTCGTCCCCGGCCACGGTGCCGAGAATGCCGGGCCGGCGGAAGCCGTCGATCAGGGAAGCGACGCCGCCGGCGTTGCCCGGGGTGGTCTTAACCAGGACCAGGTGGGAAGTGCCGCTGACGCCGATGACGAAGTCGCGGAAGAGCAGAGCCAACCGCTTGCGGGCGGCCTCGAGCGAGGGCGGTGTGCCGGCCTCGGCCGCCGGGGCCTGGTAAGCAAATTGGCCCGGGCCGACTTGGACCTTGACCACCCCCATTTCCCGGATATCGCGGGAGACGGTGGCTTGGGTGGCCGGGAAGCCGCGCTTGCGGAGCGCCTTCTGCAGCTCGGCCTGATCGCCCAGGCGGCGGGTCGCCAGCAGGTCCCGGATGGCCGCGTGCCGGTTCTTCTTTGTATTTTTATTCATTTCGGTTGTATATTTATACATATCGCAGAGCCCTTGTCAAGCTTTTCATTGGCAGCAATTTTGAGACCTGACCCCTTCCTGTATAATGCCGCCATGCAAGTGGTCCTGGCCTCGCAATCGCCCCGGCGGCGGGAGCTGCTGAAGCGGCTCTTCCCCGCCTTCGAGGTCGATCCCAGCGCCGTCGACGAGTCCGCCATCCACGAGGACGATCCGGTCCTCTTCGCCTGCGCCGCGGCCGAGGCCAAGGCCCGCGACGTGGCCCGCCGCCACCCGGATGCGCTCGTGCTCGGGGCGGACACGATCGTCTGCCTTGAGCGCGAGGTCTTCGGCAAGCCGGCCGACAGGGCCGAGGCCGAGCGGATGCTGACCCGCCTGTCCGGCCGCAAGCACCGCGTCATCACGGGACTGGCCCTCTACCACGCCGCCTCGGACCGGATGATCGCCGATTACGAGATCACCTACGTCATCTTCCGGGCGCTCGATCCCGCCGCGATCGCCGCCTACCTTGACGGCCACGCCTTCCTGGACAAGGCCGGAAGCTACGCCATCCAGGACATCGGCCCCGCCTTCGTCGAGCGGATCGACGGCGACTACGACAACGTCGTCGGTCTTCCGGTCGGCCGCCTCAAGCGGATGCTCAAGGAATGGTCCGCCCCGGAGTGGACCATCGACGTCACGGGCATCGACTTCGCCTCGGGCTGGGCCATGGGCTTCGCGGAGGGTGGGGCGGTTCTCGTCCCCGGGGCGCTTCCCGGCGACCGGGTGCGGGCCCGGCTGCAGCGTCGCAAGCCGCGCTCGGCCAAGGTCCTGGCGGTCGAGGCGTCCTCGCCCGACCGGGTCGAGGCGCCCTGCCCCCATTTCGGCAGCTGCGGCGGCTGCGCCTTCCAGAACCTGGCCTACGCCCGCCAGCTCGAGCTCAAGGAGGCGCGCTTCCGCGAGACGATTTTGAAAGGCTCCGGCCTCGACCTCGGCCGCGACGTCTTCCGGCCGATCCTGCCCTCGCCCGCGCTCTTCGGATATCGCAACAAGATGGAGTTCGCTTTCGGCGGCGAGGCGGGAGCGGTCAAGGCGGGGCTTCGCGGCCGCTCCCTGCCCGGTCCGCAGTCGCACAAGCGCACCGTCGGGCTGGACCGCTGCCTGATCTTCGGCGATGCGGCCGCGGCGGTCTTTCCCTCCGCCCGGGCCTTCGCCGACGCTACCGGATTGCCGCCCTACGATCCGCTCGGACAGAAGGGCTATTTCCGCAACCTGGTCCTGCGCGAGGCCAAGGCGACCGGCGAGATCATGGCCATCCTGGTGACGAAAAGCGGCGGCGGGCTCGACATCGCGGCCTGGGCCGACAGGCTGAGGGCCGAGGAGCCGCGGGTCAAGAGCGTCTGGTCGGCCGCCAACGACAGCGTCGCCGACCTGGTCGACCTCGGGAGCGCCAGGCTCGAATCGGGCTATCCCTGGATCGAGGAGGAGCTGGGCGGGCTGCGTTTCCGGATCTATCCGGACTCGTTCTTCCAGCCCAATCCGGGCGCGGCGCTGCTGTTTTACGAACGGATCGCCGCCCGGGCCAGGGAGGCGGGCGTCCGGCGCGCGCTGGGGCTCTACTGCGGCCCGGGCTCGATCGAGCTGTTCCTGGCCGGGGCGGCGGCCGAGGTCGTAGGCATCGACTCGGTCGAGCGCAACATCCGCAACGCCGAGGAAAACGCCGCCCTGAACGGGATCTCCAACGCGCGTTTCGTCCTGGGACTGGTCGAGAAGACCGTGGGCGGGACGGCATACTCCGGCTTCGATTTCCTGGTCCTCGATCCGCCGCGGGCGGGGATTCATCCGGAAGGCTTGTCCCGAGCCATGGGCTTGAAGATCCCTCACCTTGCCTATATGTCGTGCAACCCGGCCACCCTGGCCCGCGACCTGGGGGCTTTTGCCGCGGGCGGATATAGGGTCGAGACGCTCTTCTGCGCCGACTTCTTCCCCCACACGCCCCACATGGAAGCCCTGGCCTTCCTCTCCCTTTAGGGGTCGCGTCTTGCGTTGTGCGGTTTCTCGAAAATCTGCCCCCCCACCTCCCATAGAAACCGCACAACGCAAGACGCGACCCCTCTCTGATAGAATGGGCTTATGCCCCACATGTTCAACTCCGCCCACCTGGCCCGCTTGATGTCCGCCGAACGCCGTCGCGAGCTGCCCCCCGACCGCATCCTGCACCAGGCCGGGCTCGCCGCCGGTCAAACGGTCGTGGATATCGGCGCCGGCCCCGGCTTCTTCGCCCTCCCCGCCGCCCGTATCGTTGGCCCTCGCGGCCGTGTCGTCGGCTTGGACATCTCCCCTGTCATGATCGCCGAGCTCCGCAAAAACACCCGCGTTGCCGGCCTCAGCAACGTCCGCGCCGTTCGCATGGCGGCGTCCTCCACGGAAATCCCTTCGGGCGCCGACCTTTACCTTATCGTCAACGCGCTGCACGAGTTCGACGATCCCGCCGCCCATCTCGCCGTCGTTCGCAAGGCCATGATCGCCTCATCGCGTCTTCTGATCATCGATTTCTTCAAGAAGAAAAAGAATATGAGCGGCCCCCCGCTGGCCCATCGCATCTCCTTGGCTCGGATCAAGACGCTGCTCAGCTCCTCCGGCCTCGAGGCCATCCGCACTTTCCGCGCCAACGCGGACGAATACGGTGTTATCGCGCACCGCCTGGGAAAGGGCTGATGCGTCAACCTTGACAATTTGTCGGGGGTTCCTTACCCTGAAAGGCCTGAAACCCATGCCAGAGAACCTCTTACGGCAGCTTCCGTCGGTCGACGCCTTGCTCGGCAGAGAGGCGACAGGCCCGCTCGTGGAGCGATTCGGCAGGGAGGCCGTCCTGGCCGCCGTGCGCGTTGCTCTTGATGAGACTCGAAAGGCCATAGTGGGCGCGAGGGAAGAATCCGGAGCCGCCGGGCGAGAGCATAGAAGCAACACCCGATGCCATCATGGCCCGGGCCAAGGCCGGGCTCGAGGCGCGGTTCGCCCGCACGCTGCGGCGGGCCATCAACGCCACGGGCATCCTGATGCACTCGGGACTCGGACGCGCCGTGCTGTCGGAAGACGCCCGCAGCGCCCTGGACGAGGCCGTGCACGGCTATTGCAGCCTGGCCCTGGACATCGACAGCGGCAAGCGCGGCCAGCGCGATAGCCATGTCGCCGGGCTGCTGCGCGAGCTGACGGGCGCCGAAGCGGCCACCATCTGCAACAACAACTCCGCCGCCACGATCCTGGTCCTCAACTCGCTGGCCCGGGGCAAGGACGTCATCGTCTCGCGCGGGCAGCTGGTCGAGATCGGCGGCTCGTTCCGGATGCCCGAGGTCATGGCCATGAGTGGGGCGGTGATGCGCGAGGTCGGGACGACCAACAAGACCCACCTGCGCGATTACGCCGACGCGATCGGGCCAGAAACCGGCGCCATCCTGCGCGTCCACCACAGCAACTACCGGATCCTGGGATTCCACGCCGAGCCGGGGATCGAGGAGCTGGCCGAGCTGGGGCGGCAGCGCGGCATCCCGGTCGTGGACGACATCGGAAGCGGAGCCCTCGTCGATCTGAAAGCTTACGGCCTGGAGAGCGAGCCGCTGGTCCGGGCCAGCATTACGGCCGGCGTCAGCGTGGCCTGCTTCAGCGGCGACAAGCTCATCGGCGGCCCGCAGTCGGGGATCATCGTGGGACGGGCCGACGTCGTGGCCCGGATCAAGAAGAATCCGCTGGCCCGGGCTATGAGGTGCGGCAAGCTAACCTTGGCCGCCATGGAGGCCACCCTGCGGCTGTTCCTGACGCCCGACAAGCTCGAGGAGCGCCATCCCCTCTACCGGATGCTCTCAATCAAGCTCGAGGATCTCCAGAAGCGGGGTGAAGTCATGGTCCGCGAGCTTGCGGCGAAGCTGCCGAAAGGCGTCACCGTGACGTCGAGGACGGCGAGGCCCAGACGGGGAGCGGATCGGTGCCGGTCGAGACGATCCCGTCCAAGGTCGTGGCCCTGCGGCTTGGGCCCGGCGCGGACGGCGGGGACGGGCTCGAGGCGCTGGCCAAGGCCCTGCGGCGCGGAAGGCCGGCTATATTCTCCCGAATTCACAAGGACGCCCTGCTCTTCGATCTGCGCACCATCCAACCCGATGAGGACGGCGAAATCATCGCCGCCATCCCATTAGGGGTCGCGTCTTGCGATTTGCGGTAACCGTCGTTGCCCCGGCAGAGGCGGGCCTCATTTTATGATCGCGCTTTGCCTGCGGATTCCCGGAAACCGCAAATCGCAAGACGCGACCCCTATAAGAGATTGATTATGATCAACTACGAGAAGCGGAAGAAGATCATGGGCCGGTCGGTCGCCCTGGGCCACTGCATCTGCAACCCCAAGGACCCCTGCCCCTGCCCGCTGTTCAAGCAGAAGAACGTCTGTCTCTGCGCCGGCGAGCGCGAGACCGACGCCGCCGAAGACGTCCCCCTGACCCAATTCGTGGAGAACGCAGGCTGCGCCTCCAAGATCGGCCAGGACGACCTTAAAAAGGCCCTGGCCGGCCTCCCCCGCCCCAACGATCCCAACGTCCTCGTCTCGGCGGACACATGCGACGACGCCGGCATCTACAAGCTCGACGACGAGCGGGCCCTAGTCCAGACCGTCGACGTCTTCACCCCAGTCGTCGACGACGCCTATCTCTTCGGCCGCATCGCCGCCGCCAACTCCGTCTCCGACGTCTATGCCATGGGCGGCCGCCCGCTGACCGCCCTGTCCATCGTCGCCTTCCCCATCGACCGCCTCTCGCACCGCGTCCTGAACAAGATGATGCAAGGCGGCATCGACGCCCTGACCGAAGCCGGCACGGTTCTGCTCGGCGGCCACAGCATCAAGGACAAGGAGATCAAGTTCGGCTTCGCCGTCACCGGCCTGGTCAACCCCTCGCGGCTCATCACCAACGACAAGGCCCGCCCCGGCGACGTCCTCATCCTGACCAAGCCGCTCGGTACGGGAGTCATCTCCTTTGCCGCCCAGATCGGCAAGGCCCTGCCCGCCTGGAGCGAGGCCATCGGCCGCTCCATGGCCGAGCTCAACCGTGCCGCCGCCGAAGTCATGATCGAGGCCGGTGTTATCTGCGCCACCGATGTTACGGGCTTCGGCCTGATGGGTCATCTTGAGCGAGATTGCCGCCCAGAGCGGCGTTGCGGTCGAGGTCGAGCCCGCCCGCATCCCCCTCTTCGACGGAGTGCGCGAGCTTCTCTCGCAAGGCGTCATCAGCGGCGCCAACGAGAAGAACCGCGATTTCTCCTCGGCCTTCGCCGACCGCTCCCCCTCCGTCCCCGACGACCTGGAAGCCGTCCTCTACGACCCGCAGACCTCGGGCGGCCTGCTGATGTGCGTGGATCCCAACCGCGCCGCCGCTGTCCTGGCCCGCCTGCGCGAGCGCGGCGTCTCGTCCGCCGCCGTCATCGGCCGGGTCCTCGAGACGTCAGGCGCCGGCCGCATCCGGCTGGTCTAGCCGCCCAAACCGCTCTATCTCCTGCCCGGATAAGCCGCCGTCATGGTGTTGTTGTCCTTGTTGGACTCCTTGAGCCACTGCTCTGTATCCAAGACGATCTTGTATTCCCTTTCCGCACTCTGGGGCATGCTGTCGGTGAAGTTGAAGCTCTGTCGCTCGTGAGCCTTCAGCATGGTCATGACCCCGGCACCGATCTCGGTCCAGGCCCCGAGCGGGAGGTTGCGGACATACTTTTTCCACCTGAACTGAAGGCGGTGGCTTGCATTTGCCGCCCGAAGCGGCCCGGCCGGCTTCGGTCGGGCAGCACCAGGAATCTTCCGTGGAGCTGTTATAGAGCATCCCCGTGATGGTGAGGGTGACCATTCCGATGGCTGCGCGCGAAACATGCTTCAAGAGGATATGCAACGGCTCGAGATCGGCCCTTCGCGCTATTCCATACGCCATCGAACGAGAGCATAACACATCACGACCATGGGCGTCAAGCAACTCGAATTCCCGTTCGACGTCAAGCTAGCGCCGCCGTCCTCGAAGTCCGGCTCTTCACCACGCCTATCCCAGCAGGGCGTGAACCGCGGCCAGCTTGTCGGGGATCGGCAGTCCCTGCGGGCAATGGCCGAGGCAGGTCCCGCAAGCCCGGCAGGCGTCCGCCCGCCGGTCGAGCCCGGCATATAGCCCGGCCGCCGTCCCGAACGCCCCGTCGTCCAGAGCGTAACGCTCAAACCTCAGGATCTCTGCGATCGGGATGTGCTGCGGACAGTGCGGCTGGCATGCCGTGCACAACCGGCAGGCCGTCTGGTCGGCCCGCGCGGTCATCAGCCCGATGGCGGCCGCGTCCTCGGGTCGCAGCGGCCGCCCCGCTCCCGAAAAAGTCTCTGTGAACTCGGTCAGGTTCTTGACCCGAATGACCGCATTGTCGAGCAGCGTCGCACCCGTCAGCCACCGGACCAGCGCGTTGTGGGGCGCCGTCCCTTCCGGCAGCTTGGCCATGAAGGCCTCGTCCTGCCGCATCCGCCCCAGCCCGCGGGCCGTCTTCATGGCCGTCGTGCCGAAGCCCGTCTTGCGGGCCAGCTCCAGGAATCCCTTTATCGCCGGGTCGTCGCCGTAGGAGAACATGAACTGGGCGTTGTCGTGCAGGCCGTCCTCGATGACCGCGGTCAGCACCTCGGCCGCGCTTTCGCCGCCCGGCACACGCGCGTTTCCGGCATAGCCGTGCTGGGACAGGCACAGGTGCTTGACCAGCCCTTCTTTCTTGAGCCGCTCGAAGGCCCGCACGAATCCGCGCTCGCGGAGCAGCTCGGCCTTGTTATGGTAGCCGAAGTGGAACTGCATGTCGTCGAAATAGCCGAGCCCGGTTTTCTTGACGGCATCGCGGACGAAAGCCACATGCTCTTCCTCGTCGATCCGCCCCGCCTCCTGGTTGCCGCCGACCCGGTCCACAGTCACCTGGCAATAGTGGGCCTCGCGGTTCTTGAGGACGGCCTCGGGCGTGCCTCCCCTGGCCCATTGCTGGGATTTGTGCCAGTAGTTGACGCCGCAGAGGATGGCGGCGGCCCTCGGCACCGCATCCATGTCGCCGGAGCCGATAAGGATCGAGACCTCGCGGCCCGCCGGCCCGAACTTGCGCCGCGGCAGCCGGCCCACCTCGGCGGCCGCCTCCTGGATCAAGTCCTCCTGAGCGCCCGCCGTTCGGGCTTTGAGCGGCAACCCGCCGGCCAGGCCGTAAGCGGCCGCCGCGGCGGAACAGCGCAGAAAATCGCGTCGCTTGAGAGAATGGGAATTCGACATGGCCCGGACCTCCCGTCATCGAGATAGGCACCGGGCGGTTCGGGTTGTCCGAGGACTCATCCACCCAGGCACCATTCTTAAGTTAGTCCAGGCCAGGCCGCAAGTCAAAGGAAACGCCGCATTCGGGTTTCGGGCGTCTATCTCACCCTGAATTCCCAGCTCGCCGGGCTCGATTCCCCCCGTCCCTCCGGCCAGCTCCAGCGTCAGCCTCCAGGATCCCGAATCCAAGGCGGGAATCTCCCATTTCGAAGATAGAGATCCACCGCGAAGCCTGTTGTTTCGATGAAAGCAGGCGAACGGCCACGGGACGTCTTTCGCCCGTCGCCCCCGCGCTAATCCAAGCCGAGGCACGAGGATCGGCCGAGCCGTTTGGCGCAGCATCGTCCCAGGCGACGGCCATCACTTTGCCCCCGTCCCCGTCCATCTCGCCAAGCAACGGCGCCGCTTGGCTCAGGGCCATCGGGAAGACATCCGACAGGCTCGGCAGCTTGGGACCGCGTTCCCTATCGTCAGCGGTCATATGAACGAAGGCGGCACCGGTCTCTGATCGAAAAAGAATCGGAGCCACAAAGGCCCCTTGTGCCGGCGCCGCCTCCGCCACCTCCGCCTGGCACATAGCCACCGCGCTCGTTCCGCTCTCCAAGTCGCGGATCACAAGCCGGCACTCGAACGCGCCGGCCGAAACCCCATCGATCGCGTAGAGGTAGGGAATCCTCCCGGCCGGCCAACGGTCCAGGGCGATCTCGGCCTGCCGGAAGACGACCACATCTTTGGCCTTGTTGAAAACGAGGAAGGAAAACTCCCTCTTCGCCGCAGCGCCCGCCGCGAGCACCTCGGCCGGGACCTCGGCCAGCAGAAGAAGCACCGCACGGCCGGCCCGCCCGACGTTCATGGCCCGTAGGGGCACGCTCAAAGGCGACAGATAGTCCATCGCCCCACCGGAGGCCAGGCTGATAAGCTGGGCGGTCTTTTCCTGGCGCGACATCTTGGCGAAGGGCTTGGCCGCAAAATATCCGGCCTGCGCATAGACCACATGTCCCTGCCGGCTCGTCCGGACCTGAAGGGCATGGAAGCTCCCGTCCCAGGTTTCCCGGATCGGGAAGCCGAGCACATAGCTGTCGCGAGTCAGGTCCAGGAGCTCGGCACCGACCTTGCCGATGTCCTCGATGACTCCGGGCCGCGAAAAGGCCTTCCCCCCCGACATGCCCGAGAGGAGCTCCAGCGAGTCCTCTCCCCCCTGCCCCGGCCGCCGCCATCATCGTCGATCGTCTCCGAATTCACGGCATAGATGGGGCTGTCGGCCTGGCCGAATTCGCGGGCCACCGCTTCGTAGCCGGCCTTGATCAGGGGGTCGTTGTACAACCGGCTGCGGGAAATCCCCTCGGAAAAGAACAAGACGTTTTTCGTCCCCGGGATCTGAGCCAACGCCTTGGCCAGGTGGGACATCTTCGCCGCATAGTCCAGCACGACCTGGCGGGCGCCCAACGAGTCGGCCCTCTCCAGCTCCGCGGCGACCATCTCCTGCATCGACCCCTGCGAGCCGGAAAAGGGAAGAGAGACAACCTGGCCGTGAAGGCTGATGCGGCGGCCGGGCACGTCGCGCACCCTCCGCAGCGCTGCGACGGCCAAGGTGCGATCGGTCGTAAGGTTTTGGATCATGACGATACCCGTCGGGAAGACGTAGTAGAGCACGGCGATCTCGTCCGCCGCCTGGGCCTGGGTTTCGACGAAGCGAATGGCCGCATCCCTGGACTTCCCAAAGCCCCGCAAATCGTTGCGCTCGAGGTCGATCAGCAAATAGAGCTTACGGCCGGGAGAAGCCGCCGCCCCGGCAGCCTTTGCCGCAGCCGGAAGCCCCGCGGCGGGGACGGCAGGAGCAGCGTCGGTAACGGACGGAAGGGGCGCCTCGAACTCGGTGATCCTCTTCGTCTCCTTGTTATCGGTGAGGAAAAAATCCTCCTTCTTCAGCCCGTAGGCAGGCTTTCCGTCCGGCCCGACAACCCGGACCCGGATGAGCTTCAAAGACACCGACACCTCATGGCTCAGGCGCGGTTGGACGATTCGATCCTGAGAATGGGTCTCGCCGGCCGAGGCGAAACCGCCGCAGACGAGGACAAAAAAGAGAAGGCCCGGAACAACAGAGATTCTCCGCATCGATGTTCTCCTTCGAGCCTCCATGTCTTTCACCAACCCGAATGACGATCGACCGGATGAATTCATTTAGCGAAAAGGAGAAGAGAGCCTGTCTTTTAATCGACAGGCGAAAGATTCCCGAAAGTGAGATCGGCGTCCCGGGCCGATCTATCCCCGCTCGGCCTCCAGCAGACGGAACTCGAATCGGATATAAAAGCCGGAGGAGACGGGCCTGCCTTTCCATAGGACCGGCCGGTACCGCCATTGCCAGACGGCCCGCTCGGCGGCCATGGACAAATCGGGATTGGTCGCGCCGAGGGCGGCCACGTACCGGACTTTGCCCTGCTGGTCGGTAGCCACGCTGAGGATGACCACGCCCTCGATCTTCCGCTTCCTGATCCGCTCGGGATACTCGGGCAGCGGGGCGTAAACCGGGCTCGGAAGAATGTTTTGCACGGCAACGACCCTGGGCCCCGGCACGTCCTTGACCTCGACGGGAATATTGACGATCTCGTCGCGGGAGAGCTTGCGGACGAGCAGGGAAAGATGGAGCGACTCCCCTTCGAGCGGGAAGCCCAGGACCATGCGCTCTCCCAGACGCAGATGGACGTCCGTCGCCAGGACGGATTCGGGCTTGGCTTGGCCCTCTTCGCGGCCGACCTCGACCCGCACGGTCACCGTTTGGGCTCCGGTGATCTTCGGGAAAAACAGCATGGGTACCAATGTCTCCCCGAGCAGCACGGCCTGGCTGACCCGATCCCTACGGCCATCCCAGAGAAGACGGCCGACGCTGACCTGGTCCACGGCGATCAGATTGTAGATCTGGGCCAGCTCGGCCTTGAGAGCCGTCAGGGAGTCCCCCCCGAGGGCGTCGGCATCGCTCGGGCCGTGGGCGGCGACGAACAGATCCGAGAAGGCCGTGATGAGGATGGCCGGCTCCGACTTCAGCGGGCCTTTCGGGCTCGTCCCCCTGAATAATCGGGTTTCGATGATGTAGCGCTCCTCCTTCGCCGTGGCGGTCTTGTCGGAGGTATCGGCCATACCGGCCGAGAGGGCTGCCGTCAGGGTGACGACGGCGGCCGAGACAAAGGCGATCCGCGCGTGTTTTCTCATCGTGTTAAGCTCCGTTTTCCTTGGCCGGCGCGATCCACACGTAGGACGCATGCGTGGTTCGATAGTAGAAAGCCCGGGCCGGCTTTCCCTGAAGCGTCTGCGAGCTGACCGAGACGCCGCCCGCCTCGGCGGCCGGTTCGGAAAGGGATGACGCATCGGGATTCATCCCGAACCGGCCGCGGTCCGCCACCTGGAATATGCCGATTCCGGCCAGCAACAGGACGGCCGCGCCGACCGAAACCCTCAGCCACCGGGCGGCCCGCGGGAAGGAAGGCCGGCGCCGCGCCGCCGCCGAAGCGGCGGCTTCGTCAGAGGCGATCCTCCGGCGCAGCTCCGGCCAATAGCTGGGAGTCTTCTCGATCCATTCCGGCTTCAAGTAAGCCTCCAAGGCGCGGCTCTCGAGCTCGTTCTTCTCTTTAGGCATGGCGCTCTCCCTCCAGCCATTTCCGCATTCTCTTTTTGGCGTTGAAGATATGAACACGGGCCGTATTCTCGGCGCACCCGAGCACCCGGCCGATCTCGGCGGCCGAATACCCCTCGATGACGGCCAGGGACAGGGCCAGCCGCTCCTTGGCCCGCAGCTTGTTCCAGGCGGTTCCCACGACGGAGGATTTGTCCAGCGGCCGGCCGAGGTCCGCGGAGTCCACATCTCCGTTTGTCATTTCGGCCAGGGCGGGCTGGAACCGTCTTTCGGTCTTCCGCTTTTTCAGCCGGTCCAGGCATCCCCGATAGCCGATGGCGAAGAGCCAGCTGCGGAAGTTGTGCGGGGGCGCGAACCCGGAGATATTCCGGAAGGCCCGCAGGAACGCCTCTTGCGTCGCGTCTTCGGCCTCCTCGCGCGAGCCGAGGAGGCTCCAGGAGAGCGACAGCACTTTGGCCTGATAGCGGTCGACGATCTCGGCGAACGCCTCCTGATCGCCAAGCCGGCAGAGAGCGATGATCTGGTCGTCTTCCATGGCTGTCCACTTTGAAAACGATCAACCTGGCGGAAACATTTATCGCGCCGCGGAAAATCCGGTCGCGCAGGGAGCCAGGCTCCGAAGCGGGCGTGCTATAATACGGGCGGCCGCGGGCGCGCCCGGCGGACCCGCGAAACCGCAAAACGCAAGACGCGACCCCAATGAGCGAGAAGCCCCACCTCATCGTCGGCACCGCCGGCCACATCGATCACGGCAAATCCTCGCTGGTCAAAGCCCTGACCGGCACCGACCCCGACACCCTGCCCGAGGAGAAAGAGCGGGGCATGACCATCGAGCTCGGGTTCGTCTTTCTCGACCTGCCCGACTACGAGAAGCAGATCGTCTTCATCGACGTCCCCGGCCACGAGAAGTTCGTCAAGACCATGGTCGCCGGCGCCTCCAACGTGGACGCCGTGCTGTTCGTCATCGCCGCCGACGAGGGCATCTCCGTCCAGACCCGCGAGCACTTCGACATCCTGCGGCTGCTCTCGGTGCGCGAAGGCATCATCGCCCTGTCCAAGTCCGACCTCGTGGACGAGGAGCGCCTCGAAGCCCTGACGGCCGAGGTGCGCGGCTTCGTCGCCGGCACCTTCCTGGAACAGGCGCCCATCATGCCCGTCTCGGCCCATACGGGAGCGGGCCTGCCCGCCCTGGTCGAGGCGCTGAAGGCGGCCGGCCGTCGCGTGGACAGGCGCGACGACTGCGGCTACTTCCGCATGCCCGTCGACCGCGTCTTCGTCAAGCACGGCTTCGGCACCGTCGTCGCCGGGACGGTGCTGTCGGGCGAAGTGAAGGTCGGCGACAAGATCGAGATCCTGCCCGAGCGGATCGAAACCCGGATCCGCGGCGTCCAGGTCCACAAATCCAAGCAGGAAGCCTCCGGACTCGGCAACCGCACCGCCCTCAACATCCACGACGTGGAGAAGGACGCCCTGCGGCGCGGCCAGTGCGCCGCCCGGCCCGGCTTCCTCAAGCCGACGCAGAGGCTCGACGCCCGCCTGCGCCTCTTGCAGAACGCGGACATCGAGCTCAAGACCCGCGACCGGGTCCGCTTCCACGTCGGCACGGACGAAGTGATCGCCCGGGTCGTGCTCCTGGAGAAGGAGAAGATGCTGCCGGGCGAGACCATGCTGGCCCAGTTCGTCCTGGAAGCGCCCACGACCGCGCTCTTCGGCGACCGCTTCATCATCCGCACCTTCTCGCCCCTCAACACCATCGGCGGCGGCGAGGTGCTCGACGTCTCGCCGGCGCGCCATAAGAGATTCGACGAGGCGGCGTTGGCGGGCATCCGCAAGTTCGAGGGGGCCTTCCCCGAGCCCGTCGACCAGTACTTCCGCAAGGATCCGGCCAAGGCGCTGACCATCGAAGACGTCTCGCTCGCCCTGGGCAAGACGACCGCCATCATCCGCGCCGCCGTGGACGGCCTGATCCAATCCGGCCGCCTGGTGAAGATCAAGGGTGAGAAGGACGATCGATATATTCCCGCCGAGGCCTTCGCTCAGCTTCGAGACAAGGCCTACGCCTCGATCAAGAAGTACCTGACCGACAATCCCCACAAGCCGTTCATGCCGGCGGCCGACCTGGCCTCGACGCTCGGGCGCGAGACCGGCGACGCCGTCCTGCGCCAGGCCCTCGACGCCCTCGCCTCCGCCCAGGCCATCGTGCGCCTCGAGGGCGGCGTCCACCTGCCCGGCCACCAGGCCAAGCTGGTCGACAAGGACCAGGACCTGGCCCGCAAGGTCGAGGCGATCTTCAAGCGGGCCGGCTTCGAGCCGCCCCTCGAGGACGACGTGGTCAAGGTGCTGCGCCTGCCCCTCAACCAATTCCGCAAGATCATGGGCACGCTGGCCCAGCAGGGCGTTCTCGTGCGGATCGATCCCAAGGTCACGATGCATAAGGAGGCCCTGGAGAAAGCCAAGACGGCCGTGCTCCAGTTCCTCAAGCTGCGCCGCTCGATCACCATCGCCGAGGCCAAGGACGTGCTCAAGGTCTCGCGCAAATACGCCTGCGCCGTCCTGGAATACCTGGATAAAACGCAGGTGACCCGCCGCAGCGGCGACGCCCACGTCCCGAAATAATCGACGGGATTATCTGTCCTTGGGATGCCTGTCGGCCACCCCGTTCGGGTTGCAGCCTTCCACGGCGACGATCCGACTTCCCTCCCTGAGAAACCTCAACCGAAAATTCTCGTTTCCATCCAACCCGAAATAATCGTCGGCGATCAGGAGCCATTTTTATCTTGGCCTGCCCTTCCCTCCGGTAGAACAGGGAACCGTTTTCCAGGCTGATCGTGCGGGGCCCGTATGTCCCGGCATAGGCCTGAAGCGCCTCAATCCCCGGGGAGAGCGGGTTCAAGGCCGCGTTGTAGGCGTCGGAGTGCCACTGATAATAAGCCTTGAACTCCAGGTCGGTCTCCTTTTCCGCGAGCCTGCGGCCGGCCATGGCCAGGGCCGTGGCCAGGGCTTTGTCCTGAGAGACCTTGACATCGGGCTCGACGCCGACCTCCTCCCAGTTGGTCTTGCTGATCGGATTGACGGCCCGGGCGAAAGGCAGGCTCATCATGAAGAGATCAGTGAGCACGACGAGCTTATTGTCGTGGGCGCCGCCACCCGTCTTCTCCCCGATGACGGTGGCCCGCTTCAGGTTCTTCAGGTTGTAAGCGAACTCTTCCGCGGCGGAAAAGGTGGAATCGCTGGTCAACAGGTAGAGGTCAGGCTTATCCAGCCTCTTTCCGGGAAGATACGTGTAGGTCCAATACTGGGTTAGCTTTTCGGGGTCCTTGTAGGAGAAGGAGTTGAGATGCCGGCTCGGATTGCCCAGCAGATAACTGCACAGGAATTGAACCATCTCCGGGGAGCCGCCGCCGTTCCACCTCAAGTCGATGATCAAAGCGTCGGCGTTTGAAAGAAAGCCCATTGCCCCGACGGCGGCGTCCTGGGCGCCCGTGTCGTAGGTGAATTCGTTAAGCTTGAGATAGCCGATGTTGCCCGGGAGTATCTTCAGCTCGTTGAACCCATAATTGGCGGTCCGGCTTCTCCTCTCGTTGCGCCTTATCGCTTCGGCATCGAGCTCCTTCCGGCCTCTCTCCTCTTTCACCCGGCTCGGATTGAACCGGATGGATAGGTGCAGGTCCCGGTGGACGGCCATCAGGTCGCGGGTGACCGCCGCGGCGAACTCTTGCGGCTGCGCGATGGCGTCGTATTTTCCCGTTTTCAGGTTTGACCTGAGCATGCGGACGTACTTCTCGGTGATCTCCGGGAAGATATACTCCTGCTCGAGGTTTCGGCAGAGGGCCTCGACGGCCGCCGCCTTCTCGGCCGGGCCGAAGACGGGAGAAGCCTCCTGCCCGAAAAGGGCGGATAAGGCGACCGCCAGGAAAGCCGAACAAAACAAAGCTCTGCGCATGGATTCTCTCCTTCGCCCGGTCAAAATCTAACCGTATGGTATAACGGCGATAGCCGGATATTTGTTTCCCTCCATGAAGCCAGGTCCTTGAAAGGCTGTTGTCATTCAAACTACAATCACGCCGGATCGGCAGAGAGTGCGCCTGCGCATGGGAAGGAGCACATGAAGAAGCTCGGTTGGACAGGATCGTTGGCCGTTTATGTTCCCGCGGCGCTGTTGCTCTATATCATCACGGCTTTTGCCATCCCCTGGTTCAGCCGCAAGACCGGCCAGGAAACGATTTTTTCCTGGTTTCTGCTGGCCGGGCTCGGCGTGTTCGTCCCGCTTATCGTGACCGCCGTATTGATCCTTAAAAGAGAAGGATTTCGGCTGTCCAAGCGGACCTGGGTCGAACGGATGAGGTTTCGCCGGCTAACCCGAAAAGACCTGGCCTGGGCTCTCGGCGGCCTCCTCGCGGTCGGCAGTCGCCAGCGTCTTGGTGATGAAGGCGGCCGAGCTTATCGCCGGCTCGTACGATCCCACGCCGCCCTTCATGGCTTTCGAGCCCTTGCGCGCGGGCCGATACTGGCTGCTCCTGGTCTGGGCGCCCTTCTGGATCCTGAACATCCTCGGCGAGGAGATCCTCTGGCGCGGCGTGATGCTGCCCCGCCAGGAGCTCGCCTTCGGCAAGAGGGCTTGGATCGTCCACGGCTTGGGCTGGGCGCTGTTTCATGCCGCCTTCGGCTGGCAGCTGCTCGTCACCTTGATCCCGTTGATCTTCATCCAATCCTACATCGTCCAGAGAACCCGGAACTCCTGGCTGGGCGTCGTCCTCCACGGCGGCATCAACGGCCCGAGCTTTCTGGCCATCGCTTTCGGCCTCTTACGCTAGGATAAAATCAGGCTAAGAGGCCCAGCCTGGGCGCGGAATCCCCTTGACAGCCATTGGATTATCCCGTATTCAAAACAAAGCCCATGGAAGTGAGAGGATCGGCATGACGCCCCTATCCCGTCGAGAGATCCTGAGCTACGGCCTCGCGGCCGGCGCCTCCGCCCTCGTGTCTCAAGCCTACAAGGGCGGGAATCCGGGCGGGACGCAAGCCGGCCCCCGCAGGCGGCCGAATGTCCTCTTCATCGCCGTCGACGACCTCAGGCCTCAGCTCGGCTGCTACGGGACGCCGCTGATGAAGACCCCGCACATCGACGCCCTGGCCGCGCGGGGGACCCTCTTCCGCCGGGCGTATTGCCAGCAGTCGATCTGCAACCCGTCGCGGGCTTCGCTCCTCACCGGCCTACGGCCGGACACCACCGGGATCTACGATCTGCAGACTCATTTCCGCGTCAACATCCCGGACGCCGTGACCCTGCCCCAATACTTCAAGGAGAACGGATACCGAACCCGGGGGCTGAGCAAGATCTTCCACGGCGGCCTGGACGATCCGCGGTCGTGGAGCGATCCCCATTGGGCGCCGAAGGCCGCGACGTACGTCGATCAGAAGATCCTGTCCGAGCTCGAGGAGGACACCCAGGCCGCGCTGTCCCGCGGTCAGCAGGTCGAGCGAACGCCCCCTAAGACGGATCCCAAGACAGGCCTGGTCCTCAAGCTGGGAAGCCGCGTCGCCGTCCACGGGCCGGTCTGGGAGAGCGCGGATTGCCCCGACAATCACCTGACCGACGGGAAGACGGCCGACAAGGCCGTCGAGCTCCTGAACGCCTACGCCGCGCAGGCCGAGCCGTTCTTCCTATGCGTCGGCTTCATCCGGCCTCATCTGCCCTTCGTTGCGCCCAAGAAATACTTCGACCTCTATCCTCCCGAGAGCATCCGCCGGGCCGAGAATCCGTTTGCCCCCGACGGGGCGCCGGCCTGCGCCTTCCCCTCTCCCGAGGAGCCACGGGTATACAAAGACATGCCCAAGGAAGGCCAGGTCCCGGAGGCGAAACAGCTCGAGGTGATCCGGGCCTATTGCGCCTGCGTAAGCTATGTCGACGCCATGGTCGGCCGCGTGATCGGCGAGCTGGACCGGCTGGGCTTGCGCGACGACACGATCATCTGCCTCTGGGGGGACCACGGCTGGCACCTGGGGGAGAACGACATCTGGGGAAAGATGACGAATTTCGAGCGGGGGACGCACTCGCCTCTCATCATTTCCGCTCCCGGACAAGACAAGCCGGGCGCGGCGACGGACGGCCTCTCGGAGTTCGTCGACATCTATCCGACGCTGTGCGAGCTGGCCGGGCTGCCCGTGCCACGCAACCTCGAAGGAGCGAGCCTCGTCCCCCTGATGCAGAATCCCGGCCGGAGCTGGAAAAAAGCCGCTTTCTCCCAGGAGCATTCACGGCGCAAGGGAATCTACGGCCGGACCATGCGAACGGACCGGTACCGTTACACCGAGTGGTTTTCCCCGGATAACACCCTGGTCGCCCGGGAGCTTTATGACCACGGGAAAGATCCGGCCGAGAGCGTCAACCTGGCCGGCAAGCCCGGCCAAGAAGCGCTCGTGGATCGCTTGAGCCGGCAGCTCCGCGACGGCTGGAAAGCCGCGCGGCCGGCATGAATTCCATGCTTTTGAGTATTTCCGGGCCGACCAAGGTCGGTCCTGCTCGATAGAGAGCTTGAGCATCAGGCCCGGGCCTGGATCGTGCTCATGAACGATGATCGATCTCTTGTGCGCGACATCCATCGACTTTGGGATTCCCATCTTTAAAGCTGCATTCCTCCTCGCATGCGAGCGAACCGAGCCCATTATTCACGAATCTTCCTGCGTTCCTCGCAAGGGCGCCCCGATTCGGCACCCCGCCGCCGCTCCATCGGTGTCTTACGGCCGCCCTGCGTCCCGCCGATAAAATCACTCGTCGATGACATGCCGGACAGGTTCTCCCTCAGATGTCCTCAACTCTCGGCTTTTGCTGCGGACGCGGCTACGACACGTGAAGTGCAGCATGAACAGAACGCCCGCGACGAGCACCAGCATCTGATGTATCCACCATCGCACCTGCACCACGTCCGTCTCCATCACGATGGTCGGAAACAGGGGCACGAAGGCGTTGAACGTGCCATGGGCGATTACCGCCGACAACGGCCTGCCTCCAGAAGCCTTCATGATCCAGGAAAAAAAGAAACACTCGCCGATCAACCCGAGGGTGAAGGCGATAAACGGCATGTACATCTGATTTGATCCCGGCACAAAGAAGAGGGGGATGTGCCGGCGGACCAGATCAGCCCAAATACAACGTTTCCCGCCCAGATGCCGAACCGAGTCTCGATGGATTTGAGGATATAGGCTCGCCAGCCGATCTCCTCCTGTCCTCCAAGTGCGATCACCATCAGGAGCCAGATGAAGGGGAACACGAAGGCGCTCGGCAGCAGCATCGGGAGTCTTTCGTATCCGAATAATTCCGGGATATACCAGGCCGCCCCATTCAACGATCCGGAGACCGCGAAGATGGAGGCCCAAACCTTCCAACTGAACTTCAACGAGAGGATGGGCTTGAGGAAGTCAAGCAGCGCCTGCTTGCCGTAGAGGGTCCCGATGGAGTAACAGGCTCCGACGGCAGGGCCGAAAGCGCCGAGGATGCCCGATGGAATCTTGATAAGAGACCGGAAACTCTCATCCATCCGGAGGACACCCAAGCCCACCAGAGCCAGCGGTGACCAAACAACCCAGGACCACACGAACGAGACGACAAAAAAGCGTAACGGAAAAACGTTCGCTTTTTGGGGGCGTCACAAATTCCAGCTACAAGAGCCGAAACTCTTTTTTTTAACACGCTGGAATCGTACTCTCGGTCCGTCGGATCTGTCAATCTTGGACAGGAGCGGAAAATGACATCCGGCATTCGGATCGGATAAGAACATTTGTCGGGCTGTCGGAATTCTCCCGGCAACGCCGGCCCGCTTCAGACCTTGACAACGGCGGCTTTTAGTACTATATAGTATTATTCGATATAGAACCTAGAAAGGAGCCTGTTCATGTTGACCGCCCTGCTGCTTCTGACGATGCTTCCGGCTTTCGCCATGATCGAAGCGGCTCAATCGGCGAATCCGACCGACGATCCGACGGCCGAAATCATCGCCCTGGAAAAAGCCATGCTCGACCGCTGGGGAACCGGCGATACCTACAGCTTCATCGAATTGGCCGCCCCGGAAATCACCTATTTCGACCCGAGCTTGGAAAAACGCCTGGACGGACGCGAAGCGTTTGAAAAGTTTCTCGCCCCGCTCAAGGGAACGTTCCGGATTCCGCGTTATGAAATCATCGATCCAAAAGTCCAGGTTTATGGCGAGGCCGCCGTTCTTTCCTACAACATGGTCGATTATGATGAAAAGGAAATAAACGCCTTCCGCATGAACGTCACGGAAGTCTATGTCCGCCGTGAAGGTCGATGGGCCCTCGTCCATTCCCACTTTTCGATCACCAAACCCCAAATCAAATGAAAATTTCCTGCCTGGATCTGATCGCCTCCTGCCCTGACGTCGTCCTGACAACGATCGGCGCCGACGGCGTCCCCCAGGCCCGGGTCATGTTCAATTTGCGCGGTCCGCGCTATCCCGAGCTTCAGGAGTACCTGCGCCCCTTCGATGGGACGTTTCGTTATTACCTGGATACCAATACGTCCTCCTCAAAAATCCGGGATGTCCGCTCCCGGCGGCAGGCATCCCTGCTCTTCTGCCGGCCGGAGATTT
Organism: Candidatus Aminicenantota bacterium; assembly: GCA_963783665.1. Taxonomy (GTDB): domain Bacteria; phylum Acidobacteriota; class Aminicenantia; order Aminicenantales; family UBA4085; genus JAAZPG01. Next base: position 778,197 of record CAWANZ010000003.1, on the reverse strand, counting down.
ACTTTAGCCTGATGCTCGCCGGCGATTTGGCCGTTGATGAAGATCCGGTGCTTCGCCGGGAACTCTGGCGTCCGGGTTGGGAAACGTATTACCCGGCGGGACCCGAGGATCCCGACTATACGATTCTTCGCTTTGATTCCCGGTACGGCCGGGGTTGGAACGGCAGCGTCAATTACTTTTTCGACTTGAGAGAGAAACGTTGAACAGGCTGCGTCAGGGCGGTTTCCTTATGGCCAGGATCCATCAAATCTCCGGCCGCGTCTTTGCCGGCCGGCTTCGCGCCGCCGGCATCGAAATCAATCCCGCCCAGGGCCGGATCCTGTTCGCCCTCTGGCAGCAGGACGGCATCCCGATTCAAACGCTCAAAGAACGAACGTCTCTCGAGAAATCCACCCTGACCAGCATGCTCGATCGACTCGAAGAGGCCGGCTTCGTCCGCCGCCGGCCTTCTCCCCGGGACCGGCGGCAGATTTTAATCGAGCGCACGGAAAAAGACCGCGCACTCGAGCACGCCTACAAGGCCGTCTCCAGGGAGATGGCCGATTTGTACTACCGCGGATTCGGAGACGAGGAAATCGAACGCTTCGAATCCTATCTCCGCCGCATTTTTGAAAACCTCGACCGGGCGGAGAAAGAGGAAAAAGCTTAAAACGCCTCCCCGGAATAATCGGCGGATTTTAAGCAAAAAAAAAGCCACGCTTTTGGCGTGGCTTATTTAAGAGAAAAAAAACCCGGCAACTTCCTACTCTCCCACCAGGCACCCCTGGCAGTACCATCGGCACCGGAGGGCTTAGCTTCCGTGTTCGGAATGGGAACGGGCGTTTCCCCTCTGTCATGGTTGCCGGGATTTGAATACAAATCCCAATCGAACTTTGATTGCGGCCTTTTTTGTTTGAATAAACTTTATGGTCAAGTCTCACGGGCGGTTAGTACCGGTAAGCTCAACGTATCTCTACGCTTCCACACCCGGCCTATCAAACAGGTAATCTGCCTGTGCCCTTTAGCCCTTGCGGGAGGGAGAAATATTCTTGGGGCGTGCTTCCCGCTTATATGCTTTCAGCGGTTATCACTTCCGAACGTAGCTACCCAGCGATGCCCCTGGCGGGACAACTGGCACACTAGAGGTTCGTTCGTCCTGGTCCTTTCGTACTGGGGACCACCCCCCTCAATTCTCCTGCGCCTGCCGTGGATAGGGACCGAACTGTCTCGCGACGTTCTGAACCCAGCTCACGTACCTCTTTAACCGGCGAACAGCCGGACCCTTGGGACCCGCTTCAGCCCCAGGATGAGATGAGCCGACATCGAGGTGCCAAACAGTCTCGTCGATATGAGCTCTTGGAGACTATTAGCCTGTTATCCCCGGCGTACCTTTTATCCGTTGAGCGATGGCCCTTCCATGCGGGACCACCGGATCACTAAGCCCGAGTTTCCTCCCTGCTTGAGATGTCTCTCTCGCAGTCAAGCTCCCTTATGCCTTTGCACTCTACGGCTGATTTCCAAACAGCCTGAGGGAACCTTAGGGCGCCTCCGTTACATTTTAGGAGGCAACCGCCCCAGTTAAACTACCCACCTAACACTGTCTTCCTCCCCGATCAGGGGAGTGAGTTAGAACCTCAGAATCGCAAGAGTGGTATCTCACCGATGACTCCACCGAACCCGGGGGTCCGGCTTCAAAGTCTCCCACCTATGCTGCGCGTGCGATCCCAAAATCCAATGCTAGGATGCAGTTAAGGTGCCGGGGTCTTTCCGTCCAGCGGCAGGTACCCGGCGTCTTCACCGGGACCACAATTTCGCCGTACCCCTCTCAGAGACAGCGCTCTAGTCGTTACGCCTTTCGTGCGGGTCGGAACTTACCCGACAAGGAATTTCGCTACCTTAGGACCGTTATAGTTACGGCCGCCGTTTACTGGGGCTTCGGTTCAAAGCTTCGCTTGCGCTGACCTCTCCCCTTAACCTTCCAGCACCGGGCAGGCGTCAGACCCTATACGTCGTTTTTATGACTTTGCAGAGTCCTGTGTTTTTGCTAAACAGTCGCCAGAGCCATTTTTTTGCAGCCTCCTCGGGCTCGCGGGCGCAGGCCCGTTCACCCTAACGAGGTACCTCTTTTCCCGAAGTTACGAGGTTAGATTGCCGAGTTCCTATGAGAGGGCTCATACGTGCGCCTTAGGATTCTCTCCTCATCTACCTGTGTCGGTTTACGGTACGGACACCCGAAAAGCTCCCTAGAGGATTTTCTCGGCAGTTTGGGGTCAATAAGTTAGAAGGGCCGAAGCCCAACGTCCTCGCCATACTCAAGGTTGAATGAGGAACCGGATTTGCCTGGAACCTCCCTCTACTAGGCGACCGCACACATCCAAACGTGCGTATACTTACCCTCCTGCGTCTCCCCATTGGTGATAACGCTTCTCAGGTGGTGCAGGAATGTTGACCTGCTGTCCATCGGCTACGCCATTCGGCCTCACCTTAGGATCCGACTAACCCTGGGCGGACTGACCTTCCCCAGGAAACCTTAGATTTTCGGCGCGGCTGGTTTCTACAGCCGTTATCGCTACTCATGCCGGCAGGGTCTCTTCTGAAAAGTCCACCGCACCTTACAGTGCGACTTCAGCCTCGTCAGAATGCTCTCCTACCAAAGATCAGGCCCGAAGGCCCGACCATTCCGTAGCTTCGGTGATATGCTTAAGCCCCGTTACATTGTCGGCGCAAGAACGCTTGACCAGTGAGCTGTTACGCTTTCTTTAAAGGATGGCTGCTTCTAAGCCAACCTCCTGGTTGTCTTCGTATCCTCACATCCTTGCCCACTGAGCATATACTTAGGGACCTTAGCTGACGGTCTGGGCTGTTTCCCTTTCGACCACGGAGCTTAGCCCCCGTAGTCTGACTCCCGGATACTGGTCATGAGAATTCGGAGTTTGGTTGGAGTTGGAAGGTCTTTCGACCCCCTAGGCCATCCAGTGCTCTACCTCCCATGCCATACGTCCGAGGCTAGCCCTAAAGCTATTTCGGAGAGAACGAGCTATCCGTGGGTTTGATTAGCCTTTCACCCCTACCCTCAGCTCATCCGAGCTGTTTTCAACCAACACCGGTTCGGTCCTCCCTCTGGTGTTACCCAGAGTTCAACCTGGCCAAGGGTAGATCACCCACCTTCGCGTCCATTTCATGCGACTTGACGCCCTATTCAGACTTGCTTTCGCTACGGCTCCCCGTTTGAAACGGTTAACCTTGCCACATAAAATGACTAGCCGGCTCATTAAGCAAAAGGCACGCTGTCACCCCGGTTGCCCGAGGCTCCAACTGCTTGTAAGCATACGGTTTCAGGTACTTTTAACTCCCCTCACAGGGGTTCTTTTCACCTTTCCCTCACGGTACTAGTTCACTATCGGTCGCAGGCGAGTGTTTAGCCTTAGGGGATGGTCCCCCTGAATTCCCACAGGATTTCACGTGTCCCGTGGTACTTGGGAACTCCACCGGAGAGACCTGACCTTTCGCCTACAGGACTATCACCTTCTGTGGTCGCTCTTTCCAGAGCGCTCGGCTAGGTCGGTCTTTTGTAACTCCGCCGCCTCATCGAGTTAAGGCGCGTAGAGCCCCACGACCCCGCGTCCACAACGCACTCGAGCTTACATGGATACGGTTTGGGCTGATCCCCGTTCGCTCGCCGCTACTTGGGGAATCACGGTTGTTTTCTTTTCCTCCGGGTACTGAGATGGTTCACTTCCCCGGGTTCGCTTCCCGGCCCTATGAATTCAGGCCGGGATATTTAGGGTTTACCTAAATGGGTTTCCCCATTCGGAAATCTCCGGATCAAAGCCTGTTGAACGGCTCACCGGAGCTTTTCGCAGCTGGCCACGTCCTTCGTCGCCTGCCTGCGCCAAGGCATCCCCCGTATGCTCTTAATAACTTGACCATAAAGTTTAGTCAAGACAAAAAAAGCCGCTTGTTCGATTGTCAAAGAACCGTCATTCCGTCTATCCAAGACCCCCGAACCGGGGGCGATGGCCGTATAAAAAAAAATTTTTATCTATGGAGCTGACCGGGATCGAACCGGCGACCTGTGGCTTGCAAAGCCACCGCTCTCCCAACTGAGCTACAGCCCCAGTTTGATTCGTTCCCGACCGATTCCGTCTCGCGCGGAGTGATAGTGGGCCTAAGTGGATTTGAACCACCGACCTCACGCTTATCAGGCGTGCGCTCTCACCAACTGAGCTATAGGCCCAGCGCAGCGTCTTTTGGCCCACGCCGACCCCGGCGAAGATAAAAATATAAAAAAGCGGAGCGAAGGATTTCGCGCAATTTGCTCCTTTGAAAGGAGGTGATCCAGCCGCACGTTCCCGTACGGCTACCTTGTTACGACTTCACCCCAATCACCGACCATACCTTCGGCACCTGCCCCCTTGCGGTTGGCTCAGCGACTTCGGGTACGACCAGCTTTCGTGATGTGACGGGCGGTGTGTACAAGGCCCGAGAACGTATTCACCGCGGCGTAGCTGATCCGCGATTACTAGCGATTCCGACTTCATGCAGGCGAATTGCAGCCTGCAATCCGAACTGAGAACGGTTTTTAGGGTTGGCTCGACCTCGCGATCTCGCGTCCTTTTGTACCGTCCATTGTAGCACGTGTGTAGCCCTGGACATAAAGGCCATGCTGACTTGACGTCATCCCCACCTTCCTCCTCGTTATCCGAGGCAGTCTCCTTAGAGTGCCCGACATGACTCGCTGGCAACTAAAGACAAGGGTTGCGCTCGTTGCGGGACTTAACCCAACATCTCACGACACGAGCTGACGACAGCCATGCAGCACCTCTATCGGCTTCCCGGTTGCCCGGGATCGTCGCCCTTTCGGGTCCCTATACCGACAGTTCAAGCCCAGGTAAGGTTCTTCGCGTTGCGTCGAATTAAACCACATGCTCCACCGCTTGTGCGGGCCCCCGTCAATTCCTTTGAGTTTCAATCTTGCGACCGTACTCCCCAGGCGGGATACTTAACGCGTTAGCTTCGACACTCCCACATGAGTGCAGGAATATCCAGTATCCATCGTTGATGGCTAGGACTACCGGGGTATCTAATCCCGTTTGCTCCCCTAGCTTTCGTGCCTCAGCGTCAGGAGTAGTCTAGAGAACCGCTTTCGCCTCAGGTGTTCCTCCCGATATCTACGCATTTCACCGCTCCACCGGGAATTCCGTTCTCTTCGATTATCCTCAAGCTGGGAAGTTTCAAGGACAGTTCCGCAGTTAAGCCACGGGATTTCATCCTTGACTTTCCCAGCCGCCTACGCACCCTTTACGCCCAGTAATTCCGAGTAACGTTTGCCCCCTACGTATTACCGCGGCTGCTGGCACGTAGTTAGCCGGGGCTTCCTCTGAGGTTACCGTCAAACCCTTGCGGGTATTCTTCACCTCTGACAGGAGTTTACGACCCGAAGGCCTTCGTCCTCCACGCGGCGTCGCTGCGTCAGGGTTTCCCCCATTGCGCAAAATTCCTCACTGCTGCCTCCCGTAGGAGTCTGGACCGTGTCTCAGTTCCAGTGTGGCCGTTCACCCTCTCAGGCCGGCTACCCATCTCAGCCTTGGTAGGCCGTTACCCTACCAACTAGCTAATAGGACGCAGGCTCATCTTCAAGCGCCTTGCGGCTTTAATTACGGGACTTATGTCCCGGAACGTCATGCGGTATTAGACTCCCTTTCGAGAGCTTATTCCCCACTTGAAGGAAGATTACCCACGTGTTACTCACCCGTTCGCCACTCACCGTATTGCTACGGCGCGTTCGACTTGCATGTGTTAGGCACGCCGCCAACGTTAACTCTGAGCCAGGATCAAACTCTCCAATTATATGCACTCTTGCGAGCACATAGCGAGTTTGAAAATGGCAAATTGGCTCGATCACAATCGCTCCGCTTTTTAATTCAAAGATCAGTTTCTCTCTACCCGAGAGAGAAAAACCTTCCTCATGAACAATTCCGATCTTGATTCAGCCTTTCGGCTATCAGAAGGAAAAGCCTGATTGAAGGCTCGGACAATATAGGCTTTTCCGGTTTCTTTGTCAAGAGAAATTTTAGACATTTTTTCATGTTTTTTTAAATGATGAAAAACCGCCTATTTACGATACATTTTTGGGCTTTTCGGCGGGAATTTTTCAAATCCGAAAAAGGGAGAAAAAGCGGCGATTGTCAGCCTTTTGCACGGTTCTTGCAATAGCGGCCTGTCGAACGGCGCGTCAACGTCGGTTGACTCTCCCGAAGGACCGGGACCGGGAAGCGTCCCGAACGGTTGTCGCCGGGTCGCCTGAAGACCGGCGGGCCGGCCCGGAAATGCCCCGCCGCCGATTGGCACGCCGATTGCAATTGATCCCCGCATCATGGACAAACCCATCGTACTTGCCGATGCCGAAGGCATCCGTTACCTCGAATCCGCCCCCGTCCGGACGGCGGCCGAAAAAGGCTTCAGCCTGATCGAAGTCCTCTTCGCCGCCGGACTTGATCTCCTTCCTCCTGGCCGGCACGGCCGAGCTGCTGTTGACGTCGATCCAAATCGACCGGAACGCCGAACGGGCCGTCAGCCTGGCCGGCGTTCTGTCCTCGCAAATCGAGGAGTTCAAGGCCCGGCCGTTCTCCGCCCCCGAGCTCGAACCGGGCGCCGGAGAGATCGTCCTCCGCCCCGATTCGGGAGGCCCGGCCGTGTTGGTCGCCTGGTCGGTCACGGGCGTCTCCGAGAACTTGAAAAAAGTGAATTTCAACCTGACACGGGAAGGCGCCGCCGGACGGCCGTTGGAAGCCGTTCTTCTCATCACCCGTGACCTGGCCGGTCGATGAGAAAAGGATTCTCGCTCCTGGAAAGCCTCGTCGGACTGGTCATCTTTCTTTTCCTCATCTGCGGAAGCCTGGAATTCTTCGGGACGGCCCGCCGGGTATTTTTCCGGCTCCGCGCCCGCGAGGAAAACAGCCAGGCCGCCTGGGCCGCACTGGATAAAATCCGGACCGACGTTCGCCTGGCCGGACAAGGGCTCGCCCGCCCGATGCGACTGGGGCTGGTTTCCGCCTTCGAACAAGATGACGGGAAATGGGTTTTAGTCCGGGGCGGAAGCGCACCGCTCCTGACCGCCGACGCCGCTCCGGGCCAGACGATGTTGATGGTGAACGAGACCGAGGAAGCGTGGGCCGGGCGGACCATCTGTCTTTTCGACCGGACGCACGGGGAGACGGCTCCGATCCTGAGTTCCGGAGGCGGAATCCTGGAACTGGCCTCGCCCCTGGCGAACGGGTACCGGGCCGCGGAGACTTCCGCCGCGGTTCTTCAGAAAACGACGCTTTACCTGGAGGACGCCCAAGGCGTTCTCCGCCGGAAGGCCGATGCCTCCCCGGCCCAACCTCTTTGCGAAGATGTCGACTCGTTCGAATTTTCCCTCGATGCTCAAGGCTGCCTGGCCTCAGTCCGGCTCGCACATACCTCGGCTCCGGAGAAACACTATGTCCTTAAAATTCTGGCGCGAAACGCCGCCCTCGGGCGCCGGCCCTGACCGGCGGAAGCTTCGGACGACCGGATCGGTCACCCTGATCGCGGTCTTCGTCTCGTTTCTCTTCTCCTCGATCGGCCTCGGGCTCGTCATGCTTGCCCGGTTTTACCGGCAATGGAGCTTGGCCAAAAGCGATTCCGTCCTTCTTATAACGGCCGCCGAAAATGGCGTCCGTGAAGGCTTCGATGCGCTGGCGGCGACGCTGACCGGGCGGTCGTTCCCCTTGAGCTTGACCGAGGAGGAATACGAAACGCTCCGGGCCTCGGCCCGGGCCGGAGGCTTGGAAACGGTCGAGGCGGCCTTGGGAATCCCGCTTCCGTTGTCCATGGAAGGCGCGGGCGGCCCTGAGGAATGGACGGCCGAGGTGGGATTCAACCCGGAGCATATCGCCGACGGCGAAACATTTTTCGGCGCCGCATACACCGGGACGATCGCCTCGCGGGGCCGGCTGACCGGCCGGCCCCGGACGAAACGGACCGGCTTGGAAATCGGCCTGTCCGTCATGGCCGGATGCCTTCCCTTGTCGGCTTTTCCTTTTCTCCTGGCAGGAGAAAACGGCCCGGAACAGGCCGCCGCGCTGTTCGCCGATCATCGCGTCGTCCTGGCCCCGCCCGAGGGCGGCGGCGGACGTGTCCCGGCCGCGGCCACGGAGAAGTCTTTAATCCCTTCGAATGCCGTCCCTCTCCTGGCCGAGGCTTTGAAAATCAAGATCTTCTCTCCCGCCGACCTTTCGGCCGCTCGCATCCGGCAAGCCCTCGGCCTTCCGCCGTCAAACGAAGCCGTCCCGGACGGAGTGTATCTCGTCGTCGACGACATGGGCTTGGGCGGGATCTTCGTCCAGGGCGACGTCGAAGAGATGGTCCTGGCTGTCGACAACGGCCGGCAGCACCTCCAATTCCGCCTGGAGGAGGGGACGTGGCGGATATGGTTCGATCCCAAGGAGCCGCGAACGGAATTTCTTGGACCGGAAGGACCGCGAAGCTATGCCCTTTGTCCCCGAACAATGGTCTTAGTGAACGGTTCGATCGCTTCGCTGGGAGGCGGAACCGTCGACGGCCTCGGAAACTTAACCCTTTCGGCCGCGACGGACACGCCGGCCATCCTGGCCGGCGTGTCCCTGACAATCGTCTCCTCCGGGGAAACGGTCATTTCCTCTCACTTGATCCAGGAAGGCGTCCGCTGGAGCGACGGGCTTCCTTATTTAAAGGATTCGACTTCGCAATTGTTCCTTTTCGCCGCCGGCTCGGATTTTCTGACCGGGGCGAAAACGGACGGTAAGGTCCGGACCGGGGCCGCGGCTCCGGCCGACCTCTATCTCCAGGCTTCGATTGCCGCCGGCGACGGTTTTCGTCTCGAAGGGACGAATCGAAACGTCATCCTCTCCGGAAGCCTCCAGGCCGGAGGCCTGGAAGCGGGATCGAACCGGCTGTCGATCCGCCCCGACGACCGGTTGCTTTCGACTCTGCAATCGCCGCCGTTGTTCCCCCGTTCGACGTCGCCGGTGCTCTTCCTGACCGGTTGGGAGACTCTCCAATGGACCGATCGTTGAATCGCCGCGGCTTTACCCTCATCGAAACCCTCCTGGCGCTTTCAATGCTCGCGGCCATGACGTATCTCGCTTCGTTTTCCCTCATGGGGCTGACCGATAAATACCGGCTGGAAAAGGCTGTCTGGAATGTTCGGGCCGTTCTTTCGTCCGCCCGGGCCAAAGCCGTGCTCGACGGCGTCGATTACCGGGTTCGGTTCCGGCCGGATCATGTTCTCCTGGAGCGGTTCGACGAAGAAGCGGGAAACTGGCGGGCCGAGGCCTCGTCCTGGATCGAAGGCGCCGCGATCGAAGCCAATAACTCCCCTGTCTTCACTCCCGAAGGGATGGTGACGAACCTAGCCACGGTTAAAGTCACCAACGGCTGGGGCGGCTACAAGCTCACCCTGGCCATCACCGGCCGGATTAAATCCGTCCGGCTTCCATCGTGATACCGGTTACTTTTTTTCGAAAACGATCCGGCCGCCGACGATGGTGTGTGTGACTTCCGCGTTCAGAATATCTTCCGGCGCGATGGTCAGAAGGTTCCGGTCGAAGACCGTCAGGTCGGCCAGCTTGCCTGGCTCCAGGCTTCCCCGGACGGGGGCGTCGAAGGCGGCCAGGGCGCCGTTGATCGTGTACGCCCGCAGGGCTTCGGCCATGGAAATCTTCTGTTCGGGATACCAACCGCCCTCGGGCGTGCCGTTAAGGGTCTTGCGGGTCACGGCGGCGTAGATCAGGTACTTCGGGTGGACGTGGTAAGCCGCGGCTGAGGTCCCCGGCCAATCCGAGCCGAAGGTCAGCGTCGCCCCGTTGTCCAGAAGCGACTTGAAGGCATAGGCCCCCTTGTTTCGCTCTTTCCCGATCCGCTCCTCCATCCACCTCATATCATCCGAGATGTGATAGGGATTGACTTCGGCGATGACCCCGAGGGCTTTGAACCGGGGGAAATCCTGCGGCCGGATGACTTGGGCGTGAATCACCCGGTAGCCGTTCAAATCCAGGCCTTCGTTCTTCAGCCGCTCGTAAAGGTCGAGCATTTCGGCCACGCCCCGGTCGCCGATGGCATGAACGTTCGGGACAAAACCCGCTTCCAGCCCGGTCTTGATCAACCGGTACATTTTCTCCATGTCCCCGGTCTTGAAATCCGGATCGTCGGAGGTATGCGGACGCCAATGCCCGGCGTTGTCCGGTTGATCGCTGTACGGTTCGAAAAACAAGGCTCCGTGAGTGCCCATGATCCCGTCGATATAGCCCTTGAGGGCGCCGTACCGAAGCCAGGGGCTTTTCTCCCTGGTTTTGGGATGGAGACCCATGGTGAATCCGGCTTCTTTGAGCTCGGCCCCCCGGGAGAGGTCCGGCCGCAGCCAAACCCGGCAGGTCAGCTCACCCTTCTCCTCCAACTCGATGAACCGGCGGGTTTGGTCGGGAGTCTCGATGTCGTGGACCTCCGTGATCCCCGACTCGCGGAGGACTTTTAAAGCTGCCCGGCTTTCGTCGAGAAGCCGGGCGGCGGATTTCGGCGTCCGGGCGGCCCGGATTTTATCGAAAGCCGGAGACGGCCGGAAAACGATTCCGGTCGGCTTTCCATCTTTTCCCCGCTCCAGGCCGTCGAGCCCGCCGTTTTCCAAGCCGGCGGCTTTCAGGGCGGCGGAATTGGCCAGCCATTCCTTGGAATCGAAGCGGTTGAGGAAACACGGATGAGCGGGCGTCAGGTCGTCGATCATCGCCCGGCTGGGCCGCCAAGGTGTTTTCCTCGCTCGGGACGATTCGCCCTGGTCACCCATGGCCCACTGCTCATACGCACCCCATAACCCCTCGGTGATCCATTCGCCTTCGCCCAGAAGAGCCGCCACCCGGCCGATTTCAGCCCGCAGGCCGGGTTCGTCCGAAACGGCCAGGAGGTTTGGACCGATGATCAACGCTCCGGCCTGGTTGAAATGGATATGGGCATCGGTCAGGCCGGGCACGGCGAATTTCCCGCCCAGGTCGATGACCCGGGTCGCATCTCCGATATAGCGACGGGCGTCATCGTCCGTGTCGCAGACGGCCGTAATCCGGTCGCCGGTGACGACCACCGCCCGGGCTTCGGGCTTTGCGGCCGATTCGGTCAGGAACGTCCCGTTGAGACAGGACCAGGTCGGCCGGTTCGGGCTTGGCCGCGCAGGCCGTCATAAGCAAGATTCCGGCCGCGGCCGCAAAGAATATCATCGGGACGGCTTTTCTCATGGACGGGCGCCTCCTTGAAGCCGGGGCTTCGAGCCGGGCTTGGGCCTTATTGTTCTCGATTCGGCCGGAAATTTCAATCGGAATCCCCGGGGATGTGTGGGTAGAGGTTGGAAGAGAACCAACCTGCATATTGAAAATGCGTCCGGTTTTGAGACATAATCGGCGCATCTTGTCCGTCAAGATTCTGTCCGGAGGAAAAACCATGAAGAAGCGCCTCTATGCCTTTCTGTCCGTCTGCCTGATCCTTCTCGCCGCGACGGCCCCATCGCTTTCCGCCCAGGAGCCGTATAAAACTCCGCCCAAGGAGATTCTGGACATCCTGAACGCGCCCCCGACACCGCGCGTCACCATGAGCCCCGACCGGACGCGGATGCTCCTTATCGTAAGCGAAAGCATGCCGACCATCGACACCATCTCCCTCCCTTTGCTTCGCCTAGCCGGGATGCGCATCACTCCGGCCAACAACAGCCGGCAAGTCCTGCTCTTCAACATCGGCATGACCCTGAAAACGATCCAAGACGGCCGGGATGTGACCCTGGCCCTCCCCGAAGGGGCGAAATTCACCAGCCCCACCTTTTCCGATGACGGGAAATGGATCGCCTTCGCCCGGTATACGGACGCGGGCGTCGAGCTCTGGCTCGCCGACACGGCCACGGGCGCGGCCAAGGCCCTGACCCCGGCCCGCATGAACATGGTCCTGGGCAACATCGTCTGGCTGCCCGGAAATGGAAGCATCCTGGTTCAAATGATCCCGGAAAATCGCGGACCCGCTCCGGTCGAATCCCGGATTCCCATCGGCCCGATTGTCCAGGTGTCGGGCGGGAAACAAACGAAAGTCGCCACTTACCAGGATCTCTTGAAGAGCCCCCATGACGAGGCCCTCTTTGAATATTACGCCACCAGCCAGCTGGCGGCCGTCGACATCGCCACCGGCCGAATTCAGGCGATCGGTGCGCCCGGGATCTATAACGGCGTCGAACCGGCGCCCGACGGAAAGTTTCTGATCGTCGAACGGATCAAGAGGCCTTTCTCCTACAGCGTTTCCGTCGATGAGTTCTCCCGCTCAACCGAAATCTGGGATTCGTCCGGAAAGGTCGTTAAGGTTCTGGCCGACCTTCCTCCGGCCGAGGATGTGCCCATGAACGGCGTCCCGACCGGCCCCCGGTCCATCTCCTGGCAAACCCTGAAGCCGGCGACCGTCCTGTGGGTCGAAGCCCTCGACGGCGGAGATCCGCGCCAGGATGCCGAATTCCGGGATAAGCTCCTGGCCCTCGATGCGCCGTTCACCGGAGAGCCCCGGGAGATCTTGAAGACAAAGGAGCGGTTCGGCGGATTGAGCTATTTCCAAACGCCGGGCCTGGCCATGGCTACGGAATTCAACCGGCGGGCCTTCAAACAGGTGACGTGGCTGGTCAATCTCGACAACCCGTCCGTCGCCCCCAAGAAGATCTTCGACCTCAACACCCAGGACGCCTATGCCAATCCAGGATCCCCGGTCCAAGGATTGATCGACGGCCAGCGGATGATTCTCCAGGACAAGGACTGGATCTACCTTTCCGGCCAGGGCGCGTCGCCCAAAGGCGATCGCCCCTTCCTGGACCGGATGAACATCAAAACCGGGGAAAAACTGCGCCTGTTCCAATGCGTCGACGGCAAATACCAGTCGTTTGTCGGTTTCTTCGGCCCGAAACGGGATGACATCATCATCAGCCAGGAGTCGACGACGGAAGTCCCGAATTATCACCTTATGACTCTGAAATCAAAAAAATCGCGGCCCTTGACCGCCTTCACCGACCCGGCCCCCCAGATGACCGGAGTTAAAAAGCAGATGATCCGGTATAAAAGGAAGGACGGTGTGGAGCTTTCCGGGACCCTCTATCTTCCCGCGGATCACAAGGAAGGAACCCGCCTTCCCGTGGTGATCTGGGCCTATCCCCTGGAATACGGAAGCGCGGCCACGGCCGGTCAGGTCCGCGGATCGACGGACCGGTTCACTTTTTATCGCGGGACCTCCCAGCTCTTTTTCGTCACCCAGGGATACGCGGTCCTCGACAACGCCACGATGCCCGTCGTCGGCGACAGCAAGACCGTCAACGATACCTTCGTTACCCAGATCGTGGCCAATGCCGAGGCGGCCATCGAGACCCTGGACAAGCTGGGCGTCGGCGACCCCAAGCGGGTCGGGGTCGGCGGGCACAGCTACGGGGCCTTCATGACGGCCAACCTGCTGTCCCACTGCGACCTGTTCGCCGCCGGCATCGCCAGAAGCGGGGCTTACAACCGGACCCTGACGCCGTTCGGGTTCCAGAGCGAGCAGCGGTCGCTTTGGGAAGCCCCCGACACCTATCTCAAAATGTCTCCCTTCATGTATGCCGACAAGATTAAAACCCCGCTTCTCATGATCCACGGCATGGCCGACAACAATTCGGGCACCTTCCCGATCCAGTCCGAGCGGTTATTTGCCGCCTTGAAAGGATTCGGAGCGACTGTCCGGTTCGTCTACCTGCCGTACGAGAGCCATGGGTACAGCGCCCGGGAATCCGTATTCACCGTCCTGGCCGAAATGATTGAGTGGTTTGACACTTATGTCAAAAACAGAAAGTGACGGCGGCATTTCCACAGATTATGTGCATAAGGTTGTGGAAATCACCGGATGGGGTTTTTCTAAGGACGGAAAATTCCAACGCTTAGGGGAACTTGCACAAGAAACGGTCAGGTCCCGTTAGAGCAATATTTAAAGAAATATATCGACGAAGACCGGGCGCGATTCTTGAAGTTGGCACGAAGAAAACCGGAAGGCATTATCTTTTCGCCGCGGCAAAGAAGGATCCTGTGCCAACGTCCCGCAGCGTCCGACCGTGTCGCTTAATGCCGCAAAACAGGATTAATCCGTTAACCTGCATTATTCACGAGTTGTGATGGTTGCAGCTGCAAGGCGCGGAGGGTGAAGCTGTGCTAGTCGCACTGCGAACCCTTCGCAACAAAGCAGATGCGGCCATATCGGCTCGCCCCGACTCGCAGAACTCGTGTGGGACTTGCTTCGGCTCACAGGGTGAGCAAAGCGTCGCCCGAAGGGTAAAAACTCATGATTTTGTATCTTATTGAAAAAAAATAGAACTATTAAGAATCATAGGAATTTTTATGAATAATGCAGGTTAAAATATGTGTCCGAAATTGAAATAGAGCCTCATCCCTTCGTTGCCGAAGCCAAAGTCGACGCGGACGGTGAAATCTTTCAAGTAAAGGCGGAGGCCGAGGCCATAGTCAACAGCCGTCTTTCCCAGATCGAGGTCGCCCAGGCTGGACCAGACATTCCCCATATCGACGAACACGTTGCCTCCGAAGATCCACCAGATCGGGAAGCGATATTCAATATTGGCCAGGAATTTTCCCTTGTCCAGGAAGCGGTTGAGGCCGAATCCCCGCATGGCGTTGAACTCGTTTCCGCCGCCAAGTGAAGAATAATCGTAAAGAGGGATGTTGTCGCCGTCAATATATTGGACGAGTGTCCGGAAAGCAAACACGTCCTTGTCCCCGAAGACAAGCATGTATTTCCGGAAATCGATCGTGATCCGGTTATACGAAGCATTCTTGCTCCCGACGATTTTGCCCGAAAAGTCGTCCCGGAGGGTCAGGCGCAGGCCCCGGGTCGGGTGGATCTGGCTGTCACTCGTGTCATAGTTGACCGCAAGAGAAAGATACGGCGCGTTCTTCTTCTCCAAGGAACGCAATTCGTCGGCAAAAACTCCTTCCTGGACGCCATAATAGTCGATCGTCCGGAAAACATAGCTCACCGAGGCCGACAACGTCGGAGTGAAGCCCCGGCCGAAGGTCAGGAAGAGCTGTTTCGTCTCGTGGGTGAGGATCGTCTCGTCTTCCTCGCGGGAGTCCATCCCCCGGCCGTAGTACGAGTACTTCAGAAACTTGTCGTATTCGGCCTTCAAGTCGAATGACAGCGGATATGTCTTGCCCTGACGAATTTCCAGGTCGGGGATGGAAAACGTGAAGACGTACCAGCGCTCGCCCTTGGAGGAATTGAACAAAATCAGGTCGAAGGATTCCTTTTTCCCCAGGAAATCGACGAACTTGGCCTTGGCTCCGTATCCGAATCCGATGTCGTTGTCGAACATCACGATCGGCAGAGCGCTCCAGGACTTGTAGGATTTGTCGGGGATCCCGGTCCCCGCGGCGTCGTCCTGGGCCAGGAGGAATCCGGCCGTCACAACCGGCAGGAGGAGGGCAAAGACAAGCATTTTTTTCATGATGTTCACGTTCCCTTTCCGGCTCCTAATATATTCGAATCCATCCGAATATCAAGTCACCCGCGACGGACGAGACCGCGGCAAGCTTTGACGCAAATCCCGCAGATATGCTGGCTGACGAACCGCCGTCGTCGGAACTCCTCGAGCTTTTCGAAACAGCCGCGGTGGTCGAATTCTTCGGGCCGTTCCTTGATCGACCCGGCCGGGCAGGCCGTCAGGCAGGCCCGGCATGAGCCGCAATCCGCCCCGGTTGGGGCGTCGGGTTCGAGCGGCAAATTCGTCAGCACGGTCACCAGGCGGATCTGCGATCCGAACGCGGGATGGACGAGGAGGTTGTTTCTCCCGATATGACCCAGGCCGGCCAGGACGGCGATTTTTTTATGGGAGACATGGGCGGTTTGATTCTCCATATCCAAAACCTGGGACGCCGGAACGGGAAGGGCAAGATATCCGGACGCCTGGATGTCCGCGGCCAGGTCGAAGGCCGCCCGGTCGAGGAAGAAATTGAGCTGCCGGTAATGGTGGAAGTAAAGCTGCGTGGGATGGTCGCCAAGGTCCTCGAGCACGGCGCCCAACACTTGCCGGCCGAGGGAGATGGCCCGATCGAACCGGTTCCGCAGGCTCTCCGGCAACCGGAATTCCGAACGGACGGCCGAAATGTCGGCGATCCCGGCCAGGGAAAAGCCTCTCTCCAGGGCGGCCTTTTTCAAGCGCTCGGCGTTTTCCCGAGGGGACGGCGATAAATCCATTGTCCGTATTCTAAAGGTGGCGGCCAGGACTGTCAACGAAACGAAATCGTCCCGCCCGGATCTCCCCGAAGAACAAAGCCGGCCCAATAAAAAGGATGGGCGAACCCGCGTCGGATCATTTCCAGTTTCGCGGCTTGCAGCGCCTCGGTTTTTGCCCGTCCAGACTTCAAGTGGGTATAAAAAGCGGCCATAAGGTCGGCCGCCGGCCGGTCGGCGATCGGCCAGATTGTCGCAACGACCGACCGGGCGCCCGCCGCAAGAAAGCTCCGGGACAGGAGGCCTTCGGTGCGGCAGGCGGAAAGGACGACCATCTCGGCGGCTATTCCGGCCCGGCGAACATCCTCCGGGAAAAGCAGCCCGGCGTCGTCTCCGTTTGGTTGAAGGACGAGAGCGGCCCGTTCCGGGGACCGGGCCGGCGAAAGCCCGTGTCCGGCGAAATGGACGACTTCAACCCCT
Source organism: Candidatus Aminicenantota bacterium (assembly GCA_963783665.1). Classification (GTDB taxonomy): domain Bacteria; phylum Acidobacteriota; class Aminicenantia; order Aminicenantales; family UBA4085; genus JAAZPG01. Next base: position 761,466 of record CAWANZ010000003.1, on the reverse strand, counting down.
CGATTCCCGGGACCGCGGAAAGCTTGCGGCAACGGACGTTGCGCCCCGACGCACGCAGCGGCCGGCCCAGCCAAACAACCGGGAAATACGTGCGATTTCCCGGTCCGCCGTCCGGAAGCCGAGCCCCGGCGGGATAAACGCCGCCGACAGCCAGAAGCCCCGACGCCCGGGGTTTCGATTGATTGTCCCTGGCCGGAATCTTCCGGTCGAAGGGAGCGTAGGACAGGGCATACCGTTCAATGAGCCGGGCCCCGTCCAGGCCGAAGCGAAGGGCTTCGAAAGGAAGTCCTTCCAACGCGCCGTCGGGGATCACGATCAGCCGGTTCGCCGTCAGCCCGTCCAGCTCCCGGCAAAACGGGATCAGCTCGGCGGCGATCCGGACGGCGGCCCGGGACAGCGCTTCGGCATTACCTGTCGGCCGGCCGGATTCCCGGATGAAACCGGCCACGCTTTGCTCGATCAATCCCTCGGCCGGGAGCGCTTCCGTCCATACCCGGCTCCCGGCATAAAGACGAACCCGGGATTCGGTTTCGCCCAGGCGATACTCCAGAACCGCCGTCTGATGATCGAGATCGACTCCGAACGCCGCCATTCCCGCCCCAACCGCCAGGGACAGGCCGGCCGCAATAAACGCCGCCCACGGTCCGAACATCTCTCCCCCTTATCCGCGATCGCGCCTCGCCGCGAACGCGACACAATGGAGTCGCGCGACGGAGGGAAAAATGGAATCCGCTTTTAAGCCTCTATCGGCGGGCGGATTTGGGAGCGAGAATTCGTTTCTGTTCCTTGACCTCGTCGAAGGTCTTGGGAACATAGACGGGCTCGCCGGTCCGCGGGTCAATCCCGGTATGGTACATCGCGGTCGACAGGGTCATCGGGGTCGGAGTGAAGATCTGGACGCCCTCGACCGGCCGGTCTCCGCCCTTCTCCAGGCGGCGGACTTCCCGGCGAAGCTCCCTGGCTTCCTCCGGGCCGCAGCCGGGATGGGCGACCATGAAATAATATTTCAGGTGCTGCCGCCCGGAGGCGTCGGCCTCACGGAAAGCCCGCCGGAACCGCTCGAAGGCTTCTCCCCCGATCCTTGTTCATCAGCCGGAGGACTTTTTTCGAGACGTGCTCCGGGGCGATCTTCAACAGCCCGGACACATGATGCCCGACCAGCTCCCGGATATATTCCCCGCTCTCCAGGGCCAAGTCGTAGCGGACGCCGCTTCTGACAAAAATTTTTTTCACTCCCGGGATCGCCCGGGCCTTCCGAAGCAGGGCGATCAGGCGGTCGTGGGCGGCCGGCTTGGAGCAATCCAGGCAGGGTTTCCCGCAGACCGTATCGCAATCCATCCCGTACATATTAGCCGTCGGCCCGCCGAAGTCGTCGATATATCCTTTGAAATCGGGATGGCGGACCAGCCTCCGGATCTCCTCCAGGATGGACTCTTCCGACCGGGAGACGATCGTCTCGCCCTGGTGGAGGGCCAAAGCGCAGAAGGAACAATGCCCAAAACAGCCCCGGTGGGTCACGACGGAAAACTGGGCCATCCGGAACTCGGGGAAACTCTCGGGAATCTTCCGCGAAAACGGAAGGCCGTAAATCCGGTCCAGGTCGTCCGGCGTGTACGCGCGGGGCCGGATATTGGAGGACGAATCGCGTGTCATGCGTCTGGGCCAGGGGCGTCCGGACGGACATCTTCGCCTGGGCCTCGGCAAAGGCCTCGGGGCGAAGCCGCGGCGTCCTCGGCCGAGAGGGACCTCGATAAACGACTCGCGGACGGTCTTTTCGGACGATACAGGTCCCGGCGATCCCCTGAAGGTCTCGGCCTTCGGCCAACCGCCGGGCGATTTCGACGGCCGGCTCTCCCCGGGGCCGTAAACCAGGATGTCGGCCCGGGAGTCGAGGAGGAGGCTCCGGCGAACCCGGTTCTCCCAGTAATCGTAATGGGCGAACCGCCGGAGCGAGGCCTCGATCCCGCCGAGAACGACGGGCACGCCGGGAAACAGCGCCCGGACCTTATTGGCATACACGAGGACGGCCCGGTCGGGCATGGCCGAGCGGTAAGGAGCGTGGTCGTCCTTCTCCCGCCGGCGCTTGAGAGGGGTCATAGTTGACGAGCAGGCTGTCGACCGAGCCGGCCGTGATCCCGAAGTAGAGGCGCGGGGCGCCGGCCCGGAGAAAATCCGTCGTCCCCTTTCCAGTCGGGATGCTCGACGATCCCGACGGAAAAGCCGGCGGCTTCGAGAACCCGGGAAATCACGCCCGAAGCGGAGAGCGGATGATCGACATGGGGCTCGCCCGTGATCAGAACGATGTCGTAAGCCGGCGGCCGCGGACGCGTTCATGGCCGGAGGCGCGGGACCGTCACATCTCCCGGGTCAGGCCGCGCCGCTCTCTCCCGATCCGGTCGACCGTGTGCTGGATCGTTTTGAGCAGGTCGAGGGGTTTGAGGGGCTTGGAGACGTAATCGTCCATGCCGGACGCGAGGCATTTTTCCCGGTCGCCGGTCATGGCGTGGGCGGTCATGGCCACGATCGGGAAGTGGGCGCCCGGTCTGCCGCTCCCGGCGCCGGATTTCCGCCGTGGCCTGGAACCCGTCCATGCTGGGCATCTGGACGTCCATCAAGATGACGTCGAACCGCTCCTTGTCCAGCGCCTCGAGGGCTTCCCGCCGTTGCCGGCCACGGTCACCCGGTGCCCCCGCTTCTCCAGGATGCGGACGGCCAGCTTCTGGTTGATGATGTTGTCCTCGGCCAGGAGGATCGCATACCGGGTGCATGGCCTGGGCCAGGGAATGGCGGGTGATCAGGGCGGCCTCGCGCCGCTTGTCCGGCGGCTGTCCCCAGGGCCATCATGATGGCGTCGAGGAGCAGGGCCTGCTTGACCGGCTTGGTCAGGTAGGCCGACAAGCCCAGCTCCCGGCAACGGGCCGAATCGCCCCGGAAGCCGGCCGAGCTGAGCATCATGATCTGGACCTTGGCGTATTCCGGGATCTTCTTGATTTCCGCGGCCAGCTCGAATCCGTCCATCTCGGGCATGTTGGCGTCGGTGATCGACCAGGCGGAATGGCCGGTCCTCGGCCAGGCGGCCGCGCAGCAACTCCAGGGCCGGCCGGCGCTGTCGGACAGGGTCGGTTTCAACCCCCAATGGGTCAGCATCTCCCGGAGGATGCGGCGGTTGGTGGCGTTGTCGTCCACGACCAGAACGCGGCAGTTCGGCCATGTCCTCGTACCGAGGCCGGGACTCGATCTCCTCGCCGAACTGGGTCTGCAGGGCCAGCTCGACGATGAAATGGAAGATGCTGCCCTTGTCCAATTCGCTCTCCACCCAGATGCGCCCGCCCATCAGCTCGACGAGCTGGGAGGTGATGGCCAGCCCGAGGCCCGTCCCGCCGTACATCCGGGTCGTCGAGCTGTCCGCCTGGGTGAAGGGATCGAAGATCAGTTGAGCTTGTCCGGCGGGATGCCGATGCCCGTGTCCCGGACCTGGAAGTGGAGGCGGACCTTGCTCCTCGATCCGCTCCTCCAGGGCAAACGCGACGACGACTTCGCCCTTGGCGTGAACTTGATGGCGTTGCTGAGCAGGTTGGTCAGGATCTGGCGCAAGCGGCCGGGGTCGCCCTGACCCGGTCCGGCACGTCGGGCGGGACCTGATAGGCCAGCTCCAGCCCTTTCTTTTCGGCCAGGAGGGCGACGCCGGTGATCATGGCGTGGACCGTGTCGCGCAGGCGGAAGGGAATCGACTCCAGCTCGATCTTCCTGGCTTCGATCTTGGAGAAATCCAGGATGTCGTTGATGATGCTCATCAGCGACTCGGCCGAGGACTTGACGCGCTTCCAGGTATTCGCGCTGCTCGGGGGTCAGCTCGGTCTCCAGGGCCAGCTCGGTCATGCCGAAGATGCCGTTCATCGGCGTCCGGATCTCGTGGCTCATGTTGGCCAGGAACTCGCTCTTGGCCCGGTTGGCCTCGCGGGCGGCCTCCTCGGCCCGCTTGAGGTCGCTGATGTCCGTATAGACGAACATCGCCCCGACGAACTCCCTGCCGACCTGGATCGGCGACCCGCCCATGATGACGTGGATCGGCAGGCCGTCCTTGCGGTGGCGGACGCCTTCCCGCGGCCGGACATCGTCCCGGAATCCGCCACTTCGAAGCGAGCGGCTTCCTCCTTGAGCTCCCGCTTGATGACCACGTCGTCGACATCCGGCCCAGGACTTCCTCCCGGCGCCAGCCGAAGATCCGCTCGGCGCCCGGGTTCCATTCGGTGATGCGCCCCTTGGCGTCCGTGGTGACGATGGCGTTCGGAGCGTTGGAGAAGACCGATTCCAGATACTTCTGCCGCCGTTTCTCGAGCTCGTTCTCGGCCTCTTCCCGGACGGCCATCTGCTTCTGCAGCTCGGCCGTCCGCTCCCGGACCTTGCTCTCCAGGAGGGACGCCTCGGCGGCGGACCGCGCTCGCACCCGGCGTCCGATGATGCCGCCGGCCGCGGAGGCCCAACCCAGGACGAGCCAGGCCTATGAACCACCAGGTCATCCAAATCGGCGGCACGACCCGGACTGCGACCGAGAGCGCCCTCGTTCGTTCCAGACGCCGTCGTTGTTGGCCGCCTTGACCCGGAAGGTGTAACGGCCCGGCGGGAGGTTGGTGTAGCTGACGAATCGCCGGTTCTCGACTTCGTTCCACTCCTTCTCCAGCCCTTCCATCATGTAGGCGAACCGGTTTTTCTCCGGCGCGGCGAAATGGAGGGCGGCGAACTCGAAGGAAATCAGCCGGTCGAGGTAGCTCGAGCTCGATCGACGACGTCTCCCAGATCGCCTTCTGAAGGACGACCCGGCCGTTGATTTCCTGGCCGATCGGGACCGGACTTGTTGAAGATCTGAAAATCCGGTCAGGACGACGGCCGGCGGATAGGGATTTTCCAAGATCCGGCCCGGGGAAAAATACGTCAAGCCGTTGGTGCCGCCGAAAAACATCTCGCCGGCTTTCGTCTTGAAGTAGGAGCCGCCGGTGAACTCGTTGCCCTGCAGTCCGTCGGAGACGTCGAAAACCTTCACCGCCCGGGTGTCGGGATTGAACCGGACCAGATCCGGCGTTGGTCGAGACCCAGAGGAGGTTGGTGTCGTCCAGGAGGATGCCATACATCATGATGTTGGGGAAGCCGTCTCGGGTCCCGTAGACCGTGAAGGTTTCGGTCTTCGGGTCGAATTTGTTCAGGCCTCCGGCCGTCCCAACCCACAGGAATCCTCGAGGGTCGCCGCTGAGGGCCATGATGAAATTGTTGCTGAGGCTTCCGGCCACACCCGGTTGCATGCGGTAGTGGACGAAGGTCCCCCGGTCCCGGTCGAACTTGTCCAGGCCGCCGGCCGTTCCGATCCACAGGTTGCCCGCCCGGTCTTCAATCATCACCCGGACGGTATTGCTGGACAGCGATTCGGCCCGGGCGTCGTCGTGGAGATAACGGACGAAAGCGTTTCGCTCCGGGACGTACCGGTTCAACCCGCCGCCGTCCGTCCCGACCCAGAGCGTCCCCGAACGGTCCCGAAACACGCTCCGGACGGAATTGTGGCTCAAGCTGTTTTCATCTTCCGAATTGTGGCGGAAATGGCGGAAGGTTCCGGACGTGACGTCGTACCGGTCCAAGCCGCCGCCGAGCGTCCCGACCCAGAGCACCCCGGGCTTGTCGTACCACAGCCCCCAGGTGGCGTTGCTGCTCAGGCCGTCCGGCCGGAGCGGATTGTGGACGAGATACGTATGGGTATCGGCCCTGCGGTCCCAATACCCCAAGCCCTTGTCCTCGGAGGCGAACCAGATATTCCCCGCGTCATCTTCGGCGAAAGCCCGGAGGCGGTTGGAGACGAGAATCCGCTTCCCGCCGACGGCCTCCCGAAGCACGCCGAATTTCTTCCGGTCCGGGACGTACTTGTTGAGGCCCCGGCCGCGCGTGCCGATCCAGAGAACTCCGGTCCGGTCCTCGGTGAAAGACACGACGTAGTCGGAGCTGAGGCTGTTGGGGTCGGCGGGATTGTGGCGGATGACGGTGAAGTCCTTGGTTTCGTCGTCGAAGACATTCAATCCGTCATATGTTCCGACGAGGAGGTTGCCCGTCCGGTCCCGGCGGATCGCATAGACATTGGGATTGCTCAGGCTCCGGGGATTCCGGAAATCGGGCGTGTAGCGGGTGAACGTCCCGCTTTCCCGGTCCAGGGCGCACAAGCCCCCGCCTTCCGTTCCCACCCAAAGCACGCCGTCCGGATCGTCGAAAAGGCTGTAAACCCGGTTATGGCTGAGGCTTCGAGGATCCCGCGGGTCATGGACGAATCGCTTCATCGGCCCGCCGGCCGGATTAAAGGCGTGAAGGCCGCCGGGGGTGGCCATCCAGATAAGGCCGTCCTTATCCTCCAAGACGGCCCGGATCGCTCGTCCGCCCTCGATGGCCGAAGGCGTCGACTCGCGGACGTGACGGGTGAACACCAGCGTCTTCGGATCAAGCTCGTTCAAACCGCCTTCCGTCCCAATCCACAAGACACCGGACCGGCTTTCGCAGATGGAATAGACGGCGCTGCTGCTGATCGTTTTGGGATCGTTTGGGTCGCTCGTGAACCGGGTGAAGTTGTCCCGGTCGCGATTGTAGCGGTTCAGCCCCGACGAACCCCCGAGCCAGAGGACGCCCCGGGAATCCTCGAAAATGACGTTGCTCTGGTTGTCGCTGATGCTCGTCGGGTCGTCCGTCGGTCGATAAATGCGGAAATTATACCCGTCGTATCGGTTCAAGCCGTCCTCGGTCGCGATCCAGATGAAGCCTTGACGGTCCTGGAGGATCGAGAATCCGGTGCCCTGGGACAAGCCCTCGGTGATGGTGACCCGGACGAAATCGTTTTGGAAAGCTCGGGAGGCCGAAGCCGCCCGGGCGGAGAAAGCCCCCCCCGGCCCGAGAGCAAAGAACAAAAGAACGAGAAAGATGTTCCGTTCCGGAAAGGCGCGGCGTTTCGGCTGCATGGAGAACTCCCCGCCCGGAGAATGGAGCGTCAGGCCGCTGCGACCCAAGGCCTGAGTCCCGGGCCAAGTGTATCGTCGGACGGAGAAATTTGTCAATCGCTATTTTTCTTTTGGGCCTTTGGAAATCGGCGCGATTCCAGGTCAGTATTCGGTGTTTCGGAAGACCCGCAAGCCGTACCCGGCGTTCAGGACCAGGAGCCCTCCCGCGACCAGAATCGGGACCTGGAGCCCGAAGCGGAAGCCGAGCGGCGAGAAGACCATCGCTCCGGCCATCTGCCCGAAGATCTGGATCGACAGGACCAGGGCGGCGCTGCCGCCGATATGGCGCTTCTCGAACAAATTCGAGACCGCGACCGTCGTCAGCACGCCCATGCCTCCGTCGGCAATGTCGTGGAGAAGGCGAAACACCAGGGACGCGGCGAGGCTCCGGACGGTCATCAGGACAAGGCCGACCCCGGATAAAGCCATGAAGAAGAGAAGCAGCCGGGAATTGACCCGGGCATCGTATTTCCTCCGTCCGACAAGATAGGCCGCAAGCGACATGGCGGTCAATCCCGCCGACATATAGAGGGCGGACCCGAATCCGTCCAGGCCGAAGGCCTCCTGGAGAAAAGGGGCGTAGACCGTTCCCTCGACTGCCCAGTGCAAAGCCAGGATGAACATGAAAATGATGAATAGCACGGCCTTGCGGTTCCCCAGGCTCCGGCCGTATTCGCGGAGGGGAATGGAGTGAAACCGCGCTTCCCCGAGGCGCCCGGCGGCCGCCACGCTCACGACCGAAAGGCCGGCGAAAGCCAGAAAAAGCGCCCGGAATCCGGCGGCCTGGGCCAGGAATCCGCCGCCGAGAACGCCAACGGCCGGTCCGGCGGCGTTCCAGAAAACATAGGTCGCGTACTTGCGGTTGCGGTCCATGACCGCCTCGTCCTTGTAGAAGAGGCTGTTGAGGGAAATGTCCAGGGCATTGTTGGCGATCCCCAGGCCGAGAAAAACCCAGGCCAGGGCGGGAAAGCTCCGGCTCCACGCGGCCAGGACAAGGAGGACGGCCTGAAGGCCGAGGCCGGCCCGGACGATCCCGGTGATCGAAAACCGGTCGTTGATCAGACCGGTCGGAAAGGCGACGAACAGCGGGGCGACGGCATAAAATGAAATCAAGGCTCCGATCTGCAAGCCGCTGAAGCCGAGGGAGAGAAAATGCGGCGGAGCGAGAAAGAGGACCGAGGTGACCGCGAGCTTGCGGACGAAATTGATCAGGTGGATCCGGCCGTGGGCGGTCATGGGGGGGTATTATACATCGGCCTAATTTGCGACGAAAAAAAAGCGCCCCCGAAGGTCATTCGGGGGCGCGAAAATGAGGGATTCGCCGGAATCGTTTATTTCTTCTTGATTTCGACCGTCCCGCTGAAGCTCTTAATCCGGAGGGTGGCTCCCCCGGAGCCGACCGTCCCCCGCAATTCCCTGGGGGAGACCCGGCCGGAAACGGTCACGGCGAAATCGGTCTTGATGTGCCCGCTGAACGTCTCGGCGTCGAGGTCGAAAGTGGCCGAGGACGGGAGCATCAAGGTGATGCCGCCGCTGAGGGCGTCGAAGCTGTACCGTCCGCCCGGCAGAATGTCGGTTTCACAGTCGATTCCGCCGCTGATCGTCTTCGCCCTGACCGAGCGGGCGTTGCGGACGTCCTTGAGGGAGATGCTGCCGCTGACGGTCTCGGCGTCGATCGAGCCCTTGACCCCAACGGCCGAGATCCGTCCGGAAACGGCCTTCAGGATCACTTCATCGTTCCCGCCGCTGAGGGTGATGCCGCCGCTGACCGTTTTGCAATCCACCGGGCCGGCCGCGTCGACGATTTTCACCGTCCCGCTGACTTCATCGATGGAGAGGGTCCCGCCGATCCCCTGGACATCGATGTTGCCGCTGACGTTGTTGACCCGGAGGGCGGCCTTGTCCGGGATGGACAGCACGTAGTTCACGTGGACGTTGAGATTGCCCCGGAAGTTGCGCCGTTCGGGGTATTTCGTTTCCACCCGGACCGCGTTCCCTTCCTTGACCACCTCGATGGTCACCAGGTCGGCGTTCTCCTTGGCTTTGGCCGACGAGGAGGCCTCGGAGACCTTGACCGCGTCGATCTGGACTTCGGCCTTGTCCCAGGTCCTGACCTGAATCGTTCCGGAAACGTTCGTAACGGACACTTTGCCATCACGAGACAGGGATTCCGTCCGGGCGAACTTCTCCTCAAGCTTCTCGCCGGCGGCCAATCCGCCGGCCAGGAGGACGAGGGTCAGGAGGGCGACCGGGCCGATGAGGATTTTCTTCATTTTGTCGTTCATGACTCTTCTCCTTCTTTCAGCAATGATTAAAGAATGATATCGGCAGCCGCAGGGGCGGCCGAGCTTTTCTTGACGGCAATAACGGCATCGAGGAAATCCACTTTCCCTTTATAGGCTCCGAGGAGATACACCCGGGCTTGGACGTTCCGTGGGTCTTTCCGGACGGCGTCCAGGCAGGAGGTGATCAGGGCGTCGATCGTCCGGAGGTCGCGATCCATGGCGGCCATAGTTCCGGCGTCGAGGAGGGATTTCTGTCCGGCCGCGGCCTCGGACAAGGCCTGGATGGCCAACCGGTAATGCGTCTCGGCCTCCTCGAGCTTGGCCAGCGTGTATGCATCCCCGTTTCCAGGGGCGGGCCGGATCCCGCGGAAAAGGAACAGGCCGCCGACAACGATCAGAAGAGCCAGGGTTGCGGCAAACGCAAAGCGGGGCCGGCCGGCGGGGAATAAGCGGTCCAGCCAGTTGAGGGTCGCCGATGACCGGGCGCCGGCCCGGAGCTCCCGACGGACGCCGGAGAGGATGGCCGGCCAGACATCCGGGGACGGCTCGAGCCTCGGCAGCCGGGCGGCCTGAGTCTTGATATCTTGGAAGTCGGTCAGAAGGTCCCGGCATTCCGGACAGGATTCGAGATGTTTTTCCAGCTCCCGGCGGTCCTCCTCGCTGATGGACTCCTCGAGAAGCTCGCCGATCAATTCATGAGCCCGCGTGCATTTCATGGTCGTCTCCTAACAGACGCCTTTATTCGTCAGATAAGCCCGCATCCGAAGCCGGGCTTTAAACAGCTGCGATTTCGACGTGCCGACGGACAAACCGAGCAGCCGGGCGATTTCTTCGTGCTTGAAACCCTGGACGTCGTGAAGCAGGAAGATTTCCCGGAGCTTGGCAGGCAGAGAGGCGATCCCGTCATCCAGGGGCTTGCGGGCGTCGCCGGCCGGATTTTCCCCGATCGCGCCTTGGATGGTCCCTTCGATATGCTCTAAGGGTATGCCCTTCTCCATCTCGGGTCGGCGGCTTCGCAAATGGCTGTAGCACGTGTTCAATCCGATCCGAAAGACCCATCCGGGGAATGTGTCCGGATTCTTGACATCGTTCAGATGGCTGAAAACCTTGATAAATATTTCCTGGAGAAGGTCTTCGGCTGTCGCCCGGTCATAGGAATAGCGGAAGGCCAGGTTGAAGAGGGCGGTCTTGAAGCGGTGGTAGATTTCCTCCATCGCCGCCGGCTCGCCCGCCTGGCTCCGGACGATGAGATCGGCCAGCCCCTCCGCTCCCGTCCCGACCGCGGAAATGGGTTCGATTCGGCGGGAATGCCTCATAACGACATTATCGCCGAATTCAACCCGGGGCGAAAGAGCCATCTCAGGGGTCATCGCATTGCTCTCCACACCGGTAAAGATGGAGAAGGCGGATAAAAGGTTGCCGCCTTATGAGCGATATTTTCGCATAGGACGATGAGATATCGGGTGAAAAGGGGTAACCCCCCGGCTTCAAAATTCACCCCCCCTGAGTCATTGCCTTCCCGGGGAATCGCCCCTATAATCCGTAAAGCGAGCGGACGATGGTCCAGAAAAAGAACTTGCAAGCCTTAGCCGAACGAGAGGAGAGCTTCCGGACGCTCTTCGAAAATTCCACGGTCGGTCTCTACCGGACGACCCCCGACGGCCGGGTTCTCCTGGCCAATCCGGCCCTCGTCCGGATGCTGGGATATGCCTCTTTCGAGGAGCTTTCCGCTCTCAACCTGAGCGAAAAAGAATTCGGCCCGGAATATTCCCGGGCGTATTTCATCCAAAGGATCCGAACGGAAATCGTGATTCAGGGTATGGAAGCGACGTGGAGGAAAAGAGACGGGTCGACGATTTATGTCCGGGAGAGCGCCCGGGCCGTTTTCGACCGGGACGGCGCGGTGAAGTACTACGAAGGCACGGTCGAGGACGTGACCGACCGGAAAAAGGCCGAGCTCGAGCTCCAGGCCTCGGAAAGGAAATTCCGCCGCATCTTCGACAACAGCCTCGAGGGCATCTTCGAGACGACGGGCGACGGCCGGATCCTGGTGGCCAACAAGGCGATGGCCCGGATCTTCGGATATGGATCGATCGGCGAATTCAAGGCCGAGGATTTCTCCGTCCATTTCGCCGACCTCGGCGACCTGAAAAAAATCAAGGACGTCCTTTCCATCGAGCACGAAATCCACAACCGGGAAGTGAATTTCCGCCGCAAGGATGGGACGATTTTTCGCGCCCTTTTGAACGCAACCGTCCTCCTCGGCGCCGATGGCCGAGTCGATTCCATCGAGGGCATGCTCGCCGATATCTCCGGCCTGGGAGAATCTAAGGCGGCTCCGGTTTAACTGCATTATTCACGAGTCGAGATGGCCTCAGCTGCGAGGCGCGGAGGGTGAAGCTGTGCTAGTCGCACTGCGAACCCTTCGCAACAAAGCAGATGCGGCCATATCGGTTCGCCCCGACTCACAGAGCTCATGTGGGACTTGCTTCGGCTCACAGTGTGAGCAAAGCGGCGCCCGAAGGGTAAAAACTCAGATTTTGTATCTTAGTGAAAAAAATAGAAATATAATAATCCAAAGAATTTTTATGAATAATGCAGGTTAAGACATCCGTTCTTTAAAGAAGATCCGGAAGTGCGCTCCGGCGTCGGAGACGATTTCGACAGTCCCGTCGATCTGTCCGGCCAGCATCCCGATGAGCTGAAGTCCGAGACTTTCCGCCTTGTCGACGGCGAAACCGGCCGGGAGTCCGACCCCGTCGTCCCGGACATCCAGCTCGAAGCGTCCATCCGGTAGGGTCCGCAAGGAGATATGGATCGTTCCTTCCCGGCCGTCGGGAAAGGCGTGCTTAAAGGCGTTGATGATCAGCTCGTTGATGATCAAGCCGAGGGGGATGGACGTCCCAACGTTAAAGCCGATTTCTTCGACGGCGGCGATCACCCGGATCCGGGACGCTTCGGCCTGGTAAGATTTCGCGAGCTCCCCGATCATCCGGTCGATATAGGCCGCGAAATCGACGGCCGCCAGATTGGACGACAGATAGAGCCGTTCATGGACATGAGCCAGGCTTTTAATCCGGCTCTGCACGTCACGGCAAATCGCCAGGACATGCGGATCCTTCAGCTGCGCGGACTGCAGCCGGATCATGCCGGCCAGCATTTGGAAGTTATTCTTGATCCGGTGATTGAGTTCCTTGAGGAGGACCTCCTTCTCCCGGGCGGCTTTCTCGGCCAATGCGAGATAAGACTGCGTCCGGTCTTGCTCCTCCCGAAGGAGCTGATAGGCCCGGGCGTTGGAGACGGCCATTCCGGCGATACGGGAGACGGTCAAGGCCAGGTTCAGGTAATGGTCTCGGTGAGCCGGGAAAGCGAATCCGCGGACTTCGATATATCCCAGCGTCTCGCCGCGATGGCTGACCCGAAGCCCAAAACCGTCGCCCGATTCCAGGACGGCGTAATCCCCGGTAATCGCCCGAAGCCGGGCAATGTCGGCCGGGTCGACCGCCTCGTGGTCGGGCGCGACGACCGGCTTGCCCGGGAGGTCGAACACCAGCGGGAGATAGAGGATCCGCTTGGGCGCGAACAGGGACCTGAAGAGGAGAACGATGTCGGCGATCGTCTCGGGCTCGGTCCCGACGCGGTTGAGGATCTCGGACAATTCGGAGAGCATCGCCAGGTCAGCGGTCTTCCGACGCTCGTTTTCCAGGCGCCATTCGAGCACGGCGACCCGGAGATGGATCCGAAGCAAGTCCAGTCCCACGGCCTGGACGGTTATCGGCAAGCCGATGAATTCGGCGAAGGCCCGGGCTTCTTTTTCCGCCTTCGGGTTCACCCCCGAATCGAGGAGAACGATCCGTTTCGTCGTTTCGGCGAAAAATTCCCGCGCCTGGGCCTGGGAGAAGCCCCACTCCTCGAGGCTCCGGCGCCAATGACGGACCCACCCCGACGTGACGAGATAGGCCCCGGCCCGGATCATCCCCTCGACGGCCGGCTGGCCGACGAACAGGGGGAAACACTGGTCCATCCCAAATGTCGTCCGAACCGAATCGCTCCCGGTCTTGTCCGTTTTACCGGTCAGGCACGTCCCCCCCAGAATGAAAACCCGGGCGCCGCGGCCGCGGAGGGACTCAATCCGGGCTTCAAGCCGCTTCGCTCCGGATTCCGCCTGGCCGCACTTGGCGGCGAAAGGCACGATCTCAACGTCGGAAAACCGCTCCGCCGCGGCCGCCGCCCGGACCTCGTCGGCCAGGTTCTCGCAGACGATGACGTGGAGCTTCTCCGGCATGGAATTCGGGCTATTCCCGCGAATATGCGCCGAAGCGGCGGACGGCTTCGGCGATCTCGAGAAGGACGTTCTCCGGGACCTGGTAAGGGATTTCGCCGTGATTGTCGGAGAGGATAAAGCCGCCGCCGGAACCGGCCGCGGCGATGGCCTTCTTCACTTCGCGCTCGGCATCCCGAGTCGTCCAATGGCGCATCTCGATGCCGTTGAGATTTCCGATCACGGTCAATTTGCCCCGGCAGGCGGCTTTCATCGCCGCCAGATCTTCCAGCACCGTGGCGCTGACGATCGCCGTTCCGGTCGAGGCGACGACGTCGATGATCGGGAGGACTCGGGCGGAGGCAAGGTGGGTGGCGGTCGGAGCTTTGATCCGGGAGATCGTCCGCCGGGCGACGGCGTGACCGGTCCGGAGGTAGGTCTCGCGGGGGACGATCATCGGCGAGGAAACCGGGTCGAAATAAACGATGGCCGACGCCCCGGCTTCGACCTGGGCGTTGGCCCAGGCGACGCAGAATTCCTCGTTGACAGCCATCAGACGGTCGAAAAGCGCGGGGGCCTCAGCCATCAGCTCAAAATACCGGTCAAATCCCATCTGCATCACCGGGAGGGAAAACGGCGACATCACCACCCCGAGAATCAGGACGTCGCCTCCCCCTGTTTCCTTGAGGAGCCGGGTCGTTTCCAGGACCTTCCGCAGGGCCGGGGATTCGCTCGGGTCGGGAGGGCGAAGCGTCGGGATGTCGTCAAACCGACGGAGGAAGGGCTCCCCGGAATTGGGCGGACCGTCATCGAAAAAGATCACATCTCCGCCCCAGGCTTCGATTTCGACAGGGCCGTAAAAGAAATTGCTGAGAAAGTCGTGGCCGCATTTTTTCCGCCAGCGGACCTGGGCCTCGGCGACCATCTCCGGCCGGGAAAAGAAGAAACGGAGGGATACGCCCGCGTCTTTAGCGCCTTGAAAGGTCGCCGGAAGAAAGAACGGCACCCGGTCGGGTTCCTTATGGCCGAGAGCGGTCATAACCCGCTCGGCCGACGTCATCGCCGCGGCGCTCATCGGGCTTCCTCGGAAAGCCGCCGGACGATCGTCACCGCATCGGCCGCGCTGTCGCCCACGGCATCGGCGCCGACATCCCGGCCGAGCTTCGGATCAAAACGGAACGGCGCTCCGCCGGCGATGATTTTCACGGTCTGTCCTTCGTCGTCCAGGAGGCGGCGCACCTCCCGAATCCGGAGCGCCGACGGAAGCATGAGGGTGGAGATCAGGAGGAGGCGGACTTGGGCGGCGACCGTCTTGCGGACCAACTCCTCGGGCGCCAGGCCGGCCCCGAAGTCCAGAAGGTCAAAACCGGCCGCCCGCAGGGCGGACAGGACGATCCGTTTTCCCAGGAGGTGGTAATCCTCCAGGACGGCAATGGCCATCATCGGTCTTCGCCGCCGCTCCGGGGCCGTGGCCGGCAGGATGTCGTCCACCACGGCTTCGGCAATCCGACTTCCCAGATAGACTTGGCTCAGGGCGATTTTTCCCTCTTCCCAGTCCCTTCCGATCCGGACGAGAGCGGGAACGACCGCCGACTCGATGAAGGCCAGCCCGTCGGAAGCGGCTTCGGCCGCGATCTCGGCCGCGAGGACGCGGTCGATCGCCACGAGGGCGTCGTAAAACTTCCCGGCCAAAAGGTCATGATCTCCCATATTCGTTTCCTTGTCCGAGGAATCGATTCGGGAACACGGCCCGGTTCATTGTTTTCATTATTGTCATAATTGCGGATTCCGTCAATACGGAAGGAGGAGTGGTGGACGTTGGGGGATTCGAACCCCCGGCCTCAGCGATGCGAACGCTGCGCTCTCCCAGCTGAGCTAAACGCCCACGAAAGACAGGAAAGTGCCCCTATTTTAACATCTTCGCTAATTTATTCCAAATGCCGGGCTCCCCAGCCGCCCGGCTTGCATCCTTGCGCGGATTCCGGATAGAGTAGAGACGCTCATGCAAAACGAGAAGGATCGGTATCCGAAACGAGCCTTCGGCCGGGCGGCCGCCGGTGTTCTTCTCTTCCTCGGGGGATTGTTTCCGGCCGGAGCGGCCCGGGTCGAGACGGATTGGACAGCGCTTTTTTCTCGGGGCAAGGTGACGATCGCCATAACCGACTCGGGCCTGGGCGGCCTGTCGGTCATGGCCGAGGCGGCGTCGCGGCTTCAGGCCGCCCGGTCGTTTCGGAGAGTCGACCTCGTCTTCTGGAACTCGCTTTTTTCCAACGACAGCGGTTACAACAGCCTCCCGACTCGCGAGGAGCGGATTCGGGTCTTCGACAGCTCGCTCCGCAGCCTGGCCGTCGCGGTGAAACCCGACCTGATCCTCGTCGCCTGCAATACCCTCTCGGTGCTTCTCGACGACGTTCCCTTCGCCCGGGAGACGGAAATCCCCATCGCCGGGATCGTCGACGAGGGCGTGGCCCAGCTGGTCGAAGCGTTGACCGGAAATCCCCAAGCCGTCGGCCTGCTCTTCGGGACGAAGACGACGATCGCCGAAGGGGCTCATCTTCGGAAGCTCGTCGCCGGCGGGATCGACGCCTCGCGGCTGATCCCGGAGCCTTGCCCGAATCTCGTCGGCCGCATCGAGGACGATTGGCGGGGAAAAGAAACGGAAGCCCTGATCTCGTCGTTCGTCGGAGAGGCGGCCGAACGGCTGCCCGATCGGAGCGCGCCCGTATACGCCGCCCTCTTCTGCACCCATTTCGGGTATGCCGCCGAGCTTTGGGAACGGGCCTTCGCCGCTCGCGGCTTGAATCTGGCCGGGCTGGTCAACCCCAATTCCCGGTGGATCGATCCGCTCGATCCGCCGGGGCAGCGAAACCGGTTCCGCCGAACCCGTCTCCGAACCCGGGTCGTTTCGATGGTCGATCTATCCCCCGGCGTCCGGACATCGCTCGGAGAATGGCTGGGGCGGATCTCGCCGGAAACGGCGGCCGCTTTGAAAACATACGACTTCGTCCCCGACCTCTTCGAGTGGAAATCCCTTCTCCGATAGCCGCCCCGCTCCCCTCCGGCCGCATTCGTGATAAAATTCCCGGAATCCATGTGGAAGAAAACGATCGGCCTTTATCGCGAAGCCTATCGCGGCCTGCCGCGCGAGGCTTGGATTCTGGCTTTGGCCGAATTCATCAACCGCTGCGGCTTCATGGTTCTCGTCTATCTGAATATCTATCTGACGCGGCACTTGGGATTCACCCTCCTCCAAGCCGGACAGGTTTTAAGCGCCTTCGGCCTCGGGTCCATCCTCGGAGGATACCTGGGAGGCCATCTGACCGACCGCCTCGGCGTGCGCCGGATCCAGATCGGCAGCTTGGTCCTGTCCGGGATGATCCTGATCGGCGCGGGATACGCCGAAACATTCCTTTCGGCTGTCGCCCTCCTCTTTTTTTACGGCCTCATCTCGGCGGCGATCTTCCCGGCCAACGACACGGCCATGACCCGGTTCTGTTCCGGAGAGCTGCTCACCAAGGGATTCGCCCTCCGGCGGCTCGCCGCCAATCTCGGCATCACCTTCGGACCGGTCATCGGCGGGCTCCTCGTCCTGATCGATTACCGCTGGTTGTTTTGGGTCGACGGGCTGACGACCCTGGCCTCGGCCGTCGTGATCGCCATTCTGATGAAACCCGCCCCGGCGGTCTCCGCTCCGGCCGGGACGGTTTTTGAAAAGGCGAGATCCCCGTGGCGGGACGGACCGTTTTTAGCTTTCCTCGGGCTTCTCCTCGTCCAGATGATTGTTTTTTCCCAGATCTTTTCGACGTTCAATCTTTATCTGAACTCCGTGTACGGCCTTCCGGAAAGCCAAATCGGACCGCTCTGGGCCGTGAATACGATCCTCATCGTGGTTTTTGAAATGGTCCTGATCCACAAGCTCGGGAAACGCTCCGCCATCCGGATGATCGCCCTTGGGGGCGCCCTGACGAGCCTCGGCTTCGCCCTTCTGCCGTTCGGGCGCGGCTTCGTCTATGCCGCCTTCACCGTCGTCGTCTGGACGGTCGGGGAAATCCTGACCATGCCCTACGCCTCGACAATCACCGCATCCCGGGCCGGAAACGCCATCGGCCGGTACATGGGCCTCTACAGTCTGATGTTTTCGACGGGAATGTTCATCGCTCCCTATGTCGGCAACTGGTTGTACGCCGAAATTGGAGGGGATGCCCTCTGGCCGGTGGTCGGCGGGGCGGGAATTGCGGCTTCGGTCGGAATTCTGGCTCTCAAGCGCTCGCTGGATCGCCCCAGGCCCGGGGCGCCGGGAGCGCAAGGCGTTCAGTCGATCACGACTTCGTGAAGGCCGGAGGTCAGGGCCCCGATCACCCAGGCCTTCTGGCCCAGGGTTTCGAAGAGCCGAACCGTCCGGACCGCGTCGGCCGCCGAAACGACGACGGCCATTCCGATCCCCATGTTCAGGGTTCGGTGCATCTCCCGCTCTTCCACTCCGCCCCGCTTCTGGATGATCTTGAAGATTTTCGGAACGGGCCAGGAGCCTTTCCGGATCCGAACCCCGAACCGTTCGGGGATCACCCGAGGGATGTTGTCGTAGAATCCGCCGCCGGTGATATGGGCCATCGCCTTGATGTCGACCTTGGCCAGGGCGGCCCGCAACACCCGGGCATAAATCCGGGTCGGACGAAGAAGGACCCGGCCGATCGGCCCGCGCATTTCTTTTTCGGTGAAGACCTTGCGGGCAAGGGAATATCCGTTCGAATGAAGGCCGCTTGAAGCCAGCCCGATGACCGCGTCGCCGCGGCGGCATTTCCGGCCATCGACGATCTTGGCTTTGTCGACGATCCCGACGCAGAATCCGGCCAGGTCCCATTGGCCCTTGCCGTAGAGGCCGGGCATTTCGGCCGTCTCGCCGCCGATCAGGGCGCAACCGGCCTCCCGGCACCCTCGAGCGATGCCTTTGACGACTTGACTGAGCATCCGGGGCACGACCTTGCCGCAGGCGATATAATCAAGAAAAAACAGCGGCTCCGCTCCCGTCACCACGATATCGTCGGCGTTCATGGCCACGAGGTCGATGCCGATGGTGTCGAATACGCCCTGAAGGTCGGCGACCATGATTTTGGTGCCGACGCCGTCCGTCGAGGAGACCAGAACCGGCTCCTTCATCCCTTTCAACCGGGGCAGGAACAGGCCGCTGAAGCCGCCGATGCCGCCCAGAACTTCGGGACGGGAGGTCGAGCGGACCAGGGGCTTGATCGAGCGAATGAATTCGTCGGCCGCGTCGATGCTTACGCCGGCTTTGCGGTAGGTCAGGGGGCTCATGGGCCGTTTATACCATGCCCCCCGCGATCGGGTCAATGAACGTACCGGTTCCGG
The DNA here is from genome assembly GCA_963783665.1 of Candidatus Aminicenantota bacterium. GTDB lineage: Bacteria > Acidobacteriota > Aminicenantia > Aminicenantales > UBA4085 > JAAZPG01. Next base: position 742,531 of record CAWANZ010000003.1, on the reverse strand, counting down.
GTATGCTCCTGGAATTCCCAGCCGGGGGTGCTCGCCGGGACCTAAAGATATTCGCTTTCCGGACGCTCTGTTTTTCAGCGGCGCTCAATCTCGCCCGAGGTTCCCGTTCACGACATCTTGCTTGGGTGCTCTTTTAGTTTCGTCCCCCTTGGAAGGATTCAAGCTCGGGACGTGAACGCCGCCCATATTGGTTAATATGGGTTCCTGAAAAACAGAGCTGTCGGCCACTTTGTATGGCTGCGCTCCCTCCGGCCGGGAATTCCTGAGCATGGATCGGAATTCGTTTCATGAGTATCACCGATCGTTCTGGACCGGATCATCAAACGGTGTTGACTTGATCGGGGATTCCCATTATAAACAGAAACGGGGGGAACGGTCGGCGAGGGAGTCGTCGAGAGGCGGAGAGAGTCAAGGCGCAGATGGGCAAAAAAACGCGGGAAAAAATCGTCGTGATCGGCGGCGGGACAGGGTCGTACAACGTCCTCCGCGGCCTGAAGCACTACCCCGTCGACCTCACCGCTGTCGTAACGATGATGGATTCGGGAGGAAGCACCGGCCGGCTCCGGGACGAATTCGGTTTTCTTCCGCCCGGCGACCTGCGCCGCTGCCTCGTCGCTCTTTCCAGCGAAACCGGCTTGCTCCGGTCGCTCTTCGAGTACCGCTTCAGCAAAGGCCGGGGGCTCAACGGCCACAGCTTCGGAAACCTCTTCCTGACCGTCCTCCGCGACCTGACCGGGAGCGACGCCGCGGCCGTCCGCGAAGCGGCCAAGCTCCTGAACGTGCAGGGCCAGGTCCTCCCGGTCACCCTCAACAACTGCCAGCTCGGCGTGGTCCTGGAAAACGGCCAAACGATTGTCGGGGAAACCAACATCAACGTCCCGAAATACAATCCCCGCCTCCGCATCAAGTCGTTGTTCATCGTTCCCCGGGCCCGGATCAACAAGGAAGCGGAAGCGGCCATCCTGGCGGCCGACAAGATCGTCATCGGCCCGGGCGACCTGTATACCAGCGTTCTGGCCAACATCGGCGTTGCCGGGGTCAAGTCCGCCCTGCGGAAATCCAAGGCCCATATCATCTACGTCTGCAACGTCATGACCAAGGCCGGCGAGACCCTCGGATATAAGGCCTCGGATTTCATCCGGGAGCTGGAGCATTATCTTGGCCGGGGGATCGTTCGGACCGTCATTTGCAATGATCGGAAGCCCCCCGCCCGCCTGATGAAACGGTACGCGGCCGAGGGGTCCGAATTCGTCGAACCCGACCTGCAGGAGAAGCGCGTCCTTAAAACCGACCTGCTCGGCGGCCGCGACCTGGCCCGCCACGATCCCGAAAAGATTGGCCGCGTTCTAATCAGTCTCTGACCTGCATCATTCATAAAAATTCTTATTTTCTTTTTTTCATTAAGATATAAAAATATGAGTTTTTACCCTTCGGGCGACGCTTTGCTCACCCTATGAGCCGAAGCAAGTCCCACACGAGCCTTGCGAGTCGGGGCGAGCCGATATAGCCGCATCTGCTTCGTTGCGAAGGGTTCGCAGTGCGACTAGCACAGCTTCACCCTCCGCGCCTTGCATCTGCAGCCATCTCGACTCGTGAATAATGCAGGTTAAAAAGCCGAACGGCTACCCGCGGCGCCCGGCTATTTGTAATTCCGAACAATAACCGTAACGATCTGGTACGGCTTAAGCCGGACGTAAATCGAGCGGGGCACGACTTCGAAGGCATTGGCCGGATTTTCGCCGGCGTCCGTGACCGTGTACATCAGGGTTTCGGCCGTGAACAAGTCCGAGGCGATCCGGGCCTCAGTCTCGAGGCCGCCGATTTCCCGGAGGCGGAAGGCGATTCCTCCCCCGCCCGTTTCCGCGGTCGTGACCGTCTGGATGACGACATTGGGCTTGTCGACGGAAAAGAAGCTCAGGTCGGTTCCGGGCAGCGCACCCTTGAAATTCCGCGGCAACCAGCCGGAGACAAACGGCGTCCTGGCCTCCGCTCCGAAGCGGGCCGAGGCGACGGGATCCGGGCCGCCGGGACGGCTGGTGAAGGCGTAACGGAACTCGAGCGGCCCGCCCTGACCGGCTTTAAAATTCGTCATCCAGAGATTATTGAAGGCATAGGAAAAAACCGTCTGATTGGGAATCACAAGCTTGGTCAGCCATTTTCCCGTGTTAATGTCGCCGAACTGAACGAGCGGGGCTTCGATCGCCGCCCAGGCGATGCTGCCTTTCGGCCCGCCCGCCTCGACCCAATCCTGGACGGTCATCCAATCGCGCGTCGTTCCGGGAAGCTGGTCGACCTCGGGAGCCATGGCCGCCCCGGCGATGTCGAATCGGAACTTCCCGCCCTCGACCGTGAAAGGAAAGGCAAAATACCCGGCTTCCGGATCGCGCGTTTCCTCTTTCCGCAGCCGGTTGACGATATCGATCCGCTTGAGGCCGTCGTAGAGGACGACTTCCTGCCTGACCTCGGGGTGGCGGAAGGTTTTCGAAGAAAGGACGAGGCTCGAGGCGACCGGCCCCTGCAATCCCGGGGCCGCCTTGGCGGATTCGGGCGAATACCGCTTGAACGAAGCCCGCTTCTCCATGTTGTCGACGGCCGCCCGGCCCCCTTCCGGGTTCTCGTAAACGAACTGGTTCAGCCTGAACGGCGAGGCCGGATCAACCAGCTCCCGGCCGGTTTCCTTGTCGATGACGCTTAGCAATCCGCCGGTCGTCTTATCCGCCGTGACCGCATACCAGCGGTTTTCGATGCGATTCCCCTCGACGACCGTGACCGGAGCCGGCGGAGAGGGCCTGACGTTGGGGATGACTTCATAGACGGCGTATCCGATCGAAGGGACATCATTTGCCTGGAACACCAGGGTCTGGGGCGCAACAATCTGGTACGAGATCTCGGCCCCGGTTTTCTTTTCGTTCAGGCGGAATTTCCCCTTCAGCTCGGCCAAGGCGGGGGGAAGGGCGATCCGAACAACGTCCGTCCGGGCCCAGGATAACGGATTGAATACGACCAGGGAATAGCCGGCTCCCGTCGCAATGTGACGGGTCAGGACGGCCAGGCTCCGATTCAGAACGGTGCCGGCGATCTCCCGGGCCCGATAAGCGAACGCGGCCTTGTGAACCCATTGCCCTCGGGCCAGCTCCGAGTCCGGCTCGCTGATGGAGTTGTGGGCCCCCCAGGTGTGCTCGTCGAACAACATCGTCTGGGCGTAGCCCTCGCGGATCTCGTCCTTCGGGACAACGGCTTCAGGCTCGACCAGAGCGGCAGCCGCGGCCAGCTTCTCGGCGGTCAGCAAGCCATCGTGGGCTTGCCGGTTGAGGCCGGTCTCGAAAGCGGTCGAGGCGATCCCGTCGGTCCAGTAATCGGGCCAGGCCTTCTTATGGACGGGAACGGCCTTGGCGAACTTGGTTTCGAGAGATTGGAAAAATTCGCTCATCGTCGCCAGCCGGACCTTCGGGTAGGCCCATTTCGCGTTCCACTCGACGACCCGATCGGAAAGCTCCTTCCGCGGCCCGGCGTTGTCCGTCACCTCGCCGCTGATCGGAAAACCGACCAGATCGTAAGGATAATCCTCCCGGGCCTGAAGCCCGGAGAGATATGTCTCCACCGGGGTTTCACTCTCGCCCAGACCGAGATGAAGCTTGAGATGGATGTTGGAGAACATGTAATGCTCGCCGTTCCAGACGAGAACCCGGGAGCCGTCCGGAGATTCCCAGTAAAAAGGATTCGGCTTCAGGAGCGGAGCCCGGGACCGCGTCTCGTTGAGCCCGACCGCAAAATACCGGACGCCGACCTGGCGAAGAACCTGGGGGGACGCCCAGCTGAAGCCCGTCACATCGTTGTTCATCGCCGCCTGAAGGGGAAACCCGAGGTTCCGGCTGTATTCCCGGGCCGGGAGGACGGCCCGGATCAATTCTTCATGGCCGAACGCGTCCGAAAGCTGGACGTACCAGCCGGAGAGCTCCACCCGCCCGGAACGGAGCCGTTCGATCAGCGCCTGGACTTTATCCGCCGGGCGATTCTTCAGGTAATTCTCCAGCGCCCAGGTGATCTCGATGTTCCAACGGAAACGGGCTTCTTCGGGATAGCCGTCGGTGGCCCGGCAATACTCCAGAACCCGGTCGAGATACTCGGCCTGATTCTTGGCGACGCGGGGCTGAAGCTCCGTGTACCCGATGTCCGTATGGGAATTGGGCATGAGGAAAATCGTCCATTTCCGCTGGGGCGCCAAGGCCACGGTTTTAGCCGCCGTCGCCGTCCCGGCCTTGACCGAAAACGTCGCCCGAACCGTCTTGGCGTGGTCGGGAAGATAGACGATGACGGTGTTTTTCCCCGGCTCGATATTCTCCAAGACATAGCGCAGGTCTTTGGGGAATCCTTTGATCCGCAGCTCCGCCGCGGCGGCCGGGCCCGGATGATCGATGACAATCTCGCATTTTTGCCGGATAACCCCGGCCTCTTCGACGAAAAAGATCGTCGGGCGGACGTCGACGGTCATAGGGGCCGCTTTTTGTCCGGCCTCAGCCGGCATCGCCCAGAGAACCAGAAACCAGGCGGCGAACAGAACCCAAAGACGGAATTGACGCATCGACAGCCTCCTCTCCGGGTGGAACCGGTCCCATTGTACCCGAATCGCGGCGCAAAAAACGAACATTTCCGGCCGGCCCGGATTGGCATAGAATAGGCCCATGCATCACCTGATATTAAAATCCGCCGCCTGTCTCTGCGTCCTGGGACTGTCCGCCGCTCCCGGCCCGGCCGGTCTTCCGCCTCTTTCCCTTTCCTGGACCGTCCAAGCGAGCGGGACGGTCGAAAGCTTCCGCGGCCTTTCGGCCGTGGACGAACGGACCGCCTGGGTTGGCGGAACGAAGGGAACGGTCCTGCGGACGGTCGACGGCGGAGCCACCTGGATATCGGTTGCGGTTCCCGGCGCGGAATCGATCGATTTCCGCGACATCGAAGGCTTCGATTCCGAGACGGCGGTGGCCATGGGCGTGGGAAGGCCGGCGAAGATTTATCGCACGGAAGATGGCGGCCGGACCTGGGCCCTCGTCTACGAAAACGACGCCCCCGGGATCTTTTTGGACGGGATGGCGTTCTTCGACGGGAAAAACGGGTTGGCCGCCGGCGATCCGATGGACGGCCGGTTCTTCCTGCTTGCGACGGCCGACGGGGGGAAATCCTGGGCGCCGCTCCCGCCGGAATCGCGGCCGGTCGCGGCCGAAGGCGAAGCCGCGTTCGCCGCCTCCGGGACGAGCTTGTTCGCCCTGGGCGAAAACCGGGTTTGGTTCTGCACGGGGGGAACGGTTTCCCGAATCTGGCGCTCGGCCGACCGGGGCCGGAATTGGGAAGCCTCGCCCTCCTCGCTTCGGGAAGGGACGTCCTCGACCGGCGGATTCTCGGTTTTCTTTTTCAACGACCGATCGGGAATCGCCATCGGCGGCGATTACCGGGACGAAGCTGCGACCGCGGGGAACGCGGCCGTTTCCGACGACGGGGGAAAGACCTGGGCCCCGGCGCCGGGGAGGTCGCCCGGCGGATTCCGGGAAGCGGTCGCGGCCGTTCCGGGGGCGCAAACTCCCTTCGCCATCACGGTCGGTCCGTCCGGATCGGATTTCTCGCTCGACCTGGGAAAATCCTGGACGCCGATCCCGAGCCCTGCGGGTTTTCACACCCTCGCCTTCGCCAAACAGGGCCGGGCGGCCTGGGCCGTCGGCCGCCGGGGCCTGATCGCCCGCCTTGAGATACGGTGAAGAACCGGATCCTTCAGGTCTTCTTGGCCGTCGAGAAGCCCTTGCGCTGCATCGTGCCCCAGCCCTGTTTGCCTTTCACCACGTCAAGGAAGGCCTTGGCCCGGACGAAGGCGATCACCTGGCGGTAACCGAGGTTTTCCACCAGGCCGCTGGCGAAAAGGATGATCACATCCTTTAAGCGGGGGAACCGCTTCTCGGCGTACTCCTCGAGAAGGATGGCCGAAAGCGAAAGGAACATTCCGGCCACGATGGCCAGGAAGAAGAGCTTGATGGCGAAAGGCGAGTTGAGCCCGTCGATGGCGATGAAGTAGAGAAGGATCAGGTAGCCGAACAGCTCGATCAAGGGGCTCAGCATCTCGAAGATGAAATAAAACGGGAGGGCGAACGTCCCGGTGATCCCGAATTTCGGATTGAACAGCATGTTCTTGTGGGCCTGGAGGACTTGGATCAAGCCGCGCTGCCAACGGTTTCTCTGGCTCTTGAGAATCTTCCAGCTCTCCGGGCCTTCCGTCCAGCAGAGGGTGTCGGGGATGAATTTGATCCGGAACTTGGACTTCCGCTCCCGCATCGTCCGGGTCAGGCGGACAACCAGCTCCATGTCCTCCCCGATCGCTTTGTGGTCGTATCCGCCGCATTGCATGACCACATCTTTGCGGAACATCCCGAACGCGCCGGAAATGATCAAGAGGCTCCCGATCTTGCTGAGCCCCAGCCGGCTTCCAAGGAAGGCCCGGAGATACTCGACGATCTGAATCCGAGCCAGCCAGCTTTTGGGCATATTCACTTTTTCGATCTGGCCGTTTTTGATGATGCAGTCGTTGCTGAGACGGACGACGCCGCCGACCCCGACCGTCCGCTCGGGGTCTTCGTGGAACGGACGGGCCATCTTGAGGAGGGCGTCCCGGTCGATGACCGAATCGCAGTCAATCGCGCAAAACAGCGGGTAGCGGGCCACGTTGAGCCCGGCATTGAGAGCGTCGGCCTTCCGCCCGTTTTCCTTGTCGACCAGCACCAGCTTGGGAGCGATCGGGGACAGGTAAATCCCCCGGACGGATTTCGTCGGGATGATCCGCCGGAAGACCCGTTTCGTCTTCTTGAAATGAAAGGCCTGGATGAGCCGCTCCAGGGTCTGGTCGGAGGAGCCGTCATTGACAATGATGATCTCGTAGACCGGGTATTCCAGGCCGAGGAGGGACCGGACGTTATCGACGACGGTCGCCTCCTCATTGTGGGCCGGGGCGATGACCGAAACCGGCTTGACCATGGGCTGGGCGAACATGTCGTTGAGGGTGACGTATTTGAGCAGCGTGTTGTGGCGGATGATGCCGATGACCGAAAGAAGGATGAAAGCGGCGTAAAGGAGGTTGATGGCGAAAAAGTAGATCAGGATCCCGTCGGAGATCATGTCCAGGACGGCGGTGATCATCGGGATCATCAGGCGCTCCTCAATCCTTCCGCTTCCTCCAGGCCCATCTCGGCCATATCCGCGGCGAACTGGTCCTGGGTCGTTTCCGAGACGTCCTGCAGCTTCCGCACGCCCATCGCGCCCATATCGAGGAGGGCGTCCTTGGAATTATTCCGCACATGCCAGGAGAGCGAATGGAGGCCCTGGGCCAGCACGCCCAAGGCGGCCGGATTATTGAGCCGGCCCAGGCTCCGGACGGCCTGGGCTTCGACCTCCCATTCGGGGTCTTCAGCCAGGGCGGCCAGGACCTCGAACGAATCCGGAATGAGCAGCCGGCCGAGGGCTCGGGCGACCTTGATCCGGATTTCCTTATCCTCGTGGGCGGCGAAGCCGATGATATCGGGATAGAGCGCCCGGGCCGGGAGGAGGCCGGTCATCTCGACCAGAATCCCGATCTTGGACGGCGAAAGCGGCTTGCGGAGGGCGTCCCGGATATAGCTCTCGCAGGCCAAGCCGTGCTTGGCGACGATATCGGTGAAGTGGTGGATGTTGGGATTGGGGTCGGCTTCGAACGCCCTGAAGACGAAATCGAGGACGCGGTCGTCGGGGAAGCCGGCGATCGAATTGACCGCGGCGAACTGGATCGTCGGCTTGTCCCGGAGGCGTCGGAGAAGGGCGGGAACGTTGGCCGGGTCGGCGAACATCCCCAGCAGCCGGGTTGCCGTCAGCCGGCGGCGGTAATTCCCGGATTCCAGGTCGATGATCAGCTCGTCCCGAAGGGTCAAGGCGAAGATGGTTTTGAGGATGATCTTTTCCTCGCCGCCGACGATCCGGACGAGATTGACCAGCACGGCGATCAACACGTCCGGCCAGGTCCGGTATTTGACGGCGATCCGGGCGATGTCCTTCTCGTCCGTCGTATAGAGCACCCCGATGATGTCCTGTTCAATCGCCTTGTACCGGGCGGTGAAGATCTTGTCCCGACGCTCCAGGACCAGCCGCCGGATGATGATGAAGAGAAAAAGGCCGGTGACGAACAGGCCGAATCCGGCCAGGATTCGGGGCGCCCAGTAAACCGCGAAATTGTTCATAGCAGGTCTTTCAGGGCCTTGTGGACCTTGGCCAAGACGATCCGGGAGGAAAAGGGCTTGACGATATAGTCGGTCGCTCCTGCTTCCAGGGCCCGGAGGACCTGGTCCTCCTCGATCAGGGCGCTGATCATTAAAACCGGAACATTGGCGAAGCGCTTCCCCTTTTTAAGCAGCTCGAGAAAGCGGAATCCGTCCATCCCCGGCATCATGACGTCGAGGAGGATGAGGTCGGGCTTTTCGGCGAAGGCGATTTTCAAGCCTTCCATCCCTTCGGTCACGGACTTCACGTCGTAATTGGACTTGGAAAGGAAATGGGTCAACAACCTGACGATGATCGGGTCGTCGTCGACGATCAGGATCTTGAACCGGGTTTGGATGGCCGAAAGACCGGGTTCGTCTTCCAGTCCGAAATCCGGGTAGAAGGAGGCGTCCGGGGCTTCCGGCGTCGTTGGGGCCCGGACCGCGGGGACCGCGGTTGTTCGGACGGGGACGGGCCGGGAAACCGAGGCCGGAGGGGGAATCGGTGCGGGTCCGGGAGGTTTGACCGGATACGCGGGCTCCGGAGGCCTCGCGGCGGTCGGAGATCTGTCGGAGAGCGACTGAAGCCGCTTCAGCTCCCGAGCGACGGCGGCCGCGGCGGCTTCAGTGACGGCCGGAGAGTCCTCCTTTCCCCCAATATCTTTCGGCTTGGGAGAAAAGGCTTTTTTTGGGGTTGACTCGGGCGGTTCGGGGGACACATCAGGGCCGGGCCGCGGACGGGCCCGCGGATAGGGATTCAGAACCCGGATTGTAATCTTCATCGCCCGATTCGAAAAGACCTCCGCTCATATCCTAACAGAGGGGGCCGGCCCCGCCATAGCCCGGCCGGGTGAAACCGCGGGTGATATTCCAGGGCTTCCCTCACCCCTTGAGGGGAGGGCGAGGGTCGGGAAAGGGGATCAATCGGATCAGACGCGAATCGCCTCTTCACCGTCGATCATCCTTTCGACGTAAAGATAGCGTTTGATCTTCTGGGTCGGCGTTTTCTCGAAAGGCTCGGTCTGCTCGACGACCCGGCTCAGCCTGGAAAACGACGAAACGCCCTCGTTGACCTTGGTTTTAATGTCCTCGAGCGTCTTATGGATATAATCGCGGATTTGGGACGGGTTCAGTTTTTTTTCGGTGATGAGGGCGTCCAGGGCGTCGTAGTTCAGGTGGACGCGGGCCACCAGCCGCCCCTGCTGCTCGTACACGAGCGACTCCTGGACGGCCTCGGACCGGTTGATCACCGACTCGATGATTTCGGGATAGATGTTTTCTCCGCTCGGTCCGATGATCACGTTTTTCGACCTGCCTTTGATCGAGAGATATCCTTCCGCGTCCAGGCAGCCGAGGTCCCCGGTGCGGAACCAGCCTTCGGAGGATAGGACTTCGGCGGTTTTTTCCGGGTCCTTGTAATAGCCCTGCATCACCATCGGGCCGCGGAGCAGGATCTCCCCTTCCCCCGTGGACGGGTCGGGGTCTGAGATCCGGATTTCCACGCCGGTCAAGGCCCGGCCGGCCGACCGGGGCCGGGTTTCGAACGGTTTCGTACCTGTGACCAGGGGCGAGGTTTCGGTCAAGCCGTATCCGATGCAGTAAGGGAATCCGCCCTCGATCAGGAAATCCTCCACGTCGGGGGCCAGGCCCGCTCCGCCGATGCAGAACATCTTCAACTCCCCGCCGAAGGCCGCCCGGACCTTCGCCCCGGCCTTATGGTAGATCTTGCGGCGGAGCGTCGGAATCCGGCTGGCCCAGCGGATCAGGGCTTTCCCCCGGAGCGCGGGAAAAACCTTGGCCCGAATCATTTTCTCGATGATTAAGGGGACGGACAGGACGCAGGTCGGGTGGATGGCTTCTAAAGCCGGGAGAAGCACCGCGGCCGTGGGCGGCTTGTGGAGGTAATAGACGGCCGACCCCTGCATCAGCGTCGTGATCAGCCCGAGAGTGAATTCGTAGACGTGGGCGAGCGGGAGAACCGAAAGGAACCGGTCCTCGGGCGTGACATCGACGAGCCGGGCCGTGGCCACGGCGTCGCTGACGATATTCCGGTGAGTCAGCATGACGCCCTTGGAATGGCCGGTTGTGCCCGACGTGTAGATGATCGAGGCCAGGTCGTCCTCCCGGACCCGGGAGGGAATCCTGCCCAGCAGCTTGAAGACCATCGTCTTGATTTTCCGCAGCTCGTGGCTTCCCTCGGCGATCACTCGGCGGAGCTTGTCCTTGCTCATATCCGGTTTGATTTCAGAGAAATCGTCGATCAGAATCCGGGTTTCAAGGTCTTCCAGCTCGGCTTCGTCGATCTTGCCGAAGAGCTTCTCTGAAACGAACAGGACTTTGGATCCGGAATGACGGAGGACATGGTGGATTTCGGTCGGGTGGAAATCCGTCAGGATCGGAACGGCAATGGCTCCCAGGGAATTCGCGGCCAGGAAGGCAACGCCCCAATGGGGGCTGTTTTCGCTCAGGATGGCCACCCGGTCGCCGTGGACGACGCCCCGGTCGGCCAGGAACGCCGCGATGTGGTCGACCTTGTCCTTGAGCTGCCGATAGGTCAGCGGAGTCTCGTCATAAAATCCGAGGGAATTCCGCTCAGCATAGAGCTCGGCGCTCCGATTGAGGATGCCAGGAATCGTTAAATCAGTCATAACCTTTAAGTTCCTTTAATCAACACCCGCATTTTACCTGAATTTTTTGCAAAAAGGCCATCGATTTCTCTTTCCGGGGAAAAATCAGGCCCGGGGACGCCGGGCGGAGGGCCGGGACGGGATATGGCAGGGCGTACAGTCGATCGGAAGGTGCGAATGGGGCGTGACCCGGAAATACTCCATGTCGGCGTCGGGCGAGGGGACGTCCAGGAGAAGCCCGGCCAGGTCCTCATCGACCGTCACCTGGGGGGTCTCCACGATCCGCCCGCGTTCCTCCCCGTCCACCCAGACGATGATCGTCGGGACTTTCCTCACGCCGTAGGATTTAAGGTCCGCCGCCGGCTCCTTCAAGTCCCGGGAAACGCCGATCCAATCGACGCTGATCATCGGATTCCCGGCCGTCTCGAGGATCTTGAGGAACTCCGCGACCACGGACTTTCCTTTCGCATCCCAGGTTCCGACGAACGCCCGGATCCGGGCGGATTTCTCGAAATTTTTCAGGCCGAGAACAATCCGCTCGTTCGGCTCATACGACTTGGCCAACCGGGTCCAGTCGGGAACGGCCTGGACGATTTTCGCCTTGGGCTGGGGGCCGACCAACACGGCCTCGCCTTGCGGAAACGAAAGCGCGGCCAGGGCGGCCAGAACTCCGCCGGCAACCGCCGTCCCCTTCAAGATGGCCCGGAGGGCCGGAGAGAATTTCTCTTTGCGGGACACCGGCGTCGTTGTCATCATGAGGTTATCCGGAAAAGTCTAAACGAAGGAAAAAGCGAAGTCAAAGGCCCAGGAGGACCATACCCAGGCCGCAGGCCAGGATCGTGAATCCGGCGACGGCGTGCATATATCGCTCGAGGAATCTCATCGGCAGCACTTTCAACCCGGCCAGGGGCAGGACGACCAGAACCATCATCGTCACAATCGTCGTCAGACTGAACACCGAGGCCACGAGGATAACGCCCCCGACGCTCTCCTTGGCTGCGGGAAACATCAACAGGGGGATCAGCGGCTCGCACGGGCCGAAGACGAAAATCGTGAAGAGGATCCAGGGCGTCAGGCTCGCCGGCTTAGGCTCCGGATGGGCATGGCCGGCCCGGACCTCGGAAGGGACGGACGGATGGTCATGGTGGACGGTGCCGTTTTCGTGGACATGAATGTGATGGTGCCCCCGGTTTCGAAGGCCCCGGTTCAGCCCCCAGAGAAAATAGCCCAGGCCGAAGAGAATGAAAGCCCAGGCGGCCAGGTTGCCGCGAACGCCCTCGAAGATCTCGATTTTGGCCAGGCCCAGGCCGAAGGCGATGCCGATCGCCCCGATGAGGATGGAGCTTCCGACATGACCCAGGCCGCAGAGGGCGGTGACGGCCAGCGTTTTCCCGGTCCGCCATTTTCGGGCCTTGGCCAGGACAACGAACGGAAGATAGTGGTCGGGGCCGGCCAGGGTGTGGAGGAAGCCGAGGGTGGCGGCGGTGGCGACGAGGGCGGTTAATTCGGCGGTCATCGGGTCTTTCCGTAGCACCGATTATAACGTTCGTGCCACGAAAAGGCAAAGGCTCTCTTCCAGTTTGCGTGGGTAGCGACGTTACCGAGAATATCGACGGCTTCCGCTCACGCGTCCGGATTAACGGCTTCTCTTGATTAGCCTGGATTGGCGGCGAAGAACTCGCATCCCGGAAGACTTTCATAACGGCTTCAAGGCGCGGGACGCTCAAACATCTTCGCTCGGCCGGCTTCTTCCGAGCCGGCTACCCAATCAGGCTTCAAGAAAAGCCTAATCCGGACGATGTTCGCTCCAGCCGCCATAACCTCCGATCTCTACCCACACAATATGGAAGAGAGGTTATAAATTTAATTTCGATTACGAAAAGAGTCAGGCGGGCGTAAATGTCTCCCGGCGGATGGTCGCCTTTTCGATCCGTGAAGCGACCGGATTGACCCCGATTCCCGGGCCGTCGGGCACACGAATCGTCCCCGGGCCGGAAAGCTCGATGAACGGATCGATGATGTCTTCCTTGTAATAGCGCCGGCTGGCCGAGAGGTCGTGGGGCAGGGAGAAGTTCGGCAGCGAGGCCAGGTGGAGGTTGTGGGCCCGGCCGATGCCGGACTCGAGCATTCCGCCGCACCAGACCGGGATCCCGGCCTTTTGGCAGAGGTCGTGGATCTTGACGGCCTCGACCGGGCCGCCGACCCGGCCGACCTTGATGTTGATGATCCGGCAGCTGCCCATCTCGATCGCCGCTCGGACGGTGTCGGCCGACAGGACGCTTTCGTCCAGGCAGAGGGGCGTTTTCATCCGCTTCTGGAGCTTGGCGTGATCCCAGAGGTCGTACGGCGCGAACGGCTGCTCGACCAGGAGGAGGTTGAAAGCGTCGAGGGCGGCGAGCGTGTCCATGTCCTCGACCTTGTAGGCTCCGTTGGCGTCGACCTGAAGCAGGATGTCGGGATATTTCTCCCGGACGGCGGCGCAGGCGGCCGTATCCCAGCCCGGCTTGATCTTGATCTTGACCCGGCGGTAGCCCTGGTCCAGGTAGGAGCCGACCCGGGCGACCAGATCGGGCAGCGAATCCTCGATGCCGCAGCTGACGCCCGCTTCGATTTCCGACCGGGTTCCGCCCAGGAGCTTATGCAGCGGCGCGCCGGCCGCTTTCGCCTTGAGGTCCCAGAGGGCCAGTTCCAGGCCGGCCTTGGCCATCCGGTTGCCCCGGTAAACCGACGCCGCCCGGGCAAACTCCTCGGGCCCGGAGATTTTCTTCTCGAAAATGAGCGGGATCAGAAAATCCTTCATCACGTGCCAGGCGGTTTCGGTTGTCTCCCCGCTGTAGAGCGGCCGCTCCTCGGCCACGCCCTCGCCCCAGCCGGTGATTCCCTCGGCCTCGATTTTAATCAGCGAGAACGTCCGGTCATAAGCCCGGCCGAAGCTCGTCTCGAAAAAATGAACGTAGGGCAGACGGAGCATGGACAGCTCGATGCGGTCGATTTTCATGGATGTTCCTTTCCGACCCGGTCTCAGGTCCGCCGGGGTGCGGCGCGCTTCAAGACATAAAAGGAGCGGTCGCCGGAAATGAAATCGTCCAGCCGATAGCCGCGGGCGAAATAGGACTCGAACGCTTCGCGGGCGGCCCCCTGCCAAGCCCCGATGATTCCCGTCCCCTTCGGCAGATCCCGGATTTTTTTCGGGACTTCGACGAGGACGCGGGGCCCTTGAGGTCCAGAACCGGCCGGCCGGGGCCCGCTTCCGGACCGGTTCCGCCGGCCGCTCGCTCGAGGGCTTTCGGAATCGCGTCCGGATCGAGGGGCGCCGGCGCGCCCTTCGTCCTGGCCTTGACCCGGGGCGACTTGATCCACCATTCGACCCAAAGCCGGTCGCTCGGAACGCCGGCGTCGAGGACGAGGGCCGGCGTCTCCCCGTAAAAGTCCTTGAGGTAACGGTCTCCGGCCACGCCCAGGACGTGGATGTTGAGGTTGGCGTTGCGGGCCTGCATCGGGTCGTATGTCCAGGTGATCAGCTCAATCTTCCGCTTCAGGGCTTCCTCGCGCTGGGCCCACTTGAGGGTTTTGCCCAGCCCGAGGCCCTGGATTTCCGGAAGGACGGCGAGATGATGGGAATGCTGGCCCCGGATTTTTCCGAAATCGGCCGGGAAGGAATAGACGTAGCCGGCGATCTTCCCGTCGACGAAGGCCCCCAGGACGATCGCCCCGGTCTGGACGGCGATCCGGAATTGGTGGACCGGCGTAATGTCCAGGTCCGGATGGCCCCAGACCTTCCGCTGGATGAAAACGCAGCCTTCGAAATCCGAAAGCGTCGTCAGCGGCCGGATGAGGACGTCAGGCTTTGAGCTTGATGTTTTTGCGTCGGGCGATTTTTTCATAGAGATCCGCTATCCGGGCGGCCATCGCCTCGGCCGAGAACTTCTCGTGAACGACCTCGAAGCCCCGCTTGCCGAGCTTGCGGGCGAAGGCCCGGTCCGCATACAGCTTGAAGATGGCTTCCGCCAGGTCCTCGGGACGCTTGGGCGGAATCAGGATTCCCGTCTCCTGATCGGCGACGACTTCGGGAATGCCGCCGACATATGTGGCCACGACCGGAAGCCGGGAGGCCATCGCGTCCATGATCGACGTCCCCAATCCCTCGGCGTTGGAGGTCATGACGAAGGCGTCGAGAGAGGCCAGGAGCCGGGGCACGTCATCGCGGAACCCGAGGAAAAAGACCAGGTCATTGACCCCCAGCCCGCGGGCCTGCTCGGCCAGCTCGAGCTCGAGCGAGCCGCTTCCGATGATGACGATCTTGATCTTCGGCGTCCGAGACTTCAGGAAGCGGGCCGCGTCGATCAGGGTCCGGTGGCCCTTGCTGTCTTCGAGATGGGCGACGATCCCGACGAGGAAATCGTCGTCGCCGAAATTGAGCCCGCGGCGGAGAAAATCCTTCTCCTTGACCTCGTCGAAGGGGGTAAAATCGATCCCCGAGGGAATGACCTCGATCCGCTCGGCCGGGACGCCGCCTTTTTTCAGGACTTCGCGCACACTTTCGGAGATCGCTACGACGGCATCGGCCCCGGCGTATTTCTTCAGGGAAAAGCGGTTGTCTTTCAAGGGGAATTCGACCCGGCGGGACACGATCCGGATGGGGACGTCGGCTTTCCGGGCGGCCCGGCCGCCGGTCCCGGCGGCATGCCCGTCGTGGAAATGGGCCAGGACGCAGCGGTTTCGGCGCATCGCCCGGGCGATCTTCCAGCCGGCCAGGAGGTGGGCGTCGTTTTTGATTCCGATTGGAAGCGTCCGAAACCCTGCGGCCTCGGCTTTTTGAAGGAGCGGGCTTTCGGGCGGGGCCACAAGGATGGCCGGGTAGCCCCGCCGGAGAAGCTCCCGGGTCAGGAGAAAGACCTGCCGCTGGCCGCCCCGCCATTCCCGGCCGGCGTCAATCTGGAAAAGGCTCAATGCGCTCTCCCTTCTTCCAGATTTCCCGGAGCTTGGCGTAGCGGACGAAAATCCCGTAGCCGTTGAGATAAGCGATCACCAGGCCGGCGAATCCGTCCAGGAATCCGGCCCGAAGGATGTAGGACTTGATGAACCGCCCGACCGGGACGAAGAGCAGGTGCCGGAGCCGGCTTTTCTTTCTCTGGGCGTAGAGCTTCTGGGCCCCCAGGTCGGAGAAAGCGTTGATCCGGGTCAGATGATCGGCGATGTTTCGGTAAGTGAAATGAAGGATGTCCCCGTCGAGCTTGCGGACATCCCCTTCGACGACCAGGTCTTCGTGGACGTAATCCCCGACCCAGCGGGCCCGGTTCTTGCGGAAGAGCCGCAATTTCCGGTCGGGATACCAGCCCGAATGCTTGATCCACCGGCCGAGGTAAAAGACCCGGCGGGGCATCGAATATGCGGCGCAAACAGGCTCCCCCGAGGCCAGGGCGATGATCTCTTCCCGCAGCTCCGGCGAGAGGCGCTCGTCGGCGTCCAGCGACAGGATCCAGGGATTTTCGGCCAGGCCGTCGGCGTAATTCTTCTGGTCGGAATAATTGGTCCATTTCCGCTGGTAGACCTTGGACGTGAACCGTCGGGCGATTTTATACGTCGCGTCCGTCGAGAGGCTGTCGACGACGATGATTTCGGAAACGACCCCGTCCAAGCTCCGGAGGGCGGCTTCGATGTTCGCCTCTTCATTGTAGGTGATCAAAACCGCGGAAATCTTCACGCCGGAATCTTAACACGGCCCGCCTCGGAAAGAAAAGGGCGATTCTGGTATCATATCCCGTCATGACCTCCTACGAAGACCTGCTCCAAAAAGCGTTCGACCCCGAGGAGTTCCGCCGGGAGGGAAAGAAAATCGTCGACCTCCTGGCCGACTTCCTGGCCTCTTCCCGGCCCGACGTCCGGCCCCAGGCCTATCCCTGGGAAGATCCGGAGTCTATGCTCGCCTCCTGGGCCGGCCGGTTCGGTTCCGGGCCTTCGACCCCGTTTGCCGACCTCCTGCCGGAAATCCTCCGGCGGTCCAACGACCTTCTCCATCCCCGCTTCGTCGGCCATCAGTGCACCACCGCCCTGCCCCTGGCCGCCCTCGGCGGTCTTGCCGGCCAGTTCCTCAATAACGGCTCGGCCATCTATGAGATGGGCCCGGTCAACGTGGCCATGGAACGGCAGCTCATCCGTTGGATGGCCGGCCTGGCCGGCTACGGGCCGGGGGCCGACGGCGTTTTCACCAGCGGCGGCTCGAGCGGCAACCTCACGGCGCTGCTCGCCGCCCGGCAGGCCGCGGCCGAGGGCGACATCTGGCGCAGCGGAGTCGCCGGCGAACCGCCCCTGGCCGTCCTGGCTTCGGCCCAATGCCATTATTCCGTGCGGCGATCGGTCGCGGTCATGGGCCTGGGCGAGGATGCGTTCGTTCCGGTCGAAGTCGACGGGAAATTCCACATGACCGCCGAGGGCTTCCGGGCAGCCCTGGCCGAGGCCGGAAGGCGCGGCCGACGGCCGTTCGTTCTCGTGGCCAACGGCTGTTCGACGGCCACCGGAAGCTATGACGACCTGGAGAAAGCGGCGGACTGGGCCGCGTCCGCAGGCCTCTGGCTTCACGTCGACGGGGCTCATGGGGCAGGGGCCCTTTTATCGCCGAAATACCGGCATCTCCTCCGCGGCCTGGAGCGGACCGACTCGTTCATCTGGGACGCCCATAAAAACATGCTGATGCCGGCCCTGATCACGGCCGTGGTCTTCCGGGACGGCGGGCACTCCTACGAGGCGTTCTCCCAGAAAGCCTCCTATCTCTTCGAAAAGTCCGCGGTCGAGGAATGGTACAACTACGCCCACCGGACGATGGAGTGCACCAAGACCATGATGGGGATGCGGCTGTTCATTTCCCTGGCCGCCTACGGGAC
This sequence comes from Candidatus Aminicenantota bacterium, assembly GCA_963783665.1. Lineage (GTDB taxonomy): Bacteria > Acidobacteriota > Aminicenantia > Aminicenantales > UBA4085 > JAAZPG01. The sequence continues at coordinate 724,762 of CAWANZ010000003.1, read as the reverse complement.
GGACTTCTTCGGCGGATACGTCACGGCCGCCTGGGACCTGGCCCGGGAGTTCGCCCGGCGGCTCCGGGCCGCCGGCGATTTCGAGACGGCGGTCGAACCGGAAAGCAACATCGTCTGTTTCCGGTATGTTCCTGAAGGCGCGGCCGATTCCGACGGCCTCCAGCGCCGGATCCGCCGGGCCCTGTTGGAACGAGGCCGCTTCTACGTCGTCCAGACCGAGCTTTCGGGCCGGACATGGCTGCGCTGCACGCTCATCAATCCTCGGACGACGATCGCCGACCTCGAAGCGCTGATGGACGAAATCCGACTCCTCGCGGCAGGCCATTTGCCAGAGGTACTCGACTGACGCCGAGACCTTGGGCAACTTGCAACCTCGAGAAGCCATCATACAATCCGAGACATCCCTTTACCGTACCGGACATGCCCTAGAACATTCACTTTACAGGTGATACACTAAGCGGGGGCGGGTCACCGAAATTGAAAAACATCGACGCAGACAAGTCGAAGAAAGGGGCGCGGCCGTTCCCGAAGGACGCTCTCCGAACCCGGACGGTGGAGATTCCCTTGCTGCCGCGGCTGCGATCGGCCTTTCGGCGAATCCGGCTTCACGGACTCTCCGGCGTCGGTGATTTTTTTCGCCCGAGTTCGTATTTTTCCCGGGCTACAAGCGTGAAGTTGGGTCTTGATTTACGAGACTGGCAGGCCTGTGAATCCTCGGCGCCCCCCGAATTGAGAGTCGAGAGCGCGCGCTGGGAGGATTTGCGGCAGTGGCGAAGCCGGAAGGGGGCGGCCGATTTGCCTGAGGATTTCCTGGCGGATCAAATATTCGGATTGAGCCGGTTTTATCTCGGGTTGTGGGAGGGGGAAATCGCCCACATCCTTTGGGTCGCGCGAAGCGGCGAGGCGTGTTCGGTTTCGAACTTGCGATTGGAGCCTGAGGACGTCGAGTTTCGGAATGTCCACACGCTGGAACGCTTTCGGCGTCGTAAAATCTTCGGCCACGTTTTGCGCGCGGCCCTCCATGATCTGAAGGCCGAGGGTGTCAAGAACGGCTTTGCCCATGTGGATGAGCACAACGTGGCGTCGTTAAACGGGTTTCAAGAAGCGGGATTCGTGCCGATGGAACGCGTCGTCATCCGACGCGTTTTCGGCTGTGACCGGGTTTGCGTCGAGCCGATCGGCAGGAAGACAGGCACCTGATGATTTCCGGCGAGGAGTCCGTTCTTCGGATTGAGGCAACGACGAAAAATGAAGATGATCCGTGGGACGGATTTCTCGAATCGGTCGGCGGAAATCACCATCTGCAAACCTCCCGGTGGGCGAGTCTGAAAGCAGCCTCCGGCTGGCAAACCCTTCGGTTGGTGATGAATCGCGGCGACAAGATCGCGGGCGGCGTCCAGATCCTGCACCGCATGGCGCCGCTCGTCGGGCGGGTGGGGTTCGTGTCCCGGGGCCCGGTGTTCGCGGATTCGGATCCGGGGTTGAGTGATCGATTGCTCGTGGAACTCGACCGGGCCGTTCGGGCGGAGAAATTCGCCTATCTGATGATCCAGCCGCCGGCCGAATCGGCCCATTGTCTGGAACCGTTGCGGGCCCGGGGTTTTCTGCCGACGCCGCTGCAGATCGCCCCAAGCGCGACGGTCTTGGTTGATTTACGCCCGCCAACGACGGAAGTGTTGGCGGCAATGAGCAAGAGCAAGCGGAGGGCCGTCCGATCGAATGTGTCAACCGAATTAAACGTCCGCGTCGGCGGGGAGGAGGATTTGGCGGCGTTCTATTCGCTGCTTACCGCATCAGGGAAGCGATTGAGCTATACGCCGCCTCCTTTGGAATATTATCAGAGAATGTGGAGACTGTTCGCTCCCGGTGAACATCTCCTGCTCGTTCTCGCGGAACGGGCCGGGGAACCGGTGGCCGGCGAGCTTGATATCGCGTTCGGCGATACGATTGTTTCGAAGCGGGCGGGGTGGTCCGGGCGTTATGGCCGGTTGCATCCCAACGAGCGGGTGATTTGGGCGGCGATGAACTGGGCGAAAGAACGAGGATTCAAGCAATACGATCTGGAGGGCGTGGATTACGAACTCGCCTCCGCGATCACCCGCGAGGGTCCGGCGGGAAAGTCGCTCGCCAAGACGCGGGATTCGTTCAAGCTCGGCTTCGGCGGTCGGGCGGTCGTGTTGCCGGAGAATCATGAATATTTTTTCGGAAAAATCACGGGTTGGGCACACCGCAACGTGTGGCTGCGATTCGTGCCGGCGCGCTTGCGCCGGAAATTGATGAAAAAGATCCCGTTTAACTAAGGCCGTTCATGTCCATTTTTCTCTCCATCATCGTTCCGGCCTACAACGAAGATGCCCGCCTCGGGGACACCCTGCGCTCGATCCGGGCCTATCTCGAATCCCGGATCGATCCCTCCGGAACCGGCGACGGGACGCCGTTTCTCCTCGGCGGGAAACTCTCCGGAATCACCATGCCGGCCGACGCCTTGGCTCTGGGCACGGGGACATCCGAAATCATCGTCGTCGACGACGGATCCACAGACCGGACGAGCGAGGTTGCGGCCGAAGCCCTCCGCGGCCGGCCGAACGACCGGATCCTCCGCCGGGCGGAGAACCGGGGCAAGGGATTTTCCATCCGGGAAGGCATTCTGGCGGCGTCCGGACAGCTGATCCTGTTTTCCGACGCCGACCTGTCCACGCCGATCGCCGATATCGAGAAGCTGCTGGCCGGCATTGCCGCCGGAAACGACATCGTCATCGGCTCCCGGGCCCTTCCCGATTCCGATGTCCGTCTCCGCCAAAACCGGCTCCGCGAGGGGATGGGAAAAATCTACAACGTCTTCGTCCGCCTCTTGGTGATGAAGGGCATCCGCGACACGCAGTGCGGCTTCAAGCTGTTCCGGCGCAAGGCCGCCCTCGATGTTTTCTCCCGGCTCCGAACGGTCGGATTCAGCTTCGACGTCGAAGCCCTCTACATCGCCCGGCGCCTCGGCTACACCATCGGGCAGGTCCCCGTCGTCTGGGTCAATTGCCCCCAAAGCAAGGTCCGGATCTTCCGCTCATCGGCCGAGATGTTCCGCGACCTCTTCCGGATTCGGCGCCTCCATCGGGATCTCAACCGCCATAGAAAACCATGAGACGCGAGTCCCCCTCGCCCTGCTGGCCCTGGTCCTGGCCGCGCTGGCCGGCAAGCTGAAAAAGGGATAGGAATTTCCTTTTTCCGGAAGCCCCAGCGACGACCCGTGTCTTGTCACGAAATCCCATCTTTCCCTCCGAAATGAGGATAATTAAAATGAGGACAGTTCGCGTCGGTCCGGGAGCTCGCCGAGACTCCGAATGAGCTGATATTTATCCGGAATTCCTCTCTATGATGGAACACATAACGAAAAATTCAAAGCCGGGCGCCGACAGCACGAGATGGGCGACGCCTGTATAAAAGGGATGCTTCATCAAGGCATAGGGCCCGGAGATGATCAATCTTTTCTTCGGGATTTCGTCGGGAGGGGCTTTCGCGTCAACTTGCTTTCAAGAAAGGCCCATGATATATAATTTGAAGTAAATTGAGGGGAAATAGCCATGATCTATCGGAAAAATATTCTTTTTTTGGATAATCACGGAAAGAAGGAAAATGGGGATAATAAACGAAGAGCCGGCGGTCTCGCGGCGTGCGTTTTTGTCCTCGCCGCCATGCTCGGGGCAAATGGATGTGAACGAGAACAACCTCCGTGGGCGACTTTCTTCAAGATCATTGTCTCAGGGGATGCCGTGGAAACGCTGAGCGGAGCGCCTTTATCAGGATCTGTGAGATTCGTGGGCAAGGCCTTTGATTTAGACTCGAAAAACAGGCCTTATTTAAGAGATTACGATGTCGTAGCATCTTTCGGCACTCCAGTTGAACTCGGATTTATGCCTATAGGTCAGTCAGCCGAATTTAAAATGACCTATGTCTCTCCGGGAGCGCTGACCAAGATCTTCGAATCCGTTCAAATGCAAGGAACGAAAAATTTCCACACAGACATGCTTGATTTAAACAATTTCGATTGGTTAGGATTCTGGAATATGCCGCCGGGGCGCGGGATACCGCTAAACAACATGATTAAAAGATTGGACGAGTCGGCTCTGGCCATCTCGTTCAATCCGGATATGGATTCAGGTGAAAGACTATCCGGCGAATGGATGAATGAATGCAAGAGGGTATGGGATAAAATTAAAAGTGAAAGTAACCATGTCATAAACAAAATATCCTATATCGACATGGGGAATTATCGAAGACTGGACCCTTGCGAAAAAGGACACGTTAGAATTTTTAGAGATTCAAGAAACTCAGTACCTGTAAGTGAGACCTTTCAAGATAATGACGGCTCCGTCAATGGAATTTTTTTAATGTACAATCCGGACGCAGTCTCCTTAGAGCAAGTTGAGGCTGAAATAATGAATTCTTTGTATCAAGGCAATCAAATTTTCGGTACCACCGAAAAATATTGGAAATATGTTCGATTCACATTCAAGCGCCCGGCAGGAAATCATGGCTACAATATTTTTTTAGACCGCGAAGTATTCGATTTTTTTTCGGGCACCATAAATTCTTCGACAAATACTGCCGTTTTTTTATCCCAGGAAATGCCGCAAATAAGCTTGATACCGGGATTTGAAGGCAAGGAAAGCGGTTATACGAGACATGAAATGAGAATTCCCGAGAACGAAAAAACATCGAAAGAAGACCGTAAGATCAGGAAATAATACGCCCAAATCCCATTCCAGTCGCCTCATCGCCGCAATCGAGAACCCGCCCCTGCTTGATAAATATCGCTTGATCGTGCCAAAGTATCGGCTCGAGAAATCGTCTATGCCGCTCATCGATCCGATTCCCGAGGGATAGGAATTTCCGTTTTCCGGAAGTCCCTGCGACAATCCCTGTCTTGTCATGAAATCCCGACTTTCCCTCCGAAATGAGGATGATTTTGCGCGCGAGGCCTGTCAAGGCCGATTGAGGACAGCCCGCGTCGGTCCGGGAGCTCGCCGAGACTCCGAATGAGCTGAGATTTATCCGGAATTCCTCTCTTTTCCTTCCTGCAGCATACGAAAATCCGGCGCGCCGCTTTTCTTAGCCCTTCCCCGATACGCATTGGCATAGAAGCCGTAACCTGACCATGACCTGGCCTCTATCCGGAATATGGGACGTCACCCGGGCGATGAACTCTGGATAATCCATCGACTCTTACTCCCCGTCCTTCCGGCCGATTCGGTAGCCCACCCGGCCCTTCGGCTCGATAAACTTAGGCCCTTCCAAAGAATCGACCGGCCGGATCATGTACATACCTCCCCGCTCGGCTTCATATGTTCTTCCATTATGAAGCGCGGTATCTCGTCGGGACTCTGCCCGGTTACCTGCCGCTGGCCGGATGGGCCTTGGCGGAAGCGGCCGGAAGATGGAAAAGAAGAAAAACGGGCCGAGCTCAGCGTCCGGCCTGAGAAGGCTCGGCCGCGTCTTTCTTAAAATGGCGCAGGACGTAGATAAATCCGAAGGCGATCAATACGCCGAGGGCTAAAAAGACGGTCAGATCCCGCCACAAGAACGTCGGATCGTGATTCAGGAACATCATGATCCCCATGGCGTCGACCGCCAGGATCATCGTTAGAAAGAAACCGTAGAAGAGAAACTGGATCGGGTAGGATGACCTCGGCCGGGCCCAGAGCAAGTAAACGCTGATGAGGCCCAAGGGGATGGTGAATCCCAAGTCGAAGACGCGGACAAGCCAGAAGGCCGTCGGGGCGGCATCATATCCCCTGGCTGTTCCCGTCGTCATCACCTCAACGACTTCCTTCACCCACATCGAGCCGAAGATCAGGAGGAACAGGACCATCAATCCGGAATAAATCCCCAGCCCGGCTTTAGGAAAGCGAGCCGCGTGGTCGCGGGGAAAAACCGACAGGGTGTAAAGCATGATGACGAGAGCGGCGATCAGGATAAATAGGAAGAGAAAGAAATAGCGTTCGCTGTTTCCGGAATATCCGGGAGCGCTCCATTCCCAGCCGATCGTGTAGCTCAGGACGTAGTAGATGAGGAAGAGCGGGGTGAGGATGAGGAGGTACTTTCCGGCCGCCTTTCGGAAGAGGAGGGCCAAACCCCCTAGAATAAGCAGTGGGCTCAACACAACCAGGTTCACGGCGTCCTGGCCGATGAGCTGGTTGTTGATAAAGTCGGCCGTTTTGTAATGGATCCGGCCGGCGACCATCGGCCCCTGGATAGCCAGGTAGATGAGAATCAAACCGGAAACGAGGGCGAAAAGCCCCGTCAGGGTTCGTTCGAAGGAATTTCGGAAGCCGGGTTCGTTTGCCATTTCCGTCACTCCGAAATCGGGGAATTATTTCGCTGCGGGCGAGGGCTGAAGCGGGGGAGCCGCCGGATCCCGGCGCGAGCCGAAATCGGTCTTGCGGGCGGACCGTCGGTCGCCGGCATAACCGCCCCCCCGGCCGAATCCGCCGGAGCGCTTCCGCTCTTCCCGGGCTTTGAGCTCGGCTTCGAAGCCCCGGTCGGAGACATAAAGGTCCGGCGTTGCTATCTTGACCGGGATTCGCATCCCGATATAGGCCTCGATCTCCGAAAGCTTGTCGCCGTACTTTTCGCAGGCCAGGGAGACGGCCTTGCCGGATTGGCCGGCCCTTCCTGTCCGGCCGATCCGATGGACATAGCTTTCGATGTCTTCGGGCAGGTCATAGTTGACGACCATTTCCAGGCCTTCGATATGAAGGCCGCGGGCGGCCACGTCGGTCGCGACAAGAAACGGGAACCGGCCGGCGGAGAAGTCGTCGATGATCCTCAGCCGCTTGTTCTGGGGCAGGTCCCCCGTCAGAAAACGGCCGCGATAACCGTTCTTTTCGAGCTTTTTTGCCAGCCGCTCGGCGGCATGGCGGGTATTGGTGAAGATCAGGGCATTTTTCGGCCGCTCGGCCTTGAGAAGCCCGAGAAGCAGGTTGGCTTTGAGATGGCTTCCGACCCGGTAGAGCTCCTGGGAAATCGCTTCCACGGTGACGTGTTCGGGCGTCAGCTCGATGAAGACGGGCTCCTTGAGGAATTCGACCGCGGTCCGCCGGGCCAGCCGGTTCAGCGTGGCGCTGAACAACAGGCTCTGCCGGCGGCCGGCCGGCTGGAGCTTCTTGATGATCCGCTTGATGTCGGGGAGGAAGCCCATGTCGAAGAGGCGGTCGGCTTCGTCGATCACCAGAATGCGGACATCGCCCAGGCGGAGGATTCCCTTTTCCTCGAGGTCCATCAACCGGCCGGGCGTTCCGATCAGGATATCGGCCCCTTTGCGAAGAACCGCCTCCTGGCGCTCATAACCGACGCCGCCGTAAAAGCAGCCGATCGTGAATCCGAGATTTTTGTTCAGGGTCTCCGCTTCACCCTCGATTTGGACGGCCAGCTCCCGGGTAGGAGTGATGACCAGGCTTTTCCCGGCTTTCCGAGACTCGTCGCGCAGCAAGCGGTCGAAAATGGTGATCAGAAAGGCGGCGGTTTTTCCCGTGCCCGTCTGGGATTGGACGGCCACGTCGCGGCCGTGGAGGGTCTCGGCCAGCGTCCGGGTCTGGACGTCGGTCGTCTCCGTGTACCCCCGCTCGGCAATGGCTTGCAGGAGCCTGGGGTTCAAGTTCAGTTCGTCAAAACGCATCAACATATCCTTGAGATTTGAATTTCAACATGAGGGGGAAGGTCAAGCGGCGTATCCGGGAATAACCTGTGATCGATTCGTTTGCACGTCTACCGGCCAGATGTTAAGGGGGAATTATAGCGAAAAAGGGCGGGGAGCGCAAGCCTGTATTATTCACGAGTCGAGATGGCCGCAACTGCGAGGCCAGGCAAGTTTTGTTTCCGACCGGCCTGTGATAGATTGAGGCCATGCTCCGTAAGGGGATCGCCGCCGGAATCGCGGCCGTTTTGGCCGTGTCTCTCGCGGCGGGCCCGGCGTCCGGCGCGGCTTCGGTCGAGATCCGGGTCGGCTTCGGCGGCTGGACGCTCGAGCCGCTCCGCTCGACGATCGAAACCCGGTGTGAGGAGATGATCCAGGCCGAGTTTTTCAAGCTCCTCAATTCCGTGCTTCCGTCCTGGTTCCTGACTCCCGTCCAGACGGCCATCGAATCGACCTCCTCGGGCCGCACGTTTTACGCCGAAGTCTGGATCCCCTTGAGGACGAATCGCCTCGCCGTCGGCCTCCGGGGCGACGCCTTCGATTTCCGCATCCCGTTCACCGCCTCGGCCTTCGAAACCATCCAATTCATCGGCTGGCCGCTGGCCGAGCTTTCGGCTCGCGGCGCGGGGGCCGTGAACCTCCGCGGCTTCGGACTGTCGCTTCTGGGGCGGTGGACGGCGGTCGCCCTGCGGAGATTCGAGCTCGCCCTCCGGGCCGGCGTTTCGGCTTTCCCCTTCCGGGGCGACGTCGAGATGGATCAAACCCTGACGGCCGAGACACCTCTCGGCGATTATCAGTTCTCCGGCCGGCTGGCCGAATCGATCGCCGACATCCGGGCCGAAAGCGACGACGTCCCGTCCTGGATTTTCGCCCCAGCCGCCGGCCTCGACCTTGTCTGGCGGCTCGATTCCCGGTTGAGCCTGTTTGCCAATATTTCCCTGTCCCACGGGACGTTCTATGCCGCGGGAATATCGGCTTCGTTTTGAAAGGAGAGAGCCCCATGAAAAAAACAATCCTTCTCGCCGGCGCTTGCATCCTGACGCTGGCGTCGTGCGCCACCGTCTACCATTCTCCCCAATTCTACGAAATGCGGCCGAAGCACCGCCTGGTCGCCCTTCTTCCCTTCGACGTTTCGATTTCTTCGACCCGGTTACCCAAGGGAATGACGATTGAAATGCTCCGGGAAATGGAGAAAGACGAGGGATACGGGACCCAATCCCTGTTCTATGCCCGGTTCTTGAGAAGAAGCGCCGATTTCGCCGTCTCCTTCCAGGACGTCGACAAAACCAACGCCCTTCTGGCTCAAAACAACATCGAGTTCGCCGCTCTTCGGACCATCACGAAGGAAGACCTGGCCCGGATGCTCGGGGTCGACGCCGTCATCAGCGGCAAGATTCAACGCGAAAAACCGATGTCGGAAGCCGCCGCGATCGCCGTCGGCGTCCTCATCGGATTCTGGGGATCGACCAACAAGGTCAACGTCGACCTTACGATCCACGACGGCGCAAGCGGAGAGCTTTTTTGGAAATATTCCCACGAGTTGTCCGGGGGAATCGGAAGCTCTTCCGAGCAGCTCGTTAAAGCCTTCACCCGGAAAATCGCCAGGAATTTCCCCTACCTGGCCGTGCGTTGAAGCAGGGAATGGCCGTGTTGTCGGGGAAAGGGCCCGGGCTCTGAGCCATTGCCAAAAAATGGGAGAATCCGCTTATGAAATATGACCAGCTGGCGGCCGAAGCCCGGACCAAAATCGGGGCCCTCCGCTCCCGCGTCCTCCGTCAAGCCAACGGCGTTCTCCCCTACGATTACATCGTCCCCAATGGCGTTTACGAAGAGCTCTGGGATTGGGACGCCTTCTTTGTCGGCCTCCACCTGATTTCCTGCGACCGGGCGTCCGGCGTTTATCTTAAAAACTGGTGCTTGAACTTCCTCCGCTTCACCGAACCGGACGGCCAGACGCCCGGCGGTCTCCGGCCCTGGGCCGGACGGGACGCCCGCCTCTACCAGATCAAGCCGCTGATGGGACAAGCGGCCTATTACGCTTCCATTTCGATCGGTGACTTTCGCTGGGTCATCCCCGTTTGGGAGGCGATGAAAGCCTGCCTGACCTACCGGGAACGGAAGATGAGCGATCCGGCGACGGGGCTGGTCAAGTGGTGGGATGGGATGGAATCCGGCGCGGACAACAACGCCTCGCTCGTCCGGCGCTATCACAACAGCATGGCCGGGGCCGACGTCAACGCGTTTCAGATCCTGGATTATAAAGCCGCGGCGATTGTCGCCGCGGCCATCGGAAAAGCGGAGGACGCGGCGGCCTTCCGGGACAAAGCCCTGGCGCTTTCGGCGGCCGTCAACGCGCGGTTATGGGACAAGGCCGCGGAATCCTATTTCACCTATGACTGCGTCGACCGGGAGATCGTCCCTTGCGTCACCTATAGCAACCTGGTGGCTCTTTGGGCCCGCCTGGCTCCGGTTGAGACGGGCCGCCGGATGATCGAGCGCTATGTCCTCGAGCCGAACAAGCTCTGGGCGCCCCATGGCATCCGATCCCTGGCCTTAGACGAACCTCTCTATAACAATGAAAACGTCCTCAAGCCCTATTCCAACTGGCAGGGGCCGATCTGGCCGCACGCCAATTGGATGTTCCTCCACGCCCTGCGGCATTACGGCTTCCCCGATGCCGCCCGGGAAGTTGCCGTCCGGGTGACCGGCGTTTGCCTGGCCGACCTTGACGAAAACGGGATGATGCACGAGAACTATCACGCCGATACCGGAAGACCGCTGGCCGCGCCGGATTTTATCAGCTGGAACCTGCTCGTCGCTCAGATGATCGAGGAAGCCCGGGACGGCGTCTTTCTCCCTGACCCGGACGAGGCTGTTTGGAAGGACTGATCCCGCCGGGCTATTTCAGGCCGCGTTTGATCAGGCTCATCGCGGTCGCTTTTTCCAGTCGTTCAACCGAGAGGATATAGTCGATTCTCGCCCGCAGCTCGATCGAGCGGGCGTTGGCGACCCGGTCCTGATAGTCCAGGACAAAATAGTTCGTCGACAATCCGACGGCGAGCTTCTTCTGCTCGGCCTCGAGGCTCTTTTCGGCCAGCTCCCGGGCCAGGCGGTAGGCCTCGATCCGCTTGAGGTTGGTTTCAACCGTCCGGACGGCGTCGCTGATTTCGAGTTCCGCCCTCTGCCGAAGGCTTTTCAACCTGGCCTCGCTCTGGGCCAAGTCGGTCCGGGCATAGGCATAGTCGGCCCGGGTCAAGGCGCTGGCCAGGGGGAAGGAAAGCGTCAGGCCGACGGTCCAGTTGTTATAGAGAAACTTGAACGCGTCTTTGAACGAATTCCCGACGCTTCCCGGAACGGTCCCGACGATGACCCCGAGAAAAGGGTCGTCGTTGAGGTACTTCAGCCGGTCGCCCGAAATCCCCGGGCTGGCGTAGGAAAATTCGAAATCGAGGGCAGGAAGCAATTGGTTCCGGGCGACCTGGAGATTGAGTGATTTATTTTCCAGGCTCTTGGCCAGGGCCTGGAGGTCCGGCCGGTTCCGGATGGCGCTTTCCAGAGCCTCGTCCAAGTTCAGGGAAACGCTTTGATAAACGGGCCGGTCGGTCGGCTCGAGAACCAGGCTCCGGCCGCCGTCTTCGGCGGCGACATTGAGGATCGACTTCAGGACTTCCTGGGACCGGGTGATCAGGGCTTCGGCCTGGATGAGGTCGGCTTCCCGCTGGGCGACGGCCGCTTCGGCATTGAGGATTTCGATCGGGGCCATCTGGCCGAACTCCACTTCCTTCCGGTTCTTGGCCAGGAGGTCTCGGCCGAGCTCGAGCGACTGCCGTTTGACCTGAAGGCTGTCGACGGCATAGACCAGGTTCCAGTAAGCCTCTTGGACGAGATATATCGTATCCATCACCGTCCCCTGGAGCTCGACATCGGCGATCTCGAGATTCGTCCGGGCCGCGATCACTTGGCGCCGGGCGATTTTCAGCCCGAAATTCCGAAGCAGCGGTTGGGTCAAACGGAACGAGAGTGTCGTCCCGAACCGAGGATTGATGAGCTGGAAGGCCTGGTTCGTCTCCGAGCGGTAATTCTGCAACGAGAGCGAGATGCTTCCTCCGGTCGGGATCGTTTCAGAAACCGAAGCGGAATAATTGTTCATCTTGTCGATGCTCGTCCCCTCGCCCTGGAGCCACCAGTACGACGGATTTTCGGAATGATCGCTCCCGATACTCAGGGCGAATTGGGGAAGGAATGTCTCCCGGGCCTTGAGCAGCTGACCGGCGGCCAGCTCGGGATTGAATGCTTGGACGGCGATATCAAGGTTGTTTTTCAAAGCCCGGGCGATCGCCTCGTCCAGGGTCAGGCTCAAAACGTTCTGATCGTTCGCCTGAAGCGGGGCCAAGGCTGCGCCGATCAATAACGCCGCAAGAATCATCCGTCGGTTGTTCACGTCATGCCTCCATCCGAATCCAAGCGATACGCTTCCTTCTCATCATACGGATTCCGGCTGCCGGAGTTCTTTGAAGAACCTTGGGACGGGGCTTCGACCCGTCCCGGATCGCTTCCAACCGGAATCTTGACTTAGCGAGGCCTCCGACATAGAGTCTTGGCGATGAAAACCCTGCGGCGGATCGTTCGGCCCATCGTCTTTTTCGTCCTGGCCGGCGGGATCGCCCTCATCCTCCTTCTCCGAAACCAAGCTCCCTCATTCACGATCAGAAATCACGACTTTCGCCCGGACATCAATCCGCTTCTCTTCGCCGCGGCCCTGATTTTCATCCTCCTTCTCGGCCTCTGGGCTTTGATCAGTCAGATCTGGACGAAAAACAGCCGGCTCAGCTACAAGGAGGCCTTGGCCCTCGATTTTCCGACATATCTTCCGGTCGCCTTTTTCCTTCTTGCGCCTTTGGCCCTCCGCCATTACCTCACCCGGGACGACTTCCTGGAACGGCTCGGTCTTTTCGCCGGGGCGATCGGCCTGGCCGTCCTTTATCTTAAGGTTGTCCGCATCGTCCAGGCCGACCGGCAGGGAAAATCGAAATGGGGCGCCGTCATCGACCGGTTCATCGCCTGGCCGACGGGCCGGAGAATCGCCGTGCTGGCCGTCTTGGCCCTCGTGGCGATCAATGGCGGGGCCCTCCTCCTGGGCGATCGGGGCGTAAGTTTCGGCGGCGATGAACCGCATTACCTCATCATGTCCCACAGCCTGCTCAAGGATGGGGACCTGGACTTGGCCGACAATTACGAAAACCGGGATTTCGAAACCTATTTGCCGGCCGGGACGCCGCTTCGCCCGCATACGGTTCCCGGGAAGAAAGAAGGCGAGCTCTATTCGTTCCACTCCCCCGGGATTTCCATTCTGCTCCTTCCCTTTTACGCCCTGGGTATGGCTTTAGGCAAAGGGGCCTTGATATTCCTGATCCGCTTCGCCATGAGCCTCCTGGGCGTCTTTTTCGGAATTCAGCTTTACCTCTATGCCAGGGAAGCCTGGGGCCGGGAAAAACTGGCCCTCGGCCTCTGGCTGCTCGTCACCCTGACGGCCCCGGTTTTCTTCTACAGTCACCACGTCTATCCGGAAATCTTCGTCGCCGCGGCCGGTCTTTTCGTCTTCCGCCGGCTCCGGTTCGCCCCCGCCCTTAAAGCCGGCGATTATATTCTCATCGGATTCCTGGCCGCATCGTTCGTCTGGTTCCACGCGCTTAAATACGCCTTCATCCAGGCGCCGCTTCTCCTTTATGCTCTTGTGGCGCATCTGGAAACGGGAGGACCGGGACCGCCGGATGTCCCGCCTGGCGGCTCTCGTCGCCCCGGCCGGCCTATGCGCGGCCCTCTATCTGGCGTTTCAATACAGCCTTTATGGCTCGCTGAATCCGACCGCCGTTTCCTGGCAGGGAGCCATGGACGGCCGGCAAACGCTCGGTTTCGTCAAGAATCTTTTCACCGGGATCCCGTTCCGGTTCCGCTGGGAAACCCTGGCCGGCTACTTCCTCGACCAGAGAGACGGGTTGTTACTTTACGCTCCTGTCTACGTTTTTTCTTTCCTCGGTGTTGTCACCCTGTTGCGGAAAAAAGCCGGCGAAGCGGCCTGGCTCCTGGCGATCTTCCTCCCCTATGTCCTCGTTTCCGCGTTCCTGACCCAACGGGCCGGGTATGCGCCTCAAGCCCGGCCGCTCGTCGCCGTGATCTGGATTCCGGCGCTGTTCATCGGGGCGTTCATCGCCGACGGCCGGAAGCATGTCTTCCGGTATCTGTTCAACGGCGCGGCTGGGCTGTCCCTGCTTATAACCTGGCTTCTTCTCCGAAATCCCTTCGCCCTTTACCAGGAAACCACATCCGGCGTGACCGAACGGGCCGGGAGCCTGTTCATCACCCTCAGCAACCTCCACGTCTTCCTCCCGAACGCCCTGCCTTCCTTCCTTAAAGTCGAGGAGAACGGCTGGACTCCAAATTTTATCTGGATCGCCGTTCTGGCCGCGTTCGTCGCCGCTTTTGCCTTGGCCCGCCCGGCCGACAAGCGCCTGTCGTTCGGCGGCCACGCCGCCGTCGCCGGCGTCCTCCTGGCCGGATTTTTCGTCCTGTACGTGTTCTTCCCCCGGCCCGTCCTCATGTCTCCCCAGTCGGTCGACCTGCCGTCGGGAGAGCAATGGACGTTCTACTCCCTTTCCCGGGTAGCCCGGATGGGCGAGCCGGCGAGATTCGACATCCTCCAGGACAACAGGGATTACAATTTCTACTTCACGTCGCGGGAGGAACTGGACAAGCTCGAGGTCGAATTCGGCTCCCCTCACGGCGACTACACCCTCCGGCTCAGCCTGGCCGACGCTCCGGCTTTCGCCGTCACCACCCGGCGGGAGGTGATGACCCGGACGGTCGAATCGCCGCCGGCCTATCGCTGGAAAGGCCTCAATCTTTACCGGATTTCGATGAATCTGCGGAACGAATCGGACGCCAGAACGGGCCTCACGCCCTATATCTTCGCCCTCCGGCCCGGACGCTGAGCCGGGTCGTTACGTCTTCGGTCCCGGGGCCGGGGCCGGCGAATTCAAACATCGGGAACCGCTTCCAGCCCTTCTTGTGCATTTTAAACTTGATGAGGGTTTTCAGAATGGATAAGCCGTAGACGATGCTCCGCTGCAGGCCGATCTGGGAGGCCTCCTGGAAATAGCGGGTCTCGATCGGGATCTCCCGGATCCGCATCCCGTGCAGGACGCCCTGGGCGATGATCTCCGAGTCGAAGACGAAATCGTCCGAATTCGCCAGGAAGTTGACGGTTTCCAGGTAACGGCGGGAATAAGCCCGAAGGCCCGAGTGGTACTCGGTCAGATACATGTAAAACGCGGCGTTCTCCACCGCCGTCAGGAAAATGTTGGCCAGATATTTCCACTTGGGCATGCCGCCCTCGAGGGGATGGCCGCCGAGCATCCGCGACCCGAAGACCGCCTCGCATGTCCCGTCCAAAAGCGGCTGAACGAGCTGGGGGACGACCCGGGGGTCGTACTGGTGGTCGGGGTGGATCATGACCATGATCTCGGCCCCGATTTTCATCGCCTCCGTATAGCAGGTCTTCTGATTCCCCCCGTATCCCGTGTTCCGCTTATGGACGAACACCCGGAGGCCCAGGCGCCGGGCCAGCTCGACCGTCCCGTCGCGGCTCACGTCGTCGACCAGGATGATATCGTCGACCCAGGACATGTCGATGTCGGCGAGCGTTCGCTCCAGCGTCTTTTCGGCATTGTACGCCGGCATGACGACGACGACCTTTTTCCCGCGTTTCGTGGCTTCCATATGGTTTCCGTCCGGAGAGGCCCTTTTATACCATATTTTTCTTGCCTTTGTCCCTCACCGCCGCCGGCCCGCCTTGACAGGGCCGGGCAAGTCGGCTATGACTCCCTCATGGCGTCCGGTTCGAAATCTTCCTCCTCGCGGGTCGTTCTTTTTGCCGCCGCGGCCGGCCTGGCCGCGTATGGGACGACCTGGGTCCGGGCGGTCAACGCGACGATTTTCGACCACGGATTCAAGCCGGTCGTTCCCTTCCTGGTTCTCTTCATCGTTTTCGGAGTGTTGACATATCTCGCACTCGCCCGGGCCTTGCGTCCGGACGTCGGGCTTTGGCCGCTGACTGTCCTCGCCTTCGCCCCCATTCTGACGGCTCAATATTTCGACCGGGCCGATTTCCAAAGGCGCCTCCTGCTTCTCGGGCTGTTCGTCGCCGCCTCGGTCATCTATCTGGCCGCCGTCCGCCCGAGGCCTTCCGGCCGAAACCGACATTCCTTTTCGCCCGCCGGCTTTACGGACGGTTTCTCGCCCAGCCGGTGAAAAAACGCCTTGTCGTCCTCTTCCTCTTCGCTTTTCTGGTCTACAACGCCTGCGCTTTGGTCCTCGTCCTCGAAGGAGTGACGTTTTCCGGCGACGAGCCGAACTACCTTCTGACGACCCACAGCCTCGCAACCGACGGCGATATCAACCTGGCCGACAATTTCCGCGACCGGGATTATTTTCATTTCTACGACGAGAAGGAGAATCCGCGCCTGCGGATGAGCCCGTATGCCCGGGAAGGGAAAAAGGGGCCGGGATTATATCTATCCCGATCAACCTGCCGGGCATCTCGGCCCTGATGGTTCCGCCATTACCTCGTCAGCCAAGCCTTCGACGGAATCGCCCGGACATTCATCCTGAAGGGCAGCTTAGCCGTCTGGGCCGTGCTCCTGGGACTGCAGATTTATCTCCTGGCCCGACAACTGTGGCGGAAAGAAGGCTTGGCCCTGGGATTATGGGCCATTTACTCGTTCAGCACCCCGGTGCTTTTCTACGCCGTTCATCTCTATCCCGAGATCCCGATCGCCCTGTTCTCGGTCTATATTTACCGGCTGGCCCGGTCGGACCGCGCTTTGCCCGCGCTTCTTCTGGCTTTTATGGGACTCCTTTTGGGAAGCTTTTTCTGGTTCGGGCTGAAATACAACTTGATCTTCTGGCCGCTCCTGGCCGTCGCCGCTCTTATTATCTCTGGCCGAAGGTCCGTCCCCGGGGACGTCTCCTGTTTCTGATCGTCCCCGCCCTGGCCGGCATGGCTCTCTTTTATCTTTCGGTCTGGAACATGTACGGAACGCTTTCGCCGTTCGCCGTTTACGAGGGCGTCCTCGGGCCGGGCCAGGCCCAGGCCATCGCCCAATCGTTCCTCGACCTCCCGCTCTCAAGCCGCGTGGATACATTCTTCGACTACTTCCTCGACCAGCGCGACGGGCTCTGGCTTTACGCCCCGTTCTGGATCTTCATGATCCCCGGCTTGATCGCGATGTTCCGGAAGGGCCGGAAGGCCCGGCTCGACCTCCTCGGCCTGCTCCTGATTGCCGGACCGTTTGTCCTCAACTACGCCTTTTTCACCCATCGCCAGGGTTTCTGTCCCCAGGGTCGGGTTCTCGCTCCCGTTTCCTGGATCGCCGCGATCGCCCTCGGATCCTTTCTCGAGGGGACGGGGGAAGCGCGTTTTCGGCTGGCTGTTCGGCCTCGGAGTCGCGGCCGCGGGCGGGGTGTCCTGGATCCTGCTCCGCCACCCGGATTTTCTCTATCAACCGACAACCCATGATTTCACGACCCGGGCCGGCGACCTGTTCGTTTATTTGAGCAGCGTCCGGCTTCATTGGCCGCCGCTCCTCCCGTCGTTCATCAAAGTCGACAACTCCGGATACGCGCCGAACTTCGTCTGGGTCGGGCTGGTCGTTCTTTTCATCGCGGCCTGGGTCTTTTTCGGAAAAGGAAAAGACCGACCGCTTTCCGGGCGCTTTCACGGAATCGCGGCCGCCGCGCTTCTTGCGGTCGGAATCTTGCTCTGGGTCGCGTTCCCCCGCGTCCCGCTTTACCCGTCCTGGCCGGTCGCTTATTCCACGGGAGGCTCCCTGGGCTTTTACCTGATGCCGATGGGCCGGGGCGTGGTGGCCAAAAACGACGGCGAAATGTACCTCCACTTCGAGAAGACCTACCGGTTCGTCTTCGCCGCCCGGGAAAAGCTCGAAGGGATTCGTCTGGCCTACGGTTCGATGAAAGGCGAACATGAGATCGGGTTGCGCTATTTCGACGCACCCCTTCGTCCCCCGGCTTAAGGGCGGACGATGACGGTCCGGAGACGATGATCCGGACAAACCGGGAAATCCGGGAGACGGTCTTTACTCCGGAGGCCTGTTACCGGCTCAAGGGGTTGTATCTCTACGAAATCGTGCTGTCGCTAAAAAAGCTTTCCGACGAGAATCTTCTCGACGACCCTTATCTCCTGCAAATCTCCCCGGTCCGCCGCTAGCCTGGATCATTCACGAATCGAGAAGGTTTCTTATTCTCTTTTTGGGCTCTCTTCCAGTTTGTGTGGGTAGGAGCTACCGAGAATATGGCGGCTTCCCTCACGCGTCCGGATCTAAACGGCTTTTCTTGATTGGCTTGGCTTGGCGGCGAAGAACTCGCGTCCCGGAAGACCTTCTAACGGTTCAAGGCGCGGGACGCTCAAACATCTTCGCTCGGCCGGCTTCTTCCGAGCCGGCTACCCAAGCAGGCCTCAAGAAAAGCCTAATCCGGACGATGTTCGCTCCAGCCGCCATAACCTCCAATTTCTACCCACACAATATGGAAGAGAGCCATAGGAGAAGACTGACCTATAAATATAAGGAGATTAAAGATTTTTATGAATCGTTCAGGCGATAAAATCGCAGATTGCCCGGATGACGGTCAAGGGATGGGACGGGCAGCCGGGGACGAATAAATCCACGGGAACGTCATCCAGAAAGGACCGGTCCAGCTCCGGGCTTTCGGCGAACAATCCTCCGCTGATCGCGCAGGCCCCAACGGCGATGACGACGTTCGGCTTCGCCAGGCTGAGGTGTGCATCACGGAGAGCCGGAGCCATGTTCCGGGAGATGGGACCGGTCAGGACCAGGCCGTCGGCGTGACGCGGGGAGGCGGTGAATTCCACCCCGAACCGGGACATGTCGAAATTGACGTTGTTACAGGCCGCAAGCTCCATCTCGCAGCCGTTGCATCCCCCGGCCGAGACCTGGCGCAATTTCAGAGACCGCCCGAACAGGCGGTGGATCTCCTGCCGGGTCGCGATCGCCGTTTCGGCGTACGCTTCGGCCGTCAGCCGGGAAGGCACAAGAAGGGTTTCCCGCCGGGTCGCCCCGAGGCGGTGGGTCGAACCGAACCGGATGGCCCCGGTCGGACAAGCCGTCTCGCAATCGCCGCAAAAAACGCAGGCTCCGAGGTCGAGCCGCAAGGGACGGCTCCCGACGGCTCCGGTCGGGCAAGCCCGGACGCACGCTTCGCATCCTTCCGGGCAAAGGGCTTCCTCCAGCCCGGGAAAGCCCCGGAACGGCGGCGGAACGACAGCCCGGAAGAGATCCGGAATCACCGGCCGGCCGTGGCGCTTTCTCAGCTTAATCAGCTCGAACATCGCGTCCTTCTTATCATCAGAGATCGAATCCTGCATAGGACAGATCGAAGCTTTTATTGCAGACCGGAAAATCCGAGATCCCGTTCTTGCGGACGGCCATCGCCAGCCCGAACCAGTTATGGAAGGAAGGGTCCTTGATCTTGTACCGCCCGAGACGGCCGTCGCCGTCGGTGATGGCGGCGTGGGCGATCTCTCCGCGCCATCCTTCGACCATGGAGACGACGAGCGTCCGGGCCGCGAGGGCCGGCGGAGTGGGCGGCGGGCCGGCGAGCCCGGGATCGGGCAGGGCTTCCAGCTGTTCACCGATCATCCGGGCGGACTGGGTGATTTCCTCAGAGCGGATGAAAGCCCGGGCGAACACGTCGCCCGCGTCCAGGGTCATTTTATGGACGGGGAAATAGACGTACCCGCCGTAGGGATGGTCGGCCCGGACATCCCGGGCAAGTCCGCTGGCCCGGGCCGCCGGCCCGACCAGGCCGATCCGCTGGGCGGTTTCCGGATAGACGATTCCGGTTTTCTCGAACCGGGCCAGGACCGAACTCGATCCGAAGAGGACGTCGGCGGCCAGACGGGCGTTCTCCCCGCATCCGGCGATGGTCGTCCGGATTAGTTCCCGCAAACCCGGAGTCAGATCGCTCCGGACGCCGCCGAAGGCGAGCAAGCCGCGGCCGAACCGGCTTCCGCACCAGGCCAGGGTCACATTGATGATTTTGGTCCGGAGGGCTCCGAAAGCCGCGCTTCCCGTTAAATAAGCAACATCCCCGGCCAGAGCCGAAAGATCGCCCAGATGAACGCCGATCCGCTCGAGTTCCTGGGCGATCACCCGACAGACGAGAGCCCGCCGGCTTACGGTGATTCCCCCGAGCGATTCCATCGCCCCGACGAACGCGCCGGCGTGGCCGATCACGCTGTCGCCGGCGATCGATTCGGACAGGCGGAGGAGCAGGCCGGGCCGATCCCGATGCCGAAGAAAGAGGTTCTCCAGGCCGCGATGCTGGAACCCGAGCTGGATTTCCAAATGATGGACATCCTCACCCAGGCAGGAAAACCGGAAATGTCCCGGCTCGATGACTCCGGCGTGGATGGGGCCGACGCCAACCTCGTGGATTTCCTCCCCGTTCATCCGGAAGAAGCGGTAGTTCGGGCCCGGGCCGCTCGTTCCGGCGATCCCCCGGCGGACCGGTTTTAACCAGGGATGGCCTTTCGGCTCGATCCCGTATTCTTCGAAGAATTCGCGCTCGAAAAGATGGAGGGCCGGAACTTCGGGGGTCAAGGAGACATACGATTCCCCTTCGGCGAAAACGGCCGATAACGCCTGAAGGCGGGAATGCTCGTCGTCGGCCAAAACCGCGATCAGCCGGATGCCCGCGGGCTCGCGGTGGCCGAAGAAGAGGATCGGACGGCGGCCGGCCTCGGTCGCGGCAAGCACTCCGTCCCGGAATTGGCCCGGGGAAAGACAGGGCACGTCGGCCAGGGGAACGGCCTGAAGGTTTTTAAATTCGAGTCCGTTCATCATCGGAGTCATCGCTCACCCCACCAGCCCGGCGGCCATCCGCAGGACGGATCTGACCGTCTCCGGCAGGCTCAAGCCGAGGCCGAGAAGGATCAGGAGGAATACAATCTGCGGGACGACGGCCGAAACATCCGGTCTCCAGGACAAAGCGGAGGCCGGAACGGCTTCCGGCGGATCCCCGAACGCCATTTTAAAGACCGCGTTTCCCATGCCGAACACGATAACCGCGATCAGAGCCAGGAACGGCCCGGCCATCCAGCCCGACCCGGCTGAGAAGAAAACCTGAATCAGGAGATACTTGCTGATAAACGCCGGAAAAGGCGGGAACCCGGCCACGGCCAGGAAGGACACGATCCAAATCCAGCCCGTCCGCGGCTCGCGGACGACCAATCCCCGCACATCGGCGATCGCTTGCTCCCATACAATCCGAGGATGTTTCCCGAGGTTAAAAACAGGCCGCTTTGGACAGGGAATGGGCCGCGCTGTGGAGAAGGGCGGCGAACAACCCCGGCGGGCCGAAGGCCAGGCCGAGGCACAGAATGCCCATGTTCTCGATGGAGGAATACGCCAGCATCCGCTTGTAGTTGACGACCTGGAGGAGGTAAGCCGCGGCGACCAGAAGGGAGAGGAAGCCGCAGACGATCAGGAGGTGTTCGAAGAACGCCCGCAGGCCGGCTTTCACCATGATGTCCTGGACGCGGACGATGCCGAGGAACGAGGCGTTGAGCAAGGCTCCCGAAAGCAGCGCCGAAACCGGCGAAGGCGCCTCGGCATGGGCGTCCGGAAGCCAGGCATGGATCGGGGCCACGCCCATCTTGGTCCCGAAGCCGACCAGGATGAAGGCAAAGGACATCTTCAGCCAAAACGGATTGATCTCCCCGGCCCGGGAGGCCAGGTCGGAAAACAATAAAGAATCGACGCTCCGGCTCCCGATCGACAGGAGGATAATTCCGACGAAGGCCAGGGCGATTCCGATCGGAGCAGATGAAGACGTACTTCCAGGCCGCTTCGAGGGAGGATTTCTTTTTCTCCGAATAAATCAGGAGAGCGCTGGACAGGGTCGTCGCTTCGACAAATACCCAGAGCAGGGCCAAATGACGGGCCAGAATGACGCCGGTCATCGCCGCCAGGAACACGAGGAGCTCGGCGACGAAAACCGCTTCCTTCCGGGGGTTTGCTCCGGACTCGCGGAAGAAGCTGGGCACCGCCAGGGCCGCCCCGGCAAAAACCAGGGCCATGATGGTCAGGAAGACCAAGCCGAGCGAATCCAATCCCAGGTAGGAGCCGGCGGCGGCGCCGAAATCCATTCCGGCCCAGGCGGCCGCAACCGCCCCCAGCTCAAAGGCCGCCGCTCCCAGGAGGACCGCCCGGGTGAACGGCCGGCGGCCTACCGCCCAGGCGGCCCCGCCTAAAACGGAAGGCACAAGAAGCATCAGGAGGATCATGATCAATCCCTCAGCTTCGTCAGGACGTCGATCGTCCCGCGGTCATACAGGTCCTGGATTGTGTTGAAAAAGATCGCCAGGAGGAAAACGCCGACGAACAAGTCGAGGAGGACGCCGAGGTTGATCAGGAGCGGCATTTCGTGGGCAACGGACAGGGACAAGAGGAAGATCCCGTTTTCCATCGTCATGTACGCCAGGATGTGGATGATGATCCGGCGGCGCTGGATGATGAGAAACAGGCTGGCGATGATCATCGAGATGGACATCCCGAAGTACAGGGGTTGGTCGATCGCGCCGGTTCGGGCCGCCCAGAAGGCGGTCATGAACCCGAACATGAAGATCGCCACGGCCAGGATCAACCGGAAAAATTGCGGCCGGCGCGGATCGACTTCCCGGCCGATTTCGTTGCGCCGGATCACCCGGAGGAGGAAGAAGGGGATGACGACCGTCTTGACCACCAGCGTTTCCAGGACGAGGAAGGCGATGTTCAGGAAAGAGATCTCGCCCAGGTCGATGACCACGAGGAGAAACAGGAGAAAGCCCTGCAGGGCCAGCGTTCGGACGAACGATTCGATCCGGCCGGCCGCGAACACGTACAGGATCGTCGTCCCGAACAGGATGATCAGCAGCCCGGCCATTAGAGCCCCCTCCGCAAGGCAAACAACAGCACCCCGAAAACGGTCAGGGCCAGGGCCGGCAGGAGAAAGATGAACTGGGGCACATGGGACATCCGGATGCGGGCCATGAAGGACTCGACAAGCCCCACTCCGGCCGCGATCACGGCCAGGGCGGCGGCAAAGGCCAGGGCCCCGAACGCGGGCCCGATATTGCTCGGGACGAGGAGGTTGGCGATCAAGGCCGCGATCAGGACCATTTTCATCCCGGCCGCATAAACGACAAAGGCCAGGTCGGGGCCGGAATAATCCAGAATCATGACTTCGTGAATCATGGTCAGCTCGAGATGCGTCGTCGGGTCGTCGACCGGCCCCCGCGAGCCCTCGACCAGGAGCATGAGGAATAGCGAGATCACGCAAAGGGTTTTGACGAGGATCGCCGCGCCGGTGCCGTAATCCAGCCGGGAGAGAATCTCGGAAAAGGACGTCTGCCCCGTGACCAGGGCCAGCGAGCCGAGGAGGATGAAGAACGCCGGCTCGACGAGGGTCAAGAAGGCGGTCTCCCGGGAAGCCCCCATGCCTTCGAAGCTGCTGCCCGTATCCAGAGCGGCGCAAACGGCGGAGAAATTGGCCAGGCCCAGGGCATAAGCGAACAGGACAAAGTCCCCGGAAAAGCTCAGGAGCGCCCGCTGCCCGGGAGCCGGAACGAGCAAGGCGGCAAAGAGAGTCACCCGCGACCTGGACCGGCGGATTCAAGCGGAAAATGAACGATGTCGTCCGGCTGATCACTTCGCCTTTGCCGAGAAGCTTCCGGAGGTCGCGGGCTTCCTGGAGGAGCGGCGGCCCTTTCCGTCCGGCCCAGCGGGCCTTCACCCGAGCGGCCAGGCCGGTGAAGAAGAACGAGGCCGCCAGGAGAACGAAAAACCCGAAAGGCGGCTCATGTCAGCGAACTCCGATGATCCAGACGATCAGGACGATGAGAAAGACAAGGCCGTAGAGAATGTAGCTCTGCGTCCGGCCGGTCTGGATCCAAGTGAAAAGCCCGAGGATCCGGCGGACCACGGCTCCGAGCGGCCGGATCAAACCGATTTCGACGAGATCGGAGGCGTGGCTTTCAAGCGACGCATGGGCGGGAAAAACCCGTCCGGCGGCTCGTCGCGATGTTGGAACGGAACGAGAGGCGCGACCAGCTGTAAAAAGGGAGAAGCAAAAGAGCTCGCCGTGTATTGAAACCGCGGGACTTTCATCCTGATAGCCGCAGTCCCAGGTTTTAAACAGGACGACGGATTTCCGGCGAAGGAGAAAGCGCCGAAGGGCGACAAAAAAGACAATCAATCCGGCCAGAACGGCCAGAACCAGGCTGACCTTGCGGAAAAGAGCGACGAGCTGCGCCCATTCCGGACCGGCCCCGCCGGGCACAAACCGGCAAACAAGGCGGTCGAGGAAAGGCAGAACCACCGGAAAGCAAAGGCCGATCAGAACGATGAATCCGGTCAGGACGAACATCGGCGCCAGCAACAACCCGGAGCCTTCGGAAATCGCTTCGCGACGGGGAATCGCGCGGAGATCCCAGAAAACAAACCCCGAAGACTTTGGTAAAACAAAGGACGGCCATCGCCCCGATAAATGCCAGTCCGGCCAGCCCGAGCATAACAGCGGCGCGCGGCGCCGCTCCGCCCACCGTCAAGCCTCGGATCAACCCGGAAAAGAGGCCGAATTCGCTGATAAAACCGCTGAAGAGCGGAAGGCCGCAGATGGCCGCGGAACCGATGAGGAATAACCCCGAGGTGATCGGAAGAAAGCGCGCCAATCCCCCCAGTTGCTCGATATTCCGGGTATGGGTTTTCACATAGACGACGCCGGCCCCGTAAAAAAGGAGGCTTTTAAACGTGAAATGGTTGAAGACATGAAGCAAAGCGCCGAAAAATCCGAACAGGGCGATCGCGTCATTTCGGAGAGAAAGACCGATCATCCCCAAGCCGATTCCAAGGCCGATGATGCCGATGTTTTCGATGCTGTGATAGGCCAGCAGCTTCTTCAGGTCATGCTGGGCGATGGCATTCATCACTCCGAAAACGCCCGTCACAAGGGCAACGAAAAAAACGACATAGCCGAGGACGGGATTCGTTCCGCCGCCGAGGAGCAGGATGCGGAGAATCCCGTAAATCCCGGTCTTGATCATCACTCCGGACATCAAGGCGGACACCCCGGTCGGCGCGGCCGGATGGGCCAGCGGCAGCCAGGTATGAAACGGAACGAATCCCGCTTTCAATCCGAAGCCGATAAAAAACAAAAGGAAAAGCGCCGTCGGGGCAATGCCGGTCCCGGCAAAAACCTCCCCAAACGAGGCAAAATCCGGGCTCCCTGACGAGGGTCGCGCTCCAGGCGAAGGCGGCCAAAAGGCAAGCGGCCCCGGCCTGCATGGCGACCAGATAATAAACCGCCGCCTTGCGGACGTCTTCCCTGGAATGATCGAACCCGACAAGGAAGAAGGAGCCAAGCGACATGATCTCCCAAACGACGAGGAAAAGCAGGGCGTGCTGGACCGTAACGACCAGCACCATCGCGCGCGCAGAGAAGCCCGGAAAAAAACGCATACCCGGAGAGCGAGGCCGGCCGGTCCCGGTACTTCTTCATATAGGCGGCGGCGTACACGGCCGCGCCAAGACCGCCCAAGCTGATGATCACAGACAAAGAAAGCGGCCAGCGGGTCGAGCCGCAGGGCGGCCGGCCCGAAAGGAAACGAAAGCGGGATCGTCAGGGCTTCCACTCCCCCGCCGGCCAGGACGCGGCCGGCCGGGAGGAGGAGGAAGGGTTGGGCCGCGGCCGCAAAAATCGCCGACACGGCCCCTTTGAAGGACGACCGGACGAAAAGGGCGACAAGTCCTCCGAGGAGGAACAATCCGGTCCCGACAAGAACAAGCGTCATTTCGTACCCGCCTCCAATGGCTGCCACTCCCGCTCCCGGGCTTCGATGAAATCAAAGATTTCCGCGGCCGGCCGGCGGGATTCCAGGAGCTTCAGGAATTCGGGAATCTGGCAAAGATAGGAGATCTTGGACAGGACCTCGAGATGACGGCGGGGATTGTCGGTCAGGAGGAGAAACAGGGTATGCACGGGGCGGCCGTCAAGGGCGGCCAGATCGGCCGGCGTCTCGAGAAAACAGATGGCGACGAGAGCATCCTCGACCTTGGTGATGATCGGATTGCGCGGATGCGGGATGGCGATCCCCCGGCCGATGGCCGTGGTCATCATCTCCTCCCGGTCCATCAGGGCGGCGACGATATCCTTCTTGGAGTGGCCCTTGGGAATGCGGATCGTCTCGATCGCCCGGGGCAGGATCTCCTTGATCGTCCGGCCGGCCACTCCGTCATGAATCCCTCCCTGACGGAGGAGGTCCAGGAATCGAGTCGGGCGGCCGGCGATGCTCAGGTTCAGAAGCCGCGAGGAAAGCTCGGGTTTATGGGCAAGGATCCATTCGTTGATCTCCGTCCGGTTGAAGCGGTACTGGTGATGAATCTCGTGGAAGGGGATCTCCCCGTCCTTGATCCAGCGGCGGACGGTTTTCTCCGGCACCTGGAGAAGATCGACGAGATCCTTGATTTTCAAATCCACGTTCGTGACCTTTTACTGAATTCCGGCGGGAAATGCCGTCGGGGCGCGACGTTCGGGTGGCGATATTAAAGCATATCACCGGCAGCCGGTTTCAAATCAACGGGGCGAGCGGGGATAGGCGTCAAGGTCCCGGGAAAACGGGATTTTCCCTTTCTTTGCCTTGATTTTCTCCCAGGCCAAAGCTCCGATCATGGCCGCGTTGTCGGTGCAAAGCTTGGGCGACGGAAGAGCGAAGGGAAGTCCATGTTCGACGGCCGTCTTTTCGAAGGCGGCCCGCAGGCGAAGGTTTCTGGCGACGCCGCCGCAAAGGACGAGCGAGCGGGGACAGAAGGTTTCCGCCGCCCGGACGACATTCCCGAGCAGCGCCCGAACGACGGCGATCTCGAAGCTCGCCAGAAAGTCGGGAAGGGCGGTCGATTTCCGGTCAAGTCCGTTTTCCCGACATGCCGGATCGCGGCCGTCTTCAATCCGCTGAAGCTGAAATCGAGGCTCCGGTCGCTCATGCGCGGCAAGGCAAAGGGAAAGCGGGTCGGGTCGCCGTTTTCGGCCAGCTTCTGAATGACCGGCCCGCCGGGATATCCCAGGTCCAGGAACTTGGCGATCTTGTCCAAGGCTTCTCCGGCCGCATCGTCGCGGGTCCGGCCGACGACGCGGTACTGCAGCTTTTTCTTCATCAGAAAGAGCGATGTATGGCCGCCGGAAACGACCAGAGCCAGAACAGGAAACGGTAGGTCCGGCCGGCCGAGGAAGGCGCTTTCGATGTGGGCCTGGACATGGTCAATCCCCAGGACGGGTTTATTATGATAGGAGGCCAGGCCCTTGGCGAACGACAGCCCGACCAGGAGCGAGCCGATCAATCCCGGCCCTTGGGTCACGGCGAAAAAATCCATCGCTTCGAGGGCGGAAGGCCGGCGCGCGCTCAAGCTTTCCCGGACGACCGGCGTGATCGCCTTGAGATGCTGGCGGGAGGCCAGCTCCGGCACCACCCCGCCGTAGGGGGCGTGAACTTCGTCCTGGGAAAGGACGATGTTGCTCAGGACTTCGAGCCATCCTCCCGGACGACAGCGGCCGAGGTTTCATCGCAGGAGGATTCGATCGCCAGGAGATGCCGCACGCTCATCGGTCAGAGTTCGGCGGAGGGCTTCCAAACTCTCCAGGTAAGGCGGACGGGCGACGCCCTTTTCCGTGATGATCCCGGCGATATACCGGGCCGGAGTTACGTCGAAAGCGGGATTTCTGACCTTGGTCGCCGGCGGGACGATCAACCGGCCGTTGATTTCCCGGACTTCGGCCGCCGGACGCTCCTCGATCGGGATCAGGCTCCCGTCGGCAAGCGAAAAATCGAAGGTGCTGAGCGGGGCGGCAACATAGAACGGCAGGCCGTTTTCCTTGCAGAGGACGGCCACGGAATACGTCCCGATCTTATTGGCCGCATCTCCGTTTCGGGCGATGCGGTCCGCCCCGACCACGGCCAGGGAAATTTCCCCGCGATGCATCAGCCAGCCGGCCATGTTGTCGGTGATGACCCTGTACGGCACGCCGATCCGCTCGAGCTCCCAGGCCGTCAAGCGCGCGCCCTGAAGGAAGGGCCGCGTCTCGTCGGCGAAAACGGAGAATTTGCGGCCCGGCCTCCCAAGCCGCCCGGATGACGCCGACGGCCGTGCCGTATCCGGCCGTGGCCAAGCCGCCGGCGTTGCAATGGGTCAGGACCGACATCGCCGTCCTTGATCAGAACGGCGCCGTGGGTTCCGATCCGGCGGCAGAGTTCTTCATCCTCGCGGTCGATCTCAAGGGCTTCGGCCGTCATGCGCTTCTGAATCTTCGGCCAGAGGTTCGCCGCGATGGGCGGTGAAGACGGCTTTCATCCGCTCGAGGGCCCAGAACAGATTCCTGGCTGTGGGCGGGTCCGGTGGAGGCGGTCGTGGATCCGGCCGAAGGCCGCGTCCAGATCCTCCCCGGCGCTTACCTGGAGCATCCCGAGGGCGACGCCCATCGCCGCGGCCACGCCGATAGCCGGAGCCCCGCGGATGACCATTGTCTCGATGGCCTCGGCCGCCTGGTCATAGGTCCGGCACTCCACGTAGACTTCCTCCAGCGGAAGCTTCCGCTGGTCGATCATGACGATTTTATCGCCGGCCCATTCGATCGTCGGTCGCATCGGCATTCCTCCGTATTCCGGGGGGATATTCTTCACGGCTCGGCCCCCCGGGCAATTCAATTGGAGACACAATACCTATTTCCCTTATTTCCCGGCGCCTCCCCTGAGAATATGGGTTAACCTGCATTATTCATAAAAATTCTAATGATTATAATATTTACTTTTTTTCAATAAGATACAAAATCTGAGTTTTTACCCTTCGGGCGACGCTTTGCTCACCCAGTGAGCTGAAGCAAGTCCCACACGAACCTTGCAAGTCGGGGCGAGCCGATATGGCCGCGTCTGCTTCGTTGCGAAGGGTTCGCAGTGCGACTAGCACAGCATCACCCTCCGCGCCTTGCATCCGCAGCCATCTCGACTCGTGAATAATGCAGGTTAATAGGTATTGTGTCTCGCTATTAAAAGACGATCTCGACGCGGCGAACCCCGCGGGCCGAAAGCTCCCGGGCCAGGACCTTCGCCTGCTCGAGAAAAAACGAATCCGAAAGATATTCCAGAAGGCCATGCCGGGTGTAAACGTCCCGCACCGCCGGAAGATAGTTCATCCGGTCGATAAAAACATGATCGACGACCGGGGCCAGGAGAGCGGCGAGCTTTTCCGGACTCCCCGGGAGAAGCGGCCCGGCAAAGGCGTAGGTCGGAACGCCGGCCGCCTTGAATTCCCGGAGGATTTCGATCCGCTCCCGAATCGGCGCGGCGTTGGGCTCGAACAACCGGGCGGTCGCCTCGTCCTCGGTGGCGACCGAAAATCCGACTTCGACATCCTTCAACCGGCCGATGACGTCGAGATCGCGACGAACGAGCGCGGATTTGGTCTGGATCACCACGGGGAAATCGTTATCGGCCAGGGTTTCAAGCAGGCGCCGGGTCAGGCCGTATTTCTTTTCCAGGGGCTGGTACGGGTCGCAAACCGAGGCGATCCAGATCGTCCCTTTTTTCTTCGTCTTGAGGATCTGCTTGGCCAGGAGGTCCGGGGCATTGACCTTCACGTCGACGAACGCGCCCCACGGCTCGGCGTGACCGCTGTAGCGGCGCATGAACAAGGCCGCGTAACAGTACCGGCAGCCGACCTGGCAGCCGGTGTAGGGATTGAGACAATAATCATAGATCTTCGAGGCGTTGAGGATCGACTTGGCTTCGATTTCGCGAACAACCGGTTCGGTCATGGGTCGATCGAAGACTTACTTCACCTCGAGAATGGCCAGGAAGGCCTCCTGGGGGATATCGATTTTGCCGACTTTCCGCATGCGCTTCTTGCCGGCCTTCTGCTTTTCCAGGACCTTCATCTTTCGGGTGTAGTCGCCGCCATAGAGCTTCGCCAGGACGTCCTTGCGGAACGCCTTGATCGTTTCCCGGGCGATGACCCGGCTTCCGAGGGCGGCCTGAAGAGCCACTTCGTACTGCTGGCGGGGAATGGCCTTGCGCATCCGTTCGACCAGGGCTTTACCGAAGGCGTAGGCCTTGTCCTTGTGGACGATCACGGAAAGCTCGTCCACCTGTTCCCGGTTGATCAGGATATCCAGCTTGACGAGCGGGCCTTCCCGATAACCCGAAAGCTCGTAATCCAGGGAAGCATAGCCCTGGGAGGCGGATTTCAGCTGGTTGAAAAAGTCGAAAACGACCTCGTTCAGGGGGAGCAAATATTGCAGGAGGACGCGCTTCGGGCTGATGTATTCGAGCTTCTTCTGCTCTCCCCGCCGGCCTTCGAGCAGGGCCAGGATCGCCCCGATATACCGGTCCGGGGTGAGGATCATGGCCTCGATGATCGGCTCGGCGATTGTGGCGATGTCCTGGGGCTCGGGAAGCAGGGAGGGCGTCCGGATTTCGAGGGGCTCGCCGGTCTTGGTCGTCACGCGGTAGTTGACGCTCGGGGCGGTGGTCAGCAGGGTCAGCCCGAATTCCCGCTCGAGCCGTTCCTGGACGATCTCGCGGTGAAGCAAGCCCAGGAACCCGCAGCGGTATCCCTGGCCGAGGGCCAGCGACGATTCCGGCTCGTAAAAGAACGAAGCGTCGTTCAGCCGCAGCTTCTCCAGAGAGTCGCGGAGCTCTTCGATCCGGGTGTCTCCGGCGGGGAAAAGCCCGCAGAAGACCATCGGCTTGGCTTCCTTGAACCCGGGCAGGGCGGAGGCGGCCGGACGGTTTTTATGCGTGATGGTATCGCCGATCCGGGCGTGGCTGAGCGTCTTGATCCCGGCGATCATGTATCCGACTTCACCGGCCGAGAGCATCTCTTGCTTCACCGGTTTGGGTGTCAGAAACCCGAGCTCCTCGACGACGTACTCCGCCTGCATTCCCATCAAGCTGATCGCGTCTCCGGTCCGGAGCACTCCGTCGACCATCCGGACCAGGACGACGACGCCCCGGAAGTTGTCATACCAGGAATCAAACAGGAGCGCCTTGAGCGGGGCCTCGACCTCCCCTTTCGGCGGCGGAACGCGGGCGATGACCGCTTCGAGGATTTCGGTCACATTTTGGCCGGTCTTGGCGCTGGCCAGCAGAGCTTCTTTCCGGTCCAGGCCGACGATATGCTCGAGCTGATCGAGGGCCGCCTCGACGTCGGCCGAAACAAGGTCGATTTTATTGATGACCGGGATCAGGACGAGGTCGTTATGAAGAGCCAGATAGGTGTTGGCCAGAGTCTGGGCCTCGACGCCCTGGGAGGCATCGATGACCAGAACCGCCCCCTCGCAGGCCGCCAGGCTCCGGGAGACTTCATAGGAAAAATCAACGTGTCCGGGAGTATCGATGAGGTTCAGGGCGTATTCCCGGCCGTCTTTGGCCGCGTAGGTCAGCCTGGCCGTCTGGGCCTTGATCGTGATCCCGCGTTCCCTCTCCAAGTCCATGGTGTCGAGCGTCTGGGCGCGCATGTCGCGCGAAGCAATCGCCCCGGTCATTTCGAGAAAGCGGTCGGCCAGGGTGGATTTGCCGTGATCCACGTGGGCGATGATGGAGAAATTGCGTATGCGGTCCATGGGAAACGGAGTATATTCGCAGAAAACGGCTTTGGGGTCAAACCGACCCGGGTTGGTTTGCCTGTATTATTCACGAGTCGAGATGGCTACAGATGCGAGGCGCGGAGGGTGAAGCTGTGCTAGTTGCACTGCGAACCCTGCGTAACGAAGCAGATGCGGCCATATCGGCTCGCCCGAAGGGTAAAAACTCAAATTTTGTATCTTAGTGAAAACAAAGAAATTAGTATGATCATTAGAATTTTTATGAATAATACAGGTCAGGTGGACCGGGAGCTTTTTCTCTCGATGGTAATATTCAGCCGGTCCTGGAGAAAGGCGTATGCCGAACGGGCGGAATTTTCCAGCAGGATCCGCTCCCGCTCGAGCGAAGATTCGGCCGCGGTCAGGGCCACGGGCCAATCGTCGGGAACGGCGGCGACCCGTCTCAGCTCGGCCATCGTCGCCCGGGCCCTCTCGACCGAAAGCGCGGGCCCGCTCCGGAGGCCGCGGAAAAGGAAAATACCGCCGGCTAGAGCAAGGACAAGGGTCGCAACCGGAAGGGGGCGAAGGAAGGATCGCAAACGGGAGGAACGGGCGACGGCCGGTTCGACCGATTCCGGAACAGTCCGATGAGGACGGACGTCCGGGAGGCCGGCCAGAAAGGCGGGGACTTCTCCCGAGAGCCGGGAAGGAAGGGATCCAGCGAAGGCGGCGTAGGCCCGGCAGGCCTCGCACTGCGCCGCATGACGGGCGGCCCAGTGCGGCATCTTCTTTCCCGTGTCGGCGGTCCGAGAGATCAGCCGGCGGGTCAGGTGGCAGAGCATCGCTTTTCTCCTTCCCTTTTCGCGAGATTCGTCCGAGCCCGGTGGAGGAGGATCCGGACGGCCACGCGGCTTTTGCCCATAGCCATCGCGATATCGTCCACGGCCATTTCCTCGGCATACCTCAGCCAGAGCGCCCGGTACTGGTTCCGGTGAAGCGTTCCGGCCAGCTCCCAGAGCCGGGCCGAATCGGTCCCGCAGGTTTCCGCCTCGATCGGGCCGGCCGGTTCGGACTCGGCCACAACTTTCAGCCCGGCCGCGGCCGTCGACCTTCTCCGGTATGTGCTGATGGCCAGCCGGCCGGCCGAAGTGTAGAGCCAGGTGGAGAAACGAAACGCGGGATCGTAACTTCCGATATTCCGGTAAAGCTTCAGCAGGGTTTCCTGGACCAGGTCTTCGGCATCCTGGTCGCTTCCCAGGCGCGGGCGGAAAAAGGCGAAGAGCCGGCGCCGGTACCGGAGCGCCAGCTCCTCGAAAGACCGGCGGGACCCGGCCCGCGCCTCGCGGGCCAGGTCCTCGTCGGTCTTAATTTCAACCCGGTCGGAATCCGTCATGTCCCGTCGGGACGTCAGTCGAAGAGTCCGGCGACTCCCCGGCCGCGCGACATCAAGTTGGCCGCCTCGCGGGAGGGCAGGTCAAGCTCCAAGCGGATCGTCAATCCGTCCTGTTTCACCACGGCGTCCTTGACTAGGAGCGCGAATCCTTCCCCCGAACTTTGATTCCGGCTGAGGCGAACCATCGCCAGGAGACCCTGGGCGATTTCCGCCATGTCCTTGGCGCTCTCCGGAGAGTCCGCGGTGACCTGAAGGCGGACGGAAAGCCGGTCCTGCTTTTCTTGGGCCAGGAAGAACAAGCCCTTGGCCTTGCCCATGAGTTTGGATTCGGCGATATCCTTGTCCAAACCGGACAAGTCTTCAAAGCTGCCGCTGAGGAACGATCCGGCGGAGGCCGATTTGAAGGATGCGCTCAACGGGGAGGTGGCGAAGCTCTTCGCCTTGCCGGCCGCCGTATCCAACACCTTCTCGATGTCTTCCCGACGTTCGCCGAAGACGATCAAGCCGGCGTTGATGAAGGCCCCGTACTCGTGATCGTCCGACGCGTAAATCGTGTTTCCGCCGTAGGGGATCTCCCGGAGGTCATCGGAGAGCTCAAGCAAGGTCAGGAGCCTTTTCTTATCGAACCGCCCCGCGGCCAGAAAGACAGCCCGTTTCCCCCCGGCTCCAAAGCCGAAGGCCGTCAATCCGGAAACGTCCTTGTACAGATCGAGCTTCAGCATCCGGGTGATGTCTTTATCCCGGATTTGCAGCCGCCCGTCCGTCTCCAGGAGCTTGAAAAGCTGGGTGGAAACGAACTTTTCCATATCCAGATGGGCGATCCACCGGGTGCCCTCGGGAATCATGGATTCGGGCAGGGATTCCGCCCAAGCCAGGGGGGAGAAGGCCAGGGCTCCCAGGATCAGGGCGAAGAGCGTAAGAGACGTTTTTTTCAACATGCGAATCTCCTTGTCGATCGATGTCTTCGCCCGTAAATACGCAGAGGAGGTCCGGATGTTTCACGGTCCGCCATTAAATATTTTTGGCTCTCTTCCATATTGTGTAGGTAGAGAGGAGAGGTTATGGCGGCTGGAGCGAACATCGTCCGGATTAGGCTTTTCTTGATGCCTGCTTGGGTAGCCGGCTCGGAAGTAGCCGGCCGAGCGAAGATGTTTGAGCGTCCCGCGCCTTGAACCGTTAAGAAGGTCTTCCGGGACGCGAGTTCTTCGCCGCCAAGCCAGGCCAATCAAGAAAAGCCGTTAAGATCCGGACGCGTGAGCGATAGCCGCCATATCCTCGGAAACTCCCGCCCACACAAACTGGAAGAGAACATTATTTTGGAGCTGCCGGCTTAGCGATCCGCAAAGGGCTTGTCGATCGACAACGCTTCCATTCCGCCGAGGTACCGAGCACCGTCTTCGGTCACGACCATACAGTCCTCGTGGCGGATGCCGAATTCACCGTAGATATAGACCCCGGGCTCGTTGCTGAACGTCATGCCCGGTTCGAGCCGAAGCTTGTTCCCTTTGACCAGATAGGGATACTCGTGGCCTTCCAGCCCGATCCCGTGGCCGAGCCGGTGGGCGAAATGCTTATAGCCGGGCCCGAAGCCGGCGTCATCGATGACCTTCCGGGCGGCGGCATCAACATCCTCGCAAGCCGCGCCCGGCCGGCAGGCCCGAAGGGCGGCCGTCTGGGCTTTTTTCACGATGTCCCAGACCCGGATCATCTTATCCGTCGGTTTTTTGAAGACGATGGTCCGGGTGACGTCGGAGCGATATCCTTCCACGCCGCACCCGCCGTCGACCATCACGACCGTCCCTTCGGCGATCGTTCGGGGAACGCGGGAACCGTGGGGGAAGGACGTGCTCGGCCCGAATTGCGGCCCGCCGCTCCCGGAAGCACCCAGCTCCGCATGAGCGGCTGAGATCAGGGCCGAAAGGTCGCGCGGGGTCATGCCTTCGCGGAGCTGATCGAACGCTTTCCGGTAGGCCAGCTTGGTGATCCGGGCCGCCAAGTCCATGTAGGCGATTTCTTTGGCCGTCTTCGTCCCCCGGCAACCGTCGGTGACAGGCGCCCCGTCGGTCGGTTCGATCCAGGGCGCGTCTCGCTTCAAGCCGAACACCTGGAAAGCCCGCGTATTGGGGGAAAGCCCCAGACGCCGGCCGCCAAGATCCTTCATGATTCCGCCGACCAGGGCGTAAGGGCTCTCGTGCTCCTCCCAGGTTCGGATTTCCTGGCCGGAGGGAACAAGCTCTTTGGCCCGTTCCAGCTCGAAGGCCGGGCAGACCCAGATCGGCGCTCCTTTTTTATTTAAAATCGCTCCGAAGGTTCGCTCGCTCGTCCACCAGTTCACGGCGGTGAAGTACACGAGATTGACTTCGCCGGAAACGAAAACGGCGTCCAGGCCATGGGCGGCCATCAGTCGGCCGGCCCTCTCCCGACGCTCCTCGAAATCCGCCGGCTCAAGGGGCTTAACCCCGGCCGTGAGGCTCGCCGGTTTTTCCTGGCCGGGATCCGCTCCGGCAAACAGTCCCTGGACAAAGGCGGGGACCGTCAAGGTCAAACCGCCGACTTTTAAAAATTCGCGACGTGGAATCATGAGGGCTCCTTTACAGGATGAATGATCATGGCGGAGGCTCATCTTCTCACCCGCATTTCGGGATGTCAAATTGACTTTTCCGGCCCTCTCGAGTACTTTCATAGCGGAAAAGACCCAGGAGGACACCATGTTTCTATTCGGCACTGTCGGACCGCAGGAGCTGTTGCTTGTCCTGCTGATCGTGATCATCATCTTCGGGGCGAAAAAGCTCCCCGATCTGGGCAAATCGCTCGGCGAAAGCATCAAGAACTTCAAGGGTTCGATCTCCGGCAAAGAGAAGGACGCCGAGAAGGATAAAACGCAGCCCCCGACCGTCTGACGTCCCTCTCCCAATGTTACGGACGATCGAGAAGCTCGCCCACGACCGCCGAGCCGTCGAAGACGGCCTCCGGCAGTCCGTTGCCGAGCTGAAGAGGCTGGCCGAATCGCTCCGCCCCCTGGTCGGGCGCCTGTCCGCGCCGTCCTCCCCGGCTCCGCGGAAGCTTTTCGGCGGCTCCGCCGGCCGCAAGCTCGACGAGATCCGCGCCGGTTTAGCCGAGCTGGCGACGCTGGTCGCGTCGCTGGCCGAGGCGACAGTCCGACAGGCGGAAACGCAGGACACGCTCTCGGATGTGCGGGACAAGCTCTGGGACGCCGAACACAATAACCACGTCGGGATCATTTTCAAGAGCATGGAATGGCGGGTCGACCGCCTTTCGACGACGTATGAGGACGCCTCCGCCGTCCTCAAAGCTTTCGCTCATCTTCGGGACCAGCTCGGCCGGCTCCAGGCTTCCCTCGAAGAGAAGCAGCTCCCGACCCCGGCTCTGGTCGACCGGTTTGTCGAAACGCTCGAAGACTGGAGCTACCTCCGGTTCGAAAACCGCTTCCGCGGATCGGCCGAGGATATCCGGAAGCAGCAAATCGCTTTCTTGGACGATTTCCCTGAGGGGGGCGTTATCCTCGACCTCGGTTGCGGCCGGGGCGAGTTCCTCGAGCTTCTGACCGGGAAAGGCTTCCGGGCCGAAGGCATCGACCTTAACGGCGAAATGATCTCGGTCTGCCGGGACAAGGGATTGGCCGCGGAGCGGGGCGACCTGCTGGAGCTGCTGGCCGCCCGCCCGGACGCCTCGCTCGATGGCGTCTTCTCCTCCCAGGTCATCGAGCATCTGTCCCCGTCCGCTCTCCGGCGGATGATCGAGCTGGCCTATGCCAAGCTTCGGCCCGGCGGGCGTCTCCTCCTGGAAACGGTCAACCCGCTGTCCGTCTTCGCCCTGGTTCACATCTATTTCCTCGATTCCACCCATCGCTTCCCGGTCCATCCCCTGGCCCTCCAATTCCTCCTCGAAACCGCCGGATTCGCCTCTGTCGCCGTCCGTTGGGGACGCGAAGCGGAAGGCGAAAAGCTCGGGACTATCCCTCCGGTCGATGAAGGCGCCGCAATCCTCAACGGGAACATCGATAAGCTGAACGCCCTGCTCTTCGCCCCTCCGAATTATTCCATCCTCGGCCGCAAAGCCTGATTCCCCAGCCAAGCCAAGGCCTCCGGCCCACCGCATCGAAATCGCCCCTTCGGAAGTATTAGATTTGCGTGGATCTCTTCCGTTTCGTGCGGTGAAATCGAAGGGAGTATGGCGGCCGGAGCGAACATCGTCCGGTTTAGGCCTTTCTCGATGTCAAGCTTGGGAAGCCGGCTCGGAAGAAGCCGGCCGAGCGAAGATGTTTGAGCGTCCCGTGCCTTGAACCGTTAGGAGGTTACGGGACGCGAGTTCTTCGCCGCCAGGCCAAACTGATCGAGAAAGGCCGTAAAAAACCGGACGCGTGAGCGGAGGCTGTCATTTCTCCATGAGCATACGCCGCATGAAACGGAAGAGGACCATTTGCATTAATATGGGATGTCCTTTAAAATCGAGTCCTTGCGGTTTCAAGAAAGGTGACCACTGATGAAAAAAACCATGCGATTCGCGCTAATTCTCCTCTTCCTTGCCGCTTCGACCGGGATCGCGGCCGCTCCGAGTCCGGAATCGGGGACGATCTACGGGCGGGTGACCGACCTGGACGGCAATCCCCTTCCGGGAGCTTCGGTGGCCCTGATGGGCTCCAATCTGATGGGCATGAACAGCCATGTCACCACGGCCACCGGCCAGTTTTTCTTTCCCTTGCTCGTCCCGGGCGTTTACGAGATCCGGATCGAAATGCCCGGATTTAAGATCCAGCTTCAACGCGGCTTAATGGTCCGGTCCGGCCGGTCAACCCAGCTCCATATCCGGCTGGAAGAAACCGCCGTGGACGAAGAAGTCGCCGTCGCCGCTTCGGACCAGATCATAGACACCCGGAACGCGACGAACGTAATCGTGACGGAGGCTGATGCTTTCGCCGGGATCCCCCTGGCCCGGGAGCTGTTCACGCTCTGGACCTTGATTCCCGGAGCGGTTCCCGACCTGGCCGGAGACCGGCGTTTCGTTTCGGTCGACGGCAGCTCTCCCCGGAGCCAGATCCTTTATCTCGAAGGCGCACCGATCAACGATCCGGTGACCGGTCTCCCGCTCCTTCATCCGATGGAAGACGTGATCGCCGAAGTCGTGTCCTTAACCGCCGGAAAGACGGGCGGCCTCCTCCGGAACCGACGGCGCCCAGCTTCAGATCATCACCCAAAGAGGCGGCAATACGCTCTCCGGCGGCCTCTCCTATTATTCGACCGGCGGCTCCCTGGCCCAGAAGCTCGAGGCCGAGCCGATCGAGACGCTCCGGACTCAGCCTCCCGATCGATATGAAGGCCTTCGAGACCTCTCCTTCCACCTGGGCGGATCGTTGATGGAAGATCGGGCCTGGATCTATCTGGCCGGACGGTGGCTGTCTTCCTCCATCGCCAATCCCTACACTCCGGAAAAGCGCCTGGCCGCCCTGGGCTTCGCGGACGCGGCCTCCTTCGACCTCGACCAGAGGGAATGGATCGGATTTGCCCGGTTGACGATCAAAGCGACCGAGACGATCAAATACTCCGGCCTGTTCCATTTCCAAAACGCCCGCCAACCCTACGACTTCGGCGCGGTCGCGGCGGACGCCACGGCCAACCGGATCGCCGAACGGAATCCCGAGAACACCCTGGCGACGACCCATAATTTCGTCATCTTCATCGACCCGAATACCCAAGCAGAAATCAACGCTTTTCTCGTCTCCCACCGGTTCTCCCTGAAGTCCCGGGCGGAAAAAGGGGCGGCGGGAGTCTATGACGCCGCCAAAGAAGTCTGGTGGGGCGCGCCGGATTACAACCTCGCCTCGAAAAACCAGACGCTGGGGGCCGCCGCGGCTCTGACCCATTTCGAGGAAGATTTATTCGGCGCCGACCACGAATTCCGCCTGGGGATTGATTACAACCAAGCCGATTCCCACCGCGACTGGTATCGGGACAATCCCTTCAACAACTACTGGTACGATTACGCCGCCGGAAATCCTTATTACTACGATGGGGTCTCCCTCGGCCGCCTGGAAATCATCCCGGCGCCCGATGAAGCCAACGTCTGGGACGTCAATGAGCAAACCAGAAAAGTGGCCCTCTTCGTCCAGGATACGCTGACCCGAAAACGCCTGTCCTTCAACCTGGGTCTCCGTTTCGAATTCCAGGTTCTCACCCTTCCGGCCCAATACCGGAACCTGGTCATGACGACGTACGAGCCGCAATTTCTCAGCCCCGACATCAGCGGAGCCGAGCTTCTGGCCACTCTCGACGAGGACCTGGCCGAAGTCGGCATCCTCTCGCCCCTCAGCTCGGTTTCGACGGCTTCCCGCCGGCCGGTTTCGTTCATCACCCTGTCTCCCCGCGGCGGCCTGACATTCGACCTCTTCGGCGACGGCCGGGCGGCGATCAAGCTGTCCTACGCCCGTTCCTACGAGCCCCTCTGGATTTCCGGCTACGATCAAGGCCAGATTTTCGAGCCGCAAACGCTCTCCTTCGTCTGGCGCGACCTCAACGGCGACAAGCTGATGGACTTGCCGGGGACGGATGAATATTCGCTTCTGTCGTACCGCCTTCAGACCGAAAGCCCGGATTTTTACGCCGACGTGACCCCGCCCCGGGTTGACGAGTTTTCCGGCGCCTTCGATTTCGAAGCCGCCAAGAACCTTACGCCTGGGACTTCGCTTCACCTACCGGAAGACGTCCCGCATCCTCGAGGATATCGACGCGGTTAACGGGAACGATCCCCTGGCCGTCGACGAGATCGGCCGGATCTGGCTCCCGATGACCGTGACCGATCCCGGATATGACGGCCTGTTCGGAACAAGCGACGACGCCTCGCTCACCGTCTACGGGCTCCGGGCCGACCGCCCGGCTCCGGCGATGAAGGCGGCCAACGACGCTGAC
Source organism: Candidatus Aminicenantota bacterium (assembly GCA_963783665.1). Taxonomy (GTDB): domain Bacteria; phylum Acidobacteriota; class Aminicenantia; order Aminicenantales; family UBA4085; genus JAAZPG01. Next base: position 685,059 of record CAWANZ010000003.1, on the reverse strand, counting down.
GGATACCGGAAATACTGGGGAGCGACATTCACGCTTGAAAAGCGCCTGGCCGACAACTGGCAGATCATGGGCTCCCTGACGCTCAGCTCGCTCAGGGGAAACGCCGACTTCGCCGCCGCCGGCCGCCTTAACCGGACCTACCTCTTCAACAGCCCGAATTCCCTGATCAACACCGAAGGCCCCTTGGCCTTCGACCGGCCCCTCCAGGCCAAGGTTCAGGCGATGTACGTCTTCCCCTTCAACATCACCCTCGGGGCCTATTTCCAGTTCTATTCCGGGGCGCCTTGGGCCCGGACACTCTCCGTCTATTTCCCGGCCGGATACATGGGATACGGAACGGCCGAACCGTTCGTCACCGTTTACGCCGAGCCCTGGGGCACCCGCCGGGCGCCGGCGATCTCCTGCCTCGACCTTTATTTGGAGAAAAGCTTCGCCCTGAAGAAAGGGGCTAAACTGAGCCTGACGGCCGCCGTGTTCAACGCCACGGGCCAGAATCCCCAGACGATCTCCATGGATGCGGCCGGCGTCCTCGATTGGCGGAACACACCGGCGACGTATACGGTCAGGAATGAATCGGGCCAGGTTGTCCGGTTATACGGCGTCCGCCAGTTCCGGCTGCGGAATCAGGCTAGGTTTCTAACCTGCCGGCTATTTCAACTCGATCGTTTTCTCGACCGTTTCGGAGCCCGTCCGGTTCGTCAAGCGGACAACCACGGTCCCGGGGAGCATCGGCGAGCCGGGCCAGCACCTCGGCCCCTTCGATCAGGACGGGAATCTCGATGGCGTGACGCTCGCTGCTTTTGGAGGCGATCTCGCGTTCGGCGTATTCCGCCTCGGCGCTGGCGTTCTTTTCCCAGGCAATAGCCTTTTTGGAATCCCGCACCCGGACGACGATGTCGAACGTCGTATGGAACCGGCCGCCGGCGGACTTAAACCAAATCAGCGGGAGCGGAATCTCCAGGCGGAGCAGGCCCTCGATCCGGTCTTGGGAGCGGACCTTATCGCGGAACTCGACGGTGAAGTCGAGCAGGGGCTGGGCGCTGGCCGAAAATCCGCCCATCCCCCCGGGTCCCTGCCGTGATCCGAGCCGGGTGGGGGCGCCGGCCCGGGCGAGGTTCAAGTCTTCGATCGCGCTGAGGTCGAGCGTTTCCAGCCGGAAGGACCCGGTTCCCGAGGTGTCGCGGAAGAGGATCGTATAGGCCCCGTAGTACCACATCTCGACCCGATTGGCGGCCGAGCCTTCCGGGGTCAGGGTCCGCCGTTCCGTGGGCGGGCCGTACAGAACATAAATCCGGCCCCGGTCCGAAAGCCAGCCCCGGGGGCTGTCCGACTTGAACAGGTCGTCGGCCTGGGAGATTCGGGCATAGTACTCGGTCCGCAGCTCGTTTTCGGACGTGAACGGATCGGGATCCCGCCGCTTCCAGAACTCTTCAATGAGCTTGTCTTTGCCGCTGTCGGGAGAGGAGAGAAAAGCCTTTCGTTCGGGCGAGGTGATCAGGTAGCGGACCTCGTTCAGGAACGCGGCGTACGGCGCGGGAAGGTCCTTTTCCAGGCGATACAGGGCGCAGCCGGCCACGGAACCAAGGCCGGCCAGAATGAAAGCCGCGAGCTTCGGGATTTTCCGGCGGAAGACAAGGGGCGTGATCATGGTTTTCAGCTTTTCAGGACCGAAGCGGCCTTCTGGTAATACAAGGCGATAAACTTTTCCTGGACGGAATAGGACCAATGGACGTCGCGGATGTGGGCGGCGGCCGCCTCCTTGCTTCGGGCGGCGATCAGGTCGAGGAGGGCGGCATGCTCCTCGATGGAAGCCTGCTCCCATTCCTTGACGAAGCCCTCCTGGCGGGGAAAGTCGTACAGCCGACGCTTCATGTTGTTGATGATCTTCAGGAGATTCTCGTTCCCGCAACGGGACAGGAACACCTCATGGAAGGCGAGATTTTTTGCGTAATACCGGTCGAAGTCGTCCCGGTCGATCGCTTCCCGCATCTCGGCGTTGAGCCGGCGCATGTGCTCGATGTCGGTTTCGGATAGGAGATCGAAGGCCCGGAGCAGGGCGGTGCTTTCCAGCGCTCCGACGATTTCGTAGTAATTCTTGATATCCGCCAGGCTGAGGACGTTGACCACAACCTTCCGCCGGGGCAGGATCGCGACGAATCCCTCCATTTCCAGCTGGAGGAGCGCGTCACGAAGGGGAGTTTTGCTTACGCCCAGCCGGGCCGAAGTTTCCTCCATATCGATCGACCGAGCCCGGGAGGATTTCGCCCCGGTGCATCGCGTCCCTCAGAAACTCATACACTTGTTCCTTCAGCGATTTGATGTTCAGTAAGGGTTTTGATTTCAATATTCCGCTCCCTTGATTCCGCGGATATCCGCCACCGGTGATTCTCTACCGGATCGGTCTCCCCTGTCAACCGCATCCCCGCCTCTCCCCGTCCGATAAAACCGGTTGCTTCGCGGCCCGTATGGAATATCATATCCCGCGGAGGACGCTGATGATTGAACTGAACCATGTGTCCAAAAGCTACAACAAAGGCCGGGTCAAAGCCGTCGACGACCTGACCCTGACCGTCCGGCCGGGGGAGATCTTCGGGTTCCTCGGGCCCAACGGCGCGGGCAAGACGACGACCATCAAGCTGATCGTCGGACTGCTCCGGCCCGATTCCGGGACGATCCTCGTCGACGGGATCGATAACCGCAAGGATCCGGTCGCGGCCAAGGCCGTGACGACGTATGTGCCGGACACCCCGGCCGATCTACGAGCGGCTGACCGGGCTGGAATACCTGAACTTCATCGGCGACGTCTACGGCGTGCCCAAGGCCGACCGGCTCAAGCCGGATCGAGAGATGGCTCGAGATCTTCGAGCTGTCCGAGGCCGTGGCCTCCCCCATCCAGAGCTATTCCCACGGGATGCGGCAGAAGATCGTCCTGATCGCCGCCCTTCTCCCGGCTCCCCGGGTGATGGTCCTGGACGAGCCGATGGTCGGCCTGGACGCCCGCTCCGCCCATCACATGAAGGAGATGATGCGGACCCATTGCGACGGCGGCGGGACCCTCTTCTTCTCGACCCACATCATGGAAGTCGCCGAGAAGCTGTGCGACCGCATCGGCATCATCCATAAGGGCCGGCTCATCGCCCACGGGACCCTGGAGGAGCTCCAGGCCCGCGACCGGGAGGACCAATCGCTGGAAAAAATCTTCCTGGAGCTGACCGAGCGATGAAGAAGCTCTTCCGCCTCGTCCGCGTCGGCCTCCGGGTCAACTTCGGCCTGTCCCTCCTGCGCCCGAAGTATCTGCTCGCAGAACAAGCGGGACCTCTGGCTCGTTCCGCTGATCGGCTGGGAATCGCCGGGCTTGGTTCCCGTGCTTTTTTTCTATCTCAAGGGTATCCGCTTCATGTACGGCCTCGCTCGCTCCCCTCGGACAGCAGGGCGCCCTCCTTACCTTCGGCCTGCTCGCCGGGCAATTCCTGATCCTCGTCTTCGGCTTTTACTACGTCCTCTCGGCCTTTTATTTTTCCCGTGACCTGGATCTCCTCGTCCCCCTCCCGGTCACCCCGGCCCAGGTCCTGCTTTCGAAATTCGCGGTCGTCGTCGTCAATGAATACCTGACCGCCGCGCCGATCGTCATGCCGATGCTCATCGCTTACGGCGTCCATTCCCGGGCGGGCCTCTCCTACTGGGTCACGGCCGTCCTTGTCTATCTCCTCCTGCCGGTCATCCCCCTGGCCCTCGTCTCCCTCCTTGTCGTGGCCATGATGCGTTTCGTCAACGTCAGCCGGAAGAAAGACGCCCTCATCATCATCGGGAGCCTGGTCCTGATGGCCGGAGCGCTCAGCCTTCAATTCTGGCTGCGGAAAATGCCCGACGCAGGCCCCGGGCAACAAGCCCTGATCCAATTCTTCAGCGAAGGCGGCCTCGTCCAGAAAATCGGGGCGAAGTTTCCGCCGAGTATCTGGGCGACCCGGGCCCTAGTCCCCGACGTCGGGCGCCTCGGGACTCGGATCCTTCCTTCTCTATGCCGGTGTTTCCCTGGCCTTGTTCGCCGCCCTCTTCTTCGCCGCCCGGGCGTTTTTCTACCGCGGCCTCCTCGGCCTCGGAGAGGTGTCCGCCCGGAGACAGCGCCTATCCCGCGACGTCCTTTCGGCCCGGATCTCCTCCGGCCAAAAGCCGGTCCGGGCGATCTTTCTCCGGGAGCTCCGGATCATGAACCGGACCCCGATCTTTCTCCTCAACGGCGTTCTCTCGGTCGTGCTGATCCCGGTCATCTTCATCTTATTCGCCAAAGCCGGTTCAGGCGGGGGAAGCGACACGACCCAGATCATCCTCCTTCTGGCTTCGGCGAATCCGGCAGCCATGATTCTCGGTTCGGCCCTTTTCATGACGATTTGCGGCTGCCTGAACGGAGTGGCGGCTTCGGCCTTTTCCCGGGAGGGGTCCCACTTCTGGATGTCCCAGATCATCCCGACGCCGCCGGCCGATCCAGGCCAAGGCGAAATTCCTCCACTCCTATGCCGTGGCCGGCCTGGGGATCCTGATCGCGGCGTTCGCCGCCGTCCTGGTCATCAAGGCCAAGGCCGTCAACGTCCTCCTGGCCCTGCCGATCGCCTTAGCCGCGGCCGCGGCCCTGACCGCCCTGGGGATGATCATCGACCTTCTCCGGCCTCTTCTGAGGTGGACAAATCCCCAGAAAGCCATCAAACAGAACTTGAATGTCCTGATCGCTTTTTTTGCCGATGCGGGGATCATCGTCGCCTTGTCCGTCGGGGTCACGGCTCTACTCCAACGGGGGCTCGGTAAGGCGGGCGTGATCATCGGGCTGGCCATCTTTTTGGCCGTCCTCGCCGGGGCCGGTTACGCCCTTCTTTTAAAGATCGCCGCCCGGCGCTACTGCGAAATCGAAACGTAACCTAGCGGAAGATGATGTAAAGGATCACGGTCGCGGCAATAACCAGCGGTCCAAGGTACTTCATGGCCGGGGCCGGCGTCAGGTCGAAATCCTTCTGGACCGGCAGGATGACCGGCTCCCGCAGCGGCTTGGTCAGGGTCATGATGGCCAGGACCAGGACGATCGCGCCGAACGTGATCGCCATCCGATTCAGGAAAGCGATGCCCCCGCCGAAGGCCATCAGCAGGCCGTAGACGGGAACGTTGAGAAGAAGGGCCGTCAGCCCGGCCGACCGCGGTGTCTTTTTAATGAACAGGCCGAAAAGGAACGCGGCCAGGATCCCGGGAGAAATGAATCCCTGGAATTCCTGGATATAATTGAAGATCCCCTTGAATTTCGGATTGTTCAGCTGCGGGGCGATCAGACAGACGAGGACGACGAAGACAAGCGTTGACCAGCGGCCCAGCCGGACGAGCGATTTGTTGTCGGCGTCTTTTTTAAAATGCCGCTTGTAGATGTCCATCGTCAACAGCGTCGACACGGAATTGAGAAGCGACCCCAGAGTCGAAATGACCGCCCCGGAGATGGCCGCCAGGATGAATCCCCGCAAGCCCGGGCCGACGAGATTTTTAATGAGGAGCGGATAGGCCTGTCGGTCGTGGCGCCCGGGGCCGAGAGGTCCGTCTTGAACAGCTGCCAGGAGATGATGCCCGGCACGACGATGATGAACGGGATCAGAAGCTTCAGCATCGCGGCGAAGATGATCCCCATCTGGCCCTGTTTCAGGCTTTTGGCCGCCAGCGTCCGCTGGGTGATGAATTGATTCAAGCCCCAGTAATAGAAATTAGGGATCCACAGCCCGACGACCAGCGTCGTCCAGGGGATGACCGGATGGTCGGCGGGCATGATGACGTGGAGCTTGTCGGCGTTGGCCGAAAGGAAGCTCCCGAGGCCGCCCACGGCCTTCAGTCCGACAATCAGGGTGACGATCCCTCCCAGGATCAGGGCCGAGCCCTGGAATAAATCGGCCCAGGCGACGGCCTTGAGGCCTCCCCAGGTGGTATAAATCGCGGCGATGATACCGATCAGCCAGACGGCTTGGACCATATCGACGCCGAAGATCGTATGGAGGGCCAGGGCCCCGGTATAAACGACGGCGGCGATGCTGACGGCGACATAGATGATGAGGAGTGTAGACGGCCATCAGTCCCGCGGGCCGCGGGAGTATAACGGTATTCCAGGTATTCGGGAATCGTGTAGATTCCGGCTTTGAGAAATTTGGGAAGGAAGAAGAGAGCGACGATGACAAGGGTGATGGCGGCCATCCATTCATAAGAAGCGATGGCGAACCCGGCCGCGCCGGCGCCCTGCCCCGACTTCCGACGAAATGCTCCGTCGAGATGTTGGCCGCGATCAAGGAGAAACCGATCAGCGGCCAGACCAGGCTGCGGCCGGCCAGGAAGAAATCCTCGCCGGATTGTTCCTTCCGGCTTTTGAACAGGCTGACGCCGACGACGACGGCGAAGAAAAGAACGAAGATGACGATGTCCGCCCAATGTAGATTCATGCGGCGCTCCTTGGGGGAAGGATCGGAATCCGGGCGGAACTATACTTCCGGCCGCGCGCCGCAGTCAAGGGAATACCGAGCTTACCGGATGATCTTGTAGATCTCCCGCCAGGACCTCTTGAGAGGGACCCCTTTCCCGGGTTCCCTCTCAACGTTCCGGCGTCGCCTTCGGCGCGCCTTCTCTGCTCACCCTCCAAGGAAGCATTTCGCCATGACTTTTCTTAGAGGGCGCTTCTCCAAGTCTACCGGATGATCTTGTAGATCTCCCGCCAGGAGACGACCCGGAGGAGCGAGCTGACCGGCTGCTCCAGACGCTCGATCGTCGAGTCGTATTCCTGGATATAGACTTCCTTCTTGGAATTCGAGCCGCCGCCGGCTTGGAGCTCTCCGACCGTGACCGCCCGGCGGGCTTTGCTGGCCAGCTGCAGGCTCTCGATGGCCGCCCCGCCCGCGCTCTTGAGGGCGGAGGCGCCCATGATGCCCCCGGCCACGGTCTGGACATAGCGGGCGTACAGGCGTCCCGTCTGGCTGAGGTTCAGGCAGGGATTGACGTTTTCGATGTTGCCCATCAGGGAGCTGAAATAGACGATCTTGTCCGAAATGACCGGGTCGGACCAGATCTTCTCTCCGACGCCCATTTCCCCCGCCTTCAGCGAAGCGGCGAGATCCAGGGATCGTGGGATTGCCCAGGTACCATTCCACGTCCGCTTTCGACCCCGTGTCGTTCATGGAAATGAAGGCGTAATAGCGGTCGCCGGGCGCGGCGTCGTCGCCGCCCGTTCCGAAGAGGACCTTAAGAGGCGTTCCGCCGGACGTCGGGTCGGGGAAGATCGCCGGCTTGGTGATGATGGGATAGAAGTTTTCGTCGGTATAGATGGCGCTCGGCGTCCAGCTGTTGCTGTTCGTGCTCGTATAGGGCACCCGGTAAAGCCGCCCGTCCAGGTCGCCGAAATAGACGTAATCCGTCCGGCCGTCGCGGTTGATGTCGACGGCCGAGGGAGACCCGGGAACCACGGCCTGGATGTTGGGATACGGGTTCGGGCACTTGCTGCTCAAGCTGGTATTGACGTCCGTCGAAATCGCCGATTTCTTAAGGATCGCCCCGGTGTCCAGGCGGATGACATAATAATAATTGCCGACGACGCGGGACGTGTCATTGTCGTAGCCTGAGCCGACGAACGCAACCCAGTAATTCGTCGTGCCCGAGCGAACCTGGCCGAAGGCCGGGATCGATTGGGTCTCGCCCATGGTCGTCGAATCCTTCGCTTCCCATAGCGGGATGGGATTGGCCGGATTGGTCACGTCCAGGGCGAAATAGTAATTCAACCCGCCGCGCCCGAGCTCCCCTTGCCCGCGCCCTGGCCGCACATCAGGACCGTCCGCCATTGGCCCGCCGAAGTAGACGTCGCCCACCGTCGGCACGCCGTCGACAAAATAGTCGTGATTGTAGAGTCGAGTGCCCGCAGCGTCCTTGACCGACATGTTCTTCAGCTTGGGGAGGAGGTTGTAGGGAATGAATCCCCAGAGCTCCGTCCCTGAGGCCAGGTCGAAGCAATGAAGCATCCCGTCGTTGGCCCCGACGAAAACGACCGGCGTCCGGCCGGCATTGGCGGCCACGAACGCCTGGTAGGACGACCCCAGGGCGACGGCGTCGCCGGAAGGGGGGCCGATGAGGACGGGGCTGGAATGGAGGATGTCCCCCAGCTTCCAGGTCCGGCCTTCCCCGCGGACGAAACGGATCAGCCCGGCGTTGTCGCCGTTGGGATCGGACAGGAGCGAAGCGAGGGTGTCGGCGTTGGCCTCGGTAAAATCGATCCGGGTCGAGGACCCCCGAGGGTTTATAGGCCGTGTAAATCGTCCGGGTCGGCTTGATCGCGGGCAGCCAGCAGCGCCCCCGCGTCCCAGAGGATGGACCCGCCGGTGACGACATTCCGACCCGTCGAGCTGAGCGGATCGGACGTGGAGATCGTCCGGACGGTCGAGCCGCCGGTCGAAACCAGGGCGATATCGGTCACATCGTAAGCCCGGAGCTGGCCCTGGTATCCGGGGAAGATGAACGAAGCCGAGATGATCAGCTTCCTCCGCGTCCCGGAGATGATGGCCGCGGCCGCGGCCGAGGACCGGGAGTATTCCCGCTTTTCGACATAGACGTATTCGATCCGGAGGTTGTCGACCTGGGGCGTATCGTAGGAGGCCTCGCTGAAGCCGGCGATCGCATCGTCGGTTGCCGATAAAACGGCTTTCCATCGCAGGCTGGAACCGAACGTGTGGAAATCATGCCAGGGTTGGTTGGTGACGTTGGTGATCCCGTTTCCGGAATAGGAGGCATAGAACTCCCAGGATCGCGCCGTCGTCGTTGGACAGGAAATACGTGGTCGAAAGCCCGGATGTCGCCCCCCCGAGGGTCGACTGGTCGATGACCGTGAACCGGGCCTTCGTGATGGCGTATTGGGTATTGGGGAGGGTCGTGGTCAGATTCGCCGAAACGCCGATGCCCTTCAAATTATATACGTTGGCCACCGAATTGATGAACACATAATAATAATCGGTGTGGTTTCCATCGGCCATGATGAAATCGAGCTGGCCGTCGTTGTTGTAATCCAGGACCATGCCGCAGTCGAAGTCATAAACTTGGGGCGTCCGGATCTGCCCGTTGAAGACCAGGGTGACGGTGAAATTGGCGTTTCCGTCGTTTTTAAAGTAATAGGCCTTGCCGCCGTACCCGGCTCCATAGCCTCCGTAACACCAGTTGTCCGTCCCGATGATCAGATCCTGGTCGCCGTCGCCGTCGAAGTCGGCGTCAAGGCTGACCGTAGCCGCCCCGTCGTACATGTTGTCGTTCAACCCTCCGTCGAGATCGGTGAAATCGGCCAGCCACTCGTATCCCCCCAGTCCGTCGCCGCGGTAGATACTTGAGCTCGGCGTAATCGCAGCTCCCGACGATCATGTCCAGTCCGGGCGTCTCGTCGAACTCGGCGATCGAGACGGTGCTGACGCCGAGGCCGCCCCATCCGGTTTCAATGAGCGGCGTTGGTTCGATCTCAAATGTCGAGGCGTTGACCTGGCCGGTGCCCTGATTCCGGAGCAGGAAGACCTTCCCCTCGGTGTTCCCATAGGCCATGTCGATGTCCCCGTCGCCGTCCAGGTCCTTGGAAACGATGCCGGTCGAGGACCAGCCCCAGGTTTTCAGGGTCGGCTGCCAGGCCGAGTACATGTTGGTCCGGACGAAATTGAGGACGCCGGTGTTAACGCCGCCGGTGATGAGCGTATTTTTATACAGCCAGACGTGAACGAGGGAATACGGCGAATCGAAGACCGAAGAGACGTAGAAAAAGTCGACGTCGCCGTCGCCGTCGTAATCGCCGGCGGTCATCCCGCCGTGATAGCCCGCCTCGATGGACGCCCCGCCGACGCCCAGGATGGGCGTGCCGGAGGCGTTCCCGGCCGAACCGTCGATCCACAGGCTGGTGAGAAACGTTCCGATGTTTCCGTTGACGCCGTCGTTTTTAACGAAGAGCAGGGCGTTGGAGTAGGAGCTGCTCGAGCCGATATAATCCGTCCAACCGTCCATGGTTGAAATCAGCCGCCGCAAGGACGCTGATCCAGGCGGGAACGCTCGACGGGCTGCTGACGACGAAGTTGGCCCCGAGCTTGTTCAGGGTCATGGTGTCCCGCACCTCATGGGTGTCTTTGTACCAGAGCTTGGCCGAGCACTGCGGCTCGTCGATATACGTCCCGTTCATCAGGGATTCAAAAAACGACCCGGTGGCTTCGATGCAGACCTGGCCTTCGGCCGAAGGGCTCCGAAGGAGGAAGACGAACAGGAAAGCCGAAACAGCCGCTCCCCAGGACAAACGTCGGTTGCGCATCGGAATACTCCCCTTAAGATCCGGCGGTGTATTGCAGGACGATCTCCAGCCGGCTCGTCGCCAGAATCCGGGCCGTCGTTCCGGTCCCGGAACGGACCACGCCGATGACGACCATCAGGACGTCATTGGGATCGGCCGCTCCTCCGATCGCTTCATCGTTGATCAGAAACGCGGTGTAGGAGAGGCGGATATCGGTCGAGCCGCTTTCGGTCGTGGCGAATGTCTGGTTGAAAAAGAGCAGGGGCCCGTAATCGGGGGTGCCGTCTTTTCCCGGGTCGAGGGCCAGAAGAAGCTCTTCGTCCGGCACCCTCCGGAAATAATTGGGATTGATCGCCTGCGGAGATAAAGGCCAAATCGAGGTTGGACGGTTGGGTCAGGTAATGGCCGGCGAAGTTCAGCCAGGCTCCGCCCCCGAAATAGCCCTTGATCAAGGCCTGGGCGGCGTTGAATCCGGCTTCGGCCGCGTTGAACGCCTCTTCCTGGGACCTCAATCCGCCCGACATCTTCGGGCCCATCGAAGTCAGGGTTAAAAGGGTCATCCCCAGAGCGGCCAATCCGGCGACAAGGATAATGACAATGAATGAGGCCGGACCCCCGCTCGCTGTTACGCTGGCTCTTCATTCTCATCGTAATCCCGTGTTATAGAGGTTCAAGGACGCGTTTCGGACGTTGGCCATGGACTCCAGGAGGAACCGCTTTCGCCAGTCGTTGGTCGAAGCGGCGGCGGTATTGGCCACGGCCGGCCGCTTGTAGAGGCCGGCCTGCGTCCCGGTGTTCTTGCCGACGGAGGCGAAGGGAGTCGGCGTTCGGCCGAGAATCTGGACCCGGACCTGGCGGATCCGGCCGATCTGGGCCCGGGTCCAGGTCGGTGTTCCAATTCTGGAACCCGTCCAGGAGTCCCTGGGTATCGGCGTTGAAGTCTCCGTTATACTGGAACTGGATCGATTCGATATTCTGGGCGAGGGGATAATGGACGCCGTTGAGGGTCAGGTAAAGAACTCCGCCCACGCCGCCGCCGATATAACCGTTCGTCCCGGCCGTCAGTCCCGAGACCGTCCCGGTGACGTCGAGCCAGTATTCCCGCATATCGCAGAACATCATCGCCCCGCCGATGAAATCCTCGGCCGTGCAGATGTCCGAAAGCCCGCCCGGGGGATTGATTCCCGGGGCCTGCCCGGGGGAAAAGTTGACCCGCTCGTTCGTCCCGTTGGCGTTGTGCGTGACATGGGAGATCGTCCGCACGCCCGCCCCGACGCAGGCCGATCCGGGATTGGGAACGATCAAGGCGATCTTACCGACGTAGAAGTTGTCGGGGTACGGATATTTCTCCAGGGAATAGTCGTCCATCGTGACGTCGACCGAGGAACCCGAATAGCTCTGAATGGCCAAAACCAGGGGGTCTTCCATGTTCCCCAGAAGCCGGATGCGGTCGGGCGTCTCCGTCGATCCGGAGATGGTCTCGTTGTCGGTCCCGTCGATCGCATATCCCATCAGATTTTCGCTGAGGCCGGTCCCGGTCATCCGGAGGTCCCGGGACATGAAATACATCGCCGCCCGGACGTCGGTCTGGATCTCGATGTATTGCTGCTGGTCGGCCGAAATCTTATTGCTCCGGGAATAAATCTGGAGGGCTCCGACGACGACGGCGAGCATCACCAGGCTGCCGATCAACAACTCGATCAGGGTGAACCCCCGAAGGCGGGACGGGTGAAGGGCGGCGCGGCTCACGATGTTCTCCTCAACGGACGATCACCGAGCTGAGAACGGCCCGGACCCGGTAATTGGCCGGGGCGGCCAGAATGGTCGCGGACGCTTTCCCGATGGCGGTGGCCGGAAAGACGAGGATTTTGACGGCGTATCCCGTTCCGCCGGTGGTCACCAGGCTGATCCGGCGGAAATCGGGAAATCCGTCGACGTTGGAGTCAAGGGTTTCGTCGGCCGATTCCCCCCGCGCCGTCGAGGGAAAGGTGCTCAGCTCGGCGGCCATCAGGCTCCGGAGATAGTCCAGCTGCTGCTGGGCCAGATAGGAGGCATGGGCGATCTCCCCGGCCCGGGTGTTGTTGTTGACGCTGAGGAGGAACGCCTGCCCCAAGCCGAGCATGGCGATCCCGATGACCGCGATCCCGATCAGGGCTTCGATCAGGGAAAATCCCGCCCGGGCCTTCGCCCGGAATCGATGACTGAGCGTTTTCATGTTCATGTGGTTGTCTGCTTGATGAATTGCGTCGAGCCGCTGGCGAAGAACCGGACGAGCCGGATGTTCGGCTCTCCCAGCAACGTCAGCCGCGAAGAGGAAAGAGCGATCGAATTTTTTGTGCTGTCGAAATTGGAGACAAAACCGGTTGTGTTATAGACGACGGTCCCGTCGGCCGGAAGCGTGAGGACGAGGCTGAATTCCCTCGGCACGCGCTTGACCGACTGGCCCGCCTTCAAGGTCCAGGTCCCGTAGGGCCGCTCGATCTCGACCCGGTAGGTCCAACCGCCTCCCTCCTGGGCAAACCGGACCCGGTGAAAATATTTGGAAGTAACGGCCTGCCACTTGGCCATCTGCAGAGTCGTGAGGATATCGCGGCCGGCATTATCGAATCCCCGGATTTCCAGGGAGTTCTTGACGCTCGGATAAGCGGCGAAAGATAAAATCCCGAAGACGGCCAGGACGACAAGCACCTCCAGGAGGGTGAACCCTGAGGTCCGGCAGCTCCGGGGCAAAGTCCCTTCAACTCGTCTGTTCATTTCCAGTCCCTTTTAAAAGGCCTTTGACAGCAATGCGCCGACTATCAATATAGACCAGGGCCTTCCTTTTAAGCAATCATCAAGCCCGATGAGCCGGGGGGTGATATGAATTCAGGTGACGGCTAGCCGACAGGGGCAGGGAGACACCCCTTGAAAAGCGACGTGATCAGCGACCAAGAGGTCGTAATACGCAATCGGCCCCGCACTCATCAAGCGAGGCCAAAGCGCCGCAATGAGAGTACAGGCGCCGCAGACGTTATCGACCAAGAGGTCGTAACGTCGCTGCGGCGCCGCCTCCGGGGGCGAGCTTGAGGGTCAGCTTGTCGGCCCGGGTCACCGTCTTTGCCACTTTCTGAAAATCGTTTCCGTTGCGGTCGGCGTTCGGACCATCCTCGAAAAGGCTCATCTCAAATGAACCCTCCCCCAGGAAGGAAAGGTCCAGGACGAGCTCCCGAGCCTTCTCGTCGGACATGGCCCCGACATACCAGTCGGCCCCGCTCCGGCGGGCGGCGAGAACGTAATCCCCGATCTTGGCCTCGAGAACCCGGGTTTCGTCCCAGACCGTGGGAACCCGGGAAAGGAAGTCCAGACAGGACGGCTCGCGCCGGTAGTTGGTCGGCGTATCGGCCAGCATCTGGAGCGGACTTTCGTAAACCACATACATCGCCAGCTGGTGGCACCGGGTCCCTTGGCTCATCGGTTGATTATAGATTACCTGGAAATTCCTCATCCCGCCGTTGACCATGGCCCCGGGGGTATAATCCATCGGCCCGGCGGCCATCCGGGTGAAGGGCAGGGTGACGTCATGCTCCGGAGTGATGTCCCGGCTCCACTTGTTGTGCTCCAGCCCCATTACCCCTTCGGAGGTCAGGACGTTGGGAAAAGTCCGGTACAAGCCGGTCGGCTTGTAAGCTCCGTGAAAATCCAGGAGAAACCGCCGCTTGGCGGCCTCGGCCGCGATTTTGTAATAGTAATTGACCATCCAGGCGTCGTCCCGCTGCATGAAATCGACCTTGAGGCCGGCGATTCCCCAGGCGGAGAACCGGTCCATCGCCTTTTCGAGCTGATCGTCGAGCGTTTTCCAGATCGCCCAGAGGATGATGCCGACGCCCTTGGCCTTTCCGTAGGCGACGATTTCCTCGACGTTCACGGCCGGAACAACCGATAGAAGATCGCCCAGCTTATACCAGCCTTCGTCCAAAATGACATATTCGATCTTGTGTTCGGCGGCAAAGTCGATGAAGTGCTTGTAAGTCTCGGTATTGACCCCGGCCCGGAAATCGACCCCGGCCAGATTGAGGGCGTTCCACCAGTCCCAGGCGACCTTGCCCGGCTTCACCCAGGAGAAATCCCCGGACGCGGGTTTGGCCAGGCGGTAAACGAGCGGACTCTCGATCAAAATCCCATCCCGGGCGGCGATCAGCAACACCCGCCAGGGATAGGTCCGCCGGCCCGCCGTTTTAACAAGGTACGGCGCCCGCTCCGTGACCGGAACGTTCCGGTCGTTTTTCGCCTCTTCTTTCAGGGGATAAGCCGGAAACCGTCCGACCAGCTTCCCGGGCGCTCCGGCCTCGCCGGCCAGGTACATCCCGGCATAGTCCTCCAAGTCGGCTTCGGTGACGGCGACCTTGGGGCCGCCGGCCGGGTTGACGACGACCGGACAAGAAGCGAACCGCTTCTCGGTGACGTCGTTGAGCGAAACGGAGAGGAACTTTCGTTCGGAATGCGTCTGGAAGCTCTCTTCTTCCGGAAACCAGGCCTGAGGATTTCCGGGGAAGACAAATTCGACCTGTTCGGATACGACCGTGACCGGTCCCGGCAACGACGTCTCGAACCGGTAAGCGGCCCCATCGTCGTAAACCCGGATGGTCAGGCCATAATCGCCGGCGAAACGGATGGCCAATTCGTTGAACCGGTCGGAGATCGCGGCCGCCTTCTGCCGGACGACCGGCTTCAGGATATCGTCAACCGACCGGCGCTTCTCGCTTTTTACCTTCACCCCACGGCCGAGGATCCGGGGACCGCCCGAATCGATGGTCATCGAGATCGAGGAAGAAGCGACAAGCGGCCGTCCCTCGTAATTCACGGCATATCGGAGGTCGGAGCCGGCCGTCAGCTTGAATTCGATCTTTTTATCCGGCGAAAAGACGGAATACTCCCGGGCCGCGGCGGCCGCGCCGAAGACGGGCGCTTGCACGGCGAGAGCGAGCCATCCGATGCCGGCCCAACCCGAAACCGACGAAGCGATTTTTTTCCATTTCATGGCCAGTCCTCCTCCTCGCAGATTTCAGGAGAGAGTATACGTCATCCCGGCCCTCTCAAGGGAGTCGTTTGAAATTCTAACGAACCCATGATATATCATGAACCATGAACGGAAATTCCCGGACGATGCTGATCGTCAACCCGGTCGCCGGGCACGGCCGCGGAGAGAAGGTCTTCGCCCGGATCGAGCCGCGGCTTCGGGAGGCCTATCCGGACCTCGAAGTCCGGATTTCCGATTTTCCCGGCCACGCTTTTCAGCTCGGCCGCGAAGCCGCCCGGGAAAAATTCGACCGGGTGCTCTGTCTCGGCGGCGACGGAA
The DNA here is from genome assembly GCA_963783665.1 of Candidatus Aminicenantota bacterium. Taxonomy (GTDB): domain Bacteria; phylum Acidobacteriota; class Aminicenantia; order Aminicenantales; family UBA4085; genus JAAZPG01. Next base: position 669,421 of record CAWANZ010000003.1, on the reverse strand, counting down.
CGCCGTTCGAAGTGATCAACGGCCTGTACATTCACGGCCGCCCGCCCTTCGTGCCCGAAATCGGGCTGATCCCGGCCGGCACCGGAAATTCCTTCCTCCGGGACTTCGGGATCGAAACCCCCGAAGAAGCCCTTCGCCGGTTCACCTCGGGCCGAAAGCTGAAAGTCGACTTGATCGAATTCGAGTTCCAGCTGGAGGGAAAGACGGAGCGGCGGTACTCGCTCAATATCATCGGCGCCGGCCTCATCACCGACATCCTGAAGCTGACCAACGACTGGCTGAAAGTTTTCGGCAAACTGGGCTACAGCCTGGCCGTCCTGATCCGTCTCGCCCGGGGAATGAACAACAAGATCGAAATCGAAGCCGGAGGGCGCTCCTGGACGGTCGAGGACAGCGCCCTGGTCGTCTCCAATTCCCAGTACACCGGCGGCCGGATGAAAATCGCCCCCCACGCGGCCACCGCCGACGGGAAGGCCGATCTCGTCATTTTCCGCGACGTCAACCGGCGGGAGATCCTCCAGATTTTCAAGCGGGTTTTTTCCGGAACTCATGCGTCCCATCCCAAGGTGGACATCATCCAGGCGGCGGACATGATGATCACCGGAACCCCGCCTCTGAAAGTGATGGCCGACGGCGAAGTCCTGGGCGAATCTCCCCTGCGCATCAAAGTCCTGCCGCAGGAATTGACCTTTCTCGGATGATCCGCGTCCTGAACATCGTCCGTTCCGCTCTCCTCTGGGCCGCGGCTTTTCCTGTTTTCATCTTCGTCTGCCTGGCGATCCTGGCGGTCGCCCTCGTGTACCGCGGCCCCGGGCTGGAACGGGTTATCAAATCCGGCTGCCGGGCGGTTCTCTTTATGGCCGGCGTTCGGCTCCGGCTCCACGGCCGGGATAACTTCGAGCCGGGCCGTCGGTACATCCTGATGATGAACCACGTCAACCTTCTCGACCCGCTCGTCTTTTATGCCCGCTTTCCCGGTTTTGCCCGAACGCTCGAGGAGGAAGGCCATTTCCGCTGGCCCGTGTACGGCTGGATGATCCGGAAGATCGGCCAAATCCCCATCAACCGGGTCAATCCCCGAAAAGCGACGGCCAGCCTTGCCCGGGCGGGCGAATTCATCCGGGCCCGCGAAGAATTTTCTTTTATCGTCTTTCCCGAGGGGACACGGACGCCTGACGGAAATCTCGGTCCCTTCAAGCGCGGCGGTTTTCTCCTGGCTCAGGCGGCCGGGTTGGACATCCTGCCGATCATCCAAGTCGGGAGCTATCGGATCATGCGGAAAGGAAGCCGGATGCTGCGCCCCGGCCGGATCGACATCTACCTTGAGCCGGCCGTCGCCGCCTCCGGAACGAGCCGCGAGGATATTGCCGATTGGATGTCCCGGGTGCGGAACGTCTTCGAGCGGAGACTTTCGTCCTAACAATAAGAGAGCTCCACTGCCCCGGCTTTCTCTTGACGAACGAATGGACCTGGCATAAATTGAAGCGGCTCGAATTCATCCCCACGGGAGGTCACCATGTCCCCGACAAAGAAAACGCCCAAGCTTCAGGCGGTGGATAAAAACACCCGCATCCTCGTCTGCGGAGCCGGGGGATTCATCGGCGGATCGCTCTGCCGGTACTTCAAGGACAAGGGTTTCACGAACATCCGCGGCGTGGATAAAAAGCCCCTCTCGGAATGGTATCAGCGAACCCCGGGAGTTGAATGTCTTTGCCTCGACCTGAGCCAGGAGAAGAATTGCCGCCGGGCGGTCGAAGGCATGGATGAGGTCTACCAGCTGGCCGCCGATATGGGCGGGATGGGCTTCATCGAGCGGTTCCGGATCGAATGCCTGCGGTCGGTTCTCATCAACACCCATATGGTCGAATCCGCCTGGAAAGCCGGCGTCAGCCGGTACTTCTATTCGTCCTCGGCCTGCGTTTACAATACCGAGCTGCAGAAAAACCCGAAGATCACCGCCCTGAAGGAATCGGACGCTTATCCGGCGATGTCCGAGCGCGGTTACGGCTGGGAGAAGCTCATCTCCGAGATGTTCTGCCAGGAATACTGGGCCGAGCGCGGGTTTAAAACCTTCATCGCCCGGTTCCACAACGTCTACGGCCCGTGGGGAACATGGGACGGCGGCCGGGAAAAGGCCCCCGCGGCCCTCTGCCGGAAGATCATCCAGTCGATCGACAACGGGACGAAAGAGATCAAGATCTGGGGCGACGGCACCCGGACCCGGAGCTACCAGTACATCAGCGACTGCGTCAAGGGCATCGACATGATCACCCACTGCGACGAGCTGATCGCCACGCCGATCAACCTCGGCACGTCGGAGCTCGTCTCCGTCAATGAGCTCGTGTCGATTATCGAATCGATCGCCGAAGTGAAAGTGAAACGGATCTACGATCTGGCCGCGCCCCAGGGCGTCGGCGGGCGCAATTCCGACAACACGTTCATCAAGAAAGTCCTCGGCTGGGAGCCGAACACGCCGCTGAAGGTCGGCCTGGGAAAGACCTACCCCTGGATCAAAAACCAGTACCTGCGGAAAAAGGCCGGGCTGAAAACCGTCGATTGATCCCTCCGAGGTGAAAACCGTAATCGTAACCGGCAGCTTCGACGGCTTCGGCTCGAGGCCTGTCCGGTTTCTGGAAGAGGCGGCCAAGCGCGGCCTCGTCCGCGTCCTCCTTTGGCCGGACGAGACCGTCGCCCTCCTGACCGGCCGGCCGCCCCGGTTCCCCGAAATGGAGCGGCTGTATCTTGTCCGGGCTCTGCGATTCATCGACCGGGCGGAAATCGGGCCGCCGATGAAGAGCGCCCACGTCCTGCCCGACGTCGGACCTCCGGGGAACACGGTCTGGGCCATGCTTCCCGAAGACGACGCCGCGGAAAAGAGAACGTTTTCGGCCGGCGTCGGGATCGAATACCGCCTTGTCCCGGAGCCGGACCTGGCCGGATTCCCCGTTCCGGAAGACGATTTGACGGCTCCGTCCCCACGAAAAAAAGTCATCGTTTCCGGCTGTTACGATTATTTCCATTCGGGGCACGTCCGGTTTTTCGAGGAAGCGGCGTCGTTCGGCGAGCTGACGGTTTCGGTCGGCCGGGACGAGACGATCCTCGCGCTTAAAGGCCCGGGCCACCCGAAATTCCGGCAGAACGAGCGGCTCTACATGGTCCGGGCGGTCAGGCACGTCGCCCGGGCCGTCCTGGGCACTGGCGAAGGGTGGATGGACGCCGCTCCGGAGATCGAGGCTTTGAAACCCGATATTTTCATCGTTAACGAGGACGGTGACCGGCCGGAAAAGAAGGCGTATTGCGACGCGCGGGGAATCGCCTACGTCGTCCTCAAGCGGGAGCCGAAAGGCGGGCTCCCCCGCCGGGACAGCACCACCCTCCGCGGATTTTAATTTTGGTACTCTTCCAGTTTGTGTGGGTATGAGATTCCGAGAATATGGCGCCTTTCGCTCACGCGTCTCTCAGGAAAATACGTATTTGGAGTCGTGGTGTGTGTCAACGCTAGCATTGGTCATGGCGTTATGTCACATTGGAAAGGGAGCAGGGCGGGCGGGACTCCCGCCGCCCGTTGAGGGAAAACCCTAATTGGGTTTTCCCTCAAGAGGTCCGGCTACCCAAGCAGCCCTAATTCGCAAGGCTCATGTAGGACGGCAAGGCCAGGCATCAAGAAAAGCCTAATCCGGACGATGTTCGCTCTAGCCGCCATAACCTCAAATCTCTACTCACGCAATATGGAAGAGAGCCCTAATTTAAACCGATATCGACTCGTTTGGCCGGAATCAAGCTGAAGAGCGGGCAGGCAACCAGCGAGACGACCATCCCGATCGTCCCCGCTTCGGGCGAAGCCATCCCCCGGATGTAAAAGAACAGGCAGATCCCCAGCCCCAAAATCGCGGAAACGATCGCCCCGTTCCGATTGACCTTTTTATTCAGGATCCCCCAGACGAAGGGACCCAAGAACACGGAACCGATCGCCCCCCAGGAAATCCCCAGGATCGAGACGATCGTCGCCGGCCGGATATAAGCGAGAATGACCGAAAGGAGGACGAACGTCGCGCTGAGAATTCGCATCATCAGCATCAGGTTCCGGTCCGAGATCCGGGGATTGATGAATCCGGCATAAAGATCCTTGGCCACGACCGAGCTGGAAATCAGAACGAGAGCCGCCAGAGTCGACATCGAGGCCGAAAGGATCAGGAGAAGAATGAGGATCGAAAAAGTGTCCGGGACGGCGATCGACATCATCTCGGGCATCAAGGCATCGAAGTCCGGCTTTCCGCCGGGGAAGACGGCCGGGGCGGTCTCCGGGGACAGGAACAGCCGGATGACGCTCCCGGAGAAATAGGCGATCCCCGAGAGGACGAGGGCGAAAACCGTCGAGACGATCATTCCGATTTTTACGGAGCGTTTGTCCTTCACCGCGTAGAATTTCTGGAGCAGCTGGGGCATGCCGAACGGGGCCACCGAGGTTAGAAAGACGAGGGAGAACAAAGGCCACAACCCCGGCGGGCCGACGATCTCGGTCAGCCTCGGGTCAATCGCCTGAAGACCGGCCGTCGCCGGGCCGAATCCTCCGGTCTTGGAGAGGATGCTGATGAGAAGGACGCCGCCGCCGATCAGCATCAAAACTCCGAAAATGACGTCCAGCATCGTCATCGACTTGTATCCGCCGAGGACGAGATAAATCGCGGTCAGAACGCCCATGAAAATGAGGGCCGGGACGTAGTCCAGCCCGAAATTCCTTTTGAACAGATAGGATAGCCCGATGAACACGGCCGCCGAGTATGGAATCAGGAAGACGAAGATCGCGACCGAGGAGAACACCTTGAGAAAACGGCTGTCGTACCGCTTGGCCAGATATTCCGGCATGGTCGCGACTCCGAGTTCTCTCGAAATATTCTTGATCCGGACGCCCATGATCCACCAGACGGCCAGAACCCCGACCAGAGCGTTCCCGACGGCGATCCATAATCCGCTGTAGCCGAATCCCCAGCCGATTTTCCCGGCGAAGCCGATGAAGATGACGGCCGAAAAATAGGCCGCCCCGTAGGTGAAGGCCGTCATCCACGGCCCGATCGCCCCTCCGCCGAGAAAAAAATCGTTGAACGACTTGGTTTTCTTCCCCCGAGACACGGCTACGTAAAAAATGAGCAGGACATATGCGGCTAGAGCGGCGATTTTCCAGGCCATGGATCATTCTCCCTAATAACGGAATAAGAGCTCGAAGCGAACCCAGGAATACGGCTGGGCGCCATCGAAATAATAATTCCCCGGCCGGAAGTAATCCCAGACCAAGTGGCCCTGGATATTCCGGTTGATCTCATAGTTCAGGCGGGCCATAAACAGGCTTCCCCGCTTCTTCCCCGACCCGCTGAGGAACGCGGTCGGGATGGAGTATTCCGGCGCGCGAAGCTCATGCCACGTGAGCAGGAGCCGGGCGTTCTCGGCGAAGGAGAATACGGCCGTCCCGTAAAGGGACGTCAGGTTTGTCCAATACGCCGGCCGGGTTTCCTTGGCGAACAGGTAAATCTGCGATTCGCTCCATTTCGGCCAGCGGGAGAAGGCGGGATCCCAGCCTTCGATCCGGTCCGCGGAAGCCGGGTCGTCGCCGCTGAGGAAAATTCCGCCGAAAACGAGCTGGGCCGGCAAGGGAAATTTCGCCCCGGTTTCATGGTCGATGTGAACATATCCGCCGAATCCTCTCCGGAGCTTTCCGGATTGGACCGCGGCTTCAGCCGTGAGGCTCCATCGTTCGGCCAACGGCGCCCGAACCCGGCCGCCGAACGTATTGATGCCCGCTTCCGGCAGGCTGCCATAAGCCCGGATGTTCTTGCGGAACAGGTACCCTTCGACCGTTGTCTTTCCGGCAAAACCCGTCCAGTACGCGCCGTACCCTTCCTCGGCTTGCTCGACCATCGCCTGGCCCCAATCGTTGATGACCGGCAGAGCCGTGTCGGTCCGGGGCTGGAACAAGTAGAATCCCGTCAAGACGCTTTTCCCGCCCGTCGGCCAATCCACCCGAACGGCGTTGAAATACGCCGACCGGGAGCCGTCGAGCGGCCCGCCGTCCATGATCACAAAGCCCTCGCCGAGCTGGATATCCTGCCGGCCGATGGTCAAAGTGAAGGGAAAACCCAGAGGTTTTGCCCATTTCAAGTTCAGGGCGTCAAAAAAGACTTCGTGGGCATCAAAATTCTTTTTGATCCGGGGATCGGATTTGGGGACCAGGTAATACCGGTTTTCGTTCGTCAGCCGGACGGCGAGGTCAAACCCGGACGCGACCTTCCATTGGAGGCCCAGGCTGGTGCGGAACCGGACATAAGCACTGCCGTCAGCGGCCTGCTCGTTGAGGCTGGTGACGTTATCGGACGATTCCTGGCGGATCCGCTCGCTGAAGGTCCAGGTAAATGCGGATTTTTTTTCGGGAGGAGCTTGGGCGGTCGCCGAGACCGCAAGCAAGCCGGCAATGACAAGAAATATTAAAGCCTGCCTCCTCATTTCCGCGATGCCTCCCTCGAAAAGAATTCCCTGTTTATATCACAATTCGCATTCGTCGCCCACATTATTGTCCGCGGCTCGGCCCGGATCGCTTCGACTTCGTCGGCCGTTTTCGGCTTCGGCTTGCCCAGCCGGCGGCGGCCCTTGGCCGTGATGAGAAAATCTTCCTCGTTCCGAAGCCCGCCGAAGCCCCGGAACTTCTCGACCTTGTCGTACACGATGAACTCCGCGTGCTTCTTTTCCGCCTTCCAGAGATCGATCAGCTGGGGGATGAAATAGATACCCGGCTCGATGGTCACGACGAAACCCGGCTTGTGGGGACGGGCCAGGCGGAGGGATTTCAACCCGAACTGGGTGAACTTCGGCCGGCCTTCGTAGCCGACGTAGACCTCGCCCAAGTCCTCCATGTCGTGGACGTCCAGGCCCATCATATGGCCGACGCCGCAGGGGAAAAACAAGGCATGGGCCCCGGCTTGGACCGCCTCATCCGGGTCGCCCTTCATCAAGCCGATGATCTTGAGCCCTTCGACCAGCGTCCGGCAAGACAGGAGATGGACGTCGAGGTGATTGACTCCGGGACGCAGCGCGCCGGCTGCGACGTCATGGGCGGCCAGGGCGATGTCGTAGATGTCGCGTTGACGGGAGGTGAATTTCGCATCGACCGGCATCGTGCTGGACAGGTCCCCGGCATAATGACAGGGGCTTTCGGCTCCGGCGTCGAGAAGAAACAGGTCCCCCTTCTTCAAGCGGTTCCCGTGAAAATGATTATGGAGCGTCTCGCCGTGAATCGTGGCGATGATCGGGAAGGATACGTCGCCCCCCGCGGCCAGGGCGACCCGGCGGACTTCGGCGGCGATATCGGACTCCGTGATCCCGGGCCGGACCATCCGCATGGCCGCAAGGTGCATTTCCGTGGAGATGTCGACGGCCTTGTCGATTTCGGCGATTTCTTCCGGCCCTTTGACGGCCCGCTGCTCGACGACCGCCCGGATCAGCTCAACCGAAGCTTTGCGGGAGGCCTGGTCGGGATTGAGCCCGATGAGGCGCCGGAGCTTCAGGGTGTTCTCCGCCCGGTAAGGAGGAAGGACGTGAATCTGGCGGCCGGTTTTGCGGGCGGCCCCCAGAAGCTCGGCCAAGCGGGCGAGCGTCGCGGTCCGGGTGACGCCAACGGCCGCGCTTTGCTCGGCGATCGTCGGCTGGGGCCCGCGCCAGACGATGTCGTCGACGGTGAAATCATCGCCGTACAGCGTCTCCGTCCCCGCGTCGAAATCGACGACGGCGGCCAAGCCCGGCCGGTCCAAGCCGAAATAATAAAGGAAGGTGCTGTCCTGGCGGAATCCGAACGTGTTGTCCAAATAATTCATCGGGCTTTCCTCGTTGCCCAAAAACAGGGCCAAGCCCGAAAGACCGTTCGACAGGAGGCGGCGCCGCCGCTCGACGTAAACGCTGGTTTTAAACATCTTGAATCTCTCCTTGACAGGAATGACGGAAGGTCATTGTATCCCAATCCCGGTGGCTAAAGAAAACGTCCCGCACGGGTAATTTGACCGCAGTGGCCGAAATGGGCTAATAATACTCCCACCTTGACGAGGAGGATCCCCATGCAACCTGATTCCTGGAGCCGACGCGCATTTCTTCGTTCCTGCGGAGTTCTCGGCTTGGCCGCCGCAACCGGCGGGCTCGAACGGGTCGAAGCCGCATCTCAAACGGTCGCCGGCCGGACGCCGGCGGAAGTCGCCGCGGATGAGTTCTACTGGCGGGAGGTTCAGCTGGCCTACAAGCTCGACCGGACCCTGATCAATCTGAACAACGGCTTCACCGCGCCCTGCCCCCGGGTGGTCCTCGAGGCGGAGTTCCGCTACCTGGAAACGATCAACCTCCTCCCGGTCCGCTACCAGGCGATGGTCGCCGACGGCATCCCGGTGATCCGGAAGCGGATGGCCGCGGAATTCGGCTGCGACCAGGAAGAGCTGGCCCTCACCCGGGGCGCAAGCGAATCCCTCCAGATCGCCCAGAACGGGATCGACCTCGCGCCGGGCGACGAGGTCATCACGACCGAGCAGGATTATCCCCGGATGCTGACGACCTGGGACCAGCGGATGCGGCGGCAGGGGATCAAGGTGACCCGTCTTCAATTTCAGGTCCCCGCGACCCAGGACCAGCTTTACCGGATGTTCGTCGAGGCCGTCACCCCCCGGACGAAAGTGTTCCATTTCTGCCACGTCACGAACCTCACCGCTCAAATGTTCCCGGTCCGGCGGCTGTCCCAGTTCGCCCGCTCGAAGGGGATCGTCACGATCGTCGACGGGGCCCACGCCCTGGGACAGTTCCCCTTCAAGCTCCGCGACCTCGAATGCGACGCCTACGGGGTCAGCCTCCACAAGTGGCTGATGGCCCCGATCGGCAACGGCTGCCTTTATGTCCGGAAGGACATGATCCCGAAGTTCTGGCCGTTGCAGGCCGCTCCCGAACAACAGGACGGCGACATCCGCAAATTCGAAGCCATCGGGACGCATCCCTGGGGCATCCGGGCCGCTCTCGGCGAAGCCCTGGCCTTCCACCAGGCGATCGGCGGCGAGCGCAAGGCCGCCCGCCTTCGCTACCTGACGCTCCGCTGGGCCAACGCCCTCAAGGCCCATACCCGGGTCAAGGTACTGACCAACCTCGGAGAGCCGGCCGAGGCCTGGGGCGTGGCCGCTGTCCACATCGAGGGAATCGATGTGCGGGACTTGGCCCGGTTCCTCACCTCGAAGTACAGGATCGTGGTCGTTCCGTTGGTCGGAGGCGCCCCGCCCAACCAGGTCTACGATTACCAGGCCCTTCGCGTCTCGCCGAACGTCTACACCACGCTCGAGGAGATCGATACGTTCGTCGAAGGGATGGAAGATGCAGTGAAAAACGGTGTCCCGACCGCCGAGTACGCGGCCGGCGGCGAGTCGGCTCCGCTCTTCGACTGAGCCGAGGGTCTTGAATTAAGGAGGATGCTCATGAAACGCCTGATCCGACCGGTCGCCGCAGCCGCGGCCGTTTTTCTCATCCTGGGCTGTCTTGGAGCCCAGGGAGCGAACCTGTTCAAGTTCTCGTTTCCCTTTAAAGCCGCCGGGAAGAATTTCCCGGCCGGCGAATATTTCCTGGAATGGAAAGACGACGGGACGCTGACCCTTCGCCGGGAATCGACCGGCGCCGAAACCGTCCTTCCCGTCATCGAGAAGATGACCCGGCCCGATCCGCCCGAAACCGACCCGAAGGTCGTCTTCCACATGGTCGGCGACTTCGCTCCATCCTATTCCGAGTACATCACCGTCTACATCCTGGCGGAGGTCTGGCTGCCGGAACGGGATGGTCTGCGCCTGCACACGACCAAAGGGGCCCACAAGGAAGTGAGCGTCAAGGGGACCATCAAGGAGCCCTAGTGGCCCGTCTTATAAATTCTTAGCTGTGATTTTCGTGGAGACGGGCCACTTCCAAGGGGGACTCAAGGTCCCCCTTCGGCGCTTCGCTGAACCCCCGAGGGGGGCCTCGCCGCCCCCCTCGAGCTCCCCGGCGGTGTCGCGTGATGGGATATCGGGAATTTGACAAAATAATTCGGAAACGCGACACTTAATCCATGAAAGCGCTTGTTATCTACGATACGACGTTCGGCAACACCAAGAAAATCGCGGAGGCGATCGCGGAAACCCTCGGCGCCCGGGCCGTCGCCGCGGCCGACGTCCGTCCCGAGGAGCTTTCCGGCATTGATCTGCTCGTCGTCGGCAGCCCGATTCTCGGCTGGAAGCCCTCGGAAAAGACGATTGCTTTTCTCGGCGCCCTCCGGGCCGGGCAATTGACCAAAGTCAAAGCCGCCGCGTTCGATACTCGGGTCAAATTATTCATCCACGGCGACGCCGCGGGAAAAATCTCCAAAGCCCTGGCCGGCGCGGGCGCTCTGATGGTGACCGAACCCCAGGCCTTCCATGTCAAAGGCAAAGAGGGCCCGCTGTTTGAGGGCGAGATCGAGAGCGCCCGGGCCTGGGCGGAGATGATTAAGAAGAAAGCCGGCGCGGCTTAAAGAAGAATTCGGGCATTCTTAATTTTTACTTCGGCGGTATGATCAATATTCAAATCCGCAGCATACCGCGGAATCCCCGGACGCCATAATAGGATTCCGCTCCGTTGTGATACACGAAGACATGGCCGTATCGGAAATCGGCGAAGAGGGCGCCGCCGAGCTTTCTGATATCAGACGGTGTTTTCACCCAACTCGATGTTTTCCCGTCGAACGTTCCAAGCTTCTGCAGCTTTCGATATTGCGCTTCCGTTAAAAGCTCGATGCCCATGTCGGCGGCCATGCCGATGGCGCTGTTCTTTGGTTTATGCTCTTTCCTCGACTCCAGCGCTTCCCGGTCATAACAGACATTTCTGCGGCCCCCGGGCGTTTCAGGCGCGCAATCATAAAAAATGTACTCGCCTGTCTTATTGTCATAACCGCAAACATCCGGTTCACCGCCGGTCTTTTCCATTTCATTGAGTGACCACAGCTTATCCGGATTGGCTTCCAGCTTGGCTTGCACGTTCGCCCATTCGATACTTTTATGGCGGCCCATGTTTTTCTCGAAACGGGATTTCAATGCTCTGAGTAGCTTTTCACGTTGATCGGCTTTCAAGTCTTTTGCTTTTTGCATTTTGTCTTTGCCTTTCTCATTATTTCCCCGGCCGCCCGCGAAACGTGCGGTAATCCAAGCTAAGGCCGAAAGCGCGTCGGCTCCGCGGCGGCGGCCGCCTCATCGCGCAGGATCTGGCGCGAGGCCCGGCGCTTCATCACCACGGCCGTCCGGATCGTGTTGATATGGACTTCGGTCGTCTCGGCCGGGTCATGGGCGTATCCTCCGGCCAGGAGGATCACGACCGGGATTTTCAAGAGCAAGGCTTCCTCGAGGACGATCCGGTCCCGGGTCATCAATCCCGCTTTCGTCACGGCCAGGCCGCCCAGCTGATCCCCTTCAAGGGGATCGGCCCCGGCCAGGTAGAAAACCAGGTCCGGCCGGAAGTCCTTATATATTTGGGGGAAATGCGCCCGCATGGCCTCGAGGTACGCCCGGTCGCCGTCGCCCGACCATAGTCCGATGTCCAGGGTGCTGGTCATTTTTTCCGACGGATAGATGTCCATCTGGTGAATCGAGAAGGTGAAGACGTCGGCCCGGTTTTCGAAAATCGCGGCCGTCCCGTTCCCCTGGTGGACGTCGCAGTCGACGATCATCACCCGCCCGACGCGACCTTCCCGCTGGAGCTTTTCGACCGCGACGGCCGTGTCATTGAGGAGGCAGAAGCCTTCGCCGTGATCGGCAAAGGCATGGTGGAATCCGCCGCCGACGTGGACGCACAGCCCGTCGTTCAGGGCGCTTTCGGCCGCCAAAATCGTGCCGCCGACGCTCAGCAGAGCGAACGAAACCAATTCCTGCGAAAACGGCAGCTCCAGGGCTTGGAGCTCATCCTTGGCCAGCGTTCCGGAGAAAATCCTCCGGACATATTTTTCCGCATGCACGAGCTGGAGGGTCTCGGCCGAGACGGGCGAGGGCTCGAGAAAATCTTCTTTCCGGGCCCCGAGAGCAGCCAGCTTCTCCTGGATCAGCCGGTATTTGCGGACCGGGAAAACGTGTTTTCCGGTATTCAGCATCCAGTATTCCTCATGGTAGACGAATTTGAAGGGAAAGCGGCGACCGAAGAGAACTTCTAGGATACCCATGACGGAAGGAAGAGGATATCACAAGGCCGGCTTTCGGGAAATCGCGTTTCTGGTAAGAAAATGTGATATAATTTCGGGCTCGATTCGGCCCGGATCCGCGCCGGGCGGACGAGCAAGGAGTCAATCGTGAGCGACTATCGCATTCATAAACATCCCATCCTGACTCCGCCCGCGGCCGAGACCGTCACGGTCACCTGGAAAGGAAAGCCGATTACGGCCCGGGCCGGGGAAACCATCGCCTCGGCCCTGTTCGCCCACGGCGAACGGACCTTCAGCTACCACCACAAGGACCGCGCTCCCCAGGGCATCTTCTGCGCCAACGGGCAGTGCGCCCAATGCCTCGTCCTGGCCGACGGCCTCCCGGTCAAAGCCTGCATGGAGCTGGTCAAACCGGGCCAGAAGCTCGAGCCCGTGGACGGGCTTCCCGTCCTGCCGCCCGTTTCGGGGTCGGCCCGGTTGACGCCCATCGAGGAGATTTCCGTTCCGGTGCTTATCATCGGCGGCGGACCGGCCGGCCTCTCCGCCGCAATCGAGTTCGGAAAGCGCGGCGTTTCCGCCCTCCTCATCGACGATAAGCACCGCCTCGGCGGTAAGCTCGTCCTCCAAACTCACCGGTTCTTCGGGTCTTATGACGCGGTCTTCGCCGGGACCCGGGGCATCGACATCGCGACCAAGCTGGAAAACGAGCTCCGAACTTATCCCAGCGTCCAGATCTGGCTGCAAAGCACCGCTTTGGCCGTCTTCAGCGACAAGAAAGTCGGCATCCTCAAGGATGGAAAGCGCTACATTCAGGTCAATCCCGAGGTGCTCCTGGTGACATCGGGCGCCCGGGAAAAATCCCTGGCCTTCCCCGGGAACACCCTGCCCGGCGTTTACGGCGCCGGCGCTTTCCAGACCCTGGTCAATCGCGACCTCGTCCGTTCGGCCGGCCGCCTGTTCATCGTCGGCGGCGGCAACGTCGGTCTAATCGCCGGGTACCACGCCCTCCAAGCCGGGATTCCGGTGGCCGGGTTGGTCGAAGCCCTGCCCGAATGCAGCGGATACAAAGTCCACAAGGACAAGCTCCAGCGGTTCGGCGTCCCGATCTACACCTCTCACACGGTCCTCAGCGCCAATGGGACAAACTCCGTCGAATCCGTGACGATCGCCCGCCTGGACGACAAATGGAAACCCGTGCCCGGCACGGAAAAATCGTTCGCCTGCGACACGGTCCTGATCGCCATCGGCCTCGACCCGGTCGACGAATTCTACACCAAGGCCCGGGAATTCGGCCTGACCACATTCGCCGCCGGCGACGCCGAGGAGATCGCCGAAGCTTCGGCCGCGATCTTCTCCGGCAAGATCCGGGGCCTGGAGATCCTCAAGTCGATGGGCCGGGACGTCGGCGAGATCGCCCCCGAGTGGTATACGACCGCCGACATCCTGAAATCCCGGCCTGGGAAAACCGTCCCCGAGGCGCTGCCCCAGGCAGAGACGGGCGTCTTCCCCGTCCTCCACTGCATCCAGGAAATCCCCTGCGATCCCTGCACAACGGTCTGCCCGCGGAACCTGATCCATATCCATGCCGACGATATCCGGGGCCTTCCCTGCTTCGAAGTCCCCGACCCGGCCAAAGGCTGCACCGGCTGCGAAAAATGCGTCACGATCTGCCCCGGGCTGGCCGTCTCTCTAGTCGATTACCGGAAAGATCCGGAATTCCCGACGGTAACGATCCCCTACGAATTCCTCAAGGACAGCATCGAAGTCGGCGACCGGGTCCATGTTCTCGACACCGAGGCCTCCGACCTGGGCGAAGTTGAGGTCGTCGGAATCCGGGCGATCAAGGCCAATGACCGGACGGTGCTCGTCAAGCTGAAAGTCCCCAAGGACATCGCCAAAAAGATCGCCGGCATTCGTGTCCAGGAGGGCGACGTCACCAAGCCCATGGACCAGTATGTCGAGCGGACGGCCGACGACGTCATCGTCTGCCGCTGCGAGCGGGTCACGGCCGGAGAAATCCGGGCTCTCATCCGCCGCGGATTCCGGGACATCAGCGCGATCAAGGCCGTCACCCGGGCCGGGATGGGCTCCTGCGGGGCCAAGACATGCACGGCCCTCGTCCATCGCCTGTTCCGGGAGGAAGGCGTTCCGGAGAAGGACATCGTCGACCAGCCGAAACGGCCGTTGTTCATGGAGGTGCCGCTGGGCACCTTCGCCGGAAGCGAATCCGGCCCGGCGAAAGAAGGAGGCGACCGTGGACGCTACTAAGACCTTGACCTTCTACGACGTCATCATCATCGGCGCCGGAAGCGTCGGCACGCCGGCCGCCCTGGCCATGGCCGAAAGCGGCCTCAAAGTGCTCGTCCTCGACCGGATGCCCAGCGTCGGCCAGGGATCGAACAAAGGGGCCATCGGAGGAATCCGGGCGACCCATTCCGACCCGGCCAAGATCCGCATCTGTCTTCGGTCGCTTGAAATCTTCTCGACCTGGAAGGAGAAGCGGGGCGACGACATCGAGTGGCATAAGAACGGTTACATGTTCGTGGCCTATCGCGACCGGGAGGAGAAAGCCCTCAAGGAGCTCCTGATCACCCAGAAAGCCTTTGGCTTGAACATCGAATGGCTCGACCGAGAGGCCCTCCTGGCCGTCGCTCCCGACCTCAATCCGGAGGGGTTGATCGGCGGGACGTATTCTCCGGATGACGGCAGCGCTTCGCCCCTTCTTTCGGCCCACGCCTTTTGGACGGCGGCCGAAAAGGCCGGAGCGGAATTCCATTTCAACGAGGGCGTCGCCGGGCTGATCATGGAAAACGGCGCCATCCGCGGCGTCCGAACGGAGAAAGGCGATTACTACGCCCGGGTCGTGGTCAACGCCGCCGGCGGCTGGGCGGCGGAAGTCGGCCGAATGGCCGGGCTCGACCTGCCGGTCAAACCGGACGCCCACGAGGCGGCCGTGACCGAGCCCGTGGCGCCGTTTCTCAAACCCATGGTCGTCGATATCCGCCCGACCGATAGCTCGGCCAACTATTATTTCTACCAGCACTCAACCGGCCAGATCATCTTCTGCATCACCCCGAATCCGAGTATCTGGGGAATGGAAAAGCGCGAATCCAGCACCTTCCTGCCCATGGTCGCCCATCGGATGGTCGATCTGATCCCGCGCCTCCAGAACCTCCGGGTCCGCCGGACCTGGCGGAACGTCTATCCGATGACGCCCGACGGATTCCCCCTGGTCGGCTGGGCCCGGGAAGTCAAAGGCTTCCTCCTGGCCGTGGGGATGTGCGGGCAGGGATACATGCTCGGCCCGGGTCTGGGAGAGATCCTCGCCCATATGGTCAAGGATACGTTACCGACCAAGGACCGAGAGATCATGGATCTTCTCTCGCCTTACCGGAAGTTTGAGGGACAAGAAAAGCTGAAGTAGACTAAGTAGACTGGGGTACCTTGACTGGGTCGGACCTCAGGTTTTCATTTATTATCAATAAGATAATAATTAACTGCTTGAAATTAAATAAGATGCTGAGGTCCGACCCCAATCAAGCGCCCGATCACGGTTGCGAAGCGGCGCAGGCGCTCCTATAATAGGGCGTAAAGAGAGAGTCCGAAAGGAGCGCCGGATGAAACGGAAAATCGCCGGATCATGCCTCGTTCTTCTCGCGGTCTATTCGGCCGGGTGCCTCCTGTCGCCCCGGATCAATCTCCAACGCCTCGGGACGGTCGGATTCATTGGTTTCGATAGCCGCTCCCGGGGCAACATTTCCGAATACGCCGGTCAGGTCTTCCTCGAGATCGTGCTCCGGTCCCAGCCCAGGGCCCGCATCGTCGACCTCGGACCGGCCGACCGGATCCTCGGCGGCCCCGGCGTTCCCTCGCCCGAAGCCCTGGCCGAAATCGGCCGCCGGTATAATGTCGACGCTATCCTGGCCGGCACACTCGACCTGTCCAAGGTCCGTCCCCGGGTCGATCTGGGCGGCCTGCTCTTCGGCTCGATCCAGGCTTCCGTCGACGTGGACGCGTTCATGTCCGCCCGGCTGATGGACACCCGTGACGGGACGACCTTCTGGATGGACTCGGCCCGGGTCCGGATGGATCTGGCCAACCTGAACGTCCTCAAAAGCGGCGAGGTGTTGTTCGACGCCCGGGATCCCGAGCGGGCTTACGGCCGCCTGATCCGGGAGCTCGTCCTGCGGACGACGAGGGACCTCCGATGAACTTCGCCTTCGCTCACAACAACATCAACGTCTTCGACTTGAACAAGAGCCTGGTCTTCTATAAAGACGCCCTCGGCCTCGTGGAAGTCCGGCGCATCACCCCGGAGGACGGGAGCTTCATCATCGTCTACCTCGGCGACGGGAAGAGCGCCCACCGCCTCGAGCTGACCTGGCTCCGGGACCGGACCGAGCCGTACAATCTCGGTGACAACGAGATCCACCTAGCCATCTGGACGGACGATTACAAAGAGGCCCACAAGCACCACAAAAAAATGGGCATCATCGTCCATGAAAATCCCAAGATGGGGATCTATTTCATCGAGGACCCCGACGGCTACTGGATCGAGGTCCTTCCTCCCGGCCGGGGCTGAAGCGCCATTCCCGCGCTCGGCGACGACTAGATCTGCACCCGGATGCCGAATCGAATCACCAACGGGCTCATGATCTCATAATATGTCCCTTGCGTCGCCGGGGGCGCGGTCCAGGAAAGGGGAATCGAGCCGCCGCTCACCTCAAATGTCCCCAGATTTTGATCATAGCGTCGAAGCGCGGGGGCGGCATTAAGGGCGTTGAAGACGTCGGCCGAGACATAGAGTCTCCCGGTCTCGCTGATCCGGACGGCTTTTTCAACTTTAAGGCTCAAATTCCAGACGTCGCCGAGCCGGCCGCTGTTGTCGAGGCTGACCCGGGTGATGATCGAATCGATTCCCGTGATTCTCTGGCCGGGGATCGAAGTGTCTTTGATGGCGAAAACGTCGCCGTAAAGCGATCCCTCATGAGCGGAAAGAGCCGCCGATAAGTTGATCTCCCAAGGGAGCTGATAGAGGGCCGAGGCCTTGAGCATCCAGCGGGAGAACATCGGAACGGACATCTTGCCGGTTGAGCCGCCCAGGTCGTAGGTGGTGATATTTCCATCATAAGCCCACAGATTGGTCCGATCATATGGACCCTGCGGGCCGGTATAGCCGTCACCGTTCGGCCCGTAGGTGGTTCGTTGATCCTGGTAGGTGAAGGAGCCGCTGAACATCCACTTGTTCGAGAGCCTCTTCACGACCGCGATATCGATCCCCCAGTACGTATTGCAGCGCTCGGGATCCTGCATGACGGTCATCGTATAGCTCGTCGGCGCGGTTCCGGGGGTGTTTCGGAGCACATACCACGGCTGGCCCGCGGCTTCGCCCGTCGAATAACCGACTCCGGTGGCGGGATCGACGACCACACTCGGGATGATCCCAGCCTGGAAGTAATCGTCCGGAGCCCGGACATGGTCATTGAGATAGGGATACACGTCCATCGGATAATAAGGAAGATTCCAGGAATAATTACCCGTCCGCCGCCAGGAGAAGCCCAGCGAAACGCCGAAGTCCCGGACGATTTCGCGCTCGATCGAAACGTTCAATTCATGCGTCATGGTCGGCGACCACGTTCTCGTATCGACGTGGTTGGCCGGATCCAAAAGCTTCCCGGAGTCGGCATAGCCGGCATATCGGCCCTCGTCGTCGAACGCCCGAGTGAGGGGCGAACTGGAGTAAGACAGGTAGAGCTCGTCGAGCTGGGGCTGCTCGTCAGAGTCGGCGTCGGCCCACCAGAAGCCGAACGAACGGTACCGGTTCATCGGCATCCATGGAGCCGTGCCGAGCGGAGCGCCGCGATAGAGCGCGTAGCCCGCCCGAAGGATCGTCCGGCCGTCGCCGAAGAGGTCGTAGGTGAGGCCGAGGCGCGGAGAAAAGAGCCAGGTGGTTTTTTCGGCCTCGACGTATGGCACGTCCCTCTCCAGGATCAGCGGCCCGAGAGCGGCCAGCGTCTCGGCCGGGAAAAACGCGGCGGCGATCGAAGCATAATGTCCCAGGCTTTCGTCGCCGGCCGGGTTCGAATCTCCCGGAAGCCACAAGGCCCGGGTGGTTTCCGCCTCAACATAGGATTTGGTCCAATCGACGCGGAGGCCGAGAGTGACGTTCAGGCGTTTGACCGAAAACGAATCGCCGGCGTAAAGGGCCAGCCGTTTCGCCCCGTCGACGTAATTCGTATCGTTGGAAAAGATGGAAATTTTCGAAAAAGCCGGCGCTCCCGGCATGTTTTTGACGACGTCGACGCTTCCGTCGCCGTCCCAATCGACGGTCGGCGTGTTAAAGTTGGTTTGAACCGAGAAGTTGCCTGGATAGCCGCCGATATACGTCCGGGACGAGTTGTTGATCTCGACGCCGATCTTGAGCTCGTGGGTGAACCCCGTGCCAAAGAGATCATCGCCGAAGGATTGGTACTGCAAAACACCGGAGGAATGCGGGCGGCTGGAGTTAAACCATTTGTTTGTGTTCAAGATCGCATCGTTTTCGACATCGTACCAATAGACGCCATTCACGTCCGGATCGTTTCCAGGGTAGAGGGCCAAGCCGCCGTTGGAAAATCCGAAGCGGGCCGAAAGGGACGCCCGGCCGCCGATCGTCTGCTCGTCTTGGATTTGAAAGGTCGGTTTTCCGATGTCCCGCTGGTCGTATCCGGAGGGGAAGGACGGCGTGGAGCTTCGGCCCGTGCTTGTTTTTATCGCCCTGGAGAAATAGATTTCGCCGCGATTGCCGGGAAGCAGCTGAAAATTCAGCTTGGCTTCCGCGTTGGTCAAATAGGTATTGTATTCCAGCACCGTCGGCGTCGCGCGTTCCAGATCCTGCTTGCCGAATGCCGCCCAGCCCCAGATCTTATTTTTGAGCAGCGGTCCTCCGATAGAGAGCCCGTAATCGAGAATGTCGTCGATCCGATTGGCCGAGGCAAGGCCGAACCGGGAAAGCGTTTCGGAGGAGACGGCCGCCTGAAGTCTTCGGTCGGACGCGAAAAGACGCGCCCCCGCATGCAGGGCGTTGCCACCGCGGCCGGTGACGATATTGATGGTCACCGCCGGGCTTTTTTGCTCGACGTCGACGATACCGGTCACGACGCTCATTTGCTGAAGGGCGTCAAAATCGTAGTAGCCGGGCGATCCTCCCGAAGAGAGGTCCGTGACTTGAAGGCCGTTCAGGTTCCATTCCACGCTCGTCAAACCCCTGGCCATCAGGGCCGGCTGCAGGCCGGATTCCACCCCGCCGACGTTTTCTCGGTCGAGAAACACCGCGGGGGCCTGCTGTATAAGGGCCCAGGGATCGCGCGTCGAGGGAAGGCCGTCGAGCCGTGTTTTATCAAAGACCGTCGTGAATGTCGGGCCGGCCTCCCGAATGATCGGCTGGACGAATTTCGAGGCGATGATATCGTCCGGCCGCCCCTTTTCCAAATTCAGGAGGATATTCGTATCGAGCCCGATTTCGGCCGGAAGGCAGGATTCGATACGGGTTCGATACTCCTTATGCTCGGCTTTAAGCTCATAACTCCGGTCCGGATAAAGCGACAAAAACCGGAACCGTCCCTGCGCGTCGGATTGCGCCTGAAGAGGCGCCATATAACTCCCGGTCAGGGTCAGGGTGACGCCGGGTACAGGGCGGCTTCCTCCATCGACGATCTGGCCGACGATGTTGCCGGTGCTCTTTTGGGCAAAAACAACAGCCGAACAAGCCAAAAAGCAGAAAACAGCCAGAAATTTTCTCACCGATCCCCTCCTTAATAACTCCTCTTAATAAAAGCCTGTGAAAAATAGGCAGCAATTATTATGCCAGATGCTCTCCCGGGGGAAGGAAGGATTTTTGGCCGCGGAAGTGTCCCTATCGGATGACACCGTCATAAAATAAGGACATTCCGGCCTTCAGCTGATGCGGATCCGGTACTCGCAGCGCGATCCGCCGCGCAGAATCGAGTCGACAAGCTCGACTTCGACGGGTTTCCCGAGAATCGCCGCATAGGCCTCTTTCTGCCAGCCGATCGTGCAATGGCAGAATTCCGGCGGCGTCACTCCCGGCTTGACGAACGGGCAGGAGCATCCCTTAGCCCGGTCGACGACTCGAACGAGGCCGGCTTTCTCATCATAGGAAGCTTCGCTCGCCCATTGCTTTTTAATTTCTTCGAGAAAGCCCTTCGGATCGCCCTTGTACTTGTCCGTCAGGCCGGTGAACTGCCGGGCGCATTCGCGGCCCATCGTTTCGAGGACCCGAACCCGGGTCGGTTCGTCGAGAGCCGCGACGAGCTTGGCCATCCGCAGGGAAATAAAATCCAGCTTGCCCTTAAGCTCTTCAGCCTCGTCCGGCCCGGGAGGGCGAGTCGCCGGATCCCGGGCAAACAACAAAGGGGCCGCGCAGGAGCAGGCCCCCGCCGCGCAGACGGTCTTAATGAATTCCTTTCTTTTCACCGGCCGGACTCTTCAACGCTTGCCCGCGGATTTTTTCGCGGCTTTCTTTTTCGCCGGGGCGGGTTTCTTGGCCGCGGGCGCGTTCAGGATGGCCGCCCGGGCCGCCGCCAACCGGGCAATCGGCACCCGGAAGGGCGAACAGCTGACGTAATTCAAACCGATGAGATGGCAGAACTCGACGCTCGAGGGCTCGCCGCCGTGCTCACCGCAAATGCCGAGCTTAATTGCGGGGCGGGCCGAACGGCCTTTTTCCACGGCGATCCGCATGAGCTTGCCCACGCCGTCGCGATCCAGGACTTCAAACGGGTCCTTGGGGTAAATCCCGCGCTCCACATACGGGACGAGGAACTTTGCGGCATCATCGCGGCTCACGCCCATCGTCATCTGGGTCAGGTCGTTGGTCCCGAAGCTGAAAAACTCGGCCACCCCGGCGATCTCGTCGGCGGTGAGGGCCCCGCGCGGGACTTCGATCATCGTCCCGACGAGGTACGGGAACTTCACGCCCTTTTCCTTCATGACCTCGGCGGCTGTCTGCCGGACGATTTTTTCCTGGTCGGCCAGTTCCTTGACGTGGCCGACGAGCGGAATCATCACCTCAGGCTCGACCGGGATCCCTTTCTTTTTGGTATCGGCCGCGGCCTCGAAGATCGCCCGGGCCTGCATGGCTGTGATCTCGGGATAAATGATTCCCAACCGGCAACCGCGCAAGCCCAGCATCGGGTTGAATTCATGGAGGGAATCGACGCGCGCTTTGACCTTCTCGTAGGAGATGCCCATATCGGCGGCCAGGGCCCGCTGGTCTTTTTCGGAATGGGGCAGGAATTCGTGGAGCGGCGGGTCGATCGTCCGGATCGTCACCGGCCGGCCGTTCATGACCTCGAAGATGCCGGCAAAATCGTGGCGCTGGAGCGGGAGGAGTTTGGCCAGGGCGGCCTTCCTCTGCTCGACAGTGTCGGCCAGGATCATCTCCCGCATCGGGCCGATCTTGCCCTCGCCGAAGAACATGTGCTCGGTCCGGCAGAGGCCGATGCCCTCGGCCCCGAACGCCACGGCGTTGGCGGATTGGTCGGGCTGGTCGGCGTTGGTCCGGATCTTCAGCGTCCGGAATTTATCGGCCCAGGCCATGATCTTGGCGAAGGTCCGGTAAACCGGGGCGTCCTTGGGCGCCAGAGTTTTTTCGATCAGAACCTGGAGGACTTCGGAGGGCTTGGTCTGAACCCGGCCTTCGAGAACCTGGCCGGTCGTACCGTCGATCGAAATCCAGTCGCCCTCGCGGACGGCTCGACCGTTGACGACCATTTCCCGCTTGGCATAGTCGATGGAGAGTTCCCCGCAGCCGGCGACGCAAACCCGGCCCATCTGGCGGGCGACCAGGGCGGCGTGGGAGGTCATGCCCCCGCGGGCGGTGAGGATTCCCTCGGCCGCGTTCATGCCCTTGATGTCCTCGGGCGAAGTCTCGATCCGGGTCAAAATGACTTTCTCGCCGCGGCCGGCCCAGGCCTCGGCATCGACGGAGTTAAAGACAACCCGCCCGGAGGCCGCCCCCGGGCCGGCGTTGAGGCCCTTGGTCATCAATCGCCCGGCCTTGATCGCCGCGGCTTTCTCGGCCGGGTCGAAAATCGGCCGGAGAAGCTGGTTAAGCTGGTCGGGCTCGATCCGGGTTAAGGCTTCCTTCTCAGAGATGAGCTTCTCCCCGACCATATCGACGGCAATCTTGATCGCGGCGAAGGCGGTTCGCTTTCCCACCCGGCACTGGAGCATATAGAGCTTGCCCTGCTGGATGGTGAACTCAACGTCCATCATGTCGGTGTAGTGCTTCTCCAGGATGTGGCGGATCTTTTCGAGTTGGGCGTACGATTTCGGGTCGTCCTTTTTCATCTGGACGATTTGGAGCGGGGTCCGCGTCCCGGCGACGACATCCTCGCCCTGGGCGTTCATCAAGTACTCGCCGTAGAAAACGTTCTCCCCGGTCGCCGCATCCCGGGTGAAGGCGACGCCCGTCCCGGAGTCGGCGCCCATGTTCCCAAAGACCATGAGCTGGACGTTGACCGCCGTGCCCCAGGACACGGGAATGTCGTACATCTTCCGGTAAGCGATGGCCCGGTCGTTCATCCAGGAGCTGAAGACCGCGCCGACCGCCCCCCAGAGCTGCTTCATCGGGTCTTCGGGGAAATCGTGGCCGGTCTTCTCTTTGATGGCCGCCTTGAACCGGACGGTCAGGTCCTTGAGGTCCTCGGCCGAAAGGTCGATGTCGCTCGTGATGCCGCGCTCGTGCTTTTTCTTTTCGATGATCGCTTCGAACGGATCGATGTCCTCTTTTTCGACGGGCTTCAGGCCCAGGACGACGTCGCCGTACATCTGGATGAACCGGCGGTAGCAGTCGTAGGCAAACCGGGCGTTGCCCGTTTTGGCGATCAAGGCGGCGACCGTCTTTTCGTTCAACCCGAGGTTGAGGATGGTGTCCATCATCCCCGGCATCGAGGCCCGGGCGCCCGAGCGGATGGAGACGAGGAGCGGATTCTTCGAATCGCCGAGCGTCTGGCCGACAGCCTTTTCGAGCTTGCGGAGGTTTTTCTCGATTTCCATCCGGACCGTGTCGGGAATCCGCTTCTTGCTTTTGTAATAGAGGTCGCAGACGGCGGTGGAAACCGTGAAGCCGGGGGGAACGGGCAGGCCCAGTCCGGCCATTTCGGCCAGATTGGCGCCCTTGCCGCCGAGGAGGTCCTTCATCTTCATGTTGCCTTCGGCCGAACCGGCGCCGAAGAAATAGACATATTTCGGGCTCATGAAACACTCCTTTTCCGTAATCTGAGTTAGAAAACGCCAAACTATATAACAACTCGGGAAGCCCGGTCAACCGCCGTCGACCGGGCTGGGAGGCCTTATTTTTCGACCGTGGCTTTATATTTTTCCAGGCCGGCCCGGAGGATCTTCAAGGCCTTGACCAGGTCCCCTTCCTTGAGGACATAGGCCGCCCGGATCTCGTCCATCCCTTTGCCCGGGGTGCTGTAGAATCCCGACTCGGGCGCGACCATGACCGTCTCCCCATCCAGCCGGAAATCGGTCAGCATCCAGGTGACGAACTTCTCCGCGTCCTTGATCGGCAGGCGGACGCTCATGTAGAACGCGCCTTGGGGCTTATGGACGACGACGCCCGGCATGGCCGAAAATCCCTCGAACATGACGTTGCGCCGCCGCTCGTATTCCTGGCGGATGGGCTCGAAGTAGCCGATGCCCATTTTGTAGGCGGCCAGGGCGGCCCGCTGCTCGATCGTCGGCGGACAGAGCCGGGCCTGGGCGAACCTGAGCATCGCCCCGTGGACTTTTTCGTTCCGGGTGATGACCGCTCCGATCCTGGCCCCGCAGCAGCTGAACCGCTTGGAGATCGAGTCGACGACGATGACCCGGTCGCGGACGTCCTCGTACTCCATCAGGCTCTTGTGCTTGAGCCCGTCATAGACGAACTCCTTGTAGACCTCGTCGCCGATGATGTACAGGTCGTGCTTCTTGGCGATCTCGACGACCCGGCGGAGCTCCTCGTCCGAATAGACCGACCCGGTCGGATTGTTGGGCGAGCAGAGGACGATGGCCCGGGTCCGGGGAGTGATCTTGGCCTCGAAATCGGCAGCCGGCGGCAGACGGTACCCGTCCTCGACTTTCAGGGTCAGCGGGACGACTTTAAGATTGGCCAGCGAGGCATAGCCGTTATAATTCGTGTAAAACGGTTCCGGGATGATGATCTCGTCGCCCGGATCGCCGACGGTGGCAAAAGCCAAAAGAATGGCTTCCGAGCCGCCCAATGTGATGATGACGTTGTCTGCGGCCAGGGAAATCCCGTATCCCCCGAAATAATCGGCGATGGCCTCCCGCAGTTCCAGGAATCCCTGGGCTGGGCCGTAGCCTAGAATCGGGTCATTGAAGGCGCGGACGGCGTCCAGGATCGGTTTCGGCGTCGGGATGTCGGGGTCGCCGATATTGAGAAAGTAGACCTTGACGCCGGAGGCGATGGCCGCGTCGGCCAGAGGTTTGAACTTGCGGATCGGGGAGGCCTGAACCGTCTGTCCCCGTCGAGAGATTTCCATGGAGGACTCCTTGGGTGATGAGCGAAAACCTTAGGGGGTATTATGGGGGAAAGGGGTCCGTCTGTCAAAATACGGCTCCCCGCTCCCTTTGCTTTCCCTCCCGCATTTTGATACTTTGTCCCCGATATGAAGCACGTTCCCGCAGCCCGTATCATTCAGAAAAAGAGCTGGGGCGATTTCCACCTTTTGCGGCTGGAATCGACGGAGCTTTCGGCCGGCGCTTCCCCGGGACAGTTCCTTATGATCCGGACCGCCGAAGGCCGCGATCCGCTCCTCCGCCGTCCCATCAGCCTCCATGACGCCGGCCCCGATTGGCTCGAGATCTTCTTCCGGGTCGCCGGACGCGGGACGGCCCTCCTGGCGGAAAAAAAAGAAGGCGAAACCGTCGACTGTCTCGGCCCGCTGGGCAAGGGATTCCGCCTGGAGGAATTCGGCAAGGGCAAGGCCGCCTGGCTCGTCGGCGGCGGCCGGGGGATCGCCCCGATGTATTTCCTCGGCCGAACGCTGCTGGCCCGCGGCGCATCGGTCCGGGCCTTCTACGGCGGGAAAACCGCTGCGGAAATCCCTCTCCGTGAAAAATTCGAATCGGACGGGCTTCGCCCCGTTTGCTCGACCGACGACGGCTCGTACGGTTTCGGCGGTTTCGTGACCGTGCTCCTGGAAAACGAGCTGAAAAGAGAACGACCCGACGGCTTGTTCGTCTGCGGACCCGACCCGATGATGAAGAAAGCCTCAAAACTCGCCCTCGACCGGGGTATTCCGGCCCAGCTTTCCCTCGAAGCGATGATGGGCTGCGGATTCGGGGCCTGTTGGGGCTGCGTCCACCGGATCAAGAGGAACGGCGAGGGGAAATGGCGGAAAATCTGCGAGGATGGGCCGGTCTTCGAGGCCGGCGAGATCCTCTGGGAGGAGGCTTGACCATGGCCGACCTCAGCGTCGACCTCGGTTTTCTCAAGCTCCGCAATCCCGTCCTCACGGCCAGCGGGACATTCGGTTACGGGACGGAATTCGCTCCGTTTCTTGCCCTGTCCTCTCTCGGCGGCATCGTGGTCAAAGGCCTGTATTACAGCCCCCGCGAAGGCAATCCGCCGCCCCGCCTCGTCGAAACGGCATCGGGTTTGATCAATGCCATCGGTCTCCAAGGCGTCGGCGTCGAGCGCTTCGCCTCCGAGGTCATGCCGGAGCTGCGCCGGCACGATACGGCCGTTTTCGTCAACGTCTGCGGCTCCGACGCCGACGAATATAACCGGGTGATCGAATTCCTGAACGGCGTCGAAGGGATCGCCGCTTATGAGCTCAATATCTCCTGCCCCAACGTCAAGATGCATGGCGCCTGCCCGGCCATGGATCCCCGGACCACTCGGGAGATCGTCGCCGGAGCCAAGCAACACAGCCGCCGGCCGTTGCTGGCCAAGCTCTCCCCCAACGTGACCGACATCGCCTCAATCGCCAACGCGGCCGAAGACGGCGGAGCGGACGGCATCTCCCTGATCAACACGCTCCTGGCCATGGCCGTTGATCTCGACACCCGCCGGCCGAAGCTCGGCAACATCCTCGGCGGGCTGAGCGGGCCGGCGATCAAACCGATCGCCCTCCGGATGACCTGGCAGGTCGCCAAGGCCGTCCGGATCCCGGTCGTCGGGATGGGCGGCATCGCCACCGGCCGGGACGCCCTCGAATTCATGCTGGTCGGAGCCCGGGCCATCCAGGTCGGCACCGCCAGCTTCGTCGACCCCGGGGCTGCCGCCCGGATCGTTCGGGAAATCGAAGCCGAA
This sequence comes from Candidatus Aminicenantota bacterium, assembly GCA_963783665.1. Classification (GTDB taxonomy): domain Bacteria; phylum Acidobacteriota; class Aminicenantia; order Aminicenantales; family UBA4085; genus JAAZPG01. Next base: position 642,893 of record CAWANZ010000003.1, on the reverse strand, counting down.
TGCACCGCCCGGGGAATCGGCCGCGTGTCCGACATCGTCGGGACGCTCGAAACCGGACGCTGAAACCTTCGCCCGAAACGGATATAATGCCCGCGCTTAAAAAAAAAGAGGAGAATGACCGCATGACGCCCGCCGCCATCCCCCCCGCCCAACGCATCATCACCGCCCTCGACGTGGAGACCAAGGCCCAGGCCCTGGCCCTCGTCCGTCAATTGAATCAGGCCGGACTGTTTAAAGTCGGGTTGGAGCTCTTCACGGCCGAAGGACCGGCCCTTCTTCAGGAAATCCAGGCCTTGGGCAAGGGCGTTTTTCTCGACCTTAAACTCCACGACATTCCCAATACGGTCGGCGAAGCCGCCCGGATCGGCGTCCGGCACGGCGCCCGGATGATGACGATTCACGCCTCGGGAGGGAAGGCGATGATGGCCCGGGCCGCGGAAACGGCCGGGGAGGAAGCCGCCAAACGAGGAACGGCTCGGCCGATTCTTTTGGGAGTTACGATCTTGACGAGCCTCCAGAACGACGACCTGGCCTCGGTCGGGATGACGCCCGACACCGCCGGCCAAGTCCTCCGGCTGGCCGCCCTGGCCAAAGCTTCGGGTCTATCCGGCGTCGTCTGCTCAGCCAAGGAAATCGAAATCGTCCGGAAGGAAGTCGGTCCCGATTTTCTGATCGTCACCCCTGGGATCCGTCCCGCCGGGGCCGATGTTCAGGACCAGAAGCGGGTCATGACCCCGTCACTGGCCGTGGCCAAGGGGTCGGATTACCTCGTCATCGGGAGGCCCATCACGCAAGCGGCCTCCCCCGCGGACGCATTTGCCGCGATCGTTCGAGAGCTCGAAACCGGGGTTTGATTCCGAAGCTTAATCCTTCCGGCTTAAAGTCCCGACATCGAGCCGACGGCGAAGATCGCCCCGACGACGACGCTGACGACGATCATCAAACCGGCGACCACCAGGATGCTGACGACGAGATAAGGGACGACTTTATCCTGGGGGGTTTCCATCATCGGCGTCTGGAAGCCCAGGTACAGGATATAAAGCCCGTACAGCGCGGCGATGAAAGTCAGAATTCCCAAAACGGGAAGAATATTGAACACGCCGGCGATCCAGCCCGGGATCATGGAAAAGACAACCAGCTTCATCGCGTTCTCGAGGTTGGACTTCGAGCCGAAGCTGGGAGCCAGGGCGTTGATGACCATTCCCGCGACGTAGACGGAGACGACAGTCAAGGCATAGGTCAGGATGGCCTGGAAGAGGGCCGTCCCCAGGGGATAGCGGAAAACACCGAAGGAAAGAATGCGCCGGCCGATGAGCGCATTGCCGATGAACATGCAAACCGCCGGGATCGCCGCCAGGGGCAGGACGATCTTCATGAACAAGGTCGCGATCGGCATCGGTTCGGCCTTGATTTTGACCCATTCCTCTTTCGGTTTTAGTAAGATGGCTTGAATGCGGGCGATGAGATTATTCATGGCTCCTCCTTTCCTCAAATCGGGCAAATCATATGCGGATTGCCGGAAGGTGTCAATGGAAAGATCGCCCCATGCGAGAGGACGCCGAAGGAGGGTGAGGGTGGAGGCGCGGGCCGGATTCGAACCGGCGAATCGAGGTTTTGCAGACCTCTCCCTTGCCACTTGGGTACCGCGCCGTTTTCTCGCCGAGGGGAAACGGAGGATTGGAGCGGGCGATGGGACTTGAACCCACGACCTTCTGCATGGCAAGCAGACGTTCTACCACTGAACTACGCCCGCCCAACGGTGGCCGGCCGGGAGTTGCGGCCCGGCAAACCGGACGATAAACTAACAGAAAGACGCTATTCTGTCAAACTCAGCCGTTCGTTTTAGGCTGGACCCAGTCGCCGAGGCTGACCGGCGTATCGGAGTTGAGGATTTTAATCGTGGCCCAACGCGCGCCCGTCCAGACAATGACGGCGTTGGCCACGGCTACGGGGGTGTCCTTGCCTGCCTTGTGAAATACGGTCAGCTGCTGCCCGATGGCCAAGCCCTGGGTTTCCCCAAGGTCGATGATGGCCCAGTGACCGCGGGCCGAGAGCTGGGTATAGTCGCTTTCCAGGAAAACGATCCGCCCGGCCGGAGCCCCCTCCGTCCGGAACGGGACCCGGTACTCCAGCTCCGTCCCGGTCAGAATCTCGCCCGTCCGGAACGGAAGGAGAAAAGATCCGGCTTGGATGAGTCCGCAGGATTTCTCGATCCGCATCACCGCCCTGCCGGATTCGGTCCGAACGACTCGGGCCCGGCCGCGGAGAGCGGCCACGTTGCCCAGAACGACGGCCGGCGTTCCGCCCTTGACCGCCGCCCCCCATTCCAGAATGGACCAGAGGGAATCCGGGAGGAAGGCCTCGACTCCGGGTACGGGATCGGCATAGAACAGATCGGAATCCGTCAGAAGCGACTTCTCTCCCGCGACATACGGCGCCGTAATGCGGATTTTCGGAGGCGCCTCAAGAAGGAACAAGGAGCAATCCAAATCCGCCTGTCCGATCAACTTGGGGACGGCGGTGGATTTCTTCAGGACGTCTTGAGCGAAAGGCATTCCCGGCCCGACGACCGCGGCCAGACCAAGGCAAACCGCCACAACGGCCACCAAATCGCTTGTTTTCTTCATGATCCGACCTTTCCGGGCCCACGCCCCAAACATATTACTTGCATTATAACGAGCGTTTTTCGGGCTGTCAACGAGGCCTGAATAATTCAAACAGCCGCTTGACAAATCCCGGATAGGAAGTATGATTCCATCATAGGTGGTCGGCAATATGGAGGTGTCGCCATGGGGAAAAAAGACATCTTGACGCGGATGTCCCGGGACGCGGGAATCACTCTCGCTCAAGCTCAAAAGGCCTTTGCCTCGCTCCTCGGCGGGATGAAAGAGTCCTTGAACGGCGGAGGGAAGATCAACCTCTCCGGCTTCGGGAGCTTCGAGGTGAAAGTTCGCGAAGCCCGGAAGGGACGGAATCCAAAGACGGGAACATCGATCCAGATCCCGAAAAAGAAAAGGATCAAGTTCAACCCCAGCCGATCATTTAAGCACACGCTCTGACGGGGAAAGCGTGGACAAACGGCCCGGGCTCCTCTAAAATAGCCGCGGGTCAACATGAAAGCGCCTCTCGTCGTCGGTCTCTTTTTCGGCGGCCGCTCCGCCGAACATGAAGTCTCCATCACTTCCGCCCGGGCGGTCTACGACAACCTGAATCCGTCACGCCACCGGGCCGTCTGTATCTTCATCGATAAACGCGGCCGTTGGCGCCGCGTCGCGTCCCCCCACGAGCCGAACCTCGCCCGCGGCTCTTTCCGTTCGTTTCTCCCTTGGGAAAACGGCGGCGGCCCGGCCCCGGTCAAAGCGGACGTCTACTGGCCGGTTCTTCACGGGCCGGGCGGAGAAGACGGAACGATCCAGGGACTTCTCGAGCTGGCCGACGTCCCCTATGTCGGAGCCGGCGTTCTCGGCTCGGCCATGGGCATGGACAAGGCGGTCATGAAGGAGATCTTCCGGGCCCACGGCCTCCCCATCGTACCCAGCGAAACCGTCTCCGAACCTGACGTCGCTCGTTCGCCCGCGGCCGTCAGGCGGCGGATCAGGGCCAAAATGACGTTGCCGCTGTTCGTCAAGCCGGCCAACCTCGGCTCGAGCGTCGGCATCACAAAAGTGAAAGTCTGGGCGGAATTGGGCCCGGCCATGGACACGGCGTTCCTCTACGACCGCAAGATCCTTATCGAACAGGGCCTTGACTGCCGGGAATTCGAGTGCGCCGTCCTGGGCAACGACGTCCCCAAAGCTTCCGTCCCGGGCGAGGTCATCCCGGGAAGCGAATTTTACGATTACAACGACAAGTACATTCTCAATAAAACCAAATTCATCCTCCCGGCCGTCCTGCCGGCTGCCGTTTCGGCCCGGATCCGCCGCCTGGCCGTAGAAGCCTTCCTGGCTTGCGAGGCCGCAGGCATGGCCCGGCTCGATTTTTTTCTCGAGAATAAAACCCGGCGGCTCTTCCTCAACGAAATCAACACGATCCCCGGCTTCACGTCGATCAGCATGTATCCAAAGCTCTGGGCCTTATCGGGGATTCCCTTCCCGGATCTGGTCAACCGTCTCATCCGCCTGGCAATCGAGCGGCACCGGACAAAAAAACGCTGCCTCGACCGCGGCGGAGCCGCATGAGGATCCTCGGCATCGATTACGGCGACCGGCATATCGGCTTGGCCTTGAGCGACCCTCTCGGCATGATCGCCCAACCGTCTGGAAACCTACATCCTCAAGGACCGCAAAGCCGACAACGCCGCCTATTTCCGCGGGCTCGTCCAGACACACAGACATCGGGATGTTCGTCCTCGGCTTGCCGCTGCGGATGGATGGGACACCCGGAACCCGGGTGGAAAAAACGCGGGAATTCGCCCGCTGGCTCGAAGGGATCACCGGGCTTAAGGTCGTCTTCTGGGACGAACGGCTGACCACCCAGCAGGCCACCGCGATCATGCACGAACAAAACGTGCGGCAGAAAGACCAGCGGTCCGTGGTCAACCAGATCTCCGCCGCGCTGATCCTCCAAGCCTATCTCAATGGACAAGCGAATGAAGCGCCCGATCCGCATTCTGCTTGAGGCGCTCGTCGTCATCGGCCTGGCGGGGCTCCTCGGCGGAGCCGGCTGGCTCGCCTGGGAAAGCCGGGCTACCGAAAACGGCGAGAGCGGCCTTGTCCTGTTCGAGGTCGAAAAAGGACAGAGCGTCCGGTCGGTTGCCGAAACCCTGAAAACCCGCGGCTTGATCCGGAAAACCGCCCCGCTCCTGATCTGGTACAAAGCGTTCTACAAATCCGAGAGCATCAAGGCGGGCGAATACGCCCTTCCGGCCGGCCGGGATGCGCGGGAAGTTCTGGAGACGCTCCTTCGCGGAAAGATCTTCCTTCATCCGGTCACGGTCGCCGAAGGGCTGACCGCCGCCGAGACGTTCGACGTCTTTCTCGCCGCATCGTTCGGAACGCCGGAATCGTTCGCCGCGGCCTTCACGGAAACGACCGACATCGCCTTGATCGACCCCGACGCGGCCGACCTCGAAGGCTATCTTTATCCGGAAACCTATCGTTTGCCGAAGGGAGCTTCAGCCGCCGACATTCTGGCCAGCATGGTTTCCCAATTCAAGGACGTTTTCGGGCCGGAAGCCCGGGCGCGGGCTGCAGAGATCGGGATGACGCCGCGCCAAGCGGTCATCCTCGCCTCGCTCATCGAGGAAGAAACCGCCTTGGCCGAGGAAAAGCCTCTCGTCTCGGCCGTGTTTCACAACCGCCTCCGGACCGGGATGAAACTCGAGTGCGACCCGACCGTCATCTATGCCCTCAAGCGGGCCGGACCCTTTTCCCGGGCGCTGACGAGGAAGGATTTGAAATTCGACTCTCCTTACAACACCTATCTTTATCGGGGCCTTCCGCCCGGACCCATCTGCAATCCGGGAAAAGATTCGCTTCACGCAGCCCTTCATCCGGCCGCGGCGGATTTCCTCTTCTTCGTCGCCAAAAGGGAAGGCGGGCACACGTTCAGCCGGACCCTGAAAGAACACCGGGCCGCTGTCCGGGCTTACCGGGGAGAATGACCTCTTCGGATTTGCAAATATCCGTGAATATTTGGTATATTGGCCGCTCCCTTAAAGGCGAAAGCGCCGGGCCTGAACGATAAGGACCCCCGACGTAAATTTTGTTTACGCAGGGGGAATTGTATCGTGTTGATAAACATGGCTTTGTCGATCGCAGTGATTGGCATAAACATTGCAAATATTGGCGATGGCGAATAATCCCTCGCCGAAGGAGGACTTACGTCCATGAAAAAAACGATAGCGCTTTTGATCGCGGCGGGAATCACCCTGGGTCTCGCCTCCGGTCTCGTCATGGCCCAGGAAAAGCCCGCCGCTCCGCCGGCTCAAAACCGCATTCCCAAAACCGTGAAAACGGCGATGGAAGAAGGGCTGGCCGCGCGCGTGTCGGCGAAGGCGGATATTCCGTTTTCGATCACCGAAAACATCTACATGCCCGTGCCGGGTCAAACGGGGTCCTACATCTTTCTCCTGCTGAACGTGAAGAACGCCGACATGGGTTTCGCCATTCCTCCGACTCCCCAGGTCGTCGACCCGACCGCTCCCCCCGCCGCGCCCAAGCTTTTGGCCCGGGTGTACACCTTCGTCCAGTTCTACAAGCTCCAGGACGGCAAAGCTCCCAACCTGGAAAAGGAAATCTATATCCCGGCCGCGTTTCAGGCGGACCAGGACGGATTCAATCCCGAAGCGGTCGAGTGGTACTCCTTCGGTTATCCGCTCACGCCGGGCAAATATCTGGCGGCTGTCGCCCTGAGCTCCCCCGACTTCCAGAAGTTCGGGATTCAGTACTATGAATTCGCCCTGCCGACTCCGCAGGAGATGTCCGACAAGCTGATGACTTCGCCGGTTCTCTTCATGAATAATTACGCCCAGACCGAGCAGCCCGAAACCCAAGCCGAGCTGCACAAAGGTCTTCTGGCCTGGTCCATCGCCCGGATCACCCCCAATCGGGAACGGACGATCAAGGTGGCCGACGCCATCGACCTCTTTTTCTTCGTCTACGGCGCCAAGCCCAACGCCACCGGGCGCTTCGACCTCCAGATCGAGTTCGAAGTCGACCAGGCGGATGGCAAGCCGGCGATCAAGTTCGCGCCCGGAGATTTCAAGTCTCCCCTGATCAGCCTGCCCCTCCAAATGAAGCAGACGCTCGAGGTCACCACCGGCGATAAAAAGGAAGTCAAGCAACAAGACCTCCCGGCCGGGAGCTACACCCTGCTCGCCAAGATCAACGACAAAGTCTCGGGATTGAAAGGCGAGCAGAAGATCCAGTTCACCATCAAGTAAGTGGGGTCTCAAGAGCCCGCGGCTGCGGGCTCGACGATTTCTCCGGCCGGCGGCCGCCCCTCGCAGGGAAGCCGCCGGCCGTTTTTTTTCAGGCGGATTTCTCGATCTTGAGGGCCTCGGCTACGAGGCCTTGGGCGGGAAGAGAGACCGTGCAGCCGGTGACCCGTTTGGCCGCGTTCAAGGCGAAGACAAAGACGGTTTCGTTCCCGTTGGGATCGAGGCAAGTGAAGGTCAGCGCTTTACCTTCGACGGGGGCCATAAGCACACCCTCCCTTCCCGGAATGAGGGCGTCGAACAAAAGCTTGCCGTCCTTGAAGTCGATCGTGAACGGAAGCGTCCGGTCGCCGAGCTCGAGCTTGTAATCCCCCGCCAACTCCTTATAGATCTTGTCCTGGGCCTGGGCCGCGGCGATCAAGCTGAAGGCGGCGATTGCGAAGATCATCGTTCCGAAAATCCGATACGTGCGTTTCATCTTTCATCCTCCGGGGCAGCCCAAATTTCGAAGCCGATGAGGCCGCCCGCAAAGAGTAATACGATACATAGAACGCGAATGTTCCTTTTAGAACCGATTCTGTCTCGCGGTCACTCGTTTCTCAGGGAATGCACCGGATTTTTCCGGGCGGCCTTCCAGCCCTGGAAACCAACCGTTCCCATGGCGATCGCCAGGGCTCCCGCGGCCACGGCGACGAAAACGAATCCGCCGAGGTCGACCCGGTAGGCGAATTCCCGGAGCCATCGGATCATCGCATACCAAGCGAACAATCCGGCCGGGACCACGGAGACAAGGACGAGTCCGGCAAAGCGCTTGGACAGTAAGGCGACGACTATGGCCGGAGGAGGCGCCCAGCACCCGGCGGATTCCGATTTCCTTCCGGCGCAGATTGGTCGTGAAATAGGCCAGTCCGAACAAACCCAGGCAGGCGATCGACAATCCGAGCATCGTGCAGAGGGCGAGGAGCCGGCCCATCTGGGTTTCATAACGGTAGAGACGGTCGAAGCTCTCATCTAAAAAGGAGGACACGAACGGAACGCCCGGGAAATGATCCTCCCATATGGCCCGGACATGCTTCATCAAGGACGTCCTGTCGGCCGGCCGGATGGAGAGGGTGATTGTATCCATCATCGACGGCTCGAAATCCAGGAGAAGAGGCTTCACCGCTTCCCGCATGCCCCGGTAATGGAAGTCCTCGATCACCCCGATGATCGTTTTCCACTGCCGGTTGTAGTGCGCTTGGAAACGCTTTCCAACGGCCTCTTCCGGCGAGGCTAAGCCCAGCTCTTTGAGGCCCGCCCGGTTAATCACAAAGGCATTGTTGACATCGCTCTGGTTTCCGGCGTCAAAAGCCCGCCCGGCGATCACCTTGAGCCCAAAGACGGGAATGAAATCGAAATCGACCGTATTGACCAGAAGCCGGGGGGCGTTCTGAAAATCCGCCTCGCGGGTGGTCAGGTAATATCCTCCTTCATCGATATCACCCGGAACGGAGGAGGATACGGTCGCCCCGAGGATGTCGGGATTCTTGAGAAAGTCCCCTTTGATCGCCTCGTAATCCCGCCTCAGGTGGGAGAGATTGCTCTTGACCTGGAGAACGAGCTTTTGTTCCGTGTCGAAACCGAGACTCCGGCCGCGCATGAAGCCCAACTGCCGGAAAACCGTCACGCTGCAGATCACCAGGAAGATGGAGACGGCAAACTGGCCGACAACGAGGGCCTTCTGAATCCAGGCGCCCCGGGCGGCGGGATTCAGCTCGCCTCGGAGGACGGCGGACGGCCGAAACGCCGTCAGGAGAAAGGCCGGGTATGCCCCGGATCCCAGGGCGACGAGCACCAGGAGCAACAGCATGGGGAAAAAGACGACCGGCCGGGAAAGACCGGTAAGCGTCAGCTCCGTTCCGGCCATCCGGTTGAAAGGGACGAGGAGCGCGGCCATCAGGACCAGCGAAAGGCAAAAGGATAAAAACGTGATCAAAAAAGATTCGCCCAGGAATTGCCGGACGAGCTGGCTCCGCCGGGCCCCGATCACTTTGCGGAGGCCGACCTCCTTGGTCCGGGTGGCCGAAAGGGCGGCCGAGAGGTTGATGAAATTCAGGCAGCCGATAAGGAGGATCAGGAAGGCGACGAGGGAATAAATGGAGATGTAGGTCCAGTTTCCCGGGGGGTCGATCTCCTGCCCGAGCCGGGATTTCATATGGATGGAGGGAACCGGCTGAAGAAAATACTCCAAGAGCTGGAGCGGCCGGTTGAACCGCTGTTCGTAAAGCCGGCGGTTCTCTCCGGCAATTCTCTGGAGCAAGGCGGTGAAGGCGGCCGGATCGGTCGAAGCCGACAGCCTGATATAGGTGTAATTGGCATGATAGTCCAGAATGTCCGCATCATATTCCGGAACATGCCGGAGCAGCGTCGGAAGGGAGAGAAGAAGGTCATATTTGAAGTGGGTGTTGAGGGGCGCGTCGCGGACGATGCCGGTGACCTGGAAATCCTCGAGGGCCGTCACCCCGGCGTCGTAGCCGATTTCGATCCGCAGGATTTTTCCCACGGCCGTCTCGTCCCCAAAGTATTTCCGGGCCGTTTCCTCCGTCAGGACAACCGTGCCGGGATTCTGCAGGGCTTGGCCGGGATCGCCTTGGAGGAAAGGAATGCGGAAAACGCGGAAGGCCGCGTCATCCACGAACCAAACCCGGTTTTCGAAGAATCGTTTCCCGCCTTGGACGACCAGGACGTTGTCCGCGTTCTCACGGGGAGGAATGATCCGGGCCGCCTCTTCCACCTGGGGAAAGTCTTTCTTAAGAATCGGGCCCAGAGCCCCGGGCGTTCCGGCGAACCGGTACTCCCCGACCGGACTGATGCGGTGCATCGCAACCCGGTAGATGCGATCCGCGCTCGGATGATACGTGTCGTAACTCAGCTCGTTGACGACGTAGAGAATGATCACGGCGCAGCAGGCCAGACCGACGGCGAGGCCGGCGATATTGATGAAGGAAAAGAGCTTCTGACGGCGGATCTTTCGGACGGCGGTGAGAAGGTAGTTGGGCAGCAAGCCCGAGCCGAAACGGGACTTTTTCCAGGGCACCCGGCCGCCGGCCTTCCGCGCGGCGGACCGATAGAAATCTTCATCGAGGCGATCCTTTCCCCCGATTCTTTCGACCGCTTCGGCAAACGCCTCCGGCTCGGTCATCCCCCGGCGTTTCAGATCTTCCACTTTATCCCGCAGGTGGCCTTCCAGCTCCTCGAGAGCGCCGTCTTCGATGGATTCGCTCCCGCGGAAAGATTTGCGCCACCGGCCGATCGCCTTTTCGTAGTCAAACATGACCGAACGTCTCCTTTGCTGGATTTATTTCCTCATCTCCAATCTCCCGCATTACTCGATTCCTTCGGCGGCCGTCCACAATCTTAAAAAAGCCCCGTGAATGCTCAGCCAGCTCTGCTTTTCGGCCTCCAGCTCAAGGCGGCCGAGTTCCGTCAGGCCGTAATATTTCCTCATTCTCTTTTCCCCGGCCGTTTTCCAGCGGGAACGAATGACGCCCTCTTTTTCCATCCGGTGGAGGACCGGATAGAGGAGGGCTTCCGACCAGTCGATCTCTCCGCCCGAAAGGGACATGACGTCCTGGAGGATCCGATACCCGTAGCTTTCGCCCTTGAGCAAAAGCGACAGGATCATCGGCCGGGTGGATGCGGCGACAAGTGATTTTGACATCTCAGCGGCCTTTCAGGCTTGAATTTCGATACCTCAATATTTTAGGTATGCGGGAAATATGCCAAACAGTCTTCCGCGTTTTCCTGAGGGAGGAGTCGCACGTCTTCCCGCAGGGCTGTCCGATATGAGAATACCGCTGTCCGTTAACGAACGGGCCCGTCCTTCAGAACGATTTTTCCGGTAGAAAAAAAGTTCGCGACCTGGCCGGCGGAAGACCGGCCCGAGGCCTCCTACTCGTACCGTAAGGAATCAACCGGATTGGCCCGGGCCGCCCGGAAGGCCTGCGAGCCGACGGTCAAGGCGGCGACCGTCAGGGCCAGGACGGCGGAAAGAGGGAAAATCCACCAATGGATGTTCGTCCGGTAAGCAAAGCCCCGGAGCCAATACTGCATGACGAAAAAGGCCGCAGGCCAGGCGGCGAGATTCGCCAACAGGACCCATCCCAGCAGACCTTTCGAAAGGACCAGGAATAGGCCCGTATCCGAGGCCCCCAGAACTTTCCGGACGCCGATCTCCTTGGTTTTCTGTTCCACGGTGAAAGCGGCCAGCCCGAACAGGCCCAGGCAGGAAATGGCCACGGCCAGGAAGGCGAAAACCGAGAACAGGTCCTTCATCCGCTTTTCCGCCAAGTGCAGCTGTTCGAAGTTTTCGTCCAGAAAGGAATAATCCAGAGGATAAGACGGAATCATCGACAACCATGTTTTCCGGAGATGGGCCAGGGCGTCTGGGACAGCCGCGGACCGGAAACGCACGGACAGGTAATTCAGGCGGTCGATCGGCCGGATCAGATAAGCGATCGGGTAGGCCGGACGATGGAGGGAATAAATGTTGATGTCATCGACGACGCCGGCGATGACGCCCCGGAATTCCTCGATCCGGACTCCCTTTCCCACGGCCTCGGCGGGGGACGCGTATCCGGCTTCCCGGACGCTCGTTTCGCTGACAAGGACATCTTGGGAGTTTTCTCCGGATGACGGTCTCCCGGGCAACCGGCCGGCCCGGAGCTTGATTCCATACGTCGCGAAGAACTCGGAATCGACCATGTACACGACCTGGGTCTGTCCCTCGGCCCCGCCTTCGAAGTCGAAATTGTAATGGGCGCTCCCCGAAGTCGGAACAAAAGATGAGCTCGAGGCGTTTTCAATCGCCGGGTTTTTCATGAGCTCAGCCCGGAAGCTTTCGAAATTCCGCCGCAGGTCCTTGTTCAGGGGGATCACAAGGACCTGGTCCCGGTCGAAGCCGACATTCCCGGACTGAATGAACCGCATCTGGTCCCGGATGACCCAGGCGGAGCAGACAATTCCCACGGACAGGGTGAATTGGAAGATGACGAGAGCCCGGCGGAGGAAGACCCGGGAACCGGAGGAGGCGGACTTGGCCTTGAGGGCCTGTCCGGGCCGGAGGGAGGACAAAACGACGGCCGGATATAGCCCGGAGACAAGCCCGACGACCACGGCGACGGCGGCGGCGGAGAGGAGGAACCCGGGAGTCGCCAGCTCTCCCGCCGTCAGGCTTTTCCCCGAGAGCCGGTTGAACAGGGGCAAGACGGCGAGGATCGTCAAAACGGCGGCCGTTGTCGCTGCCAGGCTGACCGACATCGCCTCCCCTAAAAACTGGCGGACAAGCCGGGACCGGGGAGCTCCGACGGCCTTGCGGACGCCGACCTCCTTGGCTCTCTGGGCGGATCGGGCCGTCGCCAAGTTCATGAAATTGATGCAGCCGATCAGGAGAACGGCCAGGGCGATGGCCGAGAAGATCGTGACGTAGAGGGCGCTGCCGACGGGCTCGATCTCCGACCTCAATCCCGAGCGGAGGTGGATCGAGGTGAGCGGCTGGAAGCTGATCCTGTACCAGGGATCCGCCCGCCAATTCCTTTTCAGAAAATCAGTCAAACGCGGGGTCAAGGCCGCCGCCGATCCGCTATCCTTCAGCAGAGCGTATGTGTAATGCTGCTGGAAACCGTCGAACGAGCCGGTGTCCTCCCGGAGGCTGCTGTACGAGGCGAGAATGTCGAAGTGGAAATGGGAAGCCCGGGGAACGTCCTTGGCCACGCCGGTGATCCGGAAGGGGGCGATCGTCCCGTCGTTTTCGGGGTCGACCTCGATGGTTTTCCCTATGGGATCCTCGGCCCCGAAATACTTCCGGGCCGTCTCTTCCGTCAGGACGACGGAGCCGGGCTCCTTGAGGGCGGTGGCCGCGTCTCCCCGGACCAGGGGAAAATCGAAGACCGTAAGGAGGGACTCCTCGGCGAAGAAGAAGCGGGACTCATAGAACTTTTTATCCTTATACCCGACGTACCTTTTCGGATTCCCCTCCATTTTTTGGACCCGCACTGTTTCCAGGACTTCGGGAAAATCCTTTTTGAGGGCCGGGCCGACGCCCCTGGAGCCGTTCGCATTGGTCGGAGCCGGATCCCCTTCATCCGAAGACGAGAAGACGACCCGGAAAATCCGGTCCGCGTTCGCATGGAACCGGTCATAGCTTCGCTCGTCGCGAACCCAGAGGAAAATCAAAAGGGAACAGGCGATCCCCAAAGCCAAGCCGCCGATATTGATCAGGGAAAAGGTCTTCTGGCGCAGCATTCGCCGGACGGAGATCCGGGCGTTGCTTCGGAGTAGGGCAAAGTCGAATCCCCCCCGGCGCCAGGGAAAACGGCGGCCGGGCCGGGCCGCCCGGGCATGGCCGTAGGCGGCGTCGAGGCTTTCGGCTTTATGAAACTCCGCCTCCGCTTTTTGAAAGGCCTCCTCCGGGCTCAATCCCTCCCGTTCGAGGTCTTCAACCTTGTCCCGAACATAGCGCTCAAGCTCGGCCAAATCGCTTTCTTCGATCGACGGGCTCCGCTTCATCTCTCGCTTCCATTCCGTTATGGCTTTTTCCAGGTCAAACATCATCGTCGCTCCTTGAATCTTGCTGCCGGTTCAACGTCTATCGGGAAGGGGCGCCCAGAGCGAGATCAGAGCCGAATGGACGGTCAGCCACTGGCTCTTTTCATTCTCCAGCTCCGCCGCGCCCTGTCCGGTCAGCTTGTAGTACTTTCGGAGAGGCCCCTTGTCGGAGAGCCGCCATTGGGATCTGATCAAGCCGTCCCGTTCCAGGCGTTTGAGAAACGGGTAAAGCATGGGTTCCGACCAATCCAACGCGCCTCCGGTGATTTCGCGGACCTGCTGGATAATCTCGTACCCGTAGCTCTCCCCCCGCTTGAGAATGGCCAGGACGATCGGTTTGGTCGACGCTCCGGTCAAAGCTTTCGAAATCATTTGCTACCTCGTCACGTTTTAAGTACCTAATGCTGTTAAGGAGCAATATTCATGCCAGGCCCGGCTATGATGGAACAGGCAGACGGCATTTGTATTCATTTCCCCATTGTCCGGATTCGAACGGAAATTGTTCGAATTCGCGGAGCGGGCTCGCATGGATTCGAAAATATTTCTTGAACAAGCGAACCATTTGTCCTCCTTCATGCGTACATAGATACAGAAAGTATCTTCGAGCGCGAGGTAAGCGATGATATCCAAGCAGTTGATGGCCGCCTCAACCCGGCCGATCATCCTGGCGATTCTGAACCGGGACGAGGATTACGGTTATCGTATCATCCAAAAAGTCCGAAGCATTTCCGGCGGAACCCTGGAATGGACGGACGGGATGCTCTACCCGGTCCTCCAGAGAATGGAGATGGATGGCCTGATCTCCTCCCGGTGGAAGGCCGGTGAGGGATGCCGGCCGCGACGCTATTACCGGATCACCGAGCCCGGGCGGCGGGAGCTTGAAACCGAGCTGAACGGCTGGCAAAGCGTCTGGGAGGCCTTGCGCGCCTTCAGCCGCCCCGCGTTCGACGAAAATTGAAGAAAATCCGAGAAAGGAAACCGTCATGTTCGACCTGGAAAAAGCCATAAAGGATTGGAAGCGCGAATTCTTCCGGCAGGACGTCTTCGAGGAAGCCCTGGTCGCAGACCTCGAGCTTCAGCTCCGGGACAGCTTCGAGGAAATTAAAGGCGAAATTCCCGATGAGGCCGCAGCCTTCCGCGAAGCCGCATCCCGGATGGGAGATCCCGAGGCGATCGCCGCCGAATACCGCAAGAACCGGGCCGTGGCCCTCGACCGCCGGCGGCCCTTGCGTCCGTCCCGCTTCCTCCCCGCTCTCGGTCTCAGCTACTTTAAAACGGCCTGGCGCAAGATGAAGCGGCAAAAAGGCTATGCCCTCATCAACATCGCCAGCCTGGCCGTCGGCTTGGCCGGAGCCCTGTTCATCTGGCTCTGGGTTCAGGACGAGCTCAGCTACGATAAATTCCACGCCAACGCTCCCGCCCTCTTCCGGGTCGAGCAGGATCAGACCGGCGGCCAGGGGAAATTCCATGTCTATGTCACCCAGTATCCCATGGGCCCGGCCATCCAGGCCGCCATCCCCGAGATAAAATCGACGGTCCGCCAATCGGGAACCGGCGGCTTGCTCATCCGCAACGGCGACAAGGTTTTCGTTGAAAACCGGGTCCGGGCCGTCGATCCGGCCTTCCTGAAGGCCTTCACGTTCCCCCTGGTCCGGGGGGACGGGGAAAGCGCTTTGAAGAATCCCGGGTCCATCCTCCTGACGGAGGAAATGGCGGTTAAATATTTCGGGGCCGAGGATCCCGTCGGCAAGACCTTGGTCGTCAACAACGCGCATTCCCTGGCCGTAACCGGCGTCCTGAAAAAGACCCCGGCCAATTCGACGATCGGTTTCGATATGCTCGTCCCGTTCGAGTTCCTCCGCTCCCTCGGGGTCAGATATCGACGCCTGGGGATCCAACAACATCATCACCTGGGTCGAGCTTCAAGATCCGGCCGCGGCCAAAGCGGTCGGGGAAAAGATCACCCAATTTATGACGGAGACTTTCTACGCCTCCGTTCGGGACAATCCCCAGGCCCTGGCCGAAGCGCGCAAGCGCCGCTTGCCGGAGTTTATGCTCATGCCCCTGACCGACCTCCGGCTCAAGGCGGTCTTCGGGTTCGGGCAGGTCACCGGAACGATCCAGAGCGTCAAGAGCTTTTCGGTAATCGCGCTTCTGGTCCTCCTTATCGCCTGCATCAACTTCATGAACCTGGCGACGGCCCGTTCGGCCGGCCGGGCCAAGGAAGTCGGGTTGCGCAAGGTGTCCGGGGCGCTCCGGGGCCAGATCGTCACCCAGTTCTACGGCGAATCCATCCTGACCACGTTCCTGGCCCTGCTCGCCGCCCTCCTGGCCGTCGCCGTTTTGCGGCCGGCCTTCAACACCCTGGCCGGGAAGCAGATCCCGTTTGCCGCTCTTCTTTCTCCGGCTTTTCTCGCCGGACTCCTGGCCGCAGTGGTCCTGACGGCGGTCATCGCCGGGAGCTACCCCTCCCTTCTTCTCTCCTCCCTTCAGCCGGTCAACGTCTTCCGGCCGGGAGCGAAGGCAGGCGGCCGAAGCCCGCTCCTGCGGCGGATTCTGGTGACGGTTCAATTCGGGATGTCCATCGCCCTGGTCATCGTCATGGGCGTCGTCTACCGGCAAGTCGACTTCATGCGGACGAAATCCCTCGGCTTCGATAAGGAGCGCCTGGTCTATATTCCGCTCCGGGGCGAAACCCGAGCCGCCTATCCCGGCCCTTGAAAGCGGAGCTTCTCCGCAGCCCGCTCATCCCCGCCGTAACCGGCACGAGCCAGATCCCGACGTCCATCTCCGCCAACTCCTGGGGCGCGAGCTGGGAAGGGAAGGATCCCGCAAACCGCGTCCTCGTCGGGATCACGGAACGCCGATTTCGACTACCCGGAAACGCTCGGGATCGAGATGGCCGCCGGGCGGACGTTCCGGCGCGAGTTCGCGACGGACGCCGGCGGGGCCTTTTTAGTCAACGAGGAAACGGCCCGGCTGATGGGGCTGAAACCGCAGGACGCCGTCGGCAAATGCCCTTCAATTTCCAGGGCGATCCGAGGCCCGATTATCGGCGTCACGAAGAACTATCATTATTCGCCGGTCGCAAATCCGCTCGAGCCGATGGCCGTCGTCGTTCGCCCGTCGTGCTGTTCAATTCGCCATCATCCGCTTGGCCAAGGGCGACACGCCGGCAGCCCTGAAACAGGTCGAAAAGGCCTGGCGGAGCGTCAATCCCCAGTTATCCGTTCGAATATCAATTTTTCGACGATGATTATGCCGCAAAGCTACAGCCAGTACGAGCAGATGGGGACGCTCCTCCGGTGGTTCTCCGCCCTGGCCGTGGTCGTCGCCTGCCTGGGCCTGTTCGGCCTGGCCTCCTTCCTGGCCGAGCAACGCCGCAAGGAGATCGGGGTCCGGAAGGTTCTGGGGGCCTCGGAAGGCCAAGTCATCCGCTTGCTGACGAAGGAATTCGCCAAGTGGGTACTGCTGGCCAACCTCGTCGCCTGGCCGGCGGCCTATTTCGCCGCCCGGTCCTGGCTCGGAAGTTCCCCTACCAGGACGAATATCCCGCCCGTCCTCTTTGTCCTGGCCGGCGCCGCGGCCCTGGCCATCGCCGTCCTGACGGTCAGCGGCCAGGCCTGGAAGGCGCTCGCGTAACAACCCGGCCGCGGCCCTCAAGTACGAATGAATCCCTGATGAGAGCCGGCCCCTCCCGGGGCCGGCTTTTTTTTTCGCAGCGCAAAGCCATGACCGGATCCGCGAAGGACGCCCTCACCGCCTGGAAACTGACCGTAAGCAAAGCCACGGCCAGGCTGGCGGGGGAAAAGAACGGCGGATTCCGGTTCGGGACTCAGTGCTTGAACCGGAGGGTGAAGACGGTCTCCTGACCGGGCTTGGAGGCCACGGTGAGGGAGCCGCCGTGGAGCTTCATGATCTGCCGCGACAAGCTCAGACCGATGCCCGAGCCGCTCTCCTTGGTCGAAAAGAACGGGACGAAGACCTTGTCGAGATTCTCGAGAGGGATGCCCCGGCCATTATCCCGGACCTGGATGACCGGACGGCCGCGATCGTCCAGGGCCGCGTCGATTTCGATGCGGGGATGGGACCGGCCGGCGAGGGCATCGCAGGCGTTGAGGACGAGATTGATAATGACCTGCTCGAGGAGGTTGGGATCCGCCAGGATCTCCAGCCGGGCTGGGTTCGATGAGGTGTCGAGCCGAACCCCGCCTTCGTCGAGCCGGGCTTTCATCAGCCGGGCGACTTGGGCAAAGAGCTCCGCGACCGGGAAGAATTTCAGGTCGGGCTTGGGAACCCGGGCCAGGCTCCGGTAGCCGTCGACGAAATGGAGGAGGCCTTCGCTCCGTTTCTGAATCGTCCGGAGAGCCCCCTGGATATCTTCAAGATTCTCCGGCTCCCCCCCGCGCATGTTTTGGCGATCAGGTCCTGGACGGTTGTCGCCAGGGAGGAAATCGGCGTCATGGAATTCATGATCTCGTGGGTTAAAACCCGGATCAGCTTCTGCCAGGCTTCGATTTCCCGCTCTTCCAGCTCGCTCCGGATATCCTGAATCGAGACCAGGGTGAAATCCCTCCCCCGTTGTTTGAATTCGGCGGCGTGAAGCAGGAGCTGGAGCTGTTCATCGCCGGCCTCGACTTTGACCAAACTTTGGTCCCGGGGCTTCAGCCGGAACAGGGCTTCGACAAGCCCCGGACTGCTCTCTTTCAGGTTCCGGATGTTTTTAACCTGCAAGACCTTGAGGAGGCGTTTGGCGGCGTCGTTGATGAGCTCGACCTCGCCGTCGGCTTGAAAGACGAGGAGGCCGATCCCGACGTGACGGACGACCGTTTGAAGGTAAAGAGCCTGCTCCTCCTTGTCCGCCCGGGCCGTCCGGAAGGCCTCGATGATCCGGGCCAGGGCGGCGTGGAGCTCGATGAAAGACCCGCCGGGGCTCTGGCCGCGGAACGTCTGGGAAAAATCGCCGAAGCGCACGGAATCGAAGAAACGGGCCAAGTCGCGGTTCGTCCGGTCGACCGTTCGGAACAAGCCCGCGATTTGGACGGCGATGAGCAGGCCGACCAACACAGCCGCGGCCGCAAGCCTCATCCTGAACAGGACGTAGAAGAACAGGCCGATCAGGACGATGAGACCCGTCACCCGCAAGGCGACGGCGACCCGGAATTTCCTATAGACCATGCTTCTCCAGCCGGCGGTAGAGGGCGGCCCGGGAAATCCCCAGCTCCCGGGCGGCCTTGCTCACGTTGCCGCCGTGCTTATTGAGGATACGGTCGACCATGAGACGCTCCATGCCATCGAGATTCAAACCGGATGGCAGGCCTTCGCTCGGAGCGCTTCCCTCCGAGCTGAAAAAGAAGTCATCGGGTTGAAGCACGGGGTTTTCGGACATGATCACGGCCCGCTCGACGGCGTGCTGGAGCTCGCGGACGTTTCCCGGCCAGGTGTAATTTTCGAGCTTGAGCAAGGCCGAGGTGCTGGCCTTCTTATCGGGCAGCCCGTATTTTCGGCAGTAGACGGCCAGGAAGTGTTCGACCAGCAAAGGAATATCCGTTCCCCTCTCCCGGAGGGAGGGCAGGCGGACTTCGATGGTGTTGATCCGGTAGAGAAGGTCCTGGCGGAACTTGTTCTGGGCGACCATCTGGTGGATCGGCCGGTTCGTGGCGCAGATGAGCCGGATATCGATGGGGATCGGCTTGCTCGACCCGACCCGGAAAATCTGCCGGTTCTCCAGGACCGTGAGGATTTTGGCTTGAAGGGGCAGCGGGAGATTTCCGATCTCGTCGAGGAAGAGGGTGCCTCCGGAGGCCGCTTCGAACCGGCCGGCCCGGTCTTCCCGGGCATCGGTGAAGGCGCCCTTGACATGGCCGAAGAGCTCGCTCTCAAACAGCGTTTCCGGAACGGCGCTCATGTCCACGCCGACGAAGATCTCCTTGTGCCGGAGGGAGCGGCGATGGATCTCGCGGGCGGCCAGCTCTTTGCCCGTCCCGTTTTCGCCGAGAATCAGAATGCTGGCCTCGGTCCGGGCGACTTTCTCGATGGTCGTGAAGACTTCCTGCATCGCCGGACTCGTCCCCAGAAAATCCCGGAAGGGCCGGTCGAGGTCGGCGCTGAGGTGATCCTGCTTTTGGCGGAGCGTCCGGGCCTCGATCAGGGAAGTTCGGAGACTGAGACAGGCGGCCAACGTCGCCACGAGCTTTTCGTTCTGCCAGGGTTTGAGGATGAAATCCGTCGCCCCCTCCTTGATCGCCCGGACGGCCATATCGACGTCCCCGTAGGCCGTAATGAGGATGACAACGGCCAGAGGGTCGGCGATCTTGATCCGCCGCAGCCAATCGAATCCCTCATCGCCGCCCGTCGCCCCCTTGGCAAAATTCATGTCGAGCAGGACGACGTCGTAGCTCTCGTTCTTCATCAGGACGGGGATACGCTCCGGATTTTTCTCGATCTGAACCAAGGCGACATGCTGCTTGAGCAGGAGGCGGGCGGCGCTCAGAATATCTTCATTGTCGTCGACGATTAAAATCTTTCCTTCATTGCGGTTCATCGGTTTCACCTCACTAAGATCTCGTGTCTTCGCAGGTGAACTCTGCAAGTTTCATGCCCTGATATTCAGCCTGATTACTCGAGAGAAGTATATACCAACTGTCCGATTATGAACACCCAGTGTCTTGGGATGAACATTTTCACTCCTCCGTTATTTAATTTTCAGGGATTCGGGACTTTTCGGCCTTGGCACGGTTCGTGCATAGGAAGACAGCGAACAAACGATCGAGTTTCAACCAGGAGATCAAGAATGGGCATGGACCGAAAGATCGAAAAGAAGAAATGGCCGCCGCGCAAGATCGCCGCCATAGCCGGCGGAGCCGTTTTCCTCCTGGTCGTCCTCTACCTCTTTTTGTTCCAATTCAACCAATCGACGCTGAACGTCGAACTGGAACGGATCACGGTTTCGACCGTGACCAAGGGGCCCTTCCTTGAATTCATCCCCCAGCAGGGAACGGTCATGCCGATCCTTCGTTATTCCTTGGAAACGACCGAGGGCGGCCGGGTGGAAAAGCGATTCCTCGAAGCCGGGACCATGGTCAAGGTCGGCGACCCCATCGTCCAGCTGGTCAATACCAACCTCCTCCTGGACATCATGTGGCGGGAAGCCGACTTCGTCCAGCAGAGCAACGCCCTCCGCCAGACCCGCCTCAGCATGGAACAGTACAAGCAATCGCTCCTCCAGAGCATGAACCAGGTGGAGAACGAGCTGGCCAAGCAGAAGACGACCTACGAACGCTACAAGACGCTCCACGACAACAAGCTCGTTTCCGACCTCGAGTTCGAGCGGATCAGGCTGGACTATGAGTACCAGGGCCGGAACCGCGACATCGTGGCCGAAAGCCAGAAAAAAGAGCTCGAATACCGGGGAGAACAGCTCCAGGCGCTCGAAGACCAGCTCAGACGGATGGAATCGAACCTGACCACGTCCAAAGGGAAGCTCGACGACCTGATCATCCGGGCTCCGATCGCCGGACAGCTGACGCTGCTGGAAGCCGAAATCGGGGCGTTCAAAACCCCCGGGTCGAATATCGGCCAAATTGACGTCCTCGACGCCTACAGCGTCCGGGCCCAGATCGACGAACATTACATCACCCGGGTTGAAGCCGGCCAGAAGGGCGATTTCGACCTGGCCGGCAAAACCTATGACCTGAAGGTCCGCCGGGTCTTCCCGGCGGTGCAGAACAACCGTTTCGAAGTCGACTTCGATTTCGTCGGCCAGGCTCCGCCGGATCTCCGCCGCGGCCAGACCCTCAACATCCGCCTGCAGCTCGGGGATTTGACCGAGGCGCTGCTTCTGCCCCGCGGCGGCTTCTGGGACAAGACGGGCGGCAACTGGGTTTACAAGCTCGACGCTTCGGGCAAGACGGCGACCAAGCATCCGGTCCGGCTCGGCCGGTATAATCCGGAATTCTACGAAATCCTCGAAGGCCTGGTCCCCGGCGACAAAGTCATCACGTCCTCGTACGAAAGCTTCGGCGACATGGACCGCCTGGTCCTGAAAAAATAATCGACCGGCAAAAGGAGAAGCCCATGCTCATACAAACCAAGGACCTGAAGAAGACCTATCTGACCGAGGAGGTCGAGACGACCGCCCTCAACAACATCAACCTGGAGATCAGCGAGGGCGAGTATATCGCCATCATGGGGCCGTCGGGTTGCGGCAAGTCGACCCTTCTCAACATTCTCGGGCTCATCGACAATCCGACCTCCGGGGAATACCTGTTCCTGGGCAAGGATGTCGCCGCCTCTTCGGAGCGGAAACGAGCCGGATTGCGGAAGGCCAACATCGGCTTCATCTTCCAGAGCTTCAACCTCATCGACGAGCTGACCGTCTTCGAAAACGTCGAGCTGCCCCTCCTCTACCTGGGCTTCTCGGCCGCGGAACGGAAGAAACGGGTCAACGAAGTCCTGGAAAACATCGCCCTGATGCCCCGCAAGAACCATTTCCCCCAGCAGCTCTCGGGCGGCCAGCAGCAGCGCGTGGCCGTGGCCCGGGCGGTCGTGGCCCGGCCCAAGCTCATCCTCGCCGACGAGCCGACGGGCAACCTCGACTCGACTCACGGCGAGGAAGTCATGGGCCTCATGGCGGAGCTTCACGCCGCCGGCACGGCGATCATCATGGTCACCCACTCCCAGGCCTACGCCGAGTACAGCCAGCGGATCATCTATCTCTTCGACGGCCAGGTCGTCTCCGAAAACGTCCAGAAGAAGTTCAAGCTGTGATTAAGCTCCGGGGCGTTTCGAAGTTCTATTCGACGGGGTACGTCAAAACCTTCGTCCTGCGGAATATCGACCTTGAGGTCGGCGAAGGCGAATTCCTGACGGTCATGGGGCCGTCGGGGGCGGGGAAGTCGACGATTCTCCATATCCTCGGGATGCTCGACACGCCTTCGGAGGGAGAGTACTACTTCGACGATCAGCCGGTCCATACATTCGACGAGCGGCGACTGACCGAGCTCCACAAGCACCAGATCGGGTTCGTCTTCCAAAGCTACCACCTCATCGACGACTTGACCGTCTACGAGAACTTGGAAACGCCCCTCCTCTATAAAAAAATCAAAGGCCCGGAGCGCAAAGGCCTCGTCGCCGAAGCCCTCGACCGCTTCCATATGGTCGCCAAGAAGGACCTCTTCCCCCACCAGCTTTCGGGCGGCCAACAGCAACGGGCGGCCATCGCCCGGGCCCTCATCACCAAGCCCCGGCTCATCCTGGCCGACGAACCGACCGGCAACCTCAACTCCAAGGAAGGACAAGAGGTCATGGACATGTTCGCCGAGCTCAACGCCGGGGGAACGACCATCATCCAGGTCACACATTCCGAACGGAACGCCGCGTACGGCCGGAGGACGATCCATCTCCTCGACGGCTGGATCCAACCCTAGCCTGCATTATTCATAAAAATTTTCATGATATTAATATTTCGTTTAAAAACAATAAGATGAAAAAATTTGAGTTTTTACCCTTCGGGCGAGCCGATATGGCCGCATCTGCTTCGTTGCGAAGGGTTCGCAGTGCAACTAGCACAGCTTCACCCTCCGCGCCTCGCATCTGTGGCCATCTCGACTCGTGACTAATGCAGGCAAGAAACGCTCCGGCTCGGAGCCGAACGGGAGAACGACTATGAAAAGAATCGCCATCGCCCTGACTTTTTTGGCCGTCACGGCCGCCGCCCTTCCCCCGGCCGCGGATCAATCCCTGACGCTCCAGGACTGCATCCTGGCCGCTTTAAAGAACAACCTCAACTTGGCCGCCGAGTTCCTCGGCCCTGAGATCGCCGCCTCGGCCGTCGGCCGGGCCCGAGCGACGTTCCTTCCCCAGCTATCGTTCACCGCCGGCACCCAAAAATCCAACCAAGCCTCCTTTTCCTGGCTCGACGCCGCGGGCCAGGTCACGACCGACATCGCCGATTACCAGGGAACGATGACCCAGCGGCTGCCGACGGGGGCGACGCTTTCCGCATATCTTTACTCCTATAAGAACGAGACCAACCAATCCTTCCAGCTCATCAATCCGCGCTATGGAAGCTCCCTCTCCTTCGATTTCCGCCAACCCCTCCTCCGGGATGCCGGATTCACAATGGCCCGCCGGGACATCTTGATCGCCAAGAACAACCTCGAGATGTCCGAAGGACAGTTCAAGCAGGCCCTGGTGGACACGATTTTCGATGTCGAGACGGCCTACTGGAACCTCGTCTTCAGCCGGGAAAACCTTATCGTCCAGCAGGAAGCTTTGCGGTTAGCCCGCGACCTTCTGGCTAAAAACACGATGGAACTCGAAGCCGGCGTCATTCCCCCGATCGACATCCTGAATGCCAAGGCCGAGGTGGCCGCCCGGGAGGCCGATATTCTCCAGGCCGAAGCCCAGGTCAAAAACGATCAGGATACGCTCCGAACCCGGCTCAACCTGCCGCGGGACAAAGGCGAAGCCCCTCCGGCCCTGGTTCCCGCCGACCTGCCTGCGACCGACCCGGTTCCCGTCAACATCGAAGAAGCCCGGGCGAAAGCCCTGGCCAACAGGCCCGATCTGGCCGTCTCCCAGGCGGATATGAAGACCCGGGATCTCAACCTCAGGTACGCCCGCAACCAAACGCTTCCGAACCTCAGCTTTCGGGCAACCTTCCAGAGCCCCGGCGTGTCGGGGACCCTTATCCAATATCTCGATAACGATCCCCTGTCCGGAGTCGTCATCGGCTCCGTTCCCGCCGGATCATCCGCGGCCTTTAAAGACACCTTCCGGTTCAAGTACGAGAACTGGTCCGTCCGGTTGACCTTCGACCTCCCCTTGGAAACCATTCTCTCCCGGGCTCGCGTGGCCCAAGCCCGCGGCGAATCGCAGCAGGCGGCTCTCAGGCTTCGGGATCTGGAAGCCCGGGCCATGCTCGAAGTCGAAATCGCCGTGCGGGCCGTGGAAACGGATTTCCTGAGAGCCAAGGCTTACCGGGTCGCCCGGGAGCTGGCCGAGGAAAAACTGGCCGGGGAAGTGAAGAAGCTCGAAGCCGGTCTTTCGACGAATTACACCGTTCTTCAGCAGCAGCGCGACCTCGCTCTCGCCAAGACGAACGAGACCAGGGCCCGGATCGACTATAATCTCTCCCTGGCTCGCCTGCAGAGAGCCATGGGGACGACGCTCGAATCCAAGAACATCCACCTGGGGGATTTGCCCGAAAGATCCTGAAGACGAACGCCGGTTAAGCCGAATTCGTCCCGCCGGACGAGCCGAAATAGCGGCCTCCGCTTCACCCTCCGCTTGTTTTTCCAACTTCTTTTGGATATATAATTGCAGATTGGGCTGCGTCGCCGGACGCGAAGAGGAAGCGAATCCGAAGGAAATATTCCATGGCCATTGGAAAAAAAGCTGCTTTCCCGGGGGGGGATCGAAAGGCAAAGAGAAGCGCCGGGGCCATCCCGAAGAAAACAGGGGGGACGAAAAGGAAAAGAGCCGAACGAGCCCTCTTCGAGACAAGCGCCCAGATCAGCGGCCTCATCCGGGCGATCCCCGATATCGTCTATTTCAAGGACGTGGAGCGCCGCAACCGGGTCATCAATCGGGCTTTTGAAGAAGTCTTCCGCCTGACGCCGAGTCAAATCCTGGGAAAAACGGACGAAGAGGTTCTTCCCCCCGACCTGGCCGCAGCCTGCCGAAAAAGCGACGACATCGTCTTTAAAACCGGAGAGATCTTCCGCTTCGAGGAGGAAACGAACGGACCGGATGGAACGATTGTCGCTTTCGAGACAATCAAAGCCCCGATTTTCGACGCGGCCGGAAAGGTCAACGGCCTCGTCGGGATCAGCCGGGACATCACCGAACGGAAAAACGCCGAGTCTTCGCTCCGGGAAAGCGAAGAACGGTTCCGAAGCCTGTACGAAAATTCCACCCTCGGCCTCTACCGGACGACGCCGGAAGGCCGCATTCTCCTGGCCAATCCGACCATCGTCCGGATGCTGGGATATAAGAGCCCGGAGGAATTGATCAGCCGGAACCTGGAGAAGGACGGTTTCGATGCCGGATATTCCCGGGTCGGATTCAAGGACAAGCTCGAGCGGGAAGGCGAAATCCGCGGCTTGGAGTCCGTTTGGAAAAGAAGAGACGGATCGCTCGTCCACGTCCGCGAGAGCGCCCGGGCCATTCGGGCCGAAGACGGTTCCATCCTCTTCTATGAAGGGACCGTTGAAGACGTGAGCGAGCGGAAGAAGTTCGAGGAAGCCCTCCGGGCTTCCGAGGAAAAATACCGCGGTCTCTTCGAAAACAGCCTGGACGGGATCTACCAGAGTCTTCCCCAAGGCCGGTTCGTCACCGTCAACCCCGCGCTCGTCCGGATGTTCGGTTTTCGTGACGAGATCGAAATGTGTCAAACCGACATCCGGGACCTCTATGACCGGCCCGGAGACCGGGAAGACTGGCTTCGGGAGATCCGGAAAAAGGGAGTCATCCGGAACCTGGAAGTCCGGATGAAGCGCAAGGACGGCACGGTTTTCACGGCCCTCGAAAATTCCCGAGCCTTCATGGACGGCCGGGGAAACGTCCTGTATTACGAGGGCCTTCTCTCCGACATCACCGAACGGAAGCGCCTCGAGGACGAGCGAACCGAGAGCGAAGCCCTTTACCGGGCCCTCTTCGAGAACGCCAACGACGCTGTTTTTCTCCTCGGCACCGATGGGATCCATGTTAAAATCAACCGAAAAGCGGCTGAGATGACCGGATATGCCGTCGAGGAGCTGGTCGGAAAGTCGGTGAAGGACCTTGTCGCTCCGGGCGAATACCCGGATGCTCAAGAAAGGCTGAAGGGAATCGTCGAGGGAACCACCTACCCCATTTACGAGCGCCTGTTCCGAAAAAAAGACGGCTCGGAATTTCAGGTGGAAATCAACGCCTCGCTGATCCTGGACGCGGACCGGAGACCCCGGTTCATCCAGAGCGTCATCCGGGACATCTCCGAACGCAAGGCGAAGGAGCGGGCGCTCCAGACCGCCCTCCAAGAGAAAGACATTCTCCTGAAAGAGATCCACCACCGAGTCAAGAACAACATGCAGGTCGTGTCCAGCCTCTTGAGCCTGCAGAGCCGGTACATCAGCGACCCTCGGGATGTGGAGGCCTTCCGGGAATGCCAGCGCCGCATCCGGTCCATGGCTCTCGTCCACGAAAAGCTCTACCGTTCCCGGAGCCTCTCCCGGATCGAATTCGGAGGTTACGTCCGCCAGCTTGCCGGCCAGCTCCTCTCCTCCGCCGAGAAAAGACCGGGGACCGTCGGGCTGAAGCTGGACGTCGAAGAAACGATGTTCGACATCCAGACGGCGATCCCCCTGGGACTGATCGTCAACGAGCTGTTATCGAACGCCTTGAAATACGCCTTCCCCGGCGAACGAAAAGGGCAGATCTCGATCTCCCTCCGGGCCGGAGAGAGGGATGAATTCGTCCTGACCTTCAGCGATGATGGCGTCGGCCTTCCGCCCGGCGTCGACCTCGTCCGGTCCGAATCTCTGGGGTTCCAGCTGGTCTCGATGCTCGTCGAGCAGCTCGACGGCCGGGTCGACATCCAGGGGGAGTCGGGGACGGGATTCAGGATTTTCTTCAAAGAAGTCAAAACCGGGCCCAAAGCCTGAAGCCCCAACGTCCCCGCGGCCGCCCGAACGATCCTTACTTTCCCCCGAAGGTAAATATTTTCCGGCCCCGGCCATTGGCTTCCCCGCCGAGGATGATGATGTCGACGTAATTCCACCCGGGGGGGAGGTCGTAGGGGAAGGCGAAGGTGATCGTCTTGGAGCTTTCGACGTCCGTGACCTTGGCCTCGAACGCCCGACGCTCCTCGAATTTGTCTTTCTGACCATCCGGCTTATAGACGTAGATGACGAATTCGAAATCGGCCTTGAGAACGCCGCTTTCCTCGCGGAAGTTGATCCTTTTGGCCGGAAGTTCAACGGTAATTTGCTTCCGTTCGCGGTCGTAAGCGGCGGTGAAGGATTGGAGCCGGGGCGCGGCCTCGCCCACGACCCGGCCGAAGCCGTTGAGCTTGGCGTCCTCGAATGCATCGAAGAGATTACCGGTCACGTTGTAGATCTCGTAACCCCCGCCGACCCTGGTTTCCTTGAAAATCACGGCCACGTCGTAGGTGTAGTAAATCCACAGGAGGGTGTACCCCTCGGACGACGAGGAATACGATTCCATCTTCTCGGGAGGGCCGAGAAACAGGTAGACGCGGCCGCGGTCGGTGTTGATTCCGCGGCGTCCCTCGTTATAGTGCGAATTGGCATATTCGACCCGGCGCAGGAACTCCGCCCGGAATTCGTTCTCCGGCGTCTCCGGATTGGGATCGCGCTTTTCCCAGAAATCGTCGATGAATTCCGTCCGGGCGCCGGCGTCGGGCAGACGGCGGAAGATCGTGTCTTCCGCGTTGGTCATAATCAGGCGGGCGGTCTCGTAAAAAGCCTTGCTCTCATCGTCCAGCGGGACGGTGAAGACCTTGCCGCAGGCGACCGACAGAACGATCGCAGCCAGCAGACCCGCGCAACGCTTCATTATTTTCTCAGGTAATCGAGGAAACCCTTCACTTGATCGATCCGCGGATCGTCCTTCGCGATTTTGAGGAAGTTTTCGAAACAGACAATCGCTTCGGCTTTACTATTAGTGGAGATGTACTGAACGCCAAGACGGTACAGGGCGTCCAGGTCATTGGGATTGATCGCGACGGCCTGCTTGAAGTATTTCAAGGCCATGTCCCGATCGAGGTTAAGGTAGTTGATGCCGATATTGACGAGGACCGTGGAGTCGGTGATCTTCGTGATATCGATTTTCCCGTACCACTCCATGGCCTTCTCGTTCTCATTGCGGTTGGCGTAACAATTGCCGATCGCGATGATGATCTCGGCGTTTTCGGCCTCTTTCTCCAGGACCTTCTTGTAGGCTTCCTCGGCCTTGTCGTATTGTTCCAGGGCGAAATAGCAGTTGCCGATGTTCTTGTACAGGATATAAACGTCGGGATTCTTGACCAACATCGCGTTGAAAGCGTCGATCGCCCCCTGGAAATTTTTCTGATCGAACAAGACGTTGGCCGCTTCCAGATCTTTTTTAAGATCGTCGGTCAGCATGAGCCCCTCGGACTTTTTCAGGACCATTTCGATATCGGGATTTTTCCCTATTTCCTGGATTTGGAGCTGGATTTGCTTCACTTCGTAACCGACTTTGTAGAAATCGACGTTCCAGGCGCCGAAGCGGAGCCAGGCCGCGGTATATTTCCCTTCTTTATCCGTCTTGACCTCGAAACCGCCGTTTTCCGCGACGTGGAGAAGCTTGACACTGACGCCCTCGAGGGGAGCGCCGGCCTCATCCTTGACGATACCGTTGAACCGGCCTTTACCCTTCCAGCCTTGGGCCGAGAGGGTTCCGGCGACAAGAAGGACGCTGAGCAGTATCAAAACCGTCTTTTTGGTTTTCATCGTTCTCTCCTCCATCTCCTTAATATGCAACTTTCGGGCCAAAAGGAAGGCCGGTCCCGCCCCTGGATGGCCGCTTTGCCGGAGCGAAGATACGAAAGAAGTTTAACACTTGGCGGTTGAAAAGAAAAGGGGATACGTCTCCTTGACTTTAGAGGGGGCGGATTTTATATTGCTCAGTAGGAGATTTTTGCGGTGGCGATAAAAATGCGAATCAAGGGATTGGTCGTCGATCCCATCTCCAAAATGCCGATCGTCGTTCTCCAGGATCCGGAAACCGAGCGCCTCCTCCCCATCTGGATTGGGGTTTTCGAGGCCAACGCCATCACCCTTAAGATCGAGAACATCGTCACGCCCCGGCCGATGACCCACGACCTCATCTCCAACCTGCTGTCGCGGCTATCGATCGCCGTGGAGCGGATTACGATCAACGACATCCGGAACAACACGTTCTACGCCGTCATCAGTTGCCGGGGGAAGGACGAAGATATTCTCATCGACTCCCGGCCGTCGGACGCGATTGCGCTGGCTCTTCGAACGGACGCCCCGATTTACGTCGAAGAGGAGGTCATCGCTCGGGCCCATAGCCTGACGCTCGATCCCTCGCTCGACAATCCGGAAAATCTCTGCAAGTGGCTGGAGACCCTTCAGCCTGGGGACTTCGGCAAGTACCGCATGTAGCCCGTCTTTTTCGCAAAAATCCAAAAGAAATAATGCAAGTTAACTTGCGTTAAGATTTCAGCCGGAGCGAGAGATAGAGCCCGAGAATCCCGAAGAGCAGCGGCGGGCCCCAGGAAGCCAGAAAGACCGGCAGAATCCCGACGCCGCCGAGGCTCTTGAAAACCCCGATTGCCGTCCAGAAGACAAGAGCGATACCCAGGCTGACGCCGATCCCGACCAGCGCCCCTCGCCGGCCCATGGCGAAGGCAAAGGGAATGCCGAGCAGGGTCATGATGACGGCGACGAACGGGAAGGACAGCTTCGAGCTCCGGTCGACCTTCAAGCGAGTCGTGTCGAAGCCCAGCTTCTCGACTTCCTCGATGTAGCGGCCGAGCTCGGCGTACTTCATCTGGGTGGGGTCCTTCGATTCGTTCAGGAAGAGCCCCTTGCCCTCGGGCAGGGGGAGGCGGGCGGACTCGAAAAGGACCGGATCCGGGGGACGGGAGATTTCGGCCCCCTCAAAATCCCGGGCCCAACCGTTTTCCAGGAGGATCTCCCCGTCCGTCAAGCGGGCGGTTTCGGCAAACATCCGCCGCTTCAGGACCCAGGCGGCCGGGTCGATTTCGAAAACCCAGAGCCGGCGGAAGGCCAGCCGGTTTGGGTCGAAGAATTCATAGTTGAAGAACACGTCGCGGGCCTTGTTCGCCCTCCAGGAGAAGCCCTGCATTCCCGTGGCCGGAGCGGAAACGTCGATGATCTGGTTCCAGACCTCGGCCGCTTTTTGATTGGCCCGGGGCAGGACGTTTTCCTGGATGCCGAACGACAACAGTCCGATGATGACCGCCAGGACGACGGCCGGAACGATCATCCGGAAAACGCTCACTCCGCAGGCCTTCATCGCCGTGATCTCGTTGAACTTGTAAAACAGCCCCAGGGTCAAAAGCGTCGCCATCAAGGCGGTCATCGGCAGCCCGAGCTGAAAAAACTCGGGGAGGCGGTAATAGATATATTCCAGAAGCATTGAAACCGGTTGCTGATGTTCCGAAATATGCACGAACCGGTCGAAAAACGTGACAATCGAGAAAATCGAAACGACGCTGACCAGGATCAAGCCGCCGATCCAGAGATACCGGCGGATGAAATACCGGTCCAGAATGTCCGGGAAGGGAATCCCGGTTCGCCAGCGGTCCAGGAGCGTCGGCCGCCGCATCGCCGCGGAAGCCGCTTCCAGCCGGTCACGTTCGGCCGCCTTTTGTTCCTCTTCGGCTTCGGTCGCGGGCGAACGCTGAAACCACTTGATGACGAACTGCCTTTCCCTGGCCGACCGGATAAAGAGAATCAAGCTGATGCAGCCGAAGACGATATTGCCGCTCCAGATGCCCAGCCATGGCGCCGCCCGGCCTTGCATGGCCAAATTTCCTCCGAAGGTCAGGAAGACGTAATAAGCCAGGATGATCACCAGGCTGATCGTGAATCCGCTCGTCCGACCGCCTTTTTTGGTTGAAAGCCCGAGGGGAAGCCCCATAAAGACGAAAATGAGGCAGACGAAGGGCAGAGCGAAGCGTTTATGGGTTTCGACCCGGAGGGTTCGGATCTCATAGTCCTTCTGGAGGATATCCAAATCATTTTTCATCGCTTCCGGATTATTTTTGGGAAGCCCGCGGCGGGTAATTTCCTCTTTTTCGGCCTCCATTCGGTCCCGCTTAGCCCAGGCCGCGGCCAGACTCGTCCTGAGCTCGTTGATATTCTTTTCCTTAGCCTGCTTTTCCGAGTTGAAAATGTTCGCCATACCGGTGAAGTCGGGCTCCTGACCCACATAGCCGGAGGCGATCCATTCGTAATATTGCGGCTCGTCGCCGATGGCGTGGTGCTCGACGGCTTTAAAAAGTTCGACCGTCGCCCGCTTGTCCTTAGGGAAATAGTTCAGCCGGCCGCGGTCGGCCATGACGAAGCGGGATACGTAGGGTCCGCCGGTGAAGCCGATGAACACGTTTTTCCATTCCCCGGAAGAATCGATATCCTGAAGATACAAGGCCTGGTGAGGGATCGATTGGTTGAATTCCTGGGGCGTGATCCGGATTTGGGCTTTATCGAGGACCGCCGTGATCGCCGTCTGACGGAAGAGACTGTTGAATTTCGGGATCACGTAGAGGGTCAAGACGGAAGTGACCGCCCAGCCGAACAGGGCAAAGAGGAAAAGCGGCCGGACCATCCGGGCATGGCTCACGCCCAGTGTCTTTAAAGCCACGGACTCCGAGTCCGAGGACATGCGGCCCAGGCCGGCCAGGATCCCCATGATCACGGCCATGGGGACGGTGAAGCCCAAAATCGAAGGAATGACGTAGACGAGCAGCTTGGTCGAATCGGTAAAGGAAACGCCCTGGGAGATGAACAGCTCCGGGTACTGGAGGATCTGGTTGGCCATCAGGACGAAGCTGTAAACCAGGAGGCCGAGCCCGAACGGCGGGATGATTTCCCGCAGGACGTAGCGGTCGAAAATCTTCAGCCGGAAGGGATTCATCCAATCTATCATACCAGAAACCGGGGGACGGGCAGAAAAAAAGGGGGCGGCCTGACGGCCGCCCCCAGGGGGAAATCGTTCTTGCGACTTAGTACATGTCGCCGCCGGGCGGGGTCGGATACGCCGGCTTTTTGTCTTCCTCGGGGAGTTCGGTGATCAAGCCCGCAGTCGTGAGCATCAACCCGGCGATCGAAGCCGAGTTCTGGAGGGCGATCCGGACGACCTTTGTCGGGTCAAGGATGCCCGCCTTGATCATGTCCTCGTACCTCTCGGCCAGGGCGTTAAAGCCCACGTCCTGCTTGGCTTCGCGAACCTTCTCCACCACGACCGAGCCTTCCAGCCCGGCGTTGTTGGCGATCTGGCGGAGCGGCTCTTCGATGGCCCGCTTGACGATGTCCACTCCGATTTTGAAGTCGCCTTCGACCTTGAGGGCTTCCAGAGCCTTCTGGGAGCGGAGCAGGGCGACGCCGCCGCCGGGGACGATGCCTTCCTCAACGGCCGCCTTGGTCGCGTGCATCGCGTCTTCGACCCGGGCTTTCTTTTCCTTCAGCTCGGTTTCGGTAGCCGCGCCGACCTTGATCAGGGCGACGCCGCCGACCATCTTGGCCAGCCGTTCCTGGAGCTTCTCCCGGTCGTAGTCGGAGGTCGTGTCGTCGATCTGGGTCCGGATCTGCTTGATCCGGGCCTGGATGTCGGTCACCTTGCCTTTGCCTTCGACGATCGTCGTGTTGTCCTTGTCGATGACGATCTTCTTCGCCTCGCCGAGCCATTCGATGTCGACCTTCTCGAGCTTGACGCCGATGTCCTCGGTGATGACTTTGCCGCCGGTCAGGACGGCGATGTCCTCGAGCATGGCCTTGCGGCGGTCGCCGAAGCCGGGGGCCTTGACCGCGGCGCACATGAACGTGCCCTTGAGCTTGTTGACGACGAGGGTGGCCAGGGCTTCGCCCTCGACTTCCTCGGCGATGATGACGAGCGGCTTGCCGACGCGGGCGACGCTCTCCAGAAGGGGCAGAAGCTCGCGGAGGTTGCTGACTTTCTTCTCGTGGAGGAGGATCAGGGCGTTCTCCAGGACGCACTCCATCCGATCCGGATCGGTGATGAAGTACGGGGAGAGGTAACCGCGGTCGAACTGCATGCCCTCGACGATGTCCAGGGCCGTTTCCATGCCCTTCGCTTCCTCGACGGTGATGACGCCGTCCTTGCCGACCTTGTCCATCGCTTCGGCGATGATCTTGCCGATGGACTCGTCGTTATTGGCCGAAATGGCTCCGACCTGGGCGATCATTTCGCCGGAGACCTCGCGGCTGATTTTCTTCAGCTCCGCGACGACGGTCTCGACGGCCTTGTCGATGCCTTTCTTGATGAGGGTCGGGTTGGCTCCGGCTGTGACGTACCGAAGGCCTTCGCCGTAGATGGCCTGGGCCAGGACGGTGGCGGTCGTGGTCCCGTCGCCGGCGACGTCCGACGTCTTGGAGGCCACTTCCTTCACCAGCTGGGCGCCCATATTCTCGTACGGGTCCTTGATCTCGACTTCCTTGGCCACGGTCACGCCGTCTTTGGTGCTCGTGGGGGAGCCGAACTTCTTGTCGATGACGACGTTCTTGCCGCGCGGGCCGAGGGTCGCCTTGACCAGGTTGCTCAGGGTGTTGACGCCCTTGAGCATCGAATGCCGGGCGTCGTCGCCCATCAGAATCTGTTTAGCCATGTGTTGTTCTCCTTGCAGATGGCGCGCCGGATCAGGCGAGGACCGCCAGGATCTCTTCTTCGCGCAGGATGATGTGTTCCACGCCGTCGAGCATCACTTCGGTCCCGGCATACTTGCCGATCAAGACCTTGTCGCCGGCCTTCACCGAGAGGGGGATCACTTTGCCTTCATCGGTCATCCGGCCTTTTCCGACAGGCGATGACTTCGGCTTCTTGGGGCTTTTCCTTGGCCGTATCGGGGATGATGATACTGCCTCTCTTGACCTCTTGTTCCTCGATCCGCTTCAGAAGAACGCGGTCATGCAACGGGGAAATTTTCATGAAAACCTCCTATAAAGTGATTTAGCAATCTAAACGAACGAGTGCTAATTTAACATCAAAACGGGATTTTGTCAAGAGGGGAACAAGAGAATATTAGCAGACCTGAGCGTCTCGTGCTAAACTTTTTTTATTTTCAGCGATTTGGCTTTATTATGGAGGGTGTTGCGGTGGATCCCGAGGGATTCGGCCATTCGGGACTTGTTTCCCTTGAACTTCCGAAGCGCCGTTTCCAGGTAGATTTTCTGGAATTCCTTCAGGCCGTCCCGGTAACGGACGTCCCTTTCGACCATGTCCTTGATCAGGAGCTCCATCTTCTGATGGATCGACAGTTCCTCAAATTTTTTGTCCATGGCTCTTCTCGGTTCCGAAAATCGATTGATACGCGCTCCGGGCCGCGTCCTTAAGCTCCTTGGGAATCAAGCCGACGGCTGCCTTGGTCAGGCCATAGCAATAGGGCGCCAGGCGCGACTCGGAAACGGCTTCCCGGTCGACCGGGAACACCAGAAGGGCGAAGACAAGCGCTCCGCCGAGCAGCATCCCTTCCAGGCAGCCGAAGACGGCGCCCAGGAAATGGTTGACGACCGCCAGCGCCCCCTTCATCAGCTTGGACAGAAGGAAAGAAAGAATCGCTCCGACCAGGACAACGACGAAGAGGATGAGGAGAAATCCGAGGAACCGGGCGGCCGTCGGGTTCTTGATCGCCCCGGCGAGGAGGTCGGCCGCCTTCTGGTAATGATAGGCCGCCAGGAGGAAACCGCCGACCGCCGCGACCACGCCGACCAGCTCCCGGATCAGTCCCTTGATCATTCCGATGATAACCGTTGCGGCGATGAGGATCGCCAGGACGATGTCCAGCCAGCCGATCATCGTGACGGTCTCCTTTCCCGAAGAGCTTCGACCATCTCGTATCCCCCATCTTTAACCGACCCGAAGGCCACATGGGGTTTTACCCGGCCGTGAAAATCCGACCCGGCCGTGGGCACGAGGTCGAGACGGCGCGCCTCTTCGGCATAAAAGCGGATTTGTTCGTCCTCATGATACGGGGTGAAGACTTCGAGTCCGGCCAAGCCGGCTTTCTTCAAGCGAACCAGGTCCCGGGACGTCGTGTTCTGAAAATAAGCGCCGGGATGAGAAAGGACGGCGACCGCGCCGACGAGCGCCGCTTCGGCGATGACCTCCAGAAGCGGGATATGCCGCTTGGGAACGTAAGCCGGCGCGCCGTCGACGAAGAAATCCCTGTAGAAAAACGCCGGGGCGAGAGGCCGGCCTTTCGCGTCGTAATACTTGGCCAGGCCCGGGTCGCGCCTTGACTCCGGCTTGTCCAAGAGGAATCGGGCGATCGTCACGCCGAGAGGGGCCAAGCCGGGAGAAGCGGCTTCCACTTCCTCCCACGTGATCCCCACGCCCAGGGACCGCAGGTTGGCCACTCTCTGCCGGGCTTCCGCCCACCGGGATTCGGCAACCCGCGTGACGATGCGGGCGACCCGCTCGGAGGTCCAGTCGAGGAACGGCATCTGGACATGGAATTCCCGGTCCTCGTACATCGTGGTCACTTCCATGTTCGGAATGACCTCGACCCCTTCTTTTTGACCGGCATCCAAAGCTTCCGGATAGGCTGCAACCGTGTCGTGGTCGGCGATGGCGATCGCGGCAAAGCCCGCCTCCGCGGCCATCCGCACCAAGTCGGCCGGCGGAAAATCGCCGTCGCTCGACCGGTCCGAGTGGATGTGGAGGTCGACGAAGCCGGTTTTCACAGGTCGTTTTTTCCGCTCAACAGCCGGTAGATTTCAAGGTATTTTTCGGACGTCTTGGCGATGATCTCGGCCGGGAGGACCGGAGGATCGGATTTCTTGTCCCAGCCGGTCGTCTCCAGGTAATCGCGAACGAACTGCTTGTCGAACGACGGCTGGCCCTTCCCGGGAGCGTATTCGGCCAGGGGCCAGAACCGCGACGAATCCGGAGTGAAGATCTCGTCGATGAGGATCAGGTCGTCGCCGATCAAGCCGAATTCGAACTTCGTGTCGGCGATGATAATGCCCTCGGAAAGGGCGTGAAGGGAGGCTTTGTTATACAGCTCAAGGCTGACCTTGCGGATTTTTTTCGCGAGGGCCGAGCCGACTGTTTTTTCCATATCTTTAAAGGATATATTCTCGTCGTGCCCGACGTCGGCCTTGGTCGAAGGAGTGAAGATCGGCTCGGGAAAGCGGTCGGATTCGCGAAGGCCGGCCGGCAGCTTCATCCCGCCGATTTTCCCCCGGCCTTGTACTCTTTCCAGCCCGATCCGGAGAGGTAGCCGCGGACGACGCATTCGATCGGAACGACGCTCGTTTTCTGGACGAGCATCGACCGTTTGTCCAGGATCTCCCGGAATTCCCGAAGAACCGGCGGAAAGTCGTCGACTTCGGCCGCGATCAGATGATTGGGGCAGACGAGCGACGTGTAGTCGAACCAGAACCGGGACAGCTGGGTCAGGACCGCCCCTTTGAACGGGACCAGCGACGGCAGGACGAAGTCGAAAGCCGAAATCCTGTCGGTCGCGACGATCAGGAGCTTGTCTTCGACCTCGAAGACATTGCGGACTTTTCCTTTCTTGAAAAGCGGCAGACCGGGGAGAAGGATGTCGGAATACGTGTTGGGCATGTCCTTACCTGGCTGATTGGGATTCCTAAGCAGCGGACATCATAACCGAAAAAAAATTGGGATTCAACTGGATGTGCTGGTTCAATGATCGGCGGCTCTGCCCGATTCTTCATGGCAGGTTTCCGGAATTCCCGACCGGGGGATGCTCGCCGGGACCTTAAGTTATTCGCTCTCCGGACGCTCTGTTTTTCAGCGGCATTCAATCTCGCCCGAAGGACCCATTCGCTTCCTTTTGCTTGGGTGCTCTTTTAGATTCTTTCCCCATGATGGTTTCGGCTTCGGGACGTGAACGCCGCCCTTATTGGTTAATAAGGGTCCCTGAAAAACAGAGCTATCAGCCACTTTTCATGGCTGCGCTCCCCCGGTCGGGAATTCCGGAGCCCGGATCGTGATACGCTTCATGAATGACGCCAGCCAATCTATGAACGCGGTTAGGAAAGGATGCCGATAAAAGAGAACATCCGGCGCGAGGCATCGCGGTCGCGGCGCCAGGAGTAGGAATCCGGATCGCAATGGGTGCAAGGCGACGTTCCCGAAGGCGGGAGCGGCGGGACGCCGGCCGCGGCGAGCTCACGGGCGTTGGCCGCGAGCAGGTCGAGAACGTGCTTCCCCGGCCGGCCCGCCGGAGCAAAGAGGTCTTCCGGAAAATCCGCCGATAAAAATTCGCTCCGGACATCTTCGCCGACTTCATAGCAGGCGGGCCCGATGCACGGCCCGGCCGCGGCGATGATGTCCGCCGGATTCGTTCCGAAACGGGACCGCATCGTTTCGACCGCCTTTCGGGCGATCCGCAAACGGGTTCCCTTCCATCCGGCGTGCACGGCCGCGGCAACGCGGAGGCGGGCATCGAAAAGCAGAAGCGGAAGGCAATCGGCCGTTTTCACGACCAGAAGAAGACCGGGGATGTTGGTCGCCAGGGCATCGCCCGGAGGCCTTTCGGGCGGGATTTCCTCGATGATATGAACGACATCCGAATGGATCTGGTCGAGCAAAGCCGGCCGTAAACGCTTTTCTCGAGCCAAAGCTCGAAGCCCGTCTTCGGTCAGATCGCGCCGGCCGAATCCGTGGACGAGGCCCGGGATCCCGGCAAGGCGTTCGTCGGTCAGATAAAGCATAGGCATCAAGCTTTGACATTATACCCTATCAGCAAAACCCGGGGGACAGGGCTTTCGACCTGTCCCCGCCTCATTGTTCAATCCATCCCCGTTCTGCAAGCAATTGACTTTCCGGCGAAGTCCGGTATAATCTTGGGCTTTCCTTGGGAGGAGGTGAAACCCCCGTGGCCTTCGTAATTATCGATGAAGGCGAACCGATCGAGAGCGCCCTCAAGCGTTTCAAGCGGAAAGTGCAGCAGGAAGCGATCATTAAAGAGATCAAGAAGCATTCCGTCTATTTCAAGCCCGGCGAACAAAAACGCATGAAAGAGGCAATGGCTCGCAAGCGGATGCGCCGTCGCATGAAACGCGACAGAGATCTCGAATATTGACGGGTTCAACACCTCCCCGCCCGCAGGCAACTCCCAAGCCGGCGTGGCTGAGAGTTCGACTCCCGGCCGATGAGGCCTACTTCTCTGTCTCGGCCCTCCTGGAAAGCCGCGGCCTCCACACGATCTGTCGGAGCGCCCGCTGCCCGAATATCGGGGAGTGCTGGGCCCAGAAAACGGCCACGTTTCTCATCCTGGGGAACGTCTGCACCCGGGCCTGCGCCTTTTGCGCCGTGGACAAGGGCAGGCCTGAGCCGCCCGCGCCGGACGAGCCGGAGCGGGTCGCCGACGCGGCCGCCCTTCTCGGCCTGAAGTATGCCGTCGTCACCTCGGTGACCCGGGACGACCTGCCCGACGGCGGGGCGGCCCATTTCGCGGCGACGGTCGAGGCGCTTCGGCGCCGTCTTCCCGGCCTCCAGGTGGAAATGCTGATTCCCGATTTCAACGGCAACCCGGCCGCCTTGGAGATCGCCTTGGCGGCCGGGCCCGACATTCTCAACCATAACCTCGAAACGGCCGAAGTCCTTTATCCCGCCATCCGGCGTCCGGCCTCCGGTTACCGCCGGTCCCTCGACGTCCTCCGCCGGGCCGCCGCCCGCGGCTTCGCCGTGAAGTCGGGATTGATGATCGGCCTGGGCGAAACGGAGGCCGACCTTCGGCAGACGTTCCGCGACCTCAGGGAAGCCGGTTGCCGGCTTCTGACCGTCGGCCAATATCTCCGGCCGTCGGCCGCTCATGCGCCCGTCAGTCCGCTATTACACGCCCGCGGAATTCGACGAGTTGAAAGCCCTGGCCCTAGCCGAAGGTTTCGACGGTGTCGAAGCCGGGCCGCTCGTCCGCAGCTCCTATCACGCCCATTCGCTCCAGGCGGCGTTCGCCCGGGGCCGCAAGGACGCCTCATGCGCACACTGATCTTCAGCGATGTCCACGGCAACATCGAAGCCCTGAATGCCGTCCTGAAATTCGCCAAGAAGAACCAGGTTGACCGGTACGTCTGC
This sequence comes from Candidatus Aminicenantota bacterium, assembly GCA_963783665.1. Taxonomy (GTDB): domain Bacteria; phylum Acidobacteriota; class Aminicenantia; order Aminicenantales; family UBA4085; genus JAAZPG01. Next base: position 603,628 of record CAWANZ010000003.1, on the reverse strand, counting down.
CTCGGCGACCTGGTCGGATACGGCGCCTCCCCCAACGATACGATTCAGAAAATCCAAGCCCTCAAGCCCTTGATCACGATCCGGGGGAACCACGACAAGGCTGTGACCGACATGGAGGCGATCGAGACGTTCAATCCCGTCGCCGCGGCCGCGATCACCTGGACCAAGGCCCATATCTTCAAAAAGAACCTGGAGTTTCTCCAGTCCCTTCCCCGCGGCCCGATGACGGTCGACAACGAATTTATCATCTGCCACGGGGCCCCCTTCGACGAGGATTTCTATATCTTCGGCGAGTTCGACGCCGACGAAGCCTTCGATTACATGAAGGTTCCCTTGGGGTTTTTCGGCCACACCCACTTCCCGGTCATCTACACCAAGCGGGATGAAGGCGTGGAATGCCAGTTCCTCGCCGGACCGATCAACCTTCTGAAATTCGAGAAGGGCCTCTCCTATCTCATCAATCCGGGATCGGTCGGGCAGCCGCGCGACCGCAACCCGCGGGCGGCCTTCGCCATCTACGACCACGACCTCAAGCAGGTCCGGTTCCACCGGGTCGATTACGAGATCTCCGAAGCCCAGAAAAAAATCCGGGCGGCCGGCCTCCCGCCCGCCCTGGCTGAGCGCCTGACCCACGGACTCTGAGTGATGCCCTGCCTGGAAGCCCGGCACCTCGTGAAGCGGTTCGGGCGCCGGGTTGTCGTCAAGGGCGTCGATATCCGGATCGCCACCGGCGAAATCGTCGGACTTCTGGGCCGAAACGGGGCCGGCAAAACCACCTGCTTCCAGATGATCGTCGGGCTGCTTCATCCCGACGAAGGCGGCGTTTACCTCGATGACCGGGAGGTAACCGCCCTGCCTTCGGATCAGAGGGCCCGGGCCGGCCTGGCTTATCTCCCCCAGGAAAATTCCATTTTTCTCAAGGCGACGGTATCCGATAACCTCCGGCTCGGCCTCGAGCTGGGGTCCTTCTCCAAAGCCGAGCGGGAGAAAATCGTTTCCGATCTCCTCGAGGAATTCGGGCTCGCCGGATTGGCCGGACAAGGGGCCGACAGCCTCTCCGGCGGAGAACGGCGGCGTCTGGAAATCTGCCGGGCGCTTACCCTCCGGCCGAAATTCCTCCTCCTCGACGAGCCGTTCACCGGCATCGATCCGCTGACCATCCACGAAATCCAGCAATCCCTCGTCCGGCTGAAAAACCGGGGGATCGGCATGCTGCTCTCGGACCACAACGTCCGGGATACGTTCCAAATCGTCGACCGGGCCCTGATCATCGATGCGGGAGATATTTTGGCCGAAGACACGCCCGACCGGCTGGCGGCGAATCCGAAAGCCCGGGAACGGTTTCTCGGGACGGAGTTTCGGTTCGGCGAAGAGAGAAAAAAGAGCCGTTAATTTTTCGGCGCCACAAGGCGTCCGCCCGGCGTCTCTCCAAGAAACAACAGGAACATGAAGAGGTAGATCGCCAGCAAAACGACGAAGAGAAGGGCCAGGGGAATGGCCGCGGAGGCGATCAGGTCCAGGACCGGTATCGAAAGGAAATGCGCGGTCAGCCCCGTCGCTCCCGCCCAGAACGCCCCGATGACCAGCAGGTCGAACAGCGTCGCCTTGACCCGGCGGAAAAATCCGAGGCGGACGACGGGAGCTCGCACGGACGGTTTGGCCGGCTCCTCCGGCTCTTCCTGCTTTTCCGGCTTTTCCGCGGGAATCGGAGCGGGAGCCGCGGCGGGAGCCGGGGCCGGCTCCTCCTCAATTTCCATCGCTTCTTCGATCGTCATTATGACCGGCGGAGCGGCTTCGGGCTCCGGCGCCTTGACCTCGGCCGGCCGGACGGGCCGACGAAGGACGGGAGCCGGCGGAGTGGGAGGAGCGGGTGGTTCTGGCTCGAGCTCCGCGCTGGGAGCATCGAAAGGAATCGATGTCGAAGTTTTCGGGAGCTCTTCGGGGAATCCCATGGTCGGAACGGCGGGAAGGTCTTCGCTCGGGGTTTTCCAAGCATCCGTCAGAAATTCCTTGGGCCCTTCCCGATCCTCGATCGGGAGCTCTTCTTCTTCCGGTTCGATCCGTTCTTCCGGTTCCCCCGTCTCTGCCGGTTCCTCGGGTTTTCTGATTTCCCCCGTCTCGACGCGTTTGACTTCGATTTCCGGCTCTTCGGGTTCCTTCGGCTTTTCCGGTTCCTTGACTTTCGCCTGCTCCGCCGCGTTGGACGATTGCAAGGCGGCCAGGGCGTCTGAAGTTTCTTTGCTGACCCGGCTTTGATCCGCGCGTCCCATCCGTTCAGCCCGGTTTTTCAAAATCCGGGCGATCAGGGCGGCCCGTTCGTCCGAGCTTCCCGGTGGAGGGGGTGGAGCCGGGGTGGGCGTCGGCGGCTCGAAGGGTATGGGCGCCGGCGGTTCGATTGGAACGGGCGTCTTGGGCTGTTCTTCGAGGACGATATCCTGGCGGGAGAGGGGAGCTTCCGGGCCCATGTCCGGAGGCGCCTGCGGCTCCTCCTCAAAATCCTGGGTGACAAAAGCAAGGGGCCGGCGGGAATCGCTTCGGTCCTCGTCGGGGAGCTCGTCCGGAAGTTCGGCCGGTGCCGGCACTTCCATCTTTCCGGAGCCTTCCTCTTCCGGGAGATCTCCGGTCATGAATTCCGGGTGCGCCGTCTCGCCGCGCTTCTCTTCCTCGGCTTCGGCTCCGCTTTCGACCGCGCTGTTGAATCCGCCGACCAGGCGGGAGAGACGTTCATCGAGCGATCCGGGTTCCGCCGTTCCGGGATCCTTTTTCCCGATTTCAAACTCGTAATCCGTCGCGAAATCGCCTTCCGTCCCGGCCAGCAAGGCTTCGGCTTCCTTCTCCAGGTCCTCGGGCTTCGGGGGCTCACCGATTTCTTCCGCGGTCGGCGGCACGATCGGCTCGTCGGCGACTTCGTCCTTCGGCGGCTCGAGGTCGGTTGTATATTCCCGGCGCTTCCGCTCGAAATCGGCGATCAGCCGGGCGATCTGAAACTTCGTATCCTGGTCCTTCATCTTGGATGGAACCGGGCCGTCGCGGTGCGGCGTCAGCTTCGGGGGTTTTTCCGCGGCTTCATCGGCCGGCTTGGGCTTCAAAACTTCGTCTTTTCTTCTCCGGGACAGCGACCGGCCGGGACGCGCGGCTTTTGTTTTCTCGGGCTCGGAGGATTCCGGAAGGCGGATGTCGGGCGGAGGGCCTTCCTCGACGGCGACCGGCTTGTCGATCGAAACGCTTTCGGCTTTTTCCGCAGCCTCCTCCGGAGCCGGTTCCGTTTCCCGGAGGTCGATCATTCCCATATCCTCTCCCGTATTGCCGGAGAGAGAAACTTCGCCGTCGATCACCTTATCGAGGTCAATCTCCTCGCGCTCTTCATCGGCCTCGAGGTCGATATCGACATCATCCCGGATCTCGTCGATTTCGCCCCCGGGCAACCGGTCGCTGCCGTCGCCGGGGAAGTCCGCGTCGGTGATTTTTTCGCCTTTGATCGGCTCGTCCCCCGGCTCTTCATTGGGAAAGAGAAGCTGCGTCCCGCAATTGTTGCAGTACTTTTGCGACTCGTCGATGATCGCCTTGCAGTAGGGGCAGCGTCTAATAGCCATCTAGACCAATTCCTAGGCTATTTATAAAGGGAATGGAGCGGGAAGTCAACGAGGGAAGCGGATTTTCGGCCCGGTTCGCGACGAGCGAATTCGAAATTGACATTAAGGCGGCTTTCGCCGAAAATATGACCCCCTGGGCGATTAACTCAGTGGCTAGAGTACTACCTTCACACGGTAGGAGTCACAGGTTCAAATCCTGTATCGCCCATTCCCATCCTTTTAAATTGCCGATTCTTTTTAGATCATCGAACATTCCCGGAGTTCGATCTTGGCCATGTCCGATACGCCGAGACCCAGCTTGGCCGCCATATCGAGATAGACGCGGAAGGTCGGATCGCGTGCATTCTCGACGCCCTTGGCGACCCGCACGGCCGCGAGGAATTCCTGAGCGATGAGGTCGACCGCCACTCCGTCCGAGCCGATGAGCAGGACATTGGCGTCCCAGATGTACCGGGGCGGCGCTCCCACGCCCCCGCGGTAGGTAGCCAAAAGCGCGTCACCGATGTGGAGCACCGCCTTGTCTCGAAGGCAGGGAAAGGCACACGGCTCCGAGATAGCGTTGACCCCGACCCGGTGGAGCCGGCTGGTATTGCTGAGCGACCCGTAGGCCAGGTTTTTCAGGCAAAACGAAATACCGCAAGGCAGCACTCCCCCCTTGAGCACCGGGAGGTTGATGATTTTAGTGAAACGGCGGGTGACGAGCTTGGAAAAATAGGAGAATTTGCCCCCGTTGACCATGTAGGGCAGGTTGTCCGGCGAATAATTCCCCTCGATATCGGCGAAATAAGAGAGCGCTTCGCGGTCGATATTCTCGAGGCTCCACATTTCTCCCCGATCGTTGGCGTACTCTCCGTTCGGTCCCTTGACCTCGGTCCCGAGGAGCTCGATTCCGGGGAACCGGTCCTTCGTGAAGCCCCCCAAGGAGAGGTCCAGAAGGCGGCGATCCCACACGGCGATCTGGGATCGGGGCACTCCGGCTTCCTGAAGCCCGTCGATTACGGCCTGGGTCAGCTCCCTGCTCGACGGCAGAGTCCGGGCGATAGGATTTACCTTGATCCCAATCCGATCGGACGGAGAGACGAATTCCAGCCAGGCGTCTTCGGCCCGACTCTTTCCGGTGAGCTTCATCATGCCTTGGTCCAGGGCTCGTTTGGCCATCCGGCCGTCGATCACGCCGCCGGAAGCCGTTTTGCCCGTGTCGACTTTGACCACAATCCCCGGATAACGCCCGGGCATGGACGCCGCCACCCGCGGGACTTTCAAGGCCTCATCGATATTCGTCCGGATATCGGAGGTAATCGCGACCTGGTACGGCTCGGGTTCGAAGCGTCCGGCGCTTCTGGCGGGTCCGGCGACCCATCCGGCCAGTCCGGCTGCGGACACGCCCATAAACGCCCGTCGGCTCAACGCTCCGTTCATTTCATTATTCTTTGGCATTTTCGCTCCTGTTGGCGGAGGAGGCAACAAATATGCAACATCATGACATGAGCCAGAACCATGCCAAGTTTCTCCGCCCTAGGGAAAGCGTTTCGGCTCCGATTTTTGTGTCCGAATACGGCACACCGTTTGTCCGAAAGCAGACATATTGTTCTCGCACAAACCATCGTTGTCAGACGATTCCCAATCGCCCCCTCATCACTTTAACGGATGTTTATTCATCTCGACACGTCTCCGGCCGTCTTCTCGAATTGACAATCAACCGACTTAAGAAAAAGCAATATTTATGCCATATCTCTGCCGGGGTTTTCAGCCTGTTCCTTCGGCCTTGGTGTTCATCTTTGGACAATCCGCGTCCGCTCTCGAACAGACGTCCCGATGGCCGAAAACGGTCCGATCTGGAACGGCCGGTTAACCGGCGCGCTCGAGCGCACGTTGGCGTCCAAATCGTCGGCCCTGCCAGCGGATGTCCGCCGTATAAAAGCCATGGGCAGCTTCTTCAATCTCGTATTGAAGCCTTCATCAAGGTCTCGATATTCATACTCCCGAGCGAAAGCGTATATCGAAGTCGCGGCGAATTCTGAATTTGCCGGAGCCTAAACCGGCCTATTTCGCCTGGGCCCAAAGCGCGGCGATATTCGCGGCATGGACGTTTTGCGTCGTGCCGTAAAAAAACGGGTTGTATTTGGACAGATAGGGGAATTTGTCCAAGGGAAAAACCGCTTGGATTTCAGCGGCGCTCTTCCCCGACGCCTTCAGGTTTTTGACTTCTTCCGAGAGCTTCGTCAGGTACTGAAATTGTTCCCTGATCTCCGCGGCGGTCAGAATGCCGGCCCCGTGGGTTCCGATGAAGTGTTCAACCTTGGAATTGTCCGCGATGTACGGCGCAAAAAGCTTCGCCCAGGCATCCAGATCCGTCCCTTGCGCGGATAAAAGCGGAATCCTGTTGGCGTTGAAGACGTCCCCGACAATCAACGTTTTGAGCTCCGGGACAAAGGTGACGATGTCGGATTCCGAGTAGCTCGGGGTGTTATGGAACATATGAAACGTCTTGTCTCCAACCGTGAGATCGTAGCTGTCTCCGATCAAGGTGGCGGGGACGACCATTTCCGGCGGATGACGCGGATCCAAGAAGCCCATCATCCGATCGGTCTCGCCGAACTCCCTCAGGTCTCCCCGGTAATTCCGTTTGACCTCTTCGAGAAGCTTCTTCGTTTTCTCGGACGGGGCCGCAGGCGGATTTGTCGCCCAGCGCGCCATCACTTGGGACATCTGATCCATTTCCGTTTTGATATTCGCGTGGCCGTAGATCGGCACATCCTTGAACGCCGGGTTGCCGCCGGTATGATCGATGGCGCCGTGGGTATTGATGAGACAGGCGATTTTTCCCCCGAAATCCTTTTCGATCATGTCCTTGACGCGCTTTGCCAGCGCGGGCGACATCAGCGCGTCGAAAACCACCGTTCCGGCGGACGTCCGGATCGCGATCATGTTGGGAAAGGCGGCCGTTTGACCCGCCTGGTACAAGAAGACGTCCTTCGAGACCTCATGCCTCGTGATGGGGATGTTTTCGACATCCTGGGCAGCCCTCAGCCCGGAAAATGATAAAATCAGAACGAGGAGCGCCACCGCGGCCGCTCTTTCAATTTGTCCCGTAAAAAACATTTTTTTCTCCTTTAAAGCGAATTTCATTGCGTCCACGGCGGTCAATCTAAGCCGGTGCCGCAGGCAAGTAAATGGGAACTTCTTCTCATTCTCAAAGAATGGGAATTTCGCCTTATCTGCCGCATTTGACTTTTTTTCATTCCTGCTATAACTTTTTTCTAGACATAATCGAAATGACTCATCTCCTTCTTCTCTCATACGCACTCACCGTCCTTTTGGGGACAGTCAGTGCGGTCTATGCCTCTCAAGCGTATCGATCGCTGAAATTGCCCTATCTCCGGCCCGTGTCCATCTACACGGTCATCTTCCTGGTCTCGGTTTTTTGCGGACAAATCCTGGAATATATTTATATCAACATCCTGGGGGGGAATTTTCAGGATGTCCCGGCCAAAATCATCATGTCCTGGAGCCTTTTCCTGGCAATTGCCCGATTGCTCATGCTCTATACGATCGGTCGGGCGCTCCTTCGAATGAAGGCTCTTCCGGGAAAAGGACTGTTCTTCGCGGGGTTCATCCTGATCTCCATACTCCAGCTGGCGCCCGGTATGGTGATTTTGACGTCCCGCCTACCTCTCCAGTCGCCCGCCTCTTTTTTGCGAATCGCCCTCTATATTGGAGAATTTTTAGCCGCCGTCTTGATCGGCTGCCTGTTTGTGTTTAAGGCTCCCAAAAACGGACAGCGTTCGTTTTCGATCTTCGGCCTGTTCTTCACCGCCTGGTATGCGGCCCAAATCGCCATCGATATCGTCTTCAACCCCTCGACCGCTTATTACGTGAATTCCGCCCTGCTCCTTCCCGTGAGCGCGATCCCGTTCCTTTGGATCAAATACGGAGTGCTGAGGGAGATGGGGAAAAGCCACAGTGAAGAAAGCCAGGATCTTTCCGGGCAACAGCTTAAAAACTTCAACATCTCCCCGCGCGAGGAGGAGATCATCCGTCTCATCCTGCGGGGCATGAGCAACAAGGAAATCCAGGCGGCCTTGTTCATTTCCCACAACACGGTCAAGAATCATGTCTATAATATCTATCAGAAGATGAACGTCAAAAGCCGGCTTCAGCTCGTGAGCGTCGTCCTCAACCTGACCGCGTCCTCGACCAGCGCCCCCTGAATTCGGATGAGCGAAACGCGTCGTGTATTCCGTGGTGATTCTTTAAAACCTTTTTCGTCGAAAATACGCCCCTTCTAGTCGATAAACTCAGCGGCCAGAGTACGACCTTCACACGGGAGGAGTCACAGGTTCAAATCCTGTATCGCCCATTCTTTTTTATCCAACACCTTAGCCTCCTCTTAAGGGCGGCTGCTTCTACCGAGATCAGGGCGCGAGAATATTGGAAAATCATCAGACAGAGAGGGTTTTCCCAAGAGATTCCGCGGATCATCGACCGGCGATTGGCGGAGCTCTATTCCCAGCGGAAGATTTTTACCGTGACGGCCAGGGCGACGGCCATCAAGGCCAGGAGAAGCGCCGCCTCGCCGGCGAATCGTGCCCATTCCTGGCCGAACCAAAGTCCTTTCAGCATGCGGACGACATAAGTCAGTGGGATGAAGCGGGAAAGGGCCTGGACCTTGGCCGGCATGATCTCGATCGGGATCGTGGCCCCGGACAGGAAGATCATCGGGAAAAAGAAGGCCATCCCGGTGATCTGGGCCGTCCGGGCGGTTTTAACCACGGCGGCCAGGATGAATCCCAGGGAAAAAATGCTCAGGCAAGAGAGGACGAAGGCCAGGCCGAATCCCACGGCGTCGCCGGTGAATTTCAGCCCGTAAAAAATCCGGGCGGCGGCGATGAGCAGGGCCATGCCGAAGGCGGTCATGATGAACACCACGATCACGTCGGCGGCGAGGAGAGCCAGAGGCCGGAGGGGGGTCGTCTTAAACCTCCGGAGGATCCCCGTTTCCCGGTAGGTGGACAGGATGATCGGGAGGGACATCAGGCCGCTGATGGCGATGATCATGGCCGTGTAGGACGGCACGGAAACGTCCACGCTCCCCCGCCCGCCGAACATCGGACTGGGGGCGTTGCCGTAAACCGCGCCGTAGACAAAAAGCAGGATCAGAGGGAAAACCAGGGTGAAAAAGGCGGCCTGGGGCTCTCGAAAGAACAGCTTCATCTCCATCCAGGTCAGTTTGAGGAAGCTTCTCATCCGGTCCCCCTGTTAATCGCGGATCCGCCGGCCGGTGAGCTTGAGGAAGACATCCTCCAGGTTCGGCTGCTCCGTCCGGAAATCAAAAAACGGGATCCGGCGTTCGGTGAGAAAATTCACAACATCGGCCGTGAACCGCTCTCCCTGGCCCAAGACCGTCGCCCGGCCGTCGGCGGCCTCCACACGCCGGACCGTCGACAGCGCGCGCAACGCCCCGGGGTCCCAGCCATCCTTGAAAGAAAAGACAATTTTGCTTTCGACGTCCAGATCCCGAACCAGATTTTCCGGCGAATCCAGGGCGATGATCCGGCCGTGGTCCATGACGGCGACTCTGTGACAGAGGCGCTCCGCCTCCTCCATGAAATGGGTGGTCAGAAGGATGGTTTTCCCTTGTTCGTTGAAGCTCCGGATGAGGTCCCACATCACCCGGCGGCCCTGGGGGTCCAGGCCCGTCGTGACTTCGTCCAGGAACACGGCCTCGGGATCGTGGATCAAGGCCAGGGCGATGAACAGACGCTGGCGTTGCCCTCCGGACAGCTTGATGAAGGCGGTGTTGCAGCAGGCGGTAAGCTCAAGCTGTTCGATGAGACGATTCGGGTCCATAACCCGGGGATAAAAGGATGCGAACAGACCAAGGGCTTCCCGGACTTTCATCTGGTGGGGGAGGCTCGCTTGCTGGATCTGGACCCCCACCCTGTGGCTGAGAGCGATTCGGTCCCTCCCCGGTCGTAAACCCAATACTTCGAGCGTTCCCCGGTCGGGCGTCCTCAAGCCTTCAAGGCATTCAATGGTCGTTGTTTTCCCGGCCCCGTTGGGGCCGACGATGCCGAAAGCCTCCCCCCGGCCGACCTCAAAACCGATGTCGTCGACGGCCACCGTCCGGCCGTAGGTCTTGCGGAGATGTTCGACGCGGATGACAGCCGGACCGGGATAGTTCGCCCCGCCTCCCTCCCGTGGCCCCGCCGGGGAAATCATTTGGCCGTCCTTCCGCGGCGGGTTTCATGTTCCCGGACGAACCGGGGGGCCGGGCAATAGGGTCCGGAAACAACGAAGCCTTGGTTATCGCTGATCATGAGAGAGGGGTACCTGACGCTTTGCCTGCCTTCAGCACTTTATCCGCCGCCAGCTTGCCGGTAAGGATCGACATCGGCACTCCTCCCGGACTATAAACCCACTGCCCTGCCTGATAAACCGAGGGTATTGGAGTCAGAACCGAACGATCGGCTATCTGGATCTTATTGACGACCGGAATCGACTCTGTGAATGCCCAGCCGGTGATTCCTCCCTCAGAACTGCCAACCCTGTTTTCAATGCTCAGGGGGGTAAAGGAGAAGCGGGCCGTCACCTTATCTTTCAGCACCGGGTAAATTGTCCCAGCAATGACTCTCAGAATGCGATCCTCAAGCTCCATTACGAACTCATCAAGCCATCCTGCTTCCCTGATCATTTTAAACAGATCATACTCCGCCAGCAGGCTGATGATGACACCTGTTTTTCCCGGAGGAACCAACCCGGCATCTTTAAGGCCGGGAATGGAAATTTCATATGTGTTCAAACCGGTAAATCTGTCCAGCCAGGCCAGGATCTCTTCTTTTCCGACCTCGGCAAAATGGCTGAGGAGCTCGCTCAGCTTTTTGCGATGTGTTTCGCCCAAGCCTTGCCTTGAAGGAGTATAAAAAAAGTGCCCGTGGGCGATCTTCGCGAACGTCTCCAGAGGTTCATCTACTTCAAGGAACATGGTGAAGACGGAATCCCCCCCTCGGTGGCTCAGCATCCTTGCTTTCGTCTCTTCGATCTTATTTCTGATTGCCGGCGTTAAGGTTTCTGTTTCGGTTGTCTTATAGAGTGTCTTCAGGTCGGCAGCCCAGATCATGTTGTGATATCGATAACTGTTATTCTTATTATCCATTACAAGATGATCGGCAGGAAATACCCCGGTGATCGCTGTTTCGTTCTTTATCTCTCCGCCAAGTTCCAGTAATTTCTCCAAAAGGGTTTCCGAGAGCCTACCTACCCCGCCCTTGGGATAGAAATAGTCAAGATAGAGTGAAAAATAGCTCAGCGCAAAGAAGGAAGGCGTGTTCTTGAAAAAATGCTGCGAGATGATATCCCTGAGTGAAGGATCTTGGACAATTGTCTTCAGATACCGCTCTACCGGTATGTTCAAATGATTTATCTTCCTGATGGTAAAAAGGAACTTGGGAAACCATGGCAGCAGCTTCTTGAAAATGAATCCTCTATCCCTTTTCAGGTCCTTGAAGACCGGATTCTCTATCCCATAGAGGACATCCATATGCTTCATGACCTTTCTTATGATTCTTAAAAGATCATCAATTTCCTTGTCGCTTTCAGGGTAGATTTTTTTGAGCAGGTTGCCGTAATCCGACAGGCTGTCAATGTCTTTGATGTGAAGCACTTCATTTTCAATGCCGAGTGATACCGGGCTCTTAACGACTTCAAGATCAATCCCCAGGTCCTTAAGCATCGTAAAGATAATCCCGGCATCGAGCAAGGCCCTTACGCCGGCATCAAAACGGAAGCCATTGCGGGCGAATGAATTGACCAGTCCGCCACACTCACGATTTTTTTCAATAAGCAGCACCTTCTGACCTGCACGTGCCAGGTAGACGGTTGCCGTCAATCCGGCGACACCTCCACCGACAATGACCGTATCGTATTGATATTCAGCCATATTTTCTTACTTGGCCAATTTGCAATTGGCTTCCGTATCGGCTTTTCCGGGTTTGGCCTCGGGCAATCCTATCAAATTTAGAGTGAGATCCCATAATTCGTAGGCAACCTCTCTGTCCAGGGCCGGAGGCGCCGGCTCCTCTTCGGTGGTCAGATTGAAGAATTTTCCGCTCACGGCTTCCACCTCTTTTGAAACTCCCAGATAATACAATGCCTCAGCCGAAATTTCGGCGGACTTTAAGATCTTATCCAGAAATTTTTTCTTGAACCATTTGTAACCCGGTCCGTTTTCCTGGCCGGTGTCCGTTTTCACCGCTCCCGGATGCATGGTATTGATCGTTACCCCCGTGTTCTGAAACTGTTCGTTGAAGACGATCATGGAAAGAAGCTGAGCCGTTTTGGCTGACCCATAACTCTTGAGACCCGAATATCTCCGTCTCTCCCAGTTCAGGTCATCCAGCCTCAATCCCCAAGCTTCGAACCGGTGGGCTTCCGATCCGACCATAATGATCCGGGCTTTTTCCTGTGCTTTCAGTTTATCCCTTAAAAGGTAATTCAGGATGAAGGACGAGAGGTAGTGGATCGCAAAGACTTTTTCGAATCCGTCACGGGTTAATGCTTTTTTCGTCAGGTAAATGCCTGCATTGTGGATCAGCACGTCAATCGGGGTATTCAGTTGCGCCAGTTCATTTGAAACCCGGAAAACATCCTGGAGATTGCTCAAATCGGCAATCCTGTAATCGCAGCTATCGCCAAACTCATTCTCAATTTCACGCCGAAGGGCTTCCGACTTCTGCGGATTTCGATTGATGCACATCAGGTTTGCCCCATGAGCGGCATACGTCCTGGCTGTTTGATAACCGATGCCGGACGTAGCTCCGGTTATGACAATCAGCTTGTTTTTGAAGTCCTCATGGCAGATTTTGGGATCCGACCCGTTGTTTCGGATCATGGCAAATATATTCGACCATTTGTATTCTCTGAAGTATTTGCGGAATTTACTCTTCTTCATAAACGCTTATTATCCAAACCTCTTTTTCATGAATCTCCTGTAGGCTTTGCCGAACCTCGGAATATTGTCAAAGATATCGCCCCACAGATCGTAGTAGTCTCTCTGTTCCGCGATCTTACCCTCCTCGTTCAGGGTAAGCCTGCTGGTTCCATATAAAACCGAACTCGGATTCTTCTTGAATTTAATGGTCATCTCCCATTCGAGAAAAATAAGGCGATCCTTCTGAACGGCAGAGACGATCTTCATCGACAGGTCCTTCGAACGTTTTGTCAACCTTCCGGTCATTGCCGTGAACTCTTCGAGGCCATGCAATTCCTGAACAGAATCCCTGAAATAGATCTCGTGATCGTAATAGGGAAGGATATGCGACCAGTCGGGCTTTCCCTCCGTGTTGTATGTTTTGGACCATAACTCCCGCACGGTCTCAACCGAAGTTATTTTGCAAACCGTCACGGTTTTTTCTGGAGGAATCATATTCCCCATAAATAACCCCTCGTCAAAAGTCGGCGTTTTTCGGCATGCTCTCTATCCACCTCTCCCTATTTTCCCGTGGCCGGCAGTATGTCCAGTACGGTGGCCCCGTCGTTTGGACACGGAAAAGCCCTGGATAAGGTCATGTTCATGCCCGCCGTTAATAATAGTGTAATTCTTTCCTCCGCGGAAGGCCCTTTTTGCATTTTGCCGGAGCATCCGCGAGATCGTCAAGGAGAAGGGCCGGCCTCGACCTCTTTCAGCGCCTCCTCGAGGCCCAACGCCGGGCGGTTGGGCCGATGGGAGGCATCGCTTCCGCAACATCAGTTACCGTCAGGATGGGATACCCGGATCCATCCATCCGTTCGTGATGCTGAAGAATCATCTTGCCGATAGGCAAGAGAGATCGATGCCTTGGAGAATATCGAAGCCGACGCGGCGGTGGGATTGGATCAAGCGGCTAATCATTCAGCTCAATCTTCCAACCTTCCGATATCTTATCAGCGCCGAATCGGGCTGCTTGGCCAGCTCAACCTCGAATCCCTCGCTCATCAAGCTGCGGCCCGATAGATTCCGCCTCTCTTCCGTATCCAGATTCGCCACTTCGTAGCTCGCCCCGCCCTCCAAGCCTTTCAACTTCAGCGTGATCTTGCCTTCTTTGCTCTCGGGCCGCTTCAAGACAACCAGCAAGCCCTCGCCTCTCTCCGGCAGGTCCAGCTGATAAGCCATCCAGACATCCTTGGCCTGGGAGTATTTCGTCAGGGGATAATAATCGCCGTAGAAATATTTCTGGATGCTCAAATACTGCTCGATCTGCGCCTTGGCCGCTGCCGCCGTCTTCTCGTCGTCCTTCTCGGGCAGCTTGACGTTCAGCCCGGCCGTCATGACGCTGCGCCATTCGTACGCGTTCCCCTCGGCCATCACCGCGCCGTCGGACATGTTGAGCGGCACCCACGAGAGAAGCCCGAAGGTGTGGCCCTGGATGACGCGGGCGCTGTCCGGATAATCCGTCCGCCACAAGGCCGTGGCCCGTCCGATCGTTTCCAGGTCGATCCGCCGGCCGCCGCTGGCGCAATTGTCGATTGCGAGTCCGGGGTGCCTCTGAAGCAGCTCGTCCCACATGGCGTAGAGCCCCTCGATGAAGCGGATCTCTGTCATCCCCACGCGGTCGGGTGTATCGGCCTCCTGCCAGTATTCGTAAGGGGCGATGTTGAAGTCCTCCCGGTACCAATCCAGCCCGAACTCATCGATCCGGTCCGAGAGCCACTCGGTCAGAAACCGCCGCGCCGCCGGTTCGCCCATATTCCAAAGCATGTCGTTTTCCTGGATCTGGCTGCGCCGGCTCTCCCACTGCACCCAGCGCGGATCCTCGTGCGGCACCTTCCAGTCCATGTTATGCTGCTTGTACTCCGGCGTCCCGCCCTTGAGCTCGAGCAGCCAGCCGGGCCGGTCTAAAAAGCTTGCCCACTCCGTGCCCCGGCAGACCCTCTGCGGCTCGAACCACAATAATAATTTCTTGCCCGCCCGGTGCAGCGGATCGCTGACGGCCCTCAAGCCCTGCGGATAGAGATCCTTGCGCACGGCCCAGTTGCCGGGGTGCTTCCACCACGGCGTCCCGCCAAACCATTCGGCGTCGATCCAATACATCCCGATCGGCAACCCGCGCTTCTCGATCCGTTCGATCGTCTTGAGGTGATCGGCCACCGGACGGCCGCCCCAGGCGGTCAGAAGCACCGGCAGGACAAGCGGCGTGCCTTCCTGCTGGGGCCGATGATGGGCGAGGAGAAACCGCCGGAGCAGGTTGTTGCCCCGCACCGGCTCACCCTGCCAGAACAAGGCCAGCATGCGCGGGGTTCTGATCTCCTCGCCGGGATGAAGCTTGAGATGCGTCTTGGCCATGCCCGACTCGATCCGCATCCGATCGTCGGCGTCGCGGGTGAACGAGGCCGCCCATTCGCCCGACCAACCGACGCCGAGGATCATCCCCGCGCCGCCCAGGTCGAGATTGAAAAAGGGCATCACCTCGCTCGACGAGCGTCCGCCGCCAGGTTGCAAGTGAATCGCGGCGCCCGGTTCAAAGGCCTTCTCAACAGGGGCAAAGTCGTCGCTCGAGCAGAGGGCGCCTTTCGCGTAACGCAAAACGGGCAGGCCCGGCCGCCCGGCGACCGAAAGTTCCGAATCCAGCGGCAGGACATTCTCCAGAATCGGCGAATCCTCCATCCCCGTGTTCTTGAAGTGCATCACCCACTCGACCGCCGGAAAGTCGGCAAAAACGACGGCTTCCGCCCGCACCTCCAACCCCGTGGCAGGATCTGTAAATGTCTTGGTAAAAATCGTTTTCCCGTCTGCTCCGGTGCTCGAATCAGACGTCTGCTTCCATTGGGCGAGGAATTCAGCCGACGGACGCTCGCCGTACGTGAACGAAAAGAGTTCCCCCATCGGCTTCATCGCCGCCAGCCCCTCTGTCGCCGCGCTCTCTCCGGTCGACTTGGCTCCCAGCGTGACGGCCCATCGCCCCGCCGCGGCCATTTCGGCGGCCTTGCCTTGAGTCTGGATTGAGATGGCTTTCGCGGCCGGTTTGCCGCAAGCGGCGAAGATCATTACCGCGATGGTTAATAACGATGTCGTTTTCAGTCTCATCTCCCATATTGCCATTAGGGACAAGGATAAATTCTCATCTCGTATCTGCTTTTTCCCTTAAAAAATATTCAGCTCATACGTGTCATTGCCCATTTTCAATTCTTTCATATACGATAGCTGGCGTAGTCCCTGACGGGATTCAATGCGTTCCTTAAGGTCGTGCGATTCCGCTTCAGGCAGCTTATTCACCATATCGATGGAAGCTTGCTCTACGGCCAGAATATCGGTGGAAGCCAGAATGCCCAGGTCGCGCGCCTTAACCGGAGCGGCCCTGGTTCCGGCGCAATCACAGTCCACGGACATTTTGCGAAGCACATTGATATACACGATCCTATCGCCAAAGTAATCGATCGTGGCCTTGGCCGACTCCACCATGTTTTCCTGGAAAGGCTCTCCTTTAAGCCAGAGCTCGTAATTCTCGACATCAGGGGCGGCGTGTACGATTTTCTTGCCTATAGCCCCATCCGCACAGCCGAGGGCGACATTCTTCAGCGAACCGCCGAAGCCGCCCAAGGCATGCCCTTTAAAATGGGTCAGCACCACCATCGAGTTGTAATTCAGCATATGGTTGCCGACCGACATTCCCTTGAAATGTTTCCCGCCCTTAATGGGGATCATTACGGCGCCGTCCTCATCCATGATATCCACCGGGCAGAAATCCCAGCCGTTCGTCTTAAGGGTTTCGCGATGATCCGCCGTCGTATGTCTCTTGCCTTGATACAGGGTATTGGTCTCCACGAGGGTGCTATAGGGAATATGCTGCTGCAGAGCTTTCACCATGTCCAGCGGCAGCACATTAGGTCCGTGCGGCTCACCGGTATGGAGCTTGATGCCAACTTTCCCCGCCATATTCCGACTTATGATCGAATATATTTTTAGTAGCCCAGCAACACTCATATCATTTGTAAAAAATACTTGGGACTTGTTCTGTAATGAGGCAAATGCGTGCTCTAAGCTTATAGATCCGCCTCCGGCAATTGTCCCCAGTGCCAGGACTCCGCCCTTTAGAAGATCGCGGCGAGAAATCCGTCCTTCCAAATATTTTGTTTTTTCCACACTTTTCTCCATAAGAGCTAGAGGAGCCTTCGTCGCCTCTCTTCGAACGCCAATCCGAAAGAGATGAGATTCTACTATGATGGTTCAAGCGCATTATAAAGCGCTTTTACAAAAAGTCCTATTGGGATGCCTCGCTGACTAGCTTTGCCGATGGGCCGCCGCCGGGGTGAGCGAAAGAACCACATAGCCCTTTTTAGCGCCGCTCTCGGCATACCGATGCGCGTCGGCGGCTTGCTCCAAGGGAAAGGCTCGATCGACGATCGTCTGGATCGTGCCCGCCTCCATCAGCTCCCCGACTGTGACCAGATCTTTCTGCTTCTCAGCGACCAACGCGCAAATGACCCTTTTGCCGCCGAGGACCGACGTCCTCATCATCTGGAGGATCTGTTTCATCTTGAAGCTGACATAGACCAAACGGCCGCGCGGCCGGAGGATGCGCTTGCAACGGGAGTAGGGGCTTTTGCCCAGGATGTCGATGACGACATCGTAAGTCTCGGGACGGTCCAGGAAGTCCTCTTTCTTGTAGTCGATCACCTCGTCAGCCCCCAACGACTTCACGTACTCCTGGCGGGCCGTGCCGCAGACGCCGGTCACCCTGGCCCCAAAGTGAAACTTCGCCAGGCGCACAACCGCGGGACCGATCCCTCCCGACGCGCCGACGACCAGGACGGCCTGACCCGGCCTAAGGCGGAGCTTTCGCAACAACCCCAAAGCCATGATGGCCCCATAGGGACTGGCCGCGGCTTGTTCATACGTCATGCTCGCCGGCTTGGCTGCAAGCACTCCGTTCTCCGACATGCACAGATAGTCGGCATAGGCCCCCATGCGCGGACCGCGATAGCCGAAAACTTGATCCCCCTCTTTGAATCGCGTCACCCGCCGACCGACGGCCTCCACCCGGCCCGCGAACTCGCTCCCCAGGATGTTGACCCGGGGCTTCTTAAAGCCAAAAGTCAGCCGGCCGAGGAACCAGAAAAGCCAGGGCATGTGGAATTTCTCCGGAGTGACGGCCGCGAAATCGCGAACGAGCGTATCCCCGAAGGCCACGGAAGCCGCGTGAACGCGGATCAGGACCTCCCGGTCCTTGGGAACGGGCATGGCAACTTCTTGAAGCTTTAAGACGTCCGGAGGGCCGAATTTCGTTAGAACCGATGCTCTCATGGGAATCTCCTTTGCATCGAGCAGCAAGGGATTGCATTCGCTCCTTGCGTGCGTTATACTTACGATGTAAGTATACACTTACAGCGTAAGCATGTCAAGCACCTTGAAGCGCGGGAGGTTCTCGATGACGAAGAAGAGCGGATCGGCCGGGAAGAGACGAGTCCCCCTGGACCGGGAACGCGTTCTGCGAGCCGCCATGGCCCTCGCCGATGCGGACGGCATCGGGGCTTTATCCATGCGCCGGCTCGGCCGCACCCTCGGCGTCGAGGCGATGTCTCTCTACAACCATGTGTCCAACAAGGACGAGATCCTGGCCGGACTCATCGACGTCATCGTGAGCGACATCGAGATCCCGGAGGGAACCGGTGACTGGAAGGCGGCGATGCGCCGGCGGGCCATCTCCATGCGCGGAGCGTTCACGCTCCATCCATGGGCGCTCGGCCTCCTGGAGTCGCGCCAGAACGCCGGACCGGCCGCGCTTCGCTACTTCGACTCCGTGCTGGGCGTCCTGCGGCGGGCGGGGTTCTCGGCGCCGTTGGCCCTGCGCGTTTTCTCGGTCCTCGATAGCTACGCCTACGGCTTTATTATCCAGGAAAAGAACCTGCCGTCCGGTTCGACGGCCGAAGCGCGGGAGGCCGCCGAGGGCTTCTTCCGGCAGCTCCCCGCCGGCGAATACCGTTACCTCGCGGAAATCGTGGTCGATGTGGCCCTGAAGTCCGGCTTCGATTTCGAGACGGAGTTCGAATTCGGCCTCGATCTCCTGCTCGAGGCGCTGGAGAGCATCCGGAAAAAGAAATAACCGCCCGGTCCAACCTGCCCCGAGCGTTACTCGCCGTCTCTTTGGGCCGTGCTGACCAAGTGGATCAGCTGGTGACGGTTGTTCACGTTGAGCTTCCGGTACAAGCTGTAGGCGTGGCTCTTGACGGTGTGGATGGAGATAAACAGGGCTTCCGCCATCTGCTTGTAACTCTTGCCGTCGATCATCAGGTTCAGGATTTCCATTTCCCGGGCGGACAGCCCGTGTTTTTTTTGCAGGGACGGCATGTCGACGCGGGCCGCCGATGATCTTGCCCAGGCTCCCGGCCCAGGGAACGAAATAAGCCTTGAACCAGAAGAGGGGGATGAGATTGGTATAGAGGATCAAGCAGCCGGGAAAGCGTGATGTACCAGAAATCAAACAGGGCCATCGCGATGAAAACCAGGCCGATCTGGACCGGAATGCGGGCCAGGAACATCCAGGCAAAAGCCCGGTCGGCCCGCCGGCGGTCCGGGTCGGATCCCGCCCCGTTCTTCGACAGAAGCCGGATGAGCCAGATCATCAACAACAGGGTCAGGGGCCAGATGAGTAAATTCCAATAGTTGAGATACGGGCTTCTGGGGCATGTAGGCCGGGAACTCGCATGGCCAAAAAGAACAACGCCGACAGGATGACCGCGAAAGGCCCATGGCCGGCAGAACCCATTTCGAGAGCTTTTCCCCCCGCAGCCAGGCGATCGTTTTATATAGAGATAAATATACAAGCCCAAGATCAGCAGCGTGCGGAGCGGCCAATCGACTCCCTTGAACCAGGACGAAAAGTCGGCCCATTGGGTCAGGGTCAAATTGCTGTCGAAATAGGTCAACAGAAAGATTTCGAGCTCGATGATGTTGTAAAAAATCAAATAACGGAGGAGATCGCGCAGGCGCGAATCGGGGAAACGCCGCGATTTCTGATGGAAATCGAAGATGGCCCAGGCCCCGACCAGCAGGACGACGACCAGGGACAGGACGTTGTAATGTTTCAGGAGAAGAGCTCCTTCCCGTACAGGTCGGGGATTATATTTCAATCTCCCCAGGCGGGCAAGGCCGCGCCGGGGATCGAGAATAGGGATGATCCGGGGAATTCATGCGGTTTCCCGATGTTCTTTCCCGTTTTCCTTCCGTATGATTCCGTGACGATGACGATTTGATTGTCCGAAAGCGAGGTCGTGATGAACTTTTCTCAAACCGATGAATCTCCTTTTCCTGGGGCTCTTGGGCCTGAGCGGGATCGGCTTCGGCGCACCGTCCGCTTCCGCCGCCGGAGCCGACGTTTCGACTCCAGCCCATTCCAGCCCGTCCGCAGCGAAAAAATCGCCTCCGTCAAAGTCGGCGAGACCCGGGAGTTCTGGGTTTCCCTGCCCGACGGCTATGCCGAGTCCGGCGAGAGCTATCCCGTTCTGTATATGATGGACGGGGATTTCAATTTCAACTCCGGCCTCATCGGCGGCGTCCGGTATGCCGCCTTTCATGGGGAAGATGCCCGAATTCATCATCGTGGGCATCAAAAACACCGATCGGGCGAAGGATATCTTCCCCGAGGAAGTCACCTATGGCGACGGCAGTAAGGGCGGCGGCCGGGCCGACCGCTATCTGGATTTCATCCGCGACGAGCTGATGCCTTATATCGACGAGACCTATCGAACCGGGAATTTCCGGGTCCTCTACGGCACGTCCAACACCGGCTTCACGACCGTCTATGCCCTGTTTCGCAGCCCCGACATGGCCCAGGCCTATATCGCCGCCAGCGCCACGCTATCCATCCCCTCGTTCCGGGCGAAAAGGGACGAGTGGATCCGGGACTTCAAGGGCGGCAAGCGCCGGCTGGTGGCGGTCATGGGCGAAAACGACCTGCCCACGGTCTTAAGCCAGAACGGGGCGCTGAAGGAGGCGCTCGACACCCTCGCGCCTCCCGATTTGACCGGTCAATTCCGCGTCATCGGAAACGGCGGGCACGTCCCGGCCGAATCCCTGCAGGAGGGGATGAGCGCTCTTTTTGAGGGCTGGCAAATCTCCCTGCCTCTCAAGGAAAGCACATTTCGCCGAGATTCGGACGCAGGCGGACCGGCGCCAGGAAAGATTCGGCGTTCCGGGCAAGCTCCCCGAAGACAGCCTGAGAGAATTGGGCGAAGCGCTCCTCGGCGAAAAAAAGACCGCCATGGCCCTCGAAGTTCTGCAATACCGGGCGGATCTTTATCCCCGCTCGGCCGACGCCCGGGTCAGCCTCGGCGACGCGTTTCGCCAGGCCGGTCAAACCGACAAAGCCCGGGACTGCTACGATCAGGCGCTCGCCCTGAATCCCGGCCACGCGGCGGCGAAATCGAAGCGGGCGGAATTGGATAAATAAGGGAAGAACTCCTGGAAATGCAAAAAAGGTGATCCCGATTACCGGTCCTCGCAGACGTACTCGATCCAAGCAAAAAGTTCGTCCAGGTCGTAATCTCCCCCGTGCCCTTGGCCCCAGGGCATCGCAAAATCAACCTTGAAGCCCTTATTTCGAAGCTTCGCGGCCAGGATGACGGGGATGGCGAGGGACGTGTCCCTGTCGACGGCCCCATGACGAATCCGCCAGTACATGGCTGTGGTCGTCCCCTCGGCGCCGATGTAGCCCATCGGGTTCATCATCTTCACGACCACCGCTTCGGCAAGCGAGTGATCCGCGCTCCGGTCCCTTCCGAAGGTAGTGAAATGCCGGTTATCGATCGTCGCGCTTCCGAACAGGTTATTTTCGGGACTGCTTAAGTCCAAGGCATCGAAAGCGGGCGCGGCCTTCATCCGAGTGGCATACGCGATGAATTGAATGAGATCGATCTCCTCAACCGTTTTGTCTTTAATTTTCAGCCAGGCCAGGCCGGACAGATCCTTGCCGCCGTTCAGAGCCTTTTGGGCCGCTCCGATAACGAACGATTTGACGTACTCCTTGAACGGACCATTCCCGTTCGCGTCCAGGATTAAGGGAGTCCCGTCCGTATTCTTAAGCCCCAGGCCGTTCACATACGATGGAAAGAGGGCCTTCAATAAGCCGGAGACCTCGATCTGTTCTTCGTTCATCGTGCCCTTATTCCGGCCGGCGTAATCGTTGATCCCGTTGAACAGCCACTCGTAGGCCGCGTCGGCGTTTTCGAGGTTCGTGATCGGGCAATAACAATTAGCGGCATAGACATCATCGCGCTCGTCGGCCGCGCCGATAGCCTTGAGATAGGGCTCATATTCCGGGTTGTTGCCCGTGGCACCGAGAAGCGAAGAGAGAGCGCCGCCCGCGCTGGTTCCGCTGGAAACGATTTTCTCGGCATCTCCCGGCATGAGCTTGTCGTTGAGACGCAGGTAACGGACGGCCGCCTTCAGGTCCACGATACAGGCCGGCGCCTTGCCGGTATAAACTTCGTTCGCATCTCTCAGCGTTCGGCCGCGCGCGCCGGGCGCGGCAACGACATAGCCTTTCGATAGGGCGACGAACGCGGCGTTCGGCCGGCCGTTTCGGCCCGGCCCAGGGGCGCCGGGACGGCTTGGCATGTAACCGCCGACCGAGTTCGGAAAGAAAACGGGGGCCGTCTTGGCGTCATATGCTCCGATCGACTCGCCTTTTGCGTATGCCTCGGGGACAAAGAAGTTCAGAGCCTGGTATTGAGTGTCCACCGGTTTGGACACGTAGACGATGCCTTCATATGCTCGGAAGGTGATGGTCTGGTCGCCCGCGGTCACGGTCTTCACGGCATAATTCCCCTGGTCAAACGTCAACTCGACGTTCTTCCCCGGATGCGGCGCGGCGGTTCCTCCGAAGAGGACGACGATGGCGAGGGCGATGCCGGGAATCTTTAAAGGATTCATAACCAAGCCTCCCTTTTTTCGTATCTTGAGAGGGAACAGCCCTCGCCGCGGACCATCCGGGAGTATAAAAGAGGACGCGAAGGTATTCAACGGTTGATCTTGACAGATTTTCTTTTAAGAATATGATTTTTTATAATGGAGGTATTCTCATGAACGTTCTCGTGGCTTATATGACCAAGACCGGCAACACCAAGAAAGTCGCCGAGGCGATTTTCGAAGAGATCGCCGACAAGAAAGAGATCAAGAGCATCGACGCGGTCGAAAGCCTCGAAGGCTATGACGTTGCGTTCCTCGGTTTCCCGATCCATCAGATGGGTCCGGATAAGAAAACGACCAGGCTTCTGGAAAAGCACTGCGTCAACGGCCGGAAGGTCGTTCTCTTCATTACGCACGCCGGGCCGGAGGGCGCTCCGGACCTTCAGCCGATGCTCGAAAAGTTCCGCCAGGCGGCCCAAGGTGCGGAACTCATCGACATGTTCGACTGCCAAGGCGAGCTGGCCAAGGGCGTCAAGCGGATGATGTCCATCATGCCGAACGCCAAATTCCGAATGTGGGCCAAGATGGACAACAGCCAGGGTCAGCCCGATCAAACCCGGATCGACAAAGCCCGGGCTTTCTCCCGAAACGTGATGAAGAAGCTTCACGACGTTAAATAAAGAGCGAACGCCCTGGAGGAGACAGAATGAAGATCGAATATTTCCACGCTTCGAAGTACGGAAACGGCGCCAAAGTCGCCGAGGAATTCAAGAAACGGATGGCCGCCCTGAAGGTCGAAGTCAACGTTCATCACGTCCGGGAGGCGAAACCGAAGGAGATGCCGCCGGCCGACCTGTATCTTTTCAGCTCGCCGGGGCGGATGGGCAAGCCCATCGGACGAATGCGCCGTTTCCTGAAGAAGATCAATCTGCCCTCCGGGACGAAGTATGCCCTTCTGACGACAGAAGGCGCGCCGCGTCCGGACAAGAAGACCGGCCGGATGCCCACCGAAGAGGAGCAGGCCAAGTGGCAGCGCGTCCGCCCGGTCATGAACGAAATTTTGCAGGGAAAGGGCTTGGTGAAGGCGGCCGAGGGTCGGATCCTCGTGACCGGGATGAAGGGTCCGCTTGAGGAGGGTTGGGAAAAGAAGGTGGAAGACTTCGTATCTCTGGTTCCTCTTCAGTCGTAATTTATTTTCTCCGAAGCGTATCGAGCACGGAAGCCGCGATCCAGAAGGGCGTGGATATCCTTCCTTGGCTTCCATAAAAGATCAAGGCGCGTCCGTCGTGGGTAATGAACGGTTCGCCGAAATCCATCTCTCTCAAGCCGAAGAGTTCGCCGGTCAGGGCGCAAGGAACGGACCATTTCCCCTCCACGCTCCGGAAACTGATCAGGAATTCGCTCCGGTCGTTCGCGATCCGGTTGAACAGGATGAAGCGTCCGTCGGGCGCGACAAACGGCGAAAATTCCCCGCCGGCCCGTTGAGCGGCGGTCCAAGATTGACCGGAACTTGAAATTCCCCTCCCTTGTCTTCTGAAACGTAGAGATCCATCGATCCATATCCTTGCGGCGATTCGCAACCGAAATAGAGATTGCCTTTTAAATCGACGGAAATTTGCTGGTGAATCTCTCCCAGAGAATTGACGGCCTCGGACAAGGGCTCCGGCTTCGACCAGCCGTCCCCCTCGCGGCGCATCATCCAGATCCTTTCTTTCTTCGAATCATCGCCCGGGGCCAGGGGCCGCCAGGAAAGGAAGAGGAATTTCTTCCCATCCGGAGAGATGCAAGGGACATCGTCCTCCAGGCCTTTTTTCGAGAAAGGGGCGATCCGCGGCCGTTCCCAAACCCCGGACCTCATCGTCGATTCGACGATCCATCTCTTCAACCCGTCGCTCTGGTCGATGACCGGCCAATAGGCCGCCGTTCCGTCCGGGGTGAAGGTCACGGTCCGGATATACCGCTCGTGGCGCGGCGTGAGCCAGGGAAGGGCGAACGGCTCGGCGACACCCGTTCCGGCTGGCCGAAATAAGCTCCCGTCAAGCGGGGAAACGCCTGGGGGGCTTGATCGGCCCCTTTCGACGCGAGATACGCGGCCGCATCGCCCCTCCCCGCATCCGAAGCCAGGTTAAACGGCGTCAAGCCGTCGATCGTCCGGGCATTCAAGGGAGCACCCTTTTCGATGAGCCATTCGATCAAGGGGACATCGCCGTTCTCCCCGGCGAAATGAAGAGCGGTCCACCCGTACACGTTTTGTTCGCCGACGGGAAGCCCCAGGTCGACGAGCTTTTTCGCGAGCGGAAGGTTTCCGGCTTTCACCGCTTCCTGCAGGAGGGTCAATTGAAATTCGGACTTGAGATGACGGATTGCGGGGTCTTTCCGAAGCAGCGCCTCGACTTTTTCGACATCCCCCTTGCGAACGGCTTCGAAAATATCCTGCGTTCCGGCGGGAATGATCATGCTCATGAAGCCTGCCAGAAAATAAATCGCTTTGGGTATCTGCATTCGCGGGAGGCTCTCTCTTACTTCTTGCCTGCCGCGGCGATCTTACGGTCCATGTCCTCGTGGATCGCCTTCCGCAGATCGTCCGTCCAGACGACATGGCCGCCGCTCTGAAGGAAGCGGATATCGGCCTGAAGGCCTTTTTCAATCAGCGTCTTGTGGAACGCCCGCACGGGCCGGTCCATCCCGAAATCGTCGTCAGAAGCCACGAAGATATGAATTTTATCCGCCAGAAGGTCTTTCGTTTTTTGATCGAATCCGGAGACGACTTTGCTCAAGTCATAAGCCGTCCAGGAAACGGCGATCTCCGGGTCGACCGCGCCCGTATGCCAGTTGGCGAGATGCCGAGGCTCGCCGTCGGCGCCTTTTTTACTGAACGTCGCGTCGAAGGAATACATCTGCTCCCCCCAGCCGGCGATCCGGTCGATCGCGATGAAATCCTTGATGGTAACGCGGCCGAACGAATCGGCGCCGGCTGCGGAGTTGAAGACCTTGAGCGTCCCGTCGGGCGCAAAGAACATATTGGCGTTCTTTTCATAGATGTTCGTCCCGGTGAATTCGGTGAAATCGACCGGATCGGGGGCTCCGGCGTATGCCCCTCCGAACTGATCGGGACGCCGGGACAGCAGCCACAGGCCGGCCCAGGCACCGGAGGATTGCCCCATGAGAAAGCGGGTTTGGGGATTCGGATCGACACGGTATTCCCGCTCGATGAAAGGGACCAATTCCTGGAAAAACGACTCTTCCCGCGGCCCGTTCGTCTCCGAGCTGACGAAGTTATGCCACCCGGTGCGGCACTCGATGTTGACGAAGATGAAGATTTTTTCCAGGCCGTATCCCGACATGCCGTATCGTTTCTGGGGAGCCCCGGAAAGAGCGTCGAAGTGCGTCGCGCCGACGCCGCCCATGACGTAAACCGAAGGGTAGCGTTTGCCGGGATTCCTGGAATAGCTTTCGGGAAGAATGACGGCCGCACGGATGGCCTCGGGCTCGCCATAAAACCGGGTCAGAAGGGCGCTTTCGAGATTCACCTCTTTGATGAATTCCGATTCCTTGAATGCGGGGCGCTTTTTGGCGAGGGTTTGGAAGAGAAGATCGATCGGCTGATCATCATCGGCCGGCTGAATGAGGATGACGTTCTTGTTCGTTACGGCATTGCCCTCGGCGTTGAGAGATCGCGCTTTTCGGTTCGCTTTGAGGACGCCCTGGACGGCGTACCAGCCGTTTTTAAGATCCAGGTCCTCCGGCCAACACTCCGCTGCGGACCTGTCCAGGACGATCGATTCGCCCGGCTTCCAATCGCGGACATCCCAGGCCAGCGTCAGCTGGGGATCGAAGGGATTGGGTTCATCTACGGACTTGGATGGATCGCTCTGGAATCCGACGATGACTCTACCGTTAATGGGCGTTTTGCTGACCTCTTCGGTATAGAAAAGCCGGAATTTGTAATCAGGGCGAAGGTCGGATTTCCCGGCGCAGCTTGTGAGCGACAGGAAAGCCGCCGCTGCACAAATCACTGAATATAAAAGAATTTTCGCTTTTTTCATTTTTATCTCCTGAAAAGTACCACCAGTTAATACGCTTTAGGGGAAGAAAATAGCATAACGATTAGAGACCGGAAACATTATTGACAAACAAATATAACAGTGTTATATTTAATAACGATGTTTATGAGGAAATCACAATGAGCATTCCAGAAAGAAAATCGAGGGATAGCGCCAAGTTGAAGCAAAAGATCCTTGACGCGGCTCTCCGCGTCTTCGCCGAGCATGGGTATTCCAAAGTCTCGATGCGGAAAATCGCCGGCCTGATCGATTATTCCGCGACGACGATTTACCGGTTTTTCAGGAACAAAGAGGAATTGCTTGGCGCCATTGCCGCCGAGACTTACGGAGACCTGGCCTCCAGGTTTGACAAAGCCAAGGCCGGGCCCGGCGATCAGCCTGTCGCCCAATTGAAATCCCTCGTCGGGGAATACATCCTCTTTTGTCTGGAACGGCCGGAGATGTACCGGATGTTTTCGGATATCGCCTCGTTTGAAATCGAGAACGGCGTTGTCTACGAGATCCTGGGCGGCCGACGGCACCAAGTTTTTCAATCCTGGTTCGACGGCATCCGGCAGGCGATCGTTCGGGGCGATTTTGAAATCAAGGACGAGATGCGCGTCTTTCTCTTTCTCTGGGACGCGGCCGACGGGTATATCAACAATCGGACCCGTTACGCCGGGATTCCGCGGAATCCGCCCACCGACGATACCGCCGCCTATCTCGCCCTGGTCTTCCGCGGGCTCGAGGCCTCGATAAAAAACTGACGACGGAGGTCGAAGATGAAAATACGTCTTGTTTTTACCTGTGTCTTTTTTCTTGCCTTCACGATGGGGATTTGTCTTGCGTTCGCCGGGCCGGAATTGGCGATTCGGACATCCCCGTCCATCGCCCTGTTCGGTGAGCCCTTCGCCTGGACGATCACCGGCCTTCAGCCTGGAGAAAAGGTGACCCTCAAAGCTGTTTCCAAGGACGCCGCCCGCATAACCTGGGCGTCGGAGGCCGTTTTCGAAGCCGATGCGGCCGGTGTGGTGGATGTGGGCCGCCGCGCGCCCGTTTCCGGAAGCTATCGGGAAACGGATATATTCGGACTTCTCTGGTCCATGAAGCCGGTCGATTCTCCCTCCAAGGCGCCGATCGCTTATCGCGAAAACGGGACCGCCGGTTGGACGGTGGACCTCGCGGCCGTCGACTCCTCAGGCCGTAAGGCGACGGCTCGATTTCGCTGCGTCTTCCAGAAACCCGAAGTGCCCCTTGTCCGCGTCCCCCTTGAAAAAGACGGATTATCCGGCTTTCTTTATTACCCGGCCGAAGGAGGCCCGTTTCCCGGTCTCCTGCTTTTAGGCGGGTCGGAGGGCGGCTTGTCCGAAACGCGGGCCAGGGCTTTCGCTTCTCACGGATTCGCCGCCCTGACTCTGGCGTATTTCGGATACCCCAACCTTCCCGACGAGCTGGTCGAAATTCCCTTGGAATACTTCGACCGGGCCGTGGCCTGGATGGCCGCCCAGCCCAAGATCAAGGCGGACCGCCTCGGGATCTTCGGCGGCTCCAAGGGGGGCGAAGCGGCTCTTCTCGTCGCCTCCCGAAACGCGGAGATCAAGGCCGTCGCGGCCCTCACTCCGGCCGCTCATTCCTGGGAAGGGCACACCATGCGTTTCTTTTCCCCGGACTACCGGCCGGTGGCTTCGTGGAGCGTCGGCGGGAACGCCCTGCCGTATATTCCGTTCAAGGTTACGCCCGAAGAGAAGGCGATCTACGCGAAAGGCGAGCTCGCTTCCTTCGTTCCGTTTTTCCGGGATGGCCTGGCAGAAGCCGACCCGGCTCTGATCGAAAAGGCCGTCATTCCCGTCGAAAAGATCCGAGCCCCGATCCTTCTCGTCTCGGGGACCGATGACCAGATCTGGCCGGCCGGGCCGTTCTGCGCGGCCATCGTCGCCCGGTTGCGAAACGCCGGATTCCCTTATGAGGTCAAGCATCTCGTCAACGAGAAGGGAGGCCACAGCTCCGTCCTCCCCTGGCTCGTCACCGCCAACCACGGCCTGCTCATCGACGGGGACCCGAGCGGCGGCTCGCCTCAAGCCGATATCCAAGGCGGCTACCGGACCTGGGCCGAAACCCTGGCCTTTTTTCACAAATACCTGGACCGTTGAAGCCCGCTCAGCGCCGGTACTGCCAGATTCCCTCTCCGAGCATCCGCAGGACTTCCTTGATCGCCGCATCGAGCTCGCGGTCGAATCCGGCCACGCTCGTCCTGAGGCGAGTTCTTGACGAAGACGTCGGGCGCAACGCCGTAGTTTTCCAAGTTGATCGCCGTAGTTGTTGGGCTTTGATCGGGTCGTAGGCGACGACGAGCGACCCGGGGGTGCGGATCGAGCCGCCGTTGATCAGGCCGTAGCTTCCCGTGGCGATGACCGAGGCGTTGGTCGGGTTGCCGACGATCCGGCCCAGACCCAGGTCGCGGAAACCCAGCGGCGTGACTTCGCTGTCCGACGCCGAGCGCCAGTTGATGAGCATGACCTTGGGCCCGGCGATGGCCTGCTGGGGCCGACGCCCCCAGCTTCTCGGCGCCCCAGCGGGAATTCCAGTACTCGTACGGCCGGCGTTCGAGGATGTCGAGGATCTCCTGGTCGATGTTTCCGCCGCCGTTGTAGCGGATGTCGACGATGATCCCCTTCTTGTTCGAGAACTGGCTGATCTCGTTCTGGAAGATCGCGCAGCGACGGGCTGCGTTCATCGACCGGATGTGGACATAGGCGATCTGCCCGCCGGTTTGTTTGTCGACGAAGTCGCGGTTGTTCTTGACCCATTCCTGGTACTTGATGTCGCCGAGCGAAGCGACCGTCCGGATGCGGACCTCCCGAACCGAAGCGGCCTTCGGGATCGGGCGCCGGACCGACCCTGACCGCGACGTATTCGTTGAGGAGATTGTTGAGGAGCGGCCAGTAGTTGTCACCGGCCTTGACCGCCGTTCCGTCGATGGCGAAGACGTAGTCGCCCGGCTTTGAGCTTGAGCCATTCCTTGTCGGCCGGGCCGTCGCGATAGATGTGGCGTGATCCGGTAGACAGCCCCTTGTCGGGGGCCATCTCGAATCCCGAGGTAGCGGGTGCTGGCCCGGTCGGCCGGCTCGTCCCGTCCGGCCCGGCCGGGCCGCTCACCCCGGTGTGCGAGGCGTTGAGCTCGCCGATCATTTCGTTGGCCAGGTCATAGACGTCCTGGTAACTCGCCGGCGTAGGCCAGAGAGCGGCTTGTAGGCTTTCCGGACGGCCTCCCAGTCCGTGCCGTGCATCGCCGGGTCGTAGAAGCGGTATTTCATCACCCGCCAGCATTCCTCGAAGATCTGCTCGAATTCCGGCGCTGGTCGACGACGACCTTGAACTTGAAGCCGATCTTTTTCTTGTCCCTGTTCGGCGCAAGCTCCATTTTGTAAATGCCGTTCTGCTGGCCGGTAGAAGATCGAATCTGCCGGTCCTCGGTCGGACTTGGAGCCCGGCGAACGCCCCGTCGGCGATCTTTTTGCGGTCTTTGCCGTCGAGTCCGATCGAAAAGAGCCCCGGTCCTTTCTCGTCCGGGCCGGTGAAATAGACCGTCTTTCCGTCTCTGGAAAGGAAGAAATCGCCGACGCCGTTCGTTCCGGACGTCAGAGCGACGGCCCGGCGTTCGATGCCGTCCGGCTCGACGGCGAGGGCGGGCGGCGCGGCCGCCGGCGCCTGTCCTTGTCCTTGGCTCGCGGCTCTTCCTCTTTCTTGAGGCGCTCCTTGACCAGCGGGTCTCGGGGTCCTCGCGCCCGCCGGGCCAAGGCGGACCTTGAAGAGATGGCTCGACGCCGCCGGCCCGGTTGCGAGAAGAAGACAATGTTTTCCCGTCCGGGGTCAGGGCACCGTTTCCGTCGCGGAACGGATTCGCGGGTCACGTTGACGGCTTTCCGCTCGGCGATATTGAAGAGATAGACGTCGGCGTTGGCGTCCTCGTCGCGCATGTCAGAACGAGCCAGCGCCCGTCAGGGGAGAACTCATGGACGGTCTGGCCGCCCGGCTGTTCCGCGAGCTCGTGGACCGCGCCGGATCCGGATTCGACCAGAAAGAGCTTGTTGGCCGCGCTGAAGGCCATGCTTCTTCGAGTCGCGCGACCAGACGAAGCGCGCCCTTGGTCGACTCATGGGCGGTCAGCTTTCTCCGGCGCCCGTTCTGGGCCTCATAGAGCCAGATCTCCTCCTCGAGCGACTCGTCGGAGACGTAGGCGAGGATACTTGCCGTCGGGAGAATAGGCCTCGAACCGGTCGCGCCAGGGCGAGGAGGTGACTTGGCGCATTTCGCCGATTCCCTCCTCGGTCGGGACGATGAAGATCTCGCCGTGGAAATCGACGGCCAGGGCGTCGCCCTTCGGGGAGCGGGCGAATGCCGTCGGCCCGGCCGTCCGTCGGCAAGGTATTCGACCGGTTCTCCTTGGGGTCGAAGGCCAGGTCCAGGGCGATTCGTTGCCGGCTGTCCGGTCGGGGACCCTCATCTTCCAGAGGTCGAATTCGCATTCGTAGACGATCTCGGTTCCGTCGGGGCTGATGGACGGAAACTGGATGCCGTCCTTCTTGTGGAACGTCACCTGGACGGGCGTTCCGCCGGCCGGGGCGATCTTCCAGATGTTGAAGATCCCGTCGCGCTCGCTGAGGAAATAGATCATCCCGTCCGCGCCCCACATGGGCATGACGTCCTGGCGGAACTCGCGGAACTCCTCGAGGTCGGTGTTGGTCAACTGGACGATGTTTCCTCCGTCGGCGTCCTGACGTAGAGCTCGGCGCTGGCGTTGCCCTTGTAGCCCTTGCGCCAATAGCGCGGGGCGATGCGGTTGAAGGCGATTCTCTTGCCCGTCCTGGGAGATCATGCCCAGGGCGGCCTGGTCCATGGGCAGAGGGAGTCGGCAGATCCCCCTTTGACCGAAACCGTGTAGAGCGGGCTTCCCCAGGCCCGGGCCCCGCGGCTCGTGGCGAAAAGGACGCCCCCGCCGTCGGGCGTCCAATAGAGGACGGCGTCGTCGCCGGTCATGAAGGTCAGCGGGACCGGCTCGCCTCCGCCGACCGGGACGATGTAGACGTCGTTGTTGCCCATGCGGTCGCTGGTGAAGGCGACCCAGTTCCCGTCGGGCGAGAAGCGGGGGGACATGTCCGTCGGCAACGTGGGCCGTCAACCGCCGCGGATTGGAGCCGTCGGCTCCGGCGACCCAGATGTCGCCGTGGTAGGAGAAGGCGATCTTCCCCCTGGCGATGTGCGGCGTGCGGGCGAACTTGATGGGTCCGGCCGCAGCCGGCGCGGTCAACCAGAACAGAACGGCCAGAGACAGAGTCAGGCCCAGGGCGGTTTTTTTCATGGGATCTCCTCGCAAAAACGGATTGTCATGGCGGAGCGGCGTTACGCTAACATAAATCCGCTCCGGAATTCAAAGCCGGGCTACGCCGCTTCAGAGCACCGACCAGTACTGGATCTTCACCCCATGGAATTTAATGGTCGAGTGGGGAGCATAAAATCTAACGAGGATCGAATACGTGTAAGTGTCGTTATCGACCGAGGTAAAGGCGAGGGCGCTATCGGATCAGAACTTGGCGGGCGGCGGAAGCGAAGCTCGCCGTGGTCGAGACGAAAGCGATCGTGTCCGTCAAACCCGTTGTCATGTTTTGGCGCCGGAACGTCACCCAGATTTCATCGTCGACGCCGGTTCCGTTGTCCGTCACCACGGCGGTGAAACCGGTGATCGTCGCCCAATTCGGCAGGGTGACGGAAGCTTCCATGAACGCGCTATTGGGATACCCGCTGTTATAGTACGCTTCCGTCGCGCCGGCATACCAGTTGAGGGAATGATATTGATAATCCGTCGGCTTGAAGGCGGCCGGAGAAACGGACACCACGCCGCTTCCGAAATCCGCCGCAAGACCGGTATTCATTCCCAGAAACACGCATTCCCGTCAAGATCCTTATGGCGATTTTTTTCATGATGTCCTCCCTGAATTCGAACATTGTGATCCTTCCAACCGCCTGTCCTTAAAACCGGATGACGATGCCGGCGGCAAAACCGAGCCCGCCGAAATCCACTTTTGCCGAGTCGGACCTCCGACAGACCATACCCGGACGGGGCTTCGTCATAGACATAAAGCCAGCTCAAGCTGGACTCCGACAGTCCCGGAGGAAGGGCCACCTCGAAATGGTACAGCGTCCCCGAGCGCGTGTCCGTCGAACCGTCGCTGGTGGAGAAGTCAAGGTCGCCCTCGAAGCCGTCGAAGCTGGCCAGTCGGCCCTGGGCTTCGACCAAGAAGAAAATCCCCGGCGAGATCCGGATCTCCAAACCCAGCCCTCCGTAGAATCCGATCCCTTCGGCCGTCGCCTTCTGGGTTTCCTGCCGCCACTGTCCTACAGCATCGCTTTCGACCCGGAATAACGTCTCCACCGTGGCCAGATAATAGGCCGCCCCGCCGTGGGCGGACAGGGACAAGCCCGGCCCGAGGGGCACCAAAAAGAAAAGCCCGGCCCGGATCGGGATGGCTGAAGCCGCAGGCTTGACCGTCCATCGACCCTCGTCGGGCGGCCCCTCATAAGCGATGACGGTTTCCTTGGAAGCCTGGGAGTACCCGCCGCCAAGCTCCAGGCCGATCCAGGGAGCAAACGAGATCAGCAGATCACCGCCGGCGTGGAAGCCCCAACCGAGGTTCTGGTATTCCCCTTCGAGGCTCATCCCGGCCAGGTCGGCCTGCAACTCATAGTACTTGCTCAATCCCGCCATCCCTGTGTTGAGATCCCCGCCGGCCATCGACTGAAGGCCGCCATAAAACCGGAATCCAAGAGAAATCCCGGACGAAAAGGCGACCGATGGAACCAGCAGGAAAAGAAAACAACAGAGAAATAAATTTCGACGATCGAATGGCATGTCCCCTCCTTTCATTTCAAGGATAAGGCCGGAGGAAGACAAGAGTCAAGTTTCGGAAAAACGCTCTTCATTTACGCCAAGACGGGAGTCCGCAATCGCGTCCGGCTCGTCAATTTCCTCCGGGGAGAACCCGGCCGGGGCCGGCCGGAGAGCAACAAAGAGGATTGAGCCCTCGTATCCTCTGAGGGGGAAAGCCCCGCCAAACGTAAAATCCGGGAGGAGATCTCATGTCCAAATCCAATCGGCACCGAATGATTTTGATTTGCCTGATAACCGCCGTTTTCGCGGGATTGCCTGTTTCCCCGAGAGCAGCCACTCAGACGCCGTTTTCGGGCGAAAAAGCGGCCATCGCCCAGGTCATCAAGGACAATATCTGCTGGGCCCTGACCAAGGACCGGCCCCTCGCCGAGAGCACCATGTCCCACGACGAGGACCTCTTCTATTTTTGGACGAGCTCGACGTTCACCGTCCGGGGTTGGAAACAACACGTGAAATATTTCGAAACCTGGATGAATCCCAAATTCAGAGCCGTCCGGACGGAGGTCCGAGACCTCCATGTCTACTTGTCCCGGTCCGGGGACGTGGCCTGGTATGACGCCATTCTCGACGATGTGGTCGAATTCGACGGCAAGCGCGGCGGAGGCGAGAACATCCGTTGGACCGGTGTCCTGGAAAAACGGGATGGGAAATGGGTCATCGTCCATATGCATGCCTCGCTGGCCGCCGACAAGGTGCTGGAAAGCGCAAAAAAGTAAACGTCCGGCCGCTCACTTTCCGGCCGTCAGCCGGTATTTGACCAGCACGGCAAAATCGTCCGCGTCTTTCTCGATTTTCCAGAGACAGCCGTCGGCAAACCTCATCTGCGTGTGGGTCGAGAAAGACGCTTCGATCGGCCCGCCCTCGACGGCAATCCGGTTGAGATAACGGCCGTCGGGGGAAAAGATATCGAAGACGTTCGTCGCCCGGTCGGGCGGATAGATCTGAATCCAGAGGTTCCCCTTGTCGTCGAAGGAAATCCCCCGAAAAGGCGGAAAATTCTCGGGAAATTCGGTCGCCTTGATGACATAATCCGGAGCCCCGGTGACGGTCTCCATCTTGTTCCCGATCATCGCCCGCAGGGTGAAGACGTCGAAGTGGGCCTTCTTGTCCTTTTCCAGGACTTTCACCGGCTCGTAGGTCCGGGTAATTCCGGAAAGGCGGCCCTTATCCGGATCGTAAAAGCCGACGTCATAGGTCTGGCTGTATCCCACGGCCGCGATGCCCGAGGGCGAAAGGTCGAAGCAGATGTCGGGATGATAGGGGAAGGCGGCCGCTCCGATGCCTTGGGTCTGGGGGTGGCGGAACCAATTCCGGCGACGGATGGATTTCTCGAAAATCGTCTTCTCGACGGTCAGGTCCGGTGTTAATAGAAGAACCGCATAGGTCTTTTCGCTCGGAAGCTGTCCCTTAAAGTCCGGGGGGAGGCCTTTGTCGAGAAAGGCGATGAACCGGCCATCCGGAAGGGCTTTCAGGGCATAGAGATCGGACCAGACGCCTTGCAGCCGGGGCGCGGTTTTTATGAATTTCCCGTCAAGGGTCATCACCGAAAATCGCACATTCATGCTCTCCCAAACGACCAGGCGGTCTCCCGAGACCTCCAGAGCGGCCGGGCCGCCCAAGTCGCCGGGCCCGTTGCCGGGGCGGCCGATCGTCCGGATGAATTTGCCGTCGGAGCCGAAAACTGTGATGTGGTTGGCCCCCCAATCGGATACATAGACATTCCCCCGGGCATCGACGGCAAGGAAACGGGGATTGCGAAAGATCGCCTCCTCCGGCAGGTCGGCATCGGACGTCCGGGAAACCTCGATCAGCCGGACCTTCCCCGTCTGAAAGAGTCCGGCCTGAGCCTGACTCCGGACCGGAAAAGCCAAAACGGCAAGTAACGCCGCCGCGGTCGGGAGGATATGAGCGATTTTCCTTTTTGTCATGGTCGACTCCTTAAGGAAATGATACGCCACAAACAGAAATTTATTTACTCCCTCCCGGCCCGGATTGTAAGTCCTTGGCTAATTGGCGTACCATCGGAGGCGATGAGCCGCCTCTCTTTCGCCAACCGGACCGTCGTCGTCACCGGAGCCGCCTCCGGCCTGGGGCGAGCCCTGGCCCGGCGGTTGGCGGGCGTGGAAAAAGCCCACCTCGTTCTGGCCGATTGCCAAGCCGACCGCCTGGACACGCTCCGGGCGGAGATCGAAGCCGCACACCCGTCCCGCGTCCGGACGATCACCGTCGACCTCGGTTCCGCCGGAGGCGCGAAAATTCTTTTCGAAAAAGCCACGGCCGAAGGTGACGTTTTCGCCCTGGTCAACAATGCCGGGCTCAGCTTCTATGGGAAGACCCTTGACCGGCCGTTTGAAGAATACCGCGAGCTCATCCAAGTCAATTGTCTCACGGTTTTCGAGACCACGGCCGCGTTCCTCCGCTACTTTCTGGACAAGGGCGAAGGGGCGATCTTGAACGTGACCAGCCTCGGCGGGCTCATTTCCCTCCCCTACCAAAACGTCTACGCCGCGACCAAACACGCCGTCCAGTCTTTCAGCGAAGGCCTTCGGGCGGAATACGGGCGAAAGGGGATCACGATCTGCACATACGCGCCGGGCGGGATTGCGACTGAGATGATCACCCGGTCCGGCCTGGACCGGCATTTTCGGATGGACAGCCGCCTCCTGATGCAGCCCGAACGGGCCGCCGAGCTTGCCCTCCGGTCATTCAAGCGGGAAAAGCTGGTTTGCGTCCCCGGCGCGCTGAATAAAATGGCCGTCCTGGCCCAAAGGGTGACGACCAAAAAGCACGCCCTCCGGACGACCCGGAAAATCTACGAGCCGAAAAATCGTTAGGAATCGGCCCGGCCCGGCCGCTTAAGGGATTCGGGCAAAAACAGGGAAAGGGCAAGGCCAACGACGACCA
This sequence comes from Candidatus Aminicenantota bacterium, assembly GCA_963783665.1. Taxonomy (GTDB): domain Bacteria; phylum Acidobacteriota; class Aminicenantia; order Aminicenantales; family UBA4085; genus JAAZPG01. The sequence goes on along the minus strand of CAWANZ010000003.1, from coordinate 567,262 downwards.
GGCCGGTCATCATCAGCATCGAGGCCGTCATCGAGCCCGTCGCCTTCGATTTGAAAACGTCCATGGCCAGGATGAAGGCAATCCCCGAGATCTGCCCCATGAGGAGGAGCACATTGTTGGACGCTCCTTCCGGAGCCGGATGAGTGATTTCGGCCGCATATTGGAATCCGATCGGTCCGGCACTCAGAAGAAAGTACCCGAAGACGAAACCCGAGGCCAGGAGGACGACGTAATTCCCGGTGAACGTCATCCCGACCAGGCCCGGGAGCAGACCGGCCAGGGCGATCACGATGAACGGTTTCCGGCGGCCGATTTTATCCGAGAAGACAGGCATCACGATCGCCCCGACGATCCCGCCCAGCAGCATAAAGCCGCCCAGCCACCCGGCCTGGGTGATCGTAAAGCCCCGCGGCCGGACGATGTCCTCGATCCAGGTGGAAACGGCATTGAACAGGCCGAGGCCGACAAAAAAGATGATCATCAGAAAAAGGAAATCCCTGCGCCGGACCATGGCTTTCAATCCGTCCCAGACCAAGATCCGCTCTTCCGAGGTTCCCGGTTCGGGCGGGGTTGGGGGATGCTCCCGGGCGATCACCAGGAAGCCAAAGGCCGCCAGAGCCGAGGCGATCCCGTAAATCCAGAGCATTTTTTCCAGGCCGACAGAACCCACGAGGATCGGCGTCAGGATCATGGCGACCAGAGGGCCGAGGTAAAGGGCTAATGTTCCGATCCCGACGGCGGTCGCCCGCTCGCGGGCGGGAAACCACCGGGCGACGAGCGTCGTCGTCGCCCCGATGATGAACGGTTGGGCCGCTGCCAGCCCGATCTGGGAGATAAAAACCAGGGCGAAATTGGAGGCAAAGACTCCCCGGGTCAGGCCGAAAACCGCGGTCATGATCGCGCCCAGGCCGACCGACGCCCGGAAACCCTTGTTGTCGATCAGCCAGGCCGCCGGGAAAAACAGGGGAATGTAGACGACCATAAAGCTCATCGACAGGAGCCCGATCATCAAATCGGAGGTCTGATAGAACGCAGCCGCCGTCCCGGTGATCGGGGCGAAGGTGATCCAGAGAACCTCGCACATCCCGGCGATCAGGACGAAGGAGCCCAGAACCAGCCAGCGCTCTCCATATACTTTGTTCGTCGAAGCATCCGCCATTTCCGCCTCCTTCGCGAACCGTTTCCCCGAACTCTAATCTTGCCTCAGCCGGCTGTCAACATAAGCCTGCATTATTCAGGACGAGTCGGGAGATCGGCCGCAAGGATGCAAGATGCGTTCGGAGGGTGACCAACTGTGACTGAGTCGCACTGGCGGGCAACGCCTTCGCAAGCGAAGCAGAATGCGGTTAGCCTGCATATTCGACGCGTCGCCCCGACTGCAGATGCAAGGCTCGGTGTGGTGACTCTGGCTCGTGCGGGACTCTTCGCCACAAGGTGAGCAAAACGTCGCCCGAAGGGTAAAAAATCAAATTTATTTATCTTTGTGAAAACAATACAAATATTTAAATCATGAGAATTTTTATGAATTAAGCAGGCTAGGAGAGGTTGCCGACAAGACGGGCGATGATCGCGTTGGAGACAAGCAGCATTTCGGGCGGGATGCGGAGGATCCGGCCTTTCCGCTCGATCAAACCGTCCGAATCCAGATCGTCGATTTCTTTCCGGAGGCGAAACATCGGGTCGATGCCGAACCGTTCCGTAAATTCGTCGAGGTCGATCCCGTCGACGAGGCGCAGGCCGGAGGCCAGCGCTTCGCGGGCGGCCGTCTCCGGCAGGAGCCTCACGGATTCGGAGACCGGGATCAGCCCCTCGACCGCCCCCTTCCGCCACGCTTCGAATTGTCCGGTGTTTGTCCAGCGCTTCCCGCCGAAATGGGAAGCGGCCGACGGGCCGAAACCGGCGAAGGGCTCGTACCGCCAGTATTTCAAGTTATGGAGGCATTCCCGGCCCGGCCGGGCGAAGTTGGAGATTTCGTAACGGGGCCGGCCCATGGAGGCCAGGAACTCGGCCGCTCGCTCGAAAGCGTCGACCGCTTCGTCTTCGTCGACGGGCTGATCCCGCAAAACCTTTTCGAACGGCAGGCCCTCGACATTTTCCAGCAAATACAGGGAGACGTGATCGGGAGCGATCCGCCGGACCGCGCCCAGCGTCCGATCCAGCGAGGCCGGCGTTTCTCCCGGGATCCCAACCATCAAGTCCAGGCCGAGAGAACCGAATCCGGCGTCGCGGACGCCGAGGAGGAACGCTTCGGTTTGTTCGGCCGTGGCCTCCCGGCCCAATGTCCGGAGGACGCCGTCGTCAAACGACTGAACGCCGACGCTCAACCGGGTGACGCCGGCCCGGATCCAGCTTCGGAACGTATCCAAGCCGGCACCGGCGAAGGGATTGGCCTCCAAGGTGAACTCGGCCGGCCGGAGAGGAAGACGGGCGGCCAAATCTTCGCGCAAACCAGCCAGCTCCTCCCCGGTCATCAGCGACGGCGTTCCGCCGCCGATATAGAGAGTGTCGAATTCGAGGTCGTGGGGGATCGGGCCGGCGACTCCGGCTGAAAAAAGCTCCGCCTCGGCCACGATTCCCTTCCGCCAGATGGCGATCCACGAGCGCAGCAGGTGGGCGTCGACCGGAGCGCTGAGAAAATGACAATACGGGCATTTCCGCCGGCAGAAGGGAAAATGGATGTAAAGGCCGGCCTTGGACGTTGCGCCGGGCGCCATGGGCGTCAGGCCATGACGATTTCGAGAATCTCGTCCGGCGAGTCGACGATGTACGTCGGTCCCTGGTCAGCCAGGAAATCGCGCTTTTGAAAGCCCCAGCTCACGGCAATCACCGGGACGTTGGCCTTCCGGCAGGCCTCGATATCGCGGGCTTCGTCGCCGACATAGATGACGTCGTCTTTCCGGACGTCCTCTTCCTTCAGGACGTGTTTGAGAGCCCGGGTTTTGCCGAAGAAATTGCGTTCGGAATGGATGAAATCAAAGACGTCCAGCTCGCGGGCTTGAAGAAACTTTTCGACGTTCTCCTGCGAATTGGAGGTCAGGATCCCCAGCTTCACCCCGACGGCCTTCAGTTCCAGGAGAACCTCGCGGATGCCGGGAAAGAGGCCCAACTTATCGATCTCGCGGCCGAGCTCCTTTTGATAGTGGATCACCAGGTACGGCAGCTTCGCCAGCGGGATGCGATGTTTTTTCAGGATGGCTCGACTGGACATGCCCCGCATCGCCTCGATATCGGTCTGATCCAACGGGGGGATTCCGAGGGTTTCGTTATATTTATTGGCCAGGCGGACAATGGCCGCCATGGTGTCGGCGATGGTGCCGTCGAAATCAAAGATAAGGGTCATGCCTTTTTTCTCGACATGAGACGTAGGTTCATTCGCCGGTACGGTCGAAACTTCAGGCATTGTTCAAACCTTGGGTTAGGAATATAAGACATTTATCATAATTTGTCAAATAATTGCCGTTTTTTGCCATTTGAATGTTTTAATCCTCCTTTCTTTATAGATTTGGCCTTTTCAAATGGAAGTCCGTTTTACTTTGATAGGCATGGGCCAAGAGAAGAATATCTTCTTCCCCGAAAAGTTTCCCGGTCAAGCGGAGACTGGAGGGCTGGCCCTGGGAATTGAAGCCGGATCTCAGGCTGATTTCCGGATGTCCGGTCAGGTTCGTAACGCCCAGCCGGCTTCCGAAGAACACGTCGATATCCTTGAACACGCCGGCGAAAGATTCCATGAGCCGGTACCGGCCCCGGTTGGCTTGAATATAAGAGACCGCGGGAACGAACTCATGCGCCCGAAGCGACCGGACCCAGGCGCTTCGCTCAGGCTCGGCCGTCATTTGGTCGAATGCGTCGCTCCTGACCAGGTCGTCGAAAGCGGCGGCCGCCTCGGTCGACAGGACAAAATCGATAGGCCCGGAATCAGCCTTTGGCATCTCGATAGGAACGAGCCGGACGCCCAGGCTTTTTATCGCCTCCAAAGCCTTCCGGCTGATTTCCAGCGCCTCCCGGGCCCGCTTGACCCGTTCCGCATTTTGGGGGTCGTCGGGAATATCGGCGAAATCCTCCTTCGCATATCCGACCCTGAGCGTTTTGACGTCGCGGCCGGAATCCCAGTCGAACGGGGCGTCGATCAGGTGGTTGTCCCGGCCGTCGGGACCGTGGATCGCCTTCAGGACCAAGGCGCAATCTTCGGCCGTGCGGCAGAGCGGCCCGATCTTGTCCATGGTCCAGCTCAAGGCCATCGCCCCGTAGCGGCTGACCCGGCCGAAAGTCGGCCGCAAGCCGGTCACGCCGCAGCGGGAGGACGGAGACATGATCGAACCCCGCGTTTCACTCCCGACCGAAAAACCGACCAAGCCGGCGGCCGTGGCCGAGGCCGGGCCGGCCGATGAACCGCTCGACCCCGCATTCGGGTTCTTCGGATCCCAGGGGCTTTTCGTTTGGCCGCCGAACCAGCGGTCGCCCATGGCCAGAGCGCCCAGGGTCAGCTTGGCGACGAGCACCGCCCCGGCTTCGGTCAACCGGGTGAAGACCGTGGAATCGATGTCGATCGTTTGGTCCTTATAAGGAGAGGCCCCGAAGGTCGTTTTGTATCCCTTGACCGCGAGCAGGTCCTTCGCTCCCCAAGGGACGCCGTGGAGAGGCCCGCGATATTTTCCGGCCTTGATCTCGGTGTCGGCTTGGGCGGCTTGCTTGAGAGCCAACTCTTCCGTCAGGGTGACGACGCATTTGAGAACCGGATCGTACTTCTTCAAGCGCTCGAGATAGAGCCTGGTCAGGTCGACGGACGAAATCGTTCGGGACCGAAGCAGGGCGGCCAAATGGATGACGGGAAGAAAGGCCAGGTCCTCGTCGGTCTTCGGCCGGACGACGCGCGGCCGGGAATATTTGAAGACACCGCGGCCCGCCGGGAGCTTTTGTCCGGGAAGGAGGGGATTGAAAACGAGAGCCGACGGCGTGTCGTTGCCCAGGTTCATTTCCCGGACCGCCTTGAAATTCGCCGGCAAGCCGTTTCTTCGGCTCAAGTCCTCGGCGATTTTCTTTTCGGCCTCGGGGGAAAGCGTGATCCCCGCAATCCGGGCGGCCTCATCAACCATCCCCAAGGTGATCTGCGGGGCATCCTGGGCCTGGGCCAGGAGCGCTCCCGGGAGAAGCGTGGCGCCCAATCCGAGCGCGGAGAAGTATTCGATGAACCGGCGGCGGTTCAAGGCGAGGGCGTCGGCTTGCTCCATGGGCGGCTCTCCTTGTCCGAGCTTATCTATTCTAGCACGGAACCGCCGTCGGCTTCCTTGACCTCCTTCGGACGATTCGCTAACATCGGAACGTCTTTCGAATGCTTTATGATCGAGGCGACCATGCGCTACATCGGAACCCATGCCAATCATCCCTTCGCTTCGGCTTCCGAAGCGGTCCTGCTGGGGATGGTCCCCCGGGGCGGCCTGTTTGTCCCGGAATTCATCCCCGCGGCTCGAAGCGGACACGCTTGTCCCAGCCGAATTACCTGGAAACGGCCCGGCGGATCATGGGCGCCTATTTCACCGATTTCGCGCCGGACGTTCTCGACGGCTGTCTCCGGAAGGCCTATAACGCGGACAATTTCCACACGTCCGACGTGGTCGACCTCCGGCCGATCGGGCGGCGCCGCTTCCTCCTCGAGCTCTACCACGGGCCGACGGCCGCCTTCAAGGACGTCGCCCTGCAGCTGATGCCCCAGCTGACCAACACGGCCAAAGCCGCTGACCGGCGACAAGACCCATACGCTGATCCTGGTCGCCACGTCCGGCGACACGGGCAAAGCCGCCCTGGAAGGATATAAAAACGCCGAGGGCATCTCGATCGTCGTGTTCTACCCCCACGGCGGCGTCAGCGAGGTCCAGCGCCTCCAGATGGCCACGACCGAAGGGCGGAACACGAAGGTCTTCGCCGTCCGGGGAAACTTCGACGATTGCCAGACGGGGGTCAAGGCCTTGTTCATGGACTCCAACCTCCGCGACTACCTGGCCGGGATGGAGATCAAGCTCTCGACCGGGAACTCGATCAATTGGGGCCGCCTGGCGCCTCAGGTCGTCTACTACGTCCGGGCGTATGCCCTGCTTGCCGCCCGGGGCGAAATCAAGATGGGCGACGAAGTCGACATCTGCGTCCCGACGGGAAATTTCGGCAACATCCTGGCCGCCTGGTATGCCCGGGCGATGGGCCTGCCCGTCCGCAAGCTGTTCTGCGCCTCGAACAAGAACAACATCCTGACCGATTTCTTCCGGACCGGCGTCTACGACACCCACCGGGAGTTCCACCGGACATCCTCGCCCTCGATGGACATCCTGATTTCCTCCAACCTGGAGCGGTTCCTGTTCGAAGTCGCCGGCCGGGACGCGGAGAAGATCAAGCCCTGGTTCCTCGACCGCTTCCGGACCGGGCGGTTCGAGATCGACGCGGCGACGAAGAAGGCCATCGACGCCCTCGTCGTCCCCGGCTGGGCCGACGAGCCCCGGGTCTTCGCCGAAATCAAAAAAGTATACGAGGAGACGGGCCGGGTCATCGACACCCACACTGCGGTCGCCTCGGCCGTTTCCCGGGACGTCGGCCCGAAGGACGGCCCGGCCACGATCATCGCCTCGACCGCCAGTCCGTTCAAGTTCGCCGGGGACGTGGTTGGCCGCGATCACCGGACGCCCCGAGCCCGACGAATTCGCGGCCATCGAGCTGCTGAGCGAAATCGCCAGGGAACCCGCCCATCGCGCCGTCCGCGGCCTCAAGGAACGCCCGGTCCTCCACGAGGGCGTGCTGTCGATCTCCCAGATGCGCGAAGCCGTCATCGGATTCGCCGAAGGCGTCAAAAACAAGGCCTGAAAGGACATCCCTGAAATACGTTTTCCTTGTCGGCGACGGCATGGCCGACGATCCCCAGCCCGCTCTCGGCGGCAAAACGCCGTTGGAAGCCGCCCGCACGCCTTCACATGGACCGAATCGCCGAACGCGGCCGGGTCGGGCGCATCCTGACCGTCCCGCCGGGGCTCCCGCCCGGAAGCGACGTGGCCAACCTTTCCTTGATGGGCTACGACGCCGCGGCCAACTACCAGGGCCGCGGGCCGATCGAAGCGGCCAGCATCGGCGTTCCGCTCGGCCCCGACGACACCGCCTTCCGCTGCAACCTGGTCACGCTGGGCGGCGGGCTCATGGCCGATTATTCGGCCGGACATATCAAGACGGAAGAATCGCAGCCGATGCTCCGCGAGCTTCAAGACGCTCTCGGAACCGATCGCATCAGCTTCGTCCCGGGCATCAGCTACCGGCACCTGTCTGATCATCCGCGATTTTCCGTCCGGCTTGGACTGCACGCCCCCGCACGACATCTCGGGCCAGGCATGGCGTCCCGCATCTCCCGAAGGGGCCTGGCCGGGACATCATCCTCGACTTGATGGAAAAAGCCCGGCCGGTTCTGGCTTCGAGCGAAATCAACCGGAAGCGGAACGTCCCGGCGACCGACATCTGGCCGTGGGGCCAGGGCCGGGCGATGAAGCTTGAAACCTTCGGCCAGCGCTTCGGCTTGAACGGGTTCGGTCATCTCGGCCGTCGACCTTGTCCGCGGCCTGGGCGTTCTGGCCGGGCTCAAGGTCCGGCTGGTGCCCGGAGCGACCGGATATCTCGGGACCGAATTACGCCGGAAAGATCGCAGCGGCCAAGGCCGCCCTGGCGGAAGAGGATTTCGTCTATCTTCACGTCGAGGCCCCCGACGAAACCAGCCACGAGGGCGACCTGGCACAAAAAGATCCAAGCCATCGAGGAGTTCGACCGGAATATCGTCCGGCGAAATCCTGGCCTGGGCCGACGGCGTCCCCGATGTCCGGATCATCGTCGCTCCCGGATCACGAAACCAAGTTGGCGACCAAAACCCACGCCGGCGGACCGATCCCCTATGCGGTTTGCGGCCCCGGTGTCGCCCGCGACGGCGGCGCCGTTTACAGCGAGCGGGCCGCCGCGACCGCGCCGGTCGAAACGGCCGCGTCCGTATTCGAGCGATTCATCCGCGGGACCTGGGAAAACCATTCGGAAAAAAAATATTAATTTTCAGTCGATAAATATTTTCGCCTCCCATTGTTTGATATGTGATATTTTACCCTGTGTCTAATTAGGAGGCCAAGAATGAAAGACTCTCCTCGTTTGATATCCCGCCTGATTCTGCCGGTCATCATCGGATTTCTGGCCGGATTCGGAGATGCTCCGGCCCATGCCCAGACTCCCTTCCCCCGCGACATCCAGTCGCCTCAAGCGCAGAAAGTCCCCTCGAACCTGAACACCCTCCTCGCTCCCCGGCAGAGCGAGATGCTCAACATCGTCCAACGATATGAAGCCGACAGGGAGACGCTGAGCCGCTTCTATTCTCTTCCCTCGCCGACCCGCTTTTCCCGTTTGAAACGATTCGACCTGAGCTGGGCCGAGGCCCTCGACAAGCTCGATTCGGCCAAGCTCGGAAAAGGGGCCAAAGTCGACCTGCAAAAGCTCAAGGCGTCCGTATCGGAAAACATCCGGAAACTGGAAATAGAGGCGGCCGCCGAGGCGCGGCTTGCCCCGCTGATCCCGTTTGCGGCCTCGTATCCATGGACTCGAGGAAGCCCGCCTCCGGATGGAATCCATGGACGCCAAGCGATCCGCGCTCGTCCTGGCCGGGATCATCGACCGCCTCGAGACGGCCCGGACGGAAAGGGAAGCGGTCCCGGCGTCCGTTTCCAAATCCGACGTGGAACGGGCCGCGGCAGCCGTCGAGACTCTCGGCCGGGCCCTCCAAAGCTGGCATCATTTTTATAACGGCTACGACCCGCTCTTCACCTGGTGGTTGGCCCAGCCGTACAAAGAGGCGGAAGCGGCCCTCAAGGAATATGCCGCCTTTCTCCGGGAAAACCTCGCGCCGAAAGCCCCGGAATCGGACTCCTCGGCTCTCCCTGCGACTCCGGCGATCGATCCTTCGCCGGCTTCGCCGTTTTCCGAAGTCCCCGATCTCGGCCGGCTTCTCCGTCTCCCCCAGGACGAAATGCGCGAGATCGCCCGGCTCCTCAGCCCGAGCCGGGCCGGACGCGCCCGGGGAACCGGCGAACGCGGCCGTCCCGCCGCGGCAACCTCGGCCGCTCCCGCGGCCCCCGCGCCGACGAAAGAATTTTGGGCGGATTGGCTCTCGGCCCTTCGCAAATTGGATTTTCCCCGCCTGAGCCGACCGGCCCAGATCACCTTCCTTTCCCTCCGCCATTCGTTCGAAGGGCGGATCCGGCGCCTCGAACATCCGCCGGCCCCGGGGCCGAAGGCCAAGCCGGATTCAAGCGGGATCGCCGGCCAACCGCTCGGCCGGGAGGGATTGTTGCTGGACCTGTTCGACGAAATGATTCCATATACGCCCGAGGAGATCATCGAAATCGGCCTCCGGGAATACGCCTGGTGCGAAGCGGAGATGATCAAAGCCTCGGAAGCGATGGGCTTCGGGAAGGACTGGAAGAAGGCCATGGAGAAGGTCAAGGACATGTATGTTCCGCCCGGCGGCCAACCGGACGGCATCCGCGACCTTCTCCGCGAAGCCGTGGCTTATCTCCGGTCCAAGGACTTGATCACGGTCCCGGAAGTCGAAAACGAAACGATGCGGATGGAGATGATGTCGCCGGAGCGGCAGCTGGTCAATCCGTTTTTCACCGGCGGATCGTTGATCAGCGTCTCTTATCCGACCGACACGATGACCACCCGCCAGAAGCTCGAGAGCATGCGGGGCAACAGCCTCCCGTTTTCCCACGCCACCGCCTTCCACGAGATGATCCCCGGCCACAACATGCAGTCGTACATGTCCCAGCGGTACGCAACGTACCGGAGCCCGATCGCCTCGTCCTCGTTCTGGGGCGAGGGCTGGTGCGTCTACTGGGAGATGCTGATGTACGACCTCGGCTTCCACGATACGCCGGAAAAGAAGATCGGGGCCCTCTTCTGGCGGATGCACCGCTGCGCCCGGATCGTCTTTTCCCTCAAGTACCACCTCGGCGAATGGACGCCCCAGGAATGCATCGACTTTCTCGTCGATAAGGTCAACTTCGAGCGGGAGAACGCCATCGGCGAAGTCCGGCGGTCGTTCGCCGGCGGATACGGGCCGCTCTATCAGGCCGCCTATCAGCTCGGCGCCCTTCAGCTCCGCCAAATCAACCGGGAGCTGGTGGAATCCGGGAAAATGTCCCTTAAGGCCTTCAACGACACGGTGATCGAGATGGGGAGCATGCCCTTCCCGCTGGTCCGCCTTGCCTTAAACGGCACGAAACTTTCGCCCGATATGCCTCTTGCCTGGGAGTTTTACGGTAAAATTTCCTCCAAATAAATAAAAATCTAGAACGCGATCTCGTTGAATTTAAAGGCGTTTTCTTTAATATTAATTTACTATTTGACATTCTTTATACTATTTCAGTATATTATTATTGTTTTAGTACGTTATGTAGATATTAGTAAACAGACGCATGAACAAAACTTATGAAGCAATCTTTAACGCCGGGGAAACCCTCTTTATTAAATTCGGGACTCGGCGGGTGACAATCGACGAAATCTGCCGTTCGGCGAAGGTCAGTAAAATGACCTTTTATAAATACTTCCCGAACAAGGTCGAGCTGGCTAAAGCCGTCCTCAACCGGCTGGCCGAGACCCAGATGGCGGTTTTTCGGGACATCATGGCCCGGGACGTTCCGTTCGAGGAAAAGGTCCGGCAAACCATCCAAATGAAGCTCGAAGCCGGCCGTCGCCTGGGAAACGAATGGCCGCTGGAAATTCTCGAAAATCCGGACACCGATATCGGCCGGTTCCTTCAGAGCATGACCGGCCGCATCGCCCGCGAGGTTCGCGACGAATACGAAAAAGCCCAAAAAAACGGCGACATCCGGGCCGATGTCCGGATGGATTTCATTTTCTTTTTCCTGGATCATCTTCAAGCGATGTTCCAGGACGAGCGCCTTCTCCGGATGTACGACTCCATCGAGGATTTGACGGTTGAACTGGTGAATTTCTTTTTCTGGGGCATCCTGCCGCGGAGGAAAACATGAGACGCCCGCTACGCCTTCCCAAAGCGATCGGGGCCCTCGGCTTCTTTCTGGCCCTCTCTCCCCTCATTCCGGCCGCGGCTCAAACGACGGAGATCCGGGGACAGGCCTCGGCCTGGCTCAGTCTCCCGTTCGAAAGGGGGCGCGGCGTTCCGGCCGGTCTCCGCTACATTCCGACATTCTCGCTCAAAATGCCCGTAGGATCGGGTTGGACATTCGACCTCGAGGCGTCGGCGAACGCCTTTTTCACCGTCGACGCCTCCGTCGGCTGGGGCTCGCGCCGGACCGAAGTCGAGCCCTACCGGGCCTGGGTCCGGATGACGACCGACCGCTTCGAAGCCCGGCTCGGACTCCAGAAAATCGAATTCGGCTCGGCCCGGATCCTCCGGCCGCTGATGTGGTTCGACCGGGTCGACCCCAACGATCCCCTTCAGTTGACCGACGGCGTGACCGGCCTGCTCCTGAAGTACACCTTTCAAAACAACGCCGCGGTCTGGGGTTGGGGCCTGACCGGCAACTACGAGCGCAAGGGCTGGGAAACGTTTCCGACCCGCGGCGACGACGCCTTCGAGCTCGGCGGCCGGGCCCAGGTCCCGGCTTTCGGCGGCGAGATCGCCGTGACGTTTCATCGCCGGCGGCTGGACGCGTTCGGCGGCCTCCTCCCGGTCGCCCCGGACGAACGGGCGAGCGTCCCGGAAACGCGGCTGGGCCTCGACGGGTATTGGGACGTCGGGCCGGGGCTCTGGTTCGAAGCCGTTTTCACCACCCAGGATTTTGCCGTCTCGCCTTACCGCTTCCAAAAAGCGCTCAACCTCGGCGCCGAGAACACCTTCGGCCTCGGCGGCGGCCTGACCGTCCTGGCCGAGCATCTGTTCATCCAGTCTTCCCTCGGATTCTGGGAAGCGGGGACGAACCGATCCTTGAGCGCCCTGTCCCTTGATTTCCCGCTCAGTCTTCTCGACCGGGTCCGGGGGATGGTTTTCCGCGATTGGACGGGAGGCGACTGGTACCGCCTCCTGACGTGGCAGCGAACAACCGACCGCTGGAGCTTCACCGTCATCGCCTTCTGGAATCCGGAAACATACGGTCTCTACGGCGGCTCGTCCGGATCGAATCTTTTCGGAGGCCGGGGACTCTATCTCATGGTCACGTGGAATCACTGACCGCAAGGAATAGCCACATGAACACAAACGTATTGATCAAGACCGTGAACCTGACCAAGATCTACCCGTCCGGGGAACAGCCGATCACCGCTCTCCGCGACGTCAACCTGGTCTTCGGTTCGGGCGAATTCGCCGGGCTCGTCGGCCCGAGCGGTTCGGGAAAGACGACCCTGCTGAACATCGTCGGCTCGCTCGACATGCCGACCTCCGGAAGTGTCGAAGTCCTGGGAGAAAAAATCGAGACGCTCTCGCACAAAAAGGCCGCCCGGCTCCGCAACCGGCACATCGGCTTCATCTTTCAGACGTTCAACCTTCTCCCTGTATACACCGTCTTCGAAAACGTGGAGTTTCCGCTCCTCCTCCTGGGGATGACGGCGACGGACCGGCGCAAGGCCGTCCGGGACGCCTTGGCCTGGGTCGGCCTGGCCGACCGGGAGCATTCGCGGCCGGCCCAGCTTTCCGGCGGGCAGAGCCAGCGGGTCGCCATCGCCCGGGCGGTCGTCAAGAAGCCCGGCCTGGTCCTGGCCGACGAACCCACGGCCAACCTCGACGCCGAAAATTCCCATCACATCCTCCAGACGATGGAAACCATCAACCGCGACCTCGGGACGACGTTCCTGTTTTCGACCCACGACGCCAAGGTCATTCAGCATCTGCGCCGGAAAATCACGCTCATCGACGGCCGGGTCGCCGGCGACGAGCGCGTTCCGGCATGAGGAGGCGGCCATGATCATCCCTAAGCTCGCCTTCCGCAACCTGATCGGAAACGGCGCGAAAACCTGGCTGAACGCCCTCGTCCTGTCCTTTTCGTTCGTCGCCATCATCTGGGGCCAGAGCCTGTTCGAGGGCATGGACAAGGAGATGTCCAAAGTCACGATCGACCAGGAAGCCGGCGGCGGCCAGTACTGGGCCGGGGCCTACGACCCCTACGACCCGACGACGATCGAGGATGCGCCCGAAATCATTCCGGCCGAGCTGGCCGCCGAAGCGGCCGCCGGAAGGGCCACCCCCATCCTGATCGTCCCCGGGACGATCTATCCCAAGGGCCGGATGGTCTCCGTCGCTCCTCAAAGGCGTCGATCCCGGACCAGATCCGTCCTGAAGCTCCCCTTCGATCGCCTGCGTCGAAACGGCGGCGATATTCCCGGATTGATCGGCGTCCGGATGGCCAAAAACGCCGGCCTGGCCAAAGGCGATATCGTCACGGTCCGCTGGCGCGACAAGGCCGGGACGTTCGACGCCGCCGACATCGAGATCGTCGACGTCTTCCAATCCCAGGTCCAGACGGTCGACGCCGGCCAGATCTGGATTCCGTTGAAAGATCTTCAGATGATGACCGGACGGACGAGCCGGGCGACGATCGTGACCGTTCCGGAAGGGACGAGTCCGAAGGCTTACCCCGGCTGGGCGTTCCAAAGCCACGAGGTTCTTCTCAAGGACATCAAGAGCTTCGTCCAGGCCAAGTCCCTCGGTTTCTCCATTTTCTACATCACCCTCATGGCCATGGCCCTGCTGGCGATCTTCAACACCCAGATCCTATCGATCTGGCACCGCCGCCGGGAGATCGGAACGCTGATCGCCCTGGGGATGCCGCGGGGAAAAGTCATCGGGCTCTTCACTCTCGAGGGCTCGCTTCTTTCGTTCCTGGCGGCCGCGGTTGGGGCCGTTTACGGATTACCGCTCCTCATCTATATGGCCAAGCACGGCTGGGTCCTGCCGGCGGACCAGGCGGACAGCTTCGGCCTGGCCCTCAACCAAGCCCTCTACCCGGCCTACAGCCTGGGTCTGGTGATCGATGACCATCTTCCTCGTTCTGGCCGCAACGACAGTCGTCAGCTTCATCCCGACACGAAAAATCGTCACCCTCAAACCGACCGACGCCCTGAAGGGAAAATGGTCATGATCCGCTTCCTGTTTAAAGGCCTGGTGCGGGATCGTTCCCGGATCCTGCTTCCCTTTTCTGACTGTCGCGATCGGCGTCTTTCTGACCGTCTTCATGTATTGCTACATCAAAGGGGCCGAAAACCAGATCATCGAATTCAACGCCGACCTCCTGACCGGCCACCTGAAAGTCATGACGAAGGGATACGCGGCCGATGCAAACGCCGCGCCCAACGATCTGGCCCTGACCGGCGCGGGGAAGCTCGTCGCGGAGCTCCGGGCCGAGTTCCCCGGAACGGACTGGACGCCGCGGATCCGTTTCGGCGGACTCCTGGATGTCCCCGACGAGGCCGGGGAGACGAAGGCCCAGGGAACGGTCATCGGAACGGCGGCCGATATCCTGACACCGGGAAGCGCCGAAATCCGGCGGTTGGGAATCGCCAAATCCATCGTGAAGGGGCGACTGCCGGAGAAATCCGGAGAAATTCTCGTCGGTGAAATCCTGGCCGACCGCTTGAAGCTCGAGCCGGGCGGGCAGGCAACCTTGATCGGCTCGACGATGAATGGGTCGATGGCCACGGCCAATTTCACGGTCGCGGGCGTCGTCAGGTACGGCGTCCGGGCCCTCGACCGGATGGGCTTGGTGCTGGACATCACCGACGCCCAATCCGTTCTGGACATGGAAGACGCTGCCGGGGAAATTCTGGGATGGCGGACGGACGGGCCATACGAGCGGGGATTCGTCGAAGGCATCGCCGCCCGGTTCAACGACCAGGCCGGGCCGTCCGGCGACGAATTCGCCCCGGTCATGAAAACCCTCCGGGAACAGAGCGACCTGGCCTCCATGCTCGACCAGTTCGGGGCGGTCGAAGGCGCGGTTCTGAGCATTTTCATCCTGGCCATGTCGCTGGTCCTCTGGAACGCCGGATTGATCGGCAGCCTCCGCCGCTACGGGGAAATCGGCGTCCGCCTGGCTTTGGGCGAGCCCAAGGGCGGCGTATACCGGTCGATGCTGGCCGAGGCGGTTATGGTCGGCGTCCTGGGAACGATCGCCGGAACGGTCCTCGGGCTGATCCTGTCGTACTATCTCCAGGCTCACGGCATCAACATTTCCGGCTTCATGAAAAACGCCGCCGTGATGCTGCCGTCGCACCTGCGCAGCCGGGTCACCCCGGCCGCCTATTTCATCGGCTTCATCCCCGGAATGCTTTCCACCCTGATTGGGACGGCGATCGCCGGGCGGGGCATTTACAAGCGCTCGACGGCTTCGCTGTTCAAGGAGCTCGAAACATGAAACGCATCCTCTTCCTTGGAATCATTTTATCCATTCTCGGCTCCGGCCAAACCGTCCTTTCCCCTGAGGCGGTGCTGGAAAAAATCGACGACAACGCCGTTCCCGGGAGCAAGATCATGGTTTCGGCGATGACCATCCACAGCCGCCGGAACGCCCGGACGATCAAGTCCAAGTCCTGGATCGAGGGCGAGGACAAGGCCTTTACCGAGTATCTCGAGCCGCCCCGCGAGAAAGGAATCAAGATGCTGAAGCTGGGCGAGCAGCTCTGGACATATACGCCGGCGACCGACCGGATCATCGGCATCTCGGGGAACATGCTCCGGCAATCGGTCATGGGCTCGGACCTGTCCTACGAGGACATGATGGAAAACCGGAAATGGTCGACCATTTATGCGGCGGCCGACGACGGAACGGAGACGATTCTCGACCGTCCCTGCCGGATCCTCAAGCTGACGGCGACGGTTTCGGACGTGGCCTACCAGGTCCGGAGAATCTGGGTCGACGCGTCCCGCTTCCTGGTGCTCAAAGAGGAGCGGTACGGCAAAAGCGGCCGGCTCCTCAAGACGCTCGAGGTGAAAGAGGTGAAGCAGATGGACGGCCGGTGGATTCAGACCCGGGCCCTGTTCCGCGACGTTCTCAAGGAAGGCGACGGGACGGAATTCATGATCGAGTCGGTCGACTTCGAAGCGAAGATTCCGGAGGCGACTTTCTCGAAGGCGGCGCTGCGGAAGTAACGGCGCCGGGATCAGCCGGCTTTTTCGTCCCGGAAGACCGTTTTTCCTTTCACCAACCAGGAGATGCCGAAGGCCAGGAGCATGACGGTCTGAAGAGCCAGGACCCAACGGCTCTGATTCATCGACGTCTCGCCCCGGGCCAGCCAAAGGACACCGATTGCGGCCAGAGAGGCGAGGATCGCTCCGCCGCAGGCAAGATGGATCCGATTCCTGATTTTCTTGTTTTTTGTCCTTGGCGTTGTTCCCTTCCCGCTCAGGGTGAAGAGAAAGATCGAATTGAACGCCAGCAAAGCGAAAAAGACCACCGCGCACGTTACATGAATGACGCTGGCCGAGGCCGGGTCCATCAGGAATATTCCGGCCGGGGCGTCGGGGGACTCGACGCTGCGGATGGGAAAGAAGGCCAGGCCCAATCCGGCCAAGCCGATGATCCAGGTGACGAGGCGATCTTTCCGGTCATACCCGCGGTACGTGATGAAAAACATCGAGACCGTGACCAGCAGGCCGACCAGAAAATCGCGCATGTTGGTGTGATAGTAGTAGCTGATCGAGCGTTGGCCCGGAGTTCCGGCAAACAAGGCGCCGCCGGCAATGCAGACGAGCGGCAGGGTCATGCCCAGCACGCCGATCAATCGGCGCAGCGTGATGTAGGAGACAATCTCGCAGGCGGTCGTTTTCATGAGCGATGGATGACCAGAAGATTCCGGCCCGGCGTCCGGTCGACGGTGAAGACGAAATGCCGCAATAAATCCGAGCCGATGACCATCCGGACCGGCTTGTCATAATTCGTGTTCCGGCGGATATCCGAGACGCGACATTTGGAAATCCTCAGATCCAATCCGCCCAGCGAAACCGGAATCTCCGAAAGGCAGACGTCGTTTCCGCCCGCCTTGGAAATCGATGTCGAATCGAGAATGCTTCTGTCGACGAACGAATGGCTGCTCCCGCTGTCGATATAGACGATGGTATCTTGCCCGTTGACCTTGCCCTCGAGATAGAGGCCGTATCTGTTCCAGTCCGGGGATTTGAGAAGCGGAATCGCGAGAAACGCGGCGTCCTTCAGTAATCCTTCGGGAAAAGGCTTTCCCGAGACGGCAAGCCGCTTGTTCCGGTAATCGAGGGTGAGCCGCGTGTTCTGGATGTACTCCAGGCTGACATGGCCGTCGTTCGAGTACGACGTGAAGACCTTCCAATCAAAGAGGTCGGAGTGAACGCGCTCAAACGTCCGTCCGAGGAGCTCAACCCGCTTCAGGATAATCTCCTTGCCGCTGCCTCTTAGCCGCCCGTCAGCGAAATAGGTCTTCAGCTCCCTGACAATCTCATACGCGATCTTGTCCTCGATCGCGGTCGTTACCGTCATTCCGTCGGCCGAGCCGAAATCGAAGGTCAGCCAGAAGCTCCGGCCGTCGATTTTCACCTCGACCAGGGGGCAGGGGGTCACTTTGAACCGGAGGGGAAAGATCTCGCCTGGTTCATAACGGAGCGACGCGGCCCAATCGCTTCTCGGATAGAAATCTTCGGCTTTATCCAGGACGACTTGGGCGAAGAGAGGAGAAAATCCGCACCAAAGACAGAGGATCACGCATATCGTTGAGAGCGTCTTTTTCACAAGGCGATCATAAGTCTTTCTCCGCGGCTGAATCAAGAACGCGTATTGACCCGCCATTTTGCTTCTGATATATCTCCATGCATGCGGCGTTCGCCGTCGTCATCATTCCGGAGGATGGAGGATCCCATGTTCAATCGTCGGGCCCGTCTTTCCCTGCTTTTTGCCGTCATCATTCTCGTTTTTCTTTCCCTGCCCTCGACCTCGGCTCAGGCTCAAAAGCCAAAGCCCGCGCCGGCCGTTTCGGCCGTTGATGCGCTCGATCCGACGCCTCTGCTGAAAGCCCTGAAGCCGCGCAACATCGGCCCGGCCAACATGGGCGGCCGGACCGTCGACTTTGCCGCGCCGGCGAACAGCTCGACCGTTCTCTATGCGGCCGTTGGACCGAGCGGCCTCTGGAAAACCGAGGACGCCGGCGTCACCTGGGCGCCTTCCTTCCATCAGGAAGCCACCGTCTCGGTCGGAGCCGTGGCCGTCTCCCCCAGCCACCCGGACATCGTCTGGGTCGGCACCGGCGAGGCCACCGCGAGAAATTCCGTCGCGCCCGGAGACGGCGTTTACAAGTCCGAGGATGCCGGCCGGACCTGGAAGAACATGGGCCTGGCCGAAACCCGGTTCATCAGCCGGATCGCCATCGATCCGGTCAATCCGGATATCGTCTTCGTCGCGGCCCAGGGCCATCTCTGGGGCCCGAACGAGGAGCGCGGCATCTATCGGACCCAGGACGGCGGAACAACCTGGAAGAAAGTCCTCTACGTCAATCCCGAAACCGGGGCCTGCGACATGGCCATGGATCCCTCCAACTCCAGGATCCTCTATGCCGGGATGTGGGAGCATCGCCGCTGGCCGTATTATTTCCGGAGCGGCGGCGACGGGAGCGCGATCTATAAAACCACCGACGGCGGCGAGACCTGGAAGATCACGAGCCAGGGCCTTCCGGCCGGGCCCTTCGGCCGGATCGGTCTCGGCGTTCCCGGAGCGCCCCCAACGTGGTTTACGCCCTGGTCGAGGCCGACGAAAGCGGCCTCTTCCGGTCCGACGACAAGGGCGCGACCTGGCGCCGGGCGAGTGACGAGGCCACCTACGACCGGGTCAATTTCCGGCCGTTCTACTACAGCCGGCTGACCGTCGATCCCGAACAACGACCTCATCCTCTACGTGTACTCCGGCTCCTGCTACATCAGCCGCGATGCCGGAAAAACCTTCGAAAACGTTTTCCGGGGCGCCCACTCCGACCATCACGCCGTCTGGGTCGACCCGCGCAATTCCGACCACGTCGTCGACGGAAACGACGGCGGCATCGACATCTCCTGGAACGGCGGGCGGACCTTTATGGCCGTCGTCTCCCAGCCCTGGGCCGAGCTCTACAACGTCGCCTTCGACATGCGCGATCCGTACTACGTCGGCTTCGGGCTGCAGGACAACGGCAATTGGGTCGGGCCCTCCAACACGCGCGAGAGGGCCGGGATCGTCAATTCCGACTGGCTGTCCACCGGAGGCGGCGACGGCTATTATGCTCAATTCGACCCGGTCGAATGGTGGATCCACTACCGGAACCTCCAAATGGGCGGCATCGAACGCCACAATCTCAAGACGGGCGAATCCCAAGGCATTCGGCCCGAGCCGCCGGTGACCGAACCGCCCTACCGGTTCAACTGGGACTCTCCGGTCTATCTCTCGCCGCACGACCGGAACATCCTTTATTTCGGCGGCAACTACCTGTTCAAATCGACCGACCGGGGAATGTCCTGGACGAAGGCGAGTCCCGACCTGACGACGAACGACCCGAAAAAAATCATCGACTCGGGCGGGATCACGCCGGACAACACCGGGGCGGAGAACCACTGCACGATCCTGACGATCAGCGAATCGCCGCTCAAGCAGGGCGTGATTTGGGTCGGGACCGACGACGGCCAGGTCCAGGTGACCCGCGACGGCGGGGCGAATTGGGAGAACGTAACGAAAAACATCAAGGGCTTCGCCGCGAGCGACAACTGGATCACCCGGATCGAGGCCTCCCATTTCGTCGAGGGCGGCGTTTACCTGACCGTCTCCCGCCACCAGGTCGCCGATTACAAACCGTACATCTTCAAGAGCGAGGACTTCGGAAAAACCTGGGTCTCGCTCCGCGGGCAACCTCCCCGATTACGGATATCTTCATACGATCCGGGAAGACCTGGAAAACCGCAACCTCCTGTTCGTCGGGAGCGAATTCGGACTGTTCGTCAGCCTGAACGGCGGCCGGACCTGGACCCCGTATCAAGACTGATTTCCCGACCGTGGCCGTCCGCGACATCCAGATCCATCCCCGCGAGCGCGACCTGATCATCGCCACCCACGGGCGCGGCGTCTGGATCGTCGACGACATCCGGCCTTTGGAAAAGATGACCGCCGAAACCGTCCGAACCGAAGCTATCCTTTACGACGTCAAGCCGGCCAAAATCTTCGCCTACCGCGGATGGTCCGACGCGACCAACGCCTATCGCCGGACCGAACTCCCCCTTCGGCGCGGCGATCACGTATTACCTGAATCCCGGCGCGGCCAAGGACGCCCGGGTCCGCGTCTCGATCGCTCGACGCTTCGGGCCGGGAAGTCGCGACCCTGTTCGCCTCCAAGGAGCCGGGGATCAACCGGGTTTATTGGAACCTGCGCGAAGGCGCGTCCCCGGGGCCGGCGGCCGCGAGTCAAGGGATGCGGGGCCAAGGAGGAGGAGGCGGAGCGCGCGGCGGGATGGGCGGCGCGGCTTGGGTTCTCCCCGGCGAGTATAAAGCCGTTCTGGACGTGAACGGAAAGAAGCTGGAGACGAAGGTCGTCGTCCGACCGGACGAGCTCCAGGACATCACGGTTGAAGATCGGGAGATGTCCCGGAAATATCTCCTGGAAGCCCAGGACTTGGCCCAGAAGGGGCGAACCCTTCTTTCAACCCTTGAGTCGCTGAGCAAGCAGATTGACGAACTGTCCAACCGGGTGACGGGCAACGCCGAGGCCAAGATCAAAGAAGTGAAGGCCAAAATCGACGGAATCAAGGCCGTTTACTTCGTCAGCCCGCCCGGGATGGGGATGTACCGGAAACCGATTCTGGTCGCTTTCCGCGGGGGAACGATCGCCGAACTGGTCCAGGGCATCGCCAGGAAGCTTCAACGCGATCGGCCGGCCGACTCAGACGTCCATCGACCTGATGAACAGCTTGAAGTCGTTCGTCGACCCGCTTCTCGGGAAGCTGAAAGAAATCCAGGATAAGGATCTGCCGGAGCTCAATAAGCTCCTGGCGGGGAGCGGATTCCCCTACATTCGATAACCCGCCGGAATCGGAGAGGACGGGCCTCGGCGCCCGTCCTCTCCGAGGCGTTTGCCGACAAGCGCCGATTCGGATAAAATAGTCGGGCTTTGAACACACTCCTTGCCCGCTACGTCAACCGCTTCAGCGGCCTGTAATCTTTTTCCGCCCCCTCCCCTCCGGCTCCCGCGGGAGCGTTTCCTTCCCCCTCGTTTTTCAAGGAGGTCCAACATGAAAATCGTCGTCTTAGGGTCGGGGCTCGTCGGAGCGCCGACCGCTCTGGATTTAGCCGCTGATCCCCGATTCGAAGTCACCGTCGCCGATCGCGACATCGAAGCCTTCGCCCGCCTGGGCGGGGCGAAAAACATCGCAACCGTCCAGGTCAACCTCGCCGACCCTCGAACCGTCACGAAGCTCGTCCGCGGTTACGATCTGGTTCTCAGCGCCGTTCCCGGATTCATGGGGTATCAAACGCTCAAAGCCGTGATTTCCGCCGGCAAGAACGTCGTCGATATCGCTTTTTTTCCCGAAGACCCCTTCACGCTTCAAGCCCAGGCTGAGGCCGCCGGCGTCACGGCGGTCATCGATTGCGGCGTCGCGCCGGGCATGTCCAACCTCTTGGCCGGACATGTCGCCTCGCTCTTGGATGAAACGCATTCCGTCCTGATTTACGTCGGCGGCCTGCCCGAAATTCGGGAATGGCCCTTCGAATATAAAGCCGTCTTCTCGCCGGCCGACGTCCTCGAAGAGTATGTCCGCCCGGCCCGCTATATCCAAAACGGCGAGCTCGTCATCAAGCCCGCTCTCTCCGAACCCGAGCGGCTGGAGTTCCCGGGCGTCGGAACACTTGAAGCCTTCAACACCGACGGCCTCCGGACTCTCGCCCGGACCATGTCCGCCCCCGACATGAAGGAAAAGACCCTCCGCTATCCCGGGCACATCGAAAAAATGGCGATGCTCCGGGAGACCGGATTTTTCAGCTCGGAAGAAATCGAAGTCGGCGGCGTGCGGATCAAACCGCTGGACGTTACCTCCCGGCTTCTTTTCCCCAAGTGGAAGCTCCAGGATGGCGAGTCCGACCTCACGGTGATGAAAATCATCGTCGAAGGGCGGCGCGATAAGAAAAACCTGCGGTATACGTACGACCTCCTCGACCGGCGCGACCCGGCCACGGGCGTCCATTCCATGGCCCGGACGACCGGCTATACCGCCTCCTGCGCGGTCCGGCTCCTGGCCGAAGGCTTATTCGCCGAGAAGGGAATCGTCCCGCCCGAAATCATCGGCCGGCGTCCGGAATGCGTGAAATTCATGCTCGACGCGCTGCGCGAGCGCGGCGTCATCTACCGGGAGACGATCGAGAAGATCTGAGGATTACTTCGCCCTCGGCCTCACCCCCGCCCGTTTTGGCAAAGCGGCCCGTCTATGGTAAAAAGAGGGGTCTCGATCGACCCTGAAGGACACGACCATGGCGGATGAGATCCCGAAACTCTACGAGCCGGCCCAATACGAGCGCCGGATCACCGAACGCTGGCTCCAAGCCGACGCTTTCGCCGCCGTCCCCGACGGACGGGCCGGCCGCTACGTCATCATGATGCCCCTGCCCAATGTCACCGGGGCCCTTCATATGGGCCACGCCATGGACAACGTCATGCAGGACCTCCTCATCCGCTGGCACCGGATGGCCGGGGACAACACCCTGTGGATGCCGGGAACCGACCACGCCGGCATCGCCACCCAGGCGGTCGTCGAAAAACGGCTGTTCGAGCTCGAGGGCAAAACCCGCCGCGACCTCGGCCGGGAAGCCCTCGTCGCCCGGATCTGGGCCTGGAAGGACGAGTACCAGGCCCGCATCATCCGCCAGCAGCAGAGCATGGGCTGCTCCTGCGATTGGAAGCGGCAGCGCTTCACCATGGACGCCGTCTGCGCCCGGGCCGTCCGGGAGGCCTTCTTCCGCCTGTTCGCCGACGGCCTCATTTACCGCGGCGACCGCCTGGTCAACTGGGACTGCCAGCTCCAGACCGCCGTCTCCGACGACGAGATCGTCCACGAAACCGTCCGGGGCCATTTCTGGCATCATCAAGTATCCCATCATCGAGCCGAAACCCGGCGAGCCGGAGTTCGTCGTCGTGGCCACGACCCGGCCCGAAACCATGCTCGGCGATACGGCCGTGGCCGTCCATCCCGATCCGGCCGGCGAGCTCGACCGCCAAATCGCGGAAGTCCGCGAAAAAATCGCAGCGGCGTCCAAAAAGGACCGGGCCGATCTGGAGAAATCCCTCGAAGACTTCTCGAGCGCGGCGCCGCGACTTCCTGCCCCTGCTCCTGCGCCTTCGGGACATGGCCCGCGACGGCCGCCAGATCAACCTGCCGCTGCTCGACCGTCCCATCCCCTGATCCTGGACGCCTGGGCCGACCCGGCCCTGGGCACGGGCTGCGTCAAGATCACCCCGGCCCACGATCCGAACGACTACGCCGTCTGGGAGCGGCACAAGAGCGAGATCGGGATCATGAACATCCTGAATCCCGACGGGACGCTCAACGCCGCCGCCGGTCCGTACGCCGGGCTCGACCGCTTCGAGGCGCGCAAGCGGGTCGTCGCCGACCTCAAAGCCGCTCGGCCTTGTCGAATCGGTCGAAGACCGGGAAATCGAAGTCGGCCACTCCGACCGGTCCAAGACGCCGATCGAACCCTACCTGAGCAAGCAGTGGTTCGTCCGGATGGGCGACGTCCCGGGCGGGATCGTCTGCGGAGCCGGAACGCCGAACGAATTCAAAGCCGCCGGCCTGGCCCAGGCCGCCATCGACGCCTCCCTCCCCGATTACGACTCGCCGAGCGGCACGCGCCTGACTTTCGCCCCCGATGATGACCGCTACGGCGGGACCTACCGGCCTGGCTCGGGGAAAAGCGGGACTGGTGCATCAGCCGCCAGCTCTGGTGGGGCCATCGCATCCCGATCTGGCACGCCGCGTTCTCCGGGGCCGCACATCGCCGGAAGCGTCGCCGGCCTTCCCAACGCCGTCCCCGGAAGATCTGCAGCCTGGGTCGCCGACGACGCCGGAAATTATTATCCGGCCGCCTCGCTCGGCCGCGCTCGCACCCGGCCGGAAGCTATATCGATCCTCGTTTCGCTCCGGACGGAAGCGGCCGAGAAGAAATTCGCCGACAGCGCTCGAGGCCGCCGGCCTGGCCCAGGACCCCGACGTCCTCGACACCTGGTTCAGCTCGGCCCTCTGGCCGATGTCGACCCTCGGCTGGCCCGATCCGGCGACGGCCGCGGTCGATCCCGGCCAGCGGCCCCTGACCGCGCCCGAGCCGGGCCTCGACGACTGCCTGAATTATTATTATCCGGGCTCCTGCCTCGTCACGGCCCGGGACATCATCACCCTGTGGGTCGCCCGGATGATGATCATGGGGCTCTATCTCCAGGGCGACGTCCCGTTCACCGACAAGCTTCATCCACGCCAACATCCAGGACGGCAAGGGCGAGCGGATGTCCAAGAGCAAGGGCAACGGCATCGATCCCGAGGACATCATCGAGAAATACGGGACGGACGCCATGCGCTATGTCCTCTGCGACATGCAGACGGGGACGCAGGACATCCGCCTTCCGGTCCAGGCGGTCTCGCCCTACACCGGCGAGCTCGTCGACCTGGCCGCGGCCAAGCACGGACGCTCGATCTTCACCTATATCGACCCCAAGACCGGGAAGGAATTCGACGTCCTCGGGACGATGCCCGACCTTCCGGCGGCCAAGATCATCAGCGAGCGGTTCGAGATCGGCCGGGCTTTCTGCACCAAGCTGTGGAACGCGGCCCGGTTCATGTTCCAGAACCTGGGCGAGCACGCCTTCCAGCCGCTTCGCGGCTCCGACCTGGCCGAGGAGGACCGCTGGATCCTCTCCCGCCTTTCCAAAGTCATCCGGAACGTCGACGACGAGCTTCGGGCTTATAACCCCTCGGCCGCCGTCGGCGCGGCCCGCGATTTCTTCTGGGGCGACCTCTGCGACCGGTATCTGGAAATCGTCAAGCCGCGGATGCGGGACGAGAGCACGGCCCCCGTGGCCCGGTCCGTCCTGGCCCTGGCCTTCGACCATGTCCTCCGGCTCTTCCATCCCTTCGTCCCGTTCATCACCGAAGTCGCTGTGGGAGCGCTTGAACGCCCAATGCCCGGTCCGCGGACTCCTGACGCCGATGCGGACCTCTCCGCTTCTTCTCCAGGCCCGGCTGGCCCGCAACCAATCCGCGGTGGGAGGACGAAGCGCTCGAAGCCGACTTCGGCCTGGCCTTTGACCTCGTCCGGGCGATCCGCGACATTCGGGCCCATCACGGCACCTCGCCGAGCGTCAAGCTCGCCGCGTTCGTCCGGGCCGCGGATCGAGGAAGTCCGCGATCCTCGGACCGGCTCCGCCCCTCGTCCTCCACCTGGCCAACCTCGAATCCCTCGAGGCCGGTCCCGCCGTCGCCCGTCCGGCCGGGGCGTCCGTTCAAGTCGTCGGCAACATGGAAGTGTTCGTCCCCGGGCTCGTCGATCCGGTCAAAGAACGGGAGCGGCTGACGGCCAAGCGGGCCAAGCTCGTCGAAGAGACGAAAAAAATCGAGGCCAAGCTCGGCAACGAAGGATTCGTCGGCCGGGCCCCGGCCGACGTCGTCGAAAAAGAGCGCAAGAAGCTCGCGCGAGTGCCGGGCCCAGATCGAAGCCCTTGACGCGGGCCTGCGAGACATCGGATCATAGACTA
Source organism: Candidatus Aminicenantota bacterium (assembly GCA_963783665.1). Taxonomy (GTDB): domain Bacteria; phylum Acidobacteriota; class Aminicenantia; order Aminicenantales; family UBA4085; genus JAAZPG01. Next base: position 541,522 of record CAWANZ010000003.1, on the reverse strand, counting down.
CGCGGAGTATCCGATGAACGTCCGGGCGCTGGCCGGCCGGGACGAGATCACCCTCCGAAGTCCCCGACAGCGCCGAGCTTTATGTTTCGGCCTATCCCGTCACCGATCAAGCCCGCGGTGGCCCTCGTCCTCGACGCCGTCCGGGACCCCCTCGGAACGCCCCCGCTTCGGGCCGCCCTGGCCGCCCGCCGGCCGGGAGATGTCGTCGTCGTCGTTTCCGACTGCACCCGGCCCATTCCTTACCGGGATTTTCTTGCCCCGTCTGCTCGCCGAAATCGCATCCTCGGGCGTTGCCCGGTCCGAAATTCTCGTCCTCGTCGCCACGGGGATGCACCGGCCGAGCACCGATCGAGGAGCGCCGGGAGATGTTCGGCGAGGAAGTCGTCGAACGGCTACCGGATCGAAGACCATCGGGCCGAGGACAGCCTCGGCCTGGCGGCCGTCGCCGGGCGGAGCGCTTCGGGGCGACGATCCGCCTCAACCGCCGGTTCGTCGAAGCCGGTTTCCGGATCGTGACCGGCCTGGTCGAGCCGCACTTCATGGCCGGATTTTCCGGCGGCCGGAAGGGCGTCTGCCCCGGGCTCTCCTCGCTCGACACCATCCGCAACTTCCACGGGGAGAAATTCCTGGCCGATCCGAAGAGCGACGAACGCCGTTCTGGCGGGGAATCCCCTCCATGAGGAATCCCTCTCCGTCGCCCGGGCGGCCGGCGTCGATTTCACCCTCAACGTCGTCCTCGATAAAACCCGCCGCTTGGTCCGGGCTTACGCCGGAGCGCTCGAGCCCGCCCACGAAGCCGCCTGCGCCTTCGTCCGGTCCTGCGCCGTCTGGCCCGTCCGGCGTCCGGCCGACGTCGTTCTGACCTCGAGCGGGGGATATCCCGCTCGACGCGACCTTTTATCAATGCGTCAAAGGTTTCGTCTCCTGCCTCCCGGCCGTCCGCGAAGGCGGGACGATCATCGCCTTCGGAAGCTGCGCCGAGGGCGTCGGCAGCCGCGAGTACGCCGACCTTCTGAAAAAATACGCGGGGCGCTTCGACGATTTCCTCGCCGACATCAAACGCCCCGGCGTGTTCACCAAGGATCAGTGGGAACTTCAGATGCAGGCCCGAGCCCTGAAGAAAGTCGGGCGAGAAGGGCTGCATTTCGTTTCCGACGGCCTTTCGGCCGAGACGATGGAGACCTTGACCGTGACCGGGCCATCCGGCCGCCCGGAATATGATCGGCCCGGCCGTTCAGGCCGCCCTCGACGCGGCTCCTGCCGGGGGCCAGCTCGCCGTATTCCCGAAGGTCCCTACTGCGTCCCCGAACCGCTTTCGCCCGAACGGTGACAGGGCCGCCGTCTTGCGCATCCTCATCGCCGTCGACAGCTTCAAGGGGTCCCTGACTCGGCCGAAGCGGGCGCGGCGATCGCCGCGGGCTTGAGGACGGGATTCGCCGAAATCGGGATCCGGGCGGACATCGACGTCGTTCCCACGGCCGACGGCGGCGAGGGGACGGTCGAAGCTTTCGCCGCGGCTTGCGGCGGGCGAAAAAATTCCGGTCTCCTGCCCCGGTCCGCTCGGCGATCCCGTCACGGCCGATTTTCTCATTCTCCCCGACCGGAACGACCGGCGGTCATCGAAATCGGCCCGATCTCGCGGCCTGACGCTGGTCTCCGGCCGGGAAGATATCCTCCGCTCCGATACGATCCGGCCTCGGCCGGCAGATTCGCGCGGCCCTCGACCGGAATCCGTGAAAAGGATTCTGCATCGGGCTTGGGCGGTTCGGCGACGAACGATTGGGGCGCGGGGATGGCGGCGGAGCTGGGCGTCCGTTTTCTCGACGCGGACGGCCGGCCGCTTCGGCCCAATCCGCTGGATTGGCCGAATTGCGAACGGTCGAGCTCGACGGCTCGACCCGCGTCTCGCGGCCGTCCGGTTCGAACATCCTGGCCGATGTCGATAATCCCCTGCTCGGCCCGAAGGGAGCGGCCGCGGTCTTCGGCCCGCAAAAAGGCGCGGACGCGGAATCCTGAAAAGCTGGAAGAAACGGGCGCCCGGTACGCCGACGCGGTGGAAACCGCCTCGGGCCGGAAATTCGCGACCTGCCCGGCGCGGGCGCGGCCGGCGGGCTGGGATTCGCCGCGGCGGCCTTTCCTCGGAGCGACCTCCGTCCGGGCATCGACGCGATTGATCGAAACCGCGGGATTAAGGCGACCGGCGCGGAAAGCCGACCTGATCGTCACCGGCGAAGGCCGGCTGGACGCCCAATCCCGGCGGGGAAAAGCGGCCTTGGGGATCGCCCGATTGGGACGGGAATCGCAGTCTCCCCGTCATCGCTTTCTGCGGGTCGATCGACGGACCGATGGCGAATTTTGTCCCGGACCCGTTCGCCGCCGCTTATGCCGTCCGGCCCGAAGCCGCTTCGCTCGAAGACGCGATCGCCCGGGCCGCCGATTACCTGGAAATCATCGCCCGGCGGTCGGCCCGGGAGCTTTCCGTCCTGGCTCGTTCGGTCTTAACGGCGCGCCAGGAACTCCAAAGCCCGCTCCATCACGACGTCGCGGCCGGCGAGCAGATCTTCGATCGAGGGGGCCACGGCGATATCGGGAACGATCCCCCGGTCTTTCGGATATCCGTCCACGGCCAGCGTGTAAAGGACGAGGGGGATTCTGATTTGAAGCCCGGTTTTGGGCAGCGTGACGGAGGCCGAGGAGCCCGACGTGTTGCCGTAATATCCCGCGCCGCATTCCTCGCCGAGAAATGTCGCTTTTTTATGAAATGGAATTGGGATGTCGATTCCCCGGTCGTGGAAAAGCTCAAGCCGTCGATCAGGATGCAGGTCCGGCCCGCAAACCGCGGAGGCTCGGGATTCATCGTCCCGACGTTGGGATGATCGGTCACGTCATACCAGCCGCGGGCGTTCTTCCGGACGGCGTCGCCGGGCCAAGTTTCCCGTCCCGGAGGCGTGTATTTGAAGAGGTCGTACCGGTTCTTCTTCATCTCCAGCGCCCGGTAATACAGGAACGGCTCAGTCCATGAAATGAGCGAAGAGGAGCCGGCCGAACTCGTCCCGGCCTCCGCCGTTTCCCCGAACATCGATAATCAGGGTCTCGATTTTCTTTTCGGAAAGCTCCCGGAACGCCTTTTGAATGAATTCCGGATAGGGAACGCTTCCCTCGCCGCCCTGGTTATCGAATCCGCGGATGGTGAGGACGGCCGTTGCGCCGCGATAGCCGAGCTCATAGAGCGGACTTTCGGACGGCCGTGTCGGGATATCGCTCCCGTCGAATGACGCCGAGGTCCGAGCCGGTGATCCCCGGGACGGTCGCTTCGGTTTCCCTGCCGGAACCAGTACGCAAACGGAGGCGAACGACTCCGGCCGGCCGAAGGCCACGGCGAAATTCAGGCCGAAGGTATTCGGATTTTCCAGGAGGCGAAGGCGGCGGGACAGGATGCCGGCGTCGGCCGGGATCGAGGAGCCGAAGCTTTTGCCGGATTTCGGTCATCGGGGTCCCGTTGATCGCCAGGATCTCGGCTCCCGTCACGGATCTCCCGGGCCCGCTCAAGTTGCGAAACAGATGCGTCTTGTCGCCGATAAACCGCAATTCAAAGGGAAAGAGGACGGGGCGGGCGAGAAGCTCGGCCCGAGTCTCTGCCGACAGCAATAACGCTGTATGCCCATCCTTGATTCCGGCGATCAAGGGAAGGAGCCGCCGATAAAATTCAATTTCCGGGAGCGGCCCGGTCAACCCGGCTTCGACCGCGGCGAAATTCATGCTCTGAACGTCGCGCAGGACGTACCGGTCAAATCCGCCGTGTCCCTCGTCGAGGACCGCCCAAAGAACCCGGAGATCCTCGCGGAGGTCCTCCTTCGAAAATGTCTTGTCGAGGGACCCCGGCGCGTTTCCGGCAAGGCCGATCATGCTTCCGACCGCAAGCAAGCCGGCGAGCGCGACGGTCCAAATAAAGGGCCGAATGACAGACGAATGGAGCATTTGATGAATCTCCTTACCATAAGAACGGCGGGGCTGGGAAATTGTTACGGGGATTTCAGCTGAACACCTTATCCGGCGGGAAGCTCGTTTGAACCTGGACCTGGCTTTCGCGGATGAGGCCTTTGAGGTCCGTCCGGAGCCGCGGAGCATATTCGGGGGAATTCAAAGGACCCGAAGCCAGAATTCCGACCCAGCCATTCCGGCCCGCGCGTTTGGCCTCGTAGAGGCCCTGGTCGGCCAGCTGGAGCGTGTCTTCCCAACTGAAGGCTTCGGGATGCTGATCCAGGATGGGAAAGGCGGCGAAGCCGAAGGAAATCGTGCAGCGCAACGCCTGGCCGCCGGGCAGGATGAGCGCGTGATCGCGAACCGCCTGGCAGAGCTTTTCGGCGATGAGATGGGCTTTCTCCCGATCCGAGCGCCGGGCGACCAGGATGAATTCCTCACCGCCCCACCGGACCAAGGTGTCCGCGGTCCGGCAGACGCTTTTCAACGTCCGGGCCGTTTCCTGGATCATCTGATCGCCCATGGCGTGGCCATAGGTGTCGTTGATGACCTTGAAATGATCCAAGTCGCCGAGAAAGAGGATCAGATCCTCGTTCTGGTTCAGGGGGCTGATGCCCTTCATGAAATAATTGCGGAACATCCGCCGCAGGCGGTTTTCCTCTTCGGGCATGGTCATGGTCAGGTAGCGGCGATTGTAGAGCCCCGTGAGAGGATCGATCAGAACGGCTTCGCGAAGCGCTTCGTTGGCTTGTTCCAACTCGCCCGTTCGGGCTTCGATGATCGCCTCCAGGAATTCGTTTCGGCGTCGGAGGCGGGCCGTCCGCCGGCGGAAGATCAAGCCGATCAGGCCGATGAGGAGAAGCCCCCAAACCACTTGAGCCCACCACCGCCGCCACCAGGGAGCCAGAATTTGAAAGGCGATGCTCTGCACAGGGCCGAATTCCAGAGTCGGGGTGACCGTCCGGACTTCAAACCGATAATGCCCGGGCGCGAGCTTGGGGTAGCGGGCTTCGTTGATCTCCGTGTTCCTCCAGGCATCCTCTACGCCCACGAGCCGGACCTGGAATCCGATTCCGTCCGTCCATTGGGAACCGCGGGGAGCGTATCGAAAAAAAACGCTGCCGGCCTTCCAGGGGATAATCGGCCCGGGATCGGCGGCGGGCATAAGCCGATCGATCCCGTCCCGGGCTTCGAGGATGGCAACAGCGGGCGGAACCTGGGGGGCTCGCCTTCGTCCCATGTCGCCGTGGGCAAGCCCGACGCTGAGCCCGGCCCAGACGTCGCCGTTCGGCTCCACTAAAAGGGCATTCTGGGCGCAGTCCTCGCCGGGAAGACCGGCGTTTCGACCGTAGGTCTCGACGCGGCCACCCTCCCATCGCTTCAAACCGCGGGCCGTAGCCACCCAAATCACCCCATTGGCATCCCGCCCCAGGCCGAAGATCAAGGCTTGGGACAGGGGGTGATCGCGGGGCAGCGTCTCGGCCACCCGAAGAGTAGGCCCCTCTCTCACGAGCCGCATAAGCTGCTTCCCGTTTTGAGGAGCCAGCCAGGCGCCCTCCCGGCCAAGGGGCAGGACCGAGATCATCTCCGGGTCGCGGAGAGCTTCCTTGGGAAGGACCGCCCACGAGCTCCCGTCCCAATGGGCCGCTCCCTGGCTCCCGGCCACCCAGAGGCCGCCGGCCTCGTCGTTTGCGATCTGAAGGATGCTCGGATTATCCTCGGTCCACCCGGGGATAGGAAAGTTTTCCGCCCGAACGCCGCCCGGCCCCGAAACGGCCCGCCATAACCCGGATCAACGGTGCCGAGCCATAAGGAGCCGGCGGGCCCCGGGGCGATTCCATATATGGAGCCCGAAAATCCGGCGCCATCGACGGGAACGGTTAAAGCCTCGGATTTTCCGGGCAGCACTTTCATCAGGCCGCTGGGTCGTTCGGCGCTCGGCACGTGCCCCACCCAAAGCACGCCCTGGGCGTCTTCGCGGAGAGCCATGATCTGGCAGGACGCGGTTCCCGGAATCGGCCGCCAGCCCGCGGGAGTGCCATACGCCAGTCCGCTGGATGTCCCCGCCCAGATCCGACCGTCTCTCGTCCGGCAGACCGACCAGGTGACATCCCCCTGCAATCCTTCCCTTCTGGATGCCGCCGCCCAAAGAAAATCCCCCAGGAGTTTAAAAACACCGTCGCCGCCGACCCAGAGCGTCCCCTGGGAATCCATGAGGAACACGAACGCCCCTCCCGGGGGAAGCCCTTGGCGCTCGCCCAGCACCCCTTCCCCGGATTCCGAAATCCAGACAAGGCTCGTCGCGGTGTTGGTCCAGATCCGGCCGAATCCGTCCTCGACGAGAAATGCTTCGGAGACCAGGGACAAGGGCTCGGGAGCTTTCACTTCGACGAGAGGCGCGTCGAAATCGTCGAGACGGAAAAGCTTATCGGACTGACGGAGCCAATAACGGCCTTTCCGATCGATCAAAACCGACCGGATGGCCCGATTTCTCGCCGAAGCCGGGAAGATCTGCCGGCTTTTCCAAGCCTTGCCGTCCCAAACCCAAAGTCCGTCCATGAGGGCGATCGCCAGGAGATTTCGTTCCGGGTCATAGGAAGCGCAATAAGCGCCGCCTCCCCACGGCAGGTTCTTAAGCTCGAAAAGGCCCCGGCCGTCCGCCGGGCTGAAAAATCGCTGTCGATAGACATAGCGGGAAATGATGACTCCGCCGCCGGGGAGCGGAAGTCCGGAGCAATCGTCAAGGCCCTGGAAACCAAACTGGCTCGGTGGACGGAACCGTCCGCCGTCCCACAAGACAATCCCGTCTTCCGTGACGACCCAAATGCCCGACGGGCGGGCGAAGGACAGTCCTCTGATATAATTGGCGGGAATCCCGTCCTCGGTCCCGAAGCGCCGGAACTTCTCCCCTTCGAGACGGAAAAGCCCGTCTTCCGTACCCACCCAGAGAAAACCGTCCAGGTCCTGGATGAGGGCCGTGATGGAAGTGGAGGTCAAGCCCTGGTCGAGGCCATAGGCTTTGAAACCATAGGCCATGGCCGGGACGACCGTTTCCGGCTGGACCGCTTGGAGGCTCAGAGCGCAAAGCGGAAGAATAGAAAAAAAAGCGATCAGAATTTTAAGCTTCGGCGGCTTGAGAATGGACACGTGACACCGACGATTTTCTCTTGAAACGCCGGAATTGTCAATCGGATAAGTCGGAAGCGGCTAAACGCCCTCGGGCCGGAACCGGTAGCCGACGCCGTAAACGGTCTGGATGAAACGGGGTTCGGCCGGGTCGTCCTCGATCTTCTGGCGGAGCTTGGCGATGTGCTGGTCCAGCGTCCGGGTCGTCCCTTCGTATCGCACGCCCCAGATCTCGTCAAGCAGGGTGAAGCGCTCGACCACTTCCCCGGCGTGGGCGGCAAAATAGCGGAGGAGCTCGATTTCCCGGGCGGTCACGGCGAAGCGTTCCCCGTTTTTCGTGCCGGTGAACGTCTTGGGGTCGATCCGGACGCCGTCGAAGGCGATCGGGTTCGTATCTTTTTTCCCCGCCTCACGGGCCGCGGCCCGCCGGAGGGCCGCCCGCACGCGGGCTAAAAGCTCCCCGATGCTGAACGGCTTGACGACGTAATCGTCCGCCCCCAGCTCCAATCCGATGACCTTGTCCGTCTCCCGCCCTTTGGCCGTCAACATGACGATGGGGGTCAGGGCGTCCTTGAGCCGGATCTCCCGGCAAACGTCCAGGCCGCTTTTCTCCGGGATCATGACGTCCAGGAGGATCAAGGCCGGCTTCTCCGTTTGCCAGGCCCGCAGGGCCGCCTTGCCGTCCCGGGCCGTCCGGACATCGAATCCCTCGCCGGACAGGAGGTCCTCCAGCCCGGTGAGGATGGCCGGGTCGTCTTCGACGACGAGAATTTTTTCTTTCATGACGCGTCCCTCGCCTCGGGCAGGCAAATCGTGAACACGGATCCCCCGTCTTCACGGGGCCGGAATTCGATGTCGCCCCCCTGGTCCCGGACGATTCGGCGGGCGATGGTCAGTCCCAGGCCCGAACCGGAAACGGGAGCCGACAGCGTTTGGTCGACCCGGTAAAATTCCTTGAAAATCTTCCCGGCCGCCGATGGAGGGATCCCGATCCCCCGGTCGCGGACGGCGATGCGGACGTTTCCTCCGGCCCGCGAGACCTCGATTTCGAGGCGCTTTTGGCCCGGAGAATATTTTTCCGCGTTCGAGAGGAGATTGAGAACGGCCTGGCCGAGAGCTTCCTCGTCGGCGAGCACGACCGCCCCCTCGGAAAAATCGGCGAATGCCACCTCGAAACCGTCATGCTCCAGCCGGACTTTTTCCTTGGCGACGATCTCGCCGATCCGCGGCCCGATCTCCAGACGGCTCCTGGCGTAAGCCCGTTTCCCTTTTTCCATCTTGGAAAAATCCAGGACATTGTTGATCAGGCGGGTCAGCCGCTCGGTTTCGGCCAGCATCAGCCCGAGATAGGACCGTTGCTTGGCGACATCGGGCTGCCGGCCTTCCTTGAGCATCTCCGAGAACATGCGGATCGACGTCAAGGGAGTTTTCAACTCGTGGGAAACGTTGGTCACGAAGGTCGTCTTCTGCCGGGCCAGGACCATCTCGCTCCGGAGAATATTGAGGATGACGAGGCCGGCCGCGGCGATGAGGAGACACAGACCCAAAAGGATGCCGGCCATTAAAAACCGCGTCGTTTTCGCCCGGGCGGCCAAGGCTCCCGGATCGGTCGGGTAGGCCGCCGCTTCCCATCTGGGCAAAAGCTCACTCACTTCGCGGGCCGCCAGCGGTCGCCGCCAGTCGCGCCCGCCCTCCGACTCCGGAATCACCAGCGGCCGGCCGTTTTCGTCCAGGACGGTCAGGATCCGGACCGGGGAATAAACCGCGGGCAAGCGGGCCAGCAACCGGCCCCGAGCCGTCCCGTCCTCGACCAGACAGCCGACGATCCGGCCGGAGGCTTCCCGCTTCCAAAACAGGAGGGTGAGCTTGTCGGCGATGAACCGAGGGACCAAGCCGGCCTCGCTTCCAGCCGTGATCTGGCTGAACCTCAACAGGTCGGAGATATACACGGACTCCGGCCGCGGGCTCGCGGCATCCTTGGACGTAGCCGCCCCCGGGGACACCGTCCGCGATTCCGTTTTCTTCCCCTGGCGGGCGGCTTCGTCGTAAACGCGCTTGCGGACTTCGTCGCTTTGCTCGAACTCGGCCAAGGCTTGCTGGGCGACCTGGACGTCGGCGACCTTCGACTTGTCGGCCGATCGCTCGAGGCCGGCGCCTTTCTCCCGATTCGCGGTCAAGGGGACATTATTGGCCGATCCGCCGACGGCCGCAGCCGGAGGGCCCGGCTTGGCCTCTTCGGTCTTTTTTTCGGAAACGATTTGGGTCCGGCCCGCGGCGGGGGCGGGTTCCGGAGCCGCGGCGAATTTAGGGTCGGCGATCTGCTCCTTGAAGGCCAGGGCCACGTTCTCATAGACGGGCGTGGGCGTTCGGTTGGTGACGAATTCCCGGTTCCAATTGACGAAGTCCAGGTCGCTTTGGGCCAGGAAGGAATCGCGTGTCGGCCAGAGGATCCGGAAATCCGCCGAGAGGACGAACGGAATGCCGACGAGCGGGGATGAGCTTTTCCAGGCGGCCAGGGCCGTCCGCGGATCGGTCCCCGTCTCGGCCGGGGCCGCAGCGACCAGCTCCTCCCGTATCCGCCCGAGCTCGTCCTGGATCAGAGACACGGCGTGAATAAGCTCCGCCTCGAACGTTTCCTGGAGGCGCCGTTCGAGGATCACGTCCTCCCGCTCGATCGACCGGTAAGCAAGGACGGCCAGGACAAGGCAGGGAAGGACGACCGCGGCGAAAAACAGCAGCCGCAACGGTTTCGCTTTCCCCCAGGCGTTGCTCATGGCGGTTTATTATAACCCCATTTTCCGGATGGAAACACCCGGTCAGCGAATCTGCCGGCCGGTTTCAGCTTGAAGAAGCCCGGCAATCTCGTCGCGGATGACGCGCAGGCGGGACTCCGGCTCCTTTCCAACGGCGATGTCCTTGGTCTGGGGGAACGCGGCCAAATGGATCACGTCGCGGTCGAGGACCAGGGCTTGAACGTTGATCGCCCCGTCCAGGCAGGAATACTCCGTCCCAAGGTCGAGGGATTTTGCGGCCTGGAAGGATCGGCCGGCCAGGGTCTTGAGAAACTCGGCCGCCGCCGTCTGGCTCAGGCCCGCATCCGAACGCTCGGCCAAGGCCGAAAGCGCCGAAGACCGGAGAATCTTCGGCCACTGGACCCGGAACATCTCGGCGTCGGCGAAAATGTCCACACCGACGACTTTTCCCGCGAGACCGATGACGACCCCGATCGTGTCCGTCTTCAAGCGGGGGATCGTCGCCATCTTTCTCTCGATCTCCTCGATTTGGGCTTTGTTGTCCGAGCTTTCATAGGCGTCCTGATAGGCGCCGGTCGGCGAGGCCACGCCGACCTTGGCGTTCTGGGCGGCCACGCTGTCCCAAATCGCCGATTGGGCTCCCGCGCTCTTCTCCATGGCCTTGGCCCGGAGCTCGAACGTGCCGAGGTTGCCCTTGGAGGTGAACGCGGGCGTCACGGCCGTCCAACGGCCGTGTTCGACGCAATAGACCGGGGCGATCAGGTTCCTCGACCCGGAGGCGAGCAGCACGTCCGCGGCCAGAATCCGGTCCTGCTTGGCCCCGGTCAGAATTTCCCCGCCCAGGAGAAAAATCGTCCGGGTCGAGAGGTTGGAAATTTTAACCTGAGGGACCCGGCCGCCTTCAATCTCGGTGATCTCGATCCAGCCGTTTTTGACGGCCTCGTCCAGGAAGGCGAAGTCGCGCGGCTTGGACCGATCGAACCGGTAGACCGGAACGATCGTCAGGCCGCGGTAGGCCACCGGTCGGCCGACTTCGAGAGCCTTGAGGAGAGTCGGGACGGGCCCGGCGGCGGCCTGCCCCCCGGTCGGCATCGCGTTTCCCGGCGCAAACGCCCCCGCCAGCAATCCCAGAACCAGGCCGAGCGAAATCCTTCGAGCGGCCCTTCCCACGGCGACATTGGTGTGTTTGGTTTTCATGTTGTTTCCTCCACACCATAAATACACCGCAGCCGGACGGCGTTTGTCATCCAAAGGAAAAACGATTGTAAAAAGATTTTCAGCCGGCGGGAGATTTAAATATGATTCGAAATTCCGATCCCGGCCCGGAGACGTGCTCGAGCCGGCCGTCGAGCTGATCGACGAGCGCGTTCATGATCGTCAAGCCCATGGTTTCGGCCGAGGCCACATCGACCTGGGGCGGGAGCCCGATGCCGTCATCGCGGACGCTCAAGATCACGTCGTCCGGCGACGACCGGCGCAAGGAGACGACGATCTCCCCTTTCCGGCCCTCCGGGAAGGCATGCTTCATGGCGTTGGACATCGCCTCCCCGGCGATCAAACCACAGGGAACGGCCGCTTCGATCGGAAGGTCCACTTTTTCAGCCTCGATTTTGAGGTTGATGCGATTCGGCTCGATCCGGAAGAATTGAAGCAGATGAATGGCCAAGTCCTGAATGAAGTCCCCCAAATCGACCCGGTTGAGATTCTCCGACTTCAGGAGCTTCTCATGGATCATCGCCATCGACCGGATCCGGAGCTTGATCTGGCGGAGGACCTCCAACGTCGCCCGGTCCTTGATCTCCCGGGACGAGAGGTTGATCAGGCTCGAAATGATTTGCATGTTGTTCTTGACCCGGTGATGAATCTCGCGGATCAGGGATTCCCGTTCCCGGAGGGCCGACCGAAGAGATTTTTCGACTTTCTCCCGCTCGGCAATTTCCGCCTCGAGCCGCATCATTTTCGATTCGAGCTTGTGAATCAACCGTTCGTTGTAGAGGGTCAGGATTTCCTTCTCGTCGGCGGAGGACGCCGGCCGCTGACTCTTCCCGCTCTGGAGATCCCCCATCAAGGCCTCGATCTCGCCCATGAACGTCCGCGGATCGAAGGGCTTGCGGAAGAAGGCGTCGGCCCCGAGCTTCAAGGCGAAGGCCTCGTCCTTCTCCTCGATATACGTCGCCGTCAAAAAGATGAAAGGCAGGGATCGCAAGGCCTCGCGCGATCGGATTTCCCGGCAGAACTGATAGCCGTCCATGACCGGCATCAGGATGTCCGAGATCACCAGGTCGAACGGCCCGGCCTCGAGGAGTTCCAAGGCCGCTTTCCCATTGGCCGCCTCCACCGTCTCATGCCCGCTTCCCGAAAGCATGGCTTTCAGCAGGTAACGATTGGTTTCCAGGTCGTCGACGATCAATATTCTCATCGGGAGTGCTCCGTTTCTCAGACGTACTTTTCCATGACCTTGATGAACGACGCCGGGTCGATCGGCTTCTCCACGTAATCGGTGCATCCGGCGTCCAGGGCTTTTTCCTTGTCTCCGACCATGGCATAGGAAGTCACGGCGATAATCGGGACGGAGGCCAAAGACTCCTCCTCCCGGATCCGCCGGGTCGCCGTGTATCCGTCCATGACCGGCAGCTGGATGTCCATCAGGATCAAGTCTGGAATCTTCTCCCGGGCCAGAGCGACTCCGCTGGCCCCGTCCCGGGCTTCCATGACGGCGTGGCCCAGCTTGTTGACGATGAAACGCATCATATAGAGGTTGTTTTCGTTGTCCTCAATGATGAGAACCGTCTTCATGGGACATCTCCTTCCCTTGCAGGGGAACGTTGAACGTGAAGGTGCTGCCCCGGCCGTATTCGCTCCCGGCCGAGATCTCGCCTCCGAGCATCGTCAGGATTTTTTTGCACAGGTAAAGGCCGAGCCCCGTCCCTTCGTAAGGCTTGGTCACGGTCATATCGACTTGCTGGAACGGGGCGAACAGCTTGCGCAGGTCTTCCGGCCGGATGCCGATGCCGGTATCGGAGACGCTGATGAAAAGGTCCCTTTCGCGGACTTCGACGGCGATTCGAACGCTGCCTTTGTCGCTGAACTTGATCGCGTTGCTGAGAAGGTTCATCAGGATCTGTTTGAAACGCCGCCGGTCCGACCGCAAGACGAGACCCTCGGGGACAACGACCTCAAGCTCCAGCCCCTTGGCCGCGGCCTGGGGCATCACGCCCTTGACCGTCTCCCGGACTACGGCATCGACCGGGATCGGCTCGATCGTCAGGTCGACCTTGCCCGATTCGATCTTGGAGATATCGAGGATCTCGTTGATCAGGTCCAGAAGGTGGGTGGCGCTTCCCTGGACCATCCGCAGCTGTTTCTCCTGCTCCGGAGTCAGCTCCCCCGACATCCCCATGAGAAGCAAGCCGGTGAAGCCGAGGATGGAGTTGAGCGGCGTCCGGAGCTCGTGGCTCATGCTGGCCAGGAACAGGCTCTTCAGCCGGTCCAGCTCGACGAGCCGTTCGTTGGCCGCGGCCAGCTCCCGGGTTCTCTCCTCCACCCGGCGCTCCAGGGATTCGTTGAGCTTACGTATCTCTTCCCCGGCTTTTTTCCGCTCGGTGATGTCACGGATGATGACCAGGGCCGCCGGGCGGCCTTGGTAGGCGATTCTCGCGGCATTGACTTCGGACGGAATCAGCTGACCCGACGCGGACTTGAAGATCGTCTCGTACATCGACGGCGCATCGCGGCCCGCGATCCGGTTTGCCGAATATTCCCGCAGCCGGGCGGCCTCCTGGTCGGCGATGAAGCGGAGGAAGAGCTCTCCGGTCATGGCTTCGGCCGGTATCCCGGACAGCGTCGCGGCGCCCGGATTGGCATACGCGATCCGGCTGTCTTGGATGATGACGATCGCGTCCTCGGCGTTCTCGACCAGGGACCGGTACTTGTCCTCGCTTTCGCGGAGGGCGGCCAAGGCCTTATCCCGGTCCGTTTCCCGGCTGTGGATCTCGGCCAGCATGGCGTTGAAACCCCGGTAAAGAAAACCGATCTCGTCCTTCCGCTCCTCCCTGACGCGGATGGACAAGTCCTTCGTCCGGGACACTTGATCGATGGCCTCGGCCAAGCGGTGGACGGGTTGGGAAATCGCCCGGTGGCTGAAGATCGTCAGGAACCAGGCGATTCCCATGCTCACCAGGAGCGCGGCCGCGGCTAGGATGAAGTCGCGGGCGAGGATCCTCCGATATTCCCTCATGTCGTACTGCAGCAGGACCGATCCGATCGGGGCCTCGTCCTGGAGGATGCGCCGTGAAAGAAGAAAGTCCAAGCCCCGCATCTCTTCGGCGTCCCCGCCGCCGGACGGCGGCGGCTCGTCGGCCAGGCCGGGCTTCTTGTAAGAAGCGAAGGCCTCGCCGGACGCGTTGAGGACCCAGGCTCGAAGCACATATTCCTCCGCCTCGAGAGAGCGGAGGGTGGCCGCCGCGTCGTCCGGATCACGGAATGTCAAGGCGGACGTGCAGTTGTAGCCGAGGATGTTGGCCATCGAATCGAGCTTCGTTCGGATATTCTTCCGGAAGAGCGAGGCGTCGTTGACGACATTGAAGCCGCTCAGCAGAAAGACCACGATAAACACGACGAGGAGCTGAAGGAGGATGATCTTCCGGGCCAGCGATACGTCCTTGAACTTCATCAGCGCGGGATCCTTCTGTTCCCCGTCGACCAGGATGGCCAGGCGTAAGAGTTGGGAACCGGCCTGAATGCGGGCCGCTTTCAGGGCGTCGACGTTGATCTCGAACTTGACCGTGTCTTCCCGGAGGACGAAATTGATCGCCGCGCCCCGGACGGCCAAGCCCTCGGTTTCCCCGACGATCAAGGTGTCCGTCCCCCGGAACTTTTCCAGCGCCTCGGGGAGCAGGGAGGCGGCGGAGTCGGAGATGAACAGAATCCGGGGAAGCCCGGCGTCCTGCAGGCTCGCGCATCGACGGACCTGGATCGGGACCGGGCCGGCGGCCTTCTTCCCGGCGATATCCTGAAGCGGCTCGAATACGGGGCTGTCTCCCAGGACGACAATCGGGCAGTAGGCCAGGCCGTTGTCTTCCGGCCAAACCAGGTACCGGAGGAAATTAAACAGGAAAACCGCCTTGACCTCCGCTTCGGCCTGGCCCGCGATCAGATCAGAGGGAAAGGCCGGCCCGGCCGCCGTCAGGACGAACGCCGCGGCGAGAAAAACCGCCGGCGGTTTTCGAACCCGGCGCGATATCGGTCTCATCAGAAGGAATATCCCGCGGAAATTCGAAAAGAACGCTGGGCTTGGCGGAAGCGGCTGGCCGGAAGGTTGGACGGATGGTAATAGACGGCGTCCAGGAGATTATTGACGATCAGCCGCACGTCGAAGCCGCCGGCAACCTGGACGGAGAGGACGGCGTGCAGGATGAAGGCCTCGTCGATCCGGTCGCTTCCGGTGGAGGGAATGATTTTGGGATTGCTCCTCGCTCCAAGATATTGGCCGCGAAGGCTGAGGCGCAAGTCGGGAGAGAAGGCATAGACAAGACCGGCATTCGCTCCGTGGGGGGCGATTTCCGCAACTTGCGCGTCCTCGTCGTTCAGAGAGGACGTGTAGGTATAATTCACCCAGGTTTTCCAGGGACCGCGGCGGTAAAGCAACGCGACCTCGCCGCCGGTCGTCGTCAACGAGCCGCCGTTGTCCCACCGCCAGTCGTCTTCTTGGAAAATCCGGGTCAACAGGTTGGACAAACGGTTGCGATAGAGGGAGAGGTCGAATCGGAGGTTCGGGGAGAACGACCAGCCGCCCGCGGCCTCCAGGGAGTCGATCGTCTCCGGCTTCAAGTCCGGATTGCCCAGGCCATTGGTATAATCCCACGGCCTCGGCGCCCGGAAAGCCCGGCCATAGAGGATTTTCGCGGTCAGCTTGTCCCGGTTGAAGACAAAGCCGATCCGGGGAGTCGTCACCGATCCGTAGTAATTGCTTTCATCGTGCCGGGCTCCGAGAAACAGGTCCAATCCTTTGACGAGCAGGAGCTGGGCTTGGGCGTAGCCGGAAAACAAGCGGTTGGTCCGCATATCCGGATCTGGAGGCGACGGGGGCCCGAGATGAGCGGCCGCGCTCTCCGTGATGGAAATCGTCTCGGCCAGCCGTTCCTGCTCCAGGACCAAACCGAACGTCAAGCGCCAACCCGGGCCGGGGGTCCAGAAAAGCTGCGCCTCGCCGCCGAACAGGTTGTTCGGCCGGTAGTATCGGAATTGTCGACCCGGCGAGTCGGCCGTGGCCGGTTCGATCATCGGGATCGTGTCGTCTGTGACCGTGGCCTTCCGGAAATAGACCGTCGAGAGAAACGACCAATTCTTTTTCTTCTCGTAGGCATATCTTGCCCAGGCATTGACGAACCGGATATGCCAGTTGACGCCATAGTCGGTGACGGGAGCCGTCTCCTCATCGGCTACCCCCAGCAGGGTGGTCGCATAGGATGAATTTTTGTCCTCCAACAGGAATCCGGCGCTGAATCCCCGGAAATCAACCAAGGCTTCGACGGCCGCGGCATTTTCGAAATTCTCCATGTCCGCGGTCCAATTGCCGTCGCCGGCTGCGCCTCTCAGATCGGCTTTATCGCTTTGCTTGGCCGTGGCCGCGATTTTAAAGCCGAAGTCCGTCGTCTTGTCGTAATACCCGTAACGAGCGGCGGCCGAGCGCGTCCGGAAATTCCCCACCCCGGCCGACACCCGGCCGCCGGGATTTTCCCTCGGATTCCGGGTGACGATGTTGATGATGCCGGAAACGGCGTTGGTCCCATAGAGGGCGGAAGCCGGGCCGTAGACCACCTCGATGCGCTCCACGTCGGACAAGTTATGTTGCATCCCGCCGTAGAACCCGCCCGAATTCAGCTCGTTGACCAGGACGCCGTCCACGAGCAGAAGGATTTTATTGTTCTGGCTCGGGACGCCCCGGATGAAAGAGTACGAGTTGAAGCCCTGGATGTTGCGAAACTGAATTCCGGGGAGGTCGGCCAAGGCTTCTTCCAGCGTGAAGTAGCCATTGTCCCGGATCTCTTCGGCGGTGACGACCCGGACCGTAGCCGGCGTCCGGTCGACGGTTTCCGGGATCTTCAAGGCCGAAACGACCTTCACTTTAAGGAGGTCGCTCAGGTCGAGTTTCAACAGCTCTTCAAGCGTTTTTTCCTGAGCCGGGAGGGTGAGGGCCAGGGACAAGAGCCCGCCCATGAGCAGAAAAACGATTCCTCGTTCTCTCAAAGCCGGCCTCCTCATAATTAAACAACAGTTACAGGTCGACTTGGCAGAACTATATTCTCCGACAGGTCCTTCTGTCAATTTTTTCCGTCTTTTTCAGCGCATTTCGCGTCCGCCGATCTGGAGGATTCCCGCCGCGGCGGCCGGAGTCCATGACGGCCTTCGATCGGTTGACAGCCCCCGGCATTTCCGATATCGTAAATCTCCCCCGGAGGCCCCTGTCCCGGGCTTCTCAACCGGAGGATTCGCCCAAATAATTCTGAAGGGCGGACCATCGCTTTACAAAGGAGAGATTCATGGCGAAGCAGACGATCATCTGGACCGAGACCGACGAAGCGCCGGCCCTGGCCACCCATTCCCTGCTGCCCATCATCCAGGGATTCACGAAAGGGACGGGAGTATCCGTCGAGACGCGGGACATCTCCCTAGCCGGGCGGATCATCGCCAACTTCCCCGATTACCTAAAGGAAAGCCAGCGGATCCCCGATTATCTCGCCCAGCTCGGCGAGCTCACAGGCAAGCCCGAGGCTAATATCATCAAGCTGCCGAATATCAGCGCCTCGATCCCCCAGCTCCAGGAAGCGATCGCGGAGCTCAAGGCCAAGGGATACGCTCTCCCGGATTATCCCGAGCGGCCGAAAAACGAGGCGGAAAAAGAGATCCAGGCCCGCTACGCCAAGGTCCTGGGCAGCGCCGTCAATCCCGTCCTCCGCGAAGGCAATTCCGACCGGCGGGCGCCGCTTTCGGTCAAGAATTTCTCCAAGAAGCACCCCCATAAGCTGGGCGCCTGGAAACCGGACAACAAAGCCTGCGTCGTCCATATGTCCGCGGGGGATTTCTACGGCCATGAAAAATCCGTGGTCAACAACAAGCTGCGGGAATTCCGGATCGAGCTCACCGGCAAGGACGGCACGGTCAAGGTCCTCAAGGACGGCTTGACCGCCCTGCCGGACGAGATCCTCGACGGCACATTCATGAGCTGGAAAGCCCTCCGGGCCTTCTATGCCGAAAAGATCACCGAGGCGAAGGCCAAGGGCCTCCTCCTGTCGCTCCACCTCAAGGCGACAATGATGAAGATTTCGGACCCGATCATGTTCGGCCACGCCGTCTCCGTCTTTTACCAGAAAGCCCTGGACAAGCACGCGGCAACGCTCAAGGAGCTCGGGGTCAACGTCAACAACGGCCTCGGCGACGTGTACGCAAAAATCCAAGCCCTCCCCGAGGACAAGCGGAAGGAAATCGAAGCCGACATCCAGGCCATCTACGCCGAGCGTCCCGCCCTGGCCATGGTCGACTCCGATAAGGGCATCACCAACCTCCACGTCCCCAACGACATCATCGTCGACGCATCCATGCCGGTCGTCGTCCGCGAGTCGGGGCAGATGTGGGGCCCGGACGGAAAGCTTCACGAAACCATGGCCATGATCCCCGACCGGTGCTACGCGACGACCTATGAAGAGATGATCGACAATTGCCGCCAATTCGGCGCCTTGGACCCGGCGACCATGGGCAGCGTGTCCAACGTCGGCCTGATGGCCCAGAAGGCCGAGGAATACGGCTCGCATCCGACGACGTTCGAGATCCCCTTCGACGGGACCGTTCGGGTCATGACCCAGTGCGGCAAGACGCTGATGGAGCACGAGGTCGAGGCCGGCGATATCTGGCGGATGTCCCGGGCCAAGGACATTCCGATCCGGGACTGGGTCAAGCTGGCGGTCAAACGGACCCGGGCGACCGGAGCCCATGCCATTTTCTGGCTGGATAAAAACCGGGCTCACGACGCCCAGGTCATCGCCAAGGTCGAGCGCTACCTCCCGGACCACGATACGACCGGCCTGACGATCAAGATCCTCCCCCCGGTGGAAGCGTTGCGCTATTCGCTCGAGCGGATTCGGAAAGGCCTGGACACCATCTCGGTGACCGGCAACGTCCTCCGCGATTACTTGACCGACCTTTTCCCGATCCTCGAAATCGGGACGAGCGCCAAGATGCTCTCGATCGTGCCGCTGCTTGCCGGCGGCGGGCTGTTCGAAACGGGCGCCGGCGGCTCGGCCCCCAAGCACGTCCAACAGTTCGAGAAGGAAGGCTACCTACGCTGGGATTCCCTCGGGGAATTCTCAGCCTTCGCCGCTTCGCTTGAGCACCTGGCCGGCGCCTTCCAAAACGACAAGGCGAAGCTTCTGGCCGACACGCTCGACCAGGCCATCGCCAAGTTCCTGGACAACAACAAGTCCCCCGCCCGGAAGGTCGGCCAAATCGACAACCGCGGCAGCCACTTCTACCTGGCTCTTTATTGGGCCGAAGCCCTGGCCGCCCAGACCCAGGACAAGGAACTGCAAGCCAGGTTCGCGCCGATCGCCGCAAAGCTCGGGGAGAACGCGGCCAAGATCGACGCCGAGCTCATCGGGGCCCAGGGCAAGCCGGTCGATATGGGCGGATACTACCGCCCGGATCCGAAAAAAGTCGGCCCGGCCATGCGGCCCAGCTCGACTTTGAACGCGATCATCGACGCGCTGTAAAGAACAGACCCGAAGGGATTTCCCGCCGGCGGTCTCGAAACGGTCGCTCCCAGCGGCCGCTTCGGGACCGCCGCTTTTTTTATGACAGTTTTTTGGAGGCCCGGGCGTCCAATTCGGAGAGCTTGAGCCGGACGCTCAGGATATAGGGCTGTTCGTCTTTCGTCCAGTGTCCATAGGTCACGGCAACGATCGTGCCGTCCGGGAGGACTTCAACTCCGGGATAGGCGCAATCGGCGTCCTTGTGGTTTTTCGCCAAGCGGACTACGGTATTGCCCTTCCCGGCCCTGTTTGATGTCGTCGTAAGTCCCGACCCAGGCGACCCAATCCCCCTTCGTCGGGCTTTCGAGCGTCGTGTCCCGGAAGCTGATGAACAACCGGCCGTCCGGCGCGTACTTCCCGCAGTGGCGGTCCCCGGTCAGCGAGCCGGGGAGCTCGACCGGAGCCGTCCACGTCGCCCCTTCGTCCCGGGAAAAAATCACGTGGGAATTTTTCCGCCGGGAATTCTCCCGGAGCAGAACGGCCATCTCCGCACCCGTCCGGCGAACGGAGACAGCCGGGCTCGCAGAGATGGATATCGGAACCGCTCCAGACGGCCTCGGGCCGAGACCAGGTCAACCCGCCGTCGGTCGAGAAGGTTTTATAGAGGGTGAAGACGACGGGTTTCTTCTGAACCGCATCCTTCGAGAAAAACCGGCCGTCGTCATGAAACATCGCCAGGTAATGGCCCGGCTTCTTCAGCGGTTCGACGAATCCCATGACGACGATTCCGCCCCAATCGCCGGCCGGCTTCAAGGGCGACCAGGTTGCCCCGTCATCTTCGGAAACCGCCAGTCGCGCCGGATAAAGCCCCGACCAGACGATCAGCCGCTTCTTTCCGGCGGCATCGACGACGCGGTGGATGGTGGGAGTTTCCAGACTCGTCGCCCAATTGTCCGGGACAGCCAGCCGTCCGCTCCAGGTCAGGCCGCCGTCGGCGCTTCTTTTATAGACGATGGGCCCGCGGCCATGGCCCTTTGGGTAAACGGTCAGAATCGTCCGGCCGTCCTCGAGCAGGACCGTTGTCGGATGGCCGAGATATTGGCCGGGCTCGCGGTCGACGACCACCTGGCGGGCGGTCTCGGAAGCCAGATCGATCAGCGGGAGGGAATATCCCCGCGGAACGCCGGGCTTCGGAGTGAAAGACTCTCCGGGCTTTGAATGGCGACTCGCCGACCTCGTCCATCGTGACCGTGCCGGCAATTTCTTCGCCTTCGACTTTTCCCTTGAAGCCCAGCCGGATCTCGCCCATCGGGCCGCTGACGACGACTGTCCATTCGATTTTGTCCCCTTCGAGCTTGCCCGTCGAATTCAATTCCCGCCCCTGCGGAGTCTTCATGACGACGATCAAGCCGTCCTTCTCCCGGACAAACGAGGTCATGTAGGTCCGTTCGCCCATGGGCGTTTCAAAGACCGTCTCCCAAACGCCGGTCACGTCGGGGGGCGACGCCTGGGCGAACCAGAGGCCGGCCAGGACGAGAAAGAGAGGCCTTAGAACCGGAGCGACAGGCATGTCAAACCTCCGTCCATCTTGCGCATTTCGCTTGTCTCGAGCTCGATGACCGGCAGCCCGAGACGGGCGTATTTTTCCCGGGCGCCGGGAAAGCCCGACGGCACAAGAAGCGTCCCGTTGATCCACAGCGTATTGGCCGCGTATTCATCTCCCGGATCGAGAACAACCCGGTCGTAATCGCGGAAGGCTTCGCCGGCTTCAAAACCCGGGGCGAAGGCCAAGGTCCGGCCGCCCAGGGTGTTGACGAACGACTTGAGGTGAAGCCCGCGGCCGACCGGAACGGACGTCCACGGATGCCCGGCTGAGGCGACGATCGCGCCCAGCTGCCGGGCGCCTTCGGCGTTGGTCCGCTCGGAAAGGCCGATGAAAAAGCGCCCGCCGGCAAACAGGACGTCTCCGCCGTCCAGCGTCCCGGGCGGCTCGATCCGGCGCAGCGGCCGGTATCCGGCCAGAGCCGGCTCGACCGAAGACGTTTCGCCGCGGCGGGACGGCGCTCCCGGGCGGGTGATGACGGCGGACTCCGGGGTGACGACGGCCGCGTCCTCTATGAAGTAGGCGTCGGGGAATCCGGGAAGGGCGGGGAGGACGTCGACCTCGAGCCCGAGGCGTCGGAGCGCGTCGACGTAGGCGGAATGTTGGAGAAGAAGGCGCGAAAAATCAGGCGTTCCGATCCCCGCCGTAGTCAAACCGGCGGCCGCATCCGGACCGGGAGCCCGGACGATCGCCTTGCGGAAAATCACGGGTTCCATTGACTTGAGGGCTCCAAAGCGGATTGGTTATAACCCAGCCTGAGGGGACTGTCAACGCGATTCGAACCGAGAGGAAAGTCGTTCTTCCGTTTTTGCCCGGAATCCCGGATAATGGCCCGCATGAACGCCGAAGAGACGTCCGGGACGGGGCTTTTGCCGGCCGCCGCGGTTGTGCTGGCGGCGGCGGGATACGCGGTCTTCGCCTTCCCCGGACACGCCGAGATCCTGGCCGTCGTGCTTCTGGCCTCGCTGGTGCGGGCGGTGTTCGGCTTCGGCGATGCCCTTCTCGGGATGCCCCTCCTGGCTCTCTTCCTCCCCATGACCTCGGCCACCCCGCTTCTGGCCATGGTCGGACCGTCGCTCGGAGCCATCCTCCTTGTCCGCGGTTGGCGTCATCTGGACCTGAAGAACACGGCCGCCTTGATCGTCGGGACCCTCGTCGGGATCCCCATCGGGCTCCTCTTTTTAAAATCCATGGACAACCGGTACGTCAGCCTGGGGCTGGCCTTGTTGATCATTCTCTTTTCGTTTTCGGGCTTGCTCCGGCCCGGCCGCTTGCGCCTCAGGACGGGGAAATCCGCGCCGTTTTTCGGCCTGGCGGGGGGAATTCTGGGCGCGGCATATAACACCAATGGGCCGCCGATCGCCCTCTACGGGGCGCTGCGGGGCTGGACGCCGGACGAGTTCCGGGCCAACCTCCAAGGATATTTTCTCCCCACCGGCCTGGCGATCATGATCGGCCAGGGCGCCGCGGGTTTGTGGTCCGCGTCCGTTTTCCGGTTTTACCTGGAAGCGATTCCGGTGATGATCGCCGCCGTCTGGGCCGGAGAGAAAATCGGGCGGCGGATCCCCGCGGCGAAATTCATGCTCTGGGTTTACGGCCTGGTCTTCGCCGCCGGCGCGGCTCTTCTTCTCAAGACTCTCGGCCGGCTCAATTGATTTGGATCCGGCCTTCCAGATAGGCTCGGGCCCGGCCCGCGATTTCCACCCGGTCGCCGTTCAAGCGAATCCGGAGCCAGCCGCGGCGTTTGGACAGCTGGATCGCGTTCATTTCGGTTTTCCCCAACCGCCCCGCCCAATACGGCGTGAGGGTGGTGTGGGCGGAACCGGTGACCGGGTCCTCGTCGATACCCACTTGAGGGGCGAAGAACCGGGAAACGAAATCAACCTCGTTTCCGGGGGCGGTCACGATGACGCCCCGGGCTTCGATTCGGGCCAGCATCCCGAAATCCGGTTTCATCGCTTCGATTTCGGCTTGGGTCCCGTACACCGCCATGTAATCGGTCTTTCCCCGGTAAACCTCCCGCGGCGGAGCCCCGAGAGCCGCGGCCAGGCCGGCCGGAGGATCGACCGGACGGTAGGGGTCGGCCGGAAAATCCAGCGTCAGCAGGTCGCCCTCGCGGCGGACGCGGAGCGGCCCGCTCCGCGAATCGAGCTCGATCGCCTCGCCGGAATAATGATCGAAGTTGAAGATGACGTAAGCCGCGGCCAGGGTGGCGTGGCCGCAGAGATCCACTTCCACGGCCGGCGTGAACCAGCGGATCCGGAAACGGTCGCCCGTCCGGACATAGAACGCGGTTTCGGCCAGGTTGTTCTCCATGGCGATCTTCTGCATCAGGTCATCGGACAGCCAGGTTTCGAGAGGACAAACGCCGGCCGGATTGCCCCGGAAAAGCTCGGGGGTAAAGGCGTCGACTTGATAAAGGCGGAGCGTCATCGGCAATTCTCCCTTTCTTAACGATAGATCCCGGCGGCGTCCCATTGCTTGATCGCCTCCGTCACCAGCCCGGCCACTCGGTCGTTGACTTTCCGGAAATAATCCTTGGCCTGGGCCGGGTCGAACGTCGGGTATCCCTGGCCTTTTTCGTAGAGGAGGATCGAGGTCGTGACCGGATGAGCATAGAACGCTCCGGCCGGCGCCGCCAGCGGGGCGGCCATCTCCGGGCGGTAGCGCTCGGGATGGATGTGGGTGGGGACCACGGCCTGGACATAGGCGGTTTCGTTGTTGCCGGCATGGCCGCCGTTCTGCTTGAAGACCGCCTTGGTGATGTCGTCGACCAGAGTCCACCAGTTGACGATGAAGATCCGGACGCGGCGATCGTTGGAGACGCGACCGGCCACCTCGTTCAAGACGGCCGTGTTCCCGCCGTGGCCGTTGAGGATGATGATGTTCTGGAAACCCTGGCCCGCCAGGCTCACCAGGATATCTTCGGCGAAAAGAGCATAGGCTTCCTTGGAGATCGACACGGCGCCGGGGTAGGCCTTCATATCCGCGGTCATCCCATAATTCAACGTCGGAGCGATCAAGGCTCCGGCCCGTTCGGCGATATCCCGGGCCATTGCCTCCGGCGCGAGGTTGTCCGTCCCGTTGGGGATGACGCCGTGCGGTTCCAGGGATCCCGTCGGGAGGAGGACGGTTTTAATCCGAGCCGGGACCAGTTCCCCGAATTCCTGCCAACAGAGCAGGTTCATCTCCCGGGTCGTAGGGGCGGGCGCTTGGGCGGCGAGCGGGCCGAACAGGAAGAGAATGGCGGCGAGGACGAGGATTGCCTTTTTCATGCGTGCGACCTCCGGCGAACCCTCATCTTAAAGCATTTTTCTCCGTTTCTGAAGTCCCGCCGGAGAAACTTTCGGCCGACGTCCTGCGTATTTATAATCGGAACAGGCGGAAAATCCCTTGCCCCGGGCGGGAACCTTCCCGGGAGCGGATTTCGTAAATACTGATGTCGAGTGGGTTAAAAAAGCCTGAAAAACGGAAAACAAGGAGTCCGGAGATGAAGATAAAAGCACTCGTCCCCCATGATTTTACTGCTTCCCGCTGGCCCTCCCGGCGACGGAGAAAAAGCCCAATAAAACCGTACCCCCCGGATCAAAAAGTCGTTCAGGCCGTCCGCCTCTCCGAACCGGTCCATATCGACGGCCGCCTGGACGAAGCCGTCTGGAAACAGGCGGGGGCCAACGGATTCATCCAGAACGACCCCCAGGACGGCCAGCCTTCGACCGAAAAGACAGAGGTCTGGATCGCCTATGACGACAAAGCCCTGTATGTCGCGCGCCCGTTGCCTGGATTCCGAACCGGCGAAAATCGTCGGCCGGCTCGGCCGGCGCGATTCCCAGGTCGAATCCGACTGGTTCCTTTTCGCCGTCGACCCCTATTTCGATAAGCGCTCGGGATATCTCTTCGCCGTGAATCCGGCCGGGTCGATCATGGACCTCACCCTGTCCAACGACGTCAACGACGACAGCTCCTGGGACGGCGTCTGGGAATCCCGGGCCGCGATCGTGACCGACGGCTGGAGCGTCGAGATGAAGATTCCGTTCAACCAGATCCGGTTTGCCAAAATGGACGAATACGTCTGGGGCGTCAATTTCCGCCGGGTCATTCAACGGAAAAACGAGACCGCCACGTTCTCCTGGTGTCCCGAAGACCGAACAGGCTTTCGTTTCCGGTTCGCCCGGATGGAAGGCCTCCGCGAATCTCGCCCGGGCGCCCATGTGGAAATCACGCCCTACGTCACCGGCCAAGCCCAGTTCCGGCCGGCCGAAGAAGGCAATCCTTTCGAAACCGGCCATAAGTCGGCCGCGAACTTCGGGTTCGACGCCAAGCTCGGCCTGAGCAGCAACCTGACCCTGGACGCCTCCGTCAATCCCGATTTCGGCCAAGTCGAAGTCGACCCGGCCGTCGTCAACCTCTCGGCTTATGAAACCCAATATGACGAAAAACGCCCGTTCTTCATCGAAGGCGCGTCCATCTTCGACGGCTTCGGCCGGGGCGGAGTCTATTTCAACGCCAATATCAACTGGCCCAACCCGACCTTTTTCTACAGCCGCCGGATCGGCCGAGCGCCCCAGGGATATGTCACCCGCGATGGATACACCTCCTTCCCCGACCGCTCGACGATCCTCGGGGCGGCCAAGCTCACCGGAAAGCTCGGCGGTTGGAACATCGGCTTCATCAACGCCCTCACCGCCCGGGAATTCGCCGAATATCGAAGACGGCGGCCTGCGCTTTCGAGGAAGAAGTCGAGCCATCGACCTATTACGGCATCCTCCGGGCCCAGAAGGACATCGACGAAGGCCGGCACGGCATCGGATTTATGCGACCGGCGTCGCCCGGGACACCGAAGACCCAAGCGCTCGCCGGCATCATCAACCGGAACGCCTTCGGCTGGCCGTGGACGGCTTGTCCTTCCTGGATGCCGCCAAGAATTGGGTCGTCGGCGGCTGGGTCGGCGGGACCCGGATCGCGGGTTCGCGTCGAGGACATCCTCCGCGTCCAGAATTCCTCGATCCATTATTTCCAGCGCCCGGATGCGACTCATGTCGAATTGGACCCGGCCGCGACCTCCCTCAGCGGGTGGGGCGGGCGGCTCAACCTTGCCAAACAGAACGGAAAACCGATCATCATCCCTCCACGCGGGGCGCTCTCCCCCGGCTTCAATCCCAACGACGCCGGCTTCCAGTCCGGAACCTCCGACGTCATCAACCTCTCGTTCCTCCCCGGCCTCAATCTGACCAAGCCGGGCAAAGATATTCCAGCAGGTCCTCATCGGCGGCGGCCCGTTCGCCAACTGGGATTTCGGCGGGAACAATGTCGGCAAAGGCGGGCTCATCATCGCCGAAGGCCTGTTCCGGAATTTCTGGGGCGTTCAGCGCAACCCTCTTCGCCGTCGGCCGGCTCCTTGAACAACCGGCAGACCCGGGGAGGCCCGCTGACCTGGAGCCCCGGCGGCATTATAGGTGAATTCAGCCTGTCACGGACGGCCGCAAGCCCGTCGTCCTGGAAGGATACGCGAATCTTTCCGACAGCGGCCGGGACGGCCATTCCTGGACGACCCAATTGACCTTCCGCTGGAAGCCCGCGCCGAACGTCAGCTTCTCGTTCGGCCCCGGGTACTCCAAGGAAGTCAACGAAACCCAGTGGGTCGGCAAATTCACCGACGCCCTAATGACCTCGACCTTCGGCAAGCGCTATGTCTTCTCCCGTCTCGACCAGGAAATGGTCTTTTCCGAGATCCGGCTCAATTGGACGTTCACGCCCCGGCTCTCGCTCCAGGCCTACCTCCAGCCGTTCATCGCCGTCGGAGCCTACTGCCCGGTTCAAGGAGCTGGCCCGGCCCGCTGAATACGCTTACGACTTCTTCGGCGAAAACGGTTCGTCGATCGCCTTCGCCGACGACAGTATACCGTCGACCCCGACGGCGAAGGGCCGGCTTCGAGCCTTCGCCTTCGGCAATCCCGACTTCAACATGAAATCCCTGCGCGGGACGGTCGTCCTCCGCTGGGAATACCTTCCCGGCTCTCTCCTGTATTTCGTCTGGACGCAAAACCGGGCCGACTACGCCAACGCCGGAAACCTCCAGCTGCGGCGGGATCTGGGCGACCTGCTCACGGCGCCCGGGAGACAATATCTTCATGATCAAGGCCTCATACCGCTGGAGCCGGTAAGGCCGATAGGGAGAAAGGAATTGGACATCCTGAAAATCGCCCTGCGATCATCCTTGTCGTGGTTCTGGCCCTGGCGGCCTTCGCCGGCGGCCCCGGATTCGAAGGGACCTGGGTCGGGACGGCCGAGCTCCCCGACCAGACCATGGACGAAGTCACCGTCGTCCTGGAAAAAGCCGAGGCCGGCTACAAGGGCAAAGTCAGCGACGCCCTGGGCGTCCTGGCGCCGGAAACCCCGCTGACCGAGGCCTCTTCGACGGCAAGCAGATGAAGCTGGTCTTCCCGACCGCCGAAGGGGTCGTCATCACCATTCTTATGAAGCCCGAAGGCGAAAAGCTCGTCGGCATGTGGACGGACGAAGAGGGCGAATCGGGAAAAGTCGAAATCGCCCGGAAAAAATAAGCGGATTCATCTAAAGTCGGCGTTGAATACGGGCAAAACCCGCAGCCCGGGCCTATTCTCCCGGACGATATTGACCAGACCGATCTGAATCCCTTTTCGATCCGGTAGGCGTAGTTCACGATCCCGAGCGACAGTCCCGCTCACCGTCCCTTTAAGGTGGTTGAAAGGACTGGCGACGACGCCCCGCAGGCGGCCGTCCTCGACGATCTTGTGAACGCCCCGGCCACATGAATACCGGTCAGCTCCCGGCCGCCGACGACGATTCCCGCGACCGACAAACCGCGAAACTTCGCTCCTCCCACCGCGATCCCGGCGAACGGAGGCCCTTGACGTCTTCGCCGCCGACGGCGATCCCGGCAATCGTCAGGCCGCGGATCGATTTGGATCCGGCCCCGATCCCGGCGAAGGTGATGCCCGCCAGCCGCTCGCCCGCGCCGACGCCGACGCCGCCGATATTGAGGCCGGACAGGTTTGCCGCCGGCTCCCAAGCCCAGGCCGCCGATATTGATCCCGGTCACGTCCCCGCCGCCCCCGACGCCCAAGCCCGCCGATATTAAGGCCCGTTAGATTTTTCCCTGCGCCGACGCCCAGTCCTCCGATATTGATCCCGGTCAAATCTGCCCCCGGCCCCCACGCCCAGGCCGCCGAAGCTCAAGCCGGTCATGCTTCCGCCGGATCCCGCGCCGAGAAGACCGCCCGGTATGCCGACGACGCTTTTGCTCCCCCCGACCCCGAGCAGGCCAGCTGAACGCCGGCCAAATGGCCGGCGCCCGGCACCAAGCCCAGGGACAATCCGGTGACGACCGAATCGTCGTTTTCCATCTTCCTTGGGGTCCAGAGCGTGATGTTGATCCCGTGATCCGGACGACGCCGCTGTCGCGGAAATTGAACCGCAAGCCGGTAAATTCCTTCGAATTGCCGAAGCTCATCCCCCAGTGCTTGGACGGGATATCGACGCTCTGGCCGAAAGCGGACCCGGCCCCGGCCGCAATAAGGAGGCCGGCCATAACCCCGGCCAGAAGACCTTTCTTACGTTTCAGGCATATCATGATTCATGATATCTCCTCAAACGCGATCAAAGACGGCGAAAAAGATACAAACCTCTCCATCATCATTATAAACGTAAACGGAAGGGAAAAGTTCGCCCGAACGCCTCTCGTTTATTTGTATAATACGGCTTCATGTGGGCGGCCCTTCATCACCTCGAAAGCCGGCTCCGGAGTCCGCTTCCCGGGCTCTTCCGGCCCAGCTCCGGATGATGCCCGACCCGCCGCCGCCCGGCCAGAAAACATACGCCGAAACCGGGGACGATTGCCTCCACGGAGCCGTCCTCGCCCTGTTCTATCCGCGCGGAGGAAAAGCCCATCTCGTCTTCATCCGGCGGCCCCAGACGGTCGTTCATCACAAAGGCCAGATCGCCTTTCCCGGCGGCCATGTCGAGGACGGCGAAACCCCGGCCGAAGCGGCGGTCCGCGAGGCCCGGGAGGAAGTCGGCGTCATTCCCGGAGACGATCCGCGTTCTGGGAGCCCTGACTCCGCTTATATATCCCGCCAAGTCGGATTACTGCATCTATCCGTTCGTCGGCGTGACCGACATCCCGCCGGCTGTTCGTCCCCCAACCCGGGGAGGTGGACGAAATCATCGAGACTCCCCTGGCCCATCTTCTCGACGAAACCAACCCTCCGGACGCGAAACCTGGCCCTTCGACATCGGGCCGCGCCAGGTCCCGTTTTACGCCTTCGGCCCGCATAAAATCTGGGGGGCCACGGCCATGGTCTTGTCCGAATTTTTAGAAATCCTGAAATCGACCGACGGCCTTCAAAATCCATCTTCCGGCCCCGCCGGACAAGGAGAAATCGACATCATGAAGAAATCCCTCGTTTCTCGTCCTCGCCCTCGCCATGCTCGCCTCGGCCTGCGCAAAAAAAGAAGCCGAAGCGCCCGCAGCCCCGGTCGTCAATCCGTTCCTGACGGAATGGACGGCGCCGTTCGGCACGCCGCCGTTCGGCGAGATCAAGGAAGCCCACTTCATGCCCGCCTTCCAGGAAGGCATGGCCCGGCAAAAAGCGGAAATCGCGGCCATCACCGCCTCGACCGAGCCGCCGACGTTCGCCAACACCGTCGAAGCGATCGAGCGCAGCGGCCGCCTTCTAAGACAAGGTCGGCCTACGTCTTCTTCGCCCTGACCAGCAACCATACCAATCCCGAGCTCCAGAAAATCGAGGCCGAGCTGGCCCCGATCCTGTCCAAGCACGGCGACGACATCTCCCTGGACCCCAAGCTGTTCGAGCGGGTCAAGGCCGTCTACGACCAGCAGAAAGACGCTCTCGGACTGGGTCCGGAACAGGCCCGGCTGCTCGATTTGACCTACAAGGGATTCATCCGCAGCGGCGCCGCCCTGGACGAAACGAAAAAAACCGAGCTCCGCAAAGTCAACGAAGAGCTGGCCGTCCTGACCCAGAAATTCGGCCAGAACGCTCCTGGCCGAAGACAACGGCTTCGCCCTCGTCCTGGACAAACAGGAAGACCTGGCCGGGCTCCCGGACGGCGATCATCGCCGGAGCGGCCGAGGCGGCCAAGGAAAAGGGCCTGGAAGGCAAATGGGTTTTCACCCTGCACAAGCCCTCCTGCATCCCCTTCTTCCAGTATTCCCAGCGCCGCGACCTGCGGGAAAAGCTCTTCAAGGCTTTCATCAGCCGGGGAGCCAACGGCAACGCGGCGGACAACCGGGCGATCGCCCCGAAAATCGCCGCCCTGCGGGTGACCCAGGCCAATCTCCTGGGCTACAAGACCCATGGCCGACTTCGTTCTCGAAGATAACATGGCCAAAACGCCGGCCGGCGTGAACGGACTCCTCGACCAGGTCTGGAATCCGGCCCTGGCCATGGCCAAAAAAGAGGCCCGGGAGCTGGAAGCGATGATGAACAAGGACGGCGTCGCCGGGAAGCTCCAGCCCTGGGACTGGTGGTATTACGCCGACAAGTTGAAGAAAGCCAAGTATGACCTCGACGACGAAGCCCTCCGGCCGTATTTCGAGCTCAAGACCGTCCGGCAGGGCGCCTTCGACACGGCCGGCAAGCTGTGGGGTCTGACCTTCACCCAACGGACCGACATCCCCGTCTACCACCCCGACGTGGAAGTCTTCGAGGTCAAGGAAGCCGACGGGACGCACATCGGCATCCTTTATTCGGATTATTTCCCCCGCCCCTCCAAGCGCGGCGGAGCCTGGTCCAGCGCCTTCCGCTCCCAGGCAGTCCGGGACGGGAAGCTGATCACCCCCATCGTGTACAACGTCGGGAATTTCACCAAACCGACGGCCGACCAGCCTTCCCTGATCACCTTTGAAGAGGCCATGACTCTCTTCCACGAGTTCGGCCATGCCCTGCACGACCTGCTGGCCAAGACCACCTACGCCTCGATCGGCGGAACGAACGTCCCCCGCGACTTCGTCGAGCTCCCCTCGCAGATCATGGAGAACTGGGCCGGGGATCCCGAGGTGATCAAGACCTACGCCAAACATTACCAGACGGGAGAACCCATCCCCCAGGCTCTCCTGGACAAGATCGAAAAATCCGGCCAATTCAACCAAGGATTCACCACGGTGGAATTCGTCTCGGCCTGCTACCTGGACATGGCCTGGCACACCCTGGCCGAGGCCGCGATCCAGGACGCCGAGAGCTTTGATAACGCGGCTTCTGAAGAAGATCGGGATGATCCCCGAGATCATCGTCCGTTACCGGACGCCCTATTTCTCCCATATCTTCGACGGCGGGTATGCGGCCGGTTATTACAGCTACCTCTGGAGCGAGGTCCTGGACAAGGACGCCTTCCAAGCTTTTAAAGAAACGAGCCTCTTCGACCCGAAGACGGCCAAAAGCTTCCGGGACAATATCCTCTCCATCGGCAACACCCGCGAGGCCATGGACTCCTACAAGGCCTTCCGCGGGCGCGAGCCCAAGGTCGAAGCCCTGCTCAAGGCCCGGGGCCTCTTAAACAAATAACCCGTCCGGACGATTTCCCAGCGGGGGAAGGCCGCCCGGCCTTCCCCTTTTTTCTTGACACGGTTCGCCGCCGGGCCCTTATCCTATGCGGGAAGGAGAAACCATGGCGCGGCACAGCGGGTCGAAGATTGCGGTCCTGGCGGCGGTCGCCGGCAACCTGGCGATCGCCGTCACCAAGTTCATCGCCGCGGCGATCACCGGCTCCTCGGCGATGATCTCCGAGGGGATCCACTCGATCGTCGACACGGGCAACGGGCTTCTCCTGCTCCGGGGCATCAAGCGGGCCGCCGCTCCCCCGGGGCGCCGGCATCCCTTCGGCCACGGCAAGGACTTGTATTTCTACAGTCTCGTGGTGGCGGTTTCCATTTTCGGCATCGGCGGCGGCATGTCCCTTTACGAAGGCATCGCCCACATTCGGCACGTCGCTCCCGACGCCGCCTCATCCAATCCGGCGGTGAACTACCTCGTCCTGGCGATCGCCTTCATTATCGAAGGGATCTCCTTCTCGGTCGCTTACGGCCAATTCCGGAAAGCCAAGGGGACGAAAAGCGCCGGCGGTTTATCAAAGACTGCAAGGATCCGAGCCTCTTCACCGTGGTTCTTCGAGGATACGGCTGCGCTCATCGGTCTCGTCCTGGCCTTTTTGGGCGTTTTTTTTGGGCACGTTTTCCATAATCCATATCTGGACGGCGCCGCATCCATCGCCATCGGGATTCTGCTGATGGGGGTCGATTTCCTCCTGGCCACTTCGAGACCAAGGGCTTGCTCATCGGCGAAGGAGCCGACGAGGATGTCCTTGCCGAGATCCGGGGGATCGTCGAGGGCGATCGAAGACGTGGAGCGGGCAGGCGACATCCTCACCATGTACATGGGGCCGGACAACCTCCTGGTGAACCTGGGCGTGCAGTTCAAGCGCGGCGCCAAGGATGAGGAGATCCACCGGTCCATTCGACGCATCGAGACCGCCATCTTAAAAGCCCATCCCGAATGCCGGCGCGTCTGTTTCGAAGCCGAGTCGCTTCCCATGCCCAATCCCCGCCTTGTGTCCGGGGACCGTTCGCCCTAAAATAGGAGAGATGTCCACGCAAGTTCGAAAGAAATCAAAGGACGCGTCTTTCTCTGGGGCGCGGCCTGGGGCCTGGCCGAATCCACCCTGGGATTCCTCCTACATGTCATACCGGTTCCGGGTCTGGCCGGCCTGGTCATGGTTCCCCTCGGCGTCTTGTGCATGACCCGGGCCTTCCGGGAAACCGGCCGCCCGGGCGCGGTTTTCGTCCGTCTCGGCCGTCGCCGCGCTTCTCAAGCTCTCCGGATTCCTCTTTACCGGCACGCTCCAGGCCTGACCTTGCGGCCCGCGGCGGCCATTCTCCTCGAAGGCCTCGTCGCCGCCGCCCTGGTCGCGGCCCTTCCTTCCCTCGTCCGTCGGAAAGCATGACCGGCTCGCCGTCCTCGCTGGAAGGCGCCCGGCATGGTCCGGGCCGGATGCCCGGCCCATAATTGCGGCGGCCGCTGCCTCCTCCGGGTCTGGGTCAGGGACAACACGATCGTCCGGATCGACACCGATGACCGACCCGGCGACGCCGACGGACCAGCCCCAGCTTCGGGCCTGCCTGCGCGGCCGGGCCTATCGCTGGCGCCAGCATCATAAGGACCGCCTCCTTTATCCGCTTAAACGGATCGGCCCGCGGGGCGAAGCGTCGTTCGCCCGCATTTCCTGGGACGAAGCGCTGGACCTTTTCGCCGCGGAGCTTCTCCGCATCCGGAAGACCTACGGCAACAACGCCCTGTTCGTCCCCTACGGGACGGGCAGCTATAACCAGACCAACGGCCGCTGGACGGCCGAGCGCCTTCTCCATCTCTTCGGCGGATGCGTCGATTATTACAACAGCTATTCCTGGGCCTGTATCTCCGCGGCCACGCCGACCGTTTACGGGACGAACATCACCGGCAACGACCGGCGCGATTGGCTCAACTCCCAGCTCATCCTGATGTGGAGCTGGAACCCGGCCGAGATGCGCGACGGAACCAACTCCGAATATTTCATCAAGAAGGCGCGGGAGCGCGGGCGCCCGGGTCGTCTGCCTCGATCCCCGGATGACCCTGAGCGCCGTCGCCCTGGCCGACGAATGGATCCCGATCCGGCCCGGGACGGACGTCGGCCATGATGAGCGCCATGGCCTACGTGATGATCGACGAGGGCCTCATCGACCGGGACTTCATCCGGACGCATTGCCTCGGCTTCGACGAAACCCAAATGCCGCCGGGCTGCGAAGGCGAGGAAAGCTACAAGGATTACATCCTCGGGACGCGCGACGGCCTGCCGAAGACGCCGGACCTGGGCCGAAAAAATCACGGCCGTTCCCCGGGCGACGATCGCCCGCATCGCCCGGGAATACGCGACGAGCAAACCCGCCGTCCTCTACCAGGGCTACGGGATGCAGCGGCGGGCCTACGGCGAACAGCCGGTCCGGGCGGGCTGCGTCCTGGCGGCGATCACCGGAAACGTCGGGATTCCCGGGCGGCTGGGCCGGAGGCATCGCCCTGCAGGCCCCTAACGGCGGCCCGCTGTGGACGATTTTTCCGACCGGCGCGCAATCCATCCCGGGCCAAGATCCCGTCCTTCCTCTGGAGCGAGGCCGTCCTCCGGGGCAAGGACATGGGCTGGGAAGACGGCCTCAGAGGCGTCGAATCGCTCGGGACCGACCTCAAGCTGATCTGGTCGGTCGCCAGCAACATCCTCATCAACCAGCACGCTAACGTCAACCGCTCGGCTCGGATCCTGCGGGACGAACGCCTGGTCGAATTTCTCGTCGTCCAGGACAACTTCCTGACCCCGACAGCCCGGTTTGCCGACCTCGTTCTGCCGGCCTGCACCCAGTTCGAAACCTGGGGACTCCAGGACGGATGGAAATATGGCGACGACATCCTCCTCGCTCCGAAGATCCTCGAGCCGCCCGGAGAGGCAAAAAGCGACTATTGGATCGCTTCGGAGCTGGCCCGGCGACTGGGACTTCTACGAAGCCTACACCGAGGGCCGGACCGGAAAGGACTGGGTCGATTGGGGACTCGCCCGTTACCGGGAAAAACGGTATCCCGAAATCTCCCTCCCTCGAAGAGCTCGAAGAGGAACGCCGGAATGTACGCCGTGCCGGATGACGAGCCGGCCGTCGCCTTCGCCAAATTCCGGGAGGACCCTCAACGGACATCCCCTTCCGACTCCCTCGGGTCGAAATCGAAATCTTTTCCAAGCAGCTCTGGAATCTCGGCCGGCCGGAAGAGATCCCGGCCGTTCCCAAATATATCCGGGAATGGGAAAGCCCCTTCGGCCCCGAAGCCGGAGCTTATCCGCTTCAGGCCGTCGGCCATCATGCCCTGTCCCGGGTTCATTCCACTCATGACAACAATCCCGCCCTGGCCGAGGGATTTCCCCAGCGCGTGTTCATGAATCCGATCGACGCCGGGCCGCGGCGGATCCGGGACGGCGATCCGGTCAAGCTCTGGAACGAGCGGGGGGCGATCGTCGTCCGCTGCCGGATCACTGAGCGGATCATGCCCGGCGTTGTCGCCGTGCCCCAGGGGGCCTGGTGGAATCCGGACAAGGACGGCGTCGACCGGGGCGGCAACATCAACGTCCTGACGTCGGAGCGTTGGACGCCGTTCGCCTTCGGGAACGCCCAGCACACGATCATGGTCCAGGCCGCCAAGACGAAAAAGGCGGGGAGGCGTTGATGATGCCCGAATTCCAATACGCCTTCCATTTCGACTCCTCGGCTTGCTCCGGCTGCAAGACCTGCCAGATGGCCTGCAAGGATAAAAACAACCTCCCCCTGGGCTCGTTCTGGCGCCGGGTTTACGAAGTCTCCGGCGGCGGATGGCGGAAAGACGGAGAGGCCTGGATTCCGGACATCGCCGCCTACAACCTGTCCATTTCCTGCCAGCATTGCCGGGAGGCCCCGTGCATTAAAGGGTGCCCCTCGGGCGCGCTGGCCAAGCGGGACGACGGGATCGTAACGCTCGACAAAGCCAAGTGCCTGGGCTGCCGGTACTGCGAGTGGACGTGCCCTTACGGGGCTCCCCAATTCGACTCCGAAGCCGGCATCGTGACGAAATGCGATTTCTGCCTCGACCTTCTGGAGATAGGCGAACGGCCGGCCTGCGTGACGAGCTGTCCCATGCGGGCCCTTGATTTCGGAGAGCTGGAGGAGCTGAAAACCAGGCTCGGCGGAGAAGGCCAAGTCTTCCCGCTGCCCCCGGAGTCGCAGACGAAGCCGGCGCTGCTCATCAAGCCCCATCCCGCGGCGGCCCGGGCGGAAGCCTTGGCCGCGGCTACGACCAACCGGGAGGAAGTTTCGAGATGAATTTCCGGGAATGGCCGCTCGTCCTCTTCACCCTGCTTTTCCAGGCCGCCGCGGGAGCCGCCGCGGCTTTCTGGGTCCTGGCGGCGCTCGGCCGGTCCGGCGCGACCGGCCAAATCCCGGCGATCGTGATCTTCCTCCCGGCGGTCCTGTCGGCCATTTTATCGCTGTTTCACCTCGGCCGGCCGTTCCGCGCGCCTTGGTCGATCCTTAACCTCGGCCGCTCCTGGCTGAGCCGGGAAATTCTTCTCCTTCTGATGTTCGAGGCGGCCGCGGCGGCGATGGTCGTTGACGAGCCCCTCGGCCTTCAGGCCGGAGGAATCTTCCGGCCGGTCGCCGCCCTCTCCGGGCTGGCCTGTATTCTCATGATGTCGAAAATCTACACCCTGCCGGCCGTCCCGGACTGGAATTCCTGGAGGACGCCGGCCTCATTTTTTTCCTCCGCCCTCGTTCTCGGAGGGTTGACGGCGGGACTTGTCATCGGAGGCCTGGAAGCTCCCGTTCTGATTTTTCTCGCCGCCGCGTTTGTCTTCAACCTTATCTTCGCTCCCCGGTTCGGCTTAGCCGGGCGAAGAGCCACCCCCCTGGGATTCCGCCCCAATCCGGCCTGGCCGGCAATCTTCGCGGTCCGTTCAATTCTTTTCGCCGCGGCGATTCTGTTTTGGCTGACGGCTTTGATCCTCCCCGAAGCGGCCGCCTGGCTCGAATGGGCCGCGTTTTCCTCAGCCGTCATCTCAGAGATTATCGGCCGACTGCAGTTTTACGATATCCCCCTGGGCTTGTCTCCCCGGAAGTCTTGACCTCGTCGAAGAAAGCCTCGCGCTCCCGCTGGTTACTTGGATACGGGAGACGAAAAACGGAACGTTTGGAAGGGAGCTTCGTCCGGGCGGCCGCCGGCGACATGAAGAACGGGCTCGGCGCCAAGCCACATGATGACGCAGCCGTAGGTGTTCCCATTGTTGATGCCCGAGTCACGGTCGGAGTAAATGGCCTTGAGCACGGCCAGATCAAGAACCGCCGCGTTATCGGAAAGCGTCTTCCGGAGATGGGCGAAGCGGCCGCACCGGGAGCCGTATTCGGCCAAGCCGATCCCCTGTTTCTTGAGACTTTCAGCGAAGCGCGGGGCCAGGTCATCGTTGACCACGGGGTGGTTTGTGTGAAAGGTGAACTCGGCTCCCTCGAAAGGCACGAATGCGGCCATCCGGCCGGGCGAGCGCTCGAGACAGACGGCTTTCCCGGGACCGCCGAGCATATAATTTTGGGGCGCGGCCGGAGGCATGTCCCGGAGAAATTTCTCGGCATCCTCAACCGATGTCTGCCGCAGAAGCCCCCGGATGACGAACGCGACCGGCAGTCCCTTGGCTGAAGAAGCAAGCTGCGTGACGGCGTTGACGCAAACGCCGACCGACCGATCGTTCAGCCCCGTCAAGGCCACCACTCCCGGGATGGTCAGGACCAGGGCTTCGGGCGTCTTCCCCTCGCCCCGTATCCGCAGAACGGTTTGA
Organism: Candidatus Aminicenantota bacterium; assembly: GCA_963783665.1. GTDB lineage: Bacteria > Acidobacteriota > Aminicenantia > Aminicenantales > UBA4085 > JAAZPG01. Next base: position 503,891 of record CAWANZ010000003.1, on the reverse strand, counting down.
TAACCGTGGTAGAGACCCGGCACATCCATCGTCTGGGAGGTGAAAGCGGGGATTCCCCCGCGCGGGCCGGCCGCGATGGAGGTGCACTTTTGCAAGGAGGCTTCCCGGCCTAGGACCCACATCTCGTCAATCAGCTGATAAGCGAACATCGTCTCGAAATCCAGTCCGGCCCCGGCGGCGATGCCCCGGACTTCGTCCAGGAGACCGGGCGTCCAGCGCTCGATGGCCGGCTTGAAATCCGTAAACGCCAGGAACCTCCGGATAAAATCCCCGGCCGGCATCTCGTAGGTTTGGGCCAGGTCCTCTTTCCATCGCCCGACGAGCTCGAGGATCTCGGTTTTCAATGCTTTCCCGTGGGCGAGGCCCATCTCATACGGCGTCCCTTGCAAATCGAGAAACCGGAGATCGCCGCCTACATCGGGGAGCGGGATATCCACCGCCGGCAAGGAAGGGCCGGCCAGAAAACAGGCGAGAATCGCAAACCGCATTGCATACTTCATCATGGGCCGACTGTAGCGCCGCTCCCCCGGGAAGTCAATCGACCTGCATTATTCATAAAAATTCTCATGATTTTATTATTTCTTATGTATTCAAAAAGATGAATAAATTTGAGTTTTTACCCTTCGGGCAAGTCGATATGGCCCCATCTGCTTCGTTGCGAAGGGTTCGCAGTGCGACTAGCACAGCTTCACCCTCCGCGTCTCGCATCTGGGGCCATCTCGGCTCGTGAATAATGCAGGTCAAGTAAACACCAGAGGTCTTGCGGACGGTTACAGGATGGAGGGGCCGATAGCCCCGCCATCCTATAGGAGACTCCCATGAATCATCGCCGACCGATCGCCCTCATCGCCCTGAGCCTTCTCTTCCTTTCCGCCTTGCCCGTCCTCCGGGCTTCGGAGTCGAAACCCGAAGCGACGATCGCCAAGATCCGGGCCTACATCCTGGACCCGAACTTCAAGCCCGACGGCATCGATAAAGTCCTGATCGAGGCCCTGGATGCCTCGCTGATTATTCTGCCCGGTAAAGATTATGCCGCGGAATATAAAACCAAAATCGAATGGGTCAAGAGCTCGTTCGCGGAGAAAAACCTGTTTTCCGACAAGATTCGCCAGTATCTCGGATTGGCCTACAAGCTCGTCGCAAACGGAGCGGCCTGGCAGTTACCGGAGGAGCTTAAATCTCCCTACACCGGGCAAAAAGCGAGCTTGGAAATGGCGATGAAAATATGCGGGCGGTTTCTCGATTCCGCCCTGGCCGAGATGAAAGCCGGGAACAACGAGAAAGCCATCAGCAATATTCTCAGTTTCGTCCTTATGGTCGTCACGCCGATCGAGGCTTGAGGAGCGAGAGCCGGAGAGTCGCGCCATGCCGACCGGATTTGATTTCCCGGCCGCCCGGGAATACATTTATCCCGCCGAGGCGGCCGCGATGGACAATCCGGAATTCGATTACGACATCATCGTCAGACCGATTGAAGGGCGAATGATGCGCACGATTTGGCGGATCGTCCGGGAGAGAGAGGCAGCCGAGGATGCCCTTCAGGAAGCCCTGACCGTCGTTTGGAAAAAGCGCGGCACGGTCGTTCGTCACCCGAATCCCGAAGCCCTTATCCTCCGGATCGCGATTACGGAAGCCTGGGATGCTTTGCGGAAAAGCCGCCGCCGCATCCGCCGCGAAATCCCGGGACTCCCCGAACGCCCCGCTCCCGACGAAGCCGCGCCGGTCGAGAAAACGGCCGAAGGCCGGGAGCTGCACGATGCGGTCCTCGAGGCCATCGGCCGTTTGCCCCGGCGGCAGGCGACCGCGATCTTGTTGCGCCTCATCGAGGAGCAGCCTTTTGAGGCCATCGCCCAGGCGATGGGTTGCTCCCCGTCCACGGCCCGGGTCCACGTTATGCGGGGGAAAGCCGCCTTGGCCCGGCAGTTGGCCGATTTTCGGCTCCCCGCGGGAAGCGAAGCAGCGGGGAAGGAGAACGGGACATGAATCTCAACCATCGCTCCGCCGACAATCCGGACGACCTTCTCAAGGCCGTCCTGGCCGACGACCTTCCGGACGATGTCGCCGCCGGCATGCGGAACCGAATTACGGCGTTTCGAGCCGGGGCGGGACAACGGACGAAAAGCGCGAAGGTCCCGGCCTGGCTGTTCCGCCGGGGGCTCTGGGCCACCCTGGCGATCCTCATGCTGCTCGCCGGATTCGCGCTCCAGGGCTTACAGGCCCGAAATCCGCTGGCCGACCGGATCGCCCAATTCAAGGCCGAGGTATCGCAACAGGAGGCAAGATCATGACCGGATCCGTCATCCGCTGGATTGTCGCCGCCGCCTTCATCGCTGCCGTCGCCTTTTCCGGGCTCTTGACCGGGATGGCCAATAAAGCCGGATTGCTCTTTCTTCTCCTGGGAACAGCAGCTTCGGTTCTGATGGGATTTTCGCGCCGGGAGATCGCGGCCGCGTTTCGTCACGCCGCCGGCCGTCCCGGGCCGCCGGAAGACATGAAACGGGCCGCCTATTTCTGGGAGGCGGCCGCCCGCAACGCCTGGATCCTGGGCGTCCTCGGGAGCATCCTGAATTTCGTCGCCATCCTCGGCGGAGGAAGCGGGGGCATCGCGGACATAACCTCCCGGATGAGCCAGTCGTTCCTCGTCACTCTTTACGGCCTGGTTCTGGCCGTCATCCTCCTCGTTCCGTCCATCAAGCTTTCCCTCCCGGCCGGGAAAGCCGGAACCGCCGCGAAGGCAAAGCCGGTCCCGGGCCAAAGCCTCCTTTTCGAGCGGACGACCGGTTATGTCCTTTTTCTCGTCATCCTCGGGCTGATGTTTTTCTTCCTCGTCCGGGGTGTCCCGCAAGACGGGCCGATGCCCGCCGTTAAAATCATGTTCCACGGCCCGGCGGCCCTCGTCATCTTCGGCGGGGCGATCGCCCTGGCCCTTTTCCTGGGGGCCGGAGCCGGGGCCAAAGCGCTGACCTTTGGTTTTGGGATGACCGGTTTCATCGCCCTCCTGATCGGGCTGATTCAGACCATGTTCGGTTTTGTCCACGGGGAAGTCAAGGAAATCGCCGCGGCCCTCGCGTTCATTCTTTCCGCGTCCCTGTATGCGCTCCTCGGCATGGTCCTGGTCGCCGGTCCGTTGGAGGACCGCGAGCTGATGGACGGCCGCCGGGAGCGGCCGGGACGGCTCAGCCGGATGTTCTGGAGAGTCTTTCCCCTTTTAACGCTTCTCTTTCTCATCCTGACGCTCATCCTGGTCATCACTCCGATGAAGAAGCCGGGGTGATTTTCCGCCAAGGGCTTCAAACGGAAGATGGCCGCCGACAGAATCAAGGATTTATGAAAGCAAAGTTGCCCGCAACGCCCGGAGCCAGTTTCGGGCGATCGCGATTTCCCCGGCCGCATTCGGGTGGACACAATCCGGGTCGTAATAATCCGGCCGGTTCCGGAGAACCAGGTGCTGATCGACCAGGATCACGCCTTCGGTCGCGGCAATTTCCATCAGGACAGGATTAAGGATCGAATCCACGATCCGATTTTTTTCGAGACTTTCGGACTGGTCGCAGAAATAGGGGACCGTCGCCAGGAAGACGAAGGGGCGTCGGCCGTCCGGTTTGCGAAGGCTCTTGAATTGCCGGACGATCATCATGAGATTGTTCCAAAATTCCTCCCGGCTCCGTCTTCCTTCGAGAATCGGAACAACGTCGTTGGTTCCCAGCTGCAAAAGGATCGCGTCGCACCGGGTTTCGGACCAATCCGGAAAGTTCTGGAAGAAAAAGGACAGGTAGGTTTCCGAGCTCAAGCCTCCCTGAGCCCACTCGTGGATGGTCAGGTCGAAGCCTTCTTCCGGGGCCAGCTCCCCGAAATGGGCCGGAACGGGCCGCATCAGGCTGTCGCCGGCGCAGACGACGGTCAAAGACGAGGGGATCAATCCCTCCGCGCCCGCGACGATGAAACCGGCCGCAAGAAAAACCCAAACAACAGAAAGAAGAATCGCTTTTCTCATCGACGCGGCCTCCTGCCGACGAACGCCCGGTATTCGGCCGGGGTATTGACGTTTACCGGAATGTCGGCGCTTTCGAGCCTGACTTCGCGCGTTTTGACCCGGGCGAAAAGGGGCAGGATGCTCCGCTCACCGCTTGCGAGGAGCGCCTCGATTTCGGGAATGACGGAGGTTCGGTAAACGCCCAAGAGCGGCTCTTTCAGGCCGCCGTTCGTGACGGCGACGGCGATATCCGCCCCGTCCGAGGCGGAGACGATTTTCGAAATGACGGCGGCCGAAAGGCCGGGGGCGTCGCAAGCCAGGACGAAGCAGGCTTCATGGCGGGCGTTCCGCAGGCAGGTCAGGATGCCCCGCAGCGGCCCCTGGCCGGAGACTTCGTCCTCGACCGTCCGCCAAGGGAGCGGCGGCACGGGCTGGCCCGGAGAGATCGCCACGAGGACTTCATCAAAGTGCTTCTCCAGCGGCCGGACCGTTTCCTCAATCAACGTCGCCTCTCCAACCGGGAGGAAGGCCTTGTCCCGCCCCATCCGGCGGCTTTTCCCGCCGGCCAAGACGGCCAGGGTCATCGTCACCGGGCGACCTTGGACAGGATGAAGATGCGGAATTCGTTCTTCTCCTTGTCTTCCTTGATCTCGATTTCCGGAGCCTTCAGGGTAAATCCGGGCGTGGAGAAAAAGACGTTTTTATAAATTTCGCCGACCTTTTTTTCATAGTATAAGACATGGCCCTTGTCCCCGGGCTTGGCCTCGGTATCCGTCCATTCGACGGAATAGATGAACGGCTTGTGGATGGGGGTATCCCAGGTCGTCAACACGACATCACCCGTCGTGAACTCCTTGAGGCCGTTCAAATAGTAGCCCTTGACGCCGATCACCACGTACCGGCCCCGTCCCTCGGGGATGATGAATTCTTTCGTCCTCTGGAAATCGACGACGTAAGTTTTGCCTTTCCGGGCGGTGACCAGGGACCTGACTTCGTCCCGGTTTTTAATGACAGGAGCATGTTTGGCGTAAAGCTCGTCGTACTTATATTTCGTCTTCAACCGTTCGGCCGCCGCGGTCTTTTCCTTTTCCGAAAGGCGAAGCTTTGAGGCCGTGATCTGGTCCAGGTTGAGACCGCTCTCGAAGACGTCCTTTTTCCAGCCCGGGAAGAACCGGTCGAGAAGCAGGCACTGGAACAATCCGAAGGTGTAGCATTTTCCCAGGGTGTCCAGGGTCTCGCCCATGATCTCTTCCATGGACCGGACGGTTTTTTCGTAGGCGTAGCCGTCGACAAAACGGAAATCGAAGAAGAAGGGATCATCCGCCGGCCTCATGTTCGGACGGTATTTTTTTTCCCGGATGAGCATGGCCATTTTGGCGTCGGAATAGCTGGCCGTTCCTTCCATCAGGGTCGTATTGGTTTCGAAGGCGACTGCGCCCGGGCTCATGAACCGGCCATGCTTGACCTCCCGGGCGACGCTGTAGTCCTTGAATGATTCCAGGGCTTTGGCTTTGTCCTTCTCCCGGAAGGCGTCCAGGAGAGCCAATCCCTCGATGTGGGAATAGACCGAGTATTCGGGATTGACTTCAAAATCGCGCTCTTCCTCGACCTCGGTTTTCACCGTCTTTTCCGCGGCCCTGCCTTCCTTCTTCCGCTTTTCATCGGCCGCTCTGACCTTCGCGGCCACGCCTTCCTGGAAGCCGTGGAAAAACTCGTGGACATAGAGCAGGATCTCGGCCTCGCTCGAACATGGGGGTTGGAACCCGGGATTCTTCTCCGTATTATTTTTCTCGATCGCCTGGGCGGCGTCCTCCGGCGAGATCTTGCTTTGCTGGAGCATGATCCGGATGGACAAACCGCCCCCTCCGCCGCCGATCAGCGGCGGCTGAAGCTTGATCGGAAGCTCTTCTTTCCGGTTGAGATAAACGGCCTTTCCCCGAAGCATCCGTCCGGGAACGGCCTCATACCCGGCGGGAACAGCTCCTCTCGGTCCAAGGAGAAGAAAAACGAGGTTGGGATATTGGACCCGGAATTGAATCTCCGGATAGTTTTTCCAGCCGGGCCAGATCGATCCGGCAAATTGATCGAGCAGCCGATAGGTTTCCTCGATCCGCTTCAGCTCGATCTCCAGGTAGGATTCGAGAGGGCTTTGGGAAAACAACGGGACGTTCCCGCACAGTCCCAAGAACGCTCCCGAAGCAAAAACCGCAGTCAACCATTTTTTCATAACGGCACCCCAGTCCCGGGATTGAACTCTCGGGCTCTATTTTCCCTGGGATGCGCCGTCTTGTCCAGCCGGAACGCTATTTTTCGACTTTGTCTCCGGTGATGTCGAGCCCGAGAGTCGCGTTGACGAGATGGAGGCGGGTGATCTTCCCCGCGTCGTTTTTAAGGAACTCGACGTCCCAGCGCCCCTCGTCGGGGTCGTCCAGGGTAAATTTCAATTCCTTGCCCTCGACCGGAGTCAGGACATCCGGCGTTTCCGACCGGGAGGATTGGACGAAAAATTGCCCGTTCTCGAAAAACGCCTTCACGTTGAGTGAACCGCTATCGATGGCGCTGAGGTCGAAGAGATAGTCCCCGCAAAGCGCGGCATATGGATTATCCGTCTTCGCCGCCTGGGGCGCCGCCGCGAAGGAAAAGGCGGCGCAAAAGGCCGCGACCAGCATCAAGATCCCGACACGCTTTCTCGACATAAAAGCTCCTTTGATCCGAGTGTCAACCTTACATACGCATTCCGCGAGGGAAAAGTTGCGGGCGATTCAGGTATAATCGGGCCATGCCCGGTCTGAAAACGAAAAAAGGATTCGCCGCGGTCTTGGCGGAGCGTTACCCCGGGCTTCTGGAAAAAGTCCAAGCCCTGATCGTTGAGGCCGAGCGGAAATTCGCCGGGAACACTCCCGAAGCCGAGGGGAGCTTTCTCTGGGAGCACACCCTCCATGTAGCCGGCCTGGCTTTCAAGCTGGCCGAAACCGAAAAACGCAACCCGGTTCTGGCCGCCGTCACCGCCCTGTTTCACGACGCCGGAAAATTCGCCGGCGGCCGTTACCACGCCGATCAAACCGCGGAGGAGGAGACGGCCGCCGCCTTGGCGGAAAAGATGCTCCCGAAAACCCGGATGAAAGCCGCCGACCGGCAGGCCGTCGCCGCGGCCCTTCGGGCTTTGTACAACGAAACGAGCGTCGGGAATCCGGTCGCCGACGCTGGTCCACGATGCCGATTTCCTTTCCAAGTTCGGATACCTGGGGGTAGCCGCCTTCTTCACCAAGTCCGCACTCCGCGGCCGGACGCTCCGCGACACCGTCATCCGGTCCCTGAGCAAGGAATTAACCTACGCCGCCTGCCTTCCCCTCAACATGAGGACGCAAGCGGCCCGGGACCTGGCTCGTCCGGAAATCGGCCGATTCGCTGTCGTTTTTCCGCTCACTTTTGGACGAGCTCCGGTCCATCCACGACTTGCCTTTTCGCATTCACACCCGCCGGGTCAGGACTTCGGGAAAACCCGGACGCCTGCCTGACCGTCCGCCTCGTCCTTCCCCGCTTTTGCGAAACGTGCCGCGGGAGCTGGACCATCGGGACAAACACGTCCAAAGGTTTGAAGTGCGAAACCCTCGAAGCCCGGGCCGTCTGCCGCGGCTGCGGTGGGAGTCACGAGATCAGCTTCTGCCTTCCCGAAATCCGGGCCTAAAGGCCAAAGGAATCCGAAAACGAATGGCTCTCTTCCATATTGTGTGGGTGGAGATTGGAGGTTATGGCGGCTGGAGCGAACATCGTCCGGATTAGGCTTTTCTTGATGCCTGCTTGGGAAGCCGGCTCGGAAGAAGCCGGCCGAGCGAAGATGTTTGAGCGTCCCGCGCCTTGAGCCGTTAGAAGGTCTTCCGGGACGCGAGTTCTTCGCCGCCAAGCCAGGCCAATCAAGAAAAGCCGTTAAGATCCGGACGCGTGAGGGAAGGCCGCCATATTCTCGGAAACTCCTACCAACACAAACTGGAAGAGAACCAAAAGAATTAGCGCTTGATTTCCGGCAGGCCGGATTCTTTCAAAACCGCGTTCAAGTCGGAAAGCTCCTTTGTCTTAAGGAATGTCCAGCGCTCGCGGAGAGCGCGTAACCCCTCGAGCCGTTCCCTGACGGCCGCCGCAGCCTGGGTCGTCGGAGCCGCATCGGCCCCCTGGAGGAGGCTCATCAGCGACGTCAGCGAGCCAACAAGGCCGGACAGCGTTTCCGGACCGCCACCGGAGACGCCGCCCGCCCTTCCCGCTCCCGCTCCGGCGCCCTCGACCGAGGATGCTTTTTGATCGAATTCGGCCAGCGCTTTGGCGGCCGCGCCTCCGGCCGAAGAAGCTTTTTCCTGAAGCGATTTCACCTGCGCCCGCAAGGCGCGCATCTCGCCGGTTGCGGCCTGGACTTCGACGGCTCCATCATAAAGCATTTTAGAAAGCGCGAACTGGCGGGCCAGGCCCTCCGGCGCCGTTTTCACCCGCGGGTCCATCTTGAGAATCAGCGGCCTGGTCAGGGCCGTTCCGTCGACGGTCAGCTTCACCGTATACGTCCCGGGCGCGGCCCAGATGGAATTGGGCGTCGGAGCCGTATCGTAAGGAGTCGCGGCGATGGGGAGTCCTCTCCCGCCGCCGCCCGGCAAGGATTGATAGCGCATGTCCCAGGCGAACCGATGAGCCCCGGTCCCGGTCTGAAGCTTCTGCGGGGGCCGGTACCAGTGAATGGGGACGGCCGCGGTTTCCGGCGTCGGATATTCGGACGGGTCTTCGCTCGAATAGCGGCGGATCGTTTGTCCAGCGGCGTCGAGGATTTCCAGGGTGACGGGCCCCTTGGCCGGAGCCTTCAGCAGATAATCAATGACCGCTCCATCGGGCGGATTTTGCCCGGCCGGCTCGTCGGGCGGAAGCGGCGTGTCGGTATTCATATTCCAGCGGACCCGGTAAGCCGCTTGAGGCTCGAAAAGAAACGGCCCCGGCGTCGCCGCGGCTTCGGCTGCCTGACGCAGGGGAGTGATATCGTCGAGAATCCAGAAGCCGCGGCCGTGTGTGGCCACGACCAGATCGTCGTCTTTGACAAGGAGATCGCGCATCGAGGTCGCCGGCATGTTGAGCCGGAGGGACTGCCAGCGGGCGCCATCATCGAAGGACACGAAAACTTCCCGTTCCGTGCCGGCAAACAACAAGCCTTTTTTCCGGGGATCCTCCCGAACGGCATTTACCGGGGCTCCATCGGGCAGGCCGCCGATAATGGCCGTCCAGGTCGTTCCGCCGTCATGGGTCCGATAAATCCGGGGCCGCATCTCATCCAGCCGGAGGGTGTTGATTGCCGCGTAAGCCGTCCGGGGATCGAACCGGCCGGCGTCGATGAGCGAGACTTTCTCCCAAGGCTTGAGGCCGGGAGGAGTCACGTCGGTCCAATTTATTCCGCCGTCGGCGGTCGTATGGATGAGGCCGTCGTCGGTCCCGACCCAGATCCTGTCGACATCGACATACGATGGGGCAACCGTGTAGATGACTCCGCGCTGGGAAGGCCGGGCTGACGGATCGTCCCGGTACTTTCCTACGCCGGCCGGCACGTCCCACGTCTTTCGAGTCAGGTCGGGACTGATCTGGGCCCAGCTTTCCCCTCCATCGGATGTCAGCCAGAGGGAATTGGAGGCGAAATACAGACGCCGCGGATCGACCGTCGAAAACACGACCGGGACGGTCCGGAGCGTGCGGAAATCGGCCGATCGCACGGGCTTCGGGCCCACCGTCTGGGCTTGGCCCGTGCGGCGGTCCCAGCGGGTCACGCTCCTTCCGCCATAGACGATATCCGGATCGAGCGGATCGGGCGCGGCGTAGCCGTATTCGTCAACGGCCACGGGGCTCCACTCGCGAAAAGTGATCCGCCCATGGTCTCCCCGGCTCAGGACGCCGGCCGAGCCGCTCTCCTGCTGGCCGCTGTAGACACGGTACGGGAAGCCGTTATCGGCCGCGACATGGTAGAGCTGGGCCGTCGGCTGGTTGTACCAGGAGCTCCAGGTTTTCCCGCCGTTGACGGTGACGATGGCTCCCTGGTCGGCGGCATAGAGCAGGATATCGGGATTGTGCGGATTGATCCAGATGTTCTGGTAGTCGTCGCCGCCGGGAGCGCCGCGAAAAGCGGTGTATGTTTGCCCTCCATCCGTCGATTTCCAGGAGACGGTCGAAGCGACGAACAGAATATCCGGATTTTGGGGATGGACGGAAAGGCGCGGCAGGTCCCCGCCGCCGATCCGGCCGGAGGGGCGGGAATCGGTCGTCGCCCGTCGCCAGGTTTCGCCGGCATCGTCGGACCGGAAAATCCCCTGTCCCCTGGGCAAGGCGACGACGGCATAAAGGCGTTTCGAGTCGGACGGGGCGATCGCCAGGTTGACTTGGAGTACCGGCTCGGTTCCGGCCGGTTGGAGCTGCCGCCAGGTCTCGCCGCCGTCGGTCGACTTGAACAATCCGCCGCCGGGACCGCTCCAAGCCGCATTTTCCCAAGGGCCCTGGCGCGACTCCCAGAGGCCGGCGTAGACAACGCTCGGATCGGCCGGATCGATCACGATTTCCGATCCGCCGGTATTCTCATCCTTGCCCAGGACTTTTTTAAAGGAGAGCCCTCCATCCGTCGAGCGGTAGATCCCGCGCTCGGCGTTCGGGCCGTAAGGATGACCCAAGACGGCGGCAAAGACCCGATCCGGGTTCCGCGGGTCGACGGCGAGTTGCGGGATCTGCTGGCCCTCACGCAGTCCGAGATGGGTCCAGGTCCGGCCGGCGTCGAGGGATTTATAGATGCCGTCGCCAACCGAGAGGTCGGGTCGTTGAAGGCCTTCGCCGCTGCCGACATAGACGATGTCGGGATTCGAGGCGGCGACGGCAATCGCCCCGATCGAACCGGTCGGCTGATCGTCGAATATCGGAACCCAGACCCGGCCATAGTCCGTCGATTTCCAGACGCCGCCGTTACAGACACCGATGTAAAACACGTTCGGCTGGGAAGGGACCCCGGCGACCGCCCGGGTCCTCCCGCCGCGAAAAGGACCGATCGACCGCCAGCGCAAGACGGAGGATATCGCCGGCTCGACCGTCGAGCCGGTTTGGCCGACGGAAGGAACGGCTGGAAAACCCAAGAGAAGAAACAGGGCAAACGCGGAAAAAAGGGAACCACGCTTCATAAACGATCCTCCTTTCGGACGGTAAGGCGGGCGGAGGAATAACTATAGGAGCGCTCGGTACCCCTGTCAACCGGTTCCCAAACTCGATTACGCCTCTCCTGACAACGAGAAATTACCCCTTTGACTCAATTTTTCCTTGACTTTTTCGCTAAAACCACACAAAATTGTGTAAATTACAATGCAGTCCTATAGATATTGTGGCATATTAAGGAGGGAACCGCTTTCTCTTCCCCCTGACAACGCGTTAATTCCGCCGAAAGCTGCAACCGACATCACCCCATGAATTCTCCTTCAAATATTGCCCCGGCCGCCGCTCCTCTCCGGCCCCGGGCCTTAATCGTCGACGGCCGTCCCGGCCGCCTGGCCGCCTTCAAGGCGGCCATGAACGGGTGCGCCGAATTTTTCTCCGCCCGGAGCTCCCTGGAAGCGTTTTATTGGGCGGAAAAACTGGGCTCTCTCGATTGCCTCATCCTCCATGATCCGGCGGCCATCTCCGCCGACCCCATCGATTTTGTCCGGGCTTTACAGGACTCCCTGAAGACCTCCGACCGGATGGTGAAAATCATTGTCGCCGGACCGTCGGAAGCCGCCGCCTTAAAAAACTCGATTCTGATCGGGCCGGAGGACGTCATCCTCGAGGGCCCGGTCGAAGTTGAGGATCTCGGCCTGGAGGTCCGACGGCAGATCGCCCGCCTGGATCGGGAAAAACGGTCCCTCCTTCGCGTCTCGATTCCCGGGGAGGAGCCGATCCGGGTCGAGATGGGCGGAGCCGAGCCGGCCATCCTCCGCGACCTCAGCGAAACGGGAATGTTTCTCGAGACGGCCGCCCGGTTGGAGATCGGGACGGCCCGGCCGTTCCTGCTCCGTATTTCCGACGACGAAGTCTGCCGGGTGGAAGGGATCGTCGTCCGCTCGGAAAAAAACGAAGGCGGCCTCGGAATCGCCTTCCGCCCGGCGGACGATGATGCCCGGAAACGGATCTTCGCCCGGCTGGCCGAAACCGTCTCGCCCAAGGACCTGGCCGAGCTCAAGGTTCGCTATCCCGAGCTGAAGACCTCGGAGATGGTGGCCTTCCCCTCCCTCGATAAAATCCTGGAGCTCCTCGAAGAAGCCCGGCGGGGGAGGACCGAAATCACCGCTCTTCCCGCCCACTCCCGGAAACCGGCGACACTGACCCTCGAGCGGATCGACCCAGGCCGGACCTGCGTTCTCAGCGGAAAGGACCTCCGGATTCGGTTCAAAACCGGCGACTCGGTGTTCATGTCCTTCCAGTTCGGATACGCCACATATAACTTCGAAACGACGATCCGGAGCATCGCCGAGGATGGAACCCAAGTCGAATGCTTCTTCCCCCGAATTCTTTTCTACTCGGAAAAGCGGTCCCTGAAACGGGAAGCGCCGATCACCGGGCTTCGCCTGGAGCTCGTCCTCCCGCCGCCGTTTACCGACGAAATCACCGGTCCGATCGTCGACCTCTCGGACACCGGGGCGAGCTTCCTCGCCGACGGTGATTCGATCGCCCTTCTCCCCGGTACTCCGGTGGGGCCGATCCGGATCTACGACAACGGCCTGATGATCCGGGAAGAGCGGGGCGAGGTCCGCAACGTCGTCCAGATTGGCGACAATGGCTGCTCGGGGTATCGTTACGGCTTGCAGTTCGGAATCGGCCGCTTAAGCATCCAGACCGTCCACCCCCACCGCCGGAGCACCGACCCCCCGGTTGCGGCCGAAAAAACCGCGGCGGAGGTCGACCCAAGCCTGCCGGCCATTTTTCAGGAATTGTCCCACCGGCCGCCCATGGTCATCCGCCTCGAAAACAGCCGGGGCGAGGAAATCGTCGGCCTTCTCAACTCGTCTTATCCCCTCGATGACTCACCCGTCCCCGTCGTTTTGATCCCGCCCGCATTCGGCAAGACCAAGGAAACGCTGTTTAGCCTGGCTTTGACCCTCGTCGAAAATTTCCGGCGGGCCGGCCGGCCGTTGGCCGTATTCCGCTATGACGGCATCCGCCGCAAAGGCGAAAGCCACAAGGACCCGGAAGCCTCGGAGCCGCCGCTGGAGATGGCCAACGCCAGCCTCAGCCAGGGAGCCGACGACCTGCGAGCCGTCCTCGACTGGATGGAGGCCAACCCGACAATGACGGCCGGACCGGTGATCCTCGCGACCTTCTCGCTTTCGGCCCTGGAGGCCCGGATCGCCCTCCGGGACGAAGCCGTCCGCCGCCGCGTCCAGTACTGGATCTCCTGCCTGGGGACGCTGGAGTTCCGCGACCTGATGAACAAGGTCAATTGCGGGCTCGACCTCCTCGAACAGCACCAGCTGGGTATCGACCTCGGGATCATTCCTATTCTCGGCAACTTGATCCGGATGAAGAATTACGCCGCCGACGTCGTGGCCTCCGGCGTGGCCACCCTCGACCAGGCCCGGGAGGACATGCGCCATATCAACCTCCCCATCACCTGGATCTACGGCAAGTACGATAACTGGGTCAAGGCGGAATTCGTCCGGGATGTGATGAGCATTAAAGCCGACGCCCCGCGAGAAGTGCTGTCCGTTCCGCTGGGACACAATGCCCGGACGTCGGCCGAGGCCCTCCGCCTCTTCGGAACGATCACCGCCCTCGTCCATCGCTTCCTCCACGGGACGATGATCGAAACCGCTATCCCGGACCGGAGAAACCTCGAATTCATGCGCCGAGCGGAGAAGGACCGCATCCCCGCCCGCAACCTGAAAAACAAGCGGACGTACTGGACCCACTATCTCGTCGGCGAGAACAACCTTCTCGGCTTCGACACGATGGCCCTGTCGGACGATTACCGCGGGCTCATGGAGGACCAGCGGACGGCTCTGGACCTGGAACCGCCGGACCGTTTCCTCGACCTCGGCGGAGGGACGGGCAACTTCGTCGAATATCTCCTCCAGGCCGGCGCGGCCTTGCCGTCCCGGATCATGCTGGCGGATCTGATTCCGGAAGCCCTGGGCCGGGCCTACCGCAAGCTCACCTCCCGGGCCCCGGTTCTCAAGGAAGCGGGCCGGCTCCAAGCTCTCGTTCTCGATGCCGAGCTGAACCGTTTCATCCCGGTTCGCCGGTTCCTGGCCGGCGAAATCGGCCGGTTCGAAGAATTGGCCGAGCAGGTCGAAAACATGCCCCTCCAATCGGCCATTCGGATCGACGAGGCGTATTCTCCCTCCTTGCACCGGATTCTCCGGGGCGAGGAGATCACGCCGGAAACGGAGCGGCGACTGAAGGGCGAATTCGAGCTGGCCGAATACCGGACGATCCGGGATTTCAATCTGGCCGCCCGGCACGTCCAGCGGCTTGCCCCGGGGAGACCGGTGTTCCGCAAGCTCTCGTTCCCCGGCGGCCTCGAGGCGGCCGAGCGTCTTCCGTTCGTCGACGGAAGCTTCACCAAGGTTCTGATGAGCCTCGTCCTGTCCTACGTGTTCAATCCGGTCGAGACGCTCCGAGAAGTCCGCCGGATCATCGCCCCGGGCGGCCGCTTGGTCCTCTCGAGCATGCGCCCGGACACCGACGCTTCCGGGCTGTTCACCCGCCTGCTGGACAAGATCGAAGCCCTGCCCGAGAGCGCCTTCCCGGCCCCATGGCCCAAAGCCCGGCTCCTCGATTCCATGCGATCGTTCCTCAACGACGCCCAGGCCCTGGTCGACCTGGAAGAAGCCGGCACGTTCGATTTCTTCGACCCGGACAAGCTGGCCGCGCTGCTCGAAGAGGCGGGCTGGGACAGAGTCCGGACCATCCCATCCTTCGGGACTCCTCCCCAGGGATACGTCATTGTCGCGAAACCGAGGGAATCCAATGGCTGAACGGAATCAGAGCCTTTTCGAGCGCCTGGAAAGCGAATACGACCTGCATGGCCGGACGCTCCGGGTCATTATTTTCAGCGCGATCCTCTACACCTCATTTCTCCTCCTCGACTGGATCTTCGCCCCGGCAAAGTTCACCGAGTTCCTCATCATCCGCCTCGTCGTCCTGGCCGTGCACGCCGCATTGTTCATTTACCTCCGCCGCATCCGGACCAACCGGGGGGCGGAAAACGTCGCCATCATCCTGACGATCGTCGACGTGGCCGGGATCGCCCTCATGATCCAGATCCTGGGAGGATTCGAAACGGCCTACGTCCAGGGCCTCTATTTGATCATCATGGGCATCGTCGTCATCGTCCCCTTGCGCTTCCGAACGACGATCATCCTCTACGCCCTGATCTGGGCCAGCTACGCCGTCCCGGGTTTCTTCCGCTCTCCGGCCGACAGCAAGGGCGCGTTTGCCAACCTGTTCTTTCTCTCGGCCGTGATCATCCTGGGCATCCTCGGCTCGTCCATCATGGAAAGCATCCGCAAGCGCGAGCTGGCCGGGCGGATGAAGCTGGAAGACACCTCGTCCCTGCTCCAGGAATCGAACGAAAAACTGAAAACCATCGACAACGTGAAGATGCAGTTTTTCGCCAACGTCAACCACGAGCTGCGCACACCCCTCACCCTGATGCTCGCCCCAATCCCCCCGATGATCCAGGAGAAGATGGGCACGGTCACCGACCTTCAGAAGGAGACGCTCGAATCCATCCGGCAGAACGGCTATCGTCTCCTCAAGCTCATCAATAACCTCCTGGACCTCAACAAGCTCGAAGCCGGACGGATGCGGCTTCGCCCGAAAACCCTGAATTTCGACGAATACATCGAAAACATTCTCGGCTCGGTTAAAGTCCTGGCCGACCAGAAGGGGATCAGCCTCTTCTTCCAGCACCCGCTGACCGCAGTCGAATTGACGATCGACCCCGACCAGTTCGAGAAAGTCGTCCTCAACCTCCTCTCCAACGCCCTGAAATTCACCCCGGAAGGCGGCCGGGTGACCATGTACATCGAGGAAAGGCCGGAAAGCGTCCTGCTGACGGTGGAAGACACCGGGGCCGGCGTTCCGTCGAATATGTTGGACGCCGTATTCGACCGGTTCCAGCAGGTGGAAGGCCCGGCCAGCCGGGCCCAGCCGGGCACGGGCATCGGGCTGGCCCTGGCCAAGGAAATCGTTTCCCTTCACGGGGGGATCATCCGGGTCGAGAGCGAGCTCGGCGAGGGTTCCCGATTCATTGTCGAGCTCCTGAAAGGCACGAACCATTTCTCCGAGGAGATCATGGACCGCCGCCAGACCGACCTGCCGGTCGCCTACCGGAAGAGGGAAACCGACGGCAATCGGGAGGGCGTCCAAGTCCAGGATATCCTCTCCAACACCCGGGGCATCCAGCTGGCCGATCTCGAAAAAATAGACTTCGATATGACCGAAGCGGTCAAGGAACGGCGCCATGATTATCAGGTCCTGGTGATCGACGATAGCCCCGAAGTCCTGAAGCTGATGCACTTGCTGCTGCACGAGGAATTCGACCTCGATTTCGCCTTGACGCGGCGACGACGGACTCCGGATCCTCCGGGGCGGCGGGCCCGATTTGGTCCTGAGCGACGTCATGATGCCGGGCATGGACGGCCACGAACTCTGCCGGCGGATCAAGTCCGATGAATCCATCAAGCACATTCCCGTCCTTCTGGTCACCGCCCGTTCGGCCTCCGAAATGCTGGCCGCGGGCATGGAATCCGGGGCCGACGACTACATCATCAAGCCGTTCAACGCCGTCGAGCTCAAGGCCCGGATCCGATCCCATCTCCGGATGCGCCAGGTCGAAGCCCAGCTGGCCTTGGCCAATCGCAATCTCAAGATGCGGACCGAAGACCTCGTCGAGCGGCAGAGGACCCTGTTCATCTCGATGGTCAAGTCCCTGGTCTCGGCCCTCGAAGCGAAGGACTTCTACACCCGGCATCATTCGGCCCGGGTAACCGAGTTCTCCATGCGGATCGCCCGCCATATGGGCTTCGGCGACCGGGAGCTGGCCGACCTCGAGCTGGCCGGCCTCCTTCACGACGTCGGGAAGATCGGCGTCCCCGAAAACATCCTCAACAAGCCCGGGCCCCTGACCGCCGCCGAGTACAAGGCCATCATGGACCACCCCGTCTTCGGCGAAAGCATCCTGAAGCCGGTCGTCGAGCTGAACCAGATCGCCAAGGTCGTCCGCTGCCACCACGAAAAATACGACGGCTCGGGCTATCCCGACGGATTGAAAGGCCTGGAAATCCCCCTCGGGGCCCGAATCATGACCGTGGCCGACGCCTACGACGCCATCACCTCCAAGCGGCCGTACCGCGGCGAGGAGTCCCATCATTACGCGGTCAAAGAGATCATCCGTTGCTCCGGGACCCAGTTCGACCCCGAGGTCATCCAGCACTTCATGGAAGTGGCCCGGGATTTCGCCGTCAGCAACGGCACCGTCCGGCCCTGAACGGTTCGTTTGACTCGGGAATCGAACAAAGCTACACTACGGCCTTCGCCGGGAGCAGAAGCGTGGAATCAAATCCCCATCCCCATCCTCAGCCGCCGTCACCGTATCTTTCGGTGATCGTCCCTTGTTATAACGAAGAACGGGACCTGAGACAAAACCTCGAGGCAATCGTCACTTTCTACTCCGCGAAACCCTATTCCTGGGAGCTTCTCGTCGTCGACGACGGCTCCAAGGATGCGACGCCGGAAATTGCCCGGGAGCTGGCCGCCCGCGACCCCAGGGTCCGCGCTTTTTCCGACGGCGTCAACCGGGGAAAGGGCGCCGCTCTCCGCACGGGGATGCTCCAGGCCCGGGGCGAGGCCCTGCTGTTTTTCGATATCGACCTATCGACTCCGCTCGAAGAGACGGACCGCTTTCTCCCCCTTCTCAAGGACCACGACCTCGTCATCGGCGCCCGGAAACACGACCAAGCCGACATTCTCGTCCACCAACCCCGCCACCGGGAAATCATGGGAAAGGCTTTTACCGCCCTGTCCGCAGCAATGTTCGTCCGGGGCATCCACGACGTCACCTGCGGATTCAAGAGCTTCCGGGCCGAAGCCGGGAAACGCCTCTTCGGGGCGCAGATCATCGACCGCTGGGTCTTCGATACGGAGATCCTCTTTCTGGCCCGGCGGTTCGGCTATCGGATCGCTCAGGTCCCCGTCCGCTGGTCCGACAGCCGGGACTCGCGCGTCTCCCTCTTCCGGGACACTCTGGGATCTTTCCGGGATCTCCTTCGGATCAAGCTGAATCAGTGGCGCGGGCGGTATACCGACATCGCTCCCCGGGCTTGATCGGGGATGACGAAGGTATAGTCCTCCAGCGGAACGACACGATAGCTCGTCCCCGCTGCCTCCAACCGCTGCTGGTCCGGATAAGGAGAAAGTCCGTCCAGGCGACATGCCAGGTCTCGCGATAATAATTTCGCCCGAAAAAGAGATAAGCCATCCGCCGCCAGTCGACGTTTTCGAGATCCTTCCTCAGCCAGGGATAAAAAAACCGGATCGTAACCGGACCGATCGAATCGGTCACGGCAATCCGCCGGTTCGAGAGAAAATAAATCGGATAGGCGATGATGAAGTCCGTATTTACGTACTTGATCCGCTGCTCCCGCAGGACGCCGAGGATCTCGGCGTAGGATTTTTCCTTGAAGTGGGTCATTTTCAAGAGCAGGGTGTAGTGCGGAGCCGTGAAGAGAAGGGTGAGGAAAAGGATTCCCGCTGTCCGCCAGGAGCGAAGCTTTTCGATTTTTGCGAATTCCGACAAGACGAAAAGATAAGCCAGGATGATCAGGATCGTCAGGTCCCAGTTGTGACGGGGCTCCATGAAAGGCCGGGGAAGCATCAGCCCGATTTTCCCGAGAATCGTCAGGAAAAGAAGGAGAAAGAACGGGCGGCTCCAATGAGCCTTGGGCCGGCCGGGCCAGACACTTCGAATCGATAGAAACAATCCTCCTGATAGGACGGCCGTGGAAACCGCCAGAAGCAGGGTATCGATCGTCGCGAACGCCGCGCTGAGCCAGGGCCGAAGAGCGAAAAATTCAAGGTCGAAGGCCGCTTCCGTCACGAACAAACCCTTGAACGTCGTCCAGAAATTCCCGGCGGCCCGGGCAAGGAGAGAGGGAATCTCCGACAGGGTGATATCCGAGGGCTTCAGAAGAATGATTTTAAACCACTCCCCCGTGTCCTCGGCCGGCGGGCCGAAGAGCTTGAAAAACAGCATGGCGAAAGCCCCGGCCAGGACTCCGGCCGCCAGTAAGCCCAATCCGGACCAGAGACGGCGGGCTTTCGCTTCCCGGATCAGAAAGATCGGAAGGAAGGGAACGATCAGAAAGACGCAGACGGGGTGGATGTAGACGCCGAAGAGACAGAAATAAGCGCCGAGGAACGTCCGGACGCCCGACCGGAAGTCCCCGAGGAGAACGGAGATCCCGAGAAGGGCGAAAACGACCGATTCCAAGTAAGGGCCGGCCCGGAGGTAGAGGGAATGGTCGAAGACGACTTCGATGAACATGAAGCCGGTGAAGAGAAAGATCAGCAGGAGCCGGCGGTCGACGGCGTCCCGAAAGAGGTCGTACATCAGCCGGCAAAAGGCCAGGAAAAACAGCAGTTGGACGAGGACGAAGGTCAGGTAATCCTTGCCCAGGACGTCCCAGACAAAGGCTACGAGAAGATACTTGAACGTTCCGTTATGCCCGGCCGAATCCAGGAGATAAAGCGGGGTCGTATGGGTGTCGCGGATTTCCAGCGGTTGGAGAGCTTCCAGCGCATTGTCGGACGAAAAAATCATTCCATCATCGTGAAGGTAGAACGGAATCCGGACGGCCAGGATCGCCAGGATGAAGACCAGGGTCCACAGGAGTTTCCGGCGAGGCAAGCGGACGAGGTTCAGGAGGAGGAGAAGGAGAAAGAAAAAGAAAAGGAACTTAAGAACGGGATAAAACAACGTCCACTTCGTGACCAGGTAAACCTGGAAAAGAACCGTCATGGCGAAGAGAAGCCCGAGGAGGGGCTTCCGGCCCGTCAGCCGGTCCAGGACCCGTCGAATCGACGACGGAAATTCGCGGGTCATGCGAATCGCTCCCAGACGCAGAGAATCGACCGGCCGAAACGGCGCCCGGTCAGCGGATCGAATACCAGGGAAAGCGGCACCATCGTTTTATCCCAGAATTGAATCTGGCGCCGGGTCGGAACGGGCCGCCGGAGGCCCCGGGCGTTGGCCAGGGAAACCAGGTATCCAAACGCATCCAGGTATTCGCTTCGGGCAACCCGCAGAGTGCCGGGCGCAAGGCCCTCCAGCGATTTCCGGGTATAACGCCGATGGTGCCCGACCGCCGCATCAAACGGGCTAAAAAGCCGGGGAGAGGCGGGGGCGAGAACAACCAGGTGCCCGCCCTCGGACAGGCGTCCGGCCGCCCGGGCCAATTCGTCCCTGTCGTCGAGAATGTGCTCGAGGACATCGATATAAAGGATGGCGTCGAATTTAAAAGCTTCGTCCAGCGCGGAAATCGTTCCGGATTGCGTCCGGCAGAAGGCGGGCAATTCGCCGCGGGAGATCTTTTCGGAGACTCGGGCCAATAGCTTTGGATCCGGTTCGAGGCAGACCCACTCCTGCCGGTCGCCCGGGGCCAGAACCGCCGTCGTCGACCCGAGTCCGGCCCCGACTTCCAGGACCCGGGGCCCGAGAAAAGGACGGATCCGTCGGGAGAAATAGGCCTTCCATCGGCGGGCTTCGGCGAACAGCTCGAGCTCGGTTCCGCCGTATTCTTGGGCTCCCATGGGGCCCTATTCTATTCTATTTCCAAGCAGGGAAAAAGGCGGCTTGAAATCGGCGGGCGGGAAAATTAAACTGAATTCAAGATGAAGGCCGCAAAGACCGTTTTCGGGATGGGAGTGGGACTGCTGATTCTTTTAGCGATTCCGGCCTGCCGGGAGGGCCGGAGCCAGGATCGGCTGGAAAACGCGCCGGTCCGGCAAATAACCGAAAAGGCGACTCCCGATGGCGGAACGATCGAGACGCGCTTTTCGCCGCCGCCGGGATATGAGCGGGCGCCGGCCGAGCCGAGCTCGTTTGCCGCCTTCCTCCGAAGCCTGCCCCTGAAGCCGCAGGGCTCGGAAGTCCGGCTCTATGACGGCCGGGTCAAAGCCGCAAACGGGGTTTACGCCGCCGTGATCGACCTCCCGATCGGAAACCGGGATCTCCACCAGTGCGCCGATGCGGTGATCCGGCTTCGGGCCGAGTATCTCTTGGCCCGGGGCCGGGGAGACGAGATTTCCTTCCGCTTCACAAACGGCTTCAAAGCCGCTTATTCCCGATGGCGCCGAGGCGAACGAATCACCGTTCGAGGCGACGATGTCCGCTGGACGGCAACGGGACGAACGGGACTGGACGACCGTGATTTCTGGAGCTACCTTGAAATGGTCTTCGCCTACGCGGGCACGGCCTCGCTTGAAGCCGAGCTCGCCTTCGCGCCCGGCGACGAGCCAAATATCGGCGATGTCTTTATCCGGGGCGGTCATCCCGGACACGCGGTCGTTGTCGTCGACAAGGCCGGGGATCCGGCGACCGGCCGGAACGTTTTCCTTCTGGCCCAAAGCTACATGCCGGCCCAGGAAATCCAGGTGCTGGTCAATCCAAACGATTCCGGATTGAGCCCGTGGTATGCCGCGGGATTCGGAAGCGTCCTCCGAACGCCGGAGTGGACGTTTACCGCAACCGAACGGAAGCGGTTTAAATAATCAATCGACGAGGAAGACCCGGGCGCCGGAATTCGACCAGGCCAAATGCGGATGGACCGCGTCGTCTTCCGCCTGGAAGCTCATTCCGGCAGTGAGGACGAATTCCCGGCCGTCTCTGAGAGCGATCGAGACTTCGCCGGATAGGACGTAAAGAACGTGTCCCCGCGGGCACCAATGATCCGAACGGAATCCATCCGAATAATCGACGACCCGGACCCGGAGATTCCCGGCTTCGAACGTCCGCCAGAACGAGGTTCCCGTCTCACCCTTGTGTTCGACGGCGGGGAGCTTATCCCAATCCGTGACGGTGAAGGGAACATTTTCGATTTTCATCCTGCCCTCACTTCAGCCCGCTGGTTTCGAGGGCCTTGTTCATCTTGCCCAGGAAGACGTCCTTCGTCTCGAATCCCGTTCCCCGAAGCTCGGCGATTTCCGTCCCGTCGGGCTTAAGGAAAATGAGGGTCGGGACGCCGCGGACTTCATATTTTTTGTAGAAGGCTTTCACCTTAGGGTCCGCCCCCGAGGTCAAGTCGGTCTTGAGCATGACGAAATAGCGCGAAGCGGCGACGACCTCGGGCTGGTTGAACGTCATCTTGTCCAGTTCCTTACATGGAATGCACCAGTCGGCGAAGCTGTCGATAAATACCGGCTTGCCGGCTTTGATTGCCTCGGCCAGGGCTTCCTCGCTGTAAGGCTGCCAGGCGACGATGTCGGCCGCCAGTCCGCCCGAAGCCGCGGTCTTGGCGGCGATGGTTTCGTCGAGATATTCCTCGACGCCCTGAACGGCGAAAACAAGAGCCAGGACGAGGAAGATAATCCCGATCAGGACCCGGATATAGGGAAAGACTTTTCCCGCGGTTTTCGTCGGCTCGATCCAGCCCATATAGATGCCGGCGACGAGCATGATCAGGGCGAGGGTGAACTGGTAGAAAAGGACGTTGGGAAAGAGCGTCTTGAGAAAGTAGGCGGCCATGGCGATGAGGATGAATCCGAAGATCTTGCGGACCCAGACCATCCAGGCCCCCGACCGCGGGAGCTTGTTCAGGCTGCCGGAGAAAATGCCGAGGATGAGGAAGGGGACGCCCAGGCCCAGAGCCAGGACGAAAAACAGCGAGAAGCCGAGGAAGACGTTGCCCCGGTTCCCGACGTACGTCAGGAGCCCCAGGACGAACGGCCCGATGCAAGGCGCGGCGACGATTCCGACGGTCAAGCCCATGAGGATCGTCCCGAAATAGCCCTTCTGGCTGCCGCCGGCCAGCTTGTTGAGGAAAGCCGGCATCCGGAACTCGTAGACATCGAACATGCTGAGCGAAAGGGCGATCATGATCACGGCGATGGCGATCAGCACCGGTGGAAAGGTCAGGGCCGCCCCGAACAGGCCGCCGGTGAAGGCCGCGATCACGCCCAGGATCGAATACGTCAGGGCCATGCCCAGGACATAGAACACGGCGTGGAGGACCACGGCGCCTTTCTTCCCTTCGGCCTGCCCGCCGAAATAGCTGATGGTGATGGGGATGATCGGGTAGATGCAGGGCGTCAGGTTCAGGGCCAGGCCGCCGACGAAGACAAGCACGAAGATGACCGGCAGGCCTTTGCCCTCGAACGGGGATCCTTTAGCCGAAGCGGGAGCGGGAGAGGTCGCCGCCGGCGCGACCGCCGCACTTCTGAACGGCCGGCGCTTCGGCGGATTTCGGATCGTCGCTCACTTCGCCCGCGGGAGTTTCAACGGCCGCGGCCGGCGGCTTTTCTTCAAGCTTTTGGGCTTGTTTTCCGGCCGGAGGGGCGGCTTCGATTTTTTCCGCGCCGGCAGGGACGGCGGGCCGTCCGCCTTCGACCTTCACGATTTTAACGAACGGGATATCGGCCGGGGGCAGACAGGATGTGTCGTCGCAGGCTTGGTAGCCGAGGGTCCCTTCAATCGCAAATTCCGCGCCGGCGAAATCCGCGGCCACGGTTATGTCGGCCGTTATTTTTACCGTGCCTTCGTAAATCGACAGCGGATTCTCCGACAGGCTGAGCTTTCGCATTTCTCCCCGGGGAAATTTGATTCGCTCGATCGTCACGCCGGCCCGAGACTTGAATTCCACGGTCGTGGCGATGAGATAATCCTCAGAGGGTTGGTCGGATTGGACGTGATAGGGCGCCCGGATGGACACCTCCAGGGTCACGGCCGCGGTTTGACCGGCCTTGAAGACCTCGACCGAGGGGACGACTTTAATGGTGACGATCTCGTCCTGGGCCTGGGAGAAGGCGGCCGGGACAAGGGCCGCTAACGCGAGCACGGTGAAAAGCAAACGCTTCATACGGATATCTCCTGGCCTGCTTTATTCATAAAAATTCTTATGATTCTTATATACCATTATATTCAATAAGAGAAAAAACGGGGGGAATTATAACATAAGGCCGGCCGGTTGAACCCCCACCGGCCGGGTGATAAAATCCGGGGACGCCGGGACGCCGCCGCTCCGGCCGAATCGGGGAAAGGACAACCGCATGATCCCTTATGACCGTTCGGAAGCGCTCCGGGCCGAATACCGGGCCCGGATCAACCGGGTCATCGATTATATCGACCGGAACATCGGCCGGGAGCTCCGGCTGGAGGAGCTGGCCCGGACGGCCAATTTCTCCCGGTATCACTTCCACCGGATCTTCGGCGCCCTGGTCGGCGAGACGCTCAATGCCTATATCCAGCGGCGGCGGGCGGAGCTGGCGGCCGGCGCCCTGGTTCTCCATCCGAAAGCGACCATCACCGAAATCGCCCTGGATTACGGCTATTCGGGCTCGGACGTCTTCGCCCGGGCCTTCAAGGAGCGCTTCGGGATGAGCGCCTCGGAATGGCGGGCCGGGGGAAGCGACTCCTGGCGCAAGAATCGTCAAGCGAAACGCAAAGCCGGCCAAGCGGACGGCAAGATCGGCCAAGAATTTTCGACAGCCTTGGACGATGATGAGAGCGACCAAATCTCATCCAGGAGGTCCTTCATGGACAAGTCGAAGTTCAAGGTCGAGGTCAAGGAAGCGCCGGCCCTCACGGTCGCCTACGTCCGGCACGTCGGTCCGTTCCAGGAGATGGGCCGGGCCTTCGAGAAGCTGATGCGCTGGGCCGGGCCGCGGGGCCTGCTCCGGTTCCCGGAGACGAAATCGCTGGGCATCTACCACGACGACCCGGAGATCACCGACACGGACAAGCTCCGGTCCGACGCCTGCATCACCGTCCCGCCCGACACCAAGGTCGAGGGCGAGGTCGGCAAGATGACGGTTCCCGGGGGCCTGTTCGCCGTGGCCTATGCCGAAATCGCCCAGAACGAATTCGGCGAAGCCTGGAACGCCCTGATGCGCGACTGGCTGCCGGGCAGCGGCTATCAGCCCGACGACCGGATGTGCTACGAGCTCTACCTCAACGATCCCAAGAGCCACCCGGAGGGCAAATTCATCATCGAAATCCACGAGCCCATCCGCCCGCTGTAAGCTCTTCGGAATTTTCTTTTTAAATTGATAATTGGGGCCAGGTTACTCAACTCCCGAACTCAGATAATCCCATCGGTGAAGATCGGGAGTTGAGTAACGGCCCGATCTGACAGCCTGCCGGGCTCGTGATTTCGATTTCAGGTGAACGGGAAAAAGAGGAAAACCGCGAGGTCCCAGAGGGTATGGCTTGCGGCGCAGAGGAGGACCGAGCCGGTCCGGCGGTACAAAAGGCCCCAAAAGACGCCGCAGACGGCGGCCGCCAGAACGAGCATCGGGTTGCCCGAGCCGAGGTGGACGGCCGTATAAAGCGCGGTCGCGGCCGCAAACCCTGCCCCAGGGCCGAGCCGGTCCGCCCATTTCCGCTGAAGGAATCCGCGCCAGAACAGCTCCTCCCCCGGCCCGATGACAAACGCCAGAAGAAGGCCGATCCGAAGGGTCGAGGCCCCTTCCTTGAATCCGTAAACGGAGGAAATCCCGGTTTCGGCGAATGAAAACAGCGCCCGGGAGGCTGCGTTCCCGGCGAAAAAGACGGCGTACAGGAAAATCGCCGAGATCGCCCCGAGGAAGATCTTGCGGCCGGAACCGTTCCGGAAATCGGCCAGGAGAAGCGGGAGGTAGTCCCGGTCGAGCGCCGCTCCCGTTCCGATCAGCAGAACCAGGGCGCCAGCTCATCCACCACCAGAAATCGAGCGGGCCATCGCCGCGGAGGATAAAAAGGGGGACAAAGAGAAGGACGGCCGCCGTAGCAAGAAACAGGTTGACTCGACTCGTTTTCATTCCCATGAATCGGTGCCAGGTTAACCGTTTCCTAATATCGGCCGACGAAAGAATTGGGGAATGGATAACCTGGCACCAATTTCACCGCAAAACATACGAAATCCATAAGCCGGCGGTATAGAGAAGGCCGAAATGCAGGTTGTATTGGGCCGTGGCCCCGTCGAGAATGACGAAATCCAGCGGCTCAGACCGGCCGATGCCGCCGCCGGGCCCGGCCCCAGAGCCTTAGGGCTTCGGGAAGCGCGGCCAGGGTGATCAGGCACGGCCAGGGAAGACCCGGCCAGCCGAAATGAACGAGAGGGAGGGCGGCGAACACGATCACCAAGCCCTGGCTGCCGAACAGGAGAAAGGCGTAATACCGGAGCGACCCGCTGTCGCCGAGGATCCCGGCGCAGGTTCTGACCCGGCGCTCCGAATCCGAGCCGATGTCCCGCCAATTGTTGGCATGGAGGATTCCGCTGACAAGCATGGCCATCGGAACGGTCCAAACGACCGGCAGCCAGCTGAATCTTCCCGTTTGGACCGTCCAGGCGCCGAGGGCTCCCAGGATCCCGAAGTCCAGGAACACGGCCATGTCCCCAAGAGAATGGGCTTTAAGCAACGTGTACGTCGCCCCGATGAAAACTCCGACTCCGCCGATCGCCAGGAGAATCCAGCCCGTAAACCAGGCGAGGACACAACCCAGGGCGACCCCTGCGGCGAACAAGACGATCGCGCCCCGGGCGACCTGACGCTCCGTGAGCCAGCCTCGGACGATCGCCCCGCTGACCGGCGTCACTTGCGTATCCAGCCCGTGCTTGAAATCGAAGACATCGCTCAGCATGTTGGCCGCCGAATGGAGGATCACCATCGCCAGGAAGGCCCCGGCGAATCGAAGGACATCCAGGCGGGCCCCTCCGACGACGACAGCCAAACTCGTCCCGAAGATCACGGGCATCGTCGAAGCGGGCAGGGCCCAAGGGCGGGCGGCGGTCAGCCATCTGCGTCCCCGCGAAGGATTGTTTTCCGCACTCTTCATGGGAGCATTATACCCGAAACCCCCGCACCCTCTGGACGCGGGACGTCCTACGTGTTATATTCCCTATCGAATCACTCGACTCATCCGCAAGGAGGCCGCCGATGTCCGAACAACCCTCTTCCCTTGATCGCCGCCAATTCCTGAAAAACGGGCTCTTAGGCGTCGCCGGCGCCGGCGCTCTCGCCGCCGTCCCGGCCGCTCTCAAAGGAGGGCCGCAAGCCGTCGCGTCCACCCAGGCCGCTCCCGCCGTCAACAAAGCCGACTTCATCATCCGGCCGCTCGGGAAAACCGGGGTCAAGCTCCCGGTCGTTTCCATGGGAGTGATGAACTCCAATAACGAAAACCTGATCCTGGCCGCCCTCGACGGCGGTGTCGTCCATCTGGACACGGCCCACGGCTACCAGCGCGGGACGAACGAAGGCGCCATCGGGAAGGTCATCAAGGGCCGGCCGCGCGATTCCTATTTCATCGCGACCAAGGTCCAGGGCGAGCCCCGCGACCGCCGGACCGGAGAATTTTCGGCCGAAACGAAAGCCGAGCCGTTCCTCGAGAAAGTCGACCTGAGCCTCCAGCGCCTCG
This sequence comes from Candidatus Aminicenantota bacterium, assembly GCA_963783665.1. Lineage (GTDB taxonomy): Bacteria > Acidobacteriota > Aminicenantia > Aminicenantales > UBA4085 > JAAZPG01. The sequence continues at coordinate 476,280 of CAWANZ010000003.1, read as the reverse complement.
GCCTGGATCATGTCGACATCCTCTACCTCCATAATGTCTCCGATGCGGAGCGCGGTCCTTTTCGAACCGCTGATGGAGGCTCTGCAAAAGGTAAAAAAGGCAGGGAAAGCCCGCTTCATCGGGGTCACGACGCACAGCAACGAGCACGACGTCGTCCGGGCGGCGATCGAGGCGAAAATCTACGATGCCGTCCTGGTCGGCTACAACTTCCGCAAGACCAATCTGGCCGAGCTTGATCCGGCCATCGCCGACGCGGTCAAGGCCGGCATCGGCATCATCGCCATGAAGACCCAGGCCGGCGGATTCTGGGACAAGGAAAAAACCGAGCCGATCAACATGAAAGCCGCCCTGAAATGGGCCCTGAGCAATCCCAACATCACCACGGCCATTCCCGGCGTCACGGCCTTCGATCAGCTCACCCTCAACCTCCAGGCCATGACCGACATCAAGCTGACGGACGCGGAAAAGGCCGACTTGCGGCTCGGCGGCGAAGATCACGGCAACGGGCTTTACTGCCAGGGCTGCCAAGCCTGCCTTCCCCAATGTCCGAAGGGCCTTCCTCTTCCCGACCTCATGCGGAGCTACATGTACGCCTACGGCTACCGGAACCTCGGGGCGGCTTATGACCTCGTCGCCTCGCTCGGCGTCGGACAGAATCCCTGCGCCGATTGCGCCGGCTGTCCGGTCACATGCGCGATGGGATTCGACGTCCGGACCCGGGCGACGACCATCGCCGGGCTGCAGGCCGCCCCGGCCGAGCTGTTCGGCTGAGGAACTTCAGGCCGGCTTTCTCAAGCTGAATTTTCTATTGACGAAGTAGACGAGAAGGCCGATTGCCGTCAAGCCGATGCCGGCCAACGATTCCTTCGGCCGGTAGAGCAGCCCGTAAACCAGAATGTAGATGTGGATCGCCAGGAAGGCGAGAGGGACCCAGGGATACCCGATCGTTCGATAGGACCGGGGCAGGTCCGGCCGCTTTTTCCGCATGATCATCACCCCCAGCACCGTCATGAACGTGAAGAGGTTGAGGGTGAATCCGATGAAGACGATGACCTGATCGAACGTCGAAGTCAAGATATAGAAAACCGAGAGGATCCCCTGGACGATGATGGCCGTCGCCGGGATATCCTTGGCCGTCGTCTTCCCCAGCCTCCGGAAGAGGCGGTAGTCCTCGCCGATGACCCGGGAGATCCGCGGCCCGGCGATGATCATCGCGCTGATGCTGGAGAGGAGGAGGAAGGCGATGATCCCGCCCATCAGCCGCCCCCCCACGCTCCCGAAAACCCGGTCGGCAAAGACATACCCGACCTCAAGCTTCCCGGCCAGCTCCCCGATGGGGACGGTCCGGAGGAAGACGAAATTGAGGAGAACGTAGAGCACGATGACGATCAGGGTTCCTCGGATCAGGCTCTTGGGCAGGTTTTTTTGCGGGTTCTCGATTTCGCCGGCGCAGTACGCTGCGGCGTTCCAGCCGGAATAGCTGAATGTCACGAAAAACATCGAGACGGCGAACGCCGGGCTGAGGACATCGCTCAGGGCCTTGGCGGTCGGGGCGAACGACAATCCGGCCGATTTGCCCATGGCCAAGCCCAGGGCGACGATCAAAACGATGAAGACGACCTTGAAGATCGTGATGATGTTCTGGAACCGGGCCCCGAAGGTTTTGTCCAGGCTGTGAATCGCGGTCACCGCGGCGACGACGGCGATGGCCGTCAGCGAAGACGTCGGCAGACCGAGGATTCCCGACGTCTCCGGCAGGGCCAGGGCGCTCCCGAGATAGCGGCCCAAGCCCATGGCCGCGGCCGCGACGGGCGCGGCGAAGCCCACGAGAAAGGAGATCCATCCGGCCAGGAATCCCACGGCCGGATGGAACATCTCGGACAAAAAATGATATTCCCCGCCGCTTCGGGGGAACATCACCGCGGCCTCGGAATAGGTCAAGGCCCCGAACAAGGCGATGGCCCCGCCCAGGATCCACAGCAGCAAGAGGGCCAGCCCGGACGTGATGCCGGCCACCTGAAAGCCGAGGCTGGTGAAAACCCCCGTCCCGACCATATTGGCGACAACCAGGGCGGTTGCGGTGGTGAGGCTGAATTTGTTTTTCATTTTTTCACGATAAACAACAAGGCGACTTTTTTCGTTCCCCAGTGGTAGCCGAGGGGAAACGGCAACGGTTTCGCCCTTTCCGACTCTTCAAAAGCCGTCCGCAAGTCGGGCTGGTCGACGCCCTTGAAATCGTCCACCGGCGGGGCGAACGTGCCGTACAGCCGGACATCCCATGTCTCCGGAGGGAAGTGACGGTAGGGAATTCCCGTGTCGTCCTGGAGAATAAACCGGCTTCGGGCCAGGATGAGGTCGCGAATCCGGGAAAACTCCCGGTAATGCATTAAATACGATGCGGACTTGACGAATGTCGTCTCGAAAGGAAGCCCCTGAAGATACAGGTCCAGCGGCTTCGCCTCTCCAAAGGCTTTGTTTTCCAGGTCACAGGAGATATAGGTCATTTCCCGCAGGATATCCGTCCCTTCGGCGAAGAAAGCGATCCGGATCCCGAAGGGGCGGCGCCGCTTTTGCTTTTCGCCCGGATACGGGCGTTCGACGGCTTCGCCGGTTTCGGCGATCTCCAGCCGCTTGATCGAGGAAATCGAGTAGCCGCTTCTCTTCAGAAAAAAGCATAGCAGGGGCAGGACTCCGTCGACTTTCTCGTCGGACAGGGCTTCATTCATATTTTTCGTGATGAAATAGCTCTTTTTGAAAAAGTCGCCGAGGGCATCCTGGAGATTGGCGATATACCGGGCCGCGCTCTTCGCCTCGACGGCCTGGAATTCGGGCATCCGGCCGACGAACTCCAGGCCGAGGAGGAGATAATGCGTCGCCCCGGGAAAAAGAACGAGGGGCGTCAGCGCGTCCGGACCGCCGAAGGGATAAAACACCGTCGTCGAAGCCGCGCGGGCCTCGGCGATCTCCCGTTCAGCCCACGTCCGGATCGGCCCCAAACGGCTGGATTCCATCGCCGTCCAGTTTTGGTCCAGGGCGGCGGCGTAAACCCGGTAGGCCTCCGTCTCCTGGAACTCTTTATAGGGCGAGGAGGCACAGGGGTGGCCGGCCAGAAAAGAGGCGATCTCATCATAGACCGGGTCGACGGGAAGGGACGTGACCGGACCGTTTTGCGGCGCCGACGCTTGCGGCGACGCGGCCGCTCCCGAGGATCCCGAGGTGCAAGCGGCGCTCCAGATCGCCGCGGCCGCGACGACAGCCCAGCTTCGTTTAATCTTCATTCCGGTTTCCAGACAAAAATTGAAGCCGTAATCATAAGAAAAATCGGGTTAAAAAGCGAATCCGGAACGCTCAAGAGGCCGTCGCAACCGGCCTTTTAATGACGACCAGCGTCCGGTCGTCCTCGGGATCCGCGCCGTCGGTAAATTCCCGGAGCGCGCTAAAAACGGCGGCCAGGATTTCATCGGCCTTTTTTCCGGCCGCGCCGCGGACGGATTTGACGATCCCTTCCGTTCCGAACTCATCGCCGGCCGCATTGCGGCTCTCGGAAATCCCATCGGTATACAGGATAAGAACGTCTCCCGGATTCAGGGTGATCCGGCCCTCCCCGTATTCGCGGCCCGCCAGCATGCCCAGGGCCATTCCCGTTCCTTCGAGAGGCCACTGCACCCCCGACGCGGCCAGAAGAAGCGGCGGATTGTGGCCGGCGTTGACGTAGAGGAACTCGCCGTCGGCCGGATTGAGCTCACCGTAAAAACAGGTGATGAACACGTTCGGGGCCGAGCTCCGGAAGATGAAATCGTTCAGCTTCGCGGCCAAGGCGGCGGGCGTGACGCCCGGCCGGGCCTCCGACTGCATGGCCGCCCGGAGGGAGGCCATGAGGAGCGAAGCGCTGACGCCCTTCCCGGCGACGTCGGAGATCGTCAACCCGAGACGGCCGTCAGCCAGGAGAATGAAGTCGAAATAGTCCCCGCCCACGTGAAGGGACGGGACGGATTCGGCCGCAATCTCGAAATTCCCGCAGGACGGCCGATCTTTCGGCAAAAGCCCCCGTTGGATTTCGGCGGCCAGGCGCAGCTCGCGCTCCATCCGCTCGCGGGCCTGAACGTCCTCCACGAGCCGGGCATTTTCGATCTTGACCGCGGCCAGGTTGGCCAGAAGGGTCAGGAGCCGGAGGTTTTCCTCGGTGAACGGCTCCCGGCTCGAAACCCGCTCGACGCAGACGACCCCCAGCGTTTCCTTCTCGGTCTCCAGCGGAACACACATCGCCGAGTGAAGGCCCATGTCGATGATGCTTTGCCGGTTGGCGAACCGCGGGTCTTCGGCCGCGTCCGTGGTCAAGACCGAGAGCTTCTGGGAAGCCGCCATTTCGACCAAGCCGCGGCTGATCTGCATCCGGCCGTTTTGCAGATGGGGATTGTTGACCCGAACGGCCCGGGGGACGAGCTTCTCCAGCGATTCGTCCTCCATGAGAAAGAGGGCCCCGCGGTCCATCGGAAGGTGGGAGGCGATCAAGTCCATGACATACTCGAGCAGCTCCTGGAGGGGCTTGTGGAGCAGCAGGGCGCGGCTGACCTCGTTCATGACGAGCAGGAGACGATCGGCCTCGGCGGATCGCTTCTCCGGGCCCAACGGCCGGATTCCCGCGTCCGTGGTCCGGCTGACGATATCGCGGGACGGTACGGCCGTGCTGACCCGGACGGCCAACCGCGGGGAATCGGTAATCTCGACGGCCGCGGTCCAGGGCCGGTCGAAGCAGATCCGGATCGTGCCGATCGCGATTTCGTCCCCGGGAGAGAGGAGGACGGGCTCGACGACGCGCAGCCCGTTGACCAACGTTCCGTTCTTGCTCCCGGCGTCTTCCACGGTCCAGCCGCGCGACGTTCGCCGGATCCGGGCGTGATGGCCGGAAATGTAGGCGTCGGGCAGGCGGACTTCGGCGTCGACCGCTCGGCCCAGGACGAGCTCGTCTTTATCCAAGACGACGGAAAACGGCGGCGCCTGTTTCGGATACACATAGAGCGTCGACATGGCTCTCTCTCCTCACTTCAGCGATTTCATGATCCGGCGGGCGGTCCGGGCTTTCTCGTCCGGAGGCGCTTCTTCCAGAAGGGGAAGGATGATGTCCTTGACCGTTTTCGGAAGGACGTTTTCGAGAAGCTCGAGGGCGCAATCCACGGCCCGCTTCGTCCCCTCGGTATAATTCTGGAGGGCCTGGCCGATATCCTCGTGGGGATAAAGCAGGCCGAGGAGAAGGAACAAGGGCCGGAACTCCGGGCCGGCTGAGCCCGGCTCCGCTTCCCGGCAAGCCGCCTCCGCCCAACCATGGATTTCAGGCATGATGTCCCGCTCCCGGAACCGGAGGCCGTCGTTCCGGGTTCGCATCTTGAACAGGGCTTCGATCACCGATTCCGACACGTCGGGATCGCGGCGGCGGAGCTGCCGGACGAGGGCGTCGGCCGCCCGGGGCGTTCCGATCCCGGCCAGGATGCCGGGAAGGGCCCGCCGGATGTTCCGGTCGGCCCGGAAATCGGCCAGCCAATCACGGAGGATGGGCACGGCCTTGTCGCCGTAGGCCGTCAACGCCTCGGCCGCCCGGTCGCTGACCGAAGGCCGGCCGAGATGGGGGACGATCAGGGGCAGAAATTCCCGCTTTTTCAAGCGTCCGGCGCTCTCCAGGGCATAGTGGACAACGCCCGGGGAATCGTGCTTCAGCAGGCGCGACAGATTTTCAGTCAGAGGCGCGGCGGCCGGCATCAAGCCCAGGGCCTTGGCCACCTCCATCTGGTCGACCTCCCGGTCGGCAGCGCCGTCGCCGGCGATCGCATCGAAAGACGGCCGCATGAGGTTCTGGTAGGAATCGAGGGCCAGGACCTCCCGGACGATGACGTCGATCGTTTCCTTGTCGTCCGTCTCCGACCAGTCGGGGCCGAGGGCTTCGGAGTCGGCGTCGAGCAGAGTGTCGAGGGCCGAGGCCCGGACTTCAGCCGATTTATCGGACAGGACCTGGCGCAGTTCCGGCGTCAATTTTTCCGCCCGCAAAAGGTCGAAGAGATTATAGGCGTACAGAACGGAGCTTCGTTCCCGGCTTTCCAGAAGGTCGAGGAGCTGTTTGGCCGTATCCGGCCGGGCCTGTTCGTGGACGACGCGCTCGGCGTCCGGACGGGAGGGGACGAGGTTTTCCCGGATCGCCGGCAGATAATGCCGCCCGATCCGGATAAGGATCAGGAGCCAGACGATGACGATGGCGATCGTCACGAGGCTCATCCGGCCGACGGGAAAGGCCAGAAAAATGCCGAAGACGACCTGGAGAAGGCTGGCCAGCCCCTCGCCCATCTTGCTGATGAACATGTCGATCGTCATCTTGGCCTTGGCCTTAATGTCTTGGGGGACCGGAATATAGAGAAGCTCCCGGGTGGCCTGGCTGAACGTATGGGTCAGGCTCTTGTCCGCGCCCTTCATGAAAACCGCCCAAACCGTGAATCCCGCGGCCGGAAGAATGAAAAGCGCAGCCGACCCAAAGGCCAGAAACAGCGGCATCACAAACAGGGCCATCCGGACACCCAAGGCCTGGATGGCCCGGTTGGCCAGAAGCGAGTTCAACAGCCAGGAGACGACCAGGACGCCGACGGAGAAGACCGCCAGAAACGACGTCCGCCGGGCTTCCTCGTTTTCGAACGCGGACTTGACCGCCAGATTGAATTGGAAATCGATCATCGTGGAAGCCGCCAGGGCGACAACGATCAAGGCGGCCAGGAGGCGGAGATAGGGGCTTTGAGCCACCGTCCGAAATCCGTCGCGAAAATCCGGCTGTGAACCCGGAGTGGCGGCGGGGGCCTCGGGCGCGTGCCGGACGGCGGCCCGGACGAAGCCTGTCCCGGCCAGGTAAAAAGCGAGCCCGAGGAGGATGAGGTTCCGGGACGGCATCAGGCGGGAAAGGAAAACGACGAGCACGGATCCGCAGATGCCGCCGAGCAGTCCTCCGCTGACAAAGAAGCTGACCAAATGCTTGGCCCGCCGCGGGGCGCAAACGGATCCAACAACGACCCAGAACTGGGTGACGGTGGCCAGGATGAAAATCTCCAGCCAGAACCAGTAAAGGGCCGGGACGATGGACTTTCCGGGGGGGGCGTTCCGGGTCAGCCAGAACAGGACGAAAAAGGCGGATGTCCCCAGGGCGAAAAACCATCGGGTCAGGGACAAGTACGCCCGGCGGTCGAGAGAGCGGATTTTTTTCGTGTTCCAGGCGGCGAATACGCCCGTCAGGACGGCCGAAACGAAATAGACGAGCGGGAGAGAGCCCTTGGTCAAGCCCAGACCGAGAAACAGCGAGGTCTTCGAGACTTTCGAGACATAGATCGAGGCCATCAGGAAGAAGAAATGGGCAAAGAGATAGCCGGCGACCTTTTCCTCGCCGGCGTGGATCGGGGCGAGCCGTCGGAGGAACGGGCGAAAGCGGCCTTTCATCGGCGGGGCTTTCCCCTAATCCGGCTCAGCTCTTCGAAAAGCTCGCGAGGGCTTTCTCTTCGTTGTCCTGGATGTCCAGGACCCGGGTCAGCTGGGTGACTTGAAAGACCAGGAAGAGGCGGGGCGAGATGCCGGCCAGCTTCAGCCGGCCGCCGGTATTCTGGGTCGAGATATAGCTGGCCAGGATTTCGCCGATACCGAAGCTGTCGATAAACGGAACCTTGAAAAAATTCAGCAGAATGTCGCGCTTGCCTTCGTCCAGCTGCTCCTTGACATACTGGTGAAGGGAAACGCCGGGCGTGTCGGAACGACGGATTTCACCCTCCAGGTCGAAAATGACGACATTCTGATTTTCCCGCTTGTTGATAAGCATCCACGCGCCTCGTTTTTCTTTAATTTATCGGAAGCCTGAGATGAAGTCAACTAGCCGGCATTATTCATAAAAATTCTTATGATTCTAATAGTGCTATTTCAATGTGACACAAAATCATGGGTTTTTTACCCTTCGGGCGACGCTTTGCTCACCCTGTGAGCCGAAGCAAGTCCCACAGGAGCCTTGCGAGTCGGGGCGAGCCGATTGCGCCGCATCTCTTACTTTCTCTCCATCTTCCGGCGGAGGGGGGCTGCAGCCATCTCAACTCGTGAATAATGCAGGCTAGGTCCGGGCTTTATATCTTGACTCCCTTCCGGCGGCAAGGCATAGTAAGGGCGGGCGGAGAGGGTTGCTTCATGTCTCGAGAAATCGGTCCGACGCACCGGAGGAAAGCAGGCCGCCCAGTCGCCGCTCTCCTTCTTCTCGTCGCCCTGCCGTTTTTATGCCTCTGCTCCTTCCGGGCCGAATCCTCCCCCGCGATCCGTCCCCAAGTCGTTCCGCCCCCGCCCCTTGAATCCAGGCCGTTCCCCCAGATCTCCTTTCCCGAGCGCGGCCGGCCTTGCGTTTTCACGAACGTTAGGAAAATCGTCGCCGTCGGCGACCTGCACGGCGCCTACGATGAGTTCGTCGAGATACTGAAAGCCACGGGCCTCGTCAACCGCAACCTCCGATGGTCCGGAGGGCGGACGCACCTCGTCCAGATGGGCGACGTCATGGACCGGGGGCCGAAAGCCCGGGCCATCCTCGACCTCATCCGCCGCCTCGAGCGCGAAGCCGAACTGGCCGGCGGAGCCGTTCACCTGCTCCTCGGCAATCACGAAGAGATGAACATCCTCGGCTATTCCTTCGAAAACAAGGGATACGTCACCCCCGAACAATTCCGGGATTTTCTCCCTTCCTGGATCCGCGACCCGAAGGACGCCGAATTCCGGGCCCAGGCGGCCACCTACAAGGAGTACAACCGGCTCTGGGAAGAGTACATGGACGGCAATCCCCAAGCCCGGGACCTTTATACAAACACGTTCAACCGCTCTTATGGAAAATGGCTTTCCGGACGCCCGATCGTCATCAAAATCAACGACATCGTCTTCGTCCACGGCGGATTGACCGAAGCGCTTTCGGTCCTGCCGTGTGAGACGATTAATTCCTCCACCGCCGTGGAATTCGAGCGATTCCTGAGGAAAGAAGAATTCGAATGGCTCTGGCTTTACCAGCCCCGGGGGCCTCTCTGGTACCGCGACCTCGCCCTGACCCCCGAAGAGACGCTTCGCGACGAAGTCGACCGGATCCTGGTCAACCTGAAAGCCCGGGCGATCGTGGTCGGGCATTCCCCGACCCCCGCTGTCGATATGAATCCCCGCTTCGGCCGGTTCGAGGGAAAAGTCTGGATGATCGACACCGGCATCTGGATGAAGGAAGGAGGGCGACGATCCGCGCTGATCATCGAAAACAACGCGTTTCAGATGATCATGATCGGACCCGCCGGGGAGGAGAAATAGGGAGATGAACATACGGGCGACCTGGCACCGTGTTTTCCGGCTCGTTTCCGCCGGCCTCGTCTTGGCCGGGACGGCGGCGGGGCAGTTCCCCGCGGAGCTGCGCACGGCTAAAGACATCGAAAAGTTCTTGGCTTCGGCCCGCATCGTCGTCGTGGAAAAAGACGTCGAAATGGGACGATCCATTCCCTGGCGGGTCACCCTCGAAGACGGTAGCGTCCAGGCCCGGGCGATGTTCAAGTACATCGACCGCCGGATCATTCAACCGCCCCGGCACAGCTACCGATACGAGCTGGCCGCCTACACCCTCAGCCGCCTCCTCGACCTTGAGATTGTTCCCCCCACCGTCGAACGGGTCATCGAAGGGACGACCGGCAGCCTTCAATGGTATGCCGAGAACTGCCAAAGCGAGCGGGATCGCCGGCGGCTCAACCAAGCTCCTCCCGACCTCGGGGCCTTCCTCCGCCGAAGCGAAATCATCCAGGTCTTCGAAGCCCTGGTCAACGACGAATGCGGCGACCAAGATGACACGCTCATCCACAAGGATTCCTGGAAAGTCTGCCGGATCGATTTTTCCGCGGCCTTTCGCCCGGCTCCCTCGATTTCCTCAAACTGCTTCGTCCGGCGGTGCTCCCGGACGCTCTTCCATCGCCTCGAAGACCTGAAGCGTCCGGTGATCGTCAACCAGATGAAGCCGTTCCTGGACAGCGCGGAAATCGACGCCCTTTTCCGGCGGATCCGGCAGTTCATCGATATCATCAGAAACGAAATCCGGGAGAAAGGCGAATCCTCCGTCTTGTTCGACGAAAAAATCCCGGAACCGTGGGACGCCCAAAATGAGTGAACCTTCCGCCGCAACGACGTCCCGGCCGTCCGTCGCCTCGGTTGCGGCGGCCGGATTCCTCCGGATCTTCACCGTCATCCGCCCCGAAGAGACGGCCAAAGCGCTCCTCCTGACCTTGAACAGCTTTCTGATCATTTTCGGCTATTACCAGATCAAAGCCGTTCGGGAAGGCCTCCTCCTGGCCGCTCACCCGGCCTCGGTAAAAAGCTACCTGGCGATTCCCCAGGCGTTTCTCCTGATTTTCGTGGTGATGGCCTTCTCCCGGGTCTCCTCGAAAGTCCCCCGTCACATCCTGATCACCTGGGTCTCGATGTTCTGCGCCTCCAATCTTCTGGCCTTCATCCTCCTCGATCTGGCCGGGGTGTCCGTTTCCATCATCGGCATCGCCTTTTTCATCTGGATCGGAATGTACAACCAGCTGATCCCGGCCCAGTTCTGGGGATTCGCCAACGACATTTACGACGAAGCTCAGGGAAAGCGGCTTTTCCCCCTGATTGCCCTCGGGGCCTCGCTTGGCGGGGTGGTCGGGCCGCTGACGGCCCGCCAGCTCATTCCCGTTCTGGGCTCCTACGGGATGATGGGGCTAACGGCGGCTCTCTTGGTTCCCACCGTCCTCCTGACCTGGGAGATCCACCGGCTCGACCTGCGCGAGCACGAATGGCGGACGGGCGGAGCGCCCACGGCCAAGGACGGCCCCGCTCAGACCGAAGGGCGGATTCCAGCTGATCTTTCAAAGCCGATACCTGCTCCTGATCGCCTTGATGATCGGCCTCTACAATTTCATCAACGCCCTCGGCGAATACATGTTTTCCGCACCTCCAGCAGGAGGTCGCCCTGCGCGAGCTGGGGACGACGGCCTCCGGCGGGGCGGAGCTTCAGACCTACATCGGCGTCGCCTTCGCCGGATACCAATCGCTCGGGAACATCATCGGGCTCGCGATCCAGCTGTTTCTCGTCTCCCGGATCTTCCGCTGGGTGGGCGTGGCCGGGGCCCTTCTTTTTCTTCCCGTCATCGCCCTCGGCGGTTATGGCTACGCCGCCTTCGGGGCTTCGCTCGTGCTGATGAAATGGCTCAAGTCGATCGAAAACGGGACCGACTACTCGCTGATGAAAACCACCCGCTCGGCCCTCTTCCTGGTCACCAGCCGGGAGGAAAAGTACAAAGCCCAGGCGGCCATCGAGACGTTTTTCGTCCGCGGCGGCGATACGATCTGCGCCGCCGTCGTCTGGCTGGGGACGGGCGTTCTCGCCTTCTCCATCAAGGGATTCGCGGCCATCAACGCCGTCGCCGTGTGTCTCTGGATCTGGCTCTGCATCCAAATCGGCAAGGAATACAAGAAGAAGAGGGCCGCGCTTCCGACGGGAGCCGGAGAGGAGAAAACGCCATGAAGAAAGCGACACGGAGATGGCTGGGCCTGACGGTTCTGGCAGTCCTGGGTCTGTTCGTCGCGGCTCAATTTAAACCCGAGGACACCGCCCGGGACAAGGAATGGGAAGAGTTCATGGCGACGGCTCGGATGACCGTGGAAAAACAGATGACTGGTCCGGGAGCCGTCACCAGTCCATATAAAATGCTCCTGGAAAAGGACGGCACCCAGCGCTTCGCCGCCTGGAAAAATCCCCAGGGCCGGTTGCTGGGAGCCATGGAGAACTGGATGTGGGAAATCGCCGCTTACCGTCTTGACCGCTGGCTCGGGTTGAATATGGTCCCGGTGACGATCGAGCGCCGGCACCAGGAAAACCGGGGGTCGCTCCAGTTCTGGGTCGAGGGGACGTTCCCTTACCTGGAGATCATGGAGGGCCGGACCAAGCTGCCGGGCGGAATGAAAGGCGTTCTCTTCAATCGCCAGGTCTATCTTCAGCGGGCGTTCGACGACCTGCTCTACAACGATGACCGCCACGCCAACAACATCCTGATCACCGACGACTGGCGGATGATCCTCATCGACCACTCCCGCTCCTTCCGGACGAACAAGGCCTCCCTCTCCACCCTGTTGTACAACGAGAAAAGCCGCACCCATGCGGGCACCATCTCCGCCCTTCCGGCGGCATTCGTCGAGAAGCTGAAGGCGCTGACGCCGGAAATCATCCGCGGCCTTACCGAGTCGTACCTGACAGAGAAAGAAATCGAAGCGGTCATGGCCCGGCGCGACTTGATTCTGAAGGAAATCGACCGGCTGATCGCGCTGAACGGAAAGGCTCAGGTCATTTACTGAGAGTTTTCCGGAGAATCAAGACGTTCTCGGGGCCTTCGCGCCGGTAGGTCATTTCATCGGAAAACGTCCGGGCCAGGTGAATGCCAAGCCCGCCTTTTTTCTTTTCCCCGAGGATATCGTCCAAGACAGGCAGGGGGGCCGCCTGGGGATTGAACGGGATGCCGTAATCGCGGATCTCCAAATAGACGGCTTGGGGCTCGAGGCGGACGATCAAGCGGATCTCGCCGGCGCCGGCCGGATACCCGTAGCGGACGACGTTGACGAGGATTTCGAACAGGGCCAGATCGAGCTGGAACAGGTTTTCGCCGGCGATCGGGCTGTTCCGCAAGCGCTCCTTGAGAAATACGCGGGCCCGGTCGATTTCGCCCAGTTCGGCGGGAATCGTCAGGCTTTCCGACGCCGTTTCCTCGCTCATCTCGACCTCGTCGGCTTCCTTTAATAACGGGTCATGTTCTTTATACCATAAAAGATGCCGGGAAACCGAACATGGGCTTTTGACGGCTTCGAATCAGACACGGCGGTGAGAATGCCGGCGCTTACGCGAATTTTATCCGGGACGCAACGTCGGCGACCTGGATTTCCCTCACGTCCGGAGCGTCGATCGTCGCGATTTTTCCAAATGGCCGCCAGGCCTCGACGAATTCCGACCGAAAAACGGCAAGACCCGGAAGGCCGAGAGCCGCGGCCAAATGGGTCACGCCCGAATCGTTTCCGAGATAGGCCGTCGCGCCGGAAAGGAGAACGGCGAGCGAGGAGAGCGAGAGGCAATCCAGAAGAATCCATTCCGGAGGGAGAGAGGCCGAGGTCCACTCTTCCCTGAGGCCCTCTTCCGCCTCGCCTAAGACAACCGCGCCGGCGAACCCTCGGCCGGCCGCCTCCTGAATGATGTCCCGGAACCGATCGCCAGGCCAAAGCTTGTTCGGGCTCCCTCCGCCGGGGTGAACGACGGCATAAGGACGGGAGAGCCCGGCGGCCGCGGGAGGCAAGGGAGCCGAGGAAGGACGGAGTCGAGCGCATCGTTCAAACGAAAACGACGGGCGATTCGCTTCCCCGCAATATTCGAGTGTTTGACAAAAAAGCCGGCGGGCAAAGGATTCACCGGCAAGCGGATCGGCCCGAAAAGCCAGGACGGGTCTCTCCGGTTGAAGGGCGGCCGCCCCGTTGAGAAAATCGTCCGCCGATTTCGAATGAAACCAGCCGGCGACCAGGCCGGCCGAGGCCAGGACGGGTGGAGGAACCGGCCCGGGTCCTGACAAACAAGCCCAGGCGAAATCATCGGCGTTCTCGACTTCGTCGACAATCTCCGCCTCCTGAAGAAGGCGGCCGTAGCGGGGATGTGAAACCAGGGTGATCCGGGCCTCGGGGAACGCAAGCCGGAGGAGATGGAGCGATGGTGCGGCGATCAGCAGGTCGCCCAAGCCGCCTCTCCGGACGGCGACGATCGTATTCATGACGGGCTAGAGAGCGGAGGGAGAATGCCGGCTGTGTTTAACAGCAGAAAAGGGAAAATATTGGTATTAGGAAGGATGAAGGTTTTCTCCAGCCGGCACAAGAAAACATTGAATGAATTATAGACGACCGGGCGACGAAAATCAAGTCATTTTTCAGGCGGGCGGGGCAGGCCTTTCTTCTCGATATGATGCTTGATCGTCTTGCCTTTGACCATGTAAATCACGTCCTCGGCGACGTTGGTGGCATGGTCGGCCATCCGTTCCAGGTTCCGGCTGACGAGGATGAGAGCCACCGCCCGCTGAACGGTCCGAGGGTCTTCCATCATGAAGGTCAGGAGCTCACGGAAGATCTGGTCGTCCAGGGCGTCGACCTCGTCGTCCCGGACGCAGACGTCGCGGGCCAGGGCCTCGTCCCGGTTGATGAAAGCGTTGATCGAATCGCGAACCATGGCCTGGGCCACCCGGGCCATCCGGGGGATGTCGATCAGGGGCTTGAGCAGGGGGAGACGGGCCAGCTCGAGGGCCAGCTCGGCGACGTTGACCGCCAGGTCGCCCATCCGCTCCAGGTCGCTGCTGATTTTCATCGCCGAGGTGATGAACCTCAGGTCGCCGGCCATCGGTTGGCGCAGGGCGAGAAGCCGCATGCACGTTTCGTCGACCTCGACGTCGAGAAGGTTGATGTTCTCCTCGTTTTTCAAGACCTCGCGGGCCGGCTCCTCCTTCTGGTCCTTCAGGGCCTCGATCGCCAGGGACAAGGCATCCTCGACCGAGGCGGCCATCCGCAGGAGTCGTTCCTTAAGAAATTGCAATTCCTCGTCGAAAACGCGTTCCATGGGCTCCTCCCCCGCCATTTTCGGATATTCCGCCCGGCTTGGCAAGTGTCTGTTAGTATTCTTCACGGGGAAACGAATGCCCCCGGCCCATGAAGAACGGATGAAAAAACGGTTAATTCTTCCTGAAATCGGGGGAAAGGCCGAAAGGCGGCCCGTTTCCTTGACAGGCGGAAAAGCCCCTTTTATAATCTGATCTTAATTCCCGAATCTTTCCTCTTAAGGAGACCTCTGTGAGGACGAAGGAGTTGCGGGTTCTTGCCCGGAAATCGCTTCTCGTCGTCCTCATTCTTGGAGAAGTCCTTCTTGTCGCCTGTTCCGGCGGTGGGAAAGCCTCGGGCTCGCGTGCCGGCGGCGCCTTGCAAATCAAGGGCTCGGATACCATGGTCAACCTCGGCCAGGCCTGGGCCGAAGCCTTCAACAAGCTTCACCCCGAAATCAACGTTGCCGTCACGGGGGGCGGGTCCGGCACGGGCATCGCCGCGATCCTCAACGGCGACCTGCGACATCGCCGAATCGTCCCGGGCGCTTGAGGAAAAGGAAATCCAGCAAGCCAAGGCCAAGGGCATCACGATCAAGCGAAACGATCGTCGCCCTCGACGGCATCGTCGTGGTCGTCCATCCGTCCAACCCCGTCTCCTCCCTGACCATGGACCAGCTCCGGGAGATCTTCATGGGCAACGTCAAGCGCTGGAACGTGTTCGGCGGACGAAGACCGCCCGATCGTCCTTCTGTCGCGGGAGGTCAACTCCGGAACCCATATCTTCTTCAAGGAACACGTCCTCCGGCGGGGAAAAAGCAAGGGGCCGGAGGAATTCGCCCCGGCCGCCTTGATGATGCCGTCCTCCTACGCCATCGCCGAGGAAACCGCCCGGAACGAAAACGCCATCGGCTACTACGGCCTCGGGCTACATCAGCCCGCGGCAGAAAGCCCTGGCCGTCGCCCCCGACGACCATTCCCCGGCCGTCGCCCCGACGATCGACAACGTCCGGGCCAATGCCTACCCGATCTCCCGGCCGCTCTACTTTTTTACCAGGGGACGAGCCGCCGGGACGGTCAAGGACTTCCTCGATTTCGCCCTGTCGCCGGAAGGCCAGAAGATCGTCCGCGACACCGATTTCGTGCCCGTCAAATGAAGCTTCGCGTCGCGCCGGTTCCAGCGAGTTCCTGATCGAAAAGCTCATTTTTCTCAGCGGCATCGCCTCGATCGTCTTCGTCGCCCTGATCTTCCTTTTCCTCCTGCGGGAGGGCATCTCCGTTCTGAAGTCGACATCCCTCGGCTCTTTCCTCGGCGGACAGTTCTGGTATCCCGATCTCCAGCCCGCCGCGGCTCGGCATCCTCCCGCTGATCCTCGGCTCGCTGCTCGTGACCGCCGGAGCGGTCGCGATCGCCGTGCCCCTCGGGGATCGCCGCCGCCTTCTATATCGCCGAAGTCGCCCCGAAGCGGCTCCGGACATCCTCAAGTCCTGCGTCGAGGTCCTGGCGGCCATCCCCTCGGTCGTCCTCGGCTTCCTCGGCATCACCGATCCTGGTCCCCTTCCTGAAAAACGTCTTCGACCTGCCGACCGGCCTGACCGCTTTCTCCGGCTCCATCATGCTGGCCTTCATGGCCCTGCCGACCATCATCACGATCTCCGAGGACGCCATCAACGCCGTGCCGCGCGAATACAAGGACGGCGCCCTGGCCCTCGGGGCGACCCACTGGCAGACGCTCCACCGGGTGGTCATCCACGGCGCCCTGCCCGGCATCATCGCCGCGGCCATGCTGGGCATCGGCCGCGTCTTCGGCGAAACCATGGCCGTGATGATGGTCACCGGCAACGCCGCGGTCATCCCCCACAGCCTCTTCGAGCCCGTCCGCACCCTGACCGCCACGATCGCCGCCGAAATGGGCGAGGCGGCCAAGGGCAGCGCCCATTACTCCGCCCTGTTCGCCATCGGCATCGTGCTGTTCGTCATCTCCTTCGCCATCAACCTGACCGCCGACCTTCTCCTCAACCGGGGGAGGAAACGATGAACCGCGGAAGACCGGCGGCAGAAGATCGGCTTCGGGGCCCTGCTTCTGGCCACGCTGCTCGTCGTCATCCCCGTCATCGCCATCATCGTCCTGATCGTCACCAAGGGCTTCGGCGCCCTGTCCTGGGAATTCCTCTTTTCCATGCCCCGGGACGGGATGCGGGCCGGCGGCATCTTCCCGGCCATCGTCGGGACGGTCTACCTGGTCGTTCATCTCCCTCGCTTTCGCCCTGCCGATCGGGGTGATGGCCGCGATCTACCTCTAGCGAATACGCCAAGGACAACGCCCTGACCCGGATCATCAACCTGGCCATCATCAACCTGGCCGGCGTGTCGTCGGTCGTCTTCGGCCTGTTCGGCCTGAGCCTGTTCGTCGTCTTCCTGAGGTTCGGCGTCTCCATCATTGCCGGGGCCCTGACCCTGGGGATCATGACCCTGCCGGTCATCATCACCACGACCCGGGAGGCGCTTCGGGCCGTCCCGCGCCTCCTACCGGGAGGTCAGCTTCTCGCTGGGCGCCTCGCGCTGGCAGACCGTCCGGCACGCCGTTCTGCCCCGGGCCATCCCCGGCATCCTGACCGGGGCGATCCTGAGCATCGGCCGGGTCGCCGGGGAGACGGCCCCGATCCTGTTCACCGTGGCCGCGTTCTATCTTCCCAACCTGCCGACCGGGCTGTCCGACCAGGCCATGGCCCTGCCCTACCACCTCTACGTCATCACCACCCAGATCCCCGGGCATCCCCGAGGACTTCCGCTACGGGACGGCCTTCGTCCTCATCGGGCTCGTCCTGGTCATGAACGTCATCGCGACCGTCATCCGGTCGAAAGCCGGGAGGAAGAGATGAGCGCGGGCCGAGAGCAGATCAAGATCTCGGTCCGGGGCCTTTCGCGTCGCGTTACGGCGAGCGTGACCGCCCTGAAGGGACTGGACCTGGACATCTCACGCGGGCGAGATCCTCAGCATCATCGGCCCGTCCAACTCGGGCAAAACCTCCTTTCTCCGCAGCCTGAACCGGATGAACGAATTGAACCTCCATGCCCGGACGACGGGAACCGTCCTCCTCGACGGCGTCGACATCGTCCGGGAGATTTCGGCCGAAGACGCTTCGGAAGCGCGTCGGGATGATCTTCGCCATGCCCGTTCCCGCTCCCGCTCTCCATCCGGGACAACATCACCTACGGCCCGCGGATGGCCGGCGTCCGGGACAGGCCGACCCTCGACGCCCTGGTCGAGGAAAGCCTCCGGGCCGCCTACCTCTGGGACGAGGTCAAGGACCGGCTCGACATGTCCGGCCAGAAGCTCTCGGGCGGCCAGCAGCAGCGCCTGTGCATCGCCCGCTCGCTGGCCCTCAAACCCGACGTGATCCTCTTCGACGAGCCCTGTTCCGGCCTCGACCCCATCTCCACGGCCAAGGTCGAGGAGTCGATGCTCGAGCTGCGAAAAAACCACACCCTCGTCCTGGTGACGAACAACACCAAGCAGGCGGCCCGGGTCGGGACGCGGACGGCCTTTTTCCTGATGGGCGAGATGGTCGAGATCGGCCCGACCGACCGGATCTTCACCGCCCCGCGCGACAAGCGGACGGAGGATTACATCGTCGGGCGGTTCGGATGAATCCGGAACCGAGTCATCGAAGTCCGCGGCCTCAACCTCTGGTACGGGGATTTCCAGGCCTTGATCGACGTCAACGCCTCCTTCCGGCCGCGGGCGATCACCGCCCTGATCGGCTCTTCGGGCTGCGGCAAGTCCACCCTCCTGCGCTGCCTCAACCGGATGAACGACCTGATCGACGGCGTCCGGATCGAGGGGGACATCCGTCTACGGCGGGGAAAACATCCATCGGAAGGACTGCACCGCTGACGGTCCTGCGCAAGAAGGTCGGCATGGTCTTCCAGCGGCCCAATCCCTTCCCCTTGAGCGTCTTCGAGAACATCGCCTTCGGCCCGCGCGTCCATCGGATGGCCACGGGCGCCGACCTCGAACGCCGGTCGTCGAGGAAAGCCTCCGGGCGGTCAACCTCTGGGACGAGCTCAAGGACCGCCTGAAGAAAAGCGCCCTGTCGCTGTCGCTCGAGCAGAAGCAGCGGCTCTGCATCGCCCGGCTCGTCGCGGTCGAAGCCGAAGTTCTCCTGATGGACGAACCCTGCTCGACCCTCGACCCGATGGCCACGATGAAGGTCGAGGAGCTGATGCACCAGCTCAAGGAGCGTTACACGATCGTCATCGTGACCCACAACATGCAGCAGGCCGCCCGGGTCTCGGACGAGACGGGATTCATGCTCCTGGGCGAGCTGGTCGAGTTCGGCCGGACGACGGACATCTTCACCCGGCCGGCCGACAAGCGGACGGAAGACTACATCACCGGCCGCTTCGGCTGAGAAATTGGTGTTGTCATTTCGCCGCACCAGATGACCCTTGCGGATGAGCGGATCCTGATCACCGGCGGGAACGGATTTCTGGGGGCGAATCTCGCCGCCCGCCTCGTCCGGGACGAGGGCGTGCCCGAAAAATCGATCCGGCTTTTCTATTTAGCAGGCGGGCCGATGGACGCCTTGAGGGACCTGACCGGCCTCGAGCTCGTCCCGGGTGACGTGCTCGATCCGGAGTCCGTCGCCACGGCTTTCCGCGGCCGCACCCTCGTGTTCCATACAGCGGGCGTGACGAGCTTCGACCCGCGCTTGAAGCGGCTCCAGTGGCTCATCAACGTGGAGGGAACGCGGAACGTGCTTCGCGCCGCAGCGGAGTCCGGCTCCGTAAAGAGGGTCTGCTATACCAGCACCGTGAACGTCCTCGGCTGCCCCGATCCGCCGGGGTCCCTCGGCACCGTCAGCGCCTGCCGCCCCTACGCGAGCCGACCGCGCGTTTTCTCCTTCGCTTCGTCCGACGTAATCCTTGCCTTCGCCGACGCGGTGCATGAAGGCCGGGCACCGAAGGGCTGGGAACGAAGGATCGGGATTGGCTATTTCGACTCAAAGCTCGCCGGGCAGGAGCTTGTCGACCGGGCCGTTCGGGAGGAGGGCCTCGACGCGGTGTCCGTGCTTCCCGGCACGTTCTTCGGACCCCGCGACCTCCTCATCGGTTCCTCGATGTATATTGCGCGGATTCGCAAGAGCGCCATCCCCGCCGTCTCGCGGACGGGTTTGCCCCTCGGACACGTCGAAGATGTGGCCCGCGGCCACGCCCTGGCCATGGCCCATGGCCGGCCGGGCGGCCGATATATCGTTTCAGGCATGCCCGAAGACAATCGATACCTCGACGACATGCTGAACATCATCGCCGATGTCGTACAAAGGAAGGAGCCGAATCGCCGCATTCGGAATAGGTTCCCTACCCTACCCGGCCCCGTGATCAAAGCCGCCGCATTTTTGGCCGAGACCTCCGCGATCGTCCGCGGGACGCCCTGCCTCCTCAGCCGGGACGCCGTTCGCGGCGGCTCGTTCCCAAGCTTCTACTCCAACAATGAGACGGAGCGGGAGATCGGCTATGTCCCGCGGAAAACATTCCGAGAGGCAGTCGAGGACGCCTGGGAGTATATGAGCCGCAATAGCTTGCTCGACCGGACCAATAGGGAAATGGACAAGACGCTGAGGGCGTCCTGACGGTCCGTTTCATTCCCGCCGGGACGATCAGACGCCCTTCATCTTGTACCGGGCGGGGTTGTCGAAGACGTCCAGGACGAAGACCCGGGTGCGGAACTCCGCCGCGTGAACGACGCCGGCCGGGATAAAATACCGGTCCCCCTGGCGATACGTCTTCGTTTCCCCGTCGATCGTCAGGGACATTTCGCCTTCGATCATCAGACCCCATTGGGCACAGTGGGAATGAGGCGGGACTTGCGCCCCGGCGGCGATATCGAAAAAGACCGCCTGGGTCCGCTCGCCCTGGAGAAGGCGTCCGCTGATCCCCGCCAGGGGCGTATCGATTTCCGGCAATCCTTTGATCAGGTCCGGATAGATATCCATCGTCCCCGCCTTATTTCCCGAGCTCGACCAACCAGGCTCGGGCGAATTCCCTGGCGGCCTCGGTCGCTTCCTTTCCGGCCCGGAAGCAAAGCTTCCATTCCGAGGGCTTCCCCTCGTATTCCTCGCTGGCAAACCGCATCACCGAGCCGGACGGAACGAGCTTGGCCGAATAATCGATATCACGCGCTCATTTCCATGAATTCCTCGATCCGCTTCTTGATCAGCAGACGCGGATCGGCCGGATAATTTTCCTCCCAGACTTTCAGCTGTTCGGCATATTGGTTTTTGTTCATTTCCCTCTGCATCTCGACCATCTGCCGCATCGTCTCTTTCTGCCCGGGATCTTTCTCCATGGCCGTCATCTGGGCCTGCATCTGCTTGATCGCTTCTTCCATCGTTTTCCGGGTTTCGGCGTCGAGGCCGGCCATGTTCTTCCGCATTTCGGCGACTTGCTTTTCGAATTCGGCTTTTTGCTTCTTCAACGTCTCGTCGGCCGAGGGGACGGCCTCGGGCGGCTCGGGTTTTTCTTCCTCCCGGGCTTTCGCATAAGCGGCCTTAAACTCGGCCGATTGGGTGTAGGCCTTGATCCAGCCCAGGCCGGACTTCACGACCGCCGCCCGGCCGGAAGGCGGAAGCGCCTTGAAAGCCTTGAACGCCGCATCATTGTACGCGCTGCCGCTGAGGAGGGTATCGAGCGCTCCATCCTTGGCCGCGGCCGGGGTCAAGCCGAGCTTCGTCAGGGCGTCGGACCCGCTTTGGATCGCTCCGAAGGCAGCCGACAAACCCATAACTAAAACCAAGACGTAGTTCGCTTTCATTCGGATCCTCCGCTTTCTTCCATTCGAACGCGTGGTGAAGATAAGCCGGGGCCGGAAGAAAGTCAACCGCGCCTTCTTGGCGGCGGATTCTCAGCGTGACATATTCCGATATTTTTGATATACATTATCGGATGAAAAGGAGTCCCTCATGAAAAAAACCGCGCTGATTCCCCTTCTGGGAGTGTTTTTTCTCCTGACGATGAGCTTTTGCCTGTCATATGCGGCCCAGGCCCAGCAGCCGCCCCGCCCGCCCGAATACAACGAGATCGTCGCCGCCCAGAAAATCGCCGACCCTGCCGCTCGGCTGAAGGAATTCGAGCGGCTGAAAGCCGCTTATCCCGCGAGCACGATGATGGCGACGATCGAGGGCAACATCTACGGGATCAAGCTCGACCTGGCCTCCTCTCTGGCGGAAGTTCTCGCCTTGCAGAAAGACGCGGTTGGATCCGGCACGGGATTCGCCAAGTGGATCTCCTATTACGGCGCGGCCATGGAGATCGTCACCCATGACAACCTCGCCAAGTTCGAAAATGCCGGCGTCCTGAAGGCCGTAGAGGCCTATAAGGCCGAGGGCGACAAGCTCCTCGCCGATCCCGCTTTCATCCCGTCGATTCCCGAAGCCCAGCGGAAATATGTTTCGGATTACGGCAAGAATTTTCTCATCGTCCTGGCCATGGCCCAGCTGAATGCCGGGGACGCGGCCAAAGCCGCCTCATCCCTGGAGGCCTTCAAAACCGCCGGCGGCTCACCCGACGCGCTTTATTACTATGCGTTCGCCGAAGCCGCGGACAAGCTCGGCCGGAGCGCCGACGCACTCGAAGGCTACCTGGCAGCGGCCGTCGAAAACCACGAGGACGCCGCGGTAAAAGCCAAAGCCGCCTGGGTCAAGGTCAAGGGAAGCGAGAACGGATTCGCAGC
The DNA here is from genome assembly GCA_963783665.1 of Candidatus Aminicenantota bacterium. Lineage (GTDB taxonomy): Bacteria > Acidobacteriota > Aminicenantia > Aminicenantales > UBA4085 > JAAZPG01. Next base: position 453,890 of record CAWANZ010000003.1, on the reverse strand, counting down.
CGCTCTCGCCGCCAAACAGAAGGAGCTGCCCTATCATCCGGCCGCTTTCCAGGCTCCGGCCGATTGGAAGGGGAAGACCATCCTGGCCGAGATTTTTACCGGTTCGGAATGTCCCCCGTGTGTCGGAGCCGACTTGGGCTTCGACGGTTTGATCGAATCCGTGCCGGCAAAGTACCTCGCCATTCTTGAATACCACCTTCCCATTCCCCGGCCGGACCCTATCATGAATCCGGCCACCGGCGCCCGCCAGAAATTCTATGGAGTCAGCAGCACGCCGTCGACCTTCTTCGACGGAGAGCCTAAGCATGGCGGAGGCGGCGGCCGCGGCAATGCCGAAAACAAGTACAAGCAGTACCTCGGCGAGATCACGGCGCGCCTGAACGAGGCGCCGGCGCTGACGCTGAAAGCCGAAGCTTTCCTCTCCGGGGACAAGGTCGAAGTCTCGGTCGCGGTCGACAAACCCGCTCCGGGCGCCGAAATCCATGTCGCTCTCGTCCAGGAAGAAGTGCCTTACAAAGGCAGCAACGGCATCGTCTTCCATAAAATGGCGGTCCGGGATATCCGCATGGTCACGCCCGACGCCCCAAAGGCCGTTTTCGACCTGGCCGCCTCGGAGCAGGCGACGGACGCCTACTTAACGGAATTCGAAAAGACCTACACGCGGATCCCGAATTTCAAATGGGCCGAACGGCACTACAAAATCAGCCGATCCGGGTTGAAAGTCGTCGTCTTCGCCCAGGACCCTCAGTCTAAAAAGGTCTTGAACGCGGTCACGGTCGAGGTGAAGTAACGCCCTGTTTGACCCGATTCCGGCCATCGGATACAATTCGAACTCCTTAATTCCATAAAAGCGGGAATCCGATGCCGGCCGACTACAAGCCCGAGACTATCCGCGCTCTTGAAGCGGCGTTTGCCGCCCAGACTGTTCTCCGGCCGTTCCGCCTCGGCCGCTATGAACCCGGCACGATCCTGGACCATGAAATCCGCGGCATCCTGCCCGACGGCCGGGCCCGGGTTTCCCTGGAAATCCTCAAGTTCGTCGGAGGCGGCTTTGCCGGACAGGTTTACAAGGTCGTCCCGCGCTCGATCGAAGCGATCGAAGGACGGGTGGAAGGCCTGGAGACCGGCCGCGTCTATGCCCTTAAAATCTTGATTCCTCCCTCCGGATTCAGCGTTCGGATCCGGAACCTTTTCTACGGCCTCGGGTTTCAAGCGCCGTTTTCCCTCCAATCCCTGGCGGCGGCCGGCCGCTCCCAGGCCCTCTGGCAGAAATTCATCCGCCGGGCCGCCCGGGTCGAATTCGGCCGGGACGACGCCGTCGCCGACGTCGTCGGAACCCTCCGCGATACGCGTCTGGGCAGCTACGGCGAGCTGATCGAGTGGGTCGACGGGAGGATGTGGCGGTTCGAGGTCGACGACGATCTCGACGCCCGCCGGAAATGGAAGCCGGGAGAGCCCGGAGAAGCCTTGGGCTCGCCCGAGTACCGGACCAAGCGCGAGTTCATGAAGCGTCTGGTCGCGATGATGCGGCGGATGGGCGCGGTGGAGCTGGCCCGCCAATACGAATGGTGGTCGCTTAAAAGCCAGCCCAACGCGATGAAGCGGACGGCCTCCGATCCCGATCCGCTGGCCGGCCTGACGGCGGTCGACTTCCGGGCCGGGATGGCCCTGATGCCGTTCAATCCCCAGTGCCCGGCCGATTTCAAGCTCATCCTTCAGGGGATCGGCCGCGGCCGGCTCGTCCAATTCGACAAAGGCGATTTCCGGAAGCTCGAAAAATATCTCGATGATCACAAGGCCGCTTTCGCCGACCTCCGGCCGGCGTTCGAAGAGCTGAAGCGGGAAGACGCGGCTTACCGCGACTCCTTGATCGATTGGACATATCACCATGTCCGGCTGTTCGGCGGCCGGCTTCGCCGCCGGATCATGGCCGGATTCCGCGAGGGCTGGCGGGTTCGGAACGTAACCGACGATCGGGCCGACGCCGGACTGAAAAAAAGCGGGCTCCTCTCGTTCCTTTTTCTTATGGCCCCGTGGCTTGCCCTGGCCTCTCCGGTCTTGCTGATTTTCGCCTGGCCGGGGCATGTTTGGTGGAAGTATCCGCTCTATTTGCTTCCCCTGCTTCTTGCCCCGCTCGTCCGGAGAATTTGGGGCCGGGGCGACATTCGCCGCCATTACGGCCGGATGATCGGAAGTCCCCGCTATTTCCTCAAAGCAGGACGGGCCCGGATCGCCGAAGCCATGGTCCGCTGGATCCGGGCCGGCCGGGCTTCGGAGGAACGGGCCCTTAAAATCGCGGGACGCTCCTTGGCGGTACTATGTCCAGCTTCCTCTCTCGATCCTGCCGCCCGGCTTTCACCGCTTTCTGACCGAAAAGGCCTATTTTAAAGAGCGGATCAGGGCGATGTTCGTCCAACCGGTCCGGCTGCTTATCCATCCGGCCGAACGCGAGCGCTGGATGATCGACATGATCGACCAGGGGCAGGCCAACGGCCTTCTCACCGGGCCCGAGGCCGAGCGCATTAAAGGCCAGGTCAAGGAACCGTACATTCAGAAGTACCTGAAAAGCCTCGCCGTCCACGCGGCCACATTATTCGTCTCGGAAACCGTTTTCCTCATCACGGCTATCGTCTACGTCCTGGCCCATCCGGACCTTTCGTGGCAGGCGGCCACACTTCGGGCCGGGGTCATTATCGCCGGCCTGAACCTTCTGCCGATTTCGCCCGGATCGCTCGTCCGGGGTTTCTATGTCATCGGCCTGATGATCAAGGAGCGGAATTTCAAGGACTACAACATCGCCTTCGGGGTGAGCTTTCTCAAGGTCCTGGGATACCTGGCGTTCCCCATTCAGATGACCTACCGGTATCCTGACTTGGCCCGGTTCATGGCCGGCCATTGGGCCAACGAAGCCGTCCACAAGGTCCCGATATTTGGGGAGAAAGGCGCCTGGCTGGAGCATTTCGTCTTCGACGCGTTCTATAACTTTCCCTTGACCCTGAGACGGCGGATCCGGATGCGGGCCGAAAAGCGAGCCGGGGAAAAGAAGCGCGGCTGGATGACGCCGCTCCTCGTTCTGGCCGCGGCCGCTCTTCTCGGAGCCTTGATTTACGGCTTCGCTTCCGTCTCGGGCGGCCCGCCGGCGTTCCGCCGAATGTGGGGCCTGGGCATCTGGGTTCCGTTTTTCGCCGGAGCGATGATTGCGCGGACGGCCTCGGGTTTGCGCATGGGGCAGCGGGTCGTTCGGGGCATGATCGGCGGAGCGGTTATCGGCCTATTTGCCGGAATTGCGCCTTATATTGAAGCCCTCACTCCATTTTTCGGGACGGCCGTTATCGAGGCCGGTACGCCGTTCGGCCTGGCGATCGCCAAGTCCGGAATCGGGATGTTACTCCTGTTTGGAGTCCTCGGCCTCGCCGGAGCGGTGATCACCGAGACGCGCAAGCCTTGATTTACTGAAATCGCGCCAGCTCGATCCCGAACAAGCGGAAAAACTGCCGGCAGAAAAAGCCGAATTCTTCGTTCTGGAAAACCCATCGGCCGCCGAGTTTTTCGAAGCTGCCGCCCCAGCCGGCCGCCTTGATGTAAGCATGGGTTTTGTCGATATCGACCCACTCGATCTCCGGCCGGGTTATCGTGGATGAAGGGGACCACGCATCTCCCGGCAAATCACGGCCCAGGACGGTTTCATAGAGCTTTTTATCTCTGCCGATATGAGATTCCCAGATCCCCTCAAACGCGGCTTCCGGGGTCGCATATTTCGCCTGGTACTCGGGAGTAAAAAACGCGGGATTGAATTTCAGGCTCCGGGCCGCGATGACGGCCACAACAAGGCCGATGATCAGCAGATACACCACAGTGAGAAAGACGGTTTTCGCTTTTTTCATGCCTGACCCCTTGGTTGAATAATAACTCGCGAAGCGCTTCGATGGCAATTTTTATTAAATTCCATGTTTCCCTCTCCCGCGTGAATAACACAGGCTAAGTGCAACGAAATAAAGAAATATTCGAACGACATGAATTTGACATCTCGCGGCGAATTGTCTAGAATTTTCGCCTCCAAGCGGGGCCTGGCCTCTTTCTTATCGTTTTCGTCCCTCGCCCGGAGCAAACCGCAATCATAAGGAAATCCGATGTTAAAAAAGGGTTGGATTGTCGTCATGGCCGGACTCGGCCTCAACCTTGCCCTGGGTGTCCTCTACGCTTGGAGCATGTTCAGCAAACAGCTTACGGAAGCAATCGAAAACGGCGGATTCGGTTGGTCGCGGACGACGGCCACTCTGCCCTACACGACGGCCATCGCTTTCTTCGCCCTCATGATGGTCCCCGCCGGCCGGCTTCAGGACCGCCTCGGCCCGAGACTGACGGCCACGGTGGGCGCCGTTCTCATCGGCGCCGGCCTGATCGTCGCCAGCCTGGGCAAGCCGGATCTGATCTGGCCTGTTTTGCTCGGCTTCGGCGCCCTGGCAGGGACGGGCATCGGACTCGGTTACGCCGCCGCCACCCCCGCCGCGGTCAAATGGTTCGGTCCGGAAAAGAAGGGAATGATCACCGGGATCGTCGTCGCCGGCTTCGGCCTGGCCCCGGTTTATATCGCCCCTCTGTCTAAATCCCTTCTCGCCTCCCAAGGCGTCGGCGGGGCCTTCCGCATACTGGGCTTTATTTTCCTGGCTGTCGCCGGCATTTCGGCCCAGTTTCTGGTCAATCCGAAGCCGGGGCAGGCTCGCGTCTCTTCCTCCCCCAAGAAAACGAGTAAAGCCAAGCAGCCTCCCCTGGCCGACGCAACCTGGAAAGAAATGATCCGGACGCCGAAATTCTGGTCGCTCTACCTGCAATTCGCCTGCGGAGCGACGGCCGGGCTCATGGTCATCGGCCACATCGCCAAAATCGTCTCTTCCCAGTCGGGCGGGGCCATCCAGACCGGATTTCTCTTCGTCGCCCTCATGGCCATTTTCAACGCCGGGGGCCGAGTGGCGGCCGGGATGGTCTCCGACATCATCGGCCGGGTCGCGACGATGATCATCGTCTTCATCGTCCAGGCCTCGGTCATGTTTTTCTTCGATCAGTTCACGACCACGGGCGGATTCCTTTTCGGAGCCGCCCTCGTGGGATTCAATTACGGTTCCTGCCTTTCCCTTTTCCCGGCGACCGCGGCCGACTACTGGGGAACAAAGAACCTCGGGTTGAATTACGGCATCCTCTTCACGGCCTGGGGCGTAGGCGGCGTGTTCGGACCCAGCTTGGCCGGGATGATCGCCGATTCCACCGGCAGCTACGCCCGGGCATACCAAGTCGCGGGCGCTATGCTTCTCTTTGCCGCGCTACTTGCGATTTGGAGCCATATGAGCCTTTCCTTCAAGTTGGCCGACAAGCAGCTCGTCATCACGCTCGGACGCCGCGAATCTTCCGAGGGAAGCACGCCGGCAGATCCTGCTCCCGTCGAGAAGCAGGCGATCCACCTTAAAGCGTCCTGAGATCCATCCCCTTATTTCGTTATTTCCCCAATCCGGGGCGCCAAAGAGCTCGTTCGCGCTCTTTGGTTCCCTGTTCGAAATTCGACGAGCACGACGGCTTCCCGGCCCGACCCGAACGTGCAGGCGCCGTTCATCTGACTGGCTAAGGATCGAATCAAGGAGAAGCCCAGCGAATCAGAGAGGGCCGGGGTAAAACCTTCCGGGAAGCCTTTCCCGTTGTCCCGATAGTCGAGGAGGAAGCTTCCGCCGTCTCGTTCCTCAATCCGCAAACAGATCTCCGGGTCGGGTTGGGCCTCGAAACCATGGCGGATCGAATTGGTGACGAGCTCGTTGAGGATCATCCCGAGCGGGATTAGCTCTTCAAAAGGCAGGCCTGTTAGGGCGACGGCCAGATTCAAGCGGATATTCCGGGACGCCAGGTTTGCGACAAGGGCTTCGACAAGGTCCCGAACATAGTCCTTTAAAACGACGAATTCCGAGCCATCGCCATTGTGAATCTTCTCATGGAGCATCGAGATTGTCCGGATCCGCATCTCGATGTCCCGGGCAAGGGAAGAGATGTCTTTCGCCGTGCCGGACTTCAGGTGAATATAGCTCACCAGGAGATTAAAATTATTCTTAATCCGGTGGTGGAGCTCCTGAAGAATCATGTCTTTATGATGGCTTATCTTCCGGAGGTGGTCGTAATCCAGGAGAAAGCGCAGGTCTTGTTCGATAACGTCCCGGAACCGCTCGACCAGAGAGACGAAGAGCTTCCCGTACTCGTTTCTCTTGTTATCCAAAACACAGATCGTCCCGAAGACTTCGCCGTCGGGCCAGGCCAGGGGGAAGCCAAGATAGGAGACCATATTGAGCTTGACGTCGGGATTGTCCTTCCAGGCAGCGTCCTCCCGGGCATCGGGGACCAGGAGCGCGTCCCGGCGCCCGACGACCGTTTCGCAATAAAGGCCGGTTTGCAAAAGAGCCGTCTCTCCGGATTCGTAGGGATTGTCCTTCCGCCCGCTTTTGACAAAGACTTCGAGGTGATCTTCCTCAAGCCGCATAATCAAGCCGGAGGGGACGTTGATGATTTCGGCAATGAGGTCGACGATCCCCTCCCATTTTTGAGAAAGGGAGACGGGGACGGAAGGCTTGTCCGAAGACGTGAGAGGGACAAGTACGGGGTCAGCCTGCTCGGCAACGCGCACGCGGGCAAGTTTCAGATCCGCCATGACGATTCTCTCTCCTGTCATCCCGGAGCTTAAGGCCCGAAAAAAAAGACTTCCTTATGATAAGGCCCCGGTCATCCATTGGCAAGACGGCCCGAAGACACGAGAAATCCGGCTCGGCAGATCATCCCGGAGCCGGGGCCCGGACGCGTTTCGGTTGCTCCGTCGTTCCCGTTGCTGTAGGATTCAACCAAGGAGACCGGCTCTCATGAAATTTTTCCCCATCCAACCCCGCTCCCATTTCGATCGCGGCGCGTTTCTTCTCCCCGCCCTTATCCTCGCTCTTTTAGCTTTCGCCGCGCGCCCGGCGGCCCAGGAAAACCAGGGCTCGCATTGGTACAAGGGCAACACCCACACCCATACGCTCAACAGCGACGGCGACGTCACCCCGGACGAGGCCGTTCGCTGGTATCGCGAACACGGCTATCATTTCCTGGTCCTGTCCGACCACAATTTCCTAACGGAGACGGCCGGTTTGAGCGCCGTGTACGGTGCGGAGGGGAAATTCCTCCTGATCCCGGGAGAAGAAATCTCCGACGAGTACGAAAAGCTCCCGATTCATCTCAACGGGCTCATGGTCCGGGAGCTGGTCGAGCCCCAGCACGGCGAATCCGTCGCCGACACGATTCAACGAAACGTCGACGCGATCCGCAAGGCCGGCGGCGTCCCGCATTTCAACCATCCCAACTTCGTCTGGGCGGCCGGGGCGGCCGACATTAAATCGATTAAAGGCCTCAATCTTTTCGAGGTTTTCAACGGCCATCCCCAGGTCAATAACCTCGGAGGCGGCGGCTCGCCGGGAACGGAAGAGATTTGGGACGAGGTCCTGTCCTCCGGCCGGGTTCTCTACGGAATGGCCACGGATGATACCCACAATATCAAATCCCCGGGAGAAATCGCGAAAGCCTGGCCCGGACAGGGTTGGATCATGGTCCGGGCCGCCCGGCTCACCCCCGAGGACATCCTCAAGGCCCTAGAGAGCGGGGATTTCTATGCCTCGACCGGGGTGACCCTGAAAGACTACCAGGCCGATCAAAAGGAAATCCGGATCACGATCGCCGGGGTCGGACGGACCAAGTACACGGTTCGGTTCATCGGAAAGGGCGGAGCGGTCCTGGCCGAAACGTTCGACAATCCGGCCGTCTACGCGTTCAAGGGCGACGAGCTGTACGTCCGGGCGAAGGTCATCGACTCCAACGGCCTGGTCGCCTGGACCCAACCTGTTTTTCCTAAAAAGCGGCCCTAGCTTAGCGGCCCGGGACAGAAAAACTTCGCCTCGATTGACAGGCCTCCCGGCCGATGTCATTATCCTTCCTTATGCCCGGCAGGAACGATCGCAATTTCCGGGCTCAAGGAGGTCTGATGAAACGCTTGTTCTCCCTGTTTCTCATGTTCAGCCTGGCCGCCGTTCTGGTTTCGGCCCAGGAACCGCCGGTCAAACCGCCGGAGATGAAACCGCCCGCGGCGGACCAGCCCAAGCCATACGATCAGGTGGTCACCGCCGACTTCAAGACCCAGACGGGCGTCTTTAAAATCCATACGTCCAAGGGAAAGCTTCTTCTGGAGATCCCTCCGGCCGAGCTCGACCGGGATTTCCTGCTCGTGGTCCAGATCAAGGGCAGCCCCAGCGCCGCCAGCTACCCCGGCCAGGGCGTGGACGACATGGTCGTCCGCTGGGAGCTCCGGGAGAACAAAGTCCTTCTGAAGGCGATTTCCTACGCCAACATCGCCGATCCCACCGATCCGATCAAGAAGGCCGTCGACATGATGAACACCCCGACGATCATCATGGCCTTCAACGTCGAAGCCCTGGCCGCCGATGGCTCGCCGGTCATCGACGCCGGGAAGCTCTTCACCTCGGATGTGAACGAGATCCCCGTCAAAAGGAGAGTGGGCGGCCAGAATATCGACGGCAGCCGGTCGTTTCTGGAGAAGGTCCGGGTTTTCCCCGCCAACCTCAACGTCGAAGCCCTGCAGACGTTCAATCCCAAACCGGCGACCCTCCCGGCCGGTTTCCCTCCGCAGTATGCCGACATGCTGCCGTCCCCGCCGAGCCCGACGGCCCTCGTCCACTATTCCTTCGTCAAGCTCCCCGAAAAGCCGATGATGGGTCGCCTCTATGACGACCGGGTGCCTTATTTCACCCACAGTCATACCGATTACAGCCGGCCCGACCACGAAACCGCGGTCCGCGAGTTCATCGCCCGGTGGCGGCTGGAAAAGAAAGATCCCAAGGCGGCCAAGAGCGAGCCGGTCAAGCCCATCGTGTTCTACATCGACCCGGCCACGCCCAAGAAATGGGTCCCCTACATCAAGAAAGGCATCGAAGCCTGGCAGCCGGCCTTCGAGGAAGCCGGTTTCCTCAAGGCGATCATCGGCAAGGAAGCCCCCTCGCCCCAGGAAAATCCCGATTGGTCGGCCGACGACGCCCGGATCAGCTGCATCCGCTGGGTCCCCTCGACGACGGCCAACGCCATGGGTCCGCATGTCTCCGACCCCCGGAGCGGCGAGATCCTGGAAGCCGACGTCGAGATCTACCACAACGTCCAACAGCTGGCCCGCGACTGGTATTGGACCCAGAGCGGCCCGCTCGACCCCCGGGCCAAGACCCTGCCGCTTCCCGATTCCCTGATGGGCGACATCATGCTTTACATCGTCACCCACGAGGTCGGCCACTCCCTGGGCCTGCCCCACAACTTCAAGGCCTCGGCCCTCTACACGATCGAGCAGATCCGGGACAAAAACTGGGTCAAGAAGAACAGCCATGTCCCGACCCTGATGGATTACAGCCGCTTCAACTACGTCGCCCAGCCCGAGGACGGTATCGACCCGAAGGACCTGATCCCCAAGATCGGGCCTTACGACGTCTTATCCATCAAGTGGGCCTACACGCCCATTCCGTCGGCCAAGACGCCCGACGAGGAGAAGCCGACTCTCAACGAATGGTGCAAGGTTCAGGAAACCACGCCCTACCTGCGCTTCAGCACGGCCGGAACCCGCGGGACCGACCCGGGCGAGGAGTCCGAGGCCGTGGGCGACATCGATGCGGTGAAAGCCTCAACCCTCGGCTATAAGAACCTGAAGCGGGTCGTGGCCATGCTCCCCGGCGCCGTTCTCAAACCCGGCGAGAATTACGACCAGTTCGAGCACATGTACGACGCCGTTTGGAGCCAGGCCCGGCTCGAGGCCGGCCACGTGGCCAACATCATCGGCGGTTACGACAGCGTGCCCAAGGTCGGACCGGCCGAGGGCGGCCGCTTCACGCCGCTTTCCAAGGCCCGCCAGGCCGAAGCCGTGGCGTTTATGAACGAAAACATCTTCAAGACGCCGGTCTGGCTGATCCCGGCCGATATCCTGCGGAAAATCGAGCCGACCAGCGGCCAGACGCGGGTGCTGGCGCTGCAGCAAGCCGTTTTGAACAACATGCTGAGTCCCGCCCGTCTTACCCGCCTCCAAGAACACGAGGCCATCCTCGGCGGCCAGGCCTATACCATCGCCCAGATGCTGGCTGACCTTCGCGGCGGGATCCTGTCCGAGCTTCTCACCGCGGAAGCGATGACGGTCGACCCCTATCGGCGGAACCTGCAGCGGGCGTATATCGACCTGCTGGGTGCTCGCCTCACGCCGGCTCCGGCTGCGGCGGGAGCCGCGACGGCCGCCGCGTTGAAGGACGACAGCCGCGGGGCAATCCGGGCCGAGTTGAAGACCATCCTGGATCTTTTAGCTCGGACGGTTTCCTCGACCAAGGACCAGGCGACGAAAAACCATTGGAACGACTTGATCGCCCAGATCGCCCTGGTGTTGGAGCCGAAGAAGTAACGCGATTCTGAGTCAATCGATCCGGACTCCCTCTCGCCTTCGAGGGGGAGTCCTTTTTATTTTTCCGTCAGGAATCCGACGACGGCCGAAAGGACCTTGTCCGGTTGCTCGATCCAGGAGTAATGGCCGCATTTTTCGATAAATACCAAGCGGCTTTTCTTATAGTATTGCGAGAGGCCCAGGGCCACCGACTCCCCGCCCGGGTCCTGCCGGCCGTGGAGGATCAGCACCGGCCCCGAATATCCAGCCTCCGTTTTCGTCAGGTCCAGCTTCCGGTTGATGGTGTCCCGGTATATCCATTCGCCCATCTCGAAATCGAAATCGGCTGCTTTCACGTCCCGACGGACGGCGAGCGATTTCTGACGGTCGAAGAAATACCCGGGCATTTTGGCGCGGATGGTCTCGGTGATGGCCTGCTTGGGGTCGGTTTTCATCCGGGCGGGATCGCTCCAGTATTCCAGGATCTCGAGGTCGGAAGCCCAGAGCCGGGACGTGACGTTATCCTCAAATGTCTGGAGTCCCTCCCAGTTCAGGCCCATCGAATCGAGCAGAACCAGGGAAGAGACTGATGAAGGGAAAAAATTGACGTAGAGCGAGGCTAAGTATCCGCCATACGAGAAGCCGAGCACGTCCCATTTCTCCAGGCCGAGCCGGCGGCGAATCGCCTCGAAATCGTCCAGGGTCAGGGCGACCGAAATCGTCGACCCATCACGCACCGCCGGCGTCGATTTTCCCGTGCCGCGCTGTTCGACCAGAATGCATTGCGCGTCTTTGGATAAAAGCTCGCACAGGCTTAAATATCGGCCGGAGACATCGCCGGGCCCTCCGCCGAGGATAAGCAGCGGGGCGCCCGTGCCGATGACCTGGTAATAGATGTCCTGACCATGGCTGCTCACTTTATGGGACTCCCCGGACCATAGAAGGCCGCATACCGCCAGCCAGCCGATCGATACGCAAATCAGTTTCTTCATTTTCGGCTCCCTGTCCGAGAACATTATACCGCTTCATCTCGGAATTTCCGCCCTTGAAACAATGCGGCTCTTTGGAGACAATACGGTCCGGTTCATATCCCCGGGAATTTCAAGGAGCTCGACATGCTCATCCGCTTCGTTGTTTCCTTCATCGTTTTGTTCGGTCCGGTCATCGGCCCCGACCAAGCCGCTCCCTCAACCGTCGATGACGCCCGAATGAAGGAAATCCTCGAGCCCATCCGGCAAAAGCACAACGTTCCGGCGCTGGCCGCTGCGCTTGTGACCGGACAAGGCTTGGAAATCGCGGGGGTCGTCGGGGTTCGCAAGGCCGGCACGGAAGGGCCGGTCACGGTCGAGGATCTTTGGCATCTCGGTTCGGACACGAAAGCCATGACGGCGGCGATGATCGGGGCCCTGGTCGAAAGGGACATCTTGAAATGGGAGTCGACGCCCGCCGATGTTTTTCCCGACCTTCCGGAGTCGGCTCCGGCCGCTCTTAAAAAGGCGAACCTGCTGCATCTCCTCTCTCACCGGTCCGGCCTTCCGGGTGATATTCCCTGGGGCCTGATCCGGCGAACCGGATCGACCCGGGAGCAGCGCCTGGCGGTGATCAAAATCGCGGGCGGCTTGAAAGCCGCCGGCGAGCCGCCGGCCCGATACCTCTATTCGAATCTCGGTTTCGTCATTGCCGGGGCGATGGCCGAAAAGGCGGCCGATTCCTCCTGGGAGGATCTGATGAAAAAATATGTTTTCGAGCCGCTGGGGATGACGAGCGCCGGTTTTGGAGGCACGGGAACACCCGGGCGGGCCGACCAACCGTGGCCGCACTCGGAAAACGGCGCGCCGATGGAAAAAAACGGCCCCGAAACCGATAATCCTCCCGTGATTGGGCCGGCCGGCATCGTCCACTGCAGCCTGGCCGATTGGGCAAAATTTGTCGCCGATCAACTCCGAGGCAACCGCGGCGAGCCGGCTTTGTTGAAGGCCGAGACATATCAGCGTTTGCATACCCCGCCATTTTCCGGGCCGTACGCCCTCGGTTGGGCCTCCGCCGATCTCGACTGGGCCGGAGGCCGGGCCCTGACCCACAGCGGCAGCAACAGCATGAATTTCTGTTCGGCCTACGTGGTCCCGGAGAAGGGATTTGCCGTCCTCGTCGCCACGAACCAGGGCGGAGAGCCGGCCCGGTTGGCCTGCAGTGAAGCCGCCAAGGAGATCGTCCGGAAGTTCCGGAGTGAAAGATAGCGACCCTACTGCTTCACTTTTATCAGCACGACCCCGTGGGGATTGACCCTGGTCGCGTACGTATCCCGGAAGTTTCCCAGGTCCTTTTGCCGCCACAGGTCGCGGACCTTCGCCTTCTCCGCCGATCGCCAGGTCCCGGAAAGAAACGGATACGCCCTTCGGGGTGACGCCGAGGTTGAACAAGCCGACGGCCTTTGAGCCGTCCTCAAGATCCTTGACCATGACCATTTCGTCGGCGGTCTTCCGGATGATCCGGCCCTGCTTTCCCAGGACGTCCTGGTCGATCTCGATCACTTCGCTGTTGCACAGGATGTTCAGGGTGAAGTCGTCCAGCTTGCTCATATCGCCGGAAAAGACCAGCGGGGCGGCCATCAGGCACCACATCGACATATACGTATATTGCTCGTCCCCGGTCAGGGAGGTCGGGCGCTGTTCGCCCGTATTGCCCACCCAGCCGATCAGGATGTAATCCGGATCGTTCCACTGCCCGGGCTTGGCGAAGGCGAAATGTCCGGCGTTGGACAGCCCGATTTTAAGGAAACCGGGCAGGGCGTCCGAGGCCTCGTTGCCGAGGTCGCCCGTCGTCCTCCAGCAGTTGCCGCCCACGCTGCCGCCCCACTCCCACACGTTGCTCATCCCGTACTGGCAGAGATTGTAGACGATGTCCCGGCTCTGTTTTTTCAGGATGTCGCCCATCTGCTTATAGGGCTTCATGGCTTTTTCCCGGTCGGCCCCGGCGGCTTCGTCGCCGTAAGTACACCAGTCATATTTCAGGAAATCGAAGCCCCAGGCGGCGAACGTCGCGGCGTCGATTTCCTCGTGGCCCAACGATCCGGTATAGCCGGCGCAGGTCCACGGCCCGGGCGACGTGTACAAGCCGGCCCGCAACCCCTTGCGGTGGATGTCATCCACCATCCCCTTGATGTCGGGAAATTTAGCGTTGGGAAGAATCACGCCCTTATTGTCGCGGTAGGGAGTCTCCCCCTTTTTTTTCATCCAGCAGTCGTCGATGTTCACGTACATATAGCCGTAATCGGCCATGCCGGAGGAAATCATCGTGTCGGCCGCCGCGCGCATATGCTGCTCGGTGACCTGGTCATAGTGAATATACCAATCGTTCCAGCCCATCGGCGGAGTCAGGGCCAGGGTGTCGCCTACGATCAGGGCGAAGTCCCGTTCGGCCGAGCCCTTGTCGTTTCCGGCCAGGAGCGTCATCGGGTATTTCCCGGGCGCGGCCGGCGCCGCGCCGGAAATGATCCCGGTCGTCCCGTCGACGGCAAGCCCGGCCGGGAGATTCTTGACCCCGAACTTCACCGGCCGTTCGCCGGTGCAGGGGATCCGGTAGAGAAATGGCCGGCCGGGCCGAACTCCGAAGACTTTCGGGCCGTTGATCCTCGGCTCCGGCCCCGGTTTCGGGGTCAGAATGACCTTCCCCTGGGCGGCCGCCTGGCCGGCTCCGAGCGAGACCTCCAGAAACGGCAGCGTTAAAACAAGCGCGGCGAATATCACCCATCGTTTTTTCATCTTCTTCTCCTTCAAGCGGCTCGTTCTCTCTCGATTTGTTCCAGCGTCTTGCCTTTGGTCTCAGTGAGGAAAAAGACCATCATGAACAGACCGAAGACGCATATCCCGGCATAGATCCAGAAAGTCGAAGCGGTTCCAAGCAGGGTTTTCAGGATCGGAAACGTATAGGTCAGGATGAAACACGCGATCCACAAGGCCCCGACCGCGACCGACATAGCCGTCCCCCGGATGCGGTTCGGGAAGATTTCGGAGATGAGCACCCAGGTGACCGGGGCCAGGGACATGGCGTAAGTCGCGATCGCCGCCAGGACCAAGGCCAGGAACAGGTACGGCGAGAGCGCCGACCCGGCCGCCTTGAGGTGATAGCTGTAGCCGATCGCGACGTAGATCGCGGCCAAACCGCCGAATCCGAAAATCATCAGCGGCTTGCGGCCAAGCTTGTCGACGAGAAAAAGAGCGACGAAGGTGAACAGGAAATTAACCGATCCGGTGGCGACGATGCTCGTCAGGGTGTCGTTCATGTCGAATCCGGCCCGGGTGAAAATCTCGCCGGCGTAGTTGAAAATCACGTTGATCCCGGAAAACTGCTGGAGGACCGCGAGCAAACAGCCGAGGAAAAGGACCGGGGCCATCCGCCGGGCGAACAGGTCGCGAAAGCGGGCTTTTCCGGCTTCGCCTCCCAGGGTAGAGGCGATCTCCGCGACCGCCCGCCGGGCATAATCCTCTCCCCCCATCCGGCTCAAAACTTTAAGAGCCCGGCGCATCCCGCCCCGCTTTGGCCAGCCAGCGGGGGCTTTCCGGAACGAAAAAGGACCCGACCAGAAAAACGGCGGCCGGGACGGCGCAGGCGGCGAACATCCAGCGCCAACCGGTCGTCGCATTCCAGGAGAGGGCGAATTGCTCGGGCGACAGGCCGGCCGGCACCGGCCGTGCGATCAGCAAATTAATGAACTGGGCGGCCAGAATCCCGATGACGATGGTCAGCTGGTTGACGGCCACCAGCAGGCCCCGCTTTTTCGCCGGAGCCACCTCGGAAATATACATCGGCGAAACGGCCGAAGCCAGGCCGATGCTCAAGCCGCCGAGAATCCGCCAGACAATAAAGCCGCTGAACGTCCCGACGAAGGCGAGGCCGAGGGAGGACCCGATGAAATTTGCCGCCGCCGCGACCAGGACCGGCTTGCGGCCGAACCGGTCGCTCAGCGTTCCGGCCAGCAGGGCTCCGGCAAAACAGCCGAGCAGGGCGCAGCTTTGGGCCCAGCCCACGGGTGAAAGGGCGTTGGCCCAGATCCGCTGCCAGACCGTCGCGTCTACGGCGACGATCGCGGCCGTGTCCTTCAACTGGAAGAAGGCTTCATAAAATTTCGCCGCCCCGCCGATGACGACCCAATCGTAGCCGAAGAGGAGGCCGCCCAGGGCGGCCACGGCCGAGATCGTCCAGATATAACCCATCTTCAGGCCGGCCGCGGCGATCCGCTCCCGGGAATTCATGGGCGCAGTTTATGCCTGACCCGCAGGGCTGTCAATTTCGGCCGGAATCCTTGCCCGCACCATCCGGACTTGATAGACTCCCTCGAGGGAGAGCGCGCCATGAAACACATCCAACTCATCGTCGGCGCGGCGGTTTGCCTGTCGGGTTGGGCTTGCGGACCCGGCCGGCTTCCCGTCGAAAAAGACGGCTTTATGAATCTGATCCGGGATTTCGACGCCGTCACGGTCGTCACCGAAACCGGAACGGTCGTTCTGGCCGAAGACGGCGGGACATGGAAATCCGGAAGCATCGAAGTCGCGGCGACGGTTCGGGAAGGCGCCCTGGCCGTCGATTTGTCCGCCCCGGAGGCGGCCGTTAAATACGTGATCGCTCGCTGGAACACCGCGCCGCCGGCCGCCTGGAAATATCTCGGCGATGCCTGGGAGCGGTCCTACGGCGAGCTCGAATGGCAGCCGCTCGACCCGGTTCGGGTCATGCCCTGGTATTTTCTCGCGAGCGACGGCCAAACGACGCATGGCTACGGGGTGATGACCCAGCCGGCGGCCATGTGCGGCTGGATGGCCGAAACCGGCGGGGTCGTTCTCGAGGCCGACGTTCGCAACGGCGGAGCCGGGGTGCTTCTCGGCCCACGGCGCCTCCGGCTCTGCGCCGTGACCAGCCGCCGGGGAAAGCGCGGTGAGACGCCGTTTGAAGCCGCCCGGGCGTTCTGCCGGCAAATGTGCCCTTCGCCTCGCTTGCCCAAACAGCCGGTCTACGGCTTCAACGATTGGTATTGCGATTATGGAGACAACAGCGCCGAAAGCGTCCTTTATTACGCCGCCTTCGTCGCCCGCCTTGCGCCCAAGGGCGGGAACCGGCCGTTCATGGTCGTCGACGACGGCTGGCAGGCGACCGGGGGCGGGACCGGCCATGGCGGCCCCTGGGATCGGGGCAACGAAAAGTTCCCTTCGATGCCCGCCCTGGCCGACGGGATCCGCCAAGCCGGAGCCCGGCCGGGTATCTGGATTCACCTGCTCACGGCCCAGGAAGGGCAACCCGAATCCTGGCGTTTGGCCCACAAGCCCAAGATCCTCGACATCTCCGTGCCCGAAGTCCGGGCTTATGTCCGGGAAACGGTGGCCCGCCTCAAAGCCTGGGGCTACGAGATGATCAAGCACGATTATTCCGGGAACGACTTCGCCGGCTATACCCGGGCGGCGCCCAAGCCGGACGCGACCTGGGCATATGCCGACCGCAGCCGGACGGCCGCCGAGATCGTTCTCGACCATTACCGGAGCATCCGCGAAGCGGCCGGGGACGATATTCTCCTCCTCGGCTGCAACACCATCGGCCACCTGGCGGCCGGCGTTTTTGAAGTCGAGCGGATCGGCGACGACACGAGCGGCGACAACTGGACGCGGGTCCGCAACCGAGGCGTCAACTCCCTCGGATTCCGGGCTCCCCAGCACGACGCCTTCTTCGCCGCCGACGCCGATTGCGTCGGCTTGACCGGACCGGAGGCCATCCCCTGGGAATGCAACAAGCAGTGGCTCGACCTTGTCTCCCGCTCGGGAACGCCGCTGTTCATTTCCCTGAAGAAGGGCGCCTTGACTCCCGAGCAGGAAGCGGTCGTATCCGAAGCCCTGGCCAACGCGTCGCGTCCCCAGCCGCTGGCCGAGCCCCTCGACTGGTTCGAAGCGGTCAACCCGGCCCGGGGCCTGGACCCGTTCACCCATCTCGAAGGCGGGGCCGCCCCGAAGCGCTGGAAACTCATGGGCCAAATCGTCGACTATGACTGGTGGAATTGCAGGACCGAAAAAAAGGAGAAGCCATGAAAACTTCGACCTGGAGTGTCTGGATGCTCGTCCCGGCAGTTGTCTTCACGGCCGCGGCGCCGGCTTTTTCCGGAGACGGCGCGGAAGATATTTTCGACCTCATCAAATCGCGGCGATCCGTGCGCGATTACCTGCCGACTCCCGTGTCCAAAGACCGGATCCTCAAGATTCTCGACGCCGCCCGGATGGCTCCCACCTCCGGCAATCAGCAGCCTTGGAAGTTCCTGGTCGTCCAGGATCGGGCCAAGCTCGACCGTCTCGTTGAGGAGATGGTCGGTTTCCGCGTTCAGGCCGGCACGAAGGATAAAAAATTATCCGATGGAGAGATGACCATCCTCCGGGAAAAAAGCCGCGCTTCGGCGCTCAGGTATCTCTCCGCGCCGGTTTTCATCGTTGTCCTGACGGATTCCCAATCGATGTACCCGACCTACAACCACTGGGATGGGCCCCTTGCCGCCGGCTATCTGATGCTCGCCGCTCGGGGCTTGGGGTACGGCACCGTTTTCATCACCGACGGGCTCGATTTCGGCGTCATCAGAAAAGTTCTCGCCATCCCGGATCGGTACGAAATCGTCTGCGCCACACCCCTGGGCGTTCCGGCCCAATGGCCCGAATCCCCGCCGAAGAAGCCCTTGGAGTCCTTTGTCGTGTTCGAATCGTTCGAGAAGTAACCGGATGCGAATTTTTCTCGCTATCCTGGCCGCCGCTTCGGCGTTTGCCTGCCAAAAAGCTCCCGAAACGATCAAAGCCCCGCCCGTCGGGATCGAAGCCCTGGCCCGGCCAGACCTTCTGGCCGTCCTCGATCCCGCGGCGACCGTCGCGATGGTGTCCAGCTATGACCGCACCGGCGGGAACGACGACGGATTTTCCGGCACGTACTCGTTCGTCCGAAAGGAAGAGGGCGGCCTCGTCCTGGCCGACCTCGAAGGTCCGGGCGTGATCACCCGCATCCATACCCCGACGCCGACCGAAGACCTTGCCGAATTCTATTTCGACGGCGAAGCCGAGCCCCGCATCCGGCTGAAAGTCTCCGAGCTCTTCGACGGAACGCATCCACCGTTTGTCTCCCCCCTCGTCTGGACAGGGGCCGGGGGCTCGGTCTCGTATGTCCCGCTCGCTTTCCGGACGTCATGCAAGATCCTGGTCAAGGCCGAACGCTTCCAGTTCATCCAGATCAACCACGTCCGCTATCCCGCAGGCGCCGCGATCGAAACATTTTCCGCGCCGCCGGCCGAGATGTTTCTGAAGCGGCTGGGGGATGCCGGCCGGATTTTCGCTCTGACCGGGTCGGATATATCGGCCCGGCTTCTTCCCCCCGGGGGCGAATTGGAGACGGAAAGCATCCGGACAACCTTGCAACCCGGCCGGCCGATCACGCTTTTCGAGACATCCCGGCCCGGACGCTTACTCGGCCTGCGGCTCGGCCCGACGACCGTCTTCTCCGGCCCCGACCGCGACATCGTCCTCCGGATCTATTGGGATGGGGAAACGGAGCCTGCGGTGGAAGGCCCCGTCGGCGATTTGTTCGGCTATAGCTTCGGCCGCCCGGCCATGCGGTCGCTTTTCCTCGGCACCGAGAGCGACATAAATTATCTTTACCTGCCGATGCCTTTCGACCGCTCGGCCCGGATCGAGCTTCTCTCCGAACGGGCGGATGCGGCGGCGATCGAAGTAAGGGCGGAGATCATCCATTCTCGAACGGGCCGGGCTCCCGGCGAAGGGCGTCTGTATGCCGCCTGGCGTCGCGAGAATCCGGCCCGGGAGGGCGACCCATTCACCTATCTTAAAACGACCGGTCGGGGAAAGGTCGTCGGCGTGATTCTCCAAGCCCAGGGCCCGGAGCCGGGCCAAACGGTTTTCTTTGAGGGAGACGATCGGGCGATCATCGACGGCGCCCCGGCCATCCCGGGCACGGGCTCGGAGGACTCTTTCAACGGAGGTTGGTACGACGTCCCCGGGCGCTGGTATAGCCGGGCTTCCTTTCCCCTGAGCGGCTGCCTGGATTACTTGAAACCGCAGGGCCGGACGGGCGGTTATCGTTGGTTCATTGCCGACGCCTACCATTACCGGACGAGCATCGCGTTCACGATCGAGCACGGACCCGAAAAAAACCTTATCCCGACCGATTATACGAGCGTCGTGTATTTCTATGCCCTCGAGCCTCCGGCCGGACGGGAAGCCCTCGCGCCGCTTGCCTCCCGGCGGATCACCGATCCGTCCCGGCTCGTCTTCATTCCGGGATGGAACGTCCCCCTCCGCTCCTCTTCCATAGAGAACGCCTCGTTGACGAAACAGGTCGTGACGGTGGGGAAGGATCGGATTCGCGTGCTTTCGCTCCGGGCTTCGGGGGAGGACATTTTCGGCCCGCACCACCTCGCCTTCACCCTGGACGTTCCTTCGGCCGGGCGATATCGGGTCGGGATAACGGCCGTCACCGGCCCGGACATGGGGATCGTTCAGCTGTCCCGGTTCGACCGTCCCTGGGGCGATACGGCGAGTCTCTATGCCCCCGAGCGCCGGAAAACCTCCCTTCTCCCTCTCGCCGAGCTGGAGTTGACGGCCGGAGAGAACGCCGTTGTCTTGCGGCTCGTCGGCCGGGACGAACGTTCGTCGGGCCTGGGATTGGATTTGGCTGAAATCGTTCTGGAAAAGGTCAGGTGAGAGCCGGAATTCGTTTTTTAAGGCGCTGGATGCGATCAGCTGAGCGCTTGATGCGCTCGATCGGGATCGTCCCGTCCGAAACGGCCTCTTTCAGAATGACGACGGCGGTTCGGGCGACGGCCGGATCGAAAACGGAATTGTTGGCGAACGTCAGGAGGTCGACGCCGGCCTCGACGGCCCGGATGATCGCTTCTTTCAAGCCGAAATTGGCCGAAATCGCCTTCATCTGCATGTCATCCGAGATGACGAGGCCGTCAAAGCCCAGCTTTTCGCGAAGAAGCGACTGGATGACCGGGCGGGAAAGCGTCGCCGGGTATTTCGGGTCGAGCCCGGCCTGGAACACATGGGCGGTCATCACGGCATCGCAAAGCCCTGTCTCCACGATCTTCCGATACGGCTCCAGCTCTGTTTGCGACCACGTCTCGGTGACGTCCGTGAATCCCAGGTGGGAATCGCTTCGCGAGCTTCCATGTCCCGGGAAGTGCTTTAACGTTGTGAGTACTCCCGCGGCCCGGTAGGCCCGGATGACCTCGAGGGCGTGCTTGACGACGATGGCGGGATCGGCCGAAAAGCTGCGTTCGATTCCCCCGATAACCGGATTGGCCGGATTGACGTCGAGGTCAACGACGGGGGCGAAGTTGAGATTGAATCCGGCCTCGGCCAGAACAGTCGCTTCCGTTTCCGCGTATTTCCGGGTGATTGCGGCGTCATCCAGGCTGCCAAGATATTTTTGGGAGACTGTCGCGGGAAAGCCGAATTTTTCCTTGAGACGGGAGACCCTTCCCCCTTCTTGATCGACGGCGATAAAGAGAGGCACGGCCGCAAGGCCGCGCAAAGAATCGATCAGGGCTTTGACCTGCCGGGGGGATTCGACATTCCGAACCGGGCTCTGCGACGGGACGTCGTAATCGAACAACACGACGCCGCCGATCTTCCGGTCCCGGATATCGGCGACGATAGGATTTTCGGCCTCGAGCGCCAGGCCGCGGAAGCCGACGAGGATCATTTGCCCGATCATTTCGTCCAGATGCTCCGGCGCGGCGGCGGTCCGGCCGGCATCGCGACCGTTCCCGGATTTCGGCCGGCCGGCAAGAACGAGGGCGCCGGCCGCGAGAAATTCCCTTCGGGACATCATGCTCATAATCAACTCCTACCGTGAAGTCGAAAAACGGAAACGAAGCCCGGCTTACCGATGAACGTCCCCATACATTTCGGGAGGGCGACGATGTTTTGTCGCCTGCTCGTAGGCGTAGGCGACCCGGATCAGCTCGGGCTCGCCAAACAACCGGCCGACGATCTGGAGGCCGGCCGGCAGGCGCCCACCGGCATAACCCATCGGCACGGTAATTCCCGGCAGGCCTGTATGAGGAGGGATGATCTGGCTGTTGTCGCCGGCCGGGCTCTTCAGGTCGCCGATGAGCCGAGGGGGATTGCTCCACGTGGGATAGACGATCGCGTCCACGCCCTGCCGGTCCATGGCCGACAGGACGGCTTCCCGGAAAGCGATATTCCGCGGTTCGGTGTAAAGATCCGCGCACAGAGGAGCGTCCGCCGGGGAATCGGCGGCTTGCTTGAGGCGCCGCTCGATATAAGGAGAATAGAGCTTCGCGTCCAGTAGCTCCCTCACCGTTCGGATCGGCGCCCGCTCGCCGAGCGAGGCGAAATACGCTTCGACATCGTGCCGGAACATGTCGCACCAGAGGTTTTTCGTAAGGTCCCCAAAGTCGGGGATAACGAAAGGATCGACGATTTCGGCCCCCGCCTTCCGCATGTCCAAAATCGCCCTCTCGAGGAGAGCCTTGACGTCGGAGTCGGCCGTCGGTGTGTCGATGAACGTCCGGAAAACACCGATCCGTTTTCCCCGCAGACCGGCCGGGTCGAGAAAGACAAGATAGTCGGCCGGAATCTTCCCGCGGCTCCGTTCGGTGACCGGATCGGCGGGATCGACGCCGGCGATGACGCCCAGAAGCCGGGCGGCATCCTCGACCGTTCGGGCCATCGGGCCGCCGACGTCGTTGCGGAGGTAAAGGGGAATGATGCCGTCGCGGCTGGTCAAGCCCATGGTCGGGCGGATTCCGACGAGGGCGCAATGACTCGACGGACCGCGAATCGAGTTGCCGGTGTCGGTTCCCAACCCGGCAAGGCCCAGGTTGGCGGCCACCGCAGCCGCCGTTCCGCCGCTGGATCCGGCCGGCACGCGCGTCAAGTCATAGGGATTGCGGGTGACGCCGGCCGTCGAGCTTTCGGTGAGAACGGGGCTAAAGGCCCACTCGGCCATATTGGATTTCGCCAGAACAATCGCCCCGGCCTCGCGCAATCGCCGGACCATGAAGGCGTCGTCGGGGGGGAGGAAACCTTTCATCGCCACCGATCCGGCCGTCGTCGGCAAGTCGAAGGTTTCGTAGTTGTCCTTGACGATCATGGGGATGCCGTGAAGAGGACGGAGGCGCCCCGTTTCCCGGAATTCCTTGTCCAGGGCATCCGCCGTTTCCATCGCCCGCGGATTCAAGCTGGTGAGAGCATTCAACCCGTCGGGCGTATTGTAAGCCTCGATCCGGCGGAGGTAGATCTCAACCAATCGGCGGGCGGTCAGCCGTCCCTCTCGCATGGCCGCGTGGATTTGGGCGACCGTTGTTTCCATGACCGGGAATTCTTCGGTCGGGGGGGATTTCCGGACGCGGCACCCTCCGGGACCGGAGACGAGCGCGATCGCCAAAAGGACCAACCAAGCGCATCTGCCTCGGTTCATTCGGCCCTCCCGTTTCGAGAGATCAACCGGCTTTTCCGATACCGGTTAAAAATCAACTCCCACCGTGAAGTCGAACAAGGGCAGCTGCATCCAATTATATTTTTTACTTCCCTGGAGCTTGATTTTTATCGTGGTTAAAGCGAACGTGACATGGAAATTTTTCCCGAAGGCGAACCGGCCGCAGGGGCCAAAGGCGAGATACGTCCCCGTTTCGGCCACATCCGGATTTTTAAGGAAGCTCAGGCCCACCCGGGGAAAATAGCGCATCGTCCGGGTTCTCCCCTTGCCATGATAACAAAGATAGATATCAACCCCTGAAGGGAATTGAAACTCATCGCTGAGGGCGACGCTTTTTTGATGGGCCGTCACCATGCCGTTAAAGACCGAATTCATCGGGCTGGCGTATTGGGCAAACACGCCGAAATAGCGATCGCCGACGCGAAAGATCCGCTCGTAACCTATAGAAAACCTCCCTGAGAAAAGCATGTCCAGGGGATTCCAGGAAAAGTAGTTTTTATGGGCCATTTTGGCCGCCGGGGGAGCCTGGGGGGGATTTTGGGACTCATCGACCGGGAAGGAGGCCATCGCCGCCGGAAGACCGACGGCAAACAAAAGAAAAACCACCGTCCACGCGCGGAACCGGAGCCGTTTTGAGGAATGCATCTATCTCAATCCTTTAAGAAGGAAATCGTCGCCCGTTTCGTGTCCCGCCCGAGTCACTTCAGCTTCAGGCCCAGGTCGGAGAGCTGGCGCTCGTCGACTTCCGAAGGGGAACCGGTCATCAGGTCGAGAGCGCTTGTCGTTTTCGGGAAGGGAATGACTTCGCGAATCGAATCCTCTCCGGCCAGGAGCATGACCAGACGGTCGAAACCGAAGGCGATCCCGCCATGGGGCGGGGCGCCGAAGCTCAGGGCCTCGAGGAAATAGCCGAATTTCTCCTCGGTCTCCTTGTCCGATAGGCCGAGGGTTTTGAAGATGCGGCGCTGGAGGTCCATGTCGTGGATACGGACCGAGCCGCCGCCGACCTCGGTCCCGTTGAGGACGAGGTCGTACGCCTTGGCCCTGACAGACGCCGGAGCGGTCTCCAAAAGCGGAATATCGTCTTCGACCGGCGAGGTGAACGGGTGGTGCATGGAAACGTGGCGCCGGTCCTCTTCGTTCCATTCGAACAGGGGAAAGTCTGTGACCCAAACGAACTTGAGGAGGGCTTTTTTGGCCGCCTCGTCCATCGGCCAGGTCCGCCGAATTTCGCCGAGGACCTTGAGGGCGACGGCTTTCTTGTCGGCGACGAACAGGGCCAGGTCGTTTTCTCCCCCGCCAAGCGCCGCCCAGATCTTCAGAAAATCGGCCTCCGACAGCTTTAAAGACGATTTCCAGCCGTCCTGTTTCTTGATCCAGAACAGCCCCTTGGCCCCCAGCGCCTTGGCCTTATCGCCCAGCTTGTCCAGCTGGCCGCGGGAATAGCTCCCGGCCCCGGGAACGAGGAGCCCCTTGAGCTCCGCCCCCGCGTCCAGGGCGCCGCGGACGATGTCGGAGGCGATGTCGCGCCCGACGGCCGTCAGGTCTTTCATCTCCAGGGGTACGCGAAGGTCGGGCTTGTCCGAGCCGTATTTTTCCATCGCCTCGGCGTAGGACAGCCGGGGGAACGGACGCGGCAGCTTTTGGCCGGTGACGGCAAATACCGCCTCCATCAGGCCCTCGTTGAGATTATAGAAGTCCTCCCGGTCGATGAAACTCGTCTCGATATCGATCTGGGTGAACTCGGGCTGACGGTCGGCCCTGAGGTCTTCGTCGCGGAAGCAGCGGACGATCTGAAAATAGCGGTCGAATCCCGAGATCATCAGGGTTTGCTTGAATTGCTGGGGGGACTGGGGCAGGGCGTAAAAGCGACCCTTGTAAATCCGGCTGGGGACGAGATAATCGCGGGCGCCCTCGGGCGTCGGATTGGCCAGGATCGGCGTTTCGATTTCCAGGAATCCGTTCCCGTTGAGGTAATTGCGGACAGCCAGGGCGGCCTCGTGCCGGAGACGGATGTGGCGCTGCATTTTCGGCCGGCGGAGGTCGAGGTAGCGGTATTTAAACCGGAGCTCCTCGGAGGCCTGCGGCGGGTCGACGATTTGGAAGGGCGGGAGCTTGGAGACGGCGAAGACATGGAGCGAGACGGCCTCGACTTCGACTTCGCCCGTCGGCATCTCCGGATTCACGGCTGAACGCCTCCGAACGCGGCCGCGGATGCCGATGACCGATTCGTTCCGGAGCCGCTTGGCTTCTTCCATCAGCTCGGGCTTGTCCGATTGGAAAACCGCCTGGGCCAGGCCTTCGCGATCGCGGACGTCGACGAAAACAAGGTGGCCCATGTCCCGGGTTTTCTGGACCCAGCCGCACAGGACGACATCCCGGCCTTCGTCGGCCGGCCGGAGGGTCCCGGCATAATGAGTCCTTTTCCAGCTTTCAGGGGAACAGCGTTCGCTCATCGGATTCTCCGCGCTATGACCAGAGGATTCGGGTATTCTAGACGATTTTCGGGGGGTTGTCCAAAAAAGGAATCGAAAAAAGCAAAAATCCCGACTAACGAGCCCGGGCCTGAAGCGCCGCCAGAAGGGATTCCGGAGAGCCGGCCGTTTGGGTTCCCGTCGCCATATCCTTCAGAAGGAATTCGCCCTTGGCCAGCTCATCTTCGCCGATAATCAGGACCCAGGCCGCCCCGAGCTTGGCCGCCCGGCCGAACTGGCTCTTGAAACCACGGCCGGCGAACTCGACGAGCGTCTCGACGCCGCCGCGGCGGAACAAGCGGGCCAGCTCGACCGCCTTCGTCTTGGCCGCTTCGCCGGCGTGGACGATATAGACGAACGGCCGCGGCCCGGGCTTGACCGAAACCAGGGCGATCAAGCGCTCGAGACCGCAGGCGAATCCGATTCCGCAGACGTCCGGCCCACCGAAATCCTTCATCATGTCGTCGTAGCGGCCGCCGCCCAGAACCGCGTTTTGCTGGCCGGCGTCGAGGCGGATCACCTCGAAGGCGGTTTTCGTATAGTAATCCAGGCCGCGGACGAGGTTCGGATCGACCCGGTACGAAAGGCCGTAGAGGTCGAGGTAACGGCGGACGCCGTCGAAATGATCCCGGCATTCGGGACAGAGATATCCGGTGATTTGCGGGAATCCCTTGGCCAGCTCCCGGCAGGATTCGACCTTGCAGTCGAAGATCCGAAGGGGATTGGTTTCCATTTTCCGCCGGCAATCCCCGCACAGGCCGTCCCGGACCTTTTCGGCCGCGGCCCGAAGGGCCTGGGAAAAGCCCGGCCGGCAAGCCCGGCAGCCGACGGAATTGACCAAGGTTTCGGTCCCGGTCACCCCCAGGGAGACCAGCATGGCGTCGGCCATCTCGATGATCTCGGCGTCGATCGCCGGATCCTTTTCCGCAAAGACCTCGACGTCGATCTGATGGAACTGGCGATAGCGGCCCTTTTGAGGCTTGTCGTAGCGGAACATCGGGCCGATGAAATAATACCGCATCGGGGTTCCGAGGAGGTCGAGCCGGTGCTCGACGATGGCCCGGGCGACCGAAGGCGTATATTCCGGCCGAAGGGTGATCGACCGCCCGCCCTTGTCGACGAAGGTGTACATCTCCTTCTGGACGATGTCGGTCGTCTCCCCGGTGCTTTTTTCGAACAGCTCGGTGTGCTCGATCACCGGAGCCCGAAGCTCGCGGTAGCCGTACCGGCCGAACAAGCCGGCCACGGCCGCCTCGACCGTCTGCCAGACTTCAACTTCGCCGGGCAGGATGTCGTGGGTGCCCTTGACCGCGACGAGTTCCTTGATCGAGGCCCGGTCGGAGCTCACGAGGAGACGAAGACCCCCATCTTGCGGAACTTGGCATAACGCTCATCGACCAGCTCGTCGGCCGTTTTGCCTTTAAGCTTGGTCAAGGCCTGCTGGAGGATTTTGTCCGTGTTTTTGTAGGTCGTTTCGGGGTCGATGTGGGCGCCGCCCGGCGGTTCCGGGATGATCTTGTCGATGATCCCCAGCTTCAGCAAATCGGTGGCCCGGATATGGAGGTTTTCGGCGGCCTGCTGGACGGCCGACTGATCCTTCCAGAGGATGGCCGCGCAGCCCTCGGGAGAAATGACCGAGTAATAGGCATTTTCGAGCATCAGGATCTGGTCGCCGACGCCGATCCCCAGCGCCCCGCCGCTTCCGCCCTCGCCGATGATGACGCAGATGATGGGGACCCGGAGGCCGGACATGACTTTCAGGTTGTAGGCGATGGCTTCGGCTTGGCCCCGCTCCTCGGCTCCGATGCCGGGGGCCGCGCCTTGCGTATCGATGAACGTGATGACCGGGAACCCGAATTTTTCCGCTTCCATGAAGAGCCGGTAGGCTTTGCGATAGCCCTCGGGGTTCATCTGGCCGAAGTTCCGGTCGATGCGTTCGCGGGTCGTCCGCCCCTTCTGATGGCCGAGCACGGCCACGGTCTGGCCTTTATAGAACGCCAGGCCCCCGATCAGAGCCGGGTCGTCGCCGAATCGCCGGTCGCCGTGCATTTCCATGAAATCCGTCGTCAGGGCGGTGATGTATTCGAGCGTCAGCGGCCGTTTGGGATGCCGGGCGACTTGGACGATCTGGCTGGGAATCAGCTGGGGCTGGAGCTTTTTCCACTCGTCGTCGATCTGGAGGCGGAGGGCGGTGACCTTTTCCTTGGTCCCCGGATCTCCGACGGCAAGCAATTCGTCGATCTGCTCTTTCAGGACGACAATCGGCTTTTCGAGCGTGTAGAAATCCTCAGGTTTCGTCATGAAGCTCTCTGCGTTGTGGAATGTTACCGGAGTATTCTATAGGCTGGCCGGAAGGCCTGTCAAGCAATCCGGCCGGGGCCGGGAGGCCCCGGACCTCAACCTCAGGCGGCCGGCTTCGGCTTTTTCCTCGTGGAAATCCCGAGCAGACCATAGAGGGGGCAGAACCCGATCAAGCCGGTCACGATGAAGATGACCGCCAGGATGCACAGGACGACCGCCAGGACGCCGTTGATGACTTTTGTGCAGTAAAGCACGGCGATCACGGCCGCGATGACGAGACGGATGACGCGGTCGACCGGACCCAGGTTGGTTTTCAACATCTTCTCCGCTCCTTTTCCGAGGACGAAGTCCTTGCCGTTGGGTTTAGAATATGTCGCCCGCAGCCAAAGGTCAAGCGGAGGGGAAGACTATTTAACCTGCTTAATTCGTTGGCGGGCTACTTCAAAGAAAAAAACCGCGGCGGCTGCGGCGACGTTGAGGGAATTGACCTTGCCCCGCATCGGGATGGAGAGGACGCGGTCGCATTTCTTCCTGGTCAATTGCCGAAGGCCCTTCCCCTCCGAGCCGAGGACGACGGCCACGGGCTGGGTGAAGTCGAACTCGAAAAACAGGCCGTCGCCGCCGCTTTCCGCCCCGACCAGCCAGAAACCGCGTGATTTGAGCGTTTCCATGGCCTGGGCCAGATTCGGGACGCGGGCGACCCGGAGATGCTCCAAAGCCCCGGCCGAAACCTCAAAAACCGTTTCGGTCAAACCGGCCGAACGCCGCTCGGGGAGAACCACCCCGTCCGCCCCGGCTCCCTCGGCGCTGCGGAGGATGGCCCCGAGGTTTTGAGGGTCTTCGATTTCGTCGAGCAAGACGAGGAAAGGCGCGGAGCCGGCGGAGGCGAGGATTTCGTCGAGCAAAACATATTCTTTGGGCGAGAGTAAGGCCACGACGCCCTGGTGATGGGGCGACATCTTGTCCAGGGCCTGCTTGGGGAGAAACAGGTAAGGGATGTGATGGGCCTTGGCCAGTCCGACGATCGTTCCGAGCGGCCGATGGCCTTCCTCCTTCTGGAGAAAAAGCTTGTTGACCCGCTGGGGCGAGGCCTTGAGGATCTCGAGGACCGGATTGATGCGATTGACTTGATCCATGGGCTTCCCCTGGGATTATACGCCGAAAGACCCCGTGGGAATATTAATTCGACGTTGAGGACTGGACGGTCTAACCTGCATTATTCATAAAAATTCTTTGATTATAATATTTACTTTGTTTTTACTAAGATACAAAATCTGAGTTTTTACCCTTCAGGCGACGCTTTGCTCACCTTGTGAGCCGAAGCAAGTCCCACGCGAGCCTTGCGAGTCGGGGCGAGCCGATATGGCCGCGTCTGCTTCGTTGCGAAGGGTTCGCAGTGCGACTAGCACAGCATCACCCTCCGCGCCTTGCATCCGCAGCCATCTCGACTCGCGAATAATGCAGGCTAAA
This sequence comes from Candidatus Aminicenantota bacterium, assembly GCA_963783665.1. Classification (GTDB taxonomy): domain Bacteria; phylum Acidobacteriota; class Aminicenantia; order Aminicenantales; family UBA4085; genus JAAZPG01. The sequence goes on along the minus strand of CAWANZ010000003.1, from coordinate 424,673 downwards.
AAACCAAAAGAACTCGTTGCGCCCCGCCGGCGCGGAATGTATAATACCGCGAACTTGCGGAGCCCCCCATGAAAGCGGTCCTCGTCCTCGAAGACGGCAGCGTCTGGCCGGGCGAAGGCTTCGGCGCCTTCGCCAAGGTCTCGGGGGAAGTTGTTTTCAATACCGGCATGGTCGGCTATCCCGGAATCCATCACCGACCCGTCCTATCACGGCCAGATCCTCTGCCAGACCTATCCCCTGATCGGCAACTACGGCGTTTCCTCCAAGTCCTTCGAGTCCGACAAGCCCAAAATCCAGGGCTATGTCGTCGGAGAGGCCTGCGAAGATCCCCTCCCACGCCTCCTCGGAAAAGCCTTGACGCCTGGCTGAAGGAAAACGGCATCCCCGGCATCTCCGGCCTCGACACCCGGGCCCTGACCAAAAAGCTCCGCGTCCGCGGCGTCATGCCGGGGATCCTCGAAACCTACTTCACCAAGGTCGACCTGGCCGCCCTGCGGCGGGAAGCCCGGATGATCCCGGACCCGAACAAGCGCCACCTCGTCGGGGAGATGACGGTCAAGCGGATCAAGGTCTACAACCGCGACGGCGCGAAAGACCGTCGTCCTGATCGATTGCGGGATGAAGCTCAATATCCTCCAGAGCCTGCTCCGCCGCGGCGTCAAAGTCGTCCGCGTCCCGGCCGACACGCCGGCCGCCAAGATCCTGGAATACGCCCCGGACGGGCTCTTCGTCTCCAACGGGCCCGGGCGACCCCAAGAAATGCGCGGCCGACGATCGAGACGCTCCGCCGGTTGCTCAACGGACCGGATCCCGATCTTCGGCATCTGCCTCGGAAACCAGCTCCTGTCGCTGGCCGCCGGCGGGCGACACCTACAAGCTCAAGTTCGGCCACCGGAGCCAGAACCAGCCCTGCCTCGAAGAAGGGACGAAGCGCTGCTACATCACCAGCCAGAACCACGGATTCGCCGTTGACGTCCGAACCCTCCCCAAAGACTGGCGCCCCTGGTTCACCAACGCCAACGACGGCACCAACGAAGGCGTCCGCCACGTCTCCAAGCCGTTTTTCAGCGTCCAGTTCCACCCCGAGGCCGCCCCCGGCCCGACCGACACCGAATTCCTCTTCGACCGTTTCTGCGGGATGCTCAACCATGAAGAAGATGAAAAAAGTCTTGATTCTCGGAAGCGGCGCCCTCAAGATCGGCGAAGCCGGCGAATTCGACTATTCCGGCAGCCAGGCCATCAAGGCCCTCAAGGAAGAGGGGCTCGAAGTCGTCCTGATCAACCCCAACATCGCCACCATCCAGACCTCGGAGTTCCTGGCCGATCAAATCTATTTCCTGCCGGTCACCCCGGACTTCGTCGAGAAGGTCATCGCCCGGGAGAAGCCCGACGGCATTCTCCTCTCCTTCGGCGGCCAGACCGCCCTCAACTGCGGCGTTGCCCTGGCCAAGTCCGGCGCTCTGGCCCGCTACGGCGTCGAAGTGCTCGGAACCCCGGTCAATCCATCGAAGACACCGAGGACCGGGAGCGGTTCAACGCCCGCCTGGCCGAGATCGGCCTGAAATCGCCCAGGGGGATCGCCGCCTCGACCATCGAGGACGGGCTCCGGATCGCCCGGCGGATCGGGTATCCGGTCATGGCCCGGGTCGCTTACGCCCTGGGCGGCCGCGGCAGCGGGCTCTCCCGAAACGAGACCGAGCTCCGGGAGGCCCTGAAAAAAGCCTTCGCCTCCGCCCCCCAGGTTCTAATCGAGGAATACCTCGAGGGCTGGAAAGAGGTCGAGTACGAGGTCGTCCGCGACAAGGATGACAACTGCGTCACCGTCTGCAACATGGAGAATTTCGACCCCATGGGGATCCATACGGGCGAAAGCATCGTCATCGCCCCGTCGCAGACGCTGACCAACGCCGAATACCACATGCTCCGGGAGATCGCCCTCAAGGCCGATCCGCCACCTGGGCATCGTCGGGGAGTGCAACATCCAGTACGCCCTCCACCCGAAAAACGGCGATTACCGGATCATCGAAGTCAACGCCCGGCTGTCGCGGAGCTCCGCCCTCGCCTCCAAGGCCACCGGCTATCCCCTGGCCTCCGTGGCGGCCAAGCTCACCCTCGGCCGGTCCCTCCCCTCCATCCTGAATTCGATCACCGAAAAAGACTTCGGCCTGCTTCGAGCCGGCCCTGGATTACCTCGTCGTCAAGATCCCCCGCTGGGACCTGAAGAAATTCCGCCGCGTCTCCAAGAAGATCGGCTCGGAGATGAAATCGGTCGGGCGAAGTCATGGCCATCGGCCGGTCGTTCGAGGAAGCCCTGCAGAAGGCGACCCGGATGCTCCAGATCGGGGTTTACGGCGTCGTCGGGAACGACAGCTATGCCTTCGACGACCTGGAACTCGAGCTCCGGCAGCCGACCGACGAGCGGCTGTTCGGCGTCGCCGAGGCGCTCAAGAAGGGCTGGGACGTGGATCGCATCCACCAGCTGACGAAGATCGACCGCTGGTTCATCACCAAGATCAAGAATATCGTCGACACCGAAGCGCGGCTTCGCGGCCCTGAAGCCAAGCGCCGTCCTGCCGAAGGACCTCCTCATCGAGGCCAAGAAACGCGGCTTCTCGGACAAGCAGATCGCCATCCTGACCGCTTCGGGAAGGAGCACCTGGTCCGGGCCCGGCGGGAACGGCTCCGGCTCCGCCCGGTCGGTCAAACAGATCGACACCCTGGCCGCCGAATATCCGGCCAAGACCAATTACCTCTACCAGACCTACCATGGAACCGAGGACGACGTGCCGTTCGTCCGGAAAAACAAAAAGGTGATGGTCCTCGGCTCCGGCTCCTACAGCATCGGCTCGTCGGTCGAATTCGACTGGTGCTGCGTCTCGGCCGTCCGGGCCCTGAAAAGGCTGGGCTACGAGACGCTGATGGTCAATTACAATCCCGAGACCGTCTCGACGGATTACGATATCTGCGACCGGCTCTACTTCGAGGAGCTCAGCTTCGAGCGGGTCCTGGATATCTACCGGCGGGAGAACCCGCGCGGCATCATCCTCTCGATGGGCGGACAGATCCCCAACAACATCGCCCTGAAGTGCCACAAGGCCGGGATGCGGATCCTCGGCACATCGCCCGAATCCATCGATACGGCCGAAAACCGGTATCAAATTCTCCAAGCTCCTGGACGAGCTCGGCATCGACCAGCCCGCCTGGCGGGAGCTCCGGAGCGTCCCCGAGGCCGAAGCGTTCGCCCGGGAAGCCGGCTATCCGGTGCTCGTCCGGCCGTCCTACGTCCTGAGCGGGGCGGCGATGACCGTGGTTTTCGACGAGAAAGACCTGCAGGTTTACCTCCAGAAGGCCTCCAAGGTCTCGCCCGCCTACCCGGTCGTCATCAGCAAGTTCATCCTCAAAGCCAAGGAAATCGAGTTCGACGCCGTGGCCTGCGGAGGGCGGATCGTCGCCTCGGCCGTTGTCGAGCACGTCGAGAACGCCGGCGTCCATTCGGGCGACGCGACAATGGTCCTGCCTCCCGCAGAAGACGTATATCGCGACCATGCGCAAGGTTCGGGACACCGGCCGCCGGATCGCCGAAGCCCTGAAGATCACCGGGCCGTTCAACATCCAGTTCATCGCCAAGGACAACGCCCTCAAGGTCATCGAGTGCAACCTCCGGGCTTCGCGCTCGTTCCCCTTCGTCTCCAAGGTCTCCAAGGTCAATTTCGTCGATCTGGCGGTCGAGGCCATGATGGGCCGGAACCCGAAATGCGGGAAAACCACCCTCGACCTGAATTACGTCGGCGTGAAAGCGCCCCAGTTCTCCTTCTCCCGCCTTAAAGGAGCCGACCCGACCCTGGGGGTGGAGATGGCCTCGACCGGCGAAGTCGCCTGCCTCGGCGAGGATGTCCAGGAGGCCTTCCTCAAGTCGCTTCTTTCGGCCGGCTACACCCTGCCGAAAAAAGGCATCCTCCTCAGCATCGGAAACCGGGCCGACAAGCTGCGATTCCTCGAATCCGCCCGGACGCTCCACGGAGTTGAAGCTTCCCGATCTTCGCCACCGAGCAGACCTCGCGCCTGCTGGCCGACAACGGCATCCCCAACGCCCTCCTTCACAAGGTCCACGAAAAGAAGCGGCCGAACATCCGCGATTTCATCGCCGAGAGGAAAATCGATTTCGTCATCTCGATTCCCGACCCGGAGCGCAAGGCCGCCTTCGACAGCGATTACGAAATGCGGCGGATGGCCGTCGACTTTTCCATCCCCCTGCTGACCAACCTCCAGGTTGTCGGAGCTCTTCGTCCAATCGCTGGCGGCGAAAAAGCCGGACGACCTCCTGATCAAACCCTGGGCGGAATACGATATAAAAAAGCCCGCCGGACCTTACGAACCGGCGGGCGTTCGATTGACGGAGAAAGAAAGCGCGTCAGCGCTGGATCTCGCCCATGCTGATCGTCGCGTTCTTCTTGAATCCGGCGGGAATGGCGTAAATCCCGGCCGGGGCGCTCTTCTTGGAGATTTCGACGACTTCCGTCGTCGAGCGCATCTTGGCGCCCATGATCTCCCCGGACGTTTCCGAGGCGACCTGGTACCCTTTGATCTTGGCCATCTCCTTGACCGAGGCGTCGTCCAGGCGCATCATGCCTTTCGTCATGGCCGCGCCGAACTTCTCGTTGAATTTCGCCGCGTCGAAGGGGACGTCGGTCGTGGCCCAGACCTTGGTCGTGATCGGCATCCCCATGATCGACATGGTCATCGTGTAGCCCTGGCAGTTCCAGGTCCCGATCTTCTTCGTCTCTCCCGACGGGGCCACCTTGGCCGACATGATGAACATGGAGGCCATGGCGGCCATCTCGGGCGGGAGGATCTTGGCGAAGTCGAGGGGAAGCGGCGTCTCGACATAGGACTTATCGGCATAATTGATCATCATGAAGACTGTTCTTGGCCGTGTCGATGATGATCGCCGTTGTCGCCGGTCCTGTTGGCAAAGACGTTGTCGCTGATCCACTGCTCGCTGACCGTGTCGGTCGCCGGCGTGGCCTGGCCCATGACCGACATCGCATCGGTGTGGGACTTGCTCTTGATGTAGATGTCCGCGCTCAGGGAGAGGGCGGCCATCGCGACGATCGTCAGCCCGATTACAAATTTTTTCATGATCGAATCCTTATCGTCCCGGAGACGGACCCCGGGCTCAAATGAATTTGCTCTTGTCTTGCCTTCCCGGGCTTACTTGCCCAGGACGAACGTCACGCCCAGCACGCCGCCGAATCCGGACCAAGATCCAGTGAGCGAACCGACGAGACGCAGGCTGATGGCCATCTTCGGGTTGAAATAATACCGGGCGCCGACAAAAATCGGGATATAAATGCTCGAACTCCCCACGCCGCCGTAGTCCTCATAACCACTTTTGTATTTGTAAGAATAGACCGAATAGCCAAGTCCGCCGCCGGCATAAAGGTCGAATTTTTCGGCGTTGACCTTGGTAAAATGGTAGGCGACGTCGGCATTAAAGTTGATGAGCGTCGACGTCCAATACGATTCGCTCCAGAGGTTGAGCATCACGGATCCGCCCAGACCGATATTTTCGGTCAAGGCAAACTCGCCATTGACGCCAAAAGGAATGCTGCCGCCCCAGGAATTAATCCCGAACTGCGGGGTGATATAGATGCCGCCCTTCCAGAATTCCTTCGTACCCGGCCGTCGCCGTCCCGGCAAATACCGCCAGGGCCAAAACCACAACCAACAGTGTTTTCTTCATGTGTTCTCCTCTCAGATGTGAGATGATTCCATAATAGAGGTCCCTCCCGAAAAAGTCAAGGAATTTTTTCTATTATTCCCATAATATTAGTGCATTATTCGGCTTTCGCCCGGCTCCCCACCCCTGAAGCCTTCCGTTTTGCCCGTCCCTTGTGGTAGAAAGAGGCGATGTCCCGGAAAACCCTCTTCTTCGTCCTCCGCCTGGCCCTCGGCCTGGGAGGCCTGGCGGCTGTTTTCATTTTCTCCCGGGCCAGCTTCCCCGAAATCGGCCGAGCCCTGAAAGGGGCGAGCTGGGCCTGGCTGGCCGTTTCGTTTTCCCTCCACGCCTTCGGCCTGTTTTTCAGCGCTTACCGCTGGCAGATCCTGGCCGAAGCCCAAGGCGATCACATCCCTCTCGGCTACCTCGCGAAGTCTTATCTCATCGGCAAATTCTTCAATACGTTTTTGCCGACGAGCTTCGGCGGCGACATCGTCCGCATTTGGGACGGGTCGAAATACTCCACCTCGATCGTCAAATCTTCGGCCATCGTCGTCGTCGAGCGGATGACCGGCGTCCTCGTCCTCTTCCTCTTCGCCCTGGCCGCCTCGCTCGGCCGGTTAGAGATGGCCGAAAGCATTCCGGTCGTTTGGATCGCCCTCGCCCTGGGCTTCGTCGGGCTGGCCGCCCTTGTCGTCTTTTTCCTCCCGGCGACCGGACGGGCCCTCCGGCGCGGACCCGCCGGCGGCCTCCTCCGCAAGATTTGCGACAAGGCCTGCCTCTTCAGGGAAACGATCATCGCTTACAGGAGCGCTCCGCGGCCGTTTTTCCGGGCGATGATTTACGCCGTCCTCCTCCAGCTTACGGTCATCGTCTATTTCGTCCTCATCGGGAAAGCGCTCCATCTCGCGATCCCCATCCTCGATTATTTCGTTTTCATCCCCCTGGTTCTTCTTCTTCAAATGCTCCCGATCACGGTCAACGGCCTGGCCGTCCGGGAAGGGGCGTACGTGGCGATTTTCGCCTATTACGGGTTGTCGCCTTCCTTGGCCATTTCCTATTCCTTCGTCGACCTGGCTTATAGCCTGCTCATCGGCGTCGCCGGGGCCGTCATCTATCTCACCCGCAAATGAACCGCCGGCGAACCGCAATCGTCTTTCTTGCCGGATGGCTCTTGGCGGCCGGACGGCCGGGCTCCGTCCTCCCCTCCGTCCCCCGGCAGGACGCGCCCCAGGCCGGCCAGGCGGCCGAATACGAAAAGCGCCTGGCCGATATCCGGGCCGACATCGACCGGCTCCGGGGAAAGCTCGGACGGGAAGAGAAGCAGGAAAAAACGGTGATGTCGGAGCTCAACCGGATTGCCGTGAAGAAACGGCTTCTCCGGAGCGAATGGAACCTCCTCCGGGTTCAGCTGTCCAAAACCCGATCGGAACGGGACGCCGTCTCGAAAACGATCCCGGCGCTGCAGAACGCCCTCTCGGCCGACCGGGAGCGGCTCGCCCGCGTCCTCGTCACCCTGTACAAACACGGCCGGTTCAATCCCGCCCGCATCGCCCTGGAAGCCCGGGATTTGCGGACCTTCCTCGAGCAGGCCCGCAACCTCGGGATCATCGCCGACACACAGGACCGCCTGATCACCGACTTCATCGCCCGGCTGGATGAGCTGGGCCGGGCCGACCGGGAGCTTCGGAAAAAGGAAATCGAGATTGCCACCCTGACAAAAGACGCGACGGCCAAGCGGACGGAGCTCGACGCCGAGGAACGCAACGACAAAGCCCAGATCGCCGGCATCAAATCCAACCGGAAGTCTTACGAACAAGCGATCGGCGAGCTCAACCTCCGGGCCCGGGAGCTCGAAAACCTCCTTCGCGAGCTCCTGGCCAAACCCGGCGAAGCGTTGCCCGGCCTTCCCTTCGCCGAGACGAAAGGACGTCTGGCCTGGCCGGTCAACGGCCGCGTAATTCAGAATTTCGGCCTCCAGCGGGGCAGTTTCAACACCAAGACGCAGAACAACGGGGTCGAGATCGCCCCGCCGGCGGCCGACGTGACGGTTCGGGCGATCCACGCCGGGAAAGTGGTTTACGCCGATTTCTTCCCGAGCTACGGCAACCTCCTGATTCTCGAACATGGCGGGAACTACCATTCTCTCTACGGCCATTGCGCCGAATTCCTGGTCAAGACCGGGGATATCGTGTCCGCCGGAGCGCCGGTCGCCCTGGCCGGGGACACGGCTTCGCTCGTCGGCGTTTCGCTCTATTTCGAAATCCGTTACCAGACCAAGCCGGTCGATCCCTTGCTCTGGCTTCGCCGCAAATAAGGCGAACCCGTCCTCCTCTCCAGGCCGGCTAGTGTCGCGTCTCAGAAATATCTTGTCAAATTCCAGGTCTTTCATGACGCGACGCCGCCGGGGGAGTTTGAGGGGGGCGGCGATGCTCCCCTCAGGGGTTCAGCGAAGCGCCGAAGGGGGAGCTTGACTCCCCCTTGGAAGTGCCCCGTCTCCTCGATCATCCTGGCAAAGAACTTATGAGACGGGACACTAGTTCAGGTTGACATCCCCGAGCTCCCCTTTATGCTTCCGACCGGCGAAGAAGAGAGACCATGAAGTACATCCGCGCCGCCATCTCCCTCGGCCTCGTCCTTCTCTCCCTTTCCGCGAGCGCCCTCGGCCAGACTCCCGTCAACCGGGACGCCCTTCTGCTCAAGACCGAAAACGAGCTGCGCGCCGGAAAATTCGCCGCGGTGATCGCCGCTTGCCAACACCACCTGGCCACCGCCCCGGGCGATTACGATTTCCGCTTCCTCCTGGCCCGGGCCTATGCTTATTCCGACCGCTGGGACAGCGCCCTGAATGTTTTAGACGCGCTCCTGGCTGAAAATCAAAAAAACACCGACGTCCTGATCTTCAGATCCCGGATCTATTTCTGGAAAAAAGATTATGAAAAAGCCGAAGCCGGTTGGAACCGGGTTCTCGAAATCAGGCCGAACGACATCGAAGCCTTGACCGGACTGGGCGATATGGCCTTCGCCCAAGGCGACCCGATCCGCGCCCTGACGTTCTACCAGCACATCGTCCAGGTCGCGCCCGACTCCGCGGCCGGATACTACGGCTGCAGCCGCGTCTTCAAAGTCCAGGGAGAATATCAAAAGGCCCGGGCGGCCATGCAGAAAGTCATGGCCCTGGACCCCGAGAATCCGGACTACCGGAATGCCTGGAACACGGCCAGTCTTCCGGTGCCCAACCAGTTCGGCTTTCGCTACCAATACCGGATCGAACGTTTCGCCGACAATCGGGACGACTATATCAACAACCAGCTCCTGTTCCACTTCAAGGTCCCGAAGTCCCTCGGATCCATGATCGTGAAATACAACCATACCAAGCGATTCGGCCGGGGCGACACGCAGGCGGGGTTGGAGATCTACCCCAAGCTCTGGAAAAAATCCTACGCCTATATCGACCTCGGATATTCGCCCCGGGCCATCCATTACCCGGAGACGAACGTCCTTGTCGAGCTCTTCTTCAGCCTCCTCCCGGCCACGGAAATGTCCCTGGGGTTCTGGCACATGAATTTCACGGACAACCGGGTTTCCCTGGTTGTCGGATCGCTGGGCTATTATTTCGGCAATTACTACGCGGTCTTGCGCGGGACCTATAACCCGGATCCGGACAACCGGACGCTCTCCTGGACGGCGCTGATCAAGCGCTTTTTCACCGACCAGAATTACTTCTATGTCGGGTACGGCCGGGGCGCCCGCCCCTACGAGATCATCACCGTCCAGGACGTACTCATCCGCCACTCCTGGGAGTTCATGGCCGGCGTCGCCTGGCATTTCTTCGACGTCATCCGGCTGGAGATCCACTTCTCCAGCATCCAGGAAGAGGGCGGGCCCCGGAGAGACACGCTGGCCGTTTCCCCGGGCCTCCGTTGGTGAGCGCCGAAAGCGGTTCTTGCTTCGGTTCGGCCGAAGATGTTACGATTCCCTCCTACGGAGCCATAAACCTCGATGCAATTACCCCGACCCCGGATCATCATCCCCTATGCCCTGGCCGCGGCCTCGATCTTTCTCTTTCTCTGGACGCGCCCCTCGCTCCAATCCTCCAAGTTCCCCCCGGCCCAGGAATTCGACATTCTGGAAACGGCCGTCAAGCACATCCGCAACGACTATGTGGATGAAGCCGATCCGGCCCGGACGATGGAGGGGGCGTTTCAGGGAATCATCGGGTCGCTCGATCCGATGTCGGCCTACCTCAACGCCGGGCTGATGGCGAAAGCCTCTTCGCCGCGGATCGACCGGTTGTATGATGTCGGGCTGGCCGCGTATAAAAGGACCGGGACATTTCCGGTCGTGGTCGGGGTGGCCGAAGGCTCGCCGGCCGAAAAAGCCGGGATCAAGCCGGGGAATGCGGTCAGCGCGGTCGACGACCGTTCCACCCTCGTCTGGAGTTATAACGAATTCCGCTTCGCCATGAAGGAGACCGGTCCTCAGCCGGTCAAGCTCCGCCTGATTCAGGAAGGCGTGACGGTCGAAAAAACGCTCGATCGGATTCTTCTTTACCCCGACCCGCTCGTCTGGTCTGCGGAAAAAGGCACGGCCGGCGTGGTTCGCTTTGCTCATCTTTTCGGCGGGACCGCGACCGCCTTCAAATCCGCCGTCCTTCCGAAGCTCTCCGGCCGGAGGGAGCCCTTGATTCTCGACTTCCGCGGCTGCCGCGAGGGCGAGACGGGGGAAATCGGGGCGGTGATCAACCTCTTCGTCAAAAATCCCCGGGTCGGGACGTTCGATAAGAAAGGCGGAGTCAAAACCGTCCTGTCCTGCCCCTCCGAACCCGTCCTGCCCGACATTCCATTAATCGTCTGGACGGATGCGGCGACGATGGGGCCCGCGGAAATCGTTGTCGCCGTCCTCCGGGACCTCAAGCGGGCCAAAGTCGTCGGCACCGCCACGGCCGGCCTCACCGCCGAGCAGAAGCTCTTCCCGCTCAAAACCGGGGACGGCCTGCTCCTGACCGTCGGCGAGTTCGCCCTCGCCTCGGGGGACAAGATCTTCGGCAAGGGCGTCACCCCTGACATCAAAATCGACCTCGAAAAGAACTCCCGGCAGGATTACCTGGATAAATCGAAGGGATTCTTCCCCGGCTCGTAAGCCATGAAACGGCGGGCCAAACCGCTTGTCTGGCTGTTCCCCCTGTTCGCTTCGGTTCTCGTCTATTTTTTCGTCCGGATCCTCGATCTCCGCCCCGCCGCCGAGATGGGAAAAGCGCCGGAGCCGGCCGCCCGGCCATCCGCGCCCCTGACACCTTCGCCGAAAAAGATCGTCGAGGCGACCGGGCCGAAAGTCGCCATCATCATCGATGATATCGGCTATAACCTCGAAGCGGTCGAGACGGCTTACGGCCTCGGAAGACCGCTCACGCTCGCCATTCTACCCGACGCCTCTCAGGCCGGAGAAGCCGCCAAGCTGGCCTCGTCTTGCGGCCTGGAAATCATGCTCCATCTTCCCTTCGAATCGGCCGAGGGAAAAACGGGACGAGCGCGTTCGAGGGAACGATTTCGGCGGGAATGAGCCCGGCCGAAATCCGGGGGGCCGTTGTCCGGGGCCTGGATCGGGTTCCCGGCGCGGCCGGGGTCAATAATCACACGGGGTCATCGGCAACCGAAGAAACGCGCCTGATGCGCCCCGTCTTCGAGGTTCTCAAGTCCCGGGGATTGTATTTTGTCGACAGCCGGACGACCGCCGAGACCGTGGCTTACAAGGAGGCGGTCCTGGCCGGGGTCCGTTCAACCTCGCGCGATGTCTTCATCGACGCCGATCCGAGCGAGGCCCGCATCGCCGCCCGGCTTCGGGACCTTTTTTCCCTGGCGAAGAAAAACGGCCGGGCCGTGGGGATCTGCCATCCCAAGCGCGAATCGCTGGCCGCCCTGGCCCGCTATATCGGCCTGGCCGACACCTACGGCGTCCGGCTTGTCTTCGCCTCGGCGATCGTCGAATAATCCGGCCGATTTACAGCCCGATTCCGATCAGAATGAGGAACGCGCCGTTTTTAATATCGTCGCCCTCATAGATATTCGTCAGGCCGAGCGTGTAGCGAAGGTCCGCGCTCAGCCGGAGAGCGCCGAGCGGGATCTCGATGCCGCCCCCAAAAGCCAGGCCGATATCCGTGGACTTGAGCTCTTCGAGGTCATATGAATCCGAAAAATCGTCGACCTCGACGAAAAGCTTTCCGCTGACTTTTAAAGCTATGGCCGGGCCGGCGAAGACAAAAATCCTGACATCGGGAGACAGGGAGAACGCGTATTTGGCCAGGATCGGGATTTCCAGATAATCGGCCCGAAAAACGACTTTCGAATCGCTATCGGCGATTTTCGTCCCCTTCTGGACGTAGAGAATTTCGGGCTGGAGGGAAAACCCTTCCGAAATTTTGAGGCCGAGATAGACACCGGCGGCGAAACCGGTCCGCGAGGTGAATTCTTCATCGATCGAAGCACCGGACCAATTGGCCAGCGACAACCCGAACTTGAATCCTTTTTCCAGATTCTGGGCGCGGCCCGGCGAAACGGCCAGGAACAGGATGGCGATCGAAACGAGGCAGACCAACAAGCGTTTTTTCATTTAAAGCGCTCCATCATAATTGGAATATCTGAAGAGTATATTTTGAAGGGAAAAAAGTCAAAAGGCTCTGCCGGGAAAAGTCGGCCGGCTTAGAATCCGATTCCGACAAGGAAAAGAACGGCGCTGTTCTTTATCGAAAGACTCCCGCCGCCGTAGTTATTGCAGCAATTGATCAACCCGAGGGTATAGCGGATGTCGAACATAAGCGAGTTCCGGCCGAGCGGAAGCCCCACGCCTCCTCCGAGTGTCAGGCCGAGATCGACCGACTTGACCTCGGAGAAATCCCGCATGGTCGTTTGACCTTCATAACCGGTATAAAACCAGGCTTCGAATTTCATGGCGACGGCCGGCCCGGCAAAAACGAAGAGCTCCGTCTTGGAGCGGGCGGTCAAGGCGTACTTCAACAGGATCGACATTTCGAAATAATTCAACCGGGCCGCGAACGTCCAGCCGCCCTCCTCGGCCCTCGAGCCTTTTTGAACAAAGAGGGCTTCCGGTTGGAGAGACAAGCGGTCCGTCAGGCCAAAAGTCAGGAAAGCTCCAAGGGCGAAGCCGGGCCTGGGCTTGAAATCGTCGTCCCAAGCGTCGCCGTTCATATCCGCGAGAGAGAAGCCGGCCTTAAATCCCTTGCCCGTGATCTCGGCCGCCCGGGCTTGGACGGTAAACAACGACAACAATCCGGACAAAACAAAGCATACGACCGGGGCTTTCCTCATCGGGGAAACCTCCATGAAGGGCGGGCCTCGACACTATATCAGCCGGGATCGAAGCCGTCAAAGAATTCGCTACCGGGGCCGACCGGATGGAGTTACAGTCTCTCCGGACCTCGAAGAGGATGGTCTCGGCGGCGATTTCCTTCAGCGACTTCCCGGCCGCGCCGCGGGGGATGATCCAGCAATGGGCTTTTTTCCCGTCGAAGGAGTCCATGGCGTGGGTGATAATCCGGCGCAGGGGAATCGGTTCCCGGACGACCAGGTTCGCAACGATCATCAGCCAGTTGATCGAATAGTGGCTGATATTGGACCCGCCCCGGAGAAACTGGGTCACCGACGGGCCCGCGGTTTTTTTCTTGGCATGGCCGAAGTCGGGGGCATCGGCCTTCCCGATCGTCTTGAGGCCGGCCAGCTTGGCCGATTCCCGGGTCCAGGCGGCGACCGCCTCGCAGGATGAGATCCGGTCGAACTCGCAGTCGTAAATATCCATGATCAGCTCGAAGGCCGGCGAGAATCCGGTCTCGACGGGGAGCTTAAAGGACGGGCTAAAAACCTCCGCGGCTTCGGCGAGGCGGGGGCGAAGGATGTCCCCGGAAGGCGCGCCGGAGCGGGAGGCCTCATAGATCAGCGTGTCCCGGCGGACTTTTTTCACGTCCGCAAAATCGCCCCGGGGCAGGTTCCAGGCCGTGGCTTTATCGACGCCGAAATATTCCAGGGTGAACGCCGCCGCGTTGTCCCGGGGAAGCCGGGCGCAGGTGAAACAGTTGGCCGCGGCGGCCGACCCGTACCGGCGGTAGTTGATGGCGCTGGTCTCGATGTACTGGACAAGGGTGTCGCCGTCGCCCATCGCCGGGTCGGAAACCATCGGCTTGCCGAACGCGATCATGTCGATCGCCTTGCACAGGTCCCGGCTCCATTTGCCGATCTTGACGAGGGAAGGCTTTTTCCCCGCGGGGAGGGCGAAGTCCAGAATCAGCTCCTCGCCGTACTTATCGACTTCGAGACGGCGCTGGAACTCCGGATACGGCACCGCCGAGATCTCGGGCGTGTACCAGCTGGTCTTGATCCCGGCGGACTTGAAGTTCCGCTTGGCGTTCCGATCGGCCGCGTTGAAGACGTGGCGGCCGCGCGATCCGGCGGTCAGGCTGAACGGCCCGCCCATATAGCTGAAGTTGGTGAACTGGATCACCCGGACGTCGTCGAAGATGCGCTCCATCTGCCGCCAGCTGCCCGGCGCCTCGAAGGGCTGGAGAAGCAGGGCGCCCGTCTGATGGATGGTGATGCCCCCCTCGCGGAGGCCGGCATAGACGCTCTCGTAGAAGCAGGTGTTGAACAGGCTCTTGGCCGGCCCGATGGGATCGGTCGAATCGATGATGATCACGTCGCACCGGCCCTTCATCTTCCGGATGACCTCGGCCCCGTCGCCGATGATCAGGTGGAAGCGGGGATCGTTCCAGATATTGCCGGAGATTCCGGGCATGTGCTCCCGGCAATCCTCGACGACGACCCGGTCGATCTCGGCCATCGTCACGCTCTTGACCCCGGGATGACGGAGGACCTCCCTGGCGACGCCGCCGTCGCCGCCGCCGATGATCAGGATGTTTTCCGGCGTTTTCTCCTGGGCGAACAGCGGCCAGAGACCGAGCCACTCGTGGTAGATCCCCTCGTCCTCCTCGGTCAACTGGACGATCCCGTCCAGAACGAGGACCCGGCCGAAGCGCTCGGTGTCCAGGATCATCAGCTTCTGGAAGCCCGTCTGCTTCTCGGGGACGACGACCCGTTTGACTTTGAAGCCATAGGTCACGTCCGAATAGAGATCCTCATAGAACCAAAGGTCTTTGCCGCGTTTCACCAGAGCCATGGCCGTTGTCCTTTCCGTGAAATGGGAGGGCCACATTATAGCGCAACGACGCCGGGGCGCAATGCCCCAGCCTTGCTTTCCCCCCACCCTGGGGTTATCATCTTACTGAGTCCGATAGGAGGAATGAGATGAAACGCAAATACTTCGCATCCGGCGCGGCCCTGGCGGTCGCGGCGGTCTTCGTTCTCTTTAGCCAGACCGGCTGCAAGTCCATGGACGACCAGCAGGTCAAGGCCTCGATCGAGATCACCGACGTCAGCACCAACTGGACGATGAAGGAATACCGGCAGTGGCCCAATCCCAAGCTGACCCTGGTCCCGACGGTGACCTTCCGGATCCACAACCTCACCGGCGATACCCTCAAATACATCAACATCAACGCGATTTTCCGGGAGGAAAACGCCGTCGAGAACCTCGGCGACCATTTTCAATCGGTCGTCCGGGGCGAGGGCATTGCGCCGAACGGCTATAGCCCGATGATCACCCTGAAATCCAATTTCGGCGTCGCCGGGACGAACCTCGAGTCCTTCAAGATCAATCCGCTCTGGCGGACGTACGAAGTGCGGCTGTTCGCCCAGATGGGCGGTTCCCGCCATGTCCCCATGGGGGAATGGAAGGTCTCCAAGCAGATCGACTTCAAGGAAGACACGGCCGTCCCCACCGACAAGCAACCGGCCGGGGCGGGCAAGCTCGAACCGGAGAAGAAATAATCCCGGAAACGCCTTCCCGGCGATGAAGAAAATTCGGGTCGCCCTGGTCGGAATCGGCAACTGCGCCTCTTCGCTCGTCCAGGGCGTCGAATATTACCGGAAGATCAAACCGGGCGACGTCGTGCCCGGGATCATGCATCCCGTCCTCGGCGGATACCGCATCGCCGACATCGTTTTTTCCGCGGCCTTCGACGTCAACAAGGAGAAGGTCGGCAAGGATCTGGCCGCGGCCGTCTTCAGCTTCCCCAACAACACCGCCCGGTTCGCCAAGGTTCCCCGGACGGGCTGTCTCGTCCAACGCGGGCCCACCCTGGACGGTCTCGGAACCTCGCTTTCCCGGTTGATCGCCGAATCGCCGCGGCCGGCCGTCGACGCGGCCGCCGTCCTGAAGCAAACCCGGACCGACGTCGTCGTCAATTATCTCCCGGTCGGAAGCGAGGCGGCGACCCAATGGTACGCCGAGCAGGCCTTGCGGGCCGGGTGCGCGTTCGTCAACTGCGTCCCGGTGTTTATCGCCCGCGACCGATCCTGGCGGAAGCGTTTTGCGGCGGCCGGCCTCCCGCTTCTGGGCGATGACATCAAGTCCCAGGTCGGGGCGACGATCCTCCACCGGGCCCTGGTCAACCTGTTCCTCGACCGGGGGCTCCCGATCGACCGGACCTACCAGCTCAACACCGGCGGCAATACGGATTTTCTCAACATGTGCGACCGGGAGCGGGTCGTCTCGAAAAAAATATCGAAAACGGCCGCCGTCGTCTCCCAGCTCAAGGCCCGGGGCAAAGCGCCCGACCCGGGCGATGTCTACATCGGGCCGAGCGATTTCGTCCCCTGGCAGAAGGACAACAAGATCTGCTTCCTTCGGATCGAAAGCCGCGAATTCGGCGGCGTCCCCATGTCGCTCGAATGCCGCCTTTCGGTCGAGGATTCGCCCAATTCGGCCGGGGTCGTCGTCGATGCGATCCGCTGCGCCAAGCTGGGGCTGGACCGGAAGCTGAAAGGCGCCCTGGACGGGCCGTCGGCTTATTTCATGAAGAGCCCGCCCCGCCAAACCACGGACGAGAAGGCCCGACAGTTGACGGAGCGGTTCATTAAGGGCCGGTAAGCCTTAAGAACAAGCTCACCCCGAAGTTCCAGATCATCGAAGCGGCCGGTGTCGTCAAACGAGCCGATGCCGACGAGACCGTGATTCAGCGTCCGGTCGCGACCCGTCAGAATCGGATTCTCCATATCGTCTAAATAAGCCTTGATCTCCCCGGTTGCGGCATCCACGGTCACCTTGAACGTGTGCCAGCCTTTGTCGGTCAACCGAAAGACCGACTTGCCCGCCGGCTCCAGGTTGATTTTGACCCGGTCCGCGCCGTTGACCAGACCGATGATATTGTGGACATCGTCGCTGGAACCGGCGAAATGGACATAATAGAAATGGGTCGGATCCTGATAGCCGAAAAACACGCACATGTCCCGCTTGTTGTTGGCCGGATCGGTATCGCATTGAAAGCGTCCGCTGAACTCGAACCCGGAGACGTCCCGGCCCTCGAGAAGCGACCAGGACGTCGGGGCCCGCACCGGGCCCGGTTCTCCGGGCGCGGTGAGCTCATAGAATTTATTGCCCTCGGTCCCGGCGACGCGCCAATGAGCGGGATCGCGAGGCCGCCATCCGTCGGCCCGGCCGTTTTCGAAATCGGCTTTGGCCAGAAGCGCGGATTCGTTGACGCCGGAATACTCCGACGGAATGCCGGTCGCGAACAGGAGCAAGCCCGGCCAAAAGACGACCGTGTAAAGAAGGGCTCTTCTCATCCGTCTGCGCCTTTCTCCCGTCACTCCGGTTCCCCGTCCCGGTATCCGGGGTCCATCCAGGGCAACCGGCGTCCGGCGAAAAACGGCTCAAGCTCAACGCTCAGCCGCTTCATCTCCTCCGGGCTCAACGGCTGGAAATTCTTCAGCAGGGCGGCGTTCATTTGAACCACTTCGACGCTGTCCGTTCCGATGACAGCCGCATGAACCAGGGGAAGACTCAGGCCATAGCGGATCAGATCCGCGACAGGGAACTCCTTGACCGTTTCCCGCGGCCGGATCGCCTTGATGATCATGACGCCCATGTTCTTCGCGGCCGCCGCCGGAACGGCGCCCCTTTCCATGTCGCCCTTGCGCTCCTGGTAATGGTTGAGAGCGATGAGCATGGTGTCGAAATCGTACCGGCGGGCCGCCTCGGCCATCGCCGCCGCGTCGAGATGGCCCGTGAATCCGATGAACCGGACGGCCTTCTGGTCCTTGAGCTTCCGCAAGGTCTCGACCACGCCGCCCTTGATCCCCAGGTTCCCGGCGTCCTCCATGGATTGGATGAGATGGGCCTGGTAGAGGTCGATATAGTCGGTTTGGAGGCGCTTCAGGCTTTCCTCGAATTCGCGCATGATCCCGTCATAGGTTCGCGCCTCATGCTTGGTCGCGAGGAAAACGTCCCGCCGGCGGTCTTTTAAAACCCGGCCCAGGCGCTCCTCGCTGATGATGTCCTTGTTCCGGTAGCTGTAGGCCGTGTCCCAGTAGAAAAACCCGTGATCCAGGCCGGCCCGGAGAATCGCCTGGGCCTGATCGGGATCGGCGACCGCGCAGAACCGGCTTCCCAAGCCTAAACCGATCCGGGGAACGGCAACGCCCGTCCGGCCGAGCTTGATGGTCGGCAATCCTTTGGGATCGAATTCCCGGACCCGAGCCTTGGTTCGGGAATGGAGTCTCCCTCCCCAGGGCAGGCTTCCGGCCGCCGCGACCGCGGCGATCGTTTTGAGGAACTCCCGTCGCTCAAGGCGGATTTTGGACATGGCGTTCTCCTCGGATTTTTCGATCCGGTCTTTGTAGGGCCATGGTATGGCCGCCGCGGCCTTCTGTCAATCGGGCTTACTTTTTCTCCGACACGCGGTCGACGCTCGTTTCACGGTAACCGGAGGCCGTGTAACGGGCGTTTATGCGTCGCATCATCTTTCAACATATCCGGACCGATGAATGACCCGGTAATTTCCGCTTTTGACCTTCACCCGAATCTCTTTGAAGGATTTTTCTTTGGCGGAAGAGGTCGGCGTATAGTACAAGAGATAATAGTTCTCGGCGGCGTCGGAGACTCGCTTCATGGCGAAAATGGGGTTGAAAGTCGATTCCGTCAAGCCTCCCGTCGTGACAGCCAAGTCGCGGAAGGCTTGGAAAATATCGCCGGCATCCATCTCGATATCCATACGACGGTGCTCCCATTTCCTGAGTATTCGACATCGCCCCTTGCGTCTCTGTGCTTACGAATGTACGATGAAATGAACCGTCGTTTCCGCGTCCGAAAATAAGCTCCGGATCGTCTTTTGTCGATTTGGTTGTCGCCGGTCCATCATCTCACTCCTCATAAACATCCGCGAATTCGGCCGGAACGGAATACGTCTCTTCCTGATGGAAGATGAAGACATGTTTTTGCCCTTCGATCGGCTTGAAAAATCCGGCAAAATCACGGAATCGCTGCTCGTTCATGATTTTATAGGCGACCAATTGATTCAGATCTCGGTCGCTCTCTGAATTCAAGCCAGAGATCCGTTTCGCTTTCAAACGTCGCACAAATCGTGCAAATTTCGTATCCACAGCTTCGATATGGCAAGCCGCTTTTCCTCAACGACTTTTTCAAGCCGGCTCTTCATTTCCTCCGCCAACGCCTTCCGTCTGGCTCATCTTTTCCGCGTCCATCGTGATCTTCCATTGCTCGTTTGGGGTCACGATGAGCACGACATCGGTTTCGATTAAAACGTTTTCGAACAGATAATCAAGCGCCTCGCCGGTTTGAGGCGGATACTCGTCCATTTCGAAATAAAGGAGGAAGACGCGCTTCTTGATGGTTCGGATCGTTCTTAAGGCGATATTGCAGGAATCTTGCTGACGGCGTTGGGAACGACCGGGATCCCTGCCGAAATAATTGAAAACATCAGTTTTGTTGACCAGGTAGACGGCTTCGACTTTTTGAAGGACGTCGTTCTCATATACTTCGAAATCGTCGATCGTCAGGGAATCGACAAACCGGTTGCCGTCATAAACCCGGACCGGCACTTCGATGTTGACCACCGCAACATCATGGGTCAGTTGCTGCGGACTCCCGGGAAAGAATCCCATAAACGCCAGAACGGGAAAAAGAAAACGAAATCGTTGATTTTTCTTCGCCAAAATCCCGCCCCCATAGAACCAGGACATTCGCGATTAATTCCCTTACCATCATCCCCTTTTTGGGGGATGAGATCAAGAGAAAAGCCCCGGGAGATTTTGGGGAAAAGAGATCAGATCTTGTCCTCGAACGGTTTGGGCTTGAGGATCTTGATGTAGTTTTTGGTCTTGAGTTCGGACAGGAATTTCTTCAGCTCGGCGTTCTGCTTTTCCATACCGATCTTTTCCGTGATCTGACCGCGGGCTTCCTCGAACTCCAGGACCCGGCTGTCTTTCTTGTCTTGGAGCAGGAGGAGATACCAGCCGTTTTTCGTCTGGACCCAGGCGGACCGCTCGCCTTTTTTCAAGGGCTCGACAACCGCGAGCAGCGTTTTATCGAGCTCGCTTTTCTTGAACGTCCCGAGATCGCCCTTGGCTTCCTTCATCGGCTCGTCGGAGTCGGTCTCGGCCACCGTCTCAAACGGCGTCCCGCCCTTGATCTTGGCCTCGATCTCGGTTCGCTTGGCCTCCAGGGCCGCAGGATCCTTCCCCTCAATCGTCAGGTAGACGGCCTTGAGCGTGTATTCCTCGGGGACGACAAATTCCTCTTTGTGTTTCCGATGATAATCGACGATTTCGGCGTCATCGATCACGATCTTCCGCCCGATCTCGCTGCGGAGGACGTAATCGCGCATGAGCCGCTCTTCCATCATCTTGATCCAGGCCTCGTACACGAAGCCCTGCTGGGCCAAGGCCCGCTTGAACTCTTCCTCGCTCGGGATGTCGTTCTCTTTCATGATGTTGGCGACGATGGTCTTCATCTGATCGGCGACGTTGAGGTTCAACGTCCGGGCCATCTGGAGGAGAAGCATATCGGTGACCATTTCATCGAGGATGTTGGCCTTGATAAATTCGACGGCCTTCTCCAGCTCCTCGCCGCGGTACTGGCCCTCGGCCGTCCGCATCCGGGTATCGTACTCGGCCTTGAACATCGACAGAGTGATGACCTCGTCGTTGACGACGGCGACGATCTCCTCGACGACCTGCTGGGCCGGAAGGAGGACGGCCAGGCCGAGAAAAAGAAGAGCGGCGGTTGAAACTTTTAGATGGCGCATGGGATTGTCCTTATTCGGGGTTTTCGTAGATGAACGGAAGGTTTTCGGCGATGATTTCCCATTTCATGGTGCTTTTCAGGGAAGCCACATGGGCGTCGATCGCCGCCTGGTTTTTCAATTCGAGGAGCTTGGATCGGATGAGCGGCGCGGCTTCTTCGGCCGGCATAAGCCGCGATTCGAGCTTTTGATCGAGGCGGAAAATATGATAACCGTAGGCCGACTGGACGACGCGGCTGATTTTGCCCTCGTCCAGGGCGAAAATGACCTTCTCCAGGTCCAGGGGGAGCTGACCGAGGCTGAACACGCCCATCAATCCGTCTTTTTCCGCCTCGGGGCCTTCGGATTCGGTCCGGGCCGCTTCGCGGAATTCCCTTTCGCCGGCGATGCGGATCCGGCTCAGGACTTGCCCGGCCTTGCCTTCGGTTGAGAGCAGAATCTGGCTGACCTGGAGGCGCTCGGGCTGGAAGAATTCGTCCTTATGGGATTCGTAATAGGCCCCGATCTCCTCGTCACCGACGTTGTTTTCGCGCACCTGCTCGGTCAGGTATTTCTCGACAAGGATGCCTTCCAGGAAATCCTCGGGAGCGGTCGCCATCGCCGGTTTCTCGAGCCCGGCGGCGTCCCGGGTGGCCCGGAAGATTTCCTGAGATGCGGCCTTTTCCGCTTCCGTCAGGGTGAAGCCCCGGGTCGCGGCCGCGCCGACGATGATCTTCCTCTCGATAAAGTCGTCAAACAGCCTGCCGGCCGCTTCGGCGGTCAGGCCTTCCCCCGGGTCGCCCAGAGTCAATTGGGCGAAGCGGGCGAAGTCGGCGTTGGTGAAGGAAACGCCCTCGACGGTTAGCACCGGAAGGGCGGCCCGTTCGGGGTCGTCCAGGCGAAATCCCTCGGCCAGGGGGGGAGAAACAGCCTTCTTCCCGCAGGCCCCGGCCCCCAGGCAGAGAACCGCCCCGGTCGCCAGGACAAATACGGAAAAGGAACTCCACTGCTTCATCATCGGCCTTATAAACGCCTATTTTATCCTATTCCTGATAACTCCAGCAAGACCCGGGCCGTTTCACGGAGAAGAGGCCCCGCCTGGGAGGACCGCAAGGGCAGGGTCATGACGCCCTGGGGAGTCATCGAGCCCCGGGTCCGATTCAGGATGGCCGCGATCCGGGCCGGGTCGACGGGGGTGGTGGGCTGGAACTTCAGGACGACCCGGTGGTCGATCCGGTCGACCGAGGCCAGGTTGAGCCGCCCGGCCAGGAACTTGATCCGCCCGTATTGCAGGAGATGTTCGACGCTGGGCGGCGGCGGGCCGAACCGATCCCGGATTTCCTCCTCCAGCGCCCGGACTTCGTCCAAATCCGCGGCCGAGGAGATCCTTTTGTAGAGGTTGAGCCGGACATTCATAGCCGGGATGTAGGATTCGGGGATACGGACTTCGATCCGGAGATTGATCTCGCAGCGGACCTCCTCGACGGCTTCGCCCTTGAGCTCTTTGATGGCCTGCTCGAGGAGGTGGATGAAATAGTCGTAGCCGACGGCTTCCATCGTCCCGTGCTGGGCCTCGCCGAAGAGATGGCCGGCGCCCCGGATTTCGAGGTCTTTCATCGCCAGGCGGAAGCCGGAGCCCAGCTCGCTGAACTCCTTGATGGCCTCGAGGCGCTTGCGGGCGATCGGCGTGAGCTCGGAAAACGGGGGGACGAGGAAATAGGCGAAGGCCTGGCGGGAGGACCGCCCAACCCGGCCGCGGAGCTGGTAGAGCTGGGCCAGGCCGAAATGGTCGGCCCGGTGGACGAGCAGCGTGTTGACCAGGGGGATGTCGATCCCGTTTTCGATGATCGTCGTCGAGATCAGGACGTCGTACTTCTGGTTGATGAAGTCGATCATCCGCTTTTCCAGCTCGGCCGGGGGCATCTGGCCATGAATCGTGATCAGCTTGGCCTCGGGAACCCATTCCCGGATTTTCGCGGCCAGGGTGTCCATCTCCTCGATTTTGTTGAGGACGTAGTAGACCTGGCCGCCGCGGGCCAGCTCCTGCTTGATCGCCCCGGCGATCAGCCGAGGGGAGAACGTCGTCACCACGGTGTGGACGGACAGGCGGTCCTTGGGCGGCGTCTCGATCAGGCTGATGTCGCGGAGGCCGGTCAGAGAAAGGTTGAGGGTTCGGGGAATGGGCGTGGCCGTCAGGGTCAGGACGTCGACCGAAGCCTTCAGGTGCTTGATCTTTTCCTTGTGGGTGACGCCGAACCGCTGTTCCTCGTCGACGATGAGCAGTCCGAGGTCGCGGAAAGCGACGTCGGCCGACAGCAGGCGATGGGTTCCGACGACGATGTCGACCCGGCCGTTCTTCAGGTCGTCCACGACCCGGCGCTGTTCGGCCGGGGATTGGAATCGGGTCAGGGCGGCGACCTTGACCGGGAAAAGGACCATCCGGCCGGAAAAGGTCTTGTAATGCTGGCTGGCCAGGACGGTCGTCGGGCAAAGGATCGCGGCCTGCTTGCCGTCCATGACTGCTTTGAACGCCGCCCGAATGGCGACCTCGGTCTTTCCGTAACCGACGTCGCCGCAGAGGAGGCGGTCCATCGGGGTGTCCGTCTCCATGTCGGCCTTGATTTCCCGGATGGAGCGGAGCTGGTCTTCGGTCTCGTCGTATTCAAACGTTTTTTCGAATTCGTCCTGCCAGCGGCCCTCCGGGCTGAAAGAGAATCCTTTGATGGCCTTGCGCTGGGCGTAAAGCTCGAGGAGCTCGACGGCCAGCTTGGCCACGGCCTTTTTTGTCCGCTCCTTGGTCTTTTGCCAATTCCCGGTGCCGAGCTTGTCGAGGAGAGGAACGCCGGCCCCGACGGGCGTGTATTTCTGGACGAGATTCAGGTCCTCGACCGGGACGAACAGGGTGTCCTCATCCCGGTAGCCGAGCTCCATGAACTCGGCCGGCCGGCCTTCGACGTCCATCTTGACCAGGCCGCGGAAAAGGCCGACGCCGTAGTCGGCGTGGACGATGTAATCGCCCGCCTTGAGGTCCTGGAATTGGGCGATGGAGGGGCGGGCCGCCGGCCGGGCCGGGATGATCCTTTCCTCGGTCAGAATGTCCTTTTCGGCGTAAAACCAGACTTTCTCCCGCGGGTAACCGAAGCCGCGCTCCAGGTCGCCCAGGCAGAGCACGACCTCGCCGCTGGACGCGGCCACCAGCGGCGTCTCGGCTTCGAGCGAGGGGATCTCTTTCGTCTCGAGGAGGGCGCCGATTTTTTTCCGGATCGGCGGGCTGGAGAGGAAGATCACGCAGCGGTCGCGCTCCTCATGGATCCGCTTCATCGTCTCGAGGAAGAAGAAGATCTTGTTCTCGAAACGGGGCACGGGCTGGAAGCCGAAGACGAATTCCCGCCGGTTCTGGTTTTCCGGGAGCTCCATTTCGCCGCAGAACACCGCCTCGGCCTTAAGCTTTTCATAGAGCGCGGCGGGATAAATCGCGTCGAGAGCGGGCGAGCCCGGGCGGGCTTTTCGGGCCGCCGGTTCCTGCGCGCGGAAATCGGCGATCGCTTCGGTCCAATCCTTTTCGATTTCCTCGGGATGGTCGAAGACGAAGACGGCATCATCCAGATAGCGGGTGAACGGGACGGAGGAGGCGGCAGGCGACGCTTCATCGCCCGGCACGGCGGCATCGCCGATGGGATTTTCCGACAGCGAAGGGACGAGCGTTCCGTCGATCTGATGGACGGCCCGCTGGGTGGAGGGATCGAATTCACGCATGCGAGACGAGCCGGTCGCCGCCGAATTCGATCCGGACGGGATTCTTCTGCCAAGGGGAGAAGACGTCGACGATCCCGCCCCGGAAGGCGTATTCGCCCCGGAACGTGATCAGGTCTTCCCGGACGTAACCGAAAGAGGCCAGACGGGCGATCAATTCGTCCCGGTCGAATTCCGCGTTTTTATTCAACCGGAGGAACAACTCGGGAAGGCGGTCAGGGGCCGGGAACGGCCGCAGCAGGCCGAAGAGGTTGGTCACGGTCAGGATGGGCGGGCGGTTTGCCAGGTCGAAGAAAAAGCGCATCCGGGAGGCGACCGCGTCCAAGGGACGGCGGAGCGTCCCGGTATGGATTATCGGTCAGAGTCGGGAGGCTCCGGACGATTTTCGCAGAGCCGAGCTGGCGGAAAAAGAAACGGACCCTGTCCTCGAATTCGGCGAGGGGACGGGAGGACGGACGGACGAAAACGACCTTTTTCGGGCCGGCCAGGGCCAGCTGGGCAAAAAGATACGGCACGGCCGCTTCGGTCAGGCCGGAAAGGGAGAGGCGGGGCCGTTCTTCGCCGCCGAAGAGTGAGGCTTGGCCCTCGGGAACGCGCGGGAGGACGGAAACCGCCCGGACGAGGTCCTTGAATTCGGGCGTCTCCCTCAGAAAGTCAAGGCTCATGGGCGTGAACGGGTATTATACATCCGACCCCGGCTATCCAGCCCCGGTTATTTTTCCGGCATTGAGCGGATGACGGCTTTACCGGTCAGCTTTTTCCCGTCAACTTCCAGGACAACCTGGTACTCCCCAGGACCCGCCTGGGCCCGTCCCCGGGCCGCTGTAACCCCGCCCGCCGGCGCGGCCGTGGCTTCCGCCTTGGCCGGAACAACGCTCAGGTTCCAAATGACGGAATGGAGGCCGGGCCCGGATGCCCCTTCGATAACGGTCAACGGTTCTCCTCGGACGTCGGCAATCGTGATCTTCGGTTTTCCGGATGCCGCGCTTTTCAGGAAGTACTGGACTTTCATCACGGGCGGGTCGTTGGGGACCATCTGGTGCCGATGGCCGCCGAAGTCGTCGAACATATTCCGGGCCCATCTCCAACGGACGACCGGACGGACCTCGAACAGGTGGATGTCCTTGGCTGCGAAATCTTCCCGGATTTCCTGGAGGGGCGAGATGTTAGTGACGAAAATCCCCCGGCCGTGGGTCGCGGCGATGAGGTCATTTTCCCGTGGATGAATGAGCATGTCCTGAACCATGGCCAACGGCGGCAGCCCTTTTCCCATTGCCGCCCAGCTTTTTCCGCCGTCGAGCGAAGCATAAACGCCCGACTCCGTCCCGACGAACAGCAAGCCGGGGTTCCTTCGGTCTTCGACCACGACATAGACCGTGCCCTCGGGGAGGCCGGCGGAGAGTTCGGTCCAGTTCGCTCCGAAATCGTCGGTTCGAAGGACAACCGGGCGGTAGTCGTCGCGATGCCAGCCGGCTTTCGCGACATAAGCCCGACCTTCGGCATGGGAGGAGGCGGCGACGCGCGTCACGTAATATTCAGCCGGTCCTCCGGCCGCGGCCGCCGGGGACGTAGCGTCAAACCAGGTCGCCCCGCCGTCCTTCGTCACCTGAATTTTCCCGTCGTCCGTCCCGCACCAAATGACGCCGGGGCCGAACCGGCGACTCGGAAATCGATGTCAGCGTGCAGAACTCGATGTTCCCCTTGAGCTTCTCCGGGTCGTTGGTCGTCAGGTCGGGCGAGGCTTCCTGCCAGGCGTCGCCCCGGTTGAGAGAACGGAGCAGGACCTGGGCCCCGAGGTAGACGATCCGGCTGTTATGCGGCGAAAGATGGAGGGGAGCAGTCCAGTTGAACCGATAGGCCGGTTGGCCTTTCGGACGGGACGGCCGGATGAATTTCGACGTTCCGGTTTTCTGGTCGACCCGCTGAACGGCCCCGTTCTGCGAGGCGTTGTAGAGCCAACGGCTGTCCTCGGGATCGACCTGGTTGAACATCCCGTCGCCGCCGCCGACCGAGGTCCAGGTCTCCTCGGTGATGAAGCCGGCCGGCCCTTGGCTCGGGAACTTGATCGAGCCGTTGTCCTGGGTTCCGCCGTAGATGTGATACGGCTCCTCCATGTCGACCCCGATGGCGTAATACTGGGCCAGGGGAAGGTTGTCGTAGACGTCCCAGGTCTTGCCGAAATCGTAGGAGGCGGCCAGGCCTCCGTCGTTACCAAGAAGGATGTGGCGCGAATCGGCCGGGTCGATCCAGAGGGCATGGTGATCGACATGGACGTTTTGGGCCAGATTTTCCAGTCCGTTCTTCCCCCAGGTCCGGCCGCCGTCCAGTGAGCGGAGAAGCGGTGTGCTCGGAACGTAGACGACTTTGTCGTCGTTGGGGTCGACGTAGATCTGGCCGTACCACTTGCCGCCCCCGATACTCACGCCGTCGGGGCTCATCTTCATCCAGGTTTCCCCTCCGTCCTCGGACCGATAGACTTCTCCGCCGATAGGGCGATCCTTGGATTCAAGACCCAGCCGCTTGTCCCTCTCGGCTTCAGCCGGGGTTGGGGGACGGGTGTTGACGTTGTCGATCGTGGCGTACATGATCGTCGGGTTTTTCGGGTAGAGGGCCAGCCCGATCCTGGCCAGGCTCCCTTTGGGCAGGCCGACTTCGAGCTTGCGCCAGGTTTTTCCGGCATCAACAGACTTGAAGATGCCGCTGAGCGGTCCGCCGTCCTGAAAATTCCAGGGAATGCGCTGTTTATCATAGGCCGCCAGGAAGACGATGTCGGGATCGGCCGGATTGACGAGGACATCGACAACGCCGACTTTGTCCCCCGCGTCATAGACCTTCTCCCAGTTCTTTCCGCCGTCGACGGTTTTGTAAAGCCCGCGCTCGGGATTGAACGAGAAGTGATATCCCGTAGCGGCGACGTAGACGATATCGGGATTTCGGGGGTCGACGGCGATCCGGCCGATATGCCGGGTTTTTTCCAGGCCCATAGGAGTCCATGTTTTTCCGGCGTCGGTCGACTTGAGGACGCCGAAGCCCCGGATGGGGATCCGGCCCGAGGCAGGATCTCCCGTCCCAACCCAGACGATGTCGGGATTGGAGGGGGCCAGGGCGAAATGCCCGATCGCGATGTTGCTTTCCTCCGGGAGAAGCGAAGCGAATGTCGTCCCGTTGTTCTCGGTTTTCCACAAGCCGCCCGTGGAAGGGGCGACATAGAACGCGAACGGCCTCTGGGGCAAAGCGGCGATATGGAGAATTCGTCCGCCCTGGCGGGCCGGCCCGACGGCCCTCCAGGAAAAAGCCCCGAGGAGCCCGCCGGGGTCTTTCACCTGAGGCAGGCCCGACGCAATCGCCGCAACCAGAACGATGGCTGCGCTCGCGAGCCCGCAGCGGATGACGATTTCACTTTTTTTGCGCATGGTCCTCTCCCTTCCGGTTTTGATGATCGGGGATATGCTTGGAAATGACGGACCGACTCACATGGGAATCATATTCTGCGTCACGGAACCGAGTCAACCGCGTCACAACCGAAAAATCAGCCTGCGGGTGGAGACGCAGGCGGCATTTCCGGGATAAACAGGCATTTTTTCAGCCGGTACAGTCCCGGAACTTTTTTGAAAATCCGGAACACGCGGTCGCGGATTCGCACGCCCCATCCGACCTTCTCGATGACACAGAGGAAATTATACTCCCCGAGGTTTTCCTTGAGCAGGACGATCCGGGCGCCGCCGATCTTGGCCACCATGGCCCGAAGGTATTCGGGGCCGAAATCCGGGATCATGTGGGCCGGGTTGTCAGGCAAGCCGGCCGCCCGGCAATGCCGTTCGTATTTCCGCTGGTCGGGGAGCAGAAGAACCAGATGGCCTTGGACCTTGACCACCCGGAACCATTCCCGGAGGATGTCCCGCGTTTCGAGGAAGTCCTCGAGGCAGTGCGACGAGTAAACAAAATCCAGTGAGCCGGTCGCAAACCAGGGCAGGGACCGCGCGTCCGCGCAGATGTTGCAGGGGTGGGCGCCGCAATAGCGCCTGGCGTGCTTAAGGTCGATCGTGATCGCCGAAGGCTTGATCGGATCTCCGCCGTATCCGATGTCCAGACCGATCCCCCCGCAATAGGGCATCGTTTCCTCCCGGTAATAGGAGGTTTCGGATCGATAAACGGTCTCTTCCACGCTCTCTCCTCCCCGCCGTCTACGGTCTCATACTAACCGCCGCACCGGTTCTTGTAAAGGAAGATTGCTAAAAGCGCCTCTTCGCCGATATAATGAGCCGTCCGTTTTCCCGGAAGGAGAAACGCATGCCCCGTCTAACCATCCGCGCCCTGGCTCTTCCCGTCATCATCCTGGCGATTCTCATGTCCCTCCCCTCTCCCGCCTCCGCCCAAGCCCCGAAAACGAGCGGTTCTTCGATACGGCCTCAGCCCCCAAGGATATGGTCCGGCTGACGGTCTTCTACCCGTCCGTCAACACCCTCCGCCATCTCCTGGCTCTCAAGGAGCAGGGCTTTATCCCCTACGAAAACCTCGAAATCGTCGGCGTCCATCACGTCAAGGAACGGACGAATTACCGGGAGTCCATCCGCTTCGTCGAGGAAAACAAGCTGGGGAACATCCATTTCCACGCCATCGCGGCCGATCTGAATATCGCCACGCTTTTTAAAAAGAACGCCGCCTCCGACGAGTTCCGGAAAATTTTCAACCTGTCCAACGGGATCATTTTCTTCGGCGGCCCGGACATGCCCCCGGCCTCCTACGGGGAGAAAACGGACTTCCGGACCGTCGTCACCGATCCCTTCCGCCATTACGTCGAGCTGTCGATGATCTTCCATCTCCTCGGCGGCCGGCAGGACGAATCCGTTAAAGCCTTCCTGGCCGACCGGCCGGAGTTCCCGGTCCTCGGCATCTGCCTCGGGATGCAGAGCTTGAGCGTCGGGACCGGCGGGACGATGATCCAGGACCTGTGGAGCGAAGTCTACGGCGTTCAGAGCGTCGAAGAAGCCGTCGCCCTGGGCCAGCAGAAATGGCACAAGAATCCCTTCTCCATGATCGCCCCGATCGAACAGAACCTCGGCCCCTACATGCTCCATCAAGTCAAGCTCGTCCCCGAAGGCCGGGCTTGGATGGCCATGGGGATGACTGCGGCCGACCGGCCGTATATCGCCAGCTCCCATCACCAGGCGATCGACATGCTCGGCCTGGGCTTCAAGGCGTCGGCGTTCTCCCTGGATGACAAGATCATCGAAGCGATCGAGCACGAAAAATACCCCTACGTCCTGGGCGTCCAGTTCCACCCCGAATACCGGAAGCTCTGGGACGCGGCTCCCGAGTTTAAATACTCCCCGGACGATCCCGACATGTTCGGCTACCGGACGATCCTGGAGGCCAACCCGCCCAGCTTCGAATTCCACAAACGGCTGTGGAACTGGTTTTTCACGAAGGTGAAAGGCGCTGAACGGGTAAGGTCGAAGATTCAGGGACGGGAAAACGATTTCCGGACCTTCTCGATGATGTTCGTGCTGGAGTGCCCCTTGAGGTAGCGGACCCGGTGGATCCGTCCGCCGGCGCCCTCAACCTCGGCCGTCCCGACGATTTCGCCCGCTCCCCAATCTCCGCCCTTGACCAGGACGTCGGGCAGGAGCGCGGCGATGATCTTTTGGGGCGTATCTTCCTCAAACCAGGTCACGTAATCCACGTCCTCGAGGGCGGCCAGGACTTCCATCCGTTCGGCCAGGGGAAAGATCGGCCGGGTCGGGCCCTTCAGCCGCCGGATCGAGGCGTCGGAATTTGCGGCCACGATCAGGACATCGCCTTGAGCTTTAGCCTCGCGGAACAGATGAACATGGCCGCCGTGGATCAGGTCGAAACAACCGTTGGTGAAGACGACCTTCCGGCCTTCGCGCCGCAGGCGGGCCCGGACGCGCTTGAGAGCCTTGGCCGAACGGATCTTTTTCATCCTCACTTTACTTTACCGGCGTCTTGACCGAAATCTCCGGGGAAAATTCCCAGGCGTGGGCCAGCCGGGCCACGCCTTCGTCCCGGATCATCGAGGAGACGAGGAACGTGTACATGTTCCGGTGGTAATCGTACGGATAACCGTCGCGCTTGTGGACGGCCAGGTCGAGGTAATACGTCCCGTTGATCAGGGGCAGCTCATCGATCCGGCAGACGACCTTGCCCTCCCCGGAAAACGAAACGGACTCATATTCCTCGAGGTGGGTGTTGGTCCCGTAGCACATGACGCCCATGGAGTTGAAGACGCCGATGCCGAAGACGAAATCCTTCACCGGCTCCCGGGCGGCGATCTCCATTTCGATGAACATCCCGTCGCCGGGATGGAAGACATGCTTTTCCTCGCCCCGACCGTTTTTCAGGACGACCTTCTTGATCTCGACTTCGCGCTTGCCCCAGCGCTGCTCCCGCCGGCCGTCGGCCGACTCGGCCGGAGCGGAGGCCGGCTCAGCCGCCGCCGCGGCATCATCCTGGGCCGGGGCCGGAACGGTCGCCGCATCCGCCGGCGGGCCGGCGATCGAAACCGCGGCCGCCTCATCCTTCCGGTCGCGGAATTCGGCTTCCTGCTCCTCGGTCACGTCCTGCATGTAGGCGTCGACGACCCGCTTGGGCTCGCCCAGCATCTTGATTTTTCCGTTCTTTGATCCAGGCGACGCGGTTGCAGATTTTGGAGACCGTGGACAGGTCGTGGCTGACGAACAGGATGGTTTTTTTCCGGCGGCGGAAATCGTCGATCCGGTCGAGGCACTTGGGAACGAAGGCCGCGTCGCCGACGGCCAGGACTTCGTCGACGAGCAGCACCTCGGGATTGACGTTGATGGCGATAGTGAACCCGAGCCGCATGTACATCCCCGAGGAATACGTCTTGACCGGGGCCTCGATGAAGTCCTCGAGTTCGGCGAAACGGACGATCTCCGTCGAACTTCTGCGTGATCTCCTTCTTGGTCAGCCCGAGCATGATCCCGTTGATAAAGACGTTCTCCCGTCCGGAGATCTCCGGATGGAAGCCCGCCCCGAGCTCGATCAACGCCGAAACCTTGCCCTGGACCGACAGCCGGCCGGCCGAGGGCTTGGCGATCCCGGCGACCATTTTCAGGATCGTGCTCTTGCCCGAGCCGTTTTCTCCGATCAGGCCGAACGTCTCGCCTTTCTCGACGACAAAGCTGACGTCGTCGACGGCCGCGACGACTTCATCGGCCCGCAGCGATTTAAACAGGTCGCCCTTGACGATGGCGCTTTTAAACGTCTGAAAACGGTGCTTGGCCGAATATTTCTGGTAATGCCGGGAGACGTGGTCCAGCTCGATGGCGGGCATCAGACTTCCTCCGGGAACGAATCGCGGAGGCGGTCGAAGACCGCGTATCCGATCCAAAACAGGATCAAACCGACGATGAGGGTTATCCCCAGACGCTTCCAGTGGAACAACCGGCCGAAGAAAAAGCAGTCCTGATAGGCCGTGAAAATGTGGGTCATCGGGTTGAAGCTCAGGATCCGCTGAAACTCGGGCCGATCCTTGAACACCGATGAGCCGAACGAATAAATGATCGGCGTGGAGAAAAACCAGAAGGTCAGAAGGTTGCTGAGAATGTCCTTGATATCCCGGAAATGGACGGTAAGGCTCGAAATCAGGAGGCTGAATCCCAGGGTAAAAACGTACTGGACCAGAACGACGACGGGGAACAGAAAAATGTAAGCCGTCAGCGGTTTGCCGAAGAGAATTAAAAAGACCAAGAGAATCGGCAAGCCGAACAGGAAGTGGACGAAATTCGACGTGACCGAAACGATCGGCAGGACCTCGGCCGGAAACATGATCTTCTTGATCAAATTGCCGTTGACCATCAGGACGTTGGCCGAATCATTCGAGGAGGAGGAAAACCATGTCCAGGGCAGGAGCCCGGAGAACAGGAACACGGCATAGGCCAAGGGCTTGCCGATCGATTCGTCGCGGGCCGGGATGATGAACCCGAAAACGACTGTATAAACGACCATCAAGAGGAACGGATTGAAAAACGACCAGAAAAAGCCCAGGACCGTCCCCCGGTAGCGGGCCTTGAGCTCACGGCTGACGAGGGTCCGGATGAGGAGCCGGTGCTTGAAGACTTCCTTGAGATTATCGACGAGTTTCATGTGAAGGCCCCTCAAGCATTGCCTCGACCTCGGGCTCAAACCCTCCGCCTTTTGGAGGATGGAGGACGAGCGGCGGGAGGACCGTCTCCTCGCCGGAAAACGCGGCGGTAAACCGCATCTCGGCCAGGAAATGATTCGGCCTCTCGCCCGCCCGCGGAAGTATCCGCCGGATTTTCACCGTCGTCAGGCCGTATTCGCCCCCGGCCCGGCGGAAATCGGCTTCCCGGGCGGCCGGATAGACGAAAAAAGCCCGCCCGGCGGGTTTGAGTAGGTCGGAAACGGTGCGCATAAGGCCCCTAATATCGCACGTTACCTCGTGTTTTGCAATCGCCTTCTCCGGATCGGGGCACGGAAATCCTGTCTTTTGTTCATGATAGGGAGGATTGGAGACCGCCACGTCAAACCGCCGGCCCGGCCGCCATTCCCGCAAATCGGCCTCGACAACCTCAATCCGTCCGGAAAGCCCGTTCCCGGCCACATTACGCCGGGCCATATCGGCCAGCCGCGGCTGGATCTCGACCGCCGTAAGATGCCGGAACGGCTTGAATCCTAACAAGACCGCGACCACTCCGTTTCCCGTCCCCAACTCGCAGACTTCGTCGCCCGGACGGATCTCGGTGAATGCCGCAAGCAGCGGCGCGTCGGTCGAGAAGCGATACCCCTTTTTCGGCTGGATCAGGCGAACCCTTCCCCGGTAAAAATCGTCCAGGGTTTCGCCGGGCCGGAGGGTTGCGTCCATCGTCCCTTCCGCCTTTACTCCGCGGCCGGAGCTTCCGGGGCTTTAAGCAGGGAGAGAACTTCGTCGAAAATCGAACGGGCCGTCGCCTCGAAATTGGCCCGGGAGAAGGCCCGGGCTTTTTCCCGGGCCGCTTTCCCAAACCCGGCGATCCGCCCGGGCTCGGCTAAAAGCTCCAGCGTCCGCTTGAGGAGCTCGGCCGTGGATTTGACCCGGAAGCCGTTGACCCCGTGGTCGACGATTTCGGGCAGCCCGCCGCCGTCGTAGACGACCGGAACAAGCCCGTTCTGCATCGCCTCGACCGCGGTCATGCCGAAATGCTCGGTCTCGCCCGGATCCTCGCGATTCAGGCCGCACATATGCCAGAAAATCGAGGCGTCACGGTAAAGGGCTTTCAATTCTTCGGCCGGAAGGTTGACGTTCAGCTCGACCGCCCCGCCGGAGCCGGCGATCATCTCCCGGAGCCGGTCCAGGTAGGCGTTTTTCACCTGGCTTCCGCCGGCCAGGACGAATCGCCAATCGCCGACGGCGTCGGGCCGTAGTCGGCGGAGCTTCAGGAACGCCCCGATCATTTCCCGCTGGCGCTTAAATCCCTCCGGTTCGAAGCGGGCGACGGAGAGGATGATCTTTTTCTTGGCGTTTCCGCTCTCCCCCGGTTCCATGTCGACCGGCGGATAAAGCAACCCGTGCGGGGCGAACCCCCATTTTTTTCCAATCCATTCGGCCGTGTACCGGCTGTTTGCAACCGTGCGGGTATAACGGTCGGCGTAAAAATAACTCAACGGCCGGCGCTCCGGGAAATGGCAGATCAGGACGGAGACGGGGGCCAGCGGGTAGACCATCTCGTTCATGCTGTTGTTGACGAAGACGTCGTAATTTCCGCTCTCCCGGCTGACCAGGTGGAAGGGATTTTCGATGTCCCGGGTGACGAAGGCCGGGTCGAGATGCGGACCGCCGCGGGCTTCAAAAAACGGGATCTTGACGACCTTGACCCGGCAATCGGAGAGGTCCAGGCCGTACCATTCCTTGAAATCCGCGATCTTGATGTCCTTGTTGACCAACAGGGTGATGTCGAACATGTCCCGGAGGGCGGCGGTCATCGTCAGGCCGTATTTCTGAGCCCCGCCGATGAATTGGAAAGCGTGGTCGTAGACGGCCAGGGTGGGTCTTCGGAGGCCGAGGGCAATCTCGCGCTTGGCGAGCATGTTCCTGGCGGCCTGGATCCCGTCGCGGCGGGAAAGGCGTTCGACCGCCCTGGCCAGGCCGCGTTCCGTTCCCGGGAGAGTCATTTTTTCTCGGCGGCGCTTTTCAGGAGGGCCAGATCTTCCTCGCACCCGGCGATTTTTTCCTCGAGGTCCTTGATCCGGGCGGCATAACGGCCCGACCGTTGGTGAAGCGCCTGAAGAAGGACGGCGGCCTGGCGGTTGAATTTGACTTGCCGTTCGATGAATTCCTCGAGCGGCCGAACGGCCGTTTCCAGCATGGCCCGTTTAAAGGCAAGGATCGGACGGCCGAAGACTTTCCGATGGGACTTGAGAGCTCGCAGGTCGGGCTTGGTCTCAACGAAACCGTTGATGAGCGGGATCGTGTCCCGGAGATAGATCTCCAGCTCCCGGTCCGACATCCCCTCGACCGCCGGGGGGAATTCCCGGTCGACGTCCTTTCCGACGAGCTTCCTCAGGTCGGTGAGCTCTTCCTTTTTCCGGTCGAGCTCCTGTTTCAGCCGCTGGATTTCTTCTTCGAATTTGTTCATCAGTAATCGCCTTTACGCGGACGGTCCGGGACCGAGCAAGTTTTTCAAGGCGCTCTTGGCCTGGTCGACCGAAATTCCCCGGATGCACCGGGCCTCGGAAAAGAGGCAATTTTCCGAACAGGGATTGCAGGTCAATCCCAGATGGACAACCGCGTGGCCAGACCCCCAGGGCCGGAAACGGACGTAGTCGCCGGGCCCAAACAACCCGACGACCGAGACACCGGCGGCGACGGCCACGTGCATCGGGCCGGAATCGTTGCCCAGGAAATACCGGCAGGATTTCAGGACGGCGGCCATCTCCCGGATCGTGGTCCGGCCGGCGAGGTTGACGGTCCGGCCCGGGAGCAATCCTTTCTCGATTTCCCCGGCCGCGGCTTCCTCGGCCTTCCCGGCAAGGATCAGGATTCGGGCCCCGTACGTTTCCTGGAGCCAACGCCCGACGGCGACAAACCGGTCGGCCGGCCAGCGGCGATATTCCCAGGCCGCGCCCGGGGCCAGGGCGATCAGCATTTCGCCGGAGGCAAGGCCCGCCCCGGCGAGCAGCTCCCCGGCCTTTTTCTCATCATCGGGCGTCGTCCAAACTTCGAGGCGCGGCTCGCCCGGCCGGCCGCCGAGAGAGCGGAGGATATCGGCCTGGTATTCGATTTCGTGCCTTGCCGGGCCCCGGTATGGGCCTTCGGTAATCAACCGGCTGACGGTGTTTTTTCCCTTGAGCTTCTGGATGTCGGGCGGATTGAGATAGGCCGCCCGACGAGGCGCGCCGCTGGCCATCATCAAAATAATAGACGCCGCCTGGGTGGCGTCGTCGTTCCACCGCAGGGAAACGGCCAGATCGAAATGCCGCTTGGCGAACACGCGCCGGGCAAGGCCGTAGGATTTCCGCCACCAAGCGGAATTCCCGTTGAAGGAGTACTTCCAGTCCGGGCAGGCCCGGAAGGGGAATGCGATGACTTCGTCGATCGAGGGGCAAGCGGAGACGACATCGACCATGCCGGGATGGACGGCCAGGACGATTTTGGATTCCGGGGCGAAAGCCCGGAGGTCGCGGAGGAACGGCCCGGAGAGGATGATGTCGCCGAGGTCGGCCAGCTGGACGACCAGGATTTCGCGCGGTCCGGAGGCCTGATCGCTTTCGGGCCGGCCGCGGCGCGACTTCCGGGTGACCCATTTCAGAAAAAGCGGATAGAGACGGAGGCAGATCCTGGCCGAGGCGTTTTTCCGCTTGGCTCCCAGCTTGGCCGCAAACGATTGGGGCTTGAATAGGTGCTTGATCCGGACAAGCTGATTTCCCCGCCGGAACCAACGGTCCATATGGGCGGAGATTTTTGGCGGGGGCGAAGACACGCCGGCGGACGCCCGGGGCGTTTCCGCCGCCGGAGCCGGAGCGGCGATGTCCTTCAGGACGGATTCGAGCGCCTCGACCGAACGGTCCAAGCGGAACCGCTCCTCGATCGCTTGACGGGCCCGAAGGCGGAGGGACTTGGCCAGAGCGGGATCACCGAGCAACCGCTTGACGGCTTGGGCCAGGGCTTCCGGATTTTCCGGCGGGATCACCAGGGCGTTGACTTCATGTTCGAGGAGCTCGGCATTCCCGCCGGAAGCCGCGGCGACGATCGAAAGGCCGCACGCCATGGCTTCCAGGAGGGGCAGGGAAAGAGGTTCGACCCGGGCCGAGGGGAAAAGGAAGAAATCGTGAGCCAGGTAAAGGTCGGGCGAAGACCGGTCCGGGGAAAAACCGACAAAGGACAAGCTCTCGGCAACTCCGGCCGCGGCGGCCCGCTCCTGGAGAGAGGCGACGTAGTCCGGAGCCCCCGGGATCGATCCGGCGATTGTCAGAACGATCGGCGTCCGCCGGTTGTCGCGATTGAGGATTCCCAGGGCATCGATAGCGGCTTCCAGGCCGCGTTGAGGGAGGAGCGGTCCGTAATAAAGAAGCCGACCGGCACCCGAGCCGCCGTTTTCGCGGAATGGGAAGCGGAGGGTATCGACCCCCCAGGGAATGACGAACGCCCGCGGCGATCTGTTCCCGGTTCCTTCGGTGACCTCCCGGAAGTATCGGCTGGTGAAAACGACCGGCAGCTCGTGCAACGGACGGGAAACGCCGGCCAGGTCGAACTTCCGGGCAAGATGGCGGATCACTTTGCGGCCGTTGTTCCCCTGGGGCTGTTCCCGGAACCAAGGGTCGGATTCCCAGGTCGCCAATCCATCCCCCTCGACGTGAAGGCAGGCGGGACAGCCCAGCTTCTCGGCCAGGAGGGGAAGCGAAGCCGACATGTTCCAATGGTCGAAAAAGAGAGCCGCCTGCGGCTTGAATTCCCGGCAGACGATTCGGAGGGCGCCCTGATTCCCCGCTTCTTTTCGGAAAAACGCCGGCCAGTTGGAGATGTCCTGCCGTTCCCGGATCAGCCAGCGGAGGACTTCGCCGCCGCCCTGCGCGGCCTTTTTGGGCGGCCGGCCGGCAAGGACGCAAACGTCATGGCCGCGGGCTTTGAGCGATTCGACGATATCCCGGCAGCCGAGGTCCCGGGCGCCCAGGTCCACGGGGGGATAGCCGTCGGTCACGATGAGGATACGCATGTGTTTTGTTTTCAAAAATATATCATCATTAAATAGGGAGACACAATACCTGTCCCCCTTGTTCCGGGTGTTCCCTGGCTCTATTCTTTGATACGGTAGCGGACGGCCAGGGGAAAGCCCGAGGGATCTTTTTTCAGGACATACAGAAAACCATTTTTGAACAAGAGCTTAGAGGCGATATGCCCGGGAAGGCGGGCGCGGAAGAGATAGATGCCATCCGGGGAAAAGACTTCGTACGGGGTGTCCGGATTGAGACGGTCGCGCCATTTCGGCTGATATCCTTGAACCCAGATCCGGTCTTTCTCATCGACCGCCAGGGATTCAAAAAATGGGAAATGGATGTCCTTCAGATACGGATTCGGCTCTTTTTGGAAAAAAGGCCTTTGCGCCGTCATTTTCTCGATCTCGGCCCGCATCTCTCCCTCGACCGGAACGGGAGCCAGGTCCCTCCTGAATTTGAAGGCTAATCCGCCGGCGGAATCAAAGACGCTGAATTCGTAGCTGCCCGCGGCTCCGAAGATCAACCGGCCGCGGGAATCCGCCGCCCACCGGACGAAATACGGCAGGTCGTATTGAAACCGGTCGTTCATGACTCTCGCCGGCCAAAAGGCGGCTTGGCGAAAGACGGGAGATAGCCGGCCCGTCGCAAGGTCGAGGACGCCGGCCACATATTCCGACCGCTCCGAATCCTGGTATCCGGCGACAATTCGGCCATCGACGGCCGCCTCCAGCCCCTCCACATAATTTTCCATGGTTGAGGAGGAGAGGAATTCTCCGCCCGCGTCAAAGAATGAGTTTCTCAGCTGGTACGGATCAGAGACAAGAATCCGTCCGTCAGGCAGAACTTCCAGGCTCGTCGGATGCTCGAATTCTCCGGGGCCCTGGCCTCCCTTTCCGATCGCCCGAAGAAAGGCTCCGCTCCGGTCGAATTGCTTGACCGTGATATCCTTGCTGTCCAAGACATAAAGGCGGCCGTCGGCGTCCGCGTCGATATCGACCGGGGCGTAGAAAAGATCTGCTCCGCCGCTTTCCTCTCCGCCCAGGACAAGATCTTCGACAAACGAGATCGAGGAAGATGCGCCCGTCATCCGGTACGGGGAGGTTACGGACGATTTTGACTCCGTCGATCGTTTCGACGATATAGCTCGCCTCCTTCTTGGAGCAGGAGATGATCGAGATCAATCCGAGAATCAGAATCAGTATCGCTTTTTTCATTTTCCCCTCCGCCGCCGGCATCGTTCAAGCGGAAATTCATCATCCGCAGAACGCTCTCGCCGCATCCAAAAATGATTTCCCCGAAAAAGAACTTATCATGCGCGATCTCGCGGCGTCAACGGATCCGACCGGTTGGAGCGCTTTAGCAAGCGTATGAAAAAAAATGCCGCCTCGTCGGGTTCTAACGGATCACCTTTTTCTCGGGCGCATCTCCTCGATGACCCGGGCGTCGACCCAATAGAGGCCGCGCGAAACGCCGCTGCCCGGCCCGGTCGCTCTGGAAGAACAGATATTTTCCGTCCGGCGTGACCCTGGCCATGCTGTCGCTTCCCTCGGTCCGAAGCTTCTCGCTCAGGTTTTGCGGCTCGGACCAGCTCCCATCTTTTCCCTTGAAGCTGATGAACAGCTGGGACGGGCAAGGGGGCGCCGGCCCTCATCTTCGTGTAAATCAAGTAATCGCCCTCGGGGGAGATGAACGGACCGATGCTCTCCCGCCCGGTATTTATCTCCTCGGGCCCATGGGGCTCGTTGACGGGGGCGGGCAGCGGCGCGGGCGGCGAGATACCGTCCGTTCTCGAAACGGGCGCAATTGATCCCGCCGCCGGCGTTGAGATAAACATCGCCCTGCTTGTCCATCGAAAATTGCCAGTGCATGCCGCACGGAATTTACGACCGAATCGAAGGGCTTCGGTTCGGACCAGCCGGCCTCGTTTTTTTCGACAAACCAGATGGCTTCCTTTTCGACGATGCCTTGGGCGTTCCGCGAACCGGTCATGAAATATAGCCGCCGGCCGTCGAGGGAGAAGAAGGGCACGTCGATCTCCTCGACGGCCGCGAATCTGAATTCCCGGGGAGGGCCCCAAAGGCCGGCTTCCATTTTCATCGATGACTCTCTGTCGGGCGGCTCCGGCCGCCAGAACGCCTCCCGGCCGTCGGGCGAAAAGGTGATCGTCCCGTACAATCCCGTTACCGCTTCGAGACGATTCCCTTGGCGAAGAGTTTCGGCTCGGCCCCGGGCGGCGTCTGGCCCATATACGGCCCGGAGAGCGCCGGGAATTTCTGCGGACTCCGATCCGCGCCCGCTTGCGCCAGCCAAGCCGCGATCTCTCCGAAGCCTCCCTCCTCGGCCAGATTGAAGGCCGATTGCCCGAGCGTATTGCGGACGTTGAGATCGGCGCCTTTCGAAGCGAGGAGCTTTGCCGTTTCCAGGCGCCCGTCCCGCGCCGCCAGGAGGAGAAGCGTGTTGCCGTCGAAATCGGGAATATTCAGGACCGGCGTTTCGCCGGGCGGAAGGCCGCCGGCCAGCCGATCGACGACATCCCATTTCGCCGCCCCAGGCCGCGGCAAGCAAGCGGCGTGTCTTCGTTGCCGTCGCGGAGACTCGGCCGGAGCGCCCTTTTCGAGCAAAAACGCGGCCAGTTCGCGATGCCCCTGGGCCGCGGCCAGATGGAGCGGCGTGGATTGATCGTTCATTTGGACGTCGAGGCGGGCGCCGGCGGCGACCAGCGCTTTGGCCGCTTCGCAGATGTCCCCGCGAGGAGACGCTGTGAAGCGGGGTGACATTCGCGTTGTCCCGGGCGTTTGCATCCGCCCCATGGGCGACGAGATAGTCGACCACCTCCAGATGGACTCCCCGGCAGGCCCAATGAAGCGGGGTCCGTCCGTTCTGGTCACGGGCCCCGGCCAGCCCGGGGGTCTTGTTCGATCAACGCCCGAACCTTGATCAAGTCCCCCGTGCGGGCGGCTTCGTGGATGTCCTGGGCGAAAGCGGCGGATGATGCAAGAGCGAAAACCGCCGCCATCATCATCAATGATCGTATGCGCATCGTCGTGGCTCCTTAAGGCCTCGATCAGTCGAGGCTCCGTGTTTCCCGTCCTATCCTACGGCGGACACGATCGCCGGGAATCACCCGATCGGCTCATTTTCCGCAAATAGCACGAAAGGATTAGGCCCTTTGCGGGCTTCATCCCGGCAGGGGGTTATGCTATATAGGGGCCATGCCGTTTGATCAGCTGATCCTTTTCGCCGCGGCAACGGCGGCGACCGTCGCCATCCTCTTCTTTGCCCATGCCCTCAGCCGGAAATACCTCCAGGACTACCTCCGGTATTATTTCTACCATCTGCTGCTGGCCAGCCCCCTGGCTCTCCTGGGAAAGCCGTTTCCCGTCCTCATCGCCGGCTTCACCCGACTCGAAGGCCTTCAAGCCGACCGGTTTTATATCCTTTTCGACTGGCTTCTAGCCAAGCCTCTCTGGATCGGTTCGCTTTACCTGCTGGTCAAGAGCTTTGCGGCTATGGCCGGAAGGAAACCCTCCCGGCCGTTTGCCCTCGCGTACTTCGGCCTTGGGGGCGGCCTCCTTGCCCTGGGCTGGATTTATATGATTCAGTTTTTCCTAACGGGCAGCCTCTCGGACTCCGCCCTGACCTTCGGGCAGGTCTTCAATTACCTGGACATCTTCGCGCCCTTGGCGATATACGGAGTCGGCATCTTCGGCTATTCCCGGGTCGCGGACAACGCCTTCAAGAATGCTCTCCGGACATTCGGCTGGATCGGGCTCGTCTCGCGTGCCGTCTTCTGGATCCTGATCCTCCTTCATTTCAGCTTCACCATCCCGTTCCTTTTCGGCGTTCTCCTCCCCGTCCCCGCACTCCTCTATCTGGCGGCCTATCTGAAAAAGACATCGCCGAGCCCGTCGCCTTCGGCTGCCAACCCCGAAAGCCTCGACGCTTTTTGCCTGAAATTCGCCATCACGCCGAGGGAAAAGGAAATCGTCGGGCTTGTCTGCGCCGGCCGGGGGAACCAGGCTATCGCCGATGCGCTTTTTATTTCCATCCATACCGTGAAACGGCACGTCAATCAGATCTACCAGAAGACGAACGTCCGGAATCGCGTCCAGCTGGCCAATGCCGTTCGCGAATCCGCAAAGTCGTTTTCCGCCCGCGACTGAGGCGGCGGCCCTGCGGAACGTTTCGTTCCCTGATTTCGTATGGATCAAAGATGGATGGTCTTATCCGCAAACGGATTTTTCCCAAGGAGGAAATCATGAAACTCGGGATAAAGACAACCCTTCTTCTCGTTCTCGCCCTGGGGATGGGCCTGGCGGCCGTCGCCCAAACCCCCGCGGCCAAGCTCGATCCGGTCGGAACCTGGGTCGGGACCGCCGAAAATCAGGGAAACTATGACGACATGACCGTCGTCATCGAAAAGAAAGACAATGTTTACACGGGCAAAATCAAGGACGGCATGGAAATGTTCGTCAACGTCGAGATCAAGAATTTCGTCATGAAAGGCGACAAGGTCACCTTCGAATTCGCCGGGGCGATGGGCGGGATGCCTTTCAACCTGAAAGCCGATCTTGTTCTGACGGAAAAAACGCTCAATGGGACCTGGACCATGATCGAAGACGGCTCTACGGGCGCGATCGAGCTGGCCAGAAAATAAGAATTCAGAGAAAATATCGCAGACTCGCCCGGGCGCCGAGGCGATGCTGGACGCTGCGCTGGTCGGCCGTATAAATCATGATAAAGGCGACCCCGAAGTCCTCGAAATAGCGGAAGAAGCTCACCGCGTCTCGGATCTCGAGGTCGACCCCTAACCGGGGCGACAGCCTAACCTTCGCGCCGGCGGCAAACTCCAAAGACGGCCGGGCTTTCGACCCGATCTCCCGGGTATCGAGGACGGCGATTCCGATTCCTCCGGCCAGATAGGGCGATATCCTCCCTCCTCCGAAGTCGTAAAGAAGCCGAGCGCCCAACGTCCAGAGCGTCGCATCCGTCACTTCAAACCGGCCCAGGGGCACACCGGCGAATCCGATCCCCACATCGTCGATAATCCGGGACGGTGTTGCGCCGGCGGCGAGCCGGAATTCGAGCCGGCGATTGAAGTGATATCCGATAGACAATTCCATATCCGGACCGGACGGCTCCAGAAGAACCTTGATATCCGGGACATCGGCTGTGCCGGGCAAAGGCCGAAGCTCTCCCAACCGGACGGCGCCGGCATATCCGGCCGACGCGGACAATGAAAATCGGCTCGACATCACGTTCTCCCCGGCAAATGCCGGAAGAACACTTCCAGCAAGCAGCAAGGCCAGCCCCGGGGCAAACCGCTTTAAAGACAAACACCGATTCATAACCAATAAATACCCTCCGAACAAATCGTTGTCAATTCTTGTGATTATCGGGAAAAAGAATTAGGGTAATGGGGATCGTGTCTCCATTTTGATCGCCGGGAGGGCAACCATGGCCTCAGTCGTCGCGCGTCGCATCCGAATCCTGACATGCGCCGGAATTCTGAGCGCCGGCGGCTTTTCTGCGCTTCCCGTTCAGGCGACTCGCGATTCCGTCATCTCATCGCCGGCCCAAAATCAACTCCGGGCGATCTTTCTTGAGGACCTGACCTGGATGGAGGCCGAGAAGGCCTTGAAGGATTACGAGGTCGCTTTAATCGCCCTCGGCGCGAGAACGAAAGAGCACGGCCCTCACCTGCTTCTCAAGAACGACTACCTTCTGGCGGAGTATTTCATGAAGCGGGCGGCGGCCGAACTCCCCATCGTGATCCTGCCGACGCTCCAGTACGGATATTACCCGGCGTTTCTCGAATACCCGGGCTCGGTTTCGATCGGCGCGGAAACCTTCAAGAACGTCGTCATGGACATCTGCCGGTCCATGGGCGGCCACGGGATCAAGAAGGTTTATGTGCTCAACACCGGCGTCTCGACCGTTCCGCCGCTCGAAGCCGCGGCCAAGGAGCTCGCGCCTCTCGGCCTGACGCTCCGATATCTGAACATCCTCGAAGTCGACAAGCAGCTGCCCTCAGACCTCCTCAAGCAGGAGGGCGGTACGCATGCCGATGAGAGCGAAACGTCGATGATGCTGGTTATCGCTCCGGAAACTGTGGACATGGCCAAGGCGGTCAAGGATTTTGACCCGCGGCCGGGCCGGCGCGGACTGACCCGGAACCCCGAGGGGACGGGAAATTACAGCCGGACGGGTATTTTCGGAAACCCGACCCTGGCCACAAAGGAAAAGGGAAAAGTCATCGTCGAAGCGACGGTCAAAGAGATCGTCCGGCAGGTCCGCGAGCTGATCGCCCTTAAGTAAGGGGCGCAAGGCCGATGGATTCGAAGACCCGGGCCAAAACCCGGGCGCCGGCGGCCCATTGAAACTCCGCGGCCCGCTCGATCCCCGCGGCCGATAACCGCTCCCGCAAATCCGGCCGGGACAAGACCGAAGCGATTCCTTTGGCGATGCTCTCCGGGTCGAGCGGATCGACGTACAGGACGGCTTCGCCGCCGGCTTCGGGAAGCGCGCCGCCCGGCGAAGTCACGACCGGCGTGCCGCAGGCCATGGCTTCGAGGACCGGCATCCCGAATCCCTCGTAGAGGGAGGGCAGGGCGAAGACCGACGCCTCGCGATACAGCGGAGCCCGGTCCTCCTCAGCGATATACCCGAGGAAGCGAACCCGTTCTTCCACTCC
This sequence comes from Candidatus Aminicenantota bacterium, assembly GCA_963783665.1. GTDB lineage: Bacteria > Acidobacteriota > Aminicenantia > Aminicenantales > UBA4085 > JAAZPG01. The sequence continues at coordinate 380,168 of CAWANZ010000003.1, read as the reverse complement.
CCGCCGGGCGACCATCTCGAAGATCTCCCGGTTTTTCCAGCCTTGGCCTCCGGCGATCACAAGCGGAAAGCCTTTTCGGAGATCTTCGGGAAGCGACGCATAAGCCTCGATCAACCGGGGAAAATTTTTCCGGGGCTCGAGCGTGCTGAGGGAGAAAATATATCCCCCCTCCAAGCCGTATTTTTTCCGGACGGCCGCGCGCGCGTTCTCCGGAATGTCCGCCCGGAACACGCCGTGATCGACGGCCGGACGGACGACGGCGATTTTCTCCAACGGCACCCCGAAGGCTTGGTGGAGGTCGTTTTTCATATATTCCGAGATCACCACGATTCGGGACGCCCGCTTCAGGGTTCCGGGCACATACCGGCGGAGGAACAGGTGGTCCCGCCCCTGGAGCGTTTCCGGATGCTTCAGAAAGCCAAAATCGAAAATCACCGGGACATACGGGGAATGGGCCAATGGCTCCCCGACATAGTTGGGGAAAAAGTAGAGGCGGTTTTTCTCCGTTCGGAACGCATCGAGCGGAACCGGAGGCCGCAGCCCCAGCTGCCGGAGGAAGGTGTGAACCGCCCCGGGCAGCAGCCGGTTCCGGAAATCGAGCTCCGCCCCCGGAATGTCGGAAAGCAGGGCCGATTCCCGGTCCGTCGGCTTCCGGCCGGGTTTAAGAAAAAACCGGTAGACCAGGAATTTGACCGGATACCGTTCGGGAAGGGCCGCGTAGGCCTTGAGGAGCTCCCGAGTGTAGTAACCCTCCCCGCTCCAGGGCGGATAAAGGGCGCTCGGCTCGACGAGCAGATCGGGGACCACCGCGGGGCTCATCACTCCTCGGGTTCGGTCGATTCGGTAAAGACCAGAACGGAAGCCGGGCCGACTTCGGCGTAGCCTCCCTCGATCGGGAACCGCTCCTCGTATTTGCCTTGTCGGTAGGTCAGAATGCCGCGGCCCAGCGCCGCCACAAGCGGTCGGTGATGAGGGAAAACCCCAATCAGCCCGTCGATGGTCGGGATCTGGACCTCATCGACGTCGTTTTCGACCAGGAGAGACCTGGCGGTCACCACCCGAAGGTGAAAGCGATCCGACCCGGCGGCGCTCACGCGTTCCTCAGCTCCTCGGCCCGCTTGATCACGTCCTCGATGCCTCCGACCATGTAAAACGCCTGTTCGGGCTTGTCGTCGTGGAGGCCTTCGACGATCTCCTTGAAGCCCCGGATGGTCTCGGCCACCGTGACGTACTTCCCTTCGCGTCCGGTGTATTCCTCGGCCACATGGAACGGCTGGGAGAGGAAGCGCTGGATCTTGCGGGCCCGGGCGACGATCTGCTTATCGTCATCCGAGAGCTCCTCGATGCCGAGGATGGCGATGATGTCTTGAAGGTCTTTGTAGCGTTGGAGGATTTCCTTAACCCGGCGGGCGACCGCATAGTGCTCCTCTCCGACGATGTGGGGATCGAGGATCCGGCTGGTCGAGGCCAGCGGGTCGACGGCAGGGTAGATCCCCATCTGGGTCAGGGCCCGGCTGAGGCTGGTGGAGGCGTCCAGGTGGGAGAACGTCGTCGCCGGGGCGGGATCGGTGAAGTCGTCGGCCGGGACGTAGATCGCCTGGACCGAGGTGATGGACCCTTTCTTGGTCGAGGTGATCCGCTCTTGGAGCTCGCCGAGCTCCGTGGCCAGGTTCGGCTGGTAGCCGACGGCCGAGGGCATCCGGCCCAGCAAGGCCGAAACTTCCGCCCCCGCCTGGGTGAAGCGGAAGATGTTGTCGATGAAGAGGAGGATGTCCTGGTTCATCTCGTCGCGGAAATACTCGGCCACGGACAGGGCCGTCAAGCCGATCCGGAGCCGGGCGCCCGGCGGCTCGGTCATTTGGCCGTAGATCAGGGCGGCCTTATCGATGACCCCGCTCTCCTGCATTTCCAGCCAGAGGTCGTTTCCCTCGCGCGTCCGCTCGCCGACGCCGGCAAAAACCGAATATCCGCCGTGCTTCAAGGCCACGTTATGGATGAGCTCCATGATGATGACGGTCTTCCCGACGCCGGCCCCGCCGAACAGTCCGATCTTTCCTCCCTTAAGAAAAGGCTGAATGAGGTCGATGACTTTGATGCCCGTCTCGAACATTTCCAGCCGGGTGCTCTGTTCTTCGAGGCTGGGCGGAAGGCGGTGGATCGGATAACGCTTCTCGGTCTTGATCGGACCGCGGCGGTCCACCGGCTCGCCGATGACGTTCATGACCCGGCCCAGAACCTCGATCCCGACCGGGACCGTGATCGGGCCGCCGGTGTCGATCGCCTGCATTCCCCGGGCCAGGCCGTCGGTCGGATGCATGGACACGCAGCGGACGGTGTCCTCGCCGATGTGCTGCTCGACCTCGACAATGATATCGACCGGCAGGGGCGACTCGAATCCTTCGCTGGTGATCCTGAGAGCGGTGTAGATCTCCGGCAGGGATTGTCCCTTAAACGCAACGTCGACGACGGGCCCGATGACCTGGACGACGACGCCGAAGCGAGGGGCGGACTCTGTGTTCTTCATCGGATTCTCCACGGGAGTCATGACTTGAGAGCCTCGACGGCGGTCATGATTTCCAGCAATTCCTTGGTGATGCCCGCCTGGCGGGCCTTATTGAGGTTGAGGGTCAGGCCATCGATCAGGTCCTCGGCATTGTTGGAAGCGCTGTCCATGGCCATCATCCGGGCCGCCTGCTCCGAAGCCTGGGATTCGGCGTAGGCGTGGGCGACCTGGGCCTCGACAAACCGGGGCCAAAGCGAAGAAACGATGGGAGCGGGATGCGGCTCCCAGTCCGGAGTCGTCAAGACCATCCCCTCCGCTTCCTCCTTGGCGGCCGGCGGAGCGGCCACGGGCAGGATCCGGACGATCGCGATTTTCGGGGCCAGGACGGACTTGAATTCGTTATAAGCGGCATAGACCGCGTCCGTCTCCCGGAAAAGAAATTTTTCCATCATCTCGCCGGCCAGGGTTTTAAGGTCGGAGGGGGTCAGCCGGTCCGAATGGTTGCCGAAACGCCGGTCGACCGGATAATCGAGGCGCTTGAAGAACTGGTTCGCCTTTTTCCCGACCAGCTCCAGGCGGATCTTCGTTCCGGGTTCCCGGCTTTTGATGAACTCGAGCGTTTTGGACAGGAGGTTGGAATTGAACGCCCCGCACAAGCCCTTGTCCGAGGTCAGGACCAGGATGTCGATCGATTTTTCCTCCCGCACATCCAGCAGAGGATGGACGGACGGGCCGGCCCATTCGGCCAGCCGCGAGGCGGAATCGGGGGCCGAATGCCACATCGGCCGGCCTTCGGCGATCGTCCGGGAGGCCTTTTTATACTTGGCCGTGGCGACCGTCTTCATGGCCTTGGTGACCTGCTGGGTGTTGCGGACGCTGCGGATGCGCCGGCGCAGGTCGATCAGGTTGGCCATCAGCCCTGCTCCTCAGCGAAGCGCTTGCCGAATTCCTCGAGGGCCGAGGCAATCGCCTGGTCGAGCGTCTTGTCGAGGGCTTTCTTTTCGGCGATGCCGACGAGGATGTCGGCATGCTCCCGCTCGACGAAAGTGTACAGCTTGATTTCGTAGTCGCGGATTTTGGCCAGGGGGATTTCGTCCAGGTAGCCGCGGTTTGCGGCGTAGATGATCAAGACCTGTTTTTCCAGCGGGAGGGGCTCGTACTGCCCTTGTTTGAGGATCTCGGTCAGACGGGCTCCGCGGTCAAGCTGCGCTTGCGAAATCCGGTCGAGCTCCGTCCCGTATTGGGCGAACGTCAGCAGCTCGCGGTATTGCTGCAAGTCGCCGCGCAGCTTGCCGGCGACCTGCTTCATCGCTTTGGTCTGGGCGTGGCCGCCGACCCGGGAGACCGAAATGCCGACGTTGATCCCCGGCCGGATGCCCGAGTTGAAGAGCTCCGATTCGAGATAGATCTGGCCGTCGGTGATGGAGATGACGTTGGTCGGAATGTATCCGGAAACGTCGCCGGCCTGGGTCTCGATGATCGGGAGAGCCGTCAACGTTCCCCCGCCGAGAGCGTCGTTCATCTTGGCCGCCCGTTCCAGGAGCCGCGAGTGGAGGTAGAAGACATCGCCCGGGAAGGCCTCCCGTCCCGGCGGACGGCGGAGAAGGAGGGAGATCTCGCGGTAAGCCGCGGCGTGCTTGGACAGGTCGTCGTAGATGCAGAGGGCGTGCCGCCCGTTGTCCCGGAACCATTCGCCCATGGCGCAGCCGCTGTAGGGAGCCAGGAACTGAAGGGGCGACGGGTCGGAGGCGGCCGCGACCACGATGATCGAATAGGCCATGGCCCCGCCATCCTCGAGCGTCTTGATGAGATGGGCGACCGTGGAATTTTTCTGGCCGATGGCCACGTAGACGCAAATGACGCCGGAATCTTTCTGGTTGAGGATCGTGTCCACGACGATCGCCGACTTGCCCGTCTGACGGTCGCCGATGATCAGCTCGCGCTGGCCGCGGCCGATGGGAATCATCGAATCGATGGCTTTGATCCCGGTCTGGAGGGGCTCCCGGACGGGGAGCCGGTCGACGACACCGGGGGCCATCCGCTCGACCGGGAGGAAGACATCGGTTTTAATCGGGCCTTTCCCGTCGATCGGCCGGCCGAGGGGATCGACAACCCGGCCGACCAGGGCCGGGCCGACGGGGACGGAGATGATCCGGTGCGTCCGGCGGACCAGGTCGCCCTCCTTGATCATATGGCTTTCGCTCAGGAGCACGACGCCGACGCTGTCTTCTTCGAGGTTGAGAGCCAGGCCCATGACGTCATGGGGGAATTCGAGAAGCTCGTTGCTCATGACCCGATCCAGGCCGTGAACCCGGGCGATTCCGTCGCCGACGGTGATGACCGAGCCGACCTCGCGGACGTCGACCGTCTCCTCGAAGCCTTCGATCTGGCGCTGGATAATTTTGCTGATTTCGTCCGCTTTAATGGCCATGAGGCACCCTTTCTCCGATAATCTCTTTCAACCGCTCGATCTCGCCCTTCACCGAAGCGTCGTAAACCCGGTTGCCCTTGCGGATGAACAGGCCGCCGACGATCGCCGGGTCGAGGGCGTAGAAACAGGACACCGGACCCTTCTCCAATCGGGAGAGCTCAGCTTCCAGGCGGCTCTTCTGCCCTGCCGACAGGGGAACGACCGACCGGACCTCGAACGTCCGGATGCCGTGGAGCTCTTTCCACCGGGTGGGAAGAGTCCGGACCACTTCCGGGAGGAGCCCAAGCCGCTGGTGCTCGATTAAAAGGACGAGAAACCGCCTGGTCTTGTCCCGGAATTTCTCCCGGACCAGGATCTCCTCCATGATGACCGCTTTCTTTGTCGAAGAGACGAACGGTCGGAGAAGGAGAGTCCGCAAGCGCTCGTTCTCCGTGAGGACGCCGAGGAATTCCTCGACTTCCCGGAAAACGGCCCGGAATTCGGCCTCGTCCGGAAGGGCGCCGGCGAGCCCGTCCGTGTATCGCTTAGCCAGCAGCTCGTTCTTCATGGATCGTCTTCAATCGTTCGATGGATCGGTCGATCAGGGCCGACTGGTCGGTCGGACTCAGCCGTTCCCGGATCCGTTCCTCAGCCAGCCCGGCGGCCAGCCCGGCGGTATATTCCTTGAGCTCCCGGATCCCGGCCTGGAGACGAATCGCGACTTCCTGGGAGGCCAGGGTCCGGATCCGTTCCGCTTCCTTGGCCGAAAGGGCCCGAATGTTCTCGGTCTCGGCCTTCCCGTCGGCCGCGGCTTGCTCCTTCAACCGGGCCGCTTCGTCTTCCAGGGCGGAGGCCCGGGCTTGGGCCTCGGCCAGCTTGGTTTCGGCTTTCTCCCGGTCCTCCCGGGCGTCTTGGAGCATTTCCCGGACCACGTCGACCCGCTTCGTCAACATTTCGCCAAGGGGCTTTCTGAGGAAAAAGAACATGGCCCCGAACAGGACGGCGAAGTTGACGACTTTCCAAATGAATCCGGAGCCGCCGGATTCGTGCTCGGCCGCCGCGGTCTCCTCGGCCGCGGAAAACGCCGCCGGCCCGAGGAGGGCAAAGACAAGAAGCGAAACGGCGAGGACGCGGGACGCTTTCATGACCGGCTCAGGAGCTTCTCTTCGATTTTGGCCGCCAGCGGCCCGGCCTCGACCCGGAGATCTTCCTTCAGTCGGGCCACTTCGGCTTCGAAAGTCGCCCGGGCGTTATCGATTTCGGCCTTGGCCGCCGCCCCGGCCTCGGCGACCAGCTTGGATTTTTCCTTGAGGGCTTCGAGCTCGATCCGGGCGCGGATGTCCTCGGCTTCCTGGCGGGCGGCCCGAAGGCCCGCTTCCACTTCGTGAAGCCGCCGGGCGGATTCGTCCAGTGCCGATTGGGCCCGGCGCAAGTCGCCCTGGAGCTTCTGCTCCCGCTCGTCCATCACCTTTCGGAGGGGCTTGAAAAACACGCGGGTCAGGACCCAAACAAGGACCCAGACCAGGACAAAGGTAACGATGACACTCGCGTCGATATCAAGCATGACGACTTCGATCCGCGGATTTTCTGAGAATCCAGAGTTTAGCACACCGTATCGTATCCGAGCCGGCTAATAAATCGGAACCAAACAGAGATGTCGCTCCGGTGTCGTTTTTTCGGTTACGAGACGTGGTTATTTTCATTTCCCCAACGAGAAAAAGACTCCCTGTGACGAAAACCGTTCCGGACGGACCGGCCGCCCGACGAGCCAAGTCGAGGGCCCGTTTGGGATCCGGCTCGACCAAGACCCGCGAGGAAAACCGCCGGCCCGCCGCCAGGATTTCTTCGGGCGAAGCGGCCCGGGGATAGGGAATCGAGGTCAGAATAATTCGGGACGCCCGGGGGAAGAGAATCCCGGCGACCCGGGCCAGGGCCTTGTCTTTCATCATCGCGAAAACCAGGACGGGCGGCTTCCGGCATGTCTCGTCGATAAACGCGGCCAAGGCGGCGGCTCCGTCTTCGTTATGGGCGCCGTCCAGAAAAATCCGGGGACGCCGGCCGATGAGCTCAAGCCGGCCTTCCCAGCGGGCCAAGCGGATGCCTTGCTCGACGGTCTTCCGGTCCGCCGGGAAACCCATCCGCCGGAGGACCGAGGCGGCAGCCGCCGCTACGGCCGCGTTTCGGATCTGATGGGTCCCGGGGAGTCCGGGCGCGAGACGATAGGCTTCCCCACCAATCCGGTAAACGGCCGTCCGCCGCGGGCCGGGTCCACCGGGCTCAAGAGACGCCTCCCGACCGAACGCCTCGAGCAAGGGGGCGCGCTCCTCCCGGGCCCGGCGGCGGATCACAGGCCGGGCCGGCCCGCCGCATACGCCGCTGATGACGGGAACGCCGGGTTTGATGATCCCGGCTTTCTCGAAGGCGATTTCCGCCAGGGTATTCCCCAGGTATTGCATGTGATCGCGGGCGATGTTGGTAATGACCGAAACGACCGGCGTGACGACGTTTGTCGCGTCAAACCTCCCCCCCATTCCGACTTCGAGGATCGCGATATCCACCCGCCGTTGCCGGAAATAAAGGAGAGCCGCCGCGGTCAGGACTTCAAAAAAGGTCGGAGAAGCGTCGAGCTTCTTTGCGGCCAGAAGCTCATCGATCTTCGACTTGATCTTTCCGAGCACTCGCCGGAAATCGCGCTCGGGAATCAGCCGGCCGTCGACCCGGATTCTCTCCTCCACTCGGACCAGGTGGGGAGATGTGTACAAGCCGGTTTTGAGGCCCCCCCGGGCGAAAATCTCGGCCAGCATCGCCGAGACCGAGCCTTTGCCGTTGGTCCCGGCCACATGGACCGAGGGAAAGGCCAGGTGGGGGTCTCCCAGCGCGCCCAGCAGGATCCGCATGTTGTCCAGGCCGAGCTTGATGCCGAAACGCTCGAGATCATGAAGATAGAGGCGGGACGCGGCGGCGGAAAGGATCCCCGCCGGAGGGGCGGCGGGCCGGGGCGTTTTCACGCGGGTTTGTTGAGGAACAGGCGGAGCGCGCGGATCAGATAAGCCCGGAGATTCTTCCGGGGGATGACGTCGTCGATCATCCCGTGCTTCAAGAGGAATTCCGACCGTTGGAATCCCTTGGGGAGCTTTTCCTTGATGGTCTGCTCGATGACCCGGGGGCCGGCGAATCCGATCAAGGCGTTGGGTTCGGCGATATTCAAGTTCCCGAGCATAGCGAAGCTGGCCGTGACGCCGCCGGTCGTGGGGTCGGCCAGGACGGAGATATAAGGCAGGCCGGCCTTTTCCAGGCGGCCGAGGGCGGCGCTGGTCTTGGCCATCTGCATGAGGCTGAGGGCGCCTTCCTGCATTCGGGCTCCGCCGGAACAGGACACGATGAGAAAAGGGATCTTCTCGGCTAGGGCCAGCTCGGCCGCCCGGGTGATTTTCTCTCCCACGACCGAGCCCATACTCCCACCCATGAAAGCGAAATCAAGGGCCGAGATGGCCACCCGGATCCCGCCCATCGTCCCCGTCCCGTTGACGACGGCTTCGGGAAGGTGGGTCTTTTTTTGATTATCGGCCAGACGCTTGGCGTAGGGTTGGCTATCGACGAACTGGAGGGGATCCAGGGGCTTGATCTCGTGGTCATGAATGTCGAACTGGCCCTCGTCGAAGAGCAGGGCCAGCCATTCCGAGGCCGACAGGCGGAAATGGAAGGCGCAGGCCGGGCAGACGGAATGGTTCTCCAGGATGTCCTCCTTATAGAGGATGCGCTGGCAATTGTTGCATCTTGTCCACAAACTGCTCATGATGGTTCAAGAGTCTAACAGCATGCCCGAACGACTGTCAACCTTGGGTCGAAGCCGCGGAGGGGCCCTTTTCGAGCCGCTCAGAGAGAAAACGGACGACCTCGGCGGCCGACGGCAAGTCCACGCCGAAGTCGGACTTCTCCTTGAGGAGGTCCAGGGCCGTTTGGAGGAGGTGGTCGTTGTTGAAGGGCTTTTCGAAATAGGCCGCCGCCCCGAATGATGTCAAGGCCTCGTGCTTGTACTGGGGGCCCCGGTAAAGCCCGGTGACGATGATCACCGAAGTCCGCCCTCGGGATTCCTGGGCAATGCGCTTGGTCAGGTCGAAACCGTGGAGCTTAGGGAGGATGGCTTCGAGAATCACCAGGTCGGGGCTTTCGATTTTGAAGGATTCATAGGCGGTCGTCCCGTCGGCGGCCAGGAGGATTCGGAAACGGTAGGGAGCAAACAACTGGGCCAGGGCATCCCGGTTTTTCGTGTCATAGTCGACTAAAAGAATCTTCTTTTCGGCCATGGGGGCTTCAGCCGGGTTCATTATGGCTGAACCAGCCGAAAAATTCAATTCTCCGACAAATTATGCTATATTGGCCCAGAATTCGATGAAACCAGCCATCGCCCTTTCCATCGTCGTCCCCGTCTTTAACGAGGAAAAGAATCTCCACCGGCTTCACGAAGAAATCACCGCCGCCTGTCAAAAACTCGACCGGACCTACGAAATCATCCTGGTCGACGACGGCAGCCGGGATGGATCGATGGGGGTTTTAAGGGGAATCCAGGCTTCAGACCCCCACGTTCGAATCTTTCGCTTGCGCAAGAACTTCGGCCAGACGGCCGCCCTTTCGGCCGGATTCGACAACGCCCGGGGCGAGATCATCGTCACGTTGGACTCCGACCTGGAAAACGACCCGAACGACATCGGTCTCCTCGTGGCCAAGATCGAAGAGGGTTACGACCTGGTCAGCGGCTGGCGAAAAGATCGCTGGAAAAAGCACTTTTTCAGCCGGCGGCTGCCCTCGCTCACGGCCAACTGGCTGATTTCCCACATCACCAAGGTCCGGCTCCGCGACTACGGCTGCACCTTGAAAGCCTTCCGCCGCGAGGTCGTCGAGAACATCAAGCTTTACGGCGAGATGCACCGGTTCATCCCGGCCATCGCCGCGACCATCGGAGTCACCATCGCCGAAGTGCCGGTCAATTTCCGGCCCCGCATCCACGGCAAGTCCAAATACGGCATCTCCCGATCGATCCGGGTTTTTCTCGATCTCCTCACGGTGAAATTCCTCTTGAGCTATTCGACCCGGCCCCTCCAGATCTTCGGCCTCATGGGGCTCATCTCCGGCGCGGCCGGAGTGATCATCGGCCTGGTCCTGTCCTACCAGCGGCTTTTCCTGAAGGTCGGCATCGGCAACCGCCCGCTCCTGCTTCTGGCCATCCTCCTGATGGTCGTGGGATTCCAGTTCGTGACCATGGGCCTCCTGGGGGAAATCATGGTCCGGGCCTATCATGAATCGTCCGCCAAGCGCATCTACGTCGTCCGCGAGGTCATCGAATCCGAACCCTTCGAGACCGAGTGAGCCCGTCCCGATGAAAATCCTGATGCTCGCGCCGGAGCCTTTCTTTCAACCCCGGGGAACGCCCATCAGCGTCTATTTCCGGCTGAAAGCCCTTACCGACATGGGCCATACGGTCGACCTGGTCACATACCCGCGCGGCGAGGACATTCCCTTTCCCGGCCTGACCATCACCCGCGTCCCCAATCTTCTCGGGCTGAAGAAGATTAAAATCGGCCCATCGTTCGCCAAGCTGCCCCTGGATGCCTTGATGGTCGTCTGGGCCTTCGGCAAGCTCGCCCGCAATCGCTATGACCTCATCTTCTCCCATGAGGAAGCCGGCTTTTTCGGCCTGTTGCTCGGCAAGCTATTCGCGACGCCGCATCTTTACGACATGCATTCCAGCCTCCCTCAACAGCTGGAAAATTTCGATTTCTCCCATAATGCGGCTTTGAAGGCCGTCTTCACCGCGATCGAAAATTTCGTCCTCAAGGGCTCGCGGTCGGTCATCGTGATCTGCCGCGACCTTCTCGACTACGTGAAAAACCTGGGATACGGAAGCAAAGCCGTCTTTCTTGAAAATATCCTGGATTTCAACGACTTCGACCCCCATCCGCCGGGGCCGGAGGAAATCGCCGCCGTCCGCCGGGAAATCGCCCCGGGCGGGGAGAAGGTTGTTCTCTACGCCGGGAATTTCGAGCCCTACCAGGGCGTCCCCCTGCTTATCGAAGCGTTCGGGAGGATGAAGGAAAAGGCGGTCCTTCTCATCGTCGGCGGCTCCAAGGCCGACCATGACTCCGTCAGGAAGCGGGCCAAGGAGCTGGGATTTGCCGACCGGTTTGTCCTGATTGAAAAAGTTCCGCCCCAACGCGTGCCGATTTTTATCAAGTGCAGCGACGTGCTCGTTTCGCCCCGGGCGTCGGGGACGAATACGCCGCTGAAAATCTACGCCTACTTGAAGGCGGGCAAACCGGTCGTGGCCACAAACCTTTGGACCAACACCCAAGTCCTGACCGAGGACATCGCCGTCTTGGCGCCGCCCGAGCCGGAAAAGTTCGGGGCGGCCCTGGATTTAGCTATTGTTTCGGCCGAGGCCAAGCGGAGGGCGAAAGCCGGCGCGGACCTGGCCGCCCGGGAATACACGTACCCTCGCTACCGGGAAAAAATCACCGAGGCGATCACGAAGGCCGCTCACGTGGACTAAGCGATGAAGGCTTTCGTAACCGGAGCGTCGGGATTTGTCGGGAAACGGTTGAGTGAAACGCTGGCCGCGCGCGGATGGAAGGTCAAGGCCTTTGACATCCGCAAACCGGAGAGCCCGGCCGCGGGGATCGAATTCATCGCCGGCGACATCCGCGACGAAGCGGCCGTCGGCGAAGCGATGCGCGGAGCCGAAGTCGTGTTCCACCTGGCCGCGGCCCTCGGAGCCTCGCGCCTCGGCCTTGAAGGCTTTCGGGCGGTCAACGTCGGAGGGACAAACGCGGTCCTTTCGGCCGCCCGGAAAACCGGCATCCGCCGGGTCGTCCATTTCAGCTCGGCCGGGGTGTTGGGCCATGTCCGCCCGGAAGAAGTCGCCGACGAGCGCTATCCCCTGGATCCGCGCGACCATTACGACCTGACCAAGCTCGAGGGCGAGCAAGCCGCGTTAGCGGCCGCCGGGTTCGGGCTGGACGTGGTCGTCATCCGGCCGGGCTGGGTTTACGGGCCCGGCGACCGGCGCACGTTCAAGCTCATCCAGGCCATCGCCAGAGGAAGATATATCCAGGCCGGGAAAGGCCGAACGCTCCAGACACCGGTCTTCGTCGATGACCTCGTCTCAGGAACCCTCCTTGCCGCCGAAAAAGGGAACGCCGGGGAAATCTATCACCTCGCCGGAGGAGAAGTTCTGACCGTCCGGCAAATCGCCGAAACGATCGCCGCGGCCGCGGGGAAAAAGCTTCCCCGGCTTCATCTGCCGATGGGCCCGACTCGAGTCGCCGCGGCGATCCTGGGGAAGCTCTTCGGCCTGGTCGGGCAGGAAGCGCCGCTCAATCCGTCGCGCCTGGCCTTTTTCGTCCATCCCAAGCCGCTGCGGATCGACAAGGCCAAGGCCGAGCTGGGGTTCTTCCCGAAGGTGAAATTCGCCGAAGGAATGGTTCAGGCCATCACCTGGTACCGGGCCAACGGCTGGATTTAAATCCGGCAACGAACATCGTCTTCCCTTCGTATATACCATGAGATTTTTGATCGGCAAGGAGTCTGTATGAGATTGAGACATGCGGCAATAACGAAGGGAATCCTGGCCGGGATCGTATTGAGCGGTTTCCTGTTTGTTGGAGCTCAAGCGGCCGGTCCCGTCCCCTTCACCGACATTACCGCCGGCCAGGCGGCGGCCTTGATTAAAGAAAAAGGACCGACGCCCCTTTTCATCCTCCTCGACGTCCGCACGCCCGAAGAATTCTCGGAAAACCGGATCAAGGGAGCGGTGAATATCGACATCCGAGGGACGGAATTCAAAGAAAAGGTCGATAAACTAAATCGCGAGGGCACCTACCTGGTCTATTGCCGCGGCGGAGTGCGCAGCGCCCGGGCCATGGGCTTGATGAAAGAATGGGGCTTCAAACAAGTCTTCAATCTCGCGGGTGGGCTCATGAATTGGGAAAGGGAAAAATTGCCTCTGGAATCCGGCCCGGCCGAAAAGAAGAATCCCGCCTCCGCCCAAGCGCAAAGCGAGCCGATCGTGTCGGCGGAGAAAATCCTCATCCGCTCGGCCGTCTTAAACGAAGAACGCGAGCTGCGCGTCGCCACGCCGTCCGGATACGGCCAATCGCAAGACGCCTATCCCGTCCTCTTCGTCCTGGACGGGGACCTCAATTTCGCCTTCACTGCGGAAATCGCCCGATACCTGGCCGCCTACCGGATGATTCCGCCGATGATCGTGGTCGGCGTTCTCAACACCGAACGCAGTCGCGACATGACCCATAATCAGCCGGTTCCGGCCCATGCCCGCTACACAAACGCCGGCGGGGCGGACCGTTTCTTGAAGTTCCTGGCCGAGGAAGCCATCCCCGAGATCGAAAAAAGATATCGGGCCCTCCCCGAGAGGACGCTGGTCGGGCACTCGCTGTCGGGGATGCTGACCGTATACGCGCTCCTGACCCGGCCGGATCTCTTTTCCGGCTATATCGCCATCAGCCCCAGCTTGTGGTGGAACGATTTCGAGCTGCTGGCCAAGGTCCAGGCCTTCTACAAGAGCCGCCCGACGCTTAAGAAAAAAGTCTTCGTCTCGCTCGCCGACGAATCCGAGGGCGATCCCGCCGTTTATCCGCGGGTTAAAGACGCTTTTGAACGCTCGGCGCCAAAAGAATTGGCCGTCTTCGTCCAATTCTTTATGGAAGACAATCACATCTCGACGGCCGTGGCGTCGATTACGAGCGCTCTTCAAAAGTTGTTTTCGACGCGTTAGCTTCGCGCCGGGAAAGGCTTTCGGCGATAAAAGCCCGGATCGCATCGGCCAGCGCCTGGGGCTGGTCGATCTGGATCCAATGGCCCGTTTTTTCGATCGATGCGACCTGCATCCGGCGGAGAAATCGCCGAGCCGTATCGAGGACCCGATTTCTCTTTTTATTCACTTCTTCGAAAAAATCGATTCCCTGTTCTTTCAGCTTGGCGATGACTTCCGCGCCGGGGCCGGACCCTCGGGCAAAAACCAGGAGAACCGGAGCGGCGACGGCGGGGTAGAGCGCCGCGGGGTTGTGTCCGCGGCTGGTCTTCTCGATCGCCGACCCGGGCGGCTCGGATCCGGCCGGCTGTTTCGGCCAGAATCCTCCGTCGACCAAAACAACGGAACGGGTCAAGGCGGGTTTTCGTGCGGCGAAATTTAAGGCGATCTCGGCGCCGAACGAGTGGCCGACGACGATGACCGAGCCGAGGTTGAGATGATCCACCAGAAAGGCGACGTCATCCGTCAGTGTTTGAAAATCATACCCTTCCGTCGGTTTGTCCGATTCCCCCGCCCCTCTCCTATCCGGGGCCACGATATGAATGTCCTTGGCCAGGAAAGGGATCATCTTCTCCCAAGTCCGGGCGTTATCGCCTATCCCATGTAAAAGGATGACCGAAGGCCCCGCGCTTCCCCATTCCAGGTAGTGAATTCGCACGCCATTGACCGTGACGAATTTGCCGGCCGGAGAGAGGAACGCTTCGCCCGGGTTCCGGCCGCCGCCCGCCGATCCGGCAAGGACGAGAATCAGGAGGACGGAAGCGAATCTGTATGGCATCGTGTTCGTCTTCGGGAAAAATCATATGCCCGGCCGGAACGCCGAGTCAAGAACACGAAAAATCAGAGACGCGCGATGCGGGTGAAGGGATTATACGAACGTCGGCTCGAATCGGCTGAGGGGGTCGGCCTGGCGGGCCGTGACCAGCGCGTCAATGTCGACGCCTTTTTTTGCGAAATAATCCCGGACGACATCGCGGACGACCCCGGCCTGCTTTCGCTGGACGTAATCGACGGTCGCCGGCTCGTCCTGCTCGACCGGTTTGCCGAGGAGGTTCCGCTTCCAGTGAACCATCCAGCCGGAAAAACACATCGGCTGGGACCGCTTGGACATCCCTTTCGTCACCAGCCCCGAAAGCTTTTTGCTCTCGTCCCGGCTCAGGTAGTCGATATCGAATCCGAGCTCGGTGAGCATGGTCCGGCGGTTTTCGCGGCTTCCGTATTCGTACGTCGGCGTCAGGAAACGGACGGCGTAATCTTTGGCCAGAGCTTTGGATCCATTGACGATCCGCGGATAATTTTCAGCCGTCCCGGTGAGGTTGGCCTCGGAGGGGATCTGTTCCCGGTTTGAGCCGTCGGCATACCCCACCAGATTGTTTTCGAGGGCGAACAACAGGCCGCCGACGTTCATGCTCAGACGGCAGCCGACGCACCAGCGGATCTCCGTGTTGTACTTGTCGCGATCCTTGAAAAAGGTGCTCACGGAGATCTTCTTGTGGACTTTTTTGAGGTCGACGACCTGATGGGTGACCCGGTCCTCCCCGAAGGCGGCCTTCAGGCGCTCGACGTTGGGGAGGTTGTTCTTCACCCCGAATTCCAGGTAGCCCTTATCGAACGTGACCAGGTGGACTTTGTCGTATTCCTTCAGGAGAAGGACGGAGGCCAGAAGGGAGTCAATCCCACCGGAAAACATCACCGCCACTTCGTTTTTAATCAGACCCATGATCGTCTCCTCGCAATCGAACGGGAAATATCATACACGGACGGGAAATCTTTGCCAACCGCTGAGAAGGGCGCGGGAGTCGGCTTCCCTTTACGAAGCCGGGGGAATCGGGCAGCTCTTGGCCGGCCGGGCCAGGGCTTTTTTCACGCAGCAGCCTCCCTGATGAAAGAACAGCCAAATCAGGATGCCGGCCGCCAGGGCCAGGAATCCCAGAACACTGAGGACCACGATCATGAATGTCGACATGCGACCCTCTCCTTTATACTCTACTATTTTAGTCGGAACTCTCGGAACAGTCGTAATTTAAGCAAATCCCGGCCGCCCTGTCAACTGGTTTTTTCGGAAATATTCACGGGAATCCCCTCCGGCTTGGCGAAAAACCCCTGTTTCGCATATGATATCCCAGCGACGATGGAGGTTGCCCATGGTTTCTGGCAAAAGCCGCATGCTCCCGGCCGTGGCCGGCGCCGTTCTTCTTCTCGCCGCCCTCGCTCCGCTTTCGGCCCGCCCGGCGATCGATGTTCAAACGCTCCTCGACCGGATCTCCGCTCGCTTGGACGGCTTCAATCCAAAGGGCAACTATACCGCGACCATCATCAGCACCCAGGTCGAGCATGATCGCAAGTGGCGACCGGAAAAAACCAACGTCCAGACGAAGGCTCTTGTCGTGACCGAGGGTCACCGCGAGCAGACGATCGTCAAGGTCCTTCAAACGATCGACGGAAAAACGACCGACGTGACCGAGCGTTACCTGGCCGAACAGCGGGAGCGCCGGGAACGTTCCCAAGCCGAGCGGACCGCCCAAGCCGAAGCCGCCCCCCGCAAACCCGGCGGGCAGCGCTCGGCCCGGAGAGGGATGCGGATGGACGACCTGGGCGAGATCCTTCCCTTCGCCGCCGACCGCCGGGACGATTTTACCTTCAGCGTCCGGGAAACGACCGATCCCTCCGGCCGCCCGATCTACCTGCTCGACGTCAAGGCCGCGGTGAAGGATGTCTTGAACTGGGAGGGAACCTACACGATCGATGCGGCGACGTTTACCCCGATCCAAGGCCGCCTCACGCCGTCCGAATTCCCGACGTTCGTCAAGGAACTGGAGGTCGAGGCGGACTTCGAGGTCGTCGAGGACGTTTATCTCGTCCCCAAGAGGACCTGGCTCAAAGTCAATGCCGGCTTCTTATTTATCAAGCGCGTCCACATCATCTCCGAGGAAACCTACCACGACCTCAAGATCGTCCGCTGACGAACTCATTGATTTAAAAGGTGCGAGCGGGTAAACTATGCGCCCCTGAAAAGGGACGGAGCGGCCTCCGTCCCGCAGGACGTGAAGGACAAACGATGAATAAGGAAAAAGTCGAAAAATTCTACGATGTCGTCTGGACGGAATACGTCCCCGAGTACGAGGAATCCGAAAAGCATTGGCTGATGTTCTACACGCCGGAGGAAGTCTCGGGCAAAACGGTCCTCGATTCCGGCTGCGGCACGGGAATCTTCAGCATCATCTTCGCCCGAAATGGCGCGGCCAAGGTGACAGGGATCGACATCAGCCCGGGGAGCCTCGGCACGGCCCGGGGACTCAAGGAGAAGTTCGGGCTGGGCAATGCCGAGTTCCAGCAGCAGGATATGCTCCACCTTCCCTTCCCCAGCGCCTCATACGATATCGTCTGGGCTTGGGGCACCGTTCACCACACGACCGATCCCCTCGGAGCGATCACCGAGCTCATCCGCGTCCTCAAGCCCGGCGGCTCGCTCTTCCTGGCCATCTACAAGCGGACCAACGCCACCTGGATTCACGAAATCATCCGGAAAACCCTGGTCCGGACGCCCCGATGGAGCTGGAACGGCCTGGCAAAAATCATGGCCTTTTTCCTATCCCCCGTTGTCTTTTTCTTCAAACGTCGGCAGAAATCGCGCAAAGGCGAAAAGCTTTCCGAGCTGATCCTCGATTGGTATTTCGTTCCCATCCGCCACTATTACACCCCCGAGGAAATCAAGATGTTCCTCGAGGACAAGGGATTCGTGATCGAGAAGTACTTGGCCCACTCCGGCCGGTTCAACAGCTCGTCGAACTTTATCTATAAATCCCGCAAGCCGGCCTGAAGTCTGACGCGCGCCGTCAGCTCATTGATTTTCGATCCATCAACCGGAGGCGCCGGTCGGACACGGCGTACGTGTATTCCGGAAGAGAAGCGGCCACGACCGCGCCCGCTCCGATGACGCTGCCTTTGCCGATCGTCACCCCGTCCAGGACGACCACGCCCGCCCCCATCCAGGTATCTTCGCCCACCCGGATCCCGCCCTTGACCGTCGAAGGCTGGAACATGATCGGCCGGGACGTGTCGGCAACCGGGTGGTTTCCGCCGGCGACGAGATAGCACGCGCCGGCCAGGAAACAATAGCTCCCCAGGCGGATTTCGGTCTCGGACAGAAGCTGGCAGTTGGCCGAAATATTGCAGTGATCGCCCAGGTAAATCGAGCCTTCCTTGCAGGTCAGGATCGTGTTCCGGCCGATCATTGCGTTGGCCCCGATCCGGATCCCTTCGTTCTTTTCGCCCTTGGCGTCCAGAACGGCGTTATCGTCGATGAAGGTGTTGTCGCCGATTTCGATCTTGTGCGGGTGGCGGAGGACGACATTCCGTCCAAAGACCACTCCCTTTCCGACCCGGCCCAGGACAAGGGGAAAAAACATCCGGCGGAGAAGCAGGCCGAGGGCTCCGGGAAACGGAGCGATGAATGAATTGATGAATTCGTAAGTTAAGAGGGCGCCCAGGCCCGGCCGGCCGACGCACAGAGAGGCGTATTTACCCGAAAGTTTCCGACGGGGGTCGAGAAGCTCTTTCTGCGTGCTGCCGGGCGACCGGTCATCATTCATCTCACTCCCCTCCTCCCTTGGCCTGAATGTCAACATAATCGATCGTCACGGCGCAGCCGGGCGGCACCTGGACCCAGACTCCGACGGATTGCTCCCGGTCCAGAAGAAATTCCACTTCCGCCGTCCGCCAGCCGCTCTCGTCGACCGGGCGGACGCCGCCCGTCAAAGCGACCGTCCGGAGCCGTCCGCCCCGACCGTCGACGATCGCGATTCGTCCGGCCGCGCCTTCCGGCGATTCCGCCCCGGTCTTGTACCGGACCAAGGCCCGGTAGGCGCCCGGCGCCAGAATCCCGGCGGCCTTGGCCGTGAACTCGTCGGCCTTCTTCGCTTTCCCGTCCCAGGCCAGGGCTTCGTCGCCCGAAAGATTGGGGCCGCGGACCGCGGCCCCGCGCCGGGACGGCATCCACTCGCCTTCGACCGCCCGCCGGCCGCCGGCCGTCAGATCCGCATCGTTCCAGACATAGACTTCCGACATCCCGTCTTTCCCCCGAAACACCAGCTTATCGGCGTTTTCGACGGCGACATAATTCCGAATCTCCGGCTTAATGTGATCCTCCCGCAGCAGCGAGGGCGAAGTGACGAGCCAAACCCGCCCGCCTTGGTGGCCCTGAATAACTTTCCGGAGGTCATCGAGGTTGTTGATCCAGCGGGCCCCGACATAAAAGTCTTTCCAGCCGTCGGGCGTTTCCTCCCAGGCGTCCCAGGTCCCAGGCCCTCCCGACCACAGCCAGTAATCCACTCGGCCGACATAAATCTTTTGAAAGACGACGTGGTTGGCCACCACAAGATCGAACGGTTGGAGCCGGGCGGCCACATACTTGCCGACGCCTTCGTTATCATAGTGCTCATACCGGCCGGAGCGGGTAATGATGTCGGCGGTGATCGGATCGCCGTAATTGCGCTCGGCGATTGTCAGGACCTGATTCGGCCGGGCTCCCTCGGTCAGGACAAAGACGAGGCCGAGAAAGATGATGGTGCTGAAGATCGCCCGGGTCTTCTCTTTCTCGATCCCGAAAGCCGGAGCGGCCAGGCCGCCGATGAATTCGCGGCTGAGGGCTCGGAGGCCGACGAGAAACAGAAGGACGAACACCGGGAAGAGCTGGGCCAGGTAGCGGGGTTGAACGTGGGTCCGGAAAAAAGCGAAAAAGAACAGGGGGAAGACGAAGCAAAGGTTCAGGAAAAGCCAGGGCGACTGGGTCGTATCCGCGTCGGCCGCCGCGCCGCCGGACTCCCGTTTGCGAACGACCAGTCCGAGGCAGAGAAAGATCCCGGCCAGGACGGCCAGGCTCATCCAGGGGTAGCTCCGGAAGAACTCCTTGAAATAGTCCAGACTGAAGCCGCCGAAGAAATAACCGATCATTCCCTTGAGGCTCATATCGGTCTTTACGTAAACGTAGCCGACTTTCCAGACATAGAATTCCATGAGCTGGATCCCCAGGTAGAAGAGGACCGTGAGGGAGAAGCCGATCAGAACGTCCTTGCGGAAAAAGCGCTTGGCCCCGCGCATCAGGAACAAGGCCGGAAAAGCGAAGATGAGGCCCATCCCGAGCTGGTGAATCAAGGGCGTCAAGAGGAAAATGACGACAGCCCAGGTCTTCAAGCGGTTTTCTTCCCGGATGAATCCGCGGTAGAAAAAGTAAAGACCGAAGAAGGTAGAACAGCTGAAGCGGGGCGAAGTAAAGCGCGAGCCGGGCGTACTCCAATTCCCAGGCCGACATCGCCAGAATAATCGCGGCCAGGAAGCCGATTGTCCGGGAAAAATACCGCCGGCCGAAATGGTACGCCAAGCCGATCATCCCGGCTACGCACAGGACGCTGAAGACGCGCAGGGTCACGGCCTTGAGGCCGAAGATGAACGAACCGCCGGCCAATAAATAGGCGTAGAGGATCGCCTTCCAGTAGACATGACCCGACGGGTAAAGCGGGTAGCCGTGTTCGAGGATGCCCTGGGCGGCCAGGTAGTGAAAGCCCTCGTCCATCCAGAGGGACAGGACGCCCAGGTTCCGCAGCTGAACCACGACCCAGCCGAGGAGCAGAACGGCCAGAAGGATCCGCAGGAGCTGATCCCGCCGGTCCCGGCGGGCGTTAACGGACCAGGGATCGGCCATGGACGGGGTTCCTAGACGGCGCGGTCCCCGCCGGCCGCCTTTTGGCCGGCCGTCCGGTCGTCCACCCGGTCGATCGAATAAATCCGGATCTGGTGGGTTTGGAAATAGATCCGGGAGATGACTTCGGCCAGGAGTCCCATCATGACAAGTAACATCCCCAGGATCATGAGAAACACGCCAAGGATGAGGTTGCCCAGGTTCTCCTTGATGACCCAGCCGAAGAAATAATATCCGATCGTGACGACCGCATCGATCAGGAAGCCCGCCGTCCCGAAGATCATCCCGAGGGGGCCGAAGATCTGGAGCGGCCGGTCGATGAAGCTGACCATAAACTTGACCGTAAGAAGGTCAAAAAAGACCCGCTTGACCCGGGAGAGGCCGTAATTGGACTTCCCGGCCAGCCGGTTGATGTTGGAGATCGGGATCTCGGTGATCTTGAATCCTTCCCGGCTGATGAGAGCCGGGATGAACCGGTGCAGCTCGCCGAACAGGCGGATGCTCTGGATGACCTCCCGGCGATACGCTTTAAATGTCGTCCCGAAATCGTGGATTTTCACCTTGACCAGCCGCTTCATCATCCGGTTGGCCACCCGGGAGGGGAACTTGCGGAACAGGGCGTTGTCTTTCCGGTCCTTCCGCCAGCCGCTGACGATGTCGAAGCCTTCGTCGATCTTGGCCAGAAACTGGGGGATCTCCTCCGGGGCATGTTGGAGGTCCCCGTCCATGGAGACGATGACGTCGCCCCGGGCGTGGTCGAATCCGGCCTGGAGGCCGGCCGTCTGGCCGAAGTTCCGCCGGAGCTTGATCACCCGGACCACGGGATCTTGTTCGTATATCCCGCGCAGGCGCTCATACGTCCGGTCGCGGCTTCCGTCGTCGACAAAGATCAGCTCGTACGGTCTTGCCGAGCCCGTCCAGGACGGCCTTGAGCCGGCGGTACATCTCCTCGACGTTTTTTTCCTCGTTGTAAAAGGGGACGATGACCGAGATTTGCGGGTTTTCCGAAGTGCCGTTCATGCGTTTTTATATCCCGTTGAAATTCACCAGCTCGACGCCGGCTTGGCGGGCGATCGCCGGCAGACCCGGGTCGAGGAGGGCCTGCAGCTCGCCTTCGCGAAAAGCGTTGATGTAGTAACGCCCCACCTCGGCCTCAACGGCGAAAAGATCCGGGCTCTGAAAACCGGGGTGGACACCGATTTCCGCCGTTCCCGAACCGCCGCGCCGGAAGATCTCGCGATATCGAGCCGCGCTCATCCGGCCGCTATTACATATACCATAAAACCGGTCGGTGATCACGAATCCGGCCTCCCGAACGCGCCGCCGCATCAGGGCGCAGCCGGCCGAAAGATAGGCCGCCTTCAGGGACTGGACCGGGTGCCGGGAGACGGTCCACTCCCGGATGAATCGGATCTTCCGGAAGCCGTATTCCCGCCCCAGCCGCAGGGCGATCTTGAAGACGGGCGGGGAGGCGTGCATATGCTTTTCGCTGTCGAGGTGGGTCAGGGGAAGGCCCGTGGCCAGGCCTTTTTCCATCTGGGCCCGAAGCTCCCGCTCGATTTCGGAGGCCTTGATCCGGCCAAGGGCCAGGTCCCGGAGAATCCGTCCCGGCTTGGCCAGAAACCGGCCGTCGGGGCCGAGGAGCGAGGGGATGGATTCAGGCGGAGAGAGGGGCCGGCCGCGGACAATATTGAGATGGAGACCGACGCCGAGAGAGGGCGTCTCCCGGGCCAGGGCCACCGCCTGATCGAAACCGGGGGTGTTGACCATCAGGGTGGCACTGGTCAGAATCCCGCGGCGATGAGCCAGGACGATTCCCTCATTGACCGGGGCGCACAGGCCGAAATCGTCGGCGTTGACGATGATTTTTCTCATCCCAAAATCCGCCCCCAGGGTACACTTTTGCCGCCTGTCATGCAAGAAAACGAAGGCGACGCCGCCCATCATACAGAAATCAATGGAATTACATAAATCTTTGGCTTTTTCATGAATAATGCGGGTAAAATGGCTCCCATGTGCGGTATCAGCGGATTCGTCGACTCGGGCGGCTTGGCGCCCGACGCCTCCGCCCTGCTCAAGCGGATGACCGACGTCATCGTCCACCGCGGGCCCGACGACGAAGGGTTCTATGTCGACCGGCAGGCCGCCCCTGGGCATGCGCCGGCTGAGCATCATCGACCTGGCGACCGGCCATCAGCCGATCCACAACGAGGATCAGACGGTCTGGATCGTCTTCAACGGCGAGATCTACAACTTCCCGGAGATCAAGAAAGACCTCATCGGCACGCGGTCACTCTTTTTATACGAACGCCGACACCGAGGTCGTCGTCCATCTCTACGAGGAGCGCGGGCGCGGATTTCGTCGAAGCCCTCAACGGCATGTTCGCCGTCGCCCTATGGGACACCAAGCGCCGGCGCCTCGTCCTGGCCCGCGACCGGCTGGGGGTCAAGCCCCTGCACTACGTCTGGAGGCGGCAACGGATCTATTTCGCTTCGGAGATCAAATCGCTTCTCCAGGCCCCGCTGTCCCGGGAGATCGATTTCGATTCGCTTTCGCGGTTTTTCACCTTCGAATACGTCCCGGCCCCGCGCTCGATCTTCAAAGGGATCCGCAAGATCCTGCCGGGTCACCGCCTGGTCTTTCGAGGACGGGCGGGCGGAGGAGTCCTGCTACTGGGACGTCCGGCACGCCGACCATAAGATCAAACCCCGGCCGGAAGCGGAATACTGCGAAGAGATCATCTCCCGGCTCCGGGAATCCGTCCGGCGCCGCCTCATCAGCGACGTCCCTCTCGGCGTGTTTCTCAGCGGCGGCATCGACAGCAGCGCCGTCACGGCCCTGATGAGCGAAGTCGCCGGCAACGGGATCAAGACCTATTCCATCGGGTTCAAGGAAAAATCGTTTGACGAGCTCGACGCGGCCCGGATCGTGGCCGACAAATTCGGAACGGACCACACGGAGTTTGTCGTCACCCCGGCCGAGGTCAGCGGTCTTGTCCCGACCCTGGCAGGCTTTCTCGACGAGCCCCTGGCCGACGCCTCCGTCATCCCGACCTACGTGATCTCCAAGCTGGCCCGCCATTACGTCACCGTAGCCCTGGCCGGCGACGGCGGCGACGAGCTGTTCGGCGGATACGACACGTACAAAGCATTCAAGATGGCCCGCTGGTACCGAAACGTCCCGGGCTTTATCCGCCGCGGCCTCGATCCGGCCCGTCGTCCGAGCCCTGCCGGCCTCGGCCAAGCGGCTGAGCTTCGAGTTCAAGGCGAAAAAGTTCATCAGCGGGGTCGAATACCCGCCCGAAATCGCCAATATCATCTGGTGGGGCGCCTACCCGCCCGAAATGCGCGGACCGCCTGTTCGCCGGCCGAAGTCCGAGCCCGGATGACCGAAGATCCGTTCGCCCCGGTCGCCTTTCACGCCGCCCGAACGAAAGCCGCCGATCCGCTTGACCGAATCGCTTATCTTGACCTGAAGCTCTACCTCCAGGACGACCTCCTGCCGAAGGTCGACCGGATGAGCATGGCCGCGTCGCTGGAGATCCGGGCCCCGTTCCTCGACTATACCTTCGTCGAATTCGCGGCCACGATCCCCAGTCCTCCCTCAAGCTCAAGGGCTTACCTCCAAGTACATCCTGAAAAAAGCCCTGGCCGGCCGGCTGCCGGCGAAATCCTGAACAAGAAAAAAATCGGCTTCGACATCCCCCTGGGCGCCTGGATGCGGGACGACCTGAAGGAATTCGTCCGGGACACGCTCGCCCCGGAACGGCTTCGAGCGGCACGGCTATTTCGACGAGGCCTTCGTCGCCGGGCTTTTAAAAGAGCACTTCGACGGCTCGCACAACCACCGCCAGCTTCTCTGGCCACTGATCATCTTTCAAAACTGGTATGACCCTATTCGAGGTAATAAGCGAATTTCATGCGCGCGAAAATCGACCCCCTCCGTCCCGTCCGGGTGAAGCGGAAGGCCGTCTTCGGCCTATTCCACGATGCCGGAATCCTGATGAAGGCGTACCTCAAAATCAAATTCCACATCTGCCCGCATTCTCCGGATGGAGGCCTTCGTTCCGGACAAGGGGACGATCGTGGACCTCGGCTGCGGCAACGGCCTGTTTGCGGCCATCCTGAAGCTGGGCTCTCCGGCCCGGTCGATTATCGGGATCGACCTCGACGCCCGGAAAATCGCCGAGGCCAGAAAATCGCTGGGTAACGTTCCCCACCTGGATTTCCGCCTGGGCGACGTCGCCGCCGTCGGAATACCCCCCGGCCCGGGCCTACACGATCATCGACGTCCTCTACCTCATCCCCTTCGAGGCCCAGGAGACGAATCCTCCGGATGTGCGCCGCGCCCTTCCCCCGGGCGGCGTGCTGGTCCTCAAGGATATGGACAAGCGGCCCCGCTGGAAATATGCCTGGAACATGATTCAGGAGACGATCGCGGTGAAGATCATCGGCTTCACCCTCGGGTCCCGGTTTTACTTTCGCCGCCGGGCGGATTACGTCGCTCTCCTGAACGGCCTGGGATTCGCCGTCGACATCGTCCCCCTTCATCGGGGATACTGGTATCCCCATATCCTCTTTGTAGCCAAGAAAAAAATCTAAGCCTTAAGCATTATGTCGATAAGAATTTGTCGCTCGGCCGCATCTCCCTTGTCGTGTGTGGTAGAAGTATGGAAGGCCAGCAGATAGACCGGAAGAATGCAGGGCATACGCTTCATCAGGTGATGTCTCTAAGCGCGTTGTAAAACCCTCTTGTGGCATAAATACGCCGATGACATCCATCCCTGCTGGTCGAGACGAAGTGCGTCCATTTCAAGGGCGAAAAGCCCTGCATTCATAAGCGGTCCTGCGACCACTGCCCGCATTTCAAGCCCTTCGGCCCGAAAATCCTGATCATCAAGTGCCGGGCCCAGGGCGACGTTCTGCGGACGACCCCGATCCTCACCGGCCTCAAACGGGCTTTTCCGGCTCCTTCATCACCTGGGTCGTGGACGAAGAAACCGTCGACCTGCTCCGCGACATCCCCCAGATCGACCGGGTGCTGCCCGCTGAATATGGAAACCGCCCTGGCCCTTCAGGCCCAGCGGTTCGACGCCGTCTATTCGCTCGACAAAGACCCGGGACTGACGGCCCTGGCCGTGCTGGTCCAGGCGCCCCGGAAATACGGCTTCGGCCTGAACGAGCACGGCAACGTCTTCGCCCTGAACCCGGCCGCCGCCTATGCCCTCCGGCTCGGAGTCGACGACGAGCTCAAGTTCCGGGTCAACGACAAGACCTACCAGCAGATGATCTTCGAGGCCGCCGGACCTCGAATACCAAGACGACGATTACGTTTTCGTCCTGGCCAAGGCCCATCGGCGGAAAGCCGACGCTCTTCTTCGAGAAAAATAAGGTCCCCAAGGGCCGCCTCAACATCGGCCTGAATACCGGGGCCGGGGCCAAGTTCACGACCAAGCAATGGCCGGAAGCCCATTTCCTGAAGCTCATCCCGAAGCTGTAAAAAAGACCTCAAGGCCAACGTCTTCCTCCTCGGCGGCCCCCGGGAAAAAGCCCTGAACCAGCGCCTGGCCCGCGAAAGCCAGGGTCAAGGTCTACGACACGGGCACGGATAATTCGCTCCTCGAATTCGCCGGCTTTCTCGACCGGATGGACGTCGTCGTCTGTTCCGACACCCTGGCCATGCACCTCGCCCTGGCCCTGAAAAAGAAAACCGTGGTCCTGTTCGGGCCGACCTGCCCGGCGGAAATCGAGCTTTACGGCCGCGGCCGGCAAGCTCTTCGCCGGGGCCGACTGCGCGCCCTGTTACCGGCAGACCTGCCCCAATCCGGTCTGCATGATCCGCCTATCGCCCGGACAGGTCCTTCAAGCCGTCCGGGAGGTCGCCGCCTGTGAGCGCAGCCCGCCCGCGCCGGCCGCTTCTCGCGGTCATGCTCCCGACCTACAACGAGCGGGAAAACATCGCCGACCTGGTCGAGGCGATCCTCGCCCTGCCCTTTCGGAAGCCGACGTCCATGTCGTCGTGGCCGACGACAATTCGCCCGACGGCACCGGGCCGCTGGGCCGAGGAACGGGCCGCCGCCGATCCCCGGGTCCACGCCCTCGTCCGGACCAAGCGCCGCGGCCGCGGCGCGGGCGGCATCGACGGATTCAAGGCCGCCCTGGCCCTCGGTCCGGATTACGTCGTCGAGATGGACGCCGATTTCTCCCACGCCCCGAAATTCATCCCGGACCTTCTGGCGGCCGCCGGAGACTACGACCTGGTCCTGGGTTCGCGGTTCGTTCCCGGGGGCCGCGACGCCGACCGGGGCACCCACCGCCGCCTGATCACCCTGTGCGTCCGGACCTTCATCCGCCGGCTTATATCGGCTCCCCGTCCGGGACGTCTCGTCCGGGATTCCGCTTGTTCCGCCGGGAGGTGCTCGAAGCCGTCGACCTGGACGACCTGATCTCCGTCGGCCAATCGGTCGTCCTGGAAATCCTGCGCAAGGTCGTCCTCCTGGGCTTCCGGATCGGGGAAGTGCCGATCGTCTTCATCGACCGGACCCGGGGCCAGACCAAGCTGAATTTTCTCGCCCTGCTCGAAACCCTGCTGATGGCCGTCAAATTCAAGAAGCGCTACACCCGGAAAACGGTGAAGGCCGCCCGATGAAAACCGCGGCGCCAGGCCCTCGGCCAGCATTTCCTCCGCGACCCCCGGCTCCTGGAGAAAATCGCCCGGACGATCGACCCCGGCGCCGGAGGATATCGGTCATCGAGATCGGCCCGGGCAAAGGGGCCTTGACCCGGGCCGTGGCCGCCCTGGCGGGCAAAGTCGTGGCGGTCGAAAAAGACCGGATCCTGGCCGAGTGCCTGGACCGCGGACAAGCCGGACAACGTCGGTCATCGAGGGCGACGCCCTGGATCGACTCGCTTCGAGCGCCTGATCGTTCGACGGTCGCCGGCGCCGGCCCCGATCAAGTCATCGGCAACCTGCCCTACTCGATCTCCGGCCCGTTTCTTGCCCGGGTCCGGGAGGAACGGCGGTTGTTTTCCGCAAGGCCGCCTTTCTGATCCAGCGGGAAGTCGCCGAGCGGATCGCCGCCGGGCCCGGGACGAAGGACTTCGCCCCGCTTTCGATCATGCTCCAGGTCTATTTCAGGTGAAGATCCTGTTCAAAGTCTCGCCCGGATCGTTCGTCCCGCCCGCCCAAGGTCGATTCGGCCGTGGTCTCGCTGGAGCGGCGCGAAACGCCGCTGGTCGAGGTCGCCGATCGAGCCGCTTCCGGAGATTTCTCGCCGGCGGCTTCGCCCAGCGCCGGAAAACGCTCTGCAACAACCTGGCCGCCATGGGCTATTCCGGCACGAAAAGAGCCGGGCCGCCCTGGCATTCGCTCGGCTTGGTCGCCGACGATCCGGCCCGAAGCAGGTCGCGGATCGCCGCCTGGTGCCGTCGTCTCCATACGCATTCGCCCTGATTTTGAATCGGACCCCTACAATACGATGCGCCTCATGAAGCGACTCGGAATACTACCGGCGGCTCGGGCAAGTTCTTCCGCGCCTACAAGGCCGCAAAAGACCCGGCTGCCCTACATGCCCGCTCCGCCTCTGGATCGAGCCGACCAGCGTCTGCAACCTGGCTGCGTCATGTGCCCGAACAAGGACCTGACCAAGGAGCAGAAGGGGTTCATGGACTTCGACCTGTTCAAGAAGATCGTCGACGAGGCCAAGGACTTCGTCTTCGACGTCCACCTCCTCCACCGCGGCGAATCGCTCCTCCACCCCCGACTTCTTCGAGATGGTCCGCTACGCCCATGAGGCCGGCATCGTCACCCGCTTCCACACCAACGGCACGCTTCTCGACGGAGGACAAGGCCCGCAAGCTCATCGACGTCCGGGCTCGACCAGTTCGCCTTCTCCTTCGACGGCTTCGACGCCGAAACCTACGAAAACATCCGGGTCAACGCCAAGTTCGAGAAAACGGTCGGCAACATCATCCGCTTCCTGGAGATCAAGAAGGAGCTCGGGGCGAAGAAGCCGGTCACCTTCATCGAGCTCATCCGCTTCCCCGAAGTCTTCAAGAAGACGGGACAGGAAGCCCAGAAGGCCTTCCTGGACCGGTTCAAGGGCCTGCCCCTGGACAAGATCCACGTCAAGGAGCTCCACAACTGGGCCGGCGACGCCGGGCGAAGGCCCGGACCGAAAAGCCTCTACTCGCCCGTGCACCTTCCTCTGGCACGCCCTGATCATCTTCTGGGACGGCTCGGTCCTGCCCTGCACCCAGGATTTCTTCGGCTCTTACACGCTGGGCAACGTCCGCGACGCGTCGCTCCGCGAGATCTGGAACAACGACAAGATGGTCGCCTTGCGGAAAAAGCTCATCGGCCGGGACATTTCCGACCTGAGACCTGCTCCAAGTGCGACCGCCTCTGGCGGCCGACGCTTTTGGGGATCCCGCGCGAATACCTGGGCCGGCTGCTGGCCGGCAAGATGAACTGAAGCCGGCCGGCGACTTCAATCGGACTTGAAATCACCCCAGTTGGCGATCTTGTACCTGATGACCTTAAATAGGCCGGCTTCCTCGTCTTCCTGAACTTTATACAAATACCCGCCCCGAATCGTCTGCGGAATAAACGGCCAGGTCATCCGATAAAGATAATAGCCATCCTTGGAAAAAACGTCGACCTTTGAGCTGGAATCGTCTTTTTCGGTGATCGGCTTGAACCGGACAACGTAAAGCCGGCCGGCATCGTCGCTGAAAAATCGATTGTAGAACGGCCGGTGATCGGGCATCCCCAGGTCGGCTTTATGCGGATCCCCGGCCCGAGCCAGGCGAAAATCCCTTCTTTTCTGGTCAATGTCGCCTTCCTCGGCACTGATAGGGAGACGGTCCTCAGTCCGGGAGAAGTCGAGCAGCGGGCGGCCCTCGGCGTCGACGACGTGAATCGTCTCCTCCAGGGAAAAATCGAAATAGAGCGAATCGTTCAGCCGCCGGGAGAAAAGAACGCTTCCCGTATACCAATGCATGAGGACTTGGTCCTTGCTTACGCCAAAAACCGGGAATACGGCCATCGTCCGCAACCGTTCGCCCTCCGGGCCGAGTTGGATCAGCTCGTTTTTCGGTCCTCCCTCGGCCCGGGGATTGGGCTGTGTCGTTCCGACGACTCTCCCGCCCGGTCCCAAGATCATCCCACTCAGAAAGGTTTTTAGGGGAATGTTTTCCCAGAATGTGCCGTCCCGGTTGAACCCGACGAGACGGCGCGAGTCCCGGACGAAAGGCCGGTTCTCATCGTCAAATAATACGTCTCCGGGATATGCGAATTCCCCGGGCCCCTGTCCGATCCGGCCGAGAGACCGGAGAAATGCGCCGTCGGGACCGAACACCTGGATGCGCTTGTTTCCGTTGTCCCGGACGTACATCGTCCCTTCACCGTCGACGCTGATCCAGGCGCTTCGGGGAAAGAAGCGGGCCTCGTCCTTTTCCTCGCCAATGACCAGATCCTCGACCAAGGTCGAAGGCGAATTCCCCGTAACGCGGCGTCGCCGGATTTCTGACGGTTTTCACTCCGTTCACAGTCTCGACTTCGGCCTTCCACTCGGTTTCTCCGGACTTCTTCGCGCACGAGAGCGAGGTCAGGATCGAGACCGTGAATAAAAGAAAGACGATTCCAACGCGGGCGTTTTTCATCGGCGTGTCTCCCCGTAAGAACATATCGCTTAATTCCCATTTACCAAACGCCGACAGTCTATTCTTGGTTGCAAACGAACGTCAACAGGACTTGAGCGGAGCCGGGAAACAAAAGAAGATCTCTCCCATATTGTGTGGGTAGAATTTGGCGGTCATGACCTCAAGCTTTCTACCCACACAATCCGGATAGGAACCAAAGAAGAAAACGCTCTAGCCTGGATTATTCACGAGTCGAGATGGCCGCAGCCGTGCGAGGACGCTGGAGGGTGAAGCTGTGCTAGCCGCACTGCGAACGCCTTCGCAACGAAGCAGATGCTGCGCCGCATCGAGCTCGACCCGACTCGCAAAGACTCGTGTGGGACTTGCTTCAGCTCACAGGGTGAGCAAAGCGTCGCCCGAAGGCGTAAAAACTCTGGTATTTTATAATGCTGAAAATAATTGAATATTAGAAGATTAGGAATTTTTATGAATAATCCAGGCTAGCGCCAGTCCGGGAATACATCCCGGGCGCCGCTTTTGAACAGCGGGACGACGGTTTTCGTCCCGGGCTTGACCAGGACGAGCTCCCAGACGCCTTCCGTCGGATAATGGTCTGTTCCGGAGGCAAAGACGATCCATTTCCCGTCGGGCGACCAGGCCGGAAAATAATCATAGGCGTCGGGCCGCTCGGTCAGCCGCTCGACGCCGCCGCCCTCGGGGCTCATCGTCCAGATATCGCCCTTGCCGTCGGCCGAGGAGGAAACGTAGGTGATCTGCGCGCCGTCCGGGGAAAAGCGGGGACGGCAGGCGTTCCCGCCCTTGGTCAGAGCCCGGATTTCCTTCGTCCGGAGATCGGCCAGGAAAGCGTCCCAACCCATGGTCCGCTTCCCGGTGAAAGCCAGCCGGGAGGCGTCCGGGGAGAAATCCGGAAGGGCGCTCGAACCGTCGAATTCCGGAAGGAGGCGGGTCTTGGCCCCGGTCTTCAAATCGATCGTCCACATCGTATAGGAGCGGCCGATCGTCCGCTTCCGCTCCTCGGTGTAGGCCAGCTTCGTCCCGTCGGGATACCAGCCCTCCTCGATGGCGTCGTCCTCGGCTTCGGTCACCCGGCGGACGTTGGACCCGTCCGCGTCCATGATGTAGATCTGGTAAATCCCGCGTGCGGTTGGAGGAAAAGGCGATCGACCGGCCGTCGGGAGACCAACGGGGGAACTCGTCGCTGGCCGGATCGTCGGTCAGGCGCTTGAGACCCTCGGCCGTCAGGAGGTAGATGTCGTTGTTCCCGCCGAAGTCGGATTGGAAGACGATCCGTCCGCGGAACTCGAATTTCGGCTTATAGGCGGAAAGGTCGACCGCCGCGGCGGCTGCGCGTTCTCCGATCCCGGCCGCGGGCCTCGCGATTCCGGCAGGCGGGCGAGACAATAAAAATCGCGAGCAAGGCCGAAGGAAGAAGAATCGGACGATTGTTCCAACGATCGAACGGGGTTTCGACATCATATCCTCTGAATCATCGGCGGCCCTTCCTCTTGCTGATCGGCGAGACGGCCGGTCCAACCGAAGAGGAGAGAGCGCTTTCATGGCCATCGGCATCCATCGCCGATACGGCGTAGTCGAACCGCCCGGGCGCGTCGACATTCGTGTCCCGCCAGAGGACAGCCGAGCCGACGGCCTCGCCGCCCAGCAGGAAGGGATCGTCCGTCCCGGCCGCCCGGCGATAAATCCGATACTTGGCGATGGGGGCGACTTCGGCGTTGGCCGGATTGTGCTCCCAGGTCACGTCGGTAACCGTCCGGATTTGAAACAGGCTGACGTCGGTGAAGGACTCCCAATGAACGTTGAGGGGCGGCCGCATCCCCAGAAGGACGAAGGACTTGGTTATAGACGCCTTCGCATATGCACTGTCGGTGACGACCAGCTGGACCGTGAATTCCCCGGGCGCGGTAAAATACCGCCCGATTTTTTGGCCTTGGGCCGTGTCGCCGTCGCTGAACGTCCAATCGTATTGGATGATCTCTCCGTCCGGGTCGGAGGACAGGCCGGCGTCGAACTCGACCGACAACGGCACGATCCCTCCCGGCGGCGTGATCGAAAAATCGGCGGTCGGCGGGAGGTTGATGATTTCGAGGGTCCGGCTTTTCGTCGCCGTCTTGCCGTCATTGTCGATAACGGTCAGGAGGTTGGTAAGGATGCCGGGCGTCAGGAAGGTGTGGGAGACCACCATGCCCGAGGCCGTCTCCCCGTCGCCGAACACCCACTGGTAATCGACGATCGTCCCATCGGCGTCGTAGGAGGAGCTCGCATCGAATGTCACCGTTAGGGGAGCGTATCCGGTCTCCGGCGAGAAAGTAAAATCGGCGACCGGCTGGCCGCCGGGCGGCGGCAGGATGCCCGCCCCGGACATCTCGACCATGATTTCCCCGGAGGCGTCCCAGACGGCCGCGGCGCTTCCGGTAGGGTCGATGGCCACGTCGCAATACGTGCTGCCGTTGGAGAAGGGGACGGCGGCGGGGCTTCCCCATTGTCCGTTAGAGTAACCGTTGTAAAAAATCGAAACCCCATCTCCCCATCCGCCGACTTGCCAGGCGGCCAGGAGGACTCCCGATCGTCCGGCCATATTCGGATAGTGAATCGTCTCCGACCCGGAAATAGCCCGGGGCGAGGAGAACCCGTTCCCCGTCCAGCCGCAATGAAAAACCGAATTGGCCATCCCGGCTTCGTTCTCGTAGCAATAGAGAACGTGCGGAGTCGCCCCATCGCTGAAGGCCGCTTCCGGATGGATCTGATCGTGGCTTTCGGGCGCCACCCGGACCGTGGAGCTCCAGCCGGAGCCGTAGCCGGTGCCGCGGAGCGAATAGACCGCCTGGTAGTAATATTCGCCCCGCTCGGAGAAAACGGCGATGACCGTTCCCTCGCCGACGGCGATCTGGGAAAATTTCGCTCTCCGGTTATATCCGCTGACGTGAACCGTTCCCTCCCAATCCCCGTTCACCCGGGACCGGGACACGACCTGCCCGGACCGGCTCCACCAGATGATATAAATATCGCCGGCGCCCCAGGCGGCGATTTTGGCGTCTTCGATCTGGCTTCCGTAACCGATGGTTTCCGCGGAATGCCACGAGCCCCCCGCCAGGGTCCGGAGACGGACGCTCGACCCTTCGGTCCAGACGACGTGGACCTGGTCCTGGGCGTCGATGGCGATCCCGCCGACATTATGCCCCTCGCTGTAAACCAGGCCCGAATCGCTGAGGTTTTCGGGCGACGACCATGTCCGGCTGCTTTTCGTGTACTTGGCGAACACCATGTCGCCATTGTGCTCGCCCCAGGTCTCGTTCCAGACGACATACAAGTTGCCGGCGGAATCAAAGGCCGCCCGGGGAGCCCATGAGTACAGATTCGGAGAATTCGAGATATTGACGGCCGCCGCGGCCGGACCCGCAAAGAATACGGCCGTCGTAAAAAACGCCAAAAGAAAGCGGACGCGCCGCTTCATCGGCTTCCTTACTGGAAGAAGACCTTCGGGCTTTCCGTGCCGCCGTAGCCCAGGGTCACGATGGCGAAGGACCTCTTTTTCTTCATATCGGTGTAAGAAATCGACGTGGAGAACGTGGAGGAGTTCACGGACTTGACTTTAGTATAGGCGCCGGTGCCTTCCTTCATGTAGATCGCGTACCCCTGGATGTGCTCGGGAGTGTTGTTCGGGTTGATCGCCCAGGAGAAGTTAAACGTGACCGACGGGCTCGTCCAGAAGCCGCTGATCGAGATCGCGGCGGAAACGCTCATGGGGATGAGCGGATTGGTCGGCTTGACTTCGACCGATTGGTACACGACGTTTTCCCGGCCGATGCTGTCGACAACCGTCAGCCGAACATTGAACGTTCCGGAAACCTCAAAGACGTGGGTGACGACCCGGCCGGCGGCCGTCCCGCCATCGCCGAAGACCCAGTCATAATTGACTTCCTGGCCGTCCAAGCCATAGGAGGGCGTGGCCGTGAACGTCACCGACAACGGCGGGTAGCCGGTCGTGGGCGAGTAGGCAAATTCGGCCGTCGGGAGCGGCGTGGCGACGATCGGATACAGGGAATAGACATTGATGTCCGTCCCCAAGTCCAGCGTATAGGAAACCCAGGACGACATCGTCACGGCGACATTGCCGAACATGTCGGCCGCCAGGCCGACCACTTTCGGAGCATTTCCGGCGATGGTCTGGACGGGTTTCCAGGTCCCGCCGATGTTGTTGGAATAGCGGAAACCGTCTCCGCCGTCGCCGGCCCCGGCCTGGGCGGCGACGTGGACGTTATTGTCCTTGTCGACGGCGATCCGGGGGAAGTGCTGCATGTACATGTCCAAAGCGTTTTGCGACTGGGCCCCGGACTGGATTTTCATGGCTTTGATGTTCGTTCCGCCTTCTTCCAGCGGATTGGGATAATCCATCCAGGTGGCGACCGCGATATGATTCGGGCCGACGGCGATCCAGGGAAGGGCGGCGCTGCCCTCTTCTCCGGGAATCGCCTCCCGGGTGTACCAGCCTTCTTCGGCCGTCCGGCTGGAGTAGAACAGCTCGTAAGAACCGCTGTCCATCTTTTCGATCAGGATGGCGTGAACGGTCCCGGAATCGTCGAGAGCAATGGCGCACTGCTCGCCGTATCCCACGGTCAAGGGATAGACATCCTCCCAAACGCCGTTGATCTTGGAGCGGGCGAACGTCCGTCCGCCGGCATAGATATTGGAGACGATGTGGAGGTTCCCGTACTTATCGATTTGTCCGCAGGGCTCAAAGGAGGCATCCCCGTCGAAGACGGTCTCGATCGGCCCCCAGGCTCTCGTGCCATGGTCGTAAACCCGGGCAAACGTCGAATTATTGCTGATGACACCCCAGGTAACGAGGACATCGCCCGCGGTGGAAACCGCGATATGGGGGCGGTTGGCATGGACATAATCATTGTCGGTCACGTTGACCGGTGTCGTGGTGCTTGTCCCGTCAAAGGCAGCGACATAAACGGGCCCGCCGCTGTTGGGATTGGCATCGCCGGGCACCCAAACAACCCAGAGGCTGCTGTCGGGTCCGAAGGCGCAGGCCGTCCAGCGTATGCCATAGCTCGCATGATATAACAGACGGCCATTTCCCAGCTGTTGCCCGAATTGGAGCGTCGTGAGCAGAAGGACGGCGCATAACCCTACCATGACTCTTTTCTTCATCTAGTTCTCCTCATGTCGAATGGAGCCTATTTTGGTCAATAGACGCTCTATTTTGCCAGTGAAGGAGGGGGTTGTCAACCGAAAAATTCGCCTTAAGTTCTTTTCTCTCCTCATGTTTTTGTGTTATAGTAGGCGTTATGATGCGACTATTATGGAGACGACTCTGCCCGGCCGCTTTATTTTTGGCCGGGATTCTCTCCATAATTGCTTTCCCGCAATCCATCGTCGCCGGAAATTTCGACCCCATTTTTTCCCGGCCGGTCGTCGTCGGAGAAAGAACCGTTTTTTATCTGACCCGCGCGGAAGACGGGATCTGGATGTTGGCTTCGCGGGAAATCGCATCCGCCGCCGGCCCGGCGGCCGTTCCGCTGCGCCTGGATGCGGCCTACGCCGACCTTCGCCTCTTTGTCGATAACCGCGACAATCTGTGGCTGGCTGGGGAAGAGCTTCGGCCGGGAGAAATCTTGATCCGGCTCGGGCGCTTGGACAACATGGGCTTTTCCGAATCCCGGACGATCGGCGTCCCGGCGGATTGGAACGGACAGGCCGATTTGGCTTTCCCCAATTCATCCAACCCTTGGATCGCCTGGCGCCACAAATCGGGCGCGGCCGAAGAAATCCTGGTCGAGGACACGACCTCCGGCCTGAGATGGCGCCTCACCTCCCCCGGCGTGTCCGCGTTGTCCTCTCCCCGGATCCGGGCCGACCGAAACGGCGGGATTTGGGTTCTCTGGACGGGCTTGAGCGAGGGCCGGTACGTCGTCGCCGGGCGGCGATTCAACGGCCGCGGCTGGTCGGACGAAGTCCGAATCGACGATAACGGCGAACGTCCCTGCCTTCAGCTCGAGGCCGGATCAGGCCATGACGGAATTCTCCGGATCGCCTGGTCGGCCTATGACGGCCGCTATTACAAGATCCGGATGTCCGCGTGGGCCGGCGTCGCCTGGGCGGAGCCCCGAACCCTGACGGATCGCTCCGAGATGGAAACCTCCCCCCGGATCGTCGGTTTGGGCCGGGAAACGGAGGCCGTCGTCTGGTCCGGCTTGACGGCAACGAACAAGCGAATTCTCGCCCGAATATTAAACGACGGGCAAACGGCCGAAGCCTTCGTCGTTTCCGATAGGGCCGAAACGCCCCACTTTGAAGCAGCCGGAACGGACCAAGGGCTTTTTACGATCCAGGAAAGCCGGGAAGGATTCCGCGTCGGCGCCCTCCGGCGGGAACACTTTCAGAACAGATTGTCTTCACCGGGAGATAGAGCCGGCCGGCCCATTCCCCCGGGGGATCAGCCCGCCGGGCTGACCATCTCCGCCCGACTCGAATCCCAATACGTCGGCTTCGGCGACAGCATCACCTTCGGATACATCAATAGGCAGGAAGCTCCGGACCGGGGATATATCCCACGCCTGGACATCAAGCTCGACGCCGCCTTCGGATCGACGACCGTCGTCAATTCCGGCTTCCCCGGCGAATATACGATTGAGGGCCTCGCCCGGATCGACTCGGTCCTGGCCGCCCAGCAGGGCCGCTATTTTCTCCTGATGGAAGGGACCAACGACGTCAAGTATATCTACACCGAAATCGAGACGTCGCTCTACAACCTCAAAGAAATCTGCAAGCGCTGCCTGGCCGCCGGGGTCATGCCGCTGCTGGCAACCGTCATCCCCCGGCGGGACGACATCTGGGAATACGAATACTACCAAGGGCGCCACTTTGCGCTGGAGGCGGGCATTCGGGCCATCGCCCCGCAGCTTCTCATCCCTCTGGTTGAGATGGAACAACCCTTCAACGATTACCCGGGGGGGCCCGACAACCTCCTGTCCGATTACGTCCACCCGAACGAAACCGGGTACGTGATCATGACCAACGTCTGGTACGCGGCCATCCGCGCCCTGCCCTTCCCTCCCGTCAATATCGAGTTTCTGACGAAATCGAAATCCTCCGGACAATCACTCACGGCCGGCGACACCCGTCTTTCCGATGTCTCCGCCGTCGCCCGCCTCTTGACCTGGGAAGCCAATCCGAAAATCGCGGATATCGATTCCATCAAGGGATTCCGGATCTACCGCAAGAAAGCCGCGGAAAGCGTTTCAGCGTTCGCTTTAATCGGTCACGTCGAGGGCGTTTTTGCCTTTCTCGACCGCTCCATCGACGGAACGACCGTTTACGACTACATCATCACAACCGTCACCAAAGACAATGTCGAAGGGGCGGGCTCGGCGATTGTTCGCCGATAACTTACCTTGGAGGCCGTTATGACATTTTTGAACCGCCGCATGGGCCGCCCCATCTTTCTGCTTTTATTGGCGTTGGTCGCCGCCCCGGTCTTGAGAAGCCAGACCGCCACCGACCTGAAGGAAGTCTCCTTTCAAAAGGACGGAAACCGGCTCAACATCAACCTGAAAATCGAGGGAACGTTCACCGTCGAAGCGTCCTTCCTCCCCGCCCCGCCCCGGCTGGTGATTGACTTGACCCCGATTACCCGGCTGCAAGTCCTGCCCTATACCCAGATCGACGATATCGGCGTCCTCGACATCCGGACCGGCCAATTCAAGCCCGACACCGCCCGCGTTGTCTTCGACCTCAGCCAGAATGTCCCGGCCTACAGCGTCACCCAAGTCGCCGACGGCCTACGGATCTCCTTCTGGTACGAGGGCGAAGTTCCGCCGATCCAGGCCCCGGTCAAGGAAGAACCGGCCCAACCCGCCTTGAAATCGACTGTCTCCGCGGCGCCGGACACCGACCCGTCCATCGCCGACCGGTCGAATTATTTCATCACGGCCCGGGCGGGCGCGTCCCTCTTCTTCGGCTCGCATCTCGTCATCAAGAAAAACTTCGATCTTTACGGCGAGCTCGCGACGCTGGATGAAACATACGACTCCGGCCTCTCCCCGGTTTATGAAATTCAAATCGGGAAATATTCCGGGAAAGCCAAATTCGGTTTCGGCGTGGCGTTCTGGTCTCACAAGCAGAATCCCGTTATCACGGCGGAACTGCCTCATCCTTTCCTCATGAACGCGAACCGGACGGTCGAATTCAAAGCCGAAGACGTGAAGAATCCGATGTGGAACTTCACCCTGTTCGCCCTCTTCACCTTCGCGAAAACAGAAAAAATGACCTTCTCGGTCGGCCCGATTCTCGGCTTGACGAAGGGGACCTATCAAACCCTGAGCGATTTCACCCTTGAGGAGAAATCCCCCTTCAGCGCGGCCGATGTCTCGATTTCGGAATATGTCTTCTACGAGGACCTCTACTCGGAGCTTCTCTTCGGCGGGATGTTCAATTTCGAGTTCCGGTTGAGCGATCACCTGAGCCTGTCCGCCGACCTGCGGGTGATCTATGTCAATCCCGTCCTCGCAAGCATCAACCAGCGGGCCAACCTCCTTCATGTTCAGCCCATGTTCGGATTTCAATATAATTTCTAAGGACGTGCGGCGCGAAGGAGAGCAGCCTGTCTCAACTTAAAACGCGGGACATGAGGCCGGCCGAAAAAACGAGGCGGCGAAGGCGGTTCGCTCCGCTCGCCGCGGCGGTTCTTGTCCTGGGTCTCGGCTTGGGCTCGGCTTTCGCCCAGGCCGATATCCCGCGCCAGGGGACCGTCGAGTTTTCCTACGGGCAATACGGCATCGCCGACCCGCTCTTCAAGACCGTCTACCAGTCCGGCGGCTCGATCCAGGGCTTAGGCTTCACCGCCGCCCTGGCGCCCAATATCGATTTTTACATCGACCTCAAGCTCATGGTTAAAAACGGCCTCCTGTCCCATTCCCAGGAGGAATCCGATTTCGTCCTTCTCCCGATTTCCCTCGGCCTCCGCGGAGCCCTGACTGTCGCCTTTTTAAGGCCGTTTATCGGCGCGGGCTTCGATTACTTCGCTTTTTTAGAGAGCAATCCCATCGGGACAATCACCGACCGGGCCACGGGCTGGCATGTGCTCGGCGGTTTTTACGTTCAATTCGGAGAGCGGTTTCCGATCCTTCCGTTCTTCAGAATGAAACAGACCTTCGTCAAGACCGCCGCCGGAACCGGGATGATCAACCTCGGCGGCTTTGAGTGGGGAGGCGGGCTGGCGATCGCCTTCTAGTGTCGCGGATGCCTCGACCGATTTGCCAATGAAAACAAAAGTCCTCCTCCTCCATTGCCCGGGCGATCAGATCTACCTTCACGATTACTATACGAGCTATTCCTCCAAGGCCAACTACTACTGGCCGCCCTCAGACCTCGTCCTTCTTTCGGGCGTTCTCCGGGACTTCGACCTGGCCGTGATCGACGCGGTGGCCGACCGCTTGTCCGAGGACGACTGCCTCGCCCGGATCCGGGAATTCCATCCGGAGGCCGTCGTTTTCACCACCGGGACGGCGACGTGGAAGAGCGATTTCGCCTTCACCGCCCGCCTCCGGGCGGAATCGAAGGCCAAGATCCTGGCCTCCGGCTCGATCTTCCTGTTCGAAGCGGAGCGCTTCCTGAGCGCCGCGCCTCATGTCGACGCGGCCATCCTGGACATCACCAGCCCGGAGATCCCGGATTATATCGAAGGGCGGGACAAGGACTTCACCGCCCTGGCGATGCGCCGGGACGGGAAGGTGTCCCGGCCCGAAATTCCCCGTCCGCCGTCGACGTTCGACATTCCCATCCCGCGCCACGAGCTCTTCAACCTCCGGGTTAACCGGAGCCCCCTGGCCCGGCATCGGCCGTTCGCCCTCGTCGTCACCTCGATCGGCTGTCCGTTCGGCTGCGTGTTCTGCGTCGCCGGGGCGGTCGCCTACCGCTGGAGGAGCCTTCAGGGGGTTCTGGCCGAGCTGGAAAGCTTGAAAGCGCTGGGGATCCGGGAAATCATGTTCAACGACCCGACCCTGACCGTCTCGAAAAAGCGCATGATGGACCTTTGCCGGGAGATGGAAGCCCGGAAGATGCGCTTCTCCTGGGTCTGCAACGCCCATTTGACCACGCTCGACGACGAGCTGGCTGCGGCCATGAAAAAGGCCGGCTGCCACACGGTGATGATCGGCGTGGAAAGCGGCCAGGAGGAGATCCTGGCGGCCACGGAAAAGAACATCACCCGGGAAAAAGCCCTGGCTGCGTTCCGCATTTGCAAGAAGCACCGGATCCGGACCCTGGCCTATTTCATCATCGGCCTTCCCGGGGAGACATCCGATTCGGTCGCCCGGACGATCCGCTTTGCCAAGGACCTTGACCCCGATTTCGCTTCGTTCACGGTCCTCACGCCCGATATCGGCTCGCCTCTCCGGCAAAAGAGCATCGACGAAGGGCGGCTCGACCCGAACGTCCTGCTGTTCGACAGCACCTGCCCGCCCGTGTTCAGCTCGGGAGCCCTCTCCCAGGAGGAGCTCTGGAAATTCCGCCAGAAAGCGGTCCGCTCCTTCTATCTCCGGCCGGCATATCTTCTCAAACAGCTCGGCGCCGTTCGAAGCTTCAAGGATTTCCTCTATCTCCTGGAGCAAGCCCGGGCGATGTTCTTCCGCTGACGATCCCCGTCCGATTGACGGATTCCGACTGACGTCCGGGGGATCTGGAAATTTCAAGCGTCAGCGCGCACTCATGAGACGTCGCCGTCTCATGAGTATAGTCAAGGTCGCCTGTCCCCGAAGCGGGGAAAAGTTATCCCTCCACGGACTCATGTCCGTGGATTCCCACGTTGGGGATTAAAGCGTCCGGCGACCGGTGAGGCGAAGCCGCCTTTCGCCGACACCGTAAGTGTATTCTGGCAGGGGAAGCCGCAACCACAGATCCGATGAAGGGTTGACCTTTCCACCGGTGGTGGAAGTTGTTCCCGAATGATCCTTAAGAGCCTCCATGGATGACGAAGGCGAGAGGCGAACGGTATCGTTATTCAAACCTTTTATGAAAACTGCTCGTACTCTCCCACCTGAGCGGCGACGATTTTATTGTACCGACCCATTTATATACCTCTCACAAGCGAAGTAATCATCTTATGGTGGACGGTTGTCATCAACGCTATAGCCAAGATAATCCCCTCCAATTGCCTTCGCTTGTTTTGACTGAGCCGCTTCGCTCTTGATGTTCGAGTAAGTACTCCATTGCGATCTTCTTATTGGTGAACTCTTTTAGCCAGGCGACCATCGCCTCACGTTTTTTCTATGTGCCTTGGTTAGCTATATCTATACCTCCAGCTACAGCCCGACGATGAAAAATAATGCCTTGGCAATCCCCGCCTTTTCATAGAAGTTGAATCGCCCGTTTTCTGAATACGCTCAGCGGGAGGGAACAACTTCGAATATTTCGTAGTCTGGGTTCTTATATCGGGAAGATACCATTACAGGCAACGCAAGCCTGCCGTCAGTCGGTGCAGTATTCAGAAGCGTCCGTTCCTTCGGTCCGATAACCACATAAGCAATGTCATACCTGTCCAGCAGACGTCGGACTAAGGATTCGTCAGAAGAGCAGAAAAGGCTCCCAATCTCTGTCTGGACCCGCAACAACTCATCTGGAGCTTCAGTCGTGCGCAAGTGCAGACTGTAACCATAGACAACTGATCGCTCGGCTAACCCAACTACCGCAAGAGTGGTGTTACTATCGGGAATGACTACGAAAATATCTTCGGCGTCCGTATTGTCCTTGATCCAGCTAGCAACCGCATAGTCCGATTCTTGAAAACGGCGCGTGATATAGAACCCTGAATTATGGCGGGTAAAATCCCCGCTAAAGTCGTAACCGCCAGAATAGTGAAGCCTATTAGGGCGATATATCCAAAGTGGTAGACTCGGGTCTTCGCGCGCGCAAGTTGCATAAGGCCAACGCTAGCCAAGATAGCCAACCAAACCGCATGGATATCATAATACCAGTGATAATTACCAGCTATGTTGGTTGTTGTCACTGCCAGAACAGCTGGTACGATAGCGAACGGCGTAAAATAGATCGATTTGGCCCGATCAAATATTATCGCAACTAATGCCAAGGGGATAAGGAGCCCGCAGTACTTGATGTACCAGAGCAAGTTCGCGCTTAGTCCATCTAGCGACAACATTGGAGACAGTGGAATAGGCGTATATTGAGTTTGGTACAAAATCTTGTAGCAAAGAACAAATGGCATGACCGTCACACCAAAGGCCAACCAGTTCCAAAGGTGCTTTCTCCAACCCCGGTTGATTATAACGAACAGCGCCAAACCTCCCATAGTCATTCCGTAGAATGTGGGATGAAAAAAGGGAAGCGCGGCGGCCAACAGAAGCGCTATAATCCAATCAACCTTCTGTCCATTTTGATAGAAACGAATCGCGAAATAAACGACAGCAGTTGCTCCGATTAGAGCTGGCGTATTATACCAGGCAAATAACAAATTATCCCCAGATGTTTGAACAGTTCCTTGAGCCACTCGATCAAGCACAAAGCGGCGATTCATAATGGAACTAAGTAACCACTTGATTTCCGAAGTAGTCGCGAGAAACACTATAGCCCACATTCCGATTCGAGAGGAATTGAAGAGTGTGCGACAAAGCAAATAAACCAATGTCAACATAATAGTTGCAAGCGCAACGCTTGAAATCTTAAGAACGGTCATGATTGGCAGACCTGCAAGCATCGCCAGCACAGAGTAAAGACCCCAATATCCCCAAGGCTGCTTCAGGAGCGTCCAGGCGGCTTCGGGATTAACGGCGGGAAACTGCCTCAGTTGAGCGATCATTCCCACTTCATATGCCCAATCTGGATTGGATGGTTCCAAATACCGTCCCAGAACAAACAAGAAGGTGACTTGTAAGAAAACGAATATAGCTATTACTATGAGGGACCATCGATCGAGTTTCGGAGCATCCGATCTCGGTGGTTCTGGCCTTACGACCCGTTCAATAGCCAAGCATCCTAGACAGAACAAGCTGTATGATATGGCCAAAGGTATTCTGACCATTCCGCCGTAAGCAATCATGCTTGGCAAGGCAATCAGTATGGCCATGAATAAACTTGCGATGGAGGAAAATACAAATACCCGGATAGTGATTTGCAGGCCGTACAAGAGTCTTGAAAGGCAATATCCTGGCAAAAAACCAACTAAAAAGAAACCCGCTATGGTTCTGTATACAGGCAGGTCAGAAGCCACCCCTATTCCAAAAACGCCGACACTCGCCAATGCAAAGAGCCAACTGGAGCGGGTCGGAGCATCTAGAAAGTTGGAGCCTTTCATTCAACGATCCCTCACAGAAGTATTTGTTATTCTCAATCGTAAGCTGTGTCCCAATATATGTCATAAACAGAACCCCGCCGCTCCGCGATCTCGCTCATATGCTAGGCCCCCCTAACTTGAGACATTAGTAACATGAGACAAAAAGAATTCCCAATCGACGACCCTTGAAGTGGCCTCCATCGGTTAGACAATTGAGATTGAACGCCGCTTGAAAAACAGAGCATCCGGATAACTAAAACCTTGAAATCCCATCCAGCCCTCGGTTGGGAATTTCAGGAGCATTCCCGTGAAGCACCACACGGTGTCACCAATCTCTCTGAACCCCTATGCGGTATCGACGATCTCCGGATGTTGCACATTCCGAACTCTTCCGTTATAGTACGGGCCATCATGTCCTCCACGCCGAAATGGGGCCGGGTCGCGGTGTTTCTGCTGATCCTCGCCCTGGCCGTCGGAAGCCGGTTCTGGGGACTCGGCTGGGGCCTGCCCCATACCTATCACGTGGATGAGAATTGGTTTGCCGGCAAAGCCATCAAATTTCTCGGAGGCAACCTCAATCCCGAGTTTTTCCATGTCCCCACCCTCCACATGTACTCCCTGGCGGGCTTGTGGGGAATTTACTACCAGGTTGAAAAAGCCTCCGGAAACGCCGGCTCGATTTCCGAATTCACGGACACCTACATCCAATCGCCGAGCGTCTTTTACCTGATCGGCCGGGCCCTCTCCGCCCTGATGGGCATCGGGACGATTCTTCTCCTGTTTCTCCTCGGGAAGAGGATGTTCGGCCTCCGGGCCGGG
This sequence comes from Candidatus Aminicenantota bacterium, assembly GCA_963783665.1. GTDB lineage: Bacteria > Acidobacteriota > Aminicenantia > Aminicenantales > UBA4085 > JAAZPG01. The sequence continues at coordinate 335,943 of CAWANZ010000003.1, read as the reverse complement.
GCGATCGCCGCCTTGCTTCTCGTCTTCGGCCTGGACCACGCCCGGATCTCCCACGACATGCTGCCGGACGTGCCGATGGTTTTTTTCCTGGTACTCGGCTATCTCTTCATCTGGAACATCGCCGAAAAGGGCCGAACCCGGGATTACCTCTGGGCCGGCGTCGCCGCCGGCCTGGCGATGACGACCAAGTACGGCGGGATTATGCTTTTCCTCCCGCTTTTCATCGCCCATATCTACCGCGTCCGGCAAGACAAGCGCCCGATCCGGGAGATCATCCTCAGCCCCCGCCTGATCGGCGCCGGTCTGATCTTTCTGGCGGTCTTCGTGATCGGCAGCCCGTACGTCGTCCTCGATTTTCCGACCTTTAAAAAAGATTTTCTCTGGCAGAGCAGCCACCTGACCTCGGAAGGCCATTTCGGTGATCCGGCCGGCGAGTCCGCCCTCCTGTTTTACCTTCGCTACGGGTTCAAGGAAAACGTCGGAGCGATCGCCCAATTTTTCGTCCTCGGGGGCATCATCCTGGGCTTCGCCCGCCGCCGGAAGTCGGACCTGATCTTGCTCTCGTTCCCGCTGCTCCAGTTCGCGATGATCTCGATGTGGAAAATTCGGGCCACGCGTTACCTGTTCCCCATGGCCCCGTTTTTCATCCTGATCGCCGCTTTCTTTTTCGACTGGCTTCTGCGCCGGGGAGACCGGATGTTCGCCCCGCCAGGGGCGGATAGGAAGCGAAGGATCGCCTGGGCCGTGGCGGCGGTCCTCTTGATCGCCGCAGTCCTCGCCCCGTCAGCCGTCCGTCTCTGGAAGCTCGATGCGGCCCTGGCCGGCCTCGATTCCCGAACCCGGGCCAAACAGTGGATTGATTACAACCTCCCGGCCGGGACCTGCTTGGCGATTGATTCATACGGGCCGCCGATCTCCCGCACCCGATATGCGATCTTCACCGAACACGCCCTGAGCGACCTCGACCTGGAATTTCTCTCTTACTCCGAAGTCGATTACGCGATCACGGCCGACACCATGTCCGGCCGGTTCCTTGAATACGCCGCCGCTTTTCCCAAGGAGGCCGCCTTCTATCGGTCTCTCGAACGGGAAGGGAACCTGGTGAAAACCATCGAGCCCGGCTTTAAGGAGTCCCTTCAAGAATTGCACATGCCGGAGCTCAAGATCTATCGGCTCAGCCGGGCGCCGGCGCCCGGATTCCCGGTCAATTTTCGCTCGTATGTCCAAAGCGTGACGCTGCAAAAAACCGGCGATGGTTGGGAAGTCGAGACGGCCGTCACGGTCGAAGGCGGTCTCGGAGTCAGGGAGCGGCCGGAAAACCTCTATTTGAAAATCTCGGACGGGACCGGCCGGGAATTGAGCCGGATCGTCCTCAAGTCCGGCCCTCTGCCTGTGGACGGAAAATGGACCGCGGAAGCATCGGCCGCCGTGCCCGACATTCCCGAGGGAGCGACGATCGACCTCGGCTACGAATACATCCTCGCTCCCAATCCGGTCGCCTATCCGTTGGATCGCCCGTTTCGCAAGGAATACCGCCTGCCGGGGAGCTTTGACCGGGCGGCCAGGGAGGCCGGCCGTTGGACGGCCGGCTTCTGGTTTGCCGCCGTCCCCGGACCGGGCGGAGACTATTTCCAAACGGCGACCCTCACTCCGGGCGAAGGCGGGCCGGTTCTCAGAAGCCGCGTCTTCGGCCCGGCTCTTCGCTATGGCGATTCCCGGATCGTTAATCCCCGGGTTCTTGTCCGGGACGAAAGCGGAAACGACATAAACAATCTCCTCGTCTTCTCCGGCCGTCTCGGCGCGTTTAAAGCCGATTCTCCCGGACCGGCCGAAGCGGAAATCAGGCTGGCGAACATTCCCCCGGGATTCCGCCTTTTCTTCGGCCGCGACGGCGGCTCGGCCCGGACCGCGCCCGAGGCCCAGACGGGCCCCAGCCTCCTGGAGCTCCCGCCGCTTCCGGGGTCGGCCCAAACCTCCGTTCCGAATGTGATATAATTTCTGCATCAGCAGATGAGCAAAGCCAAGAGACGAAAATCGGCCGCCAAAGCCGCGGGTAAAGCGGAAAAGAAGCGCAAGTTTCCCCTTTCCGAAGCGGCCGGGATTCTGCTCATTTTCGCCGCGATCTTTCTCCTGATCTCCCTGGTCAGCTACAATTCCCGCGATCTGTCCTGGGCCAGCGCCGCGCCGGCCGGAGCTTCCATCGCCAACTGGGCCGGGCGCCTCGGATCGGAAACCGCCGAAACGTCCTATTTCCTTTTCGGCTTGGCCGCTCTCCTTCTGCCCCTGGCTGCCGGGTACCTGGGCCTCCGGGCGGTCCTTCACGGAAACCGCCGGGCAATCTTCGTCAAAGCGGGACAGTTCCTCCTGCTCCTGCTCATCCTCTGCCCGCTCGTGGACCTTTTCTTCCAGGAAGTCTCCTGGGGAGGCAAGCGGATCCCCATGGGCGGGGTCGTCGGCAAGCTCCTCGTCTCGTTCCTCCATAGCTTCCTCGGCAGCACCGGTGCGCTTATTTTCCTTCTCGCCGCGGCTTCGCTCTTCGCCATCGCGATCGGCGGATTTTCGTTTAAAAAAGTTTTTTTGGGCGTCGGCCGGATGTCACGGTTCACCATCGCCGGGGTGAAGATCCGGATCCCGAAACGCCCAAAACCCGAAAAGCCGGTCCGGGAAGAGAAACCCGAGAAGAAGCCGCTGTTACGGAAGAAAGAAAAAGACGAAGAAAAAGCCGTCGCCGAGCCGCCGTCCGGCCCGAAACCGGAACGCCGGGAACCCCCGCCTCCGCCGTCCCACCGGGAGCTGCGCAAGGCGCCGGTCAAGCCGCCGCTCCCGACGGCGGCCAAGCCCGAACAGTTCGCCTTCCCCCAATTCGACGACCGGCCGGCTTACACCATGCCGCCCTTGACCCTTCTCGACCCCGGAACGCCGGTCGAGCAAATCGACAAAGCCGAGCTTCAGGAAAAGCGCCGGCTGATCGAAGAGAAGCTGGCCGAGTTCAAGGTCGAGGGCGAAGTCCGGGAATACCATCCCGGCCCGGTCATCACGACCTACGAGTTCTCGCCCAAGCCGGGGATCAAGATCAACCAGGTCACCAACCTGGCCGACGACCTGGCCCTGGCCCTCGGGGCCGAGAGCGTCCGCGTCCAGCGCATCCCGGGCAAGTCGTCGCTGGGCGTGGAAATCCCCAACAACAAGCGCGAGATCATCAAGCTCCGGGACATTCTCGAATCCGAGCCCTTCATCAAGTCGCCGTCCAAGCTCACCTTGGCCCTGGGCAAGACCGTTCACGACGAAGTCTACGTGACGGATCTGGGCGCCATGCCCCACCTCCTGGTCGCCGGGGCGACGGGCACGGGAAAAAGCGTTTGCCTCAACGCCTTGATCGCCAGCATCCTCTATAAGGCCTCGCCCGACGAAGTCAAGCTTCTCCTCATCGACCCCAAGCGGCTCGAATTCTCGCTCTACGACGGGATCCCTCACCTGCTCAGTCCGGTCATCAACGACGCCAAGAAAGCCGCGGTCATCCTGATGGATACGGTCAAGAAGATGGAGGAGCGCTACTACTTGATGCAGCAGGCCAAGGTCCGCAACATCGACCAGTACAACCATCATATCGCCGAACTCATCCAGGAAAAAAAGGGCAAGCTGACCGAAGAAGAGAAACAAAAGCTCCGGCCCATGCCCTATATCGTCATCATCATCGACGAGCTGGCCGACCTCATCATGGTCAGCGGGCAGGACGTCGACTTCGCCATCGGCCGCCTGGCCCAGCTGGCCCGGGCCGTCGGCATCCACCTCGTCCTGGCCACCCAGCGGCCCTCCACCGACATCATCACCGGGACCATCAAGAACAACTTCCCCAGCCGGATCGCCTTCCGCGTCCCGAGCAAGATCGACTCCCGGGTCATCCTGGACGAAAACGGGGCGGAGAAGCTCCTGGGGATGGGCGACATGCTCTTCATCCCCCCGAATTACCCGCGGCTCATCCGCCTCCATTGCTCCTATGTCTCCATCCCCGAGGTCCGCCGCCTGGTCAACTTCGTCAAGAAGCAGGGCGTGCCGGAATACGACGAGCGGATCGTCGACGTTCTCCAGCGGACCGGGGAGCAGCCGTGGGGCGACTCGGACGAAAAGGACGAAATGTTCGAGGAGGCCGTCAAGCTCATCCTTCACACCGGCCAGGCCTCGGCCTCCTATCTCCAGCGGCGCCTCAAGCTCGGGTACGCCCGGGCCTCCCGCCTCATCGACCAGATGGAGCAGGAAGGGATCCTCGGCCCGTCGGAGGGGAGCAAGCCGCGGGAAATCCTCGTCGACGCGAAGGATTACATGATGCGCTCGGTCGGAAAGAAGCCCGAATCCGCCGAATAAGCGGATCCCCATGGACCGCCCCAAGCCCGATGTCGACCTGGACGAAGTCGTCGCCCGATTCCGGCCGGTTGTCGGATTCAAAGTCCGCCGGGCCATCGGCCCGGACAACCCGGATTGGGAGGACCTGACCAACGAAGTCCTGGCCCAGACGATCGCCAAGGTCAAGGCCGGGGAATTCCGCGGCGATTCCAAGATCGGGACGTTCATCTACACGATTACGGTCCGAAGAATCGTCGACTACATCCGGGAAAAAACCCGGATCGCCCGCCGCTTCCCGGCGGAAGCCGATGCGCCGGACGTCGGGGAAAAGGCCGAAAAGGAGGAGCGCGCCCGCCATCTGGCCGCGGCCGTAGCCTCTCTTCCCGGGAAGTACCGGGAGGTCCTCGACCTGTACTACTACCAGGAGCTCTCCCGCGAAGAGACCGCCCGCCGCCTCGGGCTCACGCCGGCCCGGGTCAGCGAACGGGTTCACTACGCCCAGCGACTTCTCCGGAAATCCATCCGGGAAATCGCCGGTCCACTTTCCGCCCCTCCGTCCGACTCAAGAAAGGACTAGGATCCGAACCGATGCCTCACCCTGAATACGAAGACATGATCGACGGGTACCTCCTCGGCCGGTTGTCCGAGGAGGACGCAGAACGGTTCGAGCGGCATTATTTCGAGTGCCCGGATTGCTTCAGGGAAACGGCCGAGCGGGCCGCTCTGATCGAGGCAGTCAAAGCCGCCGGTCCGATTCCGGCGGCCGCCAAGCGGCCGGCGCGGGCCGCGGGATTCCGCCGGTTTCCTTTCGCTTGGGCCGCGGCCGGAGCCGCGGTCGTTCTCCTGGCCGCGGCGGCGCTCCTCTTCCTCCCGCGAGGCTCGCGACCGCCGGATTTCCCGGATGGGGGAATCCGGAGCGTCCGGGGTGAAACGCTGGCCCTCGCCGGGCCGGTCGGGACGATTCCGGAAGCCCCGAAGGAGTTGTCCTGGAAGGCCTTCGAAGGCGCGGCCGTTTACGGCGTCGTGATCGAGGGAATCGATCCGGTCTGGACGGCCGAAACGCGGGACACCGCGATCCCCGTCCCGGAGGAAGTCGCCGCCCGGTTGTCTCCCGGAAGGCCGTATTTCTGGCGGGTGAAAGCGTATTCGGCCGAAGGGACGCTCCTGGCCTCCTCGGCCCGGACGCTGTTTACGATCGAACGCTGATTCTCCGGCCGGCAGCCGGATCAATCCTCGTTGGGCGCTTCCTCTTCGTAGTACATCCGGCCCCGGGTTTCCTCCTCGAAGGCCAGGCAGCACATCAGCCGGCCGCATAATCCGGAGATTTTTGTCGGGTTGATGGCGATCTGCTGCTTGCGGGCTTTCTGGATGGTGACCGGCTCGAACGTTTTCATGAAGGTGGCGCAGCAGAGAGGCCGGCCGCAGACCCCCAAGCCGCCGATCATCTTGGCTTCGTCGCGGACGCCGACCTGGCGCATCTCGATCCGCATCCGCAGCTCCTTGGCCAAGTCCTTGACCAGCTGGCGGAAATCGACCCGGCCGTCGGCCGTATAGAAGAAGATGCCTTTCTTTTCGTTGAAAAAATACCGGACGGCGGTCAGCTTCATCGCCAGGTTCCGGAATTTGATCCGGTCCAGGCAGAAGACAAAGGCCCGCTCCTCCCGTTCCCGGAGCCATTGCATCCGCCGTTCGTCCTCGGCGTCGGCTTTGCGGAGAATGCGAGGGGCTTCGTCGGCTCTCTTGGGGTGACAACAGACGGGCCCATCGATCGCCACGACCTCGGCGACGTCACCGCCGAATTCGGACTCCACGAGGCACAAGTCTCCGCGGACGAGCTCCAGTTCGCCTTTGCGGGCGCGGATCGTCTTACCGGAGGCCAGGGAAATCAAACAGACTAAATCGCTCATGTCGTTATCCTGTCATTCGGGCAAATAAAACGCTAATCATCAGGCGGACGTTGGCGTTATAGTCGAGCGAGGCCGAGGCCGTGTCGACGGCCCGGATGAGCCGCAAGGCCCGCTCCGGCTCGACGGCCGCGGCCAGATCTCGAAGCTCGGCTTCAAGGTCGGGATGGAACAGGCCGTCGGGACGTCCGGTCTCGCCGAGAACGAGAAGGTCGCGGCCGAAGCCGCGGAAAAACGCGAGGACGGCCGCCGCTTCGTCCCGCGAGGGGGGCTTCCGCCCGCCGGTGAATTTCCGGACAAAATCCGTCCCGTTGGTTCCGGAAAGAATCGCCCGGAACCAGTCCCAGGCCTCCCGGCGATTTTCGAAATACGCGTCCCAGTCCTCGGTCAAAGCCCGGTGGTAATTGCCCCGGACGACCGCGGCGATGACCGCCGCCCGAGGATCGTCCTCGCCGCGGCCGCGGAGGGCGGCGGCGATCTCTTCGGTCCCGACGGCCCCGAACACCAGCATCCGGCAGCGGGAGACGATCGTCGGCAGAAGGAGGTCCGGATTGGCGGTGATCAGGATGAACTGGGTGAAATCGGGGGGCTCTTCGAGGATTTTCAGGGAAGCGTTGGATGTCGACTCGTTCATCTGGCCGGCATCGTCGACGAGAAAGATCCGCCGGCGGCCGGTCATCGGCTTCATCCGGGCCAGCTCTCCGGCCTTGCGCATCTGGCGGATGTAGATCATCCCGCTTTTCTTGCCGGTCTCTTCCTCTTCTCCGCCGTCTTCTTCGTCCTCAACGTCGCCGCTCTCCTCGTTTTCCTCAGACTTCGGACCGGGGCAGCTTTTTCACGTCGATGACGTCGGGATGGTTTCCGGCGTCGATCGTCTTGCAGGAGGAGCAGGCGTCGCAAGCGTCGTCCTCGAGGTTGCAGACAATTGAAGGCTTTGGCCAGCTCCAGGGCCGTCTCCCGCTGGCCGGCGCCCTCGACCCCGCAAAACAACAGACTCGGCAGAACGCTTTTCCGCCGCAGGGCCGAACGGAGGATCTCCTTGATCTGGTTGTTTCCCGGGAACCTTGTCGAATGACATCTCGTCTCTTCTTTATTCCGGGCCGGGACGGGCGGCCGAAGCCAGGGCGGCTTTCAGGTATCCGGCGGTGGGGGAATCGGCCGCGGCCACTTCCTCGGGCCGGCCGGCGGCGACCACCCGTCCCCCGTCCTCGCCGCCCTCGGGGCCCAAGTCGATAATATAGTCGCATGACCGGATCACTTCAAGGTTGTGCTCGATAATGACGACGGTGTTGCCGAGGCGGACCAGCTCCGAGAGGATCTCCAGAAGCTTGCGGACGTCGTCGAAGTGAAGCCCGGTCGTCGGCTCGTCCAGGAGGTAGAGCGTCCGGCCGGTTGCCCGCTTGCCCAGCTCTTTCGTCAGCTTGATCCGCTGGGCTTCGCCGCCGGAGAGCGTCGGAGCCGGTTGGCCGAGCCGGAGATAGCCGAGCCCGACCTCCCGGAGGGTGGCCAGCCGCCGCTTGAGGCGGGGCTGGGCCTTGAGGTATTCGAAGGCCTCGTCCACGGTCATCGAGAGGAAGTCGGCGATCGACTTGCCCTTGTAGCGGACGGCCAGGGTTTCCTTGTTATAGCGCAATCCCTCGCACCGGTCGCAGGTGACGAACACATCGGGGAGGAAGTGCATCTCGACCCGCTTCACTCCGGCCCCCTGACAATCCTCGCAACGGCCTCCGGCGACGTTAAAGCTGAATCGGCCCGGGCCGTAGCCGCGGGAGCGGGATTCCTGGGAGTGGGCGAAAAGCTGCCGGAGGTCGGTGAAAAGCCCGGCGTAGGTCGCCGGATTGGACCGGGGTGTCCGGCCGATCGGCTTCTGGTCCACCGAGATGACCTTGTCCAGGTGCTTGACGCCTTCGATTTTATCGTGGGCCCCGGCCCGAAGATTGGCCTTGGCCAGGGTGTTCTGGAGGGACCGGATAAAGGATGTCGAAGACCAGGGTGCTCTTTCCCGATCCCGATACTCCGGTCACCGCCGTCATGCAGCCCAGGGGGATGGTAACGTCGATGTTCTTGAGATTGTGTTCGCGGGCATTGCGGATGACAAGCTTGGCCTTGGCCGTTCTCCGCTTTTCCGGGAACCGGCACGGTCGCCTCTCCCCGGAGATACTTGGCCGTCAGGGAATCGGGGGATTTGAGGATTTCGGAAAGCGGGCCTTCGGCCACGACGTAGCCGCCGTGCTCGCCCGCCCCGGGGCCGAGGTCGAGGATGAAATCGGACGAGCGAATGGTCTGCTCGTCGTGCTCGACGACCAGGACGGTGTTGCCGTCGTCGCGGATCCGCCGGAGCAGGCCGATCAACCGGCCGTTGTCGCGCTGGTGAAGCCCGATCGTCGGCTCGTCCAGGACGTAGAGAATCCCGCGGAGACGGGCCCCAACCTGGGCCGCCAGGCGGACCCGCTGAGCTTCGCCGCCCGACAGCGTGGCCGTCGTCCGGTCCAGCGACAGGTAGCCGAGGCCCAGCTCGGCGCAGACGCCCAGGCGGCCGGTCAATTCCTTGCCGATCTTTCCGGCGATCGCCTCCCGGGAGACGAGAACCTCCAGGCGGCCGATCTCCGCGATCAGCCGATCGATCGAAAGCCGGCTCAGGGCGTGGATGTTGTGCCCGTTGATCCGGACGGCCAAGCTCTGGGGGTTGAGGCGGGCGCCGTGGCAGGCCGGGCAGATATCCCCGGTCAATTCCACCTCGCCTTCTTCGTTGGTCGTCGAATCGGCCCCGAGCCCGTGGCAGCGGGGACAGGCTCCGTAGGGGCTGTTGAAGGAAAAGTTTCTCGGCTCAAGGTCGGGGAGACTGACGTCGCAGACCGGGCAGCGGAGACGCCGGGAAAAATAGGTCTCCTTCCCGTCCTCGGCCAGGACCAGGACCTCGCCTTCAGCCAGGTCGATCGATTTTTCGACGGCTTCTTCCAGGCGGGCTCGGTTTGCGACGGTCGGCCGGAGGTCGTCGACCTGGACCTCTCCGGTATGGGAACGGGTTTTGGCCAGGATGATCTCTTCCTCCAGGTCCCGAAAGACGCCGTCCAGGCGCAGGCGGACGAAGCCCTTCTTCCGGAGACGGTCGAAGAGCCGGTGGTATTCGCCCTTGCGTCCCTTGATGACCGGGGCCAGGATTCGGATCCGGCCCTTGGCCGAGTCCAGGATCCGGGTCACGATCTGGTCGGTCGACTGGGAGCTGACGGCCCGGCCGCAGGACGGGCAATGAGGCGTGCCGACCCGGGCGAAGAGCAGCCGGAGGAGGTCGTACATCTCGGTCACGGTCCCGACCGTCGACCGGGGATTGGACGAAATCGTCTTCTGGTCGATGGAGATGGCCGGGGACAATCCCTCGATGGATTCGACCTCGGGTTTTTCCATCATGTCCATGTACTGCCGGGCATAGGCCGACATGCACTCGATATAGCGGCGCTGGCCCTCGGCAAACAGGGTGTCGAAGGCCAGGGAGGACTTCCCGGACCCGGACGGACCGGTGACGACGATGAATTTATTCCGCGGAAGGCGGGCGTCGATCCGCTTTAAATTGTGCTGGGCCGCCTTCTTAACGATAATTTCGTCGAGCATAACCTTATCATTTTAAGCCTTTTCGCCCCGCACGGCAAGAAGCCGAGGTCCCGCCCCCAAGCCGTTTGAAATGGGGTTGCCCCTCCCCTATAATGGCCGCGAGGGGGCCCCGATGAATATCCAAATGATCAAGAGACGTCTTCTGACTATCGAAGGAGGCGTCGCACTCGTCACCCTCGTCGGGGCATTTCTTCGGCTGAAAGGGCTGACCGCCCAAAGCCTCTGGTTCGATGAGCTCGGCAGCGTTCATTGCACGCTGTCCCGCGGCTTTTCGGAGATCATCGCCTATTGTCAAAACGATTTTCACCCGCCGTTGTATTTCCTTTTCCTCAAGCTTTGGGAGCTTCTGTTCGGGGGCGGAGAGCTGGCCCTCAGATCGCTATCAGCCATGGCCGGGATCGCCGGGATTCCGGCCGTCTATTTTCTCGGCCGCGAGCTCTTTTCCAAAACCGCGGGCCTGTTCGCCGCCGCCCTGACCGCGCTGAACATCTTCCATATCATGTATTCCCAGGAAGTCAGAAGCTACAGCCTGCTCTTTCTCCTTACCGTGTTTTCGTTCCTCGCCTTCTTGAAGCTTATCCGGAATCCGGGCCCTCGGCCCGCCCTGGGCTACGCGGCGGCGGTTACCCTTCTTATTTACACGCATTATTTCGGGCTCTTCGTCCTTGCTTCGCAAATCACCGTCGTGCTCTTCCTGCTCCCCGATAGGAAAATCCGGCGTCCCTATGGTCAAAAACACCGCCCTTGCCGCCCTCGTGATCGGCGTTTTATACCTGCCGTGGGTCAAATCTATTCTGAAAATCACCCAGGTCACAAGCTTCTGGACGGGCCGGCCCGCGGCTGATTTCTTCCTGGATTATTTCAAGTCGTTCCTGGGATTCGAGACGCTCTTGATTGTTTTGTTTGCCGGACTTCTTCTCCTTTATCTCGCCTCGCCGCAAGTCCCGGAATGGCTTCCTTCCCATAAGCTTCTTCTCCTGAGCTGGATGTTCGTATCACTTTTCCTCCCTTATTGGCGGTCATTCGGCCATCCCTCGCCGCTCACCGATCGAAACGCGATCGTCGTCCTCCCCGCCCTCCTCCTGGCCGTCGCAGCGGCGCTCTCGACGATTTCCGAAAAACGGGCTCAAGCTTTTCTCTGCGCCGTTCTCCTCATCATGAGTGGAATGAGCCTCCGCTTCACCCGGGGGAATTATTACCAAAATCCCGTCAAGCAGGGGTGGCGGGATATCGCCCGCTATGTCGCCGAGGCCGATCCGGCCAAAAAATATGCGGTGTTCGCCCATCCCTTCTTCGATTACTATTTGAATCATGTTTTCGGCTCCAGCCGGAAAATCGACCCGGCCGGGGACGCCGCGGAAATGAATCGGCAAATCAAAGAGAAACTCCTCCCGGGCGCCTGGATTCTCGAAGGGCATGTCGAAAATCCGGAAAAAGCCGCCCGCCTCGAAGGCCTCGACCGGACCCTGGTGAAGGCGACCGCCCTCTCCGTCCGCCATGTCCACGCAGCCTTGTTTGTCCGGCCGGACGAATTGGAAGTCCTGCAAGGCCGGCATCGCCTGCCGCTGACCCTCTTCGCCTCCGAGCGCCCTCCGCAGAAACAGACGGAGGACATCATCATCGCGCCGTGGAACATCCGTCTCTCTACGCCGGAAATCCGGATGAAACCGGGACGGTACCGGATCCAGGTCAACGCCCGGGGAACGGAGGCTTTCGGAAGCTTCGCCCGGCTTCGGCTGGCCCTGCATCATGCGGAAGAGGTTTTCGAGCTCGGCCCGAGCGACCAAGATTACCTGATGACGGTCGACATCGAAGAACCCGGAAGGTATCGTCTCGTCCTCGAATTCGACAACGACGCCTTCGACGAAGCGGGGCAGAAAGACCGGAACGTCTGGATCAACGCCGTCGAGATTCGGACATCCGGAACGAGGTAACCCTCCGGGCGCTTATTCGCTACGAAGCGCTTCGGCCGGGTTGGCGCGGGCGGCCCTGACCGTCTGGAAACCCACGGTCAGCAAGGCGAGGCCCAGTGTCAAAAAGACCGTCGCGGCGAAGATCCAGGGCCCGATCGTGATCCGGGTGGCGAATTGCTCGAGCCACCGCGTCATGATGAGAAAGACAACGGGACCGGCCAGGCCGTTGGCGAGGAGGATCCATTTGGCAAATTCCCCCGACATCTTCCAGGCGACTCCGGAGGAGGAGGCCCCGAGGACTTTCCGGATGCCGATCTCCTTCCTCCGCCGTTCAGCCATAAAGGAAGCCAGGCCTAACAATCCGAGGCAGGCGATGAACAACCCCAGGAAGGCAAAAACGCTGAACAATGTCCGGGTTTTAGTTTCGGATCTGTAAAAACGGTCAAACAAATCGTCGATGAAAAAGAAGGAGTAGGGAATATCCGGATTGAATTTCTCCCAGATCTTCTTCACCCGGGAGAGCGTTTCCTCGAGGCCGCCGGTCCGAAGCGTCAGGGTCAGCGTGCCCGTCGGGGAGAACATGTTGATATTCTTGTCCGGACCATACCCCATGATCAGAGGCTCGATCCCCCTTTGAAGGCCGTCATAATTGAAATTCTTAACGACGCCGATGACGGCCCCCTTGAATTTTCCGGTCAGCCGCTTGCCCAGGGCTTCCTCGGGACTCGTCCAGCCCAGGGCGCGGACGGCCGATTCGTTGATGAGGAAGGCGTCGTTCCGGTCTCCCGGAAGCTCCCGGCTGAACGAGCGCCCGGCTAAGATCGGGATTTTATACTCGGAGATGAAGTCATGATCCAGAAAAAGAAAGGCCATCGCTTTGGCCTGGTCATCAGCGCCCTCCGGAGCGGTCGCCCAGGCGCCGAGTCCATACCCCGGAACGCCGGACGAAACCGTCGTTCCCAGGACTTGGGGGAGGCTCAGCATTTCGGACTTGATCGTCTCGAATTTGTCTTCCGCCAAAAGCTCCCCCTCTAAGGGAAGGACCAGCTTCTGTTCCTTGGAAAATCCCAAGTCGGCGTTTCTCATGAAGCGAACCTGGATGAAAACGATCAAGGTTCCGGCCAAAAGGAAGGACGTGACCGCGAATTGGCCGACGATCAGCACCTTCCGCAGACCGGCGCCCCGGCCTCCGGGGGAAAAGATCCGCTTGAGGATCCCGACGGGCGCGAAGCTCGAAAGAACGAATGCCGGATACCCGCCGGCAACATAGCCGATGAACAGGACGAGGAAGCGCCGCAAATCCGATCGTCCCGGGATCAAGGAGCGCGGCCGCCGTCAGCTCCTTGCCCGAAAGTCCGTTGAGGAGAGGCAAAGCCCAACGGGCCAGGACCCAGCCGGCCAGACCGGCGCCGAAAGCGAGGAGCGAAGACTCGCCGATGAATTGGGCGATGATCTGGCGCCGCTCCGCGCCCATGACTTTGCGGATGCCGACTTCCTTGGCCCGGGGCGCGAATCGGGCCAGTCGACAAGTTGATGAAATTGATGCAAGCGAGCAGGAGGATCAACAAGCCGAGCGACGCCGAAACATAAATATAAAGAGGATTTCCGGGGGGCTCGGTCTCGCCGGCCAGCCGGGAATGCAGATGAATCCCCTTCACCGGTTGAAGCCAATAGGAATTTTCCCGGGCACCCGCGGCAGTCGATCGCTCCGGCCGATAAGGGCGCTCGAGCCGGAAAATCAGCCGACCGAGATCCTCCGCGCTCGCTTCGGGCTTGAGCTTGAGGTACGTATAGAAATTCGTCCGGCCCCAGGCCTGGGCCATCTCTTCATTCTCGATCGTCGAAAAGGAAACCAGAAAATCGCATTTCAGATGGGTATTCGGGGGAGCATTCCGGATAATTCCGGTGACCTGGAAATCTTCCCCGTCGATGGCCAGGGTTTCGCCGAGAGGATCCTCGTCGGGAAAAAATTTCCGGGCCAGGCGATCGGACAAGATAACTGTCCCCGGACGGTCGAGCGCTTTGGCGGGATTTCCCGCCAAAAAATCGAACGAGAGAATTCCGAAGATGCCGGGTTCGGCGTAATAGCCGCGTGTTTCATAATCGATCCGGGCGGCCCGGCGAAGGGTCGGTTGGGGCAGCTTCATCAGGCGGGCAACGGACTCGACCTGGGGAAAATCCCGCTTTAGCATCGGCCCCACCGGCGGCCCGACCTTGGCGAATTCCCGGGTCAAGCTCGCGGAATCATAGCGCATGGCCACGCGATACAAACGGTCCAGGTCCGGGTGGAAATTGTCATAGCTTGACTCGTCTCGAACGAAGACGAAAATCAGGAGACAGCCGGCAATCCCGACGGCCAGGCCGGCGAGGTTGATGAGCGTATAGCCCTTATGCTTTTCCATCTGACGCAAGGCGGTTTTCCAATAATTTTTAAACATCGAAGCTCCTATCGCAACCGACAATTTCAAATAGGATAAAAGGGCGTAAAGGGCTTGACCCCAATACCAGGCTCGCGCCGCGAGCGCCCCCCGTCGCAAGGCGATGTCCCGAAATTCCTCCTCGAACTCGCGCCGGATCAGGTATTCGCCTTCAAAGCGGCGCAGCCGCGAGAGGATCCAACGAGCCAAACGGGGAGAGCTCATGTTCCCGGCCTTAGCGCTCAAATTTGCGCGTGGTTTCGGGGATGCTCGTCCAGATCGATTGATGGAGCCGGTATGCGGTCCGGAGCGCTTGATTCCCCTCGCGCGTCACGGCGTAATAAATCCGCTCATGCCCGCCGTCGCCGGCCTCGGGCTTGCGGATTTCCTTGGTGACGTATTCTTTCCGAGATAATTGATCCAGGGCGTTATAGAGCGCTCCGTACATGAGACTTTTCCCCGACAGGGATTTCGCCGTTTTCCGGATGGCCAGGCCGTAGGCGTCATCCCCCAGGTGGATGATCGAGGCCAGGATGATCTGTTCGAGAACGGTCAGTTCGCGCATGTGCTTTTCTCCACGCCATCTTATACATAAGTTATGTACATATAATAAACTCACCATCAATACGGCGGCCGATGCGGATTCGTTACGCCTTTTCCCCGCCGAAGAGAAAATAATTTGGGAAAGGCCGGTTGCTGGACAGCTTCTTCATCAAAGACAACCTGGATATCAAGGCCCTGCGAGGGCGTTTCATCTATGCCCTCGAAGAGACGGAAGAGGGAGCGCTATCTCTCGTCAAGCTGAGAATCTCCGATCCGAAATATCGTCGGCCCTGAGCGGCCTCCCGCGCCTATTCCTCAAGCACCGCGAGGGCTCCATCAACCGAGCGAATCGGAATCCCGCGATACGTTTTCAACGCGAGGAGATGGCCGTCTCCGCTGATAATAAAATCGGCTTTCCCCTCGACGGCGAGTTCGAGAAATTTATCATCCGAAGGATCCGCATGGACGGCTCGGACTTTCGTCGATATTCGGACGGGTTCGCTCCGGGGAATAAGCTCATCTTGAACCAACCTCCGGATATCGGCCGGCGATAAGTCAAATTTCGGATAAGCCAGCACCCTGATGTATTCCTTGAGAACCGGGGCGGAGAGAAGCAGACGGCCTTTCCCGGCCTGGATCACGGAAAGAATCCGGCCCGGCTTGCCTCCAAAAAGAACGGCGGACACGAAAACATTGGTATCGAGAACGAGGCGGGGCAGCGGAGATCGATTCACTTTTTGCGGGCCCAGGCAATGGCCTCATCGACATCCCGGGACGTCACCCCGAGGGCGGACATCTTTTTCCGGATCTTGTCCAAGCCCGATTTGCCCCGAGGAGAGATTTCGACGGGAGTCAGGGTAATTTTCCCCTCCTCGGCGGTCGCTTCGAAGTATTCGGCGTCCGCGAACTTCTCCATCACTTTTTTCGGGATCGTGACCTGGTTCTTATACGTTCTTTTACATAGCATGAGAGCTCACCTCACGGAAATTATCGCCGGAATCCTTATTTCTGTCAAGTAAGGAAGTAATGGTTTTCGCATTCTCCGGCCGCATTCCGAGAAAAAGAGAGACTCTCCGGGCTCAGCCTCTCATCACCCCCACATTGTTGACACTTTCCGGGGTCTGGGATAATCTTCTGAAAACGAGCAAGCCATGACAGGGAAAAAAGCGTCGCACTACAGAATTTTGGAGAAGCTCGGCGGCGGAGGCATGGGCGTGGTCTTCAAGGCGGAGGACACCCGGCTCAAGCGCCCTGTCGCCCTGAAGTTTTTGCCTGATGAGCTGGCCCGGGACCATCAGGCTTTGGAGCGTCTGGAGAGGGAAGCCCAGGCGGCTTCGGCCTTGAATCACCCGAATATTTGCACCATCTACGACATCGACGAACAGGACGGGCGACGCTTCATCGCCATGGAGTTTCTCGAAGGCCAAACGCTCAAGCAACGCATCCTTCGCGAACCGTTGGGATTGGACGAGATCCTCGAAGTGGCTCTGGGCGTGGCCGAGGGTTTGGAGGTCGCCCACGCCGGAGGGATCATCCACCGGGATATCAAGCCGGACAACATCTTCCTCACGCGGCGGGGGCAGGCCAAGATCCTCGATTTCGGGTTGGCCAAGCCGACGCAAGTGGCCATGGCCGCGGCCGAGACACGAACGGTCGATCTGCCTCTGACACTCCCGGGCATGGTTGTCGGAACGGTAGCCTATATGTCTCCGGAACAGGCCCTGGGGAAGGACCTGGATCCGCGGACAGACCTTTTCTCGCTGGGGGTTGTCCTTTACGAAATGACGACGGGCAACCTGCCTTTCCAAGGGGACACAAACGCCGCCATGTTCGATGCGATCTTGCATAAAGCGCCGCCGCCTCCCGAACGCATAAAACCCGGGACGCCGGAAGCCTTGGGAAGAATCATCTCCAAGGCCATCGAGAAGGACCGAGAGCTCCGTTATCAATCCGCCAAAGATCTTTTGATCGACTTGGCCCGGCTGAAGCGTGAAAAGAATTCCGCTCGGGCGGGCGGCGCTCCCGGCATCGCGGTGGCTCGCCGCATCCCGTCGCTGGCCGTTTTGCCGTTTGCGAACATGAGCGCGGACAAGGAAAACGAATATTTCTGCGACGGCCTGACTGAAGAGCTCATCAATGCCTTGACCCATATCCGGGAGCTGCAGGTCGTCGGCCCGGAGCTCGGCGTTCGCTTTCAAGGACAAGAACGTCGATGTCCGGGAAGTCGGAGAGAAATTGGGCGTGCGCTCGGTTCTGGAAGGCAGCGTCCGGAAAGCCGGGCCGAGGCTGCGCATCACCGCCCAGCTCATCAATGTTGCCGACGGATATCATGTCTGGTCCGGCCAATTCGACCGGGAGATGAAAGACATCTTCGACATCCAGGAAGAGATCGCGCTGACGATCGTCGATCACCTGAAGCCGAATATGCTGAAAGACGAAAAGGAAAAGCTCCTCAAACGGGCGACGGAAGACCCCGAAGCCTACGAGTTGTATTTGAAAGGGCTCTATTTCTGGAAACGGCGCTACGAACGGGGCTTGCAGAAGAGCCTCCAATACTTCCAACAAGCCGCGGAGAAAGATCCCGGATACGCGATGCCTCATGTGGGCATCGCCGACGCCTTCGGCATTCTCGGCGTTTATAGCTTCATGGATCCCCGCCAGGCCTATGCCCGGGCGAAGGCGGCGGCGTCCAAAAGCCTTGGAGATCGACCCCGAGCTGGCCGAGGTCTACCCCACGCTGGGGTGGATTGCCATGTGGTATGACCGGGATTGGCAGACCGCCGAGCAGTATTTTCTAAAAGCCCTCCGGATGAAGCCGAATTACCCGGAGGCCCACTTGTGGTATGGAAATTTCCTTTATTGCACGGGTCGTTTTGACGAAGCCGTCCGCGAGATGAAGAGGGGCCAGGAATTGGAGCCTCTCGAGCCGGCTCCGCCCACACATGTCGCCTGGGCTCTTTACTTCGCCCGACGTTTCGACGAGTCGATCGAGGAGCTGCGCCGCGTCATCCATTCGGATCCCGAATTTTCCTTCTCTTACATGTGGCTGGGGTTGAATTTCATCGAAAAAAAGACCTGGGACGAGGCCTTCCCCGCGCTTCGAAAATTCGCCGAGCTTTCGGCGGATTCCGCCCTGGCATTGTCTTGCCTGGGTTTAGCCTGTGGCGCGTCGGGAAACCGGGAAGAGGCTTTTAGGATTCTCGAACGGCTGGAAGGATTAGCGAAGGACCGCTACGTCGGATCCCTGTGGAAGTCACTCGTCTGGACAGGACTCGGCGAGACGGACAAAGCCCTGGAGAATTTGGAAAAGGCTTTTATCGAGAAAGAATCGGCCATGGCGTTTCTCAAGGTTTGGGCGGTTTTTGACAGTCTGCGACCCGAGCCAAGGTATCAGGACCTGCTCCGGAAAATGAATCTCGACAAATAAGATTCTAATCTCGCGAGAAATCCGCCAACCCTAATTGACCGAGGCCGGGCGATGCGCTAGCATGCGCCTATGGGCCGCGAAGAAAATCTCCAGAAAGCCCTCGAGATCCTCCGGGACGAAGCCCTCAAGACCGATTCCCTGACGGCCATCAAGCATCTGCCGGCCCAGGAAGGCCGGTACGAGGAATACCCGGAGGACGTCCACCCCGCCCTGGTCGCGGCTTTCAAGGAGAAGGGATACCAGCGGCTCTACATCCACCAGCACGCCTGCTGGAAGGCGGTCAAAGAAGGCGGCAACCCGGTCGTCGTCACCCCGACCGCTTCGGGCAAAACGCTCTGCTACAACCTCCCGGTGCTGGATACGATCCTCAAGGACCCGTCCGCCCGGGCCATGTACCTTTTCCCGACAAAAGCTCTGGCCAACGACCAGCGGGCCGAGCTCGACGAAACCATCGCCAGGCTGCCGGAGGAGATCCGGATCTTCACCTACGACGGCGACACGCCCCAGGACGCCCGCCGGGCCATCCGGGCCCGGGGCCATATCGTCCTGACCAATCCCGACATGCTCCACGCCGGGATCCTGCCTCACCACACCAAATGGATCAAGCTCTTCGAAAATCTAAAATACGTCATCATCGACGAGCTCCATAATTACCGCGGCATCTTCGGCAGCCATTTGGCCAACGTCCTCCGCCGGCTCAAGCGGGTCGCCGCTTTTTACGGGGCCAACCCCCAGTTCATCCTCTGCACGGCCACGATCGCCAACCCCTTGGAGATGGCCGAGAAGATGATCGAGGCCCCGGCCGTGCTGATCGACGACAACGGCGCGCCGCGGGGCGAAAAATACGTGATTTTCTACTGCCCGCCTGTCGTCAACCAAGCCCTGGGCATCCGGCGCTCGTACGTCAACGAGAGCCGTCGGGTCGCGTCGATCTTCCTCCACCAGAACCTCCAGACGATCGTCTTCGCCCAAAGCCGCCTGGTCACCGAGGTGCTGCTGACCTATCTCAAGGAGGACCTGGAGAGAACGATCAAACAGGAGGGCCTGATCCGCGGCTACCGCGGCGGTTATCTTCCGATCAAGCGCCGGGAGATCGAGAAGGGCCTCCGCGAAGGGAAAATCCTCGGCGTCGTCTCGACCAACGCCCTCGAGCTCGGGATCGACATCGGCACGCTCGACGTGGCGGTGCTGGCGTCCTATCCCGGGACGATCGCCTCGACCTGGCAGAGAATCGGCCGGGCCGGCCGAAAGATCCGGAGCCTCGGCCGCGGTCCTGGTCGCCTCCAGCGCGCCGCTCGACCAGTTCATCATCAACAATCCCGACTATTTCTTCTCCAAGTCGGTCGAGCGGGCTCTCATCAATCCGGACAACCTGACCATCCTCATCAACCACGTCGAGTGCGCCGCTTTCGAGCTGCCCTTTCAGGACGGGGAGAAGTTCGGCCGGGCCGAGATCGCCGAAATCCTCAAGTTCCTCGAGGAGGAAAAGTACCTCCACCACGCCAAGGACAAGTGGTACTGGACGCAGGACGCCTACCCGGCCGACGGCGTCAGCCTCCGGTCGATCTCCTCGGACAACTTCGTCGTCGTCGACACGACCGAGAAAACGCGGATCATCGCCGAAGTCGATTTCACCGCAGCCCTGACGACGCTGCACGAGAAGGCCATCTACATCTGCGAGGGCGAGCAGTACTACGTCGAGAAGCTCGACTTCACCGAGCGCAAGGCCTACGTCAAGAAGACCGATATCGACTACTACACCGACGCCATCGACTACACGAAAATCAAGATTCTCGACGAGTTCGATAAACGGCATCTCGACCGCTTCGATGTCCGCCACGGCGAAGTCCACGTCGCCACCCAGGTTGTCGGCTTTAAGAAGATCAAGTTCCACACCCAGGAAAACGTCGGGGCCGGCGACTTAAGCCTGCCCCAGAACGAAATGTCCACGACCGCCTGGTGGGCGACCATCCCGGGCGACCTCCTGGCTTCCCTCCAATACGATCCCGAGGAAAAGATCAACGGCCTCTACGGGCTGTCCTACATCCTCCATAACGTCGCCCCGCTTTTCCTCATGTGCGACATTCACGACCTGGGCGTCTCGATCGGCGACAATTCGACGGGCGAGTCGATCCCGCCCAAGGACGTCCTGGCCAAGGTCCAGAAAGGGCCCGGATTCACCACCGCTGGACCCGGACTTCGAGCCCAACATCTTCCTCTACGACAACTACCCCGGCGGAATCGGCTTGAGCCCGACGCTCTTCGACCTGGACAAGAAGCTCCTCGATTATTGCCTGAAGACCATCGCCGCCTGCCCCTGCAAATCCGGCTGCCCCTCCTGCGTCGGCCCGGTCTACGAAAGCGGCGAATCGGCCAAGGAAGTCGCCGTGGCCATCCTCACCGGCCTGCTCGTCTGATTCGATCCAGGACCCGTCAGACGAGATGATCACGGAAGTCCGTTCCGGCCGGTTTCGTTGAATCCGCTTTCCCCTACCACTACCCGCGCACAGGGGGAAAGCGGTTCGACGACTCACCGGCCGAAAACCGATTGAATCATCAGGACCTCGCAAATCGGCGCTGAGGATCAAGCCGTCTGACGGGTGGGAGGCTGGGGGCCCCCCAAATTCGAAACGTTGACAGCGAGAATCCATCGCATCGCAAAAAACGCGATGTGCCGTGAGAAGTTTGGGGGTGACACTGTCGGCACGCCGAGACGAGAACCTGGCAAAGCCCAGGCCGATCCAGGACCCGTCCGACGAAAAGATCACGGAAGTCCGTTCCGGCCGGTTTCGTTGAATCCGCTTTCCCCCTGTGCTATCCTGAACTGAAGAACCATGAACATCTTCACCTTGATCGCTAACGCCTCCGTCATCGTCCAGCTGATTCTCCTCGTCCTTCTGTTTTTCTCGGTCTTCTCCTGGACGATCATCATCTTCAAGCGGAAAACCTTCCGGACGGCCACCGAGCAGAACAAAAAATTCCTGGACGTCTTCAAGAAAAGCCGGAGCCTGACCGAAGTCAACGAATCGGCCAAAACGTATCACGGGCAGCCCGGCGGCCGCGCTGTTTTACGGCCGGCTACAAGGAAATGGCCTACCTGGCCAAACAGCAGAAATCAGCCGGCGAAGAGGGCAACGGCGGCTCGCGCCTGGAGAACCTCAGCCGGGCCCTGACCAAGGCCAGCAACGCCGAGGTCGCCCGGATGGAGAAGATGATGGGCTTCCTGGCCACGACCGGGAGCGTCTCGCCCTTCATCGGGCTTTTCGGCACGGTCTGGGGCATCATGGACACCTTCATCGGGATCGGGGTCACCGGCTCGACCAGCCTGGTCTTCGGTCGCCCCGGGCATCGCCGAGGCCCTGATCGCCACGGCCGTCGGCCTGTTCGCCGCCATCCCGGCGGTCATGGCCTACAACATGTTCCTCCACAAGCTCAAGGACCAGATCACCGACATGGAGGATTTCTCCCTCGAGCTCCTGAGCATCGCCGAGCGCCTCTATGGTACTCCCTAAGCTCCCGACCGTCCGGGCCAAGCGCGACGTCGGCACGGCCCTCTCCGAGATCAACGTCACCCCGTTCGTCGACGTCATGCTCGTCCTCCTGGTCATCTTCATGGTCACCGCCCCGATGATGCAAAGCGGCATCGGCGTGGACCTCCCGACGGCCGAGACCGACACCGCCCCGGCCGACGAAGGCCTTCCGATCACGATCAAATCCGACCAGACCATCTACGTCGGCGACGCGATCATCAACATCAACCTCCTGGAAAACCGGCTGTCGAACGCCTTCTACGGCAAAACCAAGCGGATCGTCTTTCTTCGAGCGGACAAGAACGTGCCCTTCGGCTTCGTCATCGACGTCCTGGACATCGTCAAAAAACTGGGGATCGAGACCGTCGGCCTCATGGTCCAGCCCGAGGAGAAAAAGGTTCGGCGGAAATGATCGCCGGGGCCCGGTTAAGCGATAAGGCCTTCAAGCGGGCCCTGACCGTTTCGGCCGCCGCCCACGTCCTTCTCTTCGCCTTCATCCTCATCAATCCCGCCTTGCCGAAAAAAGCGACGCCCAAGGGCATCATCCATTATCTCGGAATGGGCGGGATCGGGGGAGGCGGCAACGGCCGGCCGGCCGGCGGCCAGAGTGGAAAAGCCGCGGCCGCCGTCAAGACCGAAATCCCGGCCCCCGCGGCCAAGAAGGAAACGCTCCGCGATCTGACCACCCCCGACAAGGTCAAGCCGAAGGTCGAATCCAAGCTTCGGTATCCGGTCGACGACGCCAAAACCAAGCGCAAGCAGGTCCCGAGAAAAAAGCGTCCGTGTCCAACGCCGAGCCCGAAACCGAAAACGGGAACGGTCGCGGGAACGGCGGGCCTGACCGGCGAAGAGCTCGGGCATGTTGATCGGCCTGGGCGGAGAAGGCGAAGGAACGGGAACCGGCGAAGGTGGCGGGGGCATCGGCGACGGATTCGGCGATGGGCTGGCCAACTTTCCCTACGCCTATTACATCAACAGAGTTCGGGATGGAATCCAGGTCAACTGGTTTCCAAGCCGCATCGACCCCGGCCCGGACGTCATTCTTCAGACCATGATCTATTTCCGGATTTATCGCAACGGCACGATCTCCAAGATCGATATCAAGCAGACCAGCGGAGTCCTCGCTTTCGACCTGATCGCCCAGCGGGCCGTGGCCAACGCCGTTCCGTTCCCTCCCCTCCCCGGCGAGTATGACGGGGAATACCTCGGAATCAATCTCCTTTTTGAGCATAAACGATGAACAAACTCCTTTCCGCGCTGTTTACCGTCCTGCTGGCGGCAGCCGTCCCGGTCGCCGCCCAACAGGAATTCGACTTGAGAATCAGCCAAGGAATGCCGGCCGTCCCGATCGCCCTGCCGCCGTTTCTTTTCTCCCCCGAGGCCAGGAAAGCGGCCGAGGAGATCCAGGCGGTCTTCGAAGCCGATATTCTCGTACTCCCGCGTTTTTGCGCCTCTTCCAAAAACCCACTACAATTTGATCCGTCCCCTGACCGACATCACAAAACCCGATTTCGAGGAATGGAAATCCATCGAAGCCAGCGTCTTGTTTGCCGCCCGCGTTGTCCCGGCTCCCGCCCGCGGGATCATCTTCGAGTGGTATCTCTATGACGTCAAGATCCGGAAAAACGATTGTCCCGCCCAAGAGCTATCAGTACTCAGGACGAAAACTACCGGTCCCTGGCTCATCTTGCCGCCGACGAGATCATGAAGGCCTATGGCGAAAAGCCGATCTTCAGCTCCAAGATCGCCTTCGTCAGCAACCGGGACAAAAACGAGGAGCTCTACCTCATGGACTACGACGGGGCCAACCAGACCCGCCTGACGCTTCAACAAAGTCAATGATTCCAATCCGGCCTGGGACCCGTCCGGCCGCCGGTTGGCCTACAGCTCCTGGCAGAACAATGTCGTCGGCGTATACATCCTCGACATTTTTGAAAAAACCCGGTCCCGGACACCCGTCTCCCTCAAGGGCGGAAACTACACTCCGGCTTGGTCGCCCGACGGAAAGAAACTTGCCTTTGCCTCGACGATGGACGGGAACCATGAAATCTACGTGGCCGATATCGAGTCCAATCCCACCCGCGTCGGCCGAATCAAGCGTCTGACCTTCAATCCGCTGGTGGATATGACGCCCTGCTGGTCGCCCACCGGCCGGGAGATCGTCTTCACCTCGGACCGCGGAGGCAGCAACCAGATCTTCATCATGGACGCCGAAGGCCAAAACCTCCGCCGGATCTCCTTCGGGGCCAACCACCACGACGCCCCGGCCTGGTCGCCCATCGGGGATAAGATCGTCTACGTCGCCCGGGTGGACAACGTCTTCGACCTTTATATCTACAACGTCCTCTCCCGGCAGATCTCCAAGCTGACCGAAATCAATGCCCGGAACGAATCGCCGTCCTGGTCGCCCGACGGCCGGCACATCCTCTTCACCTCCAACGTCAGCGGCTCGAACCAGATCCACGTCATCGACGCCGACGGCCGAAACCTCCGGAAGCTGACCTCCGTCGGCCAGAACAAGATCGCCAAATGGTCTAACTGACCACCCTGACATCTCGCCCCCCGGGGCGCTCTGCGGAGGCCGGAAAAAGGCCGCAGATTCTCGGAACACGGTTTGAAGTGAGACAAATCGAATTGACACCCCGTCTTAATCCATGTATATTGGAAAGTGACGGTGGCGATCGTAAGGCCCCCCATCCGACTCCCAATTTTAAGGAGGCCCCATGAAAAAAATTCTCATCCTCGCATTGATCTGCTTGCTCGCCGTCTCGTTCACGATTTCCTGCAAACCGAAAACGAAACCCACGCCTCCTCCGCCGCCGCAGGCCCAGGAACAGCCGAAAGTGGAACAGGTGAAGGAAGAAACGCCGGCCCGTGAAGCCGCCCACGCTCTCCGAAGAAGAGCTGTTCATGAAGAAAACGCTCGACCAGATCAACCAGGAACGGACCTCTGAAGACGATCCGGTTCGATTATGACAAGTACTTCATCCGCGACGACGCGAAGCCGGTGCTCGAAGCCAACGCCGCCTGGTTGAAGAAATACCGGACGGCCAAGATCCTCGTCGAAGGCCATTGCGACGAGCGCGGCACCGAAGAGTACAACCTGGCCCTCGGCGAGAAGCGGGCCAAGAGCGCGATGGACTATCTCGTCTCCCTCGGCATTCCCGCCGACCGGATGAAGATCATCTCCTACGGCAAAAGCCAGCCGCTCGACATGGGCAAGGACGAAGCCGCCTGGGCCAACAACCGCCGGGCCCAGTTCCTCGTCATCGAAAAGTAATCCGACGATGCGCCGTCTCGCTCGGGCTCCTGCTGATCGCCGGTCTTGGCCCTGCCCGGCGCTGGCCCAGGACCGCAGCAAGAAGGCGTACGAGCTGATGTATGAGGACATCCAGGCCCTCAAGCTTCAAAACCAACGGATCGAAAAACGGCTCGACCAGTCGGCCGCAGACCTCAAAGCCCTCGGCGACCTCGTCCGCGAACTCGTCGCCCAGTTCAAGGACTTCCAGAAATTCCAGGCCCGAAACCAGGAAGGCTGGGGGGACGTCCCGGGGCAGGTCCGGGCCATCCAGGAGCAGCTGTCCCAGATCGAAGCCGGCTTCTGCAGATGGCCGAGGACATCCTGGCCCTGAAGACGCCGGCGGCCGAGGTACCGGCCCCCGGCCCGGAAGAGAAAGACGCCCGCGGCCAAGGCCAAGCCCGAGGAAAAAGGCCCGCCGGCCAAAAAAAACAGAAGTGGAAGCCCCGCCCGGCGAAAGACCGCCCCGCTCTCCGGGCTCTCCGCCCAGGAATTGTACCAGACCGCCCAGGCCGACTACGGCAAGGGCAATTTCGATTTGGCGATGGACGGATTTACCCTCTACCGGGAGCAATTCGGCGCCAACCCCTTGGCCGACAATGCCCTTTATATGATCGGGGAATGCCGGTTCAGCCAGAAAAAATACGCCCAGGCCATCGAGGTCTTCGACCAGCTGATCTTGGACTATCCGATGAGCGACAAGATCGCCGCGGCCTATCTTAAAAAGGGATTCGCCCTGGCCGAATTGAAAAAGAAACCCGAGGCCGTCGCCGTCCTCAAGCTTCTGATCTCGAAGTATCCCACTCGAAGAAGAAGCCGAGCAAGCCAAGGAGAAGCTCAAGGAACTGCAGGACATCAAATGAGAGACCAGAACAGCCTGAACAAAGTCATTCTGATCGGCCGGATCGGCCAACGGCCGGAAATCCGGCATCTCCCCCAGGGCGACCGATCCGTCGCCCGGTTCACCATGGCGACCAACGAGACGGTCGTTCAATCCCCAGACCAACCAGGCCACGGTCAAGACCGAGTGGCATTCGCTTTACGCCTGGGGAAAGCTGGCCGAATTCTGCGAGCGCTTCCTCGAAGTGGGGAAGCAGATCCTGGTCGAAGGAAAGCTCCGGACCCGGAGCTGGCAGGACCGCGACGGGAACAAGCGGAAAACGACCGAAATCGAAGCTTACAATATCGTCCTGCTGGGTTCCCGGGATTCCCAGGCCGACGCCCGCGGGCGAGGAAATCGACGCCCCCTACCGCGACTCGGGCCAAGACGCCCCCCCGGCCGATTTTCCGTCCGACGAGGAACCCGTCGGGCCCATCGGCGAAGACGATGTCGCCCTTCTGAGGACGAGCGCGGATTTCCGCGCCCGGATCATCGAGGACCACCGCCCCTGGGGGAAATTTCGGGCCTTTCCCCACGAACAGGCCGGAAGCATCAAGATCATCACCGTCGAGCCCGGCGGTTCGCTGTCGCTCCAGTATCACAACCGGCGGGCGGAATTCTGGGTCGCCCTCGACGAAGGGCTGGAGGTCACGGTGGACGAGCGCGTCTGGCGGCCGGCCGCCAACGAGGAAATCTACATTCCCCGGGAAGCCCGTCATCGCCTCCGCGGCGTCGGAACGCACCCCGCCCGGATCATGGAGATCTGGCTGGGCAATTCCGACGAAGCGGACATCGTCCGCCTGGAAGACACCTACGGGCGAAAATAATCCAACCCGGGCTCTCGGTCATAACGACGGGCCCGTCATCAAGAACGCGTCGGGATATTTCAACAAAAGCTTTTCGATGATGAACTCCTCCACTTCCTGGGCCGAGCGCAGGTTCATGGCCTGCTGAACCGACCCGCCGGACCGTCCGGACCTCCACCGCCCGAAGCGCTTTCTTGACCCGGGGGATGAAGATCGGATTCATGCTGAACGTCCGCAGGCCGAGCCCGAGAAGAATGATGGCCAGGAGCGGGTCGGCGGCCATCTCCCCGCAGATGGCGACGTCCTTGCCGTGGCGGACGGCCGAGGTGATGACGTGCTTCAGCAGCCGCAGGGCCGCCGGGATGAAGGGGCTTGTAAAGATAGGACACGTGCTCGTTGGACCGGTCCACGGCCAGGTAATACTGGAGCAGGTCGTTGGTCCCGATGCTGAAGAAATCCACTTCCTGGGCCAGCAGGTCGGCGATGGCCGCCGCCGCCGGGACTTCGATCATGATGCCGACGGGGACGGCCGGATCGAAGGCCTTGCCCTCGGCGGTCAGCTCCTCCCGGGCTTCGGCGAACATAGCCCGGATCTCGCCGATCTCCTCCATCTCCGTGATCATCGGGAACGATGACCCGGATGTTCCCCTGGACCGAAGCCCGGAGGATCGCCCGGATCTGGATGCGGAACAGTTCCCGATTGCGAAGCGAGAACCGGATCGCCCGCAGGCCCAGGGCCGGATTCGGCTCGGCTTCGATCTTCAGCTGGGGCAGGGCTTTTTCGCCGCCGATGTCGATCGTCCGGATATACACCGGCCGGGGCGAAACCTCCCGGGCCAGCCGGCTGTAGATCTCGAAGTGCTCTTCTTCCGTCGGCAGGGTCGAGCGCTGGAGGTAGATGAACTCCGAGCGGAAGAGCCCGACGCCCTCGGCTCCGTAGGATAGGGCGTGTCCGATCTCCTCGGGAAGCTCGATGTTGGCCATCGGGGTAAACCGGACGCCGTCCAGCGTGACCGAGGCCCAGGTCGCGACCCGGCGAAGCTCCTGCCGATAGATCTCGTATTTGGCCCGCTTGCTCTGGAATTCTTTCCGGACCATCAGCGGCGGATTGATGATGACCTCGCCGTCCGTCCCGTCGACGATCAGCTGTGTCGTGGGCGTCCACCCGCTGGGTGATGTCGTGGAGCCCGACGACCGTCGGGATATCGAGCGAGCGGGCCAGGATGGCCGCATGGGAGGTCGGGCCGCCCTGGTCCAGGACCACGGCCAATACGCCGCCCTGGCTCAGCCGGAGTGGCCGCTTCCGAAGGAAGGAGGTCGTGGGCCACGAGGATTTTTCCCCGGAGGTCCTCGGACGCGACCTTGTCCGTGCCGGCGTCCAGGTTGCGGTGGATGCGGGTCAGAACGTCGGTGACGTCCGCCTGGCGCTGCCGGATGTAATCGTCGCTGATGGCCGCGAATAAGCGCCCGATAATGCTCGTGGATTTCGGCCAGAGCCGATTCCGTCCGGACGTTTTCCTCCCGGATCAGGCGATCGAGCCCGGAGGTAAGAGCCGGGTCCTGGAGGATGAGCAGGTGAGCGTCGAAGATGAACGCGTGCTCCTCGCCGACCATCTCCCGGACCTGGTCCTTGATGCCGGTGATTTCCTCGCGGGTCCGGTCAACGGCCGCCTTGAGACGGGCGAGCTCTTCCTGGACGCGGTAGGGCGGGACGTATTCCTTCCGCGGGGAAAAGAGAATCCGGTCGGCCAGGACGACCTCGCCCAGGACGATCCCCGGGGAGACGCCGATGCCCCGAAGGCGTAGGTAATCCATGGGCCCGTTCCCGGCTACTCTTTCTCGCCAAACCGGCCGTCGATCAGCTCGACGATGGCTTGAAGAGCCGCCGCCTCGTCCTCCCCATCCAGACGGAGGGTGATGTCCGTCCCCTGGGTCGCGGCCAGGGTCAGGATGCCGAGGATGCTTTTGCCGTCCACGTCGCTGTCGTCCTTGACGATCCGGACGTCGGACGCGAACCGGTTGGCCAGGTTGACGAACTTGACCGCGGCCCGGGCATGGAGCCCGAGGCGGTTTTTGATCAGGATGGTTTTTTCGATCATCTCAAGATTTCCTGCCGTCCAGGATGGCGCTGGCCAGATGGATATTTTTCCGGCCCTGTTCGACGACTTTCCTGGCCACCTCGCGCAGCTGGGTTCCCCGCTGGAGCGAGATGAACTTGATCAGCATCGGCAGGTTGGCCCCTGTGATGATCTCCACAACTCCGTCCTTTTGAAAGGTGAAGCTCAGGTTGGACGGCGTGCCCCCGAACATGTCGGTGAAAATGACAACGCCGTTCTTTTGGTCGACGCGCTTGAGGCTGGCGGCGATTTTTTTCTTCGATTCCTCGACGTCGTCGTACCAGCCGATGGAGATGGCTTCGATGTTCGTCGTTTCGCCGAGGATAATGGTCAGGACGTTGAGGAGCTCCTCCCCGAGCCTTCCGTGCATCACGATAAGTCCGCCGATCATTTGGCCACGTCCCGATGGAAAACATTTATATCATATTTCGCCGCGGCCAAGGGTATCCCCGAGATATCCGGCCACGACGACCGAGCGGTGGCGGCCGCCGGTGCAGCCGACGGCAATCACCAGCTGGCTCTTCCCCTCGGCTTCGAACCTCGGGAGGCAGAATTTCAAAAACCGGGTGACCTCGGCCAGGAAGGTCTTGGTTTCCGGCCGAACGGAGGACGAACTCACGGACGGCCCGATCCGTCCCCGGGCGGTCCCGGAGCCGCTCCTCGTAGAACGGATTGGGCAGGAACCGGGTGTCGAAGACCAGGTCGGCATCCATCGGGATACCGTGCTTGTAGCCGAAGCTCTCGACCCGGATTTGAAGGGGCCGGTTGCCGGCCTGGGCGAATCGCCGGGCCAAAACGTCGCGGAGATGGGCGATCGTCATCGTCGACGTGTTGATGACCTCGTCGGCCAGGTCCTTGATCGGAGCGAGGCGCTTCCGCTCCAGGCGGACGCAATCCAGGACCGACCGGCCTCGGGACAAGGGATGCTGCCGGCGGCTCTCGCTGAACCGCCGGACGATCGTTTCGTCGGACGCGTCGAAGAAAAGGAGCAGGGCGCCCGGCGTCTTCCGGATTTTTTCCCATTCCCGGGGAAAATCCTTGAGGAATCCCTGCTCCCGCATGTCCATGACCAGGGCGACCCGGTCCAGGGCATCCATTTTCCGGCGGCGGAGGTCGACAAACGACGGCATGAGCTTGGCCGGAAGGTTATCGACGCAGAAGAATCCCAAGTCTTCGAGGAAGCGGTTGGCCACGGACTTTCCCGAGCCGGACAGGCCGGTGATGACGAGAAAGCGGCCGGGTACCCGGTTCATGGCAGGCGGCCTTCCTGGGCGGCCATGGCCCGGTCCAGGCGGCGGATCAGCTGCTCCTGGGCCCGGTGGCCCTGCTTTTGCAGGACATGGGAAACGCAGGCCACTTCGATCAACGTGGCGATATTCCGGCCCGGAGCGACAGGGATGTTGAGCTGGGGGATCCGGACGCCGAGAATGAGGTGGTCCTCGGGGAAGCGGAGGCCGAGCCGGTCGTATTCCTTTTTCGGGCTCCACTTTTTCAGCCGGATGACGAGGTCAATCCCCGATTCCAGAAGGATCGACTTGACCCCGAAGATATACCGGATGTTGATGATCCCCAGGCCGCGGAGCTCCATGAAATAGCGGCTGAGGATCGGGGCCCGGCCGAGGATCTTCCCGTTCGGCAGGCGCCGGACTTCGACCACGTCATCGGAGATGAACTTATGGCCGCGGGCGACCAGCTCGATGGAGCTCTCGCTTTTCCCGACGCCGCTGTCGCCGACAATCAGCACCCCCAGGCCGAACATCCGCAGAAGCCCGCCGGAGACGACGGCCGGCGAAGCGAACCGGGCCCGGGAAGCGGCGAGGCGGCGTTTTTTCATTCCGGTTGGACCAAGCCGAAGCTTCCGTCCTTGCGGCGGAAGAGGACCGCCCACCGGTCTTCATCCGCATCCGGACGGAACATCAGGACTTCCTTCCGGCGGAGGTTGAGTTCGACGAGGGCGTCGGCGACCGTCAGCGGTTTGACCGCATAATAAGCGACTCGGACGACCCGGGGAGGCAGCTCGGCCGGGCTTTCGACGATTCCCGTGGACTGGAGATCCCGCTTGCCCCGCCGCTTTTTCTCCCTGAATTTTTCCCGTTCTTTACGGTATTTTTTCTCGAGAACATCGAAGGCCTCGTTCATCACGACGGCCAAGTCCCGGCCGTCCTCGGCGACCCGGACGCTGGCCCGCCGGCCCCGAACCAGGATTTCGGCCCGCAGCCGGTTTTTCTCGGCCGAGAGGATGACGTCCACTTCCGCCCCGGGGTCCAGGACCGGCTCCAGGACGCTCAACCGTTTCTGGGCGTAGGCCTTGAGCTCGGGCGGGAGGATCAGATGACGGGCAGTAAAATGGACGTTCATCAGGATTCCTCCATCATGAATTTCCGCTTGCGGATATGGGACGGCAGGATATCGAGCTGTTGGCGGTACTTGGCCACGGTCCGCCGGGCGATGGGGAAATTCTCCCGGGTCAGGATTTCCTCGATCTCCATGTCGCTCAGGGGATGGGCCTTGTCTTCGGATTCGACCAAGCGGCGAAGCCGGTCCTTGACCCGCAGCGACGAGATCTCCTCGCCGAATCCCCCGTGAAGCGACTTGTGGAAGAAATATTTCAAGGGATAGGTCCCGCGGGGCGTGATCATGTACTTGTTGGCCACGACCCGGCCGACGGTGGACTCGTGGACGCCGATCTCCTGGGCGATTTCCATGAGAGTCAGAGGCTGAAGCGATTCCAGGCCTTTTTCGAAGAAATCCTTCTGGCGCTCGACGATCGCCCGGGCGACTTTGTAGATCGTCTGGTCGCGCTGGTCGAGGCTGCGGAGAAACCAGAGGGCCTTTTTCATCTTGTCCTTGAGGTAGCGGTAGGCCTCCGGATTTTCCTGCGCCGCCCGGGCCAGGAGCCGCCGGTAATAGGCGTTGATCCGGAGGCGGGGAAGGCCCTCGTCGTTGAGGGTCACCTTAATCTCCCCGCTGTCCTTGGAGACCACGATATCCGGCAGGACGTAATTGGTTCGGTCCTCGCTGTATTTGCGGCCGGGGGCCGGGTCCAGCCGCTTGATGATCTCGAGATGATACCTGACTTCGCTCAACGGCATTCCGAGCAGCTTGGCGATCTGGGTAAAGTCGGACCGCTCGAGAAGGGGGAGATGCTCGGCGATGATCCGCCGGGCGGACTCGTCCTTGATCTGGAGGTTGTCCATTTGGGCCAAAAGACACTCTTTCAGATCCAGACTGCCGCACCCCACCGGGTCGAACTGCCGGATTTTGGCCTGAACATCCTGAACCCGTTCGATCGGGGCCCCGGCGCTGAGCCCGATCTCCTCCAGGGACGACGTCAAGTAGCCGTCGTCGTTGATGTTGCCGATGATTCGTTCCGCGATCTCCCGGTCGAGAGAGTCAAAAAAGGTCAGGTTGGCCTGCCACGTCAGGTGATCCCACAGCGAAGCGGCTTGGGAGAGGGTATTTTCGATGTTTGGAATCTCCGGCCGATCGGCCGAAACACCCCGGAAGCCGTCATCGATGTACTCCTGAAAATAGGATTCGAATTCCTTTTCCTCGGCCAAGGCGTCGGCTTCCTCGCCGACTTTCTCGGGAGGCGCTTCTTCGGCGCTTCCCGGGGCCGCGGGAAGGTCCTCGGGGCTCTTGACCGGACCTTCCTCCTCGAGCTCCAGGAGGGGATTGGCCGAAAGCTCCTCGTCGATGACTTCGATCAGTTCCAGGTTGGTCAGGGGCAGAAGCTTGATCGCCTGCTGCAGCGCGGGCGCGAGAATCAGCTTCTGAACCTGCCGTTGGTCGAGGCGTTGTTTCAATGACATGAGTGCCGGCCTTTAGAGACGAAAATCCTCTCCGAGATACCGCCGCCGCACGTCCGGCGAGGCGACAACCGCCGCCGGCGGGCCTTCTTCGACGATTCGGCCCTTGTCGATGATCGCCGCCCGGTCCACGATCCGAAGCGTATCCCGGACATTATGGTCGGTGATGAGAACGCCGAGCCCGTCGCTCTTCATCGTCCGGACAATCCGCTGGAGATCCTGGATGGCGATGGGGTCGATCCCGGTGAACGGCTCGTCGAGAAGGACGAAATCCGGGTGCGACATCATCGCCCGGGCGATTTCCAGCCGCCGCCGCTCTCCCCCGGACAGGGTATAAGCCTTGGCCCGGGCAAGGGCGGTCAAGCCGTATTCCTCGAGTTTTTCCTCCGCGTCTTTTCGGCGCCTGGTTGAGGGGCGGACGGCCGCCAGGAGGTTGTCTTCGACCGTCAGCCGCCGGAAGGAGGACGGCTCCTGGGGAAGAAGGCAGATGCCTTTCCGGGCCCGGAGGTACATCGGATCATCCGAGATCTCGGCATCATCCAGGAAGATGCGGCCTTCGTCGCGGGGGACAAGGCCGAGAATCATGGAGAACGTCGTGGTTTTTCCCGCCCCGTTCGGCCCCAGGAGGCCGACGATCTCACCCCGGCGGATTTCCAGGGAAACGCCGTCGACAACCTTCTTCCCCCGGTAGGATTTGGATAAATGCGAGGCTTTCAGCGACGATTTCATCGCTCACGACTTGATGACGGTGGCGGACCGCTCCGCGTCCTGTTTTTCGATCAAAATTTTACCATCGGCCAGGTTGAATGTCAATTTTCCGCCCCGGCTAATGCCTTTTTCCTTGTCTTCCAGGGTGACGCGGCCGGTCAAAACGATCTTATCCTCGGCCAAGTCATAATCGGCCTGGTCTCCTTCGGCCCTTTTCCCCTCCTGGAGAATCGTGACCCGCCCCCCGTCGGCGAAAATCCGCTTGAATTTCCCCGCCTCCTCAGCCGGCTCGAGAATCAGGCGGCCGGACTTCAGGACGATCGCAGAGACCGAAACCGAACAGGACTGCTCATAATAGATCCGGTCGGTTTTGGCGATCCGGTCCAGCCGGTTTCCAGTGACTTCGATCTTCTCGTCCCGGTCCTTCCCTTTCGGCCGGTGGAAAAACACCGAGCGGACATTGTGCTTGGCGGTCAGGTCCCCCGTTTCCTCGTTGATCTCCACCTCCTCGGCCTCCAGGGAATCGCGGCCCTGCCAGAGCCGGGACTTGCCGCTCAAACGGAATAAGCGGGTTTCGGCGTCGTAAGCGGCCTCGCCGGCGATCATGTAGAATTCTTCTTCGGGAGCGAACAGCCCGGCCGTCCGCTTTTCGTCGGGTTGGGGATGATTGACGATCCGGACGTCGCCGACCATCCGGAAATTGTTCGACCGGAGGTTGAGAAACATCTTTTCGGCCGTGACTTCCCGTCCCCCGGAAATCGTCCGGGCTTTCTGTCCGAGCCCGTCCACCACCAGGTCGCCCTGGTTGGTGTTGTAGTCGATCTTGGGGCCCTCCACCAACCGGGCCTGCTTCTCGGCTTCGCCCAGGATACGGACGTCCCGGCGCAAGTTGAAATCCTGGAGTGTCCCGTCCGGGCCGTAAAAAAAGTCGAGCTCGCCGGCCGAAAAAGTGGTCTGCCGGCCGTCGTCGCTGAAGACTTCCACCCGCCCCCCCTCTTTCAGGGAGATGACGTGAAGCCATTCTTCGCCGGGAAAAGGGAGCATCGTGATCGCCCCGGCTTCCATATGCTGTCGGCCGCCCTGGAGAATAATCAGGTCATCGTCTTTGACAAGAGCGGCCTCTCCGGCCACAGGCGCTTTTGCTTTCGCCGCGACCTGTTGGTCGGCCGGGCGCTCGTCGGCGTCGATCGTGACGCCGCCCCGGAATTCGAACAACCGGAAGCCTTCCTTGTCGACGAACTGGGCGAAATCCACGAAGTCGGCCCGGCCCCGGCTCCGGCCATGGGTGACGACAACGTTTCCGCGAATCTGTCCCGTCCGGGAAGGTTTCTCGTAGCTCATCTCCTCGCTGGTGAAAACGAGGGGGTTGGGGTCATTGGCCCAGGCCGTGACTGCGAGGCTGACGCCCCCGGAGAAGAGAATCTTTCCCGAGTCGATCTCATACGTCGCCCGGCGACAGTCGCCCCGAAAACGCTCCGCCTCGAAATGGACCGGGACGGCGGACGTGATGGCGTTTGTCTTCTTATCGAATTGGAAGGTGCTTCCGGACACCGTGATGCCTTCCATGACGACGACGACATTGCCGATAAATTCCGCCCGGTTCATATCGGCATCGGTGACGGCTTCTTTTGCCTTGGCCCCGAATCTGACCCGGCCGTCCGGGGCCCGGCTTTCGATTTCGATCAGGGCGTCCGGCTGACCTTCCTTGCCGGTCCAGTGAACAAGCCCGTCCGGGCCGATCGATTTGCGAGGCGCCTTGATATAAAGTTCATTTCGCCCGCCGGTGACTTTTGAGACCTTGATGCCTTCCGCGACGTCCACCTTCTGTTGGGTCAGGGGTTTCGTTTCCGGGCGGATGACCGGCGGCCGGTTGGCCCCGCGAATCAAGAAGAAGGCGACGAAGCCGACCAGGACGACCATCGACCCGGCCAGCAGGATCCGGAGGCCGGCCGCCGTACGCTTCCTGGAGGCTCCCTGGCCCATAACTGATCTCACGCCGGCTTCAGGCCTTCGAGCCCGAGGTAAAGGCGGTCCTCGCCCAGGTAGTTGGAGGTCTGGAAGGTGTAGGCGCAATCGACCCGGCTTCCGGGAGGAAAGCGGTCGGCCCATTCGCCGTGGTCCCAGCCGATCGCCTCGAACGTCCGGCCGGCCTGCCTAAGCATCAGCTTGACGTGCCGTTCCTTGAGCCGCCGCGGCGGGGCGGCGACTTCGGCCCCTTCGGTCAAGAAGACCGGGCGCGGATTCCCGATGCCGTGGGGCTCGAGAAGGGCCAGGCCCCGCCAGAGGGCTTCGCCCACGTCGGCGAAATCCAGCCGGGCATCGATCGAAATCGACGGCCGCAGGTCGTCAAACGACAGCTTTTCGTCAACCCCGAGGTTCATCGCCTCCTTGAAGGCCGGAAGCGATTCCCGCCGGAGCGTGCAGCCGACAGCCTGGCGATGCCCGCCGTAGCTGAGGTACAGGGGACGGGCGTTTTCGAGGCATTCGATCAGAGAGAACTTGGGGATGGACCGCCCCGAGCCGAAGGCGATCCCGTCCTCGTAGGAGAAGAGGATGACCGGCCGGGAGAAGGCTTCTTTGAGCCGCGAAGCGACGATGCCGACCACTCCGCGGTGCCACTTCTCGTCGCCGAGGACGAGCAACTTGTACTTCCGGTCAAGTCCTTCAGAACGGATGCGGGCTTCGGCCTCGGAAAAGATGGTTTCCTCGGTTGCCTGGCGCTTCCGGTTAAGGTCGTCCAGCTCCTTGGCCAGGGCGGTCGTTTCGGCCGCCGAGTCGGAAAAGAACAGGCGGAGGGCCAGGTCGGTCCGGCCCATACGGCCGGCGGCGTTGATCCGCGGGCCGAGGCGAAAGCCGATGTCGCCGACGGAGACCGGCCGCCCGGCCAGGCCGCAGATGGCGATCAGGCTCCGGAGCCCGGGATTGGAGACGTTTTGAAGCTCGCGCAATCCCCGCCGGACGAAGATGCGGTTTTCCCCTCGGAGGTCGACGATGTCGGCGACCGTTCCGATCGCCACGAGCTTGAGGTAGTGAGGGAGGACCGATGCCCGGCCCGCTTTTTGGAAGAGAGCCTGGATCAATTTGAAGGCCACCCCGACTCCGGCCAGGTTCCGGTCGGGATAGCTCGAACCGGGGAGAGCCGGATCGAGCACGGCCAACGCCGCGGGAAGCTCCGTCCCCGGAAGGTGGTGGTCGGTGACGATCACATCGATGCCGGCGGCCCGAGCCGCCCGAACGAAGCCGACGGATTTAATGCCGCAGTCGACGCTGACGACAAGCTTCGCCCCGCGGCCGGTCGCGACGGCGACATGCTCGTCCTTGATCCCATAACCGTCTTTAAGCCGTTCGGGGATAAAAAAATCGACTTTACCCCCCAGCGTGGTCAGAGCCTTGTGGAGCATAACCGTGGACAGAACGCCATCCACGTCGTAATCGCCGAAAATCAGGATCGGCTCGCCGCCGGCGATCGCCCGCAGGATCCGGTCGACGGCCGTGTCCATGCCGTCGAAAAGAAACGGGTCGGGAACGTCCCCCAGATCGCCCTCGAGGAAAAACCGGGCGGCGTCGACGTCGCCGATCCGCCGATTGGCCAGGATCTGGCCGATCACCGGCGGGAGGCCGAAGGCCGCGGCCAGAGGGCCGGCCGCGTCAGACGGCGGAGCGACGTTCCATACGGCTTCATCCATAGCGCCCGTACTTTAACACATCACCCTGCCCTCCTCAATAAAGACGGGCCCCTTCGTTGACTTGGTCCCGACCGGAATCTATAATCATTTCATCATGTTAGGAAGACTCCGGGAAACGCTGGCCAAAACCCGACAAGCGCTGAAAGCGCGCCTCGGCGACGTGCTCGGCTCGGGCCGCCCGCGCGAAGAGATTCTCGAGGCCTTGAGCGAGTCCCTCATCCTGGCCGATGCCGGAGTGACCGTCTCGGAAAAAATCGCCGACGCGGTCCGGGAGCGGACGAAAAAGAATGACGACGCGGGGACGATCGAGGCGGCCCTGAAAGCGGAGCTGCTTCGGATCCTGTCGAAACGCGCCGCTCCAGCGGCGGACAACGGCGGGCCGGCCGTCATTCTCCTGGTCGGAGTCAACGGCGGAGGAAAGACGACCACAGCGGCCAAGATCGCCCGTAAAGCCGCGGCCGACGGGAAGCGGGTTCTCCTCGTCGCCGCCGACACCTTCAGAGCCGCCGCCCAGGAACAGTTGGGGATCTGGGGCAAGCGTCTCGGGATCCCCGTCCATCGAGGCCGGCCCGGATCGGACCCGGCCGCCGTCGCCTTCGATGCGGCTCGCGAGTTCAAGACCGGAGCCTACGACCTGATGATCGTCGACACCGCCGGCCGGATCCACACCAACGCCAACTTGATGTCGGAGCTCGACAAGATCAAGCGGGTCGTCGCCCGCGAAATCGAAAGCCGGCCGGTCGAGGCCTGGCTCATCCTCGACGCCGCCCTCGGCCAGAACGCCATCGTTCAGGCCCGGGAATTCCTCAAGTTCGCCGGACTCACCGGTCTGGTCCTGACCAAGCTCGACGGCACGGCCAAGGGAGGGGCGGTGCTGGCGATCGCCGACGAGTTCGGGCTTCCCATCCGGCTGATCGGGACGGGCGAAGGCGAAGCGGACATCGAAGAGTTCGACCCCGCGGCCTTCGTCGACGCGCTGGTGTCATGATCGACGCACGCGACCTGGCCTACCTGGACATGGCCGAAGCCCTGGCCGTCCGGGCCCTCGGAGCCACCCGGCCCAATCCCCATGTCGGGGCGGTGGTCGTCCGGGGCGGAACGATCGTCGGAACGGGATATCACGCCGCGGCCGGCAAGCCCCACGCCGAAATCGTCGCTCTCCGGCAAGCGGGGAAAAAATCCGAGGGCGCGACCTTGTACCTCTCCATGGAGCCTTGCGTCCACTGGGGCCGGACGCCGCCCTGCTGCGAAAGCGTCCTGGCCTCCGGCGTCCGCCGGATCGTCGTCGCCGGCCTCGATCCCAATCCGGCCGTCAACGGCCGCGGCATCCGCAACCTCCGCGAAGCCGGGCTGAGGGTGGATGTCGCCGGCCGGCCGGAACGAAAGTCCGGTCTCAATGAAATGCACGCCAACTACATCGGCGACCGCCGGCCGTTCGTCACCCTGAAGGCCGCCCTGAGCTCAGACGGAAAGCTGGCCACGCGGACGGGCCAAGCCCGCTGGATTTCGTCTCCCGAAGCCCGGGACTATGGCCATTTCCTCCGCTCGGAAAACGACGCCATCCTCGTCGGCGTCAGCACGGTCGAGGCGGACGATCCCGTCGCTCACCGTCCGGCCGCCGGGACGGATGGGAAAGCCGATTCTCCGGGTGATCCTCGATCCCGAACCTCCGCCTGCCCGCCGGGTCCCGGATTCTCAAGTCGCCGGGCGGCGGGCCCGTTCTCGTTTACGCCCATGTCCGGCTCCGGCGACGCGGCTCGGACCCGGCGGATAAACCGGCTGCGCCGCCTCGGGGCCGAAGTCGTGGAGATTCCCGAATCCCGCTCCGGATTGAGCCTCCGGCGCGTCCTTTCCGACCTCGCCCGGCGGGAAATCGCCGGATTGCTCGTCGAAGGCGGAGGCCGGACGGCCTCGCGCGTTCCTCTCGGCCAGGTCTGATCGATAAAGCGATCCTCATCATCGCCCCGCTTCTTATCGGCGGCCCGAACGCGGTCGGGCTCTGGGAAGGCGCCGGGACGAATCGGCTATCCGGGGCGCTGCGATTTTCGAAAACGTTCCGCCTTCCGGCTCGGCGGAGATCTCGTCATGGAGGGGTACCTCTGATGTTCACCGGCATCGTTTCGGCCAAGGGCGTGTTCCGGGGCTTCGGCGGGAGACGGACGGGAGATGATCGTCGAGGCCGGAGAGATCGCCGGGAAGGTTTCCCCCGGCGGATCCCTTGCGGTGGACGGAGTCTGCCTGACGCTGGTCCGGAAGGACGGCAGACCGGCTCTCTTCAATGCCTTGAAGGAAACGCTGGAACGGACGCATTTCCGCGGCCGGCGGATGGGCGATCCTTCTGAATCTCGAATGCCCGCTGACGCTTTCCGACCCTCTCGGCGGCCATCTCGTCTCGGGACACGTGGATTTTACCGGAAAAGTCAAAAGCCTCATCCCCCGTTCGCCGGGCGTTCGCTTGGCCGTCGAACCTTCCGGCCGCCTTCCGGCCGTTTATCGTCGCCCAGGGCTCCGTCGCTCTTAACGGCGTGAGCTTGACCGTAGCCGCCGTCGGCCGGACATCCTTTGAAGTCGAGCTGATCCCCGAAACCGTCGAACGGACCAATCTCCGGCGGCTGCGGGCCGGAGAATCCGTGCATGTCGAGTGTGACATGCTCGGAAAATACGTGTATAATTTTCTAAAATTCCCGCAAAAAACAGGATATTCACGATGACCGAAATGTCCGTCCGCGACGGCCAATGTCGAACGGGCCCTCGAGGCTGTTCGGGCCGGCCGCCTGATCATCATCACCGACGACGAGGACCGGGAAAACGAAGGCGACCTGATGGTCGCGGCCGAAAAAACAACCCCCGAAATCATCAATTTCATGGCCCAATATGGCCGGGGCCTGATCTGCCTGCCCCTCACCCGGGAGCGGCTGGAGCACTTGCGCCTGCCTCTCATGGTCCAGGAAAACACCGCCCGCTTCCAGACGGCGTTCACGGTTTCCATCGATGCCGTCGAGGGCGTATCGACCGGAATCTCGGCGTTCGACCGGGCCAAGACAATCCTCGCGGCCATTGACCCGAACACGCGGCCGGAAGACCTGGCCAAACCGGGACACGTATTTCCCCTCCAAGCCAAGGAGGGCGGGGTCCTGGCCAGGGCCGGCCAGACCGAGGCCTCCGTCGACCTGGCCCGGATGGCCGGGCTCGATCCCTCCGGGGTGATCTGCGAGATCATGAATCCCGACGGGACGATGGCCCGGATGCCGGAGCTCGAGCGCTTGAGCCGGGAATTCGACATTCCGATCCTGACCATCGCCGATCTCATCCAATACCGCATGCAGACGGAGAGCCTGGTGCGGAAGATTTCCGAAGCGGATCTTCCGACCAAGTACGGGACCTTCCGCATCCTCGTCTACGAGGACTGCATCCACGGCGAAACCCACGTCGCCCTGGTCAAGGGCGAGATCCGCCCCGAAGACGTCGTCCTCGTCCGAGCCCACTCCCAATGCCTCACCGGCGACGCCTTCGGGTCCTCCCGGTGCGATTGCGGAGAACAGCTCCATGTGGCCATGACAATGATCGAGAAAGAAGGGTCCGGGGTGATCCTCTATATCCTCAACCATGAAGGAAGAGGGATCGGCTTGGCGGCCAAAATCCAGGCTTACGCCATCCAAGACCAGGGCGCCGACACGGTCGAAGCCAACACCCGTCTCGGGTTCAAGCCCGACCAGCGGGACTACGGCATCGGAGCCCAGATCCTGGTCGCCCTCGGCATCAAGCGGATCAAGCTGATCACGAACAATCCCCGAAAATTCGTCGGCTTGGGCGGATATGGCCTGGAGATCGTCGGCCGCGTCCCCCTGGAAATCCAGCCCAACGCGATCAACGCCGGATACCTGAGAACCAAAAAGGAGAAGATGGGGCATATCCTGGAAAAGGTATGATTACGGCATGAAAGGACCCAAGTTTCTCCGCCGGACGCAGGCCGAGGCCTCTGAGGGATACGAAGAGACCCTCCGCGAAGTCGAGAGCCTCCTTCCGCCCGAGGTTCAGGCGGCCGACGCCCAGGCCGTCACCAACGCCGTCCTGCGGAAGCTCGATATCATCCGCGACAGGGGAAAGAAGCTGAAAATGGTCCGGGCCCTGGGCCATTTGGACGCTCCGTGGATTCCCGCCGTTTTCCTTGAGCTGCTGGGCGATCCATGGGAGGAAGTCCGAGACATGGCCATCCGCGAGCTCGGCCGGCGCAATGACTGGGCGTGCTCGGCCGTCTACGAGCGGCTGGACCGGCCGCCGTGGTATGCCAAAAGCGCGGCGCTTCGACTTCTGGCCGAGCGGAAAGAAAAGGAAGCGATCCCTCATATCCGACGGGCGATCGACGATCCTAACATCGACGTGAAACGCTCGGCGGCCTTGGCCCTGGGGGCGATCGGCGGGCAGGAAGCCCGGACCCTGCTTGTCCTCCTGGCCAAGGATAAAAGCCCTTACGTCCGGACGGCGGCCGAGCGGATGCTCGAACGCCTCTGCGATTTCAAATTCAGTTGACCGGCGGCGGCGTCTTTTTTTCCGTGTCCAGGATGAAGGTCACCGGGCCGTCGTTGACCAGGCGAACTTGCATTTCCGCCTGGAAAATTCCGGTCGCGACCTCGAATCCGGCCCCCCGCAAAGCCGCGACGAATTTTCCGAACAGCTCTTCCGCCCGCTTCGGCTCACAGGCATCGTCGAAGCTCGGCCGACGGCCTTTGCGGACCGAGGCGGCCAGGGTGAATTGGGAGACGGCCAGGATCGCCCCGCCCGTTTCGCCCAGGGAGAGGTTCATTTTCCCCTGGGCATCGGGAAAGATCCGGAGATCGGCGACCTTCCGGGCCAGGCGGTCGGCTTCGGCTTCGCCGTCATCTTTTTCGATGCCGACCAGGAGGCAGTAGCCCCGCCCGATCCGGCCGACGGTCCGCCCATCGACTTCCACCGAGGCCTCGGAAACCCGCTGCAATACGATTCTCACACCGCCGTCCTTTCCGGAGTTTGACTTTGGAAGGCCTTTATTCTATTCTACTTGCCTTTCAAGGAGAAGATCATGGCCAAACATCCCTCGGCTGAACGGCAGCACCGCACGAGCCTCCGTAAAAACGCCGTCAACAAGAAGAATAAATCCGCCCTGCGGACCCAGGTCAAGAAGCTCCGCGGTCTGATCGAAGCCGGGGACAAGGAACGCGGCCAAGAAAGCCCTTCCGTCGGTCGTCAAGGCCATCGATCAAACGGTGAAGAAGGGAACCATCCACAACAACACGGGTTCCCGGTATAAATCCCGCCTGAGCCGGCAGGTTTCGGAAATCAAGCCCGCCGCGGCGAAGTGACCCGGCGGCCTCCCGCCGTCCGGCCGAAGCTCACGATAAACGCCTGAATCATTTCCCTTGGGGAGACGTCCGTCGACTTGAGCCGGCGGTCCATGTCCTCCAGCTCCGTCAACCGGCGGAGAAGGTCCGCGTCCTTGATCCGGCCGAGCAAGCCCAGGTACTCTCCGAGCATCCGTCTGGTAAAATCCGCCGAATTTTTCCGAAACCTGGGGCTTGGCTTCCCGGAAAACGTCCTTAGGATCGCGGCCCTCGCGGAGCCCGGCCTTGGCCAGGAGAAGGTTCGCGGAAAAATCCGGAAAGGACGGCCAGGATCAGCTC
This sequence comes from Candidatus Aminicenantota bacterium, assembly GCA_963783665.1. Taxonomy (GTDB): domain Bacteria; phylum Acidobacteriota; class Aminicenantia; order Aminicenantales; family UBA4085; genus JAAZPG01. The sequence goes on along the minus strand of CAWANZ010000003.1, from coordinate 293,298 downwards.
GGGCGCCTCCCCTTTTTCGAACTGGCTGTTTAAGACGACCAGGGCCTTTTCGATCTCCCCGGCTTCCAGAGCGGCGGTCAACTCCCAGTTTTGGAAGTTTTTCGTCGTCGAAAGAGCCGTCACGTCCTCGGCTTCGACTGTCGTCCGTGGGCCGAGATAAAGACAGAGCTTTTCGACCTCGGAATCGATCCGGGCGACGTCGCTTTCGGTGATGTCGAGGATGTTTATCGACGGCGTCGGGGGTGACCCGCTTTCCGCGGGCCTCAAACCGCGCCGCCACCAGAGGCTTGAGGTCCTTATCCTTCAACGGGTAGATTTCGGCGATCCGGACGACGGATTCCGGGAGGGCGAAAAAGGCCTTGCCCAGGGGCTTGGTCTTGTGGACCGTCCCCAGGAACATTACCACAATCGTCGTCCGCGGCGCGGGCGAGGCGAAATATTCGGCGAGGGCGGCCGCTTCGCCCGACGACAGGCCCTCCTGTCCGGCGCCCTTCCCTTCAACGACCAGGATGCGCCATGGAGAGAACATGAACGGGAGCGTCTTGGCCGCGTCCAGCACATCGCCGAAGCGGCGGTCGGCGAGGTTGAATGTTTCGATTTGGGCCGGCTGGCCCTGTTCGTCTTTGAGCGTGTCGCGGAGCTCGCGGACGAATTTTCGGGCCGGGAAAAGATCCGCCCCGGAAAAGAGATACGCCGGGAGCACATCCTCGGGCCGGTCCGGGGGTTGGAAGGCGAACCCGGCCATCGCTCAGAACCCTTCGAGGATGGTCATCACCAGGTTTCGAGCGAAGAGCTCGGCGATTTCCCCCAGCTTCTCGGTTTCCTGGGACTCGAAATCCGTCCCCTGAGGAACTTGGTACTCGCCCTTGTAGACATAGGACGGGTTGGAAAACACTTCCTCTTTTGTTCTTTGGTCTCGGAGGGTGATCGAGGCCGTGATCGTGATGGCGATACCGGTCGGCCGAACCCGAGGTTGAACCGGAGTAGGCAATCGGGTTGGCCCCAAACCCGGTCACGATGCCGTCCAGAATCGCGTCTGCCTGGGAGGCGTCCTGGACGACTCTCGACTTTTCCCCGGGTGACGAATTCGCGGATGACGGCCTCGGTCAGCTTCTGGTTGATCTCGAACCGGGTGGTGTTGTTTTTAAAAAGAGGGATATAAATCGAGGCGATGTTGGAATCGCTGAGAAATCTGCCCGAGCCGCTCATCGTGTAGCCGCAGGCGGAAGCGAAGGCGGCTAGAAGTGCCACCAACGCGGCCAGGGCGATCTTGTGTTCTCATTTTTCGTATTATAGTCCAATTCCCGTCCATCGTCATGGAACGGATCAGACGACGATATTGACGATTTTCCCCTTGATGACGACGACCTTGCGGACAGCCTGCCCGGCCAGGAGCTGGCGGATACGGGGCAAGTCCAGGGCCGCCGCTTTAATCTCGTCCTCGGTGGAATCGTGGCTCGTTTCGAATTTCTCCCGGACCTTGCCGTTGATCTCGACGACGATCATCGGCCATCTCTTCCCGGGCCAGCTCGGGATCGTATTTCGGCCAAGGGGCCCGCAGGACCAGCGTCTCGTGCCCCGTTTCGCGCCACATCTCCTCGCACACATGCGGAGTGAAGGGAGCCAGAGCCAGAATGAGCGTCTCCAGGGCCTCGCTCAAGAAGCGCCCGGCCGTCGGCCGAACTCCGCAGGACATCTTTTTCCTTTTTCAGCGTGTTGGTAAGTTCCATGATCGCCGAGACGGCGGTATTGAGATGAAAGCGCAGCTCGATATCCTCGCCGACCTTGCGGATGGTCTGGTGGATTTTTTTCCGGAGGCGGGAAAACGCCGCCGGGTCGGGAGAGAAGGAGGCCGTGGCTTCGGCTTCCGCCCGCAGGGGCTTGATTTCCTTGAACAGGTGCCAAACCCGGCCGAGGAAGCGGTAGCAGCCTTCGATGCCGTCCTCGTTCCAGACGAATTCCTTTTCCGGCGGAGAAGCGAAGAGGATGAACAGGCGGAGAGCGTCGGCTCCGTAATGCTGGAGCATTTCGTCGGGATCGACGACATTGCCCTTGGACTTGGACATGGCCGAGCCGTCTTTCAGGACCATGCCCTGGGCCAGGTAATGCGGGAACGGCTCGTCGAGGGCCGTCAGGCCCAGGTCGCGGAGCAGCTTGGTGAAAAACCGCGAATAGATCAGGTGGAGGATGGCGTGCTCGACGCCGCCGATGTAGAGGTCGACCGGCAGCCAATAGTCGGCCGCGGCCTTGGTGAAGGGCAGCTCCTCGTTTGTCGGCGACGTATAGCGGAAAAAATACCAGGAGGAATCGACGAACGTGTCCATCGTATCGGTCTCGCGCCGGGCCGGCCGGCCGCACTTCGGGCAAGCGACGTTGACGAAGGACGGGATCTTCTCCAGAGGCGAGCCGGACTCGCCGGTGAATTCGGCCTCGTAAGGGATTCGGACCGGCAGGTCTTGATAAGGAACCGGGACGATCCCGCAGGATTCGCAGAAGATCATCGGAATGGGCGTGCCCCAATAGCGCTGGCGGGAGATGCCCCAGTCGCGGAGCCGGTAGGTCACGGCCGTTTCGCCCAGGCCCTTGTCTTTGGCCAAGACGGCCATTTTTTCTCGTCGCCTCGACCGACGTCAGGCCGTCATACGGTCCGCTGTTCACGAGGACGCCGAGATCCTCGAACAGCTCGGCCGCCGATTCCCGGGGCGAAGGCGCGCCGCCTTCGGGGACGATGACTTCGACGATCGGCAGGCCGTATTTTTTGGCAAAATCGAAATCGCGGCCGTCGTGGGCCGGGACGGCCATGATCGCCCCGGTCCCGTATTCCATCAGGACATAATTGGCCAGCCAGATCGGGACGGGCTTTCCGGTGAACGGATTGACGGCCGTCGCGCCCGTGTCGACGCCTTCCTTGTCCGCTTCCCCGATTTCCCGCTTGGCCCGGGCGGCGGCGATCGTCTTGGCAATCCAGGCGCGGAGCTCCGCCTCTCTGGGGCCCCGGACCAACTCGTCCACCAGGGGATGTTCGGGCGAGAGGACCAGGAACGTCGCCCCGTAAATCGTGTCCAGACGGGTGGTGAAAACCCGGATGGATTTTTTTACGGACGGGACGTCGAAATTCAGATAGGCCCCTTCGCTCCGGCCGATCCAGTTTCTCTGCATGGCCAGGACATGCTCGGGCCACTTGCCCAGCTGGTCGTGGCCGGAGAGCAGTTCCTCGGCATAATCGGTGATCTTGAGAACCCACTGCTCCATCTTCTTCTGCTCGACGTCCGAGGAACAGCGCCAGCACGTCCCGCCGGCGGCCTGCTCGTTGGCCAGGACGGTCCGGCAGGAGGGGCACCAGTTGACCCAGCTTTCCTTCCGGTAGGCCAGGCCGCGCTCGAACATCTTGAGGAAGATCCACTGGTTCCACTTGTAGTACTCGGGCAGGCAGGTGTTGACTTCCCGGGACCAGTCGTAGGCAAAACCCATTCTCTTGAGCTGGGCTTTCATATGAGCCACGTTGTCCAGGGTCCATTTCTGGGGGTGGATGCCGTATTTGATGGCCGCGTTTTCGGCCGGCATGCCCAGGGCGTCCCAGCCGATCGGGTGGAGGACATTGAAGCCCCGCATCATCTTGAACCGGGCGATGACGTCGCCGATCGAATAGTTGCGAACGTGGCCCATATGGATGCGGCCGGAGGGATACGGGTACATCTCGAGGGCGTAATATTTCGGCTTGCGAGGAGTCCTCCAGCGGCCCGGAAGGCGTCCGTCTCTTCCCATGCTTTCTGCCACCGGGCTTCGATGGCCGGAAAGTCGTAGGCGCGGTCTTCGTCCTGTCTCATTGTCGGGTTGTCCTTATCCCTAAAAATCCGCGTTCAGTTTAGGGATGGAGGATGGAAAAGTCAAGAAAACACGGCGGTTAATTCGGCCCGGGGATGATCGCAAATCGTTTGACATCCCCGCCGCGACGGCTCACAATTACTTCAAATCGGAGAGAGTCGGCATTTATCTCAAAGGAGGATCCCATGAAAAGAACCGTGATGCGCAGCTCGACCGGAAAGAAGCTCTACGCGGTGCGGGACAAGAAGGGGCGTTTTGTCGACATCCAGTCGTATAAAAAAGCCCACGGCATGGATATCAAGCGGAACGCCAAAAAAGAGAAATAGTCGTGGCCTTTCTCGACGAATTCATGCAAACGGTGGGCCCCGAAGCGACGAAGGACCTGGCCGCCAATCTGGGCCTCAAAAAATCCACGGCCGCCCAGGTCGTGCCGGCCGTCGTCCCGATGATCCTGGGCGGGCTGAAACGGCAAATGGAGACCCAGGGCGGGGCCGCTCGGGTCGAACATATTTTAAACAAGTACGGCGACGACTCCGTCCTCGACGATATCTCCGGGGCGATCGGAAACCGCTCGCGGCAGGCCGCCGACGCCCAACTGGGCGGCCTCCTGGGGTCGTCGGGTCTTCAGGCCACGGACATGATCGCCCAGCGTTTCAAGCTGGACCCGAGCATCGCCGCCAAAATCATCCCCTCCCTGGCCCCCCTGATCCTGGGAGCGTTGACCCGGAAGAAGAAGACCTCCAACGAGGGGATTGGCGGGATCGCCTCCCTGCTCGACAAAGACGGAGACGGCAGCATCCTCGATGACGTGGCCGGAATGTTGTTCCAGGGCTCGGGCTCCGCTTCCTCGGGCGGAGGGCTGGGAAGGATCCTCGGGAGCCTTTTCGGTCGCCGGTAAAAACGAAGGAATTTATTTCGGGATCCGCAGCTTCTGCCCCACCCGGATGAGGTCCGGATTGGTCAGGATGTTGCGGTTGGCTTCATAGATCTTCATGTATTCGCTGGCCTTGCCGTAGTATCTCTTGGCCAGGGCGCTCAGGGTATCGCCGGCGACCACGACGTGATAAATCTCCGTCTCGATCGGGCCGGCGGGGTGGACGGGAGCGGCGGCAGGCGCGGGAATTTGGATTTTATTGACGGTATTTTCCGTGTCGACCAGAGTGTTGAAATGATTCATCACCCGGCTTTTCAGGTCAAGGGTGGGAGCATCTCCGCGCAGGGTCACGACTTTGCCGTCCACGTCGGCCCGGAGGTTTTTCACCCCGGGATTCCCGGCCCTGACCTCGGCGATCGCCGCTTCGACTTTCTCCTCAAACGACTTCCCGAAAAGTCCCATGGTTCTCTCTCCTTTGGCCGGTATCGGATGCAACTGATGGTAAAGCCGCCGGGCGGCCCAAGTCAAGCAAAAAGGACGATTTCCCTTGATTTTTGGGCCGTTTTCGAGTAACATTGCCTTTCGAATTCGGGGTTGCTCCGTTCCCGCATCTTCTTCCTTTCCGAAGTCTTTGCGAAATCCGGGGCAAGCCTGTATCTTGGTAAAGGGTAACGGCCATGGCCACGACAATTGAACGGATGCGCAACATCGGCATCAGCGCCCACATCGACAGCGGGAAAACCACCCTGTCCGAGCGGATCCTCTATTACAGCGGCAAGATCCACCGGATCCACGAGGTCAAAGGGAAGGACGGCGTCGGGGCGACGATGGACCACATGGAGCTCGAGCGGGAGCGGGGGATCACGATCACCTCCGCCGCGACCAACGTCGAATGGGCCGGCCACGCGATCAACATCATCGACACCCCCGGGCACGTCGACTTCACCATCGAGGTCGAACGGTCGCTCCGGGTTCTGGACGGGGCCGTCCTCGTCCTCTGCTCGGTCGGCGGCGTCCAATCCCAGACGATCACCGTCGACCGCCAGCTTCGCCGCTACGACGTCCCGCGCCTGGCTTTCGTCAACAAGTGCGACCGGGTCGGAGCCAATCCCCTGAAAGTCCGGGACCAGCTCGAGGAGAAGCTCAAGCACAACGCCGTGCTCATGCAGATCCCCATCGGCCTGGAGGACCAGCACAAGGGCGTCGTCGACCTCGTGGCCATGAAGGCCCGCTATTTCGAAGGCGACGACGTCCGGACGGACGAGATCCCGGTCGACCTCCGGGAAGAAGCCGCCCGCCGGCGCAACGACCTCCTCGACGCCGCCTCGATGTTCTCCGACGAGCTGACCGAGGCCATTCTCGAGGACCGGATCACCGAGGACCTCATCCACGCCGCCGTCCGCCGGGGGACGATCGCCCGCAAGCTCACCCCCGTCTTCATGGGTTCGGCTTATAAAAACAAAGGCGTCCAGACCCTCCTGGACGGGGTTGTCCGCTATCTGCCTGACCCCAGCGAAGTGAAAAACGTCGCCATCGACCGGTCGGCCGAATCGGGCGCGCCGGCCGAAGTCGTCTTAGCCACCGATCCGAACGCTCCGGCCGTCCTTTTGGCATTCAAGCTCGAAGACGGGCCGTACGGCCAGCTGACCTACATCCGCGTCTACCAGGGCCGGGTCGAAAAAGGCACCGAGCTGCTGAATACCCGGTCGGGGCAGGAAATCAAGGTCGGCCGCCTCATCCGCATGCACGCCGACGACATGGAAGACATCACGGAAGCGGCGGCCGGAGACATCGCCGCCCTGTTCGGAATCGACTGCGCCTCCGGTGACACGTTTACCGACCCCTCCTTGAATTATTCCATGACCTCGATTTATGTTCCGGAGCCGGTCATCTCCCTGGCCATCAAACCCAAGGACAAGAAAACGCTCGACCGGATGGCGAAAGCTTTGAACCGGTTCACCAAAGAAGACCCGACGTTCCGGACCTTCGTCGACCCGGAATCGCACGAAACGATCATCCAAGGCATGGGCGAGCTTCACCTGGACGTCTACGTCGAGCGGATGAAGCGCGAGTATAACGCCGAGGTCGAGACCGGGATGCCCCAGGTCGCCTACCGGGAAGCCCTGACCAAGAAAGTCGAATTCGACTATACCCATAAAAAGCAAACGGGCGGGGCCGGCCAGTACGGCCGGGTCATCGGTTACGTCGAGCCGATGGCCGAGGGGACCTATGAGTTCGTCAACGACGTCAAGGGCGGTCGTATTCCCAGGGAATTCATCCCGTCCTGCGACAAGGGCTTCAAGGCCGCGGTTAAAAAGGGCGACCTGATCGGCTTCCCGGTCACCGGGGTCCGCGTCGTCCTGAACGACGGCCAGTACCACGAGGTCGACTCCTCAGACAACGCCTTCCAGGCGGCCGCCATCGGCGCTTTCCGCCAAGTCTACGCCAAAGCCAAGCCCCAGATCCTCGAGCCGGTGATGAAAGTTTCGGTCGAGGGCCCGACGGAATTCGCCGGGGCCGTCTTCGGCTCGATCAACCAGCGCCGGGGGATCATCGTCAGCTCGATCGAGGACGGGAACTTCTCCCGAGTCGACGCCGAGGTCCCCTTGAGCGAGATGTTCGGATATTCGATGCAGCTTCGGTCCCTGACCCAGGGCAAAGCGGAGTTCACGATGGAATTCCTCAAGTACGGCCGGGTGCCCTCGGCCGTGAGCGAAGAGCTCCAGAAACAGCACGCCGAGAAAAAAGCCCGCGAGTCCAAGTGAGGAGATAACCGCCGATGATCAAGAAACACCTCATCAAGCGCAGCCCCCTGCGGGTTTTCGAAGACGCCACGCACGGCGGTCCCGGGAAGGGCGCCGTGGCCGTCCTGGCTTCGCCGAAAGGCGTGGGCAAGACCGCCTGCCTCGTTCATATCGCCACGGACAAGCTCTTCCAGGGGAAATCGGTCATCCACGTTTCCTACGCCAGCCGGGTCGATTACATCATCACCTGGTACGAGGACATCTTCAAGGAAATCGCCAAGAACCACCGCCTCCGGGACGCCGTGGCCGTCCACGACGAGATCATCAAGAACCGGGTCATCATGAATTTCAAGCAGGACGGAATGAAGACCGAGCAGGTTCTCCGCAGCCTTGAGGCCATGATCACCGGCGGCAAATTCAACGCCGAGACGATCATCGTCGACGGCTACGACTTCGGCCTGGCCGAATCGGCCGACCTGGTTCGGTTTAAAGAATTCGCCCGCCGGATGGGTTTGGAAATCTGGTTCAGCGCTTCGCTCAAAGAAACCGGCGGGGAGTCGCTCGGTTCCGACGGAATGCCGGCCCTGCTGGCCCCGCACGCCGGGCAAATCGACGTTTTAGTCACCCTCCAGGCCAAAAGCGATGCGGTCGAAATCCGGGTGGTCAAGGATCATGACAATCCCCCCGCCGGAATCCTCCCCCTGAAGCTCGACCCCAAGACGCTGCTCCTGATCGTCCAGGAATAAACATACGGACATGCCGCGAGGAAGCGCCGCCCGTTTTCGGCTCGGCGTCTTTCTTCTGACGGCCGCCGTTTCCCTGGCCTTCAGCCAGGCTTCGATCATCCGCGACTACCGGGGAAAAGAATTCCGAACCGGCCGCGCCCCGCAACGGATCGTGTCCCTTGCCCCGAATATCACCGAGATCCTCTTCGCCTTGGGCGCGGGCGGACAGGTCACCGCGGTCACCCGCTATTGCGACTATCCGCCCGAAGCCGCGGAAAAAACCAGGATCGGCGGCTTCCTCGATCCGGACATCGAGCGGATCCGGGATGTCTCCCCGGATTTGATCGTGGCCTTTCGGGGAAATCCCCTGGAAAAGATCGAGCGCCTGGACGCCTTGGGGCTGCCCGTCTTCGTTTTGGACATCGGGTACCGTCTCGAGGACATTCCACCGCTCGTGGAAAACGTCGGCGCGGTCATCGGCCGCCCGGCCGAAGCCGCCGCGCTGGCCCGCTCCCTGACGGAGCGGGCGGGCCGGGTCGCCTCCGCCCTCTCGAACCTCCCCGCCAGGCCCCGCGTCTTTCTCAAGCTTCAGGGTGAAGGCCTCTGGACCTGCGGACGCGAAAGCTACTTCACCGACCTGATCGAAAAAGCCGGCGGGACGAGCGTCACCGTCCGGGATCGCCAAGAACTGGCTCGAATACGGAGTGGAGAGCCTCATCCGCGACAATCCCGACCTCATCGTCGTCCTGGCTCCCTCGGCCGAGGAGTTCGAACGAACCCGGAATTGGCTGAAAAGCCGGCCCGGCCTTCGGGAAACGGCCGCCGTCCGCGGCGACCGGATCGTCCGCCTGGACGAAAACGCGGCCAGCCGCTTCGGGCCGCGCCTTTTCGACTCGCTCGAGGACCTGGCCCGGCTGCTTCATCCCGGGCAAATTCAAATAGTTCCCGAAAATCCCTGCAAGCGGCGATCTTTTACGGAATTTTTTCGTATTCTCTTTTGGAGCCGATGAGCGTGATACAATATTCCGACCGATGATCACCTACTTCTTCGTCAAAGACGCCCGGAAGGATCCCCGGCTGTTCTGTTCCGAACCGCCCGGACCGATGCCGGCGAAATTTTCCAAGTCGAAAGAAATCTGGGAACTGGCCAAGAAAAAGCTCATGCTCCTTCCCGCCCGGACTCTCCGGCAGGAGGAGGCCCTGGCCAAGGCCCTCCGCATCCCGGAGCCTTCCGTGACGGTTCTCCACGGCGCGGCCGAAGAAAAACACATCAACCTCCGGTTTCGCTTTTTCCTGAATAAAAGACGTTCCCAGCGGCTCCTGCTTTTAATCGGCGAAGGAATCCTGGCGCCGTTCACCGGGATCATCGCCTTGCTTCCCGGACCGAACATCGTTTTCTACGCCCTGGCCCTGATCATCATCACCCATTGGCAGTCGCTCCGCGGCGTCCGGGCGCTGCTTTCGAAAAAACACGAATACCGGGTCGATCCGCTCCTGACCGAATGGGAAAGCGCCGTGGCCGAAGGCCGGGAGGCCGATTATCCGGGGATCATCGAGCGGATGGAAAAAACCCACGGCCTCAAGGATTTAAGCAAAGTCCTCTGGAAGTAAACCGGGTCTCCGGGGAACCCAGGCAAGTTGAAAGGAGAATTCTAATCATGGAAAATGAAAAAAAAAAAAAGGGAATCTTTTCATCGGCTGACGGGCGGGGCAAAGCCCAAAAAGAGTCCTTGTTGCGGCAGCTTCGTCATCGAGGAAGTACCGGAAGGGAAAAAAGAAAACGAGAAGGAGCCAAAATCGCCGAAAGACAAGAAATGCTCCTGCTGCGGATGACGTAAGGCTCCTCCTTAAATATTTAGCGGGCGTTTTCTTCCCGAAGCTTCCGGATGATCTCCATAATTTCCTCAAGATCGGGAAAGGAAATCGCTCCCGGTCCGCATAATCCGAGGCAGTTGTTGCAGCCGACGACGCATTCATAAGGGCGTTCGACCTGGACGAGTCTTTTTTCCTCATCCCAGACATAGACGGCATTATTCACGAGTCGAGATGGCCGCAGATGCGAGGCGCGGAGGGTGAAGCTGTGCTAGTCGCACTGCGATCCCTTCGTAACGAAGCAGTTGCGGCCATATCGGCTCGCCCGAAGGGTAAAAACTCAGATTTCGTATCTTATTGAAAACAATAAAAATATTGTAATTGTTAGAATTTTTATGAATAATGCAGGATAGACGGCATGGGGATCAGAAATCGAGAGCAGCCCGACGGCCGGTGCATTCGGTTCGCTTCGATTTTGGGAAACCAGGGGATGTTTGCGCGGGACGATTTTCGGCGGCTTGAGGCGTCTCGCTAGATCCGGTCGACCAGAGCCTCGGCCATTTGTGACCGGGCACTGTTGGCCGTGCAGAGGAAAAGAACCGGTCTTTTTTGCTCACGATTGATTCCTCCTTTGCGTGCTCGGCGGCCGGCATGCGAACAACCGCTCCTCCGGACTCTTCAAGCTCCGGCGGAGCCCATTTGGGCACAAGGCGGTCCACGAAAACGCCGACGAGGATGAAAGCCGGGAGGGAATCAGAACGCGGGCCAAGGAAAATGGCCAACCGAGGAATCCCACTTCAAAGGTCAAGAGCGGGATTTTCAACGACGAAAACGCTCCCAGATAAATAAACACGTTTCGTGGCGAACACCCCTTACGGGCAAGGCCCAGCGCGACTGGAAAGGCGCCATAAAGCGGTCCGGCCTGCACCGTCGCCAGAAGGATCAGCCAAGGGACGGCCTTCCACCCGGCTTCTCGTCCTAAATAGCGCTCGATGGCCTCCCGCGGCACCCAGACTTCGAAAAGCCCGACCAGGATGAACATCACCGGAAGGATCCCGGCCATTTCCCGGATCATCCCCAAGCTGGTGCGAGCGACGCGATCGCCAAAAGAGAATGCGGGCCAAAGATGGGATACTCCCCATAAAAAAATGAACTGAAGCGCCGACAACCCACGGCAAAACCGATTTGAGACGCCTTCCGGACTTTTCGGCCTTCATGTCAACACCAGGGACATCGCCAGGGCGACGACGGCGGCCGCGACGAGCGATAAAAAGTTTCGCCACAGCGCCGCCTTCCGGCCGAAAAACCGGATTTCTAAAGGAAGCGTGACCACGCCCACCATGAGAAGGCTCGTGATAAAAGCGGCCAGGACCACGGTGGAAACCCCATGCGATCTGAGGAGCCCGGCCAGAGGGAAGGCGATGAATCCCGGGAATGAGGGCGACGGCCCCGACCGTCAATCCGGCGAGGAAGGGGACAACGCCTTTGCCTCCGAATAAGGATTCGAGGAACCGAGGATTAAGCGCGGAGAGAGCCAACCCCACGGCGGCCACCATAAGCACGAGAGCCGGGAGTATTTTCAGGAACATCCGCACCCCGAAAAGAATCCCTGCCCAAGTCCTTCGGCGATCCGCGATAAGCGAGGCCAGAAGCGCCGCTCCCGTGAAAACGGCAGAGAGCAGTCACTCGGCGGACTCCCGGGATTTCCTTGGCCCGACATAAAACGGCCAGGACGCTGGGCCGCCGATTCCGCCTTCATGCTCCTGGTGGAGTCACCGCCGGGGATATAAACGGCCCCGGGCGCATCGACCGTTTCGGTCGATGTTTCGGATGTAAATACAACCCGTCCTGAAAGAACGATAAAAACGACGTCTTCCTGCATTTTGCACGGAGGGATTCCGACCCCGGCGGCCAATCGATCCGTCGGATCTTCATCCGGCCCTCGTCCAACGAACTTCAACATCCGGGCTTGTCGAGCCCGGTGCGGACGGAACATGGAGACGAATGACTTTCACGTGGTCCTCCTTTTCCACCATGCAGTCCTCTTGAATATATGAAGATATTATCATATAATGATGGGCCAGGGAAAGAGGTGCCTCGCGATGGCCGACATGCTTCGGGTTTTCAAATCGCTGTCCGACCGGACCCGGCTGCGGATCGTCCGGCTCCTTCTCGAACGCGACCTGTGCGTCTGCGAGCTCATGTTCGTCCTGGGGATGGCCCAATCGCGCATCTCCCATCAGCTCCGGATCCTCCGGGACGCCGGGCTGGTCGAAGACACCCGGGACGGCCAATGGATCATTTACCGGATCCCGCTCGAACGTCCGGGCGACGATCACTCCCCTTCTGGGGCTCTTCCCCGCGAAAGCCCAAGGATCGACGGACGAGGAGACGCAGACGCGAAAGAAATTGAAGCCTGTCTGAAAAAGGAGTCCGGAAGAAAAAGCTCCGGCCGAAATCGGCCGGGCGATGCCTCAAAGCCGGAACAGGAGGGTGATTATGGACATTAAAGTTCTGGGGATGGGCTGCGCCCGCTGCCGCGACCTCGAACAACGCGCCCGAAAAGCCCTGGCCGAAACCGGCTTGACGGCCGAGGTCGAGAAAGTCGACGACATTCAAAAAATCATGACCTATCGAATCATGGCGACCCCGGCCCTCGTCATTGACGGCACGGTTAAATCCGCGGGGCGTATCCCCTCGGTCGAAGAGATCAAAAATTGGCTAAAGGAGACGGAAACTCGATGAATAAAATCTTTCCTCGGACTCATTCCCGCTGTTCTCCTGGCCGGCCCTCCTCGCGGGCACCGGATGCGGCACGGGCGAAGCCCAAAAAGAATCTCCCGCTCCGGACTCTCCCCAACCGCAAAGCCGCAGAAGCCGAAAGCCTGGTCATCGTCACGGACCGCCTGGACATCGATTTTTCCAAGCATCTCGTGACGTTCATCGAGCTCGGGGCGGACAAATGCATCCCCTGCAAAGCCATGCAGCCGATCATGAAGGAAATCGCCGCCGAGTACGAAGGCCAGGTCCAGGTGATCTTCTATGACGTCTGGAAAAATCCCGAACCGGGCCGGAAATACGGCATTCAGCTCATTCCGACCCAGGTTTTCATCGATAAAACCGGGAAAGAGATCTCCCGCCATGTCGGGCTTGTTCCCCAAGGACGAGCTGGTCGCCTTCCTGAAAGAACAGGGAGTCCGCTGAGGGCAATCCAGGCGATGAACACGCTTGTTCGGCGACGTCGGCCTGCTCCTCCAGAACAATCCCTGGCTGGCCCTGCCCGCGGTCTTTCTCGGCGGAGTGATGACCGCCTCAAATCCCTGCGTCCTGGCCATGATTCCCCTGATGATCGGCCTGGTCGCCGGCCGAAGCGAAACGGGCGGATTCAAGAAGACCTTTCTTTTCTCCCTGTTTTTCGTTCTCGGCCTGGCCGTGACGTTCACCGCCCTGGGGCTCGTTTCGGCCCTCCTGGGCCGGATGTTCGGCGACGTCGGCCGATTTTGGAAGTACGCCCTGGCCTTGATCTGTCTGATCATGGGCGCGAACCTTCTCGGGCTCTTCCATTTTAATTTTTCCGCGCCCTCCCTGACCCGTTTCAAAGGACGCGGTTCTCTCGGGGCCTTCTTCCTCGGCCTGCTATTCGGCCTCGTTTCCACTCCCTGCGCCGTGCCCATCCTGGCCGTTCTCCTGGCCTTTGTCGCCGAAAAAGGAAACGTCGCTTATGGCGGCCTGCTTCTCTTCATCTACGCCCTCGGCCATTCGCTCCTGATCCTCGTGGCCGGAACGTCGATGGGCGCAGCCAAAAAGCTGATCGAATCCAAGGGCCTGAAAAAAGCCGGCGCCGGGCTTCAAAAAGCGGCCGGCGTCGTCATCATTCTGGTCGGGATTTATCTTCTCGTCCGATGAAACGCGCAAAGGAGACAACGATGAGCGATCCTTCCCCGAAGCGGCTTTCGTTCCTGGATCGTTACCTGACGCTCTGGATCTTCGCGGCCATGGCCGTCGGCGTCGGACTCGGATATTTCGTCCCGGCGGTCGTCGGATTCATCAATCAATTTCAATCCGGGACGACGAATATCCCGATCGCCGTCGGCCTGATCTTGATGATGTATCCGCCCCTGGCCAAGGTGAAATACGAGGAGCTCGGCGACGTCTTCCGGAACGTCAAAGTCCTGTCCCTTTCGCTCGTCCAGAACTGGATCATCGGGCCCGCTCCTGATGTTCGCCTTGGCCGTGATCTTCCTCCGGGCTTATCCCCATTACATGTACGGCCTGATCCTGATCGGCCTGGCCCGCTGCATCGCCATGGTCATCGTCTGGAACGAGCTGGCCAAGGGCGACACGGAATACGCCGCCGGCCTGGTCGCCTTCAACTCGATCTTCCAGGTGCTGTTTTTTTCGGTCTACGCCTACGTCTTCATCACCGTCCTTCCCGGCTGGATCGGACTGAAAGGGACGGCGGTCAACATCACCATCGGCGAAATCGCCAAAAGCGTCTTCATTTACCTCGGCATCCCCTTTCTGGCCGGGATCATCACCCGGTTCACGCTGCTGAAGCTCAAGGGAAAGACCTGGTACGAGACGAAATTCATCCCCAAAATCAGCCCGATCACGCTGATCGCCCTGCTCTTTACCATCGTCGTCATGTTCTCGCTCAAGGGCGAATACATCGTCAAAATCCCGCTCGACGTCCTCCGGATCGCCATTCCGCTGGTTCTCTACTTCCTGATCATGTTCCTCGTCTCGTTTTTCATGGGGCGGAAAATCGGAGCCGATTATTCGAAAACCGCCACGCTCTCGTTTACCGCGGCCAGCAACAACTTCGAGCTGGCGATCGCCGTGGCCGTGGCCGTCTTCGGGATCAATTCCGGAGAGGCCTTCGCCGCCGTCATCGGGCCGCTGATCGAAGTGCCGGTCATGATCGCCCTGGTCAACGTCGCCCTGCGTTTTCAGAAAAAATACTTCGCCGGAAAAGCGGCGGTTTAAGCGTCGATCATGGGAGAAGGAGGCCGCAACCGGGAAATGCCGCGAGGCCTTTCCCCCAATCCGGCGGTCGACCCGCTCCCTCCCCGCCGGTATTTAAAGATCGGCGCCAAAGGACGCCTCGACCTGCCGGCCGACCTGGTCAAGAAGCTCGGGGCCTCGCCCGGAGCCCGGTTGGAAGTCCGGGAACGCGACGGCCGCCTCCAAATCCGGCCCAACATTCACAGCCTGTCCCGGCTCTATATCGAACCGACATCCCGCTGCAACCTGACCTGCCGGACCTGCATCCGCAACACCTGGAAAGAGCCGATGGGCGACATGACCTGGCCGCTTTTCCAGCGGCTTGTCTCCCAACTGAAGGACTTTCCCCATCTGGAATCGGTCATGTTCGCCGGATTCGGCGAACCGACCGCCCACCCGGACATCCTCCGGATGATCCGGGCCGTCAAGCGCCTGGGCCTGCGGACCGAAATCACCACCAACGGCACGCTGCTCGACGGCCCGATGATCGACGGCCTCCGGCGGGCCGGCCTGGATATGCTCTGGGCCTCTTTCGATTCCGCCGGCGAAAAGGGATTCGAGGACATCCGCCGCGGGGCGAAGTTCGGCCCGATCGTCGCCGCCCTGCAGGAGCTCCAGGCAGGAAACGCCCGGAACCGGCATCGAATCCGAGGTCGGCCTGTCGTTTGTCGTCATGCGCCGCAACGTCGCCGACCTCCAAAACCTGGACGACCTGGCCCGCCAGGTCGGGGCGGAAAAAGTCCTGGTCAGCAACATCCTGCCTTACTCGGCGGAGATGGAAAAGGAGATGCTCTGCGCCCTGACCTTGTCGACCGCGACCTTCTCGTCGGCGGCCAAGACCGAAATCTCGCTTGCCGCGGATGGACGTCACCCCGGACACCCGGGATACGATCCTCCGGCTGCTGCGGGGCTACGAGAACCTGAACCTCATGGGCAATCCGATTTTCGCCGAAACGAACCACTGCCGTTTCGTCGAGGGCCGGACGGCCTTCATCCGCTGGGACGGGCAGGTCGCCCCCTGCATGGGGCTCCTCCACGGCTATACGACCTTTTTGTACGGATACGAACGGAATATCAAGCCGCACGGTTTCGGCGATATCGGCCGGAAAACCCTCGGGGACATCTGGCGTTCGCGGGATTATCGGGCTTTTCGGGAAAAAGTCCGCGACTTCGACTACGCCCCCTGCCATATCTGCGGCGGCTGCAACCTGCTCGAATCCAACGAAGAAGACTGCCTGGGCAACATCTTTCCCGCCTGCGGGGGATGCTTCTGGGCCCAGGGCATCATTCAATGCCCATAGGGAACCGAATAATAGTCAATGCTGGCCTATCTTTCTGCTAATTATTAATCGTTATTGACAATTATTAATTATTATTGTATATTGCTGTTAGTTAGAATCGTTCCCCGGAAAGTCGGACGCCTAAACGTCCGAAGGGAGTATTGCCCTCATGGAAGATCCGATTGGCGATGTTCTCACCCTCGAAGACCTGTCGGTCTATCTGAAAGTTTCGCCATCAACGCTCTATAAGCTCTCCAGGGAAGGGAAAATCCCGGCCACCAAGGTCGGGCGCCACTGGCGGTTCCACAAACAGGCGATTGACCGGTGGCTGTCGGGTGAACGTTTAATCAATCCCGGCTGAGAAAAAAGAATCCTGCTCTCGAGTCAGAGCATCTCGGTCGTCGCCCAAACCGGGTGACGGGGAATTCGGCCCCATTATGCGCATAAAAACGAAAGCGGAGAGAAATCCGGGACCACGGGCATATCGAGCCTTGAAAAGGACTTTTCTCACTCCCGGGAAATGTCAGGAGGCTTTACGAGAGTCCGAACAGCGATATACCACCCTTGCCGATTCCGGCCGGGCCCTGGTCTGGACCTCAGGCCTCGACATGAAATGCGATTATTTCAACCTGCCCTGGCTGAGATTTACGGGGAGGACGATCGAACAAGAACGAGGCGACGGATGGATTGAAGGCGTCCATCCGGATGACCTGGAATACTGCCGTAAAACATACACCGACGCTTTCGGCCGGCGCGAGGAGTTCATCCGGGAATACCGGTTGCGCCGCTTCGACGGCATCTTTTGCTGGATTCTGGACGACGGCAGACCGCGATATGACAGCCGGGGCGGCTTTCTGGGTTACATCGGTCATGGCCTGGATATCGACGACCGCAAGAAGGAGGATGGAAAGAACCTGGCGTTAATGACCGCAAACCAACATGAAAAAACGATTCTGTCGACCCTGATCAACAGCATCACGGACGAGATTTGGTTCGCCGACATCCAGGGGAATTTCACCTTGGCCAATCCGGCCGCCCTTAAGGAATTCGACCTCAGCTCTGACCGAGCGATCGGCGTCATCGAGCTGGCAAATCAACTGGAGGTCTTCCGGCCGGACGGAAGCCCTCGCCCCATCGAGGAAGCTCCGCCGTTGCGGGCTCTTCAGGGGAACGTGGTCAGACTCCAGGAAGAAATCGTCCGTCCGACCGCTCATTCGGAATTGCGCTATCGCCAAGTCAGCGCGGCCCCCGTCCGAGATTCCAACGGCCGCATCTATCGGGCTCGGTGTCCGTCGTGCGCGACATCTCCGATCTCCATCGGGCGGAAGCGAGGCTTCAAAAAGCCGAAAGCCGCTACCGGCTCCTCGTGGAAAACGCCCAAGAAGCCATCTTGTTGCCCAGGACGGACTCCTGAAATTCGTCAACCGGACGGCCGGCGAGATGACCGGGTATTCGGAAGAGGAACTCCTCTCCCGGCCGTTTCCCGATTTTATCCATCCGGACGATCGGATCATGGTCGTGGATCGGTATCGGCGTCGGCTCGCCGGGGAAAAGGACAATCCGCGATATCCCTTCCGCCTGCTGACCCGCCGCGGCGAGGTCAAGTGGGTTGAAATCGGAACCGTTTTGATCGATTGGGACGCCCGGCCGGCCACCTTAAATTTCCTCACCGACATCACCGACCGTCACAAAAACGACGAGGCCAACCAAGCCGCGTTTCGGGAAAAAGAGGTCATGCTCAGGGAAATCCACCATCGGGTCAATAACAACATGCAAATCATTTCCAGCCTTTTGAATCTTCAGGCCGGAAACCTCGCCGATGAGAAATCCCGCCGGATTCTCAAGGAAGGGCTGTTGCGCATCCGGTCCATGGCGATCGTTCACGAAAAGCTGTACAAATCGCCGGACCTGTCCAAGATCGACTTCGCCGACTACGTCCAAAGTCTCGTCGATCATCTGTTCCATTTTTTCCAGATTGAGGCCGGACGGATTCGGCTCGAAGCGGATCTGGAGGCGATCGAACTCGACATCAATTCGGCGGTGCCTTGCGGCCTCTTGGTCAACGAGCTTCTCTCGAATTCCCTGAAGCATGCCTTCCCGGTAGGGAAGGAAGGGGTTTTGGCAATTCGGCTCCGGCGGAGACCGGATGGGGCGGTGGAGATTCGCGTCGCGGATAACGGGATCGGACTTCCCGAGGACGTGAGCATGGAGCAGCCTGAGCGCATCGGCCTTCAGATCGTCACCCTGCTCATCGGCCAACTCGGGGGGACGATCGAACTCGCCCGGGAGAACGGAACGGCCTTCACGGTCATCTTCCGCGAGCGGGAGTTAAAGTGAACGTCCGGATCGCCGCCGGGGCGGCTCCTCCGGGGCCGCATTCATTGACAAACCCCTGTTTTTCCATTATTTTGTCCCTACTATGACCCTCACCTTCAACCAGGCGCTGTTTCTCATTCTCACGGTCGCCGCCGTCGTAGCCGCCGTCTACCTGGTTCGCCTTTTCGTCCAGCTCCGAAGAACCGCGGCGGAGGGAGAAAAGGCCCTGGCCGAGATCGCCGAGCTGGCTCGGCACTTGAAGGAGCTGGACCTCGTGGTTAAGGAACAGGTGGAGGAGCTGGCCAAGACCATCGCCGCCTCCAAGAAAGCCGCGGTCAATGTCGCCGAGGCCTCGTCCTTGATCACGTCCAAGTTTGTTCGGCCGCCGTTCAGATTTCTTCCCCTCATCCTCCCCGTCGCCCAGTTCCTCTGGCGGCAGGTCGGCAAAAGAAAAAAGGAGAGAGCCCATGGCTAATGAAGGAAAAAGCAGCGTCGTCGAAGTCGCCGTATCCTTTTTGATCGGAGCCGCCGCGGGATTCGTCGCCGGAATTCTTCTCGCCCCGGCGTCGGGCAAGGAAACGCGGAAAAAAATCGGCGAAGAGATCAATAAGGGCACGGAAAAAGCCAAGGAAGGCATCGAGAAAATCGCTCACGAAGCCGAGAAGGGCTTCCGCACCGTCCGGGACAAAACCCAGGAAGGCATCGGGGTCATCAAGGAATTCGTCGAAAAGAAGAAGGGCGACCTCGCTAAAGACTGACCGTCCGCCGTATCCCCGTTTCGATTTCAACCTACAAAGGATTGAGTTATGTCCGCTACTTGCATCGCGTCCCTGAAAGCCCGTGAGATCCTGGATTCGCGCGGAAATCCGACCGTCGCCGCTCGGATCGTTCTCGAGGGAGGAGCCGTCGGAACGGCCTTCGTCCCCTCGGGAGCCTCCACCGGAACCCATGAAGCCCTTGAGCTCCGCGACAGCGACCCCGCCCGCTACCTGGGCAAGGGCGTTCTCAGAGCCGTCGCCAACGTCAACGAAATCATCGCCCCGGCGGTTCTCGGGATGGACGCTCTTGACCGGGCCGGGCTGGAAAAGCGCCTGCTCGGGTTGGACGGGACGCCGGCCAAATCCCGCCTTGGGGCCAACGCGATCCTGTCCGTGTCCATGGCCGCCGCGGAAGCGGCCGCGGCCGCCCAGGGGCTGCCCCTCTACCGGGCGCTCCGGGCCGCCGAGCGCTATACGATCCCCGTCCCGATGATCAACATCCTCAACGGCGGGGCCCATGCCGACAACAGCGTCGACCTGCAGGAGTTTATGATCGTCCCGGCCGGGCGGCCGACGTTCGCCGAAGCCATCCGGGCGGCCGCCGAGGTGTTTCAGCACCTCAAGAAAATCCTTAAAAAGAAAGGCTACGGCATCGCCGTCGGCGATGAGGGCGGCGTGGCCCCGAATCTCGGGTCCAACGAGGAAGCCCTGGACTGCATCGTCGAAAGCATCGAAAAGGCCGGATATCGGCCGGGCAAAGACATCTGGCTCGGCTTGGATTGCGCCGCCTCGGAATTTTTTGAGGACGGAAAATACGTTTTCAAGAAATCCGACGGGATGGTCCGGACGTCGGCCGAATTGATTTCCTTCTACGAAGGCTGGCTCCGCAAATATCCCATTGTCTCGATCGAGGACGGCCTGGCCGAAGACGACTGGGACGGTTGGGCCTTGATGACCAAAACCCTCGGGAACGAGATCCAAATCGTCGGCGATGACATCTTCGTCACGAACATGTCCCGGTTGAAGGACGGGGTGGCCCGCGGCGTGGCCAATTCGATCCTGATCAAGCTCAACCAGATCGGCAGCTTGAGCGAGACGATCGAGGCCGTGGATTACGCCCATGTCCACGACTACACCACGGTCATCTCCCATCGCTCGGGCGAGACCGAAAACACCTTTATCGCCGACCTGGCCGTCGCCCTTGAGGCCGGCCAGATCAAAACAGGCTCGGTCTGCCGGAGCGAACGGGTGGCCAAGTACAACCGGCTGATGGAAATCGAGGACGAGCTGGGGTCAAAAGCCGTCTATGCCGGAACGGGCGCCTTCCGCAAATACATCAAGTAATCAGAGGCCCGGTCCCTGTTTCCGGCGCTTAGCCTGCATTATTCACGAGTCGAGATGGCTGCGGATGCAAGGCGCGGAGGGTGATGCTGTGCTAGTCGCACTGCGAACCCTTCGCAACGAAGCAGACGCTGCCATATCGGCTCGCCCCGACTCGCAAGGCTCGTGTGGGACTTGCTTCGGCTCACGGGGTGAGCAAAACGTCGCCCGAAGGGTAAAAACTCAGGTTTTGTATCTTATTGAAAAAAAGTAAATATTATAATCATTAGAATTTTTATGAATAATGTAGGTTAGGAACATTTCTTTTCGTGCTCAAGGAGCCATTTCTTCCGCCACAGCCCCCCGCCATATCCGGTCAGAGCGCCGTTTGCCCCGACAATTCGGTGGCAGGGAACGATGATCGAAACGGGATTGGCCCCGTTGGCCGCGCCCACGGCCCGGACGGCCGATGGCCGACCGATCGCGCGGGCGATGCGCCCATAGGACGTCGTTCGGCCGAAAGCAACCGTCCGCAGCGCTTCCCATACTTCGCGTTGAAAGATCGTCCCTTCCATGGCCAGCGGGAGGTCGAAATTCGTTCTTTTCCCGGCAAAATACTCCGCCAGCTGGGCCGCGCAGGCCGAGAGGATCGGAGACCTTGACGTTTTGATCTCCGCGGACTCTTCCCGGAAATTCAGATCTGTAATAAATCCGTTTTTTTCCCGAAGCTCGATCGTCCCCAGAGGCGAATCGATATAGAGAATGTGTCGATCGCTCATGCTCTCTTCTTCCCCCCAAGACTATCAGAGCACCTAGACTGATTCAACTGAGTACCGGTATAAACGGATCGCCCACGGCTCCCTTCTCTATTTACCCTCGGAAATAACGCACGTAGTATCCGGAACATCCAGATTAGGCGGAGGGGGGCCTGAAGATTGAGGGGGAACCCTCGAAAAGGGGTTCCCCCTCAACCGTCGCTTCGCGCCGTGCTTCCCCTCCGATGTATCGGCACGGCCGATTTAACCGACGGGACTGGTTCCCTCGGCTTTGCGATGCCTAGCTCGCCTTGCGAGCCGAGGCAAGTCCCTCGCGAACCCAGCGAGTCGGGGCGGTCCTTCGCGACCCTTGGGAGCCAGGGCGTGGCTGGCGATGCCTAGCTCGCCTTGCGAGCCGAGGCAAGTCCCACACGAGTTTTGCGAGTCGGGGAAGGAGGTATTCGAGGCGACGGGATGATTCCGAGTCGTCGGCAAGTCGTTTCGTGTCGAAATTTGACATTCCGGCCGCTGAGGGTTAACATGGGGTGTGGATTTACGTGCGTTTTTTCCGACACTAACTCTTTTATTTGCTTTCCTTTGCCCTTCGCCGTCTTTCTCCGCCGTCGATAAGAAAACCGCCGCCGATATCGACCACGAAATCGAAAAAATCCGCACGGAAATGGTCAAAATTCGGCGGCTCATCCATATGGACCCTCAGCTGCCCGGACGAGAACAGGAAACGGCCAAGATCGTCGCCGCTCGGCTGGCCGCTCTCGGATTCGAGGTCAAGACCAACGTCGCCGGAAGCGGTGTAATCGCCCTGCTCCGGGGCGCCCTCCCCGGCCCGATTATCGGGCTGCGGGCCGACATGGACGCCGTCCCCATCCAGGAACTGGCCGATGTCCCGTTCAAGTCGGTCAATGGCGGAGTCATGCACGCCCACGGCCATGACCTTCACGTCGCGATCGCCCTCGGGACGGCCTACGTCCTGAACAGCCTCCGGGATAGGATGAAAGGCGGAGTTAAATTCATTTTCCAGCCGGGCGCCGATCCGGCCGACGCCGACATGGAAAGCGGCGCCTCCCGGATGATCAAGGAAGGCGTTCTCGACGCGCCCCCGGTCAACCTCATCCTGGGTTTCCATGTCTGGCCGGAAACGCTCGGCCATGTTTATTCTGCGCCGGGCCCCATCCTGGCCGCATCCGACGCGTTCGAAATCAACATCAAGGGAAAGTCGGCCCAGGCCTCCCAGCCGCAGGAAGGTGTGGACGCGATCGTCCTGGCCGCCCAAGTCGTCAACGCCCTCCAGTCGATCGTCAGCCGCTCCGTCGAGCCTACCGACCCGGCCTCGCTCACGATCGGCCGGATCGAAGGCGGAACGAAATCCGACCTCGTTTCAGACCGTGTTCGGCTCGATGGCATCCTCCGGACGATGAACGACGGGACGCGACGGAAGGTCCAGCGGCTGATGGAAGCGGCCGTGAAAGGGACGACCCAAGCGTTCGGAGGCGATTACTCCCTGGCCTTCAAGCAATCCATCCCGGCCGTGTCCAATCACCCCGAGCTCTACGCTTCGCTTCTCCCGGCGCTCAACAGCGCCTCCGGCGACCGGCCGGTCCAAACGCTCGGACCGCAAATGTTGGCCGACGATTTTTCCTTCTATGGGAGAAGGATCCCCGGCCTTTTCTTCTTCCTCGGGGCAAGGAATTCCCGGCCGTCTCCCGCCCCGCTGGACAGCCCGTATTTCAACCCGGATGAGCGCAGCATCGCCATCGGCATCAAGATCCTCAGCCACGTCATCCTGGACTGCCTGGAACAACAAAGCCGGATCTCCGATTCCGCCGCCGATATCAAATAGAGGGCCGATGGCCTTTCCGGTCCTTTTTCCGACGATCGCCTTCATCGCCGGGATCCTCGCCGCCCATCCGCTTTCTCATCGCTCCAGCCGCGGCCCTCGGTCTCGCCGTCGCCGCTCTGGCTGCCGCCTGGTTCTCCTACGGGCGGAAACGCATAAATGCCGCGTTTGCCTGCCTCCTGCTCGCCGCGGCGGCCGCGGGCGCCGGGGGTCTTGGCGACGTTTGAGCGAGCCTACGAACGAAACGCCCTCCGGGACCTCCCTGAAGGCGAATACTTCGATTGGACCGGCACGGCCTTCCGGTCCCCGGAGCCCGGTCTGGATAACGACTTTCTTTATCTCCGGATTGAAGCCGTCGACGTCCGGGGAGAAACCCGGACCGTATCGGGCCGGATCCGCGTTTCGGTGAGCCGCTCGGAACAAGGCGCCATCCTTCCCGAAATCGTCGCCGGCGACCGCCTCCGGATTTCCGCCCAGATCGTCTCTCCGGCCGAATACCGGAATTTCCGGGAACCGTTCGCTCGGGCCTACCTGAAAACGCGGAATCTCCATGCCCTGGCCTCGGCCAAAAGCCCCTATCTCGTCGAGCGCCTCGGAACCGGGCGGATGTTTCCGCCGCTCCGCTGGATTTCCCGGCTGCGGCGGGCCTGTCTCCGTCGAATCGACGCGGCCTTCGCCGCGCCCTCCCGGCCCGGGGGGAGTCTCCCCCGAAGGGGCGGTTTTTTCGGCCCTCGTCCTCGGTGAGCGCTCGCGGATGGACCCGGAAACGACGCTGACGCTGCAGAAATCGGGCCTGTATCATCTCTTTGCCATCTCCGGCGCCCATATCGCCCTCGTTTCGGCCCTCCTCTTCGGCCTGTTCCGCGTCTTTCGCCTGGCCCAGCGCCCCTCCTACCTGCTGCTTCTCGTTCTCCTCGTCTTTTACGGCTTCCTGGTCGAAGGCCGGGCCTCCGTTGTCCGGGCCGTGATCATGGCCGTCGCCTTTATCGCCGGCAAGCTTCTCTGGAGAGACGCCCATCTTCTCAACACGATCGCTCTCAGCGCCTTGGCGATTTTGATCGCCCAGCCCGCCCAGGCGTTCGACGCGGGCTTCCAGCTCACTTTCGCCGCCACCCTGGGCTTGATCCTCTTCTTCCCCCCGATAAAAGCCGCCCTGCCCGCTCTTCCTCTGAAAATCGGGGATCTGCTGGCCCTTTCCCTCGCCGCCCAGCTGGCCGTCATGCCGATCATGGCCGCGACATTTCACCGGGTGATTTTCTCGGGAATCGTTCTCAACTTCATCGGGGTTCCGCTGGTGACCGTCATCATGGCCGCCGGTTATCTCTTTCTCCCCGCGGCGTTCTTTTTCCGTTTCTGGCCGGTGCGTTCGCCGCCGGCCTGACGTTTCTCCTCCGGCTTCTTTTGGCCTCGGCCGGTTGGCTGGACGGTCTCCCCTTCCTTTCCTACCGCATCCCGACGCCGTCCGCGCCCGTCATCGTCGCATATTACGCTTTCCTTCTTCTTCTCCTCCTTCCGAAGCGACTCGTTTGGCCGCGCCGGGCGGCCGGGGCCGGCTTCGCCGCGGCCTTGGTCGTACTCGCAACGTTTCCCTTTCCGGCCGGCGTCAAGGACCTGACCGTCACGGTCATCGATGTCGGGCAGGGGGACGCGATCCTGGTCGAATTCCCCGGTAAAGCGAAAATGCTCCTCGACGCCGGAGGCTTGCCGGCCGGAACGTTTGATATCGGCGAAAACGTCGTTTCCCCGGTCCTATGGGACAAAGGGATCAAAAGAATCGACATCCTCGTCTTGAGCCATCGCCCATGCCGACCACCTGAACGGGCTCCCGGCCGTCGCCCGGAATTTCCGGATTGGAGAATTCTGGGAGGGAACGCCGGATCCGCGGAACCCGCAATATCTTGCGCTTCAAAAAGCCCTGGATTCGACGCCGCGTCTCCGGATCGCCCGCGGCTTCCGGCGGGCAGTCGGAGGCGTGGAAATCGATACGATCGCCCCGCCCGCCCCAGCCGAGCCCGGTGGGCCGGACAACGATTCGTCCCTCGTCCTTCGGCTGGCATACGGGTCGACGGCAATCCTCCTGCCCGGGGATATCGGCCGGGCCGTGGAAGAAGAGATTCTGGCCTCGGGGGAAAGCCTTGAGTCTCAGGTCCTCAAATCGCCCCACCATGGGAGCGAGTCCTCGAGCACGGAAGCTTTTCTGTCCGCCGTCAGCCCGGACTACATCGTAATTTCGGCCGGTCGGGGAAACCGTTCCGGCCTTCCCCATCCCGACGTCCTGTCCCGCTACGAACGATCGGGCGCCCGGGTGTTTCGGACGGACCTTCTGGGAGCCGTCGAATTCCGGAGCGACGGCCGCCGCTTCTCGCTCCGCGCCGCGGGCCGGTAATCCCAGGCCGCCGGGGCGGAACGTTCACATTTGACAACACTTGCGTTGCGCGTTATTATTTATCCAGGAAGATGAAATTAAGTAAAGTCGTAGCCGCGGTCCTGTGTTTGGGTTTGGCTGTATCCGTTTCGGGGCAAGACCTGGCCGGTGCGGCCAAAAAGGAAAAAGCTCGACGGGAAAAGCTGAAAGCCACGGCCGCCACGACCACCACCAACAGCGACCTGGCCAAGGTGAAAAAGAAAGCCTCCGTCGAACAACCGGCCCCGGTTCAAACCGAAGGCCAGACTCCACCGCCCGGTGAAGAAGGCAACCCCCCCGATCCGGCCAGCAAGCCGTCGGCCGTTCCGGCTGAAACCGGGAAAGGCGTGCGGGTTTCGGAAGAAGAAGCCGACGCGGAAGTCCGGCGGGCCGACCTTCAGGACAAGTACAACCGATCCAAGGAACGCCTGGAGTTTCTCACCTTAAAAATGCGGGCCCTCCAGCAGCAGTATTACTCCTTCAACACCATGCAGTCCAAGGATCAAGTTCAAAAGGATCTGGCCGAAACGAACATCAAGCTCCAGGCGGTCACGGCCGAGGAAGCCGCCCTGAAAAAAGAACTCGACGAATTTACGGCCAAATACCCCGTCAAGAAATAACGCCGCCCGGCGGCTCCCGCTCTCTACCGAAAATAGATGAAGGACACCTGCAGGCCGAGCTCTCGCTCGTCCTTGGAGGAGGGCATGAGCTTAGCCGGGACGAAGGACTGGCTGACCCCGATCGAGAGCGTGAACTCGTCCTTGTCGCCCAGCATCTCCTTCTGGATCGGATAGGATTTCTCGAACAAGCCCTCGCTCGGGACGAACTCGTCGAAAGCCAGGCCGTTGATCTTCAAAATGACTCTCTGGTCCTTGAGGTCGGAAATGTTGGCCCCGCCCTTGATGACCAAGAGAGCGTCCCGCCGGGGATTATCGATTATGCACTTCGCTTCCTTGGCCGTCCAGCGCCATTGCTTGAGGGGATTGTTCTGGTCGACCTCCAGGTCGTACCAACCGCTCTCATAAATGACTTCGGGGGTTCCGATGGGCGGCGGAAGAACCTTGATCTTCCGGGACAGGACCTCGCGCGAGGCTTCGCCGCTGCGGTCGTAAGGATTGACGAGGCCGACGACGAGCCGCAGGTTCTCCTCGCCTTTGAACTGCGGATCAAACTCGTCGATGAACTTGGGGATATAGATCCGCCGGGTCGTCGTGTAGGTTTTGTCCTTTTCCCAGGCGGTCGTGGCCGGGTCCGGGGCGTGGTCGTCCTGGAAGATCAGGTTGTCGTTATGCCAAAAGTGGACAAACACATGATATTCCCGGTCGAATTTCTGGAAATCGCTCCCGGTTTTCCAGGTATACGTGACATCGGTGATCAGGTTGTCCGAAAGGGTGGGCTCGGCGAAGGCGACGTCCAGGGACACGCCCTGAATCAGGGTTTTTTTCTGACAGCCGACGGCAGCCAGGGCCGCGGCAACGATGATGATCCCAAAGCGAATCGTCCGCTTCATGAAGATCCTCCTCCGCGAGAAAATGGTTCAGCCAAATTATAGAGGAACCCGCCCGGTAAGTAAATCAACGGGTCCGCATGGCATACGGAATTTTAATCCTGACTATGATATATTTCGAATAAAGTGAGCGCCCTGCTGCAGGCCTATTCCCTGGTATCCAGGCCGGTTTGCGCCTGGAAGGCCGCCGGATATCGGAGAGGGCGGCGAAGCGCCCTTCGAGTTCCGCTCCCGGTCGTTTCGGTGGGAAATCTGGCTCTGGGCGGCACCGGAAAAACCCCTGTCGTTTGCGAGTTGGTCGACCGCTTTCTCAGCCAAGGGCATCGGCCGGCCCTTGTCACCCGCGGCTACCGGGGCGCCTGGGAAAGAAGCGGGGGGATTCTTTCGGACGGCCGGAGCGTCTTCGGCGGGGTCCGGGAAGCGGGCGACGAGCCGGTCCTGGTCGCCCGCCGCTACCCGGCAGCGGGCGTTTTTATCGGCCGGGACAGGGGCCTTTCCTGCCGCAAGGCGGAAGCTCTTGGCTTCGACCTCTGCATCCTGGACGATGGATTCCAGCACCTTCGCCTGGCCCGCGACCTCGATATCGTTCTTCACCATCCGGACGCCCGCCTGCCCCTCCGGGAGGGAGAAAGGGCCTTGTCCCGGGCCCACATTCTCCTGCTTCCGCGGGAGTCGGCCGGTGAAACGGCGGAAGCTTTCCATCGTCGATTCTCCCACCTGAGCATCTTCGAGTACGAAGTCGTGCCCAAAGGGCTCGACCGGGGCCCGGCCGAGCCGCTCCATCCGCTATCCTCGCTTGAAGGCAAACGCGTCCTGGCGTTCGCCGGGATCGCCCGGCCCGGCCGCTTTTTCGATCTTCTGGTAAAAACCGGCGCGACGATCGTCGAACGGCTGGCCTTCCCCGATCATTATCCCTACCCTCCGGCCGGAATCGCCCGGATCGCAGCCTCCCTTGACCGCCATCATCCGGAAATGGTTTGCACCACGGAAAAGGACGCCGTGAAAATCGAAGCCGGGGACCGGGATTTCGGCGGCCTACCGCTCTCCGTCCTCAAGATCGGAATCGACCTTCCGTCCGCTTTTTTCGAGCGCATCGAAGCCGCGATCTCAGCCGGAAAGGCCGGCCGTGGCTGAGCGGGCGTCCGGCCCGGTTTCGGCCGCCATGGTCGCGGCCTACCTTCTGTATAAAATATTCGCCACGTTCATCGCCATCCTTCCCCGGAGCTACGCCCTGGCCTTGGGCCGGGCGACCGGTTGGATCGCCTATCACCTCGACTCCCGGCACCGGATGATCGCCCTGTCCAATCTGACCCAAGCCTTCGGGACCTCCCTTCCTCCGGCCGAGCGGTCGAAAATCGCCCTCCGTTCCTATATGAATTTCGTCCGATCTCTCTTCGACGGACTCAAGACCGCGTCCTGGACCCAACCGCGCCTGATGACTCTCTTCGACGTTGAAGGCGGGGAGAACCTCGACCGGGCGGCCGCGACCGGCCGGGGTGTCCTGCTTTTTACCGCCCATTTCGGCAACTGGGAAATGATTATCCCGCCCATCGCCGACCGGATGAAATTCCTCATCATCGCCCGGGCCCTGGACAATCCGCTCATCGACCGGGACGTGGAGCGCGCCCGAACCCGGCGGGGCGCAACAATTATCAACAAGTTCGGCGCGGGACGCCCCGTGCTGCGAGCTTTGGCCCGGAAAGAATCCGTCGGCATCCTGATCGACCAGAACGTCCTCCGCCGGGAAGCCGTTTTTGTCGACTTTTTCGGAAAGCCGGCCGCGACAACCCCGGCCCTGGCCTATTTCCATCTCCGGACCGGAGCCCCGATCGTCCCGATGTTCTGCCTGCCCTCCCGGGGAAACCGCTACCGGTTCGTCTTCGGCTCGCCGTTGGAGACGGCCCTCTCGGGGGGGGAGGAGGAGGACGTGTTGAAAATCACGGCCATCTGCACTAAGATGATCGAAGAAACCATCCGCCGGCATCCTGACCTCTGGCTGTGGGTTCATAAACGCTGGCAATCGAGGCCCCTGAATGAAAAGTCCTGATACGCGCCGGAGCGGCCGTTCCGGGGGACGGGCTCCCGAAACCCTTCGCCCGGTTAAAATTATCCCCGACTTCATCGAAACCGCCGACGGCTCGGCCCTGATCGAGATGGGCCGGACCCGGGTGGTGGTTACGGCCACGATTGAAGAAAGAGTCCCGCCGTTCCTCAAAGGGATGGGACAGGGCTGGGTTACGGCCGAATACGCCATGCTCCCTCGGGCTACGGAAAAACGGACGCCCCGGGAGCGGCAGCAGGGGTATCCCTCGGGCCGAAGCCAGGAGATCCAGCGCCTGATCGGCCGGTCGCTCCGGGCCGTCACCGATCTCCGGGCCTTGGGAGAGCGTCAGATCATCCTGGATTGCGACGTCCTCCAGGCCGACGGCGGGACGCGCGTCGCCTCGATCAACGCCGCCAGCATTGCCTTGGCCTTGGCCCTGAAAAAGCTCCTGGATGCGAAATACCTCGAGGTCCTGCCTCTCCGGCATCTCGTCGGGGCGGTTTCCGTCGGCCTCGTCGACGGGGAAGCCCTGTGCGACCTTGATTACATCGAGGACTCCGGGGCTGAAACCGATATGAACGTCGTCGAAACCGACCGGGGTCAACTCCTCGAAGTCCAGGCTACGGCCGAACGGTCGCCCTTTTCCCGCAATCAGCTCGACACCCTCCTCAAACTGGCCGATGTCGGGATTGCCGAGCTGATTCAGGCGCAAAAAGACGTCCTGAAGAAAAAAAGCCTGCTCTTCATGGCCTATGGACGGTAAACGGGCTGTCCTTGACAAGGACGGACGCCCCTTTTAATATGGGTTTTTCCATTTTTTGATGGAAGATAAAGGCCCCTTGACCGAAGTCGCTTAGGGAGGTTTTCATGAATCTCATCACCATCCTGATTATCGCCGGAGTCGTCATCGTCCTGGCCGTTCTTATCGGTCTTCTCTTCGCCCGGCAGTTTCGGAAAGTCGGGCCGAACGAAGCCCTGATCATCTCCGGCCGGAAGCGCTCCTTCACTCTTCCCGACGGCACGGTCAAAAAAGTCGGCTACCGGGTCCGGATCGGGGGCGGGACCTTCGTCCGCCCGTTTACGGAAAAGGTGGACATTCTTCCGATGGATGTCCTGTCGATGACGATCCGCACCCCCGAGGTCCTGACCCGGGGCGGCGTACCGATCGTGGCCGACGCGGCCGCCCAGGTGAAGATCGACTCTTCGGAGGCGGCCATTCACACGGCCGCCGAGCAATTCCTCGGGATGGGCAGGGACGGCATCAGGGAAGTGGCGGTCAACGTCCTGGAAGGCAAGATGCGGGAAGTCATCGGCACGATGACCGTCGAGGAGATTTACCGCGGCCGGGCGGACTTCAACCAGAAAGTCGCCGAAGCCGTCCGGGAAGATTTCGTCAAGATGGGCCTTGCCCTGCTTTCCTACGCCCTCAAGGAATTCAGCGACACTCAGGGATATATCGATGCCCTTTCCAAGCCGCTGATCTCGGCGGCCAAGAGGGACGCGGCCGTGGCCGAGGCCGAGACGGAGAAGGAGGCGATCATCCGGTCGTCGCTGGCCCGCAAAGAAGGCGAGGTGGCCCGGCTCCAGGCCGACGCCCAGATCGCCAAGGCCCAATGGGAAAACGAAGCCAAGAAATCCGAGTCCCTGACCTGGGTCAACCAGAAGAAAGCCCAGGCCGACTTTTCCTATGAGCTCGAACGGTACCGTCTCTCCCAGGATTTGAAGCGGGAGGAAAGCAAGGTCCGGATGGTCGAGAAGGAACAGGCGATCCAGATCGAAGATCTCGAAATCAAGCGCCGGGAGAAAGAGCTGGAAGCCAACGTCCTGAAACCGGCCGATGCCCGTAAATACCAGATCCAAGCCGAAGCCGAGGCCGAGGAATTCCGCATCCAGGCCGAGGCCCGGGGCAAGGCCGCGGCGGTCAAGCTCGAGGGCCAGGCCGAAGCCGCCCGGATCAAAGACAAAGGCGCGGCTGATGCCGAAGCGATGACCAAGCGGGCCCAGGCGATGAGCCTCTACAATGACGCCTCCGTCCTGGAAATGTACATGAAAGTCCTGCCCGAGGTGGTCAGGAGCGTGTCCGAGCCGTTGTCGAAAATCGACAAGATCGTCCTCGTCAACAGCGACAAGGACCTCGGCCTGAATAAGCTCTCGGGGCAGACGGCCCAGATCCTGGCCCAGATTCCTGAAATCGTCCAGACCCTGACCGGGGCCGATTTGAAGAAATTCCTCCGGGAGAAGCTTTCGGTCGAACCCAAGAGCGAGAAATAACCCCCGCGTTCAACCGGGAAAGGGGACTTCATGATCTCCGATAAAGCCAACCGCATCGGCGCCTCGCCGACGTTCAAGGTCGCGGCCAAGGCCAAGGCGATGAAGGCCGAAGGAATCGACGTCGTCGACCTGAGCATCGGCGAGCCTGATTTTCCGACTCCGGAAGCCGTTAAGGCGGCCGGGATTAAGGCCATCCAGGACAATTACACCAAGTACACCGAAAACGAAGGCTCGCCCGCTCTCAAGAAGGCCATCATCGGCCGGTTGAAGGAGGATTACGGGCTGACGTACGCCCCCAACGAGATCATCGCCAACTGCGGAGCGAAAAGCTCCCTGTTTCATGCCTTCCAGTCGCTGATCAACGACGACGAGGAAGTCATCATTCCGGCGCCGTACTGGGTCTCGTATCCCCACCTCGTTCAACTGGCGAAGGGGAAATCCGTCTTCGTCCCGACGAAAGAGGAAAACGGCTTCATCCTGACGGCCGACGAGCTCAAGGCCCACATCACGCCGGCGACGAAAGCGCTCCTTCTCAATTCCCCGTCGAATCCGACGGGCGCAACCTACACGGCCGAACAGCTGGAAGCTCTGGCCGACGTCATTCGCGGAGAGGATATTTACGTCATTTCCGATGAAATCTACTCCTGCCTCATCTACGACGGATTCAAGTACCGGAGCATCGCCTCCCTGGGCGAGGACCTGAAAAAAAAGACGGTCTTGATCAACGGCGTGTCCAAGGCCTACGCCATGACGGGCTGGCGGATCGGTTATGCAGCCGGTCCCGCTCCGCTGATTGCGGCCATGAGCCGCATCCAGAGCCATACGACCTCCCATCCCACGTCCATCTCCCAGCGAGCCAGTGTCGAAGCTTTGGGCGGCTCCCAGGCGGACGTCTCCCGAAT
Organism: Candidatus Aminicenantota bacterium; assembly: GCA_963783665.1. Lineage (GTDB taxonomy): Bacteria > Acidobacteriota > Aminicenantia > Aminicenantales > UBA4085 > JAAZPG01. The sequence continues at coordinate 260,902 of CAWANZ010000003.1, read as the reverse complement.
GCGGGCCGAATTCGAGCGCCGGCGCAACTACTCCCTGATGAAGCTCAAAACCATCCCGGGGATGTCCTGCTTCGAGCCTCAGGGCGCCTTTTATCTGTTCCCGAATATCCACTCGTTTTACGACCTGGAGTTTAACGGCACGCCCATCCGCAACTCATACGGAATGGCCTACTATCTTCTCCGGGAGGCCAAGGTCGCGGTCGTTCCCGGAGACGCCTTCGGGGCCGACAACTACATGCGGCTGTCGTACGCCACCTCGATGGAGAACCTGGAAAAGGGGCTCAACCGGATCGCCCAGGCCTTGGCCGGGCTCAAGCCGGCCAAACGGGCCAAGCGGATCGCCCTGAGCAATGGGATCACCCATCAGCGGGGACCGGTCCCGGTCGAAGCCCGCTTGCCCCTCAACTTGAGGGACGGATTGATCGCCGAAGCCGAAACGCGGCTGGCCTCAGACGTCGCGTTCGAATGGAACGCGAATATCGCCGGGGTGATCGTCCGCCTCAGGACCAACGTCCGGCATATTTACGAAATGTGGGTCGAAAACTGGGCTCCTGCGCCGCCCGATGCGGGCCTTGAACCCCACGGCGTTCTGTACGCCGTCGACGGGATCGCCGGGCGGGAGCCCCGGGCCTTCTTCAATACCGAAACCAAAACGGGCGTCGTCGTCAACGTCGACGCCTACGCCCCGGTCCGCGGCTTAGCCCTCGGCTTGGCCGGCGACGTAGCCGGGCGCCGGTTCGGGGCGAACCTCGTCCGGGGCATGTCGCTGGACTGCGACGGCCGCGGGTTGCTGCTCCTCGGCCCGGCCGGAACGAAGAAGACCGACCTGTTCTTCGGCCTTCTCCGCGATCCCCGGTTCCGCTTTCATGCCGGGGATATTGTCCAGGTCCGGCCGGCCGGAACGGCCGCCCAGGCCGACGCGTTCGAGCGGAAAGCCTTCCTCCCGACCAATACCGTGGAGCTGTACGGACGGCTGGCCTCGCTGTTTGACCGGAGCAAGTGCGAGAACGTCGTCATCCGGAAAGAGGATTGCCCGAACACCGAATGTCTCCGGACGGAAGACTGCCGACTGGACCGCGGCGGGCCCTTCTGCTTCAAAGCGGCCAAAGACTCTTACGCCCTTCTCGACCCCGAGTGGCTCGGGACATCGGCCGCTCCGCGACGGACGGCTCTCCGCTGGATCTTCATCCTCCGAAACGACACGGTTTCCCCGGCCCTGGAGGAATTGCGGTTGGACGACGCCCTTCGGATCCTGGAACGCGGCGAGACGCCGGGCGCCAAGAAATCCGCCGCCGCTTCGCCCCAGCCGTTTTTCAATCCGTTCTTCCTCGCCTCGACGGACGACCGGATCGAGCTGGAAAAAGATTTCTTCCGCAGGCTGCTGCCTAATGTCCGGACGTTTTTATTCAACTCCGGGGCGGCCGGCGTCGACCAGATCAAGGAAGCGATCGGCGCCTAACCTGCATTATTCATAAAAATTTTAATGATTCTAATATTTCTTTTTTTTCACTAAGATACAAAATCTGGGTTTTTACCCTTCGGGCGACGCTTTGCTCACCCCGTGAGCCGAAGCAAGTCCCACACGAGCCTTGCGAGTCGGGGCGAGCCGATATAGCCACATCTGCTTCGTTGCGAAGGGTTCGCAGTGCGACTAGCACAGCTTCACCCTCCGCGCCTTGCATCTGCGGCCATCTCGACTCGTGAATAATGCAGGTTAAATCTGCTTTTCGGCCGGGTTTTAATGTCCCGGAAACATCCGCTCTTCGATATCCCCGGCCAGGAGATGGAGAAGGAAGAGGTGGATTTCCTGGATCCGCGGGGTTTCCGATGAGGGGACGTCGAGGAGGATGTCGGCCAGAGGCGCGCTCTTTCCCCCGCTCCAACCGGCGAGGACGATCGTCACCAGGCCTTGTTCTTTGGATGTTTTAAGAGCCTCGATGACATTGGGAGAGTTGCCGCTGGTCGTCAGCCCCAAGGCGATGTCGCCCAAATCACCGAGAGCCTCGACCTGGCGGCTGAAGACCGCGTCATAGGAAATGTCGTTTCCGATGCAGGTCAGGACGGATGTATCGGTGGAAAGGGTGACCGCCCGCAACGCCGGCCGGGGCTTCAGAAACTTGTTGACCAGCTCGGCGACGAAGTGCTGGGCTTCAGCCGCGCTCCCCCCGTTCCCGAAGGCGAGGATTTTCCGGCCGGTTTTCAAAGCCCCGACGCAGGCGTCGACGGCCCGGCGATAGGCGTCCCCCCGGGTGGCAAAAAATTCGTCGAGCAAGCGGCTCCATTCTTTGGCGATGAGTCGATGATCCATGATTCCTCCTTCCTCACTCCGGGCCGGGCAAAAGCCGTTCCCGGACGGCTTGCATCCAGGGCGTCAAGTCCGACCCCATCCCTTCCGGAGCGGGGATGGGCGGATGGAAAACGACCCGAATTCTTCCCTTTCGCGGGATCGTTTTCCCTTTTGGCATCAGTTCAAAGGTTCCCCGGATCGATATCGGAACGATTGGGACGCCGGCTTGGCGGGCCAGAAAAAATCCGCCCCTCCGGAAAGGCCCGAGCTCCCCGGTCAGGCTTCGCGTCCCCTCGGGAAAGATCAGAAACGAATACCCCCGCTCCTTGATCATCTCGGCGGCCTGGGAGATCGCGATCCGGCCGCCGTTGGCGCCCTTCCGGTCTACGGGAACAAAACCGACGTGCCGCATACCCCGCCCGGCGACCGGGATACGAAAAATGGATTTTTTCATGATAATCCGGACGGGCCGACGGATCGACAGGTAGAGAATCGGGCCGTCAAGCAGGCTCAGATGGTTGGACATGAAGACGCACGGGCCGGCGTCGTCCCCGCAGGCGTCGCCCTCGACCTCGACTTTGAGGCCAAGAATCGCCCGGCTCACTTTCATCGTCCATTTCCCGATGCCGAGCAGAGGCTCCCGGAATCCGAATAACATGGCCAGTAAAACGACTGGAATGACGCCGATAATGACGACGATGAGAAACAAGAGAAGGACCGCCGTCCGGATGATCATCGGGCCGATTATACCCCATTCGGCGGGGCGGAGAGAATCAGCCTTTCACTCTGTTCCAGCATAGGCAAGGCGGCGCGGGGGAGGGTACCCCGCGCCGCCTGCTTCCGAAGCGAGGAAGAAAACGTTATGTTCCGGTTGATCCCGCCCGGGGCCCACGGACGAAGGCCCCGTTGAAATTGACGATGTCCTTCTCGAAATCGGCCGTCGTCGTGATCGAATACAGGCCGGAATCGGGGACGCGAAGAATTGTACGTCCAGCTCTCGAGAGCCTTATCCCGGCCGTACGAAATGACCAGAAAATCGTCCTGGCCCGGAGCCGTGATGCCGTATTGGGTGCAATTGTCTGCGGTGTAAATCATGAACGGCTGGCCCCATTGATCGGAGTGCGGGAGGACTTTGAGATAAAGCGGGGAAAGAGCGGTCTGGAGGGTATTGTCGATCGCCCCATTGGCCACGGGAGGAACCGACTTTTCGGTGATATACCCGGCGACGGCCGTGGCGATTGTGCTGATGTCCTTCTGCGTGCCCCTGACCTTCGCCTTTTGCAAAGCCGTCATCGCATTAGGAATGAGAAGCGCGGCCAGGATGCCGATGATCGCGACGACGATTAAAAGCTCAATCAAGGTGAAGCCTTTTCTCTGCCTGAACATACCCTTCTCCTTTTCAGCCGTCGGTTTTATCAGAAACGATTTCAAGATCTTTTGTCTCCGATTAATACTTAGCAATAATCGTGCCAGCCGATGAATAAGACTCCCTGTTATCTCCTTGATAATAAAGAAAGAAAATCGAATATATTCCGAGTTCGGATTGCGATTAATGATCTGAATGACAGAATTTGTCGCGGATCTTTTTTCGCGGGAGCAGCGCCCGTTGGAAACCTCGATATGAATCCCGGATAAAAAAAAGCGGCGCGGGGAAACCCCGCGCCGCTTGACCGATTGCGGTTAAGAGAGACTTACGAGCCGGTGGCGCCCGCCCGCGGACCGCGGACAAACGCGCCGTTGAAGTTGATCAGATCCTTGTCGAAGTCGGCCGTGGCCCCGATGGAGTACAAGCCGTTATCGGGTGTGGCCGCATTGTACGTCCAGCCCTCGACCGTTTTGTCCCGGCCGTAGGAAGCGACCAGGAAATCGTCCGAGGCCGGACCGGTGATGCCGTACACGGTGACGTTGGCGCCGGTGTAAACCATGAAGCTGTTGCTCCACTGATCCGTCGAAGGCAGAACCTTCAGATAGAGGGGCGAAAGCGACGTTTTCACGGTGTTGTCAATCGCGCCATTGGCCGCGAAGGGGATGGCCTTGTCCGTGATGTAGTCGGCGATTCCGGTGGAGATCGAGTTGATGTCTTTCTGCGTCCCGCGGACTTTGGCCTTCTGGAGAGCCGTCATCGCGTTCGGGATGAGCAGGGCCGCCAGGATGCCGATGATCGCGACGACGATCAACAGCTCGATCAGGGTGAACCCTTTCCGATTCTTAAGCATTAGAACCTCCTGCTTCCTGGCGGTTTGCTTTCGCCCGCCGGAGCTCATTTAAATTCTTCGGACGCTCTATATTTAGCAAGATGCGTGCCAGAATGTTTATTATTTTAAGTGCAATATAATAAACAACTTAAATATGATGGGCCGTCAGAATTTCGGGGAAAATGGACGAATATTGTCGCTAGGTGACGAATTATGTCACTTGTCAGAAAATGGGTGGCGTAAATCACGGCCCTCATCCCGGCTCTCCGCAACCCGGGAGGGCTTGATCTCATACTTCTTGATGAGATAGCGAAGAGAACGGTAACTGACGCCCAGAAGATCTGCCATCCGGCGCATATTGCCCGCAGCCGCTGTCGCCGCTTCTTGAATATAGGCCTTGGCCACTTTGTCCAGGTGGGTCTCGAGATTGAATCCGGGAGCCAAGGCCGGCGGTCCGCCTGCCGAAAGCGCCCCGGCGTTGACGATATCCGGAGGGAGGTTCCCCCAGGTGATCGTTTCCCGCTCCTCGACCGCGCACATCCGCTCGACGACATTTTCCAGCTCGCGGACGTTCCCCGGCCAGGGATAATTCACCAGGGCCGAGACGACATCGGGCGTCATCCGCTTGATCTTCCGGCCCATTTTATCGCAGTGTTTCCGGAGAAAATGCTGGATCAGGATGGGGATGTCTTCCGTTCTCTTCCTCAGGGCCGGCATGTCGACGGAGATGACATTCAGCCTATAGAAAAGCTCCTCCCGGAACTTCCCCTCCTCGATCCGCCTGCGGAGGTTCTGATTCGTCGCGGCGATGATCCGGACATCCACCGGAATCTCCTCGTTCCCTCCGACCCGGCGGATGCTCCGCTCCTGGAGAACCCGAAACAGCTTCACCTGCGTCCAGGGGGACGTCTCGCCGACTTCATCCAGGAAAATCGTCCCGGCCGAGCCGTTTCGAACATCCCCTTCTTATCGGAGACGGCCCCGGTGAAGGACCCCTTCACATGGCCGAAGAGCTCGCTTTCCAGGAGATTCTCGGGAAGGGCGGCGCAGTTGACGGAGACAAAGGCCCGGTCCTTCCGCCGGCTATTGGCATGGATCGCCCGGGCGGCCAGTTCCTTTCCGGTCCCGCTTTCCCCCGTGATCAGGACGGTGGAATCCGTGGAAGCCACCTTCTCGATCAAGCCGTAGACTTCCCGCATCGCCCGGCTCTTGCCGATCATATTTTCGAAGCTGGCCTCGTCGCGGAACGTCTGCTTGAGGAGCCGGTTTTCCTCCAGCAGCCGGCGGTGTTCGAGGCCGTTGGCCACCAGGACCTTGAGCTCCTCGATATCGAAGGGCTTGGTCAGGTAGTCCAGGGCCCCCAAGCGCAGGGCCTCGACGGCCTGTTTGACGCTGGCGTAGGCCGTAATCATGATCGCCGGGACCGTGGGCTTGGCTTTCTTGAGATGCCGGAGGACATCCATACCGTCGATCTGGGGCATCTTGATGTCGCAGATCAGGAGGTCGATGTCCTTCTGCTCGATATCTTCGTAGACACTGGGCGCGCCCGGGTTGGCCAGGACGGCATACCCTTCTTTCTTCAATACGACGGTCAACAGCTCGACGATCGACCGCTCATCATCGACAATTAAAACCGTGTTCATCGGCGCCCGGCCTCCGTTCCCGCTTCGCCGGGCTGGGGCATCTCCCGGTAAGGCAGCGTGATTAAGACGTCGGTTCCGACCCGGGGCTCGGACTGAACCTCGATTTTTCCCGCATAACTGTCGAGAATTTGCCGGACCACGGCCATCCCGAGGCCGCGGCCTCCGTCGAACCGGGTGTAAAACGGCTCAAACATCCGGGCCTTCTCCTCGGCCGTCATTCCCCGGCCTGAATCGACGATCCGGATGGAGAGCGCGTTCTTCTTCGGCCGGCCGAAATCGATCGAAAGCTCGCCTCCCTCGGGCATGGCCTTCAAGGCGTTCCCGATGAGGTTCCAGAAGACCTGTTTGAATTGGCCCGGACTTCCGAAATAGGTGATATCCGCCGCGGAATAATTCCCCTTGATTTTGATCTGGTCGGACAGCTCGCCGCCCATCCGGAGCATCGTCAGCGTTTCGATCAGCGGCTCGGCCAGCTTGAAGGCGGAGTAGGTCTGCTTGCCCGGGCCGGCCATGCTGAGAAACTGCTCGATGGACTGGGAAACCCGCCGCGATTCCTTCACGACGATGGCCATCAGGCGGGCTTGCTCCTCGTTGAGGGCCAAGTCCCCCTGGAGGACCTGGATGGAGCCGGAAATGGCGGCCAGGGGATTGCGGATCTCGTGGGCGACGAAAGCCGAAGCCCGGCCGGCGGCCGCCTCCCGTTCCCGGGCCTCGATCGCCTTCTGGGCCGTCGCCAGGGCCTCCCGGGTCTTGCGAAGACTCGCGGACAGCTGGGACACCAGGATGGCGATGACGAAGAAAAGACCCCAGGCGGTAAAAACCGTGTACAAGGCGAAACCGATGCCCGTTTCCGGCGCTTGGTCCGGCCGGAAATACGGAATCCAGCCATAAGCCAGACTATCGGCCAGGGCCCCGAAGAGGATCGAAGAAAGGGCCGCCGTTATGAAGGCCGCCCGCCCCCCCAGGACCAGGCCGGCGGCGATGATGGCGAACACGTAGAGAAAGTGAAGCTGGCCGCCGATTCCTCCGGAGATGAAGACCAGGCCGGTGATGACCGCCAGGTCGATCAGGACCTGGGCGAAGGCCTGGGCCCGGAAATGGTTATCGAACAGGAGGAGCAGGAGAAAAACGACCCCGCTGACGTATTCGCTGATGATCAGAAAATAGAACGGGGCCAGGGGAAGAAACGACGACGTGGCCAGCTGAATCACGACGGCCGCGACGAACAGCGAGCTGACGACGATAAGCCGGCCGACGAGCAGCCAGCGGACATCGCGCTTCAGGGTCTTCATCGCCTCATTGGATCTGGGACACGAGGCTGAAGATCGGCAGGTACATCGAGATGAGGAGGGTTCCGACAATACCGCCGACAAAGACCATCATGAACGGCTCGAGGACGGAGAGCAGCGTCCCAACGGTGGCTTCGACCTCGTCGTTGTAAAAGTCGGCCAGCTTATTGAGCATCTTGTCCAGCGTCCCGGTGGCTTCGCCGACGCTGACCATTTGGACCATCATGAACGGGAACCGACCGGTGCTTCGGAGCGAATCCGTCATGCTTCGGCCCTCGGTCACCTGTCGGCGGACGTCCATGACGGTTTTTTCCAGGATGACGTTTCCGGCTGTGGTCGACGTGATTTTGATGGCTTCGAGCATCGAGACGCCGCCGCCCAGGAGGGTGGCCAGCGTCCGGGTCACCCGGGAGAACGCGACCTTGTACATCAGGGGCCCGAACAGCGGGAGCTTGAGGAGGAGGTTGTCGGTGGTCCATCGGCCGCTTTGGGTTTTCCGATAATAGCGGAAGAGGAAAATGGCGGCGATAGTCCCCAGGACCATGAAAATCAGATATTTCTGGACGAAATCGGAAAGCTTCATGACGAACGCGGTCAGCGCGGGTAGCTGGGCCCCCATATCGGAGAACATCGTCGCGAACGTCGGGATGACCTTCCAGAGCATCGCGATCGCCACGATGATGGCGAAGGCGAAAATGACGACCGGGTAGGTCATGGCCTGCTTGACCTTGGCCTTCAGCTTGACGGCGTTTTCCGTATAATCGGCCAGCCGAATGAGCATGGTATCCAGGGTTCCGCTCTGCTCTCCCGAGGCAATCAGGTTGCAGAACAGATCGTCGAAGACCTTGGGGTATTTCCGCAGGGCCTGGTCGAGACTCGAGCCGGCTTCGACGTCGGACCGGACCTGGGTGATGACCTGCTTGAAATAGGCATTGCGCGTCTGCTCGGCCATGATGTTCAGGCCCTGGATGAGCGGCAGCTCGGCGTCGATCAAGACGGCCATCTGGCGGGAAAAAATGGCCAGTTCCTTCGTCTTGACCTTTTCCCGCTTGAGGAACGGGATGTTGAGGCCGCCCCGGGCCGGCGAGACGCTCTCGACCTTGATCTGCTCGCGCTGGAGCAGTCGGGTTAATTCCTCGGCGTTGGCCGCGACCCGCTGGCCGTCGACGTTGTCGCCGAACTTGTTGGTGCCTTTCCAAGCATAAACCGGCATTTGGGCTCCTTAGAACTCAGCGCTTAACGGTTGAGGCGACCCCGGTCGCCTTGCGCTGGATGAGGTCGGTCAATTCCTCCGGGTTGGAGGTCGCCATCATGGCCGTTTCCATGGTGATGAGCTTCCGATAGTAGAGATCGCAGAGGTTCTGGTTGAACGTCAGCATTCCGAACTTCTCCTGCCCGAGCTGCATCTGGGAGTAGATCTGGTGGATCTTATTCTCCCGGATCAGGTTGCGGACGGCCGGATTCGGGATGAGGATCTCCATGGCCAGGACCCGGCCCTTCCCGTCGGCCTTGGGCAGGAGCGACTGGCAGAGGACGGCCTCCAGGGACATCGAGAGCATGACCCTGGCCTGGGCTTGATATTGGGGCGGGAAAATATCGATGATCCGGGAAATCGTCTCGGGGGCCGAATTCGTATGGAGCGTGGAAAACGTCAAATGGCCCGTCTCGGCCACCCGGAGCGTCATCTCGACCGTTTCCTGGTCGCGCATCTCGCCGACCAAGACGACATCGGGATCCTCCCGGAGGACGGAACGGAGGGCGTTGCTGTAGGACAGGGTGTCGGCGTGAAGCTCGCGCTGGTTGATGAGGGCCTTCTTCGGCGTGAAGAAATACTCGATCGGGTCCTCGATCGTGACGATGTGAACGGGCCGTTCGGTATTGACGTAGTCGATCATGCAGGCCAGGGTCGTCGACTTCCCGCTTCCGGTGGGTCCGGTGACGAGGATGAGGCCCCGGGGCAGATAGCACAGCTGGGCGATCCGGGCCGGGATCCCGAGCCGCTGGAAGCTCCACATCGAGGGAAGGAAGCGACGAATAGCCGCGGCGACGCCGCCCTTCTGCATGAAGACGTTGGCCCGGAACCGGCCGAGGTCTTTGACCCCGAACGAGAGGTCGAGCTCGAGCTTCTCCTCGAAGATCTTCTTCTGCTTGTCGGTCAGGATGCTGTAGATCAGATGCTTGGTATCGGTCGGGGACAGGGGCGGATGGTCGATGGATTTCAATTCTCCATAGACGCGGATCCTCGGGGGGATGTAGGTCGTCAGGTGGAGATCGCTGGCGTCGGCGTCGACGGCCAGCTTCAGCATCTCGTGCATCGTCATCATGGCTCCCCCCTCCATCATTATTGATCCTTGACCGTTTCGCGCAAGACTTCTTCCGGCGTCGTGACGCCGGCCATGATCTTGACCAATCCGCTGCGCCGCATCGTGATCATGCCGCTCTGGATGGCCATTTTCTTGATTTCCTTGGACTGGGCTCGCACAAGGATCAGATCCCGGATGGCCGGGTTGAGCTCCATGACCTCGAAGAGGGCCGTCCGGCCCTTATATCCGGTGTTATGGCAGATCTCGCAGCCGCGCCCCTGCATCAGGTTCACGGTTTCGGCTTCCTCCGGAGTGAATCCCATTTCGATCAGCGGCTTGACCGGAAGCTTGGTCGGAGCGCCGCATTTCCGGCAAACCCGGCGGACCAGGCGCTGGGCCACAACCAGGGCCAGGGAGTCGGCGATGAGGAACGGCTCGATGTTCATGTTCATCAGCCGGTGGACCGTGGCCGCCGAATCGTTGGTGTGGATGGTGGAAAAGACGAGGTGACCGGTCAAGGCGGCCTTAATGGCGATGTCGACGGTTTCCTGGTCGCGCATCTCGCCGATGAGCATGATGTCCGGGTCCTGACGGAGGAAGGCCCGGAGGGCGGCGGCGAAATTCAGGTTGATTTCGTCCCGGATGTTGACCTGGTTGACACCGGGCACGTAGAACTCGACCGGGTCCTCGGCGGTCATGATGTTTTTCTCCATCCCGTTGAGGGTGGAGATGGCCGAGTACAGGGTGTTGGTCTTTCCGCTTCCGGTCGGTCCGGAGACCAGGATGATGCCCCAGGGCCGGGCGATCGCCCGCTGGAACGTCGCCAGGGACTCGGGCTCGAACCCGAGCTTGTTCAAGTCGATGTTAAGGTTGTCTTTATCCAGGAGCCGGGCGACGATTTTTTCGCCGAAAATCGTCGGCAGGCAGGAAATCCGCATGTCGACCTCTTTTTTCACTCCCTTGTCCATCTTGGCCCGCATCTTGATCCGGCCGTCCTGAGGGAGGCGCTTCTCGGCGATGTCCATGTTGGACATAATCTTGACCCGCGAGGTCAGCGGATTCTTGAACTTCATCGGGAGATTCATGGTCTCGTAGAGCACGCCGTCGATGCGATACCGGATCCGGAACGACTTCTCATAAGGCTCGAAATGGACGTCGCTGGCCCCCTTCTTGATGGCCTCGACGAAGATGTTGTTGACCAGGGTGATGATCGGGGCTTCGTCCGGGAGGTCCTCGTCGATATCCTGTTCTTCGTCGTCCTCGACTTTCTCGAGCTGCTCGATGGCCGAGATTTTCGAGTCATCGGCCAGCTCGATTTCCTCGATGTTTTTCTTGACCTTGAGGGCGTGGCCGGCCCCGTAGTACTTGTTGATGGCGTTGACGATTCCGGCTTCAGAGGCGATGACCGGCTGGATGCTCAGTCCCGTCCGGAACCGGATGTCCTCGATAATGTCCAAGTCGGTCGGATCGACCATCGCCAGGGTCAGGAATGACCGGATGCGGTGGATGGGCATGACCAGGGATTTTTTAGCCGATTCGGTGGTGATCAGGCTGATGACGTCGGGGTAGACTTCGAACTGGTCGAGGTCGATGTATGGATAGCCTAGTTGACGGCTCAACCCTTGGGCCATCTCCTCCCCGGAGAGGAAGTTAAGGGACACGATGGCCGAGCCCAGGGGGACATCGTGTTTTTTTTGGAAATCCTGGGCGGTCTTCAGCTGTTCAGGCGTCAAGACCTTTTCTTTCAGAAGTACTTCGCCCAGTGTAGAACCCATCTTAATCCTAGTCTATCACGTTAAAGCCTACTGACAAATAGTGTCAATATAAAGACTCCGTTCGTCCGGGAAATTATCACTCCTGACGCCGCCGAGGTCAATCACCGGGCAGGGTTAACCCCAGGGTGATCTTTCCTCCCCCCTCCCCCTCGAAAAGGGTGAGGAGAAGCTCGAAGGATGAAAGCGTCCGGCCGCAGTTTATTCTTTACTTAACGGATTTTTTTCATTACAATCGAAAAGAGTTAAGCGACGTCGGCGCCTCGATTTCACGAATTCATATTAAAGGCGGCGAGATGCACGGCGCAGGTCAAGGCGAAAAGTCCCTGTCCGCCGGCGCGGATTTTTGTCCTTTTCTTTCCGCGCGTTCCGAAAATCGTTCAGACGCGGCCGTCGCTCCACCCGTTTCGGTTCCCAAGGAGGAGGCCTTATGAACGACGAGAACCCAGTCGAAAAACCGGAGCGCCGCGGATCGCGCCCTACCCCGAGCGAAAACCGGTTGAAACAGGACCGACGCCAAACCAGCCGCCGGAGTTCCGGCCAGCTGGCAAGCGATTCCGAGCGGCGGGTCGGCGACCGCCGCAAGCACGAGCGCCGGATTATTCAAACCTCCAATTACCATAATCTGGTCAGATTCCTTAAGGAAAAGGGATTATATCCGCACGAAAAAGCCTACGACCAACCGGATGGGGCCGAAGTCATCTACCAGGGAAAAAACATCATCAACCTGGCCTCGGTCGACTATTTTAACTTTGCCCAAGATCCGGAAATCAAAAAGACCGCGTGCGCGGCAATTAAAAAATACGGCGCCGGCGGATTTTCTTCCCGGTTTTCGATGGGCAACCTCAACGTTCATATGGAGCTGGAGAAGAAGCTGGCCGAATTCATGGGCAAGGAAAGCGTTCTGATATTCAATTCCGGGTATTTAGCGAATCTCGCCATGATCACCTCGTTGATGCCCAAGAACGCGACCATTTTCCTCGACCAGAAATGTCATTTGAGCATCCATCATGCCTGCTTGATGTCGCAGAAAAAATATTATCGGTATTCCAATAACGATATGGCACGACCTGGAAAAGCTTTTAATAAACACATCGGGATGAACCTGAAAAGTGGATCGTCACCCTCGGCGTTTTCAGCTCCAACGGCATTCTCTGCAAGCTGGATGAGATCGCCGTTCTCGCCCGGAAGTACAAGGCCCGGATTTTCATCGATGACGCCCATGGCGTGGGCGTGTACGGGGAGCGGTTGCGCGGCGCGGCGGATCACTTCGGGGTTTTGGATGAGATCGATTTAATCATGTGCCCGTTCCAGATGGCCTTCGGGAATATCGGGGCCTTCCTCGTCGGGAAACGATATCTTCTCCAGCCGGCGCATACCGATACGTGGCCGTATATCTTCACCTATAACATCCCTCCGGTCAACGCCGTGAGCATCCTCAAAGCCCTCGAATTGCTCAGTTAGAAAGGCCCGACAGTACCAGAAAAAACTGCGGGCGAATGTCACTTTTCTCCGAGATCGCTTTATCGAAGCCTTGGGTATGAGCTTATCAATTCCCGTGGCCATATCATCCCGATCCTGATCGGCGATGAAGTCAAGGTCTGCGCGATTCGCCCATTTTTGTTCAATCACGGTGTTTGGGTTCAGCCGTTCTTCTATCCGGCCGTCCCCAGGGGGAAGGCGACGGTCCGGGTGACCTGTACGGTCGGTCATACCGCGGAAAGAACTGGACGGGCGACGGAGATTTTGCCGAGGCTTATCAATGGACCTAAAACAGAATGAGATAACCCGTGTTCTACGTCTCGATGACCGCCGCCACCCTTTGTCTCATCTTCGGACTTTTTCGTTTTCACTGAGGGGAAAGACAAGCCGGTCAACCGATATTTTTTCTATTTATAACATCTTCATCTTCATCTGGAATAGCGGAGATTTCGTCATTCCCCTGCTCGGGGCTCAGCCGCGGCCGGCCTTATTTTACGACCGGTTCACCCAAATCGGCGGCATCCTGATCCCCCCCTTGTTCATCATCTTCTATCTGACCCTGACGGGCCACGGCTTGAAGGAGATCTCCCGGCTCCCGGCCTTTCGCGATCTTCGCCGTCCTGGCCGTGGTCCTGCTGATTTTCATCCCGACCCCCTTTTTGATCAAGACAGGTCGAAGTCCATCCGTTCAAGGAAATCCCGGGCGACCTTCTCTTCGTGGAAATCGCGGCGTTCGTGGCCAGCATGCTCTTCTGCCTGGGGCATTTATTTAAAGCCCGAAAAAGCGCGATCCCGTCCCAAAAAATGCCGCCTGAAATATTTAATTCGCGATCCTCGTCGGGATCTTCAGCGCCTTGGCCTGGTTCGTCGCCATCTCGTTTTTCCCGGGACTTTCGACCAATTTCATCTACGTCTTCGAGGTCACCTATGTCCTCCTGACCGCGGTGGCGATCCTCCGCCATCACCTGATGAGCATCGACATCATCGTCAAGAAAACCGTGGTGTACACGGTCCTGAGCACGTTCGTCATCGGCGTTTTCGTGGTGATCATCCTTGTTTTCGAAACCCTCTTCCGCTCGCTCACCGGCGAAGTCTCCCTGGCCGAGAAGATCATTGCCGCCGTCATCATCACCGTCACCTTCCAGCCGGTTCGGCTCCTTATCGAAAAATTCATCGACAAGCTGTTTTTTCGGGACAAGTACGATTACCAGGACGCCCTGGCCCAATTCACCCGTTCCCTGGGCTCGGTCCTGGACCTCCGGGAGCTGGTCAACCTGCTGGTCTCCATTACGGGGATCATGCGGGCCAAAAGCCTGGCCGTCCTGCTCCGGGATGACGAGCTCGGGCGGTTTAAAGTGGTTTCGGCGACCGGGCTGCCTTCCGAGACTCTCGCCGTCGGATTCGACGACTTCAGCGACCTCGTCCGGATGATGAACGCGGACAAAAAGGTCATCACCGCTGAAGAGATCGAGCTCGGCCAAGCCGATGGAGGTTACGCCTCCCTCAAGCGGGAGACCGCCGTCTTCCGGGCGGAGGTCATCATTCCGGTCTTCGTCAAGGGCGAGCTCAACGGCATCCTGTTCCTGGGCCAGAAGCTATCCGAAGCGCACTATGACCGCAACGACATCAACCTCTTGACCACGCTGGCCGACGAGGCCGGGATCGCCTTCGAGAACGCCAAGCTGTACGGAAACATCAAGCGGACCTATTTCGAAACCGTCCAGGCCCTGGCCCAGGCGATCGAAGCCAGCGACGAGTACACCCGCGGCCATTCCGAGCGGGTGACGAAAATCGCCGTCGAGATCGCCAAGCGGCTTCAGCTGAGCCGGGACAAAATCGACACCTTAAAATTCGCCGGCATCCTCCACGACATCGGCAAGATCGGAGTCATCAAGGAAATTCTTCACAAGCCCGGAAAACTCAGCGATCTCGAATTCTCCCTCATCAAGCTGCATCCCAAGCTCGGCGAGGAAATCATCAAGCCGGTGGCCTTTCTGGACAAGATCCGGCCGATCATCCGTCACCATCACGAGCGGTACGACGGGAAAGGATACCCGGACGGGCTCCAGGGCGAGGACATCCCCCTGATGTCCCGGATCATCGCGGTGGCCGACACCTACGACGCCATGACCAGCCACCGCCCTTATCGCAGCGCTTTAAGCCGCGAGATCGCTCTCGCCGAAATCGTGAAATGCTCCGGGACCCAATTGGATGCGAAGGTCGTCCAGGCTTTCCTGGAAATTTCGGACATCACGGCCTGAAGGAGGCCGCAATAGACGTTCCGGCGGCTTAGCTCTGGCCGCCTTCGGGAGCTTTCGGCGCGGCCTTTTTCTCGGGCTTGGCTTTTTTCTCCTTGCCTTCCTCGGCCGTCTTTTTCGGCTTCTCGGCTTTGCCGCCTTCCTTTGCTTTCGCCGGAGCCGCTTCAACCTTGGCCGCGGCCGCTTTTTCCACCTTGTGCTTGGCCAGCTCCTCGTTGAGCGTCTGGATTTCGGCCATCCTCTTCAATCGCTTTCCGGCGGCCTTGATTTCAGCCTTCCATTTTCTAACGATCGGATCACGGTCGGCCTGCCGGGACGTGATGCCCTTCCCGGCCAGGAGGGCCATCCGGTCGGCCAGCTTCTGTTCAAAATGGGCTTTTTGCCCCAGTAGAATTTGTTTCCGCTTGGATTCCATTTCATTCTCCTCTTCGATATCGCGATAACGGCGGGCTCGTGCCCGCCCGACTAATGTATACCAAGGTTTCGGCAAAAAAGCCATCGCTCATTGACACATCTCCGAAGGCCGGATGATAATTCCCCTGTCCGCCGAGGCCGGGCGATCGAAGCTGAAAGGAGAGACCCCTTGCTCGAAATGAAAAAGTTAACTCCCGCTTGTAAAAAAGCAATCCCGGCCCTGGCTCTGGCTGTAATGGCGATCGCCGTCCCGGCCGTTTCCGGACCTCCGGCCGCTCCCTTGAAGGTCGCCCTCATCTTCGATATCGGCGGACGGGGAGACGGCGGATTCAACGATTCCGCCTTTCGCGGCCTGGATAAAGCGGTCAAGGAGCTCGGCGTCGAATCCGTTCTGCGGGAGCCGCGACGGAACCTCGAGCGGGAAATGTCCTTGAACGAAGCGGCCGCCTCCGACGCCGGCCTGATCATCGGCGTCGGGTTCAGCTTCTCCGACCGGATGAACGATCTGGCCTCCAAATATCCCGGGAAGAAATTCGTCTGTGTCGACTACGGCCAGAAGTTCGACGCGGCCGGACGGCCCGTCCCTCCGCCGGCGAACCTGGCCGGCTTGCGTTTCAAAGAGGAGGAGGGATCCTATCTCGTCGGCGTCATCGCCGCCCTGAAGAGCCGGACGGGAAAAATCGGCTTCCTCGGAGGAATGGACGGCCCGGTCATCCGCAAGTTCGAAGCCGGGTATAAGGCCGGGGCGAAGTCCGTCCGGCCCGAAATCGTCGTTTTTTCAAAATTCACGGGGATCACTGCCCGCGCGTTCAACGACGCGGCCAAGGGATACGAAATCGCCGCCGGCATGTACAAGGAGGGCGCCGACGTCATCTACCACGCGGCCGGGGCGACGGGCGAGGGTCTTTTCCGGGCGGCCAAGGAATCCGGCCGGTGGGCGATCGGCGTCGATGTCGATCAATCCTCTCAAGCGCCGGGGCTGGTTGTCACGAGCATGACCAAGAACGTCGATGTCGCCGTCTTCGAAAGCATCAAGGCCGCGGCCGAAGGCCGTTTTTCAGGAGGGTTGAAAACCTTCGGTTTGAAAGAAAACGGCGTCGGCTTCGTCTCGAACGCCCGGAACAAGGGGCTGATTCCCGCCGAAGCTCTCGCCAAGGCCCAAACCGCCAGGGACAGGATCATCGCCGGAAAAATCCTCGTTCCCGCCGCGGGACAGGACAAGCCCCGGCTCGACCAACGGGAGCTTCACGCGGTCCTCTTCGGCTTAAAGGTCGAAATCGCCTCGGTCGTCGACATGCTCGACGCCGACCTCAAGCGCGGCGCCGAAGCCCTTTCCGGCCTCGGGCTCGTGGGCGTCCGGGCCCGGGACGTCCTGAAACGGCTGTACGACACCCAGCCATATATCATCGATTGTGAAACGGTGAGCGACCGCGGAATCATGCTGACCGTCGAGCCGGCCGCATACCGGGCCTCGGAAGGGGCCGACATCAGCGCCCAAGCCCACATGGTCCGCCTCTTGGCGAACCATCAGCCGGTTCTCAGCGGCTTATTCCGTTCGGTCGAAGGGCCGCCGGCCGTGGCTTTCCACCATCCCGTGTTTTCTTCCAGCGGAAATTTCGTTGGCTCCGTCTCCGCCCTCTTCTCCCCCGAATACCTGCTCGCCAGCATCATCGGGCCGATTTCCTCCAACCTTCCGGTCGACATCTTCCTGATGCAGACGGACGGCCTGATTCTCTATGATGCAGACCCCAGGCAGATCGGCCTCAACGTCTTCCGCGACCCTATGTATCAGCCGTTTCCCGAGCTTCGGATTCTGGCCAAACGCGTAGCCGCCGAGAGGGAAGGGACGGGCGAATACCGATTCTTTGAAAAAGGCACCGGCCCGACCACGACCGAAGTGGCCTACTGGAGGACCGTCGACATCCACGGAACGGAATGGCGCATCGTCATCACCTGCGCCAAGGAAAGCATCGTCAAATAACGCTTAGCTGGCCCGAATGGTCAGCGAGCCGGACCGATTCGAAGCGGCGAGATATCGATCAGAAAAAGGCTCAAGGTCCGCTGACCCGGCGCGGAGCCGCGGCTGGACGAAATCGCCATCAGCTTCCCGTCCGGAGAGATCGAAGGAAAGCCGTCGAACGCATCGTTATATGTCAGGCGTTTCTCGACGCCCGTCTTCAGATTGATCAAGAAGATCTCGAAATTGCGCGGCGGGAGGAGCTTGACGTAGACGGCATGGACGCCGTCGGGGGCCGGGTAAGGCGACCAGTGGGTTCCCGGCTCGGTCGTGACCTGCCGGATATTCGCACCGTCTTCGCCGAGCAGGAAGAGCTGCATCGGCTTGGACGGGAGGTCTTCGTCCGATTTTTTCCAAGCCCGGGTGATGATGGTCTTGTTGTCGGGCAGGTAAACCGCGCCGCCCTCCTGCCAATCCGGGGTGAAAGTGATCTGCTTCTGGTTCGAGCCGTCAGGTCCATCGTCCAGAGGTCCATCCGGCCTTCGATCTGGCGGCCGAAGAGAATCTTGTGCCCGTCGGGCGCATAGGTGACTTCGGCATCGTAGCAGGTGTTGTTCGTCAGGCGCCTGATATCGCGGCCGGAGAGGTCGGACGTGTAGATCTCCGCCCCCTGCGGGTAATCGCGCGGATCGGAGAAATTGCCTTGTTTCATATCCAGGTTGTCGCGGGTCGAAGTCCAGATCAGGCCTTTCCCGTCCGGCCTCCAGTAGGAGCAGGCGTCGGCGCCTTTGTCATTGATACGCCGGCGGTCCGTCCCATCGAGGCGGATCGTGTAGACCTGATGAGTCGGGTCGCCGGTTTCCTTGCCGTTATAAATGAGCGCCTGCCCATCGGGCGAGAAATAGCACTCGGCCCCCTCGCTGATGTTGGGCACCTTCCAGATCCGAAGCCCGTCCGGCCCTTCGATCGAGCGATCCGGTGAATCGAGTCCGGCCTGCGGCGCCTTCTCCGCGAGAACGCCCGAGACCAGAGCGGCAAGGAGGAGAAGGAAGAGGGGAAAAGCGACGAACCGCGCAGTTTTCATTTTGTGATTCTAGGCAATTTCGACGCGCGATTCAACTTCGGGGCAAATCGCGGGCGAAAACGCCGACCGGTCGCTTTGACTCCGGCCGCAAGATCCCCGATAATTTGAGATCGGCGCATCATCATGAATCATCAGGTCCCTCGGATTTTGTCTCCGGCCGCCGGACTCGCCGCTTTTCTCTTCTTCTTTCCGGGCCTTGGGGTGATGGGCGCCGCCTCGCAGGAAAGCATGAAAACGGGCGAGATCATCGAGAACGTGGTCTGCCGCGATTCCCCTGATCAGAGCTACGCGCTCTATCTCCCTTCCCTTTTCGTTCCTGCGGTCAAACGACCCGTTCTCTTCCTGTTCGACCCGACGGCTAAAGGACCGGCCGCCGTCGCAGTCTTCCGACCGGCCGCGGAGAAGCTCGGTTGGATCATCGCCGCGTCGAATAATTCCCAAAACGGTCCGCGGGACCCGAACGTGAAGGCAGCCCAGGCGATGTTCCGGGATCTATCAGCCCGCATCTCCCTTGACGAGCATCGGATCTATGCCGGCGGATTCTCCGGCGGATCCCGGGTCGCCAGCATTTTTGCCCTGGCCGTCGGTCGGAGAATCGCCGGAGTCATCGGCATCGCTGCGGGAATCTCGCCCGGGCTTAAGATTCAGGACATGGGGATTTCTTCCTATTTCGGGATTGCCGGGCTGGCCGACTTCAACTATCCGGAGATGAAACAACTGGACGCGGCCCTTGACGGCGCCGAGCTTTCGCATCGGATTTTTTTCTATGACGGGCGGCACCAATGGCCCGACGCCGCAACGTGCCTCCGCGCGCTCGGCTGGATGGAGGTGATGGCGATCAAGCAGGGCGCCCGGGACAAGGATGAAGCCCTCCTTGACGAAATCATCGGGAGAGAGCTTGCCGAAGCGTCGGCGTTGGCGGCCGCCGAAAGACCTTTTTGGGCGGCCCGCCAATATGAGGCGGTTTCCCGGCTTTTCGAGGGCCTTCGGGATATCAACGGCCCCGCGGCTGAAGCGCAGAAGCTGAAGCAATCCGCCGCGTATGCGGATTATTTAAATAAAGAACAACGCCGGGACGAAAAAGAAACGTCCCTCCAGCAGGATTTCGCCCGGGCCATCGCCTTGATCGAGGAATCTCCGGAAGACCGGACGGGCCTCCTCGAGATCCTGAGAGACCTCGGGCTCGGTTCTCTCAAGAAAGAGGCGAAAGAAGCCGGGGCGGTGGAAGACCGGAGCCTGGCCTTGCGCATCCTTGTCCTCATCAGCGGCGAAACGCCGCGCCTGGGCTATGCCTGTTATTCAAAAGGCGATTATTTGCGGGCCTCTTCCTACTACGAGCTGGCCGCTGAGTCGAGCCTGGACGGAGACCCGCGGCTCAAGATCATTCATCGTAATTTGGCGAGTATCTTCTCGCTGCGCGGCGAAGCGAGGACCGCTCTCAAGCATCTCGAAAAGGCCGTGGAGAACGGATTCTCCGATATCCGGGACCTCGAAACCGACGAAGACCTCGAGCCGGTCCGGTCAACGGCCGGATTCCGCAAACTCATCGAGCGGCTTAAATCCAGGAGATTTTAGCGGTCGCTTCAGACGGCTTCGAGCTCGGCCATGAGCTCGGCGATCAGTTCCTTGACCGTCACGATCTTATTGATCCGGTAGGCGTTCTGGCCGCAGAAGATCAGCCCGTTATCGACATCCCCCTTATAGGAATTGACGAGGGCCAGGGCGATGCAATACTTGGCCTCGGCGACCTTGCAGGCGGTCAGGCAGCGGTAATCGCACTTGATCTGGAGCTTGTCCACGACATCGAGCTTTTTCAGGAACGTTGTTCCGGATAGCCCGGCCGGGCATCCCGACGGGACTCTTGATAATGACGATGTCCTCTTCGTTCGCATCCAGGTAGCTTTGCTTAAATTCCCGGGAGACGTCGCATTCCTCGGTGCAGACGAAGCGGGTGGCCATCTGAACCCCGGAGGCCCCCAAAGACAGCATCCGGGCGATATCCGCGCCCGTAATACACTCCGCCGCCGGCGATGACGGGGATTTTTTTCCCGAATCGATCCTCGAACGGTTTGACGGCTTCCAGGATTTCCGGGATGAGCTTTTCCAGGGAGTAATCGTCGATCTTCTCGAGCTGTTCCGGGGAGAAGCCCAGGTGTCCCCCCGCCAATGGCCCTTCCAGAATCAGGGCGTCGGCCGTCCGGGCGAAACGTTTTTCCCACGATCTCAGGATCAATTCGGCGACCCGTCCGGAGCTGACGATGGGAACGAGGTTGACCGACGGATCCTCGACGAGGCCGGGCAGCTTGGCCGGCAGGCCGGCCCCGTAAACGATCATTTTAATGCCTTCCCGAACCGCGGTCAGGATCAGGTCGTCCACGTTGCTGAGCACGCCCATGAAATTGACGGCCAGATGGCCGGTCGTCGCGCTTTTGGCTTTGCGGATCTCCAGTTCCAGGGCTTCCCGGGAGGCTTTTTCGTATTCGTTCTTGGAGGCTTCGGGATCGCCCAGGCCGATGCTGGAAATTGTGCCGATGGCCCCTTCCCGGGCGACGGCCGCGGCCAGGGAAGCGAGCGAGACCCGCACGCCCATTCCGCCCTGGACGATGGGGACGTCGGCCGTGATGCTTCCGATTTTAAGCTTGGGAATATTCATTTCCGCCTCCTATCCTTTTTACGACCAGGCAAGCGTTGCCTCCGCCGAAACCGAACGAATTGCTCATGGCCGCATCGAGGTGCAGGGATTCCGCGCCGGCGGTCACATAATCCAAGGGACACTCCGGATCGCGCTCCTCGAAATTGATCGTCGGCGGAATCCGCCCCGTGAACACGCTCAACACCGTGGCCGCGAATTCCACGGCTCCGGCCGCCGCCAGAAGATGTCCGATCATCGATTTGATGGAGCTGATCTTTAAGGCTGCGGGCATGCTCACCGAAAACGTTCAGGATGGCCGCGCTTTCGATTTTATCATTCATGACCGTCGAAGTTCCATGGGCGTTGATATATCCGATGGCGCCCGGTCCCAACCCCGCGTCCTTGAGGGCCGCGGTCATGACTCTCCTCATGCCGTTCGCCCTCGGGCTCCGGAGCGGTAAAATGAAAGGCGTCGGCCGTGTTCCCGTAGCCCGCAAGCTCGGCCAGAATCCGGGCATGGCGGCGGCAAGCATGCTCGAGCGTCTCCAGGACGAGGACGGCCGCCCCTTCGCCCATGACAAACCCATCCCGGTTCTTATCAAACGGACGGCTGGCTTTTTCGACACAGTCGTTGCGGATCGACATCGACCGCGTACCGCAAAACCCGGCAAATGGGAGCGGGCTGACGCTGGCCTCCGACCCCCCGGCCAGCATGATGTCAGCGTCGCCCCGCTGGAGGATGCGAAACGCATCGCCGATGGCGTTGGTCCCGGTGGAGCAGGCCACGGAAGGGGCGGATAAAGGCCCTTTGAGCCCGTATTTGACGGAGACCATGCAGGCGGCGGTATTGATCAGAGCTTTTGGAGACGATGAACGGTCCCAGGGATTTCGGTCCCTCGATCCCGGAGGAGCCCGAAGCCCTTCCTCAAGCGATTCGGCCCCGCCGATCCCCGACCCGATGATGACCCCGGCCCGGTTTTGGTCGAACGGGAAGCCGTCCAATCCGGCGTCCCGGACCGCCATGGCCGCCGAGGCCAGGGCGAAATGGGTGAAACGGTCCAACCGGCTGATGTTTTTTTCCTCGATCCAGTTTTCGGGGCGGAAGTCCTTGACCTCGCCGGCCATCTGGGATCGATACTCCGATGGGTCGAAGTGCGTGATCCGGCCGATCCCGTTGCGGCCCTGAAGCAGGGCGTCCCAGAACGCCCCGACGCCGATTCCGATCGGGCTCACGACGCCGATCCCGGTGACGACGACCCGGAGTCTCCCGCCTGGTTTTTCCGAAATATTCCGTTTCTTCCGATTCTTTCATTCCGATGGCTCGCGATTCGCGGCACGCCGGTCCATGACCGATTCGTCTATCTGCCGGGGTGCTTCATGAAAATATATCGCGACAAAGCGGCGCCGTCAATGAGACGATTCATTCCGTCCGTCAGATGGATATTTCCTGAAGGGCATTCATCAGCCGGTCGCAGCCGCCGTTTTTTATGAATTCCGAATGTTCGGCTAAGCTCTTAAAGCGCTTTCCGGTTATTTTATGACATTCCATTTCATAACCGGTCGCCTCATAGAACACTTTTAATATTTTTTCCGTAAGCGGATCGGAAAAAGAAGTTTTGTACGTTCGTTCTCTGACTCGAGCGAGAGTCTTCATCCAGATGGCTGCGCTCAACGCTCCGCATCCGTCGCCGCTCAAACCGAGGCCTCCGGCAAATCCGGAAACCATCGCCTGTTCCGCTTCAGTGCCTCCCATTTTTTTAACGACTTCGGAGGCGCAGCTGATCGGCTCTTGCGGCGAATCGGTTTGCCCCAGAGACAATCCTTCGGCGGCCGACCGGATCGCCTCCGGAGCCCATTTTTCCGCCAGCTTAAAGCAGGACCAGAATTTTCCGGTCACGAGGTATTTCGCCATGCTGGCCTTGCTCGAAAAATTGCATTTCGTGAAATCCGAACAATCGGGGCTTTGGGCCGTGGCGATAAATGATTCCAAGACATGCTGGGTTGCCTTAACGGTCATCACCGTGGCCCGGCCCAAATCGCCGCACCGCCGAAAAGCTTCCGCTCCCAGGGCAAAGGACGCTCCCCAAAGCATTCCGCATTGATACCCCTGCTGCCATATCCCGCCCGCCAGCGGATCCGAGCGCATGCTCCTCATTTTCCAACGGATGGCCGAATTCACGGTCAAGAATATAGAAAAAAGTGCGGGAACAAGTCCCCTTTTTGAAAAAGATCCTTTTCGTGTCGTGTCTCATGTGTTCTTTGCCGGAAAGAGCGAGGAGACGCGATCACTAGCGCCCGAGCATCTTGTCTCGCCGGGCTTTGAACTCGCTCCCGGGCTTTCCACTCGGGCCATTTCACGGTATCGGCGGCGCGCGCGCCGACGGCGAAGTAAATTTGCAGGTCCTCCAGCCCGCCGCTCAGTTCCCAGTCCGGCCGGATCTCATCCGACGGCTTGTGATAGTGCTTCGCGATATAGGCATCCGTCACCTGCTTCCCCCAGCCCGCGGGCCGGCCGATGAAGTCGCTGCCGCCGCCGGCGTTGAGAGCCGGCACGCCCTGTTTGGCGAAGGGGAAGTGATCCGAGCGGAAATATCCGCCGCCCTCGGGAAAAGGATCCGGGACCAGCACGCGTCCCTGGGCCGCCGCCGCGTCGCGGGCATAATCGTCAAGTTCCGAAGCGCCGAGCCCCACGACGGTGAGGTCCTTGGTCCGCCCGTAGATGTTGAGGGCATCCATATTGATGACGGCGAGCGTCTTTCGGAGCGGATAGATCGGGTGCCTGGCGTAATAATCGGACCCGAGCAGGCCCTGCTCCTCGGCCGTCACGGCGAGGAAAAGCAGGGAGCGTTTGGGCGCCGCGGGGCGCTTGGCGAACGCCCGGGCAATCTCGATCATCCCGGCGATCCCCGTCGCGTTATCGAGGGCGCCGTTGTAGATCTTGTCGCCGTCGATCTCGGGACCGATGCCGTAGTGATCCCAATGCCCCGTATAGATCACGTACTCGTTCTTCAAAGCCGGATCGCTGCCCGGGAGCACCCCGACGACGTTTCGCGAATCGACCTTCCTGATCCGGTTCTTCAAGGTCATCGAAGCCTTCACGCCCAGCGCCACCGGGCGGAAGTCCCGGGTCGCGGCGCGCTTTTTCAGGGCGTCGAAGTCCTGGCCGGCCAGCAAGCACAGCTTTTTCGCCTGATCCAGCGTGATCCAGCCCTCGATCGCGGCCCGGCCCATGTTGCCGTCGGGAGTGACGAGGTCGAACTGTTCGGTCACCTTGCCTTGAACGACGGCGAACGGGTAGGCCGCGGGCCCGGTTTCGTGCACGATGAGCACCGCGGCGGCGTGTTTCTCGGCGCCGATCTCGTACTTATAGGTCCAGCGGCCGTAATAGGTCATCGCCCGGCCGCCGAAGACCTTCGGATCGAGGCGGGTCGGGTCGGCCGGATCCGGAATCGGCGGATCGTTGACCAGCACGATCATCGTCTTGCCGGCCAAGTCGACGCCCTTGTAGTCGTCCCATTGGAATTCGGGAGCCTGGATGCCGTAGCCGACAAAGATCACGTCGGACGCATCGAGGCGGACCGTCTCCTGAACCCGCTTCGTCCAGGCCACCACGTCGTCCCTAAAGGCGAGTGTTTGCGTCACGCCGCCTTTCTTGAACACGAGCGAGGCGGACGGGTCGGCCGTGATCCCGACCATCGGCACGTTCTGGAAGTACGTGCCGTCGGTATTGCCCGGCTTGAGCCCGACTTTCCTGAACTGGTCCGCGATGTAGGCGACCGTCAGATCCTCGCCCTTTGTTCCGGGCGCCCGGCCCTCGTACTCGTCCGACGCGAGCACCTTGACATGCTCCATAACCGCTCCGGCCGAAAACGCGGGCGTCCCCGCCTCCGACCGCGTTCCGTCCGCAACCGCCGGCGCTCCCGTCCAGGCGAGCGCCAGGCTCAAACAAATAAAGCTGATCATGAGAAATCGTTTGGACATTGTGTTCTCCTCAGGTGTCGTCACGCGTACCCCGAAATCCAATTCCTTGCTTCTCCAGGAGACAAACTATATCCACGGCCACGGATCGAAGTCAAGAAAACGCGCCTGACCTAGAACTCTTTTGGCCTAGCCATTAGTCCCTTTCCGCATATGTCGGCTTCTCATGCGTCTCGGCCTTGATAACATCAACGGTTTCCACCTTAAAAAACTTGTATTTTTCGTATGTGATCCGAAGGTCGATTTTTCGGCTTTTCTTCGTCATGGCCCGCATGGCGGGGTAATAGATTTGAACATGAATTTGGTCGGGAAAAATAAGGTTCGATTTCTCAACTTGAAACGAATACGTCGTCAGGAATTCCGGTTGAAGCGCGTAACGTGTGGCTTCATTTATTATCGCTTCAAATCCATCCAAAAAAGCGCCTTTTGTCTCGGCCCTCATGACTTTCCCTGTTTCCTTTTCCAACCAAATCCTCGCGGATTCGATCCCATACTCGAATCCGCTTTTTGGCAAAGCTTCAATAACCCAAGCCTTTCGGCCTTTAATGGTATCCTCGTCACGAAGGACGTAATAAAACAAATGCTGATGAGCGGGAGAAAGAAGCTTTCCGATCAAAGAAAATGGCTGGATGGCGGAATAATGAGCGTCTTCGGGGCGATTGGGATATCCCGATTGCTCCGGCGAAGGAAGACGGCGAGCCGAGAGCTCTCCGTTTTTTCTGATAAACTGAAAATCACTCTTGTATTCCTTTTTTGTTAAATAAACCGGGGCATGGGCCGCGCCTCGAGATGATCCTTTAATGACATGAACTGGAGAGCCGGAAATATTCTGGATTCCCATATCCTGAACGCGCTCAATGGACTCCCCGGGAACCGGTAGACGATCCACCCAAGTCGGATAGACGATTTCTTTAATCGTCTCTTCACAAACAAAATCATAGGCGGCCATCGCCAATTTTTGACTGTATGCTGCGCCTAGATTAAGAATTCGATCGATGATACCGTTTTGTTCGGATGGATTTATGGTTCGCTCTATTCGGCGTCCGGATTCGGCTTCCATCCGAAGCCAGGCTTGCCGATCGAATCGGAAATCGATATCGATTTGACCATAGACGGCTTTTCCCTCTTCTAAGGCCGGAGAAAAGGTCCATTGTTTAGCGGCCCAGACTGAGGATTGATCTAAAAAGGGGTGCAAGGATTTCAGGATCCGGATTCCAACCAGATTTCCGTCCGGATCGATACTGACCCGAAGCCTGACAGTTCCTTCGATTTTTCTTTCACGAAGATCATAGGGATAGTGCGGTAAGACTTCCCGAAGAGAATGAGCGCCTTTTGTTTCAAGGCTCTTTTCCTTTGACGAAGACTTTCCTTTGGATTCGGTTTTTACTTCTTCCAGGAAAAAAGCCAGAATAAAAGTGGAGCCCTCTCGATAAGGGATAATGCAAAATACGGGGTCGGCTATTTTTACGGAAAGTTCCTGATCGAAAAGTAACGGCATCTCCCGGGTAGCAACCGAGGACTCGAGAATACGATACGCCGCTTCGCGGACTTTATCGCTGGATTGGGTTTTCTGTTTTTGAGGAGCTACCGCCTCGATGCCTTTCAGAACAGCGCGGAATCGAGGCCTCTCCGCAAATTCCGGTTGAGGTTTGATATCAAGAGTAAATGCCCATCCGGGTTCGACGACAAAAGGTTCACAGAGATCTCTTCCCGAGTCAGATATCTTTCTGGCAAACAGATGGAATACTTCGACGGATTCATAATCCAGAGCATTCATTAAGGCATCGGCTATAAGAATGACGGAGTCCACTTCCCGAAACATCATAGAATTAATGGCCGAAAATAGATTCGGATGCGTCACGCGATCGAGGAGGAACCCCTTTTCCAGGGCTGAACTCTGAGGAGAGGAAATTCCCCTGAAGAGATACGTTTTCAGGAGATAATTATCTGCCGAATATAGATGAGTCGAAACGGCAAGAATGATGATGAATACCCTAAGAACACTTAATCCCCTCATCCCCTGTCTCCATCGGAAAACTGACCTTCCACTGTTTTATAATGCCCCCGATAAGGTGAAAAGTCAAAACTAAATAGATTTGTGATTTGCCGATAAAGAAATGCGCCGGCCCTTGGATATTCATTGGAATAAGCCATTTACATCCATCATTGGCGATACGATTGCCTTCGTCAAGGAGGACGAAGCGGAAAATATAATTACTTGACATATATCCGTTATGGATATATTATGAGCACTCCATGAAGAACACAACCAGCGCCCCTCTCACCCCGGCGGTGCTGCACATCCTCCTTGCCCTATCCTCGGAAGAGCGGCACGGTTACGGCATCATGAAGCAGGTCAAAGCCGACTCGCGGGGAAAGGTGACCATGGGTCCGGGCACGCTTTACGGTTCCCTCTCCCGCATGATGGAGGCGGGCCTCATCCGCGAAAGCGACAAAAAAGCAGACCCGGAAATGGACGACGAACGGCGGATCTATTATAAAATCACCGGCCTCGGTCAAAAAGCTCTCGCCGCGGAATTGGAGCGGTATCGTGAAGTCGTTTCCGTCGCCAAACATAAACAGCTCTCACCGAATTTTTACGCCCATGGCCTATAAACGCTCCCTCCGACGATACCGGAACGGGTATGAAATCCTGCTTCGCCTCTATTCGAAACCCTACCATGAGCGCTTCGGCGAGGGAATGGAGCAAACGTTTCACGATCTTCTTCGAGAGCGGGCGGAGGAAGGCCGACGATTATTCAGTCGCGCTCTCTGGATGTTTGCCGAAACGGCCGCGGGAATTTTCAAGGAGAACATTACGTTTATGATTAAACGAAACAAAAATATCATCCGTCTTGCCATCATGACCGCGCTCGTTTTGCTGGTGCCCTTGCTGGCGATGCAGTTCACCGATGACGTGGACTGGAGCGTGTTCGATTTCGTCGCCTTCGGCGCGCTCCTGTTCGGGAGCGGTCTCGCCTATGAGCTGATTGCGAGGAGGTCGGGCAATAGCGCGTATCGGGCCGCCATCGGCATGGCGGTGGCGGCGGCTTTCCTCCTCGTCTGGATCAACGGCGCCGTCGGAATCATCGGGAACGAGGATAATCCCGTGAACATGCATGTATTTCTGGGTGACTCGGCGTCGGCATCATCGGGGCGTTCTCTGGCCCGCCTTCGGCCGCGGGGAATGTCACGGGCCATGTTTGCGACGGCGACTCGCCCACGCGTTGGTCTTTGTGATCGCGATGGTCATCGGTCAAGCCCCCGGTTCACTCCACGAAAGAAATTTTCAATGTGTTGAGGG
The DNA here is from genome assembly GCA_963783665.1 of Candidatus Aminicenantota bacterium. GTDB lineage: Bacteria > Acidobacteriota > Aminicenantia > Aminicenantales > UBA4085 > JAAZPG01. Next base: position 232,304 of record CAWANZ010000003.1, on the reverse strand, counting down.
TTATGACCTTGAATGCGTTCTTCGTCCTGCTGTTTGTCGGATCGGGCCTGCTGTTTCGGCGATCCGGCAACACGGCAAGAGTCGAACCGAAGGCTTGAGTCGCGCGTTAAACGGAGGGGCGTTTTTAATCTCGCAGATAAGCCGTCTATGGCCATCCGCGACTTAAGGCTCGATATCGGATTGATGTGGATAAGATCCATTGAAGGCAGATGGAGAAGGCGAACTTCTTAGAAATTCAGAATACAAACGATGTTTTCAATACTGCGCAAGCGGAAACGCGACCGGAGCGGGGAAAGAGATCAAAGGCGCGTTAATAACGCTCGAAGCATACGATCGAGGCTCATGATGTTCGCACTGATCGCCGTCGTGTTGTTCGGATTGGGCGTACTCTTGTTTGTCGGAGCCGTCTATATCAACAGCTCCGCGCACCCCAAGCCGTTTCTGGATAGAGACGGAAAGCCTTTGGCCGGAAGTATTTCCGAAAAAGTGTTTGTGGAAATCAACGGTTTGAAGCAGGGCCTGATTATTAAAGGCAAGTCCCTGTCGAACCCCGTGCTGCTCTACCTGCACGGCGGGATGCCCGATTTCTTCCTTACGCAGGCCTTACCCGACGGGGCTGGAAAATATCTTCACTGTGGTGTGGTGGGAGCAGAGGGGAATAGGCATTTCCTATGCCCGCAACATCGACCCGAAAACCCTGAACAGTCGCCAATTGATCGAAGATACGAAAACCTTGAGCCGCTATTTATGTCAACGCTTCGGCTGCGAAAAGATTTATCTCATGGGACACTCGGGCGGCACGTTCATCGGCTTGCAGGCCGCGTCCGAAGCGCCTGAGCTTTACCATGCTTACATCGGTGTGGCGCAAATGGTTAACCAGCGGGCTTCCGAAAAAGAGGCCTACGACTACATGCTGACGTCTTTCGAAAAACGAGGCGACAAGGGCATGGCCCGAAAATTGCGTCAAGCTCCCGTGCCCAGTCAAGGCAACATCCCCAAAGCGTATCTGGCCCTGCGCGACAAGGCGATGCACCGATCAGGCGTGGGCACCATGCACAACATGCGCTCGGTGCTGAGCGGTTTATTCATCCCCTCGCTGTTTTTCCGGGAATATTCATTTGCGGACAAAATCAAGCTTTGGAAGGCGAAGGCAAAATCGGGATTGAGCGTGATTTCGAGCGAAATACTTACTACGGACTTAAGCCGAAAAGATCACCCGAATGGACGTGCCGTTTTATGTCTTTCACGGGTCGATGGACTATACGGTTTCGTATGCCCTGTCCAAAGCCTACTTCGAACAGATGCAGGCGCCCGTTAAAGGCTTCTATACCTTCGAGCGTTCGGCCCACTGCCCTCTCTTTGAGGAGCCGCAAAAGATGGCTCAAATCATTGTCGGCGATGTTTGAAACGTCAGAACAGCTTGAGTGATAGATAGAAATCCACCTCATCCAGAGCGGAGCCGTAAATGTATCCGGGCACAAATCGCGATCATTTTTTAATTGCCGTCCAAACGAGTTGATACCTCTTGATGAGCGGCAACCCCTCTTCGTCCTCTTTCACAATAAAATAGGCCTCATCGTTTCGAACGGCGAAGAGGTTCTCGTTGGCCGGATGGGAGAAACGGCAGATATATCGCCCCTCGGCGTCAAAGACATCATATAAAGCATTTCCCCGATCATCCGTTTCATATGTCTTCACATACACCCTCTGTTTTTCATCCGTTTTAAGAGAGATGATGGGAGGAAAGGCCGAGGGAAAAACGAGAGAAGGCAATATCTCCCGGGCGCCCTCGCCCGCGACTTTCTTGACGTTTTCGATAAAATCCTTCTTATGGGCTTCCGTAACCTTTACGGGACTGTATTCCTTGACGATTTTCTTCTTAACAGTTCCTTGACCATCAATGATCGTCATTTCATACTTTTCGGTGAAAGCCCAGATCCATTCACCTTGTCCGTAGTGTTCATAAAGAAGCCATTCCGGGTATGTGTTGTTGTGGGCCGGACCGGCGTTTGCTCGGACAGTGGCTAACACGGATTGCGGCGAAAGGTTTGGATCATGTTTCACGATCCGAAAGGTCTTCTCGGCACGATCTCTTGTTAAGATGCATGCCAGGATATTGCCCTCATCGTCCATTCGGGATTGTTGCGGAAATATTGTTCCCAAGGGAATTTCATTGAGGCACTGTCCGTTCCGAGTATAAATGCTTAACCGATTGTTTCCTCCATCGAATACGAGGATGTGATGATCAGGCGTCAGGGAAATGTCTTGAGGCTGATCCCATTCCTGCGGCCCCTTTCCCTTTTTCCCAAAAGACCTGATGAGCCTTCCGTTTCCATCGAAGATCTTGATTTTAACTTCTTTCCAATCCAGGACGATGATTTGCCCCTCGTTGTCCACGCGGGCCCCGCGGATATCATAGAAAAGACTATTTTTCTCGTCTGGTTTGTCACCGATTCGGAGATCTTCCTTGAGCGCGACATTGACGGCTTTTCCGTTCAAAAGAACGGGCATTTTCGGATTGGAGATGATGGTGACTCCATTTTCGATTTTAGAATCTTGGCCGGATAATACCCAGGCCTGGAGTATAAACAAGAAAGCCGCAGCCGTTAACATCATTCTCGCTGTCTTCATTTGCCCCCCTTTTTTCGCCTTTGCTGACAGCGCTGCAAACGAATCTCAATCGCTTTGCGGTTTATGATTTTCCAGTAAATAATTGTATCATAATAAAAGAAAATTCTCGGGGGAGGGCAAGGGGAAAAACGCGCTCGCGCCATCGCGATGTAAATGAAGTAGAAACGCCTAAAATCATCGAGCGAGCGGTAACCCAGAAAAGACGTCCCCTCAGACTAAAAAGAGAAACTGGCCTTTTCCTCGATTCCAAACCAGGCTTCGATGATGAAGATCGAGGTTTCTCAGCGCAGCCGGCCCCGACGGCCGTTATGTGGAGGTATAAGCCGCGAAGTGGAAAAGCGCTGGATCGCCGGCTGATAGTGAAAAGCCTTGGCCATAAAGATGTTCTCGACGAACGTCTGCGGATTTCTATCGATGAGCGGGAACCAGGTGCTCTGGACCTGGACCATGATCTTGTGGCCCTTGAGGAAGCGGTGATCGGCCGCGTGGAGGTCAATCGTGAAATCCATGACGCGGTTCGGGATGATCGGCTTCGGGTTTTTCGAAGCTCGTCCGGAATCGTCCGCGAAAGACCTCGTTGGCGATCATGAGCTGGTAGCCGCCCATCGCCGGCTCGGCCGGATAATCCTCGGGATAGACATCGATCAGCTTGACGATCCAATCGCTGTCCGTGCCGCTTGTCGAAGCGAACAGGCTGGCGGCGATCTGGCCGGTGACCGTGACGTCCTCGGCCAATGGCTCCGTCTCCCAGCTCAGGACATCCGGACGAGGGTGGGCGAAGCGCTGGTCGTCGACGAGCCACGCCGCACCAGCCCGAACCGCGCACGTCATACGTCGTCTCGACCGGCCGCGGCGGTAGGGCACCGGACTGGCCGGATCGGACACGTAGCTGTCGTATGCGCCGGTCGTCTCGGCCGCGGGAGCCTCGAAGGACAGCTTTCCATCCTCCTGGAAATACAGGCGGCGGTCCTCGGTGAACTTGCGGGGCGGCCACTCGTCGTAGATCTGCCAGGCGTTGGCACCCGGTCTCGAACGTGACCGCCTCGGTGATCGTGCCCAGCCGCCCTTATCCTTCAGATAATAGGCGAAGAAGGGCGCCTCGATCTTCTCCCGATAATACTTCGAGGTGTCGGCGCCGAATTTGATCGCGCCCCAGCGTGCTGCCGTCGGTCCGCGCCCAGCCGCCGTGGTTCCACGGCCCGGCGACGAGAAAGTTCACTCCGCTGCGGTCGTGCGTCTCGAGCGTCTCGTAGATCTTCAGCGGCCCGTAGAAATCCTCCTGGTCCCACCAGCCGGCGACGTTCAGCGTCGGGACCGTCACGCCGTCAGGTAGGGCGTCATCGCCTGCTTTTGCCAGAAGGCGTCGTAGTTCGGGTGGGCGACGAAATCGTTCCAAGTCGGGATCTTGCCGAGGAGGTATTTCTCGTTGACGTTCGATAGCGGGCCCAGCCGCAGATACCATTCGTAGGTGTCGTATCGCTCGAATTCGAACGACGTGTTCTCCTTGGAAGTCTCCATCCGTCGCAGCGTACTCGAACCCGTAGCTCAGCCGGAAGGCGCCGTTATGATGGAAGTCGTCGCCGAAAAACATGTCGGCGGGGGAAGCCTGCGGGGAAACAGCCTTGACGGCCGGGTGCGGATCGAGCGTGGCCATGGCCGCCAGCCAGCCGCCGTAGGAAATGCCGATGAGGCCGACGCGTCCGTTATTACCGGCGACGTTCTTCGAGGAGCCAATCGATCGTGTCGTAAGCGTCCGTGCTCTCGTCGATCTGCCCGGGGGTCGCGCTTGTCGCGCGGGGGCCGCATGCATGATGAATTGTCCTTCGGACTTGAAGCGTCCGCGAATATCCTGAAAGACGAAGATGTAGCCGTCGTCAACCAGCTCCTTGATGAACGCGTTCAACGTCAGGGCGAGAGTCGGGGGCGCGGTAGGGCGTACGCAGTCAACAGGAACGGGAGGGGAAGCCCGACATCCTGGGCGTGAAGACGATCGTATGGAGCTTGACCCCGTCCCGCATCGGGATCATGACCTGGGTCTCCATGAACTCGGGCCGGGCGGCCGGAACCTGGCCGGACTGGGCCACCCAGGTGACCGCCGCGATGGCCGGCCCGAGGGCCAGGCAGAAAATGAGGACCCTTCTATTCGGAATCGGATATTTCATTTTGACTCTCTCATCACAAGGATTGGAAAGATGATACGTTCCAAGGTCATCAAGAGTCAAACGGCTTCAGCAAAATTGGGTAAGCGTATGTGATCTAAAAACAGACTTCATCCTCCACGTCATAAAATGCGCTGAAATAAGAGAGCGCGCCTGGAGAGACTCGAACTCCCGACCCGCTGCTTAGAAGGCAGCTGCTCTATCCACCTGAGCTACAGGCGCGCCGGACCGGCGGTCGCGTCATATCTGAGCCCCGCGATCGGGGCTTCTCGGGGAGGACGGATTCGAACCGTCGACCTCTTGCTCCCAAGGCAAGCGCGCTAACCAGGCTGCGCCACTCCCCGGACAAGGAAAGACCTGATTTTTATAACAGATAGGCCCGGAATGGTCAAACCGCCGGCCGGCTATTCCGTGGTCGGCCGGCGCAGACCCCGGTCGATCTGGGATCGGCCGATCCGGACGACGATCGGGCGGCCGTGGGGGCAGACGCCCGGATTGGACGAGCGGAATAGCTCCGCCACGAGGAACTCCATTTTTTCCCGGGGCAGGGATTCGCCCGCCTTGACCGCCGATTTGCAGGCCATCGTCGCCAGGAGCTTCGTCTTGACCGGCCGGGCCTCTCCGGGCCGCGGCCCTTCAAGGGCGGCAAGGACCACGGCCAGGGCCTCCTCCGGCTGAACACGTCGGGGTATTCCCGGAGGGCGAAGCTCTTCCCGCCCATGGGCTCGACCCGGAAACCGGCCGAAAGAAGCGCCTCCGTCCCCGCTTCGAGATTGATGACCTGGGCAGGAGAGAGCTCGAAAACGAGGGGAAGAAGGCTCATCTTCACCGGCCATTTCTTCTCCCGGTCGATTTCGACGTACCGGTCGTAGAGGATGCGCTCGTGGGCGTTATGCTGGTCGATGACCAGAAGATCGCCGGCCTCTTCGGCCAGAATGTAAGAGTGAATGTACTGGCCGATGACCCGAGGGCTTCCGGACGATTCGGCGACCGCGGAAGGGATGAACGGTCCGGTCGCCTCCCCCGAAGCGGGGTACCGTTGCTTCCGACGAAAAATCGAAAACGGGCCCGGAGCCGGACTCCGGCGGCTCGTGGCTGCCGGTAAACGCGGGCTCGGCGCTTTTACCCGCCAAAATTTCGGAAAGATCCATGACCCCCAGAACCCTCGTCCGGGCCCGCTCGATGGCCCGGCCGATCAGGGGAAAAAAGATCTGCGCATCGCGGAACCGGACTTCGGTTTTGGCCGGATGGACGTTGACGTCGACTTCGCCCGGCGGAACGTCGAGGAAGAGAAAGGCCTCCGGCGACAGGCCTTTTTCGAGAAGGCCGGCAAACGCCCGATTGAGGGCGGCGGCGAGGATCTTATCCTTCACCGGCCGCTTATTGACGAAAAAGAACTGGCGGGTTCTGTCCGGCCGCCCGACCGGGGGCCGCGAGGCGAATCCGGAGACGCGGACCGGACCATCGGCGAAATTCATCTCCATCATCTTGTCCAGGGCTTCTTTCCCATGAATCTGATACAGCCTCTCGCGCAGGCCGGCGGCCGGCGGACAGTCCAGAACGGTCCGTTCGCCGTGGCGGACGGTCAGGCGGAGGGCGGGGTGGGCCAGGGCGATGGAGGACAACAGCTTGACGATCAAGCCCAGCTCGGAGGCGTCGCTTTTCAGGAATTTTTTCCGGGCCGGAAGGTTGAAGAAAAGGTCACGGACTTCGATTTCCGTCCCCCGGGGAAAGGCCGCATCCCGGATCCGCTCCTCGGCGCCGGGCTCGCTTTCGACGGATGTCCCCGGGCCGTCTCCTCCGTCGGACGTCCGAAGCGTGACCCGGGCCACGGCGGCGATTGAAGCCAGGGCTTCGCCCCGGAAGCCCAGCGTCATGATCGTCGAGAGGTCTTCCTCCCGGAAAATCTTGCTCGTCGCATGACGGACGAGGGCCAGGGCCGCATCCTCCCGGCTCATCCCGCAGCCGTCGTCCCGAACCCGGAGGAGTGATTTCCCCCCGGCCGAAATCTCGACCGCGATCGAGGCCGCGCCCGCGTCCAGGGAGTTTTCGACCAGCTCCTTGACCACGGACACCGGCCGCTCGATCACTTCGCCGGCGGCGATTTTCCGGGCCAGGGAATCGGGGAGAACGGCGATGCGGTTCATGGGCGGCATCCGTCATTATCGCATATTTTTCCGGTCGTCGTGCGCTCGCCGACGGCCTCGATTCGGACCCGGACCGCCGCTCCTATCGACTGTCCCGCATCGGGGACGAGGACCTCGATATAATTGGGCGTCAAAATTTCCAAGCCGCCGGACTTCCGCTGGATGACGATCCCGTCAAGCGTCCGGCCGACAAACCGGCGGCGGTAGGCGAGATTCTTTTTCTCCGACATCCGGCGAAGGGCCTCGGCCCGGATCTTCACCTTGGAGGGATCCGCAACCCGGCCTTCGGCCGCTTTTGTCCCGGGGCGGGCCGAAAAAGAGAAAACGTGGGCATAAGCCGAGGGGCGTCTCTTCGAGAAGGGCGGCCGTTTCGGCAAACTCCGCGTTCGGTCTCGCCGGGAAACCCGACGATGAAATCGGCCCCCATATTAGCTTCCGGCGCCATCCGGACGAGCCGGCCGGTTAAGGCCCGGTAAGCCTCGGCGCGTGCTCTCCCGGCCCATCTCCTTCAGGATCCGGTCCGCGCCGTGCTGGAGGGAGAGATGAAAATGCGGGGCGATGCGACTCGATCCGGCCAGCCGTTGCAGGAGCGGGCCCGGCAGGAGACGCGGATCGAGTGAGCTAAGACGGACGCGGAATTCGCTCGGAAGGGATTCGATTCCGGTCAACAACGCCAAAAGCGAGGAACGCGGATGGAAATCGCGGCCATAGGAGCATAGATGGATTCCCGACAAGAACGATTTCCCGGTATCCTTTTGCCGTCAGGCCTTCGATCCGGGACAAAACCTCCTCCACCGGCCGGCTGACGCTCCGGCCGCGGACCGACGGGATGACGCAGAAGGCGCAGGCCATGTCGCAGCCATCCTGGACTTTGACCTGGGCCCGCGCCCGGAAGCTTCCCGGCACATCTTCCTCGGAGACAAAGCCCAAATCCGGCCTCGGTTCGCCCTCGAGGCAAAGCTCGGGAAGAATCGGTTTATCCGCGTTGGGAATGACTTTCCAGACTCCGGGCAGGGCTTTTAAATCCCTCGGGATCGCGCTCGGCCAGGCAACCGGTCACGACAATCCGGGCCTCGGGATGCTCCCGGCCGATTTTCCGGATGAACCTCCGGACATCGCGGTCAGCCCGCGCTGTGAGGGTGCAGGAGTTGACGATGATGATGCGGCTTTTGCCGGGATCGTCGTCCAGCCGCCATCCCTGTTTATGAAGGCCTCCGCCCAAGTCGAAGGCTTCGGCCTGGTTGACCCGGCAGCCGAAATTCTGAAGATAGACCGAGGTCATAACCCCTGGCGGACCTTGTTCGAGTCGGCTTCGACCTGGGCCGCCATCTGTTCCTTGTGGGCGACGAGCTTTTCCCGAAGCTCCGGGCGCCGGACTGCAAGGATCTGGACCGCGAGGAGCGCGGCGTTGGCCGCGCCGGTCTTTCCGGTTCCCATCGTCGCCACCGGGATGCCCTTGGGCATCTGGACGGTGGAAAGCAGGGCGTCCAGGCCGCCCAGCCCGCCGCTTTCGACCGGAATCCCGATGACCGGACGAACCGTATGGGCGGCGACGACGCCGGCCAGGTGGGCCGCTTTGCCGGCCGCGGCGATAAAGACTTCCGCCCCTTCGGCCTCGTAACGGCGGATTAACCCGACCGTGCGCTCCGGCGAGCGGTGGGCGGACGTGACTTCGAGGGTATGTTCGACGCCGAATTTTTTCAACGTCTCCAGGGCTTCGGTTACGACTTCCAGGTCCGACGCGGAACCGATGAACATGACAACGTCCATGATCTTCTCCCCTCCGTCTTCAGGATTCCGGCTCGATCGCCCCGATGTCCCGGCGGAACTGCATCCCATCAAAGGAGATGCGGTCGATGGCCCGGTAGATCCGGTTCATCGTTTCCGATAACCGGGGCTCGGCCGCGCAGACGCCCAGGACCCGGCCGCCGTTGGTCATATAACGGCCGTTTTCGAATTTCGTTCCGGCATGGAAGACCACGGCGCCCGTTCGGGCTGCGTCCTCGAGGCCGGCGATTGTTTTCCCTTTTTCGTAAGGGCCGGGATATCCGCCGGAGGCGAGGATGACGCACGCCGCGGCCTTGCGGTTCCAGGTGACCTCGTTTTCAAGCACATCCTCGGCGACAGCCGACATGAGGATGTCGACCAGGTCGTTTTCGAGGCGGAGCATCTGGGGCTGGGTTTCCGGGTCGCCGAACCGGCAGTTGAACTCCAGGACCTTGGGGCCTTCCTCCGTCAGCATCAGGCCGGCGTAGAGAGCGCCTTTGTATTTCCGCCCTTCCTCGAGCATCCGGGTGATCGTCGGGAGGATGATCGTCGACATGATCTGGGCGTACATTTTCCGGTTCAGATAAGGCGAAGGGGAAATCGTTCCCATCCCGCCGGTATTCGGCCCCCGTCCGCCTTCGTGGATGGTCTTGTGGTCCATGGTCGTCACCAGGGGCAGAGCCTTGAAGCCGTCGGCGATCACGATGAAGGACACTTCCCGGCCGGTCAGGAATTCCTCGATGAGGAGCCGGCCGCCGGCGTCGCCGAACTTCTTTTCGACCATGATCGCCCCGATGGCGGCCGCGGCTTCGTCTTCGTTCCCGCAGATCATGACCCCTTTGCCGGCGGCCAGGCCGTCGGCCTTCAGGACGACGGGAAAGCCGAATTCGCCGGCCTCGAGAATTGTCCGGGCCCGTTCGGGGGAATCGGCGATCTTGAATCGTCCGGTCGGGATGCGGTGCCGTTCCATGAACTGCTTGGCAAAGATTTTGCTGCCCTCGAGCTCGGCCGCTTTTTTGGACGGCCCGAAAATCCGGAGGCCCCGCTTTTCAAACTCATCCACGATCCCGAGGGACAAAGGGACTTCCGGGCCGACAATCGTCAGCTCGATCGCTTCCTTGGCCGCGAATTCGACCAGGGCCGGAATGTCGGTCTCCCCGATCGGGACGTTTTCGGCGACGAGGCGCGTGCCGCCGTTTCCGGGAGCGCAGAAGACCTTCGAAACCATCGGGCTCTTGGCGATCTTCCAGGCCAGGGCGTGTTCCCGGCCTCCCGATCCGACGATAAGGATTTTCATCGCTCTCGTCCTTTTTGGATTCGGTCTAGCCCTTGCGGCCGAGGGCGGCGACGAAGGCCTCGGTGATTCCCGCGGCGGGCATGGCCGCGGCGAAAACCCGGGCCGCCAGGGGCACGGCTTCGGCGGCCGGGAGGCAGTACTTCATTTCCGGGAAATTCCGGCGGAAATCGCGGACCGCGGATTTGACCGCCTTGTTGCGGATGACGCAGTCGGCCAGCAGGCCGGCGAGCGTGTCGAAGTCTTTCCCGGTCATCCCGAACCGGGTCATTTCCTGCACGCCCATCCGGATGCCGCTGGAGACGAGGAACGTCTCGTCGTCCGGCAGGGCCTGGTAATTGGTCACGATGTTGTTGTCCTCGAGGCGGCGGGCGATCTCCATGCCGGGGCCGAACGCGCTGACCCGGATGATCACTTGATGGGTATCCGTGTAGCCGTCGGCCGGATCGCCTTCGACAGGCACTCCCTGGGCTTTGAGCGAGGCGGCAAACGATTTGGCGTTGGCCCGGACCGCGGTCTGGAATTCCTTCTTGAAGGCATTCATTTCGTAGGAGGCCATCAGGAGCCCGAGCAGCGTGGCCAAGTGGTGGTTGCTGGTCGAGCCGGGAAAAGCCCGGGCCCGGATGTCCGACCAGAGGCTTTTCAACGGGGACGTCGGGGCGATATTCCCGGCGATGACCCCGCGCTGCGGGCCGAAGAAGGTCTTGTGGGTGCTCCCGGTCACGATGTCGGCGCCTTCCTGCGAACGGCTCCTGGAACGCGCCGTAAAGTCCCAGGACATGGGCCATGTCGTACATCAAGATGGGCCGCTTCGGCCAATCCTTCACGATCCCGTGGACGAACGCGACCGGCTCGGGATGGAGAAACATGCTCTTGCCGAAAACGACCAGCTCCGGCTTTTTCGTCTCGAGCAGGGCGGCCAGGGCATCCAAATCGATTTTATAGGGGATGATCCTTGCGGACGGGGAAATTGACGACGTTTTCCTTCCCCGTAGCCGGGTCTTCCTCGATCCAGTTGTAAAGGGCGCCCATCGGCTGGGAGCTGAGATGGCCTCCCTTGCTCAGGTCGTTGTTCATCACCAGGCGCATCCGCCGGGAGATCTGCCCTTCGGCCTTGCCCCGGTTCAGAAACTTCGTCACGCCCTTGAACACGACTTCGTTGGCCATCTGCCCGCTGATCGGCCGGAGCTCGACGTCAGTGACAGCCGAAATAGGCCGAGAGCTCTTTTCGGGCCTCGATTTCGACGTCCTTGATGAAGTCGATCCCCTGGTAGAAATAGATCTCATCGCCCTTCATCGTCCGGTGTTCGGCATAGCGGCCGGCCGGGTCGGCCAGCTCGCACATTTTGACCAGAAGCGACGGCGTGGATTCCGAGGGAATGAGGTTGACGCATTCCCGCTGACGCCAGAGGCTGTTTTGCTCGATCCGATCGACGAGCGTCTTTGTTTTTTCGGATAACATCGAAGCCATTCCATCCTCCTTGTCCGGGATCCTGGGCCGCTAAGGGTCCGTTCAGGAGCCGCGGAATTCTTTTTCGATATCGGCGATTTTTCGAAGGCGGCGCTCGTGACGGCCGCCTTCAAACGGAGTCTCGAGCCAAATGCGGACGATCTCCAGGGCGGTCCCGTCGTCCAGGACCCGGCCGCCCATGGTCAGGCAATTCGAGTTGTTGTGCTTGCGCGACATTTCGGCCGTCTCCTGCCGTCCAGCAGACGGTCGCCCGGATTCCCGGGAATTTGTTGGCGGCCATGGCCATGCCGATCCCGGTCCCGCAGATCAGGATGGCCCGGTCGCAGACCCCCGAGAGAACCGCCCGGCAGGCGGCCGAGGCGTAGTCGACGTAGTCGGCGACCTCGCCCGGGCGCGACCCGAAATCCTCGAAATCCACCTTGAGGTCGGAGAGATAGCCGACGACGACCTCTTTCATCTCGTAGCCGGCATGGTCGGAACCGAGGGCGATTTTCATTGGATCATTTTCGCCGCTTCTGGCATTGTCTCGAGGGCCTTCCGGATCACCGGATCGTTTTTCTCGAACGCCCGCCATCCTTCCTCGACGCCCCAGAGGACGCGAGGCGACTTCGCGCTCGATCTCGCGGTGAATCTCGACTTCGGCCTCGTTGAACTTCTTCTCGTCGTACGAGATGCGGTTGGACGTGAAATAGGCGCGGAAATCTTCCAGGACGGCGGCGTCGGCCAGGAACGTTTTGGCGATCTGAATCGTCCCCGGCGCCGGCCTAGCCGCGGCGGGCTTCGCCGGGGAAGACGAATTCTTGCGCGATAGCGGCGTCTGATGGGTCGGCGAATTTCCGGGCGTAGGCGAAGAAAGCGCCCGCGAACCCGAAGCTCGGCCGTATAGAGCAGCAGGTTGAACTCGACCTTGATGTCGGGCGTGACGCCCCCCTGCCCCAAAACCTTGCGGCCCTTGGCCGTGTAATTCACTTCGCGGTCGCTTTCGGCAACCTTATTGGTGTCGAGGAAATAATCGTCCAGGTGGGAATAATCGCGCTGAAGAGACCGGCCGCTCGGCGTGTAGTAGCGGGCGATGGTCAAAGCCAAGGCCGTGTCCTGGGACAGCCGGAACATCTGCTGGACAAGGCTCTTGCCCCAGGAATCCTCGCCGATGACCAGGCCCCGGTCATGATCCATGACCGCGCCGGCGACGATCTCGGAGGCGCTGGCGCTGCCTTGGCTGATCAGGACGATCAATGGAATTTTTTCATATGGGTTGTCCCGGGTGGCCGGGAACCTCCGGTCGAAAATCGAGTTGCGGCCCCGGACCGAAACGATGGCCGCGCCCTTGGGGAGAAACTGGTCGGCCACGCCGATGGCCTGGAAGAGAGGCCCGCCGGCGTTGTCCCGAAGGTCCAGGATGAGGCTCTTCATCCCCTGTTTGGCCAGGGACTTCGAGCTTCGATTCCAGCTCTTCGGTCGTCGTCTCGGCGAAATAACGGATGAAAACATACCCGGTCTCCTCGTCAAGCATAAACCCGTACGGGACGGAGAACAGGGGGATTTCCTCGCGGGTGATGGTCAGGTCGAAGGGCTTGTCCAGGCCTTCGCGGGAAAGGGTGATCGTGACTTTGGTCCCCTTTGGGCCCGCGGAGCTTGGAAACGGCGTCCTGGTCGGAGATGTTGACAGTGCTTTCGCCTTCGATGTGGGTGATGAGATCGCCGGCATGGACGCCCAGGCGCCAGGCCGGACCGCCCTCGACTGGGGAAATGACCACCAGCCGGTCCAATTGTTTCTGGATCTGAATCCCCAGGCCGAAATAAGCGCCCCGCTGCTCTTCCGACATCCGGGCCAGGCTTTCGGGGTCAAGAACGTAGGAATGGGGGTCGAGCGTCCCGAGCATCCCCTTGACCGCTTCCCGGGCCATCTCGTCCGACTCCACCGGGCGGAAATACTCGGCCTGGATGATGGCCGCCAGGGCGTCGATTTTCGCCCGCCCTTCCGTCCAGGAGTCTCCGGCCGGAGCGGCCGAGCCGAAAAGGAAAGCAACCGCCAAGAGAGGGAGTAATGTCTTATATTTCATGGGATTCCGGACGGCCATTTTAACACTCCCCCGAAATGATGCAAAAACGCCTTTGCCTTGACTTGACTGGACGCAAGGTCTATATTTTGAGGGCTTTCCCTCGGCAAGGATAATCATGTTCGGAAATATCGGCCTCCCGGAATTGATGATCATCATGGTCCTTGCCCTGCTCGTTTTCGGCCCAAAAAAGCTCCCGGAGATCGGGAGAACCATCGGCAAGGCCGTCCGGGAGTTCAAGAAGTCCACCGACGAGATCAAGGACAAATTCGAGGAACAGATCCGGGTCGAGGAGTTCAAATCCCTCAAGGACGACCTGAAAGACCTGAAAAAGGACCTCCGCGAAGCCGACATCACCAAGGACCTCACCGGGAATGGGGAAGATCAAAAAATCTCCTGACGAGATGACCTTCCTCGAGCATCTCGAAGACTTGAGGACCCGCCTGTTCCGGGCGTTCATCTCGATTTTCATCGCCGTCATTCCGGCCTACATCTTCAGCCAGGAAATCTTCAGTTTCCTGCCGGTCCCTCTGACCCAATTCCTGCCGGAAGGGAAATGAGCTGGCCTTCCGACCCTGACCGAACCCTTCATGACTCTATATCAAGGTCTCGTTCCTGGCGGCGCTGTTTGCCGTATCGCCGTATGTGTTCTACCAGCTCTGGAAATTCATCGCCCCCGGGCTGTACCAGAAAGAGAAGAAATACGTCGTTCCCTTCGTCCTCTTCTCCTCCATCTTCTTCATCGGCGGGGCGGCGTTCGCTTACTATATTGCCTATCCCGTTACCTGCAAGTTCTTTCTCCAGCTCGGCTCCGAATTTCGAGCCGATCATCACGGTCAACGACTTCTTCAGCCTGACCGTCAAAATGCTCCTCGGGATCGGCCTCGTCTTCGAGATGCCGACCCTCATCTTTTTCCTCGCCAAGATGGGAATGGTCACCTCCCGGTGGATGGTTCGGAAATTCAAGTACGCGGTCCTGGTCATCTTCATCATCGCCGCCATCATCACCCCTTCTCCGGATGTGATCACCCAGTGCATCCTGGCCGTTCCGATGCTCTTTCTCTACAGCATCGGCATCGTCGTCGCTTTCTTCTTCGGCAAGGAACGGAAAGAACGGAAGGAAAAACGGGCCGCCAAGAAAGCCGCGGCGGACGCCTCATGACCGGCCCCCGCTTCCGTCTCATCGGGTTGACCGGTCCCAACGGGTCGGGTAAAGGCGAGGCGGCGGCTTTTTTCGCCGCCCACGGCTACGCCTGCCGAAGCCTCTCCGACATCATCCGGGCCGATCTGGCCGCCGCCGGGCTCCCTCCCGATCGCGACCGCCTCATCGCCCGCGGGAATGAGCTCCGCCGGGCGGGCGGACCCGACGTCCTGGCCCGCCGGTCTGCTGGAACAGGTCTCCGGCCCGACCGTCATCGACAGCATCCGCAATCCGGCTGAAGTCGAGCGCTTTCGGCTGGAGGAAGGCTTCATCCTCCTGGCCGTCGACGCCCCGGCGCCCCTCCGGTTCGAGCGGGTGATGCTTCGCGGCCGGAACGAATCGGCCGCCACCCTCGAGGAATTCGTCCGCAAGGAAGCGGAGGAGATGAGCAACAATCCCGCCGCCCAGCAGATCCACCGCTGCTTCAAAATGGCCGACGCCGTCGTCCGAAACGACGGCGGAATCGAAGAATTCCATCGTCGCCTGGAGGCTTTCCTATGACCGATCCCCGCGTTTCCAAGGACGACTACTATCTCGGCATCGCCCGCGAAGTCGCCCGCCGGAGCACCTGCTTCCGCCGGTCGATCGGGGCGCTTGATCGTCCGCGACGACCAGATCATCTCCACCGGCTACGCCGGCGCCCCCCGCAAAACGCGTGACAGCCTCGAACACGGATTCTGCCTCCGGGACAAGCTCGGCATCCCCCACGGCCAGCGGTACGAGCTCTGCCGGAGCGTTCACGCCGAACAAAACGCAATCATCAATGCCGCCCGGGCCGGCGTCAGCCTGCTTCACGGAGACATGTATATTTTCGGAAGCGCACCCGAAAACGGCGCCCCGATCAACGCCTACCCCTGTTTCATCTGCAAAAAGATGATCATCAACGCGGGATTGATCCGGGTCGTCTGCTCGACGGCCGACGGCGGCTCGACCATTCTCCAGGTCGACGACTGGTCCCGGTCCTGGCGCGAAGGAGACATTCTCGATGACACCCACCAGTACGGGTGACCGAATGCCGGCTCCGCCCGGCGGCCTTCGCGGCCGCCGCCCTTCTGGCGTGCTCTCTTCTGGCTCAGGGCTCAGGCCCTGGTTCGGCGGGTCAGGCGGCTCCGGAAGGAACCAGCCTTCTCAAGCTTCTGGGGATTGTCGCCTCTCCCGAATCGGTCGATTACGTCATCGGGAAAACCGCCTTCCAGCTTCACACCCTCCTGACCGAGCAACGCCATCCCAAGACCTGGACGCTCAGCCAGAAGATCGCCGGCGATACCGAAGGCGGGCTGCGCATGCTCCTCGGCGTCGACGACGATATCGCCGTCAAACTGGAGGCCATCCTCCGCAACCCGGACGAGCTCGGCCGCATCCGCCTTCTTTCCGAGGCCTTCGAGGCGGCCATCCTCAACCGCCGGAAAATCTATGTCTACGGCTGCGGAGCAACGGGTCGGCTGGCCAAACAAGTCGAAAGCTCGTTCTGGCGGCCGTTCTGGGACGCGGATCAAAAACGATCCCGACCTGTGGGCCCGGTGCACCGGGCGTCTCGATCCGGCCGTCGAAGAGCAGCTGATCGGCGAGATGACCGGCGCGGACCGGGCCCTGATCAGCTCGCTGGAGGGTTTCGAGGACCTCCCGTTGATCGGCCGTCTCCAGCTTCACGACCGCGAAATCAAGCCGGGCGACGTCGTCGTCTGCGTCACCGAGGGCGGGGAAACGTCGTCGGTGATCGGCACGGTCCTGGCCGCCCTGGACGACGCCAAGGCCCGGCCGGGATTCAACCCGGCGGCAAGCCGGAAGAATCTCTTTTTCATTTACAACAATCCGGACGATAAGCTCCGGCCGTTTGCCCGAAGCCGGACGGTCCTGGACGAGCCGGGCATCACCCGGATCAACCTGACGACCGGACCGCAGGCGATCACGGGCTCGACCCGGATGCAGGCGACGACGATCGAAACGTTCGTCGTGGGCTGCGCCCTGGAGACAGCCGTCGAGCGGGTTCTCCGGACGATGCTTCCGAAAAAAGACCTGGCTCGAATCGGATTTGCCGAGGAAACGACGCTGGAAACCCGCCTCGCCGCGTTCGCCTCCGATCCTCGGGAAATCAAGCGGGCCGCCTCAGACATCGCCCGGCTGACCGACCTCGAAGCCGCCGCCTACAAAGCGGGGCGCCATACGACCTATTTCGCCGACGAAGGGTTGATAACGGTTTTTATCGACAGCACCGAGCGGAGCCCGACCTTCCGGCTGGCGCCGCTGGACACCGTCCGGGCGTCCAAGAGAACGTGTTGGATCCAAGTCTGGACCGACGCTCCGGACGCCTCCGCTGCCTGGCGGGCGTTCCTCGGACGTCGTTTCCGGGGATTAGACCCGCTCCTCTACCGCAAGCCGTTCGAAACGGAAATCGAAGACGCTTATCTCAAGGAGAAGGCCCTCCGGAGCTTGACCCAGGCGGGGGACGACCAGGCCGCCCTCTATGATTTTTCCTTCGGCGGGACGAATGTTAAGACACGAGCCCCCAAAAAAGGCGACGTCGCCGTCTTGGCTCTTCTCGGCCCGGAAACGGCCCTTGTCCGCGATCCGGAATCGTCCTTCGCCCGGTTCGCCAAGCTCGCCTCCGAGGCCGGGGCGGGTCTCGGCCTCATCTCGGTCGCCGAACGGAAGGAAAGCAAAAAACGACGGCAACCCGGCCGGACAGCCGTTTCGTGACCCTGGCGGTTTCCTCCGACAACGACCCGATGCGCATCCGCCAACACATGGCTTTGAAAATGGTCCTCAACGCCCATTCCACGGCGGTCATGGCCAAGCTGGGCAAAGTCGTGGGCAACACGATGACCAACGTCAGCCCCTCCAACCTCAAGCTCGTCGGGCGGGCGACGCATCTCATCCAGCTTCACGTGAACGATGTCCTGGGTCGGCCGGAATGGGTCCGAAATTTCGGCGCCCGGCGGCCGGTCTCCTACGAGGAAGCCAACGCCGTCCTTCACGAATCAATCGCTTTCCTGAAGGACCAGAGCCCAGGGCGGAGCCCCATCGGCCGAAGTGGCCCTTTCGATCGTCCGCATTCTGGAATCGCTTCGGCAAAAAATCGGGATTGTCCTCGGAAGAGGCCGCCGCCCTTCTTCAGAAAATCAGGCTTGCCCGGTTTTCTGGAAAAGGCGGCCACCCCGCTGATTCTCTCGGGAAGCCGGCTCCTTTTACCCGATGGGCGGAAGGCCGGACATCTCGAAACAGGGGCTGATCGCCGGGCGCCGCTCCTTGCGCGGGGCCCGCTTTTCCGGAGCCTTCGGCTCGGGCTTGGGCTGCGGATAGACGAACGTCTCCCCCTGGAAATTCCTCATGACCACTTGTTCGTCGGAAATCGACTGGACGTACTTGGGGAGGACGGGAATCTTTCCTCCGCCCCCGGGCGCGTCGATGCAGATAGTACGGGACGGCCAAGCCCGACGTCCAGCCGCGGAGGGCTTCCATGACTTCGAGCCCTTTCTGGACCGTCGTCCGGAGATGGTCCGTGCCGCTGACATAATCGGCCTGGTAGATATAATACGGCCGGACCCGGGCGGCCAGCAGCTTCTGCATCAACCGCCGCATGACCAGCGGGTCGTCGTTGACGCCCTTCAGGAGGACGGTCTGGCAGCCGAGCGGAATCCCGGCGTCGGCCAGAAGCCCGAGAGCCGCATTGGCCTCGGGCGTCAGCTCATCCGGGTGGTTGAAATGGACGTTGATATAGAGCGGATGGTACTTGCGGAGCATGGCCACGAGCTTCGGCGTGATCCGCTGGGGCAGGAAGCAGGGCACCCGGGTCCCGATCCGGAGGATCTCCAGATGAGGGATGGCCCGCAAGCGGGAGAGGATGAATTCGAGCCGGGCGTCGCTCAGCATGAGCGGATCGCCGCCGGAGATGATCACGTCCCGGATTTCCTCGTGGGCCCGGATGTAATCCAGTCCTTCCTCGATGTACCGGGGATGGATTTTGCCCGGGTCGCCGACTTTGCGCTTGCGGGTGCAGAACCGGCAATACGAGGCGCAGCGGTGGGAAACGAGAAAGAGCAGGCGGTCGGGATACCGGTGGACGATGCTCGGAACGGGCGAATCGTGGTCCTCGGCCAACGGATCGGAGACGCCGCTGTGTTCCACCAGCTCGGCCGGGTCCGGAACGATCTGACGGTAAATCGGGTCGCCCTTCGTTTTGATCAGGCCGGCGTAATACGGCGTAATCAGGGTTTTAAACTGACGGGAAACCTTGCGGACTTCGGTGACGTCCAGATCGAACGCGCAGGCGACCTGCTCCGGCGTCCGAAGGCTCCCTCTCGCAATCTGTGACCAATCATCCATGGTCCCTTCTCCTTCAGCTCATGCGCTTCGTGTAAATCATGCGGCCGTCCCCGGGCCCGTAAAAATCGGGGATCCGGGCGACCTCGGTATAGTTCAGACCCGAGGTAAAAACGGCGGGTCGGCTCGTATTTATCCGTTGATGACGTTTCGATGACGATCAGTCGGCCGCCTTGCCCGCCGGACGTGCTCCTCCAGCCACCGGACGAGGGCTTTGCCGATCCCGTGCCCCTGGGCCTTGGGATCGACGGCCATCCAATACAGGTCGAACGTCCCCAGCGTGAGGGGCGTCGGGCCGTAGGTCATATAGCCGGCGACCGCGCCCTCGTTCGTCCGTCGGCGACGACGATGCCGTAGTCCTTCTGGTCGGGCCTGTCGAGCGTGATGTCGATCAGCTCCTCGGCCACCGCGATCTCGTCCGGCCGGAAAAAGCCCGTCGCTTCGATCAGGGCCAGAACGGCCGGCCGGTCGGCGGGGGTCATAGGGCGGATCATTTCGCTTTGCTCCGACTCATCGCCTTATCGATCAGCAGCTTCCAGAACATCTTGTATTCGATCCCGGCCGCGGCCAGTCCCCGGGCATACCCGGCGTTCAGGCTGATGTCGGGATTGGGATTGACTTCGAGGATGAACGGCCGCCCTTTTTTGTCCACCCGGAAGTCCACCCGGGCGTAATCCCGGCAGGAACAAGCGCAGAAAGCCTTGACCGCCGTTTCCTGGAGCTTCGCCCGAAGGTCGTCGTCGATTTTGGCCGGGCAGACCGGCGGCGTGGATTTGGAACAGGACGTCGTCCGGCAGCCATTTGGCCGCATAGCCGCAGATGTTCGGCTGCCCCTCGGGCATGCCGGCAAAGTCGATTTCGCTGACCGGAAGGGCTTCCGGCTTTTCCGCGTCGAAGACCGCGACGTTGAACTCCCGGCCTTCGATGAAGGCTTCGACCAGGGCGGGCTCGCCGAAGACTTCATTGATATGGGCAAGCTGTCTGCGGAGGCCCTCCTCGTCGCGGACGACGGAGTCGGGCCCGATGCCGAGACTGGCGTCTTCGGTGTTCGGCTTGACGATCAAGGGGAACGGCAGGTCGATTTTCTGGTCCGGCGATTCGACGAGGACGGCCGAGGCGGTCGGCAATCCGGACGATTTCAGGACGGCCTTGGTTTTGAATTTATTGAGGCAGAGGGCCAGCGTCCGCGAATCGTTTCCGGTGAACGGGACGCCCAGGAGCTCCAGGGCCGCGGCCACGTTGGCTTCGAGCTGGGGCCGCCCGAGGAAGGCCTCGCAGAGATTGATGAGGACGTCGGCGTTGAGCGTCTTCACCCGCTGGGAAAAATGCATGAAGCTTTTCTGCAGGGGGATGACGAACGTCGAATAGCCGAGCTCGGTGACGGCCGTCAGGACTTCCTTGGCCGTCTGCTCGACGGATTCCTCCGAGGCCCGTTCGACTTTGTTGGCCGTCAGCGGGTCGTAGGCGTTGAAGGCGATGCCCACGAGGATGTTCTTCGCTCCCCGGGCGCTCATGACCGGCCTCCCCGCCCGCCGATCCCCCAGCGGAGGGCGGCTTCGTCGACGACCCTCAGGATGAGGTCGGCGTAGGAATAGCCCGCCGTCCGGGCGGCCTTGGGCAGACAGGAATTGTCTTCGGGATTCGGCAGGACGCCCGGCAGCGGATTGACTTCGAGGATCTTCGGCCGGCCGTTTTCGTCCAGCCGGACGTCGATCCGGCACCAATCCCGGATCCGGAGGATCCGGCAGGTCTCGGCGACGATGTCTCTCGATCTCCGCCCGGACTCAGGGGAGATATGGGCGGGGCATTTGAAGATTTCGAGGGGATTTTCGGGCGTGTCCCAGATCCATTTGGCTTCGTAGGAATAGACCGGATGAGCCCCGGCCGGAAGGAGCGAGTGGTCGATTTCAACGATCGGCAGAATTTCCCGGGACGGGCCGTTGCCCAGAACGCCCACGGTGAATTCCCGGCCGGACAGGAACCGCTCGACGATGACCGGCTGCTTATACAGGCCCGTCACTTCCCGGACGCGGTCGGCAAGCTCCGCGGGTGTGGCGACATAAGACATTGTTCTTGATGCCCTTGCTCGAGCCTTCGAAGAGCGGCTTGACGATCGCCGGGAGGGCGACGCCCGCCGGGATCGTCTCGCCGGGCTCGACGATCCAGAAGGCGGGATTGGGGACACCGTGATAGGAGAGGATTTCCTTGGCCCGCGATTTGTCGAGGCAGAGGCTCAAGGTCAACGGGTCCGACCCCGTGTACGGAATGTCGAGAATTTCGCACATCGTCGGGATGTGGGCTTCGCGGTTGGGACCGACGAGACGTTCCGACATATTGAAGACGAGATCGGGGTGAGTGTTCGCGGAGCCGGAGATACGCGTCCTCATCGGATTCGATCGGGATCACCTCATGTCGGGACCGCAGCGCTCCGGCCACGGCCGCAATTGTTTCGTCGGAATCGCACTCGGCGAGGGCATCAGGCGGTGGAGGCTCCGCGTCTTCGACGGCAGTCGTCTCGTCGACGCGGCGACGCAGAGAGGCGGCCATTCCGGCTTGGAACTGAAGAGCAAAGCAATCTTCATCTTTGCTCTTCGGCCCCGCGCCTCAGGTTAAAATAATTTCCCTGCGTCGTTATCATCTGCGTTTTTCCGTATCCTTCACGTCTAGTTATAGAACATTTGATGGAAATGTCAAGAGGATTTGTCAAGAAAACTACAAATTGTTTGATTAAGCCCACCCCGAACCCCCTATTCCTAGTGCTGTCTAAAACCCGGACATGTCAGTCGCCAACTCATTGTCAGGCCGGAAAAGGAGTGATGCGCGCCCGTAACGGCTGAAGAGTCGATCAGCGCATGAATTCGCTGTAGAGATACGAGGCGTTGGGATCAAGGCGGCGCCGGGCGGCCTTTTCTTCGATCGGCCGCAACGGCGAACGGTAATCGCTCGGGGGCGTCCGGAAGAGGAGATAAGCGCCCGCGGCCAGAAGGTCTTCGCAGGCCGTATCGGAAAACGCTTTTTCCAAATGAACGATCAAACCGCCGCCGGCGGCTTCGGCCGCAGCGGCCAGGCCGGCGAGTCGAGGAACGGTTTCGCTTTCCTCGTCGGGGGAAGCGTTGACATGGATCCAGGCGCCCCGCCGGGCCAGCTCCAATAGATCGGGGTTGAGCGGTCCATGATGATAGTATCCCAGCCGGCAGCCGCCTTCGCGGGCTTCTTCGGCCAGGACGATCAAGTCCCCCACGCCGCGCGCCGAAGCTTTATTCGAAAGAAAAAGCGCCACGCCGTCCCGGGCCGCTTCGCGGAGGGCGCTCATCGGGAAAGCGGCGGCCGCCTCCGCCGCAAGCGGGCCGTGATGGAAGTGAGCGACGAATCCGCCGCCTTTTCGGACCGCCTTGTTCAAAATGAATAGATCGGCCGGCGTCCGCCCGGCCTTGTCCGAAGTGAATAGATCCGCACCCGCCAAGCCGAGCCGTTCCAGCTCAAGAACGGAAAAGGCCCCGCTGTCGATCAGCCGGAGGCGGGCCCCCCGGGCGCGGCGGCTCCCGACTTCATCCAGGATCGCGTAGAAGTCGGCCTGGTCGTCGCGCAGGACGAGGTCCGAGTCCGCCGGGCTGAAGGATGTGTCGTGCATGTTCGTTCCGCCGGGTTCGAAGTTTACCCTCGCCCCGAGGGCTGTCAAGAATCTATGCTGGTTCAGATGATCTATAAACCTGGACGCTCCGGGCTTGATCCTGATCCCAACCGGGAGCTCGCCGGGACCTAAGGTCTTCCTTCCGGACGCTCGATCGGCGGCGTAATCCGCCTGAAGCCCGTTCACTTCCTTCCGGTGCTCTTAGTTTCTGTCCCCAGATGGATTCGGCTCGGGACGTGAACGCCGCCCTATTGGTGAAGGGTCCTAAACAGAGCTATCGCCACTTTCATGGCTTCGCCCCCGGCGAATTCACCGGGTCGGGCCATGGGTGTCACCAATTTCCGACCAGGACAGAAAAGCGCCGGGACATTTGATCCCCCTCCTTATTCTTATATAGTAAACGGGAGAGGCGGATGATCATGAAATGCGCGGTGTTGTTTTCCGGCGGACTGGATTCGACGACCGCCCTGCACTGGGCCCTGAGTCGCCGCCGGGAAGTCCAGGCCCTGACGTTCGATTACGGGCAGCGCCACCGGGTGGAAATCCGGGCCGCCCGGACGATCGCCCGGCGCCTCGGCGTCCCTCACACCGTCTTGAAAATCGACCTGGGGCAGATCGGCGGCTCGGCCCTGACCGACCCGCGGATCGCCGTTCCGAAATTCCGCCGGGTCCCCCGATTGCACGGATCGCCCGCCCTGCCGCCGACCTATGTCCCGTTCCGCAACGGAATCCTCCTCGCCCTGGCCGCGGCCTGGGCCGAGACGCGGGGCATTCAGGAAATCGTCTGCGGTTTCAATATCGTCGATTCGCCCGAATATCCCGACACCCGGCCGGCGTTCGTCCGGGCCATGGAGCGGGCGATCCGGACGGGGACGTCGGGAGCGTTCGGCCCGGCCGGGTTGAAAATCCGGGCCCCCTTTCTCGGCTTGAAAAAATCGGACATCATTAAAATCGGTCTGGCCCTGGGCGCGGATTACTCCCGCTCGATCACGTGTTATGCGGGAAAGGAAAAGCCCTGCGGCGGTTGCTCCGCCTGTCTTCTCCGGGCCCGGGCCTTCAAAGAAGTCGGCACAGCCGATCCGCTGGCAGTCAGGATGGGCAAAGGAGGACGGAGATGAGCTGGATTCTGAAAGTCCGCGACAGTTTCTCGGCCGCCCATTTCCTCCGAGAGTACAAGGGGAAGTGCGAAAAGGTCCACGGCCACACGTTCCAGGTCGAAGTCGAAATCGCCGTCGCGGAGCTTGACTCGACCGGCTTGGGGATCGATTTCACTCTCATCAAGAAGAAACTGGCCGAGATCCTTCCCGATCACACCCTGCTCAATGAAGCCTATCCCTTCAACCCCTCGGCGGAAAACCTGGCCCGCCGTTTCTACGAAGACCTCAAGCCCGCATTTTCCTGTCCGGGCGGTCACGGTCTGGGAATCCGAGGATGCCTCCGCAACCTACGCTGAAGATCGCTGAAATCTTCGCCGGGATCCAGGGCGAAGGCCTCCGCCTGGGACGGCCCGCCGTCTTCGTCCGCCTGGTCGGCTGCAACCTTCGCTGCTCGTTTTGCGACACCAAGAACGCCTGGCGAGGCGGACAAACGATGACTGTCGCGGCGATCGCAGCCCGGGTCGGACAGCTCGGAAAACGCTGGCCGGCTGGGTGGATCTGTCTGACGGGGGGCGAGCCGTTTGTCCAGGACATCGGGCCTCTCGTCGAGCGGCTCCACGGCGACGGTTTTCGCCTTCAGGTCGAGACCAACGGCACGATTCCATCCGACGCGGCGTTCGATTGGGTGACCGTCTCGCCCAAGCCGCCCGGCTATGATGCCGCCCCGGAATTCCGGCAGGCAGCCCGGGAAGTCAAGCTCGTCGTTTCCCGCGAGCTCACGCTTCCGGTCGTCCGGCGCGTCCGGTCGGAATTTCCGGCCGCCGTACCGATTTTTCTTCAGCCCGAATCGAACCGCCCGGAAAGCCGGAGCGCGGGCCGTCCATCTTTTGAATCGGACGCTCCGGGAAGGGATCGCGGATGTCCGCCTGGGCATCCAGCTCCATCAGGTCTATGGGCTTTCCTAGCTCCCAGAGGTCGCGTGGACTTGTTCGGCTTTCGAGCGGGCAAGGCTGATCGTCCTACGAAAAGCCGTTATCCGACATCCGGCGGGCACTTGATGAAATAGTAATAGCCGGACCGCGCCAGGTAAACTCCGGCCAGGATCACGATCCCCGCCGATGATTTTTCGAAGCCCCAGGGATTCGCCGAGAAAAAGATAGGCGAAGAGGGCCGTGAACAACGGCGTCAAGTTGCTGTAAACGGCCGTCCGGGCATTCCCGACTCTCCGGACGGAGGTGTACCAGATCAGATAGCCCAGGACGAGGCTGAAAACAGAGGAGAAAGCGAGCCCGGCCCAGGAAGCCGCCGACACCCGGCTCCAGGGAATCCGGACGATCGCCCCTACGCTGAACGGAAGATAGGTCAAGGCCCCGAAAAAGACCGTGACCGCGGCGAACTTCAACGGAGAGATGCGGTCCAGGAAATCCTTGGAAAAGACCGTATAGAGGGACCAGAGGATCGTGCCGAAAAAGATCATCAGATCGCCCCGGAATCCCTCGCCCGAAAAGCGCAAGCTTCCGCCGCCTTCCCAATCACCAGGTAGAGCCCGGCCAGCGAAACGAAAATGCCCAGCCAGGCCGCCCAATGGATCTTTTCAATCCGAAAAAGGACGCCCAGCACCGCCACCAAGGCGGGAGAAATCGCCAAGATGAACGATGTATTGGAAGCCGTCGTCAGGCTCAAGCCATTGATGAACAAGACTTGATAGAATCCATTTCCGGCCATCCCGATCAAGGCCAGCTTCCAGAGGTCGCCCTTCCCCAGCCGAAAACCTTCGCCGGAGAACGGCCAGAAGCGCAAGAAACAAGACCGCCGTCAGAACGAGCCGCACGCCGTTGAAGCCGGCCGGGGTCATTTCCCTGAGGGCGATCTTGATGACGGAAAAATTCAGTCCCCAAACGACGATCACCCCGAGCATGAAGACGTCGCTCCAGCCGAAGGCCGGGTCCGAATTCCGATTGGATTCCATTTTTCCTTGAAGCGCGGAAGGGAGCGGAAGAGGAAACGGGAATTCCCGTCTATCCGGCCTTCACGGCTTTCTTCGACCCGGACCGGGGATAAGCCGCTTCGATGACCGAAAGAAGGCCGCCCCGGGCGTTGAATTCACCGGTCACCGAAGCCCGGACAGGGCGGGCGGCAAATACGACATCGGCCAGGATCCGGTTGACCGCGTTTTCGTAGAAAATGCCCAGGTTACGGTAAGCCAGGAAGTATTCCTTCAGGGATTTGAGCTCCAGGCACCGGGACCGGGGAACGTACCGGAGGGTGATCGTCCCGAAGTCCGGGAGGCCCGTTTTGGGACAGACCGAAGTGAATTCCGGAACCTTGATCGTGATCTCATAATCCGGGAACTGATTGGGAAACGTTTCGATCGGCGGAAGCGGAGCCTTCAGGCCCGCCCGCGCCTCTTTTATTCCGTAATCGTTCATCTGGTTCCATCCTTTTCAACGTGCTAAACTATGATATCCGAATCGTCCCGGAAGGGCAAACAACATGGCCGCTCATCCCCACCTTTACGGCCCAGTGCCGTCCCGCCGCCTCGGCTATTCGCTCGGGGTGGACCTCCTGCCGTTTAAAACCTGCTCGATGGACTGCGTTTACTGCCAGCTCGGAGGAAACGCCCGAACGACCCTGCGGCGCAAGTCGTTCGTCCCGGTCGAAACCGTCCTGGCCGAAATCGAGGACGTCCTCAAGAGCGGCCGCAGGGTCGACGCCGTCACCTTTTCCGGCTCGGGAGAGCCGACCCTCCATCCGGGGCTCGGCCGGCTCATCCGGGGGATCAAGCGCCTCACGCCCGTACCTGTGATCGTCCTGACCAACAGCTCGTTTCTCGACCGGCCGGCCGTCCGGCGGGCATTGGCCGCGGCCGATATTGTCGTCCCCTCCCTGGATGCCGCGACCGAAGCGGCTTTCCGAAAGGTCAACCGTCCCCATCCATCGCTCTCCGCCGGCCGGATCGTTTCCGGATTGGCCGCCTTCCGGAAGGAATATCGCGGCCAAATCTGGCTCGAAATCCTCCTGGTCAAAGGTGTGAACGACCGCCCGGTCGACCTCCGGGCCCTGAAGAAAGCGGTCGCCCGGATCAAGCCCGACCGGGTCCAGCTCAACACCGTCATCCGCCCGCCGGCCGAGTCCTCGGCCCGGCCGCTATCCCCGCGCGAATTGGCCAAAATCCGCGCGTTCCTGGGCGGACAAGCCGAAATCATCGCCGCCTTCGGGGAAAAAAGCCGGGAAGACGAAATCGGCCGACCTTTCCGGCCGGATCATGGATTTTGTCCGCCGGAGGCCGGAAACGGCCTCGGCGATCGCCCGGTCTTTGGGAGCTGAACCCGAGGCCGTCCGGCGGGCCTGCCGGGCGCTGGAGAAAACCGGAAAGATCCGTCCCGTCACCCACCGCGGACGGGTCTTTTTCGAGCCCGGCTCGCTTTCCATTTAACTGCTTTTGTGCTAATTATATCCTTCCGCATGCGAGCTCCGCGATTGAATTAACCTCATCCCCAAGGAGAGTGGAATGCTCGACACGACGTCCTTCCCCAAAGCGAAAAAAATCTGGTATATGGGGAAAATTCATCCCTGGTCGGATACGACCCTTCATGCGATGACCCACGCCCTTCATTACGGGACCTCGACCTTCGAGGGCATCCGGGCTTACGCAACGCCCGCCGGACCGAAAATCTTCCGGCTCCCCGAGCACGTCGACCGATTTTTTGTTTCGGCCGGCGTTCTGAAGATGACCGTTCCGTACAACAAAGAAGAAGTGACCGAGGCGATCAAGCTGGTCGTCCGGGAAAACGCGCTGGAGTCCTGCTATATCCGGCCCCTTTTCTTTTACAGCTACGGAAACCTCGGCTTGATTCCCAAGGCCTCCCCGCCCGAGCTGGTCATCTCCGCCTGGGAATGGAGTTCCTACATGGGCGAAGCGTCCCTCGGCGGGATTAAGACCTTCATCAGCCCCTGGCGCCGCATCCATCACAGCCAGCTCGACATGCGAGCCAAGCTCGGCGGCGTCTATGTCCAATCCGCGATCGCCGGCCTGGAAGCCCGGGCCCTGGGCGTCGATGAAGCGCTCTTCCTTAACATCGAAGGCCATATCGCCGAAGGCCCGGGAGAAAACCTGTTCGTCGTCAAAAACGGCGGGATCAAAACCAACGACCGGACCGAATCCATCCTCGAGGGAATCACCCGGACCAGCATCCTCGAAATCGCCAGGGACCTGGGGATCAAAACCTCCATCGGACCGATTACGATCGACGACCTGACCGGAGCGGACGAGGCCTTTTTTACCGGGACGGCCGTGGAAGTCATCCCGGTCACCCAACTGATCGACGGTTCGAATCGGAACGCGCCGAAACGGGAAACGACGATCGGCGCGGGCAAGCCCGGACCGGTCACGACGCGTCTTCGTCAAGCTTATATGGACATCGTCCGGGGAGCCGATCCGAAATACGATCGGTGGTTGACGCCGATTCGGTAAGCCCCGGAAAAAGCCGAAGAGACGCGGCATGAAGGTCGACCGGAAGCGGAGCATTTGGACGGCCGCCGAACGGGCCGTCTTCGATCCCCTTCGGACGCCGGAAAAGATCCAGCTCTTTCTCAACCGCTTGGCCTATGACCCGGCCCCGGGGACGGCCTCGCCCCGCCGGGCCCTCAAAGAGCGAAAGGCCAATTGCTTCGAAGGGGCGATGCTGGCGGCGGCCATCTTCCGTTATCACGGCCGGCCGCCGCTCCTTGTCGATATGCGCTCCTGGAACGACGACGACCACGTCCTGGCGGTTTTTCGGGAAAACGGCGCCTGGGGCTGTGTGGCCAAATCGAACTACACGGTTTTGCGCTTCAGGGAACCCGTTTACCGGACCATCCGCGAATTGATGATGTCGTATTTCGACGTTTTCTTTAACCCGATCGGACAGAAAACGCTCCGCCAGTATTCCGTCCCGTTCGATTTAAGCCGGCTGGACGATCGCGATTGGATGACGAGGTTGGACGACGTCAGCTGGATCGGCGATGCCCTCGACCGGGCTCGCCATTACCGGGTGATGACGCCGGCCCAGGTTCGGGCGCTTCGCCCGACCGACCCGGCGCTGGTCAAGGCCGGATTAATTGGAGCGAATGCGGCGGGTTTGTTTAAACCGAAATAGCCTGCATGGCTATTTCGCCGCGCCCGCCCCCCAATATTTCGCATACAGCTGCTGAATTTGCCCCTGAAGGGCTTTCAAGCGATCTGCGGCCGAAGCCTCCCCCCCGGCCAACCGGAGCATCAGCCGGCCTTCCTCGAAACAGAGCTCGTCGTGCTGGGGCAGCACTTCCCGGAGCAAATACTGGGTGAATTTCACCAGTCGGAATGGGCCGAACGCGCGGGCCAACCCGCCGCCCGGCACTTCGACGGCCACCGAACGAAGATCCTTGATCGCCGCAATCAAGTCAGAAAGCTCCGAGGTCGGGGCGAAACACACCGTAAAATAGCGCCCAAAGCCGTCGGTTTTTTCGACACCGTGGGTATCGCTGACCCCGCAGACGGCGATCCGACGGCCCTTGGCCCGTTCGTCCAGGTAGCGGGCGACTTGAAGGGCGTTGGCATCATAGGCCTGGAGGTCCGCCCAGTCGAAGCCGCCGATGAGCTCCAAGCAGTCGAAGACCTCCCGGCCGAAAAAGACATCCAGAAGCGGCTCCTCGACGTTGTGGCGAATGCCGGTCACCCAGTAAGGATGACAGAGCATGCTCATCCCGCCGAACGACCGGATCCTCTCCGAAGCCCAGACCGAAGCGGCGTAGCGGAAGCGATCCACGTCGGGCGGCGTGGCCGGGAGCGAAGCCATGAGCGCCGCCACTTCGCGCCGATAAGCGGTTTCGTCATCGCGGTAAAAGTCGGTGACGCCCGCGCGAGCCCCGAAGCTCAGGATATGAACCGGATTGTCGGGCGTATGGATCTCCTCGCCGGAATAGATCCGGAGGTCGACGGGAGCGCCGGCAAAAGCCGCCTTAATTTCAGCCGCGTCCGTATAGATACGGTGATCCGACATCGCCATGAAATCGAGCCCGGCCCGGCGGCAGGCGCCCGCGACGTAGGCCGGGGATTCGACGCCGTCGCTTTTATGGCTGTGGAGATGGAAGTCCCCTTTGACCGGGCGCAGGGCCCGGAGGTCGTCGGCCGCGGAATACACCCGGAAATCCCCTACCCGGGTTTTTTCCTCGCCCCGGACCGCCGTGATGACGAGCGTATGCTCCTGTTCCTTCTCAAAGACCATCGTGATCACGAAGCGCCCGTTCACGGGGACAAGGGTTTTTTTCCAGGGCAAGGGCGCCCCGTCTTGCGGCGGAGGATATTCCATCGGAGCGTAGGACAACTCGTACGCGCAATCCGGCGACGGCCGGACGTGGTCGAAAAGCGGGACGATCTCGATCGTCGATTCCCGGTCGGCCGGAACGATGCGCGGGAAGACGTCGAAAAACCGGTTTTCCGGGCGGATCCGAACGCCGCTTGGAAGCTCGGGAGTCAGGAGCTGATCGGCGCCTGCGGGAAAACCCACCGCCAAGGCCGCGAACAGAAGGGCCGCGAACCGGAATTTTTTCATGCTGATCCTCTCTTGATATCGGTCAAAGCGATTTCGCCGGCGGTTTTCCGGATCAGGTCCCAAGATCGACGGACATGCCGCTCCTCGGTCAGCCGCGATCCGATAGCCAGCCGCAGGCTGAAGGCCCCGCCCAGGACGGTGTGGGTCAGCCCCAGCCGGCCGGAGGCGTTCAGGCGGTTCATCAGCTCGCGGTTGAACGCCGTCAAATCCTCTTCGCTCCGGCCGTCATTCCAGCGGAAACAAACCAGGCCGAAAGGAACCGGGGCCAGAACTTCGAAGTTCGGTTCCGCCGCGACCCAACCTTTCAACAGCCGCGCGAGCCGCTGGTGCTCGCGGACGAAAGCCTGAAGCCCTTCGATGCCGTAGGAGCGGATCACAAACCAGAGCTTCAGGGCCCGGAACCTCCGACCAAGGGGAACGCCCCAGTCGCGAAAATTCTTGACGTAGGGATCGACGCCGGTCTTCAGATACTCCGGGTGGATTTCGAACGTCCGGATGAGGGTGCCCGGATCCTTGACGAAATAGGCCGAGCAATCGAAATTCGTCAGCATCCATTTGTGCGGGTTGAAGACGAAGGAATCAAAATATTCCGCCCCGTCCAGGATCCAGCGATTTTCCGGACAGACGGCCGCCGTCCCGGCATAGGCCGCATCGACATGGAGCCATAAGGCATGTCGGGCGCAGACCTCCCCGATCGCCCGGAGCGGGTCCACGGCCGTCGACGAGGTCGTTCCCAATGTGGCTACGACAACCGCTGGTTGAAGTCCCGCTGCTTTGTCTCGGAGGATCGCCTCTTCAAGCTTCGCCGGGAGCATGGCGAACGCGGCGTCCGTGTCGATGACCCGGAGATTTTCCCGCCCGAAGCCGGCGATCTTAACCCCTTTTTCAATACTCGAATGCGTCTCCCGGGTGGCATAGACGATGAGCGGCCGCTTCAGCCCTTTTTCGTTCGCTTCGAAATTCGTCGCCCTCTCCCGGGCCGAAAGGAGGGCGGCCAGCGTGGAGGTGGAGGCGTTGTCCTGGATGACGCCGGACAAGCCGTTCGGAAGACCGAGCAGCTGCCGGAGCCACTCCATCACCCGGTCCTCAAGCTCCGTTGCCGCCGGCGAAGTCAGCCAGCTCATTCCTTGGGCCCCCATTCCCGCCATCAGGATTTCGCCTAAGACGGATTCGGGGCTGTTGTTGGCGGGGAAATAGGCATACCAATTCGGATGTTGCCAATGGGTGATCCCCGGGAGAATGACCTCTTTGAAATCGGCAAAAATTCGGTCCATGGGCTCGCCGGATTGGGGCGGCGAGACCGGGAGCTTCGACTTGATCTCTCCGGGCTTAACCTGGGACATCACCGGAAACCGCTCGATATTTTCGAAATAATCGGCGATCCAGTCGACGAAGTCATGAGCGTGCTTCCGAAAGCTCTCGTTATCCATCGGTTTTCTCCTGATAAGAGGCCCGTTTATTCTATTGAAACCCCTCCTTCCGGTCAAAAGGCCTGTTTTTCGCCCCGTTTTTCGACCATTCGAACCGAAATCGGGTTAAAGGAAGCTCTTTTACGGCCTGAAATATGTCGCCCGACCTCGTTGGAATGCTTTTCTTTAGAAATTGAAAAAAGTTGTTGCATTTCCCTCCTTGTTTGTGGTATAATTAAAAAAGTAAGAAAGAGGGGCGAGAGCAAATCATTTAGAATCAGCAAGTTGGCTCTTTTCTGCCCCAAATTCCTCTCCTCGCCAAACGTTTCCTCCCTTTCCTGTTCCGAAAAATTTAAGTCAAACGCGCAACCCTTTGCCCTGCCTATACGTTTATTTAAATGGAATGCGAAAAATGACAGAGCGCGAATACCTCCTTTACCCTCCTCCTCTCCATATTGCGCTTCTTTCCGTTCCGGGGTGGCTCGCCCGTAAAGATACGGGCGGCTCCACCTTACCTGTGGCCCGGGCCACGCTCCAGCCCGCATCTCCTGGCGGGATCTGTCGCTGCCCCTCTTCCGGGGACATATAAACATCTTACGACAATAGAACTTCTTCTACGTAGATCATAGGTCATTGACTTATGGACATTCGCTCGTCCGACTCATATTTGGACAGCAGCTCCCAACAGCACCGATCGATACCTTTCCTGCGAGCCGTTGGAGCGAAGGGAAGTCCGTGAAAAACGGACGCAGCCCCCGCTACTGTAATCGGGAACGAATCCCGGAATTGCCACGGCCCCCTCGGGGGTTGGAAGGCCCGGGAGGAGGACGATCCGAGAGCCAGGAAACCTGGCTTCGGCTTCAGCGAAACCAATCTTCGGGTCGGAAGAGGAGGTTTCACATGTCCGTCCCCCGTCTTCAGCAGCGAGCCGCCGTCTGCGCTTTCATCATCCTTTGTCTCGTCCGGCCGTCTCCGGCCGAAGACAACGACAAAACCGTCGTCCCCCTTCGCCACGAGGTCGTCGTCACCGCCGCCCGGCTGGAGACGCCGCTCCGCGAAATCGCCAGCTCCATCACCGTCGTCACCCGGATTGACCTCGAACGGACCAACCAAACGTCCGTCCTCGAAGCCCTGCGCGACACCATCGGCCTGACCGTCGTCCGAAACGGCGGGCCGGGCTCGGCCTCATCCGTTTTCCTCCGGGGAGCGAATTCCGAGCATGTCCTCATCCTTCTGGACGGCGTACCGCTGAACGATCCGATCAATCCGTCGCGGAGCTTCGACCTGGCCCACCTGACGTTCGACGGGATCGACCGGATCGAAATCCTGCGGGGACCCCAGAGCACGCTGTACGGATCGGATGCCCTCGGCGGCGTCATCAACATCCTGACCGCGCGCGGCGCCGGAAAGCCGGCCTTCACCCTCCGCGCCTCGGGCGGTTCGTTCGGGATGTTCAACGGGGGATTGGACCTGCGCGGCTCGACCGGCCCGTTTCATTACGCCTTGGGTTTCTCCCGCGAATCAACCAAGGGCGTTTCGGCCGCCGGAACCGCTTATGCCGGAAACACGGAAACCGACGGGTACCAAAACTGGACTCTCGCCGGGCGGGCCGGCCTGAGGCTCGAAGGCGGAACCGAAATCGACCTGATTTTTCGGGGGATCTCCGCGGAAACCGACCTCGACCTGTTCGGCGGGGCCTTCGGCGACGACCCGAATTCCGTTCAAAGCTATCGTTCGGGATTTATCCGGGCCCAGGCTCGAACCCTCCTGGCGGGCGACCGTTGGGAGTCCATCCTCGGCTTTTCCTTTATCCGGTCCTCACGCCGCGGCGAAAACCCGGTCGACGACCTTCACCCCTTCGATTCCGAGACAGGGCTCTACCGCAGCGCCCGGAGCCGGATCGATTGGCAGAACAACATTTTCCTGGGCACCGGCCATACTCTGACCGCCGGAGCGGAGCTCGAACGGGAGACCGGCGATTCGGATTATCTATCGGAAAGCGCTTGGGGCCCCTACGCCAGCGTTTTTCCCGGGCGGAGAGACGACCGGGCCGGCATCTTTCTCCAGGACCGGTTCCGGTTGGGCAGCGTCTTCCATGCCACCGCCGGCCTCCGGCTCGATTCCCACAGCCGGACGGGGGTGGCCTTGACTTGGCGGCTGGCCCCGGCGTTCGTCATCGAGGGGATCGGGACTGAAATTGAAAGCCACGATCGGAACGGCTTTCAAGGCGCCGTCCCTTTACCAGCTCTTCGCCCCGGGAACGTTTTGGGGCCCGGTCGGAAACGAGTCTCTCCTTCCCGAGGAATCGCTCGGCTGGGATGCCGGGATCGAGCAATCTCTGGCCGGCGGCTCCGTTCTTCTCGGATTGTCTTATTTCCAATCCGATTTCCGCAATCTGATCGATTACGATTATGCCCAAGGGTACGTCAACATCGGTCGAGCCCGATCCGGCGGCTGGGAAATCTCGGCCGACGCCCGGCCGCTGGAGCGTCTGATTCTCCGTTGCGCCTATACCCGCTTGGAGGCCCTCGACCTCGACACCGGGGAGCCGCTCATGCGCCGGCCGAAGGATAAAATCTCCGGAATCGTCCAATGGGCCTTGGCCAACGGATGGGAAACCGGCCTCTCGGCCGTCTACACCGGGGAGCGCCCCGACATGGATTACAGCGGGTGGACGCCTCAAGCCGTCGGGCTTCCCGCCTACACGCTCCTCGACGCCTATCTTTCGTTTGCCGTCAACCCGGGCCTGGAGCTGTTCGCCCGGTGGGAGAACATCGGAAACGTCCGCTACGAGACGGTCTTCGGCTACGGGACGACGGGATCGGGAATCATCGCCGGAGTGAAAGCCCGCCTTTGACCAAGGATATTTTTCCGCGCCTTTGAAGAAACTTTCGGAAAATCGATTATAATAGCCGAAAGGAGGGCGCGATGCCGAATCTGACATCTCAAGAGCTCGTCGATCTCGTCCGGTCCGTCTTTCCCCGACTGCCGGGTGATTCCATCCTGTCCCTTTTAGTCGACGTTCCGCGGCACACGAGTCTGGACAATCCGGCCTGGGCGGAGCGGCGGGCGATGGCCTTCGGATGGCTGGCCGCGCTTTACGACAAACGCCTCGAAATCCCCCTCGACGACATCCGGCTGTACGCCTACGCCGACGTCGGCTCCAACAACGCCGACCTCCCGCCCGACGCCTTCCTTCTCGGAACGCTCCCGCCGGAGGATGCCTCGACGCTCGGCCAATGCGGCCTCCGGGTGCCATTTGAGGACGTCCTGGCCGAATCGCAGATCATCATCGCCCCGACCGAATACTCGACGACCGCTCCGCTGAAAGTCGCGGCGAAAAAATACGGGTTCCGGGCGGCTACCATGCCCGGCTTTTCCGCGACGATGATCCCGGCCCTCCGCATCGATTACGGCGAGGTCGCCCGGCGGGTGGAGGACATGAAGCAGCGTCTCGATCAGGCCTCCGGAGCCGACCTTCTCTTCCGCGTCGACGGCAACCTGGAATACCGGATTCACTTCGACCTCCGGAACCGGACCGCTCACGCCTCGACCGGGCGGTTCCCGGATCCGGCGACGGCGGGCAACCTTCCCAGCGGCGAGGCCTACATCGTTCCCTACGAGGGGGAGAAGAAAACGGAAAGCAAAACGGCCGGACTCCTCCCCGTTGAAATCGGGGGCGAGATCGTCATTTACCGGATCGAGAAAAACCGGGCGGTCGGCATCGAAAGCACCGGGCCGACATCGGAGGCGGAAACCGATTTTCTTCGGCGGGAACCGGCCTACGGCAATCTGGCCGAGCTCGGATTCGGCGTCCTGGCCGACTTCGGACTTCAGCCGGTCGGAGAAATCCTTCTCGACGAGAAGCTCGGGCTTCACGTCGCCTTCGGCCGAAGCGAGCATTTCGGCGGAATCGTCGGGCCCAAGGACTTTTCCTCGCCGGCGGCGGTCATTCATCTCGACCGCATCTATATCCCGGAATCCCAACCCCGGGTAACGGTCGGCGAAGTGATCCTGATCTATCCGCGGGGAAAGAAAGAGTCGGTCATGAAAGACGGCCGCTTCACGATTTTTTAACCTGCATTATTCATAAATATTTTAAAATTCTTATAATTCTTTTGCTTTATACAAGATAGAAAATATGATTATTTACCCTTCGGGCGAGCCGATATGGCCGCATTTGCTTCGTTACGAAGGGTTCGCAGTGCGACTAGCACGGCGTCACCCTTCGTGCCTCGCAACTGCAGCCATCTCGACTCGTGCATAATGCAGGTTAAGGTGGCCCCGACCGGTTTAAGATAAGTGCTCGATCAGAATCTTCGTCGCGATCCCTAAAAGGACCAGCCCGCCGGCGATCTCCGCCCCTTTTCCCACCCAGCGGCCGAGGACCGGGCCGATCTTCGTCCCCACGGCGGAAACAACGAACGTCACCACGCCGATCACCGCCGCCGGGTAGACGACCGGAACGTTTAAGGCGGCTAAGCTCAAGCCGATCGCCAGGGCGTCGATGCTGGTCGCCAGGGAGAGCAGAAGCAGATGCCCGCCGCGGGTCTTGTCCGGGCAGGAGGTGCCGTCGGCGGTCTCGGCCTTCTTTTTCTCGAAAGCCTCGAAAATCATCTTCCCGCCGACAAAGACTAAAAGCCCGGCGGCCACCCAGTGGTCATAATCGCGGATGAGGTCGACAACCGTCCGGCCGACGGCCCAGCCGACGATCGGCATGACGAACTGGAACAATCCGAAGCTCCCGGCCATCCGGACGGTCTGCTTCGTCGTGCATCCCCGCATCACCAGGCTCACCCCGACGGCCACGGCGAATGTGTCCATGGCCATGCCCAGGGCGATCGCCAGGAGGATGCCGAAGCTCATCGGACCTCCTCGATAAACGACAAGGCCAAAGCGGCCAGAAGGGCCGTCGCCGGAACCAACGCCCCTTCATCAAGGTCGAAGCGGGGGTGGTGGTGGGGATGGGGCATCCCATCGCCGGACCCGAAGAAGACGAAAGCGCCCGGAATATTCTGCAGATAGATGGCGAAGTCCTCGCCGCCCATCACCGGCTGGAAGGGAACAATCGCTTCCCTCCCCCAGAGGGACTCGACGGTTCGCCGAACAAAGGCGACGGAGTCGGGCGGATTGACCAGTGGCGGATATCCGTCCTCGTACTCGAGGCCGGCCCGAACGCCCATGGCCCGGCCGGTCGCCTCGGTGATTTCGGCCAGGCGCTTTTTCATCAGAGCTTGGACGTCGGGATCGAACGTCCGGACCGTCCCGGAAAGCCTGACCTCATTGGGAATGATGTTATAGACGGTTCCCCCGGAAACGGTGCCGAACGAAAGGACGGCGGGCTTCAAGGGGTCGACGTTGCGGCTGACCACGCTCTGGAGGGCGACGATGAGATGGCCGGCCGCCAGGATCGGGTCGGCCGTGGCTTGGGGCATGGACCCGTGGCCGCCGTGTCCGGTCACTGTGATCCGGAAATTGTCGGCCTGGGCCATGAGAGGGCCGGCGACAAGGCCGATCTTTCCGGTCGGGAGGGGCTGCCAGAAATGCAGGCCGAAAATGGAATCCACTCCCTCCAAGGCGCCCTCTTCGATCATGGGTGCGGCCCCGCCCGGAGGGAGCTCTTCGGCCGGCTGACCGAGAAAGACCACGCGCCCGCGAAAACGATCCTTCCGTCGAGCGAGAATTTCGGCCGCTCCCATCAGAACGGCCATGTGGCCGTCGTGTCCGCAGGCATGGCAGGCCCCGGGATTTTCCGAGAAGCTTGGTTTATCGCCCTCCTCCTGGAGGGGAAGAGCGTCCATGTCCGCGCGGAGGGCCACCGTCCGGCCGCCCGGAAGCCCTTGAAGATCGGCCCGGAGCCCCGTTTTTGCCATCGACCGGACGGGCATTCCCAGCCGCTCGAAAAAGTCCCTTAACGCCTTCTGGGTTTCCACTTCCCGGAAGGCCGTCTCGGGCCGACGATGGAAGCTCCGCCGCCATTCGGACAAGCGGCCGGAAAGCGCGGCCGCTTCGTTTTTAATTTCGTCGTACATAGCCAACCTCCAAGAGGGAGAGGGTAATGTAACAGAAAACCACGCCGAAATCAGCGCGATGCCGGGAAACAGCGGTCTTCCCAAAAAGGCCGATCCGGCCGCTTCAGCGTCCGGCTTTTCGGGCTCTCTTTTCATCCCGCCGGGCGATAACGATCGCATACATGGCCGGCACGACAATCAGGGTAAGGATCGTGGTGAAGGTCAGCCCGAAGATGATCGTCCAGGCCAGCGGGTTCCAGAACGACGCGTTATCACCACCCCAGTAGAATTGGGGATCAAGACGGGTGAACAAGGTCTCGAAATTAAAATTCATCCCGATCGCCAGCGGAAGAAGGCCGAGGATCGTCGAGAGCGCCGTCAGGAGGACCGGCGTCAGGCGAATGGCGGCCGCCTCGACAAGGGCGGCCCGTTTGTCCTCGTATTGAGCGTAGATCTGATCGGTGTAATCGATGATCAGGATCGCGTTCTTGACCACGATCCCGGCGACGGCAATGATGCCCATTCCGGTCATCATGACCGAGAATTCCAGCTTGAAGAGTGTGAATCCAAGCAAAACCCCGGTGAAGCTGAAGAAGATCTGGGTAATGATGATCCCGGGCTTGGCCAGCGAATTGAACTGTCCGACCAGGATGACGAAAATCAGGAAGATGGCGATGACGAGGGCTTTGCCGAAGAAGCCACCCACTTCCTTCTGCATATCCTGCTCGCCGGTGAAATTCACCGCGGTGCGCGGCTTGAGCTCGAACCGGGGCAGCTCCCTTCGAATCGTTTGAATGATCTGGTTGGCGTTAAACCCGGTCAGGACGTTGGAGCTCAGCGTGATGACCCGTTTATTGTCGATCCGGGTGATCCCGCCGACGCTGCTGAGATTGGAAATCCGGGCCACGGCCGAAATCGGGATGTCCTTGGCCGGGCTCCCGCCTCGAGCGTTGACGGTCACGGTCTGGCTCAACAGGGCCTCGAGGTCGTTGCGGTACTTTCGGTCGAGGCGCAGTTGGATCGGGTACTCCTCCTCGCCTTCCTTGAATTTGGAGATCTCGCTGCCATAGATCGCCGTCCGGAGCGCGGACCCGATCTGGGCGGTCGACAGTCCCAGGCGATTGGCCTTCTCCCGGTCGATTTCGAGGATGATCTCGGGCTTGCTGACCTCCATGCTGGACTTGAATCGCTCGATGCCCGGAATCCCCAGGGCCATGATGAATTCTTCAAGCCGGGCGGTCGTGGCGATCAATTCATCGACCTCTTCGCCGCTGATTTCAATATTGATCGGAGCGCCCGAGGGCGGCCCCATCGCTTCCCGGTCGATGCGGATTTCGGCCCCGGGAACATCTTTCAATTCCTTCCGGAGCTCGTCCAGGAGCTGCCCGGTCGTTTTTGAGCCGGTCCGATTCTTATATTCGACGAAAGAGACCGTCACCTTGGCCA
The DNA here is from genome assembly GCA_963783665.1 of Candidatus Aminicenantota bacterium. Lineage (GTDB taxonomy): Bacteria > Acidobacteriota > Aminicenantia > Aminicenantales > UBA4085 > JAAZPG01. The sequence continues at coordinate 193,088 of CAWANZ010000003.1, read as the reverse complement.
GCTTATCCTGGGTGGATCGCTCAAAAAGGCTTCCCCCGGCATTCACGGCCACGTTGGAGACGATGGACTCCACATCGGGATTGTCCGTTCCGATAATCCGCCGGACCCTGTCTTCGACCTCCCGGCAGATCCGGTCGGTCACCTCGATATGGGTCCCTTCGGGCATTGTGAGGTAAACGTAGAGGACGTTAGGGTCGCCGCCCGGAAAGAACACGACCCGCGGCGGGCTGATCCGCATCAGCATGAACGAGGACAGGAACAGGGCCGTGACCGCCCCGACGACGGCATAGGGTCGCCGGCCTTTCAGACAGAACGCCAAGACCCGGCGATATCGCTCTCATGAACGCGGGCATGACGTGGTTCTGGAAGCGGTCGACCCAGCGGTCGAACACAAACCGGGTCAGGAAGAAGAGCAGGAGGCCGAAGGCCAGGACGTTGGCGATGATCATCGGCCCGGTGGCGTAAAAGACCGCGGCCAGGACGAGGGAGATTCCGGATCCGATCAAGGCCCGCCGGGAGAGCCGGGGCGCCGCGTTCGGCATGCTCCCGGGGCTGGTATTTCATGAAGGCCACGGCGAAAACGGGATTGATGAAATAGGCCACCAGCAGGGACGCCGTCAGCGACAGGATGATCGTGATCGGCAGGAAGGACATGAATTTTCCCGCGATCCCCGGAGTAAAGATCAGCGGGAAAAACGGGGCCATCGTGGTGAGTGTCCCCGTGAAGACGGCTAAGGCGACCTCGCCGACCGCCTTCTTAGTCGCCGGGATGATCGGGAGGTTTTCGGTCGTCATGAAGTGACGGTAAATGTTCTCCACGACGACGATCGAATTATCCACGACGATCCCCAAGACGAGAATGAAGGCCATCAGAACCACTTTGTTCAAGGTGAACCCGATCAGGGGAAGGAAAATAAACGACAACAGCATCGATAAGGGGATGGCAATCCCGACGAATATCGCGTTGATCCGCCCCATGAAAAACATCAAAACGAAGACGACGACGACGAAACCGAGGATGATGGTATTGAACAAGTCGCTGACGCCGTTGCGGGTTTTCTGGCTGCTGTCGCCGGAAAGGGTGACGATCAGATTTTCCGGCGCCGCGGCTTGAAAATCGGCCAGGATAGCCCGGATCTTATCCGACGCGGCGATCAGGTTTTTGCCCCCCCGCTTGATCACGTTGAGGGTGATGACGTCCCGGGAATTGAGCCGGGAAAAGCTTTCCCGATCCTTGAATCCGTCGCGGACCTCGGCGATATCGCCGAGGGTGATCCCGTCCTGGAGGATGATCGCCCCGATCTGGGAGACCGAGGTGAACTCGCCGACGATCCGGAGGTTGCGGCGCATTCCGTCGGTATCGATCTGGCCGCCCGAAAGAATCATATTTTCCGAGGCCACGGCGTTGCGGATGGTGTTGAAATTCAACCCGGCGGCCTGCATTTTGTAGAGGTCGACGTCGATCTGGATCTCCCGGTTGAGCGCTCCGGCGATATCCACCCGGGTGATTTCCTCGAGTCCCTCGATCCGGTCCTGGAGGTCCTCGGCCAGCTGTTTCAGGCGGACAAGTCCGAGGTCGCCGGTCAAGTTGATGTAGAGGACCGGGATCTCGGACAGATCGATCCTCCGGATTTGGGGATCCCGGATAAGGTCGTTCGGCAATTGGGTCCGGGCATCATCGACCGCCTGCTTGACATCCTGGTACGCCTGCATGTCGTCGGCGGCGATGTCGAATTCGATGAAGATCGAGGAATAATCCTGGATGGAATTGCTGCTGATCTTCTTCACCCCGTTCATCCCCTTGAGATGCTTTTCGAGGGGCCGGGTGATCAAGTTTTCCACATCGGCCGGAGACGTGCCCGGGTAAATCGTCCCGATCATGTAATACGGAAAGACGATTTCCGGCATTTCCTCCTTGGGGGTCGCCAGGTACTGCATGACCCCGAAGATGATGACCATGATCAAGAGGATGAAGACGGTCGTCCGACCGTCGACGGCGAAGCTGGCGGGTTTAAATTCCCGAAATTTCATCGATGTGCTCCCCAAGCGGTCCGTCCCGTTTTCAGCGGGTGGACGCGTCGACGATCAGGGGCTGGCCATCGGCCAGCTTTTGGAAGCCGAAGGCCACGACGGCCTCGCCCTTCGACAGACCCTCGAGAATTTCCACCCGGTTCTCGGATTCCAGCCCCGTCCGGACGATTCTCTTCCGGGCGACGAATTTGCCGTCCTTCGATTCGGCGACGAATAAAAACTTTTCCTGGCCGGTTTCCTGGACGATATTCTTCAGGACGGATAAAGCCTCCGGGTTGCGGTAATCGGTGATGGTCAACACGGCCATCATGTTCGGCTTGATCCGATCGTCGCCGGGAAGAAACACCTCAACCTGGAAGGTCCGGTTCCGCGGATCGATGATCTGGGAGACGGCGTCGATCCGGCGCTCGAATTCCAAACCGGCAACCGGGATCCGGATCCGGACGGAATCGCCGCGCCGAATTCTTGAAACGAAGTTTTCGGACAGGGCGGCTTTGACTTTCAGCCGGCTTCTCTGGACGAGACGGAAAGCCCCGAATCCGGCCGGCGCCATCTCCCCTTCCTTGATGAGAATATCATCCACGGTCCCCGAAAGGGGAGCGGTGATTTTCGTCAGGGCAAGCTGTTCGTTCAGAGTCGCCAGCCGCTTCTCCAGCGACTCCTTGCCGGTCTTGGCCTGGAGATATTCCACTTCGCTTCCGATTTTTTTCTGCCAGAGGCGTTCGCGCTTCTCAAAAATCGTCCGGGCCAGGCTCAACGAGGCCTCCACCTCGGCGAGAGAGCTTTGGAGGACAGAGGCGTCCAGCTCAGCCAGAAGACGGCCCTGCTCGACCTGATCGCCGAGGGCGACATGGATCTTCTTTACCGCCCCCGAGGCCAGCGGCGAGACCAGGATGTTCTTTTCCGATTCAAGCATTCCCTGGGCGCTGATGGTATGGGAAAAGAGGCTCGGCTCGATCGTTTCGATCCGGACGGCGGCCGGATGTTCGGCCGCGGCCGGATGCGTTTGCGACCCGGGATTCGCGCCCTTTTTGAGAACCTCGATCCGGGCAGTCAGGGCATCGCGTTGTTTTTCCAGACGGGCCAATTCGGCCGAGGAATCGGCCGGACGGCAAGACGTCAAAACGGCGGCCGCGGCGAGAGCGGCAAGGACGAGTAAAATTCGCGTTTTTGTCATGGGCATAATCCTTCATAATCCGGTGTAGGATGAGGAGATTCGATCAAGCTTGTTCAGGGTGGCCAGGAAATCGGACAGCGCCTGGATGTACCCGGACTCGGCTTGGAGAAATTTATCATGGGCCTGACTCAATTCCATGCTGGAGGCGACCCCTTCCCGGTATTTTTCAAGCGTCGCCCCATAGACCCGTTCGGCCAAACGCATATTGTCCTTCTGGGTCAGATAATGATCTCGGGCGGAAAGAAGCCGGACCTTTGTCTGCTCCGCGTCGAGCCGGATTCCGCGGGCGGCCTGTTCGGCCGCATTGCGGGCCTGGGCGGCGGCTAATCCGGCCTGCTCGACCCGGGCGCTTTGGGCGCCGCTTCTAAAAATCGGGATGCTGATATTGAAGCCGAGGATCTGGAACGGAAACCAGCGTTCGCTCGAGCGGAAGAAATCAAACCGGCTTCGATACGCGTTCTGCTGGTAAGTGAAGAAAGCGGCGACCGAAGGCCAGTATTTCGCTTTTTCGTTTTTCAGGGCCATATCGGCCAAGCGGGCCTGTCCCCGGGTCAAGAGATAATCGACATTGGATTCAATTTTAAATTCGGTCCGGAGAGCCCCGTCGACGTCAACCCCGGCCAGGACCTCGGCCAGGGTATCCGTCAACCGGATATCTTCGTCCAGGTCCAGGCCCATCTGGAATTTGAGGAGCTTGGCCGCCACGACTTTTTGACGTTCCAGGGTGTGGACGGCGTTCCGGATCTGGTTAACCGTAATCTGGAGAAGGTCGGCGTCCGTATCGGCAAGAAATCCCTCCCGGTTCAGCTCCCGGACTTCAGCGGCGGTTTTTTCAACGCTGGCCAGGCTCGACTTCAGGATGCGCTCGTTTTCCTCGGCGATAAGAATCAGGTAGTAAGTCCCCGTGACGTTCTCCTGGACCGTCTGCCGGGTCCGTTCCAAGCCCATTTCGGCCACGCTCCGGTAGAGCTTCGACGTCTGCAAGCCGACGAAATAGCTTCCGTTAAAGACCAATTGTTGGACCTGGATGTTGGCCGTAGCGTTGTGCTGCGTGCCGAACTGGACGGGAATCTTCTCGTCGAATTTTCCCTCGAAAAAATTGGGGATCAAGCTGGTCGGAAGCATCAGGTTGTCGGAGTAGCTGACGGTCGAGGTGACTTGAGGAAGGCCGACGGCCACGGTTTCCTTTAGCTTCAAGCGGGCCGTTTCGACGTCGGCCTGGGATCGTTTCGTCTCGAAGCTGTTCGCGACCGCAAACGCGCGGGCGGCCTTCAAGCTGAACGGCCGCGCTTCTTGCCCGCAAATCGCGGGAACCGGGGGGATGAGGGCGGCCGAAGCCAAAACCAAGAGAGCGACGAGCCGGGTATGCGGACGGAGGGGCGATTTAGCATAATGGTGTACGATCATAGTCCTATCCTTTTGGCATCATCGATCCCGGAATGTTTGAACACGCAGGGATAGTAATCGAAAGACAAGAAAAGAATATCTAGTATATCATATTTTCAGGAGTCATACGATACGAGCCGGATCGGCCGCCTGGCGCTTGGAAAGGCTCACGGCGACCGTCACCGCCGCGTTTACGGCCAAGGCGACGAATCCGGCATTGAGGCCGAGGAACGGATCATGCTTCCCGAAGACGAGAAACGCGGCTACGGCCAGGCCGGTCGCCAAGCCGGCCGCGACTCCGGTCCGGGATATCCGCTTCCAGAACAAGCCCAAGACGACGCCGGGGAAAAGCTGGGCCACCCCGTCATACCCGATCAGAAGAAGATTGACGAGGGCGTTGGGCAGGAGCAAGGCGAAAATAAGTGCGGCTCCCGAGACAAAAAAGACCATCCACCGCGAAACCCGCAGCACCTCGTGGTCCGTCGCCTGGGGGCGAAATCCGGCCCGATAGATATTCTTGGCCAGGAGCGCTGAAGCCGTCAGGACGAGAACCGAGGCCGGAACCATCGCCGTCACCGCCCCGGCCGCGCCCACGAATCCGACAAACCACGAGGGATACGTTTTTTGGACGAGGGCGAGAAGCGAAAGGTCGCCGTTGGACAGGCCCGGCAGGATCAGGAAGGCGGAGAACCCGACGAAAAAAATGAGGACGATGGGGATCTGGTACAGCGGCATGATGATCGCGTTCCGGCGGATGATCCGGTCGCTCTTGGCCGAAAAGGCCGACCCGAAAAGCTGCGGCCACATGTAGAATCCCATCCCCGTCAGAAGGACGGTCGACATGACCCAGGGGATGCCCATGGACGGGAGCCGAGCCCGGGAAAAACAAGATGGTCGGGCGCTTTTTCGATCAAGGCCTGGAACATCCGGCCGATGCTCCCGAAATGGACCTTCGGGATGCCGAAGCCGACGATCCCGACCGCCGTCAGCATCAGAATATCCTTGATGACCGAGACCCAGGCGCTGCCATGGAGGCCGCTGGTGAGGACGAAAGCGCTGGTCAGGAGGAAGGCCAGGAGAATCGCCGCCGTCGAAGAGACGGCCCCGTCGCTGGCCACTTCGACGATCATCCCCAGCCCGGCCAATTGGAGCTGAAGATAAGGCAGGATCGAGAGAATGCCGATGACCGCAACGAGCACACCCAGCCAGCGGCTTTTGAAAATATGGGCGAAAAAGTCCGGCTGCGTGTGGAGGCCCTCCCGCTTTCCGATTTTCCAGATTTCGGGAAGGATGAAAAACGACAAAGTGTAGGCCAGGGTCCCGTAGATCAGGATGTAATACGTCGGGGCGCCCTTGGAGTAGGCCCAGCCACTGGCCCCAAGGAAGGTGAACGTCGTGTACACTTCGCCGGCCATCAGCAGCCAGATGACGAGGACCCCGAATTTCCGGCCGCCGACGGTCCAGTTTTCGAGGTTCATGGGAACACGGCGGCCGGCGATCACGCCGACGGCGGCCGAGGCCAGGATGACGCCGAGGATGATCATCAAGGCCGGCGTCATCGGTCGTTGTCCTTTCCGTCGCCTTTCCGGAGAAAACGATCGGCCAGGAAGAGGAAGGCCGGAGTCAAGGCAACCCAAGCCAGGATCCAGAAGAGGACAAACGGCAGACCCAGCACGGTCGGTCGCAGGCGGTTAATAAAAGGAAGGGCCGCCACCAGGGCGAGGAAGGGAACGGCCCCGCAAGCCAACGCTTTTTTCATTCCCGGACGCATGGCCCCATTATCCACTTTTCCGTCCGGCCGTGCTATAATAATTCGTTTTTTAAACGCAAAAGATGACCACTCATAACGGCGCCGATCACATTGTCCTCCGGGGAGTCCGCGTCCACAACATCAAGAACGTGGATGTGGATATTCCCCTGTATACATTCACCGTCGTCACCGGGGTCAGCGGGTCTGGAAAATCCTCCCTGGCCCTCGATACGCTGTACGCCGAAGGTCAGCGCCGCTATATCGAATCCCTGTCCTCCTATGCCCGCCAGTTCCTTGAACGAATGGACAAGCCCGAAGCCGACCTGATCGAGGGGATCCCGCCGGCCATCGCCATCCAGCAGAAAGCCGCGACCAAGAATCCCCGTTCGACCGTGGCCACGGTCACCGAGGCCTACGATTTTCTCCGGGTGCTCTATGCCCGGATCGGAACGGTCCACTGCCGGCAATGCGGCCGGCCGGTCGCCCGGGATACGATCGACGCCATCGTCGATTCGCTCCGGGCGCTTACGGCCGGAACACCGCTGACGGTCACGTTCGAGACGACCATCGAGAAAAACGCAGCCGGGCTGAAGAAGCTCGGGTTTTACCGGGCCGTGGTCGACGGCGCGGTCGTCGCCCTGGACGACCTTCCGGCTCCCAAAGGCCGTCGGGTCTCGATCTTCGTCGACCGGTTGAATCTCGACCCGGACGACCGCGAGCGGCTCGTCGACTCGATCGAGTCGGCGATGAAATACGGCGGCGGCCGGGCCCGGATCCGGACCGACGATGGCCGGGAATTCGCCTTTTCCGACAGCCTCGAATGCAAGACCTGCGGGATCACCTACGAAGACCCCTATCCGAACCTCTTTTCCTTCAACAGCCCGCAGGGCGCCTGCCCCGAATGCCATGGGTTCGGCGACCTGGCCATCCTCGACGAGGACAAGATCGTCCCGGATCCGTCGAAAACCCTCGAAGACGGGGCGATCGATCCCTGGACCAAGCCGGTCTCCAAGAACGTCATGCGGGAGATGCTCCGCGAAGCCCGGAAGCGCGGAATCCCGACCCGGGTCCCCTGGCGGAATCTGAAAAGCGAAGACCGCCGATTCATTTTTGAAGGCGACGGCTCCTGGTACGGGGTCAAAGGCTTCTTCGACTGGCTCCAGGCGAAAAAATATAAAGTCCAGGTCCGGGTCTTTCTCAGCCGGTACCGCAAGTACGCGCCCTGCCCCACCTGCGCCCAGACCCGCCTGAACACGGCGGCCTTGAACGTCAAGGTCGGCGGACGATCGATCGGCGAGGTCGTCCGGCTGACCGTCCGGGAGGCGGCGGACTTTTTCGAGAGCCTCGTCCTCAAACCCGAGGAGAAGAAAATCGCCGAGAAGCTGGTTGCTGAAATCCAGAACCGCCTCAAATACCTCATCGAGGTCGGGCTGGACTACATCACCCTCGACCGGATGACGTTCACCCTCAGCGGCGGCGAAGCCCAGCGGATCAACCTGGCCGCGGCTCTCAGCTCATCGCTGGTCGGGACGCTGTTTGTCCTGGACGAGCCCAGCATCGGTCTGCATCCCCGGGACAACGCCCGGCTGGTCCGGATTCTCAAGTCGCTCAAAGACGTGGGGAACACGGTCCTGGTCATTGAGCACGACCCGGACATCATCCGGGCCGCCGACCACCTGATCGACATGGGTCCCCGGGCCGGCGAGCACGGCGGGGAAATCCTCTTCGCCGGGCCGCTCGCGACGCTCCTTAAACCGCGGAACGGCGGGGCTCCGCCCCCGGGCAATGGCAACGGATCGGTGACCGCCCGGTATCTCACCGGCGAGAAGGAGATCCCCGTGCCCCGCCGACGTCGCGATCCCCGCGGCTTCCTCCTGATCAGAGATGCCCACGCTCACAACCTCAAGCATATCGACATCCGTCTTCCCCTCGGCGTGTTCGCCTGCCTCACCGGGGTTTCCGGCTCGGGGAAAAGCACCCTCCTTCACGATGTCCTCTACCGAGGCTGGAGCGGGGAGACGCGGGACGGGTTCGCTGAAATCCGCGGCCTGGAGCGCATCGACAAGATCATTTGCGTCGACCAATCGCCGATCAGCGCCTCGCCCCGGTCCATCCCGGCCACCTACACCAAGTCGATGGACGGCATCCGCGAGCTCTTCAGCCAGACCCGCGAGGCCAAGCTCCTGGGCTTCAAGCCCGGGACGTTCTCCTTCAATACCAAGGGCGGCCGGTGCGAGGAATGCGAAGGGGCGGGCCGGCAGATCGTCGAGATGCAGTTCCTCTCCGATGTGACCCTCGTCTGCGAAGCTTGCCGGGGCAAGCGCTTCAAGAGCGAAGTCCTCGACGTCCGCTATCAGGGCAAGACCATCGACGAAGTCCTCCACCTGACGGTCGACGACGCCCTGGAATTCTTCGCCGACCGGCCGGAAGTGGGGAACAAGCTCAAGCCCCTTCAGGACGTCGGCCTTGGCTATCTCCGCCTGGGCCAACCGACGACGACCCTTTCCGGCGGGGAGCTGCAGCGGATCAAGCTGGCCTACCACCTCGTCCACGAGCGTGACCGTAACATCCTCTACCTGTTCGACGAGCCGACGATCGGGCTTCACCCGGAAGACGTCTCCACCCTCTTGCGTTGTTTTCAACGCCTCGTCGACGAGGGCCATTCCCTCATCGTCATTGAGCACAATCTGGACATCGTCAAGAGCGCCGATTACGTCCTGGACATGGGGCCGGAAGGCGGAGAGAACGGCGGCCTGATCGTGGCCGAAGGGACACCCGAAGCCGTGGCGAAATCGCGCTCCTCGATCACCGCGAAATATCTTCGGAAAGCGCTGAAAGCCTGAGGCCGGCTATTTCTCTACCAGCTTCTCCGGCCCGAGCAGGCCGCCGGAGATGACGGTGTTCATCGCTTCAGGCACGCTCCAATCCACGTCGCGGACCTGGGATTCGGCGACGATCAGCATGAAGCCTGAGGTGGGATTGGGGGCCGTCGGGACAAATAACCGGAGCAGCGTTCCGCCGGTTTTTTCATCGATCAGCGAACCCATCACGAACCCGATCGACCAGACTCCCGGACGGAAATGTTCGACCAGGACGACCCGCTTCAAACCCTGCTTTTCGGGCGCGGAAAAGGCCGAGCCGAGCTGTTTTCCGAGAAGGTAGATGGTCTTGATCAAAGGGATATGAGATGAGGCCTTGTCCAGGACGCCCAACGCCCAGCGGCCCAACCAGTTGGAAGCCAGAAGTCCCAAAAGATAAAGGAGGACAAGGACGAGCAGCAGGCCGAGGCCCGGTATGCTGTATCCGATCCAGCGCTCCAGCAGCCGGGCGATGCGCTGGTCCACTGCCGTATAGAGAAAACGGAGGACGAAAAAAGACAGGGCCAGGGGAGAAAAGCCAGGAACCCGCGGAATATATGGGTTTTGAGATGGCGGAACAGATTTTTCATTTATCCCGGGGCAGGACATCCGGGGCGGGGGCAGGCTCGATTCTCGGGCTTGACCGGAACGGGGGCCGTTTTCGGCTTTTTCTTCCGGTCGACTTTAGCCGCCAGGTACCCGATCACCAGGCCGACGGCCAACACCCCCAGAACCAGGAAGAAGAGAGGCATGGCCATAGGCCAGAAGAAAAAATTGACCGGAACGGTGATCGAGTTCTGGATGATCAGAACGACGACCAGAACGACAGGACGATCATGACGATGTGCTTGGTTTTCATCTTGCCCTCCCCGGTTCGGCCGCCGGCGGCCTAAAACCATTTTTTCCGTTTGAAATATCTGACCAGGCCGAGCCCTACGATGAGCATGATGCCTAAAATAAGAAAATACCCATACTTCCATTGGAGTTCGGGCATGTGGGAGAAATTCATCCCGTAGACGCCGGCGATAAACGTCAGGGGGATGAAGATCGTCGAGATGATCGTCAGCACCTTCATGATTTGGTTCATCCGGTTGGACATGCTCGACAGGTACGTCTCCAGCATGCCGGCCAGGATGTCCCGATACGTTTCGGCGTTGTCGATGACCTGGATGACGTGGTCGTAGACGTCACGGAGGAAGATATTCGTCGCCGGCTGGACAAGGGACGATTCCTGCCGTTCGATCCCGGCGACGACTTCCCGCAGCGGCCAGACCGCCTTCCGGAACATCAGCATCTCCCGCTTCAGGGTGTGGATGGCATGGAGCGTTTCCTGGCGGGGATCCTGGATAAGCTCCTCTTCGAGCACATCGATCCGGTCGCCGACGTTCTCCAGGACGACGAAATAATGATCCACGACCGCATCCAAAAGGGCAGTAAGCCAGGTAGTCCGTCCCAAGCTTCCGGATGCGGGCCTTGCCGCTCCGGATTCGTTCCCGGACAGAGTCGAACATATCGCCCGGCTCCTCCTGGAAGGTCAGGACGAAATTTTTCCCGAAAACCAGGCTCAGCTGCTCGGTCACGATCTCGGTCCCCTGGCCATTGAGCTCGACCATCCGGGCAACGATATAAAAGGCATTGTCCAGCTCGTCCAGCTTGGGCCGCTGGGACGTGGTCATGATGTCTTCAAGGATCAGGGGATGGAGGCTGAACGCTTTTCCGATCTTCTCGACGGTTTCGGCGTCGTGGACGCCGTCGACGTTGATCCAGGTCACCGTCGAGGTCTGGTGAAGGGGAAGCACTCTTCGACGGTCTCGACGATTTTTTCGTAAAAATGCTCGCCGTCGTAATCCATGATCGTGATGCGGGGGCGGTCGACCTTGCGGCGGCCCACGTGAACGAGGCTACCCGGGGAAAGCCCGGTTTTCTTGGCTCGCGAATTCGAATTCCGGCCCATCCGATCCCTCCTCCCCTATCCTCCGGACGTTCCGCCCGTCCCTCCGGGAAAGGCGCCGGTCAGCGACCGCGGCGCTCGGATGTCTTTTCCGCGGCTTTCGGCGCCGGCTTTTCTTCGGAAGCGGAGCGTCCTCCGTGACTTCGCCCGCCTTCGGCAAGTCCGACTTTAGCCCGGATCTCGATATCCAGATCGGCCGCAATCTCGGCGTTTTCCTTTAGGAGCTTCTTGACGTTTTCCCGGCCCTGGCCGATCCGCTCCCCCTTGTAGGAGTACCACGTCCCCGATTTCTCGATCAGGCCGGCGTTGGCTCCCATGTCGACGAGATCGCCCTCACGGGAGATCCCTTCACCGTAGATGATGTCGAACTCCGCATCCCGGAAGGGCGGGGCCATCTTGTTTTTGACGATTTTGACTTTTACCCTGTTGCCGACGACCTGGTCGCCTTCCTTGATGGCCGTCATCCGTCGGACGTCGACCCGGAGGGAAGCGTAGAATTTCAAGGCCCGGCCCCCGGTCGTGGTTTCCGGATTGCCCAGGAAGAAGCCGATTTTTTCCCGGATTTGATTGATAAAAATAAAGCAAGTCTTGGACCGGGCGACGATGGCCGTTAATTTGCGGAGGGCCTGGCTCATCAACCGAGCCTGAAGGCCCATGTGGGCGTCGCCCATCTCGCCCTCCAGCTCCGCTTTCGGCACCAGGGCCGCGACCGAATCGACGACGACGACGTCCACGGCGTTGCTCCGGACCAGGACCTCGGCGATTTCCAGCCCCTGTTCGCCATAGTCGGGCTGGGAGATGAGGAGATTATCGATATCGACGCCCACTTTCCCGGCATAGGTCGGGTCCAGGGCGTGCTCGGCATCGATAAAGACGGCCTGGCCGCCGCGGCGCTGAGCCTCGGCGATGACATGAAGGGCCAGGGTCGTTTTGCCCGTCGCTTCCGGCCCGAAGATCTCGACGACCCGGCCCCGGGGAAACCCCCCGATGCCGAGGGCCAGGTCGAAAGCGATCGAGCCGGTCGGGATCGCCCCGATTTTCAAAGCGGCGTCCTTCTGGCCGAGCTTCATAACCGAGCCCTTGCCGAATTGCTTTTCGATCTGGGAGACGGCCGCCTCGACGGCTTTGCCCCGGGATACGTCGCGCTGCTCCTGCTCTTCGTCTTTCATGGGATCCTCCGGATTGAGACGCACATCAATGAGACGCCGCTCTCGCGTTATTTTCTCATCTCTTTTTATCACAATCGCCGACGGGTGTAAAACGGGGCTCAGCCCAGGATTCCGACGATCTCCCCGTCTTCTGTTACGTCGATTCGTTCGGCGGCCGGGGATTTCGGCATCCCGGGCATCGTCATGATGTCCCCGCATTCGGCGACGATGAACCCGGCTCCGGCACTGACCGAAAGATCAGTCACGGTCAGGGGGAAGCCCTTCGGCCGGCCCAGGAGCTTTGGATCATCGGAGAGCGAATATTGGGTTTTGGCCACGCAGACGGCCAAGCCGCCGAAGCCGTTGTCCTCGAATCGCTTGAGCTTCTTTTTCGCCCCGGACTCCAGAACCACCCGATCGGCTCCGTAGACCTCGCGGGCGATCGTTTCGATCTTCTCCACAATGGTCGCTTCCAGGGGATAGAGAAAGCGAAATTCGGACGGCTCGGTAGCAATGGCCGCCAGGACCTCGCCGGCCAGTTCAACCCCGCCCGGGCCGCCCGAGCCGTACACGTCGCTCAAGGCATACCGCAGGCGCTTCTCCCTGGCTAGAACGGTGAACGCGTTGATTTCCGCTTTCGTGTCCGTGGGGAATTGATTCAAGGCCACGACGACCGGAAGGCCGAACCGCCGAACGATGTCGACATGAGCCTGGAGGTTTTCGTACCCTTTCTCCATCGCCGCGACGTTCTCCTGCTTGAGGGCGTCCAGCTTCACCCCGCCATGGTACTTGAGAGAGCGCAGGGTGGCGACGATGACCACGACCGAGGGGGTGGGCACCGCTCCGGTCCGGACGACGATGTCGAAAAATTTCTCCGCCCCGAGATCCGAGCCGAATCCACATTCGGTGACGACATAGTCGGCCAGGCGGAGGGCCAGCCCGGTGGCGATGACCGAATTGGTCCCATGGGCGATATTGGCGAAGGGCCCGCCGTGAATGAAAGCCGGGGATCCCTCGAGCGTCTGGACGAGGTTCGGGCGGAGGGCGTTGCGGAGAAGGGCGGCCATCGCCCCGGTCGCTTTAAGGGTTGCGGCCGTGACCGGTTTGGTGTCGCAGGCTGCAACCCACGACGATCCGGCCGAGACGCGCCTTGAGGTCGGCCAGGTCCCGGGAGAGACAGAGCACGGCCATCACCTCGGAGGCGGCGGTGATGTCGAACCCGGTTTCGCGGGCAAAACCGCCATAGGTTTCAGCCAGGCCGACGATGATTTCCCGGAGGGCCCGGTCGTTCATGTCCATGACCCGGCGCCAGGCGATATGCCGGCCGTCGAGCAATCCGGCCGGGCCATCGAAATGGAGGCGGTTTTCGACCAGGGCCGAAAGCAGGTTATGGGCGGATGAGATGGCATGGATGTCCCCGGTGAAATGGAGGTTGATATCCTCCCCGGGAATGACCCGGGCTTTCCCGCCACCCGTCGCTCCGCCCTTCATCCCGAAAACGGGCCCCAGGGACGGTTCGCGCAGGGCCGCGACGGCCTTTTTCCCGATCAGGTTCAAGGCATCCACCAGACCGATGGCCGTCGTCGTCTTCCCCTCTCCCGCCGGGGTGGGGGTCATGGCCGTCGTGAGGATCAATTTTCCCGAGGTTTCGCCCGCCTTGACTGTCGCCGGGTCAACCTTGGCTTTATCGTGCCCATAGAGCTCCAACTGGTCGGGGCCCAGCCCCAGCTTGGCCGCGATTTCGACGATCGGTTTCATCGGGGACCCTCCTGAAATGCGTTAATGGTTCAGTTTAACCCGAATTTCGGCCCAAAAGAAGAGGGTCTTCTCCTCCTGTTTCAGCCTCGGCTCCCTTCCCTCCCATGGACGGAAAGAAAGAGCAGGTCATAGTCGGAGATCAGTCCGTGGTCGGCGAAGCTGAAATAGCAATTGTTGCCGATGACGAGATGGTCGAGGACTTTGAGGCCCATGATCCGGGCGGCAAACACAAGCTCCTTCGTGATTTCCCGGTCGCAGAAGGATGGGTCGGGATCACCGGAAGGATGGTTGTGGGCGAAAATGAGCGCGGCCGCATCAAACCGCAGGGCGTCCTTCATGATTTCCCGGGGATAGACGGCGCTGGAGTCGATCGTTCCCTCGAAAAGCGTTTTCTCCTCGAGAATCTGGTTCTTGGCGTCGAGGAACATGACTTTAAAGTGCTCTTTCTTCAGGTCGCGCATGGCGTGATAGAGGTAATCGAACACTTCCTGGGCCGACCGGCAGTAGGGCCGGCTGAGCATCCGGTCTTTCAGGAAGCGGCGGGCCACGGACTGGACCAGCCGGATGCCGAAGACGTTGGCCGCTCCGATGCCGGGAACCCGCTGGAGGTCATGCGGATCGGCCTCGAGAACTCCCCGGAGGGTCCGGAACTCTTTGAGCGCCAGACGAGCCGGCTCCCGGCAGTCGCGGCGGGGTGTTCCCAAGGTCAGGAGGAGCTCGATGATTTCGTAGTCCAGAAAGGCGGAAAGCCCGGCCTTGAGAAACTTTTCCCTCAAACGGCCGCGATGGCCCGAGAAATCCGGCCCGATCCGGTTATCGAGATCCTCCGCCATAATTTCGCCTCGCCTTTCCTAGACGCCCGGCGGGGCGGTTTGTCGCACGGGAGATTGGTCTCTTCCATTTCGTGTGGGATAAAAAAGTATACGACAGCCTCCACTCACGCGTCCGGTTCTTCACGGTCTTTCTCGATTGGTCAGACTTGGCGGCGAAGAACTCGCGTCCCGGAAGACTTTTTTACGGTTCAAGGCACGGGACGCTCAAACATCTTCGCTCGGCCGGCTTCTTCCGAGCCGGCTTCCCAAGCCAGACATCGAGAAAGACCTAAACCGGACGATGTTCGCTCCCGGCTGTCTCTTCTTTTTTATCCGTCCACTCCATATGGAAGAGGGCCGCTAGATTCAATATTTACCCAGGCTTTCGCGGACGGCCCGGACTTTCTCCGGAGGCAAATAGTAGGACAGGATGCCGGTGCCAAGGATGAATCCCGGATGGCGGCGGCCCGAGGCCGCGAGCTCGGCTGCTTTTTCCCGAATCTTTTCGGCCGGGGCGGTCTCCAGGAATCGGGGGTCGAGGTTGGCCCGGATGAGGACCGGGCTGCCGGCCAGCCGGTCGAGAAACCGCTCCAGGTCGGCTTTGAAATCGCAAAGGACGTTGTTGGTCCCCGTCGCCAGAATGTCTTCGAGAAGACGGGTTGTATCTCCGCCGATAATGTAAGGAACAAGCCCCTGGCCGAGAGCGCCGCGGAAATAACCGATGACCGCGGCCGCGGCCGGAAGGATGATCGTCCGGTAAAGAGCAGGGGAAACAAGCGGCGGGGCGGCGTGGGAATCAAACAGGATGATACCCAATCCCCGGCTGATAAAAGCCCGGCCGTAGGCTTTCGCGACCTCGGACGTGAAGGCCAGCAGCCCGGAAACCCAGTCGGGCCGGTCGATCAGGGCCATGGCCATCTCGGCCGGACCGACCAGCTCGCAGGCGATCGAAAACGGCCCCGAAAGCGCTCCCCGGATGATTTTCTCTTTCCCGAGCCTTGCCTGGACCGCCTTCCCTGCCGCCAGGAACACGGGCATTCTCGCCGATCTTTCCGGATCCGGAAGACGGAGCCGGCCGAGATCTCCACCGGAGACAAGAATGGGGCGCTCCACCGCCGGGACGTCGTTGGATTCGAAAAAGCGGACCGGGCAACCGAGGGCTTCGGCCTCGACGTTGTAGACGTCGACGCCGACGGTCAGCATGTCGGGATCATAAACCTCGGCTTCGCAAGCCATGGCCTGCTCCAAGAGCCGCGGGTCCCGGGCGAGGATGGAAGGGCTCGTCCCGACCAAGGCCGCTTTATGTTCATAGACGGCGGGGGCAAACGGCGGCCGATCCGGCCGCTTTCCGGAAAGAATTGCCTCGAGCCTTTCCCGTCCGTTCATCGGAATCACGCCTTGTCAGGAATCGTTGATATTCCGGCCATCATTTGATCCTCCTGGGTAACGTTCAAGCTCAGCCGCGTGCGACGGCCTCTGGCTGGCGCCGTGCACCTCAAAGATGTCGTGGGCAATCATTTTAAATGATTGACTGATAGCAAGAGCGTAACGGCACCAGCTGCAACGTTTAAATATATCATTAGGTTTGATATCAATAAGTTAAACTTATCCTTACGTTTAAGAAGTAACTTATGGACAACAAACGGCAACATTCCTGCAGCCCCGAAAATTATGCCAAGTACCAAGCCTTGTTGAGATAGATTTTCAATTTTTAGTAAGCCATAAAATAACAATAATATTATCGGAACGTGTAGAATTAAGAAAACAGTTATCTTGCCCGGGATTTTAAATATTTCCCATTCTTTTTCATATGCGGATTCGATCTCATGTAATAAAAGCAAAGTTGCATTGACAATATAAAATACTGTAAGAAGCTTCACCGTGTTTAATCCATTTTCTTATTTGTATTTATATAACAATACTTATCTGTGTAAAGATAATACCCCAATAGTCG
Source organism: Candidatus Aminicenantota bacterium (assembly GCA_963783665.1). GTDB lineage: Bacteria > Acidobacteriota > Aminicenantia > Aminicenantales > UBA4085 > JAAZPG01. Next base: position 176,263 of record CAWANZ010000003.1, on the reverse strand, counting down.
CGATCGGCTCAGTATAAATCAGCAGCAAATGTTATGGAGAAAGATTATTCAACACGTGCGGTATTGTCAAGGCGAAGCCGCGTTGATTCGAGCCTCAGGCTATGGTACAAGACGGAAGACCGATGGAGAGACCCATGAACGGAAACATCCCGACCTTGTTCGTCACCGGCAAAACCCTGCCCGAAGCCTGGGAAAAGGCGGTCCTGGAATGCTGGCATCAAGGCGCGGCCGTCCGGACCGAATACGACAAACCGGGCGACCCTCCGAGCCGCGACTGCACCATGATGTGGGTCGTGGAAGACCCCCTGGCCGAGCCCCGCATTCATCGGGCCTTTCCCGGCGGCCTGGAGGACTTGGAAATCTACCGCCAGGAAGTCGTCGACGGCGTTCATGACCATTGGATCGCCCCGGAAGAGGGTAAATGGACCTACACCTACCATAAGCGCCTGTTCGCTTACGAGACCGGAGGGAAAACGATCGACCAGATCGAATATATCGTCGACAAGCTGAGCCGCTCGGGACATTCGCGGCGGGCCCAGGCGATCACCTGGAATGTGGAAACGGATCCCCCAACCGACGACCCGCCCTGTCTCCAGCGCGTCTGGTGCCGGCTCCTGGCCGGCGAAGATGGAATCCCCGCCCTCAACATGAACACGCATTGGCGGTCGCGGGATGCTTATAAGGCCGCCTACATGAACATCTTCGCCCTGACCGATTTGCAAAAATCCATTGCCGAGAGAATCGCCCGAAGAATCGGCTCGCCGGTCCGCGTCGGCCGCTACGCCGACCTGGTCGACAGCTTCCACATCTACGGGTCTTACTTCCGCGACTTCGAAGGATTCCTGAAGCTCGTCGAGAAACGGACGTTCGCCGAACGAACCTGGGATTCGTCCTACGCCGAGCCTTTCTTCGCCGAAGCCCGGGAGAAGCTGCGGCGGGAAAAAGCCTGACCGGTCAACGACCGGCCGGCCGGAAGCCGCGCAAGGCCTCCGTCAGAATCCCGGAAGCGTTCTTTCCCCGGGCTGTAATGATCCAGACGTCGGGGGCGTAGTCGCAGACAGCGACCGCTTCCTCGGAACCGTCTTTTCTCAATCCCGGCAACATCCCGAGCTTGATCGTCCGGACAGGGCCTGAGACTTTGCGCTCAGAAAAAACCTCTTCGGCCGCGGCGGAAAATTCCTTCCAGGGAGGGCGGGTTTTTTCCTGGAAAACCACCCGGGCGCCATCCGGGCCGTCGAGAGCGGCCACGGTGGGATCCGGCCAAACCAGGTCGGTTCCGGAAAAGGAAAAGCCCGCCGGTTTCCGCCAGGCAAGGCCGAGCCCGGGGTTGAGATACGTGTCCCCTTCGATTTTCCAGGGTGCGCCGGTTTCGAATTCCTCCGAGGTCCAGCCGTTCAGCCGATAAGCCAGGACCCGGATATCGAGGCCGCCGAAAAGCCGGGCGGCCGAACCGCCGGTCAAAGACAGCGGACCCGAGGAGAGCGAGGAGGCCGCAAAGCTCACCCGGGCCGGGTCGGCGATCCCCTCCGAAACGACGGCCGAATCCAACGGCACCCATTCCTCTCCGATTAATATTTCCGTCCAGGCATGGCCGCCGAACATCCCCAGGGCATAGACATATCCGAGAACGACCCGGGAGGGAATGCCGACCGACCGGGCCAGCGTAGCCAACAGGGTCGCATAACCGACGCAGGTTCCTCTCCGGTTCTTGATCAATTCCGAGGCGGGGGCCATGGCGATCCCGAGGTCGAAGGTCATGTTGTCGGCGACCCAGCGCTTGAGCTTGAGAGCGGCGGCGAGTGTGTCGGTCTCCGCCCCGATGACGGACAAAGCGGTCCGCCGGATTTCGGGAAGGTCGGATTGAATGTATTCGTTAGGCCGGAGAAACTCCGCGTTGGCCGGTGTTTCCACGGCCGGCCGCGTCGCCGCGCGGGGAACGGCAACCCGGCGATTTTCCAAGACCAGCTCCCGGTCCGTTTGCGAGACAACCGTTTGCCCAGGTCGATTCAGGTCGGGCCAACCGGCCCCATTGTCCCGCAGGGCCAACCTGACCCGAACCATTTCTAAAGCTCGGGCTCGGGGAAGCCGGACGTTGGTTTTTAAGATCGACCGTTCGTACATCTCGGCCGGGAGCTCCCCGCCGCCGGCCGAAGCCAGGGCTTCGTCCCGGTCTGTCCGGACGACTTCCGACAACCCGAACGGTGTAGGCATCTCGCTTCTCACCGGTTCGCCGTTTTCGTCCAACCAGGACGTCCCGGCGATTCCCGTCGTGTCCAGGACTTCCTCCACTTTCAGGGTTGAAACGCTCCGGCCTTCGACCGCGACGTTTTCCCGGGCCAAAACTTTTCTTCGCCCCTTGGCGGTTTCTCCCGATTCGGGCGACAGGGTGAGGTACTCGATCGTGTCTCCGATCGCGCGAAGCTTTTGAAGCGAAAGCCGGCGGATCCCCTCGGGCCCCAGAAGATCCCCGGAATAGGGTACCGTCCGGGAATAGGTCTTGCCGCCCGCTTCGCTTTCGATTTCGAGTAAGCCGGGCTTGACGATCGTCGTCGACTTGGTCGACATGACCGAAGCGCGCAGCTCCGTGTCGGCCCGAAGAAGCCGCCCGTCCGTCGTTTCCTCGGTTTTTGACCGGGTGGCCAGCTCGACTTTGCTCCCCAGACGGTTGAGGATGATCTTCGAATCCGAGGTGATCAGAATATGTCCGTCCGGAGTTTTCTCGAGGAGCTCGAAGGCGTAACCGACGGGAACACCGGCGATTTTAATCACCGACCAGGACTCGTCGGCCGGCCGGGACGCGGCCCGGGCGAAAATCAGGGCCGGGAGAACGAGAGCGAATCCGATTCCTTTTTTCAGGCTGAGGCGCGCCATCTTGGGCTCCTTTACTTTCCTATAATCGATCCAAATCGCGGTCCGAAAGCGGCGGCCTGCGTCCGGCCGAAGGCCGAGGTTTCCATCCGAATGACTTCAAGTCCACGGAGCCGCCGGGGCCAACCCTGATCCCTTCGGCCCGAAGGCGCCGGATCTGCGCTCTTCCTCCCGAGCCGGGGAGCGAAACGCGGCCCCGGGCGTTGATCACGCGGTGCCAGGGCAGGCCCTCCGCTTCGGGCGCGGCGTGAAGGATCCAGGCGACCTGGCGGGCTTGCCGAGCATCCCCGGCCAGCCCGGCCAGTTGGCCGTAGGAAGCGACTTTCCCCCGCGGGATCCGGCGGATCAGTTTCCGGACCTCCCGGGTGAACGGAAGTAAGCCCGTTCGTTTCACGGCCTCACTTCTTCATAAGCTTCAACATTTCCTCGACCGCGCGGTCCAACTGGGGGTCCCGTCCGGCCAAGGTGTCGCGGAGGTCATTGACGACGAGAATATCCGGCTTGACGCCGCCGATACGCTCGAGGTTCTTCCCGTCGAGGGTGTAACACCCCCACCACGGCAGACGGAACGACCCGCCGTTCATCAGACTCGCGCTGGTCGTGAAAATCAGCCAGCCGTACGTCGTGTTCCCGACGACCGGGCCGCGCTTGAGGGCCTGGAATCCGCTGGTCGTCATTTCCCCGTCGCTCAAGGTCATTTCGTTGGTGATGACGACGACGGGCTTGTCGGCGAATCCGAAGGTGGACTGCTGCGTTTCGGACAGGCCGCGCTTGCGCCACTTGGCGTACACGGGCTTCATCAGGGCTTCCAGGACTTTGTCATGGACGTTTCCGCCGTTGTTGAAGCGGAGGTCGAGGATCAAGCCCTGGCGCGGCACGGCGTCGCGCTCCAGCTCGAGGAGGAAGCGGTTCAAGTCACCCATCCCCATCGCCCGCATGTAAACATAGGCCGCCCGGTCCCCCGTTTTCGCCTTGACCGCATCCTTTCGCCCGGCGATCCATTCTTCCAGGAGAAGGCCGTTTTCGGCGCCCGCGGCGATGGGCTTGACGTCCACGTTCGTCGTCTTCTGGGTCTTCGGATTGCGGAAGGTCAACCGGACCCGCTTGTCGATTTTGCCGTTGAAATACGCCCAGAAATTCCGGGCCGGATCGACGGCCTCGCCGTCCACGGCCGTGAGCTCGTCTCCGGGCGCGACCATCTCCCTCCGGGCGTAGAGCGGTCCGTCCTTAATGATTCGGACGAGAGTAACCTTGCCGTCGTTAAACGACCAGATCCCGCCGACGTGGCCGCTGGGTTCCTGAACCCGCGCCGTCCGGGCCATGTTGTATCCCGTGTGGGAGGAATTCAGCTCGCCGATCATCATGTTCACGTAATCGGCAAAATCCTGGTCCTCGCGGACCTGCTTGAGGACGGGCAGGGTCTTCGCGTAGAGATCCATCCAATTCAGCCGGTGGTGGTCCGCATCATAAAAGTAATGCTGCAGGACGAGGTAGACCTCGCCGAGCATCTGTTCGTATTCGGCGGTTTTATCGACTTTCACCCTCGTCTCGAAGGCGATGGGCCGCGGCCGACCGGACCCCAGGTCGAGCCGGCCGAGCCGGCCGTTGGCCAGATAATAGAGCGCCTCGGCCGCGCGATCGGCCTGGAGATTTGCGAGATTCTCGAGGTTGGCCGGGTGGGGTTCGTATTTCCCCATCTCCTTCTTTTTCAGGCTGGCTTTCCACAGCCGGCTCCGGCCGTCGATGGCCGAGATGAAAAGGATCGTCTCGTCCTTGGGAAGGTAGATGTATTCGTATTCGTTGCCCAGGGTCCGGGCGACGATTTCGGTCTGGCGGTCGATATCCTCAAGATTGAGCTCGACTTTGACCTCATCTTTGGCCGCCGGCTTGGCATCGGGTTTCGGGGCGGGTTTGTCCTTGGGCTGATCCTTGACCTCCTCCTTGGTGAACAGCTTATCGAATGCGTCCTCGTCGAATTCCGGAGGCTGGGGCTTGAGAAAGAGCCGGAATAAATCGTTCTGCCCGGTGAATTCGGGGAAGCTGTGACCGGTCCGGTTGGAGCTGAAAAGCAGCGACTTGCCGTCGGGAGTCCATACGGGCGCTCCCTCATCATAGGCCGTGTTGGTCAGCAATACCGATTTACCCGTCTCGACCTCGATGGCGAATAGGTCGTCCTGGCCGTTACGGGGAGCGGCCGCGGCGAGATAGCGGCTGTCCGGAGACCAGACGAAATCGTCGGCAAACCGCCCTCCGAAATCCATTTCGGCCAGAAGCCGGTCGTCCCGGCCATCCGGACGAACGGCCCGGATCTCGCGGTTACCGCTGTAATACGCGATCCACTTCCCGTCGGGCGAGACGCGGAGCCCGTTTTTGTCCTCGCGGGAATCGGTCAATTTCTTCGGCCGCTCCCCTCCCAGGGCTGAAACGGCGTAGATTTCGGAATTGGCTCCATTGTCGGAGATGAAGAACACGGTTCGGCCGTCGGCGTCCCAATCGACGTCCCGCTCGCGCCAGGGCGACTCGGTCACATTCCGAGCGTATCCGCCTTCCGTGGAAAGGACAAAGACCTCGCCCCGGACGACGGCCGCGATTTTCTTCCCGTCGGGCGAGACGCGATATTCGGACACGGGCGCATTGTCGACGAATAACGCCGCGTTGTCCTTCGTTTCGGCCGGGGCCTCGACGGCAACCCGGCGGGACTCGCCGCTCCCAAGCTCGGCGGTCCAGATCTCGAAATCCCTCTCAAAAGAGGCTTTGGGCGCGGAAGCGGCGACCGTCATCCAGCGCACGTCGCCGCGATCGAACTTCGTCACCTGCCGGACGCCCGTCCCGTCGGCGGCCGCCGTCCAGATGTTATAGGCTCCGGACCGGTCGCTGACGAAATAAATCGCCGTTCCGTCCGGGCGCCAGTCCGGCCAGAAGGCGTTCGCCTCATTCTCGACGATCTTTTTCGGTTCGCCTCCGGCCAATGGCGCCGTCCAGATTTTTGCCGCGTTGGCCCCGCGATAGCCGCGGCGCCACCAGAACGAATTCTCCGAACCCCAAGAGAACAGAAGCGTTTTCCCGTCGGGGCTGACCCGGCCGCCCGAAGCGTAATTCCAGTACGTTTCGAGCACGGGGCGCTCGTTTCCGCCCGTGACCGGGACGCGATAGAGGCTGCCCGAAGACGACCGGGAAGACCGGAAAATCACCTCTTTTCCATCCGGGGTGAAATCGGTCGCCAAGTCTTCGCCCGTATGAAACGTCAGCTGAAAAGGGACGCCGCCGGAAACGGGAAGGACGAACACGTCGTTGTTGCCATTCCGGTTGGACGTGAAAGCGAGCATCCGCCCGTCGGGCGACCAGAGGGGTTCCCGTTCATAAGCGGCGTTATTGGTCAAGGGGACGGCCCTGCCTCCGTCGGAAGACACCAGCCAGATGTCTCCCATATAGGAGAAGGCGATTTGGCGGCCGTCGGGCGAAATCGCCGGATGACGGGCGCCGATGAGCGGCTTATCCGCCGCCGAAAGAAGCGGGACGGAACAAAAAGCGATGAGAAGAATAATGATGAGAGGGAATTTTGCACGCATGATCATCTCCTTGGAAATCGAGCCCCCATTATAAAGCACCTGCGGCAAAAAAGAAGGCTCTCTTCCATATTGTGTGGGTAGAAGTTACCGAGAATATGGCGGCTTTCGCTCACGCGTCCGGATCTTAACGGCTTTTCTTGATTAGCCTGGCTTGGCGGCGAAGAACTCGCGTCCCGGAAGACCTTCTTACGGTTCAAGGCGCGGGACGCTCAAACACCTTCGCTCGGCCGGCTTCTTCCGAGCCGGCTACCCGAGCAGGCATCAAGAAAAGCCTAATCCGGACGATGTTCGCTCCAGCCGCCATAAGCTCGAATCTCTACCCAAACAAAATGGAAGAGAGTCGGAAATAGGGACGAATTCGGTGCCTCGTCGGTCCGACGGGCGAGACAATGGCACGGCTGATCTTCAGAGAAAATTGGGAAAAATGATTAATATTTGAACACTTTTAAGAATGAAGTGCTAAAATTTATTAAATGACTTTAATATCAATTACATAAGAGGAGTTAAATATATATTCGTCCATATTTTATACATTTAGAAATAACATTAAATTAGATAAAAACATTGTATTTTGTTTATATATCACTCACTTTAATATTGTTTATCATATGGCCCGATAATTGCTTTATAAATGGGCATGAACATCCAAGGAGACGCTAAGATTGAAAAAAGTGGTCCTTGCCTTTCTTATCTCAATCCCCCTCCTTTCTGGCGTCTCCTTGGCCTCCTCCTCCCTGATCGAAACGCCGCTTCTGCCCGCCGTCGACTATTCGGTCCTCCTGGCCGTTTCCCCGGCTATGGCCGAGCCCTCCACGGCCTCAGAGCCCGATTATTCCCAGATCACCCTCGATCCCCGGCGCGTCTCGCTCTCCTCCGCCCAAACGATCCTCGCCCCAAGCTTCCGCTCCCGAGGATTCAACGACGCCATGTTCGAGGCTTCCCTCCTGTCCATGGTCGCCCTCAACGTCGCCGACTTCGTTTCCACCAAGCAATGCCTCGCGTATCCCCATCTTTCCGAAGGCAACCCCTTCATGAAGCCCTTCGTGAAGAATGACTTGGTTTTTGCCGCGGTCAAGGGCGGTCTGACCATCGCCTCCTACTTCGGGACCAAGGCCCTCTACAAAAGAAACAAGCCGCTGGGCTGGATCGCCTCCCTGGCCTCCAACCTCGCCCTCTCCTACGTCGTCTCCAATAACTTCCGTCTCCTCCATCAGGCCCGCACCCGCTGATCATGAAAATCCCTTCGATCCTCGCTGACGAATTCGTGCCGACCTTGGCCGAAATGAAATCGGAATATGTCGCTTATCTCGTCGAATCCGCCTTCCCTCATTCCGGAGAACCGTTGCAAGCCCAAGCCTTAATGGAAAAGGCCATCTATTATCGGTTATCCGTGATTTGGATGGGCGGACACGACGATTGCGTGTTCACTCAAGATACGAAGAATCGCTCCAGCCATTAGGCGCCAAGGAAGCAGCGAAGGGGGAGTCGCAAGGCTCCCCCTTCGGGGCGATCCTCCCGACTCCCCCTTCGGGGCGATCCGCAAACGCTCTAACGGCTTATAAGTACTCGTTTTTTCCGTTATTCGCCAGAAGATCCAGAACCTTTTTAACATCCTGGTCCCGATCTTTCCGGCAGATGAGCAAGGCGTCTTTCGCCTGGACGACGACGAGATCGTCCGCGCCGACCAGGACGGTCAGCTTTCCCGGATTGTAGACGACGTTTCCCCGCGATTCGATGGCGAATACCTCTCCCCTGCGGGCATTGTCCTGCCCATCCCGAGGCCAGAGGTCGGCCAAGGCCGACCATGCCCCCACGTCCGACCAGCCGAAATCACCGGCGCAGACGATGGTTCCCTTGGCCTTTTCCATCAGGGCGTAATCGATCGAAAGGGCCGGGATCTCGTTAAATATTTTAGTCAGAGAGGCCTTGGATCGCTTCTGAAGGGCTTCCAGCGTTCTCCGCCAAAACACATAGAACTCCGGAGAGTCGCGCTCCAGGGCCCGGGCGAAGACCGATGCCCGCCACAGGAACATCCCCGAATTCCAGACATAGTCGCCCGATTTGAGGAAGCCGGCGGCCGTCTCCAACGTCGGCTTTTCCCGAAAGGCCATGACTGGAAAGAACGGCTCGCCCGCCACGTCCCGTCCACCCTCCCGGGAGAATTGGATATAGCCATACCCCGTCGACGGATAGGTCGGTTGGACCCCGAAGGTCACGAGGCTTTCGGTCGAGGCCGCGGCCTCGGCCGCCGCGGCAAGTTTCTTCAGGAACAAGGGCGCGTCGGCGATGATATGGTCGGAGGCCAGCACGGCGACGACCGCCTCGGGACTCCGGAGAAAAACATGGGCCGTGGCCAGGATCAAGGAGGCGGCGGTATTCCGGCCGCACGGCTCAACCAGGGTGTTTGCCGCCGGAAGGGCCGGCAACAGCCGGCGGATGGTCCGCGATTGAGCGGCGTTGGCGATCGTAAAAACGCGCGAAGGAGGAACGAGGGGCCGAACCCGGAGGAACGTCTCCTCAATCATCGTCCGCCGGCCGGCAATCGGGAGAAATTGCTTAGGTGAGCGCTTTCGGCTGAGCGGCCAGAACCTGGTTCCGCTCCCTCCGGCCATGATGACGGCGTGCAGACCGGGGACGGATTTCATGACCGTTCGAGCTTGTGGATGGCCCGCTCGACCGAGCCTTTGACTTCCTGCTGGATAGCGGCCAGTTGGGCTTCCGTCTCGGCCTCGAACCTGAGGACCAAGACGGCCTGGGTGTTGGACGCCCGGACCAAGCCCCACCCCCCGGGCATGATCGCCCGGACGCCGTCGATGTCGATGACCGGGTACTTGGCCGCAAGCTCCCGCTTCACCTCTTCGACGATCTTGAACTTGACCTCCTCCGAAGCGTAGACCCGGATTTCAGGAGTGCTGAACGTCTTGGGAAGCGCCGCGAGCATCTCCGACAGCCGCTTGGGCGAGCGGGCCACCAGCTCGGCCACCCGGAGCGAAGCATAAATCGCATCGTCGAAACCGAACCATCGGTCGGCGAAAAACATGTGCCCGCTCATTTCCCCGGCAACCTTGGCGTTCTCTTCCTTGATTTTTTTCTTGATCAGGGAATGGCCGGTTTTCCACATCACCGGCTTGCCGCCCAGCCGGGCGATCTCGTCGAACAGGACTTTGGTCGCCTTGACCTCGGAAATGATCGCCGCTCCCGGGAAATCCTTCAGGATGTCCCGGGCGAAGAAGATCAGGAGCTGATCGCCCCAGATCAAATGGCCTTCGTCGTCGACGACCCCGATCCGATCGCCGTCGCCGTCGTAAGCCAACCCGATCTCGGCCTTGGTTTCCTTCACCCGGGCGATCAGGGAAGCCATGGCCTCGGGAAGCGTCGGGTCGGGGTGATGGTTGGGAAAATTTCCGTCCATATCGCAAAACAGCTCGTCGACCTTGCAGCCGAGCTTCCGGAAGAGCGGGGCGGCCACCACCCCGGCGGTGCCGTTTCCGGCGTCGAGGACGACCTTGAGCGGCCGGACCAGCTTGAACAGCTTGAGGACGTAGTCCTGGTATTCCGGAACGAGGTTGTATGTCGTGTATCCCCCTTGGCCGGGCGGGGCGAAGGCCCCGTCGCGGATGATCCGGTAGATCTCCTGGATACTCTCGCCGTAGAGCGTCTCGTGGCCGACGGTCATTTTAAATCCATTGTATTCGGGCGGATTGTGCGATCCGGTGATCATCACTCCCGCTTCCATGTCCTTGTAATAAGCGGCGAAATAGAGGATCGGGGTCGGGATCGTCCCGAGGTCGGTGACGTCGCAGCCGACGGACCGCAGGCCGGCGGCCATCGCCGCGCCAAAGTCCGGCGAGCTCGAGCCGGCAATCGCGGCCCAGGGCCACCGCCTTCTTCCCATTTTTAAGAAAATACGTCCCCATCGCCCGGCCGAGCGTTTCGACGACCTCGGGAGTCAAATCGACATCGACGATTCCGCGGATGTCGTACTCGCGAAAGATGCTGGCGTTGATCGGCATGATGTCCTCCTTCCACCCCGACCGCCGCGCGGCGGTAGCTGTTCAGATTTTTCTCTCGAACAACTCGCCGAATCGGTTTCGGACCACGTCCCATTTCTTCTGGGCGCCGACGATGATAGTCGACAAGCTCGCGGAACGCCCCCTCGCCGCCGCGACGCCGGCAGACGAAATGGGCCTGCTTGCGGACCGCGGCGACTGCGTCGGCCGGGGCGGCGGCCGAAAGCCCGCAGGCTTCGAGAAGCGGGAGGTCGTTGACATCGTCGCCGATGAACGCGACCTCCTCCGCCCGCAGCCCATGCCGGGTCAAAATCTCGTCAAACGCCGGCCGCTTATCGATGACGCCTTGATAGAGCTCATCGATTCTGAGGCGCCCGGCCCGGCCTTCCAGGGCTTTCGAGCTTTTCCCGGTGATGAACCCGACTTTCAAGTCCGGCCAATTGGGCGATCATACACCCCCAACCCGTCCTTGGTATTGTAGGACTTCATCTCTTCGCCGTCGAGAAGCGGGGTGAAGGATCCATCGGTCAACGTTCCGTCGACGTCGGCCAGGATCATCCGGATCCGGCCGGCCCGCGCCCGCTTCCCCATTACAGCATCTCCGTCCGCCAGAGGTCGTGAAGATGGATGATCCCTTCCACTTTTCCCTTGGGGTCGAGGACGACGAGCGAGGTGATCCGGTTCTGTTCCATGACGTTGAGGGCCTCGACCGCCAGGTCGTTTTTCGTCGCGGTCAGCGGTTGGACCGGGTCATACATTCGCCGGCCGTTCGGGCCAGGATCGTCTCCTTGTGCTTGGCGATCATCCGGCGGAGGTCGCCGTCGGTGATGACGCCGGCCAGGCGGCCGGCCGTATCGACCACGCAGGTCATGCCCAGCTTTTTGGCCGTCATCTCCTCGATCACCCGGCCCATCGGCGACTCCGGCCGAACCCGGGGGACCCTCCGGCCCTTGTGCATCAGCGTTTCGATCCGGAGAAGGCGCTTGCCCAGGGCCCCCTTGGGATGGACCGAGGCGAAATCCCGCTCGGTAAATCCCTTGCCTTTCATCACCGTGACGGCCAGGGCGTCGCCCAAGGCCAAGGCGGCCGTGGAGCTCGCCGTGGGGACCAGGCCGCTCGGGCCGGCTTCCTTTTCGATCCGGGCTTCCAGAACGATGTCGGAGTAACGGGCGATATGGGAATGCGGCGCCCCGGTGATCAGGATCAGCTTCACCCCCAAGCGCTTGATGTAGCCGAGGAGGTCGACGATCTCGCGCGTTTCGCCGCTGTAGGAGACGGCGATCACGACATCGCCTTCCAGGATCATTCCCAGGTCGCCATGCCCGGCTTCGGCCGGATGGACGAACATCGCCGGAGTGCCGCAGCTGGCCAGGGTGGCCGCGATTTTCCGCCCGACGAGGCCCGATTTGCCCATGCCCAGGACGATGACCCGCGTTTTCGTTTTGCGCAGGAGGTTGACCGCCCGGACGAACGGCTCGCCGAGTTTCTCCCGCAGCGAGGAAACCGCGGCGGCCTCGAGTTCCGAGAACCTCCCGGCCCGTCCGGATGATCTCGTTCCTTGTCATTGCGGTTCTCCCAAGCGCTCGGGATATCCGGAGGAGGCCATGGAAAGGAGAGTTTCGACCTCATCCATCGGCCAGGCGTTTTCCTTGTCCGACCGGGCCCGGCTCGGGTCGTCATGGACTTCGAGAAACAAGCCGTCCGCTCCGGCGGCCACCGCCGCCCGGGCCAGGACCGGGATGAAACGCCGCTCCCCGCCGGACGCCCCGCCGGCTCCGCCCGGCTTCTGGACGCCATGCGAGGCGTCGATGACCACGGGGAAGCCGAGGGCCTTCATTTCCGCGATCGCCCGCATATCCACGACCAGGTCGTGGTAGCCGAACGAGGTGCCTCGCTCGGTGATGATGATCCGGGCGTTGCCCGCGCTGAGAACTTTCTCGACGACATGCATCATGTCGCCCGGGGCGAGGAACTGGCCTTTCTTGATGTTGACCGGCTTGCCCGTGCGGGCCGCGGCCAGGACAAGATCCGTCTGGCGGCAGAGAAAGGCCGGGATCTGGAGGACATCCAGGATGCGGGCGGCCGCCTCGATCTGGGATGTTTCGTGAACATCGGACAGGACCGGGACGTCGACCGTTTCGCGGACTGCGGCGAGGATATCCAAGCCGGCCCGAAGACCCGGGCCGCGAAATGACCGAACCGACGTCCGGTTGGCTTTGTCGTAAGAGGCCTTAAAAAGGAAGGGGACGCCCAGACGCTTCGTCACGGCCGCGAGCCGCCGGGCCAGGGCAATCGTTTTAGCCCGGGTTTCGATGACGCAGGGTCCGGCGATGAGAAAAAGGCCGGGCTCGCCGAGCCGGGTGGAAAAGCCCGGGTCAACGCGAACGTCGTTCCTGGCGGTGGGCATAGCTGGCTCCGATGAACGATTTGAAGAGCGGATGCGGCCGGAGAGGCCGGGATTTGAATTCGGGATGGAATTGGCAGCCGAGATACCAAGGATGGTCGGGGAGCTCGACGATCTCGGCCAGGCCATAGTCGGGATTCTTGCCCGAGATGCGCAGCCCGGCCTCGATCAGCGGCTTCTCGAAAGCCGGGTTGAATTCGAAGCGGTGGCGGTGGCGCTCCCATATTTCTTCATTCCGATAGATTTTGTATGCTAAAGACGATTTCTGGATGCGGCAAAGATACTGGCCCAGGCGGAGCGTTCCCCCGAGATCGGTCACGCCCTTAAGCTCCCGCCACTTAAAGAAAATCCGGGCCGGCGTCTCTTCGTCGAACTCCGTCGAGTTGGCTCCCTTCAAGCCGGCGACGTTGCGGGCGAACTCGATCGTCGCGCATTGCATCCCGAGGCAGATGCCGAACAGCGGAACCTTTTTTTCCCGGGCAAACGCCGCCGCCCGGATCTTCCCTTCGATGCCCCGCTGGCCGAAGCCGCCGGGGATGAGGATGCCGTCCTTGGCCCCCAGGGTTTTCTCGAGCTTTCCTTTCTCCAGATTCTCCGCTTCGATCCACTCGATCTTGACTTTGAGTTCGTTGGCCACCGCCCCGTGGATCAAGGCCTGCTTGAGGCTCAGGTAGGAATCCTCCAGGCCGGCGTACTTGCCGACGATGGCGATCTCGACCTCGTCCTTGGGGTTGTTCATCCTGGCGACGAACGCCTTCCATTGGCCCAAGGCCCGGATCTTCGGCTTCAAGCCGAGCTGCTTCGTGATGAGAACGTCCAGCCCCTGGTCGGCGAAGATGAGCGGGATCTCGTAGATATTCTCCACGTCCCGGGCGGTGACAACCGCGCTTTCGGCGACGTTCGTGAACATCGAGATTTTCGCTTTCAACTCCGGGCTGAGGTTCCGGTCGGTCCGGCAGAGAAGGATGTCGGGCTGAATCCCGATCGCCCGCAGCTCTTTGACCGAATGCTGGGTGGGCTTCGTTTTCAGCTCACCCGAAGTCTTCATGTAGGGGACATAAGTCAGATGGACGAAGAGCGTATGCTCCGGTCCGTGAGTCAGCCGCATCTGGCGGATGGCTTCCAGGAACGGCTGGCTCTCGATGTCGCCGACCGTCCCGCCGATCTCGACGATGACGATATCGTTGTTCTCGGCGACGGACTTCAGGGCGCACTGGATTTCGTCGGTGACGTGGGGGATGACCTGGACGGTTTTTCCCAGATACTCGCCCCGTCGCTCTTTCCGGAGGATAAGGTCGTAGATTTTTCCGGCCGTCCAATTGTGGTACTTGGTCGTTCGAGTCGAGGTAAATCGTTCATAATGGCCAAGATCCAGGTCTGTTTCGGCGCCGTCGTCCGTGACGTAAACCTCGCCGTGCTGATACGGGCTCATCGTTCCGGGGTCGACATTCAGGTACGGGTCGAGCTTGAGAAGGGTGATTTTGAAACCCCGGCTTTCCAGCAACCGGCCGATCGAAGCGGCGGCGATCCCTTTGCCCAAAGCCGAAAGGACTCCGCCCGTCACGAAAATAAATTTAGTCATGGCTGCCTTGCGCTTTCAGAAATTCTTCGACTTTTATTATATCGCCGGGCACGTCCACGCTCAAGGTCGGCCGGGCGATTTCGATCATCCGGATTCGGCGCCCGCATTCCAAAACGCGGAGCTGCTCCAACCGTTCGGCCTGCTCGAGACGCGACGGCGGAAGGCTTTGGAAGCCGAGCAAAAATTCACGCTGATAGCCGTAGATGCCGACATGCTGGAAGAAAAATCCGGAAGCGCCGTGCGGGATGGCCGACCGGGAGAAGTACAAGGCGTTTCCCGCGGCGTCGACGACGACCTTGACCCGATGGGGTTCGTCGAAACCCGGCATGTCGGTCACCCGGGCCATCAAGCTGGCCATGGGCAAGCCGGGATCCTGGAGGGCGTCGACGAGCCCCTCCAGCATCTTCCCTTCGACCAGGGGTTCGTCGCCCTGGACGTTGATCACGATCGGATGGTCGCAGCCCGCCGCGACTTCGGCAACCCGGTCCGTACCCGAAGCATGATCCGCCGAGGTCATGACCGCTTCCGCACCAAAAGACCGAACGGCCTCGAGGATCCGCAGGTCGTCGGTAGCCACGATCACCCGGTCGAGGGCTCGGCAGGCCCGCACGCCTTCGACGACCCACCGGATCATCGGCCGGCCGGCGATCAGGGCGAGCGGTTTTCCGGGAAAACGGGTCGAACCGAAACGGACGGGGATGACGGCCAGAGCTTTGCGCAAAGCTAAAGGGCCTTCGGCTCCGTCTCTTCCGGAGCGCCGGAGTCCGTCGTCTGGCATTTGGCTTCCAAGTACGCGCCTTCGGCGATCACGAGCTTGGGGGATATGATCGTTCCGAAAACCCGGCCATGATCGTGGATTTCGACTTTTTCCTCGCCGAAGATCTGGCCGCGGAATTCTCCGTTGATGACCGCATAACCGACCCGAACGTCGGCGTCGACATGGCCCCGCTCGCCGATGATCAGCATATCGGCCGAGATCGATCTTTCCTTTGAAGAAACCATCGATTCGGAATGATCCCTTGAATTTCAGCTCGCCTGACGATCTCCGTCCCGTCGTCGAAAAATCCGGAGAGCTTGGATTCGTTCCACTCCCGCTTTTTTTCCTTGACGTCTTTCATGGGCGCGCTCCTTTGATCAATTCATAGATCCGGTTCAATTCGCCGAGCGAAAAATACGAGATCTTGATCGATTCCTTTTTTCGAAGTGCCGGAGATGCAAACCTTGGCTCCCAGATGCTGGAGAAGGTCTTCCTGAAGCGCTTCCAGGTCCGGGTCGAGCTTCGTCCGCCGGGGCCCCTTCGTTTTGCGGCGTTGGTTGACGAAGTCCTCGACCTCACGGACGCTCCGGCCTTTTTCCGCGGCCCATCGGGCGGCCTCGATTTGGGCCTTGGGATCCTCAATTCCGAGAATGGCCCGGGCATGGCCCATCGAGATCTTCTCCTGAAGAAGCATGGTCTGGACGGAGTCCGGGAGATTGAGCAACCGGAGGAAATTGGCCACCGTGGCCCTGTCCTTGCCGACTTTTTCGGCCACTTCCTCCTGGGATATAGCCGATGACCTCGATCCAGCCTTTGAGCGACCGGGCGATTTCGATCGGGTTGAGGTCCGCCCGCTGAAGGTTCTCGATGATGGAGGCCTCCATCTGGCGTTCCTTGGAGAGGTTTCGGATGATGACGGGAACTTTCCGCAAACCGGCCCTCTGGGCGGCCCTCCAGCGCCGCTCGCCGATGACGATATTATACCTGCCGCCGGCCGGGACGGCGAGAATCGGCTGGAGGATCCCGGTTTCCTTGATCGACTGGGCCAGCTCTGAGATAGCCTGGTCGTCGAATTTCACCCGGGGCTGAAACGGGCTGGGGGACAGCTGGTCGATGTCGAGTTCGGTAAAGGATTCTGCTTTTAGAATACCGTATTCCTCCGGGATGAACGCTTTGATGCCTTTGCCGAGCGCTTTTTTCATTTTGCCAGAATCTCCTGAGCCAGGGATATATAAGCTTCCGCCCCCCGCGACCTCGGGTCGTAGAGAAGCACCGGTTTGCCGAAAGAAGGCGCCTCGGCCAGTCTGATGCTTCTCGGGATGATGGTCCGGTAAACAAGCTCCTTAAGGGATTTCCGGACTTCCTCGGCGACCTGCTTGGAGAGGTTGGTCCTTTCATCATACATTGTCAGGACAATCGCCCTCGATTTTCAAGCTCGGATTGAAGTAGGTCCGGACTTCATTCAAGGTATTCAGAAGGTCCGGAATGCCTTCCATACAGAAAAACTCTGTTTGGACGGGTATCAGGACGGAATCCGCAGCCGAAAGAGCGTTAATGGTTAAAAATCCCAGGGAAGGCGGGCAGTCGATGATGATGAAATGGAACTTGGAATTCACTTTTTCCAGGGCATTTTTCAGCTTCTTTTCCCGGTCTTCGGAATTGAAAAGCTCCGCTTCCACCCCGGCAAGCTCGGGCGAGCAGGGACAGAGGTACAGGTTGTCCATCTCGGTACCCGAGACGCAGTCCAGGATGTCGCGGCCCCCCATCATCGCCCAATAGATCCCCTTATTGGGCTCTTTAACCCTTCCCAAGCCGGCCGAGGCCATGCCCTGGGGGTCAAAATCAATCAACAGAACCCTGTCTTTCTTGAAAGCGAGGGCGGCGGCGAGATTGATCGAGGTCGTCGTCTTTCCGACCCCGCCCTTTTGATTGGCGACGGCGATGATTCTACTCATCTTCGAAACGGGTCCTTTGGGCAAATGTTCCACGTGGAACATTACCGGTCGCGATATGGATAAAGACGTTCATGACATCGGAAGGTGTCAAGCCCGGGATCTTTTTCATTTCCCCCATTGTTTTCGGCTTATATTTCGAGATTTTTTCGATCGCTTCCCGGCCCAATCCGTGAACGAGAGAAACATCGAATCCCGATGGAATCCGCATTCCGTCCATTTTCCGGATGCGGGCGACCTCGGTTTCCTGTTTTTTCAGGTACCCCTCGTATTTGACCTCGGCCGTCAGGCGCCGAATCTCCTCACCTGAAAGAATCTCTGGCATCGGCCCGTATTCTAGCACATTCTCGAATTCGATATCGGGGCGCCGGAGGAATTCCTTGAGAGGAATCCGGTCGGTCCCTTCCGGAGCGATTTTCGTCTTTTCGAGATAGGACAAGGGCTGCCGCCAATCGCTTTTCCTTCTTTTGAAAATTCGAAAAATCCGTCTCGGAGAGAAGCCCGAGCTCCCGGCCATACCTCGAAAGCCGGGAGTCGGCGTTATCGATGCGGAGATGGAGTCGGTGTTCCGCTCTCGAGGTGAACAACCGGTACGGCTCCTCGACTCCTTTGGAAATCAAATCGTCAATCAGCACTCCGATATAGGCTTCCTCCCGCCCCAGAACGAACGGTTTCTTTTTTCGGATTTTCAATATGGCATTGAGCCCGGCCATAAGGCCCTGGGCGGCGGCCTCTTCGTACCCTGAAGTGCCGTTGATCTGTCCGGCCAGATAAAGGCCGGCGACCGGGATCGTTTCCAGCGTCGGACGCAGCTGGGTCGGCATGACGGCATCATATTCGATTCCATAGGCCGGCCGGAGGATGGCCGCCTCGGCCAAGCCGGGGATGGTCCGGAGGATATCCCGCTGGGTTTCGTAGGGCAGGCTCGAAGAAAGCCCGTTGACGTAGACCTCGGCAGTATCGAGGCCTTCCGGCTCGAGAAAGAACTGATGCCGGGAATGGTGGGCGAACTTGACGACTTTGTCCTCGATCGACGGGCAGTACCTCGGGCCGAGGCCCCGGATCCGGCCGCAGAAGAGCGGGGATTTATCCAGGTCCCGGCGGATGACCCGGTGGGTTTTCTCGTTGGTGTATCCCAGAAAACAGGTCGACTTTATTTTCAAGCCTGTTTCCGGGCCGGAAAGAGAACCCAACCGGGTCTTCGTCCCCCGGCTGGGGGTCGAAGTCCGACCAGTCGATCGTTTTTCCGTCCAGGCGCATCGGCGTCCCGGTCTTCAGCCGGAAAGTCTCCAGGCCGAGCGCTTCAGCTCACAACCGAGCTCGGGAGCGGGCGGCTCGTTGGCCCGGCCGGCCGGGTAGCTCGATAGGCCGATATGAATGAGGCCGTTGAGAAACGTCCCGGGCGTGAGGATGACGGCCTTTGCCCGGATGACATGACCGTCGTTTAGGCGATACGCCCGCGATTTTTCCTTTGTCCACGAGCAGCCCGGTCACGATCCCTTGAAAAAGATTCAAGTTCTGGATTTGCTCAAGCCGCGCTTTCATCGCCTGGCCGATATCGGGACTTGTCGCATTGGGCTCGCGGCGCCTGGACGGCCGCCCCGCGGCTTCGATTGAGGAGCCGGAAATGGATCCCGGTTTCGTCGGCCAGCAGGCCCATGATTCCGCCCAAGGCGTCGATCTCCCGGACGAGATGCCCCTTAGCCAATCCGCCGATCGCCGGATTGCAGGACATCTGGGCGATCGTCTCGAAATGCATCGTGACCAGGCAGACCGAAGAGTCCATGGCCGCGGCGGCCGCGGCGGCTTCGCAGCCGGCATGACCGGCGCCGACGATCACGAGGTCGTAGGAATCGGACTTAACGGACATCTTGTCCCGTATTATATCCGCCGGTTCCGAAATGACAAAACGAAGCGCTTTCGAAATCCCGGCCGTCGAAGATTCGAAGGAGAGATGAGGTGGGGCTATTTGCCTATGCAGAAGCGGGAAAAGATATCGTTGAGGATATCGTCGGGGCGGATCTCGCCGGTCATCCGGGCGATGACCGAAACAATCTCCCTGGCTTCCTCCGCGACCGTCTCGATCGGGCCTCCGCCGAGGATGATTTTTTTCGCTTGAAGGAGATGAGAGGATATCTCTTCCAGAAGAAGCTTGTCCCGCTTCCGAAAGACGATGAGGTCATCCGGCGTTTCGAGAGGGCGGAATTTCCGGTATATCAAATCCCGAAGAACGCCGATGCCCAGGCCCTTCAAAGCCGAGATCGCCGCGACCGGAAGGCCCGGGTAGAGGCGGCGCAGCTCGGAAACCGGAATCTTCGCCCCCAGGTCGGCCTTGTTGACGACCAGGATGACTTTGCGGTCCCGGTAGGAGTCAATGAGCCGACGATCGGACGGCGAGAGAGCCCGGCTGCCGTCCAGGAGGAGGAGAAGGCCGTCGGCCTCGGCCGCGATCTTCTTGCCCCGCCGGATTCCCTCGCGCTCGACCGGCGACCCGGGGCGCCCCAATCCGGCCATATCGATCAGCGTGAAGGAAGCGTCCTTAAGCCGGAACCTTTCCCGGAGAAAATCGCGCGTCGTTCCCGGAAACGGAGTGACAATCGCCCTCGATTCTTCTAGTAAATTATTGAATAGAGTAGATTTACCAGAATTTGCCCGACCGACAAGGGCCAGGGTGACGCCGCGGGAAAGACTCCGTCCCTGCTCGTAGCTTTGAAGGAGGATGCCGACGTCTGAATATATCCGATCGATTTTCTCGGCATAATGAGACCGGGGCGCCGGCCGGCTTTCCTCGGGAAACTCGATCTCCGCTTCGATCGCCGCCGAAAGCGAGATGATCGCCCCGCGGAGGAAGGCGATTTTCCGCGAGAGCGCCCCTTCGACTCCCCGGAAGGCGGACTTGGCTTGGACGAGCGACGTCGCCCGGATCAAGTCGTCGATGGCCTCCGCCTGGAGGATGTCGAGGCGCCCGGACAGAAACGCCCTGAGAGTAAATTCGCCCGGCCCGGCCGGCCGAGCGCCCAGCCGGACCGCCAGCTTGACGACTTCATCAAGGAGAACGGGGCTTCCGTGAAGGTTGAGCTCGACGACATCCTCGCCGGTGTAAGAACGCGGCGCTTTGAAAAAGAGGAGAAAGCCTTCGTCGAAAGGGCGGCCGTCTTCGGGATCGCGCGACCGAACCGAAGACAAGCCCGGCCCGGCGAAATTTTCGCCGCTTTCCGCTTCGGATGGAAAACCTTCCGGGCGATCTCCAGGGCGGCCGGACCGCTCAGCCGGATGATGCCGATCCCGCCGTGGCCCGAGGCGCGTTGAGACGGCGACGATCGTTCCGCTCAGGGGACGTTCGGACACGGCGACGGCTCGCTCCCCGGCCTGCTCGGCTCGGATCAACGGGGGCGCCGGACAGCCGGAAAGATTTTAACCCGTTTTAAAAATCCTTCGCCCAAGCTTTCGCTGGTGATTCCGGGAACCTGGTTGGCGGCGATGTGGACGATCCGGCGCTCGTAGGGATTCATGAGGTCGAGGATCTCGTTTCGGCCGGATTCAGAAACCCGGTGGGCGACGTCGAGGGCGTAATCGCGAAGGGATTTCTCCTTGCGCTTCCGGAAGAACTCGCAATCCACCTGGACTTTTCGTCGGAGATTTTGTTGAGGAGATGCTGGATGGCCAGGAGCAACGCGCCGTCTTTCCAGAGAAGAAGCTGCTTGTCCGCCCCGCCGAAGACGACGAAATTGATGTCGTCCTTGGTCTTGATTTCATAGGTCAGCTCCAGGGGGAACACGTTCATCAGGCGGTCGAGAAAGACCGTCATGTCGCCGGACTTTCCGGCCCGTTTGATCTTGGCCCAGATGACGACTTCCTTGCCGAGGCCGAAGAGGCGCGTTTTTTCGGTGACGACCTCGTATTCGAACTCGGTTCGCGGAACTTTCAGCTTGTGCTCGGCGTGGAGGATGGCGTCTTCGAGGTTCTTCCCCTTGAATTCGGGGACTTCCTCGACTTCGGGCTCGACGTCACTTTTTTCTTGGTTTTCCATGGGACTCAACCTTTTGTTTATGCATCAGCTTGTTCATCAACGCTTGCTGGCCGATCTGAAGGACGTTGGACGTCAGCCAGTAGAGGACCAGGCCGCTCTGGAAGTTCAGGAAGAAGAGGGTCATGACCACGGGCATGAACAGCATCATCTTGGCCTGGGCCGGGTCGGCCGAAGTCGGGGTCATCTTCTGGCTGATGAATTGCGTCGCGCCCATCAGCAGGGGGGTGATATACGTCGGGTCATGGACGCGACAGGTCCTTAATCCAGAACATCCACGGGCTCTGGCGCAACTCGATGCCCACCGTAGAGAGGCGGAAGAACCCCCAGAAGACGGGGAGCTGGATGAGCAGCGGCAGGCATCCGCCGGCCGGGTTGACGCCGTGCTCCTTGTAGAGCTTCATCATCTCCTCGTTCATCTCCCGCCGCTGCTGGATGTCGGTTTTGGCCTTTTTGTACTTGGCCCGCAGGGCCTTGATCTTGGGCTGGAGGTCGGCCATTTTGGCCATCGACTTGCTCGAGCTGTAGGTCAGGGGGAAGAAAAGGATCTTGATGAGAATCGTCAGGACGATGATGGCAAAGCCCCAGTTGGGGATCACCTTGTGGATCGCCTGGAGGCCGGCGAACAGGATCTCGGTGATAAAGCCGAACATCCCGTACCGGACGACCTTCCGCGTGTCGGAGCCCAGGGCCTTGAGAACCTCGATTTCCTTGGGGCCGACGAAAATCGTCCGCGGGGCCGAGGCGGCCAGGAAATAGTACGGAGCCTTGCCGTTCTCGAAACGGAGGAACGAGGCCGAGCCCGTCGCCGCCTCCGGGAGAAAGATCGTCGCAAAGTAGTTATCGTCGTAGGCCGACCAGCTGATGTAATTGTAGAGGCTGGCTTCGGGCTTGTATTTACGCTCGTCGACCCGGTAGAGCTTGCCTCCGGCCATCAGGGAAGCCCCGGGGCCCCCGCCGTACCGCTGCTTGAGCTCCGCTTCCGAGGGATTCCCGTAGCCGGGGCCCCAGAGGATGCGGAAGTCGACGGGCCGGCCGCCGCGGCGGACGGAAACGGCCGTTTCGACATCATACCGGCCGCCGACGAAGGTGAACGCCTTTTCAACTTCGAGTCCCTGGCCGTCGGCGTACCGGAACCGGAGGGTTCCTTTTTCTCCATCTCTGAGAGTCAGGTTTCCGCCGGTGACCTCATAAAGGGAGACGTTCAAGGAACTGGTCCGGAGGCCGTCGAGAGTCGCCCGGGTCGGGTCGATTTCCTCCAGCAGGGTGAAGGGAAAAACGCCGGCCTCGGCGGCCGCGGCCGGGACGAGCTCGAGGTCTTCTTTCTTCTCGTTCTTGTGGCGCAGGAGCTTCCAGCTGACCGGCACGGCGCCTTTGTTCGTCCACAGGGCGGTATAGAGCGGGGTCGAGACGGTGAACCGCTCTTCGGCGGCGGCGGTCACGGCTTCGGGAGAAGCCGTTACGGGGACACCGGCCGTCTCGCGGGGCTCAGGTTGGGCCGTCTTTTCCCCTCCGGCCGCAGGGGGAGCCTGGGTGACGGGCGCCGTCTGCGGCCCGGCTGCCTGGGGGTTGGCTACCGGTTCAGGCGCCTTCGGGACGAAGACGTACTGCCAGAGCACAAGGACGCCGAGCGAAAGGACGATCGCGAGCAATGATCCGTTTGGTATCCATATCGGTGATCCTCTCAGGGAAGGGGGTCGAGTCCTCCGGCATGGAACGGATGGCACCGGAGGAGCCGCTTGAGTCCAAGTCCGGCCCCGCGAAGCAGGCCGTATTTTTCGATGGCTTGGTAGGTATAATCCGCGCAGGTCGGGTAATAGCGACAATGCGTCCCCAACAGAGGGGAAATCATCTTCTTGTAGAGGCGGATGAGGGCAAGGAAGGGACGTTTCATCGGCCGGAGGCCCCCCGCGGCAACGAAGCAAGAAACGCCGCAGTACTGCTCCCGGAGGAGAGGCCAAGAGGCTTCGACCATCTCCGCGCGGGTAATGACGAGCATATCCATAGGCGTTTTCAACGAATCCTTGTTCCGGCGAAATAGCTCCCGGGCGCGGCGACGGGCCCGGTTTCTCCGGACGGCGTTTCCGACCTTCCGGCTCGAAACGGCGGACATTCGCGGATACCCTAGGTCGTTCAGAAGATAAACGACCGTGAAATATCTGCTCCGAAAGCTCCGGCCCTTCCGATAAAGCGCCTGGAAATCCGATTTTTTTCGGATCCTCTCGCGAGGTCCGTAGGAATCGCTCATTCAACCGCGAGACGTTTGCGCCCTTTCGCCCGGCGTCTTTTCATGACTTTCCGGCCGCCGGCCGAACTCATCCGGACGAGAAAACCATGCGCTTTTTTACGCTTCCGATTATTAGGGTTAAACGAGGGCTTCATAATCTCACCTTGCGCAGGAATTAAGGCGCCTATCTTAAACGACCGCGGCCCCCATGTCAAGCCCGTAGGCTGGGCCTTTCCGGCAACATCGGTCGAGCCAACACCCCGGATTCACAGAAACAAGCCAAAAACCAGGTCGCCATTCGGTCCGCCAAAGACCACATTGTGAACATTTTTCTTAGAGATCATTAAATAACGCGTATTTATATTGTTATGTTTCATTTACGACAGTATTCAGCTAATATGTCTATTATTTAGCCACTATAACATAAGACTATTTTCATTTAATATATTAGTTATTTATTTTATTATCTATTATTTATACTCATATTTAATATTGGCCCATTATTTGCTTTATATATTGGCATGAACATCCAAGGAGACGCCAAGTTGAAGAAAATGGTCCTTGCCTTTCTTATCTCAATCCCCCTCCTTTCTGGCGTCTCCTTGGCCTCCTCCTCCCTGATCGAAACGCCGCTTCTGCCCGCCGTCGACTATTCGGTCCTCCTGGCCGTTTCCCCGGCTATGGCCGAGCCCTCCACGGCCTCAGAGCCCGATTATTCCCAGATCACCCTCGATCCCCGGCTCGTCTCGCTCTCCTCCGCCCAAACGATCCTCGACCCAAGCTTCCGCTCCCGAGGATTCAACGACGCCATGTTCGAGGCTTCCCTCCTGTCCATGGTCGCCCTCAACGTCGCCGACTTCGTTTCCACCAAGCAATGCCTCGCGTATCCCCATCTTTCCGAAGGCAACCCCTTCATGAAGCCCTTCGTGAAGAATGACTTGGTTTTTGCCGCGGTCAAGGGCGGTCTGACCATCGCCTCCTACTTCGGGACCAAGGCCCTCTACAAAAGAAACAAGCCGCTGGGCTGGATCGCCTCCCTGGCCTCCAACCTCGCCCTCTCCTACGTCGTCTCCAATAACTTCCGTCTCCTCCATCAGGCCCGCACCCGCTGATCATGAACCGTTTCCTGGAATCCTTTTTCGCCGACGAGGAATCCCGGTCCACGCCTGTTTCCAAACTGCCGACCCTGGACGACCTGATCAGCGAATATATCCTGACCCTCCTGGCCCTGACCCATCACAATGTTTCCCAAACCGCCCGCATCTTAAACGTCTCCCGAACAACGCTTTACAATCGGATCCGCCGGCAGGACGGTTGACGGAAATATTCCACAGTTATCACATCGGATTTCTATGCGTTAAAAAGACACGGCAGTTGACGAAAACTCCTAATTTTGCTAGAATTAGGGTCTATGAACTGCTTTAAGATTGGCGATAGAGTGATATATCCCAATCAGGGACTGGGCCTCGTTGTCGACGTCCAAGAGCAGGCCTACAACGGCGAGAAATTCACCGTCTACCACCTCCGCCTCCAAACCAGCAATACCCTGGTCATGGTCCCCCTGTCCTCCTGCGAGGAAATCGGCATCCGCAAGCTGATCGGGAACGGGGCCGTCAAGGAGATCTTCGACTACTTGAAAAACGGAGAAGTCGAGGTAACGATGAACTGGAAGGGTCGGTACAAGGAACACACCGGCCTGATGAAGTCGGGAACGGTCCTGAATATGGTCGCCGTCCTGAAAAGCCTTTACTATCTCAGCCTGTCCAAACCCTTGTCCTTCCGCGAAAAGAAAATGATGGAGAAAGCCAAGGAGCTCGTCGTTTCCGAGATCGCCATGGCCTCTTCCATGTCGACAACCCAAATCGAACGGAAAATCACCTCGACGCTGTCCGCCTGCTTCAAGGATGTCAAGGTCGGCCTGGACGCCTGAGCGGCGGTCATGATCCTGACGTCGGTCCTCCTGTTTTTCCTTTTCATCGTCCTGAGCGCCTTTTTTTCCATGAGCGAAACGGCTTTTATTGCCGTTAAACCTCACACCCTCGATTACCTGGAGAAAACAGGCTCCCGCCGGGCCGCTTCGGTGAAAAAAATCACCGCCCGGATCGACGAGTTTCTGACCACCGTCCTCATCGGCAACAACCTGGTCAATACCGCGGCCGCCGCCCTGGCTACGTCGCTCGCCACTTCGCTTCTCGGAAACGACACGACCGCGATCCTCCTGGCCACGGCCGGAACGACGGTCATCCTTCTCGTTTTTTCCGAAATCAATCCCAAAATCCTCGCCACTCGACATCCGGCCCGGATTTCTCTCCTTTTCTCTCCGGTGATCCGGTTCCTTCTCGTTCTTTTTTATCCCCTGGTCCGCATCTTCACCTTCCTGTCCCGGTTGATGTTCCCCTCCGCGCGCAAAACGCCGGCCGGGCTGTCGCCGCTGATGGCGGAAGAGGAAGCCAAAGCCCTCCTCCATTCCGGCATGAAAGGCCTTCCGGCCCACCGCAAGGCCATGATCGCCGAAATCGTCGACCTGGCCGCCCGCCCGGTCAAGGAAATCATGATCCCCCGGCCCCGGATCAAGGCTATCGAAATCTCCGCAACCCGGGAGCAGATCCTCAAACTTATCGTGGCCGAAGGATTCAGCCGTTACCCCGTCTATCGTGGCCGGATGGATCATATCGAGGGCCTGATCTATGTCAAAGACCTATTCCTTTGCCTGGCAGCCGACCGGCCTTTCGAGCTGACGGCCCTCCTCCGCAAGCCCTTCTTCGTCCCCGAGTCCGCTCCGGTCGAGAAAGTCCTCCTCCAGATGCAGGAAAAGGGCGTCCAGATGGCCTTTATCGTCGATGAATTCGGAAACATGGAAGGTCTCGTGACCATCGAGGATATCGTTGAGGAAATCGTCGGCGACATCCGGGACGAATACGACGCTCCGGAGGAGGACTGGCATTTACCCGCCGAAAACGGGGCCGTCATTATCAAGGGCTCTGCGGGGATCAAGGACATCAATAAACGCCTGGAGCTGGGACTTCCGGAAAGCACCGAATATACGACCCTGGCGGGCTTCCTCCTTTCCGAATTCGGCCGCATCCCCAAGGAAAAAGACGTCCTTCTCCACGGCGGACGGCGGTTCATCGTCGTCAAGATGGACAAGCGCCAGGTCGGCCTCGTCCGGGTCGAGCCATGAAAGTCATCGCGGTTAATAGGCCGGCCCGGTTCAACTACGAAATTCTGGAAACATTCGAGGCCGGGATCGTCCTCCAGGGGAGCGAGGTCAAGTCCATCCGCGAAGGCCGGATCAGCTTGAAGGAAAGCTTTGCCGATGTGCGCGACGGGGAAATCGTCCTGATCGACTGTCATATCAATCCCTACGAGGCCGCCAACCGCTGGAATCACGACCCCCGGAGGCTGCGAAAGCTCCTCCTTCACCGCCGGGAAATCAAGCGCCTGGCCGGAAAAGTCCATGAGCGCGGACTGTCGCTCATCCCTCTCCGGGTTCTCCTCAACGACAAGGGGCTGGTCAAAATCGAAATCGCCCTGGGCAAGGGCAAGAAGATTTACGAAAAGAAGGAAGCGATCAAGGAACGCGACCTCGACCGCCAGGTCCGGACCGCCTTAAAGACCGGCCGCCGCATAAGGTCGCGGCCAGGCGGAGGGCTTCGGCCATGCTCCCCGGATCGGCCGGCGTTTTCCCGGCAATATCGTAGGCTGTCCCGTGGTCGGGCGATGTCCGGATAAACGGCAGGCCGAGGGTGACGTTCACTCCGGTTTCGAACGCCGTGAGCTTGAATGGGATGAGGCCCTGGTCGTGGTACATGGCGGCGACAATCTTTTCCGGACGCCCTAAGGCCTTGCGAAAGATAACATCCGGAGGGAACGGCCCCCGGATCGGAATTCCCGCCCGCCGAGCTTCGGCGACCGCCGGACCGATGATGTCCCGCTCTTCGGAACCCAGAAGACCTTCTTCGCCGGCATGGGGATTGAGCCCGGCGACCAGGATTTCCGTTTCCCCGCCGCCGGATTTCCCGGATACGGATCGGTGGATGACCCGGAAAAATCGGGCCAGGGACTCGGGCTCCACCCGGTCGAGGGCCTCCCGAAGGGGGAGGTGGTGGCTGAGCAGAGCGACGGTCAGACGGTCCGACCAGAAGCTCATCACCGCCTCGGGATAAAACTGTTCCAGGTATTCGGTGTGTCCGCGCCACGGAAGGCCGGCCAGGTTCCAGGCATGCTTGGAGATCGGAGCCGTCACGACGGCCTCGAGCTCGCCCTTCCGGGCGGAGGCGACGGCTTCCTCAAACCAGGAAAACGAAGCCTTTCCCGAGGCGGGATCGGAGGCCCCTTTCTTGACTGGCCCCGCGGGTCCGGGAAGATCGCGGATAAAAATGCCCGGATCCAAAGACCTGCCGTCGCGCTTTCCAGGTAAGGAAATCGGCTTTTCGGCCGATCGCTTTTGCTTCGTTCTCAAGAAGCTCGCTGTGGACCGAAAACGATATAACGAGCGGGGGGAAGATGTCCGGCTTCGAAAAGCGCCCGAAGGATCACCTCCGGGCCGATCCCCCCCGGATCTCCAAGCGAGATCCCGATCCGGGGAAGCATCATTTGCCTTCGGGCTCGCCTTCCTCCTCGGAGGATTCCTTGCCTTCGCTGAGCTTATACATGCATTTAAGGGCGTTCTTATAGACAAGGAGGTTCGGAGCGCCTTCCCGATTGAGCTTGATGCAATTGCGGTCATACCATTCGATATACCCCTCGAGGATTTCGCCGTCCTGAAAGACGACGGCCATCGGGGTCTTTTTGCTCATTTGCTTGAGGTAGTAGTAGTTTTCGGCTCCCGTATCCGTCGGCGGATAGGTCTTTTTTTGCTGCGGCTGATTCTGGGAAGCATAAGGGCCATGCGACCCGGGCCGCGGCTGGTGAGCGGAGGGATGGGGGCCGTGGGACAGCCGGGGAGCAGGGTCCGGCGTTTCGGCGGCTTTGATTTTGTCTTTAATTTCAGTGAAATTCGGGCGAATCAAGCGTCTGTTCATGGTTGAACTCCGTATTCCCTCGGTGTCGGGATAGAGGATATCCGCGTGGTTCCATTGTAACACGCAGGGAAAAAAGAAACAAATACGATTTCAGAGCTGGGAAGAGAGGGCTTTCCTCCAAGTTTCGGCCATCACGCGATATCCCTCGGAGGAGGGATGGACGCCGGGCAAAAGGTCCGCCCGGCCGGCCAGGGCGGCATGATTGTCGACAACCGGAAGGCCCGCCGCGGCCGCGATTTCTCTTATCGCCGGGTTGATTTCGGCCCGGACCCGGCGGGCCGACTCGGCGTCGAAGACCGGAAGGTCGCCGAGAGGGATATCGGGGATCGTGGCCACGAAAATCGCCGGGATCTTTCCTCCCCGGGATCGAAATGTCCGGAATTTTTCGATAATCGCCTGGAGGTTCGTCCGAAAAACGTCCGTCGGAGTAAGATCATGATCGGTCCGAAGGTCATTGGTTCCTAAAGCAATCAGGATGACGTCGGGCCGCTCCTCCTTAAGCCGGTCCTCGTTTTCTTTTAAAAAAGCCAGATACTCGCCCGAGGTGGCCCCGCTCTGTCCGAAGTTCGCAACCCGCGCCGGTATTCCCTCCCGATTTAATATCCTCCGCAAATACGGGGGATATCCCTGCTCGGTGAGACTGTCGCCGGCGCAAAGGACGATGAGGCCCCGCCCTTCGGGCAGGCAGGCTGCAAGCAAGACAACCGCCGCGACCAAGAAAAACAGGGCTCCGGCTCGTCTCCGCATACATCCATCATAGACTTGATTGAGGCCTCCCGACAAGGGGGCGCACTGGTTCAGGTGATGGGTGACACCCACCCTTGTTTCCCGGGTTGCTCCTGGAATTCCCAACCGGGGGTGCTCGCCGGGACCTAAAGATTTTCGCTATCCGGACGCTCTGTTTTTCAGCGGCGTTCAATCTCGCCCGGTTTTCCCGTTCATTCCGTCTTGCTTGGGTGCTCTTTTAGTTGCGTTCCCGATGATGGATTCGGCTTCGGGACGTGAACGCCGCCCATATTGGTTAATATGGGTCCCTGAAAAACAGAGCTATCGGCCACTTTCATGGGCTGCGCTCCCCCCGGTCGGGAATTCTGGAGCATGGATCGATAGGCGGTTTCTGAGTGTCACCAATCATTCTGAACCAGATCAGATGGCGTCCCCTATTTCCCCTTTTGTTGCGGAGCGCCGAAGCGGGCATACAGAGCCGGCAGGACAAGCAGCGTCATCAGGGTCGAGGTGAACAAGCCCCCGACGACGACGACGGCCAGCGGCCGTTGGACTTCCGAGCCCGGACCTTGGGCAAACAGCAGCGGGACCAAGCTGAAAATCGTGATCGTGGCCGTCATCAGCACAGGCCGGAGCCGGTTGAGACAGCCTTTGACGATCGCCTCGCCCGAGGGAAGCCCTTCATCCCGAAGCTGGGTCACGTAAGAGAGCAGGACGATGCCGTTGAGGACGGCGATGCCGAAGAGGGCGATAAATCCGACCGAGGCGGGGACCGAGAGGTACAACCCGGAGATATACAGCGACAGAATCCCGCCGATCAGAGCAAAGGGAAGGTTGAATAGAACGAGAAGCGCCGGCCGAATGGAATTGAACGTCAGGAAAAGCAGCAGAAGGATGAGCCCCACCGTCACCGGCAGAATGACCGCCAGCCGGTTCATGGCCCGCTGCTGGTTTTCGAACTGACCGCCCCAGGTCAGGAAATACCCGGCCGGGAGGACGACGTTCCGGCCGATCTCCCGCCGCGCCTCGGCCACGAATCCGCCGAGATCCCGGCCCGAAATGTTGCACTCGACGCCGATCCGCCGCTCTCCCGATTCCCGGCTGATTTGGGCCGGCCCTTCGGACCGGACGATTTCGGCCACATGGCTCAGGGGAACAATCTCCCCCCTGCTTGTCCGCAACGGGAGATTTCCGATCTCCTCGGCTGAGTCGCGGCGATTCTCCGGGTAACGAAGCGAAACGTCGACGGCCCGCTCGCCCTCATAAAGGCGGGTGACCGTCCGTCCGCCGATCGCCGTTTCGACCAGGGTCTGAACGTCCTCGACTGAAAGGCCGTAACGGGAGATCCTTTCCCGGTCGGGGAAAATCGAAAGATACGGTTGTCCGGCCACACTCTCCACGACCAGGTCGGAAGCCCCGCGTATCCCGCCAAGGACAGCGGCGATCTCGCCGGCCTTGGCCGCGAGAAAGTCGAGGTCCTCGCCGAAAAGCTTGACGATGAGCTGAGCCCGGGTCCCGGCGACCAGCTCGTCGATCCGGCAGGCGATCGGCTGGCTGAAGGAAAAGGCCATGCCCGGAATGGTCGACAGGGCCTCCCGCATTCGATCCGTCAGCTCGTCGCGGGATTTGGCCGAAGTCCATTCCCGCCGCGGCTTGAGGATGCCGACGTACCCTGTTTTTTCCACACCCCGGGCTTCCAGGGCGATCCCGGTCTGGCCGGTTTTGCCGACGATGGTCTCGACCTCCGGAAAGGCCTTGATCTTCTCTTCGACCTTGCGGCTCATGGCCAAGGATTGGGGAAGGGAAGTCCCGGGGGCGAACTGGATATCCATGTCCAGCGCCCCTTCGTCCATGATCGGCATGAACTCCGTGCCGAGCCGCGGGACGAGAGCGACCGCTCCCGCAAGAAAAACGAGTGAAACGGCGAAGATCACGGCCTTGTGACCCAGGCTGAAGCGGAGCAAGGGAAGGTAGACCTTCTGGACGACTTCGACCAGGACGATCCTCTTCTCGCCTTGGGGCTTGAGCAGCATGTGGCAGAGGGCCGGAATAACCAGGAGCGAAAGACAAAGCGAGGCGAAGAGGGCGATGACGTGAGTGAAGGCCAGGGGGAGGAACATTTTGCCCTCGATTCCCTGGAGGGCGAAGATGGGGATGAACGTCAGGGCGATGATCAGCTCGCCGAAGATGCTCGGTTTGCGGACTTCGAGAACCGCGGAAAGCACGGTCGCAAACTTCGCCCGGCCTTTCCCGATTTCGGAGAGATGCCTTTGGACGTTTTCCACCTGGATGATCGTCGCGTCGATGATCATCCCGATACTGATGGCCAGCCCGCCGAGCGACATCAGATTGGCCGAAAGGCCGGCCAGGCGCATGGTGATGAAGGTAAACAGCACCGACAGGGGGAGCGCCAGGATGACGATGAACGCCCCGCGGAAGCTCCGGAGAAAAAGATACAGGACCAGGATGACGAACAGCGACCCGATGATCAGCGCTTCGCTGACCGTGTGGATGCTGGCCTGAACGATGTCCGACCGCTTATAGAACGGGACGATTTTCAGGCCCAGGGGAAGGACCGAACCGGCGTTGATTTCCGCCACCTGTGCTTCCACCGCCCGGACGACTTCCCGGCCATTGGCCCCGCGAAGCATCATCACCACCCCGCCGACGGTTTCGCCCCGGCCGTCCTTGAAGGCCGCGCCCTGGCGCACCGCCTGGCTTTTTCGGGCCACGGCCACATCCCTGAGGAGAACGGGCGTCCCGTCCCTGGACTTGAGGACGATCCGCTCCATATCGGCTTCCGACCGGAACAAGCCGACGCCCCGGACCAGGGCCTGGCCCGAAGCGCTTTCGAGGATATTGCCGCCGACGTTGAGGTTGTTTTTCTCCAGGGCTTCGGCCAAATCTCCGATCGTCAGGCCGTATTTCAGAAGACGGTCCGGGTCGGCCGTGACTTCATATTGGTGGATGTACCCGCCGAAGGAATTGATCTCGCTGACTCCGGGAACGGATTTGAGAAGGGGAGCCAGGATCCAATCCTGGGCCGTCCGAAGCTCCGTCAACCGCTCGATTTGGGCGGCCTCGTCCTCGGGGTCGGGAACGGGGCCTTCGAGCGTGTACTGGAAGATTTCGCCCATGGCCGTGGACACCGGGCCCATGGCGATTTCGATCCCCTGGGGGACTTTCTCCCGGGCCTCGATCAGCCGCTCCAGCACGAGCTGACGGGCAAAATAGATGTCCACCCCGTCTTCAAAGACGACGGTGATGACCGAGAGTCCGAACTTGGAAATCGAGCGGAGCTGGGAGAGGCGCGGCAGGCCGCGAAGGGTCAGCTCGACCGGATACGTGACGAATTTTTCGACTTCCAGGGGAGCCAGTCCCGGGGCCGTGGAGAGGACCTCGACCTGGATATTGGTCACGTCCGGGAAGGCGTCGAGGGGAATCTTGAGGAATGACCAGACGCCGAATCCGATCAGCAAAACAACGCCGACCAGGACCAGCAGCCGGCCGCGGAGGGAGCGCTCGATCAGGCGATCAATCATGCCCATGTTCGTCCGCCAGGGTGGATTTCAGGAGCTCGGACTTGATGAGGAAGCCGCCCGCGGTCACGATCCATTCCCCGGCCGAAAGCCCGCGAACGATTTCGATTTCGCCGGCCTGCCGGGCCCCCGTCTCGACGGGCCGCAGAACAAACGTCCCCGGCTTTGTCCGGACGAAGACAACCGGCTGTGAACGGAATTCCTGCAAGGCCGAAGCCGGGACGACAATGGCCGTCCGCTCAACGCCCGCAGGAAGGTCGGCTTCGATATACATCCCGGTCCGAAGGCTGCCGTCGAGGTTGGCGACTTCGATCCGCCCCTCCACGGTCTGGGTTTCCTCATCCATGACCGGGCCGATAAGCACGAGCCGACCGGAAAATTCGCGCCCGGGGAAGGCCGGCGTCCGGAGAACCGCGGCCGAACCGGAACGGACCCGGGCCAGGTCTTTTTCGAAGATGTGAACTCGGGCCCACAAGCTCGAGGGATCGGCCGTCCTGAAGAGAGGAGTGCCGAGGGTGACATGGGCGCCCGGCAGGGCCGGGGCTTCGATGATCGTGCCCGGGAAGGGCGCTCGGACGGAAAGGAACGGACGCGGATCCCCGGCCGCGATCAAGGAGTCGATGTCCTTGTCCTCCCAGCCAAGGGGAAGTAGCTTGCGGCGGGCCGCCTGGAGAAAGGCGAGGGCCGCGGATTCCTCGGGATCCCCGCGAAGCCGGGCCGCCCGCGAGGCGGCTTGGAGGACTTCGGCTTGGACGGCAAGAAATTCCCGGCTGTAGATTTCGGCCAACGTCTGGCCCGCGGCGACCCGATCGCCGACCACGGCCATGACCCGTTCGATCCGGCCGTCAACCCGGGCTGAGACTTCGGCCAGGCGCCTGGCGTTGAAAGCCAGCTCGCCCAGGACGGTGATCTTCCCGGTCAAAACAGCCGTTTTCGCCTGGGCTTCGGCGATCCCGCCGTCAGTCACGGACTCGGCCGAGAGAACCACCGTTCCAGCCGGCACGTGCTCGCTCTCCGCCTCCGCGTGGTCGGCTTCGGCCGGAGGGGCATCCGGACGGCAGGCGGGCAGGGCGAACGCCGCGGCGATCGCCAGGATCATCAGGATTTTTATCTTGCTCATGATGGGGCTCCGCTTTTAAAATTCTTCGCCGGCCGCGTCCAACCCGGCCAGGGCGAGGGCATAAAGATAAAGGGCATTGAGATGCTCGAGCCGTGCTTCGGACAGCGAGCGGAATAAGTCGAGGAGGGCAAAGGCTTCAAGCCGGCCGAGCCGGTATTGCTCCAATCCGTTTTTTATCTCGGCTTCGATTTCACCGAGAAGCTTTTGTTCGAAAACCTGGACTTGTTCGCCGGCCGCCCGGGCTTCGGCATAGGCCGCGCCGATTTGAACCGCGAGGCGGCGTTCCAGGGCGGCGGTTTCAATCAGGCCTTTCCCTTTGGCCGCGGCCGCCTCGGCTTGAAGGCCTTCGGCCCGGGCTTTCGAAAGCGGCAGGCTGAGGCCCAAAGAAAAACCCCAGCCCCGGTAGTTCTTGCTGGGGATAAATATCCCGGCCGCAAAGTCCGGTTTTTTGGCTAGCGCGGCCAGGCGCATTTCCGCCTCGGCCCGGGCTTCTCGAAGGCGGGCCAAGCGAAGTGAAGGCCGGCCGGCCCGGGCCTCGTCCAGGAGGCGCTCCAGGGAAATCTTGAGCGGTTGAAAGGCGAGACCATCCGTCAACCGAAGAGGGCTGTCCGGGGCCAAGCCGAGCAGAAGAAGAAGCTCGGCTCTGGCGATCGTCATGTCTCTCCGGCCCTCGATCCGCCGGTTCTGCAGCCGCGCTTTCTCGACTTTCGCCCGGAGAAGATCGGCATAGGCCGCCTCGCCGCTTTCGAACCGGATCAGCATGGCCTCGAGGAACCGGTCGAGCATGCTCCCGAGCGCCTCCATGGCGGCAACTGTTTGTTCGGTGAAAACCGCCCGGTGGTAAGCATTCTTGACCCGGGCGACGAGCAACAGCCCGGCCCGCTCGATTTCCAGGGAAGCCGATTCTTCGTCGCGGCGGGCGATCTCAATCCGGGCCGTCCGGCGGCCGGGAAACTCGAATTCCCTCTCCAGCCCGAGGCCGTATTCGGTCTCGACCTCCCCGGACTTGAGTGTCCAGGGGATTCCGCCGGTTTCAAAGGAAAGCCGGGGATCGGGACGGGCTTCCGATTGCAGTCTCCGGGCCGCGGCCGCCTTGACCTCCTCCCGGGCCAGGAGAATATCGGGATGTCCGGCCAGGGCGATCTCCACGGCTCTGGCGAGCGATAGCTCCGCCGGGGGAGCGGCCTCTTGGGCCGCGACGAAGCCGGATGAAAGCGCGAGGGCCGATAACAGGACGGCGGCCGACCGGCCGATTCGGCATTTTTTCGATGGTTCGTTCATGGGGCTGACTCCTCAAGAGATGGCCGCCTGCGGCGGCGGGAGGCAAAAGGGGCCGGCGGATTCGGAGATAAGCCGGGTGACCGCCGACGGGGAGGTCCGGAGAATGCCTCCGGAGGGAGTCGCGCTTCAGCAGCGCAGGAGAACGGCCCGAACAGACAAGGCCGGCGATCGGCCGCATCCAGCCACGAATGCGGGGGCGGTCCGGCTCGGGGCGGTGATGGAACAATCGGCCGGGGAAAGGAAAGCGGCGGCTTCGGGACTCGGGAACGCCCTGCCGTCACTGCGCTTCAAGACGGCCCTTGCGGCGGGATTCGCGCAAGGCTCATGGGCGCAATGGCAGGCGTCGATGACCGGTCCGGAAGATGTGCGGACGGCCGCCCCCCGGGCGAGATGCTCCAGGCAATGTTCGCATTCGACACAGAGGCAGGCGCCGTCCGGGCCGGCAAATTCCGCCACGACCTGCCCTCCGGGACGATGGCAGAAGACAACTCCCGGCAGGGCCGCGGCAAGGCTGAACAGGAGGTGGAGGGCGACGGCCGATAGGCATAAAACGGAGCGTTTCAAGCCTGGCCGCCCGCCGGTTTTCATGGGGCTATGATAGCCTCGGGCCGCCCGAGGGTCAAGCTTGTGTACTGGTTCAGGTGATTGGTGACACCCTGTGGCGCTTCCGGGAATGCTCCTGGAATTCCCAACCGGGGGCTCGCCGGGACCTCAAGGTTTTCGTTATCCGGACGCTCTGTTTTTCAGCGGCGTTCAATCTCGCCCGAAGTCCCCGTTCACTTCCTTCTGGCCGGGTGCTCTTTTTGCTTCTTTCCCCCAGATGGATTCGGCTTCGGGACGTGAACGCCGCCCTTCTTGGTAAAGAAGGGTCCTGAAAAACAGAGCTATCGGCCATTTTCAATGGCTTCGCTCCCCGGTCGGGAATTCTCTGGAGCTCGAAACATAAGGCTCTATGGTGTGTCACCAATCATTCTGGACCAGATCAGAATCCGGCCAAAAAAAAGCGGGCCTTTCCGAGGAAAGGCCCGCGTGAGGTGGACGAGGCGTTACTTGATCCCGCCGAGAAGATCGGCGATTCGGATATTCTTGGCCTCCAAGAGCGTGCCCATCGACCGTTCCAACCCGGCCTGGGAGACGTTGTAGTCGATGATCGACTTCAGCTCCTGGACCCGGGCGGTCGTGACATCGCGCTGGTATTGGAGGACGGTATAGTTGGTGCTCAGGCCGACCCGGAGCTTTTCTTCTTCAGCGGCCAGCTTTTTTTCGGCCAGCTCGCGGGCGACCTTGTAAGCCTGGACCTGCTTGAAGGACGTCTGGAGGTTTCTGACCGCATTCCGGATTTCCAGGACCGTCGCCTGCTCCGTGCTCTTCATTTCAAGGAGGGCCTGCTGCATCGAAAGCTGGGCCTGGGCGTAAGTAGCCTTGGAGACGATATTGCTCAGGGGGACGTCGAGGTTCAGGGAGATGTTCCAGTTCTGGTACTTGAAGCCGAAAACGTCCGTCCAGGCATCCGCCCGGTATCCGGGAATGGTCCCGATCACGTTGCCGAAGTACTGGCTGTCGTAGATCAGCCGGGTTCCGGAAATACCAGGGCTGGTGTAGGAAGCGCTCAGACTGAGGTTCGGGAGGAGCTGGTTTTTCGCGTAGCCGAGGTTCAAGTCCTCGGTCTTGAGGTTGATCCGGGACATCCGGAGGTCGGGCCGCTTGTCCATGGCGATCGTCAGGGCCTGGTCGACCTCGATCTTCCGCTCGTCAAACCGCGGGGAGTCGAGGGCGATGATTTCCCGCAAGCCCGCTTCTTCCTCCGGGGTGAAATTGAGGATGTTTTTAATCTGGTCCTCGGCCGCTTTGACCGATGCTTCGGAAGAAAGGATGCTGGCTTCGCGGCTGGCGACTTCGCTTTCGGCGGCCAGGACATCTATCGGGGCCAGGGTTCCGATCTCGACCGACCGTTTGTTCTTGGCCAGGAAGTCCTTGGCCAGCTGGAGGGACTTCTGCTGGACCTTGAGGTTTTCGACCGTGTAGACCAGGTTCCAGTAGGCCTGGACGACGTTGTAGATCGTGTCCTGGACGGTCTTGGCGAACTGGATCTCGGAGACGTCGAAGTTATTCCGGGCGACGACGATGTCCCGCTGGGTCATCTTCACCCCGAAGTCCCTGAGCAGCGGCTGGCTGAAGGAAAGCTGGAGCTGGTTGTTGTACCGGGGATTGATCGTCGTTCCGGTCTGGTTGGTATCCGTGAAGGACGAATTCATCGCCAGGGTCAGCGTCCCGCCCAGGGGGATCGTTTCCCGGACCTGGGCCGAATAGCTTCCGGTTTCCGAAAGCGTCGTGGTCTGGGATTCCAGCCAGGAATAAGAAGCGTTCTCCGAGTTGCGCCGCGAGTACCCGAAGGTCATCGTCGGCAGATACTTTTCCTGGGCTTTCCGGACGGACAGATCCGCGTTCCGGGGCGAAAGCTCCGCCACCTGGATGGAAAGGTTGTTTTTCAAAGCCCGGACGATGCACTCGTCCAGGGTCAATTGCATGGTTTTCTGCGACTCCTGGGCTGGAAGAGTCCCGACCAGGAGAAGCAGGGCGCCGAGGGCGGCGATTCCTTTCGGGATTTTCATATGTTGCACTCCTTCTGCATTCTGCGTTAACGGCAAGCTCCGGTCACTCGTAGCGCAAGGCTTCGATCGGGTCGAGCTTGGAGGCTTTCCGGGCCGGATAGAACCCGAAAAAGATCCCCACCGATCCCGAGAAAGCGAAGGCCAGGAGGACCGAGCTCCAGGAAACCACGGTTGTGATGGAGGAAAAGATGGAAATGTACTTCAGGAGCTTGGAGACGCCGATCCCCAGGCCGATGCCCAGGATTCCCCCCAGGAGGCTGAGGACGATGGCCTCGGCCAGGAACTGGAGGAGAATGTCGCGCGCTTTGGCTCCGATGGACATCCGGATGCCGATTTCCCGGATGCGCTCGGTCACCGAGACCAGCATGATGTTCATGATCCCGATCCCGCCGACGAGCAGCGAGATCGAGGCGATCGACCCGAGCAGGATCGTCAGGATGCCGGTCGCTTCGGCCGCGCCTTCGGCGATTTCGGCCATGTTCGAGACGGTGAAGTCGTCGGTTCCGCCGTCGACGATCCGATGGCGGTTTCGGAGAAGGTCGGTAATTTCGGCTTGGGCCTGATCGGTCTGATCGGCGGAAGCCGCCGAGACGTCGATCGACCCGAGGTAATCCGAGCGCTGGAGGCGCCGGACCGCGGTCGTATAAGGGACGATGA
This sequence comes from Candidatus Aminicenantota bacterium, assembly GCA_963783665.1. Taxonomy (GTDB): domain Bacteria; phylum Acidobacteriota; class Aminicenantia; order Aminicenantales; family UBA4085; genus JAAZPG01. The sequence goes on along the minus strand of CAWANZ010000003.1, from coordinate 137,908 downwards.
TGATGTCGTCGCGGCTGCCGAAGCCGCCCGATTCGCCCTTGTCTTTTAAAATCCCGAGGATAAGGAACGGAATCCGGTTGACCCGGATGGTCTTGCCGATGGGATCATCCCCTTCCTCGAAGAGATTGGCTTGAATGTCGGTCCCGATAACGGCCACCTTGGCCCCCGAACGGACCATGCTGTCGTCGAAAAAGGATCCGTACTCGACGTCCCATTTGCGGACGGTCGGGTAATTGGCCCCGGCTCCCTGGACCGAGGTGTTCCAGTTTTTATTGCCGAAAACGACCTGGGCCCGGGTGGAAACGCTGGGCGAAACCGCCTCGACCGAGGGAAGCAGAGCGATCGCGTCGGCGTCCTCGGCCGTCAGCCGGTTAAACTGTCCGGCCTGGGTCCGCACGCCGCCCATGCTCCGGTTTCCGCCGCGGACGGAGATCAGGTTGGTCCCCATGGACTCGAACCGCGATTCGACGGCCGCCCGGGCCCCGGATCCGATGCTGACCATGGCGATGACCGCGGCGACGCCGATGATAATCCCGAGGCAGGTGAGGAACGTCCTCATCTTATTCCGGGCGAGGGCCCGGAGCGACACGCGCAAGATGCGAAAGAAGTTCATGCCGGTGCTCCTTAATCTTCGCGGACGATGAGGCCGTCCTTCATATGGATCCGGTGCTTGGCCCGGGCGCCGATGTCCGGCTCGTGGGTGACCATGACGATGCTGATGCCTTGATCGTGATTGAGCGTCTCGAAGATGTTCATGATCTCGTCGCTGGTCCGCGAGTCGAGGTTGCCCGTCGGCTCGTCGGCCAGGATGAGCTGAGGATTGTTGAGCAGGGCCCGGGCGATGGCCACCCGCTGCTGCTCGCCGCCCGAGAGCTGGTTGGTTTTGTGGGTTTCCCGTCCCTTCAGCCCGACTTTGGCCAGCGAGGCCATCGCCCGGCTCGTCATCTCTTTTGTCGGAACGTTGGCATAGATGAGGGGAAGCTCGACGTTCTCCAGGGCCGTCGTCCGGGACAAAAGGTTGAAGGATTGGAAGACAAAGCCGATTTTTTGGTTGCGGATTGTGGCCAGCTCGTTTCGGTTTTGCCCGGCAATATCCACGCCATCCAGAAGATATCTTCCGGTCGTCGGCTTATCGAGGCACCCGATGATGTTCATCAGGGTCGATTTGCCCGAACCCGAAGCCCCCATGATGGCGACGAAATCACCTTTCGGAACGACGTAGCTCACCCCGCGGAGAGCCCGGACTTCGGTCTCCCCGACGTGATAGGTTTTAGTCAGGTTTTCCAACCTGATCACTGGATTGTCCATGTTCCTACCATCCCCAGGCCCGGGCTTATCGCCCGGGTCCGCCCATCATCATCATGCCCGGCATGCCGCCCCGCGCCTGGTTCTGATTGGCGGCGGTCGTGCCGCCGCCGGCGCCGAGGATGATCTTCATCCCTTCCTTGAGGAGGTCGCCACCGGCCAGGGCGGTGTAGGAGTTGTCGGTGATGCCGGTCCGGACGGGGATCGGACGGACCTTTCCGGTGTCGTCAAGAATCCAAACCTGGCTGCCGCCGGCCCGGCGGGCCCGCTGGGCGAACTGCTGCCGCTGCTCGGGAGTCATCGAGGCGAAGTCGGGCCGCTGCCCTCCCTGGCCCCGTCCCTGGCCTTCGACCCGCGTCTGGGTCTGCCCTTCGCCCTGCGGCGTTTGGGCTTGAGCCTGACCGGCCGGCTGGCCCTGCCCATCGGCCTGGCGCTTAGCTTGCAGCGACGCCCTCATTTCCTCGAGGAGCTTGTCGATTTCTTCCTTGGGAAGGCTGGGGGTGAAGCGAAGAGCGGCGTTCGGGATCTTGATGACGCCGCGGGCTTCGCCGGTGATGATCGACACGGTCGCGGTCATCCCCGGCCGGAGCTTCTTCTCCGGGTTCGAAGCGTTGATGATCACCTCGTAGGTGACGACGTTCTGGCTTGTGGTGGGAGAGTTTCTGACCTGGAGAATATCGCCGTTGAAGACTTCGCCCTGGAAGGCATCGACGGAGAAGCGGACTTTCTGGCTCTCTTTTACCCGGCCGATATCGGCCTCGTCGACCGCGCACTTGACCTGCATTTTAGTCAGGTCGCTGGCGACCTTGAAGAGAAGCGGGGCGTTCATGCTGGCGGCCACGGTCTGGCCGATATTGACGTTGCGGGTGATGACCGTGCCGTCGATGGGGGAGCGGATGACGGCGTAGGACAGGTCCACCTTGCTCTGGTCGAGGGCCGCCTTCTGCTGGGCTAAGCTGGCCTCGGACTGTTGGAGGCCGACCTTGGCCCCGATATAGGCGGCTTCGGCGTTTTCCTTTTCCTCAAAAGAGACGAGCTCGCGGCTGAAGAGGTCCTGGGTCCGATCCCATTTCTTTTTGGCGTTTTCCAAGGTGACCTTGGACTGCTCCACGGACGCCTTGCGGCTTTGGTAGCTGGCCTCGTTCTGCTCGACCTTGGACTTGAGGATCTCCTGATCGAGCTCGGCCACGATCTGGCCGGCCGTGACAATCGAATTGAAGTCGGCATTGAGCTTGACGATTTTCCCCGACACCTGGCTCCCGATTTCGATGATATCGACCGGGTTGACGGTTCCGGAAGTGACGACCAGGGCTTCGATGTCGCCCTTGGTCAGGGCCTCGGTCCGATACAGGGCTTCTTCGGTCTTATCCTTTTTAAAAAGGGAAAAACCCAGGATAATCCCGGCCGCTACGACCAGGATCACCGCTCCGATCGCGAGTTTCTTTTTCATTGACGTTCTCCTTAGAAGGGCTGTCCTTCGGGCGAGGGCCGGATTCGGCCGACCGGCGGTCGGCTTCCTTCTTCCGCGCCTCGCGGTATTTTTTTTCCATCTCGTCCTGCTTGGCCTTCTGTTCGGGCGTCAGGACGGCATTGATGTCTTTACGGATTTGAGCCCGGATCTCGCCCACCCGCTTGTAGAAGTCCGTGCGGAGCTCGCTGATCCGGATATCGCTCGTCTTGAAGATCTCGTGAATCTGGGTCTTCTGTTCCTCCGACAGGCCGAGGGATTTCTCCCAATCCGCCGGCGAAGGGCCGCGGTATTGCGACCGCTGCGGAGGACGGCGGGTGAACCAGTAGCGCTGGGCGAAGATACCGGCGGCCGCGCCGGCGGCAAAGACCAGCACCAGGGATAAAACGATCCAGAGGCGGGATTGTTTCATCGTCTTCATCTCTTTACCGCAACATGCTCGTCGGCGGTGAACAAAACCTGAAGGTTGCGCACGTCCCGCCGGCTTTCCTCGATGATCGAGGCGGTGTCGGCGATCGGATTGCTGTCGGTCAGATAGAGGGCCTGGGATCCGGACAGGGTCGCGGTTTCCGCCGCGTTAAGCTCGGCCGTCCGGAGGGGCGGGAGAACAAATAGCGTCGCGACGAGAAAGCCGGCCAGAAGAGACAAGGAGACGGGGATCGCCCGGGCCCAGAGCCGGATCAAGGCGGCGCCGGGGACGGACGAACGGGATTCGACGAGGCGGGACTCCAGCCGCTCCCAGAAGAGGGGCAGCGGCTCAGGGGTCCGGTCGCCGGCCAGCCGGCGCCGAAGGAGGACATATTCTTCGCCGAGTTTCCGGCACGAGGGACAGAGTTCGAGGTGCCCGGCCAGGGCTTCGCGGACGGCCGCGGGGAGGTCCCGGTCGAAGGACGCCAGAAGCCAACGCTCCGCCTTACGGCAGTTCATGGTCTTGCTCCTTCCACCCTGAGATAGGGCGACATCTTTTTACGTAACATTTTCCGGGCCCGATGGAGGCGGGAGTCGACCGTTCCCGGGGCGATCCCCAGCGTCCGGGCGACTTCCTCGTAAGAAAGCCCCTCCACGTCCCGAAGAGTGAGAATCATCCGATACTTCTCCGGCAGGGTCTCCAGCATCCGGAAGACCTCGCGCCGGCGGTTTTCCTCTTCGCGCTCCTCGATGCGCGACTCCGCCCCTCCGTCCACCGCGACCGGGCCTTCGCCGACCTGGTCGAGGGACACGGTCCGGCGCCGGGACGACTTCCGCAGATGATCCTTGACGTGGTTGACGGCGATCCGATACAGCCACGTCCCGAACTCGGATTCGACCCGGAACGACGGTAAGGCTTGGTACACTTTCAACAAGATCTCCTGGGCGAGGTCGTCGGCCGTCGCCCGGTCCCGGACGAAGCCGAAAGCGAGGGCGAAGACCTTTTGGTTATACATCTGAACCAGCTTTTCGAAGGCGTCGCGGCGTCCGCTGCGGGACAGTTCGACCAGCGTCTTTTCGTCCATGCGCGTTCACGCTCATTATCCTCCGACATCCATTAGACGCGGAGGCGGGAAAATTCTTCCCCGGAAAAGGCTCGTCGGCTGAAAGATCACCCCCCCGTCATGCCGCCGGGGCGGGACGGGCGGGCCCCCTCATGGGCCCGGGCCATTATAGCAAAATCCCGTCCCCGGACAAGACGGCCCGGGGAGAGCGTGCGGTCGGGGAAAAAAGAAAACGGCCCCCGCTTTCCGCGGGGGCCCCGAAGAGAGAGAATGAAAAAAAGGAGGGGGGGAAGCTTTATTTCGCTTTGCGAACGGCCGTCCACTCGGGCGTGGGCGCATCGCCGCCGCCCGGGCCGCCCATCATTCCGCCTTCCATCGTCCCTTTCATGTTATTGTCGTCGACGATGGTGCCTTTATAAGTCGTGGTCATTTCCTGGCCGTCACGGCCCTGGCGGGTGACTTTCCAGATGATTTCGTTGCCCTTGACCGTCCCTTCGCCTTTGGTCTCCATGACATTGCCGTCACGGCCGACGCGAGACATGGTCACAGTCAGCTTTTCGCCGTCCTGGGCGAAGGTCATGTCTTGTTTCATTTCCCGCTCGCCCATCTTCATCGTGTACTCCCAGGCCCCAGTGACGTTGACCGCAGCCAACGCCGCCAAGCCCAATCCCAGCACCAACACGGACAAAAGCGCGATTTTTTTCATATTAACTCCTTCATTAATTAGACGAAACCGCCCGGTATTTCTTCCCGAAGCCTCTTTACCTACATTATTCATAAAAATTCCAATGATTATTAGATTTTTTCACTAAGATACAAAATCTGAGTTTTTACCCTTCGGGCGAGCCGATATGGCCGCGTCTGCTTCGTTGCGAAGGGTTCGCAGTGCGACTAGCACAGCGTCACCCTCCGCGCCTTGCATCCGCAGCCATCTCAACTCGTGAATAATGCAGGCAAGTTTTTTCCGCTACGCAAGCGAACTTTTTTATTTATTTTTCGGGGTCTCGATCTTCACTTTCTTCTTGTCCACGCCGCCCCGAGTCGAACTGAAAGTCACGTCCAGCTCGCCGGAAACCGGGACCGTTCCTTTCACCTTCCAGACGATTTCTTTCTTCTGGCCGCCGGCGAGATATCCGATCTCCTGGCGGGTCCGCCCCGAGACAAGCTCCAGGCCGTTGGGCAGGGTCACGGTGACGTTGTCCGGCCGGACGATCTTCACCCGGTCGGCCATTTTCAAGGCGGTCGGGAGGAATCCTTCATTGGCCACGGTCACGACGAGGTCCAGGACGCCCTTTTCCTTTTTCGCCGGCCGGAGGACCGCCCCCTGTATCCGGGGAAGGGGAAGGGATTTATAAAGGAGGAGGTTGAACTTGGCCTCCTTCACGATCCATTCCTCGAGAAGCTCAACGGGCGGGTTCTGCCGCCAATATTTCGGGTTGAAACCGCCGACTTCGACCTCGCCCAGGGTCGGGTGGATGGCCTTGGCCCAAGGCTTAAAATATCGTCCGCCGAGGGCTTCGTCGATATAGCGAAGCTGCTCGGCTTCGGTGATCCGGCCGTCGCCGTCATAGTCCTTGATCCGGCCGCCGTTCCAGAGCTCGTCGCCGTACCAGACCGCCCCATAATAAAGGTAGCCGAAATCCGGGGAGTGCCCGAAAAGGGGCGAGCCGGTCGGAGGCTCCATCTCCTGAGGCGGGGTCGGACGTCCGGCGGCGCCGCCGGGGCCTTCCATCGGCATCCGGGAGCCGCGGTTTCCGGTCGAATAATCGAAATAGGTGTCGCCGGCCCGGTCATAGCCGGTGATCTTTTTCCCTTCCTCGTCGAAATACTTGTAGATCTTCATATCCTCGGGGAACATCGACTCCTCCATCCGGCTGGTCGACGGACCGTGCAACAGCATCGGCACGGTCGTGTCCATGGTCTGGACGATCGAGACGTTGGGATGCTGAAGGAGGAAGAGAACGACGGCCCGAGTCTCCACTTCGGACAAGGGATACTCGCCGGCTCCGCCCTGGGTCCAACCCCGGCCGGTCGCGTCCAGGCCGGGCATCGGCCTCCAGTTCTCCGGGTAATTGCGGTGAAGGTCGAGGCCGCCGATGCCGTCTTCGTTCGTCCGGCCGTCGCCGTCGTTGTCCCATCCTTCGGCCTGAACGATATAGTCGCCCTTGCCCGCTTCCGCCCGGATCATCAGCCGCCCGGTCGGATCTTTGGGATCGACGGTCATCGTCCCCTTGCCGGGCTCGACCTTTTTCCTGATCTGAAGGATGAAGCCGTCGCCGTCGAGGTCCTCGGGAGGATCTTCGTCCAGCAGCCCGTCCCGGTCGTCGTCATACGGCCGGACGGTGCTCCGGAGCGACTGGGCCGTGTTGAGGTAGAGCTCGGAACCATCGGGATTGTTTTTCACCCGGATATAGAGGGCCCGGGTATCGACCAGCTTGGTGATCTCCGGGTCTTTCCCGTACTGGGTCAGGACATGCCAGGCCAGCCACAGGGCCGATTCGGCCGCCGTGACTTCTCCGGAATGGCGGTTCCCTTCGAGGAACATGGCCGGCTTGTCGGTGTCCTTGCCGGTGGATTTATTGGTGATCGTGATTTGCCAGATATCCCGGCCTTCAAAAGACTTGCCGACCGAATAAAGATCGACAAGGTTTGGGTACTCCTTGGCCCAGGCGTTCAGGAACTCGAGCACTTCGCCGTAGGTGTGATAATGGAGAAAATCCATCGTCCCCGGCTTTTTCGGCTTGATCAGATCGCCTTCATAGCGGGAAAAATGGCTTTGTCCGTGCCGCTCGCCGCCGACGATATACGCCTTGGTCGGCACAGGGGTGAGATCCCTCCGCGGGAAGTCCTGGGCGGACACGCTGAGCAGGACCGACGCCGCGACGATGACGGTCATCGTCGCACGGATGGTGATTTTGTTCATGGATGAGGCCTCCTCGAAAAGATTCCGGACGGGATGGAGAACGGAGCATATCGCGGCCGCGAGAAGGAAGTCAACCGGGATATGCCGGGGCGACGGCGGGGGAAGCGGCCCTGTCCGTCTCCCGCACAGGACAGGCGTCCGAAATGAGCGACACGGAAGCGTCGGGAGAAAACCCGTTCTTTCAGGCAAGGGGCGATGGCACATTTATTGCTCTCTTCCCGTTCAGGGAATTTTTTTGCGCGAGGAGGACAGACCGTGAATATTCGCAGAAGAGGGATCGCACTGGTTGTGATCCTGGTTTTAGCCGCCGGCGGGATGTCCCGGGCGGCCGAATTCAACGAGACAACCCGCTTGGCCGCTCTGGCTAAAGTCTGGGGTTTTCTTAAATATTATCATCCCGAAGTCGCTAAGGGGGAAATCAACTGGGACAAGGCCTTGCTCGACGTTTATGAAAAGGCCAAATCAGCGGATTCCCGCGAGGGCTTCAACCAAGTCCTGAACGAGCTTTTTTTCGCTGCCGGCAACGTCAACTTCCTCAATTACCCGGTGCCCCTCCCCGGCGAGCCGAACAACGATCCCTTGTTCGCCTGGATGAGGGATGCGACGCATTTCGGAACCGACCTCGTGCTGAAAATGGAGATTTTGATTGAGTCCATCATCAATGCGGAGAATAAATACTTCCTCAAATTGCCGGCCGGCAACCTGGATTTCTCTTTTGACAACCGCTATGGCGACGGCGAATTCCCGGACGAAAGCAAGCGGATGATGGCTCTGGCCCGCTATTGGAACATCATCCAATATTTTTTTCCTTATAAGCATTTGATCGAAAATTCCTGGGAAGACGTCCTCGAGGAATCCATTCCCGTTTTCCAGGCTTGTTCGAACGCCGAAGACTATCACCTGGCCGTCAGGCTCCTCACCGCTCGAATCGGGGACGGCCATGCCTCAACGTTCAGTCCGGTCCTTTCGGAATTCTGGGGCCTTTATTATCCGCCGTTCGAGGTCCGGCACGTGGAAGACCGGACGATCGTCACGAAAATCTACACTCATCTTCCGGCTTCGGCCGGCGGCCTGATGGTCGGCGACGTCATCCTGGCCTCAGACGGTATGCCGGTTTCAGAACTCAGGTCTTCGAAGGCCCCGTATGTTCAGGCCTCCAACGAGCCGGCGAGACAGAGATACCTCAACGACCTGATCTTTCGGGGCCCGGCTCCTTCATTGCATCTCACGGTCCTGAGGTTCGGGCAGGAGCTCGGAATCGACATCATCCGCTGCCCGTCATCCGAGTTTTCAAAGCCCGCGGAAACCGCCCCGCCCTGGACGATTCTCGAGGGGAACATCGGCTACGTCCACATGGGGGTTCTCCTCCCGGAACAAGTCGACGGCATGATGGCCCAGCTCCTGAACACCCGGGCGATCATCTTCGACATCCGCAATTATCCCCGCGGCACCCTCTATCAAATCGCCCGATATCTGAACCGGGAACAAAGGCCCTTTGCCAAATTCACCGTTCCCCTCACTTATCAACCCGGTCATTTTTATATGACGCAGGCTTACCTGGCCGGCCCCAATTCTCCGAATCCAAGCGCCTACCGCGGAGAGGTCGCGCTCCTGGTAGATGAACGGACCCAGAGCCATGCGGAATTTACAGCCATGTGCCTGCAAACCGCTCCGTCGGCCGTCACCATCGGAAGCCAGACGGCCGGGGCGGACGGGAACGTTTCCGTCGTCTGGTTCCCCGGCGGGATCTCCTCCTATTTTTCGGGCATCGGAGTTTATTATCCCGACGGGACGGAGACGCAGAAGGTCGGCGTCCGGATCGACGTCACTGTCCGCCCGACGATCGCCGGGATCCAGGCCGGCCGGGACGAAGTCCTGGAAAAGGCCTTGGAATACCTGAACGACAGGTTCGGCGGTTCGGCCGACCGGGAGGAAGGGCGATGAAAAAAATCCTCGGGATTCTCTGCCTCGTCGCCGCCGCGTCCGCAACGGCCCCGGCGATGGAGTGGGGCCTCAAGGCCGGGCCGTCTTTTTCCAGGTTCCGATTCGCTGAAGGGCTCGGCCTTGGCTGGCGACCGCTTTCCTCGTTCCAGGTCGGGGCTTTCCTGGATGTCCGGATCTTCGACAAATTCATCTTCCGCCCCGAAATTCTTTTCAGCCGGCTCGGCGGGGAATTCACGTCCGAATATGCCGGCACGGACATCCGTCTCCGCGAGCGTCTCGATTATTTCGTGCTTCCCGTTCTGTTGAAGTTCGAAATCCCCATCGTCCGGGGCCTGTCGTTCCGCCTCTGCGGCGGCGGATACGGCGCGGCGTTGATCGGAGCGAAAACCGTTATGAAGTTCGCCGATGAGACATACAAGGAAGACATCCGCGATGAGATCCAGCCGTTTGACTTCGGCTACAGCCTGGGCTTGGAGGTCGGCTGGAAAAAATTCATCATCGAGCTCCGCCACAACCGGGGGATCACGGACATCAAGAAATACCATCAGCAGGTCTATTCGATATATCTCAGCGGTTGGGCGGTGCTTCTGGGCTATCGTTTTTAGCCGACGAGAAGCTTCAGGTTTTTTTCCGGCGCGAGGGGACCTTCCGGAGCGACGCGACGGCCAAAGCAGGCGATCGCCCGGCCTTTGCCGATGTCCCCCAGCCCTTCGTTGGTCTTGGCCTTGAGACCCAGCCGGTCCCGGGGCAGCCCGAGGATCGGAACGAGGACGTCCTTCATCGCTTCAAAATGAGGGCCGAGTTTGGGTTGTTCCGTGATGACGACGACATCGACGTGCTCCGGCCGGAATCCCTCGGCCCGAAGCCGCCGGACGACGTCGGCCAGGAGATCGGAGCTCCGGACGCCTTTATATTTGGGGTCGGTGTCGGGAAACAGACGGCCGATATCGCCTTGCCCGCGGGCCCCGAGCAGTGCGTCGATGATGGCGTGGCTGACGGCATCGCCGTCGGAATGGCCCAGAAGCCCTTTGGGCGAAGGAATCCGGACGCCGCCGAGAATAAGCGGCCGGCCGGCCGTCAACCGATGAAGGTCATACCCCAGTCCGATTCTCATTTCGGATCGCCTCCGCGGTGATTAAATCCAGCGATGTCGTGATCTTCATGTTTCGGGGATCGCCGGCCACAACGGTCACCGGCCGGCCGAGCCGCTCAACGAGGGACGCCTCGTCGGTTCCCGTAAATTCGGTTTCCTCGGCCGAGGCCAGGGCCTGGCCGAGAAGCGCATAAGCAAAGCCTTGCGGCGTCTGGGCCCGTCCAACCCGGCTCCGGTCGAGCGTCCGGGCGACCCGGTCACTCTCGATTTCCTTGAGGGTGTCGTCCACCGGGACGATCGGGACGGCCGCTCCGTTCTTGCGCCCGGCCTCGATCACCCGGTCGATCAAATCGGCCGTGACCAGCGGCCGGGCCCCGTCATGGACGAGGACGAAGCCGGTCCGCGCCGGATCAAGGCGCTTGAATCCGGCCCGGACCGAATCCTGGCGGCGGCGACCGCCCGAAACGACGTCGACGATCTTGGAGAAACGCCCGGCCCAGCCGGTTTTCCCGGCCTGGTCGGGCAGGACCAGGACGATGTCATCGATCTGGGGATGGTTCTGAAAGGCCTCGCAGCTCCAATCGACCAGGGATTTGCCGCCCAAGAGGGCGAACTGCTTGAGCCCGCCGAACCTGGACCCCGAACCGGCAGCGACGATGACCGCCGCGATCCGGCTCATTTCCCCTCGTCGTTGTACCGGCCGAAAATCATCTTGCCCACGGTCGTCTGGAGGACCGAGGTGACCATGATCGCCACGGTCTGGCCGATCATCCGGCGGGCATTGTCGACGACGACCATCGTTCCGTCATCCAGATAGGCCACGCCCTGGTCCTTTTCCTTCCCTTCCTTGATGAGATAGACCATCATCGATTCGCCGGGCAGGACGACCGGCTTGAGGGCGTTGGCCAGCTCGTTGATGTTGAGGACGGCGACACCGCGCAGCCGGGCAACCTTGTTCAGGTTGACGTCGTTGGTTACGATTTTCGCCTCGAGACGCAGGGCGACCTCGATCAGCTTGGAGTCCACGTCCCGGATTCCGGGAAAATCCATTTCGGTGATCAGGACGTCGGCCGTCTTGGATTTCTGAAGCTGGTCGAGGATGTCCAGGCCCCGGCGGCCGCGCTGGCGCTTGAGCCCGTCGGGCGAATCGGCCACCGCCTGAAGCTCCTTCAGGACGAACTGGGGAACCACCAGCGTCCCTTCGAGAAAGCCGACGCCGCAGATCTCGGCGATCCGGCCGTCGATGATGACGCTCGTGTCCAGGACCTTGAAAATACGGCCGCCGTCCCGTTCCCGGAAAAAGCGGATGAGGTAGCCGGGGTCGAACCATTCGGGCTTCCGCGCCCCGATCAGGAACCCGGCCGCGGGGAGAAGCAGGAGGAAGACGATCCGGAGGAAGGCCGCCGTCCGGGGGTCGGCGGCCAAGGCCTGATAGGCCGCGCCCAGGATCCAGCCCAGGAGGACGCCGACAAGGGTCCCGAGCGTCGAGGACCAGATGTATTTGAAGGACGCTCGGCGAACCCGGACCTCCAGAAGAAGGGTGGCCAAGGCCAGACTCCCGGAGATCACGGCCGCAGCCGCCGGCTTCAGGCCGAACGGGGGGACGAAATACCCCACCGCCGCGGTCGCGGCGACGAAGACGAGGCGAAAAAGTATCAAGCCCATTATCCCATCCTTACGAAACCTGGATTATTCATAAAAATTTAAATCTTCTCAAATTCATATTATTTCCAACAAAATAAATTGCCGGAGTTTTTACCCTTCGGGCGACGCTTTGCTCACCCTGTGAGCTGAAGCAAGTCCCACACGAGCTTTGCGAGTCGGGGCGAGCCGATATGGCGGCATCTGCTTCGTTGCGAAGGGTTCGCAGTGCGACTAGCACAGCTTCACCCTTCACGTCTTGCATCTGCGGCCATCTCGACTCGTGAATAAACCAGGTTAAGCCTTATCATATCAAAAAACGCGGGCTAAAAAACCAGCTCGACCGCCTGGCGGATCGTCCGGGCCCCCAGCAGCCGGAGGCCGTCGAGATTTTCCCGGGCCAAGCCGGCGACGTTTCCTTCAGGGAGCAGAAGGGACGTGAAGCCGAGCGCGGCCGCTTCCTTGGCCCGGGCTACGGACTGGCCGACGGACCGGATCTCGCCGCTGAGCCCAACCTCGCCGAACACAGCCAGGCCGGCCGGCACCGGCCGGTTCATCAGGCAGGAAACAACCCCCAGGACGATGCCCAGGTCGGCCGCCGGCTCCTCGATCTCCAGGCCTCCGGCGACGTTGAGGTAGATATCCTCCGAGCCGAACGTGTAGCCGAGCTTCCGTTCGATGACGGCCAGGAGCATCGACGTCCGGTAGTGGTCGAGGCCGACCGTCATCCGCCGCGGATTGGAGGAAAACAGGGTCGGCGAGACGAGCGATTGGACTTCAATCAGCAGCGGCCGCGTCCCCTTGATCGTCGCAACGACGACGCTCCCGGCCTCGTTTTTCGGCCGCTCCTTGAGGAAAAAGGCCGAGGGGTCGGGGATCGGCTCCAGCCCCGTGGTGGTCATCTCGAAAATCGCCAGCTCGGAAACCGGACCGAACCGGTTTTTCAAAGCCCGCAGGACCCGGTGGCTGTGATCGCGCTCGCCCTCGAAGAGGAGGACGACGTCGACGATGTGCTCCAGCGACTTGGGCCCGGCCAGGGACCCTTCCTTGGTGATATGGCCGATGAGAAAGGCCGGGATGGCATTCCGCTTGGCGAAACGGAACACCTGGTTGGCGGCTTCGCGGACCTGGCTGATCGTTCCGGGACCGGAGGAAAGCTTCGTCGAAAACACGGTCTGGACCGAATCGACAATCAGGATTTTTGGTTTCAGCTTCTCCGCCTGGGCGATGATGCGCTCCAGGCTCGTTTCGGCCAGAAGATACAGCGGCCCGCCGCCCACGCCGAGGCGCTCTCCGCGGAGCTTGATCTGGTCGAGGGATTCTTCCCCCGAAACGTAGAGAACCGAAAGCCCGCCGGCCGCGAAATCGCGGGACATCTGAAGCAGGAGGGTGGATTTGCCGATGCCGGGCTCGCCGCCGACCAGAACCAGCGAACCCGCGACCACCCCGCCCCCCAGGACGGCGTGGACCTCTTTCATTTGGACCGTGGTCCGGGGTTTGTCCGAGGCCCGATACTCGCCGTAGACAACCGGCTCCGACAGGGCGAAGGCCTGCTCCGGAAGCGGAGCTTCCTCGATCTCGGTCTCCTCGACCAGCGAGTTCCATTCACCGCAGGTCGGGCAGCGCCCCAGCCACTTGGGAGATTTCGCTCCGCAGCTCTGACAGGCGAAAACAGATTTGTTCTTCATCGCAGGGTGAGGCCGAGACCGAAGAAAACCTCCCGCCGCCGGGCCAGGGTGAAATCGTCGGCTCCGGCCATGAGATAGACGTTCCGGGCGGGGTAAAATTTTCCCGTGAAACGCACCCGGGGGCTTTCGGCCCGATTGAAGTCGAAGCCCTCGAGGCTCAAACCCCAGGCGTCGCTTCCGAAATAATCGAGGCCGACGCCCAGCTCGTTCTCGATGAATCCGGCCCGGGGAGCGAAACGCCCGAGCCGCAACCCGCCTTGGAGAGAAAAACGGAATTGGCCGGCCCAGGGATCGCGGATCAGGCCGGCTTCGACAAATGACGTCTCGTTCAAGCGCAATCCGGCGGCCAAGGCCGAGCGGACCATTTCGCTCGAGCCGAAATAGCCCGCCTGAAAATCAGCATATCCCTTGATTCCGGAGAGGGAACCGGCGGCTTTTTGAACGGAGGAGAGGACCCGGCTTGCCTCGTCGTAGAGGGCGGGGTCCCGGATCAATTTTCCGGCCGTTCCCTCGCCTTTTTCGATCCGCTCGAGAAGCTCCCGGAGCTTATCCACCGCCTCGCCGATTTTGGCGAGGTCGGCTTTCAGCGGATCGCGGGTTTCGGCGACGGTGTCGCGGACGGCGGCCAGCGTTTGATCGATCTTTTCGGCCATCTCGGTCACGGTCCGGCCGACGTCGCCGACGGTCCGGTCCGCCCCTTGGATCAGGGACTGGAATCCGCCGCGGTTTGCGGCCAGAAACGCGCGCAATTCCTCGGTCGCCCCGGCCGCCCCGTCCAGGGCCGCTTTCAGCTTCGTCCGGGTTTCCTCATCCAGGGTATCGCGGAGAGACCCGGCGGCTTCTTCGAGCTTTCCGCCCACATTCGAAAGAAGCTCGCCCACCTGGTCGAAGCCCGCTTTCTGGGACCCCTGGATGATTCCGCCGTCGGCGCAGTAGGTCGTGGATTTTCCCGGATAGATTTCGACGTACTTCTCTCCGATGAGGCCGAGGGTGGCGAAGGTGGCCTGCGAATCGTCCGGCACCCGGACGCCGGATTCGATGGCCATGACGACCCGGGCCCGGATCCCCGAAAGCTCGATTCCGCTGACATAGCCGATCTTGACCCCGGCCATCTTGACGACGGCCTTGGCGTCCAAGCCGGCCGCGGACGCGACTTCGACGTTCAAGGTGAATCCCGGCTTCGTGAACAGGTACGCCACATCCCCGACGAGCAGGATGAAAACGGCTGCAACGGCCAGCGTCCCGCCGACAAACAGGCCGACTTTCAATTTCCGGCTCATAAGCCTTCCTCCGCTAAAAGTTTTTAATGGGGCCGTCGGCCCGTCCCAGGAGAAACTGCTGAACCACGGGGTCGGGGAGTTCCGGATCTCCTCCGGGGTTCCGACGGCGATAATCTTGCCCTCGTACAGCATGGCGATCCGGTCGGCGACCTTGTTTGCGCTGACGATATCGTGGGTGATGACGATCGAGGTCACGCCCATCTCTTTCTGAAGGACCAGGATCAGGTCGTTGATCGCGTCGGCCCGGATCGGGTCCAGGCCGGTGGATGGTTCGTCGTACAGGATGATCTCGGGATTGTAGGCGATGGCTCGGGCCAGGCCGACCCGTTTCCGCATCCCGCCGGAGAGCTCGTGGGGCATCAGGCGCTCAATCCCCCGGAGGCCGACTTTGGCCAGGCTGTCTGAAACGATGGCGGCCACGGCCGCCTCGTCCAGATCCGACCGCCGCTTCAAGCCGAAGGCGACGTTCTCCCCGACGTTCATCGAATCGAACAAAGCCGCGGCTTGGAAAAGCATCCCGAATTTTCGGGCCGTCGCCTGGCGTTCGTCCCGGCCTTGGGCGGTCACCTCGACGTCGTCGACGAAGACCTGCGCCCCGGTCCGGATCGAGGATCCCGATCAGGATCTTGAGGAGGACGCTTTTCCCCGAGCCGCTCTGGCCGATGACGACAAGCGTCTCGCCGGTCCGGATGTCCAGGTCGAGCCCGGTCAGGACCTGTTTCGGGCCGAAGGCTTTGTGGACGTCCTTGAAGCGGATCATAGGCTGGCCGGGAGAAACTTGCTCATGAAGAAGTTGGTGATGAGGATGGAGATCGAGGCTATGACGACGGCCCGGGTGGTCGCCCGGCCCACGCCTTCCGCCCCGCCCTCGGTATCCAAGCCCTGCCAGCAGCCGATGATGGCGATCAGGACGCCGAACACGGCCGCTTTGATCAGGCCCGAGCCGACGTCCCAGAGGTCCAGGTACATGAGGGTGTTGCGCCAATAGACCGTCCCGTTCACGCCCATCAGGACGACGTTGTAAAACTGGGCGCAAAGCATCGCCGATCAGGTCGCCGAAAAGCGTCAAGCAGGGGAGCATGAGGAAGGCGGCCGCCGTCCGGGGGGCGACGAGGTAACGGACGGAGTCGGCCCCCAGGGTGAACAGGGCGTCGATCTGCTCGGTGATCCGCATCGTCCCGATCTCGGCGGCCATGGACGACCCGACGCGGCCGGCGACCATGAGGCCGACGAGGATGGGAATCAGCTCCCGGACCAGGCCGATGGCGATGATCGGTCCGCCGTAGGCCTCTGTTCCCATGCCGATATACTTGTGGAAGCCGTAATAGCTCTGGAGGCCGAACACCAGCCCGCCGAAGGCCGCCGTCAGGGCAACGACCGGGAAGGTCCGAAGCCCGATCTCCTCCAGTTCCTGGAGGAAGATTTTTCCCTCCCAGGGCTTCTGGAAGAAGCTCCTGAAGGTCCGGCCGGCCAGGATCGAGAACTCGCCCATCTGCTCGAAGAACCGGTGGAATATCGAGGTCTTCGCCGCGATCACGTCTCAGACCTCCGGGCCCTCGGGCGAGTATTCGAGGTTCTCGAATCGGGCGAACTTGTTCTGGAAGGCCAGCCGGACCAGGCCGGTCGGGCCGTTCCGCTGCTTGGCGATGATCACCTCGGCGATCCCCCGGAGAGCCGACTGGCCTTCCATCTCGTCGGGGGAGAAATACATTTCCGGCCGGTAAATGAAGATCACGACGTCGGCGTCCTGCTCGATGGCCCCGGATTCCCTGAGGTCGGAGAGCATCGGCCGCCGGTCGGACTGGCCCCGCGATTTTTCCGGGGCTCGGCTGAGCTGGGAAATGCCGACGACGGGAATATGCAGCTCCTTGGCCAGCTCCTTGAGGGAGCGGGAGATGAAGGACATCTCCTGGTTGCGGTTCTCGAACCGTCCCCCGGCCCGCATCAGCTGGATGTAGTCGATGAAGACGATGTCGAGGTTCCCCTCCATCCGCAGGCGCCGGGCCTTGGCTTTCATCTCGCCCAGGGACAGGCCCGGCGTCTCGTCGAGGTAGATGCGGCTGGGGCCCAGCTTCTCCGCGCTCAGGCGGAGCCGGTCGAGGTCGCGCTCGCTGATGAAGCCGGTTCGGACGCTTTGGATATCCACCATCGCGTCGGCGCAGAGCATCCGGGTGAGGAGGGCTTCCTTGGACATTTCCATGGAGAAAAAGCCCACCGATTTTCCCGTCCGGAGCCCGATGTGCTGGGTCATGTTCAGGCAGATCGCGGTCTTGCCCATGGACGGGCGGGCGGCGACGATGACCAGCTCGGCCGGGTGGAAGCCGGCGGTGTACTTGTTGAGGTCGGCATAGCCGGTGTCTACGCCGGTGACGGCGTCCCTGTTTTGGGCCAGGCGCTCGACTTCGACCATGGCCGGGCCGATGATTTCGCTCACCGGGATGAAGCCGCCCCGGTCACGCTGTTCGGCCACATCGATCATCGCCGCCTGGGCGGCGTTGATCAGCTCGCCGGCATCCTCTTTCTCCTCATAGCTTGAGGCGATGATCTGGGCCGAGGAGAGGATGAGCCGCCGGAGGAGGGACTTTTCTTTAACGACCTTGGCGTAGTATTCGACGTTCAAGCTGCGGGGGACGCCGTCCATCAGCGAGGACAGGTAGGCCGCCCCGCCGACCTCCTCCAGGGCGCCCTCCCGGCGGAGGGCTTCGGCGACGGAGAGGAGCTCCACCGGCACGCCCTTGTCGATCATCCCGGAAACCGCTTCCAGGATCCGGCGGTGAGCGTCCTTGTAGAAATCCTCGATGGCGACGTTGGACAGGACGACGTTGAAGCTCTTGGGATTGATCAGAATCCCGCCCAGGACCGCCCGCTCGGCGTCGGGGCTGTGCGGCGGCGTCCGTTTCAAAAACAGAAGGTCCAGATCCACCTGCCCCTCCTTTCGCGGGCCGTCCGGCCCGCCGGAAACGGCGGACGCTTCAGCTTTCGGCCGGGGTCTCGGAGGCCGCTTCGGCCGGCGTGTCCTCGGCGACGATGGTGACCGAGATCTCGGCTTTGTCGTCGTGATAGACCTTGATCGCCACGGTGTAGTTGCCCAGGCGCTTGAGGGGCTCCGGAAGAACGATGCGCTTCTTGTCGATCTCGAACCCCTGAGCGTCCAGGGCGTCCTTGATGTCGCCGGCCGTGACCGAGCCGAAGATGTGATCTTTTTCGCCGGACTTGCGGCTGAAAGACAGGGACACCTGGTTGAGCTTCTGAATCGTGGACTGGAAGGTCTGCCGTTCCTGCTCGACTTTTTTCTTGAGGGCCGCCTGCTCGATCTCGATCATCTTCAGGTTTGAGGCCGTGACGACGAGGGCGAGTTTGCGCGGCAGGAGATAATTGCGGCCATAGCCGGGCGCGACGGTGACCAGGTCGCCCTTCCGGCCCACGTTTTCGACGTCTTGTTTCAGGATGACTTTCATGGGACCTCCGGGCTCACTCGGTCACGTAGGGGAGCAGGGCCATATGCCGGGCCCGTTTCACCGCCGCGGCCAGCTTCCGCTGGTGGAACGCGCAGGTGCCGGTCACCCGCCGCGGGGAAATCCGGCCGCGGTCGGGAACGTACTTCTTCAGGATGTCGCTGTTCTTGTAGTCGATGAACTTGGTGTTCCGCTGACAGAAGCGGCAGAACTTTTTTTTGGGGGGGAAGAACTTCTTGTAGGCCGGCTTGTCCGGCCGGTCGGACCGTTCGAACCGTCTTTCGTCCGCCATCTTACGCCTCCTCGCGCTTCGGCTCGACGGCCGGCGCGGCTTCCGCCTCGGTCGCGGCCGGGGCGTTCTTTTTGACTTTCTTCTTCTTCCGGACGTTCATCTGCGATTCCTTGGCCAGGGTCAAGTGGCGGATGATGGCGTCCATCTGGCGGAACCGGCGGGCGAGTTCCGTGGGAATCTCCGGGCCGCCTTCGTAGTGGAAGAAGACGTAATACGCCTCGTGGGCTTTGCCGATGGCGTAGGACATCCGGCGCTTGCCCCACTTCTCGATCCGGATCATCTTCCCGCTCTTCAACGGGATGACATCGGCCAGGCTCGAGATCACCTCTTCGGCCTCTTCCTCGGTCATGTTCGGGGCGATAAGGAACCCCGTCTCGTACAGCTGCATCGAAACCTCCTTATGGTTTGACAGCATCCCCCTCTTTGTTCGGGGGGAGCAAGGAGGAAGCTTCGCTTCCTTCCGATCGTGAACGCTAATTATAGCGATTCATCGCTTCATCGATCTGCCCGTCCAGGACGAGCTCCAGGGCCTCCAGGGCCCGGTCCAGGCTCCCGGCCAGGACCTTCTTTTCGGCCGACCGGAAATCGGCCAGGACGAAATCCGTGATCTCCGCGCCCTCCGGGACCGGGCCGATCCCGATCCGGATCCGGGGAAATCCCGTCCCGATCAAGCCGACGACCGAGGCCATGCCCCGGTGCGTGCCGGGGCCGCCGTCGCGGCGGACGCGAATCTCTCCGAGCGGCAGGTCGACGTCGTCGAAGACGACCACCAGCCGTTCGGCCGGGATCTCCATCCCGGAGAGCAGCGCCTTCACGGCCTGCCCGCTCTCGTTCATATAGGTCTGGGGCAGGGCCACCACGACCCGTTCGCCCGCCTTCCGTCCTTCTCCCGCCTTGGCCATAAACTTGGGCTTCCGGATCCGGATGTCCCAGGCCTTGGCCGCCTGCTTGACGAGCATGAACCCGACGTTGTGCCGGTTTCCGGCGTACCGCAGGCCGGGATTTCCCAGGCCCACGACCGCCCACACCGGTTATTTCTCCGGTTCGGGCTTCTCCGCCCGTTCCTTTTTGATGACCTCGGGCTCGGCCGGGGTCGCGGCGGCGGCGGCTTCGACGCCTTCCTCGGCGACCGGGGCGGCTTCGACTTTCTCCTCGTGCGGCACCTGGACCAGGGCGACGACCGCACCGGGGTCGGTGATCAGCTTGAGCCCTTCGGGGAGAGCGACTTCGGCGACCTTGATCGACTGGTGGAGGTGAAGCTCCGAAACGTCGACGGTCAGACGCTCCGGGATCAGGGCCGGGAGGCATTCGATCATCAACTCGCGGGTCATGAAATCGATGAACCCGCCTTCGGTCTTGACGCCGATGGCTTCGCCGAGAAGCTCGATCGGGACCTCGACCCGGACCGCCTTGTTCATGTCGATCTGGATCAGGTCGGCGTGAAGCAGCTGGTCGGAGATCGGATCGATCTGGACGTCCTTGATCATGACGTCCCGCTCGCCGCTTTCGACGGCGATCTTGAACAGGGTGTTCAGCCCCGTTTCGGATTTCAGGATCTTGATGACGTCCTTCTTTTCCAGGACGAGAGCCAGGTTCGATTGGCCTTCGCCGTAGAGAATGGCCGGGATCCGGCCGCCTTGGCGGATGCGATACGAGGCGTTCTTGCCGAACGCGTCGCGCGGTTGGCTGGAAATGGTCAGGTTCATGGGGGTCGTCCTCCTTAGTCGAACAACGAGCTCACGGAGCTGCGTTCATTAATCCGGCGGATGGCTTCACCGAACAGCTCCGCCACCGACAGTGTTTCGATCTTGGCGCAGGGCCGGCGCTGCTCCGGAGCGATGGTATTGGACACGATGAGCTTTTCCAAAGGCGAAGATTCGATCTTTTCCAGGGCTTTCCCCGACAGCACCGCGTGGGTGGCGCAGGCCAGGACGCGGGCCGCTCCGGCGTTCATCACCGCTTCGGCGCTCAGGCAGAGGGTGCCTGCGGTGTCGACCATGTCGTCGAACAACACGCAGGTCTGGCCGGCCACGTCGCCGACGACGTTGAAGATCTGGGCGACGTTGGGGGCCGGGCGGCGTTTGTCGATGATCGCCAGGGGCGCGTTCAGGCGCCGGGCGAAATGCTTGGCCCGGCCGACGCCGCCGGCGTCCGGGGAGACGACGGTGATGTTTTTCAAGCCGAGCTGCTGGATGTACTTGACCTGGACCGGAACGCCGTTCAGGTTGTCCACCGGAACGGAGAAGAAACCCTGGATCTGGGGGGAATGAAGGTCCATGGTCAGGATCCGGTCGGCTCCGGCCGTTTCGAGCAGGTCGGCCATCAACCGGGCCGAGATCGGGACCCGGGGCCGGTCCTTCCAATCCTGGCGGGCATAACCGTAGTAGGGGACGACCGCCGTGATCCGGTCGGCCGAGGAGCGCTTGAAGGCGTCGATCATGATGAACAGCTGCATGAGGTTGAAGTTGGCCTCATGGGAGCCGCTCTGGACGACGAAAACATCCTCGCCGCGGACGTTCTCATCGATATAGAAGTGAATTTCCCCGTCGGAGAACTTATCGAGAACGCACTTGCCCAGGTCGATATGCAGGTAGGCGGCGATCTCCCGGGCCAATCCGGGATTGGATGAACCGGCAAAGACCTTCATGATCGTATCCTTTATGTCTCGCGCTTGGCGCGTTTATCTGCTGAACTGGGGCGGGAGGATTCGAACCCCCGAATAGCGGGTCCAAAGCCCGCTGCCTTACCACTTGGCGACGCCCCAGCCGTGATCGCATCCCAACCCTGGGCCCGGCTCATCGTCGCCGTCAACACAGTCGCAAACCGTCCGGCCAGGGCGTCCCGGCCGGCCTCGGCCCGCCCGCGGTCTTCGAAGAGACCGAACACTCCGGCCCCGGAACCGGTAACGAGGGACAAGACCGCCCCTTGATCTCGCAAGAAGCC
Organism: Candidatus Aminicenantota bacterium; assembly: GCA_963783665.1. Classification (GTDB taxonomy): domain Bacteria; phylum Acidobacteriota; class Aminicenantia; order Aminicenantales; family UBA4085; genus JAAZPG01. The sequence continues at coordinate 116,404 of CAWANZ010000003.1, read as the reverse complement.
TTTGATCTCGTCCAGCTGAGGGAAGAAGCGAAAGATCGTCTCTTCGAGCGCGTTCATCAAGGAACCGGGATTCCGGGTCTCGAGAAACCGCGTAATTTTACTGTCTTTACCTCCCGAAGTCAAGGCGTCCGCCCCGGATGAGCCGTAAATGAGGGAGGTGGGTACGGGAAAGGGCGGAAGGACGAGGACAAGCCAGGTCGGCGGAAGTTCGGGGAGGGGGGTAAGTCGATCGCCCCGATCCTCTCCCAAGCAGAGCCCGCCGGTGAGAAAATAGGGGACATCCATCCCCAGCCGAAGCCCCAGGCCCGCCAGTTCTTCCCATGGAAGGCCGAGATCCCAGAGGAAATTGAGGCCATAAAGGGCCGCGGCCGCATTGGAGCTCCCCCCGCCCAGCCCCCCTCCGGCCGGAATCCTTTTAGTCACGGCGATCTCGGCGCCCTCCCGGTATCCGGTTTTCTCCCGAAGAAGGGCCGCCGCCCTGTAGACGAGGTTGCGCTCGTCCCAGGGAATCGAGGGGTCGTCGCCCGAAAGCGCGATCTCCGGACCGGAGCGGGGACGGAGGTCGAGCGTGTCATGAAAATCGACCCATTGAAACAGCGTCCGGATATCGTGATAGCCGTCGGGCCGCTTGCCGAGAATCTCCAATCCCAGGTTGACCTTGGCGAACGAGGGGATTTTCACCGGAGCAGTCTTTCGATTTCCGGCCAGGTTTTCGCGGCGAAGGTCCGGCGGAAGTCGAGGGAAAAGTCGGGCGGAGTCCGGTTGAAGGCCGCCTCCAGGAGCCCGACGCTCCCGGACGTTCCGGCCTGTCGGAACGACCAGCGGCGGGGCAGATCCGATCCCGGGAAAACCTCGAGAATCCGGACCTCCAAGGCGCCCCGCGTTGCGGACACCGTCCGGCCGCGGTCGTCACGAACGAAGGCCCAGCCGGCCGAAGCTTCCTCGGTCCACCGCCCGGCCAGCAGGCCAAGGATTTCGGCCGGACGAACCGGGAAACCGAGGAATTTTTCGATGACCTCGTCCCGGCCGCCTCGCCAGTAGGCTTTCTCCGAGGGCAGGACAAGATAGGCCTCGTCGCCCCGAACGAGAAAGAGCGAGACCGAACGGCCGAGAGCGTCAAACACTTCCAAGCGGGCCCGGTCGGGAAGAACGACGGCAAAGGCGAATTTGGCCCGGGAGGTCACCCCGTCCCGGGTCAGCCGGAGCGAAGCGTAGCCCTCCATTTCGCGGACGTCGTCGGAAGGACGGAGACTCGGCCGGAAGGAACGGCAGGCGGAGAAAAATAACGCGGCGAAAAGAAGCGCGCCGGCCGAAAGGAGCCGAAGGGCCCGCGGTGCGCTTGTTCGGATCAACACGGCCGGTCCGTCCGCCGTCAATCCAGCTTAAGGCCGTAATCTTCGGCTTTTTTAGCTTTTTTCCGGGCTTCTTCGGAGATCTCCGGTTGGGCGGCTCCGGATTCGAGCTTGAATCCGTAATCCTCGGTTTTCATCTGCTTGAGCCGTTCCTTCCGAAGGGCGGCGTTCGTGCGCTCCATCCGCTTTCTCCGAAGGAGGGGATAGAACGGCGACGCGATTTTTTTGCCGAAACAGGAGAGCCGGGGATTGGTCGCGATGAGAACGATGAAAACCGCGAAGATAACGAGAATTCCAACGACGCCGATGTTCATGTCCGTGCCTCGCCTCCGAAGAATCGAGGGCGGGCCGCTCCGTCCGGGCGGGCGGTCAAGCGTTCCTCGACGTCAATCCTTCTGGAATTCCGGGATTTTCCGCCGTTCTTTTTCCTTCCCCAGGTTAAACCCGGCCAGAAAGGCCGCCAGCAACCCCGCCGCAAACAAGAATGTTTTAAAAAAGTCCTTCATCAAAAAAACCTTCCGTCTTGTATTTTATGCAAGCCCGGCCATTTGTCAAATTTCCCGAACGGCGGCCGACTTTGCTATAATGGCGCATGGTTTTCCCCGGGCCGTAAAGGACGCCCTCCCATGCCGATTTACGAATACCAATGCGAAAGCTGCCGGAAGCGGACCGAAAAGATCCAGAAGATGTCCGATCCGCTGCTCAAAAAATGCCCGCACTGCGGCGGCCCGCTCCGGAAGCTCATTTCCTCCCCGGCCATCCAATTCTCCGGAAGCGGCTTCTATATCACCGATTACGCCAAAAAGAGCGGCCCGTCCTCCGAACCGAAAAAGAAATCCGCTCCGAAAAAAGAATGCGAGAAGCCGGCCGAGCCGGCCAAATCCGGATCGGAGTGATCCGCGGAATCCCCGGCCCATGATGATCGTCGTTCGGACGCCGAATTGGCTCGGAGACGCGCTGATGGCTTTTCCGGCGATCGAAGCCCTGCGCCGGCACAACCCCTCGGCCGAAATCCGGATCGCCGCCCCGCCTTGGATCCGGGACGTTTACACCGGCCCGGAAACGAAGGCCCGCCTGTTTCCCGAACGGGCCGACGGCCCGGGGAAGAACACGCTCCGGTCGGCCGCGGCCTTTCGGGCGGCCCGTTTCGACGTTGGACTTCTCTTAACCAATTCGTTCGGCTCGGCCTTGACCCTGGCCCGAGCCGGGATCCCCGAGCGTTGGGGATATAGCCGCGACGGCCGGGGTCTTCTCCTGACCCGGCGCGTTCCCTATCGACGGAAAGACGAGCCCGTCCATATGGTCCGGTATTACCTGGACCTGATGGAGGGCTTGGGGATAGCGGCGATACCGCCCGAAATCCGGCTGACCGTGACGCCGGAAGAAGCCGCCCGCGGCCGGAGTCTTCTTGCCTCCGCCGGGCTCGATCCCGGACGGGCCCTGGTCGTCCTCCATCCGGGCGCAGCTTACGGCCCAGCCAAGCGCTGGCCGGCGGAACGGTTTGCCGCCCTGGCCGGAATTCTCCAGGATCGCCGCGGGGTTGAGATCGCCGTAACCGGGACGGGGCAGGACCGGAACCTGGCCGAGACGATCCTGGCCGGCCTCAAGCGGCCCGCGGCCGACCTCACCGGAAAGACCACGCTCCGGGAGCTTTTAGCCGTGGCCGCGGCGTCAGCGGTTTTCGTCACCAACGATTCCGGCCCGATGCACCTGGCCAACGCCCTCCGCATTCCGGTTGTGGCCCTGTTCGGGCCGACCGATCCGGCCGTCACCGCCCCCTTCCATGAGCCCCGCACGATTCTGAAAACAACAGCCGTCTGCTGGCCTTGTTTGTACCGCCACTGCCCCTATGATCACCGCTGCATGACGGGGATCTCGGCCGAAGAGACGGCGGCCGCCGTGGAGAAATACCTGTGACCCGGCCGGCCGTTTTGCTGGACCGCGACGGAACGATCCTCGACGACACGGGGTACCCGAGCCGCTTCGATCAGGTGCGGATCCTCCCGGCAAGCTTCGAGGCCGTCCGGCGGTTGAACGAAGCCGGCTTCCCGGTAATCGTCGTCACCAACCAGTCCGGGATCGGCCGGGGCTTTTTGAAGGAAGACGAGCTGGCCGTCCTGCACCGCGAATTGGCCGCGGCCTTCGCCGCCCGCGGAGCCCGGCTCGACGCGTTTTACTACTGCCCCCATCACTCCTTGGCTCCCGACCCCCGCTACAGGGCCGTCTGCGCCTGCCGGAAGCCCGGCCCGGGCCTCGGCCTCCGGGCCGCAGCCGACCACGGGCTGGATCTTCGCCGGTCGTTCATGGTTGGCGACAAAGAGGACGACGTGAATTTCGGCCGGGCCATCGGAGCGACGCCGGTTCTCGTCCTGACCGGATACGGCCGGGAAGCCCGCCGCAAGCTCGCTGAAAAGGCGGCCCTTCCGGACATCGTGGCCGCCGATATCGGCGAAGCGGTCGACCGCATCCTCGCCGGGACCTCCGCCGCCGGGTCATGATCCGCATCGATCATATTCTGGAGAAAGTCTCCGGACGCTTGGGCGAGAAGGACATCGCCTTGCTTCAAAAAGCGATGGTCTTTTCCGCCCGGGCCCACAAAGGCCAGAGCCGGCGTTCGGGTGAACCCTACCTCAGCCATCCCCTCGAAGTGACGTCTCAGCTGGCCGACATGAACATGGACGCCGTCTCCTTGGCCGCCGGCCTCCTCCACGACGTTCTCGAAGACACCGACGTGACCGCCGAGGAGCTTCGGGAAAACTTCGGCAAGGACGTGGCCGCCCTCGTCGAGAGCGTGACGAAGATCAGCCGGGTTCAGGAAGCCTCGCCGGAGCTTCAACGGGCCGAGACGATCCGCAAGATTATCCTGGCCATGACCGACGACCTCCGGGTGATCTTCATCAAGCTGGCCGACCGCCTCCATAACCTCCGGACCCTGAAGTTCCTCCCGGAAGCGGCCCAGAAACGGATCGCCAAGGAAACGCTCGAGATCTACGCCCCGATCGCCAACCGCCTGGGCATGGGCCGGATCAAGGCTGAGCTGGAGGACCTGGCCTTCCGCTACGTCGAGCCGGAGGAATATTTCCGGATGGCCTCGATCATCGAGCCCCGGAGGAAAAAAGCCGAACGCGCCCTGGCCGCTTTCGAGAAGACCCTGGAGAATAAAATCCGGGAGAGCCGGATCCCGGCTCAGATCGAAGGCCGCATCAAGCGGCCTTACAGCATCTGGCAGAAAATGCTGACGCAGAAGGTCGATTTCGGCCAGGTCTATGACTTCATGGCCCTTCGCCTCATCACCGATTCGGTCCGGAATTGCTATCAGGCGCTGGGTCTGATCCACCAGAACTGGCCCCATATCCCCGGGCGTTTCCGCGATTTCATCGCCATGCCCAAGCCCAACCTCTACCAGGCCCTTCACACGACCATCCTGACCGAAGATAAAAGCAGCTTCGAGATCCAGATCCGGACGGCGGAAATGCACGCCATGGCCGAAAGCGGGATTTCGGCCCACTGGCGCTACAAAGACGCCGACGCCCAGCATTTGATTAAAGAGGACCATCGGCTCGATTGGCTGCGGGAAATGGTCGAGCTGTTCAAGGAACAGCGCGACCCGAAGGAATTCCTGAAGAGCCTGAAGATCAACCTGATCCCCGAGGAAGTTTACGTCTTCACCCCGAAAGGCAAGGTGATCTCGCTTCCGACCGGTGCTTCGGCCTTGGACTTCGCCTTCCGCATCCACACCGAAGTCGGCCTCCACGCCGCCGGGGCGAAAATCAACGGGAAGGCGGCTCCTCTCCGGACGCTGCTTCGGACCGGCGACATCGTCGAGATCGTCACCTCCCCGGAGCGCGAGCCGGCTCGCGGCTGGCTGTCGATCGCCTACACTTCGGGGGCCCGGCACTTGATCAAGCGGCGCCTCAACCAGAAAGACCATCAGCGGGCCGTCGCCCTGGGCCGCAAGCTCTGGGATCGCGAGGTCGCCCGCTTCCTCCTGCCGCCGGGCTTTCCTCGAGGGCAAGGACCTTCTCCTCAAACTGTCCGAGGCTGTTCCCGCCACCGCCCGTTCGTTGGAAGACTTTTTCGCCCTCGTCGGCCGGGGCAAAATCGTCCTCAACCGGAAAATCGTCGAAAAAGTCTCGCCGCCCGGCCTCGAACCCCGGCGGAAAGGGGAGACGGACGATCCGGCTGAAATCCAAGTGAAGGACCGCGGCCGGGAGCTCGTCCGGTTGGCCAAATGCTGCGCCCCGATTCAGGGTGAGCCGATCGTCGGATACCTGACCACGGGGAAGGGCATCACCGTCCACGCCGGGCGCTGTCCCTGGATCGTGAAGGAGCTTCTCTCGCCGGACCGGCTGATCGAAGTCGGCTGGGGCGAGCTCACGCCGGTCTTTTCCCGGGCCGGGATCGTGGTCACGGCTCAGGACAGCCCGGGCCTCCTGGCCAAGGTGGCCGCGGCGGTGTCCCGGATGGAGGGCGATATTACCAAGGCGGAAGTCATGACGTTTGCCGACCGGCGGGGACAGATCAGGATGACCGTGAAAATCCGCGACATCCGCCATCTCGAAAACATCTTCCGGGAAATCGGCCTGATCGAGGGCGTCGTTTCCGTCGACCGGGCCTGAAGCGGACGGAGCCTTAGACGGCTTTCTTGACTGTACCGGTCCTCAGGCAGCGGGTGCAAACCCAAACCCTCTTGTTTCCGGCCGGTGTATCGGCCTTAACGTGCTGAAGGTTGGGCTTCCACTTTTTCGGCGAAGCCTTATGGGAATGGCTGACGGAGTTTCCGAAGACGGGGCCTTTTCCACAAACACTGCAAGTTTTCGGCATGGTCGTTCTCTCGTTATCTTTATTAAAAGGGGGTCTTTTATAACACAAACGGCCGGAAGATTCAAATCCCGGATCAATCCTTTTTAAGCGATAGGCCCGCGGCGGAGCTCAAAGGCCTCCAGGGTGTTTTTCATCAGCATGGCGATCGTTAAGGGGCCGACGCCCTTGGGAACAGGCGTCAGCCAGCCGGCTTTGTCGATAACCCGGGGATCGACATCGCCGACCAGGGTATAGCCCTTGTCGGCCAGGTCCTTGGCCCGGGCCGGGTCGTCCCCAAAAAGTATCCGGATCTTCTCCGGCTCGGACACGGCGCTGGTTCCGACGTCGATCACCAGGGCCCCGGGCTTGACGAACTCCCGGGTGACGAAAGCTGCCTGGCCCATGGCCGCGATCAGGATATCGGCCCGGGCGGCCACGCCGGCCAGGTCCTTTGTTTTGCTATGACAGATCGTCACGGTGCCGTTGGCGTTGGTGATGAGGGCGGCCAGGGGCTTGCCGACGATCAGGCTCCGGCCGATGATCACGACATCGCGGCCCTCGATGGAAACGCCGGCCGCCTTGATCAGCTCGAGCACTCCCATCGGCGTGCAGGGCCGAAGCCCGGGTTGGTTCTGGACCAGGAGGCCGAGGCTGGCCGGGTGGATCCCGTCCACGTCCTTATCCGGACGGATCCAGCCGATCACCTCGTTGGTCCGCAGGTGCTTGGGCAGGGGAAGCTGGACGAGGATGGCGTCGACCGACTCGTCGGCATTGAGCCCGTCGATCACACTCCGGAGCGCGTCCATCGTGGTTTCCGCGGGAAGATGAAGCGACTGGCCGTTGAGGCCCAGGGCCCGACAGGCGTTTTCCTTGGTCCGGACATAGCTTTGGGAGGACTTATCGTCGCCCACCAGGACGGCGGTCAAGCCCGGAACCGCACCGGTCGCGACCTTAAGCCGGGCGGCTTCCTCCTTGACGGATTCGCGAACCCGGTCGGCGACCGGTTTTCCTTCAAGCCAAACTCCCATCATCGTTCTCCTCGTTCCGGAATGGGTCGATTATACCGGGCCGCCGGGCCGGCCGCAACCCGCAATTTTTCTCATGAAATCGCTCTTGAATTCGGTTTTCGACGGTGCTATGATGGCCCGGCATTCGCACCGGAAGGGGAGGCTGCCCCCTTTTTCACAGGTGTGAATATATCTGTGGAAAATCGACACTGAAGCACTTCAATGGAAGAAAAGAAAAATCCTTGGAACCTCCTTCTCCTGGACCTCCGGGGCAAAGTCGACGCCAAAAGCTTTGAAACCTGGTTTGAGCCGACGGCCTTCATCGGAAGGGAGAAAGACGACCTCTATGTCAAAGTCCCGAACTCCTACTTCAAGGATTGGATTTCCTTCCATTACTCGGCCCTGATCAACGAAAGCGCCCAGCAGCTGTTCGGCCAGACGTTCGACGTCAAGTACATCTTCGACGACGCGACGCTGACGTTCAAAAGGGGAATGCCCGAAGAGCGGCGGGTGAAGTACGGAAGCCTTCTCAATCCCAACCTCAATCCCAATTACTCGTTCGAGAGCTTTGTCGTCGGCTCGAGCAACCAGTTCGCCCACGCCGCCTCCATCGCCGTGTCCAAAAACCCGGCGAAGGCCTACAATCCCCTCTATATCTACGGCGGCTCCGGCCTCGGAAAAACGCACTTAATGAATGCCATCGGTCACGCCGCGGTCGCTTCCGACCCGGGGGTCAAGATCGTCTATGTGACGGCCGAAAAATTCATGAACGAGGTCATCAACCACCTCCAGTTCGGCAAAATCCTCGAATTCCGGGAAAAATACCGGTCGATCGACATCCTGCTGATGGATGATATCCATAACCTGGCGGGAAAGGACCGGACGAAGGAAGAATTCTTCCATACGTTCAATCACCTTTACGAAAACCAGAAACAGATCGTCATTTCCTCCGATTGCCCGCCGCGGGAAATCCAGGGAATGGAAGAGCGCTTCCGTTCGCGTTTTGAATGGGGCCTGATCGCCGATATCAAGCCGCCGGATATCGAGACACGGATCGCGATTCTCAAGAAGAAAGCCGAAATTGAAGGGCTCCTTCTCCCGGAAAGCGTCGCTCTCTTCATCGCCGACAAGGTCCAATCCAACATCCGCGAGCTCGAAGGCTATCTCCGCCGCGTTGTTGCGTTCGCTTCCCTGAAAGGCGAATCCATCGACTTGGACCTGGCCAAAGACGCCCTGAAAGACCTCTTGGATTCGTCGGCCCGCTTGGTCACTGTGGAAAAGATCCAAAAGCTGGTCTGTCACAAATACAAAATCAAGCTGACCGAGTTGAAATCGAGGAATAATTCCCCGGTCGTTTCCTTCCCCCGCCAGGTGGCGATGTATTTATCCAAAGAAATGACCCCGAGCTCACTGCCGGAAATCGGGAAGAAATTCGGTGGAAAACACCATACGACGGTCATCCACAGCGTCCGGAAAATCGAGAAGATGCGGGAAAACGACAAAGAATTTGACAAAGAAATCAACAGCCTGATGCAGTTCATCCAATAAGGATATCAAGGGGATAGGCGACGTGTTCACATTTTCGTTGCTTTTCTTTCTTATCTTTATTAATCTTACTTATAGATTTTAAGAAGAAGAAGAGACGTGAATGAACGCCGATCCGGGAAGGTGAAAAATGAAATTTTCCGTTTCTAAAGATCGTATTCTCGATGAGCTTCAAAACCTCCAGGGGATCGTCGAAAAGCGAAATACGATGCCGATCTTGGCTAATATCCTTTTAAATGTGACCGATACCGAGGTCGAGATCACGGGAACCGATCTGGAAGTCGGGATGAGGACGCATTTCGCCGCGGAAATCGAGGAAACGGGAACCGTGACCGTCTCGGGGAAAAAACTGTTCGAAATCGTCAAATCGCTTCCGGATGAACAAAATGTTCATTTCAAGCAAAATGACGACATGATGATGGAAGTCACGGCCGGAGATAGTGAATTTAAGGTTCTCTGCTTACCGAAAGACGATTATCCGGCCGTCCCCGATTCGAAATTTGGGAAAAATATCCAGATTCCGGTTGAAGAGCTTCGGACGATGATCGATCGGGTCCTCTTTGCCATCGCCCAGGAGCAACGGTACTACTTGAACGGTGCCCTGATGGTCGTCAAAGCGAAAAGTTTGGAAATGGTCAGCACCGACGGGCACCGGTTGTCGTATGTCTCGAAAAAGATCGACATTCCCGACGTCGGCGAGGCGATTAAAGTCATTGTCGCCAAGAAGACGCTCAACGAGCTGAAGAAATTCGAAGACGGGCACGTCGAGTTCGACATGGACGAGAACAATCTCTTCTTCCGCTGCGGTCATCGGACGCTGATCAGTCGGATCATCGAAAGCAAATTCCCCAATTTCGAAGCGGTCATTCCGAAGGATAATCCGCATATCCTGACGTTGAATAAGGACATCTTTGCCGGAGCGATCCGCCGCGTGGCGATTCTCTCCGCCGAACGGTCGAAGGGCGTGAAATTAACCGTCGAGAAGAATCACCTGCGCCTCTTTTCCTCGAATCCCGAAATGGGCGAGGCTCGGGACAAGATTGACATCGAATACAAGGGCCCGGTTATTGAAATCGGATTCAATGCCCAGTATTTTCTTGATTTTCTTGGGGTTGTGACGACGGAAAAGATCCGTTTCGAGCTCAAGGACGAAAACAGCGCGGCCCTCCTCCGGCCCGAGGGCGAAGAGGACCTGAAAAGCCAGTATGTGTTGATGCCGATGAAGATATGACCGGGACGGCGGAGATATCCACCGATTTTCGGCGTCGTTTTTTCTGAAATCATAACTTTTATTAATTTATTTATTTTAAATAAGTTATATAAACTAGATATATCTTTGTAATATTCGTCCCTGTGAAAATCGTGTTGAAAAATACAATATTTCCGAGCGATTTGATATAAAAGGTCCTCTTCCGGTTAAATATTCTTTTTTGAATAATGCGGACTAGAGCATTGCCGCGAGGCTCTCGCTGATGGCCGCGATCGCCCTAAGAACGGCCGGAGAAACCGGCGACCCGGATTCGGTCGTTTTCGGTTCGATTCCGAGAAACAGAACACGCGCCCCGATGCTCTCCTCGATGAAGCGGACCAGCAAGGCGAGAGAAATCCGATGGGTCGAGACCTCTTCGTCTGAGATCGCCTCTTTTTCCACGAGAAAAACATCTCCCGGCTTCCGTCCCGATCGAGCGGCATCGATCAGGATAACCAGATCCGGGCAGAAAGCCCGGATGCGGGACGTCTCATTTTCGGGCGTTTCGCCGCCATCGATGAAAAGCACGGCCCGCGGGCCGGGCCCGGTCGAGGCGACGCGCCGTTCCAGCGACCGAAGACAAAGAACGCCGGCCGCGTCGTCTCCCCGCAGGTCGTTTCCGATTCCGCAGACGACGATCCGGGCGGCCGGGTCGATGACCGAGGCGGCGCGTTCACGCCAGGAACAGGCCGGCGGATCGCTCACGGTCATCGTCTTCCTTTCATGATCATCTCTTTTCCGTTCCGGATTCATAATATTCCATTTGGCGGAATCAGGATAGGGATCGGACACGGTCGAAAAAAAACCCCGTTCCCCGTAAGGGGAACGGGGCGGATGAGCGTTTGACGGAGAGCTTAAGCGCCGGCTTTTTCGGCTGTTTCTGCGGCCGGCTTGGGAGCGGCGGGCGCCGGGGCCGGTCTTTTCGGGAGGGCCCGCACGTATACCCAGTCTTTTTTCAGGTCATGCCGGTCGAATGCGGCGATTTCGTGGAGGTCGTCCATCTCCATCGCCTTGACCGGCGTGGTCGGGCAGGAGTCCACGCATTGGGCGCAATGAATGCACCGGTCGTTATGGATTTCCATCCGGAATCGCTTTTCGGCCTCGTTGACCGAGGTGATCTCGATGGCTTCGGCCGGGCAATCCCGTTCGCAGGCTTTGCAGACGATGCAGATCTCGGGATGAAGAAACGGGGTTCCCCGGAAATCCTTGGGCACCGCGATCTTCTTGAAGGGATAGTCGAGGGTGGCCGGCTTTTTGAACAGATGGCGTAGAAGCTCGGGCAGGAAGGCGGCGACTTTCATAATACGAACCCTTTGATCAAGATGACGATCAGGAGCTGAAGGACGGCCAGCGGGGCCAGCCATTTCCAGGCGAACGAGACGACCTGGTCGACCCGGATTCTTCCGGTCACGGCCCGCAGAACCGAGAGGAGAAAGACGATCCCCAGCGTCTTGACGATGAACTGGGCGAAAGCGGACAGGAAGCCGCCGCCGAACCCGCCCAAAAAGACCGTCGCCAGGAGTCCCGGCGGCGACGACCATCTCGATGTCGGCCATCAGCCGGAAGAACGCCAGCTTTTTTCCCGAGTATTCGGTGAATGTTCCGCCGACGATTTCCGTCTCGGCGTGGGGGATGTCGAACGGCGTCCGCTCGAGCTTGGCCTGGACGGCGATCAGGGCGACGACGAAGCCGATGAGATTGGCCAGGATGAGCAGGGGGTGGGCCCGGTAGAAGGCCGCGATCTCGGCCATCCGCCATGACCCGGCCAGGACCGCCGGCGAGAGGACGGACAGAAACAGGGGCACTTCGTACCCGAAGAGCATCGTCAGGACGCGGGTTCCGCCGATGATCGAGAAGGCGTTGGTCGAGGACCAGCCGGCCAGGAACAGAATCAGGGTCGGCAGGCTGAGGAGGTAAAGCATGACGATGAGATCCCCGGGGAAGGAGATCGGGCCGGCCACGGCCAGGTCGATGTTCCAGACCGGAAGCAGCAGCCCGGCGGTGATGACGACGGCCAGGCCGATGACCGGGCAGGGCGGTAAAGAGGCGTCTTATCGGCCTTGTCCGGGACGATGTCCTCCTTGGCCATGAGCTTGACGAAATCGGCGATCGGCTGGAGGAGACCGGATTTGCCGGTGTGGGTCGGCCCCATCCTGTTCTGCAACCGGGCGTAGACTTTTCGGTCGAACCACTCGACGAAGGTCGAGTAGACGAAAAGGAAGAGCAGCCCGGGAAAGACGACGAGATAGAGGATCGTGTTTAAAGCGGCCATTCGACGTTCCTTTGCAGGGGCAGAGTCCGAAGGCGTTCGTTCGCCATCCGGCGGAGGTCGGAGAAGCGGAGCGTCCGCTCCTCGCCCGACCGGGCGTCGATCAGCTCCACGGACCGTTCGGCGCAGCAGATGCAGGGGTCGATGGCCGCGAAGATGAGCGGGACGTCGGCGATGAAGCCGTGCTTGAGTATCTCGATGGTGGCCGGGTAATTGGCCAGGGTCGGCGCCCGGACCTTGAGGCGTTCGGGCTTTTCCGAACCGTTGGAAACGATGTAATGGATGTTTTCCCCGCGGGGGGCTTCGTAGCGGCTGACGACCTCGTTGGGCTTGGCCTTCCGGGGCGCCTTGACCGCGATCGGGCCGGAGGGGAGCTTATGGAGAATCTGCTCGCAGATCTTGTAGGACTCGAAGAGCTCCTTGATCCGGACGACCGTCCGGCCGAGGACGTCGCAGGTGTCGGCCGTGGCGACGTCGAACTCGACTTCGTCATAGAAATCGTGCGGGTCGTCCTTCCGGACGTCCCGGGCCAGGCCCGAGGCCCGGGCCATGGGTCCGACGGCGCAGAGGTCCTTGGCTTGCTCCAGGGTCAGGCGGCCGACGCCGGCTAACCGGCCGACAAACGTCGGCTCCGAGGCCCCGACCTTGAAGTAATACTCGCTCCGGGTTTTGAGGATTGTCAAGCCGTCGAGGATTTTCTGCTGCAGGGATTCATCGATATCCCGGCGGACGCCGCCCAGGGTGTTGATGGCGTAATGGACGCGGTTTCCGGAGATCATCTCCAGGAGATCCATGACGACTTCCCGGTCCCGCCAGGTGTACATGAAGAACGTGTCGAAGCCCGCCTCGTGACCCGCGACGCCGAGCCAGAGCAGATGGCTGTGGATGCGCTCGAGCTCGGAGACGAGGTAGCGGAGATAGACGCCGCGCCGGGGCGGCACGATTTCCAGGAGCTTTTCGGCCCCCTGGACGAAGCAGGTCGCGTGGGAGTGGGAGCAGATGCCGCAGATCCGCTCGGTCAGGTAGATGTTCTGGATCCAGGATTTTTCCTCGGCCAGCTTCTCCACGCCGCGGTGGTTATAGCCGAGGCGGAGGTCGGCGTCCTGGATGACTTCGCCCTCGACCGTCAAGCGGATGGAGATGGGCTCCTTGAGGGCCGGGTGCTGGGGGCCGATGGGGATGTTGAACTTCATTTCTTGCCTCCGGGAATCACCTCAGCCGGCCGATCGAACTTCCAGTCCTTGCGGAGGGGGAAGTTCCCCGCCGGCCAGTCGTCGGACATCAGCATCGGCCGGGGGTCGGGAAGATTCTCGACGACGATCCCGAACATGTCCTGCAGCTCGCGCTCGTAGAGGATCGCGCCCGGGATGACCGCCGCAGATGGACGGCAGATGGGCGTCGGCCTTCGGGATACTTCGTCCGGACGGTGATCGAGCCGGAGGTGTCCCCGAAATGATACAGGAGTTCGTACGTTCTCGCCCTTGTCCACGCCCGAGATCGTGGAGACGTACCAGCTGTCCATTTCCGCCTTCATCTTCGCGACGAGGGCGACGAGTTTCTCCGGGTGCGACGGTGACGAAGATCCGGCGCGGGGAGCGGGTGGGCGACGGCGGTCGGTTCGACCATCGTTTTGAGCTTTTCGATTTTTTGTTCGTCGTTCATCGGTTTTCTCTCAGAGGGTGTTGAGCAGTTTGACGACGCCGTCCAGGATGGCGTCGGGGCGGACCGGGCATCCGGGGATATAGACGTTGACCGGAATGACCTGGTCCAGGCCGCCGCAGATGTTGTAGGCCCCGCGGTAGACGCAGCCGGACATGGCGCAGGCCCCGACGGCGATGACGAATTTCGGGTCGGGCGTCTGATCGTAGATCCGGATGATCCGGTCTCGCAGCTGGCGGGTCACCGGGCCGGTGGCGATGATGACGTCGGCGTGGCGGGGGGTGGCCCTGAGCAGGACCCCCAGGCGCTCCACGTCGAAGCGGGGCGTGAGGGCGGCCACGACTTCGATGTCGCAGGCGTTGCAGGCGCCGGAATTGAGATGCAGGATCCACGGAGATTTCTTCCGGGACCAGCGGATGACGCGTTCGAACATATCAGCTCCTTGTGATCAGGGCCAGGACGGAGAGGAAGACGACCGCCAGGTAGAGGACGGCGAACAGGGCGATCTTCCCGGCCGGGACCGTGGCGATGACCAGGGCGGCCACGTGCATGATGGTGAAGAACAGGGCGACGAAGAAGAAGAGCCGGTAGCCGAACTGAATCTTCGTTCCGGGCATGTCTTCGCCGCAGGCATAGGAGGTGAGCTTTCCGCCGGTGTTGGTCAGCTTGGGGGCCATCCGTTTGCCCAGGAGGTAGAGAAGGATGGCGGAAATCGCCAGGATCAGGAAGAAGGCGACCGGGGGGGAGCAGGATGTCGAGTCCGTTCATGGCCGTTTATCCTTTCAGCCGGGTGAGCGTGCGGATGTCGAGGCTCTGGTTGGTCCGGTAGAGATTGATGATGACGGCCAGGGCGGTCGCCACCAGGCTGACTTCGATGACGATGTAAGTCACGACCAGGCTCTGGGCCAGGAAGATGCTCTGGCGGGCCCAGCCGGTCGACGAGCAGGACCAGGCTGACGCCCTTGCCGATGATCTCGATGCCGATGAAGAGCTTGATCAGATTCCGCATCGTCAGGAGGCAGTAGAGGCCGAGAAAGAACATCCCGGCGGCGAACAGGAGGTAAATCACCCACTCGTTCATGATCATGATGATCTCTCTTTCGGAACAAGGCCAGGACGGCAAAGGACGCCCGCCAGGATGACGGCCAGCTGGCCGATCAGGTCGAACGACCGCTCTTTCCACAAGACCTCCCCGAATGTCCCCGCTTCGGCCGCCCCTTCCAGGGCCGGGATCCGGGCGAGGATCCCGCGCATCACGAGGAGGTCGATCAGGGCGAAGACGATGAAAAACAGGGGGAAGACTGATTTTGACGATTTTGGATTCGCGGACATCGTCGCCCTGCTTGGTCAGGGCGATCGTCAGCATGAAGAGGACGGTGATCAGCCCGGCGACGACCGAGATCTCGAAGACCCCGGCGTAGGGGGCGCCCATCCGGAAGAAGATGATCCCCAGGATCAGGCTGGACACGGCCAGGGCCGACGGCCGACTTTGAGAAGGTCTTTGGCCAGGATGGCGAAGGCCGAAGCCGCAAGCATCGCGACGAGAAGAATGATTTGGAAGGTCATGGCTTAAAATCCCTTCGCCAAGGCATCCGCGGCCGGCTGGATCCAGGTGGAAAAGACGGTCGCGAACCACAGGCCCACGCCGATGACCAGCAGGGCCAGAAGCAACCGTGGCGGCCGTCATCCAGAACGGGGCTTCCTTGACCTTCGCCCATCGCTCGGCCAGCTTTCCGAAGAAGGCCTTGCGCTGCAGGATCAGGTAGTACCAGAGAGTCAGGACGCTGGCCAGGACCGCGATCACGGCCAGGGTCCGCCTCGCCGCGACTGGATCAAGGCGATGATGATGATCAGCTTGGACCAGAATCCGCCGAGCGGCGGCACGCCGGCGATCGAGAGCGAACCGATGAGATTGGTCCCGGCCGTCCAGGGCATTCTCTTGGCCAGGCCGCCCATTTCGTCCAGGTTCCGAGTCCCGGTCGCTTGTTGGACCGAGCCGCTGGTGAAGAACAGAAGCCCTTTGGCCAGGGCGTGATTGAGGAGGTGGAAGAGCCCGCCGGCCACGCCCAGGGGCGTGCCGATCCCGATCCCCAGGACGACGTATCCGACCTGGCTGATCGAGGAATAGGCCAGCATCCGCTTCATGTCCGACTGGCCGAGGGCCAGGAAGGCGGCGACGACGATGGAGACGGCCCCGAGCCACATCAGGATCTGGGAGAGGGCCGGGGTCATCCCGAGGACATGGAAGAAGATCCGGGCGATGGCGTAGACGCCCGAAACCTTGATCAGCAGGCCCGAAAGGATGGCCGAGATCGGGGCCGGGGCCGAGGGGTGGGCGTCGGGAAGCCAGGCGTGAAAGGGGATCAGGGCCGCCTTCAAGCCGAAGCCCATGAGGAACAAGGCCGCGGCGATGCCGATGACGGTATTGGCTTCAAGCAACCGAAGCCCGGCCGCGACGGCGTCAAAGCCCAGCGCCCCGGTCATGCCGTAGAGAATGGCGATCGCCGTGAGGACGGCGGCCGAGGCCACGACCGAGAGCATGAGGTACTTGAAGGAGGCTTCCAGCTCTTCCGCCCCCAGGCCGTAGGCGACCAGGGCGTAAGAGGCCACGGCCGCGACTTCGAGGAAAATATAAACGCTGAAGAGGTCCTGGGACAGGACCAAGCCGTTCATCCCCGCGACCATGACCAGGAGCAGGGCGTAGTAGTTGGCCTTGGCCGCCGTAGTGCTCCATGTAATCGATGGAGTAGAGGCCGACGCAGAGACTGACGAGTTGGATCGCCATCAGCATGAACAGGCTGAACCCGTCCAGGGCGACCCGGATGTTGACCGCTTCTCCCAGCCACCGGACCTGTTGGACGATCGGGCCCTGGGCGAGAAGCGCCCGGGCGCCGGTCGCGGCGTAGACGAGCAAGGCCGGCCAGGACGGCGTTGGACGAGGAGGTCAGGGAAGAACCCGTTTCGACACCTTGCCCACGAGAGGCAGGAGGGCCGCAACGGCCAGGGGTAAACCGATGTAGAGAAATATCAAATGTCCTCCTCTCTCTCGTTACTTCAAGAGAACGTTGATCGAGGGCGATGATGACGACCAGCCCTCCCAGACGCCCAGGCGAGATAGTTGGCGTAGTGTCCGTTATGGGCTTTCCGCAGCAAGCCGGTGAAAGCCGCTCCGGCCGCGGTGACGTTCCCTTCTCGAAGACGGCGTCGATCGGCCGGTCGATCCCCTTGAACAGGACCCAGGACAGACCCCGAAGGAACTTGATGCCCTGCTCGTAGAGGTCGAAGAACCGCTTCTCCGCCCAGTCGTACATCTGCTTGAAGAACGGAGCGTGATGGATGGGTTCGGAAGCCAGGTAGGCTTTGTTCCCGCCGCGCTTGAACCCGTAGACATGGAGTCCGAAAGCCAGGAGCAGGCAGGCGATCGAGATCCCGGCGATCAGGTTGAACAGGTCCAGGGCGTGGGTGGTGAAGTCGACGTGTTCGCCCGCTTCGGCATGAGCCGCGACGACGGGCTGGATGAACTGGGTCAAGCGGGAGCTTATTGAACACGCCGAAGGTGATGCAGAGAAGAGCCAGGATGAGGATCGGGATCAGCATCGCCGCGGGGCTTTCCTTGACTTTGCCCGGAGCCCGCTCTTCCGACCGCTTGCCGAAGAAGACCGAATGGCCGGCCTTGAGGAACGAGGCGAAGGTGAAGATCGCCCCGACCCAGGCGGCGATGGCGAAGATGATCGACCCGGTTTCCACGGCGCCGTGGAAGATCATTTCCTTGGAGACGAAGCCGTTGAGCGGCCAGACGCCGGAGATGGCCAGGGCGCAGACGGTAAAGCCTATCGCCGTGATCGGCATTTCCTTGGCCAGTCCGCCGAGCTTGCGGAGGTCGGTCGTCCCGGCCCGGTGTTCGACCGAACCGGCGCTGAGGAACAGCCCGCTCTTGTACATGGCGTGGTTGATCATGTGAAAGAGGCCGCCGGCGATCCCGATCGGCACCGCCGTGCCGATCCCCAGGATCATGTATCCGACCTGGCTGACGGCGTGGTAGGAGAGCAGCCGCTTCAGGTCTTTCTGGATGAGGGCCATCATAACGGCCAGGACGATGGTCGCGGCCCCGATGATCATCATGAGGAGTCGAGAGGCCGCTTCCCGGGCTCGAGGTGGAAGATGTCCAGGCAGATCCGGGCCAGGAGATAGATCCCGAGGAGCTTTTCGAAGGCCGCGGGCATGAAGGCCATGAACGTCACCGGCGCGTCGATCGCGGCGTCCGGGATCCAGGTATGGAAGGGCATGGCCCCGGCTTTGCCGATGGCCCCGATCATCATCAGGATGAAGGCCAGGGCGGCCGGGCCTTCGGGCTTGAGGCCGATTTCCGAGATGGTCATCGTCCCCGAAAGCGACCAGACGATCCCGATGCCCAGGATCATGGCGAAATCGCAAAACCCGCTGATGATGAAGGCCTTGGTCGCGGTCCGGTGGGCTTCCTTGCCGCCGAGCGAAATCAGGGCGTACAAGGTCACGAGCAGCCCTTCCCAGAAAAAGACCAGGGGAACGAAATTATCGGCCAGGACCGCCCCGAAGGCCAGGGCGGCCGACAGGAAAACATAGGCGTAGTATTCGTTGACCCGGGGGTGGTCCTTCATCTTGACCACCGAGTACAGGGTGATGAGGAAAAGGAATCCGGCCAAGCCCGAGGAGGATGAACGCCGGGAACTGGTATAGCCGGAGCTCCAGCCGGATCGATCCCATCCACGGCGCGCTCCATGACAGGTCCTTGACCGCAAAGAGGGCGAAGGCCAAGTACAGGGAGACGGAGGCCGAAACAAGGGCCAGGGCCTCGCGGACGTACTTGACCGTCTTGGGAACGGCCAGAAGGGCCAGAGCCGAAAAGGCCGGGAGAAGAATGGTCCAGAGAAGTGTGGTCGGTGTCATTTGAGCCACCCCATGATATGAGCGGTGGTCGTCTCGGCGAGAGTCGACGGATAGGAGATGAGCAACCCGGCGGCCAGCGACAGGACCGCCAGGATCACCACGACGGCGACCATGGACCGGGTTCCTTCATGGGCCGGGGCTTTGGCTTCGCCCAGGAAGACCTGGGTGAAGGTCCGCAGCAGGTAAAACATGGTCAGGATCGCGGTAAACAGCGCGACGGCCGCGGCCGCGACCAGGCCGGCTTTAACCGTCCCCATGATCACCAGGAACTTGGAGAAGAATCCGCCGAAGGGCGGGATGCCGATGACCGAAAAGGAGCAGAAGAGGAAGGCCAGGGCGGTCAGCGGCATGGACTTGAACAAGCCGCCCATCTCCCGGATATCGCGCTTGTGGGTCGCGTGGATGACGATCCCGGCGCAGAGGAAGAGGCCGGCTTTGGCCAGGCCGTGCATCAGGATAAACAGCGTCGAGCCCGTTACCCCGGCTTCGGTCAGACCGCGTAGCCGAGGAAGATATAGCCGATCTGGCTGACCGTCGAATAAGCCAGGATCCGCTTGAAATCCGTCTCTACCGTCGCCGCGCCCGCGGCGATCAGGCTCGAGACCACGGCGATCCAGGGGAGGGCGTCCGTCCAGCCCGGAGGCAGCTGGAAGCCGTAGACGAAGAGCCGGGCGAAGGCGTAGACGCCGATCTTGACCAGCACGGCCGCATGGAGCAGGGCCGTGACCGTTGTCGGGGCCACGCCGGCGTCGGGCAGCCAGGTGTGGAGCGGGACTGTAGCCGATTTGGACAGCATCCCGAACAGGATCAGCAGGACCGCCGTCCCGGAGATCGGCACGCCCCTCATCGCCGTGATGTCGAAGCTGCCGGTCTGGTTATAGACCACGATGAAACCGAGCAGCATGACCACCGCGCCGAAGAAGGTGATCAGGAAGGCCTTGTCGGCCTTCTTGACATGCTCCTTCAGGCGGTAGAAGCCGATGAGTCGCCAGCAACAGATGGCGATGATCTCCCAGAAAAGATACAGGAAGATCAGGTTTCCCGAGAACACCAGACCCATCATGCTGCCGATGAACAGGACGACTAGGAGGAAATACTCGTTCTGGTTCTCTTCGTGCCGGATATACCCGATCGAGTAGACGATGATCAGGAAACCGATGAACGAAGAGGCGCAGGCCATGAAGATCGACAGCGGGTCGATCACCAGGATGAAGTCCAGCCCCAGAACGAGCCCCCTCCGGACGACCGTTTCTCCCCCTTGCAGGGCCCGAGGTATCAGGGACATCGCCAGGAGGGTGGTTGCGGCGCCGAGCGCCACAGCCCACGCCGTCCGGGCGGCCCGAGAGACCAGGCCTACCAGGGGGATCGTCATCGAGCCGACGATGGGAACGAGGACCGTGAGTAGGGTGATGGTTTCTTGGCTCATGGGTGGAGCCGAAAGTATACTCATCGGCGGTTGGGTTAGTCAAGGAATTTCCACGGCTTTTACGGCCGGTTTTCCACAGGTATTTTCACTTCTTGGGGGAGCTTTGGCGAGCTCGTTTTCTCCTCTCTTTTTGACCACTCCGGACCGGTCATTACGGGGCCGGTTTGCTTTTTTTCGCGGAAAATTGTTGAATGGGGTGCGTCTACGGCCGAGAAAAAGGAGAGAACGAGATGAGCCTCGAAATCCGCCCTGTCGTGACGAAAAAAGACCTTCGGACGTTCATCTACCTACCCGAAAAGATCCATGCCGGCCAATCCCAGTGGACGCCGCCCATCTATATGGACGAATGGACCTATTTCAACCCGAAAAAAAACCGGGCCTTCGCCATCTGCGACACGCTCATGCTTCTGGCCTGGAAGGACGGAAAGCCCGTCGGCCGGATCATGGGGATCATCAATCGCCGGTTCAATGAGCACCGGAAAGAAAATATCGCCCGGTTCGCCATGCTGGAGACTTACGAGGACCGCGAAGTCTTCCAAGCCCTGGTCCGGCGCGTCGAAGACTGGGCCCGGGAAAAGAAGATGACCCGGATCATCGGACCGTACGGATTCTCCGACCAGGACCCCGAAGGTTGGATGATCGAGGGATTCGAGCACCACGCGACAATCGCGACGTATTACAACTTCGACTGGATGCCCAAGTGGATCGAAGCCGAGGGCTATGGAAAGGACGCCGACTATTTCGTCTACAAGCTTCCGGTTCCCAAGGAGCTGCCCGAATTCTACAAGAAAATCTTCGAGCGCATTAAACGCCGCGGCCAGTACGAGCTGGTCGAGTTCGCGTCCCGGAAAGAGATCAAACCCTGCGTCCACCCGATTCTTTCCTTGATGAACGACTGCTACGTCAATTCCAATATCTACGGTTACCATCCCCTGGACGAACAGGAGATGGACGACCTGGCCAAGCGGTATTTGCCGGTCCTGGATCCCCGGTTCGTCAAGGCCGTCAAGAAAGGGCCGGATTTCGTGGCCTTCGTCATCGGGATGCCCGACATGACCGCCGGCATCCGGAAAGCCCGGGGCAAGCTGTTCCCCTTCGGCCTGCTCCATATCCTCCGGGCGGCCAAGAAGACCAAGCAGCTCGATCTCATGCTCGGCGGGGTTCGGGAGGATTGCCAGGGGCTCGGTCTGGACGTTTTCATGGGCACCCGGATGATCGCCTCAGCCCAGGCGGCGGGCTACGAGATCATGGACACCCACCACGAGCTCGAGGTCAACGTCAAGGTTCGGGGCGAAATGGAAAAAATGGGCGGCGTGATCTATAAAAAATTCCGGGTCTTCACGAAAACACTCTGACCCGGGGGCTTTATTCGGGGAATACGATCCGGAAGACTGTTCCCCCGTCGCGACGGATTTCGATTATCCCTTCAAGCTGGGAGGCCAGGTTTTGGACCAGGCGGAGGCCGAGCGAGTCCGCTTTTCCTCCTTCCATCTCCGGCGGAATCCCGACGCCGTCGTCCCGGACGGTGAGGACGATTCTCCGTATCCGCGCTTCTCCGGTGTCTTCCTCGGGAGCATATTTGGCCAGGAGAACCCGGATCAGGCCGCTCCGGTCCCCCGGGAAGGCGTGTTTGAGGGCATTGCTGATCAGCTCGTTGACGATCAACCCGTACGTGATGGCCGTTTCCAGCGGCAGGGAGATCCCCTTGGCCCGGACTTCGATCTTGATGGATTCTTTTCGAAGGGCGTAGGTTTCGTTCAGGTGGTCGACGAGTTGGCGGAGATACTCTTCCATCCCGATGGACGTCAGCCGGTCGGACCGGTAAAGGCTTTCGTGGACCAGGGCCATCGCCCGGATCCGGCTGATGCTCCCTTGGAATAGACCAAGGGTGGCCGGATCCTTGATTTTCCGCGACTGGAGAAACAACAGGCTGGAAATGATCTGGAGATTGTTCTTGACCCGGTGATGGACCTCCTTGAGGAGGACCTCCTTTTCGTTGAGGGTCGCCTGGATCTGGGCGGTCCGGTCCAGGACCAGCGCTTCCAGCCGTTCCGCCTGCCGGTGCTGGGTGACGGCCAGGCCGAGGCTGAGGATCAGTCCTCCCCCGACGAGCAGCCCGGCGGCGATGAACCACCATTGCAGCCAGAACGGATTGCGGACGCGGATGACGGGAGAGGAAACCGGCTCGCTCACCGTTCCGTTAGCGTTGCGGGCCCGGAGGTTGAACACATATGTCCCAGGCCGGAGGTTGGTGTAGCGGATCTGCCGGTCGACGGCGGCGTATTCCTGACTCCAGTCTTGATCGAAGCCGTCCAAGCGGCTTTGGAACCGGAGGGCGTTTTCGTCGATGAACGATGTCCCGAGAAAACGGAAGACGAGGTTATTCTCCCGGTAACCGAGGGTGATTTCCTTTGCGAAATCGACCGGTGTGCCGTTGACGTCCAGGCCGGTGATCGAAATCAGCGGGGAAGGGACGGTCTCGGCTGAGAGATCGTATTCCTCAAGGTAGCAGGAAACCCCGGCATTGGTCCCGATCCAGACGGGGCCTCGCGGATCGACCATGCCGGCCGCCCGGTTCACTTCGCGTCCGGCCAAGCCTTCGGCCTTCGAAAACGCCCGCCGCGTCTTCCCGTCCCAGCGGATCACGCCGTTGTCCGTCCCGAACCAGAGGCGTCCGGGCTTGTCTTCCAGGATCAGGTAGACCGGCCGTCGGATTTCAAATCCGTTTTCGGAGAAGCGGGTCAAACGGCCGCCGGTTAATTCGAAAAGACCGGCAAAGGTTCCAACCAGGGTTCGGCCGCGGGCATCGACGCGCACGGAATAGACATTGGAGGCTCCGGGTTCGCTTTCTCCGGTGTTTTGGGACCAGGCCGTTCCGTCCCATCGGAACAGGCCGAGGCTTCCACTGGCGGCAAAGAGCGTGCCTTCGGGGCCGGCCACGAGCTTGCGGATAAAGACGGAGCCGAACGTGTCCGGGAAAACCCGGACCGGCCGGCCGTTCCGAATCTGAAACAGCTTGTCGTCGACGGAGAACCAGACCTGCCCGGCCTGGTCGACGACGACGGAATGGACAATTCCGGTGGAATCGCTGGGGAAGGCGACCCAGCGCAGGCCGCCGGCCGGGGTCCATCGCCCCAGGCCCCGGGCTGAAGCCGCGATCCAGAGAACGCCTTCTTTGTCGGTCGCCATGTCCAGGACGCGGGTGTCGTTTCCGGGGATACCGCTCCTCCGGGGGAAGGGAACGAGCTCGAATTTACCGCCTTTCAGGAAGGATAAACCATCATTATGGCCGAAAGCGATGACGCCGTCCCCGAGGTTCTGGATGGCGGTCACTTCGTCTTCCAGGAGGCCGTTTTCCTTCCTGAAGTTGAAAAAGCGGAAGCTCGAGATCCGGCTGACGCCGCGCAATCCGCCGATCCAGAGATTTTTTTCGCGGTCGCGGAAAAGAGAGGTCGTCCCTTCGGCGATGAGGCCTTCGGTGATTCCCAGGGGATAAACAGGTCCTCCCGGCTTGGTAAAGTAGAACAGACCGAGGGCATTGCCGATAAAGACGCCGCCCTGAAAGCTCGGCAGCATGACGACTGTCCGGAACGCCCGATTAATGAGAACGGGACTCTCATCGGTCAGCAGGTCGAATTCCGATCCCTTGACGGCCGCGACCCAACGGGAACCCGCGACCCAGATTTTTTCTCCTCCGGCCGTTTTCTCGACCGTCACGCCCCGGATATCCTCGCGGAGCCGGGGGTCGGACTTTTCCCACCGGTTTTCGACGCCGTCTTTCCCGATGAAGGAGAGACCCCCGTCGGTCGCGGCCAGGAAACCGTCCTCGTAAGCCGCGAGCCCGTTGATCCGGTCTCCGCCCGGGCGTCCCTCGTTTCTGGCTTCCGTCCAGCGGGAGCCGTCGAACACGAAAACGCCCGCGTTCGAGGTGCCCACGGCGACGCGGACACTCCCGGCTTCCGAGGCGACGGCCAAGCCCGTGACAAGGTACGCCCCGTCTTTGGATTTCGGCAAGGGAACGGACTCCCATTTCCCCCGGCTGAACCACAGCAGCTTCAGGACCGGATTTTCTCCGATCGCCCAGATCTTTCCCTGCCCATCGGCCCGAAGCTGATGAATGGTTATGGTCGGAAGACCCGAGGACGTGTTGAAGGCGGTCCATCGAGCCCCGTCATAGACGGAGATCCCGTTCCGGGCGGAAAACCACATCCGGCCTTCGGCGTCCTGGGCGATATCGTTGATAGCCGAACCGATGAGGCCGTCCTGCTCCTCGTAGGTCCGGACGAGAAACCGCTGCCCGGCAAGACCGGAGGCAAGGATCAGCAGGACAAGGAAGGTGAGGAAAACCGTCCGGACGTTCCTCTCGGGCGCCTCGCGGATTTTCATTGCGATCCGGATTTCCCCGCTCCGGCGGCCTGACGAATGGCGGCAATGAGCTCGACTTCGTCGAACGGTTTGGGGACGTGCCGCCCGTGAGCGAATTCGCGGACGCGGCGGAGGACGGTCTCGTTTTCCGAGGCCGAGAGGAAAATCACCTCGGTCCGGCGGTCGGCCAGGATGCGCTGAGCCGCTTCCAGCCCGTCCATCGGCCCCCGGAGGGTGATGTCCATGAGGATGACGTCGGGCTTTTTTTCCCGGGCCGCGAGGATCGCTTTTTCCCCGGTGGCGGCAATGCCGCAGACCTCGAATCCGGCGTTCTCGAGCCGGAGCTGGATTTCCATGGCGATGATGACTTCGTCCTCGACGATCAGGACGCGAACCGGAGGGGACGTTTCTTGCGTCATAATCCGAGCAGGAGCCCCAGGTAGGCGACGGCCAGGACGACCAGCACCCCGATGGTGCCCCAGGCGAGGATATTGTAGCCCTTTTTATTGACGTAGTCTCCCATGAGCTTGCGGTCGTTGGTCAGCCGGAGCATGAAGACGAGGATCAGGGGGAGGGCCACGCCGTTGACGATCTGGGAGATATACATGACCGGGAACAAGGGGATGTTGGGGATCAGGACGATCCCCGCGCCCAGAAGGATGAGCATCGAATAGAGGCCGTAAAACTGCGGGGCCTCGGAGAATTTCTTGTCCAGGCCGTTTTCCCAGCCCAGGGCTTCGCAGACGACGAAGGCGGTTGAAAGCGGGAGGATGGAGGCGGCGAAAAGCGAGGCGTTGAGGAGGCCGAAAGCGAAGAGATAGGCCGTGTATTTTCCGGCCAGGGGTTTGAGGGCCAGGGCGGCGTCGGCCGCCGTCTCGACCCGGACACCGGCCTTGAACAAAGTCGAGGCGCAAGTCAGGACGATGAATGCCGCGATCAAGGTGACGACGAAGCTCCCGACGATGACGTCCATCCTGGCGAACCGGTAGTTCTTGAGGGCCACATTCTTTTCGACGATCGAGGCCTGGAGGTAGAACTGCATCCAGGGCGCGATCGTCGTCCCGACCAGGCCGATGATCATTCCCAGGCTTTCGGGGGTGATGGTGAAGCTCGGGACGACCACGCTCCGGCCGATCGCCTCCCAGTCCGGCTTGGAGAGAAAGCCGGCCAGGATATAGGTAATGTAGAAGAGGCAGGCGTAGAGGAAGACCTTCTCCACCGACCGGTAGGTCCCCTTGACGATGAGCAGCCAGACGAAGACGGCCGCGATGGGGACGGAGAGGTACTTGGAGACTCGGAACATCTCCAAGCTCGAGGCCACCCCGGCGAACTCGGCGATGATGTTGCCGATGTTGGTCAGGACGACGGCCATCAGGAGGTAGACCGTGATCCGGACGCCGAACCGCTCGCGGATGAGGTCGGACAGCCCCTTGCCGGTGACCACGCCCATCCGGGCGCTCATCTCCTGGACGATGATGAGGGCGAGCATGATCGGGATGAGCGGCCAGAGGATGCCGTAGCCGAAATGGGCCCCGGCCATGGAATAGGTGGCGATGCCGCCGGCGTCGTTGTCCACGTTGGAGGTGATGATGCCCGGCCCGGCGACGGCCAGGAACAGCAGGACTGATTTCCAGTGGAGGCGGAGCCGGGGGAATTTCATGGGTCGGACGCGCTTCCTCTCATTCGTCCATTTGGGATTCCATGATGTCTTTGAGGGTGATGAGCCCCTCGATCAAGCCGCCCTCGTTGACGACCGGGACGGCCAGGAACTTGTATTTTTTGAAAATGTCGGCCACGTCCTCGACGTCGTCTTGGGGGCCGACGGAGACGAGCCGTTCGTTCATGAATTTGCCGATGGGGGCGTTCAGGTCTCCGATGATGAGATGGCGGAGGGTGGCCACGCCGCGCAACCGGCCGTCGGCGGCCGTGACATAGACATAGGCGACGGATTCAAGAGGATAGGTCGTACGCCGGAACTCCTCGATGGCCTGGCCGATGGTTGTGTCCTCGGCGATGGCGAAGAAATCCTTGGTCATAATGCTCCCGGCCGTGCCTTCCTTGAATTTCAGCAGGGCGGTCACGGCTGCGGCCGAGGGCTTTTCCATTTTCCGGACGAGCTGGTTCTTCTGGTCCTCGGGAAGCTCGGCCAGAAGATCGGTCGCCTCGTCGGGGGCCATCTCCTCGAGGATGTCGGAGGCCAGCTCCACGGGCCCGGATTCGATGAGCGAGATCTGGAGCTTGGGATCCTCGACTTCTTCCAAGGTCTGGGCCGCGGTCTGGACATCGAGGGAACGAAAGAGCGAGGTCCGGCTGGTCCGGTCGAGCTCCTCGAGGATGTCGGCCAGGTCGGAGGGGTGAAGAGTGCGGAGCCATCGGGCGCTGACGTTGAGCTTGAGGTTTTTCTTGGCCGCGTCGGAAAGCAGCGGCTGGACGTATTTCCAGGAAATGATCTTTTCCTCCGAGCGGTAATCGAAGAGCCATTGATTGAACCGGTCCACGGCCCGCAGCCAGCCCAAGCGCCGGAGGATGCCCCGGTAGCCGAAGTCGACGTGGACGACCCGGAGCTCCCGGTTGACGATCAGCAGATGGATGTCGTTGACCCGCTCGATCCGGGCTCCGAACGTGTCGACGACCTGCTTGTCCAGAAGGTCCTCGCGGAGGAGGATCTCCTCGGCCCCTGCGGCCAGCGGCCGCAGGTCGTTTTCCGCTCCGGCTTCGAGCCGGATCGAGCCGCTTTCCAGCCGGTCGATCCGGCCCCAGTCGAGCTCGAATTTTTCCTTCTTCCAGCGCTTGCGGACGGCCAGGCTGACGATTTTGGGGTAAGCTTCGCCCAAGCGGACTTTAAGGTCGTGGAGCTTCCCGATGGCCGCGCCCGAAGCGGAGAGGACAGGACGGTTCAGGATTTCGGAGATGAACAGAAAATGGCCGGACGTATCCGTCTTGTTGGAATTGACGGTCAGTTCCAGGCTCATGGCATAAAAATCCCTTTTTTGTATAGCATACCGGTCGGGCCGAAACAATGGGGATTTATCCTGCATTATTCATAATCAGAATTTTTATGAATAATGCAGGTTATTTGGCGTCGGCCCAGCTTTTCCCCCAGCCGAGAGTGACGTTCATCGGGACGCGAAATCCGGGACAGGCCGATTCCATCGCCTCCCGGACGAGCGACTCGGCCGCGGCCCGTTCCTTTTCCGGGACCTCGAGGACGAGCTCGTCGTGGACCTGGAGGATCAGCCGCGTGCCGAGCTTCCGCTTGGCGATTCCGTCGTGGACGAGGATCATCGCTTTTTTCATGATGTCGGCCGCGGTGCCCTGGATGGGCGTGTTGAGGGCCATCCTCCGCCCCGCGTCCCGGGCCGCCCGGTCCGGTTGGCGAAGCTCCGGGACCGGGCGCTTGCGGCCGAACATGGTTTCCACGTATCCGCGCCCGGTCGCTTCCTCGACGAGGTGATCCAGGTACGCCTTCACGCCGGGAAAGCGCTCGTAATACCGGTCGATGTAATCCTGGGCTTCGCGGTTGGATGTGCCCAGCTCCCGGGCCAGGGAGAAGGCCGAAGCCCCGTAGATCAGGCTGAAGTTGATGATCTTGGCCCGGTGGCGCCGTTCCTCGGCCGAGAGGCCGGCTTGCTGGCCGAAGACGCGGTCGGCCGTCTCGGCGTGGATGTCGTGATTCCGGCGGAAGATGTCGATCAGGACCGGATCTTCGGAGAGATGGGCCAGGACGCGGAGCTCGATCTGGGAATAATCCGCGGCCAGAAAGAAGCAGCCTTCTCCGGGAATGAACGCCCGGCGGAACCGCTTTCCGGCGGGCCCGCGGGCCGGGATGTTCTGGAGGTTCGGATCGGAGCTGGAGAGGCGCCCGGTGGAGGTCACGGCCTGGTTGTAGGAAGTATGGATGCGGCCGTCGGCCGGGTCGATCAGTTCGGGAAGCGCGTCGGCGTACGTCGATTTGAGCTTGGCCGTTTGCCTGTATTCGATAACCAGGGGAATGACGGCATGCTGGCTTCTCAGCTCTTCGAGGACTTCGATTGCCGTGGAGATGGCTTTCACCCCGCGGGCTTTTTTCGGAGGCTGGAGGAGGAGCTTTTGAAAGAGGACCGAGGAGAGCTGGGCCGGGGAATTGATATTGAATTCGAGGCCGGCCTGCTCGAAAATCAGCTTTTCCAGGCGTCGGAGGTCGGCCTCAAGCTCGACCGAAACGGCCCGAAGGGCCGGTTCGTCGACCCGGATGCCGGCGATTTCCATCCCGGCCAGAATGCGGATGAGGGGCAGCTCGAGTTCCCGGTAGAGGCCCGCCAGGCCTTCCTTCTCCAGGCGCGGCCGAAGAATTCTGGCGATGGCCAGGGCGAAATCGGCGTCCTGGCAGGCATAGGGGGCGGCCGCCTCGACCGGAGCCCGGTTCATCGTGATTTCGTTCTTCCCCTTGCCGACAACCTCGTTATAAGGGATGGCCGTTTCCTGGAGGTAGGCGGCGGCCAGACGGTCGAGGTTGTGACGTCCCCAGTTGGGCTCCAGGAGATAGGAGAGGATCATGGTGTCCTCGTCCAAGCCCTGGAGGTCGACTCCTTCCCGTTTGAGGACGATCAGGTCGTACTTGATGTTCTGCCCGATTTTCCGGATCTTCGGGTCTTCCAGAACGGGCCGGAGAAGGGAGAGCGCTGCGGCGACGGGGATCTGAGCCGGGGCGCCGAGGTAATCGTGGCGGAGGGGAAGGTAGAACGCCTCCCCGGGTTCCAGGGCGAACGACATCCCGACCAGGCGGGCCCGGGTCGGAGAGATGTGATCCGTCTCGGTGTCGAGCGAAACGTATCCGGCCTTTCGGATCCGGGCGACCAGGGCCTTCAGCCCCGAAGTTTCGAGGATCATCCGGTAATCGGGGTCTCGTTTTTTCACCCGCGGGCCGACTTCGGCCGCCAGACTCGCAAATTCGAGTTCCGTGAGCAGCCGGGCCAGCGTTTCCCGGTCGGGCTCGGTCACTCGGAACGCGGCCGGATCGAAGGACACCTCCAGCCCGCACTCGATGGTCGCCAGCTTCCGGCTCAGCTCGATCATGTCCCGGTTGTTCATGACCGCTTCCCGGATGCGGATGTTCTTGATCCGCTCGGGATGGGAAAGCAGAGCTTCGAGGCTTCCGTGCTCGGTGATAAGGGCCTTGGCCGTCTTTTCCCCGATTCCGGGAACGCCGGGGATGTTGTCGGAGGGATCGCCCCAAAGAGACAGGACATCGACCACCCGGTCCGGCGGGACGCCGAACGTTTTCCGCACTTCCTTGGCGTCGAAGAGAATTTCCTTGGCCGGGTTGAAGACTTTGGTTGTTTCGTTGACCAGCTGGAAGAGGTCCTTGTCCGTGGTCACGATCACCGTTTCGAATCCTTCGGCCGCCGCCCGGATCGCCAGGCAGCCGAGCACGTCGTCGGCTTCATAGCGCGTGTTCTCCAGAAGCGGGATCCGATAGGCCTGGAGAACTTCCTTGAGCTTGGGGAGTTGGACCACGAGGTCGTCGGGCATCGGCTTCCGGTTGGCCTTGTAGTCCTTGTAAACCTCTTGTCGGACTTTGGCCCCGGGGGCGTCGAAGACGATCCCCAGGAGGCCCGGTCCGGCCTCGTCCAGGATTTTCCGGAGGGCCGTCAGGAAGCCGTAGATCGCGTTGGTCGGAAACCCGCCGGCCGTGGAGAGCCGCTGGACGGCGTAGTAGGAGCGGTAGAGCAAAGACGACCCGTCAATCAAATAAAGGGTGTTAGCCTGCATGATTCGCCATAATCCAGAGGAGAACTATCATTTCGTGAATAAGCAGGCAAGACGGCATCGTCAGGACTTGAGGAGATGGACATCGAGCCGGCCGGCGGCGATGTCGTCCAAAACAGCTTGGTGCTGATCCCGAATGAGGCGCTTCAGGCGCTCGTCCCGGTCCGGGTCTTCCAACAGGTCCGAATAGGATACCCGGCGGGAATACACGAGCTTCCCCTGCCGGTAGATCAGGGTTTCCAGCTGCCGAACCCGTGGCCCGGCATCCTGGGTCTGGATGAGAAAGGTGACCTCGGAATAGAGAATGGACGTCGTCGTGCCGTTCATGGGACAGGACTATACATAAACCGTTTGTTTATTTTTTTCAAGGGAAAAAATGGATTTCCAAGCAGCCCCCGGCCCCCGCCGCTCGGTTGACAAAGGGAAGTCTCATGGTATAATAAGCGAACCTTTAGCGGACGTAACCCATGATTATTGATATAGATAAGTTGCCGAAAGACGGCCTGGAACTCCGCCGGAATTTCGAATTTCCGAGCCTGGACCTGGTCGAGGAGGACGCTGTCTTCCTTCAGCCCGTCCTGGCCGAAGTTTCGATCAAACGGATGGATGAGGAAATCTGGGTTAAAGGCCGGGTGAAGACCGTCCTGAGTTTCATCTGCGCCCGATGCCTCTCGCCGTTTGAGTTTCCGGTCGATTCCGCCTTCGACCTGGTCCTCCTGCCCGAGGAAATGCGGGAGCCGAAAGAGGAATTCGACGAAGATGACGTCGATCGGCTCTTCTACCGGAGCCGCCAGATCGACGTCCGGGAGGTGATCCTCGAACAATTGAACCTGACCTTCCCGACCCGGCCGTTGTGCTCTCCGAGCTGCGAAGGCTTGTGCGCGGTTTGCGGCAAGATCCGGCGCGAGGGTGACTGCGGCTGCCTGGTCAAGGAGACGGACACCCACCTCGAAACGCTCAAAATCCTTCAGAAAGACAAGAGAAAATAAATGCCGAATCCCAAACGAAGACACTCCCATGCCCGCAAAGGCCGCCGCCGGGGCCACGATTTCATGACCGTCCCGTCGTTTGCCTCCTGTCCCCAATGCGGAACCCCGAAACTCCCACACAAAGCCTGTCCCGAATGCGGCTACTACCGCGGCCGACCCGTGATCAAAGCCGTCGAAAAATAATCTAAGGCTTTTGGGGATGAAGATCGCCGTCGATGCGATGGGCGGAGATTCGGGCCTCCGAATCACCATCCCCGGTGCGGTCCAGGCCGCCCGCGAATACGACGTGGACGTTGTCTTCGTCGGCGAAAAGGACAAGATCCGGGAGGAGATTGTCCGCCTTTCCGCCGACGAATCCCGCTTGTCCATCGCCGACGCGCCCGATGCCGTCGGGATGGGGGACGGGGTCTTCGCCATCCGGCGGAAGAAGCGCTCCTCGATCCGGGTCGGGGTCCAGCTGGTCAAGGACGGGCTGGCCGACGCCTTCGTTTCCATGGGAAACACGGCGGCCGTCGTCTACGCCTCCCGCTCGATCCTGGGATCGCTGCAGGGAGTCAACAAGCCGGCCCTCTCCCTGATCATCCCCGCCCTGAAGGGCCATACCCTTCTTTTAGATGTCGGGGCCAACGCCAACTGCCAGCCGGAGGATCTCCTCCAGTTCGCGGTTATGGGGAAGGTCTTCATGGAACAGGTCATGGGGATTCAAAATCCCCGGATCGCTCTGATGAGCATCGGCGAGGAAGAAGGCAAGGGCAACGAGCTGACCAAGCAGGCCTTCGAGCGGCTGTCGACGGCCCCCCTGAACTTCATCGGCAACCTCGAGGGCAAGGACCTGTATGCCGGCAAGGCCGAGGTGATTGTCAGCGACGGCTTCACCGGGAACGTCGCCTTGAAAGTCAGCGAGGGCGTCGTCGAAACCCTCTTCCATATGGCCCGCCGGGAAATCACCAAGAACCTTTTCGCCAAGATCGGCCTGTTCCTGATGAAAGGCCATCTCAAGCGGATCTATAAACGGGTGGATTACAGCGAATACGGCGGAGCCCAGCTTCTGGGCTTGAACGGGGTCTGTATCATCGGCCACGGCCGGAGCAACGCCAACGCCGTTAAGAACGCCGTGCGGCTGGCCCGGGATTTCGTGGCCAAGCGGATTCAGGAAAAAATCCGCGAAGAGCTCGGCCGGTCGGTCGCGCCGGGGGAGGCCAAAGCCTAATGCAATTCGAAAACCGGATTTCCATCATCACCGGCGCGTCCCAGGGGATCGGGGAAACGATCGCCCGGACGTTTGCGGCCGAGGGCTCGACGGTTGTTCTCGTCGACGTTCAGAAGGACAAGCTCGAAGCGGTCGCCGCGGCCATCACGGCCTCAGGCGGCCGGGCCGCCGTCCGAACGGCCGATGTCACCAAGCTCGACCAGGCCACGGCCGTGGCGGAGTCGGTCATCAAGGAATTCGGAAAAATCGACCACCTGATCAATAACGCCGGCATCACCCGCGACAACCTCCTCATGCGGATGAAGGAGGAGGAATGGGACGCGGTGATCGCCGTCAATCTCAAGGGCATCTTTAACTTCTCCAAGGCGGTTGTCCGGAGCATGCTTTCGGCCCGGTCCGGGCGGATCGTCAACCTCTCGTCGGTCGCCGGGGCCATGGGCAACGCCGGGCAGACCAATTACGCCGCCTCCAAGGCCGGCGTCATCGGCTTCACCAAGTCCCTGGCCCGGGAAGTCGGCTCCCGGGGGATCACGGTCAACGCCGTGGCCCCGGGCTACATCTCCACCCCCATGACCGCGGTTCTGCCCGAAGCGGTCAAGCAGTCATTTCTCGCCGTAATTCCTCTTCAACGGTTCGGCGAAACCGTCGATGTGGCCGGAGCCGTCCGCTTTCTCTGCTCCGACGCCGCGGCCTATATCACCGGCCAGGTGCTCCACGTCAACGGCGGCCTTTATATGTAACAATCCAAATTTCTAGAGGAGGTCCACCATGGACAGAGACGAATTGTTGAAAAAGATGAAGACGATCGTGGCCGACAAGCTGAGCATCGGCGAAGACCAGGTCACGGACACCGCCTCCTTCATCGAGGATTTGGGCGCGGATTCCCTGGACACCGTGGAACTCGTGATGGCCCTGGAAGACGAATTCGGTCTGGACATCCCCGACGAGGAAGCCGAGAAGCTGACGACGGTCGGTAAGGCCATGGATTATATTCTCGGCCATGCCAAATAGTCCGGCACATCCAGCGCAACACCACGATCTGAGACGCGTCGTCATTACGGGGGCGGGGCTGGTGACGCCCCTGGGTACGGGTCTCTCCGAGAACTGGGAGGCCTTGATCTCCGGAAAAAGCGGCATGGGGCCGATCACCCGGTTCGATGCCTCGCGTCATTCGACGCGGTTTGCGGCCGAGGTCAAGGGATTCGACCCTCTCCGCTTCATCGAAAAGCGGGATATCCGGAGAATGGACCCCTTCATCCAGTACGCCGTCGGGGCCGCCCAGCTGGCGGTCGAGGACGCCGGGATATCGCCCGACGTCCTGGCCGGCGAGCGGACCGGGGTCTACATCGGCTCGGGCATCGGCGGGATCGGGACGATCGAGGAGTATCACAAGATTCTCCTGGAGAAAGGCCCCGACCGGGTGTCGCCGTTCTTCCTGATCGCCACGATCAGCAATGAAGCCAGCGGCCAGGTGTCGATCCGGTTTAAAGCCTCCGGGCCGAATTCGGCCACGGTCACGGCTTGCGCTTCCGGGGCTCACGCCCTCGGCGACGCCTTCCGGATCATCCAGCGCGGCGACGCCGACCGGATGATCGCCGGCGGAGCCGAGGCCCCGATCACTCCGCTGGGGGTGGCCGGCTTCTGTGCGATGAAGGCCCTCTCGGAGCGGAACGACGACCCGACGCATGCCTCGCGGCCGTTCGATAAAACCCGGGACGGATTCGTCATCGGCGAAGGCGCGGGCATCCTCATTCTGGAGGAGCTCGGCTCGGCTCTCCGCCGCGGAGCGAAAATCTATGCCGAGGTCGTCGGCTACGGGATGACGGGCGACGCCTTCCACCCGGCCGCTCCGGCCGAAGACGGCGACGGCGCCCGCCGGGCCATGAAGGTGGCCCTGGCCGATGCCGGGGTCCCCCCGCACGAGGTCCAGTACATCAACGCCCACGGAACGTCCACGCCGCTCAACGACAAGATCGAGACGGCCGCGATCAAGAACGTCTTCGGCGACCACGCCAAGGCGATGGTCGTCACCTCGTCCAAATCGATGACCGGCCATGCGCTCGGCGCGGCCGGGGGGATCGAAGCGGCGATCACCGCCCTTTCGATCAAGCATCAGATCGTGACGCCCACGGCCAACTATGAAGTTCCCGACCCGGACTGCGACCTCGATTACGTTCCCAATGCGGCCCGGCCGGCGGAGATCGTCTACGCCCTGTCGAATTCTTTCGGCTTCGGCGGGACCAACGCCGCCCTCCTCTTCCGCCGCTTCGACGGCTGAGGGAATCCGGCGGCGGACATCCCGGCCGTCCCTTGGAAAAGGGAGGACGGCGGGGAAGAGACAAGGAGAATAAAATGAATGTCGTCGTCTTTATGAAACGGGTGCCCGACACCGAATCCCGGATCCGGATCGACCGCGAGTCCAAAGCCGTCGTCGAGGAAGGCCTGAATTTCATCATCAGCCCCAACGACGAGTATGCGATCGAGGAAGCCCTCCGGCTTCGGGAAGCCAAGGGCGGCAAGGTCACGGTTGTCTCGTTCGGGCCGGAGGAAGCCGTCCCCACCCTGCGGAAGGGTTTGGCCATGGGGGCTGACGAAGCCGTTCTTGTCAAGGACGACCGCAAGGAAGCCTATGACCCGCTGCGGGTCGCCCGGGCGCTCGCTGCCTTCGTCAAAGCCAAAGCGGCCGACGCGGACCTTCTGCTCTTCGGCCGGATGTCGGTCGGCTCCGACAACGCCTCGGTGCCTTCGATGGTCGCCGAAATCCTCGACCTTCCCCAGGCCAACGTCGTAACCAAGCTCGAAATCGAGGGGACCTCGGCCACGGCCCACCGGGAGATCGAAGGGGCCCTGGAAAAGATCGCCTTCACCCTTCCGGCCGTCGTCTCGGCCCAAAAAGGCCTCAATGAGCCCCGCTATGAAACGCTCAAGGGGATCATGGCCGCCAAGAAAAAGCCCGTTCCGGTTATGACCTTGGCCGATTTGGGGCTGGACGCCGGCGCGGCCGACTCCAAAGTCGAGATCCTGGACTTGGAGCTTCCCGAAGCCAAAGCGGCCGGGAAAATCATTCCGGGAACGCCCGAGGAAGCGGCTAAAGAGCTTCTCCGGCTGCTGCGGGCCGAAGCCAAGGCCCTCTGAGGAGTGAGACGATGATTCTAACCTTTATCGAAATCCGCGAAGGAAAAATCAAGAAAAGCTCCCTGGAAACGCTCTCCGAGGCCGTCCGCAAAGCCCGGGAGATGCAAACGACGGCCGAAGCCGTTATCGTCGGCCCCGCGCCGGATACGGCCGGAGCGGAGCTCGGCTCCGTCGGGGCGACGAAAGTCCACGTCCTCGAAAACCCCGAGCTTG
Source organism: Candidatus Aminicenantota bacterium (assembly GCA_963783665.1). Classification (GTDB taxonomy): domain Bacteria; phylum Acidobacteriota; class Aminicenantia; order Aminicenantales; family UBA4085; genus JAAZPG01. The sequence goes on along the minus strand of CAWANZ010000003.1, from coordinate 80,508 downwards.
CGACGATTTCGAGCCAGGGCTTCGTTCGGGCGCTGGAAGCGCTGGTTCGGGAAGCGGCTCCCGCGGCCGTGTTTTTCCCGGCCACGGCGATGGGCCGCGACCTGGCCCCGCGGCTGGCCGCTCGCCTGAGCGTGTCCCTGGCCTCCGACTGCACGGCGGTTGCCGTCTCGGCCGGCCGGCTCGTTTTCACCCGGCCGGTTTTCGCCGGGAAAGCCCGGCTGAGGCTCGCCCTGACCGCGCAGCCGGCGATCGCGACACTCCGGCCCAACGTGTTTCCGCTTGAAGCGGGATCCGGGGCGGCGGTTGAAGTCGTGAAAAAGGCCGTGGACATCCCGGCCGAGGCGATCCGCGGCCGGGTCGTCGAAATCCTCTGCGAAACCGGCGCAGCGATCGATGTCTCCGAGGCCGAAATCGTGATCTCGGGCGGCCGGGCGATGAAAGGCCCGGAGGGTTTCGCGCTGCTTGCCGAACTGGCCGCCCTTCTTCCCCGGGCCTCAGTCGGGGCGTCCCGCACGGCCGTCGACTCCGGCTGGATCGGCCATTCCCACCAGGTCGGCCAAACCGGAAAAACCGTCAGCCCCAATATCTACTTTGCCTTCGGGATCAGCGGGGCGATCCAGCATATGGCCGGGATGTCCTCCTCCAAGGTGATCGTCGCCGTCAACAAGGACCCCGAAGCGCCGATGTTCAAGGTTGCCAATTACGGGATCGTGGGCGACCTCTTCGCCGTCATCCCGGCCCTGATTTCGGAATTGAAACTGCATTATTCATAAAAAGGTTCTCTTCCAGTTTGCGCGGGTAGGTATTTCCGAGAATATGGCGGCTTCTACTCACGCGTCCGGATCTTGACGGCTTTTCTTGATTGGCCTGGATTGGCGGCGAAGAACTCGCGTCCCGGAAGACCTTCTCACGGCTCAAGGCACGGGACGCTCAAACATCTTCGCTCGGCCGGCTTCTTCCGAGCCGGCTACCCAATCAGGCATCAAGAAAAGCCTAATCCGGACGATGTTCGCTCCAGCCGCCATAACCTCTAATCTTTCCCCACACAATATGGAAGAGAGCCCAAATAAATTATGAATAATGCAGTTTATGGCGCTGTTTTTTTTAATGACCGCGGGTCACTGAATTAAGGCGTTGAACAGCAGCTTGAACGTCCCGTGCGTTTGAACCCGGTGCTGCGGCCGGGTCCCGAGCAGGATCACCCGGCCATTGCCGACGCGAACGGAGACGACGATCGCGTTTTCGGCCAGGGTCGATTCGCCGATCAGCCAGCCGCTTTGGAGAAGATCCCGAGAGGCGAACGACGCCGCAATTTCCGACCGCTCGTTCCAGTCCGACGGCCGGATCTCGAAAACCGGGTTTCCCATTTGGTAGAGAACGAGTCCCTCCTCCGGCATTCCGTAAGCCAGAGGATATGTCGGGTCGAACTTTGCCCGCAGAGTTGAGCCCGGGCACCAGAACTCCTTCCGGCTCACGCCGGCCGTGACGTCGCGGACCGGAAGGGAAAATTTTTCGGCGGCCAGGGCGCAGGCCTCGCCGAGGGCGACCAGGGTGCCGCCTTTCTCGACGAACGCTTTCAAGGCCTTGACGCCTTCCTCGCCGATACCGCTTCTGTAGGCGGGCGGAGTGGAAGCCGGGTCGAACCAGAAGCCCAGCTTGTCGATCCCTTCCCCGGTGATGAGCGCCGGCATGTCGTCGGGAAGGATGATCAGATCATAGGCGGCGTTGAGATTGCCTTTTTTAATATCCGCGTCCTTCAGCGTCGCGTAGGGGAGGGCGAACTGCTCCAGGAGCATTCGGGTCCAGCCCTCGTCCATATTGCCGCCCCAGTAACGTTGGTACATCCCGATCCGCATGCGTTTGGCCGCGTGGCCCGAGGTCTGGACATCGGCTTCGCAGAGCCTGGAAATCGACACCGGTTTTTTTCGCGATGTCCGTGATGATGCGCAAGCGACGTTCCGGGCGGGACGATGAAGTCGCCCGGCCGGAAGCCGCCGGCCGCCCGATCCAGCCGCCGCAGCGTCACGCCCTTGATCGATGAGCAGGCTGGCCGCCTTGAACGCGTCGTTAAGCCGGCCGTCGAGGACGAAGCCGTGGGCTCCCGTTTCGACCCGGCCCTCGGCCGGGACGTAACCGGTCAATTTCTCGAAATCGCCCGCCACCGCCGCATCGAGCGCGTCGACCCGGATGCCCATGAACTCGGCCATGGTATCGGTGGCCATGTCGTAGGGATGGATGGGCGTGCCGTCGGCCTCACGGGTGTAGGAGTTGTCGGGATAGAAGGTCCGGCCGAGGAGATACCGGATTAACCCCATCTTCGGCTGGGCCAGGGAAATTAGGTAGGAGCCGGCGGGATAGAGCCGCCCCTCGCCGGAGGAAAATTCGCGGGCCGCTTTTTTGATCTCGATGCCCTGGTCGAGGAGCTTGTTGATGAATTTGACGGCCGTCAGCGGGTCGTGCTGGGTCGCCGGGATGACATAGACGGCCGGCTTCCCTTCAGCCCCGCGCTCGGTCTGCCGCTTGGCTTTCAGGTAAGCGTTCCAGAGGACGGTTTCCTTGTTCCGGGCGGCCAGGTCCAGAAGCGCCCAGGCCGAGACTTTCTGCCGCTCGATAATGTCCCGCAGCCGCCACCAGCCGCCCGTCCAGGGATTGGGGAACGTCGTTTGGGCGGCGTAGTCCGGGAACTGGCGGTCGCCGCCTTCCAGCTGTTGGGAATGGATGAACAGGGGCGAGGCGAGCTTGGCCGAGGCCGATTCGGTCAGCATCCCGGCGATGTTGTGAAAGGGAGTGATCCAATGGAAGCCGAAATGTCCCCAGCCGGAATATTGGGCGGCATTGATGACGCCGGAGAGCCCGGCTTCCTCTTCTTTATAGGCGATATGGGCTCCGTACCAGCTATGCTCCCGCCAGATCAGCGGATCGGCCAGAGGGCGGACGGGCTCGGCGTAGGGCGGGACAAAAATCCGGGCGCCGTAGCTGCCCATGTGGTGATGGTCGATGTACGCCTGGGGGATCCAGTCGCGGAACATGATCTTGGCCATGTATTGGGATTCGACCAGGTTGGTCTGGAAGGCGTCCCGGTTGTTGTCGTGGCCGGAGTACGCGTGATAAAGCCAGGGCAGGTCCGAGCCCTCGAATTCCGTGCCCAGGGTTTTCTGGTACCAATCGTAGACCATGACCGCGCCGTCGGGATTGAGCGACGGCACCAGAAGGAAGATGACGTTGTCCAGGATGCGCTTGGTTTCCTCGTCGCTTCGGCTGACCAGGTCGAAGGCCAGCTCGGGGGCCATTTGAATGCCGCCGATTTCGGTGGCGTGGAGACTCATCGACTGGCACATGACCGCTTTGCCCTCGGCCACAAGCTTCCGGATCTCCGCTTCGCCCCGGCCCCTGGGGTCGCTGATTTGGAGGTTGATTTTGCGGAGGTCCTCCAGGCGGGCGAGGTTTTCGGCCGAGGAGATTACGACCAGGAGAAAAGGATTCCCCAGGGTCGCCGGCCCGCAGTCGACGACCTTGATCTTATTGCTTTCCCGGCCGAGCAGCCGGTAATAGGCGACGATGTTCTCCCAGGAGGCCATCTTCCGGTCGCTTCCGAGCCGGAAGCCGAAGAAGGCCTCCGGGGCCGTGATTTGCGTCCGGGCTTGGGCCAAGGCCGGGCGGGGAAAAAATCCAGCCAGAATCGCGCATAAAATCGCGAGAAGAACGGGGATACGGACGGGACGGTTTTTCATGGTGAAAAAGACTCCTCGACGGACATTCGGCGTCGACGGGTCTAATGTATTAAAGAATCGCCGGGACTTCAACCGCCGGTCCCGGCCGGCCGCTCATTCCCCGACTTGGAGGAGGAGCTGGTTTTCCTTGGACCGGTCCTCGCCGACCGAGGTGACGTAAATCGCCGGCTGGTCCATTACCGGGCACTTGTTTTCGCAGATGCCGCAGCCGATGCAGAGCTCGACGTCGATGACCGGCGCCTTTTCGACCGCGATCGTCCCGTCGGGCCGCACGGTTTCGACCTCGGTGAATTTGATCGCCTTGGGCGAGACGGGGCAGTGCTCTTCGCAGACGATGCACGGCCGGCCGAGAAAGTAGGGGATACAGCGGTTCTTGTTGATCCAGGCCGTCCCGATCTTCACGACGGTCTTTTCCGGAACGGACAGCTCCTTGATCGCCCCGGTCGGGCAGACCTGGGTGCAGAGCGAACAGTAAAATTCGCAGTACCCGATTTTCGGGACCAGTGTTGGAGTCCACAATCCTTCGGGCCCGGCTTCGGCCAGGACCGGCTGGAGGCCGTTGGTCGGGCAGGCTTTCATGCATTCGCCGCACTTGACGCAGCGGCGGAGAAAATCCGGCTCGGGCAGCGACCCCGGCGGGCGGAGAAGCTTCTCCGAGGCCCGCTTTCTGGCCATGGAGATCCGGAAGAACGGCACGCTGAAGAGGGCCAGGAGCGAGGAGGCCATGACCCGACGCCGGGTGAAATCGACGGCCGGGGCCTTCTCCTGTTTGAACCGGACCGGGAAGGTGATCGCCTTGGTCGGGCAGATGGCCGCGCAGGTTTCGCAGTAGATGCACTCCGAGCTTTTCCACTGGTCGTTGGGGAACGGCGAAGCCTGGGTCGGGCAGTGGATCGAGCAGAGGTTGCACTTGGTGCATTTGCCCTCGTCGATTTTCAGCTTGAAGAGATTCAGCCGGCCGAAGAAGCCCAGCAAGGCTCCGAGCGGACAGATGTAGCGGCACCAGAACCGCTCCCGCCATTTATTGAGGAGCAGGAAGGCGAGGAAGATCAGGCCGATGGCGAAGCCCTGGACGAAGGTGGAGTTCAGGGTCAGCGTTTCGGCCGACTGGGCCAGCTTGTCGCCCAGCCCTTCGAGCTTGACCGCATAGACGAGCCCGACCACACCCTGGAGGCCGTGGCTTGCGGCCGGAACGAGGCTGGTGGCCGAGACGCGGGTCAGGAAGGAGATGGGGTCGAAGTAGCCGGCGACGTTGAGGCTGAAGAGAGCGGCGACGAGAACGAAGGCCAGGATCGCGTATTTGACCCAGAGGCCCCCCGTGGCCGGCTTTTTCGGCCGGAGGAATTTCGATTTCTTGAAGGCCCAGGAAAAGAACTGGTGGATGGTCCCCAGCGGGCAAACCCAGCCGCAGGCGACCCGGCCCAGGAGAAGGGTGACGACGACGGTGACCGCGGCCAGGCCGAAAAAGACAATCAGGGTGCGGGCGGCCAGCATCGTGGCCGCGGCCAGCAACGGGCTGAAATGGAAGAACGCTTCGACCGGGCCGATATAGTCCTCGCCGGTGAAATGCGTCCCGAACAGGAGATAGAAGAAAAGGCCGAGGAAGAAAGCCTGGATGGCGATCCGGAGGAGCTGGAGGCGACGGTGTTTTTTAGACCGTTCTTTTTTCAATGTTCATCTTCTCCAAGTCGATCCGGCCGAGCTTCCGCTCCAGAGCCAGCTTGAGAAGCGGGAGCTCCGCCGGGTTGATGTCGAAAAGGGTCGCGCCGAACGCTTCGACGGCGGCCGCGTCCCGGCCGCAGGCGACGGTTTTAAGGAGCTTGGTGTCGGAGGGCCGGCCGCCTTGCGGGCCGTTCCGGGTCAGGATCCGGTAGGCGTCCAGGAAGACCAGCTTGGGTTTGAAGAAGGCGGCCAGGTCGACCGAGGCCTCGTCGATTTTCTGGTGAAGCTGGTTCCGGGGGTCGCCGATCGCCCCGAGCCAGTTTTTCATCCCGAGCGTCACCCGGCAGAGGCTGTGGTGCTTGGCGATGGGGACGTTGATGAGGGAGTCGCACTCGACGAAATCCTGGATGACGTCCCAGTCCTTGAGCCAGGCTCCGCCGACGGCCATTTTCTTGATCCGCCGAGGGTTGATGAAGGGAACGTCGGCCCCCGCCGCCTTGGCCGCGGCCTGGATGCCCGAGCGGACATAGCATCGCTGGGCCTGGTTGGTGGTGTTGTCCATCACCGTCACCTTCTTGGCCCCGGCTTCGAAGCTGAGCTCGACGAGCGCTTTGACGACATCGGGATTGGTGCAGGCGGCCATTTCGGGAGTCCGGTCCCAGCCGATATTCGGCTTGATGACGACGACCGAGCCCCGGCGAGACGAACTTGCCCATCCCGCCGAGGGCCTCGATCGCCGCTTTGGTGATCGCCGCCGGCGACTCGCCCTGGACGACGGCCAGGTCGGGTAAGGCGGCCTGCCCGGAAGCGGGAAAGGCGCCGAAAAGCCGGCTTCCGGCGCCCGAGGGCCGCACTGCCGAGGACCGCGTCTTTTAAAAATGTTCTGCGATTCATGATGATCATCCTTTGCCGAGGGATTGGATATACGCCTTGATGCCCTCGAAGATGCCCCGGGCGACGCTCTGGCGGAAGGCCTCGTTCTGGAGGCGCTTGGCCTCCTCGGGATTGGACAGATGCGCGACCTCGACCAGGATGGACGGCATCTCGCTTCCCAGGAGGGTCCAAAAAGGCCCGCCCTTGGCGCCCAGGTCCTTGACGTTGGGATAACGCTTGGCAAGATATGATACCAGATTCGCCTGAATCTTTTGAGCCAGCTCTTGCGACTCGATGATCCGGCTGTTCTGGACGATTTTCTTGATGATCTTCTTCCATTTCGCCCATGGTCTTGGTCGTGGTCGCGTTTTCCTTGGCCGCCAGCTCGTTGACCGCGGGGTCGGGGTTGAAGTTGAGGAAGAACGTCTCGATCCCCTGGCGGGTTTTCAGCCGGAAGGCGTTGACGTGGATGGAGACGAACAGGTCGGCTTTCCTCTGGTTGGCGACGATCGTCCGGTTTTCCAGGGGCACGTGGATATCGGTCTCCCGGGTCAGGACGACGGAAAGGTCGGTCTCGGCTTCCAGGATCGCCTTGAGCTTCAGGGTGATGTCCAAGGTCAGGTCCTTTTCCCGGGCCCGTCCGCAATCGAGGCAGCCGGGATCGGTGCCGCCGTGGCCGGGATCGAGGACGATCGTCCGTACCCCCAGGCCGAGCTGCCGGGCCAGGCTATAACCGCCGCGGGCCGGCTGGGCGGGTTTGGGCGCTTTTCTCGAGCGGCGGGGTGGTCAGCGACGGCCCGGGCGGGACGTCCTTGGGGAAGATGTCGATGACGATCCGGAACGGATCGAAGAGATTGAAGACCTGGTAGCGGCTGATCTTGGCCAGGTCGGCGCTCGATCGCCAAGCCGCACGGTCGTCGGCGTTTTTCTGGAAGATCCGCAGAGACGCGGATGTAGCCGCTTCCGCCCGGAGAGACCGTTTCCGGGACGATCGCGTTGAGCCGGGCGTTTGGACGTCGATCGTGATTTCGGCCGGCGACGCGGGTCTCGTTCCAGACGTATTCGCGGAGAACCCCGATGTCCAGAACGATCCGGGTGTAGTTGGGATGGGCGTAGGACCGGACGTTATAGACTTCGGCCAGGACCGGAATTTCTTTTTTTTGGATCGGGGCGTTTTGAGCGGGTGAACCGGCCGCGGCGGCCAGGGCGAAGGAGAGCAGTCCGGAGAGAATCGCCGTCTTGATGATGCGGGTCCGTCCGGTCATTTGTTTCCCGTCCGTAACCAATTATAGCACGGGGGAAAGGATCGGAATAACCTGCAACCCTATCGGCTCGCCCCGACTCACAAGGCTTGTGTGGGACTTGCTTCGGCTCACAGGGTGAGCAAAGCGTCGCCCGAAGGGTAAAAACTCGAAATTAAATATCTTGTTGAAAGAAAAAGAATTAAAATTTTTAGAATTTTTATGAATAATGCAGGTTAGGCCTCTTCGACGACAGTCCAGCCCATGGCCCCGGCCAGGTCCGAGATCGGCTTCTTCAAGTCGCCGTAGAAGGTCACCCGGTGCCAGCCCCATCGGTCCCACATGGTAAACAATTTCTCGATGTCGCCCACGGGCTCGGCGGAGAGCTTGGTCCGGCAGGCCCGGTCGTCGGGGTCGTTGCCCATCGCCCGGCCCTGGTGAAAGAGGATTTCCTTGCGGGCGTCGGAAATCTCGAGGGTGGTCGTCAGGTAGCCGGCCGGAAGGAGCGAGCGGACCGAAGCGCCCTGGCGGTCTTCCGAATGGGTCAGGATCTGGAAGGGATTGGCCGCGCCGGCCGGACCGAACACGCGGTTTCCGGCGACGCAATGGGCGTAGATGATCCGCCGCTTGGCCGTGTCGATCACCGGGTCGGAGATATAGCCCGGCCGGCCCTGGGTCATGACTATTCCCGGCGACCATCGTCGCCGTCGATGGAACGTCGCATTCGCAGGCGCCGACCAGCCCCTCATTGAGAGTTCGTGGAAGCCGAGGCAGGGATAGGCGTGGATGTGGCCGCCGTAAAAACCCCCCAGGCAGTTGATCGTGATCGCCACGGCGCCGTGTTTTTTGAGGACGGCTTTTTGCCCGAGGTACATCGCCGCCGAATTTTCGATTTCGCCCGGGAAACGCCGTCGACCAGGTCGGCCGTCCTGATCCAGCGCTCGGCCACGGACTCGGCTTCGGCCTTGTCGGCCGCGGCCCAGGCCTCGTTAAGCTCCGCGAAAGGGAGGAAGCGACCGGGATGCCCATGGCCGTCGTCGCCGGTTCGGCCGTCGCCCCGCGGACGGCCAGGATTTTTGCGGCCTTCATCCGCCGGAGGGTTTCCTCCGGCGAGAGGACGGCCAGCGGGTCTGGAGAGAGCGCCAGGTTTGCGGCTTGAGGAGTAGAGGCCGCGCGCGTTGCGGCCACGGCGGCGGCGAAATTAAACGACGGGCCGGCTTTCTTGGCCGCGGCAAAGCATTTCACCGCTTCGACCAAATCCCGTAGCCGCGATGACGCGACGAATCCGACGTTGGCCGCTCCGGCCCGAAGGAAGGCGGCCGCATAAACAAGGAAGCCGCCGCTCCCGGCGAATTGATAATCGGCGTAGAGGACGGGTTTCCCCGATGTCGCCATCGTCTGGGCGACCCGGTTCCAGCAATTCATCTGGAAAACGAGATACCCGTCGATTCCGGCCGAGGCGTCGTCGGCCAGGATTTTTTTGGCTTGTTCCTCTCCGGTGGCCAGGGTCGGAATGAAGGCGTAATCGGGGAAGCGTTTCGAAAGCTCGGAGTTGAACTGCTCCATGACCGGGCGGAAGTCGAATCCCTTGTTCGGCCAGTCGGGGACTTCCTGGACGGGGCCGTGGAGGGCGTAGAGGATCCGGATCTTCGGGCCCTCGGCGCCCGTTGAAGCGAAAATCCGCGGGTTGCCGGAAAGCGCGGCCGCGCCGGCGCAGGCCGCGCAGCCGCGGAGGAAATTCCTCCGGCTGAGGCCGGATGGGGGATGAAGCGGACAGCCGTAGGAGGGGATCAGGCGGGAATCGCGGGTGGGCATGGGCTCTTCCTTTCCGGCCGGCTTATTCCCGGCCGCCGCGTCCCACAGCATAGGCCCGCCCGGGGAGCACGGTCAAGCGGGTGTGAGTTCAGGCCCCGTATTTTTTGAGCTTCCCGGCGTGGCCGAGAATCAGCGGCATGGCCCGGAGTGAGGGGAAGCGGCCGAAGATGCCCTTGGCGCAGGTTCGTTCGGAAAAGGCTGCGACATCGTCGGGCATGGCCGTGTCGGCGGCCAGGAGGAACGGATTCGGGTGGAAGGAATGGCCGTGCATCAGGGCCGGCGTCGAGTGATCGGCGGTGACGACCAGGACGTCGGGCTTGAGGGTTTCAATCCGGGGGAGGAAGCGGTCGGCCTCCTCGATCGCCTTGACCTTGGCTTCGAAGTTCCCGTCCTCGCCGGCGGCGTCGGTTTTTTTGTAATGGACATAGAAGAAATCGTGCTCGGCCCAATGGGCTTCGAGCGCGTCGAAAAGCTCGGCCGGTTCGGGCCCGATTTTATAGACATGCATTCCGAGCAGCCGGGCCAGCCCCTTGTACATCGGGTAGTTGGCGATGGCCGCCGGCCGGAGCTTGAAAAGGTCCGGCATCGTCGGGATGGTCGGCTGGACGGAAAAGCCGCGAAGAAGGGCGGCGTTGGCCGTCGGCTCGTCGGCCAGAATTTTAACGACCTCGTCGAGGAAGGAATTGACGACGGTCGCCGCTTTCTCGGATTTCTTATCTTCGGCTTTAGCCGGGAGGCGCGGTTTTCCGTCCTTTTGCGGGTCGGCGTCGGTCAGGCAGTCGGAAAGCCCGGCCGTTCGGAACCGGGCGACGAAGCGATGCTCTTTCCCGGGAAAAAGGGTGATTTCGGGATCGGAGATTTTTGAGCGGACAGCGTTGATCTTGGCGCAGATTCTCTCGCATTCGCTCGTCGGGATCCGGCCGGCCCGCCGGTCGGAAATCAGGCCGTTTTTAAAAGTCGCGAAATTGCCCCGGGCGACGAGGTCGCCTTCCCGCACTTCGACATCCGAGCCGAGAGCTTCGAGAATTCCCCGGCCGAGCTGGTGGACGAGCGGGTCGTAGCCGAAAAGCGACAAGTGAGCCGGGCCGCTTCCGGGCGTAACGCCCATGAGGACGGGATCGGAAACTCCGCAGCTTGACTTGGCGGCCAGGCGATCAAGATTTGGCGTTGCGGCTGTCTCAAGCTCGGTCTTGCCGTTTTTCGGCAATCCGCCCAGCCCGTCGATGACAAACAGGACGATTTTCGTGTCGGTTTGAATCGCAAGCTCCCGGGCCAATTCTTCCCATTCCATGGTGATCTCTCCGTAGAAATTGTTTGAGCCATTATAACACTTTACCCTCCATGCAGCAGTTTTTGCGGTTTTTGTAGGGTAAAACAAATTCGTCACTGTCGGCGTAATCCTTATGCTATGACCCCCTGCCGAAAAAGAGTCTTGCGCGTGTTCGGGCTCATCGCCCTGCTCGTCGTCCTCTTTCCGCCCTACCAAGAAACGCGGATCAGCCGTACCCAGGCTCGCGGCTCGGTCCTGGTCCGCAAGGTCACGACCGGCGGTCGGGGCCTCATGTTCCTGCCCTCCTTCCTCAAGGTTCGGGGCGTGACGCTTTCCAACCGGGGCCGGGAGGAGCGCCGGGTCGTTCTCGACGGCCGGTTCCTGGCGGGCGAATTCGGCGTCATCGCGGTGCTCGGATTGTTCGATTTCTTCGTTCTCTGCGGGTTGCGCCGGCGTCCAATAGAGTCCTTAAGAAGACGTCATGGGTTTTAGAAGATCAATCGGAGTTGCATCCTAAGAAGGGTCATGGAGTAAGGTAACATTGGAGGGTGAGCACGGAGCGAAGCGACGGTTGAGAGGGAACCCTCAAGAAGGGTTCCCTCTCAAGGGAGTCCTTGAGACGCCGGGCTCCCGATGATACAATCGCTCCGTGAACAAAATCCTGGTTCTTGATTTCGGGTCGCAGTATACCCAGCTCATCGCCCGCAAGGTCCGCGAGCTGGGGGTCTATTCGGAGATTTGGCCGCCACAGGCTTCCATCGAGAAGATCAGGGAGGCCCGGCCCCAGGGGATCATTCTCTCGGGCGGCCCCCAGAGCGTCTACGAAAAAGGCGCCCCGGCCCCAACTCCCGAAATCTTCACCCTGGGCGTTCCCGTCCTGGGCATCTGCTACGGCCTCCATCTCATGGCCCACCTCCTCGGGGGCAAAGTCGCTCCCTCATCCAGGCGGGAGTTCGGCTTCGCCTCGCTCCGGATCATGGACCGCGGTGGGCTGCTCTCAGGCCTCAAGGACAAAGAACAGGTCTGGATGAGCCACGGAGACAAAGTCGAAAAACTGCCCCCCGGATTCCGGATCACCGGTCGGACGGGCAACACCCGTTTCGGGGTCGTCGAGGACCCGAAGCGCGATTTTTACGGCGTCCAATTCCATCCCGAAGTCATCCACACCAAGGAAGGCAAGAAGATTCTGGCCAATTTCCTCTTTAAAATAGCCGGGCTGGTTCCCGATTGGAACATCGGATCGTTCATCGAGCGCAAAACCGAAGAGATCCGGAAGACCGCCGGCCGGGGCCGGGTTCTCTGCGGCCTCTCCGGCGGCGTGGATTCCCTGGTGACGGCCCTGATCATCCACAAGGCGATCGGCAAGCGCCTGACCTGCGTCTTTGTCGACAACGGTCTTCTGCGGGCCGGTCAGTACGGCGACCTCATGGAAATGTTCCGGGTCAAGCTCGACCTGGATGTTGTCGGCGTGGACGCCTCCAAGGAGTTCATCCGGGCCCTCCGCGGCGTTACCGACCCCGAGCGCAAGCGGAAGATCATCGGCGGCTTGTTCATCAAGGTCTTTCAGCGCGAAGCGGAGAAGCTGGGCGGAGCGAAGTTCCTGGCCCAGGGGACGATTTACCCCGACGTGATCGAAAGCAATCCGGTCAAGGGCCCTTCGGCCGTCATCAAGTCGCACCACAACGTCGGCGGTCTGCCGAAATCCCACGGTTTTACCCTGGTCGAGCCGCTCCGCGAGCTTTTTAAGGACGAAGTGCGGGCCCTCGCCGTGGAGCTTGGAGCCGACAAGGCGTTCGTCTCCCAGCACCCGTTCCCTGGCCCCGGCCTGGCGGTCCGGATCGTCGGGCCGGTCGACCGGGAATCGCTCCGCATCGTCCGGGCGGCCGACGACATCATCATCCAAGAAGTCCGGGCGGCCGGATGTTACGACAAGCTTTGGCAAGCCTTCGCCGTGCTCCTTCCCGTCCGCACCGTCGGGGTGATGGGAGACCAGCGGACCTACCAGCGGGTCGCGGTCATCCGGTTGGTACAAAGCGTGGACGGTATGACCGCCGACTGGTTCCCGGCGCCCCACGCGCTCATGGCCCGGATTTCCACCCGGATCGTCAACGAGGTGGCCGGAGTCAATCGGGTCGTCCTCGACATCACCAGCAAACCGCCGGGCACGATCGAATGGGAATAGGGCCATGGCCCCCGGGTTCATCCACCTCCATAACCATTCGGAGTTCAGCATCCTCGACGGAGCCGTCCGCCTGGATGCCCTGGTCGACGCCGCCGTAAAGAACAAAATGCCGGCCGTGGCCCTCACCGACCACGGCAATATCTTCGGCGCGGTCAAATTTCAGAAAGCCGCCTTGGAGAAAGGCGTCAAGCCGATCTTCGGTTGCGAGGCCTACATCGCCCCGCGCAGCCGCCACGACCGGGGGGAAAGCAAAGACGGCGCGCCGCCCCATTACCACCTTCTGCTCTTAGTCGAAAACGAAACGGGTTATCGAAACCTCTGCATCCTGCTCTCCAAGGCGTACCTGGAAGGATTCTATTACCGCCCCCGGATCGACAAGGAGCTCCTGGCCGCCCACAGCAAAGGATTGATCGGGTTTTCGGCCTGCCTTCGCGGCGAAGTCGCCCATCTTCTCGGCCAGGGCCGGGAGGAGGAAGCCCGAAACGCCGCCGGGACGCTTTCGGAAATCTTCGGGCCGAAGAATTTTTACATCGAGATCATGGACCATGGGCTCGAGCCCCAGAAAGTCCTCAACCCCAAGCTCATCTCTCTGGCCCGGTCTCTCCGCCTGCCCCTGGTCGCGACCAACGACATTCACTTTCTGGGCAAGGACGACGCCGAAAGCCACGACGTCCTGCTCTGCATCCAGACGAATAAAAAGAGAAGCGACCCCGATCGCATCCGGTTCGGCTCGCAGGAGTTTTATTTCAAATCGCCCGAAGAGATGGGCAAGCTGTTTTCGGAAGTTCCGGAAGCCCTGGAAAACACCTTCCATGTCGCCGCCCGCTGCGATTTCCAGTTCCCCAAGGGCCAGCATTTTCTGCCCCGCTTCGATCCGCCGCCGGGAAAAACCCTCCGCGAGCACTTCGAGGAGACCGCCTGGGCGGGATTCGCCGAGCGGGAGGGAAAGCTCCGCGAGCGCCGGGCGGCGGGCAAGCTCGCCAACGGCTTGGAGGCCTACAAGGAGCGTCTCGAGCGCGAGCTCCGGCTGGTCGAACAGATGGAGTTCGAGGGCTATTTTCTGATCGTCTGGGACCTCCTCAAGACCGCCCGCTCGCGCGACATTCCCGTCGGCCCGGGCCGCGGCTCGGCCGCCGGGTCGCTCCTGGCCTATTGCCTCCGGATCACCGACATCGACCCGCTCGAATATGACCTTCTCTTCGAACGGTTCCTCAATCCCGAAAGAATCAGCCTGCCCGATATCGACATGGACTTCTGCGCCCGCCGCCGCGGCGAGATGATCGCCTACGTCACTGAAAAATACGGGAAGGAGAACGTCAGCCAGATCATCACCTTCGGGACGATGGCCGCCCGGGCGGCCATCCGCGATGTCGGCCGAGCCTTGGAGATCCCCCTGTCCGAGGTCGATAAAGTCGCCAAGATGGTCCCTCTCGGGCCGGACGTCAAGCTCGCCGCGGCCCTCAAGTCCGAGGCGCCGCTCAAGGAAGCTCGGAACAAGAGCCCCAAGATCAAGGAGCTCCTGGCCATCGTCGAGAAGGTCGAGGGCCAGGTCCGACACCCCTCGATCCATGCCGCCGGCGTGGTCATCACGCCCCGGCCGCTGACCGAATTCGTCCCGCTTTATCAATCGGTCAAGGGCGAAGTCACGACGCAATTCGCCATGGGCGAAATCGAGGCTATCGGCCTCCTGAAAATGGACCTCCTGGGGCTTCGCAACTTGACCGTCATCCACGACGCCCAGGCCCTTATCGTCAAGGACTTCGGCGAGGCTCCGGACGTGGATGCCTTGCCCCTGGACGATGTGCCGACGTTTGACCTGTTCAAGGCCGGCAACACCGACGGCGTCTTCCAGTTCGAATCGCACGGGGATGAAGGCGATGCTCCGGGACTACAAGCCCGAGGAGTTCCGCGACTTGATCGCCCTTAACGCCCTTTACCGCCCCGGCCCGCTTAAAAGCGGGATGGCCGACGGATTTCGTCCGGCGGAAATTTCATCCGGACGAGATCGTCTACGACGTCCCCGAGCTCGAGCCGATCCTCAAGGAGACGCGCGGTCTGATTGTCTACCAGGAACAGGTCATGAGGATCGCCGTCGACCTGGGCGGCTTCACCCTGGGCGGAGCCGACGTCCTCCGCAAAGCCATGGGGAAGAAGAAAGCCGAGATCATGAACGCCCAGAGGGACAATTTTCTCAACGGGGCGAAAAAGAAAGGGGTCATCTCGGCCTCCAAGGCGGCCAAGATTTTCGACCAGATCGCCAAGTTTGCCGAATACGGCTTCAACAAATCTCACAGCGCCGCCTATGCCGCCCTGGCCTATCAGACCGCGTATCTTAAAGCCCATTACCCCCATCATTACATGGCCGCCCTGATGACTTCGGAAGCGGAACGGGGGGCGACCTCTCAGATCGTCAAGTACATCGCCGAGTGCCAGGTCCTGGGCGTGGACGTCCTGCCGCCCGATATCAACCGGAGCGATTTCGACTTCAACGTCACCGGGAAAGCCGTTCGATTCGGCCTGGCCGCGGTCAAGAATGTCGGCGAGACGGCCGCCCGGGCGCTGATCGCCATCCGGCGGGAGAAGGGCGAATTCACGACGATCTTCGACGTCGTCCGCGAGGCCGACAGCCGGGTCGTCAATCGCAAGGTCCTGGAAAGCCTGACCAAGGCCGGGGCCTTTGACTCCCTCGGGCTGCCCCGGTCCCAGACCTTCCAGCTCATCGACAGCCTGATCGATTACAACCACGAGGTCACGAAAGCGCGTGAATCGGGCCAGTCGTCGCTGTTCGGCGGGGACACGCCCGAGCCGCGGGAGATCCCGGCCGAGATCCGGACGCTCGCGGAATGGGACGACATGGCCAAGCTCGGCTACGAGAAGGAAGCGCTGGGATTCTATATCTCCGGCCATCCCCTCTCCCATTACCGGCGAAGCCTTCCCAAAATGACCACCCACACCGCGGCCTCCCTGGAGGAGACAACCGAAGACGACGCCCCAGACGAGGTCCGGGTGGCCGGGGTGATCTCGGAGCTGCGGGCGGCCAAGACGAAAAAGGACGAGCGGATGGCCGTCTTCCAGCTGGAAGACATGACCGGCCGCATCGAGGTCGTGGCTTATCCCGAAATGTACACTCGATTCTACACGCATATTCAGGACGGCCTGTTGGCCTGGATCAAGGGCAATTACCGGATCGACGGAGAGCGGCGGAAAATCCTCCTTTCGGCGATCCTGCCCATGGACCAGGCCGTCTCCAAGCTGGCCAAGAAATTCGTCGTCCGCATTCCCGAAGGCGAAATCGACGAGGCCTTCCTGGCCGAGCTTCGGGAGACGCTCGACCAAGCCCCCGGCGAATGCCCGGCCGTTTTCGAAATCGCCACGCCTTCGGGCCACACCGTTGTCGTCCAGACGCCGGAGCTCCGGGGCGTGACTCCCACAGACGAACTGATGACCTCCCTGGAGACGCTTCTCGGTCCGGATTCCGTCCGGTTGGAATACTGACATGAATTCAAAAATTTTACTGGCCGATGCTTCCCCGCTGGTCCGGAAATCCGTGGAGGCGGCCCTCCCCGCTTCGGAATTCGAGATCCGGACCGCGCCCGACGGCCTGGCCGCGGTCAGGATGCTCCCCGAATATTCTCCCGACGCGGTTTTGGCCTCCCTGAGCCTTCCCGGGATGGACGGCTACGAGGTCGCCTCTTTCCTCGGATCCCAGCCGGTCTACCGGTCCACAACCCTGTTCCTCCTGCGGGGATCGTTTGAGTCGCTCGACATGGCCAAGCTCGCCGCGGTCAAGTACGACGGCTTGATCCAGAAACCGTTCGATGGGGAGACGCTCGCCGCTGTGATCCGGGCGGCGATCGACCGGAAGCGCGAGCTCCCGTCGCTTCCCGAAGACCCGTTTTTCGAAGTCCCGCCGGAAAAGACGGCGGCGGTCGAAAGCCCCGCCGGGGCCGCGTCCATCCCGGAACCGCCGGACACCGGGAATCTCCCCGAATGGACCGAGGGAGTCGAACAGAAAATCCGCGACCTCGTCCGCCAGGAGATCCTCCGCAACCAGTCCGAGATGGAGGACCGGGCCCGGGATATCGTCTCGGCCGAGTTCAAGAAAGTTCTGGTGGCCGAGCTCAAGGCCGTCGACGGCAAGAAATAGCCGGAGAGCGAAATGACCTTCACCATCCACCACCTGGCGACGTGTGTCTCAACCAACGAAGAGGCCAAGGACCGGGCTCGCAACGGCGCCCCCGAAGGGACCGTCATCGTCGCCGATGAGCAAACCGGAGGAAAAGGGACCAAAGGCCGGAAGTGGCATTCCCCGCCCGGCGCCGGCCTCTACGTCTCCGTGATTCTCCGTCCGGGGATGGACGTGGCCCTTTCGCTCCTCCCGTTGGCCGCAGGTCTGGCCGCCCGGGAAGCCGTGGAGCGGGCGGCCGGCGTTCCGGCCCAACTCCGCTGGCCTAACGATATCGTCTGGGAAAGAAAAAAGCTCGGCGGCATTCTCTGCGAAGGCGGCCTCTCGGGCTTTCAGCTGAGATATGCGGTCGTCGGGCTGGGCCTCAACCTGTCCCAGGCCGAAGCCGACTTCCCCGAGGCCTTGAGGGGAAACGCGGCCTCCGTTTACCAGGCCGCCGGCGGGCTCGTCGACCGGGAGACGTTGCTGGGCGCGTTTCTCGAGGAGCTCGACTCGGCCGTGGCCCCGCTTTTCGAGAAACGGACGCTGGACATCATCGATGCCTTCCTCCATCATTCGGAAGAAATCCTGGGCGATCCGATTTCGGTCCAATCCGCCGCGGGGACGTTCGGCGGGACGTTCGCCGGGCTCGATCCCGACGGGGCGATCCGGGTGGCCACGCCCGAGGGGGAGCGGCGGTTCGTTTCCGCTGAAATCGTCTCGTTCGGTCTCGCCGCAACGTAACGCCCCGCGCCTCCGGATTTCGGTTATAATGGACAAGGAGAGGGACCATGCTGATTGCCTTCGATGTCGGGAACACAACCGTGGCCATCGGGGTCTTCGACGGGCGAACCCTTGTCCGGGATTGGCGCCTTCGCTCCGACCGGGACAAGACCAGCGACGAGTACGGCGTCATCCTTCTCAATCTGCTCCGGATGGCCGGGCTCGAGCCGCCCGCGGTCAAGGCCGCGATCATCAGCTCGGTCGTCCCGCCGCTGACGCCGGTGTTTCAGACCCTCTGCCGGCAGCTTTTTAGCGGGCGGCCGTTTGTCGTCGGCCCGGGCTTGAAAACCGGGATGCCCGTGCTTTATGACGCTCCGGCCGAGGTCGGGGCGGACCGGATCACGGCCGCCGTCGCGGCCCACGACAAGTACGGCGGGCCGTGCATCGTCGTCGATTTCGGCACGGCGACGACGTTCGACGCCGTTTCGGCCAAGGGCGAATACCTGGGCGGGGCGATCGCCCCGGGCGTTTTGATTTCGGCCGAGGCCCTGTATCTCAAGACGGCCAAGCTTCCCCGGATCGAAATCCGCAAGCCCTCAGGCGTCATCGGCAAAACGACCGTGGCCAGCATGCAGTCGGGGCTTTATTTCGGATACGTCGGCCTGACCCAGGCCATTATCTCCGAGATCAAGAAAGAGCTGGGCGAGAACGCCAAGGTCGTGGCCACCGGCGGATTCGGCGACCAGATCGCGGCCGAGGTCCCGGCCATCGACGCGTATGAGCCCAACCTTGTCCTGGACGGGCTCCGGATCATCTACGAGCGGCAGAAGGACCGGGCGGTCGAGCGGTGAAAGACGAGCGGTATTACCGGACGATCGCCGACCGCTTCATTGCGCTTCGCGGGGCGCCGTTTGCGCTTTCTCCGGCCGACATCGGCTTGATCTCGGCCTGGGAAACGGCCGGCCTCCCCCTGGAAACCGTTCTCGAAGGGATCGAGGAGTCGTTTTCCCTCCGTCCCGGCCGGGCCCACGCCCCGGGGAAAATCCGGACCCTGTCTTTTTGCCGGGCGGCCGTCGAGCGGGCCTTCGAACGGCGGAAGGAACGGGCGGTCGGCGGCCAACGGCCCTCGGTTGAAACGGCGGCCGGCGAAAAAGAAGCGGGCGGCAAGCGCGGCGGTCGAGGAGTTTTTGGCGCGTCGCCCGGCGGAGCTTTCCGAAGTCCTTCCGTATTTTGAGGCCGCCCGGGCTGGTCCTTTCGACCGAGCGTCCGGACGCCGAGGCCCTCGAGCGCTTGGACGAGAAGAATCGAAGCCGGCTTGCTTTCGGCGGCCGGCGCGCCGGGCTCCCAGGCCGCCCGTCTCAAAAAAATTCGCAAGCTCCATCGCGTTCCCTACGTTTCCCTGTTCTATTACTGACCGAAAGAAGAGGCGCCCCCATGCCCAAAGCCAAAACCGACGAAGCCCGGATCCTGGACCTTCTCCGGCGAAATCCCCAGGGATTGAAGCTGCCGGAGATTTTCAAGGAGCTCCGGGTGGACCGCAAGTCCCGGGCGAAAATCGAAGAGCGGTTGAGCGGCCTCGTCCACCGCAAGCTCGCCCGCCGGGTCAAGGACCGCTGGCTTCTCCCGCTCGGCGGCCGACCTTCTCAAGGGCCGGTTTCAGACGGCCGGCCGCGGATTCGGCTTCGTGATCCCCGAAAGCGGCGAGGGTGAGGACGTTTATGTGCCGGCGCGGTTTGCCTCCGGGGCGATGAACGGCGATCAGGTCGAGATCATGGTCAACCCGCCCGGCCGCGGCGGGCGGCTTGACGGGAAAGTGGTCCGGATCGTCAAGAAAGTCTCCAAAAAGCTCCTCGGGACCTTCGGCGAGCGCTTCGGCCGGCCGTTACTTCGTCCCGTTCGAATCGGCCTCGGCCGAGGAAATCCCGCTCGTTTCCCGGGGGAGATATTTCCCCGCCGCCGGCGATATCGTCTCCGTCGACCGGGCCGAGATGAAGATCGTCGAGGTCCTCGGCAGGCCCGACGATCCGGGCGTCGATGCTCGGATCATCATCCGCAAATACGGGCTGGCCGACGGAGTTTCCGGAAGCGGTCGCGGCCGAAGCGGAAAAGATCGCCGCGGCCCCTCCCGGCCAAGGATTATCCGGGCCGGGTCGATTACCGGGAGTGGCGGTCGTTTACCATCGACGGCGAAACGGCCCAGGATTTCGACGACGCCGTCTCGATCTCCCGGCGCGGTAACGGAGGCTTCCGGCTCGGGGTTCATATCGCCGACGTTTCCGAATATGTCCGGCCGGGGTCGGCCCTGGACGCCGAAGCCTATCGCCCGGGGGACAAGCGTCTATTTCCCCGGCCTGACCCTGCCCATGCTCCCGGAGCCGCTCTCCAACAACGTCTGCTCGCTCCGGCCGCGCGTCGACCGCCTGACCGTGTCCGTTGTCTGCGATTTCGACAAGGACGGCGCGCGGATCGGTTCGGCCTTCCATCCGTCGGTCATCCGGACGGCCGAGCGGATGACCTACGACTTCGGTCTTCAAGATCTTGGAGAACGACCCGGCCGAGAGGGCGGCTTTTCCGGACATCGTTCCGCGACCTCCTGGACTTGCATGAGCTGGCGAAAAAACTCCGGCGGAGACGGATGGCCGGCGGGAGCCTGGACTTCGACCTGGTCGAGCCGGAGCTCGTTTACCAGGAAGGGAAAGTCGCTTCGATCGAGGTCTTCGCCCCCAACGAGGCCCACAAGCTCATCGAGGAGTTCATGGTCACGGCCAATGTGGCCGTGGCCGAATATCTCCGCCTCCGCGGCGTCCCCTCGCTTCATCGCTTTCACGACAACCCGGATCCCGACCGGCTCAACGAGCTCCGGGAGACGCTGGCCTTCTTCCACATCCTCCTACCGTCCGGCCGGATTTCCTCCCGCGACCTTCAGGCCGCGATCCGGGCCGCCGAAGGAACGCCGATCGAGAAATTCGTCAACATCCGGATCCTCCGGTCGCTCCGGCTGGCCGAGTATTCGGCCGAACAGTCCGGCCACTACGGCCTGGGGCTGAAGGATTACACGCATTTCACCTCTCCGATCCGGCGCTACCCGGACCTCGTCATCCACCGCCTGCTCAAGGCCGACCTGGCCGGGCGGGAGACCGCGGAATCCCGACCTGGAAGCCACGGCCCTCCATTCGTCCGAGCAGGAGCGCAAGTCCGCGGCCGCCGAAAAAGACCTCGTCGAATGGCGGATCTACCGGTTCCTCAAAGAGCGGCTGGGCGACGTCGTGTCCGGGACGATCATCGATATGTCCCGAAGCGGGTTAATCGTCGAGCTGAACGATTTCTTCGTCTCGGGGATGCTGGCTTTCGACGACCTGGGCGGGGATTATTTCGCCAAGCGCTCGCGCGGCGCCCTGACCGGAAAGCGGACGGGCCGGCAGTTCGAGCTGGGCCAGAGCCTCAAGGTCCAGATCGCCTCCGTCGACCCGCTTCTCCGCCGGATGAGCCTGGTTTTGCCGGTGGAGGAAATCCCGGCGAAAGCTTCCCGCAAGCGCCGGTCGTCCTAATCTCTTCCGGTAGATCGGAGTCTCCGCCGGGGTTGGTTTGTCTTTACGGCCGGAAACCCGTACAATGACTTTTCCTGCGAGAAAACCCTCATGCGCGCTTCCCATCCTGCCGTTCCCAAACGCCTTCCGGCCGGAGACGGTCCCAAGCTCCTCGCCTTGGCCAAGGCCTTCGGGCTTCAGGGGATCAAGGAAAAAGACCTGGCCGGCGTGTTTCCTCCGGATTTTTCCGGGTTGACCGATCTGGCCCGGTCCCTGGAAGAGGAAGGCCGGATCCGCATCATTTCGTTTTCGCCGCTCCATCTGCTGGCCCGGGAGGCGATCGATTATTTCGCGGGGAAGTTCACCGCTTACCTGGAGAAATTCCACTCCTCCCATGTCAAGGAACGGGGCGTGGCCTTGGCCAAGATCCAGGAGCGATACGACATCCCCCACCCGATTCTCCGCCTTTGCCTGAAAACGCTCGTCCACGAGGGCAAGCTTCGGGAAGACCATGGGATGTATGCCCTGTCCGGATTCGTCCGGGAGCTGCCCGAGCGGGAGGAGATTCTCCTTCGGAAGATCGAGGAGGAATGCTTCGCCGGGCGCGCCCGCTCGGTCTCCCCGGCCGAAGTGTTCGACAAAATGAAATTGTCGCCGGAGGCTCATACGCTGCTTCTGGATATCCTGATCGAGCGGAAGCGGATCGTTGCGGGAACCGACGGTTTTTACGTCCACCGGCCCTGGCTCGACGAGATCGTGGCCAAGCTCCGGGCGACCGGCCGCCGGGAAATTTCGATCGCCGAGTTTAAAAACCTGACCGGGCTCACCCGGAAATACGCGATCCCGCTCCTGGAGCTTCTCGACGAGATGGGGATCACCAAAAGAAAAGGCTCCGACCGCGAAATACTGTAAGGTTCTCTTCCAGTTTGTGTGGGTTATAGCTATCGAGAATAAGGCAGTCGCGTTGACGCGTCCGGATCTTAACGGCTTTTCTAGAATGGCTCTGGATTGGCGGCGAAGAACTCGCCTCCCGGAAGACCATAGCTGACGGGGCCCAAGGCTGCGGGACGAACTCGAAACATGTTTCCCCCTCAACGGCCGGCGGTCTATCCGCAGCCTGCTCCCCCTCCGATGAATCGGCACTGCCAGATAAACCTAATCGGGACTGATGTTCGCTCCAGCCGCCATAACCTCTAATCTCGACCCACACAATTCGGAGCTAGAGCGCTTCTTTAGGAGTATTCTCTGGCCGGGAAGCGATTCTGCTAATAAGATATTAATCTAAGAGCAACCTCATCGGCTTTAATCAATCGAACCATTTGAAGAAGGATAATCCGGCGGTCAGGATTCGCTCGAACTTTCCGTCGGAGGCCGACTCGCCGGCCAGGGGGGTGATCCGGCGGAGACCCAAGAACGGCCGCAGCGAAACGCCGCGGCCGAAATCGAGAAACACCCGGCCCTCGGCCGCCCGGCGCTCGCCGTTGGCTTCGAACCGGACTTCCAGTCCGGCCCTCAGCTTTCCGGTTCCGGTGGTGTTGATCCCGGCCTTGAGGGCGAGGTCGTAATCGTACTTGAGATCGTATCCGGCCCGGATTTCGAAGCGAAGGGGCACGCGGAGCCGGTTGAAATCAGGCTGATTCCTCAGAACCAGGCCGGTGGCCGCGCTGGCCTTGAACGGCTCGTCCTTGTCCACGGGCATGTCGACGAAATACCGTCCATACCAGGCCCCGAAAAGCCGCCCGATCGGCCGTTCGTATTCGGCCGTGACCAGGTACATCATCCGGTCGGGATAAAACTGGCCCCAGAATCCCGTGCCGGCCAAGACGGGGGAGCGGAAAGCGATATCGAAGAGCAGGCGCCGGGAAGACGTCTTGAAGGGGACCAGGCGGAATGTGCCGTCGACCTGGAGCTTATAGATGTCGTAGAACGGATAGACGCTGCCGGACAGATCGAAGGCTTCGAGGAGTTTGCTCCGGACTTCCGTCGATCGCAACCGGATGGACAGCTGAGTCGAACGGGGGAGCAGGTACGGCTTGATCTCCGACACGACCAGGTCGGTCCCGGGGAGCAGGGTGACGGCCATTTCCGCTTCGTAGACGAGGTCGGAAAAATTCACCCACTTCACCTCGCCGGCGAACGAAATCTCGGGAAGGAGAAACCGGTTTGCTTCCAGGTTCAAGACGGCCAGGGCGGTATGCCCTTTGGTCGAATTGACGAACGCTCCGAAGCCGAAACCCGCCCGGATGGCTCCGCCCTGCGTCCAGACCCGGCCGATGAGCTCGTTGATGTTCAGAATCCGGGGGCTGAAGACGGACGTCTGGTGGCGGCAGAGGTGGTTGAAGCTGGTCTCAAAGGACAGGACATCCGAAACCCGGACGACCGCCCCCGCCTTGACCCAGAAGTCGATGGGGCCCTGGAGGTCGCCGTTGATTTTCTGGAAGTAGCTCAGGTCGAAAAAGACCAGGGTGTCATTCGCCCCGGAGAGCAGTCCGGCCAGGCTGAACTGGGGCCGGTAGTATTTCCGTTCGAGCGAGTCGATCCCGAAATCGGCCCGGAACCGGCCGGAAGGCTGAAACGGGTCGGCCTGGCTTCGGGCCGCGGGCGGCCCGATCAGGAGGAAGGCCAAGAGCAAGACCGGTCCCCATCCGAGAGACGTCAACCGGCTGTTTTTTGCGTCCATGAGATCGAATAAGGCCGGCCCGGCCGGATCAGGACTTTTCGGGCGTTTCTTTCTCGTCCTCGGCCGGCTCTTCGCGCTTCTTTTTCAGGGCGACCTTGAGCTTCTCGGCGAACATTCCGCCTCCGAAGGCTCCCAGCGGTCCGGGCCCGGCCGGTTTGGCCGCATCGGCAGCCGCTTCGGCCGCGCCGGCTTCGCCCCCGGCTCCGGTTTCCGGGCTCTCGTCTTCGGCGGCCTTTTCGGCAAAGAGGGCCTCGCGTTCCGATTCCTGGAGCTCGATTTCCTCTTCCTTGACCCGGCGTTCGCTCTTGCGGGTTTTCGGCCGGCGGTCGCTTTCGATGTTGAGCTTTTTCTTTTCCCGATCTTTTTTTGGCGCGGCGGCCGGGGCTTTCTCGGCCGGGAGTTTTTTCTTTTCCTCGAAGGCCTCCAGCTCCGCCTCGGCCTCGGCGATGGCTGCCTGCTCCTCGACCGGGACGGCCGGGGCGGGCGGTTTCGGCGGCGGAGCCTGCTCGAGAATGGTGAACTCGTGCTCGAGGAATTCGTCCGAGGTCATCTCGGCCTCGATCGTGCCCGCCTCGACCGGAGTCGCGGCCGCTTCTTCCAGCGCCTCGACCGGTCCCTCCGAAGGCGTTTCGTGGTAGTAGAAGATGCCTTTTTTCTTATCCGACTTCTCGAACTCGGGGCTGTTGAGAAGGGTATACTCGACGTCTTCCTGGGTTGTCCGCCGGAGCACGTCGATGAGGTGGTAGGCCCGGAGGTAGTGAAGGGAGAAGTTGGCCGACTGGAAGCTGAAATGCTTGAAGATCAGGACCAGGAGCCCTTTGAGGTCGAGGCCTTCCCGCTGAGGAGTCAGGGGGGTGAGCTTCTGGAGCTGTTCGAGCTCGAGGTAGATGATCTTGTTGGGCATCGCCAGGGTCGCCGTCTCCCCGGCCTCGGCGAAGACGTCGCCCTCGGGCTCGTACGTCATCTTGGCGACCTGGATCTTCTTCTTGGACTTTTTGATCCAGAAATTGAACCGGACCGGTCCGCATTTCTCCAGGGTCATGCTCGTGCCCTGGGGGATTGAGGCGGCCTCGAAAAATTCCTTCAAGCCCAGAAAATAGCTCTGGTTCGGGAAATAATGGACGGTGTAGTCGCGCTTTTCATCGGCGTCGGTGAAGATGTATTCCCGGGCCTGGGCCAGCTCGCGGTTGAATCCCTTGGGAATCTTCACCCCGCCGGAGAGGATTTCCCGCCAGCCGAGGTAAACTTTGAGCGGGAATTCGTGGAAGGGCGTGATCGGAATCGTTTCCGTCCCGTCAAATTCCGGCAGCCCGGCTACCGGGGCGGACAGGGGGAGGCCTTCGGGCATCGCCGCGAGCGTGCTTTTGAGTATCCACCGGCCCCAGCCGACCGGCTGGACGAGAATGAAATCTTTTTTATATTTGGACTCGAGAAGATGGTTGAGGGCCAGGCAGTGGAGGTCGAACGCGTCGCTGGACGGTTCCAGCCCGAAATGCTTCTGGATGAGATCCGTCGTCCCGGCCGAGGTCCCGGCCGCGGTCAGGTCGGCCTCGATGGCCTCCACCCGGTCCTCGGTGATCGCCGGCTGGGCCGCGGCGAGCTGCCACCACTCGCCCCAGACAAAAAAGGCCGGCGACTTGGCCAGGGAAATCCTCAAGTGCCGCTCCAGGGCCTTGAGGTCGCGTTCGGTCATCGGCAGCTCGGTCAGCCGCGGGTCTTCCCCCTGCGGCATGATCTTGGAGACCCCGTTGGTTCCGCCCTCGTTGGCCGGAAGCATGACCTGGGTCTTGACCTTCTTCATGTAGTCGATGTACTTGCGGAAGGTCCCCCCTCCGGTGTAGTCGACCTCGAGCATCTCGCAGCCGAAGTCTTTATAAAAGACCTTGTGGACGACGGTCAGAACGACGGCGCCTTGGAAGCGCTCGTGGACCTTCGATCCGACGGTCAGGTCCTCGTCGTATTCCTTGTAGATCGTGTCGCCCACGTCGTAGAGACACGACGGATCGTAGATCTTGACCTCGCGGGTCCGTTCACCGGCCGTCTTTTGGTAAGCCAGCTTCTCGGCCAGATCTCTGGTCGTCGCCGGCTTCCGCGAAGCGGTCAGCTCCTTCTCGATGAAGGAGATGTCGTCCGGAGTCACCTGGACGAGGGCGTTGTCCTTTTCCATGGGTCCTCTTTAATCGGCCATCAACCGGAGCATGATCGCCTTCTGAGCGTGGAGCCGGTTTTCGGCTTCGTCGAAGACGATGGCCCGGGGCCCGTCGAACACCTCGGCCGAGACCTCCTCGCCGCGGTGGGCCGGGAGGCAGTGCATGAAGACGCAGTCGTCCTTGGCCTTGGCCATCAGGGCCTCGTTGACCTGGTAGGGGGCGAAGAGCCGGAGGCGCGCTTCCTTTTCCGCTTCCTGGCCCATCGAGGTCCAGACGTCCGTGTAGATCGCGTCGGCATCGCGGACGGCTTCGGCCGGGTCATGGGTCACGGTCAGCTCGAAATTCGAGCCTTGGCCGTCTTCGCGGGCCAGCTTGACGATCTCGGCGTTCGGCTCGTATCCCTTGGGGACGGCCGCGCTCATCTTGCAGCCCGCTTTGGCCGCGGCGAACATCAGGGAGTGGCAGACGTTGTTCCCGTCGCCCACCCAGGCCAGCTTGATCTCGGAGATATTGCCTTTGTGTTCTTTCAGGGTGAAGAAGTCGGCCATGGCCTGGCAGGGGTGGAGGAGGTCGGTCAGGGCGTTGATGACCGGGACGGAGGAGGCCTTGGCCAGCCGGAGGATATTGTCGTGGGCGAAGGTCCGGATCATGATCCCGTCGACCCAGCGTTCGAGATTGTGGGCCACGTCCTCGACCGTCTCGCGTTTGCCGAGCTGAATTTCGTTGGGGCTCAGGTAGATGGCCTTGCCCCCGAGCTCGAGCATGCCGACTTCAAACGTCATCCGGGTCCGGAGCGAGGGTTTTTCGAAGACCATCGCCAGGATCTGGTTTTTGAGCTTCTTCCGGTAATCCTCCGGGTCGTCCTTGATCTTCTGGGTTTGGTCCATCAGCTCGAAGAACTCGTACCGGGTGAGGTCGTGGATGGAAATGAAGTCTTTTTTCATGCGCGGGCTCCTTCGGTTTTCGGATGAGAGACGTCCTTAACGATGCGCGTCCCGGATCGGCCGAGGAGAGCCGTCTTGAGGTGGGCCGCGTCGGTGATCAGCACTTCCTTGCCGCCGGCTTCGATGTATTCAACGGCCGCCCGGATTTTCGGGCCCATCGACCCCGGCGGGAACTGGCCCTCGGCCAGGTATTTCTTGGCCTCGGAGACCGGGAGGACCGGGAGATCGCGCTGCGTCGGCTTGCCGAAGTCGACGCAAACCCGGTCGATGGCCGTCAGGATGATGAACAGGTCGACCCCGATTTCGCGGGCGATGAGGCTGCTGGCATAATCCTTGTCGATGACCGCTTCGACGCCTTCGTAGAGGCCGTTGCCGTTGAGGATGACGGGGATGCCGCCGCCGCCGGCGGCGATGACGATCCGTCCCGCCTGGACCAGGTCGTTGATGATCCATTTGGGGATGACGTCGATCGGCTTGGGCGAGGCCACGACTTTCCGCCAGCCCCGACCGGCGTCCTCGACCACGGTCCAGCCCTTCTCTTCAGCCAGGGTCTTGGCCCGCTCGGCGCTGTAGAAGGGGCCGACCGGTTTGGTCGGCTTGGCGAAGGCCGGGTCGTTCTTATCGACCAGAACCATCGACACGACGGTGGTCGCTTCCTTGTCGACGGAATGGCGCCGGAACTCGTTGACCAGGGCCCGCTCGAGCATGTAGCCCATGCTGCCCTCGGTCATGGCGTTGCAGATGTCGAGGGAATAGGGGGAGATGTGGTCGGCCGCCGCTTCCTGTTGGATGAGGAGGTTCCCGACCTGAGGGCCGTTGCCGTGGACGATGATCAGCTCGTAGCCCTTGCGGACGACGGAGGCCATCAGGCGGGCGGCCTGTTCGGCGTTCTCGATCTGCTCTTCCTGGGTGCCCTTCTGCTTTTCGGAAAGAAGCGCATTGCCCCCGAAGGCGATCAAGGCGAGGCGGCGTTTCGCGGCGGACATCGGTTCGGTGGACGCGCTTCAGAATTTCGCCAGGACGTGTTCGAGCGTCGGCGAGCCGATTTCCTCGAGGTCGTAGCCGACCGGGAGCATCGGCTTGCGGTTTTGATCAGCCGGTTCAGGTCGATCGGGGTGGCGCTGATGATCAGGTCGCAATCGGCCTTTTCGATCGTCGCGGCCAGGTCGGCGACCTGTTTGTCGCCGTAGCCCATGGCCGGGAGGATCTTCTTCCATGTGGGGGTATTTGGCGTAGGTGGCGGCGATGGACTCGACCGCGAACGGCCGCGGGTCGATGATCTCGGCCGCGCCGTACTTTTCGGCGGTGACGACGCCGGCGCCGTAGGGCATGCCGCCGTGGGTGACGGTCGGGCCGTCTTCGATGACCAGGACGCGCTTGCCCCGGATCTGTTCGCCGTTTTCGACGCGGGTGGGGGAGTTGGCCTTGATCACGACCGCGGTCGGGTTGAATTTCTTGATGTTTTCGATCACCTTGTCCACGCCCTCCTGCGGGGCGGTGTCCATCTTGTTGATGATGAGGACATGGGCCCGGCGGAAATTGGTCTCGCCGGGGTAATAGAGCAGTTCGTGGCCGGCCCGGTGGGGGTCGACGACGACGATTTCGAGGTCGGATTTATAGAAGGGGAAGTCGTTGTTGCCGCCGTCCCAGAGGATGACGTCGGCCTCTTTCTCGGCCTCGCGGAGGATGGCTTCGTAATCGACGCCGGCGTAAACGATGATCCCGGCCTTGATGTGGGGCTCGTACTCCTCCCGCTCTTCGATCGTGCATTGGTGCTTGGCCAGGTCGTCGTAGGTGGCGAACCGCTGGACTTTCTGCTTGGCCAGGTCGCCGTAGGGCATGGGGTGGCGGATGGCCGCGACCCGGCGGCCCTTGGCGATCAGGATGCCGCCGACTTTGCGGGTGGTCTGGCTCTTGCCGCAGCCGGTCCGGACGGCGCAGACGGAAACGACCGGTTTGGTGCTCTTGACCATCGTGTCGTCCGGGCCGAGGAGGATGAAGGAGGCCCCGGCGGCCTGGACCTGGGAGGCCTTATGCATGACGTACTCGTGGGCGGTGTCGCTGTAGGAGAAATAAACCTTGGATACGTCATGCTTTTTGATCAGGGAGTCGAGCTCTTCCTCGGGGAAAATCGGGATTCCGTCGGGGTACAGCTTGCCCGCCAGGACGGCCGGGTACTTGCGTCCGGCGATGTCCGGGATCTGGGTGGCGGTAAAGGCGGCAACCTGGAAATTCGGGTTGTCGCGGAAATAAGTGTTAAAATTGTGGAAATCGCGGCCGGCCGCGCCCATGATAATGACTTTTTTCATCCAAACTTCTCCTTACCTATAAATTCGAACCGTAAGTTTTTAAAAAACAGGGGGATAGTATACAACAGCCGCCCCGGCTTCGCAACCCGCCGGCCGGGTGGCCAGAAAATGAAAAACGCCCCAGCTTCGGGTCCTGCCACGGAGCGCCCATCCTCGCGGCACCCATCCCCCAGTGGGGCCCTGCCGCTGCGGGTGGGCATCTCCGCGTCACCCGTGCGCAAGGGGCGTTTTTGCTTCAGGGCCGTTCTGCCGACCGGAGGTTTTTGCTCTGCCGGGGGGCTATTGCAGGGGGAACGGAAAGCAATAGGGGACATTGTCTGAGGGGGAGCAGGGCGGGCGGGTATCCCGCCGCCCGTTGCCCTAGCTCCCAAAGGTCGCGTAGGACGGCAAAGCCAGAGGGGGAAACCTTTTCCTCGGTTTCCCCCTCAATCTTCGGGGCCCCCTTCCGCTATGCGGCTTCTGGGAGGCTTTTCCGTCCGACGGGAGATTCTCCTCTAGATCTCCGCACAATTCTCCTTAGGGAAAGCCCATTCGACGGAAATTAATGCTCCGCCGGGGGGCCGTTGTGTGGGGAACGGGCGGAGACTTGCCGCAGGCGGGCGGGCATCTCCGCGTCACCCGTGCGCAAGGGGCGTTTTTACTTCAGGGCCGTTCTGCCGACCGGAGGTTTTTGCTCCGCCGGGGTGGCTGTTGTCCTATTTCAGGATAATCAGTGAATTCGTGTCGGCCACGAGGATCGTCTTCCCCAGGACGAAGAGATTCTGGGCTTCGCCCGGGGTGTCGAACGAGGCCACGACCTTCGGGGCGTTGGGATCGGAAATATCGACCTTTTTCACCCCGGCCAGGCCGTCGGCGACATAGGCGAAGCTTCCGTCCAAGGCAACCGCGCTCGAGAAGTCGTCCGACATCACCGATCCCAGGATTTTCGGCTTGGCCGGATTGGCGATATCGACGATCAAAAGACCGTCGGGCCCGGCGGCCACGTAGGCGAGCTTGTCCCGGACGGCCAGACCGCTGGGCTCTCCCGCGAGCTTGAGGATGGCGATTTCGGCCGGAGCCTCCGGTTTCCGGACATCGAGGACATGGAGGCCGGTGTCGCTATTGGCGAGGTAAGCGTAATCGCCGGCGACGGCCAGTCCATAGGTGAAGCCGGACAGCTTGAAGGAGCCGGTAATTTTCAAATCGGCGGGATTCGAAAAATCGATCGTATAAAAGCCGAAATTGTCTGCCGTGAGATAGCCGGTCTTCCCCCGGACGACCAGGGTCCTCGGGATCCCCTCGGTGAAGGTCAAGGGCTTGCCCGGCTTGGGCTTGGCCGGATCGGTGATGTCGAATACCCTGATTGACCAGCGATCGGTGACGAAGACGTTGTTTCCATCCGAGGCGATGTTCTGGACGCCGCGGAAAATGCTCGAGCCGCCCAAGGAGATGGGCCGGGTCGGGTCGGAAACGTCGACGATCTGGGCTCCCGATAACTCGCCCACGGCGTAGGCGAAGCGGTCCCGGCCGCAAACGGAGACGATGGAGCTCGGGGTGAAAAACCGCCCGAGAATCGAGGGTTTCTTGATATCGGCGAAATTCACGAAAAAGACGCCGGAGAAGTAGTCGACGATGATCCCCCGGTTTCCGGCGATCCCGACATTCCAGCCTTCATTGTACATCGTGTACTTGTTGGTCGAGGCGACAACTGGGGCGGCCGGATTGGAAATGTCGAGCAGTTGATAGCCGCCGTCGTACAGGCTCCCGACGCACAGCACGTTCCCCTCGGCGGCCACGCTCCGGGCGTACCCGGAGGCGGTGAGCGAGGCGACCGGCTTGGGCGAAGCCGCAGCGGAAACGTCGACGACCTTGATCCCGCCGGGACCGTCGGCGATGTAGGCGAAGTTTCCGGAGAGAGCGACGCTTTCGGCCGTCCCGTCCGTGTCGGATGAGCCGAGAGGCGAGAGGCGCGCGGGGGCGGAGACGTCGACCGTCTGCAGCCCGGCGCTCCCGTCGGCCAGGAATACCGTTTTTCCCCGCAGCTTCAAGCCCAGCGCCTCTCCGGGGGAATCCCAGGAACCGGCGGCCTTGGGAGCCGCGGGATTGCTGAAGTCGACGGCCAGCAGGCCGTTGGTGCCGTCGGCGACATAGGCGATGGTCCCGTCGACGGCGACGTCGCGGGCTTCCCCCGGCGTGTCGAAAACGCTTTTCAAGACGGGGATTTTGGGGTTCGCGGCGTCGATGACCGCCAGGCCCTTATCGGCCGCGGCGACCAACACGATGTTTCCGGAAAGGGCGACGGCGTACCCGCCGCCCAGATGAATTTCCGATAGGAGGGCGGGGCTCGTCACCTTGGAGATATCCAGAATCCGGAGCCCGTTCTGAAACGCGCAGAAGGCCAGGGTATCGCGGATTTCGACATCCTGGGCCTTGGTCCAAAGGGCCGAGCCGGAAAACGCGAGTCCGCCGCCTTCCTGGCTGTAAAGGGACAGGCCGAAGAGCGCGATAAATAAAAATCCCGAGACGAGAATCCTGCGGGCATGGGGCATGTTCATTGTCGTCCTCCGACCCGCGGCCGGGTCAACCTTCATTATGCATAGGTCAAATCATCACGTCGTCGAGCCAGCCGAGCTTGATCAATTCGATCTTGGCCGGATCAGCCGTCCCGATTCCGTACTTCGTGTCGGCCAGCGGAATGTGCTTGGGGACCGGCGGGATTTCCTGGGCCGGCCCGAGCTCTTTCCGCCGCTTGGCCTGGATCAGCCGCAACCCGACCGAATCCACGGCCACGGGATCCAGCCCGACGATGAGGCCTTTGTAATTCCAGACATAGCGGCGGCTGAAATTGTGCGGCCCCCGGCCGTGGAATTGAGGCGTCAGGGCGCAGAGGATGTTCAGCCGGGTTTTGCCCTTGACCTGGGGGAGGAGAAAGAGCGAGCCGAGCGAGGCGCAGCTGTCGGGGTGGTAGTCCGGCTGCGATTCGGCGAACATGATGTAATTCTTGAGGCAGCCCGACATCCCGGCCAGGTAATGCGTCCGGACGGGCCGGGCGTTGATCAAGGCCGTGGCTTTCTGGAAGAGGGGATTGGTCCGGACGGTATGATCGTCGAGGCCGATGTTCTCTTCTTTGACTCCGGCGTCGAGCACCCGGCGCTTGATCGCTTTTTCCACCGGGGCCGGCGTCGGGAGGAACGACCAGACGTTGGTCTTGATCCCGACGATGTCTTCGGGCTTGACCAGCAGCTTGAACGCTTCAATCGGGTCGCCGACGTCCAAAAGCTTGGCCACGGCCTCGTCCAGCATCTGCTGGATGACCGGCTCATTGAAAGCGGATGCGGCGTCCAGGGCGTCCGGGTGGCGGATCAGGATGACCCGGGTCTTTTTCTCCTGGGCCGAAAGCGGGATTTGGCCGAGAGCGGTCGCCCCCAGCACCGCCGCGGCCGAGCCGCGGATGAAATCGCGACGGGTGATGTTCATCGTCATGATGACCTCTTTGAATTTAGCGGATCACGGCTGCCGCCAGGCGGCCGGCGTATTCTTTGGACGAGGCGTCGAAAACGACCGCCAGGAGGGCGTCCCGCGCCTTGATCATCGCCCAGTTTTTGTTCCCGGTCAGGGCGGCCCCGTCGGCGCCGGCCTCGGGGAGATATGATTTCCGGAACGAGGCCGCGGCTTCGGCGGCTTTCGCGGCGTCGGGATACCGGACAACGAGAAGGACGCCGAAGGCGGATTCTCCCTCGGCGTACTCGGCAAAAGCGCACTCGGTTTTGGCATCCAGGTTCAGGATGTTCTCCGAAGCGACGAAAAACCGGTTGTTGAGGTGGACCGAATCGTGAAAGTAGCTGAGGCTGTCGGCTTTCCGGCCGGCTACGGGGAGGAGTTTGAGCATTTCGGGGGGCGCGCCGTCGGGCCCGAGAAGCGGGGCCACTTTCTTTCCCAGCTCCAGGAGGGCTTTTTCGGCCTTCGCTTCGTCGCCGGAGACCGTGATCGAGACGAAATAGCGGCCCCGCCAGAAGCGGAGAAGCCCCAGGCCGTATTCCGAGCCCTGGCCGATTCCGGCCTCAGGGTCCTGCCGGTCGATGGAAAACATGCCGTAAGCTTCGGCCGGCGAGCCCATATCGTAGATGTCCAGGTTGATCTCGTTGTCCGCGGCGTCGGCGTATTTTCGGACGAAGACTTCCTGGAAATTGTAGGCTAAGTAGACTTCGGCGCCGCCGTCCATGTAGTCGAAGAGCGTTTTCCGGCTGAAGACGGCGTCATCTCCGGCTGCTTTCCAATCCAGGACCTGTTTGGGGATTTGGGGGCCGAAATCCTTCACGTTTCCTCCGGATAGGGCCATCAGGGCGGGGAATGCGAGAACGGTCAGGAATCGAACGATTCTCATGATACCGGGTACAATAGTCCCGGCCTCGGCGTAAAGTCAACTTTTAATGTCGGACTTCCAGGTTTTGTCCTTGCGGCTGTATGCCTTTTTTCCCTTACGCGTGGTCTGCGGCCGCCCCGGCGGCGGGACGGGCTTTCGGATCTGCTTCCAGACCGGCTTTTGACGGTTTCCGACGGTATGCGCCATATCCGTTTCTCAGACGGGGTGGATCGAGGCGACCCCGCTTTTTGCGTCGTACAGGGCGACGGTACTTCGCTTGGTCACCCAGCCCCCCGTTTCGCCCGGATTGACGATCAGGGAACGGCCGACTTTCCGGATTTCCGGCCGATGGGTATGGCCATAAATGATGAGGTCGTATTCCCCGCTTCCCGCCAGATCGGAAACCGGGCCGTCCAGGTGCGTGACGACGATCTTTTTCCCCTCATGAATAAAGCAAAAAGGAGCTTTCTGGATGGTCCCGAAGGGTCCGAATATGGTCTTGAGGCCGTGTTTTTCCCCGTCGCAGTTTCCAAAAACCGCCTTGACCTCGCATCCGGCCTCCCCGAGGACTTGGGCCGAAAAGGGGGCGACGAAGTCCCCCGCATGGATGATCATGGTGCAGCCGGCGGCTTTGAAAAAGCGGACGGCCTCCCTGATGGCGTCCAGATTGTCGTGTGAGTCCGCTAAAATCCCGATCATGCCCGAATTATAGCTGAGCAAACTCGGAATAGGCAATGCGGAATCTCTTGGGCCTCGAGTGCCTCCCTCCCCGACTCGCAAAGCTCGTGTGGGACTTGCCTCGGCTCGTAAGGCGAGCTAGGCATCGCCAGCCCGCGCCCTAGCTCCCAAGGGTCGCGTTTTCCGCCTTCTCGCGATTTTCTCGCCTTTTTGCCTGCATTATTCACGAGCCGAGATGGCTGCGGATGCAAGGCGCGGAGGGTGATGCTGTGCTAGTCGCACTGCGAACCCTTCGCAACGAAGCAGACGCGGCCATATCGGCTCGCCCCGACTCGCAAGGCTCGTGTGGGACTTGCTTCGGCTCACAGGGTGAGCAAAGCGTCGCCCGGAGGGTAAAAACTCACTTTTCGTATCTTATTGAATACATAATACATATTCGAATTTTAAGAATTTTTATGAATAATGCAGGCTAGGTTGATTTTGACCTAGGTTTTCATTAATATAGTTGGGCTTCGGCGGCGGATATAGGCGCGTAGCTCAGTGGGAGAGCGCTTCCCTGACACGGAAGAGGCCGTGGGTTCAATCCCCTCCGCGCCTACCACGATCGCCGCAGCCAGACACGAAGACAGATGGGCATGAAGACGCTTTCACCGCTGACGACGCCGGCCTTTTCCTGATGTGGCCGGGCCGGCCGTTCTCCAGATGAGGGGTTCGTTATCCGGCAAGAACAGATGCGGGGCGTATTGTCTTCGGAATGAGGCCGGCGGTTGAAAACGCCGGCAAGTGAGCAGACGGACATGAGCAACGAACAATTGAAACAGGGCGAGCATTCGGACCTGGAGGTCTTGCGCCACAGCACGGCCCATCTCCTGGCCCATGCCGTCCTGGACCTGTACCCCGGAACCCAGGCCGGCATCGGCCCGGCCGTGGAAAACGGGTTCTATTACGACTTCCTCCGGGAGGAGCCTTTCTCCTCCGACGACCTGGCCGCGATCGAAGCCCGGATGCGGGAGATTGCGGCGACCGACATACCAATCGTCCGGGAGATGATTTCCAAGGACGAGGCGATCCGGTGGTTCGAAAGCCGCGGCCAAACCCTTAAAGTCGAGCTCATCCGGGAGAAAGGCGGCGACGTCGTTTCCGTTTACCGCCAGAAGGACTTCGGCGACTTCTGCCTGGGTCCCCACTTGGCCTCGACCGGCTTGATCAAGCACTTCAAGCTGCTTTCGGTATCCGGCGCCTATTGGAAGGGCGACGAGAAGGGCCTCCAGCTCCAGCGGATTTACGGCACGGCCTTCCCCTCGGCCAAAGAGCTTGCGGATTATCTCCTTCTCCTCGAAGAGGCGAAGAAGCGGGACCACCGGCGGCTGGGGGCCGAGCTGGACCTGTTCGGGACGACGGAGGACCTCGGCGGCGGGTTGATCCTCTGGCACCCGAAGGGCGCCCGGATTCGGGCGATCATCGAGCAATACTGGCGCAACCGTCATTGGGACGGGGGCTACGATATCCTCTACACTCCGCATATCGGCCGGGAGAACCTTTGGCAGACCTCCGGCCATCTCGGCTTTTACAAAGACAGCATGTACGCGCCGATGGAGATCGATGGGCAGAACTACTATTTGAAGCCGATGAACTGCCCCTTCCATATCCAGATCTACAAAGCGAAGATGCGGTCCTACCGGGACCTGCCGCTGCGCTGGGCCGAGCTCGGAACCGTCTACCGCTACGAGCGGAGCGGGACCCTCCACGGCCTCCTCCGGGTCCGCGGCTTCACCCAGGACGACGCCCATATTTTCTGCACCCCCGACCAGATCGAGGCCGAAATTCTCCGGGTCCTGGATTTCTCCCTGAGCATCCTGGCCGACTTCGGCTTCACCGATAACAAGATCGAGCTGTCCGTCCGCGATCCCAAGAACGCCGCAAAATACTGCGGTGCGGACGACCGCTGGTGCCAGGCCGAAGCGTCGCTGGTCAAAGCCCTGGAAACCCGCGGCTTGTCCTATGAGCGGATGGAAGGCGAAGCGGTCTTTTACGGTCCCAAGATCGACATCAAGGTCAAGGACGCCCTCGGCCGCTTCTGGCAGTGCACGACCATCCAGTTCGACTTCAACATGTCGGAGCGGTTCGACATGGCGTTCATCGGCGAAGACGGCAAGGAGCACCGGCCCTACATGGTCCACCGGGCCCTGATGGGCTCGCTCGAGCGGTTCTTCGGGATCCTGATCGAGCATTACGCCGGGAACTTCCCGGTCTGGCTCGCCCCGGTCCAAGCCGTCGTGATTCCCATCGCCGAGCGGCACAACGACTACGCCCAGAAGCTGGTCGCCCAGTGTGCGGCCGGAGGCCTCCGGGCCCAGGCCGATCTCCGCCGGGAGAAGCTCGGCTATAAAATCCGCGAGGCCGAGAAGCACAAAATCCCATTCATCCTTGTGGTCGGGGACAAGGAAGCCGAAGCCCAGACCGCCTCGCTCCGCATCCACGGCCAGGGGGATAAGGGGACCGTGGCGCCGGCCGAATTTATCGCCAAGGCCAAATCGATCGACGACCAACGGTCGTTGACGATCGCATATTGATTCGAGAACACCAAGGAGGACGCCCATCTTAAGACGACACCCAACGCTGCCGCCGGTCAAACAGAGACAACACCGGACCAACGAGATGATCACCCACCGGGAGATCCGGGTGATCGACGAGGACAAGAAGCCCCTCGGGGTCATGTCCGCGTCGGAAGCCCTGGTCGTCGCCCGGCAACGCGGCCTCGACCTTGTCGAGATCGCGCCGCAGGCCCAGCCCCCGGTCTGCCGGGTCATGGACTACGGCAAGTTTCTGTACGAGTTGCACAAGCGCGATCACGAGGCCAAGAAACATCAGAAACAGGCCTTGCTGAAGGAGATCAAGTTCCGGCCGAAGATCTCGATCCACGACTACGACTTCAAGCTGAAGCACGTCCGGCGCTTCCTCGAGGAAGGGAACAAGGTCAAGATCACCATCATGCTCCGCGGCCGGGAAAAGTCGCGCCCCGAGATGGGCGTGGCCGTGCTCGACCGGGTCGTGGCCGATTGCGCCGGCTTGGGGAAGGTGGATAGCGATTTTCGGAAGATGGACTGGGCCGTCTCTTCGGTGCTCGTCCCGATCAAGACAGGAGGAAAAGATGCCAAAGTTAAAAACCCATCGGGGAGCCAAGAAAAGGTTCTCGGTGACGGCGGGAAAGAAAATCCTGCACAGAAAAGCGAACAAAAGCCACATCCTGACCAAGAAAAAGGCCAACCGCAAGCGTAACCTTGGACAGATCGGGATCGTGGATAAGACCAACCGTCGGGCCGTCAAAGACATGATGCCCTACGAGTTCTGAGGAGATTTCTCATGGCGACGAGTTAAACGCGGAGTCAAAAGACGGAACAAGCGGGAAAAAGTCCTGGGCCTGGCCAAAGGCTACTGGGGCGCAAAAGGCTCGAATTACCGGACGGCCAAGGAAGCCGTCGAAAAGTCGCTGCTGTACGCCTACCGGGACCGGCGGGCGAAAAAGCGCGATTTCCGGCGCCTCTGGATCATCCGGGTCAAAGCCGGGGCCATGGCCAACGGCCTGACCTACAGCCGGTTCATCCAGGGCTTGAAGAAAATCAAGTGCGAGCTCGACCGGAAGGTTCTGGCCGAGATGGCCGTCAACGCCCCGGAGGCGTTCGGCCGCGTCGTCGCCCAAGCCAAAGAAGCCCTTGCCTGAGCTCCAGAAATTCCGGGCCGCGATCGAGGCCTATCGATCCAAGCTTGTGGACGAGTGCGCCGCGGTCCGGACGGCGTCCGAGCTTGAGGATCTCCGCAATCGCTATCTCGGCCGCAAGCGGGGATTCGTCACCCTGCTCTTCGACAAGACTGAAGACGCTTTCGGCGGCCGACAAACCGGCCGCCGGACAGCTCCTCAACGAGCTGAAAAAGATGTCCAGGAGAAGCTCGCCGCCCTCGAGGCGGGCCTCCGGGCCCCGGTCCCGACGGGGCTGCGGGATGGACCTGACCCTGCCCGGCGAGTGCCGGGTGTTCGGGCGCGGCCCACCCGCTCCGTATTTTTCAGCGGGAGATCGAGTCGATCTTCATGGAAATGGGTTTCGGGATCGAAGACGGGCCGGAGGTCGAGACCGACTACTACAACTTCGAAGCCCTGAACTTCCCGCCCCTCCACCCGGCCCGGGACGACTGGGACACGCTTTACATCAACGACAACCTCCTCCTCCGGACGCATACCTCGCCCGTCCAGATCCGGGTCATGGAAAAGCGCAAGCCGCCGATCCGGATCATCATCCCGGGCAAGGTCTACCGGCGGGAAACGCCCGACCCGACCCACGCGGCGATGTTCTTCCAGGTCGAAGGGCTGGTCGTGGACCGCAACGTCACGTTCGCCCATCTCAAGGGAACGCTCGAGCATTTCCTCAAGCGGCTGTTCGGCGACAAGCTGAAGGTCCGCTTCCGGCCGAGCTTCTTCCCCTTCACCGAGCCTTCGGCCGAAGTGGACATCGAGTGCCTGGCCTGCGGGCAGAAGGATCCGGCCTGCCGCGTCTGCGGCGGCACCGGCTGGAAAGAGATCCTCGGCAGCGGGATGGTCGACCCCCAAGTCTTCAAGAACGTCAATATCGACCCCGAACAGTATTCCGGCTGGGCCTTCGGCCTGGGCATCGACCGGGTCGCCATGTTTGCCTACGGCATCCCGGACATCCGGTACTTCTACGAAAACGACCTCCGGTTCAACCGGCAATTCCACCTCAAATGAAAATCAGTCTGGCTTGGCTCAAAGAATTTATCGACCTCGAGGTTTCGCGCCACGAGCTTCTCAACCGCTTGACCGGGATCGGCCTTATCTGCGAGGAGTGGACGGAAACGCCCGACGGCGACACGGTCTTCGATATCGAGACATACGCCAACCGGCCCGACACCCTCGGCCATCTCGGGATCGCCCGGGAAATCTCCGTCCTCATGGGCGAGCCCCCTCAAGGAGCGGATCCATCCCGCTCGTCGAGCTTCCCGGCCAAAACCGCGGAGATCGTCGAAGTCCAGGTTCTGGACGAGGACCTCTGTCCCCGGTACGCCGGGTATGTCGTCAAGGGCGTCAAGATCG
This sequence comes from Candidatus Aminicenantota bacterium, assembly GCA_963783665.1. Lineage (GTDB taxonomy): Bacteria > Acidobacteriota > Aminicenantia > Aminicenantales > UBA4085 > JAAZPG01. Next base: position 41,112 of record CAWANZ010000003.1, on the reverse strand, counting down.
GCCCCTCGCCCGACGGGATCCGGAAGAAAATCGAGGCCATGGGGCTCAAGCCGATCAACAACGTCGTTGACGTCGGGAACGTCGTCCTGTTCGCCACCGGCCATCCGGTCCACATGTTCGACCTGGCCAAGGTCGAGGGGCCGCGGGTGGTGGTCCGGCGGGCCAAGAAAGGCGAAACGCTCCGGACCTTGGACGGCAAAGACCGGACTCTGGGGCCGGACATGCTCGTCATCGCCGACGCGCGGCGGCCTATCGCCCTCGCCGGCGTGATCGGCGGGGAAGAATCCGGGATCAAGGACGCGACCACGGACGTCTTCATCGAAAGCGCCGTCTTCGACCCGGCCACGATCCGCCGGACCCGGAAAGCCCTGGAGATCCAGACCGACGCCAGCTACCGGTTCGAGCGGGGCGCGGACATCGGATTCGCACCCGAGGCGGCGGCCATGTCGGCCTCGCTTCTCTGCTCCTTCGGGGGCCGGGTATCCCGGGATCTCATCGACATCTATCCCAAGCCGCGGAAGCTGAAAGAGGTGGTTCTGCGGTCCCGCCGGACGGCCGACCTCCTCGGGGTGGTCGTGCCGGATAAGTTCATCCAAAAAACCCTGATCGAACTCGGCTTTTCGGCCATCCTGACGGCCAACGGAGCCTGGCGCGTCCAGGTCCCTTCGTTCCGGGTCGATATCGAGCGCGAAGCCGACTTGATCGAAGAGATCGCCCGTTTCTACGGTTACGACAAGATCCCGGTCATCGTGCCGCCGCTGGAAGTTCTCGAACCGGTCCCCTCGGAGAGAGAGCGGCTGGCCAAGCTCTCCCAGCGGTTTTTCCATTACGGCCTGGATGAGGTCGTCAACGATAGTTTCGCCGACCCCGAGAAAGAGCTCCTTCTCGCCTTCGGCAAGACGCCCGTCGTCCTCCGGAATCCGTTTTCCATCCACGCCGGCATTCTCCGGACGACGCTGCTTTCCGGGCTTCTGCACAACCTCCGTCATAACCAGAACCGGGGAACGGACTCCGTTCACGTCTTCGAGATTGGGAAGATCTTCTCCCGGGCCGGCGAGGATGATTGCCTCGAGAACCTGGCCCTGGGCCTGTTGAGCGCCGGACCCCTGGGGCTTCCCCACTGGAGCGGGGATCCGGGAAAAGCGCGCTATTCCCATATGAAAGGCGCGTTGGAATCAGCTCTGGCCGCCCTGCGCTTCAATGCCCTGGCGTTTGAGCCGACCGTCCATCCCGCGTTCGAAGAGGGATCGGCCGCCACCCTCCTTTATAAAGGCGAGCGGATCGGAATCCTGGGCCGCCTCCGGAACGCGGTTGTTGAGGCGTATGGGGCTTCGGGCCCGGTCTACGCCGCCGAAATCGAGCTGGGCGCGCTCCTGGGAAAGAAGCCGGCGGTGTTCGCCTACGAGCCCGCCCCCAAAGTCCCGGCCGTCGTCCGCGATCTGTCGTTCTATGTCGACCAGGACGTGCCTTACCAGGACATCAAGTCGGCCGTCGAGCGGGCGGCTATTCCGTTTCTCGAGTCGTTCGATGTCATCGACCGGTACGCCGGGCCGCATAATCCGCCCGGACAGACGTCGCTCTCGATGCGGTTCGTTTACCGGAACCCGTCGGCAACCCTTCAGTCGGAAGATGCGGACCGGTCCGAGCAGAAAATCCTTAAAACGCTCCAGTCGGCCTTCAAGATTCAGCTTCGCAAGGGAGGATCGGCGTGACCAATGAAATCGACCGGTTGAAGGTTCTCGAAGGGAAAATCGGCGGGCTGATCGAGCATCTCCACCGGCTGGCCGGAGAGAACGAGAAGCTCCGGCAGGCGGTCAAAGACCTCCGGGCCGAACGGAAAGACACCGAGGACCTTGGCCGGAAGATGGTCAAACTTGACGGGGACGTGAAAAGATACGAGAATGAAAGGGAAGAAATGAAGGGGAAGATCGAAGCGATCATCTCCCAGATCGACAAACTGGGCTTGTGATGAATGACATCATCGACATTAAAGTCTTCGGACGAACCTATAAAATCAAAGTGAAAGGCGAAGAAGACGAGGAATATATCAGCCGTCTGACGTCCTATGTGGACCAAAAGATGCAGGAAATTGCGGTGAAGTCGCGATCGGAGGACCCGACGAAAATCGCCGTCCTCGCGGCCCTGAATATCGCCGACGAATACTTTCTCAGCCGGATGCGGCTGGACAAAGTGGACGAGCGCATCGACCTGATGGAAGCCGAAATCGCGACCGTGGAGTCGAACCTGTTCAAGGATGAGCATGTTTAAGCTTGAGCCGGGCATTTTAACCCCGGCCCCCGGTGCAACGCGGCCCTTGGGCGGCCGCCGGTCGCCGGGAATTGTCCTTCGGACCGGTCGGACACCGTAAGCCTCCCTGCCGGACGGCTCTTCCTCGCCGTTTTTCGCGAAGGAGGAGAGATCGTGAACAGCAGCTTGATCCTTTATATCGGCTTGGCCGCCTTGATCCTTCTGGCGGCCGGCATCCTGATCGTCCAGCTTAAAAAGAGCTCGGGAGCCAAGGGCTTGCTCCGGGCCAACGAGGAAGCGGGGGCGATCGTCGAGCGGGCCAAGAGCGAAGCCCAGAAACTCGTCGACCGGGCCCAAAACCAGGCCCACCAGAAGCTTTCCTCGGCCGACGCGGAGTTCGAGCGCCTGACCCAGGACAAGCGCCGCAAGATCAGCGAGACCGAGCGCCGCCTGGTCCACAAGGAAGAGAACCTCGACCGCAAGATCCAGGGGCTCGACCGCCGGGACCGGGACGTTACGGCCAAGGAACGGAAGCTCACCCAGCGGGAGAACGAGATCGAAGAGGAAGGGAAGAAGGTCGCCGGGATCGTCAAGGACCAGCTGGTCGAGCTTGAGCGGGTCTCCGGAATGACCCAGGATGAAGCCAAGTCCGTCATCATCCGCAAGGTTGAGGACGAAGCCCGCCTCGAAGCGATGCAGACCATCAAGCGGATCGACGAGGAAACGCGGGCCAAGAGCCGGCAGCTGGCGGCCGAAGTCATCACCGGAGCCATCCAGCGGTCGGCCGCCGAGCACGTCGTCGAGTCGACGGTTTCCGTGGTCGACCTCCCGAGCGAGGACATGAAGGGCCGGATCATCGGCCGCGAAGGCCGGAATATCCGCGCCCTGGAAGTGGCCACCGGCGTGGACATCATCGTCGACGACACGCCCGAGGCGGTCATCCTCTCCAGCTTCGACCCGGTCCGCCGGGAAGCGGCCCGGCTGGCCATCCAGCGGCTGGTCCTGGACGGCCGGATCCATCCGGCCCGGATCGAAGAGGTCGTCGAGAACGTCAAAGCCGAGCTTGAGGACAAGATCCGGCAGGACGGCGAGGCGGCGGCCATGGAGCTGCGCGTCCAAAACCTCCACCCCGAGCTCATCAAGCTGATGGGGAAATTGAAGTTCCGGACCTCCTACGGGCAGAACGTCCTCCAGCATTCCAAGGAAGTCGCCTTCCTGAGCGCGGCGATGGCCCAGGAGCTGGGCCTGAACACCCAGACGGCCCTTCGGGCCGGCTTCCTCCACGATGTCGGAAAAGCCATCGACCGCGAAGTCGAGGGAACGCACACCGAGCTGTCCGTCGAGCTCTGCCGGAAATACGGCGAGAACGAGGCCGTGATCGCGGCCATCTCCTCCCACCACCGCGACGTCGACTTCCCTTCGCTCGAGGCGGTCCTGATCCAGGCGGCCGACACCCTGTCGGCAGCCCGTCCGGGAGCGCGCCGGGAGCTTTTGGAAAATTACATCAAGCGGCTGGAAAAGCTGGAAACCCTGGCCAAGACCTTCGATGGCGTGGCCAAGGCCTTCGCCCTCCAGGCCGGGCGCGAGATCCGGATCATGGTCGATGCCGGCAAGGTCGCCGACGACCGGGCCGCTCTGATCGCCAAGGACATCGCCGCCAAGATTAAAAACGAGCTCGATTATCCCGGGCAGATCAAAGTCACGGTCATCCGGGAAATGAGAGCAGTCGAATATGCCCGATAAGCCGGAAGCCGGAGCGGCGGGCGCCGGGCCCGGAAACGCGGCCGGACCACCGTCGTTTCGCCTGCTGGTCATCGGGGATGTCATCGGCCGGGCGGGCCGCGACGCTCTGCGGCGGCATCTGCCGGATTTGCGCGACCGCTACCGGCCGGCGTTCGTCGTGGCCAACGGCGAGAACGCCGCCGGCGGCGTCGGTCTGACCGAAGAGGTCGGCCGGGAAATGTTCGCCATGGTTGATGTCCTGACCAGCGGCAATCACATCTGGGATAAAAAAGAGGGCATCGCCTTTATGGAGCAAGAGCCCCGGGTCATCCGGCCGGCCAACTATCCCGCGCCCGCCCCGGGCAAAGGGAGCGTGGTCGTGTCCGGGCCGAACGGGCTGAAATTGGGGGTGCTGAACCTCCAGGGCCGCGTCTTCATGGAACCCATCGAGGATCCGTTCCGGACGGCCGATGCGGCCGTCGAGGAGCTCCGAAAAGAGACGCCCTGCATCCTGGTCGATTTCCACGCTGAAGCGACGTCGGAGAAAGTCGCCCTGGGATATTATCTGGACGGTCGCGTTTCGGCCGTGGTCGGGACGCACACCCACGTCCCGACGGCCGACGAGCGCGTCCTGCCGGGCGGGACGGCTTACATCACCGACCTGGGGATGGCCGGCTCGCGCGATTCCGTGATCGGGATCCGCAAGGAGCAGGCCCTCCAGAAATTCCTGACCTCGCGGCCGGTCCGGTTCGAGCCGGAGAAGGGCGGCACATACCTTACGGGCGTGGTTGTCGAAATCGAAACGGCGACCGGCCGGGCCCTGTCCATCGTCCGCGAGATTCTTTACGCCGGCATTTAATCGGTGCCGGGGAGGACGGATGTCCGAGGAAAACGGCGGCAAATCGCTTGTCCGCGAAGGCAGCCTCGTTCTCCGCGACCACATCTACACCGTTTCCGAAATCACCCAGGTCATCAAGGCGGCCATGGAAACCGCCGTCCCCCAGGCCTGGGTCGTCGGCGAGATTTCCAACTGTCATCGACATCCGTCGGGCCATATCTACTTCACCCTCAAGGACGCGGGAGCGTCGCTGTCCGTCGCGCTCTGGAAGAGCAACGCCGCCCGCCTGAAGTTCGATCTTAAGGACGGCCTCCAGGTCGTCTGCCGCGGCCGGGTCGACGTCTACCCCCCGCGCGGCAACTATCAGCTCATCGTCGACCAGGTCGACCCCAAGGGCAAGGGCGCCCTTCAGCTGGCTTTCGAGCAGCTCAAGGAAAAGCTCCGGGCCGAGGGATTGTTCGCCGTCGAGCGCAAGAAAAAGCTCCCCCTTCTGCCGAAAACCATCGGCGTGGTGACGTCCCCGACCGGGGCGGCGCTGGTCGACATCCTCCGGACGATCGACCGGCGGTTCGCCAAGGTCCGGATCGTGATCTATCCGGCCAAAGTCCAGGGGGCCGGAGCGGCGGCCGAAATCGTCGAGGGGATCGAGCGCCTCGGCGGTCGCCCGGACATCGACGTCCTCATCGTCGGCCGGGGCGGCGGCTCGATCGAGGATTTGTGGGCGTTCAACGAGGAGCCTGTCGCCCGGGCGATCTTCGCCTGCCCGGTGCCGGTCATCTCGGCCGTCGGCCATGAGGTCGATTTCACGATCGCCGATTTTGTCGCCGACATCCGGGCCTCGACCCCGACGGCCGCGGCCGAAATGGTCGTCGAAAAGGAAGAAGCCTTTGCCGAGCGAATCGATAACCTCGGCCGCCGGGCCGAGCAAGCTCTCCGGTTCGCGCTCCAGGACCTCCGAGGCGGCGTGGAGGACTTGGGCCGACACGGCGTCTTCCAGGGATTCCAGCGACGGCTCCTGACCCTGGCCCAGCGCGTCGACGAGCTCGATTCCCGGGCTTGGGAAGTCGTCACCGAGGAACGGCGGAGGATCGCCGACGGGAAAAGCCGGGCCGCCCTGGCCGTCGAGCGGATGGCCTCGGGCCTGGTCCGGCGCCTGACGGACGCCTCCGGCCGGGCCGCCCTGGTTGAGGAGCGGATCGCCGGCGCCTTTCGGGCGTATCTGGCCGGCCGCGTGAGCACCTGGGAGCGCCTCGCCTCGACGCTCCAGGCCCAGAGCCCGCTCAATGTCTTGAAAAAAGGATACGCCGTCGTCTGGCGGGATGGAACGCCGCGCACTCCGCTGGCCCGGGTCGAAGGTCTGCGGCCGGGCGAGCGTGTCGCCGTCTCGTTCCAGCAGGGCGAATTTACGGCCGAAGTCCGGAGCGTCGATCCGGACCGCTCGGTCGAAGAAACGGTCTGCGCCGACCCGGCGGAAGGGAAGGGAACAACATGAAAGAGAAAGAAAAGGACAAAGCTCCGGACCTCGACTTCGAGCAGGCCTTGGCCGACCTCGAACAGGTCGTGGACGAGCTGGAGAAAGGCGGCCTCAGCTTGAATGAGTCGCTCGCCCGCTTCGAGCGGGGCGTGAAGCTGGCCCGGTTTCTCCGAAACGAGCTCGACAAGGCCGAGAAAAAGATCGAAATCCTCCTTAAAGACGACAAGGGCGGCCTCAAGGCCGAGCCCTTCAGCCTGGAGGAAGCGGAAAGCGGCGAAGCGCCCGCCGCTCCCCCTGCCGCGGGGCCTAAAAAGCCCGCCTCCAAGGTCAAAAAGGTCGATGACGACGACGCGCTTCCCTTTTAAACTCTCGCCCTAACACATTCATAATCTGTGGTATAATACTCTTTTGTACCCATGAAAAAACTTCTGGAGACGATCAACGGCCCGGACGACTTGAAAGGGCTTTCGGTCGAGGATTTGAACCGGCTGGCCGTCGAAATCCGGGCCGAAATCCTCAATGTCGTTTCCCGTAACGGCGGCCACCTTTCCAGTAACCTCGGTGTCGTCGAGATCACCCTGGCCCTTCATAAGGTGTTCGACACTCCCGGCGATCGGATCGTCTGGGACGTCGGCCATCAGACCTACGCGCATAAAATCCTCACCGGCCGCCGCCTTCGGTTTCCGACGATTCGCCGGCAGGACGGGCTGTCCGGATTCCCCTCGCGGGAGGAAAGCCCGTTCGATGCATATAACACCGGTCATGCCTCGACCGCCCTTTCGGCCGCCCTCGGGCTGGCCGTCGCCCGGGACATGGCCGGGCAGAAGTTCCGGGTTATTGCCGTGGTCGGAGACGGCTCGCTTACCGGCGGCGTCTCCTGGGAGGCCCTCAACCAGATCGGCCATCTCCACCTTCCGTTGATCATCGTCCTCAACGATAACGAAATGTCGATCTCCCAGAGCGTCGGGGCGATCTCCAAGTACCTCGATTATTTGTCCTCCGGACAGCATTATCTCAGGGTCAAGGATCGGGCCAAGACCCTGCTGAAATCGCTTCCCGGCGTGGGCGGCCCGCTGATCCGGGCCGGCCGGGCCCTGGAGGAAATGGTCAAGAAGACGTTCTTCCCCGGCCTGGTTTTCGAAGAGCTCGGTCTCCGCTATGTCGGTCCGGTCCAGGGCCACAGCATCCCTTCGCTTCTCGAGGTGTTCGAGAAAGCCAAGGCTGACTCCGACGGTCCGATCCTGATCCATTGCGTGACCCGGAAGGGCCGCGGCTACATCCCGGCCCAAATCAGCCCGGATCATTTCCACGGCGCCCCGCCGTTTGACGTCGATTCCGGCGAACCGACCGCGCCTGGGGCGAAACCTTGCTATTCCGAGGTCTTCGGGAAAACATTGATCCGGATCGCCGGCGAAGACGACCGGGTCGTGGCCATCACCGCGGCGATGTGCGAAGGAACGGGCCTCCTCGAATATGCCGAGAAGCGGCCGGCCCAGTTTTTCGACGTCGGGATCGCCGAGCAGCACGCCGTCAACTTCGCCGCCGGCCTGGCCGTCGGCGGGAGGCGGCCGGTCTGCGCGATCTATTCGACGTTTCTCCAGAGGGCTTACGACCAGGTCTATCACGACGTCTGCCTCCAGAACCTCCCGGTTGTGTTCGCCCTCGACCGCTCGGGGCTCGTGCCCGACGACGGCCCGACTCACCAGGGCGTCAACGACATCGCCTACTTGCGGCACATGCCGAACATGGTCTTAATGGCTCCGCGCGACGAGAACGAGATGCGGCAGATGCTGAAGGCGGCCTTCGGCTATGAGCGTCCGGTCGCCATCCGTTTCCCCAAGGGTGAAGTTGTCGGGGTGGCGATGGATGAGGCTTGGCGCGATGTTCCGTTGGGCAAGGCCGAAACGCTCAAGGCCGGGACCGACCTGGTCCTGGCGTATGGCAGCATGGTCTACCCGGCCCTGGAAGCGGCCGAGTGGGCCGAGGCGGAAGCGGCTGCCGCGGGGGAGACCCTCAGCCTGGCCGTTGCCGACGCCAGGTTCTGCAAGCCGCTCGATGAGGCCCTGATCCTCGGCTATGCCCGGGAAGGCCGGGCGATCATCACGGTCGAAGAGGGCGTGCTGGCCGGGGGATTCGGGAGCGCTGTCCTGGAGCTTCTCAACCGCCACGGGCTCCACGGCGTCCGGATCGCCTGCCTCGGCCTGCCGGTCGACATTTTCCCGATCGGAAAGCTGGCCGAGCTTCGCCGCCGATACGGCCTCGATCCTGCCGGACTGGCCGAACGATTCCGGGCGTTCTTCGGAACGGCCGGGAATTCCGCCGCGCCGGGCTCGAAATCCTGACGGGGCGCGGGGAGAGGGGGAGATCCTTGCCGCGTCCACCGAAAAAAATCCGGGCCGACCTGCTTCTTGTTGAGCGCGGATTGGCCGAGACCCAAGCCAAGGCCCAGGCCGTCATCATGGCCGGGTTGGTTTCTTCGGCCGAACGCCGTATCGATAAAGCCGGCGAGCTCCTGGCCGCCGACGCGCCCCTTTCCTGCGAGCCGGTGTCGCCGTATGTCGGCCGGGGCGGGCTGAAGCTGGCCGAGGCCCTGGACGCCTTCGGCGTTTCGCCGGCGGGGCTCCAGTGCGCCGACATCGGCGCCTCGACCGGGGGATTCACCGATTGCCTGCTTCAACGGGGGGCGGCCAAGGTCTTCGCCGTGGACGTGTCCACCCGCCAGATCGACGACCGGTTGCGCCGCGATCCGCGGGTCGTCCTGGTCGAAAAAAACGCCCGGAACCTCAAGCCGGAAGATTTGGGCGGGACGATCGACCTGGCGGTCATGGACGTCTCCTTCATCTCGATTCTCAAGATCCTGCCGGCGTTGGCCGGCGTGTTGGGGGGCCCGGCGGGAAGCGCGGGGGAAGTGCGGGGGAAAGTGCGGGGGCAGGGAATGGCTTGCTCCTGTCCCTTATCAAGCCCCAGTTTGAAGCGGCCCGGGAGAGCGTCGGGAGGCGCGGGATCGTCCGCGACCCGGACGTCCACCGCGAGGTTCTGACGCGGATTGCGGCGGGCGCCCGGGCCGAAGGGTTCGCCGTGACCGGGATCGTCCGGCTGAAAACCCGGGGACAGAAGGGAAACGTCGAGTTTTTCGGGAGGTTCGTCCGCCGGGAGCCGGCGGTGGAACCTCTCCCGAAGGACGTGCTAGAATCGATTGCCGCCGCCGTCGTCGAAGACAGCGGCGAAGAGAAAAAATCGGGCGAAGGATTCCCCGCATGAAGCCTGTGCGCAGAGCCGGTATCGTCATCAAGCCCCACGCCCCCGGCGTGGCCGAGATCATCCTCAAGCTGAACGAATATTTCGCGGCAAAAAAAATCGAGGTCGTGCTGGAACAGGCCGCGGCCGAAAAAATCGGCCGGACAAACGGGCGGCCGCGAACCCTCGTCCCGGCCGAATCCGACTTGATCGTCGTTTTGGGCGGGGACGGAACCCTCCTCAGCATCGCCCATTTGGCCGCCCGGGCCGGGATTCCGGTGATGGGGGTCAATTTGGGCAGCCTGGGTTTCCTGACCGAGGTGCCCGTGGCCGAGATGACCCTGTCGCTGGACGCCCTGCTTTCGGACGGAAGCAACGTCCGGCCCCGGATGATGCTTGAATCGACCTGCCGGGGAGAGATCGAGCTGACGCTCAACGATGTCGTCCTCAACAAGGCGGCCAAGGCCCGGATGATCCAGTACGTCATTTCGATCGACGGCCGGGAGATCGCCACGCTTCGGGCCGACGGGTTGATCGTGGCCACGCCGACCGGGAGCACGGCGTATTCGCTGTCGGCGGGGGGGCCGATCCTTCAGCCGCGTGTCCCGGCGATCCTCTTGACGCCGATTTGCCCGCACACGCTCTCGTTCCGGCCGACGGTCGTTTCGTCGGCTTCGATAATCCGGGTTGAGCTCCGCACGCCCGGCGAGGAAGCGTTCCTGACGCTGGACGGCCAGCGGGGAGGCGAGCTTTGCGGCGGCGACGTCGTCGAAATCCGGAAAGCCGAAGCCGACCTGCAGTTGGTGAACTCGCCGAAGCGGAATTATTTCGATTTGCTCCAGGAAAAGCTCCGCTGGGGATGAAATCGGTGCCAGGTTACTCAACCCCCGATCTCTGAAGTTATGTTTTTTATAAGTTATTGATTTGATTACAGAGATTGTTCTGAATTCGGGTATTGAGTAACCTGGCCCCAAATTCGGGGTTGAGTGATACGTCCCCCTATATTAAGATGATGGCCTCATGTTGAAGAAGCGCCCGCGCATCCTCCTGGTCTCGGCCGAGGCCTACCCGTTTGCCGGATCGGGAGCGGGGGAGGCGACGATGCGGGCCCTCCCCGAGGCGATGGCCCGGGAGGGATTCGACGTTTCGCTCATCCTGCCGAAGCACCGGCGCCCGGCCATCGAGGCCCTGGAATGCACGACGGTCGCCGAGCGGCTCCCGGTTCCGCTTGGAGAGAACAAGGTTCCGACCGCGGTGTACCGGGCCGAGGCGGCCGTTTCGCCGGCCGTCCCGGTCGATGCCGCCGTCGATCCCGAATCGCCCCGCCGCCGGTTTCCCGTTTATTTCGTCGAAAACGCCAAATACTTCGACCGCGAACGCATCTTCGGCTCGGCCAACGTTCCTTACCTGGACAATGACGAGCGGTTCACATTCTTCTGCCGGGCGGTCATGGAGTTCGTTCGGAAAGCCGGGATCGGAGTGGATCTCGTTCATTGCCATGATTGGCCGACGGCCTTGATCCCGATGTTTCTCCGAGCCCGGTATGGCGACCAGCGCCCGTTCAAGAAGACCGTATCCGTCCTGACCGTTCACGATCCCGCTGCCCAGGGCGAATTCCCGCCCGAATCCTTCGCCCTGACCGGAATGGCCTGGGATCTGTTCCATCCGGAAAAGCTGGCCCTGAACGGTCGGTTCAATTTCCTCAATGCCGGCTTCCATTATGCCGACGGCCTGAGCGCCGGGAGCGAAGGGGCGGCCGAAGCCGTTCGAACCGGTCAATGCGGGCGGGCCCTGGCCGCGGCCCTTGAGAAGAGGCGTCGGGAAGCGGCCGAGGCCGATTTCGATTTTTCCGTCCCGGTTTCCGTCCGGGATTATGCCGGGATCTACCGGCGCGTTATGCAAAATCCAAGAGGAGGATCTCATGTCCGATAACGTTCCTGCCATTACCGATGAGGCGTTCGAAGCGGAAGTCCTGAAGTCCGAGCTTCCGGTCCTGGTCGATTTCTCCGCCGTCTGGTGCGTTCCCTGCAAGATGGTCGCTCCGATCGTCGACGCCCTGGCCGTCGAGATGAAGGGCAAGATCAACGTCCGAATGATGGATGTCGATGCCAGTCCCAAGACGCCGGCCAAGTACGGCATCCGCGGCATTCCGACGCTCCTGCTGTTCAAGGGCGGCGAGCTCAAAGAAACCCTCGTGGGAGCCGTGTCCAAAGACAAGATCGTCGCCGCGATCAACAAGCATCTGTAAGTTCGGAGCCATAAGATCGGGGCCAGGTTATTGTTTTGAATCGAGGTTTCTCATGAACGTTCACCATCGATCCGATGTGGTCATCATCGGGGCCGGGCCGGCCGGTCTGTCCGCGGCCATCTATGCCGGGCGGGCCCGCCTGTCCACGGTCGTCCTGGAAAAGTGCATCCCGGGCGGCCAGATCCTGATCACCGACTGGATCGAGAATTACCCGGGCTTCCCGGACGGCGTTTCCCCGATCGCCCTGATGGAAGGGTTTCAGAAGCAGGCCGTCCGGTTCGGGGCCGAGATCGTCACCGACGAAGCGAAGGAAATCGTCCCCGATCCTGACTCAAGCAACCCGAAAGGCTGGATCGTCCGCGGGGAGAACGGCGAATATCCGGCCCGGGCGGTCATTGTCGCCGCCGGGGCCCAATACCGGCGCCTCGGGCTGCCCGAGGAAAGCCGGCTCATCGGCCGCGGCGTTTCCTATTGCGCGACGTGCGACGGGGCGTTCTTCCGGGATCGGCCGATCGCCGTCGTCGGCGGCGGGGACACGGCCTTGATGGAGGCGGTCTACCTGACGAAATTCGCCAGCCGTGTTTATATCGTCCATCGGCGCGACAAGCTACGCGGGGCCAAGATCCTCCAGGAGCGGATTTTCAACAATCCGAAAATCACGGTTGAGTGGAATTCCGTCGTGGACAAGATCCTCGGGGGGGACAATGTCGAAGGGGTCGTCTTACGGAACACCGTCGACGCGTCGATGAAGGAAGTTTGCGTGGACGGGGTGTTCGTCTCGATCGGGATGGATCCCCAAAGCGAATTCGTCAAGCGGCTGCTTTCGGTCAACGAATGGAGCGAAATCTGCGTGGATGGCCGGATGGCGACCGGGAAACCGGGGATTTTCGCCGCCGGCGACGTCGTCGACGCCGCGCCGCATCAGGTCGCCACGGCCGCCGGGACCGGCGTCACCGCCGCCCTCAGCGTCGGCGAGTACTTGTCGCAATACGAGTAATTCGGGGCCATAAATCGGTGCCAGGTTATCCATTCCCCTATTTATTTTACGGGGGTCCCAATTTTCTTCCGTCCCGGGCTTCTCGGTCGAATTTCCCGGCCGAGAGTTTTTTCAAGGCTTGTTATGAAAAAATCTCCGCCTAATGGCCGCCCTGACAGGATGCGGGCGCGGATTTCTTTTATCTCCTCTTCCTCCTCAGTTTCCCGGAGGTAAGCCTTCCAGTCTTTCTGCTGGATTCCGAGTTTGTTCGATGAAAGAAGGATGTTGGGCTTTCCAAAAACGTGTGCGTTTGCGCTGGACCAGGGATAGCTTTCGGCCGTTTTCGCCAATTCGGCGCGTACGGGATTATTCTCGACATAGCGTACAGCCCGATACAGGTGGGCATCTTCCAATGGGAACGAGTAATATCGTTTTTGCCAGAGAGAACCCTGCCAATTCATCTTGAGATTAATATAAAGCGAATACCTCCTGTGGACTTCTCTGATCGTCAGGTGCATGCTTAAAAGGTTCTCTGGTACGACGACCAAATGAATATGGTTTGGCATCAGGCAATAAGCCCAAAACGCGAGCCCATATCGGGTTCCGTATGTGTGGAGAAGTCCAAGATAAAATTGTCTATCCTCTTCACTAAAAAAGATCAACTGGCGGCGGTTGCCCCGGTTGGTGATGTGGTGCGGACAGCCTGGAACTACGAGACGTTTGAATCGTGGCATGGCGATATCTCCTGTAATCATGGGAGAGGACGCCAAAATCGAAAACTTGTCTCACAAAAATAAAAGCAATTGAATAATTGGTGCCAGGTTTTCTATTCCCCTATTCGCAAAATAAATAAAATTAGTTATTTGCAGACTGCTAGGTCAGAATTTAGGGGAATAGTAAACCTGGCACCGATTTCTACCGATTTCTGATTTTGAAGTCGATTTCTATTTCGGCTTGAGCTCGTTTTCGAGCTCTTCGACCCGGGCCTTCAGTTTTTTAAAGTCCTTAAAAAAGCCGTAAAGCTCGGGAGCGACGGCCCAGAATTTCCGCCAGTCACGGATTGGAAGATGGGGAATCCCGGCGACCATCTCGCCGGCCGGGACATTCTTAGTGATCCCGCTCTTGGCCGCAATGATTACCCCATCCCCGATCTCGATGTGGTCGGGGACGCCGACTTGTCCGCTGAGGATGGCCCCCCGGCCGATTTTCGAGCTTCCCCCGATTCCGACTTGAGCGACGAGAATGGCGTTTTCGCCGACGTCGACGTTGTGGGCCACCGTGACAAGGTTGTCAATTTTCGTCCCGCGGCGGACGATGGTCACTCCAAGGGCGGCTCGGTCCACCGCCGAATTGACGCCGATTTCGACGTCGTCTTCGATGATGACCGTCCCAACCTGGGGGATTTTAACGTGTGTCCCATCCGGGTTTCGGACATACCCGAAACCGTCTCCGCCGATTTGAACGCCATTGTGAAGGATGACCCGGTCGCCGAGGCGGACATCCTCGCGAAGGGAGACGTGAGAATGGATCCGACAATCCGCGCCGATTCGTGCGCCGTCGTAGATCGAAACAAGCGGAAAGAGAACCGTCCGCGGGCCGATTTCTACTTTGTCGCCGATAAAACACATCGCCCCGACCGAAACACCCTCAGCCACTCGGGCGGTCGGTGATACGAAAGCGCTCGGGTGAATGCCGGGAGCCGGTATCCGGGCCGGGATGATGATCGATATCGCCCGGATAAACGCCAGGTGGGGATTCTCTGCCCGGAGGATGGCTTTTAAAGGAACGCGGTCGAGAAGCTCGCCGACCGGAAGAATTCCGGCTCCCGCTTTTGTCTCTTGCAGGAGGGGGCGCAACTTGGCTTGAGAGAAGAAAACAAGGTCCCCTTGGGCGGCTTTATCCAGGCTGGAAACGCCCGAGATTTCGATCGAGCCATCGCCTTCATAGGCTAATCCGAGCTTTCCTGCGAGTTCCCGAACCGTGATGTTCATCCCGGCCTCCTCCTCCTATTATAAGCAATCGGTGCCAGGTTATCTATTTCCGGATTAAAGATTAGAAAAAAATAGGGGAATGGTTAACCTGGCACCGATTTCTGGCCCCGATCTTTTTCCTCGAGGCGGGCGTCCAGGCGCTCGTTGATGACCGCGGCCAGCTCCGCCCCCCACAACATGATGACCAGCGACGAAGAGAGCCACAGTAAAAAGAAGATGATCGACGTCAGCGTCCCCTGGACGAGCTTGCTCAGGACCATGCCGATTGCCGAAAAGCGGACGACGAAGATCACGAACATCCGCTTGAAAACCTCCCAGAACGCCGCGGCAATCAAGGCCGAGAGCGCGGCCGCCCGCGTGTGAACCTTCCGCTCGGGGATGAACTTGTACATCACGAACAAAACGAACCAGCTGATCGCGAACGGGATCAGATACTGGACGAAGATATTGTCGACGAAGCCGACCGCGTCCGGGTTGAGGTATTCCCGGACGAAATCGCTCGCCTCGAAGGCCCGGTGCATGGCCGTCCAAACCGCGGTGATCGACAGCGAAATGAACAGAATCACCCCGATCACGAACATGATCAGGTATTCCATCAACCGGTTGTAGACGAACGACCGCTGGTAATTTGTCTTGAAGATCTCGTTGATGATCCGGATAAGGTTGGAAAACAGGATGCTGGCCGCGACCAGCGAGCCGACGATGCCGAACCAGCCGAGCTGATCGAGGTTATCGGCCACAACGGCCAGCTTGCTGAAAAAGGACGGGCTGAACTTGGCGAAGAAATCCTCGGTGAAGACGTTCAGGCTACGAACGGCGATTTCGGAGTTCCCCATGAACCGGGCCGTGACCCAGGCGAACAGGGCCAGCAGCGGCACGGCGCACATCAGGGAAAAATAGGAGATGATGACGGAATATTGGAAACAGCGGTCGCGGTCGAACCGCTTGAAGGTTTCGCCGAGAAGCCGGAAAACGGGTGCGGCCATCGACGTGTCTTAACCGGAAGCCCGCCCGCCCGGGCCGCGATCCGTTACCGCGGCGGCCGGACGGGCCGGAGCTCCGTCGTCAGATCACGCGTATTGACCCCACTTCACCATGAGGATGATGAAGGCGACGAGCAGGGCGTAAATAACGAGGGTTTCAATCAGGATCAGGCCGAGCAGCAGCAGAAACCGGATGGTCGGAGCGCCCGCCGGATTGCGGGAGATGCCCTCGCAGGCGCTGCTGATGGCCTTGGCCTGGCAGAAGGCCCCGGCCGCGGCGGCCAAGGTGATGACCGCGCCGGCGACGATCAGCGAGACCATGTACAGCTTGGCTTTGGGGTCGGCCGCGCCGTCCTGGGCCAGCAGCGGCGTCCAGGCCAGGGCGGCGAAGAACAGCGTCAGACCGAGCGTTTTCATCGTTTTCGACATGACTTGACTCCTTATGTGGTTCACGCGTGGGCTTCTTTGAGATGAGGTTCGGCGCCGTGGTCGGCCTGCTCCGTCTCGTGCTCGTGTTCGACCGCGCCGGCCAGGTAGATGCAGGTCAGGAGGATGAAGACAAACGCCTGGAGGAACGCGGTGAAGATGGACAGGGCCATGAACGGCAGGGGCAGGAAGACCGGGATGATCGAAGCGATGACGACGATCAGGACTTCCTCGGCGAAAATATTGCTGAACAACCGGATCGAAAGCGAGACCACCCGGGAGAAATGGCTGATCAGCTCGATCGGGATCATCAGCGGGGCGATGGCCGGAATCGGGCCCATGAAATGCTTGAGATATTTGAAGAGCCCCTGGGCCTTGATCCCCTGGGCGTGGTAATAGGTGAACACGGACAGGGCGCAGCCGATGGTCACGTTGAGCTTGGCCGTCGGCGACATAAGCCCCGGGATCAGCCCGAGCAGGTTGGAGAAGACGATGAAGAGGCCGACCGTCCCGACGACCGGGACGTATTTTCTGCCCTCGGGCCCGACGATCTCGACAATTTGCCCCTCGAAAAAGCGGATGACCGATTCGCTGACGAACTGGACTTTGCCGGGCAGGATGTCGCGTTTTTTCCGGCCAGGGTGAACAGGATGATCATGAGGATCGCGACGATGAAGACCATCACGATGTAATCGGGAATACAATGGGCCGGGTCGGCGACCTTGATTCCGAAAAGGCCGAGGAACGCGGCAACCGGCCGACCGAGCAGGCGGTTGACCAGGACGACGATCCCGAGAGTGTGCTCTAGGCCTTCCATTGTTTCATGAGGGCGAACGCCTTGACCGCTTCGATGATGAAGGCCGGGATCACCATCGAAAAACCGGCGGCGAACGCCAGAATCCTGTTCGGATAGGCGAGAATTATAAGCAAAAAGATGCCCAAAATCAAAACAAACCGGAGGGCGTAAAAGAGCAGTCCGGAGCGGATGGCTTCGGCCTTTTTCCGGTTCAGGATCTTGGACAGAGTGCTTTTCATCCAGAGGAACGAGAGGGCGGCCAGAGCCCCGCCGGCGAGGAAGAAAAGCCCGGTCGCGGGGTCGATGATCAGAGCCAAGACAGACGCGACGACAGCCGTGAAGGCGATGATTTCCAAAGGGATACGCCGCAAGGCCGTTTCCTCGAAGGAGCGGACGGCCGGGTCGGCGATTTTCGCGGGCTGGTCAGGGCTCATGAAGGTCGTTCTCGGGGAGTATTCTAGCACAGGCCGTGGGGTTAGTCTTCCTTTCCGGCCTCGCTTTCTTTCAGGAACTTTTTAAGGCCCCGGATGAGGCTGATCAGGCCGGAGGCGATGCCGAAAAGCGTCCAGATCATGATCATCCAGGGCTCGGTTTTCAGCCATTTGTCCAGCCAATAGCCGAACAACATGCCGATGG
This sequence comes from Candidatus Aminicenantota bacterium, assembly GCA_963783665.1. Lineage (GTDB taxonomy): Bacteria > Acidobacteriota > Aminicenantia > Aminicenantales > UBA4085 > JAAZPG01. The sequence goes on along the minus strand of CAWANZ010000003.1, from coordinate 23,538 downwards.
CGATCCCCGAGGGAAGGGCCAAGCCAAGGGAGGACGCCTCGGCCAGCCGGCGGTAATTGATCTTCACGGTTTAATCCTCGACGGCCTCGAAGCCCATTTCAGCGAAATGCGCATCGTATGCAAAAAACGTCCGGACACCCGTCCGGCGCATGACTTCAAAGCTGGCGCAGTCGACCAGGCTGAGCCCGCGTTTTCCCGAGGTCAGGAGGGCCGCGGAGGCGGCGGCCTGAAGACTTTCGTCGATCCAGACGATCGCAAAAAGGGGGACGATGGTTTCAAGGAAATCGCGCAGGGCCTCCCATCCCAGCCGCCGTTGGATCAGCGCGGACGACTCGACGATGACATAGCTCTGGGTCACGAGCTGCTCGGAGCGGAGGGCCAGCCGGCCCCAGGTTTCGAACGCGGCGGCATGGCGGTCGTCGTCGGAGTCCAGGAAGGCGAAGATCGCGCTCGTATCAAGGAAAACGGCCACGGCTCATTCCTTGGCGGCGTATGCGTCAGACGCGAACTCGTCGTGGCGCGCGGAGATATCGCTCCGTCCGGAACGATATTTACCGGCCGCACCAAGGGCCCGCTTCCAGCGTTCCTCGAGAGGAATGGAGAACGCCGCCGGCGAATTTTGAGTGGCCGGAGAGTGAAGAAGGGGCGGGCCGCCGTCACTCTCGATTCGATAGTCGGGTGATTTCTCCGAGACGCGATTCGTCTCCGCCCGGCCGCGATCGACCTTTCCCGACCCGCCGGAGCCCTCGCGGACATATTTTTCGACCGCCTCTTCGATGAGTCGATGAAAGGGGATCGATTTTTCCACGGCGGCCTTCTTGGCTTCATGGAAGAGCCGTGATTCCATAATCGTCCCGATTTTTTTCATGGATTTCTTCATCGGCGCATTCCCATGCTCTTGAAATATAAGGCGCCGCGGGGCATTGTCAAGAAATCTAGAAATCTATAATTCGGTGCCAGGTTATCTATTCCCCTATTCGCAAATTGAATAAAAACGGCTAATTGCAGAGCGGCAATGGCAGGAAATACGGGAATAGTATAACCTGGCACCGATTTAAGACCGATTTAATATCGCGTGGCCAAAATCTCGATGATGCGCCGCGAGGCGGGAGTAGCGGTTTTCGCCCCTTGGCCGTAAAGGGCGCCCGATTTCCGGGGAATTGTGAAGTTCTCCGCCGCCCGGACGATCTTTTTCGCGTCCGCTCCGGCCAGAACGTTCCACCCCGAAGCGACCGTCTCCACCCATTCCGTCCGGTCCCGGAGCGTCACGCACGGGACTTTCAGCCAGTACGCTTCCTTCTGGATGCCGCCCGAGTCCGTCAGAATCATTGTCGCGCCGCTTTCCAGCCGGGCCATTTCGAGATAGCCGACGGGATCGATGAATCGGATCCCCGCGTCGGCTCCGGCTTTCCCGGGTTGCCGTTTCCTTCCCGCAAGCTTCGCTCCCGATTTCCAACCGGCCGCGGCGATCATTTTCTTTGTCCGCGGGTGGACCGGGAACACGACGGGCCGAAGGCGGGAGATGGCCTCGAGCGCTTCGAGAATGCTTTTAAGCCGGACGGGATCGTCCGTGTTTTCCGCCCGATGGACGGTCGCGAGCACGTATCCGTATTCGCCGACGCCGTAGCGGGCGAGCCCGAATCGCGACGGCTCGGCCGCCTCCTGCCGGATGGCCTGGGCGACGGCGTATTCCAGGGCTTCGGCCATCACGTCGCCCACGACGTAAACGCCCTTGCGGATGCCCTCTTTGCGGAGATTGGCCGCCGCCACGCCCGACGGGCAAAACAGCGCGTCGACAGCTGATCGGCGACGACCCGGTTGATCTCCTCCGGCATCCGCCGGTCGTAGGAGCGGAGGCCGGCCTCGACGTGGGCGATCGGGATATGCATTTTCGCCGCGGCCAGCGCCCCGGCCAGCGTCGAATTCGTGTCGCCGTAAATCAAGACCCAGTCCGGCCGTTCGCGCTCCAAGATGCGTTCGATGGCCGCGAGCATCGCCCCGGTCTGGGCGCCGTGGGAGGCCGAGCCGATCCCGAGGTCGTAATCGGGCGCCGGAATCCCCAGCTCCTCGAAGAACACGGCCGACATGTTGTCGTCGTAATGCTGGCCGGTGTGGACCAGGATTTCGGAAATCGCTTTCGGGCCGCCTTCCGTCTTCCCGCGTTCTTCCCCCGCGCGCCGCTTTCCCCGCCTCCCGGATCGCCCGGCTGACCGGCGCCGCCTTGATGAACTGGGGCCGGGCCCCGACAATCGTCGTGATTTTCATCGATGGAGCCTTTCCTTCCGCCTTCCTCATCCTACCTCGGTGACGTCGCGGACCACTCCGTTTTCCAGGCGGTATTCCCGCCCGGACCGCGGGCAGACGGCCAAGCCCGTCGGCGTCGAAATTCAATTTCTCGCCGGCCTCGCTCATCCAGCCGGCGAGGCGGGCGGGATTGCCGACGACCAGGGCGTAATCGGGGACGTCCTTCGTCACGACCGCCCCCGCTCCAACAAACGCGTACCGGCCGATCGTGTGGCCGCAGACGATCGTCGAATTGGCCCCGAGCGAGGCGCCTTCCCGCACAATCGTCGGTTTGTAGAACGCGGCTCCGACCTGGGGATATTTCCCCCGGGGGACCGGCACGTTCGTGAAGACCATCGACGGTCCGCAAAAGGCGTAATCCTCGAGGATGACGCCTTCATACACCGAGACGTTGTTCTGGATCTTGACGAAATTTCCGATCTCGACGTTGTTCCCGATGTTCACGTTCTGGCCGAGAATGCAGCCTTTCCGATCCGGGCGCCGGACTGGACATGGGAAAAATGCCAGACGCGCGTGCCCTCGCCGATCGTAACTCCGGGGTCGACAAACGCCGAGGCATGAACGAAAAACGGCCGGCGGGGGAGGGGTCGGTTCTGATTTTCCGGCGCTTTTCTTTCGCGGCGCGGGTTTTTTCATGATTTTTCTCCTGAGGTCATTCGGTTCCCTCGGCCGCAAGGAAATATACCGGATTCCCGGCATCATTAAAAGGGGACGCGTCGCCGTTTCGCCAGGTTACTCATCCCCCGAATTCCCGGCAAAGAATAATTCCCGCTATTCTTCGTGAAATCGGGAGTTGAGTAACCTGGCCCCGAACTCTGTAGATCTCCGTCGTCGCCGATATATCGCAACAGCCCATGGCTAAGGGTTGTTTATCGCCTGCTAATCGTTTATCATAAGGCCCATCTTTTAAGGACATTGCCCCCATGAAACCGTTTCTGCTCCTGGCCGAGCTCGTTCCCGCGCAAGCGGACGACGTCCGGTCCATCGAGCATTTTCTCCTCGATTACGCCGCCCGCAAAACCGAGGTCCACGCCGATTTTCGCCTGGCCGGGATCACCCTTCCCCAGAATCCGCGGGGCAACGCCATGCTCGACCCGGCCGATATTTATACCCTGATCGCGGCCAAAACCCCGCCCCAATCCCTGTCCTCCCCGGCCGCCACCCGCGGCTTGTGGGCCGACCTCGAAGTCATTCCCCATCTTACGGGCAAAGAACAGAACGTCGCCGCCCTCCGCTCCACGCTCATGGGCTTTCGGGCCCTCGGCCTGACCTCGGTCCTGGCGATCACCGGCGACAAGCCCAGCCCCGGCAAGCGGGTCTTCGAAGTCGATTCGATCGGCTTGCTCGAGGCTCATCGCCGACATGAATTTCGACGCCTACCAGAAGACGCCGGTCGGCCGGCTGTCCGCCTCCGTGCCCGCCGGCGCGCGCGCCCCGCTCTCGTCCCATGAACCGCAGATCACATCCCAGTCCGCGCCGCCTTCTCTCCGCGACATCCTTGCCGGCCGCTCGCCGGATATCTCCGTCTCCCGCTCCGATTCCGGCTTCGCCTCCGTGCCCCAGTTTTTCCCCTTTGCCGCCGTTTCGCCATTCAAATACACGGAGGCCTCGCTCCTGCAGCAGTATTTCAAGCTCGGGAAAAAGATCCGGGCCGGGGCGGCCGCGATCCTCATGCAGATGGGCTGGGATTCGCGCAAGTCCGAGGAGCTTTTCCGCTATCTCCGCGAAGCGCGCATCGACATCCCCGTTTTCGGCAACGTCTATTATCTTACCACGGTCAATCCCGCCGCCCGCCTGATGCATGAAGGCCAGATCCCCGGCTGTTTCGTTTCCGACGAGCTTCTGGCCGCGGTCCGGCGCGAGAAATCCGCCGCCCATATCGAGCGGGCCGCCGCTCAGGTCGCCATGTACCGCGACCTCGGCGCCGCCGGCGTCGACCTGGGCGGCCTGCCTGATTTCGAAACGCTCCTCAAGATCGTCGCCCGGGCCGCCGAAATCGGAGCCGACTGGCGCTCGCGCCGCGATATCCTCGATTATCCGCCGCTCCGCACGCGCCTCGGGCGCGGCCCCGTTCTATCTTTTGCGGAGACACGGCGAAACCGCCGCCCCCGCCTCCTCCAGCGTCTTCGGCCTCCGCCGCCGCTTCCGCCCGCTCCGCGCGTCCGCGTTTCATCAAAAACATTTCGATTTTCTCCACCGCAATTTCCTGACCAAAGGCAAATGGCTCAATCCCGCGGTCACGGGCACCGCCCGGGCTTTCAAGTCTCTCAACCGGGCGACGGCTTCTTTTACCGCTGGTTCACGGGGCGGAGAAAGCCAGCAAGTCCTTCCTCTTCAAATGCGAGGACTGCGGAGACTGTTTCCTGCCGGAAAACTTCGGCTACTGCACGCTCGGGGAATGCGAGAAAGGCCTGCCCAATCCGCCCTGCGGCGACGCTACGCCCGACGGATTCTGCGGCAACAACGTCAAGCGCGTTTGCGTGGCCGAATCGATTTACAACGCGGCCTCCGCGGCCATCTCCCGATCATTGGCCGGCGGCGAGCCCGCCACACCGTTGGCCGCAACCGGGGGGCTGGCCGCGCTGGCTTCGACGTCTCTGCCTCCGCGCCTGCCTCCCTGGCACAATACATCCGCCGTCCTGAATTATCTTTTCGACCGCGATCATACGCCGCCGTCGGCGCCTCATCCAGATCGCCGAGCTCCTCCACGCCAGCATCCCGCGGACCGCCGCGGCGATGCAGGAAGTGATCGGCCAGGGGCACATCAATCGGTGCCAGGTTATCCGTTCCCCTATTCGCGCACCGACGTCGCGAAATCGGGAATGATAACCTGGCACCGAATTCGGCCGCGCTCGGCTATCTGATCTCCCTCATCAAGATGCAGGCCCGGCACGGGGCGGCGTACATCGACGTCAACGTCGACGCCCTGAGCAACGACGACCTCGAATTCCGCAAAGAAATCCTGCGGTTTTTTGTCCGCCTGATCCGGGAACACGGCGAAGGCGTTCCCGTTTGCGTCGACAGCGGCTCCACCGGACATGCTCGAAGCCGGGCTGGCCGCCTGGTATGAGGGGATCTGAGGGCCCAGCCGCTCGGCGCCGTGTCTTCTCCGGCCTTGCCCCTTCTCAATTCCGTCAAAACGTACACGATGGAACGCCTGCTCCCGCTTCGGGCCAAATACCCGTTCAAGTTCATCGGCCTGCTCGTGGACGAAAAAACGGCCGGCCGCGACGGCGCCTACGGCGTCGAGGAGCTCCTCGGCCTGGCCCGGGAGCTGTTCAAGGCCGCGACCGGGCGGTTCGGATTCGCCCCGTCCGACATCTTCTTCGATTCGACGGTCTTTCCGCTGTCGATCGACGTTCCGATGGACGCGGAAAAGCCCGGATTCACGTACCGGGCGTTCGAGACGATCCGGCGGATCAAGTCCGACCCGGCGTTTCCGGGCGTCCACCTGTCCCTCGGCGTGACGAATTCCGTCCGCGATCTGCCCGGCCGGCGGACGGGCGTCTCCCGGGCCTACCTGGCCCTGGCCATGGCCCGCGGCCTCGACGCGGGGATCGTCAACGTTTTCCATGAATACGGGAAGCGGCCCGCCGCCCCTGATCTGATTGCGTTCGTCGATGCGTTCGTCCGCCAGGACGGCACCCGGCCTCCGTCCAGCGGGCCCTGGACGCGATGATGGACTTCTGCCGGGCCAACCGGCACAAGTAAATATGTGATAAAATCCTTTCCATGAAGGGACCACAACCGCCCCTCAACCGGTTCGCTCTGATCGGCGCCGCCGGCTACGTCGCTCCCCGCCACATGAAGGCGATCAAGGACACCGGCAGCGTTCTTGTCGCGGCGCTGGACAAGTCCGATTCCGTCGGCATTCTCGACTCGTATTTTCCCGAGGCCTCGTTCTTCACCGAGTTTGAGCGCTTCGACCGTTTCCTGGAGAAACTCCGCCGCGAGGCCCCTTCCCAGGCGGTTGATTGCCTCAGCATCACCTCGCCCAACTACCTCCACGACGCCCACATCCGCTTCGCCCTTCGGGTGGGCGCCTGCGCGATCTGCGAAAAGCCCGTCGTCCTCAATCCCTGGAACATCGACGCCCTGAAAGCGATCGAAAAGGAATACGGCGGCCGCGTTTTCACCGTCCTCCAGATGCGGCTTCACCCCGTCTGGCAGGCGCTGAAAGAGCGGATCGATAATGACAAGTCCGGCCGCGTCTACGACATCGAGCTGACCAACGTCGCGCCGCGCGGCCGCTGGTATTATTATTCCTGGAAGGGCGACGAGTCGAAATCGGGCGGGATCGCGACCAACATCGGGATCCATTTCTTCGACGCCCTGGCCTGGATTTTCGGCGAGCCGGCCGTCGGCGGAAACATCGCCCACGTGAAGGAGCCCGACCGGGCGGCCGGTCACCTGGAGCTTCGCCGAGCCCGGGTTCGCTGGTATCTTTCGCTTCGGTACGCCGACCTTCCGGAGGAATGCCGGAAAACCGGGCGGGCGTACCGCCAAGTCAAGATCGACGGCGAGCCCCTGGAATTCGCCGAGGGATTCGCCGGCCTCCATACCCGGGTCTACGAGGAAGTCATCGCCGGCCGCGGCTTCGGCCTTGATGAAAACCGTACCGGGGTCGAAATCGTCCACGACATCCGGCACGCCGCGATCGATCCCCTCAGCGGCGACCGCCACCCGCTCGCGAAATAGGGGCCGATGAACCGCCCCCAGGAATTGCTGCTCTCCCTCCTCCGCATCAATCGGTGCCAGGTTATCCATTCCCCTATTTCCCCGGATTCATCACGAAATTCGCCTGAAATAAATATGGGAATGGATAACCTGGCACCAATTCTTAACCTGGCACCGATTCTTTCTCCCGATGAATGGGCCGCGGTCGCGAAAGAGGCCAACCGCCACGGCCTCTCGCCGTACCTCTTCCAAAAGCTCCGCGCCCTTCAAAAAACCGATCAACCCGATCCGCGCAACACGCTCGAAATTCCCGAGTCCGTCCTCGAAGACCTCCGCCGCGCCTATATGCACAACACCTCGGTGAACCTCCAGCGCTTCCATTACCTCGGCCTGGCCCTCCGCGCCCTCTCCGAAGCCGGCGTCCCGGTCATCGTCCTTAAGGGCGGCTACCTGGCCGAAGCGGTCTACGGCAATATCGCCCTTCGGGTCATGTGCGACATCGATGTCCTGGTAAAGCCGTCCGACCTCCCGAAAGCCGACGCGGCCCTCCGCCGGATTGACTTCGAATCCTGGGAAAAGCGGGTCGAAGCCCTCTCCGACACCAACGAGTTCCACTATAACCACAAGAAAGGCAAAATCCTTTTCGAACTCCACGCCGAGCTCCTCGATTCCGATTATCCATTCTACATGGAGTCGGAGGCCCTCTGGTCGGCGGCCGTCCCCGCCCGCGTCGCCGGCGTCGATGTCCTCGCCCTCTCGCCCGAGGATCTCCTGATCTATCAAGGGGTCCACGCCGCCCTCCATTCCTATAGCATCGGCTTGCGCGTCCTCGTCGACACCCTGGAAATCCTGGCCCGCCTCCCCGTCGACTGGAATATGCTCGTCGCCCGCGCCCGGAAAAATAACGCGGCCAAGCTCGTCTGGCTGCTCCTGTCCCTGTCCCGCCGACTCCTTGACCTTCCCATTCCGGCCGGCGTCCTCTCCTCCCTGCGCCCGCCGGATTCAGCCTCGGCCGAGGCGCACCTTGAGTCTGCCCGCAAAGCGATCTTGCTGGAGGAAACCGCCCGTCCATCCGGAGCCGAAGGAAACCCGAAAGTCCTCCTCTTCTTCGGCCGCAAAGGGCTCTTCACGAAATTCTCCCTGGTCTTCCACAAGGCCTTCCCGTCCTGGCGGAAAGTGGCCGGCATCTACGGCCTCCGCCCGAATTCTCCGCTGGTCCTCTTCCATTATCCCCACTGCCTCTGGACCCGGGTGATCAAGTTCGCCCCGGCCATTCGGGCTGAGGTGGCGGCCCGCTTCCGGCGCGGCTCGGACGCAGCCCCCCGCAAAAAGGTCGCCTCCCTGATGGACTGGCTGATGCGCGCCGACTGAAATAGGGGAATGGATAACCTGGCACCGATTTCGGGCCCCGATTTCTTTGGCGCAACTTATGTTGTGTTACAATTGTATTTATAGAGAACGGTGATGGACCAGACTTCTGCCCTGAAATCGCGCATCTCCCGGCCCCTAGGCCGATTTCCGCTTAATTGCGTCGCCCTTCTCGCCGCCGCGGCCCTCTTTCTCCCTCTCTCCTTCTCTTTCTCCTCTTACTCTTTCGCCCATGACCCGCGGCACTCAACCCCAGACCGAGCAAACCCGGAGCACTCAACCCCAGCCCGAAGCAGGCTCCCGCGCACGCAACCCCCACTCCCAAGCCGTTTCCCCCGCTCAACCCCAACCCGAACAGGCCCGCGGCACTCAACCCCAAACCGCCCAGCCCGCCCCCCAAGCCAAGCCCCAATCCCAGATCATCCTTCCTCGAAGACTAGGCATATTAAAGCCGATCTCCAGGTGAAGGACGATGCCGAAAACAAAATTACAGCCTCCGGCAACGTCGAGATCCGCCACAACGACATTCTCCTCTATGCCGACCAAGTCGTCTTCGACCACGAAACCAAGGACGTCCTGGCCGTCGGCCACGTCTCCCTCATCCGCCCCCAGGAGGCCTTCACCGCCGACCGCCTGACCTTCAACCTGGAAACCGGCCTGGGCGAGGGGACCAACGTCGTCGGCCTGGTCCAGCCCCAGTTCCGTTACGAGTCGTCCACGGTCGCCCGCGAGACTCCCGATCTTTTCCATCTCGGCAAAAGCAAGATCACGGCCTGCGCCCAACCCGTTCCCCGGTGGGAATTCTCGGCCTCCAGGGCCAACTTCATGCGGGACGAGTACATCGAGATGTGGAACCCGGTGCTCCGGGTCAAAAACTTCCCGATCTTCTACCTGCCCTACATGAAATATCCCCTCAACCAGGAGCGGGCGACCGGCTTCCTCATGCCCCAAATCGGCTACTCCCAGCGCAAGGGGCTCACCTACGGCCAGCAATTCTACTGGTCCATGGCCCGGAACATGGACGCCACCTTCTCCTTCGATTACTACGGGGCGGCCGGAGCCGGCGGCGGCCTGGAATACCGCTACATGTTCGGCGACGGGACCTGGGGCAACCTTCATGCCTACACCTTTTTCTATAAAACCCCGGAGCCCGTCGAAGGCGAGACGACGCCCTCCGAAAAGCCCGAAAACGCCCTCCTCTTCCGCTGGCAGCACAACCAGCGGCTCCCGGGCAACATCAACTTCGTGGCCAACGTCGACTACCAGAACTCGTTTTCCTTCATGCGCGAGTTCGACAACAATTACGCCCGGGCCCTCGTCTATAACCGCAGCTCCCAGGTTTACCTGACCAAAAGCTGGACCGGGGCGAACCTCTCCGTGCGGTTCAGCCGGTTTGAAACGTCGTTTCCCGGCTGGGACGATGCGATCGTCCGCCAGTCGCTCCCCCAGGTCAACTTCAGCACTTACCAGCGGAAGCTCTGGGGGCCGATCTATTACTCCCTGACGGCGGCCTTCAACAACTGGCAATACGGGACGGCCTCCCAATTCGAGGACGGCTCGGAGCGGAAATCGACCGAGCTCTATATCGGTCCCGCGATCTCCATCCCCATCAACAAAATCCCCTGGTTCACCCTCAACCTGACGGCGTCCGGCAACATGAGCTATTACGGGAACAGCAAAGATCCCGAGACCGGCGAAACCGTCGAGAAAAGCCTGGTCAGCGGCAATTACGACCTTTCGGCGACCTTCACCGGCCCCATCATTTACCGCATCTATAATCCGACCGGTCCGGGAATGAGGGTCAAGCACCTGATCGAACCCGAGATTTCCTACAAATACGACAGCCCGACCATCAACTCCGACCGGATCGTGACCATGACCGGGTGGTTTTTCCGGTACCATTACGTCACCTACGGCCTGACCAACCGCGTCCTGATCAAACCGGGCAACGACATCAAAGCCCGGGCCCGGGAAATCTTCACCTGGGGGATCGCCCAATCCTATTATCTCGACGCCGAGGACAGCCCCCTGAGCTGGTACCGGCTCGAGGACGGCACGATTCCCGCGTTTTCCGACCTCTCGTCCTATATCCGCTTTTTCCCCGTCGCCGACGCCAGCCTGGACTTCAGCGTGAGCTACAACACCTATCAGAAAACGCTCTCAAGTGTCCGGGCTTCGGCCGGCCTTGGAAGCCCCGCCGACAACTTCTTTTTCTCCCTGTCCTGGTACAAAAGCATGAATCCGTATCGGAGCGAGGAGTATCTCTTCAACCGCGAGCAAGTCGGCGTCACCGGCGGAATCAAAATCCCCCGCTGGGACATCGAGGCCCTGGGCGAATTCGAATATAACCTCGAAGAGAAAAAGATCCTCTATACCGGCGTCTCGGCCGTCTGGCATTACCAGTGCGTCGATTTCAAGCTCGACGTCCGGGCCTTCTTCTTCCGGGAGAAGCCCGAGGTCCAGGTCCGGTTCTCCCTCGGCCTGGGCAACATCAGCTCGACGTCCGATTTCCTGGGCGGCCGCCAGATCACCGGCGCCGGCAGCCGGCTTAAGGTCCGCGGGTAATATTGAGCGCTTCGCCCCCATCTGGTATGATTCGGGCATGAATTCCCCCAAGAAAATCCTCTGCATCGGGGCCGGATACGTGGGCACGCCGACCATGGCGGTCATCGCCCGCCATTGCCCCCAGCACAAAATCACCGTCGTCGACATCAACGCCGAGCGGATCGCCCAGTGGAACTCCGACACCCTCCCGATCTACGAGCCCGGCTTGGACGAGATCGTCAAGGCCGTCCGGGGTAAAAACCTTTTCTTCACCACGGATGTCCCCCCGGCCATCCGCGAGGCGGACATCATCTTCGTCAGCGTCAACACGCCGACCAAGCAGTTCGGGGCCGGGGCCGGCATGGCCGCCGACCTCCAGTACTGGGAGAGGACCGCCCGCCAGATCCTCGAGCACTCCAAGTCCTCGAAAATCATCGTCGAAAAAAGCACCCTGCCGGTCAAAACCGCCCAGGCCATGGAGCGGATCCTCGACGCGGCCGCCGGCTCCATCCGCTTCGACGTCCTTTCCAACCCGGAATTCCTGGCCGAAGGCACGGCGATCGAGGACCTCGAGCATCCCGACCGGGTCCTGATCGGCTCCCAGGAAACGATCGAAGGCCTGGCCGCCCGCGACCAGCTCGTCGCCCTCTACGAAAACTGGGTTCCCCGCGACCGGATCCTCACCACCAATATCTGGAGCAGCGAGCTCTCCAAGCTCGTGGCCAACGCTTTCCTGGCCCAGCGCATCTCCTCGATCAACGCCGTCTCGGCCCTCTGCGAAAAAACCGGGGCCGACGTCTCCGAAGTCGCCCTGGCCGTCGGAACCGACCACCGCATCGGCCGCTACTTCCTCAACGCCTCGGTCGGCTTCGGCGGCTCCTGCTTCAAGAAGGACATCCTCAACCTCGTCTATATCTGCCGCCACTACGGCCTCCACGAAGCGGCCGACTACTGGAACGGCGTCCTCAAGATCAACGATTACCAGACCGAGCGCTTTGTTCTCAACATGCTCGGGGCGATGCACAACACCCTGGCCGAAAAGCAAATCGCCCTCTTCGGATTCGCCTTCAAGGCCAATACCGGCGACACCCGCGAAAGCCCGGCCATCCTGGTGACCCGCCGCCTCCTGGACGAAAAGGCCTGTGTCACGATCACCGATCCCAAAGCCCTCGACAACGCCCGCAAGGACCTGGCCGGCCTCTCCGGCCGGATCCGCTACGAGGAAGACCCCTACGCCGCCGCGGCCGGGGCCGACGCGATCGCCGTCCTGACCGAATGGGACCTCTACCGCGGCCTGGACTATGCGAAAATCTTCGCCGCGATGAACAAGCCGGCCTTCATCTTCGACGGCCGGAACATCCTCGACCATTGCGCCCTCCATCGCCTGGGATTCAACGTCTACGCCATCGGCAAGTCGCCGCTCTCAAGCTTCGCCTGAGGCCGCGCTGCGGAGAAACGCCATGAAAAAACGGATCCTCGTCACCGGGGGAGCGGGATTCATCGGCTCCCATCTCTGCGACCGGCTCGTCTCCCGGGGCGACGATGTCCTTTGTCTCGACAACTTCTTCTCCGGCTCCCGGGACAACATCCGCCACCTCCTCGGCGTCCCCAACTTCGAGCTCGTCCGCCACGATGTGACCATGCCCTACTTTGCCGAGGTGGATGAGATCTATAACCTAGCCTGCCCGGCCTCGCCCATCCATTACCAGTCCAATCCCGTGAAAACGATCAAGACCAACGTCCTCGGGGCGATCCACATGCTCGGCCTGGCCAAACGGGTCAAGGCGAAAGTCCTTCAGGCTTCGACTTCCGAAGTCTACGGCGATCCGAACGTCCATCCCCAGCCGGAAAGCTACTGGGGCCACGTCAACCCCATCGGCATCCGGGCCTGTTACGACGAAGGCAAGCGCTGCGCCGAAACCCTCTTTTTCGACTACCACCGGCAGAACAAGATCAATATCCGCGTGGCCCGCATCTTCAACGTCTACGGCCCCCGCATGCTCCCGAATGACGGACGGGTCGTCAGCAATTTCGTCGTCCAGGCCCTGGCCGGCCGCGATCTGACCGTCTACGGCGACGGTTCCCAGACCCGGTCGTTTTGCTACGTGGACGACATGGTCGAAGGACTGGTCCGGCTGATGGATGCCGCAGACGACCTCATCGGCCCGGTCAACCTCGGAAACCCCGAGGAGATCATGGTCAAAGCCCTGGCCGACGAAGTCCTCCGCCTGACCGGGAGCCGCTCGGCCCTGAAATCCCTCCCCCTCCCGGCCGACGATCCCAGGCAGCGCAAGCCCGACATCACCCTGGCCCGGACGCGACTCGGCTGGGCCCCGACCGTTCCCTTGAACGTCGGCCTGGAAAAGACGATCGCGTATTTCAAAGAGCGGTGAGGTGAAGTTCTCGATCGTCACTCCGACGTTCAACTCGGCCGCGACGGTCCGGGATTGCCTGGAAAGCATCGCCCGCCAGAAAGGCGTTACCCTCGAGCATATCATTATCGACGGTGGTTCGACCGACGAAACGCTCGCCGTCATCAAGTCCTCCGCCCCGCCCCCCGCCGTCCTGGTCAGCGAAACCGATTCGGGCATCTATGACGCGATGAACAAGGGCCTCCGCCGGGCTTCCGGCGACGTGATCGGCATTCTCAATTCCGACGACCTTTACGCGGCCGACGATGTTCTTGCCGCGGTGGGGGAGACCCTCGAGAAAACCGGCCTGGATTCCTGTTACGGCGACCTGGATTATGTCGACCGGGCCGATACGGACCGGATCGTCCGCCGCTGGCGGAACACGCCTTACCGTCCGGAGCTTTTTCGGCGGGGCTGGATGCCGCCCCACCCGGCCTTTTTCGTCCGCAAGGCCGTCTACGACAAGCACGGACTGTTCAACTTGGATTTTCCCCTGGCCGCCGATTACGAGCTGATGCTCCGGTTTCTCTATTTCCGGCGCGTCTCCTCGGTCCATCTTCCGCGGGTGCTCGTGAAGATGCGCCGCGGAGGAAAAGCCCATCCCGGCCCGGCCAACACGGCCAAGATGATGGCCGAGAACCGCCGCTCCTGGATCGTCAACGGCGAGCGCCCCGGCCCCCTGACTATTTTCTTAAAGCGGGTTTCGAAGATCCGCCAGTTCTTTTCCTAATCCCGAACAGCCTGCCCACCTTCACCACATCGCCCTTCACTTCGGCGAAGGATTCGACCAGCTCTTTTGACTTTTCGTTCTTCACGTCGATCTTCTTGACGAAATCCATCGCCAGGGCCAGGCCGCAGAACACAAACAGCCCCAGGAATCCGGCGATCAAGACGTTTTTCTTCGTGCTCGGGCTGGTCCGAAACCGCGGCGGGATGGCCCGCTGGAAGATATCGATCGAGGCCTTGTTCTCCTGCTCCTGGATCTTGACCAGCTCGAGCTGCCGGTTCAGGTTCATGAAAACGTCTTCCTGGATCCGGACGTTTCTTTTCAGCCGGTCCAGCTCCACTTGGAGGCCGGGCGTGACGATCTTGGTATTGCTCCGTTCGAAGTCCGAGCGGTCCTTCTCCGCCTTGTCCAGGCCCTGTTTGGCCGCTTCGAGCTGCTTCTCGATGAACTCCCGGTTTCCGATGGTCGTCGTGTTCTGCATCGTCTGGTTGTAGAGGACCAGCTCGTCGAGCATGAGGTTGACGACGGATGCGGCAAACCGGGGCGTCGAGGCATCGTACTGGATGGTGATGATCATCGGCTGGTTCCGCCCCGTGATCTGGCGGGGCGGGTTGACCTTGAGATTGCTCATGACCAGGTCGATCGTCTTATAGCGCCGTTCTTCCTCGGTCGCGCCGTCCTGGCCGTAGTATTCCGTCAGGGTGATCGCTTTTGAGTCTCCGGGCACGGTGAACGGCTTGTCGACGATCCGCTCGAGAAAATTCGTCCCGCTCATGACCCGGACGTAGGTTTCCACCAGGTACAGGCTTTCGGTGAACTGGTCGGTCACCTGGCTCCGGACCCCGAACGAGGCGTCGATCCGCGAGGACATGTTCTGGACCCGGGCGGGGACGAAGCTGGCCATGGCCCGGTAGACCGGCGTCTGCATCTTGGTGTAGATGAACGCCGCGAGGCACAAAAGAAGCGTCCCCCCGATGATCAGCCAGCGCTTTTTCAGAAGAACGCTCAGGTAATGGAGGAGCGAGAACGTCCCGCCCTCCTCCGATGTCGTCCGGGATTTCGATGTATTCCCGGTATTCCAGGGGGACGCGCCGCCGGACGGGCCGGCCTTCCGGCTCCATCTCGCCGTTGACCAAGGCGAGCCCCTTGGCCTCCGCCGCCTCTTTCTTTTCGTCCTTTTCCTCATCCCCAGCCATATTGATCTCCGTTTCTCGCGTCGGACTTCAATTTCTCCGGCCTCATCAGCCGGCCACGCCCGTTTTCTTTTTAACGATAATGATGCTCCCCCGGGGAATGACCGGATTGAAGGGAACGTTTTCCTGTCTGACGATCAAGCTCCCGTCGGGATTCTGGACGACGATGTTCTCGGCGTCCGCATCATCCGTCAATCCGCCGCAGGCGCTGAGATAGTATCCCAACTTGGCCTCCAGGATATAGGGCACTCCGGCAGGCTGGACGATCGCGCCTCGAACCTCAATGATCTCGGTTTTTGCTTTCTCTTCTCCGCCCGTTTTTATCGGCGGAACGGCCGCCGGATCCGCCGGAGTCTTCTCTCTCCAATCCTCGACGCCGGCTTTCGCCTGGACGATGATGACGCTTCCCGGAAGAATAACGGGGTTGAATTCCTCGTTTTCCTTCTTGACGAGAAGCCCGCCGTCGGGATTATGGATCGCGATCTTTCCGGCGTCGGCATCTTTGGTGAAGCCGCCGCACAAGCTCAGGTAGAATCCGAGCGTCGCTCCCTTGAAGTGCTGGATGACCGCCGGCTTGACCACTTCGCCCTTGACCTCGATGGTCTCGAGCTTGGTTTCCTCCCCGACATAGCCCACCTGGATGATGCTCCCGGGCGAAACCGACGGGTTGGTGTTGCTGAACAACCCGTGCCCGAGTTTCCTGGTTTCATTATTGGCCGCGATGATGATGATATTGCCCCGGTCGGCGGTCTTTAAATACCCGCCGCACATTTCGACGTAATCCTGGACTCCGTGGCTTTCCTTGTGCTGGAGAATCAGCGGTTTCTGGACCGCCCCCCTGATTTCGACCGTTCCCGGGTTCCGGGGAATGAAGATGGTGTCGCCGTCCTTCAGGACGATATCTGATTCCCCGCCGGGCTCCTCGAGCGCCCCGACCAGGTTAAGAGTGATCAGATATTTCATTTCCGGTTCCATCGGACTTATCCAGAAGACTTTCCGGCTCCTCAGGATGGAGGCTCCCTCCTGGAGGGCTTCTCCCCGCAGGCCGCCCGCTCTCTTAATCAGGCTCGAAATCCTTTCCTCCCGGTTGATCAGGGAGTATTCGCCGGGATACAGGACCTCCCCCTGAAGAGTGACGACGGGCAAGGGCTCCCAATCGGGAAAGTTTCTGACGACGATCCGGTCGAAGGGCTTCAAAGGAGTCTTTTTATCCATGGGGAGGATGGCGAATCCCGGCTCGATGGGGACCTTGATCGTCGCTTCCCCCCGCCCGGCCGCCGTTTCGTCACTCCCGGTTCCTTCCCTCCGGGCGATGACCGCCTCGACTTTGTAGGCCTCGGCGTTCAAGCCGCCGGCCAGGACGATCAAATCTTCGACCGTCAGGCCTTCGCTCATTTCAATGATCCCGGTCCTGTTGACCAGGCCGGTGATCTCCACCGTGCTCTTGGCCTGCATCATCTCGTTGGCATAGACCCGAACGAGATCTTCGTCCTGAAGGGCGAAATTAACCGCCGGGTCTCCGTCCAAAAGCTTCCCGAGATTGAAGGGGATCAGCTTCTGGCCGATCTGCCCCGGGATTTTCCGGATGACGTGGCCCATCTCCAAGTAGGCTTTCCGCTTGTAGTCGGGGTCTTGGAAGCCGCCCCGGGCGAAGATGAGGTCGAACAAGGTCATGTTTTTGGCCAGGACGAACTTCCCGGGATCTTTGACCTGGCCTTCGATGTTGACGAACTTGTCTTTTCCGGCCATCCCGTAGGCCGAATAGATGGCGATCAGGTCCATTTCCTTGAGGACGAAGTTCTTTTCCTTGGTCCCGATGAACTTGTAAACGCCCGGCGCTTCCTCCTTGTAGAGGTCGCGGAGGGTGAACGTCTGCAGCATTTTCGAGAAATCCGGCTCGGTCCGGATCAGGTCGGCCCGGTCCAGGTACACGTACTCCCGCAAGCCCTCGCCTTTATCGATCAGGTCCTTCAGGGTCATCCCGGGCGTGAACTCGTATGTCCCGGGCCGGACGATGCCGTCGCCCGACAGCTCGACCATGCTTTTCCGGACCTGGATGTTCGGGTTGATGGTCAGCTCATCCCTGTCGGCCAGGGCGTAATTCCGCTTCGGGTCCTTGTTCAGCTCGTCGAGGTTGAGGTCGAGATAAACTTCGCCCCGGTTGGTCTCAAACCTCTTCAGTTGGGCCCTCAGAAGATAGGCGTCGGGCAGGTGTCCGCCGGCGAATCCGATGAGCTCCTTGACTCCTTCCGTCCCGACCAGCTCGTATCTCATCGGCCGCCGGACCTCGCCCCGGATCTCGACCGCCTTTTTCTTCAAGGGGACGATGACGTAATCGCCGGCCTGGAGCTGGGATTTCTTGACGTCGAGCCTCCCCGTCAGGAGGAAGTCGTAAAGGTCGATGGTATCGGACTGCCCCCCGGCCCTCCGGATCCGGATCTCCCGGAGCGAGCCGGCTTCCCTCACCCCCCCGGCGTTATGAAGGAGGTTGACGATCGTGGCCGTCCCCGAGCTGAGGGTGTAGGCCCCGGGATTTACGACTTCTCCGACGGCGTAAATCAGCAGCTTCCGGATCTTGCCCAGCTTCACTTCGACGAAGGCCGAGCTTTTTGATGGGTCCTGGGCGTCGATGAGGGAGGCGTTCTTCACCGCCAGCGCCTTGGTGACCTCGGTTTTCAGGTCCTTCAGCGTCACGCCGTTGGTGAAGACCCGCCCCATCTCATCGGGCAGCTCGAGAAAACCCTCCTCCGTAACTGTCAGAGCCGTGTCCTTGATGTTTAATTGCCCCCATATCCGGAGGATGATCTCATCCCCGGGGCTGATGACGTAGTTCTCATCGACCGGCCCTTCGTTGATCTGTCCCGCGGTCGCCTTGAAAAGGTCGTAGCCGAAGGACCGGAGCCTGGCCTCGTCCTTCTCGGGCGCGGCCTGGGGGAGGATTTTCGCACTAACCGGCGGAGGAGCCTGAGCCGGGGGCTTTTCCTGGGCCATAATCGGCAGAATCATAAGCGCCACGACGAGGAAAGAGATAATACCCTTCATTGCCTTGATCCTTAAAATATAGAGTTCCCGGCGACCGGAAAATCATAGTATAGAGGGGAAAGGCTGTCAAATTAGTGAATTTCGGATAGATAAAGACTTCGCGATATATCTAATTGTCTGATTTGCTTGCAATTCCGGCTTTTCAATAGAATTTCTCCGTTGGAGGAGGAATATTCCTTCGATATGCCCGAAAAACTGGGATTAAACCGAGATCAGAAAGGGTGGGTTGTCGGAAAATCTTCGAATTCGTTGATTTCTCGTTTCTCGGAAAATAGAAAAAAGGAAATTTACGGAACACGGAATAGCGGTAGCCTGTAAAAATCGACTCAAACCCTTCCCCTATCCTTATGAAACAATCTCATTTAATTCTTTCAAACGCCGCCATTATGTGGGCCACCAGGTTGTTTCTTCTGGTACCCCAGGTGGTTTTGGTGCCTTTTCTGATCGGAACGATTGGAGAGGATGGGTATGGATTATACGCGCTTATTGGTCGTTGCTTTTGGCGATCGATAATCTGGAGATGTCGCTCCAACAAGGAGCCGTCAAGTATAGTGCTGGCTATCTGGCCCAGGGGCGGATCGACGAAGTCAATAAGGTTGTTTCCTCGTGTTTCATCTACTCTATAATTTTAGCGATCATCGCCAGCACCGGTTCAGTTATCGCATCCGCTTTTTATAAAGATCCTTCCGGAAAATCCGGTTCGGCTCTGATCGTGGTCGGATTACTGGTGCTTTTTCTAATTCCTCTGACGCCTTACATCGCCGTCATTCAATCCCGCCAGAGGTATTATATCGGCGCGATTACCCAAACCATTTCGAGCTACCTCACCTTGCTGGTCGTGATCCTCTGGTTTCGTCTTGTCTCGCCGTCTACGGAAGCATTAATCGTAATTATGTCCGTCATGTTGTTTCTTTCTCGGTTTGTTCAGGTTCCGGTGGCCTATCGCTTGGTGCCGGGATTGCGGAACAATCCCCGGTTTTTCGACTGGGAAAGCTTTAAGCAACTCTTTACTTTCGGCGGGGCCATGGTTCTTGTTTCCCTTTGTCTATCGGCGAATTCGACCGGTGTTCGTTGGCTTATGGGAACGCTTGTTTCGACAGCTTTCGTCGCCCATCTGGCCATCATGTTGATGCCGGGATCGTTGCTTTCACAGATTGTAAGAGCCATGACGCTCACGATCATGCCGGCGACCAGCGCATACGAGGCAACGGGAAAACAAAAAATGCTTCAGGAGTTGCTGATCCGCAGCATGCGCTATACGGTCATTGTCGTTTCGTCGGCTGTAATTGCTGCCGGGTTTCTCATGCGGAATGTTCTCTTGGTATGGGTGGGACCGAAATTCGTGTTTCTCGCTCCTTACGCGATGGCCCTCTTCGCGGGGATTTCTTTTCAGGCCGGGGCTTCGTCGGCCCATCATATGCTGAAGGGATTAGGGAAATTGCGGACGGTCATTATTATTTATTTTACTGGCCTGGTTTTCGTGCCTCTTGTTGTAATATTAGCTCTTCTTAAAATCCTGAATGATCCCTATGTCGCGGTGACGGGGGGTCTAACGCTCGGCTCCATTGTTGTTGGATGTCTTAATTTCATTTTCGGGATAAAGACTGTTAATGCCCGTTTTTGGAGCGCTTTTTTTCGGATATTCGCCCAACCGTTTGCGGTGGCTTTGCCAGCTTTAATGATCGGTCTCGGCCTGATCGCGCTCGGAGGAATCAACGGATTATCGGACGCCTTGGTGTTACGGGATTCGCCCTTCTCGTATTTTTTGCGGGTTGTTACTTGATGATCGCTACCCCGGCTGAACGCAAGCAAGCAAAGGAATATTATCGGGCCTTGATTAAAAGTATCAAAGGATGCTTCCGGGCCGTTTGAAAGCCTAAAGACATGGTAACGAACGATGACTGTTACGCCGAATAAACCAAAAATCATGTTGCACTATATCTTGCCGCCGAAAACGAGCGGTCCCAATACCTCGATGGAAAGAATCGAAAAATCCTGGTTGAATGAATATTATCAATTTGGGCGACTTGTTCAGGATGAACGCCCCGGAAAATTCTTCAATTTCCGTCTCCTGAAGAAAATGAAGGACCAAGTCAGGGCGTTTTCGCCCGATATCGTTCATGTTTCTGGGCTTCAATCGGCCGGGTTCTATGCCGTTCTCGCGGCGAAGTTGGGCGGATGTAAAAAAGTGATCACGGCGATCCGAGGCAGTTCGGCGGATGCGATTGGTTACAACCGGTTGGCCCGATTGATCTTTCGATGGGGATCGAGCCTTTGACAATCCGTATGAGTAGTGTTATCTATACCGTCTGTACGGAAATGTCCAAGAAATATGGAATCAATAAATATAAAAACTTCATCGGCGAGAATCTATAACCCCTGCTCCGATAATAAATACGAATGAGTATCAGCGAGAGGATTTCCGAAAGGAATTGGGCGTGGCGCAAGACGATATCGTTGTTTTATGTGTCGGGAGGATGATAACCGATAAGGGAATCGCTTTTATTATGAATGCGATCAAGGAGATTTCTCATCCGGCCGCACGGTTCGTATTTGTCGGCGATGGACCATATTGCGAAATCATTAAGGACCAATTGAAAGAAAAAATCTGTGAAAGAGGGGATTCATCCTCGGAAAAAGAAACGATGTTATGAGAATCTTGGCCGGAGGCGATGTTTTCTTGTTTGCTACACTACATGAGAATTTATCTAATGCTCTCTTAGAAGCCTGCGCGATGGGGTTGGCGATCATCGCGACTTCTGTCGGTGGAAATATTGACGTCCTTAGCGAAAAAAGACATGGGATCCTCATCCCCCCAGCCAATCACAGGGCAATTATAGATGCTATTACCCGGCTTTGCAGAAATCGAAATGAAATCATATCGTTTGGGAATGCAGCTAAACAAAATGTCGAGGAAAGGTTTTCTCAAAATATGATATATGGTTCGATAAAAGCCCTTTACGATCGCCTTGCTCATAATCGTTATATCGATATGTGATGAGAAGGAAATTAAATGACCATAAAAATATTTACTTATTTCGCGAAAGCCGTCAGATACGCAAGAAGGGAAATAACATCTAAAGTCGATCCTATCGGTTATGCCAGGTCTATCGGAGTGAATGTCGGAGAAAACGTACATTTCTATGGTTTAAAAACCGGAATGTTTGGCACGGAACCATGGCTGATTACTATCGGAAATAACGTTTATATAACGGCGGGATGTCAATTCCTAACGCACGACGGGGGCACGCTGATTCTTCGTAAAGAAGTGCCTGATTTAGAATGGACAGCGCCCATTACGATAGGAAACGACGTTTATATCGGAATCAGGAGCATTATTTTCCCCGGAGTTCATATCGGAAATAGAGTCATCATTGGTGCCGGGTCGATCATACATAAAAATATTCCCGATAACAGTGTAGCGGTCGGCGTACCGGCCATGGTCGTGAAAACTGTGGATCAAATACCTCGAAATAATGAAAAAAAAGAGCCTTCACTGTGGGCATTTAAAGGGAATGGAGAAAGAAGAAGTACTTAAAAAACATATTCGGCATAAAAACGCGAGCAACATACTTAAAGTAAATTACTTAATCCTATGGCCTTTTAAAAACGCGATCTGAATGAAAACGGAAATCTAATATCCCCTTGGGTGTAATGGGGATTAATGCGAATAAGGATCCAGCCGGCGGGTTAAAAAAAGAATCATAATAAAGATTTATCTCCCCCCGGTGGTCTCAAGGGCGTCGATGCTCTGATTTCAATGAACCTTATACAACTCCAGCTTGGCGCGACCTGCGATGGCAGCCAGCTCATCGTCAGTCATGTCGATGGCCCGTTTAAAGACTTGGGTGTCCGAGGTAAGTGCTCTCGCGGTCCAAGCGCTTCACTTCCCCAACCTCACCCCTGGGTCCCGCCATCGTGAACTCAGCGTTCGCCGCGCCTACTGTCCGCTTTACCCCCAAAAGCGGACATTCGTCAGTGCTTATTGAGGATGTCTGCTTTGTGCCAATAGCGGACATTGCATTTCAGCGTGGACAAGTTCGAGCTCACTTGTCGCGAACTGTACTGACTTGCTGACGGATTGACTGAGGCTGAGTACGTCTCGCCAGGTCTGTTCTGAGGTGATGGATTGTTTTCCAGAAGGTTACAAATTGGTCGTCTGCGAAACGAAGAGCTACTTTGTGAGTTTTGGGGATTGGCAAAGGGGGCACTATGACAGTAAAAGGAGTGCTCAGATGGAAACTCTCCCTATATCTTCCCTCGCCCTCGGCGTTTGCCTACTGGCTCTCTCGGCTGGAGTGGCCTTCGCCGATAATCTCCATAACTGCCAGCCTAACACGGCGTGGTGACCTCGGCACCCGGGTCAGACTGGTACGACATGCCGGCAAGCTGTTCCGAGCCCAGATTGCATGTGGCGGTGGGCCGTCGGTGTGGAGCCAAATTGAACGCGGGGACGGCTCCCCGTTCAATGCGAGGAGCGTAACAAAAACATATGCTGGAAACGTCCAGGTAACTCGGCGACAATCCCAAAGCCTTCTCCCAATACGACAACGCTTGCGCACAGGCACAGCTCCATTAGATGCCACAGCGGGTCATCTATCAGCCCATCAGGCAGCCCAGTCCTTTGGCCTGGGCCGCCTGGACCTGAATACTTGCGAGGAAATTGCATGCCTGCAGCGTTGTAAAATAGGATTCTTTAGTTCCCCAGAGGCAGAATGTGGCGGCTAGCAGTTACAACGCTTTTGCTGGGTGCGATGGGCGTGGGGCTTGGTTACGCCTACAATCAGGATAGCGAACTCCCCCATTCCTTACCGCACCAGTAGAACGCGGCACAATTTCAACTCTTGTGAAAGCCACCGGTAGTGTCGATGCCAAAATTACAGTCGATGTCAGCTCTCAGCTTTCAGGCCGTATGGCGGAGGTTTTCGTCAACTTCAATGACATGGTGAATGCCGGTCAGCCTCTCGCTCAGCTGGACCAAGAGAGCTTTCTCATTGCCGCTAAAGAAGCAAAGGCCGCGCTTGACGTAGCTACCGCCACGGCACATGTCCAGCAGGCAGCAGTCGGGCGCGGAAGCTTGCCATCGCGAATGCACACAACGACGAAACTTTGGCGGAAGCCCTCGTGGCTTCAGCCCAGGCGAAACAAGACGAAGCCCCAAGAGAATTCGAACGAAAAGCACAGCTGGCAAAAACGGGAGCTGTGGCCGAACGAGATTTGAGCCAAGCCCGTGCTCTGCGCGATACCGGTGCCGCAGACCTGCGCGCGGCTA
>CAWANZ010000002.1:0-1137529 GCA_963783665.1 Candidatus Aminicenantota bacterium | reverse complement strand
CCGAACAGGCCGAGTAGCGAAAGGAACCAGACCGACCGGTAAACGTCGGTCAATTGAAGCCGGATCAAGGGCGCGCCCATCCTCCCGTACCGGGCCTCGTATTCGGCCATGTCCCGTCCCTGGGGGATGAGCGTGCCGATAATCGAGGCCACGACCAGCAGAATGATCAGAAGGATGGCCAGCTTGACGGAGGAGAAGAAGCGGATGATTCTTTTTCACGGCAATTCGAGAGGGGTTGAGTAACCTGGCCCCGATCTTTATTTTTTTGGTTTCTTCTTAGCCGCGGCGATCTTCTTATCGGTGATCTCGATCACGTCGGCCAGCGAGATGCTGTCGAAGTAATTCTTCATCATGACCGAGGCGGCTTTCCAGATCTCATGCGTTCCGCATGTGGCGATCTTGTCGCAGCTTGTCTCGTCTTCGACGCACTCGACCAGGCTGCAGGTTCCCTCCAGCGCGTGGAGGATGTCGCAAATCTTGATCTCGGTGGGCTTCCGGGACAGCGTGTACCCGCCCCCGGCCCCGCGGATGCTCTTGACCAGCTTATTGATCTTCAGCGGAATAATGATCTGTTCGAGATAACGGATCGAAATCCCTTCGGCGTCGGCCACGCTCTTGAGGATGATCGCTTTCGGTCCTTCCTCGTAGTGGCGGGCCAGGTTGATCATGAGGCGCGTGCCGTATCTTCCTTTGGTCGAAAGCTTGATCATACCGCGCTCCTTTTTCCTTCTCTTTATGGTTTGCCGTTATGGTCCGGCCCTTTTTGCGGGCCCAAACCTTGCCTATCATAGTCCAAGACGAATCCCAATTTCAACCTAAATATATAGGAATTATATAATTCACGTATTTGGGGGATTATTCGGCCAACCCGGCCGAGACCCTATGGGCATCATTAATTCGGTGCCAGGTTATCTATTCCCCTATATCAACAAAATCGGATATCGGGGAATAGATAACCTGGCACCGATTTCTGGCACCGATTTCTGGTTTGACAACCCCCGCCCCAGGCGATATCCTACCTTTCCCCCAATTCAGTGAAAGGACGTGTCCATGTCCAAAGAGATTCTTCTCGGCGATGAGGCCGTAGCGCTTGGCGCCGTCCACGCCGGCCTGACCGCGGCCTACTCCTATCCCGGAACCCCGGCTTCGGAAATCATGGAATACCTTCTCCGGGCCAATGGCAAAATCGGCCATTACCGGGCCGCCTGGTCGACCAACGAGAAAACGGCCTTCGAAGAAGCCCTCGGCACCTCCTATGCCGGCGGCCGGGCCCTCGTCTCCTTCAAGCACGTCGGGCTCAACGTCGCCGCCGACCCGTTCATGAGCGCCGCGCTCCTCGGCATCAACGGCGGATTCGCCTTCGTCTCGGCCGACGACCCGAGCATGCACAGCTCCCAAAACGAGCAGGACAGCCGCTTCTATGCCCAGTTCGCCCTGATCCCGTGCTTTGAGCCGGCCGACCACCAGGAAGCCTACGACATGGCCCGCGAGGCCTACGACCTCTCGGAGCGCCTCAACGTCCCGATCATGATCCGCCTGACGACCCGCATCTCCCACTCCCGGGCCGGCGTCGAAACCCGCACTCCCCGCGAGAAAAACCCCCTCAAATCCGGCGCCAGCGAATGCTGGACGCTTCTCCCGCACCTGGCCCGCGGCCGCAACAAGCGCCTCCAGGAGCTCCAGCCCGAGCTGGTCCGCCTCTCCGACGCCTCCCCGTTCAACAAGCTCGACCTCAACCCGGCCAATAAATCCTTCGGCGTCATCGCCTCCGGCATCGCTTACAACTACGTCCTGGAGAACCTCGAGGACGTCCCCGCCGCTTCCCGCCCCTCCATCCTCAAAATCGGCGCCTACCCGATCCCCGAGGGCCTCGTCCGCCGCCTCTTTGACCATGTCGGCACGGTCCTTATCGCCGAGGAAGGCGCCCCGTCATCGAACAGGCGATCCGCGGCCTCTTCGGCGTCCCCGGCAAAAAGTTCATCGGCCGCCTCACCGGCGAGCTGCCCCGCGCCGGCGAGCTCTCGCCCGAGACGGTCCGCCCGGCCCTCGACCTCGCTCCCCTGGCGCCGGCGCCCCCTGGACAAGATCTCCGGCCGCCCGCCCCAGCTTTGCGTCGGATGCCCCCATACTGACACCTTGAAAGCGATGAAGGAGGCCATGTCCGCCACCCCCACCGCCCCGGGCACCCCCGGCGGCGCGGTCTTCTCCGACATCGGCTGCTACACCCTCGGCTGGTTCCCGCCCCACAACGCGATCGACACCTGCGTCTGCATGGGCGCCTCGGTCGGGATGGCCAAGGGCGCGTCCGAAGCCGGCCTCCACCCGGCGATCGCCGTCATCGGCGACTCGACCTTCGGCCATTCCGGGATGACCCCCCTCCGAGCCGCGGCCGAGTATAACGCCAACATGACCCTCGTCATCCTCGATAACTGCACCACCGCGATGACCGGCGGCCAGCTGTCCTTCGCCACCGGCGCCCGGCTCCTCCACATTGTCGAGGGCCTGGGCGTGCCCAAGGAGCACATCCGGACGATCACCCCGCTCCCCAAGCACCACGCCGAAAACGTCAAGATCTTCCGCGAGGAGATCGCCCACAAGGGCATCTCGGTGATCGTCGCCGTCCGGGAATGCCTCGAAGAAGCCAAACGGAAAAACAAAGCGGGGGCGCCCAGTGAGCACCGTCCGCAAGCAAGACATCATCCTGGCCGGCGTCGGCGGGCAGGGGATCCTCTCGATCGCCTTCGTCGTCGACAACGCCGCCCTCAAGGAAGGCCTCAACGTCAAGCAGGCCGAAGTCCACGGCATGGCCCAGCGCGGCGGCGCGGTCCAGTCCCACCTCCGCCTCTCCTCCGGCCGGATCTGGAGCGACCTGATTCCCCGGGGCGGGGCCGACCTGATCCTGAGCGTCGAGCCGCTGGAAGCGCTCCGCTACCTCGATTTCCTCAAGCCTGATGGAAAAATCGTCACCAGCTCCAATCCCTTCGTCAACATCCCCGACTACCCGGACAAGGAAGCCATCCTGGCCAAGATCAAGTCGATCCCCGGCTCGGTCATCGTCGATTCCGAAAAGCTGGCCAAGGAAGCCGGCGCCGCCAAGGCCCAGAACACCGTCATGCTCGGGGCCGCCTCCAAGCACCTGATTATCGCCGAAACGCACCTCAAGGATTTCGTCCGGGTGCTCTTTGAGAAGCGCGGCGAGCGGATCCTGGAGGCCAACCTAAAGGCGTTTGAGTTGGGGAGAGCAGCGGCGGAGTAGATTTCCGCATTAAATATTTTGCCTACTTAGTAGGTCGGGCTCTAAATTTCTTTTGATTGACAATAATGCTAAATGACATTATGATTTATATTTTGGTTTTAGGGATTAAATTTTGAGTTATCAGCTTTCGGGATGGAATAAAGCATATTTATCAATACATTATAAAAACGAAATAATTTAATCGGATATTATCTTTAATAGTAATGGCTTTTTGGTCGAAAAAATTGTCTATATTAATACCAAGTTGAAAATGGCCTCAAAATCTCTTGGGGATTTGATCCCAGATGGAATTAGTTATTTGATTTTCGGATATTAGTATCATTATGGTTTCTTGAAATAGAATTTATACGCAAGATCTTCCAATATTTTCCCCCAAGTCACGAGTTTTTATCTATCGTCCGAAGAATAACCGTATCGCATTGAAAAGTTGAATTTATGGAGTCGGAACCGAATTTAAGCCGAGGTTTCGAACTTTTATCGAGAGACAAATTAATAAATTGATCTCTGATGCGCGCTGAGAGAAACAGAAATTTCGCCTTTTTTAATCGAAAAAAAGAAGAGTAAACGACGGAATTGTTTAAAATTCGGATCTTGAGGGAAAACAGTTCGAAATCAATGTCCAGACTTATCGAAGGAAAAGGTAATATATTCAATCTAAATCGATTTCGGATATCGACTTTATCCCTAGTGTGCGAATAAAGACTTGCCTCAATATCAATATCCAGTTCTATGGACTTGGCCCGTCTTGATATTCTCCCGCAAGTTTTTATTGTGAAAATGAAAATGAAAATATTGGGAAGTCGTATAGAGAAATCATGTTTTGTTCAAATAATATTATAATTTATGTCCCTTAAATATCGAATTATCGCTTTTATGGAGGTCTAAAATGGAGCCGAATTCGCGAGATAGAACCTCATTGATGCTCACCCAGGGAAAGGAAAGTCAAGCAAATGGACTCAAAATTCATCATAATGCCGCCGATTAGAACCCTGTCTTAAGGCGGATCAGGATTTTTTAATGGCTTCCGTCCGGCTCGTATTCTCCTGATGTTGACTATCTGGATAATTGGTACTCCTTAATTGGCTTATCGATAAAATCGTCAATAAATGCTGACCATGGGCAAGTATCATAAAGGAGCGTAATCCTTGAAAATAAACAACCACGACTATAAACCCTTCGTCTCCGCCTTTGACCCCGCCCCCCAAACCGGGCGCTTCATTGGCCGGCGCGTCGCCGAGCGCATACCCCACCGCCAATCCAAAGTCACGACCCTCGACGCCGTCATGGAACTTATCAAAGACGGCGACACCATCTCCTACCCGCATTACTACCGGACCGGCGACACCGGCCTCAAATTAATCGTCGACAAGCTCCGCGCCGCGAACAAAAAAGGCATCATCATCTACGGAAACGCCTATTTCGACCACGTCGATCCCTGGCTGATCGCCGCCGTCCATGACGGCATCATCGGCGGCCTCTATGGCAATCCGTACCGCGCGTTAGGGGACAAGATCGTCAAGGGCGAGGTCCTGCCCTGGGTGAGTATCGGCTTCTCCCATGGCGGCCGGGTCCGCAAGCTCCAGACCGGCGAGGTCCAGGTTAAAGTCGCTTTCGGGCCGGTCCCGATGGCCGACCGCTACGGCAACGCCAACGGCCTGCTCGGCAAGCCCGAAGAGCTCTGCGGCCCCCTGGGTCTGTTTTCGGCCGACGCCGAATATGCCGATTACGTCTGCCTGCTTGCCGGAACGGTCAGCGACTCCCTCATCTTCCCGGCCTCAATCTCCATGGAGCTGGTCGATTTCGTCGTCCCGGTGCCCTCGGCCGGCCAGAATTCCGGCATCGGCTCGGGCACCCTGGACATCGCCAAAGCCAAGGCCAACCCGTTCAACGCCCAGATCGCGGCCAACGTCATCGGGGTGATGAAAGCCGCCGGCGTGATCCGCGACAACTTCGCCTTCCAGGTCGGAAGCGGGGCGGGGCTGGTCGTCCTGGACGAGATCCGGGCCATCCTCAAGGCCCTCAAGATCCGGGCCAACTTCACCATCGGCGGGATCACCTCCCTCCACGTCGACATGCTCGAGGAGGGGACGGTCCGCCACCTGATGCACGGGCAGTTGTTCGAGCCCTCGCCCCGGGTGATCGCCTCGATGCTCGAAAATCCCAACCACCACGAGATCACCGCCTCCTACTACGCCTCCACGGCCAACAAAGAAGCGGCCGTGAACATGCTCGACGCCGCGGTCCTCTCGGCCCTGGAGGTCGACCTGGGCTTCAACGTCAACACCGTCTGCGCCGGGGGCCGGATCATCGGCGGGATCGGCGGCGGCCAGGACGTGGCCGCCGGAGCCGACCTGACCATCATGTTCCTCCCCCTGGCCACCGGCAAGAACGACAAGGGCTTCCCCAAGGTCGTGGAGAAGGTCTACACCCGCACCACCCCGGGCGAGGTGATCGACGTCGTCGTGACCGAAGAGTACGTGGCCGTCAATCCCGCCAGCGCCTCCACCTACAAGGACGCCCTCCTTGCCCAGGGTGCAGCGGCCGGCCTTAAGCTGGTCTCGATCGAGGAGCTTCACGCCAAATCGGTCGAGGCGGCCAAGGCCTTCGGCTCCATCCCGCCCGCGCCCGAAGCGACCGGCGATATCGTCCATGCCATCGAATGGCGCGACGGCACGTTGCTGGATGTGATCCGCAAGACCGCGGTCTTTCCGAAGAACTAGAATGGAGACGCGAGAAAGGGAGACATGACCCAATTTGCTCGAAATCGGGATCGTGTCTCCCATTTCTTCTCCTTTCTGACATCGTGATAATAGGGGAGCCCTATGATCGACTTCAAGAAAATCGACTCCATCTTTGCCCGGGCCGAAAAAGACGGCCGCGACTTCCTCCTCGAGCAGGAAGTCTATGCGATGCTCAAGATCGCCGGGATCGCCGTCCCTCGCCATAAATTCGTCCCTGTCGGTAAAAAGCTCTCCGCTGCCGATATAGCCGCCTTCAAATCCGACGGCCTGGTCCTTAAGATCGTCGCTCCCCTCATCCAGCATAAGACCGATGTCGGCGGCGTCGCTTTCGTCAAAGCCTCCGCCACGGCAGCCAACGCGGCCATCAAGAATATGCTTTCCGAAGTCCCCGGCCGCTTCTTGCCTGGGCCAAAACGCACTCCCACGGCGCCGCGCCTTCCTCTCCTCCGCCTTCCCCCGCTCTCCCGCCACCGCCACCTCCTCCTCCTCCTCCGGCCTCCCCTCCGACCTCACCCCCGCCTCCGTCTCCTCCGATATCCGCGGCGTCCTGGTCTGCGAGAAAGTCGACTTCGAGAAATTCGGCTTCGGCTCGGAGCTCCTCCTCGGCGCCCGCAATTCCCGCGAGTTCGGCCCCGTCGTGACCATGGGCGCGGGCGGCGTCGAGGTCGAATACCTCGGCGCGCGCCTCAAAGAAGGCACGGCCGCCGCCATGGCCTCGGCCCATCTCCTCGAGCCCTCCAAAATCCTCGCCCACCTCGCTCCAATCGCCGTCTATGACAAGCTGGTCAAGCCCTTCCGCGGCAAGCCCGCCCCGCTCACCCCTCCCGTCCTCGCCGATACCTACGCCCGCTTCCAGGCCCTGGCTGCCGCCCATTATTCCGCCCCTCCCTTCCACCACCTCTCCTCTCCGCTTCCCGCCATCATCGAAGAGATCGAGGTCAATCCCTTTGTCGTCCGCTCGGGCCGCCTCCTTCCCCTTGACGGCCTCTGCCGCTTCTCCCGCGCCCACGTCGACATCAAAAACCGCCCCATCGCCGGCATCAAGCACCTCCTCAAGCCCCGCCTCCATCGCCGTCATCGGCGTCTCCGAGAAGATGAACCTCGGCCATGTCATCCTCAACAACGTCATCGAGATGGGCTTCCCCAAGGACCGGGTCTACGTGGTCAAGCCGGGCCTTTCCGAGATCGAGGGCTGCAAGTGCGTCCCGACCGTGGCCGACCTTCCCGAGACGGTCGATATGTTCGTTCTCACCCTGGCCTCGGACCAGTGCGAGCCGGTCATGCGCGACCTCACCACCCGGAACAAGGCCCGCTCGGTGATCATCATCGCCGGGCGGGATGGGGGAGAAGGCCGGGACCCAGAGCATCGAGCAGAAGATCGTCGACCTTCTGGCCGAAAGCCGCAAAGCGGGCCGTCCGACCCCCGTGGCCAACGGCGGAAACTGCCTCGGCATCTACAGCAAGCCGGGCTCCTACGACACGACGTTCATCCCCCGGTACAAGCTCCGAATCCCCAAGGCCGGAACTCCCGGCCTGGCCTATGTCAGCCAGAGCGGGGCGTTCATGATCAGCCGGATCTCCCGGCTCCATCGTTTCGAGCCGCTCTACGCGATCTCCATCGGAAACCAGATCGACCTCCGCGTCTCCGACTACCTGAACTACCTCAACGACGAGCCCGAGGTGAAGGTCGTGGCCGTCTACCTCGAGGGCTTCAAGACCGGCGACGGCTACCTCACGGCCGAGGCCGCCCGCCGGATCGCCCGGACCCCCGGCCGCTATGTCGTCGCCTATAAAAGCGGCCGCTCGCCCGAAGGCCGCCAGGCCACCTCGAGCCACACCGCCGCCGTGGCCGGCGAATACGGGATCGCCAAGTCCGTCCTCGAAGAGGCCGGGGTGATCGTGGCCGACACCATCGCCGAATTCCAGAGCTTCGTCACCGGGGCGATGATGCTGGGCGACAAGCGCATCGGCGGAAACCGCGCCGTCCTCATGAGCAACGCCGGCTTCGAGTCCGTCATCATGTCCGACTGTATCGGAGACGGCAAGGATCGGCTGAAGCTTTCCGTCTATTCCGACGAGACCCGCCGCCGGATAGGGGAGGCCTTCTCAGCCCTCGGGATCGACAAGATCCAGGATATCCGGAATCCCCTCGACACGACCCCCGTGGCCAACGACGCCGCCTTTGCCGAAGCCGCCCGGGCCATCCTGGAGGATCCCGGCGTGGATTGCGCCGTCTTTTCCCCCCTCCCGATGACCGGGGCCCTGCAGACCCTCGTCCCCGGCCGAGGCCCACAAAGAGAACATCCACGATCCTTCCTCCGTCGGCCAGCGCCTGATCGCCCTCTCCAAGTCCACCGATAAGCCCTTCATCGTCAACCTCGACGCCGGCCCGGACTACGACCCCCTGACCGCCCTGCTCGAGGAGGCCGGGATCCCGGTCTTCAGGGATTGCGACGCCGCGGTGAAGTTCTTGAGGAGATTTGTGGGGGTGAGGATAGGGAAGGATGATCCCGCTTCTTAAATCGATCGTTTGCTTCGACGATATCGGAAACGCCTCCGTCGATTTCGAGGTTCTCAAGCCCGACCTGCAAACCACGGAATACGCCCGGTTCGTGCTGCTCTATTACGCGGGCATCCTGTACCACATCAATCCCAAGAAGCGAGGGGCGTATACCGCTTATCAATTCCTGTTCGAAACGACGAAACGGATCATTGAAGCGAGGCTGTCCAACGATATGGACATCATTCTGATCGCCGATATGGCCGACATGATGAAACCGGGAGTTCCGGAAACAAAGAAGTACAAATACGTCGGCAAGATGTTTCTCGACTCGGCCGATACCCGCATGATGAAAACCTCGGTACCGCTCAGGCCCGGATGGACGATGCAGCAGATGGCCTGCACCGTTCCCCTGGTCATCGCCGGGGCGTTCAGCCGCTGCGACCTGGCCGACATGCAGATTATTCAGCTCGGCCTGGAATACTTGAATTATGAATATGGCCGAAACGTGATGCTCGGAAAGTCCGTCGACTGCGTCCACGTCCCCAATACGGCCTATGCGGAAGCGATCAACAGCGAGAGATTCAACATCCGTCCGAATATGTTGTTCTATACGTGCTTGAGCTGCTCGGCCCGATTGAAGCTGCCGAGAGGCAGGGGGATCATGAAGGCGAAATGTCCCAACTGCGGGCTAGAATTCGCTATTAATACGTTTTAGCGATAGTCAGGCACGATTCCTCTTCCAATAGATCCTGCCCGATCGAGTTCTCAGTGACCGACGAGCCCTTCATCCTCAACCTCGACGCCGGCCGGGCTATGATCCCCTGACCGCGATGCTTGAGGAAGTCGGATCCCGGTATTTAGGGATTGTGATGCGGCGGTGAAGTTCTTGAGGGGACTTGGGGTATTGAGGGGGGGATAAATCTAGTCTGTCACGTCAGAGGTCGCGAGTTCAAGTCTCGTCGGCCCCGCCACCTTTCCCTGATAATCCCTGTTTCCCTTTAACGACTTTATATTTTATATTTGTGATAAAAAGGGAAGATTTGCATTTCGGCTTAAAACGTTGAGACAGATATTTCCCTTCTTCCACTCTAGCCCTTTCTGATCTATTTGGAGTCTTATTTGATTAGGATTCCCCAGTTATCCTTCCACTGTAAGAATTTATTCATTGTACTTGCGTGATGGAATGAATATGCATTTCTCGGTCTACGATGATGATGTAGTCGTAGATTGGCTTTATACTCGGAAAACACAAGATCTTGGACCTCACGAACGGTCGTGATATAGAACGTATTCTATTCCCTTCGAGATTCACAAAAATATATATCCCATCAGGATTACTTAATGGCTGTTTTCCGGTGACTTCTTGTTTCTCATCTATGAGGTTTATCTTGATATACTTTGTGGCTAATCCACACTGCCATGATCCTTTCCAATAAGTCTTTACCTGAACCATGTGCTTGTGTCCGCTTTTTTCTGCAACTAGGTCCCAATCACGTGCTCCGGGGCCGAACCGATGAACCCGGAAACCCCTTTGCCGAAATTCATTTGCTACCGACTTCTCGCCCTTCTCTCCAAGGGACACGGGATTAGTTCTTGATACCATTTCTTTTCTTTTGCTTGATTATCCCATAAATTGGGGCAGTTATTGCAATATAGAGGACAGGTTAAACGCTATATGATTCTTTTCGTGAAATTCCAATTCCTTGACTCATTATCATCTCCGCGGTATAAATAAATCAAGCAAACGAGTAAAGGAGGGAACCATGAAAAAATCATATTCCTTTTTTTTAATTCTCTTATTCTGCATGATCTTTTTAGCTCCATGCATGCTCACTTCTCAAGTCGAGAAAGTAAAGATAAGTTCACTTTCTAGTAAAGACAACGTTTATAGCGTCTTTCCTATAAAAGTTTTTCACGCAAACAAAAAATGTCCGATTATAAAAGGAGAATACTTTGATTTGTATCTACTTTGGCCCTAGAAAGAGAATACCGTCCTTGTTCGGAATGTATCGATATAGATATAGAGTTAACTATTTCAGGATTAATAAATGCTGAAAAGGAAAAAACCGAGGCAGAAAACGCGAAAATCAGAGCAAAAAATGATGCTGAATACGCGAAAACTAAAGCCGAAAATGATAGAATCCAGGCTGAAAAGGATAGAGATCAAAGCTGAAACTGACGCAGAAAAAGCAAAAACCGAAGAGGAAAGAAGAATATATTTGGCATCTCTTCGCTGGATTCGAGATAGAGAATCAAAGAATTCTTGGAGCAATGATGTCAACACTCCTTTGGAAGTACTTTCATTTTCAGATGCTTTTTTAAAGATCTCTTTCATTGTAGGCGAGAAGGAAATAGTATTCGAGATTCAAAATAAAACCGATAGCGGAGTAAAAATTAATTGGGATGACTTATCATTTATTCGTTCTGATGGGAACGCATCCAGGGTAATTCATAGCGGAATCAGATTAGTTAACAGGAATGATCCGCAAGCTCCTACGCTAATTCCGCCGACCGCCAAGGTTTCTGATAATCTCATCCCTTCAGAAAACATCGTGAGTTCTTCCTCTTCACCTGGGTGGCTTTATTTACCGCTGTTTTCGAATACAATTGAAGGCAATAAATTTAGTTTATATATTCCCCTTAACAATAAAAGGGATTATGAGAGAATACTTATTCAAGTTTAAAATGATCGTATTTAAATAGTCGGTCTTTAAATAGGCCGTGAAATATTCGTTCGCATTATGGAAACCATTGTTATCCACTTCAACACGAAATATGAGTCGTCAGCTCATGGAACTCGTCTAGGAATCTGATGATTTTGGCATCACGGATGTTGCAGATTTTATTTTCATAGTCCGCCACATATTTGACCAGGTAGTAGATCGTCAGCGGGATATACAATACGACCCTAGAAAAAACTCTTAACTCCTGGCTTTGCCGGCGGAATTAGCGATTTATCCGTTATTTCTTCTTGGTCGAGGCGATACGATTATTTACGAAGCCCACTCACAACGAAATCGTCTCCCCCTTCTTCACGATCCGCACGTCGTCGTGGAGCTTCTTGAACTCCTCGGGGTGGGCCGTGTGGATGGGGATGAGGGTCTTGGGCTTGATCTGCTGAATGGCATATTCGAGGTCGTTTCGGCCGGCGTGGCCCGAGCAGTGGGCCTTGTGGAAGGTGATCCCGAAGTGCTGGAGCCAGTTCTCCAGGACCCGGCGCTGGTCCTCGTTCTCCTCGCCCTCGAGGTAATGCTCGCTCTGGCTGTAGATGTAGTCGGCCTCGTCGGGATGGATGTAGACGAGCTCCATGAGCTTGTTGAAGCCGGTGACCAGGACGTATTTCTTCTGGTTCGGCCGGATGTCCTCGTAGGTGACCCGGTTTGAGAAATACTCCCGCTCGAATTTCTTGTAGTCCGCCTCGTTGATCGTGCGGGATTTGGCCAGCTTGTAATAGACCTTGAGGCCGGGATCGGTGCGGGGATCGGGGAGGCCGGGGATGATCTCGTTGAGCCGGTCGAGGAGGAAGGCGTACTTGGTGTCGACGACCATGGTCCGGCCGGTCTCCTGGGCCGCCTGGTAGAAGGACTTGAACCGGTCGATGTTGCACATCGAGAATTCCGCAAGGACCAGGCCCCGGGCCTTCTTCATGATGTTTTGGACCTTGTCGTGGACCTGCTCCTCGGTGAGGTCCTGGTCCGGGTCGGTCCTTATCCGGGTGCCCTCGCAGATGAGGGCGCGCGGCTTGATCTTGGCCGCCTCGGCGATGAACTCGTCGGTGAAGGCCTTCATCGGGCCGTGCCGGCGGAAATCGCCCGTATAGACGATCGCCCCCTCCGGCCCCTCGATGATGTACCCGTAAGCGCCCGGGGCGGAATGCTCGACGTGGATCGGCCAGAAGGTCAGGTTCTTGACCTTGATCCGGTCGCCGCTTTTAAAGGTCTGGAGGGCGGCGTGGTCGCCGATATCGACCAGGCCGGGGTAGAGGGAGGAATAGGCGTCGAGGATGGCCTTGGTCCCGTGGCCCATGTGGATGGGGATCGACTCGTCCAGGAACTTCAGGGTCCCGATGTGGTCGCTGTGGTGGTGGGTGATGAAGACCCCGTCGATGTCGGGCTTCTCGTAAGGGAGGTCGGTGAACTCGAGGGCCTTCTCGCTGTAGAGCCGCGGGATTTTGGGCATGAGGCCGAACTCGAAATAGCACTCCAGGCCGTTGGCCGCCCCGGGCTTGAGCCAGTCGAGGAAGTAGCCCTCGCCGAAGTCGAAGGATTGGCCGAAATCGAGGTAGGCTCGGGCCCCGCCGTACTCAAGGAGGATCTTGTTGCCGCCGATTTCGCCCGCCCCGCCATGAAAGGTGAGAGAAAGCATTTTGGTTCCCCTTAAGGTCAGGATAGCACCGGGGGAGGGGGGAGTCAATTTTTAAAGGAGTTTTTTTGGCAGGCGAATAAATCCCACGCTGATATGTAAAAAATGGTGAATAGACCTGCGAAAACTTTAAAATTAATAAATTGTGAAATTTCCATATTTTGGACACTTTGCGAATTTTGTTCAAAATTTCGCTATTATGACTCCATCCGCTTTTGGAGGTTGCCCATGCTCAAGCGCCTCGCCGCCGCGATCATATTGGTTTCCGGCCTGCCGCTAGGATGGGCCGGCCAGGCATCGGGACAAGCTGTCTTCAATGTCCGGGACTTCGGGGCCACGGGCTTGAAAGCCGGAAGCGCCCAAGCCGCGATCCAGAAGGCCGTAGATGCGTGTGCCGCGGCCGGCGGGGGAACGGTCTATGTCCCGCCGGGAGAATACTCGACGGGCACGATTCAGCTTCGCAGCCGGATTCGCTTTTTCGTCGAGGCCGGGGCGACCATCTTCTCGATCAAGGACAAAGAGGCCTTCCCCAAGGACGCCCTCTTTTACGGCGAGGACCTGACCGGAATCACCCTGGAAGGGAGAGGGACCATCGACGGTCAGGGCGGATATGAGTACCGCCTCAAAGGCAACCACGAGGACGATTTCATCTATCCCAATCAGGTCGAGATGGAGAAGATCGGAAAGCCGCTGACGCGGTCCTTTCCCAAGACCGACCAGTTCGGCAAGCTCGTTCTTCTGCTCCGCTGCACGGATGTGCGGATCAGCGGCCTGAATTTCCTGGATTCCCCTTCCTGGACGATGCACCTGTACGGCTGCGTCCGGACGGTCATCGACGGCGTTTACATCAAGTCCAGCCTGAAGGACGGGGTCTGGGCGGACGGCATCGATCCGGACGGCTGCCGCGACCTGCGGATCTCCAATTCGACCATCTCCACCGGCGACGATGCCCTGGTTTTTTACTCCATGAACTGGTTCGGGCCCGCCCTGCCCTGCGAGAACATCACCGTCACGAACTGCCGGCTGTCGTCGGCCTCGAGCGCCATCAAGTTCTGCGACGGCAACATGAACGCCGTCCGCAACGTGACCATCTCCAACTGCGTCATCACGGACTCCAACCGCGGCCTGGCCTTCATGAACTTCGACGGCGGGGTGGTCGAGAACATCATCATCTCCGGGCTGACCATCGACTGCGTTCGCTACGACTGGTTCTGGTGGGGGGACGGCGAGCCGTTCCACTTCAACATCAAGAAGCGGAGCGAGGTCCACAAGAGCGCGAAGAAGGAGGACGATCATCCCGCCGGCATCATCCGCAACGTCATCCTGCGCGATATCATCGCCCGCGGCAAGGGCTCAAGCGTCTGCCTGGGCCATCCGGACAGTCCTCTCGACGGCATTACCCTGGACAACGTCAAGCTTTTCATCGCCCATGACCCGGCCGCTCCCTATGATAAGGCCGTCGACGCGCTGACCTTCCGCTGGGCCAAGAATCTCAAGCTTCGGAACGTCGAGATCTCGTGGGAAGGGGCGCCTTATGCGAAGTGGCGGAGCGCTCTTCGGATATGGGATGTGGCGGGATTGGAGCTGGATGGCGTGAACGCCGGGAGGGCGCCATCGGTGGGGGCGGGGGGAAGCGTGATGGTGGACGGGGCCGGGGGAAGTGCGGCGGGCAAAGAGGGGAGCGGGGCGAAGGGTGGACCGAAGGGCGGATCAGGGGGTGATGCGGCCGCTCCCGCCATCGTCCTTCAGGATGTCCGCGACGCCATCATCCGCAATGGGCGGTCGGCCTTAGGAACTGAGACCTATGTGGGCGTTGAGGGTGCGAAGAGCGAAGGGATTGTATTTTGGGGGAATGACGTGCGGAACGCCGTAAAGCCCTTCGTCTTGGGACCCGGCGTCAAACCGGGAGCAGTCCGGATATTGGAGAATATCGGGAAATAAGCGAGTTTAAAGATCGGCCGAAATCGAGGTAGGTCAGGATAGCACCGGAGGAGGGGGGAGTCAATTTTTCTTTTGATACGTGAGCTTTAAATGAATAGTAATAAATACTTACAATAATAACCAATTATTGACAAATATAGTAATATTAACTATATTGTATATAGGGGAGAATTAAATCCAATGGTGACAGAGCAGATCGACTTGGCAATGCGGCTTCGAGAAGCCAGGGAAGCGGCGGGATTTACCCAGGATGACGTCGCAAAAGCCCTTAACCTTTTTCGTCCTTCGGTTGCCCAAATCGAAGCAGGAAAACGGAAGCTAACAAGTATTGAATTCATGGCCCTCTCCCGGCTTTATGGCCGGTCGCCCCAGAGCTTTTTTGAGGAGTCTTTCGAGAAGGAAGGAGTAGCTTTTGTTTTGCGGGCGATTCCCGAAGCAAAACCGGCTTCCAATGTCCGAGAAGGTTTGGACAGGGGAATCGAAATCATTAACTCGATATTAGAAATGGAGAAGATACTGGGCCGTTCCCCTGTCAATCCCGCTTTCCCCGGTCGAAAGTTACCTCCTGCCCAAAAAAAGTGGGACGCGATCATCCAGGGCCAGACGATTGCGGATCAGGAACGGAACCGGCTTAAGCTTGGAACGGATCCAATCGGCGATCCGGCGGCTGTCATGGAAGGACAAGGGATATTGGTCCTGGCTCTGGAATTGCCCGAAAGCATTTCGGGATTCACTTTTCGGTGCGGAGAGGCCGTGGTCTGTGTGGTGAATTCGAAACACCCTTCGCGCCGGCAGCGGTATTCGTTGGCCCACGAATATTGTCACGCCGTATGCGATATGGAAGATCAGCCCGGAGTTGTCAGCCGTGATAAGAGCGATAAAGACTATCGCGAAGTCAGAGCCGATGTTTTTGCGGCAGGTTTTCTGATGCCGGAAGAGGGAGTCAGGGATTTTCTGTCTGCTCGCGGGAAAGCGGTACCTTCCCGAATCCCCGCGCCCCAGATGATTCGGGAGGAACTTGTTGAATACGAAGCCCGCCGACCTGGTCGTGCCCGAGACATCGATTTCGTCGACGTTATTCAGATGGCTCAAGCTTTTGGCGTGAGCCGGGAAGCCGCGCTCTGGAGACTACGCAATCTTGATGTGATCAACGCGGAAAAACAGGAAGATTTCAAGAATTGGGAAAAAGAAGGGTACGGGCGAAGAATCGCCGGGTTGTTTGAACCAAACGACGCGGGGAAATCGGCGGTCGGCCGCCGGTCTTTAGGCCGGGCTGAACAAAAGCTTTTTTCCCTGGCGATTGAAGCAGCCAATGCTGATTTGATCAGCCGAAATAAAATGATTGAATTGTTGAAGCTGGCAGGACTCCAAGAAGACGAAATTTTCGGCCTTCCGCAAGCGCTTCGGAATCGATAAGGCCCGTACCAGATCGTGAAAAAAGAGGCGATAATAGAGATTGTCGTCGATGCGAATTCCTTGATCGATCTTATCAAGCTCGATTTGCTTGGCCAAGTAGCGAAAATCGAGGGATATCGTTTTCTCGTAATTGATGAAGTATTACTTGAAATTCGAAGGCCAGAGCAGACCCAAGTTCTAAAATCAGTCATCAAGAGCGGACGCATTACTCAAATATCCCTTACGATGATTGAGGAGCTTTCGCTTTTTATACGGCTGCACTCGATTCTTGGTCTTGGAGAATCAGCCGGCCTTGCCTATACATCGCTTCACGGATGTTTGCTTTTATCGGACGAGACGCAAAGGGCGTTCATGCGGGAGACGGTCGCTCGAATTGGAGAGAAGCGGATTATCCGAACTCCTTATGTCATTGCCAGGGCTATCGAATGCAAATTGGCATCGATGCTTGGATTGAAAGAGAGTCTTGACGCGCTCAATCGGCAAGCGGTTACTCCCAGGGACAAAGACGACATTGAACACCTGCGAAGGGTGATCGAGCGGGTCGCAATTATTCTAGAACGGGGTTGAAACGAATATTGAAAAGACATGAGATTCCAGTTTTGCTTAAAAATGCATATGATAATGGCGAATAAGCGCCGATGAGATTTTGCTTTTCCAAACCGGGGAGCCTTCTCATGATCACCTTCGCCCTCATGATGTGTGCCTGCGCCGGGGATAATGATTCGAGCAAAGCGACGTCCGACGCTGCCCCGGGTTTCCCTCCCGGGCCGCTGAATTAGACGCGCTGCCGGGCTTTCAAAATCCTCCGCCGGGGTACGGGGAGGTCCCGTTCTGGTGGTGGACCGGCGATCCCTTGGATAAAGAGCGGCTGGTCTGGCAGATCGAGGAGCTCCATAAGAAGGGCGTCACCGGCGTCCAGGTCAATTACGCCCATCAAGGACACGCCGGGCTGGCCGACCTATCCGGCCGAGCCGGAGATCTTCAGCCGCGACTGGTGGGAGATGTGGCGGTTTGCGGAGGAGGAGTGCCGCAAGCGGGGGATGGGCATCGGGCTGAGCGGCTACACGATCGATTGGCCCAAGGGCGAGAACCTCTTCAACCGGATCGTCTATGATGATCGGGAGATCCAGGGGAGGGAGATCGTCCGGGATGCGGTCCTGCGGGCGGAGGCGGGGCAGAAAGTCGTCCATCCCATCCCGGCGGATACGATTGCCGTCCGGGCTTATCCGGTCGAGGGGGGAGCGGTGCGTCCGGTCGGTGTGGATTTGGCGGATAAGATTAGGGACGGGCGGCTTGAATGGACGGCCCCGGCCGGGACATGGGAGGTCTGGATCTTCACGGCCCCGCGGATTGAAGGGACGTCTGAATCCCGTCCATCCGCTGGCCGGCAAGACCGTGATCGAGAAATTCTTCCAGCCTTTTCTGGGGAACAAAGACGGAGCGGCTGCCGAGGCCGCGGCCTCGAACCTCAATTACTTCTTCCAGGACGAGCTGAAGTTCGGCGTCGGGGAGGCCGTCTGGTCGGACGATTTCGCCGAGGAGTTTAAGAAGCGCAAGGGCTATGACGTCTTCGAAGCGCTCCCGGCATTGTTTGCCGATATCGGGCCGATGACGGCCAAGGCGCGCTTGGATTACATGGACGTCAAAGTGGCCCTTTCGGAGGAGCGGTATTTCATCCCCATCTTCAACTGGCATCACAGCCGGGGGATGATCTACGGCTGCGATCCCGAGGGCCGGGGCCTGGAGCCGGGAATGTACGGCGACAACTTCCGGGTTCAGCGCTGGTACACCGCGCCGGGGCACGACACGCCGGGCGGCCGGGCCGACCTGATCAAGGGGAAGGTGTCGTCGTCGATCGCCGCGCTGTACGGCCGTCCCCGGGTGTGGCTCGAGGGCTATCACAGCCTGGGCTGGGGGGCCGCGCCCGAGCGGCTGATGTACGCGACAAGCGAAAACTATCTCTACGGGTGCAACCTGCTCAACCTCCACGGCCTGTATTACACCACCCACGGGAGCTTCTGGGAGTGGGCCCCGCCGTGCTACCACTTCCGGATGCCGTATTGGGATCATATGGCGGTTTTTCTGAAATACTTCGAGCGGCTCTCCTACCTGATGAGCCAGGGGACGCTCGCGGCCGATATCGCGATCATGTACCCCGTCAGCCCGGTCCAGGCCCGGATGGACGGGGAGGCCGCGACTCAGGCGGCGTTTGATTCCGGGCGGGAGCTTTTCGGCCGGGGATATGATTTCGTCTTCATGGACGACCAGTCGCTCGAGCGGGCCGAGATTCGCGACGGGGCGCTTGAAGTCTCGGGGATGAGGTTTTCGGTCCTGGTCCTTCCGGCGATGAAGGCCGTGCGGTGGGCGACGATTCAAAAGGCGCTCGAATTCAAGCGGAAGGGCGGAATCGTCATCAATGTCGGGGCGATGCCGGAGGCAAGCGACAGGGCGGGTAGTGGCGATCGCGCAGCTTGAGAGTTGCGTGCGGGAGCTTTTTGGAGAGAGCGCGGGAGAGAATAAAGGCCGGGGAATCGCCGTTGAAGCGCCTAAGGATCTGGCCGAATTGATCGGCAAGCTTCTCCCGAGGGCGGTGGAGTCGGATCCGCCGGTTCGAGCGATGCGCCGGAAAATCGGGTTCCGCGATGTCTACCTGGTGATGGACGCGGCGCGCGGCTCATGGTGCGTCTTTCGCTCCAAGGGCCGGGCCGAGCTCTGGGATCCCTGGACCGGAAAGAACATCCCGCTCGAAGAGACCGAGGAAGTCGAGGGCGGCACCAGGATTCGCATGCCCCTGGACCGGGATCAGGCCCAGGTGATTGTGTTTACGCCGAAGGATAGGGCGGGGGTTGCGGCCGGTGGCGGTGGGGGAAAGGGGCGAGGAGAAGGGCGGGGAGATGGGCGGGACGGCAAGCCGGCTGTCGCTAGTCGAGCGCGCGGACGGGCTGCGGCCGCGGAGACGCTGGCTCTGGACGGCGAGTGGGAATTCGATCTCAAGCCGACGATGGATAACCGCTGGGGCGATTTCCGCCTGCCGGCGACGGAGCGGATGATCGGGGCCGAAGCGCGGATTTTCCGCTATGCCGAGGAAAAAGGCGCGGCGGACGGATTAATGGGGAATTGGGAGGCGACCGGCTTTGACGACTCCGCTTGGCCGCGGGTGACCCACGGCTTCGGGACGAAATTCTGGAAGCTGGGGCCGCTTCCGGTTTTGGGCCGGAAGGAGACCGAGGCTTTTGAAAAGCGGTTTGGCGCAGCGGATCGGATCGATCCGGCCGTGCCGGTGCAAATAGGCGGGAAATCTTATTTCTGGGAGCCGTACGATTTTTCCTGGCGCTGGGGCAAGGAAGGGGATCCGGGCCATCAGGGATGGCATGGATTGAAGGAATTAGTGACGGACGATTTTATTTGCCTCGGTAAACCCGTCGAAGGATATAACGAAACCCTCTATCAAGAGGAAGCCGGCGGAACGCGCTATTATCTCTGGACAAGCGCGTATGCCGGCGGCGCGGGCGAAGCCCGGGTTGAAATCGGCGGGATCGAGCCGAACAAAGTCTATCTGGCCGGGAAAGCGTTATTGCGAGCCGCGGGACGGCGATGGCGCTCGAAGCCGGGCCGAACCCGCTGCTTCTGCGTTATGACGGGCCCGGGCGGGGGCATTTCGTTCTTGTCGGGGCAGGGGATTGGCCGCCGGCTCTTCCCCCGAGACCCTTCGTCGCCGGTGGGAACCGGCGGACATGCGGCGGGAAAGACCGAATACGGCGCCGGATCAAAGACGAGGCCGGCGAACGGGCTGATCGAAGAGGCCGCTTCGGTCCGGGCATCGTCAGCGCTGCGCACTCCGCTTTCCATGACGTGGCACGATGAACCCGGGCTCATCCCTTATGACGTAAGGGCGAAGCGAACGGCCCCGGCCGGATGGTATCGCTTCGTCGCCCCGCCCGGTTTGCGGAAGATGGTCGTTCGAGCCGCCGGCCGGATCCGTATCTGGGTCAATGGCCGCGAAGCAACCGCGACGGAAATTCCGGCCGAAGGCGCCGGGGGAACGGGAACGCCGTTCGGCGACAGGCGACGGAACCAAGCCGGCGGAAGAAAAAACGCCGAGACGAACGCTCCGGCCGATAGGGACGAGGCTTTTCGGCGCGCAGTGG
Organism: Candidatus Aminicenantota bacterium; assembly: GCA_963783665.1. GTDB lineage: Bacteria > Acidobacteriota > Aminicenantia > Aminicenantales > UBA4085 > JAAZPG01. Next base: position 1,117,162 of record CAWANZ010000002.1, on the reverse strand, counting down.
CCGACGATGGGAAAGCGGGGGATGAGATTCCCGGGCGGACGCGCAGTTATTTTGTCGACGTGAAGCTAGTCCCAACCCATAAGTCGACCGTCGCCATCCGGCTCGAACAGGATCGCGGCGCATACGGCGGATCCGGTCTTCCGGAACCTGTGCTTCTTGAGTGCGAGCCGGGCTTGGCGGAGACCGGCGATTGGTCGGAGGGCTCCGTGCTGGAGAATTATTCCGGCGGGGCCTGGTACCGGAAAACCGTGAGATTGAGCCGGGCACAGGCCGGGGCGGGAATTCTTCTCGATTTGGGCGATGTCGTCGCGACAGCCGAGGTCCGCGTCAACGGCAAGACGGCGGCGATCCTCGTTTGCCCGCCCTGGAAGGCGGACCTGACGGGTCTGGTCAAGGAAGGCGAAAACAGAATCGAAGTGCTGGTTTACAACACGCTGGCAAACCACTACCTCACGATTCCCTCGCGATATAAGGGCGATTCGGTTCGTTCGGGGCTTATCGGTCCGGTGAAATTGGGCTTATTCCGCTAAGAATCTAATAAGTAGATGAAAGGAATCAGGCAAAAGGGAGGAATGATGAAAAGAACGTGGCTTTCCGTTGTTTTTATTCTCTCCGCGGGATTTGGTCTTTTGGCCCAGGATAAAATCGAGGTCAAGACGATCGATGGCGTTCCCCATATCCTTAATCCGGCCAAGCCGCTCCGCGGAACGATCAAGGTTGAATTGGAGCGGATCCGGACCATCGATCCTTACGAACAACCCGAGGTCGGATTGAAGTATATGATGTTTGCCCGCGACGAAGCGGGAAACGTCGTCCTTTTCGACCCGAACGACGCGGAAGGCCATCGGTTCGGTCCCGACGGGAAATATTACGGTCTTTTAACGAAAGTCGGGCAGGGGCCGGGCGAATTCAGCGCGCAGCAGGGATACCACATCGCTTTTCTCAAGTCGGATATCTGGGTATACGGCGGTCAAAAGGTCGCCATCCTGGACCGAAACGGCGTCTTCAAGGAAGAACGGCAGTTGAAAAATCGTTTTCGTCAAAGCGTTGAGGGCGGCGACTACTTTTCCGAGAACACGACGAGGAACGAGAAAAAGGAAATCATCAGGACGTTGAAGTTCGTCCGCTGCGCGGCGGCCGATGAAGAGCAAGCCGTCGATCTTCTCCAGGGCGAAAACATCGGGATGATCCGCGACGCAACGAAGGGTCGGGGCTTTGCCGACGGCTGGGGAACGCCGCAGTTTTTCTATGACGGAGATCCGGCCCTCCGGCGCATCTATTGCGGCTTGAACACCGAATATCAGCTCCGGGTGAAGGATTATGCGGGCAAGGATCTCTTCGTCATTCAAAGGCCTTATGAATACGTGAAGGTCGGTAGGGCCGACAAGGAGAAAATCTGGCCGGGCGGCTTGAAGGACGAAAACATGAAATGGATTCTCTCGGCATATCCCAACCGATTGATCGCGATAAGGGAAGTCCAGCGGCTGCCCCGGGGCTTCATCGCCGTCTTCCGCGTCTCTGGGGTGCAGCAAGTCGAAATCGATATTTTCGACGAGAAAGGGCAATACGTGTACGCCCTGGAATTTCCCTCCGGTCTGAAGGTGGAGAACATCAGATTCATTACCTTCGGATTCGCCATGACGGAATCCGAGGAAGATTATATGGTTTACCGCGAGTACCGGATTAAAAATTTGCCGGAGGTCTTCGGCAAGTAAGGTGAAAACCGAATATCGGTCCGGTGAAGCTAAACTATTTCCTTTTATAACCTCAATTTATTTTCGGCTCCATAATAGTCTTTGACAAAGCGGATTCCCGAACCTATTATCAGGGTAAGGTTGGGAGGGAGCCATGAAAAACAAACTTCTCTGTTTTGTCCTGGTGTCTTTGTTGTTTCCCGTAATGGAGTATGCGCAAAATCCCTATCATTTCGTGCTGAGATGGGGCGACGGGATGCTGGGAAAGCCGCTCGGCATCGCCATCGACTCCCAGGGGACTCTCTATGTGAGCGATCTTTTTCTTCACCGAATCTGGAAATTTGACGTTAACGGCCAGGTTCTCGGCACAATTGGGAGCTATGGCACCGGGGATGGCCAATTCATCAACCCCTACAGTTTGGCAATCGATGCTGATGATCACCTGTATGTAGCCGATTACAACAATCACCGGGTTCAGAAGCTCGACACGAACGGCAACTTCATCACCAAATGGGGGAGCTACGGCACGGGAGACGGGCAATTCCATGGTCCCGCCTATATCGCCACCGGTCCCGACGGCTCGGTTTACGTGACCGAAAGATGGGCGCCGGACCGGATTCAGAAGTTCGATGCCGAGGGCCATTTCATCACCAAGTGGGGAGGGACCGGAACCGCCGACGGCATGTTCCAGTTCCCGGCCGGCATCGTGGTCGACCGCGATGGCTTCGTCTACGTTTGCGATCACTACAACGGTCGGGTCCAGAAGTTCGATGCCGACGGCAATTTTATCGCCAATTGGGGAAGCTATGGCGCCGGGGATGGCCAATTCCTCTGTGCCATCGCCATCGCCATCGATCCGTACGGATATATTTATGTCACGTCCGACGACCGCGTTCAGAAGTTCGACGCCGACATGAATTTATTGACCAAATGGGGGAGCTATGGATATGGAGACGGCCGATTCGTCACACCCTACGGCATCGTGATCGACGATGAGCGTTATGCATACGTGGTTGACGGATACCTCGTCGCCCGCGTGCAAAAATTCGCGCCGCTTTTTACCTATGATTTTGAGGGATTTTTCAGCCCGATCGAAAATGCTCCCGCCGTGAACGCTGTCAATGCCGGCCGGACGATTCCCGTCAAATGGAGGCTGACGGATAAGAACGGCGCGCCCGTTTCCGATCCAACCAGCTTGATCGGCCTCACGTCCGTCAGCGTCGACTGCGAGACGCTGATCGGCGATCCGGCAAGCGTCGTGGATGAGCTGGCGACGGGTTCGGCTGCGTTGGAGTATTTGGGCGACGGCTATTGGAAATACGAATGGAAGACGGCGAAGGCGTATTCCGGCCAATGCCGGACTTTAAAGCTGACCTTCAACGACTATTGCGTGTATTTCGCCACCTTCAGCTTTAAATAAGCGGTTACAGCCCGAATTTCTTCTTGAGCTCCGCGTTGATATCGGCCGCGGCTCATTATTTGTCGGGAAGAAGGTCCTCGGCGAACTCGATGAACCTGGCGCAGTCTTGCAGGGATTTTTCCGCCTCAGTGCGGAAAACCAGCCGTTCTTCATATTCGGCCATGCTTTTCAAACCGAGGATACGACTCAGACGAAGAATGTTTTTCTTGAACACTTCGTCATCCGGCCTGATTATCTTTAAGAGGTTTGCCGCGTCAGAGTGACTTTCGCCGCATGGTCTTTTTCCCAGGAAGAAGACGCATAGAGCATCGGAAGCGGATATGCACCCGTGAACCGCGCAGATGACGGCTGCGTTCCAGTCGCCCTTGGAAAAGCAGGCTTGAGCTGCGCTCCGACATTCTCTGGCCTTCTTCAGGTAGTTAGAGAAGAAGGATTTATCAATGGATTGGGTCTTTATCTTTGTCGGCATCAGCTGGTATGCGTTGGTAGAGAAGGATTCCTGACTCGATCTCGGAGAGGAGCTTAAGATTTCTTTTAGCCTTCATTTCGCCGAGAGTGAGAACGTAAGGGGAAAGCATGTTCCCGAACATATCCAGGCAGCGCAAGCTCAGTTCTTCGAGGGAGCCTTGAATATCGGCTTTAGCAGCGTCGTCTTTGGTGAGAACGAAAAGGTCGATATCGCTCCCCGGTCGGGCGTCGCTTCGGGCTACGGAGCCAAAAAGAACCATTTTGTGGATGGAGTCTAAGGGGAGGCCTCCTAATATCGTTGATTTGAGTTCGGATAGGGGATCTTTGATCTTTGAGAATACGCCTGTCATTTTCGAAAAAGCATGAAAGGCGTAGCTTTTGTGGTTGACTTCCCAGACATAAGCCCTTCCAATGCGGCGGGAAGCGACGAAATGGATCTCTTCAAGCTCGCGCATTGTTCTATTGACCGTCATATGAGAGACTCCGAGAACACGGGAAATTTCTCGTTCGCTCATAAAAACTTCTTGTTTAATTAAAAGATTGACGATTTTCAATTTTTTTTGGGAGCTGAGAATCGGAAGAAGCGACTTGTGGAATAGCATATTTCACTTTTAAATAACAGTTATGTTACAAATGTAACAATAATAGTACAAAAGTCAAGGGATATTATTGATGAATTTGAATTACAGCCCGAACTTCTTTTTAAGCTCCGCGTTGATATCGGCCGCGGCTTTGCCGCTGAGGCTTTTGCTGGAGAGCGAGGAAATCTTTGACTTGGCAGGGGAGGGGCGGGATTTTGCGGCCAGGATGAAGCCTGAGGGTTGGATCGTTGCGCCGTGGGCCCGGCTGCTGTTCCGGACGCTGTTGTCGTCGGAGACGACGACGATATCCGATTTGGGTCCGTGATATTCCCTGACGAAGCGGATGATCTCGGCGTCGGCGTTGTGGGCGGTTTGCGAAAAGAGCAGCGAATTCCGGAAAGGGATGACGTGCGGCTGCCGGAAAATTGATGATCCCCGTCGAATACGATCACGCATTCGGTTTGCGGGTGGCCGTGACGCCAAGTGGACACGAGGAGGGCGAGCTTCTGCCGCGCGCTTTCGAGGCCGCCGGCAAGGGCGGCCTTTAATTCCGGAATCTTGTGGATGACGTTGTAGCCATCGATGAGCAGGACCTTGGCCGCTGGCATTTCAAAGGCCAGTTTAACATGCGCCCGGCCTTGCGGAAAGTTACGCGCCCTTCATCCGGACGAGACAATGCCCATGATGTCGAAATCGTCGACTATCACTAGGAGATTCCCTTTGGTTCGAAAACTACCGCCCGTCCATCCCGGAGATGTCCTGATGGAGGAATTTCTCAAACCTATGGGCCTGAGCCAGAATCATCTTGCCATCCAGATTCGCGTTCCCGCCCGGCGGATCAACGAGATCGTTCTCCACAAGCGCCGACTGACTGCGGATACCGCCCTTCGCCTGGCCAAGTATTTCGGAAATTCGGCCCGCTTCTGGATGGGCTTACAAATGGATTATGACCTCGATGAAGCGACGGATGCTCTGTCCGAAAAAATCGAACGCGACGTCCAAACCATGACGGCTTGACTCTTTTTCTTGTTTTGCCAGTTTCCGGGCAAGACGTCTCGGGACTCCCGGAATCCTTTGGCCGCCGGTCAATCGAAGAGATGATGTCCAGCTTTAGTTTTCGCGTTCTACCGGCTATTCGCTGCTTTTACGTACAAATAAATCCCCTGCGGGCCGATTTTCCCCAACCGGAACCCTTGAATCCGGCCCCGGTCATCCCGGACGAAGTCGAACATCAGCGGCCAGGCGGCGAATTGGTCCTTTTGGAGCGGCTTGAGGTCGGATTTCGGGGCCCGCTTGAAACGAACGTAGAGCCGCCCGCCTACCACCTCGAAGCGGTATCTGACGTTCAATTCCTCGCTCTCATATTCCCCTTCGATCTCGCGCAGATCGGCGGCCGAAGGGGCCGCCCGGACGATTTTTTCATAGGTCTGGAGGACCTTGCCGCCTTGGCAGGCGTCGATTCGCGGGAGCCCTCTTTTTCCCGCCGCGGCCAGCCTCAGGCTCACCGGGTATCCCGGCGTCACCGGCCGGAGCTCGTCGGCCGATACCGGAGCGTATTCGATTTTGAGCCCGTCGTTCAGAAGACAGACGAGCCGTTCCCCCGAAACCGAAAGAGAGAGAAGGTCGGCGCTCTGTTGGCTGAGAAAATCGCCGGCCCATTTTCGCAGGATTCCGTCGTCCGGCTTGAGGAACGCCGGCCGCTCCTCGGCCGCGTCCGTCATCTTGTCTTGGAGATAAAGCCGGGCGATCCGGAAGCACATGGACCGGGTGTCGATGTCGCCGGCGTTGGCCGCGCAGAAGACCGCAAACCGCTCATCCGGGAAGCGCAGGAACATGGCCCCGTATCCGCCGTAGGAGCCGTCGTGCTTGATGACCCGCAGGCCGCGGAAGGTGTCGATCTCCAGGCCGTACGCGTATTTCGTCTCCCGTCCGTCGCGGAGCCGGCCGGGCATCAGGGCGCGCCCGACGATTGCCGCTCCTCCCGCCTTTGGGTCGTCGAAATTCCCGTTCCATAAGGCCATGTCGCCGACAGTGGTATGGATTCCGCCGGCTCCGACCAGGTCATTCGTATCGATGTAAGCAAGATAGCGGCCTTCCGAGCCGCGGACATAGCTCCAGGCCCGGCGGGGGACGATTTCGCGGAAATCGTCGAAGAAAAAGGTCCGGTTCATCCCCAGGGGCTCGAAAATGTTTTTCCGGGCGAATTCCCGCAAGCTCATCCCGCTCGCCCGTCTGACGATTTCGGCGAGAAGGGCGTAGTTGGCGCTGCTGTAATCACTGGCCGTCCCGGGTTCGAACAACAGGCCCTTCTGGCGGCGAAGGATCTGATCGATGACGTCCCGATTGGTGTGCAGCTCGCCGCGCTCCCAATCGCCCAGGTAAAACAGCATCTGGTCGTCGCGGATGCCGCTGGAGTGATGGACGAGGTCGTCAATCGTGATCCGCGCCCCGTAATCGGGCATTTCCGGGATGTATTTGCGGTAATCGTCCTCTCCACGGATTTTCCCCTGGACTTCGAGGAGGGCGATACAATATGCCGTAAACTGCTTGGAGACGGACCCGATGCAGAAAACCGTGTCGGGGCGGTTGGGGATGTCCCATTCAAGGTTGGCCGAACCGTATCCCTTGGCGAATAAGATCCGCCCGTCCCGGACGACGCTGACCGCCCCGCCCGGGCTGCCGGGCTTGCTCCATGGGGCGAACATCTTGTCGATTTCGGCTTCGATCCGGCCTCTCTCGGCGGCGTCGGGAGAGGGGAGGGCGCCGCCTTGCGGGCGGGCGGCCGCCGGGACGAGGCATAGAAGAAGAATCAAGCCGATGAATGGGCGCGTTCTCATTTCCGGCCCGTCTTTTTCAACCGCTCGGCCTGGGCCCGGAAATATTTGGCCAGGTCGGGCTGGGTGCGGTCCGCTTTTTGGGCGGCCAGCTCGTAAGCGGCGGCCGCGTTTTCGGTGTCTTTCATCCGCTCATACAGGAATCCGAGGTTCTGCTGGGGGGTGAAGGAATCGGGATACGCCGACGCGACAAGCGTGAAGACCATCTTCGCCTCGGCGAACTTCTGCTCCCGGATGAGCTGGAAGCCCCGGGCGGAAAGGCTGCTCTCGGTGACCGGGATTTCGTATCCCAGACGCCGGGAAAGGGCGGCATAATGGGCTTTGACCGCCTCCAGGCCTTTGGCTGCGGCCTCGACGGGCAGCCGCCAATCCCGGAAAACCCACTTTAATCCCTTGTAGAAGGCCTGGATGCAGACCGTCCCTTGGTCCTCGTCCTTTTCGACCGAGACGGCCCAGTCGAGCTTATCCGGCCGGGCTTTTTCGAACACTCCCGTCAGCCGGTTCAGTCCCTCTATTGTTTCTCGCTCGTCGCCCGTTGCCAGATAGAGCGACACGGGCCGGGCGAACGAGGGTGGAGCCTTACCGCCCAATCCTCGATAAGCCGGGAATTGTCGAAGGTCAGCGAGGCGCTGTCGGTGACGGCCGCGCCGAAGGTCCCGGCCGGATCGGCCAGGGCCCAGGCCGCGAACATCCCGGACAGGCCATGTCCGCAGATGATCCGGAACGGCTCGGTCCGAAAATGCCCGTCGATATACGGCAGGAGCTCAGTCTTCAGAAAATCGAGGAAGGGGAGTGCGCCGCCGCTTGCCGGAAGGTAATCGACTTTGGTCGGGGTCGAGTCACGGTAGTGGTGCCTCGGCGTCGGGTCGGGGATCGCGATCACGAGACACTTCGGAATGTGGCCGTTCCTGGACAAGACGTCGACGAGGGGCGCGCTGTACCGGAAATGACTCAGGTCGCCGAGCTGGAGGATGACCGGATAACGTTCTCCGGGATTGTCTCCGTATCCGGCCGGGAGGGCCACCCAAAGGTCGCGCTTCTCGTTGAGGATAGTCGAGCTCAATTCGTGCCTTTGCCCGACATTGAGCGTGTCGGGCTTCTCCTGGGCCGCCGCTCCTGCGGAATATCCGGCCAGGAGGGCCGCGACCAGGACGGCGAACGCGGGGCGATGAATTCGGTTTTTCGTTTTCATGTTCTTTCCCTTTTCTTGATTTTATCTGTATCGGCCGTTATTAGGCAATCCGGCGGCCGGCCTCGCCTTTTTCATATTCGATCGTCACTCCTATCGTTAGGTGCAACACATTCCCCTCACTGGTAATAGGGGGATCGAGGCCGAAAAAAATCGTCAAAAAGTCCTATTTTTCAAAAAGAAAGCAAAAATGTTAATATTCTTAACGTTTTTAGCCTGCCTAGGGAATGTTCGATGTTTAGGAAACGGGTCCTTCTTTTTCTCGCCGTTTTCCTGCTGCCTCGGCTGTTTGCAACGGCGAATGGAAACGAACCCGGCTTTATCCGCCTCATGCCCCGCGACCGGATCACGGGGACGGTCATGCCTCGGATCAACTCCCTGGCTCAGGACAAGCAAGGATTCATCTGGCTGACGACCGACAGCGGCCTCGTCCGGTACGACGGCCGGAATTTCATTTCGTTCAGGCACGATCCGGCCCGTCCGGACTCGCTGACCGCCGATTTTCTGTTTTCCGTTTTTGAAGACAGCCGGGGAAATCTCTGGGCGACCACCGATGCCGGGCTCAACAGGTTCGTCCGGAGCACGGGGACGTTCGTCCGATATGTTCATGACCCGGCCGATCCGGATTCCTTGCCGAGCGATCATATCCGGGCGATCGGAGAGGATGCCGGGGGCGGACTCTGGGTCGGGACGAAAGACGCCGGCCTCGGCCGGCTGGATCCCGAGACCGGACGCTTCGAGACGTTCGCCCATGATCCCCGGAATCCGAATTCCCCGGGGCACGATTCCATCTGGGCCGTCTGCCGGGGCCGCGACGGCCGGATGTGGTTCGGAACGCACGGCGCCGGCCTCGATTCCTTCGATCCGAAGACCGGGACGTGGGAGCATTATCCCGCCCGGCCGGAGGATCCGCAGGGTTTGGCCGACGAGAACATCTGGGTCATCCGGGAGGATCCGGCCGGAATGCTCTGGCTGGGCACAAATCGGGGAGGGCTCTGCCGCTTTGATCCCGGCCCGCGGCGATTCAGCCGCATTCATCTCAAGCCCGAGGCGGAGGTGAAGCGCGGCGATCCGACGATTCTGGCCCTCGACTGCGCGAATGAAAACGAGGTCTGGATCGGGACGGCGGACGCCGGGGTTTTTCGCTACGACCCGTCCGGGGACCGGCTCGTTCATTACGGCTTTGATGCGATCAGCTCGATGTTTCGCGACCGGTCCGGCATTTTGTGGATTGGGACCGACAACGGATTATCGCTTTTAAACGAAGCCCGGGGCCGCTTCCCCGCAGTTCCGCTGAAGGCCGAAGGTCCCGGAGGAGAGGATGCCGGGGAGGTCCTCTGCCTTTATGACGATGGACGGGGCGCACGTTTATCGGGACCTCATCCGGGGATTTGACCGTCCGGACGGGCCCTGAAGGCCGTCGGGATAGAATTGCCCTTCAGCCCGGAGAGACCGGACGGCGAAACGCGCCCCGCGTGACCGCGATCCTTCCGGGAGAAGGCGGCACCCTTTGGCTGGGAACGGACGAGAGCGGCTTGGTCCATTTTGACATCGGGCGGCGCCGCGCCGTTTTCTACAGAAAAACGAATCTGCGCCCCGGCGTCCTGCCGAGCAACCAGATCACCTGCCTTGCTTGGGGAAAGGATTCCCGGATCTGGGGAGGCACGAGCCGGCACGGGTTGTTTGCCTTCGACCCGAAAAGCGGCGAATCGCAGGGATATCTCTCCGACGCGTCCTCCTCATCCGGGATCGCCGGCAATTACGCGATCAACGCCCTTTTGGTCGACCGCGACGGCGTCGTCTGGGCGGGGACCGAATGGCACGGCGTGGACGAGTTTAATCCGGCCTCCGGACAATGGACCCACCATCGCAGCGCCGAGGACGGCTCTGCCGGCCCGGCCCACAATACGATCTCGGCGCTGGTTGAAGACCGGAACGGGGATATCTGGGCGGGAACGGCCTCCGGACTCTCCCGTTTCAACCGCCGCGCCCGCTCATGGACGTCTTCCTTCCGCACTCTTCCCGAAGCCAGGATCTACGCCTTGCTCGCCGATGCCGAAGGGCGGCTGTGGTTCACCACTCCCGACGCGCTCCATGTGTTTGACCCGGAGTCGACAAGGGTCAGGAGCTACGACGCCGGAGACGGGTTGATCGCCGGATCGTTCAAGCCGGGGGTCGGATTCAAGAGCGGCGCCGGAGAGCTGTTTTTCGGGGGACAGGGCGGATTCATTCATTTTTTCCCCGGCGATGCGCCGGCGGACCGCACCGCGCCGGCGGTTGCGTTCGCCGCCTGCCAGGCCCGGCGCCAACCGGCGCCCGTCCCGGTGTTCGATGAAAGTCCGGGTGTTGTCCGCTTGCGCCGCGGCGATTTGCCTCTCCGGATCGAGGCCGCGGATTTGAGCTTCGCCGCCTCGGGCAAGCGGGTATTCCGCTTCGAGGCGAAACGGAAGGGCCGGGTCGTCGCCTCCGGTGAAAGCGACACGCCGGAATGGGCCCTCGAAGGAGTGAAGGCGGGCCGGTATGATGTGACGGTCCTGGCGGTCAATGCCGACGGCCTGCCGAGCCCCCGGCCGGCGCGGCTCATCATCGCGGTCGTGACGCCGTTTGCCGAGAGCCGGGTTTTTTGGGCCGGCTTGCTCCTGCTTGCCGCCGCGGGTTTGGGGATCCTGTATCGGCGCCGGAAGAGAAAATGGCTTCGCCATCTCCGGACGGACGTCCAGGACGGGATCGAGCCGTTTTGCGGCCGTTACGGCATCACCAAGCGCGAACGGGAGATCATCGTCCTCGTGTTAAAGGGAAAAACGAACAAGGAGATCGAGCGGGACCTGTTCATCTCCGAGCGGACGGTGAAAGCCCACCTTTACAATGTGTTCCAAAAAGCCGGGGTGAAAAACCGGCTTCAGCTGGCCAATCTCATCCAGGAATCGCTGAGGAAATAGAAGTTTTATCCCTCGCGTTTTCATCCTGCGCTGTGCCGTCAATATATAGTCCAATCAGCTTGACCGGATTGCCGGCGGCGTCGAACTCGATCCTGATTCGGAAGCGGAGCACTTGCTCCATGAAGAACGTGTCGCGGGAAATCGCGGTCAGAAGCCGCCCTTCCGGAGGATAGGCGCCGCCGTCGCGGTAGTAGTAAAGCCGCCCGTCCCTGAAGAACAGCCGACGGGGCCCGTAATTCCCGGCGATCTTTTTCAAGTGGTCCTCTTCGAGCCTCAGCGGTTTTTCGAGGGCGGCGATGCATTCGAGGTGCCAGGGGACGACCGCCGGATCGACTTTATCTTCCGAGGCTTTCCCGGCTTTATTCAGCTCGCGCCGGGCCTGTTTCCGGTCGCCCGCGGCGAGATAGGCCTTGGCCAATTCAAGCCGGACCGCGCCCGACCGGGGATGGGCCTTGGCGCTGGCTTGGAGGATGGCGAGGGCTCGGGGAGCCATATCGGCGCCCTGGAAAGATTCGGCCAGAAAGCTGATGAATTCCTGATCGAATACGCCCGGATGCTTCCGCGTCAGCCCCTTGAGCGTTTTGGCGGCCTTGGGTCCCTTGGCCTGGACATCCCAGGCGAACTGATAGCGCGGCGAATCATGCGTCCAGTATTCCAAGGCGATGTTTCCCATGGCCAGTCCGCCCAGCGCCCGGGCGACGAGGTCGGAGCAAATGCTCAGCCCGTTGTAGCTGTTGGTCAAATAGACGATGCCGCACTTCTTTTCGGGATAGGCGATGACGTAATTGCGAAACTGTCCGTAGTCTCCCCATTGCCAGAGGGCCAGGCCGTTTTGGTCGTTCTGCGTGCCGAATCCCAGGCTCCAGCCGAGGCCTTTCTCCTTGTCCATTTCGATCTGGGAAGTGAACATTTCTTTGAGCGTCTCGGGCTTGAGATCCCGGCCGTTGAGAACCGCGGCGACGAACTTGGCGTAATCCTCGGCCGTGGTGTAGAGGGTGGCGGCGGCGTGGGATTCCGTCCTTTTCCGGAAGGCCACGGGCTGGCCGAGCAGCTCATGCCCGTTGGCCATCGTTTTCTCATAGTCGTCTTTCCAGACCAGGCAGCTTTTCGTCATCCCCAACGGATCGAGGACGTCCTTCTGGATCAGGTTCTCGAGCTTGTCCCCTTTCAGATATTCGATGATTTTTTGGAGGAAGAAGATGCCTTCGGAGGAATATTTCCATTTCGTCCCCGGCTCGAAGAAGAGAGGATAAGGCCTTCCGGTTTCCCCGTGGGGCATGCCGCTGGAGTGGCTCAGGACATGGCGGGCCGTGATTTTCTCGAACCAGTCGCGGTGGAAACCGGGTTCTGATAGAGGATGGCCCAGTTCCGCTTCGATCATCGCGGAGCTGGGGAAATAGCTGATCAGGGGTTTGTCGAGACCGATAATGCCCTGGTCCACGAGCTTCATCACGTAATAGGCGAAAAACGGCTTGGTCAGGGAGGCGGCTTCGAAGATCGTCTCGTCCGTGACGGGCTCCGGGGATGCGGCGTTTCGAACGCCGAAGCTGAAATGCCGGACGACCTGGCCGTCGCGGACAATGGCCATCTGCAGGCCGGGGATCCGGGCCTGTTTCATTAAAGCGGGGATGTAGGCCTGGAGTTCGACGGCGAGGGAATCGATATCCTGATTGTTCAGAGGGGGCGGCGCGGGGAGTGCGGCCGGCATGAGGGCGGCGGGAGTCGCGGCCGGCTGGGTTGAAGGTTGGCCGGCGCAGGCAAAGAAAATAAACGGCAGAAGGGCGGTTAAAACGCAGATAAGAGATAATTTCCGAGCAAAACAGTCCTGATTTATAGGTTGGAATGTGGATTTCATGGCGGGTGTCTCCCTTCCATATATAATAACGTGAGTGGTTGGAAAAGGTTAGCGTAATCCTTGCTTCCCTTTACGCCATTAGATATTCTTAGGATGAAATCGGGGATAGGGAAGTCGCGGGACGCGCCCGTAGCTCAGTGGATAGAGCAATGGACTTCGAATCCATTGGTCGCAAGTTCGAATCTTGCCGGGCGCGCTTTCTTTTATCGACCTTCAAGGAATTCGGGGTTGAGTAACCTGGCCCCGAATTATTGACATTCTTTCCCGGGCCAAATTATGATGGCGCCTTGAACATCCCGTCTACCGTCTCTCGGAATATTCCCGTCGAAGGAGCCCCCATGCGAAAATCCGCCTCAAAATCCCGGTCGGCTCGCTTTCGGATCGTTATCCTTGCCTTCGTCCTGGTCGCGGCCATCGCCGCCGCTTATGCCCTGCCCCAACAGGCCCAGACGCCGGCGGCGAAAAAGCCCCTGGCTGTCGATGACTATCCGAAATGGAAGAGCATCGGCGGGCAATCGATCTCGGGCGACGGGAAATGGGTCGTCTATACGCTCGCCCTCACCAACACCACCACGGCCGAGTCCAAACCGGTCCTGTATCTCCGCAATCTTGCGACCGACGCCGACGTGACGGTGGCTGATGCGAGCGACGGCGTTTTCTCGCCTGATTCGAAGTGGATCGCTTACCAGGTCGATCCGGGCGCGGCTCAGCGGGCCCGGGCCGGGAGAAGCGGATCGGGAGGGGCTGCGGCTTCGGCGCCGTCAACCCCTGCGCCACAAACCCAACCGACTACTCCGCCGACCACCCCGCCCGCGACTCCGCCCGGCCAAGCCACGGCTCCGGGCGCCCAGGCCGGAAGGGGAGGCGCTCCTTCGGCGATTCCGCCGCGTCGCGTTGAGCTCCGCAATCTTGCGACCGGCGAGATCCGGTCTTTCCAGGATATCCAGTCGTTTACCTTTTCGCCGTTGTCCACCCATCTCGTTCTCCGGCGCCGGCCGGCCGAAACCGAAGCCGCGGGCGCGCGGACCGGCGGCGCTCCGGGCGGCCCGATGCCCGGCATGGGCGGCGGGCGCTTCGGAGGCGGCGGCTCGGCCGTCACGCGCGGCCTGGACGTCGTCCTCCTCGACCTCCGGACCGGCAAGCACCAGCTTCTCGGAAGCGTGGGCGACATCGTCTTCAACCGCACCGGTGAGCTCCTGGCTTACACGGTCGAATCGACAGTGAAGGATGGAAACGGCCTTTTTGTCTTCGACACCCGGAACGGCCGCACGACGATATTCGATAACGACGCGAAAACCTACAACCGCTTCGCCTGGAATGACGAAGGAACGGCGATCGCCGTGCTGAAGACAAGCGACGTCGAGAAGATGCGGGAGAAGGCCAACGTTCTCATCGCCTTCCCAGATGTCCCGGCGGCACTGAAGGATGGCGCCCCCGCACCTGCGCCGGTTATTTTCGACCCGGCCAAGGACGAGAGCTTCCCGAAGGGCTTTGTCGCGAGCGAACGGGCCGGCCTTTCCTGGAGCGAGGACGGAAAACGGGTCTTTTTTGGAATGAAGGATCAGGGGCCGGCAGCCGAGACCGGTCAGCGCAAGTCGACCGACGAAGCCCCCGACGTTGACATTTGGAATACGGGAGATGAACGGGTGCAGTCGGCCCAAATGATCCGGGCCGACCAGGATCGAAACTTCACTTTCCGCCAGGCTTTTGACGTCGTCGCTAAAAAATATATCAAGCTGGCCGACGAGACGATGCGGGAGCTGGAGATCGCCCCCGACGGCAAATGGGCGATCGGAATGGACACCCGCGGCTACATCCATGACTACAAACCGGCGGCCGCCGACGTTTACCGGGTTGATACGGCCACGGGCGAGCGGACGCTGATCGGGAAGAACATGCGGGTCGAGCGGTTCGCCTTCGGGATCAATCCACATGGCACGCATTTCCTGTATTGGAAGGACGCCAAGATCAATGCTTACGACCTGGCCGCGGGGACATCCAAGGCCCTCGGCGCGGGCAAGGTGAGCTTCGTCGACTTGGAATGGGATTACCCCGGTGTGCGGCCGGCCTACGGCATCGCCGGATATACCAACGACGGGAAGGCGGTCATCGCCAACCACCGGTATGACCTGTGGCTGGTGCCGCTGGACGGATCGGCGCCCAAGAACCTGACCAACGGGCTTGGGTCGAAAAACGAGATCCAATTCCGGCTCCTCCGGTCCGAGCCGACGGACATGACCCTCCGCCGGGCCGATGGCCCTCGCGGAACCTTCGACCTGACCAAGCCCGTCCTGCTTTCGGCTTACGGCGAATGGACCAAGAAATCCGGTTATTACGAGCTTGCCGGCGGGCAGATGAAGGAGCTGGTGTACGAGGACGCGTCCTACGGTCAGCCGGTCCGGGCGATGAAGGCCGATCCGTATCTCTTCACCCGGCAGACATATGTCGAATTCCCGGACCTGCGGATTGCCGGCTGGGGCTTCAAAAACGCGAAAAAAATCTCCGAGGCCAATCCCCAGCAGAAAGAATACGCGTGGGGCAAGCAAATTTTATTTGACTTCAAAAACAAGGACGGCAAGCGCCTCCAGGGCGTGTTAGCCATCCCCGACGACTACAAGCCGGGCGAGAAGCGGCCGATGATCGTCATGTTCTACGAGAAGAATTCGCAGACGCTCCACCGGTACAGCGCCCCGGCCTGGCTTCCGAGCATGGGCCGGATGCCGGTCCAGGCGGTCAGCAACGGCTACCTCGCGATGCTGCCGGACATCCACTTCCGGACGGGCTCTTCGCACAGCGACATGCTGGAGTGCGTCGAAGCGGCGACCAAAAAAGTGATCGAGATGGGTTATGTCGACCCCAAGAAAATCGCCGTCTCGGGCCACAGCTACAGCGGCGAGGGCGCGGCCTACATCGCGACGATGTCCAAGATGTTCGCGGCCGTCGGGATGGGGGCCGGGGTCGTCGACCTTTACAACGACTTCAGCATGAACTGGGGCTGGGGGTACGGGTACGGCGGCGGCAGCGGCGAAACCGCCTTCGACTACTACTTCTACAGCCAGGGCCGCTGGGGCTTTTCGCCCTGGGACCGGCCCGACCGGTACCGCAACGAGTCGGCCCTGACCCACGCGCCGAAGGTGACCGCCCCGGTGCTGATCATGCACGGGACGTCCGATCCGACCGTCGGATTCATCAACGGCCTCGCCTTCTATAACGCCCTGCGGTTTAACGGCAAGAAAGCCGTGCTGTTGGCTTATCCCAACGAAGGGCACGGGCTGAGGGGCCTGGCCAATCGGAAGGATTTAACGACCCGGTTCTTCGAGTTCTTCGACCATTATCTGAAGGGCGCGCCTGCGCCGAAATGGATGACCGAAGGCGTGCCGTTCTTGAAAAAGAACGAGCCGCCGGCCGACAAGAGATAAAAGTTCCAAAGATCGGGGCCAGGTTACTCAACCCCCGAATAACTAATTCGGGGGTTGAGTAACCTGGCCCCGATTTATTAAAAGCAGGGGAGAGATAGCCATGAAAAAAATCGTTTCGGGCTTTTGCCTGGTCGTCTTTCTGCTTGGGCTCTCGGGTTGCGCCTCGATGAACAAAGCCGAACAGGGCGCGGTCATCGGAGCGGCGGGAGGCGCGGTCTTGGGAGGCGTCATCGGCCGGGCGGCCGGCAATACCCTGGTCGGGGCCATCATCGGGGCCGCCGTCGGCGGAGCGGCCGGGGCCTTCATCGGCAGCTATATGGACAAGCAGGCGGCTGAAATCCGGAAAGACATCGAAGGCGCGAAGGTCGAGCGGATCGGGGAGGGCATCAAGATCACCTTCGACAGCGGCCTACTCTTCGACATCGACAAATCGGATCTCCGCCAGGTGAGCAAGGACAACCTGGCCAAGCTGGCTGCGATCCTCAACAAATATCCCGATACGAATATCCTGATCGAAGGCCACACCGATTCGACCGGGGCGGACGACTACAACATGCGGCTGTCCCTGGATCGGGCGCTCTCGGTCAACGTGTACATGTCCGGCCTCCAGGTGAGCTCATCCCGGTTCACGTCTCAGGGTTATGGCGAAACCCAGCCGATCACCACCAACGACACCGTCGAGGGACGCCAGGCCAACCGGCGGGTGGATGTGGCCATCATGGCCAACGACAAGCTGAAAAAGCACGCCCAGGAGCAGACGAAAAAGTAAACGGCCGGTCTTCAGGCCGGGAACTCGTACTTCTTTTCGCGGAAGAGCCGGACGCAGGCGTCGACGGCGGCCGGGTCGTAAAGAACGCCCCTGTTCGCGATGATCTCCTCCAGCGCAGCGTCTAATCCCAGAGCCGGCCGCCAAGGCCGATGGGAAGACATGGCCTCGACGACGTCGGCGACGGCGAGGATCTTCGATTCCGGAAGGAGATCGTCGTTGCGGAGGCCTCTCGGATATCCCGAACCGTCGATCCGCTCGTGATGCTCGAGGATGATGCGGCCGATCGGCCAGGGAAAATCGATGTCTTTGAGAAGCTCGGCCCCGGCTGCGGCATGGGTTTTGACCAGGTCGTATTCCAAGGGAGATAACTTCGACGGCTTGCTCACGATCTCTCCGGGGATGCGGATTTTCCCGATGTCGTGGATCATCGCCGCCGTCTGAAGCCCTTCGAGCCGGTCCTCGGCGAATCCCAGCTCGATTCCGATCGTCTGGGCCAGGTCGGCCATCCGTCGCTGGTGGCCGGCCGTGTAGGGATCTTTCATCTCGACGACCGAGGCGAACGACCGGACGGTGGATTTCAAGGCCTGGCGCAGCCGCTCGTAGCCTCGCCGGCGCTCGTCCTCTCGCGCCTCCATGTCTTTCATCCGGATGGCCGCCCGCTGGAGGCGGCGTTGGGCCACGAGATTCCGGATCCGGGCGTCGAGCTCGCGGATATTGACCGGCTTGTTCAAATAGGCGTCCGCCCCGCGCTCGAATCCGACCAACCGGGCTTCCAGGTCCGTTTTGGCCGTAATCAGGATCAAGGGAATCTGACGAGAGTGGGGCGACTCCTTGACCCTGCGAAGGAGCTCGTATCCGTCCAGGCGGGGCATCATGATATCGGAAACGATCGCGTCGGGAGGATTCTTTTCGATCGATTCCCAGGCTTCGAGGCCGTCGGAAGCGACCGCGACGTCGTGTCCCAGTCTGACCAGCATGGCCTGGATGAAGGCCTTCAGGTCGGCATTGTCCTCGACGAGAAGAATCCGGTCCTCCGTCTTTCCGGAGGTTGCGTCACCCTCGGCTCCGGCCGGGACGGGCGGTGAAGGCTGTTCGATCCTGGTCAGGTCATCAAGGGTGATCCGGCCCAAATCGTCCCGGCGGCGCATCATCTGGCGCCGGCTCCCGCCCGCCGGCAGCCGAAGGGAATGCCGGTCGGCGCCGACGATGCGCCGTTCGATGAGCGCCCCCGGGGCCAAATCCTCCAAGTTGACCGGGAGCTCGATCCGGAACTGTGAGCCGCGGTCCGGCTCGCTGGATACGGATATTCTTCCCATCATCAGCTCGACGTATTCCTTAACCAGGCTCAGGCCGATCCCAGTCCCTTCGTATCGGCGGGTGGAGGACGCATCGACCTGACGGAACCGATCGAAGATCGAGGCGAGATGCTCGGCGGCGATGCCGACCCCGGTGTCCTCCACCGTCAGGACGACCCAGGGCCGGTCGAGCTTCAGGGTCAGGACGATCGACCCTTTCTCGGTGAATTTGAGGGCGTTGCGGACCAGGTTGGTCGCGATGCGCTCGAATTTTTCTTCATCCATATGAACCGGCGGGACGTCTCCCTCGCTCCGGAATTCCAGGCGCAGGCCTTTCCGCTTGGCGATCGGGTTGAGGGTCGAGACGATCTCCTTCAAGGCTTCGGCCAGGTCCGCCCGGGCGAGGCGCAGGGGCATTTTTCCGGCTTCGATTTTAGCGAAATCCAGCATCTGGTTGATCAGGTCGAGCAGCTTCAGGGAATTGCGATACATGGACTCGATCAGGATCTGCTGGTCGGTCGAGAGCGGTCCGGCGTCGCCCAGGTAGAAGCTTTCGATGGGGCTGATGATCGAGGTCAGGGGCGTGCGGACCTCGTGGCTCACGTTGGCGAAGAATTGGGACTTCATCGCATCCAGCCGCTTCAATTCTTCGTTGGCCAGGGCGAGCCGGCGGCGGCCCCTGAGAGCCTCCAGGCGGGTCCGGTTCTTGAGCAGGGTCCAGAGGATGGCCAGGGCCATCGTGGTCAGCAGAAAGAAATTGTTGGAGACGATCGCGGAGACATCGGACGGGATGAAAAACGAAGGCAGCATGAAAGCGGCGTAGGCGACGAGGCAGGCGATCATCACCCGCCGGGCGTCCAGGATCATGACGAAGATCACGACGAGAATACTCAAGTTGATGCCGGCATAATACGGGCTGGTGGGTCCTCCGGTCATCCAGCACATCGCCACGATGACAAGACAGCTGATGAGCATCAGGATCATCCCGGTCGTCAGGGGATGTTCCCGGATGAGCTTCGATTTCGCGGAAAAGTAGATCGCCAGGCAGACGGCGACCTCGAACAGGCGCAATCCCCAGAATTCGACCAGGAGGGCGGGGAAGACGATCACGTCCAGGATGCCGAACAAAGGGAACAAGATCGTCCCGATCAGGCAGGTCAGCCGGAGCATCCTCAGGCTGAGCTCCCGGGTTTCCAGGTCGAATTGTTCCTTGAGGGCGGGATCGTCGATCCGCTCGACGAGGAAATCCCGGATCGCGCGAAGGGTCATGAAGAAATCCCTTGGGCAAGCAGGGGAGAGGAGTGAACCGGCGGGGCCGTCCTCGGGGAGATCACGCCCGAAGTGTAACTTTGACGGGCAGAGTTGTCAAACGTCCGAGCGGGCCGCCCGGCGGGCGCTCGCAATCGACGCGCCGGTGACGGCGGCGATGATGATCACGCCGCCGATGACGGCCTTGGCCCCCGGAACCTCACCCAGGGCCAGGAAAACCCAGACCGGATTGAACACCGGTTCGACCACCGCGATCAGGTTCCCCGTGACGGCCGAGATTCGCTTGATGGCCGCGGCAAAGAGAATCGCCGCGACGCCGACTTGAACGGTTCCCAGGACGACGATTGCCCCCACGGCCTTGAGCGTGATATGCGGGGCCGGGACGAAGAGCGTCGCCGTTAGGCCGATGGCCGCCGTAAGCCAGTGGGCCAGAAGAATCGACTCGAGCGGCGAGCCGTCCTTCTGCATCCGCATGAAGACGAAATAAAAGCTGAACGACACGCCGGAGAGAAGCGAAAAGACGTTGCCGAGCATCCGGCCGCCGCCGAGCTCGTCCATGAACATCACGACGATGCCGGCCGTGACCAGGGCGATCGCGACCCAGTGCTCCAGCCGCGTCTTTTCCTTGAGCAGCCAGACCCCGATGAAGGCCGTGCAGACCGGGGCGATGTATTGGAGGATGATGGCGTTGGCCGAAGTCGTTGTTTTATTGGCCGCGACGAAAAGGATCATAGTCGTCGCGTTCATGACCGCGGCCGCGACCTGGGGGAACGACCAGTGGAGATGGGGCCGCTTGAGATATAAGAAAACGACGGCCGAGGCGATCAGGCTGCGGAATCCGGCGATCGTCAGGGGATGTGCGTCGATGACCTTGATGAACAGGCCGGCGATGCTCCAAAGCAGGGCGGTGGCGACCATCGCCAGGATGCCGGTTAAAGTAGAGCGGGACGTCATCTGAACAAGACTTTGACCAGGACGATCTCGGAGGCTCCGGCGGTGCGGACGGGCGGGCCCCAACCCTGCACTCCGGTCGAGACGATGAGATGAGCGTTGCCCTTTTTCTTGTAGCCCCAGGCGAGCTCGTATTCCTTCCGGGCGACGAAATTCAGGGGAAAGATTTGGGCGTTGTGGGTGTGGCCCGAGATCTGGAGGTCGGCCCGGCTGCGGCCCAGGTTCTCCAGGTCGGTCGGGCGGTGGTCGACGAGGATGATCGGCAGGTCCTCGGGAACCGGCGCGAGGAGCTCGTCGATGGATTTGCGCGGCGGGCCGCCCCGCCGCCCCCGGCCGTCCAGGCGACCGGCCAGGTAGACGGCCGCATCGATTCGGATGTACTCGTCCCGGAGCATCCGGATCCCGGCTTTATCGAAGAAGGAAGCCCGGTCCCCGCCGAAGGAATCGTGGTTTCCCAGCACGCCGAAAACGCCGTAGGTCGACTTGATCCGCTGGAATTGGGCCGCCTCGTGGGCCAATTTTTCGTCGCCGGTATTTCCCCCTTCGACAATATCGCCGCCGATGAGGACGAGGTCGGCGTCAAGGGCGTTGACCTTGTCGGCGAACTTTTCCATGATCCGTTCGGGCGTGCGGGCCTGGAGATGGAAATCCGAGGCGAAAACGATTCTCAACTCGCCGACCTTGGACGATTTCCGCGGGACTTCGACCGTGTACTCGCGGACGCCCATCCGATTGAAGCTCCAGGCTCCGAAGGCGACGACCACGGCCGGCAGGAGCAGCGCCAGGGCCAGGCGGATCCGGCGATATCCCGGCTTTTTGACGGTGTCTTTTTTTAAAATTCCCGTCAGACGGGCAAGTCCGAACAGGATGTCCGTGGCTACGGCGGTCATGACTAGGTAGAGGAGGAAGGGGAGGGCGATATAACCGGCGATCGACAAACCCATCGCTAATCCCGAGCCGACCCGGTTCTCGAGGGCTTCGGCCGCGGGATAGCCGGCGCAGATGCAGAGAAAGGCGAGAGCCCAGAGAATCCGCTTTCCCGGTGCCGCGGATGAACATCCCGATCCGCACACCCGCATAAAGAATGAGCGGGGACATCAAAAGAATTTCTCGGCCCATGTACATAAGGAGCCATTATAGCGAAAATATTGGAGACACAATACCTATTCACCATAATTCACCGGGAGAGAATGATTCTGGATGCCAATTGGGTTAATTGGTATTGTGTCTCCCATTTAAAAGCGATATATTTCCCCTTCAATCCCGCGCAAAGGAGACCGACCATCGACCCCCGGGAAAAACGCAAGCAGGTCATGGCCCGCTCGATCAAGCTGGGCCATTGCGTCTGCGACCCCCGCAAGCCCTGCCCTTGCCCCTTGTTTAAAGAGAAGAACGTTTGCACGTGCGCCGGAGAGCGGATCCCGCTCGACGAGCCGAAAGCGGCGGTCCGCCTGACCGAATACGTCCGCCACGCCGGCTGCGCGAGCAAAGTCAGCCAGAAAGACCTGGACATGGTCTTGAAGAGCATCCCCCCGATTTCCGACCCGCGCCTGCTGGTCGGCACGGCCACGGCCGACGACGCCGGCGTCTTCCGCCTGACACCCGAGGCGACGATCGTCCAGACGGTGGACGTATTCACGCCCGGGGTTGACGACCCGTATACGTTCGGCCGCATCGCCGCGGCCAATTCCTTAAGCGATGTCTACGCCATGGGCGGCCGCCCGGTCACGGCCCTGTCCATTATCGGCTTTCCCATCGAGCGCCTTCCCCACGAGGTCATGACCGAAATCATCCGCGGGGGGATGACCGGCCTGACCGAGGCCGGAACGATCCTCCTCGGCGGACACAGCATCAATGACGAAGAGATCAAATTCGGCTTCGCCGTCACCGGCCTGATCCGGAACGATGAGCTGGTGACCAACGCCGGGGCAAGGCCGGGAGATGTCCTCGTCCTGACCAAGCCCCTCGGCACCGGGATCGTCTCCCTGGCCGC
Organism: Candidatus Aminicenantota bacterium; assembly: GCA_963783665.1. GTDB lineage: Bacteria > Acidobacteriota > Aminicenantia > Aminicenantales > UBA4085 > JAAZPG01. The sequence goes on along the minus strand of CAWANZ010000002.1, from coordinate 1,094,486 downwards.
CCAGATCGGCCGGGCCGCGCCCGAATCCGTCGAGGCGATGCTCGCGTCCATGACGACCCTGAACCGGGCGGCGGCCGAGGTCATGGTTCGAAACGGGGCGACGGCCTGCACCGACGTCACCGGTTTCGGGCTGATGGGCCACCTGGCCCAGATGGCCATTCAGAGCCGGGTCACAGCCGAAATCTGGCTCGACGAGCTGCCGCTTTTCCCCGGCGTTCTCGACTACGCCCGCCAAGGCATGTATTCCGGAGCCAACGAGCGGAACGCCGAGTTCAGCGCGGCCGTCGCCGATTTTGCGGCCGGGATCGGCGAGGACCGGAAAGCCGTCCTTTTCGATGCCCAGACCTCGGGCGGCCTGTTGATCGCCTTTCCTCCGGATAAAGTCGAGCCGGCCCTGGCCGATATGCGCCGGTCCGGCGTTTCCCAAGCCGTCATCGTCGGGCGCATCGCCGGCTCCTCCGAGGGCCGGATTCGTGTCATTGCCGAACGCCCCGCCGATTTTATACCTTCATGCCGCCCCCGCCGGCCAGGAGACCGACGATGCCCGAAAAAAAGAAACTCCATCCTCCTGCTGCTCTGCCGAGTCTTCGGAAACCTCGGATAAATCCATGGATCTTTTCCAGGATTTCATGGGCACGTCCCTTCGGCCCGGGACGGTTGACGTCGTGACCAAGGAGCTGATCGCCGTCGCCCTAGCCTTGGCGGTGAATTGCGGCTCCTGCGCCCGGATTCATCTCCGGAAAGCCCGGGAGATGGGAATAGGCGAAGCGGAGCTCGAAGAAGCCGCCGCCCTGGCCACGGCCTTTTCCGGCTGCCGGGCGATGATGCTCTGGAACGAGATAAAAGTGGTAGAATCCGCTCGATGCATCTCCTTGCGGTCGCGTTGATCGCCTTGACGGTCGGGGGAGGAGGCTCGTTCATGACCGAAGCCCAGACGGCCGAAGCCTCGCGGCTGTTCGCCCTCATCCCCCGGGAAGCCGGCGGCTGGACTTCGGCCGGCGCCGACCAGGTTTTCGACCGGGACACGATTTTCGATTACATCGATGGCTCGGGCGAAGTCTACCGGGCTTTCAATATGCGGCTCCTGGCCAGCCGCCGTTTCAGTAAAACCGGCCAGGCCGACGTCATCGTCGACTTGTTCGACATGGGCGCCCCCGCCGACGCTTTCGGCGTGTTCGCCCACGACCTCGAGGGCGAGGGTTGGAACATCGGCCAGGAGAGCCTTTATAAAGGCGGCCTCCTCCAGTTCTGGCGCGGCCGGTATTTTGCCTCGATCTTCGCCGAATCCGAGAATCCGGAAACGAAGACCGTCCTGGCCGAGCTGGGGAAAGCGGTCGCCGCCGGTCTCGGCCCCGACGCCCCGAAACCCGCTCTCCTCGATTTTCTCCCGGCCGAATACCGGGCCGGCCAAGTCCGCTGGTTCCACAACCACCAGATCCTCAACTACCATTTTTATATCAGCTCGGATAACGTCCTGTTGCTCGGCCCCGAGGCCGAAGGGGCCCTGGCGACGATCGGCGCGAGAGCGGAGAAGCGCTCTTGCCTCCTCGTCCGTTATAACGCCGCGGCCGCCGCGGCTTCGGCCCTGGGCGCTTTCCTCCGGGTTTATCTCCCGGAAACCCGGACCGCGGAGTCGGCGGCCGAGCGCGACGCCGGACTGATTCGGATGAAAGACGGCCGGTTCGCCGCGGCCGGCCGGGCCGGGAGCTTCGTTTTGGCGATTTTCGGCGAGCCGACGGCCGACGGTGCGCGGTCGGCCCTCGAGCGGGCTTTGAAGGGAATTTCTTCGGATAAACGTCCCGAACATAAGCTTGGATTATGCACGCAAGGAGGGAATGAAATGGCCATGAAAAAATGGACCCGCCGTGACTTTTTGAAAGCCGCCGCCGTCGCGCCCGTCGCTTCGGCCGTGGGGTGCACCTGTTTTTCCTGCCCGAAACCCGTTCCCGCGGGGCCTGGAGGCGCCGGGGTCGCCCGGATTACTCAGATGTCCCATAAATCGCGGGTCGTCCTCGTCCGCGACGCCGCGGCCGTGGGCGAAGGGCGGAAGATCAATGCGGCCGCCGTTTCGAAGATGCTCGACGATGCGGTGACCACGCTCTTCGGAGAAAAAGATCCGGTCGCCGCCTGGAAGCATATCGTCGGACCGACCGATACCGTCGGAGTCAAAACCAACGCCTGGAATTACCTCCCGACCGGGCCGGAGCTGGAAGGGGCGATCCGCGAGCGTCTCCTCGGCGCCGGCGTTCCCGCCGACAAGATCTCGATCAAAGACCGGGGCGTCCTCAACGATCCCGTCTTCCAGGCGGCTACCGTCCTGGTCAACGTCCGCCCGGCCCGCGTCCATTACTGGTCGGGGATGGGCAGCCTCATCAAGAATTACATCCTGTTTGTCCCCAAACCGTCGGAGTGGCACAACGACGCCTGCGCCGACCTGGCCGGGATCTGGAGCCTGCCTCACGTCAAGGGCCGCACCCGCCTCAATATCCTCTCGATGATGACCCCGCAGTACCACAACATCGGTCCGCGCGGCTTCAGCGAGCAGTACCTCTGGCCGTACAAGGGCCTGATCGTCAGCCAGGATCCCGTCGCCGCCGACGCGACCGGCTACTCGATCATCCGGGCCAAGCGCCTGGAAATCTTCGGCGAGGACAAGCCGCTGGAGACCTCGGCCCACCATATCGAGCTGGCCGACACGAAGCACGGCCTGGGGAAGAGCAAACCGGAAGACATCGATTTGATCAAGCTCGGCTGGACGGACGGGATCCTGATCTAAACGCAAACATTTTTGCCGGCGATAAAAAAATATGGCTGGAGCGAACATCGTCCGGTTTAGGTCTTTTTCGATGTCGTGCTTGGGAAGCCGGACCTCTTGAGGGAAGCCCAATATCGGGTTTTCCCTCGACGGGCGGCGGGAGATCCGCCCGCCCTGCTCCCTTTCCAAGGTGTCATGATACGATGACCAATGCTAGCGTTGACACACACCACGACTCTAAATAAGCATTTTCCTGAGAGTAGCCGGCCGAGCGAAGATGTTTGAGCGTCCCGTGCCTTGAGCCGTTAAGAAGTCCCCCGGGACGCGAGTTCTTCGCCGCCAAGCTAGACCAATCGAGAAAGACCGTTAAGAACCGGACGCGTGAGCGAAAGCCATGTTTTTTTTGATTCCGCCGGCGAAAATAATCAGACCATTCAGCCGCGCGCCCCGAAGATCTTCGTTCCGAGGCGGACCTGATTGGCCCCTTCCTCGATCGCGACCTTGTAGGAATGGGTCATTCCCATCGAGAGGACGTTCATCTCCACGTTCGGCAGGCCGAGCTTGCCGAGCGCCTCGAAGATTTCCCTGGTCGTCTTGAAATACGGCCGGAAATCATCCGGCTCGCCTTCGTAGGGGCCCATGGTCATCAGGCCCTGGAGGGCGATGTTCGGGATTTCGGCTATCGCCCGGACGAGGGCTTCGGCTTCGGCCGGCCGGACGCCGGCCTTCTGGTCCTCCTCGCCGCTGTTGATCTCGATGAGGACGGGCATGGTCTTTCCGATCGCCGCGGATCGCCGGCCGATGTCCCGGGCGATATCGACCGAGTCGACGGTTTCGATCATGTCGAAAATCTCCACCGCCTTCTTGACCTTATTGGATTGGAGATGGCCGATGTAGTGCCAGCGGCGCTTTGCGACCGACCGCGGCGAAGGCCTCCTGGGCCTCCTTGACGTAATTCTCCCCGATGATCTTCACCCCGGCTTCGATGGCCTCGAGGACCTCGGCCGGGGACTTCGTTTTGGCCGCGGCGACCAGCTCCACGCCGGGCGGGAGCTCGGCCAGAACGGCCCGGACGTTGTCGGCGATGATACCCATGCGGGTATTGTAGCAAATTTGTTATAATCCCCGCATGAATATCCGGGAAGAGTTGGAGGCCGTCGAAGTTCAGATTCTCTCGCCCAAGGCCTGCCTGTCGCGCGATTCCAAGGGCCGGGCCCGGCCCGAGGCGCCCCACGACTTTCGGACGGCCTTCCAGCGCGACCGCGACCGGATTCTCCACTCCAAGTCCTTCCGCCGGCTCAAACATAAAACCCAAGTCTTCCTGGCCCCGTTCGGCGACCATTACCGGACGCGGCTGACCCACACTCTGGAGGTGTCGGCCATTGCCCGGACGATCTCCCGGGCCCTCCGTCTCAACGAGGACCTGACCGAGGCTATCGCCCTCGGCCACGACCTCGGCCATACGCCGTTCGGCCACGCCGGCGAGGCGACGCTGGCCCGGCTGCTGCCGGGGGGATTCACCCACTTTGACCAGAGCCTCCGGGTGGTCGAGAAGCTCGAATACGACGGCAAGGGCCTCAACCTGAGCTTCGAGGTCCGCGACGGCATCGCCCGCCACTCCAAGGGCCGGGGCAAGATCCTCGACCGGAAAAAAGAAGACCTTCCGACCACCCTCGAGGGCCAGGTCGTCCGGGTCTCCGACGTCATCGCCTACGTCAACCACGACCTCGACGACGCCATGCGGGCCGGCCTCCTCAAGGAAGCCGACGTCCCCCGTCCTCTCGTGGCCGTCCTGGGCAAATACCACGCCAAGCGGATCGACAAGATGGTCGTGGACGTGATCGAATCCAGCTTGAAAGCCGGGCTGGAGCGGATCGCCATGAGTGAGGAGACCATGAAGGCCGTGGTCGAGCTCCGCGATTTTCTCTACGATCGGGTTTACCACCATCCCGAGGCGAAAGAGGAGCTCCGCAAGACCGAAAAGATCATCCGCGACCTGTTCGGATATTTCGTCGAGCACCCCGACGGCTTCGTGAAGGATTTCCCGCCCGGGGATTCGATCCAGGTCCGGGTGGGGGACATCATCGCCGGGATGACCGACCGGTACGCGATGTCGCTTTACGAACAGCTGTTCTTCCCGAAGTCCTGGCGGACCTGAAGTTCGGGTCGGCCGGGAACGGGAACGGATATTGAGGAGAGGGAACATCATGTCCGCATCGATACTGAGAACCGCGATCGTCTTGGCCCTGGCTCTTGTCCTTGGCCCGGGATTTCCGTCCGCCGGGGCTTCGGCGGCCGTCCAGGGCCAAAGCGATTTGGTCCTGCTTTTTACCGGCGACCTCCATTCGGCCGTCCTTCCCCATCGGGTCGTCACCGAAGGCGGACGGGTCGAAGTCCTGGGCGGATTCGCCCGGATCGCCTCGATGATCAAGGCCGAGCGGGAGAAGGAAGGCGACCGGGTCCTGGCCGTGGACGCCGGCGACATGGTCGCCGGATCGCTGTTCCAGGTCCTGTTCCAATCCGAGGCGGCCGAGCTCCGGCTGATGCATGCCGCCGGGATCGAGGTTGCGACGATCGGCAATCATGAGTACGACTTCGGACCGGCCGCCCTGGCCCGGGCCCTGACGACGGCGAAAGTGAAGAATGCGGCGATTCCCCTCGTCGCCTCCAATACCTTCTTCGACTCCAGAGATGACCGGGACAACCTCCTCGAGGCGGTTTTCGCCGACTACCCGGTCCGGGAGTACCTGGTCCTGGAGAAAAACGGCCTGAAGGTCGGCCTGTTCGGGATCCTTGGGGAAACCGCGGCCGACGATGCCCCCGACGCGGCCCCGGTCACATTTTCCAAGCAAATCATTCGGGCCAGGGAAGTGACGGCCAAGCTCAGGGACACGGAGAAAGTCGATCTGGTCGTCGCCCTATCCCATTCCGGGATATCGTCCAACCCAAAAAAATCGGAGGACGAGAAGCTGGCCAGAGAAGTCCCGGGGATCGACGTTATCGTCAGCGCCCACCCTCACGTCCCGATCCGCTTCCCGGTCGTCGTCGGCTCGACGCTGATCGTCGGGGTGGGGGACCGCGGCGAAGAGCTCGGCTATCTCCGGCTTCGGCGGGGCGAGGACGGGCGGTTTGCGGCCGAGTCCTATGCCCTGCGATCCGTAACGTCCGACATACCGGAGGACCCGGATGTGGCCACGGAAATCGCCGCCTTTCAGGCCCAGGTCGATTCCGCGGTGACCGAAGCGTTCGGCCTCAACCCGGAAGACGTCGTCGCCGAGACGAGTTTCGCCCTGGTCGACGAGCGTAAACCCTCGCTCGGAACCAGCTGGGAAATCGGACTGGGTGACCTCGTTGTCGATGCTCACCGGGCGGCCGTCGCCGCTTCCGAGCCCGGCGGATGGAAGGAGAAGGACCCGGCGATCGTGATCCACCCATGGGGCCAGCTTCGGGACGCTCTTCTGCCTGGGCCGATCACCGGGAACGACGTTTTTTCGGTCCTTTCGCTCGGCGTCGGTCCGGATGGTAGACCCGGGTATCCGCTCGTTTCCGTCTGGTTGACCGGCCGGGAGATCCGGCGGCTGTTCGAGGTTGAAACGACGGTCGCGCCCGGAAACGAGGACGCCCACCTCCAAGTCGCCGGAGCGAAGGTTCGCTACAATCCGCGGCGGATTCCGTTCGACCGGGTGACCGGCATCGAAATCGCCGAGGGAGACGGGACGCTCCGTCCGGTTGAGCCCGACCGCCTCTACCGGGTCGTGGCCAACCTCTACATGGCCCGGATGATCGGATATATCTCCAAGGCCTCCTACGGCATCTTAAAGCTCGAGCCCAAGGATGCGGAGGGGAAGCCGCGAACTGATTTCGAGAATCTCATCATCGACGGCGACCCCACGACGCCCGGTATTCAGGAAATCAAGGAATGGGCCGCTCTGGCCGCTTATCTTAAAACGTTCTCCGACACGGACGGAAACGGGATTCCGGAAATTCCGGCTTCGTATGCGAAATCCGCCGGCCGGCTGGTCGACGAGCCCTCCTGGAACCCGATCAAGCTCCTGGCCGGAATCCACGGCCCGACGATCGGCCTCCTCGTCCTGGCCCTTCTTGTCCTGCTCCTTCTGTGGCTGATCGTGAGGAAAATCCGCCGCCGCCTGGTTCGGAGAAAGAATAAGACGGCGGCGGGAGCCTAGGAAGCCGCCGTCGCGTTTTATTTCAGGCGGTCGATGATGTCTGCCAGGACCCAGCAGACTTCATTGATCTCGCCGAACGGTCTGGTAAAAAAGAGATAGCGGCCATCCGGGCTGACCATGGGGCAGATGCCGCGGTATGCGGCGCCCAGGGACTTGGGAGTTCTCCATGTCCCGTCCTCGTTCCGGAAGCTGACCATCAGGACCTGATCCCGGTTAAACAAGAGGTAGCTCCCGTCCGGAGCGATGAACGGCGTCCCTTCAGATTTTTCGGAGTTGACGACCGGTCCGACGTTTTCCGGCCGCAGGTACCTGCCCTCGACGAATCGGGCGCAATAGATATCGTCCATCCCCAGGCCTTCGGCGGCGTTTCCCGGGAAATAGACATTCCCTTGGCGATCCATGCTGAACTGCCAGTGCATGGGAAAATCGTTAACGACCGCGTCGATCGGCTTTGGGTCCGCCCAATCGCCGCCCGATTTTTCCATGTACCAGATCCTCTCCTTGCCGGAGTTGGGAATACCGGGGAGGGGACGGCTGGACACGAAATACAGCCGCTTTCCGTCGAAGGAAAAGAAGGGGACATCGCCTTCCGTGTCGAAGGGGACGAATTCGGGCGGCGCCCAACGGCCGTCAACCCGCCGCATCCTCAGGAGCCGGCCGTCGCTGTAGATTTGGCCGGGGACCCAAATCTGCGGAGCCCAGGACACCTCGTTGCCGTCCGGCGAGAAGGCCGCCGTCGTGTGGAGGCTCCAGATCGAGGAGATGATCCCGGGAGCGAAGAGCTCGGGCTTGTCTCCCGGAGGAGTCTGGCCCAGGTAGTCTCCCTCAAGGACCGGGAACTTCGTCGGATTCTGGTCGGCGCCGCGGCCCGCCAGGTAGGGCTTGACGTCCCCCTTGCGGTTTTCGTCGGCGACGTTCCATGGCGTCTGACCCATCAGGTTCCGGGCGTTCATGTCCGCCCCCTTGTCGAGAAGGAGGGCGACGGCGTCTTTCCAGCCGTTCATCGCGGCGAAATGGAGGGGCGTCCAGCCGTTCCGGTCTTTTTTGTTGATGGGGAGCTTGCGTTCGAGAAGCCGGGCGACGATAACCGCGGAGCCGCCCTCGGCGGCCAGGTGGAGGAGATTGCCGCCGGTTGAGAGATCCGATGAGATATCGGCCCCTTTTTCGTCCATGCGGAGAAACAGCTTATCCAATCCATTGCGGCAGGCGGAAACGAGATTCTCTTTCGCTTCCGGCCCGGAGGTCGGCACGGTCGCTCCCGCCTCCAGCAAGACATCGACCGTTTCTTTCTTGCCGCGCCAGACGGCCAGGCTAAGGGCCGTCTCTTCCCAGCGAGTGACGGCGTTGATGTCAGCCCCGGCTTCAATCAGCATCCGGGCCATGGCCGCGCTTCCGGTTTCCCGGGCGCAGCAAATCAGGGGTGTCCGGCCGTAGTCGTTCTTGATATCCAGTTTGGCCCCGCCCTTGATCAAGGCGGCGGCGGCTTTCAGCAGGTTCCGCTCGGCGGCCATGGTCAAGGGCGAATATTTTTGGGCGTTGAGGATATCGACGATGGCGCCCTTGGCCAGAAGGAGACGGATGCCTTCTTCGTGATCGCGGCTGGCCAGGCTGTGGAGCGGCGCGATTTGATTGTTGTCCAGGGCGTTGACGTCGGCGCCCTTTTCGGCCAGGTATGACAAGACCTCGACGTGGACGCCGCGGCAGGCCCAGTGAAGCGGCGTCCGTCCGTCGGCGTCTTTGGCGTTCAGGAGCGAAGGATCGGCCTCGACCAAGGCCTTGACGGCGGCCAGATCGCCCTTGGCCGCCGCTTGGTGGATTTCAGCAGCCGGCACGGAAGCGACGATGATGAGCAGGGCGGATAAAAGCAGGGCAAGATTTTTCATGTGAATTCCTTTCGTATCCTCTTTAAACGATGCCATCGGGGGCGGGCCGCCAGAGCTTTCCGAGCGCGGCTTGGACGCTCGACCACTGCCGCTTCTCGGACTCGAGGTCGGTCCGGCCGGCGTCCGTGATCAGGTAGTATTTCCGCATTTTCCCGTTTTCCGAGAGCTTCCATTGGGAGCGGATGAGGCCCTCTTCTTCCAGTTTATGGAGGACGGGATAGAGCATCCCGAACTGCCAGTCCAATTCGCCGCCGCTCAAGTCCTTGACCTTGTGGATGATCTGGTAGCCGTAGCTTTCCCCGCGGAGAAGGATGGAAAGAATGATCGGCCTCGTCGACGCTCCCACAAGAGCTTTGGAGATCATTTCGGTTCACCTTTCTTTATATATAGCGCTTCTATATATACAAGATTTATGCCAATTGACTGAGATGATAATTTGTTTATTTTGTTTTACTTGTGAAATTTAAGGCGAAGCGGAATTGTACGTCTCGGAAAATATCTTGTTCGTTATCGAACAATCGTTTCTTGATTTTAACCGATGGCCAATTCGTCTTCCTGCGCGCGATTGCCGACGTGAATTACGGGGTTGACCATCTTGAGCAAGACCTGGAGCTTGGCCCGGAGGAATCCCGTCGAATCCTTAAAATACGAATAACGGAGCCGGACCCTCCGTTTGCATCCCGGAAAGGCATCGGGTAAGATGATCTCCGGGAGAACGGGATGAAAAAAAGCTTTTGGTCCGCCGCCGTTTTGCTCCTCCTGGCTGTCGGGGCGTTTTCTCTTCAGCGTCTGCCCCAGGGCACCCAGGCGATTTTCCTCAAGGATGGAGAATCCCTGGCCGGGAAAATCGTCGATGTCGTCCTGCCCCAGCTGGATTTCAAGCTGGAGGACGGGAAGACGATTCCCGTTCGCGATATCTGGATGATCAACTTCGAGTCCGCGGAATGGAATTTTCCCCAGGAACGGAACGTTCTCGAGACCAACGACCACTACGTTTTCCTTAAGAACGGCGACATTCATTCAGGCCGGCTGTCGGCCTATTCGGCCGAGACCAAATCGCTCGTGTTCGAGTCGGGCGAATATTTTCCCCTGATCCAGTGCCGTCGGATCTACTTTTCCAAGACCGTCCCCCGGGGCATTCGCTGACGTTTTTCCCGGCCCTTCCGTTTTGATATAATCCGTTCTCAATAGCGCCGCATTCCTGCTTGAGGAGAGAGAGCCCCATGAACCGCATCGACGCCCTGAACCGGATCGCCAAGCGCCTCCGCGCCCAATCCATGAAGATGACCACGGCCTCGGCCTCCGGCCATCCGACGACCTGCCTTTCGGCGGCGGAAATCGTGACCGCCCTGCTGTTCGGCGAAATGCGGTTCAATCCGAACGACCCCCAGGATTGGGGCAACGACGAGCTCGTCCTGTCCAAGGGCCACGCCGCTCCGATCCTATGGGCGGCTTACGCCGAAGCGGGGATTCTTCCAGCCGAAGCGCTCCTCGATTTCCGCAAGATCGGGAGCAACCTGGAAGGCCATCCGACGCCGCGGATGCCCTGGATCAAGGTGGCCTCCGGTTCCCTCGGCCAAGGGCTTTCGATCGGCGTGGGGATGGCCGCGGCGATGCGGTTGGGGAAGTCTCCGGCCCGGGTCTTCGTCCTGTGCGGCGACGGCGAATGCGCCGAGGGCTCCGTCTGGGAAGCGGCCAATTCCGGGGTGGACCTCAAGCTTAAAAACCTCTGCGCTATCATCGATGTCAATCGTCTCGGCCAAGCCGGCCCGACGATGCACCAGCGCGACGCGGCGGCCATCGCCCGCAAGTTCAAAGCCTTCGGCTGGGACGCCGTCGTCATCGACGGCCACAAGATGGATGCGGTTTCGGCGGCCTTGAAAGCGGCCGGCTCCAAGGGCCTCCCGACGGCGATCGTGGCCAAGACGATCAAGGGGAAGGGGATTTCCTTCCTCGAGGACCTCAACGGCTGGCACGGCAAGCCCCTCAAAGCCGACGAGCTGGAAAAGGCCCTGGCCGAGCTCGGGCCGCTGCCCGACGTGGACGCGAAGAAGCTCCTCCGTCCGGCCCGGAAAGCCGTCCGGCCGAAGCTGAAAACCGGGGGACCGATCGAGCGGACGAAATATACGGAAAAGACCGCCACCCGCCTGGCCTACGGCTATGGCCTCCGAGCCGCGGGCCGGGCCGACGAGTCGATCGTCTGCATCGACGGCGACGTCCGGAATTCGACTTATGCCGACAAGTTTTTTGAAGCGTTCCCCGAGCGCTCCTTCCAATCGTATATCGCCGAGCAGAACATGATCGGCATGGCCCTGGGATTTTCGACCAAGGGCTATGTGCCGTTCGCGGCGACGTTTGCCGCTTTCCTCTCCCGGGCTCACGACCAGATCCGGATGGCCGCCCACAGCTACGGAAACATCAAGGTCTGCGGCTCCCACGTCGGCGTGAGCATCGGCGAGGACGGCGGCTCCCAGATGGGATTGGAGGATATCGCCATGTTCCGGTCGATTCCCGGAGCGACGGTGCTCTACCCGAGCGATGCCGTTTGCGCCGAGGCCTGCGTCGCGGCGGCCGCCCGGACCAAGGGAATCTTCTACATCCGGACGACCCGACCGGCCACGCCGATCCTCTATCCGGCCGGCGAGGAGTTTCCGGTCGGCGGGAGCAAGACGCTCCGCCGAAACGGCGAGGACGTGGCGGTCGTCGTTGCCGCCGGGATCACCCTCCACGAAGCGCTGAAGGCCTATGAGACTCTCAAAGCCGCGGGGATCATGATCCGCGTCGTCGACGCCTACTCGGTTCAGCCCATCGACAAGCACGGGCTGGCCGCGGCCGCGGCCGCGGCGAAAAACCGGGTCATCGTCGTCGAGGATCATTACGAGGGCGGCGGGCTCGGTGAGGCCGTAGCCTCGGCCCTGGCCGGCAAGGCCGCGATCGTCCATCTCTGCGTCCGGGAGATCCCCCGGTCCGGCAAGCCCGACGAGCTCCTCGACCGGTTTGGGATCAGCGCCCGACGGATCGTCGAGGCCGTCAAAAACCTTTAAAGCAAGCGCGGCCTTGAATCGTCGGCGGAGGGGCCTTATAATCCTCGCTCCGGCGGCCGGGCTGACGCCTTCGACGTCAAATTCCTGCGGCGCCGGGTCGGGAGTGCCCGATGGCCTTTACCAGTCATGACACGTTCGAGCCGGCGCCGACGGCGACCATCATCCATGCGTATAACAGCGACGGGGTTTCGCTGGTCACCCTCAGCGACGAGCAAATCTATTCGGTCATCAAGGCTTCCGGGGCCAACCTGATCGGCAAACCCAATATGCACCCGCGAGTCACGATCATGGACCGGTACATCGCCGAGCGGGGGATCGAGGTCAGCCAGGTCGAGCAATCCCTGGCCATCGAAGAGTCCCACGCCAGCTATTTTTGGGAGAAGCAGGTCATCGGCCGAAGCTCCTACGAAACCGCCTGCATGGAGGTCAACACCTGCGGCGATTCCCTCAGCCCCAAGGTCCTGGGGACGTTCCTCGATGCCTGCGATTATCCGGAGCTCGTCTCCTTCATCTATTTCGCCCCAACCCCGCTGCTCAAGGACTACAAGATCAGCGACCGCGAATCCCTCATCAGGCAATGCTTCCTCAACCCGCCGGACTGCTATTCGCGTTACGTGGTCGATTGCCGGCCGGCTGTCGACATCCCGGCCGGCAAGCTGTTCATCGCCCATCTCTACCGCCGGGACATCTCCGAGCTCGCGGAGGACCTGCGGGCCGGAGTGGTCGGGAGGTACTCCGAGCACCGGGTGAGAGTGGCCCGGAGCGATCGCAAGCTGAAGCTGATGGTCAACTCCCAGCAGGAAGAATACCTGGCCTGCGCTTTCTACAACTGCGACCGAAGCTTCGTCCAGGCCCTCTGCAACCCCAAGAACCGGGAAAAAGAGGCCCTCTACGACCTCGAGGATTGCTTCGACGACATTCTGCTGTCGACCGACACGCCCTTCGTCTTCGACCACGATTTCGACCCGCCGGGGTATACCGGGGTTTTCCTGACCGGCGGCACCGGGTATGTCGCCCTCCACGTTACCCCCCGGCCCGTCGGCTCGACGTCCAATTTCGTCGAATTCTGCGCCTATATCCATCCGAGCATGTGGGTGTTCGATCGGGAATCGCTGATCCACGCCATGAAGCCGGTCCTCAAGCTCTTCAACCCGAAGAAAGCCGAGATCCATTACCGGGTTTCCTCCAAGGACATCACCGGCGACAAGAACCGCTACCAGCGGTTCGTCCGCTCGCATTTGATCGGATTGGATTACACTTCGGAGGAAATCGTTTCCTATTACGACGAGTATTTCGGCCGGACCTTCTTCCACTTGAACATCGAAAAAAAGTGAACCAGGCCGGTTTCCCGGCCCGGTTCTTTTCGAGGAGGGGGCGGCTTATTTCTTCAGCAGGATTTCTTCGAACAGCTTGAGGGCGGCCGGGTCATTGCTCTGACCGAGCCAGAAAATCGCCTTTTTTCGGATCGAGGGATTTTTGTGGGTCTTGGCGATGTCCATCAGCATGGGGACGGATTTATCCTTGGGGAGCTGGCTGATGGCAAAGACCGCTTGCTCCTTGATCCGGTCCTCTTCCGTCGGTTCGGACACGATGTCTTTGAGGGCCTTGACGCTTTCGGCCGAGGCTTTCTGGCCGAGCCAGAAGACGGCTTTACCCCGGATGGAATCGTCCTTGTCTTCCCGGGCGACGCGGATCATCTCGACGATGGCTTCTTTCTCTTTGCGGAGGGAATAGGCGAAAATGATATGTTCCCGGACGTCGAGATTCCGCTCCGAGGCGAAAATCTGCTTCAACGCGGCGAAGCTCCGGGCCTCGGGCATCGTCCCGAGCCAAAAGATGGCCGAGCGACGGACCTCGGTCTCCCGGTCTTCGCGGGCGACTTTGATCAGAACGTCGATCACCCGGGGCTCGTTGTGGCGGCTGAGGACGAAGATCATGTCTTCCCGGACATCGGAATCGGGATTGTCGAGAAAAAGCTTTTCGATAAAGGCCAGGCTTTCGGCGGCGCCGGGATTCCCGAGCCAGTAGACGGGGGTGGCGTCGAATTCGTAGGTCCGGTCGGGGTCCAAAAGCGAACTGTCGATCGGTCGGCCCGTCTTCCCGTCGCAAAGAAGGAGCCAGACGGCCGGAGCGGGCTTCCGCTCCTCGTCGCCGTCATTCACGGTATAGCCATTGCCGGACTTTTCCCGGATCTTAATCCCGGAATCGCCGGCGTTGATCGTGTATCGGTCGTCGCCGCCGTCATGCCGGCCGTAGCTGACTTTGCTCGAGGCCTGGAACAGAGCCGCGGCGAAGAAGTTCCGGCCGGCGGCGGATTTCGCCGCGTCGAACCGCTTCTCCAGCGAAGCACCCGACCCGGAGAGGTCGCGGACCTGGCCTTTAAGAAAGGAAGGCCCGCCGGCTGCCGGGGTCTGGGCGCCCGCGACGGCGGCCGTCGAGATCAGGAGGACGGCGGCCCCGAGGAGGGCCGCCGTCCGGAGGTACATTCTCTTTGCCCGAGAGGTGAATTTCATTGGAGTGTCCGTTGGACGCTTATTTCTTGATCAATTCTTCGAGGAACTTGAGGGCTTCGGGGCTGTCGGACTGGCCGATCCAGAAGACCAGCTGTTTCTTGATTTCGAAATTGGTTTCCTTGCGGGCCATTTCGATCAGGGCCGAAATCGCCTTGGGCGTTTCGGTCTGGGCCAGGGACATGATGATCTGCTGCTTGATCTTGGTGTTGTCGGTCGATTTGAAAACTTCGAGCAGCAGGGGCATGGACTTTTCGCCTTCGCTCTGCCCGTACCAGAAGAGGGCTTTGGACCGGATCTCGGGGTCTTTCTCGTTCTTGACGATGTCGATGATCTTGGCGGCCGCCTTGGCGCTGCCGCTCTGGGCGAAGGCCATGATCAGGTTGTCCTTGAGCTTGATGTCGGCCGTGTCATAGATCTTCAGGAGGGCCGTCATCCCCGCCTCATCGCCCCTCTGTCCGAGCCAGAAAATCGCCGTCTGCCGCAGCTCCGGCGAGGGATCTTTTTCGGCGATCTGGATCAGGATCGGGAGGGCCTTGGGCGAATCGTTTTGGCTGAGGATGAAGAGAGCGTGAGCCCGCAGGTCGGGATTTTTTTCATCCCGGATCATCTTTTCCAGGATGGGGAAGGCCTTTTCCTCGTCCATCCCCATCAGGGCGTTCAGGGCGACGAGCTTGAGCTCGGTGTCAGGGTCCAGTTGCTTGGCGAGGCCGAGGCCGGCCGCGACGCCCCGGGCGCTATCGAGGGCGCCGGCGATGGCCGCGGCGCTGACGCCTCCCAGGACTCCGCCCTCGACGCCTTCATCGACGCCGGCCAAGGCCGCTTCCCCGTCGCCCCGGAGGTTGCCGTTGATGTACCGGCGGTATTTCCCCAAGCCGCTCCGAACGAGCTCCTCGGCGATCTGGACCTGGAGGATCCTGGCGTCCTTGATCCAGGCGTTGGCCGGGTATTTCTGCAGAAGGGCGTTCAGCTGCTCGATGGCCTGTTGCTTCATCTCCAGCTTCATCTTGGCGTCGTTGAGCGTGGCCGCGTGCTTGTCCAGGCTGTAACCCAGCCAGTACAGCCCTTCCTGTCCGTAAAGGGACTGGGCGTACTTGGAATTGAGCTCCTGGAATTGCTGAATGGCCTTGTCGTAGCTTTTGCCGTAGACGTTCTTCTTGGCCAATTCATACAGGGCCTTGGCCAATTCGTCCTGTTTGGAATCAACCTGGGCCTGTTTGGTCGCGGCTTGAGCTTCGAAGGCGGCCAGAGCTTCGGCGTATGCCGGATCCTGGGACCAGGCGGCCGGGCCGGAGGCCAGAGCGAGAGCCAAGCCGAACAGCGCGATCAGAGTTTTCTTTTTCATTTTTATCTCCTATGTCTTTTTAAGAATTTCGAGCTTGAAAAGGACGTCCCGCTTCAGGATCAGGTCCCGGATATCGGTCGGCGAAGCCGCGGTGGGACGGTCCCGATTGAGGATTTCCTTGAGGATCAGGTCGCAATCATCCAGGAGCTCGGCCGCGGCCGGGTCCGACTTGGCCAGGGCATCCCGGAGGAGGACGTTTTGGAGCAAGAGGGCCCGGAGAAGGTTTTCGTCGATCGAAACCGTCCGGCCCGACGAGGACGCGGGGATGGAGTTGGCGTATTCGAGGAGGAGGGGCTTCATGTCTTCCAGGTGGCCGGCCAGGACCGATTTCACGCCGGCGCCCTGGCGGAAAGGTCCCGAAACGGACGAAGCGAGGGGGGAGACGGGGATTTGGGGAGGAAGGAGGCCCCGGCCGATGAAGATTCCGGCGACGAGGACCAGGACGAGGGCCGCCCCGGCCAACGACCATTGACGGCTTCCCCAAGCCGGCCGGCGCTCCGGCAGGCTCTTGGGGTTGAGGCGGAACTCGACCTTGCTCCAAACCCGTTCGGCATCCGGTTCCGGAACCGGGGCCGGCGGATTGGCTTCGAGGAGGGTGAAGACGCGGAGGGTTTCCTCCCGCTCGGACGCACACGTCCGGCAATCCCGGAGGTGAGCGGTCAACTCTGTTTTTTCCGCCGCCGAGAGCTCTCCGTAATAGTCGAGAACGACGGCTTGACGGGCTTGTTTACATTTCATTGCGATCCTCCACAAGAACGCGGCTCAGTCTCTTCCGTAAGGCCCCGACGGCCCGGAACAGATGCGTTTTCACGCTGCCTTCGGTCACCTCGATCATTCCGGCGATTTCCCTGGTCGTGTAGCCTTCGTCGTGACGGAGGGTAAAAATCAGCCTCTGTTTCGGCGACAAATCGCCCAGGGCTTCCTCGATGCGGGCCCGGATTTCCCGGTTTCCGGTTTCCCGCTCCGGGTTGGCCTGATGCGTCCCGTCGGAAGGGTCGGCCACGGCTTCATCCTCCAGGGAGAGCGTCTCCCGATGCTTTTTCCGGCGCAGGGCGTCGAGGCTGCAATTGGCTCCGATCCGTCCGATCCAGGCGGCGAATCCGCCGGCGAAGTCCGGGTTGAACCCGTCCAGGCCGCGGAAGGCCTTGACAAATGTCTCCTGGAGGACGTCCTCGGCGTCGGACCGGTTGCCCAGGAACCGGAAGGCCAGACTGAAGACCCTCCGATTATGAGAGTCGAACAGGCTTTTCCAGGCGGCCGCGTCACCCGCCTGGGCAAGTCGTACGAGGGCTGTTTCGTCCATTTTGGGCTCTTCACTCATGCTTACGCCCTTTTTCGCGAATTCGTTGACAAGATAGTATAATCCCGGGGACATAAGGAGTCTTCATGTCCCCCCAAATTACCCCCGAAACCCTCTCCGCCCTCGAAGCCGTGGTCGGGCCGGGCAACGTCCTGACCGATCCCGACACCCTGGCCGCATACGGACACGACGAGTACGCCCTGAACGATATCCGCCGGCCGGCCGACCTGGTGGTCCGGCCGAAAACGGCCGCCGACGTCTCGGCGATCCTGAAAATCTCCGGTCTGGCCGGGATTCCGGTTACCGCCAGGGGAGGGGCGACAGGCTTGTGCGGCGGCTGCGTTCCGACGACGGGCGGGATCGTCCTGAGCCTGGAGCTGATGAACCGGGTCCTGGAAATCGACCCCGTCAACCAGATGGCCGTGGTCGAGGCCGGCGTGACCCTTTTGGCCCTGGAAAAAGCCGTGGCCGAGGCGGGATTCGACTTTCCGCCCCATCCGGGGGAAGAGAGCGCCATGGTCGGCGGGATGATCGCCACGAACGCCGGCGGCAGCCGGGCGGTCAAATACGGCGTCATCCGAAATTATATCCGGGGCCTGGAGGTCGTGACTGCCTCGGGCGACATCCTGACCCTGGGAGGAAAGCTCATCAAGTCGAGCTCCGGCTACAACCTGATGCACCTGTTCATCGGCTCGGAAGGCACGCTCGGAATCATCACCAAGGCCGTCATCCAGTTCCGGACCAAGCCGGCCCTGACCCGCTCGCTTGTCATTCCCTTCGACTCTCTCGAAGCGGCGATCGAGACTGTGCCCGTTCTCCTGTCCCGGGACCCCGTCCCCCTGGCCTTGGAATTCGTCCCGCTGGACGTCATTCATATCACCGAGGAGCACCTCCAACGGACGTGGCCTTGCCATGCCGGGACGGTCCACCTGTTCCTCATCCTCGACGCCGCCTCCGAGGAAGACATGGACCGGCAGTCCGAAGGGCTGGCCGAGGCGGCCCTCGAGCGGGGGGCCCTGGACGTCTTCATCGCCGACACCACGGCCAAGCAGGAGAACGTCCTGGCGATCCGGAGCAAGATCTACGAGGCGGTCAAGGCCGAGACGATCGAGATCCTCGATATCGCCGTCCCCCGCGGGGAAATCGCCGCCCACGTCCGCCGCGTCCAGCAGATCGCCGAGAAATACGGTGTCTGGCTCCCGACGTTCGGCCATGCCGGGGACGGGAATGTCCACACCCACCTGATGAACGCCCGCTACGTCGAGGGGAAGGTCGTCCCCATGTCCGAAGAGGAATGGCGCGGCCCGCTGGAAGCCGTCCGGGCGGAGATTTTCGCCGACGGCTTGGCCCGGGGCGGTGTGGTTTCCGGCGAGCACGGCATCGGCCTGGTCAAGAAAAAATACCTGGCCGAAAGCCTTCCGGCCGCCCAGATCGATCTGATGCGCGGCCTCAAGCGCGTCTTCGACCCGGCCGGGATACTCAATCCGGGAAAGATATTCGACTAATGTCCTGTCTCATAAGCTCTTTGCCCGGGATGATCGAGGAGACGCAGCGCTAGGTTGCTTTTTACCGTTCCTTGACCTATATTCAAATAGAACCTGACATGGGATATCCCCTTATCGCTTCCGGCCGCCTTCTTTTCCCCAAAACGACCACCCCGGCCGCGGTTCGCCCGCGGCCGAAATAGACACAAGGAGGACTTATGGAACGCATCACCGAGATCTACGTCATCCTGGAAAACAAGCCGTCGACGCTGGGAGACCTGTGTTCCTACCTTGCCGAGAACGAAATCAACATCGAGGCCATCGGCGTCTTTCATGACACGGCCAAACTCTACGTCAAGAACCTCAACAAAACCGTTAAATTGCTCCAGAAGCTGAACTATACGATCGAGCTGCGCGACGTCCTGCTCGTCGACATCGATAACCGCCCGGGCGCCCTGGCCGAGCTGACGACCAAGCTGGGCGACGAGGGGATCAACATCGAGTATTGCTACGGCACGATCAGCCATAAGCCGAACATGAACACGGTCGTCCTCGACGTCAGCAAGATCGAGGAAGCCGTGAAGGTGCTGCAGGGCTGAATCCGCTTCGGAATCTTTCGCTTGGCCCGCAATTCAGGGTCCTGCGCCTCGTAGCCGTCCGCTGGCTTAAGTCCCGGCCCGAGATCGACCCCAAACAGGTCAGATTAGGGGGCATCCCAGGGTGGCTGGGTTGCTCCGTTGGCCGCCGGCGAAGACGTGGATACGGGCAAACGGCCTCATAGGCCGCCCTTTAAGTTTGCCGGTTGCGGCCCGAATTCGGCTATAATATGTCCATCGAAAAGAAAGGGAAGAAATTCCCTGTTTCCAAAGGAGGAAACCATGAAGCGTTTTGGGATTGGGTTTGTTCTTGTCCTGAGCCTGGCTGTTTTTCTGGCGTGGCCCTCTTCTGCCGCCGCCCAGGGCGCCAGAGTCCCCGCGAGCCTTAAAGCCAGCGTGATGCAGCGGCTGGGAATGGACCTGGATATCACCATCACGTATTCCCGGCCGGGCGTCAAGGGAAGAAAGATCTGGGGCGAGCTGGTGCCATTGGGCTTGGCTCCCGGAAACAAGTATTCTGAAAACCGGCCTTTCCCCTGGCGGGCGGGCGCCAATGAGAACACAACCATCGAATTCAGCAAAAACGTTCTGATTGAAGGGAAACTCTTGCCGGCCGGGAAATATAGCATCCATATGATCCCCCAGGAAAACGACTGGATCATCATCTTCAGCAAGAACAATGCCGGCTGGGGAAGCTTCGCCTACAAGCAGGAGGAAGACGCCCTTCGCGTCACCGTCGTCCCGGTTAAAATTCCCCACCAGGAATGGTTGTCCTATGGATTTGACGAACTGGCGGGAACCTCGGCCGTCGCCTTCCTGCAATGGGAGCAGTTGAAAGTCCCGTTTAAAATTCAGATCGCCCAATAATTGGCCGAACAGATTCGATCAGCGGTTTTCCGCCGTCGGGGTCTGACGCGAACGCTTAAGCACGGAGAGGACCCATTCTTAACAAGCTTATTTTCGGAATTTTGAGCGGCGTCGCTCTTTCTCTGTCCTCTCGCCCGGTCGCAGCAGGAAGGGATCCCCGACGCCGCGGAGCTGCAGATCGCTCTGGCCAAGCTGAACGTTCTCGGGAGCGTTCTTTATGTCGGCGCTCATCCGGACGATGAGAATGCGGCCGTTCTTGCTTATTTTTCCAAGGGGCGCGCCTACCGGGCCGCCTACCTGTCGCTGACGCGCGGTGAAGGCGGCCAGAACCTGATCGGCCCGGAGCAGGGAGCCGAAATCGGGCTGATCCGAACCCAGGAGCTGCTGGCCGCCCGCCGGATCGACGGCGCCGAGCAGTTCTTCACCTCGGCCGTCGATTTCGGCTATTCGAAGAGCGCGATAGAGACGTTCGCCTTCTGGGGAAAAGAAAAAATCCTCGGCGATATCGTCTGGGTGATCCGCACCTTCAGGCCCGACGTGATCATCAGCCGGTTCGCAGCCGAAAACTCCGGCGGGCACGGCCACCACGCCGCCTCCGGGCAGTTGATCCAAGAAGCGTTTTCCGCCGCGGCCGATCCCGAACCGGTTTCCCGAGCAATTGAGATACGCGAAACCCTGGAAGGCCAAACGCATGCTCGGAAACGTCTTTCGCCCCGGAGAGGAAGCGGACAGGCGCGGGTTGCGGGTTGATACGGGCGAATACAATCCGCTCCTGGGAAAATCCTACGCGGAGATCGCCGGAGAAAGCCGGTCCCAGCATAAGAGCCAGGGGATCGGCCAGGGCGGGCGGCGGGGAAGCCGAAGCGAATCCTTCGAAGTCGTGGCCGGCGATTCGGCCACGGAAGACATTTTCGAAGGGATTGAGGTGACCTGGAATCGGATCCCCGGCGGACAAAAAGTCGGTTTCCTCCTGGCCGAGATTCTCAAGTCTTTCGATCCTCTCCGACCTTCAAAATCGATTCCCGGCCTGTTGGCCGTTAACGCGGAACTGGCCCGGCTTCCAGAGGATCCTTGGGTCCTCCTTAAAAAACGGGAATTGTCGGGAGTTATCCAGGCCTGCGCCGGGATTTGGCTGGAGGCCATCGCCGGCGATTATTCCGCCGCGGCCGGGGACCCGGTTCAAATCCGAACGACCATCATCAATCGGTCCGATCGCCCTTTCTCACTTCACAGCCTGGAATTTCCCGGGGTGATGCCTGCCGCGATCGTCGATCTTCCCCTCAATAACAACGAACCGGTCGCCCTCGACCGGACGATTCAGATTCCAAAGGATTTTCCCCTTTCCCAGCCCTACTGGCTGGTACCCGTCTCTCAAAGCGGCCGCGGTTCGGCCGAAGATCCGCGTTTCGCCGGGCAGGCTGAAAATCCGCCCTCCGTCAGCGCCAAAATCGGCCTGAGCATCGAGGGCGTTCAACTTGATTACGAGATTCCCCTCCTCTTTCGCTGGTCGGATCCCGTGCAGGGCGAGCTCTACCGGCCGTTCGAAATCAGACCCCGGGTGACGATCCAAGTCGAAACCAAGGTTCATATTTTCGCCGACGGAGATTCCCGGCAAATTAAAGTCAGGTTGAAGAGCCATTCCCCGAATGTCTCAGGTTTCATCCGGCTGACGGGACCGGACCCCTGGAGGGTCACGCCGTCCCAAATTCCCTTTTCCCTTACCGGAAAGTACGCCGAAACGGAGGTCGCGTTCGACGTCGTTCCGCCGAAAACGGCGGGCGAGGCCTCCTTGACGGCGGAAGCCGAGATCGGAGGAGAGAACATCAGCCGCGACCTTTGTGGAAATTTCGTACCCTCATATTCATCGACAGGTCGATTTCCCGGAGAGCCGGTTGAAAGTCGTCAAGCTGGACATTAAAACCGAAGGCAAGAGAATCGGATACATGATGGGCGCGGGAGACGAAGTCCCGGCGGCCCTGCAATCCCTCGGATACGAGGTGATTCTTCTGAACGACGATCTCGACAACGGCCAGGATCTGACGCCATTTGACGCGATCGTAACCGGAGTCAGGGCATACAATACCCGGGAAAACCTGCGGCTGGCCAAAGAGAAGCTGATGCGCTATGTCGAAGGCGGCGGGACGCTTGTTGTCCAGTACAATGTGGCCTCCAATCAGCTTGCCAACATCATCGGCCCCTATCCTCTGACCATCGGCCGCGACCGGGTTTGCGTCGAAACCGCGCCGGTCGTCTTTCCAGCTCCCGGGCATCCGCTTCTCAACCTTCCGAACAAGATCACCGCAAAAGATTTCGAGGGATGGATCCAGGAGCGCGGGCTGCATTTCGCCTCCCAATGGGACGATCGATACGATGCCGTCCTTTCCAGCCATGATCCCGACGAGCCCGAGAGAAAGGGAGGCCTCCTCTATGCCCGATACGGCCGCGGAGTCTTTATCTACACCGGCTACGCCTGGTTCCGCCAGCTGCCGGCGGGCGTGGCGGGCGCCTTCCGGCTTTTCGCCAACCTGATTTCTGCGGGAAAGCACACAGGAGCTTCGGCTGATGAAAAAAAGTGAGACCGACTCCGAGCGCCCTCCATTTTTCTCGTCATGGAGGCGGATGTACGGCTTTGTCCTGGCGTTTCTGGCCATTCTCATTCTGCTCTTCACTCTCTTGACGAAAGCGTTTGAATAGATGGCGATCCCGGCCGATCAGCTCCCCCATTTGCCCCTGACGACGGCCGACTACATTGGCGACTTTGCCAAAGTCCGGGACTTTTTCAACGGCGACTTTCGGGATCCGGCTGCTTTCGAGAGCCAGACGGAGCGAGCGAGGGCGCGAATGCTTCCGCGGACGGAGCTGGCCGCCGTTTTGGAGGAGCAAAACGTCGGCTACGGCTGCGGCTCGCGGACGCTGGACCGGATCAGGAGCCTCACCCGCGACCGGGCCTGCGCTATTGTCACCGGGCAGCAAGTCGGGTTGTTCTCCGGGCCGCTCTACACCGTCTATAAAGCCCTGACCGCGATCAAGCTCGCCGACGAGTTGAATCGGCGCGGTTCGAACTGCTTCGTTCCCGTCTTCTGGCTGGCCTCGGACGATCATGACCGGGAGGAGATCGATCACATCACTCTCCTGGATCCATTGAACCGGCAGCAGGAGATCCGCTGCCCGACGGTGTCCCCAGGATTCAAGATCCCGGCGTCGCACCTGCCCCTGCCCGCCGGCGATGGGCGATTGCATCCGACGGCTGAGCGATCTGACCCCGGATTCCGAGTTCAAAGGGAGATTCTCGAGCATCTTCGGGACGCTTACGCCCCCGGCCTGTCGTTTGCCGACGCCTTCGGCAGGTGGATGGCCCGGCTCTTTCGGTCCTCAGGATTGATCTTGATCGATCCGGGTCACCCCCGACTGAGAGAATTGGGGAAGGATGTTTTTGTTCGCGAGATCGCCGAAGGATCTCCCTCAACACGGGAGGCTCTGGCGACTTCACGGAGACTGCATCAGGCCGGTTATGAAACTCAGATTCCTCTTCACGAGGGAATCCTCAACCTCTTTCGTCTGGATCGGGAACGCCTTCCGCTCCACGGTTCGGAAGGAGAAGTCCTGACTTTGGCCAGGCAAAATCCGTCTCTCTTCAGCCCAAACGTTCTCCTCCGTCCCATCTACCAGGACGCGCTCCTGCCCACCGTTGCCTACGTCGCCGGGCCGGGCGAGATTGCGTACTTTGCCCAGATGAAGGGTGTTTATGAAACCTTCGGGCTGTCGATGCCCGTTATCTACCCCCGGAAAAGCGCAACCATCGTCGAAAAAAAGATCGATTGTGTCCTTCGGAAATACGAGCTAAGCTTGACCGATCTTTGGCGCCGGGGGCCCGGAATCATCGGCGACATCACGAAAAAGGAGATCCCCGGCTCCCTGGATGAATCGATGCGCCACGGCCGCGACCAACTGGACCGGGATTTCGAATCTCTCAAGCAGGAAGCCCTCGCCTTCGAACCCGCCCTGAAGGATTCGCTGGATCAAGCCAAGGGCAAAATGAGCCTCCAATGGACGTTTCTGGAAAAAAAGATCCGCCAGGCGGCCCGCAAGCGAAACGAAACGGCGATCCAACAGCTCAACAAGGCCATCGAACATCTCTTCCCCAACCAGCGCCTTCAGGAACGGGTGTTCAATATCGTCCCGTATCTTTTTAAATACGGCTACGGCCTGATGGAGCGGCTGGACCAGGACCTTCCGATCGAGGAACACGGGCATCAGCTCATTTATCTCTGACCGATTCGAGGCCGCAAAGGAGACCGCCATGGAACTCGCCGCTCTTGCCTTCGGGGCACACGCCGACGACATCGAATTAGCTTGCGGCGGCACTCTCATCACGATAGCCGCCCAAGGCCACAAAACCGGAGTCATCGCCCTGACCCGGGGCGAAATGGCCACCCGGGGCTCGGCCGAAATCCGGGCCCGGGAATTCGAGGATGCGGCATCGATCTTGGGCTTAGCCGTACATCGAATGCTGGATATCCCTGACGCCCGGATCGAAGAGACCTGGGAAAATAAAATGAAAGTGGTCGAAGTTTTGAGAGAATTCCGGCCGGGGATCGTCTTGGCGCCTTACTGGATCGATCGCCATCCCGACCATGAGCACGCCTCGCAGCTCGTCCGCGCATCCGTTTACCTGTCCGGGTTAAAAAGCATCGAAACGAGCTGGCCGGCCTTCCGTCCTTCCAAGATCATCTTTTACCAAAGCCGGTATGAGTTTCCCCCCTCGTTCATCGTCGATATCTCCATTGCTTGGGGGAAAAAAATGGAGGCGATCCGGGCCTATCGGTCCCAATTTCCTCCCCAGGGTGGGGAAACTCCCATCGCCAAGCCGGAATTCCTGGATTTCATCGAAACCAGGGACAAACGCTTTGGGGCGGCGATCGGAGCTAAATACGGCGAGCCCTTTTTAGTCCGCGAAGCGATCCGGATCGAGGATCCCGTCGCATTTTTCGGGACCGGTCCCTTGTGGACCATTCCTTAGAGGAGGACGCCTCCCGTGAAAATCGGAATCGTCTGCTATCCAACCCACGGAGGGAGCGGCGTCATCGCCTCGGAGCTGGCGATCGGCCTGGCCAAAAAAGGCCACGAGATGCATATCGTGAGCTACGCGACCCCTTTCCGTCTGCGCACGTTTCATCAAAACATCTTCCTTCACGAGATCGAGGTCGGCGCCTACCCGCTGTTCAAATACCCTCCCTACGAGCTGGGGCTGGTCACCACCTTGGTGGAGCTGGCCGAAGCCCACGGTCTCGACCTGATTCACTCCCACTACGCGGTTCCTCATGCGGCGAGCGCCTACCTGGCCAAGCAGATCATTCCTTCCCGACGGCCAAAGACCGTGACCACTCTTCATGGCACGGACATCACCCTCGTCGGAGCGGATCCGTCGTTCCGCCGGGTCGTCCAATTCGCCATCGAAAACTCCGACGGTGTGACCGCGGTCTCGGAATATCTCCGGAAACGAACGATCGAAGAATTCGAAATCCGGAGGGAGATCCGGGTGATCCCGAATTTTGTTTCGATCGCCGGCCGGGACAAGGACCGGGATGCCTGCTCGCGGGAGGTCTACGCGCCCCGGAATGAAAAGATCCTGATGCACGTCTCCAATTTCCGCCCGGTCAAAAGGATCGGCGACGTCGTCCGCGTCTTCGCCCGCGTCCGGGAACGGATCCCGTCCAAGCTCTTGCTGATCGGCGATGGGCCCGAGCGAATGTTCATCCAGCAGCTGGTCCGGGAGCTGAAGCTTGCGGCCGATGTCCATTTCCTCGGGGAGCAGGACCAGTTGGAGCCCCTGTTCGACTGCGCCGACCTGTTTCTCTTGCCGAGCGAGCAGGAAAGCTTCGGCCTTTCGGCTCTGGAGGCCATGAGCTGCGGTGTCCCGGTGATCGCCACGGACGTCGGCGGCCTTCCCGAGGTTGTCGTCCACGGGGAAACGGGATACCTTTTTCCCGTCGGCGATATCGCCTCCATGGCGGCCGAGGCCGCAGCCCTGCTCTGTGACCCGGCCCGCCACGAGCTCTTCCGGAAGCGGGCCCGGAAAAGGGCCGAGGAATCGTTCCGGGCCGACGAGATCATCCCCCGTTACGAAGCCTATTATGAGGAGATCCTGAAAGCCTGACCCATGCGCTCCCTCGACTGGATCATCCTCTCGTCCTTCCTCCTCTTCGTGGTCGCCTACGGCGTCTGGAAAACGCGAAAAAAAAGGATACCCAGGGCTTTTTCCTGGCCGACCACGCGACCCCTTGGTATCTCATCACCATATCGATCATGGCGACCCAGGCCAGCGCGATCACCTTCCTGTCCACGCCGGGGCAAGCCTACGTGGACGGGATGCGATTCGTTCAATTTTATTTCGGCCTGCCGATCGCCATGGTCATTCTCTCCATCACCGCCGTCCCCCTCTACCACAAGCTCAAGGTCTACACGGCCTACGAGCTCCTGGAACAGCGGTTTGACCTCAAAAACCGGGTCCTGGGAAGCCTCTTGTTTCTCATCCAGCGGGGGCTGGCCGCCGGGTTCACGATCCTCGCCCCGGCCCTGATCTTCTCCGTGATCCTCAACTGGGATTTCCGCCTGACGATTCTCCTGACGGGCGGCTTGGTTATTCTTTATACGACGGTCGGAGGCACGGACGCCGTCTACAAGACCCATCTCCTGCAGATGGGCATCGTTACGGTCGGCATGGCCACCGCCCTCTATCTGGTTCTCCACCGGCTTCCGCCCGACATTTCGTTCCTCGACGCCGTCCAGGTGGCCGGAAAGCTCGGGAAGATGAACGTCGTCAACTTCACCTTCGGCTGGAAGGACAACTATAATTTCTGGTCGGGGTTGATCGGCGGCGGTTTCCTGGCTTTGTCCTATTTCGGCACGGACCAGTCGCAGGTTCAGCGCTACCTGGGCGGCCGGTCCATCGGCCAAAGCCGGATGGGGCTTCTGGCCAACGGCCTGGTCAAAGTTCCGATGCAGTTCGTCATCCTGTTCATCGGGGCGATGATCTTCGTTTTTTACCAGTTCGTGACGCCGCCGCTGTTTTTCAATCCGGTCGCGACCGCCGCGGTCAAAAGCGGCGCCTACGCCGCCGACTACGGCAAGCTGGAAACGGACTACCAGCGGCTGAACGGGGAGAAACAGGAGCAGATCCGCAGCATGCTGGGAGCGAAGAAAGCGGGGATTGGCACGGACTTTGAGGCATCGCTTCAGAGGCTTCGGACGACGCGGCAGGCCGAGCTCAGCCTCCGGGAAGAAGCCCTTCGTCTCATCAAGAAGGACAATCCCCGGGCCGACACGAACGACACCAATTTCATCTTCTTGAGCTTCGTGACCCGGTATTTGCCGACCGGGATTCTCGGGCTGATCCTGGCCGCGATCATCTCGGCCTCGATGTCCTCTTCCTCGGCCGAAATCAACGCCTTGGCCTCCGTCACCGTGATTGACATATACAAGCGCCTGGTGAAACGGAACGCTTCGGAGCGCCATTACCTCGTCGTCTCGAAGCTGGCCACGATCTTCTGGGGGCTCTACGCGATCGCCTTTGCCCAATTCGCCAACCGGCTCGGCTCCCTGATCGAGGCCGTCAATATCATGGGGTCCCTTTTTTACGGGACCATCCT
Organism: Candidatus Aminicenantota bacterium; assembly: GCA_963783665.1. Classification (GTDB taxonomy): domain Bacteria; phylum Acidobacteriota; class Aminicenantia; order Aminicenantales; family UBA4085; genus JAAZPG01. The sequence goes on along the minus strand of CAWANZ010000002.1, from coordinate 1,066,866 downwards.
GGGAATTTTTCTTATCGCCTTCTATTTCAAATCGATCAACGGGCACGCCACGTTCGCCGCCGCGATCATCGCCGAGCTGACGGTCCTTGCCTGCTATTTCTTCACGAAGATCCCGTATCTTTGGTTCAATGTCATCGGCTGCCTTGTTCTCCTGTTTTTGGCCCGCATCCTGAATCCTTTCCTTTCTCGAAAGAACTCCGGCGCATCTCGCGGTTGACATTGATTCCTCGGCTTGTTAGCCTTTGATCCATCTAAGGAGAGTGGTTCACCGTGGCGATCCCGTGCCCGAAATGTCACCTGGCTAACGCCGAGACCCAGAAGTTCTGCGGAGATTGCGGAACGAGGCTCGACGCACCGGGGGAAACCCCGTTTCCCCGGACCGCGACCTTCCAGGCCTCGCTGAAACAGCTGACGAAAGGCAGCACACTCGCCGGGAAATACGCCATCATCGAGCCGATCGGCAAAGGGGGCATGGGGATTGTCTACAAAGCCGAAGACATCCGGCTGAAGCGGGCCGTCGCCCTCAAGTTCCTGCCGCCGGAATTCCTGGATTATCCGGAAGCCGGGGAACGGTTCATCCGGGAGGCCCGGGCGACGGCCGCCCTCTCCCATCCCCATATCTGCACGATCCATGAGATCAATGAAGAGGACGCCGAGCCCTTCATCGTCATGGAATTGATCGACGGAATAACCTTGAGGGAGAAGATCGCCGGGAAACCGATGGATCAAGCCATCGCCCTGAAGATCGCTCTTCAGTCGGCCGAGGGGCTCAAGGAAGCCCACAAAAAGGGGATCATCCACCGCGACATCAAGCCGGGCAATATCATGATTACGGCGGACGGCCGGGTGAAGGTCATGGATTTCGGCCTGGCCAAGGTCCTGGGGGAATCGCTCATCACCAAGGAAGCGGTGACGATGGGGACGGCCGCGTATATGTCGCCCGAGCAGGTCCGCGGAGAGACGCTGGATCATCGGACCGACATCTGGTCCCTGGGCGTCGTCCTCTACGAGATGTTGACGGGACAGCTTCCGTTCAAAGGGAGCTCCGAGCAGACGCTGATGTTCGCCATCGTCCACAAGGACCAGGAGCCGGTCTCGAAAATCCGGGCCGGAGTCTCCAAAGAGCTCGAGAATGTGATCCAGACGGCCTTGGCCAAGAGTCCGGCGGAACGCTACCAGAGCATGGGCGAGCTGCTGGACGACCTGAAAGCCGTAGCCGAAGGGCAGAAGCCGCTCAAGGCAAAAACGAATTTCCTCCGGGGCAAAATCCTGGGCCTTAAAAAACGGCAGGCCTACGCGGGGTTGGGAGGCCTCGTTGTCCTTATCGCCCTGTTCTTCACCTTCGTGCTCCCGAAGCCGGGCGAGGCCCACACCTCCATCGCCGTCCTTCCCCTCGAGAATCAATCCAAAGATCCGCAGCAGGAATACTTCTCCGCGGGCATCCACGAGGCCTTGATCACAAGCCTCTCCCAGATCGGCAGCCTGAAGCGGGTGATCGCCCGAACTTCGGTTTTGCGCTACCAAGGGACAAAGACATCCCTGTCCGAGATTGCCCGGGAATTGAACGTCGACTTGCTGATAACGGGCGCCGTTTTGCGCGACGGAGACAAAGTCCGCGTCACGGCCCAGCTGGTCGATCCGAAGACCGAGGCGCAACTGTGGGCCAAGTCCTTCGAACGCAACCTCATCGATATCCTCTCGCTGCAAAATGAAGCCGTCACCTGGATTATGGGGGAATTAAAGGTGCAGCTCAGCCCCCGGGACGTGACCCGTCTGGCCGGCGCCCGCCCGGTCAATCCCGAGGCCTACGACGCCTGTCTTAAGGGCGAGTTCCAAAGGAACACCCTCAGCAAACAGGGGCTCGACGCCGCTCTGAAGTATTTCCAATTCGCCCTGGACAAAGATCCGGAATATGCGCCGGCTTATGTGGGCGTGGCCAGCGTGTGGGGAGGGTACAAACAGCAAGGATTCCTTTCCAGTGCCGAGGCCACCCCGAGGCAGAAAGCCGCGGCCCTGAAGGCCCTGGAATTGGACGGTACGCTCGCGGAAGTCCATCGCAGCCTGGCCGGCATCAACACCTGGACGGATTGGGACTGGCCGGGAGCGGAGAGGGAATTTCGCCGGGCCCTCGAGCTCAATCCCAATGATTCGGAGACCCACAGCTCTTATGCTCATTTCTTGAATATCATGAAACGCCCGAAGGAAGGGATAGAGCATGCCGAGCGGGCCTTGGAATTGGACCCGCTCAACACCTTGACCCGGGATTTTTACGGTATGGCTCTCGTGCACGCCCGTCGATATCGCGAGGCCATCAGCGTTCTCCTCGACATCCTTAAGACGTCTCCCGACGACGCGATCGCCCTGGCGACGCTCCGGTCGGTCTACCATATGACTGCGCAATACGAAGAAGCCCTCAAGATATGGAAGGCGTCTTTCGAAGCCAAGGGCGATCAACAAGCCGTGGCGGCCCTTTCCCGAGGCTACGCCGAGGGAGGATATCGCCTCGCCCTGCAGCGGGTTGCCGAAACTTTCATTGCCCGCTCCCAGACATCCTTCGTCACCCCCTGGCAGATCGCGACGCTCTTCACCCGGGCCGGCAAAAACGCCGAAGCCCTCGATTGGCTGGAACGGGCCCTGGAAGCGCATGATCCCAACGTGCCGTACATCGGCGCGGATCCGATCTTCGACATCCTGCGGACAGAGCCTCGCTTTCAGGACTTCCTGCGGCGAATGAAGCTGCCGCTCTAAATCATCCAAATCAAGACGCCATGCTTCTCGCCCTCTCCACCCCGGCCGCGGTATGCCCGCGGCCGAAATAATCACAAGGAGGACTTATGGAACGCATCACCGACCGAGGTTTTTAGGAAAAAGGATGAAGAGTTAATTTTATGAACCGCAGAGAGATTTATCGGTGGGAAATGGCGGGGGCGGCGTTTGTCATCATCGCCGGTTCGGCTCTCCACTTCGTGTTCGAATGGAGCGGGGGATTCCGGCCGGTCGCCTGGCTGGCGGCGGTCAACGAAAGCACCTGGGAGCATTTCAAGCTTGGATTCTGGCCGGCTCTATCTCTTTGCCTTGGTGGAGCTCTTCGCCTGGAAGGGGAGAAAGCCCGCAAATTTTTGGATCGGCAAGGCCGCCTGTCTTTGGACGATGCCGATTGTGATCGGGACGATCTTCTACGGCTATAAGGCGGCCCTGGGACGCCATTACCTCTGGGCCGATATCCTGCTGTTCATTTTGGCGGCCTTTGTCGGTCAGTATCTGAGCTTTCGGATTATGGCCGCTCCGTCCCTTGGCGCCGCCTGGAGGCGATTGGCTCGCGACCGGCATCATTGTCCTGCTTCTGGCTTTCGCCCTGCTTACGTATTTTCCACCCCGGATCTTCCTCTTTATGGACCCGCGAAGCGGAAGTTACGGTATTTTCTAATCAAGCGTAAGGGCGGTCGTATACGCGCTTCTTGACCTTGTGCTTGCGGGCGAGCATTTTCATCCCGAAATTCGCGGCCAGGGTGTAAAGGAATTTCGGCATCATCGGCTTTCCAAAAAGGGCGGAGGCCTCCTCGGGAATGTCTCCGCCGGAGGCCAGCGAGGCGGCGGCCAGATCAAGAGCTTTCCCCATGTTTCGGACGGGTCCTGAAGGCTTATCCAAGGAGCGGTTGCCGACCGCGCCGCCCATCCCGGCGGCCAGGGCCCCGGCCCAATGGAAGCCGGATTCGAGGGCGAATTTGCGCATGATGTCTACGGCCGGCGTGTTCTGATGGGTTTCGGGAAAGCCGCATTGGACGATGACCGCGAGTTTCCGGCCGGACGCCCGTCCGGCAAGGAGAGGGAGGGAGAGGATGACCGGCGCCGGAAGCTGGTCGACGTAGAGGGGGAAGGAATAGATGACGAGGTCTGCGGCCGTCCACGGCCCGGCCGAAGGCTCTCTTGTTTTTCCGGGGAGGACAGGACGGCCGCGACGGTTGTTTCCGCGGTCTCCCAGCCGGCGGCGGCCAGACGGCGCAGCAGCGAGCCGCCGATGGCTGTAGGACGTGCCTGCTTTTCCTTTGGGGCTTCCGACAATGAGAAGGGCGTTCATGCGACGGCCTCCTTGGCTTCGGCGAGCAGGGTTGTCAGGTCCGTAGCCCATTCGGTCGGGGCCGCGCCTTCCCGGATGACGCGGGAAGCGGTTCGGACGCTGTTGAGGTTCAGGGCGTTCCTCTGAACCAGGCCGTGGAAGATCCGTTCGGCCTCCTCATCGGATGCGGCCTGCGTTCCGATGACGATCAAGCTCCGCCGCCGGGGATAACGTTGGGGATGGTGAAGCTCGCCTTCAACCTTTATGAAGAAAGGGAGGAGGATCGGGATCACCCGGTCGAGGGCTTTTTTCAAGGCCGGGCCGTAGCCGCCGTAAACGACCGGCGTCAGCCAGACGGCGAGATCGGTCGTCGCCATGGCTTTGATGAGGAGTTCCTCCTTGTCCTTGATCGCGCACTTCCCGGGATGCTTCAGCCAGCAGGCGAAACAGCCCCGGCAGGGCTTCATGTCCATGGAGGCGAGGTCGAAGGCCGAAGCCGTCCAGCCCCGGGCGCCGGCTTCGGCGGCGATGGCCGAGGCGACCGACCGGAGGGTTGCACCCCGGCCGTTGCCTTCGGCTCCGTTGAGGATCGTGATATTCATTTTATCTCCTTTTAACAGGTTGGATCGGGTGTTTGAGGAAGGACGATGTTCTTTTCCCGGAGGATGCGGGCCCATTCCCTCTGGTGGTCGGGGCTGTCCATGTCGGCCAATCCGGAGACTTCCCCGAAGATCATCATGTTGCCGGCGTTTTTCATCAACCGGATGATGTTGTCGGTCGAGGAGTCCACGGTCCGGCCGTAGACGATCGAGGAAGCCAGGCCGAGGGTGTAGGTGCCGAGGTAGTGGAGGAGGCGCTCGAGGGAAGCATCCGGCAGCTGTCCGAGCATCGGGTCGGCCTTCATCCGGTCGAGGATGGAGGCGAATATGCCCTCGACGATGTCGGTGTGGCTGTGACGGGTATGGAAGAGGGAGGCGAAAAGATGGGGTTCCTCCCGGGCGAAGACAACTTTGCCCACCCCGATGTTGAGAAAGGCCCCGTCGGTGTAAGCGGCCATGGTGCTCTTGTGGAGGAGGCGGCGGGCTTCGCGGAGGATGTCCCGCTCGAGGGCCTCCATCGAGCCGTAGGTGCTATAGACCGGGGCGACCGAGGACTTGAGCTCGACGGCCACGGCCCGGGCGGTCAGGCTCGCCCAGCCTTTTTTTCGGACGATCTTGATCGCCGCGGCCAGGACCGCGGCCTTGTCGAATGTCGTTTCTTTCGGGCTCATGTCACTTCTCCGGTTTCAAGTTTGAAGGCTAACGAATGTAATATAACAAGTGTTATATTTAAAGTCAAGGGAATTTTATCCTTGATTTTTTGTATCGTAGGACATATGATAGGTGGCGATCGACTTTTCGGAGGTGCCCATGCCTTTCCGATTCATGAAAGTCCTTTTCCTGATGCTTCTGGCCGCGGCCGCCTCGGCCGCTTCGGCCCCGGCCTAACGACCTCGAAGCCCTCATCAAGGAATTCCACGCGGTTCCCGCCGTCACGGGAAACGAGGAGTACCTGGCCGGGAAGATCGCGGCCAAGCTTCCCAAATCGTACCTGATGGAGAAAGATAACCTCGGCGGTTTGTACGCCTGGCCGGGGAATCGCAAGCCGAGCGGCGAAATCGCCGTGCTGGCGCCGCTGGACGACTTCGGATATGTCGTCAGCGGTTTCACCGCCGACGGATATCTCCGGCTCGACCGGGCTTCCAATCCTCCCAGTCCGGTTTATGATTCATTCCTGATCGGCCATCCGGTTATCATCCGAAACGCCTGGGTCCCGGCCTACGGCATCGTCTCTCAGCCGGCGATGCACGTGATGACCCGGGAGCTTCGGGACCAGATTTCCGGGGCGTTTTCCCTTGACCTTGTCTATGTCGATATCGGCGCCCGTTCCGAAGCCGAAGCCCGAAAAAACGGCTTCGCCATCCTCGATCCGGTCGCCCTGTTCCCGGAATACGTGACGCTGGCCGGGACCAAGCGGGCCGGACCTAACCTGGGCCGGAAAGCCCTGGCCGCGGTCCTGACCGAAGTCGCCCTTTCGGTTGAATCCTCCGCGAAAAAGACTCCCGCAACCTTCGTTTGGGCGGCTCAAACGCGACTCTCGGCCCGCGGAGGCGGCCGGGGATCTTTAGGAATGACCCGGGCGGCCAACGTCCTGGGGATTCCCTATGTCATCGTTCTCGATACGGCGGCTGTTACCGCGGACGCCAAGTCCCCGGTTTTAGGGAAGGGACCGGTTCTCATCTTGATGAAAGACGAGCCGTGGCCGCTTCGGAAAGCCATTGAAAAAGTCGCGGCCGAAGAAAAGATTTCCCTCCAGACGGTGATCGTCTCCCAGGCGCCGCTTCTATCGCCCTTCCCCCTGACCGACGGAAAGGAAGCCGTTGGCCTGGCGATCCCGGTGAAATTCGCCGGCACCCCGTCGGAAACCGTGGACCTGGCCGACCTTCGGGCTTTGTCTAGGATTCTCTCCCGATTGATTGTCGAGGGCCCGTGGATTTCCGGAGGTGTGAAATGAGCGCTAAAAAAAGATGGATTTGTTCGGCGGCGATTCTCCTGATCGCAGCGTCCGGCGCTGCCCTCTCCGCCCAGGCTGCGGTGGATAAGGCTTGGGACCTTCTCCGCGAAATCGTCATGGTTCCCGGCATCTCGAGCCAGGAAAAGCCCGTCGCCGACTGGATCCAGGCCCGTCTCCCCAAGGGCGTGAAAATCGAGCGTGACGCCAAGCACGACGTTTGGTTCACGGTCGGCAGCGGCAAGCCCCATATTCTCTTCGTCGCCCACGTCGACGAGTTGGGAATGACCGTCGAGACGATTTCGCCGGAAGGGATCGTCAAGCTCAAGGGGCGGGGCGGATTCCTGCCCCAGGCCCTGGAAGGGCGCCCGTTTGTCATTCAAGCGGCCAAGGGACCGGTCGAAGGCATCATCCTGCCCCGGCCTGATTACATGGAGCGCGCTCCCAAGCCGTTCGCCCCGGAGGCCTATGAAATGTATCTGGGCGTTTCCTCCGATAAAGAAGCCCGCGACCTCGGCGTGACCGAAGGCCAGGCGGTGATCTTCAAGAAAAAAATCATCGACCTGACGCCCGATATCCTGGCGACGCGAGCCGTGGATGACCGGGCAGGATGCGCCGCGGTCCTGGCCGCAGCCCTGGAGCTTGACTTGAACTCCATCAAAAACCGAACGGTCACCTTCGCCTGGAGCGTGGAGGAGGAAATCGGCTTAAATGGGGCTACGGAGCTTTCAAAAGTCATGAAGCCGGATTATGTTTTCGCCGTCGATACCTTCGTCTCAACCGACGATCCGCTCGACAACCGCCGGTTCGGCTATGCCCCCCTGGGTAAAGGCATGGTCCTCCGAGCCCTCGACAGCAGCAACCTCGTCCCCAAGCCCGAGCTTCAAAAAATCATCGCCCTGGCCGAGCGAAAGGGAATTCCGTATCTGATCTCCAACTCCCGCGGCGGCAACGACGGCTCGGTCTTTCTCGCCGGCGGAGCGGTGGACATCCCCCTGTCCTGGCCGGGAGCCCACGCCCATTCGTTCATCGAGAAGATCGTCAAAAGCGACCTCCGGGCTCTGACCGACCTGATCAAGGCGATTGCCCTGGAATTTTAAGGCGTTCGTGGTAAAATAGAAAACGCTGAGAGAAGGAAGGGAGACGCCATGGCTCAACTTTCGTTTTCCTCGCTTTTCAAGCGCCGGGCGACGGCGGGGCAGGCCGGGGTGAAGGACGAGATGGTGGAATGCCCGCGATGCGGACGGTTCTTCCACAAGCGCGGGCACGAGCACGAGCCGCTCTGCAAAGACTGCTGGAAGCTCGAAAAATCGGTCGGGAATACCTGAAACCGGCTTGAATTTAAAGGATTTCGATGAACCGCGAGGAAGTTCTTCACCAGGTCGACGGATTTTATAAGATCACGGCCCTGCGGCCCTATCGGAAAACGGCCGGCGTCATTTTTGACGCCATTCCCGTCAAGGATCTCGCCTGGGTCGAGGCGCTTGACAGGGTTGTCCATGATCTGGGGGCCTTGTCCCCGGGGACGGTTTCGGGCGTCGAGCGGCCCTGGTATCTCCACGACGCCCAAGAAGACAACTTGGTCGTTTTAGCCGGATTCCGCGATATTGACCTTTACAAAAACGGGGAGCTTGTCAGCTTCCGTTTGACGCCTCAGCGCCTCGAGATCAAGGACAAGGAATATTTCGACCGGCCGGTTATGCTCTCCTGGTCAACCGGGGTGTTCCACCGGATTCAGAGCAGCGCGGAGAAGGGGTCAGCCTCATTGAATATCCCCGTCCGGCGCGAGGGATTCGACCTCAAGACGAATTTCCATATCTATGACTTGGATTTACAGACGGGCGAATCGAGGGTGATTCGCGAAGGTTATCTCGACCAATCGGGCGAGTAAGCCCCCCCCGTTATTTTTCCCGCTTCATGCCGAATTCCAGGACCTTTTTCTCCTGGCAAGAATTAACGCAAACCGTGCAGGAGTAGCAATCCGGCCGGAGGACGGCACCCTTCAAAATTTCCGGAACCGTCGGGCACGGGGACTTTTGCTCGCAGATGCGGCAATCGTCGCAGGCGCCTTTGTTGCGCGTGACCCGGAAGATGCCGACCTGCTCCAGGAGATTGGTGAATAGCCCTACCGGGCAGACCAGGTAACAGAACGGCCGGTAGACCTTGAAGGCCAGGATCAGGGTGAGAAGCAGGGGGAGGTAATGGAGGAAGCCGGCGAGCGACCAGGGCGTTGCCGTAAACTCGAATCCGTGGAAGGCGTTGATCGGGTCGTAGATCGATAAGGCGACTTTCTGCTCCTCCTGGAAGGTGTGGTAGACGGCTGTTGCGCTGAGGAAGACGAACAGCAGGAAAATGAGGATCCGGACCGTCTGGGTGAAGACGAAGTTCCACTTGATTCGCTTGATCTTGAGCTTGTCGGCGAGCATGGCGATGAGCTCCTGGATCGCCCCGACCGGGCAGACCCAGCCGCAGAACAGCTTCGGCCCGAGGAGTGTCAGAAAGACGATCACGACCAGGGTGACGAGAAGCGGCATTCCAAGTCCGTAGAGGATCGATTTGGTCGCAGCGCAGACGGGCGAGGGGTGCATTGAGAACTTCTTGAACAGCGCGACCGGAAGATTCGGAGCGATCCCGAAGAGGAACGTGGTCAGGAGGAGGAACGGGATCTTGATGCTGTTCTTCATCTTTTTCGAAAGAAGCAGGACTAAGGCGATGAGGCCGAGGACGATCATGACGACGAATTTCGGCCGGGCCAGGACGGTGAGAAACGTCGCCGGCTTCCGGCCCGCGCCCTGTTGGGCGGCCAGGGGCGAAACGGACAGAAGGAACAGAAAGAACGACGCCGGAAGGCCGAATCGTTTCAATGACATCTCATTCTCCTCGCGCAGGATGGGGACAAGATATTGATTTTACGGCGGCCTGTCAACGGACGGTACTAGTTCAGATGATTGGCGACACTCTGTAGCGCTGTCGGATAAGCTCCCGGAATTCCCAACCGAGGGGGCTCGCCGGGACCTCAAGATATTCTTTATCAGACCGAACCAGATCGCCGGATGGCGGAAATAAAAACGGGCGCTCCGTAACGGAGCGCCCGTTGAAGGAATTCGATGACGGCGCGGCTTACGGAGCCTTGGGGTAAAGCAGCGCGTTCAGGAGGAACTTGTAGGTGCCGTGGGATTGGGCCCGGTTCTGGGAGCGGATCCCGATCAGGATGAACCGGCCGTCCTTGTACTTCGTGTCGACGACCGCGGCCTTGCGGGAGAGGTAGGACTCGCCCAGCAGCCATCCGCTGACGAGGATTTCGTCCTCGGGATAGGCCGCTACGACCTTCCGTTCCCACTCGTAGCCGGGGGAATTGGTGTCGAAGGCCAGGCTCTGAACGAACATCGCCGCGGCCGATTTCGGCATGCCGTACCCGATGGGACTTTCGTTGTCGACCAGAATCCGGACGATCGAAGTCGGGCAGAAGAACTGGCGTCCGGTCGACTCCGGAAAGGGTATTGCGGGCGGGAGCGCTGAACGAGGAGATGGCGAATTCGCAGGCCCGCGTTGAGGGCGACGATGATCCCGCCTTTTTCGACGAATGTCGCGGAGCATATCCACGCCTTCCTGGCCGATGCCGCCTTCGTATTCGGGAGGCGTGGTCGAAGTCCGGGCCCGCTGTTGGCCGCCGGCCGGCGTCTGCTGGGCCGAAGCCCCGCCCGGAGCATCCCGGCGGGCGCGCCCGTCGGAGCCCCGGCCGTAGCGCCGCCGGGAGCTCCTGCCGGCCTCCCGCCCCTCGGGCCGGCCGAAGCGCCGCCCGTCGTCCCGATGATCGTGTTGGCGTTGTCGTTGGCGAAGATGATGACGTCGTAGTCGGCCCGAAGGTCGGGCTTCTTTCTCCCGCGTCCCCTTGATGTCGTCGTTGTGGAGGGTTTTATAGGGGATGCCGAGGTCGTCGAAGACGTAACGCGTCCAGCCTTCGTCGGCGTTGCCGCGCCAGGATTGGAAGAGGCCGACCCGGGGGAATTGCAACCGGGGCCTTGGCGATGTCGTCGATCGTCGTCCAGGTCGAGGACGGCCAGATGATATTTTTCGAGCAGGGCGGGAAGGGCTTTTTTAACCTCGTCGGAGTTCTTGACGATGAAGCTTCCGGCCGGGATCGGGATCCCTTTCTTCGTGACATGGCGTCTTGGTCCGCCAGACTTCGGCTTTGTCCTTGAGCAGGGCGATGGCCACGGGATAGGAAACGTTGACCGCCGAGCTGAGGGCGAAATAGGCCGCCCGGCCGTTTCCGGCCGGGACCTTGGGATAGGGGACCGCGGCGAGCTTTTCGAGCTTGGCCTCGAAGGGCTCCATCACCTGTTCGCAGGCGACGCCCATCTGGGCCCACAGGGTCCAGCCGGCGTTGTCGTAAGGAGGCTGGGGCGGGCCGCCGGGATACTGGCGCATGTCGGGGTATTTCTGCTTCTCCAGCATCGCCCAGGCGAACGGCTTGTAGGGCTGGTCCATCCGGACGACGAACGAGCCGGCCGGATAATTTTTATCGGCGACGACGAAGTCGGCCTTGGCCTGATGGATTTCCACGCCGTTGGCCATCAGGACGTCGAGCATCTTGAGCATCGTCGGATAGTCGTGCTGCTTGGCCGGGATGATGAAGGCGAAGGGCTGGTTCCGCTCGACCTTCTCCACGGCCGATTTGTTCATCTGGTAATACGTCGACAGGAGGTCTTCGCGGTTCATCCCGGCCGTCTTGACCACGCTCTTGCCCAGGGCCAGCTCGTATTCGACGATGTCCCGGAGGCGCCACCAGCCGCCCGGCCAGGGATCGACGAAATCGAGCATCTTGACGTAGTAATCGTTCCGGATCTCGTTCGGTTCGATCTGGATCGGGGTGGCCAGCCGGACGGAGGCCGCTTCCGTCAGGATCCCGGCGACGTTGTGGAGCCAGGGCGTATCGTCGCAGGCCCCGATATACCAGGCGGTATAGCTCCGGCCGTTCTCGACGCCGGACATGCCCTGCCGCTGAAGGTCGAAGGCCATGTTCGTCCCGACGAGGTTGACCAGCCGCCAGACGAGGGGCTGGACGTTGGGCAGCGGGGGATCCTTGTACGGCGGGATGAAGAGCCGGGCGCCGTTGCTGCCCTGCTGATGCATGATCGACCTGGATCTGGGGGAGCCAATCGTGGTACAGGACCTTGGCCATCGCCCGGATTTCGGCCAGGTTGAGCATGTAGGAATCGCGGTTGTTGTCGTGGCCGGCATAGGGATGATAGAGCCAGGGCATCGACCCGCCCTCGTACTGGGTCCCGACGTACTTTTTATACCAATCGACGACCATCTGGATCCCGTCGGGATTGGTCGTCGGGACGAGGAGGAGGATGACGTCCTTGAGGACCTCGGCCGCGTCGAAGGGCGTCTTGCCCGTGACCAGGTCGTAGGCCAGCTCCATGGACGCCTGGGACGCGCCGATTTCGGTCGAATGGACGCTGCAGGTGATCAGGACGATCGGCTTTCCTTCCTTGATCAGCTTGCTTGGCCTCGGCCGGGGTGGTAATCCGCGGGTCGCGGAGCTTCTTGAGGATCTCCCGGTAGCGGTCGAGCTTGGCCAGGTTCTCCGGGGCGGAGATGACGGCCATGATCATCGGCTTTTTCAAGGTCGTCTCGCCGATCGTGACGAGCTTCATCTTGTTCGTCTCGGAGGCGAGCTTCTTGAAATAATCCGTGATCTGGGTGTAGTCGGCCAGCTTTTTGTCGGCGCCGACCTTGAAGCCGAGAAACTGCTCGGGCGGGGTCTGGGCGGACAGGATGCCAGCCGAAAAGACGAAGAGCAAGGCGCAGATAAGGGCGAGGGAATTACGGCGGATCATTCCGACCTCCTGGGGGTGGAATAAGAAAATCTTAGATATCACCAGGAGGCCGGGAAGTCAACCGCCGGTCACTGGTTCAGGTGATTGGTGACACCCTGCGGCTCTTCCGGATAAGCTCCTGGAATCTCCCATACCGGGGAGGCTTCGCCGGGACCTCAAGATATTTGCTATCCGGACGCTCTGTTTCTCAGCAGGCGTTCAATCTCGCCCGATGTTCCTGTTCACTTTACTTTATCTGGGTGCTCTTTTAGATTCTTTTCCGCCAGACGGCATGGCGTGCTCCAGGACCTGAACGCCGCCCCTCTTGGTATAGAGGGGTCCTTGAAAAACAGAGCTAGTGGCCATCCCCGAATGGCTTCGCTCCCCCGGTCGGGACATTCTGGAGCTCGGATCGCGCTATGATTTCTATGAGTATCACCAATCAGACTGAACCAGATCAACGGCTCACATGACGAACGCGTACCCGATCTTTAAAAACAGCGTCCGGTCATAGCGGACGAGGTCGATCCCGCGGGCGCCGTAGGAGTTGTCCGAGTACCCGAGGAAAAGCACCGTCTGGGCGTTGATCTTGTAAGAGAATAGGAATTGGGCGAAGAGATCCCGGGAGCTGGAGTCGGACCGGGAATCCGTACATCTCCGGGACGCGGTCGATGTCCTGGTACTGGAGGATCAGGCGGAGGAACATCCGGGAGCTGATGTTGTAGATCATTCGGCCTTGAAGGAGGTGGGCGGTGTAGATCCGGTCGCCCCGGTCGGCCAATCGTTCGAGATAGTAGCCTCGCGCCCAGGTTGAAGTGCCGGCCCAGGCCGAACTCCACATCCGGTCCGAGGCGGATAGGCCCTGGCTTTGCGGACATTGGCGTAGTCGATCGCCCCGGCGACATTGGCCTATGAGGCTGAAGCTCATGCCCCCGGCCGGCTTGAACACCAGCTGGGCGACGATGTCGCTCGTATCGAAAAGCGTTCCCGCGTAGTATTCCTGGTTCCAGCGGCCGATCAACTCGAATTGGGATTGGAGCGGGCCCTTGTAGACTCGCTCCCACGGCGACGCGAGAGTCTGTCAGCCGGCCGGAGAAATCGTCGGTCTGGTAACCCCTGATCCAGAACCGGAGCTGGTCGAACCACTTGCCCGACTTGCCTCCGGCGCGGAGGCCGTAAACCATAGCGTCGACTTCGAGATCGATCATCCGGGTGTCGACCCGGGGCAAGTATCCGTAGTCGGCTCGGAAGTCGGGGTCGATGGATTGATAGGCCGCGTAGTACATTAAATTCCGGGTTTGGTGGATGTACTGGGCCAAGATCGCGTTCCCGCCGAAGCTGCCCTTGGGCTGGTTGAAAGCCTCGGACAGGGCGATCGGATAGAGCGTGTCGGAGCGGAGGAATTGGAACGTGATCTGGTCTTTCTGTCCCAGCCGGAAGAAGGCGTCCACCCCACCGGTGTGATTATGATAGTCGTCGGCCGTCCGGCCGGTATAAAGCGCTCCGATCGTCGAACCTTTTCCGATGTCATAGCGATAGCGGAAAACCCCGCTGGTGACGTCGGCGTCCAGGGAGGCAGAGTCGGAACCCTGGTTGCTGGGAATGACGAGATTGTTGATCCGGTCCTGGGCGGCGAAAAAGCCCAGGGCCCCGCGGCCGATCTTTCCGGTCAGCTTGCCGCCCCATATAGGATCGGCCACGCTCCGGGTGAAGACGGCCTGAACGGCGTCAGGAAGAAATCGGCCGCTTCCAGGAAGAAAGGCCGCTTTTCCGGATAATAAAGGGCGAACCGGGTGTTGACTTCGAGTTGGGCGACGTCGGCCTCGACTTGGGAGAAGTCGGGATTGACTGCGGCGTTAAAGGTCATGTTGGGGGTCACGCCCCAGCGCAGGGTTACTCCGGGATCGGCTTTGATCTCTCCGGCTTCCATGGAGCCGTTCGGGAAATCGGGCCGGACATCGGTTCGGTTGGCGGTCAGAGTGGGCGTGATCTGGAGGTTGACGCCCGGGAGAGATATTTTCGAATCCGGTGATTTTATTGAACTGGCAGATGATGCAGTTGATGTTGCGGTCGCGGGGATGGGTGCTTATCCGGTGGCGGACGTTTCGGGGATAGGAGCGGTCGGCCTCGAATCCCCAGGTCTGGACGCCGCCGCCGGCAGGGAACCGGAGCTGGTTGAAGGGGATGGCGACTTCGATCGCATAGCCGAATTCCTCGATCCGGCCGGCCGATTTCCAGATGGCGTCCCAGGAGAAGTCCTCGTAGCCCTCGAGCTCGCTGAAGACCGCGTCGGCCTGGACGCCGAGAGGATTGACCCGGAACTGGAAGGCCCGGCGCTCATCGTTGAAGGTGTCGACCATGAAGCTGATGTGATCGTCCTGGATCAACGTGTCGGTGGCGTCCCGGTCCATGAGATGGGCCCGGATGGCTTTCGGATCGGGGTCGAAGCAACGGTAGGCGACGTAGAAATACGAATCGTCAAAAGTGATGAGAACTTCGGTTTTGACGGGAGGCGGAGCATTTTCGCCCGGCTGCCATTCATAGGCGACATCCAGGCGGCCGGCCTTTTCCCAGGCGGGATCGTCCAGGACGCCGTCGATTTTGATCGGCGAGGCGGCCTTGGTCATGACGAGGGGATTGGCCCGGCCGGCCTGCATCTGGGCCGCCGTCGCCGGCTTGTCCTGGGAGGAAGGCGATGCCGCGAGTGGGGCAATCAGGGCGATAAGAAGGAGCGGAAGAAATGGTAAATAATTTCGGTTCGCGGGATGATGATGAAACAAGCCGACCTCCTCGTCGTCGGTTCTTGGATAGAATCCGGGCCTCGACCTCTCATCTGTTATACTCGAAATTGACGATGAAGGTTTACAGGCGAGTGAAACTTTTTTTACGCCGGAGCGGGATTATTTCCTTTTTTCGATCGTTCCCAGAACGTCGAAAAGATGGGTGTAGGTCGGCCGGTCCGTCGTGTTCTGGCTCATGTATTTGAAGCGAAGCACGCCGTCCTTGTCCAGGATCATGATCGTGGGAACGTTCTGAGCAACCTTGCTTCCGCCCCATTCCATGCGGAAAAGACCCAGCGTCTTGGAGAGCGAGCGGTCGGCGTCGATGAGCACCGGGAAGGGGGCTGGAATCGGCGCTTTCAGGGAGAGATCCTTGGGGAAGAGGCCGCGCATGCGCTGCAGCCGGGCCCGGCCGGCTTCGTCCAGTTTTTCCGCGTCGGCGGGGTACTTCCAACCGTGGATCTTCTCGATCTGGGCGGGCAGCACGTCCACCCAGGCCTTGACGGTGTCCTTGTCGTAGGGGAGAACAAACAGAACTTCCAGGTTGTGCGCTTTTCGGAGGCCCTGGGCCAGTTCCATTTCGATCAACTCGCCGTACTGGTAGTTGCAGATCGTGCACCAGCTGCCCTCGGCCGCGTATCCCCGGAGGAAGATCATCATGACGTTTTTGCCCCGGAGCGAGGCGAGGCTGACCTCTCCTCCCTGGTAGGCAGGGAGGGTGAAGTCGGCCAGCGGCTGGCCGAAAACAGCCGGCTTTTCCTGGGGGGCGGAAGGTGCGGCGGCTTGGGCGAGGGCTGGGAGGGGGGCAAACAGGGCGGTACAGGCGACGGCCGCGGCGAGGAGAGCGGATCGACGGATTTTTGTATTCAAGGGAATCCTCCTGGGAGGATCGCTCAGGCGGCCTCGTTCTTTAGAATAAAGTAAGGAAATCATGTCACGAATCGGGATTAATGGGAAGAGCGAAGGCGGAAATACGTCCAATTAATGTCGCGGAGGAAATATGGAAACAAAAAACAAGCGAAAACCACTGAAGCAGGTCTCGATGGCGATTCCGGCGGGAATCGTCTTTCTTCTATTCCTCGGGGTTTTCGGGGCCGCTCCCCGCGCTGTTGGACCGGCCGGCGGGCAGGCGGTCGCCGCATCCGGGGATCTGGACGCGAAAGTCACGGCTTTCCTGGAGCGTTCGCGGGGTCGTTGGTATGACATGAACGTTCCGGAACAAGACGGGAAGCTTCTTTATGACCTGGTCATTAAAGGCGGTTACCGGCGGGCTCTGGAAATCGGGACATCGACCGGTCTTTCGGGAACCTACATCGCCTGGGCTTTGGCTAAAACGGGCGGAAAATTAATCACCGTCGAAATCGACGAAGGCCGGCACGGCGAAGCCGTGGCCAACTTCAAGGAAGCCGGTTTGGCCGGATTGATCGATGCCCGCCTGGCCGACGCCCATGAGCTGGTCCCCGCGCTTGAAGGCCCGTTCGATTTCGTCTTCATCGACGCCGACAAGGAATGGTATGTCGCTTATGCCAAGGCCGTCATCCCCAAGCTCGCTCCCGGCGGGTGCATCGCCGCTCACAACGTCTCCGGCGGGAGCCGGGGCGGGGGAGGGCGGCGGGGAGGGCAATCCGGGACGGGCGAATACTACGATTACATGATCGGACTTTCCGAATTCGAAACGACCATCGCCGGGCGCAACGATATGGCCGTGTCGTATAAGAAAAAATAGGCCGAGCGTCAAATGTTATTCCGCCGGATGCGTCCCGGACGCAGCCAGGCGGGCCAGCTGGAGGCGGCTTTTAACGCCGGTCTTGCGGTAGATGCTGTACAGGTGGCTTTCGACGGTCCGCCGCCCGATAAACAGCTCTTTTTCGATCACCCTGTTGCTCTTCCCCTCGAGCACACAGCGGGCAATCTGACGCTCCCGCGGCGAGAGGTTCTTTTGCTCGAGCCAGAGGTCCAACGCCGCTCCGGCCCCGGATAGGCGGGTCAACAGGGCATTCTTGGTTTGGCGAAGCCGGCCGTCCAACCAAAAGAGCACCGGGAGAAGATAGAGAAACCCGAGAAGGCTCCGGACGAGCATCCGCGAGCCGGAATCGAGCGGGAGGGGAGCATAGAACAAGACGCCGAAGGCAATGAAGGCGGGGATCATGTATCCGCTGATTTTTCGGACATATTGCCGTTCGCCCGGATCTTCGATTCTCGGGGCGCGAAGGAAAGCGAACAGGGCGCTTCCGATGCCGGAGGCGATGATGGCCACATCGAAAAACGGCATCAGGAATCGGGTCAGCCCCATTCCTTTATCGACGATTTGCTGGAACTCGGCGGCCAGGAAGCCGATAAAAAGCAACCCCCAGTATCCAATCCAAATTCGCTTCAATATCCGCGGAAGGGGGATCCCGACGAGGGAGAAATGGAAGTCGATGAAAAGATAGGTGAAGGCGGCCATGAGCGGGAAAACCAGGAATCCCGTCATCGCGCCGCCGTCGCCGGACGTCGTCTCGATCCGGCTGGGAAGATAATGAAAAAGGACCTCGGCCAGGCAAACGAGGTTATTGACGATAACGAAGAAGAAAAAGACCTGGTGGAGTCGCTGGCCGCTCTTTTTCGCCAGGGCCGCGGCCCAGCCGGTCGTGACGGCGGTCAGGGCGATTGCCGCAAGATAAACCGGAATAAACAGTTCCACCCGGCTTATATAGCAGAATCCCCAAGAGCCTGTAAACGCAGAAGGCCGGGAGACGGGCTAAGTAAACCTACTGAAAGATCCGTTTTAAGGGTTTTTTCTGAAGAATCGGGCGCCGGGGACGCGTACGTAACGGTGATGAAGGCCCGCGGGCCTTCCGTCAATTCTGATTCGAATTTTAAGGAGACATGGAAAATGAACAAGAAAATGCTTATCGGCAGCCTGCGCTGGTCATGGCCGGTTTGCAGGCCTGGGGGGCGGGGAGTAAGGCGGGCGCGGATCTTCGGATCGCGGCGAATCCTCCGTTCGCGCTTTATGGAGAGCCTTTTACGGTCACGGTCACGGGCCTTCGGCCGGGCGAGCGGGCGACCGTCAAGGCCGTTTCCAAGGATGCCCGGAAAATGTCCTGGGAGTCGGAAGCCGTTTTTGAGGCCGACGCGTCCGGGACGGTGGATCTGTCCCGGCGGGCGCCTTTATCGGGCGGATACGAGGGAGCCGACCCTTTCGGCCTGCTCTATTCAATGAAGCCCGTGAACGCTAAGAAACCGGTCGGGTATCAGGATGATGTCCAGAACGGCTGGGCCGTCGATTATTCGGTCGCCGATTCGGCCGGGAAGACGGCCGCGGCGACGTTGCGTTGCGTCTACCAAAGGCCCGGCCAGCCGCTCGTTCGAGTCCCGTTGGAGCAGGACGGCCTGCGCGGCTTCCTTTATCATCCGGCCAAGGGAGGCCCATTCCCGGGCGTCATTATCCTGGGCGGATCGAATGGCGGCTTGTATGAATGGCTGGCCCAGTCCTTCGCCTCCAACGGATTCGCCGCCTTGACCCTGGCTTACTTTAAATATCCCGGTCTGCCCGAGGAGCTGGTCGAAATCCCCTTGGAGTACTTCGCGAAGGCGACGGCCTGGATGAAATCCCGGCCTGAGGTCAAACCCGGAAAATTGGGATTAGCCGGCGGCTCTAAGGGCGGCGAGCTCGTTCTCCTTCTTGCTTCCCGGTCGGACGATTATCAGGCCGTCGTGGGTTGGACGCCGGGGGAGCATGCCTGGGAAGGGCTCTCCCAGAAATATTTTAATCCGGATTATCAGCCGATCTCTTCCTGGAGCTTCAACGGCAAGCCGCTGCCCTTCGTGCCTCTGAAGGCGACTCCGGAGGAAAAGGAAAAGGAAAAGAAAGGGGAGCTCCAATCCTACGTCGCGTTTCATCTCAAATCACTGGCCGAGACCGATCCTGAGGCCATCGAAAAGGCCAGGATCCCTGTCGAGAAAATCAAGGCCCCGATCCTGCTGGTTTCCGGGACCGACGACCAGACCTGGCCGGCCGGGGAGTTTTGCGCGAAAATCGTCGCCCGGCTGAAGAAGGCCGGCTTCTCATATGAAGTTAAGCATATCGTCAATGAGGGCGGAGGCCATCAGTCCTTCCTTCCGTACTTCATTACAGCCGGTCGCGGAGGCGGAATTAGCGGAGGAAAGCCGAAAGCGGACGCTTGGGGCGGATACCGGTCCTGGGCCGAGACGATCGCCTTCCTTCACCGCCATCTCGACCGGTAAGGCTAATCCGCCGGGGTCGTATTAAAATCGGGGCCAGGTTACTCAATCCCCGATCTATCGGATCGAGATCGGGGGTTGAGTAACCTGGCCCCGATCTTTTTCTACGGACGGAGCACGGCGATCGTCGCCCCGGATCCGCCTTCAAATGGGCCGGCCAGCTCGAACGAGTCGACTTCGGGAAGGCGCCCGAGAAGGGCGTGGACGGTTTTCATCATCTCCCCGGTCCCCTTGCCGTGGACGATCCGGACCCGAAGGATGCCTTTCTCCCGGCAGGCGGCCAGGTATTCCGGGACGAGCTCTTTGACATCGGCTGGGGCGAAGGCATGAAGGTCGAGATTCCCGTCGATCGGGAGCTCGACCGGGTCCATGGCTTCGGCGTCCGGATCGGGGCGGCCATGGGGAAGGTCGTCGCCGTATTCGACGATCGCTCCGCATTCGCACTCAACCGTCTGGCCGAATTGGAACAGGGTGACGTCGTATTGCCGGCCGCAATCGGGGCATTGGATCGCCATGGGCGGTTCTCCCGGAGGCTGCGTTATTCCAGGGTTTTGAATCCGCGGACGACGGCCGGCTTGGTTTGGTGAAGGTCGAAGACGAGGATCACGTTTCGGCCTTTGAGGAGGAAAGGGGCGGGGCAGTAGAGCCGTTTCTGCGGCCCGATCTCCCAGTACCGACCGAGGTTGTGCCCGTTGACCCAGACCACGCCTTTCTTCCAGCCGGTCATGTCGAGGTAGGTGTCGCCGAGCTCATCGAGCTCAAACGTCCCCTTGAAAAAAACGGCCGGCCGGTCGGGCGCGATCTTCCCGTATCCCAATCCGGCGGGATATCCCTCGTCCATCGGCAGGCAGGCGATTTCCCAGCTCATCAGGGTCATCCCGTTCAAAGTTACCCGGTCGGTGATGCCTTTCCGGTCGATGATGTACTGGCTGAAATTGATCCGGCCCATGCCTTCGACAAGAATGTCGAGGGTTTGAGCGGGCGGGTCGGTTTTAGGGATCTCGATCGTGTTTTCACCTTTGGCGCGATCGAGCGTCCCGAGGTAATCCCCGTCGATGTAGATATTGGCATAATCATGGAGATCCCAGATCGTAAGCTTTCCGGAATGATGGCCGACCAGATTGGTCCGGTACAGAATAAAGCCGTGGGACTGGCCCAGCGGCTCCATCGGCTTTGGCTGGGGAAAGCGCATAAATTGAGGAAGATTGTCGAAAAGCCCGGCGCTCGTTTCGAAGGAGATGTCCGGGATCTCGATCGCCGGGATCGGGGCGGGCAGGTCGGGGAGAACGATCCCGTCCGGCTGGTAGCGGGCCAATAGCTCCCGGATGGCGAAATACTTCGGCGTCGGCTCGCCCCGCTCATTGATCGGGGCGTCGTAATCGTAGCTGGTGACGTCGGGCTGGTACGTCTTGCCCATGTTCGCTCCGGCCCAGAAACCGAAGTTGGTCCCACCGTGGACGACATAGAGACTGAAAGACTTCTTGTTGTCCAGGAGCCAACGGAGGTCTTTCAAGGTGTCTTCCGTCGCCGCTTTGGCCCAGGGCTCGCCCCAGTGAGTCAGCCAGCCCGGATACAGCTCGCTGCAAAAAATGGGGACGTTGCGCCCCAGCTTTTCCGCCTCGGCGAACTCCTTTTCACTTGCCGCCGGGTCAAGGCCGATAGCGCAGCCGGGAATCGAGCCGGCTTCGAGCATGTAGGGAGTGGCCCCGTCGGCAGTCGAGAAGGGGACGGTGATCCCGGATTTATTCCACATCGCTTTGAGCGCGGACAAGTATTCGCGGTCGTTGCCGTAGCTGCCGTACTCGTTTTCGATCTGGAGCATCAGGACGGGGCCGCCGTTGTGAATCTGGAGCGGCAGGACGATTTCGGCGATTTTTCCGATGTAGCGTTCGCAGGCGGCGATGTAACGAGGATCCATGCATCGCACCTTGATGTCGGGCTGGCCGAGGAGCCAGATCGGAAGCCCGCCGAAATCCCATTCGGCGCAGGCGTAGGGACCGGGCCGGACGAGAACCCAGAGACCGACCTCCTGGGCTAATTTGAGGAAGGCGGCCAGATCGTTGCGCCCGGAGAAATCCCACTGTCCGGGTTTAGGTTCGAGGGCGTTCCAAAAGATGTATGTCCCGATTGTGTTCAAACCCAGGGCTTTTGCCTTGAGCAGCCGGTCCTTCCAGTATTCGCGGGGGATGCGCTGGAAATGCATCTCACCCGCCATGATCTGAAAGGGCTTGCCGTCGAGGACGAATTCCGAGCCCCGAAAGCCGAAGGAATGGGACGGAGCTGCGGCGGCGGGAGACGGGGCAGCGGCGATGGGAGCGAGAGTGGAAGTGGCGAGCGAGGCGGGATGAGCCTCGGCCTCGGGATCGGCCGGCGTGACGGCGTAAACAATGGCGATCATGAGCGCGGCCTTCAGGACAATCGATCGGGAGACGGGGATTTTGCGGTCCGGATTCTTCATCGACGGCTCCGTTTCTGCGGCAATGTCGGCGGGCGATTCTCTTCCCGGGATACGTTATTCATATTGAGAGCGATTGTCCAGTATGAAATCGGTGCCAGGTTATCCATTCCCCGATTCCCTTAATGCCGAAATAGGGGAATAGTTAACCTGGCACCGATTGATTAACCTGGCACCGATTGATGGCATCGATTGATTAGTCGCGGGAGCCGCGAATCGTCAGCAGCCGGAGAAGATTAAGAACGGCCGTGGCCGTGGCGGCGACATATGTCAGGGCCGCGGCCCGCAGGACTTTCTTGGCCCCGACGAGCTCCTGGGGCCCAAGGTACCCCTGGTTGCCCAAAAGCGCGACAGCCCGCTTGGAGGCGTTAAACTCCACCGGCAGGGTGATGATGGTGAAAAAGACCGCCCCCATGAACAGAAAAATTCCGATGTCCATCAGGAGGGTCGACCCGGTCCCGGACAACATGCCGATGAAGAACAGGGGGAAGGCGAGGGTTGAGCCGATGTTGGCCACGGGATAGATGACGTTCCGTATATTGAGCGGAGTGTAACGCTCATGGTGCTGAAGGGCATGGCCGGTTTCGTGGGCGGCGATTCCCAGGGCGGCCAGTGAGCTGCTCCCGTATACGCCCTGGGACAGGCGGAGGGCTTTCTTCCGGGGATCGTAATGGTCGGTCAACTGGCCCTTCACTTCCTCGACGGTGACATCGCCCGCACCGCCCTGGCCGAGCAGCATTTTGGCGACTTGGGCCCCGGTGATCCGGGACGCCGCGCCGATCCGGGAATATTTCGCGTAGGCGCTCTTGACCATTCCTTGGGCGATTAAGGCCAGGATCATGGGAGGGATGATCAACAATAGGTCGATTCCGCCGAAATACATGGGCTCTCTCCTTACATCTCCGAACATAAAAGATAGGCGAGGTTCCCCGGGTTGTCAACACAGAGCCCGGCCGCATTTAAGAATTGACAATTGAGGAAATCGCCTTTACCATGCATTCCTCGCAAAAAGGAAGCGTCCCGCATGATTAAAGCGCCTGTCGTATGCCTCCTTGGGGCTCTAACCCTGGCCGCGGTTTTCGTTCCGTATGTCTCGGCCCAGGAGACGGATTTCCTTAAAGCCCTCTCGCGCGGTGACGCGTCTTTCGAAAAAAACGACTACAAGGAGGCGATCGTTGCCTATTCTGAGGCGGCGGCGCTTTCGACCACGCCCGAAAATTTCTCCCGGGCCTATTTCGGACTGGCCCTCTGTAATTTCTACCAGCGGGACATGGCCGAGTCCGTCAAATGGATGAGGAAGATCGCCTTAGTCGACCCGAACCGGCGGATTTCCGAAGACGCTTATCCGAAACCGTTTGTCGACTTGTTCAACCAGGTTATGGCCGAGGCCCGGGCCAAGGGAACGCCGGCGGCCGAGCCAAAGGAGAAGGCCGAGACTCCTCCGGCCAAGGTCAAAGAAGAAAAAGCGACGGAAGTCCAGGCTTCGGAAGCCCCGAAACTCCGGGTGGTGGAAACGCCTGAGGAGGGATGGCCGCTTGGCGGCCGGCTCGAGCTGAGCGTCCATTACTCGAGCTGGACGGTCGACCCGGTGACCTCGCTCTTTGAGGACAGCCTCAACGAGGAATTGGGAGGGGCGATTCAGGACGAGATCAACGAGGAGCTGAACAAACGCTACCCCGGCCTGGTCGCCGGCCCGTTCACCTCCGACTTGAGCTTCGATTCGGAAGGGGCCAACTACGGAATCGAGCTCCGCTATTATGTCCGCGGCCGGGCGGGCACATTCAGCCTGGGGGTTTCCCTCGAGCAGACGAACATCAAGTTCACCATGGCCGGAACGGCCCGGCAGGAGTTCACCAATGGCGGCCTGGCCCTGGCCGAGGCGGAGGCGGCGATCGAGACGAAGCCGTTCTCGACTAACATCAGCTTCCGCTGGGAGATGGGGAGACCGACCGCCCGAGTGAAACCGTACTTCACGATCGGAATCGGATTCGCCCCTCTCAAAGGGACGTTCTCGTTCGGATATTTCGCGACATACACGATCGGCCCCGCCTCGGAGACCTTCGAAGACGCCCAGTCCAAGACGTTCCCCGAGCTCTCCGAGGACCTCGAATTCGAAATCCCGGATTTCCTTCTGGTCGTCCAACTCCATTTCGGATTGAAAATCGAGATCTTCAAGGGCTTATTCATCCAGGGGGAGGCGGGGTTCTGGGACGGGCTGCTGCTTCGCGGCGGCCTCGGATACCGATTTTAATTCGGGAGTTGAATAACCTGGCCCCGAATTCCAACCTGGCACCGAATTCCAAGTTTGCGGTATAATATGTATGGCCGTGCACGACGGGGAGCTAGCGGTGCCCTGTAGCCCACAACCCGCTCCAGTGGGGTCGATGCCCGGGCCGAGGCGACGCTCTGTCCGGCCGGACTTTTGTCGGCGATATTGAAGGCCGGAGCTTCGAGCAAAGGGCGGCCTGCCAACCCCGCCAGGGCCGGAAGGCAGCAGCGGTAACAGGAAGGCTCTTGTGTGTCGGATCACTCCGCCGGAGTCGTTGGCGGAATGGACGCGGGTAGAGCGCTTGTCGAAGCCGGGGCGCACGGCTTTTTTTTGCCTTGAGAGCATCTTGCGCCCTTGATTTTTAGGGACTATAATTTTCGATACACGATAGTCGGCAGGCAAGAGGAGGGACCATGAAAGCTCAAAAAACGATCGTCTTCATTGTTGCGTTTCTGCTCGTCTTTTCCTGCGCCGCCGTTTGGGCCCAGGAAGAAGAAAAGGACATTGAGGGGAGCAAGGACCATCCGCTGCTTTCTCGGATGAAAAATTTCATCATCGCCGACTATCTCGCCCGGTATGATGAGCACGAGTTCTATGTCAGCGACGGCGAAACCAAGACCGTCGAGGGCGACCGGACGTTTATCGACTACAAGCTGAAGGAAGGCGCGCCGCAGCCCAGCCCGCTTCAAGTCAAGCGCAACTATACCAACGCCATGAAGACGCTGGGCGCAAAGCTGATCTATGAAGACGAGGATTACGTCTGCTGGAACCTCGTCAAGGGAGACCAGGAGATCTGGGTCGATGTTCAGGTCCACAACGACGGCTGGAGCTACGAGCTGAATTTCGTCCAGATCGCGGCGATGGTCCAGGAAGTCACGGCCAACGAAATGCTGGAGGCCCTCAACAAGGACGGCTTCATCGCTCTCTACATCAACTTCGACTCCGGGAAATTCGACCTCAAGCCCGAAACACAGGGGACGATCGACCAGATCGTCGCCCTTCTGAAGGACAACGCCGACCTCAAGGTGAGCATCGAGGGTCACACCGACAACGTCGGTCAGCCTGCGGCCAATAAAACGCTCTCCG
Organism: Candidatus Aminicenantota bacterium; assembly: GCA_963783665.1. Classification (GTDB taxonomy): domain Bacteria; phylum Acidobacteriota; class Aminicenantia; order Aminicenantales; family UBA4085; genus JAAZPG01. Next base: position 1,041,614 of record CAWANZ010000002.1, on the reverse strand, counting down.
AGCAGCGGGCCAAGTCGGTCATGGCCGCCGTTGTCAAGGGCGGCGTGGACGCCTCCCGGGTGAGCGCGGCCGGGTGGGGCCAGGAACGGCCGCTCGCCGACAACCGGAGCGAAGAAGGCCGGGCGAAAAACCGCCGGGTCGAAATCGTTAAAAAGTAATAATTCGGGGCCAGGTTACTTAACTCCCGAATTCCCGGAAAGAATTGCTCTGGCGAATTCGGGGGTTGAGTGACCTGGCCCCGATCTTTTTATCGACTCCCGGCGACGAGCGCGGCCGGGTCCTCGCCTGCGGCGAATCCCCGGATCCGGAACGAATACGCATACCGCTGGGCGGTCAACCGGTATTGGGGGTGCTCCCGGGCGCCCCAGGAATCGTCGCTGCCGACGCCCATCTGCCCGTAATCCAGGCTGAGGGAGACAAAATCCCGCTTGGCGATTTCGTACGGATGCTTTTGTCCGCGCGTGTCCTGGGTCAGGTCTTCGGCCGTAAACGGCAGGGCGCTGAAATCGAACCATGGCAGCCCGATGGCCAGCAATCCGTTCCCGGCCCGATCGGCGAGCATCGCCCACCGGCAATCGGTCCGGTTTCCGTATTCCTGGATGCTGACGTAGGGGACTAAGGTCTCGAAGACCGGAGCCCCGTAATACCCGACGAAGGCCGAGCTCTTCCGGTCGATGTAGTTTTCGTGCGGGCCTCTCCCGAACCACCGGACGGTGGCGAACGCCGCCGGAAGGGTCATCTTCATTCCGAGGCGGGGCAGCTCGGGCAGGCCCCGTTTCCCCGGCGTCAGGACGACCGAAACGACGATATCGGACGTGCCGAAAACCCGGTACGTGACCTGATAGGTTGAGGATACATCTTTCAAGGTGTAGAGGGCATCGACCCGGACGACGCCCGGGCCTTCCTGCGCAACCGCGAATTTGTCGAGGGTCCGGTTGTCGCCCGCTTTCCGCCAGACGCCCTGGCGACGGGGCATGCTGTTCCCGAAATCGTTGTCGGTCGGGGCCCGCCAGAAATTCGGCTCCAGGCCGGTCCGGACGAGGGCCGTCCCTTTGTAGATATAGGATTTGAGGAGCCCGGCGGCCTTGTCGAAAACGGCCGAGAAATCGGCTCCCTGGATCCTCGCTTCGGCCGGGTCCTGGGTGAGACGGAGAGCCGGCATCTTGGCCGGGTCCGCGGACCAAGTTTCCTCCGCGACTTTCGACGCCGGCCGTCCCAGCCCGACCGGGAATTGCTCGGCTGCGGCAATGTGGCCTTTCGGAATCAGCGGCTCAGCCTTGGCATAGACGGCCCGGACATTGAGGAAAAATTCGTAGCCCGGAGGCATCGTTCCGATCCCCTGGACCTCCAGCGGGAACACTTTGCTTCCGCCGGGGACGATTAGCGGCGCGGGGATTTCCCCTTCGGCCAGCGGCGCGGCTCCGGCCGCGCCCGGGAGGAGCTCCCATTGGATGACGAAATCCTCAAGCCCGCGGAAGGCGAAGCCGTTGCGGATTTCCAGGGCGAGCTTCCCGTCTTCGGTCATCGTTTTCCGGAACTTGATGAACTGGTGGGCTTTTTTCAATTCCCAGAGCCCCGGATGCGGCTCGCGTTCCGAGGAGACCAACCCGTTGCAACAGAAGTTATCATCGGTAGGCGTGCCTTCAGGTCCGAAGTCTCCGCCATAGGCATAGTATGTCGTGCCGTCGGCGCTTTTCGTCTCGAAGCTCTGGTCGACCCAGTCCCAGACGAAGGCGCCCTGAAGCTGCGGATATTTCTCGATCAGGTCCCAGTAATCCTGGAGGTTGCCGTTGGAGTTGCCCATGGCGTGGGTGTACTCGCACTGGATGAGCGGACGGTCCCGTTTTTTCAGGGCGTAGGCCTCCATGAGCTCGAGCTCGGCGTACATCGGGCAGACGATGTCGGTATGGGCCTTCATCCCGGCCCGCTCGTATTGGACCGGGCGAGACGAATCGCGCCCCTTGATCCAGGCATACGTGGCCTCGAAGTTGATCCCGTCGCCGGCCTCGTTGCCCAGGGACCAGATGATGACCGAAGGATGGTTTTTATCCCGCTCGACCATCCGGATCGTCCGGTCGAGATGGGCGGCGCCCCACTCGGGCTGCTTGGCCAGGCTCCGGTCACCGTAGCCCATGCCGTGGCTTTCGATGTTGGCCTCGTCGACCAGGTAGAGGCCGTAGGTGTCGCAGAGCTCATACCAGCGCGGGTCGTTCGGGTAATGGCAGGTCCGGACGGCATTAATATTGAACTGCTTCATCAACTGGATGTCCCGGAGCATGGACTCTTCCGAAATCGCGTGGCCTGTGCGGGGGTCGTGCTCATGGCGGTTCACCCCCTTCAGCAGGATCGGGACTCCGTTGACGAGAAGCTGTCCGCCGGCGATTTCCACTTTCCGGAAGCCGACTTTAGCGCTTGTCGCTTCCATGATCTGCCCGGCCGTGTCTTTCAGGGCCAGGACGAGGGTATAGAGATTCGGCGTTTCGGCCGTCCATTTGCGGGGAGAGGATACATTCCGGCCGATCCGGGCGTTGCCGGTTTCCTTGCCCTTGGCCGCGGCGATCGGGGCGCTCTGCTCGAAGACGATCCGGCCGGCGGGGTCGAAGAGAATCGCATCGACCGAAAGGCCGGCGCTTTTTCCGGCCGACTTGTCCAGCAGGTCCACGGTGATGTCCAGGAATCCGTCGGAATAATTGGCCGCGAGGTCGGCCTTGGCCCAGAAATCGCGGATGCGGGCCTTGGGAGCCGCCCGGAGATAAACGTCGCGCTCGATCCCGCTCAACCGCCAGAAGTCCTGGCATTCGAGGAAGGAGGCGTCGGCCCAACGGAGGACCTGGACGGCGACCTCGTTTTTCCCGGGTTTAAGGAACCGGGTGACATCCCATTCGACGGCGGTTTTGGAGTCCTCGCTATAGCCGGCGTACCGGCCGTTGACCCAGACGTAGAAGGCGACTTTGACGGCGTCGAAATGAAGGAGGACTTCCATTTCTTTCCAGGCGGCCGGGAGGTCGAACGTCCGCTTGTACAACCCGACCGGATTATTGTCGGCCGGGACGTTGGGCGGGTCAGGCCGTTCGTTCGGCTTAACCCATTCGTAGCTTGAGTTGACATAAATCGGGATGCCGTAACCCTGAAATTCGATGTTCGAAGGGACCGGGATGTCCTTCCAGCCGCTGACGTCGAACGACGGATTGAAGAATCCGGCCGGAACATCGGCCGGTTTGGTCAGGTAGAGAAATTTCCACGGGCCGTTGAGGGAAAGAAAATAGGGGGACGCGGCCCGGTCGTTTTTCAACGCCGCGGCCGTGTCCGGATAGGAATAGAACGTCGCCCGCGGGGCTTCAGTCCCGATCCTTATTATCTGCGGATCCTTCCATTCCCGGCCGGTCGGGCCCTTGAGATCCTGGGCCCAAGCGGAGGCGGCCGAAAAGGCGGTCACGGCGAGAACGGATAGAATAATGAATGCGGCGGCTGACTTCCTCATCTCTCTCCTCCGAAATAGGGGAATGGTTAACCTGGCACCGATTTATCGCAGGGCGTTGACCAGCGCTTCGATCTCCGGTTTGGCCGTATCGGCCAGCGGCAGCAGCGGCCGCCGGACCGGGCCGCCGTAATATCCCCGCACATCCATGGCGTATTTCAAAGCGGCGATTCCGTACGTTTCCATGACCGCCTTGTTCAAGGGGATCAGGCTCAACTGGCGCTTGGACGCCTCCTCGACTTTCCCTTCCTTGAAAAGGTTATAGATATCCAGGCAGAGCTCGGGCGCGGCATTAGCCACGGCCAGGATCGCTCCGGACCCGCCCATAACCAGGGCCGGCAGGATGCTGAATCCGGAGCCGACCAGGCAGGAAAAGTCCTCCGGGACGTGGGAGATGATGTTCCCGAAATAGGCCATGAGGCCGGAGCTGTCCTTAAGGCCGGCGACGTTCGGATGGGCAGCCAGCTCGATCACCAGTTCTGCATCGATTGTGAGACCGGTGTTGGCCGGGACATTGTAAAGGATAATCGGGATCCGGGCCCCATCGGCCACGGCCAGAAAATGGCTGCGGAGCACGTCCCGGGTCATTTTCGCCTTGTAATAGCTGGGCGCACGGACCAGGGCGGCTTCGGCTCCGACCGCCGCCATGCGATTGGTGAAGGAGATGGTCAGCTTTGTCGACTCTTGTCCGGTGCCGACGATCACCATTTTTTCCGGGGCGGCGGTCTCCCGGGCGGCCCGGACCAGCCGTTCCGCCTCGGCGTCTGAAACCAGGACGCATTCGCCGGTCGATCCGAGGATGACAAATCCGGCTAAGCCGAGCTGGTTGAACTTGGCGATGTTCTCACGAAAGCGGGGGACGGCGATATCTTCGCCTTCGTAGGGGGTGGTGAGCGCGGGGAAGATCCCTTGGAATTTCTTGCCCATGGTTGTTCTCCTTGTCCGGCCGGCGGATTTCGCGTTCGATCCGCCTCAGCTCGGGGTCATCGAATCCGAAATAATGCCCTACTTCATGGACGACCGTCGCCCGGATTTCTTCCCGAACCTCGTCCTCCGTGGAAGCAAACCGCTCGAGCGGCTTCTGGAAAATGAGGATGACGTCGGGGGGATAATTGCCGTAATAGGAGCCGCGATGGCCGAAAGGGATGCCGTGATAAAGGCCGAAGAGCTCCCAGGGAGAGCGGAGCCCCATGTCGGCGACGATTTCGGGGGAGGGGAGGTCTTCGACCAGGACGGCCACGTTCTCGATCCGCTCGCGGAAATTCTTGGGCAGGCCGTCGATCGCTTCGGCGACCAGCTGCTGGAATCGCTCCCGGGATATTTGGATCATAGGCTGGATCTTTTTCTATCATATGGGAATCGGCGGCAGGGGTCAAACGGCCCGTCGAACCTGGCACCGATTGATGTCCCCGATTTGTGACAGGCCGGATAACCGACGTGTCCGTATGGGAGGACATGATGTCTGCCCGTTTACGGACAGTTTTTCACCCCGAAGCCATCCGGCCGTCCATTCTCCCCATAACGAAGCTTTTCGCCGGTTTTTGGTTCCTCGAATGAGCCTGTTGGCATGAATCATGCTTCTAAAGGAGTGGAGTTCGGGGATAACGGGAAAAGAAGGAATTTTGGACAAGGAGCTTGTTATGAAGATCAGGCACATCATTTTTCTCGTTCTTCTCGTTGCCGCCGCGGCGTTTTCACTCCCGCAGGACGTTCGGGAATCGGTTTCTATCGACCTGGGAATGGGCGCTTTCTCAAATGACAGCGGCCCGATTCTCCTGACCGTCGACGCCGCCCTAGCCGGCCGGACGCTGGAAAGTCCGTACGTCATGTTTTACGCTTATATGGCCAGCAAAGACAGCAACCGAAAAATTTCCGTCGCGGCCAAAGACATCGTCGTCCTTTACAACGGCCGCGAGCTCTCCCTCCCCGGCGTCATAGAGCTACGGGGCAATTACCGGGGGATCAACCGGGATTATGAAATGTACCGGCAGCTGGGCAAGGAAGGCGTCATCGCCTCCTGGGTGCGGATGTATCAATTTCCGCCCCGGCCCAATTTCTTTCCCCCGACCAACATGAGCATGGACGTCGCCGTCGATACGGGGAGCATGTTCGGCTATTACGGATTCGAGACGCCCCTTTACTTGAAAAATCCCGGCTTTTCCAAGGGGGATCGGCTGACATTCGTCGTCAAGGACCGGAAGAACCCGGACCTGATGTCGGAGTGCGAGGTCGTCATTAAGTAGGCCAAGAGATTTGCGTTAGGGCTCTTCCTCCGCGATTCAATGGGGTTCGGGGGCGGGTCATTAGACCTGCCCCCCTTTTTATCTTATAATTTGGGCCATGCTGGACCCCAAATTCATCCTCGACAACATCGACCTGGTCGTTGAGAAGTGCGCTTCCCGCGGCTTCAAAGTCGACCTCACGGAATTTCTCAGCCTGTCCGAGGCCAAGAAAGTTGCCTTGCACAAGGTCGAGGACCTCAGGGCCCAGCGGAACAAGGCCTCCGAAGAGGTCGCCAAACTCAAGCGCTCGGGCGGCGACGCGTCCGCCCTCATTTCCGAAACCAAGCTGGTCGGCGACCGGATCAAGGTGCTGGAAGAGGAGCTGAAGCCCTTAGACGATCAGATCCGGATGACGCTTCTCAATATCCCCAATCTGCCCGACGACTCCGTCCCGGTGGGATTTGACGCCGGGGGAAACGTCGAGGTTCGGCGGCTCGGGGAGCCCCGGAGTTTCGATTTCGAGCCACAAGCCCATTGGGATCTCGGAACGACCCTCGGGATCCTGGATTTCGACCGGGCGGCGAAAATCACCGGCTCACGCTTCACGGTCTACATGGCCGCGGCAGCCCGGATGGAACGAGCCCTGATCAATTTTATGCTCGATATCCACACCCGGGAGCGGGGATTCACCGAAGTCGTTCCGCCGTTCATCGCCAACGAGGCGAGCCTGACCGGGACGGGAAACCTCCCGAAATTCGCCCAGGACCTGTTCAAGCTGGAGGGTCTGCCCTGGTATCTCGTCCCGACGGCCGAAGTGCCGCTGACGAACCTCTACCGCGACGAGATTATGGACGGGGCCTTGCCGAGGCGGTTTGCCGCCTATACTCCGTGCTTCCGGTCGGAAGCGGGCTCCTACGGCAAGGATATCCGCGGGCTCATCCGCCAGCACCAGTTCAACAAGGTCGAGATGATGATCTTCTCCCTCCCCGAAAAATCGATGGAGGAGCTCGAATACATGACCGCGGGCGCCGAGGAGGTCCTCAAGCGCCTCGGCCTGACATACCGGGTCATGGCCCTTTGCACCGGGGACATGGGTTTTGCCAGCCGGAAGACCTACGACCTGGAAGTCTGGATGCCGACGCGTCGGGGCTTCATGGAGATTTCCTCCTGCTCCAATTGCGGCGATTTCCAGGCCCGCCGGGCCAATATCCGCTTCCGCCGGGATCCCAAGGCCAAGCCGGAATTCGTCCATACGCTCAACGGATCCGGCCTGGCCGTCGGCCGGACCGTGGCCGCGATCTTCGAGAATTATCAGGACGAAAGCGGGGCGATCGACATTCCCCAGGCTTTGCGCCCCTACATGAACGGGTTGCCCGGATTACCCGATCATAAAAGCTCCCCGAAACGGGGGGATAGCGGGAAGGAACGATCTTTTCTTGGCCGGCCACGATGGCGTTCATCTTGTCCCATGTCGATTTGATATGAGTATCGGAGGGATGGCCGAGTGGTTGAAGGCGGCGGTCTTGAAAACCGCTTTCCGGTATCCCCGGAACGGGGGTTCGAATCCCCCTCCCTCCGAAACCTCTCCCGGAGCGCTGACGAATTCCCCCCTTATTAGTAAGGGGGGAAGGGGGGATAAGACCTAAGGAAAATTGTGAGCGCTCCGGGCAAAAGGGGCGCTAACTTTCAGTTTTCTGGGCCCCCCTTCTTGGAAGGGGGGAGGGGGGATAAGGTCTAAGAAAAATCTTGGCACGCGTCTTCGGAATAAAATACTTCCTGCCGGCTTTAGCCGTCCTCTCCCTAGTCCTAGGGAAGGTAGGATAGGTAGATACCAATAAGAAAAGTCTTAAAAGCACCCCGGTCTTAGCGCTGACAAACTCCACCCTTATTAGTAAGGGGGGAAGGGGGGATAAGATCTCGAGGCTTTGCCGGTCCTTCACGACCCTTGGGAGTTAGGAAAGAAAAATCTTGGCACGCGTCTTCGGAATAAAATATTTCCTGCAGTTCCGGCCAACCGCTCCTAGTCTGTTTTTAAATATCCTCCGGAAATCCGGATCATGGTCTATACAATGAATCCGATCCAGAGCCTCAAACAAGTCTTCCTCACCGTGGAAGATGCTGCAGAAATAATGGACCTTTCGGCAGAGAGACTGCGCTACTGATATATTCCCAGTTAATGATATATTTCGATGATCGGATGGGGGGACAAGCGTAAATGGAAATAAGCGGTTTACACAGATTTCCTAACACTGCCATTATTAGGAGGAAAGTATGATTTCTCTAATATTGTTATTTAATATTATTATTGCTTCGTTCGATAATATTAAAAGTATTATTAATATGCCAAAGCCAATATATGGAGAATTTCTTCTTGAGTATGAGCAAAAAACTGTACTTGAATTTCCAATATTTATTAATAATACTGAAAACTATGAGGCATATGATTTTGATGTAGATATTGAGGAAAATATTATTGCGATTACGAATGCTTATATATTAAAAATTAGCAAAGATAGTGAAATAATCGTTAGTAAAAAATTCATATTCGGGCAAGAGCCTGGAGAGTTTCAACAAATACCCAATAAAGTATCTTGTGATTATTTGGGAAACATTTATATATTTGATAGATATAAAATTGTCTTATTTGACAAAAATCTAACGTTTCAAAAAAATATTAATTTATTATTACTTCCAGAATACGATGTATGTATTAATAAAATGTGTTTAATGTATACGATGAGAAGAGATGTGAGCAATAATAATGAGCTTGCATTATATAAAATAAATTCAAATGGAAAGGCTGAAAGGCAAATCGTTTCATTGAGTATTGATGAAAATAGCACAAAAATAAGTGAGATAAATATATCTATTAGTCACCCTTATAAAAAACGAGCCTTTTATTCAATAATAAATGAAAATGGTTTGTTGTACGCAGATAATACAAATTATCAAGTGTTTTCATATGATGAAGACGGGACGATGAAAGAATCTATTTCGATAAAACAAAAACCCCAAAAAGTTAGCATCGAAGAGAAAAACGCAATAGAAAAGATAGTGAATAATACTAAAATATCTGGAGTACAAATAAAAATTACTCCTAATATTCCTGAAAATCGTCCTTTTATAAGTGGTTTGCTATCCGATGAAAAAGGACTAATATATGTTATTAGAGAAAAAAATCGATAATCGATGACGATATTCAAGAGGAGATTGATATTATTGGGAAAGATGCGCTTTATTTATATAAAGTGCAATTTCCAGTATTTCCGAAGGTAATTAAGGAAGGAATGATATATGCAATAATAAAAAATAATAGTGATGATGAAGAAAAAAGTAAATTAGTAATAGTGAAAATTAATAATTACAACTTAATCAAAGGTATATATGAATGAGAATTATCGAATATAACGGTAAGGTTGAATAATAATCCGATTTAATGCTTGAGAAGCGAAAATAATATATATCAACATATATTTTCTCTTTGAATGCCGAGAATCTCTTTTTAATAAAGTACGCCTTGATATATTTCTGCGTCCAGGAGAGTGATATAGACGGTAGGGTAGACTGACGCGCCACGAACCTCATTGCGGTCCGCAGAGACTATTTTCGAAGGGAATATTTGAACGGAAATAATGTCCCTCAAAATGTAACAGAGAGTGTCTATTTGTGGCGCTCAATGACGGTCTGTCCGCGGCATATTTCCCCGAGAAATGACTATTATCAGGCAGGCGGCCGTGATTATTCTAATCCCCCCCCCCTCGTACTTTCACTGAGGGGCGCCGTCCTGCCGTCCGCCCCTGTATTAGGGGCGGTAGGTGGGGTAGAGAATTTATGGTTGAGTCTTGCGAGGCGCCCTCGTCCTACTCTCACGAATTCCCCTTTATCAGTAAGGGGGGAATATCACTGGATTCTGTGGCGGTATACGTGGCCCGGCCCCCTTCGAACATATCGCTTAACGTGGCCGTGTTCCCGCTCACCGTGACGCGCCAATTTTTGCAAGGAAATTGCCGTCTGCAGCCACGTATGTTCATCTGGCCCGTATAAACGCCCTGGGAACCGCCCGTGAATTCGGAATGTTCATCCCTTCTCGGTAGCCGAGATTAATTAAGACAGACGCCAGGTTTTGTGCTGTCCCGATATTCATATTCCCCGCCTGGGCGAAAATCGTGGTCGACCCGGTCTCCTATCCTCCACGTCCCGAGGAGGGAAGCCGAAGGATTCGGCGCAGGCGGAGGGGGAGTGGAACTGAGCGGGGACCAGGGCGAAATCGGAGATCCCTCGGGAAAACCAGTTAAGCTACGGCCGCGGTCCCCTTGCTCGGTTCGACGAGCTTCTCAAATCCTCCAAGGTTCTGGCGTTGACCATGGAATCGCTCCCCACCGCGTTTTCCACGTTGTAGGTGCAGGGGCAGCGCACAGCCAAGTCTTTTCCAGCCCCGATGGCCTCGAGCATCATGGCGCGGGAGCGTTCGACATCACGTATTCGTTGTTTGCAAAGGCTCCTATCCGCCCCCGGCCTAAGTAATAGCCGACGTCCAGAAAGGAGCTGTCGCAATTCGGGCTGGCGTAAATCCCGCGGGTCGAAAGGAAGAGCACGGACAGCCGGCTTCGCAACAGCCAGTAAATGCCGTGGACATTGCTCGCCCGGTGACGGCGCTCTGACTTTCCGTGGCGGCCGGGTACATGCTGATTTGATCGAGATCGGACTGCAGGTTGATATTGTCCATGGGGCCGATGAGCCGGCTTCGGATTTCCACAATGGCATTGAACGCATTCGTGGCGTAGGAAACCTGGCAGCGATCGGTGGAAGGCGTGTCGAACAATTCTACCTGCGCCTGCCACAACCGCCAGGTTGATGCCCGCATCCACGATTAGCCGTTGGATATCATTGGCGAAGAGCTCCGGAGGGTATCGTTTTCGCCAAGCCGACCATCACCGCCGCCCGAATTCCGCGTTTGCGTTTCATGCCCCGCCCTATCAGTTCGATGAACTGAATATAACGCGGCCTTAAAGAGCCTGTCAAGGAAAAGAGAAACCGTGTCGCGGAGAGATTATTTTATATGCGATATCAAGACGTTGAGGCTTACGATCCGGCTCACCGCCCGGTCATAATAAAAATCGCCGCTAGGGAAAATCGAGAATCCGGCCAAGCCGCCGTCGTCTTCGGTCTCGATCAGGAGCATCTCCTGGCGGTCGTTCCGGTTGACGAGTTCGCTCAGGCTGAAGACCGCGCGATAACCATCGGCGGCGATAAAGGCGACCAGGCCTTCGCTCAGGGACTCATTCGTCACCGGGACTTTTCCGGTTAGAAAGCTGGACATTGGCACCCCCGTCAGGTCGCGAGTGCCGAGAAAACCCTTGCCCTGGCCGTAGAGTGTCGAAGGGTAGGTCAATTTTAGGAGATCCTCAGGGAGCTGATCGTATTCCGCGACCACGGATTCGTTGATTTTCAACCGCATCTTCGCCGCGGCTTTTGCGGCTCCGGCCGCCGCATCGCTTGGGCCTGCCGGCTTGAAGTCAAACGATTTCACCGTGATCCGCGTCGGATTCCTGAGGCCGCGGGCGGTCAAACGGTCCGTCCCGGCAATAAGCTTGCACTCTCCCGGAATCGGCCAGAGATCCTTGGTCAGTTGGGGTACAAACCGCGAGACCGCTGTCGCCAAGAGGATCCGGTGCGGTTGATTCGGATAAAAAATTTCGCCCCAGGAAAAGAGCGCTTTCTCGCCGGCGTCGTTTGAGATTTCGACAAAGAGATCGATCTTTCGCGGGTATTCTGCGGCGTTCTTTTTCTTCACGACGATGCGGTCGAGGATGTCAGCCAGTGAATACCCATCGTAACGGTAGGCGCCCCGAAAAACGGTTTTCTCGCCGTCAAAGACGGTTTCTTTCACCGCCACGCTGCGAAGCGGCAGGCCGGCCAGGGTGACGACGGTTTCGCGTTCGACTTCGCCGCCGACGATGATCGTCCCCGGGTGCTTGAGAAGGACGGCCGGCGAACCGGCGAAGACGTCATTGGTCTGGGCGTTTGAGGCGGCCGCGGGGAAGATTGCCGCCGCAAAAAGCACAACGGACCCGGCCCTTGCGATGGAGGATTTCAGGCGATGGAGCATGACGCGGTCCTTAGGCGGTTTTCCGCCGTCATTCTATCAAAAAATTCCCGGGAAAACCGGACCCGGCGTTCCGGCAGGCGGCGAAGAAATTCGGCCTTATCCCTCCACCTTGCCGTCACGGAGGGCGATCGTCCGGTGGGCGAAGCCGGCCAGCATCGGGTTGTGGGTGACGAGGAGAATCGTCAGGCCGTCCCGCTCGTTGAGCGTCTTGAGGACCTGGCCGATCTCCTCGCTCCGCTTGGAATCGAGGTTTCCGGTCGGCTCGTCGGCCAGGAGGATCTCGGGTTTGTTGATGAGGGCCCGGGCGATGGCCACCCGCTGCATCTCACCGCCGGAAAGCTCCGCCGGGTCTGTGGTCGAAGCGCTTCTCCATCCCGAGAGACCGGCAGGATGTCCATGCGGGTCGGCGACGATATTCGGCTTTTTATAAGAAAGCGAAGGGGAGGAGGACGTTTTCCATGACGGTCAGAGTCGGGACGAGATAGAACTTCTGGAAAATGTAGCCGAAAACGCGGCGCCGGATCCGGGTCAGATCGGATTCCGAGAGGCACTTGGAGGCGGAAAAAACGGTCTCTCCCGAAAGGGCAAGCGTGCCGGAGGTGGGATTGTCCAGGCAGCCGAGGAGGTTGATCAGGGTCGTCTTCCCGGAGCCCGAGGGGCCGATGAACGAGACGAATTCGCCTTTGGCCACGGACAGGGAAATGTCGTCGACGGCGACGATGTCTTCGGCGCCGCGATGATAGACTTTCCGCAGGGATTGGGCTTCGAGGGCGGGACGCTTTGGGTCGCCATGGTCATTCTCCTTCGCTCCGGATGGATTCAAGGGGCCGGACCCGGGCGGCCCGCCAGGCCGGGTACAAGCCCGAAACGAGGCCGACGACGAGGACGATGCCCAGGGTCATCAGGGCCAGGCGGCCGTTGACGATGATCAGGCTCCCGGTCGGCGTGTAGGGCAGGAGCCGGCGGATGAGAAGGTCGGTCAGCTTGGCCATGCCGAAGGAGAAGCCGACGCCGATCGTCCCGCCCAGCAGGCACAGGATGACCGTCTCGGTCCAGATCATCCGGAAGACGTCCCAGGGCATGGCCCCCATGCTCTTGATGATCCCGATCTCCTGAAAGCGCTCGAAGACCGACATCAGGATGGTGTTGATGACCCCGAGCATGGCGATGAGGATGGCGATCAGGGCGATGGAGAAGACCATGACCTTGGCCGTCGAGACGAGCGACATGATGGTCGTCTTGACCTGGGCCATGGAGACGACCTGGACGTCGGGCAGGTCGTAGAGCTTGTTCTCGAATTCGACGATGTTGGCCTCTTTTTTCACCTTGATCCCGACGGCCGTGACCTTCCCTTCCTGGGCGAAATCCTTCTGGAGGGTCCGGATCGGGACGAAGATCGTCCCGTCGTCCTGGGTTCCCGAGCGGCCGAGGATGCCGACGACGGTGTATTCGATGTTCTTCTCGGTGACCAGGATCTTGTCGCCGACCTCGCGCTGCTCGAGCTCGGCCGCCTCGTACCCCAGGACGGCTTCGTGGCTGTCCGGGTCGGTGAACCAGGCGCCCTGCCGGAACTCGAGGAACGATTTCATCGCCGGATAGGTGGCCGGGTCGACGCCGAGGTAGGCGCTGATCCCGCCGCTTTCGCCCTTGTTCGGGTCGAAGACGGCCTGCATCAGCATGGGGGTGATCTTCTCGACTTCCGGATTCTTCAGGATGTCGGCAAAGACCGCCTCGGGCATGTAGCGGAGGCCGGTCCCGCCCTTGAGCATCAGGGTGGCCGCTTCGTACGGGCAGCCCTTGGCCGTCAGAAGGACCTGGAAGCCCATGTTGTCGATGTCCTTGTTCAGGGCTTCCTCGTAGCCTCGGTTGAAGCCGAACAGGCTGGTCAGGACCCAGGCCGACAGGCCGATCCCGAGGATGGTCAGCGAGGGTGCGGGTCTTTTTCCGCAGCAGGTTTTTGGCCGCGATTTGGTAGATGGAGATGCGGTCTTTCATGGGAGATCCTTATTTCACGAGCTTTCCGCCGAAAAGGAAGACGTCGCAGAGGATGAGATTTTTCTTGGCCCCGCGGAGGGCGGCCTGGAAATCGTCTTCCGCGGACGGAGCGGGATTGCGGATGGCCGCGACCTTGCTGCCGGCGTCGGCCGTAGCCGTCGCCGGATCGTAGGCGTCGAAATCCTCCAGGGTCGAGGCCGACGAATTGCTTGCCGAATGCCGGATCGCGAAGAAGCCCGGCCGATTGGTTGGTCAGCTTCTGGAAATAAAAGCTTCGGATTTTGCCGTCGAGGTCGAGGGCCAGGAAGACCTGGATTCCGCCGTAGCGGCCTTTCTGGTTGACGCCGTGGATGTAGCCGATGAGTTCGGTCCCCTTGTAGATCCGGTACATGGTGTAAGACACGTCGATCGTTTCGTATAAACCCTTGAATGTGTCGCCCAGGCGGGCTTCGATTTTTCGCAGCAGGGGTTCGCCGCCCTGGCGGGCGATCGAGACATACTCGGTTTTGTATCCCGTCGATTCGGGGAAGAGGCGCTTGACGTCGCGGTCCGGGTCGTTGAGCTCGCAGCCGACCGCCGCCAGCAGGGGCGCCAGGGCGAGGCGGGCGAAGAGGACGAGCAGAATCAAGAAGCGGAAGGGAGCAGGTTTTCTCGTCACGGATGGTTCTCCCGGATTAGAAATCGATTCCTTTGTAATAGTAAACCTGGAAAACGACGCGGGTGTCGTTCATGGCCGGAGAATGGGTGACCACGGTCCGAAGCGTCCAATCGGGATGAAGGAGATACGTCAAACCGGCGGCGTATTCGAACTCGCTGTGTCCGGAGGTGATGATGGCGGTCGGTTGAAGCTCGATCCTCAACCGGTTTTCCTCGAGCAAGCCCAGGCCGATTCTCCAGAAAGCGGCCAGGGTTCCGTGCCCGCCGCGCCGTCCGGCCATGACCTCGACCCGGTTTTCCAAGTTGTTCCGAAGCCAGGTGACGTCGGCCGCGGCCATGGCAAAGTCGATCAGGTCGGCGCTCAGCTCGTGATAACCGGCGACGTCGCGAAGCTGCCCGTAGCCGAAGGAAAGCCCGGCGGCGAAATTGTCCTCGTTTAAAACGCCGAAGCCGTATCGGCCGGAAAGAAAATAATTTCCGTCCATCTTCAGGCCCATGCCCGAGCCCGTCGGTAAGGGACAGCGCATACCGGCCGCGGGGGGTGTCTTTTTCGATCCCGGCGCCCCAGTCCCGGTCGAAACCAAAGCCCATCATGTTGAGCGAATGAAGGAGGAGGGCGTGGTTATCGAAGATCGAAGCCAGCCCGAAGGCCGGGCGGTTATGGCCGACCCAGAGATCGAACGGGCGCAGCTTGAATTTCAGGAAGGCGTTATAGAGCTGGGGCTCGAATTCCTTGTCACCGTCGGGATTCCAGGCGAGGCGGGCCTGGACGGACAGGACGGCGATGTCGCCGCTCCGCCCGGAAAAGCGTTGAACGAAATCGAATCCCAAGCTGGGTTTCTGCATCGTCTCCATCGAGCTCATCGAATAGGCGATGGCCTTGCGGGCGGCCGTGGAGTACCCGGCGACTCCTTGAATCTCAAGGAAAAAGAGGGAAGTGGAAGCCCGAAGGGGGAGGGCAGGGACGAAAAACGAGAAAAGAGTCGCGAAGGCAAGAACGGCGAAAAAGCGACAGGCTTTCCCCGGATTTGCCCGCTCATTACGCATCGTCTTTTGATTCATTGCTTTCGGGTATTCTTTCCCCGCATTACGCCGGACGAAACGCCCGCTCAAACGTCGAACTTGATGCTCCCGTGGAAGACGGGCTTGTCGTTCAGCGAAAAGACGACCCGGATTTCCCAATCGCCGGGCATGACGATGTTGATCGGGAGGAGGTAGTTGTTGACCTTGTTGACTTTAAATTCCACGTCGCCGGAGTCGTGAGCGCCGCGCATCGAGGGCATGTCGGAGCGGCCGGTGGCCTTGAAGGGGACGACCTGGTCGTTCTTCTTGTCGAAGACCTGGATTTTAAGGATGACCATGCCCATCTTGGGCTTTTCCGAGAACTCGTATTTAAAATAGTAATCGTCGTTGATTTGACATTTTTTGTTTGGCCCGGGAACCTGAGTCCAGGCGATTTCGGGGGCTTTCGTCGCCGCGGTTTGTTCGAGGGAGAGGGAGGCGGCAGACGAGGTAGCCGTCCCGGAGACGGGGATCAAGGAAACGACGGCGAAAAGGGCCAGAGTCGGAATCAGACGATAATGCATGGAAGAGTCCTTAGGGCTTAATTACTACTAATACTATAGGATAATAAGTCAACCGCCGGCTAAGTCAAGCGAACGGGACGCCACTTGATTTTTTTAAGGGCGGCGGCGGCGTTTTCGTTTTTGGGATTCAGCTCCAAAGATTTCTCGTAGCTTTTTATTGCTTTGTCCGTTTGGCTGTCGGCGAGATAAGCCTCGGCCAGGGAATCATAGGCGTTTGCGGATTTCGGATTTGCCGCGACATTCCATTCGAGAACGGCGACGGCTTCCTTGATCTTCTTCTCGCGCAAAAGCCTATAGCCGAGGCTGTTCAGCTGGTCTTCCCGGAAATTGTATTCCGCGCTTTTTTCGGTTTTGAGCTTCTCGTAGAGCTCCCGGGCCGGAGCGATCCCTTTTTCCTGGATTTCCTTATAAAGCGTTTCGGTCAGGGAGATTTTCGGAAATTCCACTGAGAGGATCTCGTAATCGAAGATAAGGGTTGCGTTGGGAGGGATGACATCGCGCGAACCGCGCTCGCCATAGCCGAGCTCGGGAGGCAGGGTGAAAATGAACCGGTCTCCGACCCGCATCAGGGCGACGCCCTCGGAGCAACCCTTGATGACCCGGTCTTTTCCGAGGACAAAATAGAACGGGTCGTTCGGTTCCCGGGAATTCCAGAACACCTTGCCGTCCGGAAACGACCCGATGCCGTGGAGCCCGATTTCCTTGCCCGGTTCGGCCGGCGCACCGGTTCCCTTGACCACGATCTTGTACTTGAGGCCGCTGGCCGTAACGTATTCCTTCCCGACCTCGCGGGAGTCCTGGGAGAAGGCCGGGACGATACCCGCCAGAAGCAGAACGATGATTCCTAAAGCGCTCAATGCCGGCTTGACTTTGCTCATGCCCGAATTGTACCGGAAAGGGCCGGCCGGGTCATCTACAGTTAACATTTCCCGACCGCCGGGGGTACAATCGGATGATTCGACAGGAGAATATCGCCATGAACAAAATGTTTGCTCTCGTCCCGGTCCTCGCGGCCGCCGTTATGTCGGCCGGTCAGGCCCAGGTTAAGAACGTCGTCCCGAATGACCCGTTCTTTAAATATCAGGTGACGTTCCTGAATCCCGGAGGAACGATTTCGGTCGAACGGACGTCGATTAAATCCTCGCCGGTCACCCTTGAAGCCAAGGCCGGGATCGACTGCAACGTCACCAAGGCCTGGACGATTTCAACCGGGAACCGAAAGGTCGTCGTGGCCATATTGGACGATGGATTTTTCTACAATCACGAAGATCTGCAGGGAAATATCTGGGCCAATCCCGGCGAGTCGGGACGGATGCGACCGGCCACGCGAAGGAAACCAACCGTGTCGACGATGACGGGAACGGCTACGTGGACGATGTCATGGGCTGGGACTTCGCCTTCGACGATCCGGACCCCGACTGTTATATTTATGATGGAAAGCGCCGCGACCGCATCCAGCCCTACTGGCACAGCATTTCGGCGATGGGGATTATCGGCGCCCGCGGGAACAACGGGATCGGCGTCGCCGGAGTAAACTGGGACGTGTCCCTGATGCTCCTCAAGATGGGAGCCCAGGGGATCGGAAACGGAGAGAGAGACACCCTGCGCGCGCCCCGGGCGGCCAAGGCCATCCGTTACGCCGCCGACAACGGGGCCCGGATTATCAACTGGAGCGGCTATGTTTCAAACCCGACGCCGGAGGAGCTTGCCGAGCTCAAGTCGGCCATCGCATATGCCGGGACGAAAGGCGTTCTCCTTGTGGTCGGAGCGGGAAACTCGGGTGTTGATGTCGATAAAACCGAAAACGCCATCTTCCCGGTCTGCTTTGACCTCGATAACATCCTGACCGTGGCCATGATCGATTTCAAGGGCGAGATGGTCCGCTATACGGCCGGGGACCGGGTTCTGGGATCGAATTTCGGGCCGAAGAACGTGGACATTGCCGCCCAGGATGAAACCTTCACCACGGATGTGGAAAATGCCCGGAGCACTTATCGGCTTTCGGCGGGCACCTCCAGTAGTTCTCCCCTCGTCGCCGGAATCGCCGCTCTGGTCCTGTCGGTCAATCCGCGGTTGGACGCGGTCGGGCTGAAGAAGATCCTAATGGACACGGCCGTGCCGCTCCCGGGCCTGTCCGGAAAAATCGGCTGCGAGGGAATGGTCGATGCCTACGCGGCCTTGCTCGCCGCCCGGGGAAAATAATATTCCTATTTCTTCCGCCGGATGACCATCGTCGAGCAGACGGCTTCGTCCTCGAGAACGACGTTTTCTTCCACTTGCCGACGGATGTAGTCCAGGAATAAATCCTTCCGATCCGGGTGAGCTTCGGCCAGCTCGAGACAGCGGGTTTTTAGGCTCTCAAAGATATCGGCGTCGGCATCCCGGATATCTTCCTCCCCGATGATGACTTCGTCGATCAGCTCCATCCCGGCGGCCGCGATCTCCCCGAAGAGCACGCTTTTTTCCCGGATGATCGGGTGCGTGCAGGGGCTGTTATCGGGGAAATAGCCCTCATCGATGATGAATATTCCGTCCGTTTTCAGACAGGGGGACAGAGCCGTAAGCGTTTCCCGGTAATCGCCGAAAACCGGCCCGATGGCCCCGAGGACGATCACGTCGAAGCCCGCGAGTCCCTTGATCCGGTTGCGGATATCGCCGACTTCAAACCGGCAGAGGGAATCGACTTTATGCTCGGCGGCCCGGGCCCGGGCTTCGGCTACGAAAGCCTCGACCGCATCGATCCCCAGGCAGGAGATCCCGAGCTCGGCCGCCGCCTGGATCGAGACGACGCCCTTGCCGCAGCCCAGGTCGAGAAGCCGAAGATGGGCATGATCCCGGCAGTGGTTGTGAAGCAGGTGAACGATGACGTCGGGAGAGGCGCCGATCTCCCAGATGTCCTGAAGGATGTAGGGGAGAAAGGGGTAAAGGGCGGGGTCCGTCCCGTCCATGGCCAGGACGACGCTTTCTTCGACGGTTCTCATTTTTTTTTATACCTTGTAAACCGATTTTACAGGAGGAAGGATGGTTTCCCAAGGAAAATCATGGCCCGATTTTTGCAGGAGAGAAGGCGATGTTTTGGTATGACTTGAGGAGAGCTTTCGGATGAAACTTATGAAAATCCTTGCCGTTGTGTCCGTGATGACGCTTTTCTTTTTGACCGGCGCGTTTGCGGACCCGTCCGTTTTCGAAACGTCGCTGTCCGATTTGAATCCCGAGGATATCAATCCCCCGTCCGGCGAGGCCGTCGTCTGGTATCTCGGCCATTGCGGGTATGCCGTCCGGACGCAGACCCATTTTCTCATTTTCGATTACCAGGAGGAGCGGGACGGCCGGCAAATCAAAACGCGCCCGGAATTTCCTTCGCTCAACTCCGGCTGGATCGACCCGAACGAGATCAAGGATCTGAAAGTCCGGGTGTTCGTCTCCCATTCCCACAGTGATCACTACGCGGCGCTCATTTCCGAATGGAAGAAGACGATTCCCGACATCGAGTACTTTTTCGGCTGGCAGGTCCCGGAGGAACGGGGCGTGTATGCGTTTCCCGGGCCGCGGACCGAACTGAAGTCCGGCGGATTGGAAATCGCGACAATCAATTCCCATCATTCCGGGGTTCCCGAGTCGGGCTGGCTCATCAAGGTCGATGGGCTCGTCATCTATCACAACGGCGACTGCCTGCCTGACGATCCCATCGCCGAGAATCAATACTTGAAGACAAAAACGGACCGCATCGACCTGGCCTTCGTTTTTACCGTCTTCGAAAAAACGGAGAAATATGGCGTTCAGAACCGCGATTTCTATCGGAAATTCCGGGTGAATGCGTCTTTTCCCATGCACGCGACCGCCGGCGATGCGAGATACCTCGATTTTAAAAAAGCCGTTCAGGCCGAGATCCCGGGCCAAGCCGTTCACGTCCCGATGAGGATGGGCCAGCAGTTCACCTACGCCAACGGAAAAATCGTGGACTAAGCTTCTTCGCTCATTTCGACCAGGGGATAGGAATACGCCGGGCCGGAAAGGACGGAATCCGCCTCGCCGTCCATCCTCCGGATGTATTGGCCGCAATTGCTCCCGATCCGGTTTTCCTCGAGCTCCCCGATGCTGGCGATGATTTCGTAGCCTTCGGACGTGAGCTGCCGGCAGGCGGGCAGGGCCAGGATCTTCTCCGCGTCATCGGTCCAGCTGAAGATCCGGTTTTGTCCGGCCCGGAACGTCGGATTCACTGGCGTGATCTTGATCAGAAAGAGAGCCGGATCGAACATCCGGCCGATGATCTCCGGATTCAACTGATTTTCCTCCGCCAGGGCGAAGTTCAACGTGATTTTTCGGTCGCCCGGCCGGACGAACTGCTCGCCGAAGGCGGCGATTTCGGCCAGGCCCCATTTGGCCGCAGGGATCCAGCGGTCGCGGCGGGCGGGATCGGTATCGTGGATGGAAAACTGCATTTGGAACCGGCCGTCCCGGTAGAGCCTTTCCTTGATGTCGATCAGGCCGGAGAAAAAGTGCTCGCTTCCCCGCGGGGCGACCGTCGAGACGCAAGGCGTGATGTTCCGGGCTTTCAACCGCAGGGGCAGCTCGGTCAGGACGTCGAGGACGGCGGGATTGAGCGCCGGCTCGCCCATCCGGGCGAACTGGACTTTGAAAAGATGCACGGGAAGAAACGGTTCGGGAAAGAAATGGCGACGGAGCGTATCCAGCTGGAACCAAATCTGTTCGGCCGCAAGAGGGCCTCGGTAATCGCCGCCGGCGTCGCACATCGGGCAGCGGATGGGACAACCGAACGAGACCGAAAGGATGGCGACCCATTTTTCGAGCCGTGACCGGGGCGGCTGCCGGGATTCGACGAATTCGATCCGGCGGCCGTCGGGCGACTCTGCCACGAAGACCGTGGCCAAGTCCGAGGCGGCGGTTTTGGCGATGATCTTCATCCGCATTCACCGTCCCGGGGGATTCCGGCGGCTGACATGGCCGCGGCCAATCCGTCCCCGACGGCGATTCCGATTTGGCGGCGGAGCCCGTTTTTCACGTCCCCGGCCGGAAGAAGTCGCCCCGTCGCGATCACATTCGCCTCAAGGTCGAGGAGCCGCGGCGTGTAGAAATCCTTGCGCGGTTCCCGGCCGATCGCGACCAGGATATCATCAACCTCAAGGGAAAAGCGGCCCGTGGCGTTTTTCCCCGAAAGCCGAAACGCGCCGGACGGGAGGGAACTCACCCCGTCCAGCTCGCATCGCAATCGGAGGCTGATCGTCCGGATCCGGGCGATCCTCTCCTGGAGGAGCGGGAGAGCGCCGGCATTTCTCTCCGCGACAGAGGATGGACACCTCGTGTCCCGGATTCAAGCTCAGGCTCAGGGCGTAATCCAGGGCGATGTCGCCGGCCCCGATGACGGCCACCCGCCGCCTTCCGTCGGCAGGGATTTTCGTCCGGTCAAAAAAAATCCGCGACCGGCCCGCGGCGTCCATCTCGTCAAACAAGGGGAGCGATTTCGGTTTGGTCCCGGAAGCGACGATGACCCGGTCGGCCGAGAGACGTCCGTGGTCGGTTGTGACCGCGAAGGCCCGATCGGCGGGTGTGAAGTCGAGGGCGAGGACTTGTTCCTTCCGGGCGTCGACGGCCCGGTGTTCGAGGCCTTCGCAAAACCGCCGGGCCAAGTCCTCGCCCTTGATCCCGGAGGGAAAACCCGGGTAATTCTCGATCCAATCCGCCTGGCGCATCAATCCGCCGAGCGTTTCCTGCTCGAACAGGACGGCTTCGATTCCCATCCGGTAAAGCTGCCCGGCCGCGGCGATCCCGGCCGGGCCGCCGCCGATGATGACGACCGGAATCGGCTTCATGCGGAAAACGCCCTGAGAATTTCGGCGATCCGGACCGGAACCGCAAAGCCGTGACCGAGATTGCGGACGGACCCGCGGAAAAAGGCGTCATTCCAGGTCGCCGTCCCGTCCAAGGGCAGGAAGCATTCGAAATCCCTGACGAAGGCGGACCGGATGGTCGTTTCGACGCAGAGATGGGTTGCGACGCCGGCGACAACCAGGCGGCGGATTCCATGTTTTTTAAGCCAGGCTTCGAGACGCGTCCGATAGAAAGCGTCGTAGCGGCTTTTTGTGAAGACGGTGATCCTGGGATCCGTGAGGGCGGGGGAGATGGCCGAGAGCGGGTCGTTCTCCCGGATCAGGCCACGCCACCATTTTTCCATCATCCCTGCCCGACCGGGTCGATTCAGGTGGCGCGTTTGGAGGACCGGCCGGCCGGCCTCAAGAAAGCGATCCTGGAGTTTTTTCAAGCGGGGGAGAAGGCCCGGCGCGCCGGGAATGAAGGCATGGGAGTCGGGCCGCAGGAAATATTCCTGCATGTCGAGAACCAGCAAGGCGCTTGCGGCCGGATCGAATTTCTGCGGATGCCGGCGGCGGAATTCCCTCACACGATTCCCTTGCATCAGACGGACGATTTCCTTTTCTGGAACGCTAATGACCGGTGTCTTCCGCGGAAGACCGGGCGATTTCCGCTGTTTCGGGAATGGATTTTACCCGTCGCCTTCCGGGATGTCAATCGACTGTGATTCCAGACTTGGCTCCGTTCGTTTCGTTGACAGTTATTAGCCCGGGTGATACATTTCATATCACCGCTTCTCTGGGAGAGGATTCCTCATGAAAAACAAGACGTTTCATTCGGTCATCGTGCGAGCGGTCGGGATTGTCGCCGTTCTCTTTCGGCGCGCTTTCGGCTTCAGCCCAGGTCACGCCCACCTTGCAGGAATGGATGCGCCGGCTCGGCACTTCGGAATTCGCCGCCGCCCGCGGCGGGTCGGGCCGCTGGATCGAAAACGGAGCCGCCTATACGGCGATCGAACGGAACGCAGCCGGTGCCGCCGAAATCGTCCGATACGATACCGCGACCGGGAAACGGGAGGTCTGGATGGCGGCCGACCGGTTGACGCCGCCCCAGCTTGGGAAACCGCTCTCCGTTCGGCGAGTATGAAACGTCCCTCGACGGGAAGAAGATGCTGTTTTCCGTCAATCCGCGCCCGACCATGATCCGGAAAACCGCCTTCGATTACTGGGTTCTCGATATGACCGACGGTTCCTGGCGCAAGCTGGCCGCGATCCGCCCCGGCCGGGGTTCTTTACGCCAAGCTGTCGCCCGATGGAACGAAGGCCGCTTATGTCCGCGACAACGACCTTTATGTCGAAGATATCCAAAGCGGCGCCGCGATCCGGCTGACCTCGGACGGCTCGCCGATGATCATCAACGGCACCTCCGATTGGGTTTATGAGGAGGAATTCGGCCTGCGCGATGGATTCGAATGGAGCCCGGACGGCCGCCGGATCGCCTACTTTCAGTTCGATCAGAGCGGCGTTCCGGAATTCGCCCTGATCAATTATACCGATGCCCTCTATCCGGTCGATCACCAAATATCCTTATCCCAAGGCCGGACAGCAAAACGCCGCGGTCCGGATCGGCGTGGTCGAGGCCGCGGGCGGTCCGACCCGCTGGATCGAAGCGCCGGGCGATCCCCGGAATATCTACATCCCCCGGATGGCCTGGGCGGAAAATTCCCGGGAGGTGATTTTTCAGCACCTCAACCGGCTGCAGAATACGAAACAGCGTCTTCCTGGCCGACGCCGAGACGGGGAAATCGCGGTTGATGCATCGCGGACCAAGACGAAGCCTGGGTGGATGTCAACGATCGAATTCATCTGGCTGGAAAAGGGGAAGGCGCTCCTTTTCGTCAGCGAGCGGGACGGCTGGCGCCACGCCTACGCCGTCTCACGCGACGGCCAGACCCGGCTCATCACGACGCGAGCCCTTCGACCTGATCTCCATCGCCGGAATCGACGAGGCGGGCGGCTGGCTATATTACAACGCCTCGCCGGAAAACGCCACCCAGCGGTATCTCTATCGCTCGCGCCTCGACGGGAGCAAGACCGAGCGGGTGACGCCGGCCGGGATCCGGGGTCGCATACCTATAACCTCTCGCCCGATTGCCGCTGGGCCTTCCATGGCTATTCGGCCTTCGCCGTGCCGAACATTTCGGAAATGATCCGTCTTCCGGACCACAAGGCGGTCCGGCGTTTTCACCGATAACGCGGCGCTGCAAGGCGAAGGTCGGGCCGATTCTGGCCGGCCGGACGGAGATGTTCCAGGTGACGGTCGACGACGGGGTCAAAATCGACGGCTGGCTCATCCGGCCGAGCGAAATTCGATCCGGCCAAAAAATATCCGATCATCGTCTACGTTTACGGCGAACCGGCCGGAACGACGGTGACCGACAGCTGGGGCGGAAACGGGCGCCTCCTGAGCGCCGCCCTGGCCGACGAGGGCTACCTCATCGCCAGCTTCGACAATCGCGGCACGCCGGCGCCCAAAGGCCGGGCCTGGCGCAAAGTCATTTATGGCTCGGTCGGCGTCCTGGCTTCGAAAGAACAGGCCGCGGCTCTTCGGGCTTTGGCGGCCTCGCATCCGTATGTCGACCTGGACTCGGGTCGGCGTTTATGGCTGGAGCGGCGGCGGGTCGATGACCCTCAATCTGATGTTCCGCTCGCCCGGAGCTGTACAAAGTCGGCGTCGCCGGAGCGCCGGTTCCGGACCAGACGCTCTACGATTCGATCTACCAGGAACGGTATATGGGCTTGCCGGCCGAAAACGCCAAAGGATACCATGACGGGTCGCCGATTCAGTTCGCCGAGGGACTCTCACGGAAAGCTTCTCATCATCCACGGCACGGGGGACGACAACGTCCATTTCCAGGGAACGCAGAGGCTGCTCAACCGCCTGATCGAGCTCAACAAACAGTTTCACTTCATGGAATATCCCAACCGGCGGCACGGGATCGGCGGGCCGCACCTGGAGACGCTGCGGTACGGATTCTTGATGGAATATTTGCCGGCCGGAGGGCGGTAGACTCTATTCGGTTGAGCCGACCGGGGTTTCCGCGGGATTCTCCCGGGCTTTTTTGACGAACCAGAGGACCGAAAGACCATCGCCGCCCAGCCGAAGAAACCGACGAGGTCGGCGATCGTCCGGTCCGAACCGAGCAAACCCAGATCCCACAGAATGGTGTTCCAATCGTGCTCCCCGCCGCCGACGAGCGGCAAAATCATCGCCCGAGCGTCGCCGATATAGACGGATGAATAGCGGAGGCTTTCGCCGAACCAGAAAGCGGTGAACGCCGTTCCCGTCGTTTCCCCGCGAAGGACGAAATATCCGCAGAAAACGGCCGGAAAAATCAACTGGAGGAGTGTTCCGCCCCAAATGCTCAAGGTCCGGCCGAAAGGGGAGAAGACCAGGTGGCCGGCTTCGTGGATCGGGAGGTTGACATAATCGAGGAGAAGAAAACCGCTTTTCGACACGGCGGCATAGATCAGGAAGGCGGCCGCGGCGCCGGCGCCGGCGATAAAGCGCGGGTTTCGAAACGGGTTTCCAGGCAATTTTCATTTCTGGGCCGTCCGAGCCGGCTTGGGGGAAAGCATAGCCGGGGGCACCCGGCAAGTGTCAAGAAATAGCCCGGACCTCTGCACCAAAATAGCGATTCATAGCGTTTCTATTACAGGAGTTGAGGCGATTTGGGGGAGGTTTCGCCATGAAAACGAAAATAATAGTTGACAAACTAATATATTTAGTTTTACATTGTAATCGCCATGAAAGAACTCACCCGAGCCGAAGAACAAGTCATGCAGATCCTCTGGAAGCTGGAAAAGGCGTTCGTCAAGGACATTGTCGACGAGCTCCCCGATCCGAAGCCGGCCTATAACACGGTCTCCACGATCATCCGCATTCTGGAGAAGAAGGGCGTTGTCTCCCATCAAGGCCTACGGCAACACGTACGAATATTACCCCCTGATCACGAAGGACGAGTACAAGAAGAAATTCTTCAAATCCTTCCTCTCGCGCTACTTCGGAGACTCCTTCCCGGACATGGTGTCCTTTTTCGCCGGCGGGCGGGACCTCAGCCTGGAGGAATTGGAGGAAATCCGGAAGCGCCTGAACGAAGAGATCGAGAAGCAAAAGGGAGCGAAGCCAATGAAACCGTTCCTCCTCTACCTGGTCCAATCCGGCCTCTGCCTGGCCGTTTTTTTCTTGATCTATGAGCTGTTCCTGAAACGGGAGACGTTCTTTCAGCTCAACCGGATTTTCCTCGTCTCCGGGCTTGTGGCTTTCCCTCCTCATCCCCGCTTTTCCCATCACCTCGCCCTTTCAAGACCCTGATCGTCCCGGCCTCGGGCGCAATTCCTCAGGCTTCGGCCGTGTCCGGAGGCGGTTTCGGTCTGGCCGAGCTCCTCGTCATCCTCTATGGCGCGGGCGCGGCCTGTTCTTCCTTCTGCGGCTTCGGCCTCCAGCTTCGCAAGCTTCGCCGCGTCGTCCGCACCCACGGGGTCCGCCGCCTGCGCGGGGTGAAGATCGTCGCCGTCGAGCGATTGTTTTCCCCTTTCTCCTTTTTCGACATCATCTTCCTCAACCCGGGCCCCTCCCTCGACGCGAACCTCCGCCGGATCCTGGCTCATGAACACGTCCATATCCGGCAGCAGCACACCCTCGACGTCCTCCTGATGGAGGTCGTCCTCAGTCTTCAATGGTTCAATCCGTTTGTATGGCCATACAAAAAAGCGCTTCAGGAAACCCACGAGTACCTGGCCGATTCGGGAGTCATTGCGCAGGGCTTCAGCTCGGTCCGGTACCAGCTGCACATGTTCGAGCAGAACGTGGGCGCCAGTTTGTTCGAGTTCGGCAACAATTTCAAGAAGTCCCAGATCAAAAGGAGAATCATCATGTTGTCTCGGATAAAATCGCCGGGCGTGGCCCGGCTCAAGTTTCTGTTGGCCCTGCCCCTGGTGGCCGGGTTGGTTCTGGCCTTCGCCCAGCCGCGCCTCGTCGCCGGCTCTCCGGCCGCCCTGGATAAAGTCCAGGCCGCCGATCCGTCTCACGAAAAAAGCGTCCAGGCCAAGGAAGAGCTGAAAAAGCTCCAGGCCATGGAAGCGGATGTCCTCAAGCAGATGGAATCGACGTCCGATGAAGGCGCGAAAAAAGAGCTGAAAATGAAGCTCGAAAAGATCGCCCAGAAGCGGAAAGAGCTTTCCCTGAAAAACGGCGCCCCTTCCGAATTGACTCCGGCCGAGCTGAAAGCGATGGCCTCGGAGCTCAAGGAAAAGGAGGCGGCGATCAAGGCGGCTTACGAGAAGTCGGCGGACGAGAACGAGAAGGCCAAGCTGAAAGACCAGATGGTCAAGCTGCGGCAGAAAGAGGAAGCCCTGAAGGGGATTCAGATGAAATCCATGGCCGGGGATTCGTCCGGATTTTCGGCCGACGAGATGAAAAAGATGCTCGGCGAGCTGAAAGCGAAGCAGTCCGACCTTAAGGCCAAAATCGGTGAGACGACCGATCCCGCCGAGAAGGCCGATCTCGAAAAAAAACTCAAGCAGATCCAGGCCAAGACGACCGAGATGATGGCGGAATACGAAAAGTCATTGGCCGGAAAGGCGAAGTCGGAAAAAACGGTGAAGTGAAGCCCTCTTAATCGAGTGTTCCGGGGAAACCCGGGGACGTCAGCCCCGGGTTTCCCCCGGAATCACGGCGTCTCCCGCGAAGGCCTTACAGGCCGAAGAAAAATCCCGCGTTCAGGGTGATGACGAACGAGTTGATTTTCTCCACAGCGGCGATGGCCTCATACTCCGGAAAAATGAAGAATGCCGTGCCGACCCGGTCAAACGTCGCCGCATAGCGCTGTTCGACCTTGATCGGCAGGTAGGTTCCCCGGGCCTCGATCTTGATCCCCATATTTTCGCCCATGTAGATCCGAGCCCCGATCCCCCCGCCAAAGCCGATGGCCGTGACGTCGGCGTAATCCAGCATGAAGCCGTATGTGGCCGAACTCGACCCCAAGGATTGTTCAAGGGCATAATCGAGCGAAGGGAAACCCTGGAGCAGGGAGACGACGCCTCCCACGGAGACATAGGGAATGACCATTCCGTCCATGGCCAGGTCGAAATTGATGTTCAGTCCGAAGGTCATGGCCTTGCCCTCTTCCCTCATGGAAAGATTGGTTGCGTTGGGATTCCGGTCTATCGATTCCAGCAAGTCCATGCCCGCCGTGATCGTCTCCTCGTACTGGCCCCAGGCCGCGTCCGTGAATCGGAATTTGCTCAGGCAGAACTCGAAAAAGCCTTCGACCTGGATGCTCGGGTTGACCCTGAATCCGACTTTGAAGCCGAATTGCGGACCGCTCTTTCTCTCCAGGATGCTTTTCCCGATGACCGAATCGAGATTGGCCATGTCGATGAGCCACCCGAATTCGTCGTAGCCGCCCCCGAAGAACGGCGACCAGTTACCGATATACAGGTCGGCAGGATTGCCTGAAGCCGTTCCCGTGCCGGAGGAGAGCGAGTATCCCCCGTACAGGGTGAACTCGATTTTCTTTCCGCCGTAATCCGCCGCCGCCGGCAGCCCGGCAAGGAATGCGGCCAACGACACGAACACCAGGGTCTGCTTCAAAGATTTCATTTTCCCTCCTTGCGAAATCATAACCCGTATTCAATCGGGGCACGAGACGGGTACCTTTGAGGCCCATTTTATTCCGGGCTCATGTAAATGACAACTTCGGAGAAAATAAGTTTGGAACCGCGAGCCGCGGAGTTGACCGGCTCCCGGTCTTCGGACACAATAGGGTTCGTGAATTTCGCCCTGTCCCTTTTCCGCGATTTGGCCGTCGGCGGATTTCTTTATCTCCTTCCCGGATGGGCGCTTCTTCGGGCGGTCGGACCTTCGGCCGGCCTCTCCTGGAAGATGAAAGCCGGGCTGGCGCCGGCCTTAAGCGTTCCCGTTTATCCGTTTCTGTATCTGGCCGCCCGGCTGGTTCATATCCCCGTGACCGGAACGCTTCTCGTCCTCCCGGGTTTCCTGGGCGCGATCGGCCTGGTTTGGATGAATCGGAATGTCTTCATCGGGGGGAAGGGCTGGAAAACGAAAATCGTCGCGGCGATAAAAAAGCGCCCGGCCCTCGATTCCGTTTATTTCGTCGTCCTCCTGGCCGCGGTGTTCGTCGCCCGGATGATCGCGGTCCGCGGGCTCGTCGCCCCCTTATGGGGCGATTCCGTCCATCATACGATGATCGTCCGTCTCCTGGTCGAAAATAAGGGGCTGTTTTCTTCCTGGGCGCCGTATGCCCCGATGACGACGTTCACGTATCACTTCGGCTTTCATTCTGCTTCCGCGGCCTGGGCGGTTACGGCCGGAGTTCCGGCGATCCAGGCCGTCCTGGCCGCGGGGCAGGCTTTGAACGCCCTCGCCGTACTGACGCTCTACCCGGTCGGCGTGAGGTTGGGACGTTCGGTTTGGGCCGGGCTCGGGGCGGTTGCGACGGCCGGCCTTTTTTCGGTTATGCCTGGATTCTCCGTCAACTGGGGCCGGTACACGCAGCTGACCGCGCTGGTCGTTCTGCCGGCGTTGATCTGGTTTCTCGACGTTTTCTGGCGGGACACGCGTCGGCCGAAAGCGGGAACGATCGGACTTTTGTCTCTTCTTTTTACCGGGATGTTCATGGCCCATTATCGCGTCACGATCATCGCCCTCTGCGCTGCGGCCGCCTGGTCGCTTCGCGCGCTCTGGGAATTCCGCAAATCGCTCGCCGAATGGTGGGCCCGGATGTGGCGGCTTGTCGCGGCCGGCCTGGGGGCCTTGGCCCTGGTTTCGCCCTGGATCCCCGCCATTTTAGGCGGCGGGACGCCCCAAAGGATCAAGATTTCGATGCGGACCGACGTGGGGCCGCGGGTTACGGACATCGGGCTGTGGACCCGGCTTGGATTTTATATCGGGCCGCGGTTCTGGATCGCGGGCGCGGTCTCTTTGGCCGTTTCCCTCTTTCGGAATCGGAAGCTGGCCGCCGACCTCGTTCTCTGGATCGGGATCGCCTTCATCGCGGCCAATCCCTATCTCTTCCGCCTCCCCGGGACCGGGATTGAAAGCAATTTCGTCCTCCTCGTCATGCTCTACGTTCCGATCGCCTGGCTGGCCGGTTCCGCGGTCGGCGAAGCGGCCGTGCGGCTCGACCGGATCAAGATCGGTCGGATCGCGGTTGCGGCGGCGATCGCCGCGTCCCTGGCTTTCGGATTCGGACGCCAGGCCCGGATGGTCGATCCGTTTTATCAAATGGTTGAGAAAAACGACGTCGACGCCTTTCGCTGGATCCGGTTGCATACGCCGAAGAAAGCCCGATTTCTGACGAATGCAACCCTGGCCTTCAACAACACGGCGGCGGTGGGTTCGGACGCGGGCTGGTGGATGCCCTATTTCACCCGACGCTGGATTCCTTTTCTCCCCCTCCAGTTTGCCACGGAAAGGCTGCCTTCGGACATCGATCCGCGCCGGGCCACGCGGCTGGTTGCGGACATTCAGGCGACGCAGGGGAATCCCGAAGCGCTGGCCCTGATTTTCCTTCGGGAACGGCTGGATTACGTTTATCTTGCGGAGAAACGGGGGAGTGCCGCCTACGAGGGCGTCGAGCTGTTGCCGGAATCGTGGTTCCGTACCAATCCCTATTTCATCGAGGAGGCCCGCTTCGGAGCCGCTCTCATCTGGCGCTTCGACGCGAATGCCGCCGCCTCGATATCACTCAAGTAAATCAGATCACGCCGAGATTGCGGCCGACTTTTTCGAAGGCCCGGATCGCCTGGTCCATCTGCTCCCGGGTATGGGCGGCGGAAACCTGGACGCGGATCCGGGACTGGCCCTTGGGCACGACCGGGAAAACGAATCCGACGACATAAATCCCTTCCTCGTACAGCGCCCGGGCCATCTGCTGAGCCAGCTTGGCGTCGTTTTCGAATTTGCGGAAAAGAACCGGGACGATCGGGTGGACGCCGTCGATGATGTCGAACCCGAGGGATTTCATCGCGCCGCGGAAGTAGAGGGTGTTTTCCTTGAGCTTCTCCCGCAGCCCCTGGCCCTGGGCGAGGAGGTCGAAGGCGGCGATGCCGGCGGCGACGATGACCGGGGCGACGGTGTTGGAGAAAAGGTAAGGCCGGGATTTCTGGCGGAGGATCTCGATGATCTCGCGGCGGCCGGTGATGAAGCCGCCGGTCGCCCCGCCCATGGCCTTGCCCAGGGTCGAGGTGATGACGTCGACCTGGCCGAGCATGCCCGCTTCCTCGACCGAGCCGCGGCCGGTGGCCCCGAGGACGCCGGTGCCGTGGGAATCGTCGACGACGACGAGGGTGTCGTAGGTGTTGCCCAGCTCGACGATCCGGCGGATGTCGGCGATGTCGCCGTCCATGGAAAAAACGCCGTCGGTGACGATCATGATGTTCCGGGCCGGAACGGGCTCCTTGTCCAGGCCGGGCCCGTCCCAGACGTCCATGCCTTCGCGGGCTTTCTTCAGGGCTTTCTCGAGCGAGGCCATATCGGCGTGGTCGTAGATGAAGCGCTTGGCTTTGCACAGGCGGATGCCGTCGATGATCGAGGCGTGGTTGAGAGAGTCGGTGACGACCGCGTCCTCCACGCCGAGGAGGGTTTCGAACAGGCCGCCGTTGGCGTCGAAGCAGGAGGAATAGAGGATCGTGTCTTCCATATGGAAGAACGCGGCGATTTTCTGCTCGAGGGTTTTGTGGAGGTCCTGCGTTCCGCAGATGAACCGGACCGAGGCCATGCCGAAGCCGTGCTCGTCCAGGGCTTTGCGGGCGGCCTCGATGATCTTCGGATGGTTGGCCAATCCGAGGTAGTTGTTGGCGCAGAAGTTCAAGACGTCGCGCGGTTCGCTTCCGGTCGGAAACTCCACCCGGATGTTGGGCTTCTGCTCGGACAGAATGGTCCGCTCCTCTTTATACAGCCCCGAGCTCTTGATCTTGACCAGTTCCTGGGCGAAGTCGTATTTAATGCGCTGATACATGGGAATCCTCCTCGTGCCCGGTCAGGCCCGGCCGTCCGGGCAGCCGTCTGACATCATGATACCACAAGGAAAGTAATTCGGGGCCAGGTTACTCAACTCCCGAATTCGAATTCGGGAGTTGAGTAACCTGGCCCCGATTTCGTTATAATACCGGTGAATGATATTCGAAAGTTTGATTCGCCGGGACGCGGAAGGGAGCGCCCGGCTGCATAAAATGGGGGAGGGGAGGGGGCGGTGGATTTTCGCCGTCCTAGCCCATACGGCCGACACGACTATTCTTTTTCCGGCGGCCGGATTGATCTGGTTGTTCACCAAAGATCCATGGAAAGCCGGAGCCTGGAAAGCGGGGTTAGCCCTGGTGATTGGGACGTTTTTGACCGGCTTGCTAAAGCTCGCGTTCAAACGGCGCCGGCCTGACGGGCGCTGGGGCGCGTTTGACCGCCTGGTCGACCCGCATTCCTTCCCCTCAGGACATGCCAATCGGGCGGCGATTCTCGCCGTGCTAGCGGTCATTTACTTGTCGCCGGCTATTGGAGCGGCGGTCGTTCTTTGGGCGTTGGCCGTCGGGGTTTCCCGGATCATCCTAGGGATGCATTATTTTTCGGACGTTTTAGCCGGCTGGCTCGTCGGCATCGCCGTCGCCGTGTTCTTTTAGTCTTCCGCATTCCGATAATTCGGGGCCAGGTTACTCAACTCCCGAATTCAAAGCAGCTTCTTCCACTTCTCCGTGGCCGGGTCGAAGGACCAGAGCCGGGAGGCGGTGAAATCCATAACGAGGATCTTATCCCCGGTCGAGTAAAGCTGCGGGAGATGCTCGAGAGGGATATCTTCCCGAGGAATGGGGAATGATTTGATTTCGCGGAGAGCCTGATCGAAGATCCGCAGGACGTGTACGGAATTGCGGAAATCGGCCAGAATGATCTTCTGTCCGTCCAAGGTCCAGGCCATGGACCTCGGAATGCGGGCTTCAATTTCGGCTTTTTCAAGGGCTGTTTCCGCAAGAAGCGTTTTTTCAGAAACGGATATGATTCCCAGGCGGCGGCCGGAGTCGGCAAGGAAAGCGATCCGATCACCCGCCGGGCTCCATTTAGCCAACTGGATGCGCGAAACGGCGACGATGTCGGAAATTGCGTTTGTATCGATATTGTAATAGCGGAGCATCTCTTTCGGGGAGGCGGCATCGGCCGTGTCGGTCCCGAAGTAACCCAGCAATTTGCCATCTGGCGACGCGCCATAGACAGAGAATCCTCTGAGGTCTTCGGGCGGCATGGTCCATTCTCCGGCCTCCAGGTCCAGGAGAAAATATCGGATCGTTTGTTTGTTTGAAGCTCTTTCAGACGGTCTGATCGTCGCCGCGAACACGATCCTTCGACTGTCTGATGACCAGCACAGGCCGTTGATCCAGTCGAGGTAAGTAAGATCGGTGCTGTAGAAGCGAAGACCCGTCCCATCGTTGTTGAGGCTACAAATTCTTTTATGTCCCGATCGTGATCCCGGATCGGAAACCAGAATCAGCCGTTTCCCATCGGGTGAGACACTGAGATGATAAATCATGTCTCCGGCAAGCGGGGAATCGGGCTTGTCTGAGGTATGAAAAATAGCCCGTTTGTTGCGGCCATCGATATCCATGATCCAGAGCTCTTGGTCCCAAGTTAGCCGCTGCCTTGAACCTTTGACTGATTCCTTGGCCCATGTGATTTTTCCGCCGCCGACTGCGGGGCTGGCAAGCCAGTATTGTCTTTGGAAACGGATCAATTTCTCCAACCGATTGCGCTGGGAATCATAACGGAAGACTCCCCGGTTGAGATGCAGTATGGAACCTTCTCCGTCGGAAATCATGCGAATAAACGTTGGGCGCGGGAATTGCCGGGCGATGAGCCATCCAGCGCCGCCGGTAACCGTCCCGATGGCCAGGAAGACGACGAGGGATTTCAGGAATCCGGAGATCTTGGACTGTGGGCGGGAAAAATCCGTCCGGCAGAAGGCGTAAAGCGAAGCCGCACCGAGGGCGAAAATGCCCAGAAAGGTGAATAGAATCACAAGAAACGGCACGTCCTGAAGGGAGCGGGACCTGAAAGAAGAAAAGTCGAGGGCTTTTATAAGGAGTACCGCGAGAACGGCAAAGGCGGTGAAGATAAAGAGCGTCAGAAAAAAAGTGAGGACCGGCTTTTCAGAGAGATAGGCCAGGGAGAAGGAAGCGATATACACGCTGAACGAAATAAAAAGGCTGAGTCCCCAGAGCGGCGCTTCGGCCAGGCGTTCTTTGAAGCCGGGGATGAGGGGAAGGATGAGATACGTGAAGGCGACGATTGCGGCCAGCAGGCCGGCCAGGGCGGCGAATTTCGAAATCCAGATC
The DNA here is from genome assembly GCA_963783665.1 of Candidatus Aminicenantota bacterium. Classification (GTDB taxonomy): domain Bacteria; phylum Acidobacteriota; class Aminicenantia; order Aminicenantales; family UBA4085; genus JAAZPG01. The sequence goes on along the minus strand of CAWANZ010000002.1, from coordinate 1,007,340 downwards.
GAGGATTTTTTAATCGGCCGGGAAAAGAGATAAGCCCAGGAGCCGTCCTTGAATTCGGCACTGAAGGCGCTCGCCCCGAGGAGGACGCCGATGAGCGGGAGGAAGAAAATCTGGATCCCGCCGGTCAGATAATCGAGGATGTCTCCGTGCTTGGCAAAAGCGACGGCGGCGATCGCGAACAGGACGAGAAAAACCAGGGCGAAAATCGGAACCCAGAGCTTTTCCTTCCATTCCTTCAATATCAGGTTTTTATTCATGGCTTTATCCCTTATTTTGCGTCCGGGCGGCCCGGACCGGAACCGACGAATCCCGTGAAAATCTCTTCGAGCGAAAGCGGCTCGATTTCGAAATGGGTCAGAGAAAGGGAGCGAATTTGATTTTCGGGCTTTCTCGTCCCAGGGAAAGACAATCGCTTCGAGCAGGCCCGGTTCCCTTTTGAGCGATAGGACGCCTTCGATCGGGAGCTTATCCGGCGGAGCGCCGTCGAAGCGAAGGCGGATGCGCCGGGCGAGGGTTTTAACGTCCTCGAAGCTCCGGTCGAGCGTGATCCGGCCGCCCTGGAGGATAAACAGGTGGTCGACGACCCGCTCCAGCTCGTGGACCATGTGGGTGGCGAAGAGGATCGCCGTTCCGCGTTCGGCCAGGTCGCGGATGATGTTGCGGAGGAAATCATGCCGGGTCGGGACGTCAAGGCCGGAGGTCGGGTCGTCGAGGAGGAGGACGTCCGGAGCCGCTCCGACGGCGGCCACGAATCCGAGCTGGAGCTTCTGGCCGCGGGACATGTCGCTGATGCGAGCCTTCGGGTCAAGACCGAGCGATTCGAACGTTGGAACGAACCCGGGCTGCGTCCCACCGGGGATAGAAACGGCTGTTGAACTTGAGGAATTCCCCGGTTTTCATCTCGCTGTAAAAGAACGGGTCCTCCGGGATGTAGCCGATCTCCCGCTTGTAAGAGGCGGAGCGGAAGTCGATTTTTTCGCCTTTGAACACCACGACGCCCCGGGAAGCGGGGATGACGCCCATCAGGATCCGGGCCAGGGTTGTTTTGCCTTCGCCGTTGCGCCCCAATAAACCGTACACGCGGCCGGGCTCGAGGGTGAGCGTTACGTCGCGCAGGACCTTCTTCCGGCCGAAGTCCTTGCCGAGTCCTGAGATTTTCAACAGGTCGCTCATGACGTCCTCCTTTTGCCGGGTTCCGCGAAAACAAACCGCAGCCGGTCCTCGAAGACCTTGCGGATTTCGTTCGGGTCGGCCCCGGTTTTTCGGGCTTCCTGGATGGCCGCCTCGAAGATTCCGTCGAGGCGCTGGGCTTGTTCCTTTCCGGGGAGGGCCCCGGAATCCTCCGATACGAAACAGCCGCGACCCTTCCGGGTCGTGATCAGTCCGTCCCGCTCGAGCTCGGTGTAAGCCCGGGCCACCGTGTTGGGATTGATGAGGAGGGCGGCGGCCAAGTCGCGGATCGAGGGAAGGGGACCGCCGGGCTTGAGAGACCCGAGGGCGATTTCGCGCCGGAGGCCGGATTTGACCTGTTCGTAAAGGGGAATAAAACTTGCCGGATCGATGTTGATCACGTTCGCCTCCGTATCACTGTATTAATAATATAATACAGAGCGGCGAAATGTCAAGCGATTTTTTTTCGCTGGCCGGCGTTGGTATTTAATCGGTATTTAATCGGTGCCAGGTTAACCATTCTCCTATTTCGCGAACGCCGGAGATTTGAATTAATCGGGGAATGGTTAACCTGGCACCAATAAAAAGCCCCGGGCCGGTTTTCGTGGGGAAACCGGTCCGGGGCGGAGGACGAAAGAAACCGCGGTCCGGGATTATTTAGCCGGGGAAACGCCTTTCACGAATTTGTCATAGCGGGCTTGGCGGCTGTCGAGCGTGTCCAGGTAGATCTGGAGGTCGACGATGGCAAAGGCCATGGCATTGGCCATCTGACCGATTGCGCCGGGCCCTTCAGTTTTTAGCTCCTCGCCGACGTTCTCCATTACGAACCGGCTAAGCTCATTATTAATGAACGCCTCGATCGCTTTCTGCGGATCCTTGAGCATGATCAGCTTCGTGATTCCGATCATTCGGGTGTAGCGGGCATAGTAGACGCGCGTCGATTTCGCCGGCGGCTTTCGATTTTTTAGCTTCAGCCACCATTTTGTCGAGTTCCGATTGAACCGCTTCGCTCGATCCGGAACCCGTCAGGGCCATGATTTTGAACATGGTGATGTACAGGTCGAGCAGGGCATAGCCCGCCTTTTTTGAAACCGGGGCGGGCCCCTCGGCCGCCGGCGATCAGGCCGGAGGCCAAGACGCAGAGAAGAATCAATCCGACGGATTTGCGCAGCATGTCAACCCTCCTTTTGAGTTGAAAGCATCGTGAGAACCCTGAGGATGGCTTGATCCCCGAAGAGAATCTTGAACCGTTCATTTGGGGTGAAGAGGGGGCGGAGCGGAGCGCTTCCCTCCGGCGAGCTGGTTTCCTTTTGGGACGCGATCCAGATCAGGGCTTCGGTGAACGTCGAGGCGGGCCGTTCGGACGGGAGCGTGGAAGGTCGGCCAGCGAACGGCAAGCGGCCGTCATCGCGTAACAGATCCGTTTGGGCCAGGACCTCGGTCATGAAACGGAAGCCGGCCTCCAAACGCCCGTTCCCCCCGTCCGGCGGAAAGACGATGATGAGAGCCGCGGCGGCCAGCACGAGAAGGCCGACGGCAGGGATAAGGACCGGCCTGCGGAACAGGAAAAACGGTTGCCGGGGAAGGGGACCCTCAAGCCGGGATTTCAAGCGGGCGGCGAAATCGCCGGAACGGAACCGCTCGAGTGCTTCCGCCGACTCCCTCTGAACGACGGCCTCGATTTCCTCTTCGGCCGTCACGATTGGCTTTTCCCCTTTGCGTTCATCCATGGTGTTCCTCGCTCATCGTCCGGGCGACGGCCGCCCGGGCCCGGTGGAGCCGGGACATGACCGTTCCTTCCTTGATCCGCAAGGTCCGGGCCACGTCTTCGTAGGAGAGACGGGCGTAGGTGCGGAGAATGAAGACTTCGCGGAGCTTTCTGGGGCAGGATTTCGACCGACGATTTCAGGCGGACGAGACGATCCTCGAAATCGTCCGGCTCGCCCCCGTTCGAGGCGGCGGCGAGGTCAGCCCGGGAATCGAGCGGGTCGAAACCGACCAGGCGGCTCCGGCGATAGTGGTCGCGGCAGACGTTCCGGGCCAGCCGGAAAAGCCAGAACCGGACCGCCTCCGGATGACGGACCGAATCGAGCTTTCGGCAGGCCTTGAGGTAAACGTCCTGGCAGAGGTCTTCGGCGACGGCGGCATTCCGGGAAAATCCCAGGCATAACAGGAAAACCTCCTCCCGCAAGGGGAGAAGGTCTTCGATGCGCGGGGTGGTCGCCGGTCCAGCCATCGTCTTTATTCTCCAATAAAAAGACGATCAGCGGAAGCCGATATTCCATAATAGATCGGTAAAAGATCGGGGCCAGGTTACTCAACTCCCGATCTCGGGTTCGGGAGTTGAGTAACCTGGCCCCGAATTATTCCGAATTCATTTCCCCTGGAAGAGGGTCCAGGGATGGGCTTTCATGTCTTTCAAGTAAGGAAGCTGCCAGGCGAATTCGGGATGGGCGGCGGCAAACGGCTCGGCCGCAAAATCCTCGCCGCAGGCGTGGCCCATCCGGGCCCAGAATTTCATCTGTTCGGCCAAGGCGGCCGAAGTGGCCTTGCCCTGAGTCGAGCCGGCCGGGCAGAAGGGCGGATAAAAGAATTCCGGCGCGCCTTTGGGATCCCGGTCGACATGCCCGCAGAGTCGCGTCGGCGCCCGCGGCGGTTTCGCCCGTTCTCGGATCGATATGGTCGCCGAGGAAGGCCATGGCTTTTTCGATGTCGATTTTCCCTTTATTTTCGGCCATGAGCTGCTCCCAGCGGTCCCGCCGGACGAAGACCGATTGGCTCCCGTCGCCCGGGTCGAAGGTTGTTTCCTCGGCGATCAGCTTCTCGTCGGAGGGGAAATTGGATCCGACGAAATACCCGTCGCCCGTCCGCCAGACCCGGTGGTTTTTCAGCCCGAGCTCGAGCCGGGCGATTTCGTTGGCGTTCAGATCGCCGATCAGCCAGGAATTCGCCATCGCCCCGTTTCCGTTCGTCGTCATGATGCGGATGAAATCGTCGATGGAAGCGGCGTACTGGGCGGCCGTGCGGGAGCGGGAGAAGCTGGGGACGCCGTCCTTATTGAAGCCGGCGTACTTGGCGATCGTCGTCTCCGTGAACAGGAGACCGGCGTCGTTAAAGGCGAAGTCCGAGCCGCTGTGGACGAATCCCGGCAGGGCGTCCATGAGCATCCGCCGCCCGGTGTCCGGGACGATGTCCAGGATCACGTTCCACCGCTCGCCCGTAAGGTAATCCATCCAGATATTGTGGGCGATGACGATCCGGCCGTCCGCGGTATAGCTCCCGGTGGCGATGAAGGCGCTGCAGGACGGGGGGGCCTTCGATTCGACCGCCGTCCCTTTATTTTCGGCCTCGAGGACGGGGACGTAGTACCAGGCCAGCTCCATCCAGCCGTTGAGGGCGGCGATATCGAATCGATCATACTTCAATCCGGGGATCCCGGCCTGCAAGCCCCTCGGCGATGCCTTCGATCTCCATTTGAACCGGCCGATCGATCTTCGGCCAGAGGATGGTTTCGGCCGCCTTGCGGAAGAACGGCCAGTCGCGCCCGGTGGTCTTTTCCAGGTTGACCGCCATCGCTTTTAAAAGGTCGTCGATCTCGGCCGCAAGCAACCGGCCGTGCTGGTAGCCGATCTCCCGGGAGGCGCCTTCCAGGTGGACCAACGTCCATCCGGCCCGGTCTTCCCGATGGGCCCCCCGCATGATGTTTTGCGTTTTGCATGAGATGGCCACGATGATCGTCAGGACGATCACGATGATGAGAATGGCCAGCTTCTTGAGACTCATTGTCCCTCTCCTCGGCGTTCGGTCCTCGGAACGCCCGTTCGATCCCGTTATCTTTTTCGATTTCTAAGGTTGTTCCTGCATATCGGGGGAGGGCTTCGAGCCCGGCGTCGGAGCCGGGCTTGAAGCCTTGAAGCGGCCGGACTTGCGGACCGCTTCTTTCAGCAGAAATTCCATCTCGGCGTTGACGCTGCGGAGCTCATCGGCCGCCCATTTCTCCAGGGCGTCGTAGAGCTCGCCGTCGAGCCGCAACAGGAATTTCTTTTTATCGGCCATCGGAGGTCAAGCGTACAGGGTGCCGGTGTTGATGACGGGGGTCGCTTCGTTCTCGGAAACCAGGGCGACCAGGAGGTTGTTGACCATGGCCGCCTTTTTATCGTTATCGAGTTGGACCATGCCCGAGACTTCGAGATTTTTCAGGGCCATTTCGACCATGCCGACGGCGCCGTCGACGATTTGCCGCCGGGCGGCGATGATGGCTTCGGCCTGCTGGCGACGGAGCATGACCTGGGCGATTTCGGGAGCATAGGCCAAGTGCATCAGCCGGGCCTCGACGACGTTGACGCCCGAGACTTCCAGGCGTTCCTGGACCTGATCCCGCAATTTTTCGGAGATCTGGTCGGGATTGGTCCGGAGCGACTCCATGGTCGGTTTCGTGGGAGTCATAAGGATAATGGCTGGCCAGCTGGCGGACGGCCGTTTCGCTCTGGATGGCGACGAAGTTCTTGTAGTTATCGACGTTGAACTTCGCTTTGGCCGTATCGATGACGTGCCAGACGATGACGGCGGCGATTTCGATCGGATTGCCGCAGGCGTCGTTGACCTTGATCTTTTCGCTGACGAGGTTGGAGACGCGGAGGGTCACCCGGTGTTTGGCGCAGAACGGATTGGTCCAGTGGAATCCGGCCGTCCGGGCCGAGCCGATGTACCGGCCGACAAAGGTGAAAACCATGGCTTCGTTGGGATTAAGGATGAAAAAGCCCGGTACGGTCAAGCCGACGAGAAGCATGCAGCCCACGCGGAGGAGAAAAGCGACGTCGATCGGCGGATCGGTGATGTTGATGAAGAACGACAGGGCGAAAGCGACGACGACGATGTCGATCGCCAGAACGGCCCATCCGCTGATCTGAAATACCTTTTTTTCCTTGATATTGATCATGTGATCCTCCTGAGATATCGAAATGATATCATTATGATATTTAGTTTGTCAAGGGGTTTTGTTGATTTTTCTCAAGTGAAATTATCCAATTAATAGAACTATTTTTGGTACTCATGTCCGGATTTGTGTGGGTCGTAGTTACGAGAATATGGCGGCCTATTCGGTCGGTCTCTAATTCGAGGCCGGTAATTTGTACCGGCTTTCCGATCCTGGATTGCGGCGAAGAACAATATGCGAAGACGAGCCAAGTGTTTTCAAAAATCCCAAATGTAGGGTCGTTCTTCGACAGGCAAAAAGGGGAAAAAACGACGGATGGAAATACGCTAAGATGGTTCCGGTTGTTTCCGCCTTCCGGCAAATGGTAGAATAGCCGGGACTTCGCAGCCGCGGAGAGGTGCTGGAGTGGCCGAACAGGAGCGCCTGCTAAGCGCTTGTCTCGGCTAAAACCGGGACCGCGGGTTCGAATCCCGCCCTCTCCGTACCTTATTACGAGGAGGCGGACGTGTTTCGGGGCCCCCTTCTTGGAAGGGGGAGGGATAAGATCGATTGATCTTGTCACGCCTCCTCGGAATTAAAATAAATTCCTTTTTGTAGGCGGACATTTCGGGGCCCCCCTTCTTGGAAGGGGGGAAGGGGGGATAAGATCTAAGGAACGATCTTGTTACGCCTCCTCGGAACTAAAATGAATTCCTGTTAATAGGCTGACGTGCCGTCCGCCCCGAGTCCTAGGGGCGGTAGGAGGGGTAGAGAATAAAAAAATTCCTTATCCCGCGGCGGCGCTTGTCTTCTTCATCGAAAGCGCGATCCGCTTCCGCTCCTTGTCCACGCTCAGAACCCGGACCTTGACCAGCTGGCCGACCTTGACCAGCTTGTGAGGGTCGGAGACGAACTTGTCGCCCATTTCCGAAATGTGGACCAAGCCGTCCTGGTGGACGCCGATATCGACAAACGCTCCGAAATCGACGATGTTCGAAACCACGCCTTCCAGGATCTGATCGGGGGCCAGGTCTTCGATCGTCCGGGCGCTTTCCGAAAAAGCGGCGTAGCGGAATTCGGCCCGCGGGTCGCGGCCGGGTTTTTCCAGTTCCTTAAGGATATCCCGGATCGTCGGCAGGCCGAGCCCGGGGCCGGAGAACTTGCGCGGGTCGACCGAACTTGAGGAGCTCCTCGTTGCCGATCATCTGCGGAACGGTCGTCCCGAGCTTGCCGGCCATCTCCTCGACGAAGGCGTAGCGCTCGGGGTGGACGGCGGAGTTGTCCAGGGGATTGGCCGCGTCGGGAATCCGGAGGAATCCGGCCGCCTGCTCGAAGGTCTTTTCCCCGATGCCTTTTACGGCTTTGAGTTCCTCCCGGGCTTTGAACGCGCCGTTCTCGTGACGATGGCCGACGACGGCCGCGGCCGTGGCCCGGTTCAAACCCGAGATGTATTTCAAGAGCTCTTCCGAGGCGAGGTTGAGATCCACGCCGACCGAGTTGACGCAGCTTTCGACGACGTCGTCGAGCGACTTTTTAAGCGAAGCCTGGTCGACGTCGTGCTGGTACTGGCCGACGCCGATGGATTTGGGATCGATCTTGACCAGCTCGGAGAGCGGGTCCTGGAGCCGCCGGGCGATGGAGATCGCTCCCCGAATGGTGACGTCCATCCGCGGAAACTCCTTGACCGCCGTGTCCGAGGCGCTGTAAACGCTTGCCCCCGATTCGTTGACGACGACGCAGACCGGCCGCTTGGCCGCCGGCAGCTCGTCCAGCGAGGCCCGGACGAAGGTCTCGGTCTCCCGCCCGGCCGTGCCGTTGCCGACGGCGACCAGGGCGATCTTATGCTCATCGATCATCTCGAGCAGGGCGAGCTTGGACCCGTCGACGTCGCTTTTCGGGGCGTTGGGGAAGATCGTCCGGTATTCGAGGAATTTCCCGGTTCCGTCGACCGCCGCGACTTTGCAGCCGGTCCGGAATCCCGGGTCGATCCCGAGGACGGCCTTCGGCCCGGCCGGGGCGGCCAGGAGAAGGTCGCGGAGGTTGTCGCCGAAGACTTTGAAGGCTTCGGTCTCGGCCTTTTCGCCGATCTCGTTGCGGATTTCCGTTTCGATGGATGGAGCCAGAAGCCTGTCCAGGGCGTCGAGGGCGATATCGACCAGGCGGGCCGCGGCGGCGCTTTTCGGATGGCGGACGAAGCGGACGATGAGGTCGCGGAGAGCGGGTTTTTTCGGAACGGCCAGCTCGATCTTGAGGACCTTTTCCCGTTCCCCGCGGGTCATCGCCAGGACCCGGTGAGAGGGGAGGAGGCCGACGCTCTCCCGGAAGTGGTAGTACATCTCGTATTTGGAAGGCTGGCCTTCGAATTCCTTCCGGGCCGAGGCGACGAGGACTCCTTCCTTCCGGGCCAGGTCGCGGTAGGCCTTGCGGGCTTCGAGGTCGTCGGCCCATTCCTCGGCCAGGATGTCGCCCGCGCCCTGGAGGGCGGCTTCCGGCGTTTCGATCTCTTTTTCCGGACTCACGTACTTGGCCGCTTCAACCGAAAGGTCGGCCGACGGGTCCTCGAGATCGATCAGCCAGCGGGCCAACGGTTCGAGCCCCGCTTCGCGGGCCTTGGACGCCCGGGTCGAACGTTTCGGCTTGAAGGGCAAGTACAGGTCCTCAAGCTCGTTTTTATCGGATGGTGGCCAGGAGGGCGGCTTCGAGCTCCGGGGTGAGCAGTGCCCTGTTCCCGGATGGTGTTGAGAATCGTGACCCGCCTCTCGTCCAGCTCCAGGAAGTATTTCCGGCGGCGGGCCAGGTCGCGGAGACGGACCTCGCTCAGATTACCGGTTTGTTCTTTCCGGTATCGGGCGATGAACGGGATTGTTGCCCCCTCGTTCATCAGGGCAAGGGTTCGGGCGACTTGGGCGACTCCCGAGCTTGAATTCGGCGGCGAGGCGTTCGGCGATCTCCACGAAAATACTCCTTTTCCCGGCCTCATAGGACCCAGGATGGGCCACTATCCCACACCCGGGGCCTGCCTGTCAAAACGGACCTCGAAGATTTGATTTTACCCGAAAAATCCGATAGGTTGAACTCCGGCGTCCCGGAGATCCGGGACGCAGGAGGAGGATTCATGAAACCGTCCCGATTCCCCGTCTTGGTTTCTCTCGGCGTCGTCATCCTGGCCGCCGTCGTGCGGCCCGCGGGCCGTCGAAGGTCCGACATCCGCGGCCGTTTTCCGGGATTTCGCGGCCCCTCCGGCGGAATTCCGGAGCGCCCCGCTCTGGGTTTGGAACGACCGGGTGACCGAAGCCCAGATCGACGAGCAGATGGCCGACTTCAAGGCCAAGGGGATCGGCGGCTTGTTCGTCCACCCCCGCCCGGGCCTGATCACGCCCTACCTTTCCGAGGAGTGGATTTCGCTCTTCACCCGGGCCGTCGAGACGGGCCGGAAGCTCGGGATGAAGGTCTGGATCTACGACGAGAACTCCTATCCCTCGGGCTTTGCCGGCGGCCATGTCCCCGCGGCCATGCCCGAGGCCGTCCGCTCCGGATTGCGAATGAAAAAAGCCGAGGCGCTTCCCGGGTCCGACTGAGCCGGAGCCGATCCTCGTCCTGCGCAAAACCGAGAGCGGATTCGAGGACATCACTTCGAAAATCGAAGACGGAGACGTTCGGCAAAGGCGACTACCGCGTCTTCGACATCGTCCCTCAAAAACCAAGCCCCTGGTACGGCGGCTTCACGTATGTCGACCTCATGCGGCCCGAGGTCACGGCGAAATTCCTCGAAGTCACCTTGGAGCCGTACCGCAAGGCTTTCGGCGCCGATTTCGGCGGCGTCGTGCCCGGCGTTTTTCAGGACGAAGCCGAGATCAATCCGCCGGGCGGCGACGGATTGCCGACCGTGAATTGGACGCCCGCGCCTGTTCGAGGCCTTCACCGCCAAATGGGGTTACGACCTTCGGCCGCTTCTGCCGGCGCTTTTCGACGGACACGGGCGAGGGAGCGGCATGTCCGCCATGATTTCTACGCGACCCTTCTCGACCTGTTCGTCGAAGGCTGGGCGAAGCCGTATTTCGAATATTGCGAGAAATACGGGCTGGCCTTCACCGGCCACTATTGGGAGCACGAATGGCCGCGGCCGGTCGTCAATCCGGATAACCTGGCCTTTGCCGCCTGGTCCCATATGCCCGGGATCGACATCCTGATGAACGATTTCGCCCGCAACCGCTCGGCCCAGTTCGGGAACGCCCGGGCGGTCAAGGAAATCCGCAGCGCGGCCAACCAGATGGGCCGGGCCCGGACGATGTCGGAGACCTACGGCGCGGGCGGCTGGGATCTGACTTTTTTCGACCAGAAACGGATCGCCGACTGGCAGTTCGCCCTGGGCGTGAATTTCGTCAACCAGCATCTGTCCTACGTGACGATCATGGGCGCCCGGAAACGCGACCACCCCCAGTCGTTTTCTTACCATGAGCCATGGTGGCCGTATTACGGGGCGATGGGGGACTACCTCGGCCGCCTGTCCATCGGTGATGTCTGCCGGACGCCAGGACAACCGCGTCCTGGTCCTCGAACCGACGACGACCGCCTGGATGGCCTTCTCTCCGACGGGGGACCGGGCCGGTTGGGAGGAGGTCGGGAATGAATTCCAGGATTTCGTCAACGGGCTGGAAGCCGCCCAGGTCGAGTACGACCTCGGAAGCGAGGATACCCTGAAAAACCACGGCCGGATCGAAGGCCGGACTTTGCAATTGGGGCAGCAGGTCTATCGACCTCGTCGTCCTCCCCCCGGGGATGAAAAATGTCGAGACGGCCACGGCCCGCCTGCTGAAGCAATTCCTCGCCGCCGGCGGCCGGGTTTTGGCTTCGGCGCCCCTCCGGAATTCGTCGACGGCCGCCCGTCCGGCGACTTCCGGACGCCCGCGGAAAAAGAGGCGAAGGCCTGACGGTCGTTCCCGAGGGAACCGGCCCGGAAAAAATATTCGAGATCCTTCCGCCGGCCTATCGCCTTTACCGTCAAGCCGGCCGCGGGAGCCGAAAATCTCCTCTTCCATCACCGCCGGACGCTTTCCGACGGGGATCTCCTCTTTCTGGCCAACACCGACCCGGCGAACTCCGTTTCCGGGCGGATCGTTTCGTCCGCGGTTCGGCGTCGGCCGAAGCCTGGGACCCGTTCACGGGGACGGCGACTCCGTTCCCGGCGGCCAAAGAAGGAAGGGATTCCGGTCGTAGCCTACGACCTTGCCGCCCGGGCGGAAGCCTGCTTCTGTGCTTGAAGACCGGGACGGCAGGTTAAGGGGTCTTCTCCCTCCGCCGAAGAGGCATCGGTTTCCGTCGACGCGGGAGCGAGCACCGTCTCGCGGCTCGAGTCGAACGTTCTCACTCTCGATTACTGCGACCTGACGGTCGGCGGCCGGACGGACAGGGAACTCTATTTTTATGAGGCGCAGCTTAAAACGTTCAAAGCCCATGGCCTCGAGCGCAATCCCTGGGACAGCGCCGTCCAGTACAAAACAAACATCCTGGACAAGGACCGCTTCCCGGCCGGCAGCGGATTTTCGGCGGCGTTTCATTTCGACATCGCTCCGGGCACGGACCCGTCTTCGATCCAAGCCGTCGTCGAGCGGCCTTCCCTGTTCCGCGTTTCCGTCAACGGCCGTATCGTCGACCCGGCGGCCGGCCAATGGTGGCTGGACAAGGCTTTCGGCGTTTTCCCCATCGGCTCGCTCCTCGCGCCCGGCCGGAATACGATCGTCCTCGCGGCGGCACCGTTTACCATCCACTCGGAGCTGGAGCCGGTTTACCTTCGGGGCGAATTCGGCCTCGAACCGGCGGCGAAGGGATTCCGCCTGATTCCGGCGGTTCCGCTTTCGACCGGAAGCTGGAAAAGCCAGGGAATGCCGTTTTACGGGCAGACCGTCGGTTACGTTAAAATCCTGAGTCTTCCGGCCGTTCCGGCTTCCGGCGAGCGGTACGAAGTCGCCCTGGGCCGTTGGACGGGAGCTCTGGCCGAGGTCCGGGTCAACGGAAAATCCGCCGGATTAGCCGCCTTCGCCCCGTTCAGGCTCGACATCACCGATCGGTTGTCGGCCGGAGAGAATCGGATCGAGGTTGTCGTCTGCGGGACGCTGAAAAACACCCTTGGGCCGTTCCATAACGACCCGCGGCTCGGTCAAGCCTGGCCGGGACAATTTCAGCGGGGCGCCGAAGGCGGCCGTCCGTCCGGATCGAAATACAGCCAGGTTGATTACGGATTGTTCGAGGATTTCCAAATTTTAAAAAGATAGCCTTGGGGGACTCAGGCTTCCGGAGGAGCCGACCAGGCGGTTCGGAGGAGGGTCAGCTCCTTGTCGTCGGACGCCCGGGAGAGGCGGTGAAGAAAGACCGGCCGGGCGCCGTCGGCGGAATCCGGGAGGCGTTCGAGCCGCGAGACGATCGTGTCGCCGTAAAACGCTTCGGACCGGAAATTGACCTCGACGGAAACCGGCCGACGGTCGAACAGGACCTCCCTCGGGACGGTTTCCAGGGCTCGGTGAATATAAGCCGTGGCCGTGAAATGACGGTTGATGTCCAGGTCGGAGAAGAATACGGGAAATTCCCTCCGGACGTCTTCCCGGGCCGGGGCCGGCAGGGGAGAAAAATCGTCTTCGACCGCCCTCCGTCCCAGCAGCGGAAACGTCTCCAGGTGTTCGGCGGTCTTGGCCGGCCGCCGGGTTTTTAAGTCGATGATCAGCCAGGACGATGTCGCCCGAGCGGCCAGGCCGCGGCCGGTCGTCACCTCGAAATCGCGGACCGCGTACAACGGGAATTTGGCCGAAGGCCAGGTCCTGATTTCGACCTCGCTCGCCCCAGGCCGGAAATCGTTCAAATTCGACATGGAACCGGGACAGGACCCAGGTCCGCCCTTTTTGAAAGAGATCCGTAACCCCGACCTTGAATCGGCCGGCCTGTTCCGAGGCCGACTCGAGAAGGTAGTCGATGAAAATGACCGGCTGAATGCGGCCGCTCTGGTCGATATCCACGGCCCGGACCTCGAAATCTTTCGGATGCACCGCGTCATTCATCGCAAACCTCCGCCGGCTCCCGGCAGTGACAGTATAGGAATCCCGGGCCCCCGGCGCAAACGGAGGGGCGGCGGAAACAAAAGACGACGGAACTCATGTTAATATAGGAGATGGAGCATCAGGTGCCGGAGGGAAGTTTTCCCCCCTTACGAGCGTCAAAAAGAGGAACGAGGACAGGCATGCGTCACACAAGAACGGCCGCGGCGGCGGGATGGGCCATGATCCTATTTTTGTCGGTCCAAGGGATGGCGGCCGAGGGATTCAACGTTCTCCTGGTCACGGTCGACACGCTCCGTTATGACCGGATTTCCGCCCTGTCGTCCCGGTTTGTCAAGACGCCGAACCTGGACGCCCTGGCCGGCAAATCGCTCGTTTTCGCCAACGCCTATGCCCACAGCACCCTGACCCGTCCGTCCCATGCCAATATCATGACCGGAACGACGCCTTTGAACCATGGCGTCAGCGACAATCCCGGCTTCCGCCTGGAAAAACGCTACCCGACAATGGCCGAATCGTTCAAGGGCGCGGTTTTGCGACCGGGGCGTTTATCGGCGCCTTCATCCTCGATTCCCAGTTCGGCCTGGACCGGGGTTTCGATTTCTACGACGACATGCACGGACAGTCGGCCATCGCTGAGCGGCGGGCCGACCAGGTGGTCGCTTCGGCTCTCAATTGGATCTCCGGACCGAACGGAAAAATGGTTCGGCTGGATCCACCTCTTCGACCCTCATGATCCCTACGATCCGCCCGAGCCTTTCAAGTCCCTCTACGCAAAGATCCGTATTCCGGCGAAGTCGCCTTCGTCGACGCCCAGCTCGGCATTCTGATCGACACCCTGGAAAAGCGCGGGCTCATGGAAAAGACGGTCATCGTCCTGACCTCCGACCACGGCGAGGCCCTGGGCGACAAGGGCGAAGAAACGCACGGCTTTTTCGCTTATAACCCGGTCATCCATATCCCGCTGTTCGTTTATTATCCCGGCGTCGGGAACAAAACGGTCGCGGCCAACGTCGGCCACTTCGACATTTTTCCGACGGTTTGCGCCCTGGCCGGCGTCCCGATCCCGGAAAGCGTCCAGGGCGAATCGCTCCTGCCGATCACCGGCGGCCGGGCCCGGCGCGAACCGGCGATCTATTTCGAATCCCTGTCGCCCAGCTTTTTCCTGGAAGCCGCCCCGCTCCAGGGATTCGTCGAGGGGAAGACGAAATTCATCGACCTGCCCATCAAGGAAGTCTACGATGTGACCGCCGATCCCGACGAAGAGAGGAACCTGGCCTCGACGACGAATCTGGCCTCCCTGAGCGCAACCCTGGACCGGCTGCGCAAGGACCTCAAGGGCAAGGGGACCAAACAGGACCTCGAGGGCAAGGACATCCGTCCGCTGATGGAAAGCCTCGGCTATCTCTCCGGAAAGGCGAAATCGAGAAAAAACTATACCCAGGCGGACGACCTGAAAACGCTCCTGCCGCTGATCGCCCAGATGCATATCGCCGTCAACGAATTCAAGTCCGGAAAACCCGATCCGGCCCTGGCGAAAATCAGGAACATCATCCGGATCCGGCCCTCCTATACCACGGCCTACTCCGCGGCCGCGATCATCAATCGCAATCTCGGAAAGTTCGATCAGGCCATGGCCGTTCTCCGGAATGGACTGGACAAGAATCCCGACAACCTCCTGTTCCTGAGCGATCTCGGCGTCACCCTGATCCAGGCGAAAAAGCCGGCCGAAGCGGCCGAGCTTCTCGAAGTCTGTCGTCGACCGGGACCAAAACAACCCGGAATACCAGAACTATCTCGGGCGGGCCTATATGGAATCCGGAGCCATCGACCCAGGCCGAAGACGCATTTTAAAAAAGCCCTGGCCCTTGATCCGGACATGGTCGAGGCCTTCAACAACCTCGGCTACCTGAACCTGATTCGTTATGTTCAGCGAAAGGAAGCGAAATTCTACGAAGCCGCGGTGGCGAATTTCGATAAAGCCTGGCCCATAATCCCAGACTCGAGTCCGCCCTGAAGGGCAAGGCTGCCGGCAGCCGAAGCGCCAAGGCGAAAGAACCAGGCCGGTCGGAGTCATTGACTCCTCTCCCTTCGATAGAATAAGACCGTCCGAAATATGAAAGGGAGAGAATTTCCGGGCGGCTTTCCCGTCGTCCGGACATTTTATTTCCACCATGTCCGCGATGCGTCGGCGCGATTTCCTTCATCGCCTCGGGGCCGGAGCGGCCGGGGCCTGGGCGGTGTCGGCCTTCCCTCCGGCCGGCCGGGCCCAGTCCGTGTCCGGCTCGGGCCGGCAAAACGTCCTTTTCATCACCGTTGACGACCTCCGACCCGAGCTCGGCTGCTACGGCAATCAGGTCATCAAAACGCCGTCCATCGACCGCCTGGCCTCGACGGGCGTCTCGTTCACCCGGGCGTACTGCCAGCAAGCCCTCTGCAATCCCTCCCGGGCCAGCCTCCTGACCGGACTCCGGCCCGACTCGGTCAAGGTCTGGGATCTCCGCGTCCATTTCCGGGAGACGGCTCCGGAAGTCGTCACTCTGCCTCAATATTTCCGGAAAAGCGGCTACCGAGCCGAGGCCTACGGCAAGATCTTTCACAACAACCTGCCCGACCGGAAATCCTGGGACATCCCCAACGCTTTCCCCCAGACGTCGCGCCTCTATTCGAAAGGAACCCTCGAGCACCTCGACTACCTTATCCTGAGAGCGCGGGCCGAGGGAAAGACGGAGGATTTCATCCGCGATCACGTCCGCGGTCCGGCCACGGAGATCGAGGATTGCCGGGATCAGGACCGCTGGGACGGAGAAATCGCCGAGATGGCGATCCGAGCCCTCTACCGCCTGGCCGCCGCCCGGGAGCCGTTTTTCCTGGCCGTCGGATTCATCCTTCCCCATCTTCCCTTCGTTCCCCCGAAACGCTACTGGGATTTATACAATCCGAAGGAGATTCCCGAAGCGCCGAATCCTTTTCCGCCCAAGAACGCCTTGATGCTTTCGCTGAACGCCAACGACGAGCTCCGGGATTACGAGGATTTTGCGGAAACGGCGCCTCCCTGGAAAGGCCGTCTATCGGAAGAGAAGCGGCGCCGGCTGAAACACGGCTATTATGCCTCCGTCAGCTTCATCGACGCCCAGATCGGCCGGATCCTGGGCTTCCTCGAGCGACTGGGACTAGCCGATAATACGATCGTCGTCTTTCTGGGCGACAACGGTTACAAGCTGGGCGAGCACGCGGCTTGGACAAAAATGACCAACTTCGAGGACGATACCCGATGCCCGTTAATCATCCGGGCTCCGGGCGTCGGAGGCAACGGCCGGAAGGCCGAGGGCCTGGTCGAGTTGGTCGATATCTATCCCACCGTCTGCGGCCTGGCCGGCCTGCCCCGGCCTGATCATCTGGAGGGAAGCAATCTGGGATCCCTCCTTGACGAGCCGAATCGGGCCGGCAAGATCGCGGTCTTCAGCCAGTTCTATCGGCGCCACGTGAGCGCCCCGTTGATGGGCTATTCCGCCAGAACCCTGAGCCACCGGTACGTGGAATGGCGGTACATGGATACCGGAAACGTCCTGGGGGAGGAGCTCTACGATGAAATCCGGGACCCCCAGGAAAATGCGAATGTCGCCGACTTCCCGGACAACGGGAAGACGCTGGAAGAGATGCGGGCCCTCCTCCGCAAGACGTGCCCGGTCCGGCCCCGGCGGGGCCCGGCCTTGTTGGCCGCCCAGAGCTCCGACCTCCGGGTGGAGCTGGAACTGATCAACGAGCTGGGGGAGGAAGTCACGGTCTATGAAATCGATGCTGACGGCGCCCGCCGCTGGGTTCACGACCTGGTTCCCGGAAAACAGATGGTCATCGACACCTACCTGACCCATCCCTATGTCGTCGAAAGCCTGTCGGGCGAGTTCTACCAGGTCTGTTACGCCGATTATCCCCGCCGCCGGGTCCTCCTCCGCCGCGACCCGTAACGACGATCGTCTCGCAGCGAAAAGCTCTCTATCCCGGATGAGGATTAGTGTTGTCCGATTGACAGCGAACCCGACTCGTTCTATAAAGGACGGCGGCCTTACCCCCGCGACTGATAAGGAGAACCCGATGCCGTCCCCGATAGGATTCGACAGCGAACTGTACCTTGCCCAGCAGGAAGCCGAGATCCTCAAACGGGTCAACCGGTTCGGCGATAAGCTGTATCTTGAGTTCGGCGGAAAAATTCTCTTCGACATGCACGCCTCGCGGGTTCTGCCGGGATTCGATCCGAACGTCAAGATGCGCCTGCTCCAGAAGCTCCGGGACAGGGCCGACATCCTTCTCTGCATTTTCGCCGGCGATATCGAGCGGAAGAAAGTCCGGGCCGACTTCGGGATCACCTATGACGTCGATGCCATGAAGCTCATCGACGACTTGTCCGAGCACGGCCTGGATGTTCGAGGCGTGGTCATCACCCGGTACGCCGACCAGCCGTCGGCCAAGATCTTCCGGAGCAAGCTCGAGCGCCGCGGCGTCCCGGTTTATACCCATGGATTCACCCGCGGCTACCCGACCGATGTCGACCTCATCGTCAGCGACGCGGGTATGGGGCCAACGAGTATATCGAGACCAAGAAGCCGCTCGTCGTGGTCACCGGGCCGGGGCCGAACAGCGGCAAGCTGGCGACCTGCCTGTCCCAGCTCTACCATGAGTACCGGCGGGGCCGGAAACCGGGCTACGCCAAGTTCGAGACGTTCCCGATCTGGAATCTTCCCCTCAAGCACCCGGTCAATGTCGCCTACGAAGCGGCCACGGCCGACATCCGGGATTTCAACCAGGTCGATCCGTTTCATCTCGAAGCCTACGGGATCCCGACCGTCAACTACAACCGCGACGTCGAGGTCTTCCCGGTCCTTAGACGGATCCTGGAGAAAATCACCGGAGGCGAAGCGCTGTATCGTTCGCCGACGGACATGGGCGTCAATCGGGCGGGATTTGCGATCATCAACGATGACGTCTGCCGCCGGGCGGCCCTCCAGGAGCTCATCCGGCGCTATTTCCGGTACTCGTGCGAATACGCCCTCGGTTTCGTCGACCGGGAGACGGTGGAGCGGGCCGAGCTGATCATGAAGGAAATGAACGCCCGGCCGGAAGACCGGAACGTCGTCGGCCCGGCCCGGGCCGCGGCCGAAGAGGCCCGGGCGAAAGGAAAGGGCCATAAGGGCGTGTTCGTCGGGGCGGCCATCGAAATCCCCGGCGGAGCGGTGGTGACCGGGTTGAATTCCCCGCTTCTCCATGCCGCTTCCAGCCTCCTCCTGAATGCGGCCAAGACGGTGGCCGGGATTCCCGACGCCATCCCTCTTCTGTCGTCCTCGACGCTGGAAGCGATCGGCCGGTTGAAGCAGGATATTCTGGGATTGAAATCGGCCAGCTTGAACGTGGACGAAGTCTTGATTTGCCTGAGCCTGAACGCCGCAGCCAACCCGATGGCTCAGCTCGCCCTGGAGAAGCTCAAGGATCTGCGCGGCTCGGAGGTGCACATGACCCATATGCCGACGCCGGGAGACGAGGCCGGACTGCGCCGCCTGGGCCTCCACTTGACCTCGGACCCGAATTTTTCGAGCAAAAATCTGTTCGTCGCCTAGTGAATCGAAATGGCTTCATTTATCTATTACCTGGGGGCGGCGGCGGTTGTTCCCGGCCGGGCGTTTCGGCGATTGGACCGGGAGCCGAAAAAATTCGTCAAGGGCCTTCGGGTCATCGTTTTTATCGGCCTTCTCTATGCGATTTCGGCCGCCGGTCTGGCCGCCGCCGGGGCGCTGCTCCCGGCTCCGGTTTTCCTTCCGCTTTCTCCCCATAATTATTATTTTTTCGAAATGTTTTTCGCCCTGCCCGTGTTTTGCGCGGCGTGGCTGATCGGAGCCGGCGGCGGTAATATCCTGGCCCGGATCTTGGGCGGGCGGGGATCGGCCAAGACCGCGGCCGGGGCTTGGGCCTTTGCCTTCGCCGTCCCGGCGTTTCTCCTGTGGCTGCCGCACGCCGTTTTCTCCGGATTCCTGACCCTGGGGATGTCCCAGAAGGAGTTCATGTCGTACACGGCCGATCCCGGCATCTGGCGGACGGGATTCTTCGCCTACCAGGGTCTGGCGTTGCTTCTCCTTATCGTCGGCTCGGTCAAGGCGGCGTCCGTCGGCCGGGCCCTCAAGCTGGTCCCGGCGGTTCTCTCGGGCTTGTTCGCCGCCGGCCTGTTTGCCTGGATCGTCGGTTTCGCGATCCGCTGACCGAAACGAGATGCCTCACGAAATCACTCTTGGAGAGCGCCGGATCGTCCTGGTCCTGGCCACCATCGCCGCCTTTATCACGCCGTTCATGGCCGCGGCCTTGAACGTGGCGATTCCGGTCATCGGCCGGGAATTCGGCATGTCATCCGTCGCCCTCGGTTGGATCGCCAACGCCTACCTTCTGGCCGCGGCCGTCTGTCTTGTCCCCTTCGGGAAGATCGCCGACGTCACCGGGCGAAAAAAGATCTTCGGCTGGGGCAGCTTGATTTTCGGCGTTGCCTCGACGGGCGTGATCTTTTCCGGATCGACGGCCGCCTTCCTGATCGGGCGGGCGTTCCAGGGAATCGGCGGGGCCATGGTCATGAGCACGGGCATGGCCATGTTGACCTCGGTCTACCCGCCGGGCGAGCGGGGCCGCGTTCTGGGGATCAACGTCTCCTTCACGTACCTGGGCTTTCCCTCGGGCCCGTCCTGGGCGGGGCGATGACCCAGCACCGTGGGCTGGAGGAGCATTTTTGCCGTCATCGCCTTCCTCGAATTCGTCGTTGTCCTGCTGGTCGCCTGGAAATTAAAGAGCGAGGAAGTGGACCTCGGTGAAAGGCGGATCGGCCCGCTGACTTGACTCTGAAGCTTTTCTGGGCTGGGGAAGGCCCGGTTTTTCCTTTACGCTTTCGGGAACGGCTGGCCGCCCTGATCAATTACAGTGCGACGATGGCCATCGGCTTCGTCCTGAGCCTTTACCTTCAATATATCAAGGGCATGACGCCGCAAACGGCCGGGCTGATTCTTCTGGCCCAGCCGGCGATGATGGTTATGTTTTCCCCCCTGGCCGGGCGGCTGTCCGACCGGGTCGAACCCCGGATTCTGGCGTCCTCGGGGATGGGCATCCTGACGGTCGGGTTGCTCCTGCTGGCCGGATGCGGAGCGGGGACTTCGTCGGCTTTCATTGTCATCGTGCTGCTCGTCCTGGGATTCGGCTTCGCCCTGTTTTCCTCGCCCAATACGAATGCGGTCATGGGCGCCGTGGACAAACGGGCCTATGGCGTCGCCTCGGCCCTGCTGGCGACGATGCGGCTCACCGGCGAGAATGATCAGCATGGGCCTGGCCACGCTGATCTTCGCTCTCCAGATCGGCCGGGTCCCCATCACCCCGGAAGTTCATCCCGGGTTCCTCTCCGCTGCCCGGATCATCTTCTTTTTGTGCGCGGCCTGTGCCTGGCCGGCCTCTTCGCCTCGCTGGCCCGGGGAACGATCCACGACCAAAACAATCGGCCGACAGTCAAGGAGGATGCATGAAAACAGCGGCCGATTGGATCCGCCTTCTCGACTTGCAGACCCATCCCGAAGGGGGCCATTACCGGGAAATTTACCGGTCCAACGATTTGATCCCGGCGGGAGCCCTGCCGGCGCGGTTCGTCGGCCCGCGGGCCGCAGCGACATCGGTTTATTTTTGCCTGGCCCCGGGCGAGCGCTCGAACCTTCACCGGATCAAGGCCGACGAGATCTGGCATTTCTACGACGGGACGGGGCTCAACATCCATTGTTTTTTCGACGACTTAACCCACCGGATCATTCCGCTGGGCCGGAATTTCGAGGCCGGGGAGCTGTTCCAGGCGGTGATCCCCGGAGGCTGCTGGTTCGGAGCGGAGGGGGCTGGGCCGGACGATTGGGCTCTCTTCGGCTGTATGGTCGCTCCCGGCTTCGACTTTTCCGATTTCGAGCTGGGCCGCCGTGACGACCTGATCGCCCGCTTCCCGAACCATGCCGCGATCGTTCGCCGGCTGTCCCGTTGACAAAGCGAATTTTAATCCTATAGAATTAGTAGGAATTGATTCGGCCCAGGGCCGGAAAGGACTTCGCATGAAACCCCGCCGCATCGTCGATTCGGTCGAATATGTGGGGGCCGTGGACTGGGACCGGCGGCTATTCGATTCCCTGATCCCCCTCCCCGACGGAACCAGCTACAACTCCTACCTCGTCCGGGGAAGCGAAAAAACCGCCCTGCTGGACACAGTCGATCCGGCCAAAATCGAGATCCTGCTGGAGTATCTCGGGAATGTCCACGGTCGTGGATTACCTCGTCGCCCATCACGGCGAACAGGACCACAGCGGTTCGCATCCCGGTCATCCTGGCCAAATATCCGCAGGCCATCCTGGTCTGCTCGCCCAAGGCCAAGGGCATCCTGATGGACCACCTCGGGATTCCGCCGAGCGGATCGTCACGGTCGCCGACGGGGAAACTCTGTCGCTCGGCGATAAAACCCTCGAGTTCGTCCATACGCCCTGGGTCCACTGGCCGGAGACGATGTGCACGTACCTGCGGGAAGACCGGATCCTGTTCTCCTGCGATTTCTTCGGCTCGCATCTTGCCCAGTCGGAGATCTTCGTCCGGGACGAGAAGCGAAATCTACCTTGCGGCCAAGCGCTATTTCGCCGAGATCATGATGCCGTTCCGGACGGCCATCCAGAAAAACCTGGAGCGGATCGGAGGTCTGGCCGATCGACTTCATCGCCCCGAGCCATGGCCCGGTCTACAACCGGCCGGCCCTCATCCTCGACGCCTACCGCGATTGGATTTCCGAAACTCCGAAAAACGAAGCGGTGATCGCTTATGTTTCGATGCACGGGAGCACGGAGACTGCTGGTCGGACGTCTGGTCGCCGCTCTGGCCGAACGGGGCGTGACCGTCCTCAATTCAACCTGGCGAATGTCGACCTCGGGAAGCTGGCTCTCATCCCTGGTGGATGCGGCGCACGATCGTCCTCGGCTCACCGGCGGTCCTTGTCGGCCTCCATCCCAACGTCGCGCATGCGGCCTTCCTGGCCAACGCCCTCCGGCCGAAGGCGAAGTTTGCGACCCTGATCGGCTCCTACGGCTGGGGACAGAAGATGGCCGAGCAGGTCCTTGGCCTCCTGCCGAATCTCAAGGCCGAAATCCTGCCGCCGTTCCTCGTCAAGGGAAGTGCCGAAGGAAACCGATTTCCAGGCGATCGACGAGCTGGCGGAAACCATCTCCCGGAAACATCAAGGACGCCGGCTGGCTTGAAATCCGGATCCGGACTCAGCGGTCGTGGGGACGACCGCCCCGAATCTCATGCACCGCTCCGGAGATTTCCTCGAAGGAGAGGCGCGTCCCTTCGTGGGGGGAAACGACCAGCCGATAATTGAAAAACGGGCATTCCCCTCCGTACCAGCGGACCCGGTCTGTTTTCCCCCTGGCCTCGGCTTTCCTCGCTTCCAAGCTGTTGAGGCTCTCGGCCAGACCCGCGAAGATTGACCCCGGCGGCCGGATCGACGCCGAGGCTGTGGCGCAGTCCCTGATAGTTCGAATACACGAAGCTGAATCCCCGTCCGAGGGGCGAACCGTCCCGGTCCCGCCTGGCCCATTCCTTGAGGAGAAAGCTGTGGGCGTCGACGACGATCAGCCCGTCGACGAGCGTCCGGCCCGCCCCCGGACTTTGGGCAGGTTCAGCATGATTTTCCGGGCATGATGCGCGTCGCCCTGGTACCAGGCGTTGTCCCCCTCGACTTTGCGGACGGCCTGCTCGTAGCGGTCGATTCCGGAAAAGAGAGTCCGGTCCTCGAGATGTCCCCGCCTTCGGCCGCCCGGGCATGAAGCATCTTCATGAATTTCATCCCCTCGGCGATCCGGTCGGCGTTGATTTCGTCCAGCGGTTTCTTCGACGCCGGCAAACAACGCCCGGAGGACGGCGTAGGGCGTGGCCGCCGAGGTCGATCGTCGGAGGGAGAAGCGAGGCATCGACGGTCCGGGTGTAAGCGGCCAGCCGCCGCATCCCCTCGTCCACTTCGCCGGTCTCGAGAAGCCGGAAGCGAAAGAAAGATCGCGGCCAGGGCGTCGAAGTCGGGCAGGACATGGGTGACGATCGTGACCGGGCCGAACGCGTCGGCCGGACGGCCGCCGGGACGGAGGTGGTCCAGGACGAGTTCCGGGTGTTTGACGACGAGCGAGGCCGCGCATTCGTTTTCGGCTTCGGGGAAATGATGGTCGAGGATGCCGGGGGCCTGGGCCATCCCGACGTCGAGGACGAGGCGGCCCGGCTGCGGAGCGACATCGCGTCCCGAAGCCGACGAATTCGTACCGGACGTTCACGGCCTTGAAGATAGCATAAGACCGCGGCATAAACAAACCCGTCGCGATTTTCGTATATCGGGGGAGGTCATTCCCGCGAAGGGAAAGGAGATTGTCCATGATTGTCACGACGACACCGTCGGTGGAAGGCAAATCGATCGCCGAATACCTGGGGATCGTCACCGGAGAGGCCATCATGGGGGCCAATCTGTTCAAGGACCTTTTTGCCGGCATCCGGGACATGGTCGGCGGCCGCTCGGCGACCTATGAGCGCGAGCTCCAGAACGCCCGCGATATCGCCCTCCAGGAAATGAGCCAGCGGGCCGCCCAGATCGGGGCCAACGCCGTGGTCGGAGTCGACCTGGATTACGAAGTCCTCGGGCAGACCAACGGCATGCTGATGGTTTCGGTTTCCGGAACCGCCGTCCAGATCGGGTAATTTTCCTGACCGTAAGTTGATTGCGGCTCGGCTTATCGGCCGTCACTGCAACCTTCGCTCACGCGCCCGGATCTCAACGGCTTTTCTTGATTGGCCTGGATTGGCGGCGAAGAACTCGCGTCCCGGGAGACCTTCTTACGGTTCGAGGCGGCGGGACGCTCAAACATCTTCGCTCGGCCGGCTTCTCGAGCCAGGCTCTGCCAACCCGGCATCAGAGAAAAGCCTGATCCGGACGATGTTCGTTCCGGTTACAGGTATCCGACCGAATGCGCCGAGCCGAAAACAAACATCGGAACTCGATTCCTTAGAAAAATTCTGATTGGCGGACTCAGGTTCCGGAAAATCGTGGGTTTGGAGGAAGCGGAGGATTTTTAGGCTGCCCGAGGGGAAGGGATATCGATCCAGCGATTTTACGGCGACCCAGCGGACGGGCCGGTTTGCCGGACAGACGGCCTTCGGGCCGCCGGCGGGTTTCGCTTCGAAAGCGTGCAGGGTGACCGCGTAGCGGGTATAGGCGTGCCGGACGGTGATCAAGGGCCGGACCGATTCGATTCCAGGCCGAGCTCCTCCCGAATTTCCCGGGCGAGGGCCGCTCGCAGCGTTTCCCCGGGTTCGACTTTTCCCCCGGGAATTCCCAAAGCCCGGCCAATAACCCTTCCGCCGGCCGCTGTTGGATAAGAACGCGGTCGCCGTCCCGGAGGACGGCGACGACGGCTTCGACATGTCGCGGCGCGGAGCGTTTTCGGCGCCGGGATGACCTCCTGCTCCCCGCGGGCATAGGCCCGGCAAACCGTCCGTCCGGGGCAGCGGAGGCAGAGCGGATTTCGGCCGGCAGACCAGCGCCCCCCATTCCATCATCGCCTGGTTGAAGTTCCCCGGCGACCGCCGGGAGATAACCCGTTCCAGAACGTCCGGAGGATGCGGGAATCGACGGCCGGCCCGCCCCGGCCACGGATGCCGCGCAGGCGCATCATGACCCGGCGGACATTGGCCTCGACGACCGGAAGGGGACGGTCGAAACAAATGCTGGCGACGGCGGCCGTCGTGTACGGCCCGAAGCCCGGGAGCCCGGCCAGGATTTCCGGATCCCGGGAAAGCGGCCGCCGAAGTCCCGGACGAGCCGGCCGGCGGTCAGCCGCATGTTCCGGGCGCGTTGATAGTATCCCAGCCCTTCCCATGATTTCAGAATGTCGTGGAGGGGCGCTCGGGCCAGAGACGCCGGGTTGGGGTAGGCGGTCAGCCATTTTCGGTAATAGGGGATCACCGCTCCGACCGTGGTCTGTTGGAGCATGATCTCCGAAACCCAGACGCGATAGGGATCTTTGGTCCTCCGCCAGGGCAGGTCGCGTTTATGGGAGGCATACCAGCGAAGAAGCCGGGCCGGGAAAGGGTCGGTCACGTCAGCGCCGCGCCCCTCTCAAGCGTCGAAGCTCAGCTCCGTCCGGGAACCGGGTCCCGGCCTGGAATTTCATTTCGCCCGTCGAGCTGTTCGGTCAAGATCCGGATGATGCTCAAGCCCGTGCTCGTGGCGTTCTTGATGTCGAAATCCTTGGGGAATCCGACGCCCGTAGTCTTCGACGACGAGGACGATCCGGTTGTCCGGCTCTCTTCAGCTCGATCGAGATCTCCCCGGTGCTGTCGGCCGGGAAGCCGTATTTGAGGGAATTCATCACCAGCTCGTTGAGGATCAGACCCGACGGAGACCGCCCGTTTGGGGTCGAGGGTCATCTCCTCAAGCTTGGTTTTCAGCTTGATTCTTCCGGTTTCCGGGGCGAAGGACCGGAACACGGTTTCGGAGATCTCCTGGACATAGAGATGGAGATGGATGTTCCTGTAATCGACGGCATCGGATCAGCCGTTCGTACATCGAGGCGATCGAGCCGATCCGCGAGCGGGTTTTGGAAAAGATCTCCCGGGACCGGGGATCGGACAGGTTCTCCTTCTCCAATCCGAGCAGGCTGGAAACGAGAGCGAGGCTGTTCTTGGTCCGGTGCTGGAGCTCCCGCATCAGGACCTCTTTCTGCTTCACGAGCTTCTGGAGGGCCTGTTCATGCCGTTTCCGCTCGATGGCCGCGGCCGCCTGGCCGGAGACGAACATCAGCATGTCCTGGTCCTCTTCTTCGAAAAAGGCCCCGGCGACATAGGTCTGAACGGCCATGACCCCGATTGTCTGGCTGCGGATTTTCAAGGGAACGCCCAACCAGTCGGCCGAAGGGGCTCCGACCAGGACGACCTCCCCGGCTCGCTCCAGCTTATCGCTCTGCTGGGCGTTGACGTGGAGCGGCTCGCCGCGGAACAGCACGTATTCGGTCAAGCCCCGGCCGACGGGCTGCGGTTGCGGCGGCTCGTCGTATTCGTCGACGAAATAGGGGAAGCTGATCAGCTTCTTTTCCGGGTCGTACAGGGCGATGTAGAAATTTTCCGCCGACATCAGGGTGCTGACGATCTGGTGAAGGGACCGGAAAATCTCCTCCAGCGTTTCCGCCTGGAGGGCGACCTCGGATATCTCGTAAACCGCGGTCCGGAGGTTTTCCCGGAATTTGAAGTCCGTGATGTCGAGGCTGATGCCGTCCAGCCGGGTCGCCTTGCCGGACGCATCGTAAGCGGCGTTCCCCATCGCCCGCATCCAGCGGGTTCGGCCGTCGGGCCGGATGATCCGGTACTCGGTATCGATCGGGATCTTGTTCCGGGCCGCGTCATCGAAGCTCCGGGCCAGGGCTTTCCGGTCTTCGGGGTGGACGGATTTGGTCCAGATCGAAGAGGGCGTCTTCGTCGGTCTCCGGGCTTCGCCCGAGGAGGGCATAGAGCTCGGGAGACATGACCAAGCGGCTGGTGAGCCGGTCCCAGTTCCAGACGCCGGCTCCCGCCGCCTGCTGGGCCAAGGTCAGCCGTTGTTCGCTCAGGCGGATTTTTTCCTGGGCGTTGGCCTTTTCGGTAATATCCTCGGAGGTGATGATCGCCCCTTCGGTGAACGGGGCGATGGCGATGTCGAGGATTTTCCCGGCGTAGGGAAGAGCGGAGAAGCGAGCCGGCTTCCCGGATGTGAGGCAGGCCATCAGCGCCTCGTGCATGTCGATCGTGTGCTTCCCGGCATAGTCCCGGTACATGAGATCGCCGATTTTCGGGAGGCGGTCGCCCGAGTGCATTTTGGCCAGATTGGATTTCACCACCCGGCCTTCCCGGTCGACGATGACGGTTTGGATCGGATTGTATTGAAAGAGAGTGAAGTTGAAGAGCTCCATTGTCCGGAGCCGTTCTTCCGCTTTCCGGGTTTCCTGGTGGGCTTTGTGGAGCTTGAAGGCCATGTCGACGGAGGCCTGGAGGACGGTGATTCCGGAATCCTTGATGACATATCCGTAGGAGGTGATTTCCCTGGTTTTTTCGACGATTTCCTTTTCCGTGTGGGCGAAAGGAAGAGGATCGGGATATCGTGGTCCTTGAGGATCTCCCGGGCCGCCTGGGTTCCGTCCATGCCCCGGCCGAGGTTGATGTCCATCAGGATGAGGTCGATGTCCCCGGCTTTTTCCCGAATAAAATCGAGGGCTTCCTCCCCTGAGTGAGACGATGATGACCTTGTATCCCTGGTCGGTCAGCTGTTTGGCTTCGACGCGCGCGACAATCACCTCGTCTTCGACCAGGAGAAGCGTGCGGACGCGGTTCTGGGTCATGCGGGCCTCCCTCACATCCTCTCGGGCACGTCGAGGCCCATCAACCCAAGGGCTTTGGCGAGGATTCCGCGAACGTAATCAAGCACCCAAATCCTCACGTTTTTAATATCCGCGTTCTCCTCGGCCAGGACCGGGCGGCGGTGGTAATAGGCGTTGGCTTTCTGGGACAGGAGGAAGGCGAACTTGGCCAGGTGGGAAAACTCGAGCGAGCCGACGGAGTGCAGGACTTCCTCCTCGAATCTTCGGCCGCGGTCCCGACGAGGTCCCAGAGCTCGTCGCCCTCGGCCTCCGTGACGAGGCCGAACGCCGGCCAGCGCCGGCGGCGGCTCCGGGCTCCGAGGTCGGCCGCGTCCGCGGCCTTCGCGCTCCCCGAGCTTGCGGAAGATGCTGTTGAGCCGGACGACGGTATACATCGAGATAAGGCCCGGTCTCGCCTTCGAAGCTCAAGGCGTCGTCGACATCGAAGACGATCAGGGAGTTCCGGGCGAATTTCAGCATGAAATACCGCAGCGCGCCGCGGGCGATTGCCGCGGCCGTCCGCCGCCGGACGTCCTCCGGCATCTCCGGGATTGCGCTTGTCCACCTCGGCCCCGGCTTTCCGTTCCAGGAGGTCGAGGAGGTCGTCGGCCTTGACGCCGAGCCCTTTCCGCCCGGAGACCTCGACGAAGCCCTTCGCCTTCCTCGGCCGTCGGCTTCGAGCCCGAGCTATTTGAAGGCTCCGCAGCGAGAGGGCGACCATCTCGTAGGAAAAGTGGATGGACTTGGCGGCCTGGGCCTCGAAGCTGGAGGGCCCGCAGGCCCTGGACGACGACCTTCTGGAGATAGGCCTGGCGGGTGTCGATCACGTTGTAGACCCGGCTGCCGCCGCCGAACCCGATCGTCCGGTCGTTGGGCTCCGCGGTCGGATCCAGAGCGTCCGGCCGTTCGTCCTCGGCGAACGGCTCGTAGTAGAAGTCCCGGCCGAGGAGGCCGAATTTCCACATCTGGTAGGCGATATCCTTGCCGACATAGGTCACCGTGCCGTCGCTCCGGACGATGATTTTTTCCCGGTCCTCCTCGTCCTCCACTTCATGACCCAGCAGCCGGCGTTGGGGCCTTCCCCGGCCAGGGTGATGGCGCCTGGCGCTCTTTAGCAGGGCGAAGGCCCGCTCCCAGAACTTGAGGCCGAGGATGCTCGCTCTCGCAGGGCAGGACGTCATAGGTCGCGCCGATCCGCTTCATGGTCGCAGATGGGCCCGGGCGATCCGGCGCGAGACGGCGAAGGCCATGGCTCCGGCCTCGGCTTCCGGCCGTGCTCGATGCCCTTGAGAATCTCGGCTTTGCGGGCCTGGCTCTCGCGGCGTGGCGATTCCAGCTAGGCGGCCGTCCGGGCATAAAGATCCCAGCAGTAGTAGTCGAACCGCTCGATGCCGTCCAGGTCGGCGAGCGGTTTTCTCTTCGAGCTCCATCAAGCCGAAGACGACGTCCACGACCTGCACGCCGGTATCGTCGAGGTAGTTCTGGACTTCGACGGTCTCGCCCTTGAAGCGCAGGCAGCGGACCAGGGTGTCGCCCAGGCAGGCGTTGCGGAGATGGCCGATATGGGCGGCCTTATTGGGATTGATGTTGGTGTGCTCGACGATGATTTTTCGCTCGTCGGGCCGGAGGGCGGTCCGTCCGGCGCGGCCAGGCGGTCCGCGAAAAAGGCGTCCCGGTCCAGGAACAAGTTGATGAAGCCCGGCCCCGGCGACTTCCATCCGGAGCGACACCGGGAAGTCGCCCCGATTTCGGCCATCATCTTCTGGGCGATCTTGCGCGGGTTTTCCTAGGCTTCTTGGCCAGGCGGCATCGGGCAGGGACAGGGCGATGTCGCCGAATTTTGGCCTGCGGCGGGTAGAGAAAGTCGATGTCTTCGGGGCGCGATCGGATAGGGTCCTCGAGGCCGTTCGTCGAGCACGGGCGCGAGAGTGGTCTCTTTCAGGGTGAGCATGGCCGCGCGATTATATCACAAGGATTGGGGCGCGCCATGGCCGCCGCTCTCGGCAAAGATCCTCTTTGTTTTTGCCGGAATGTGGTTTACTACCCCTTCCGAACGATTTCCACCGAGGAGATCATCATGAAAAAAATCTCGTTTTGCTCCTGATCCTGGCGGCCCTGGCCGCCGTTTCCTGTGCCCCCAAGAAGACCGGAGGGACGAAGCTTGTCGCAGGCACCCCGGCCTATACACTGGCCAAGGATCTCGCGGCCGTCGTTCCGGCTTTCGACCCGGACAAGAACGCGGTCCTTTTCACGGCCAAGAAGTTCACGGTCACGGTCGGCGACGTGGTCGAAGTCATCCAGAAACCATGGGCAGCGCGGCCGCCGGGCTCAAGGACCGGGACGCCGGAAACTCTGAAGACCGCCGTCTCCCAGACCGCCGTCCAGATCGGCGAGCGCCGGCTCCTCCTGGCGGCCGAAGCCGAAGCGGCCAAATTCGCCGTCACGCCCGAGGACATCGAGAAAGCCTTGGCCGAGCAGTACGCCCAGGCCGGCGGCGAGGAAGCCTTCCTGAACATGCTGAAGACCAACAACGTCGACATCGCCTTCGTCAAGAGGACGATCGGCGAGGACCAGCAGATCCGCGGCTTCCTCGAAGCGAAAGTCCTCAATGCGATTCAAATCGGCGACGACGAGCTGAAGAAAGCTTATGCCGAGGACAAAACGGCCACCGTCCGCCACATCCTCCTCATGACCCAGGACAAGCCGGCCGAAGAGATCCGGCGATCCGGAAGAAGATGGAGGAGCATCCTGGCCCGGGCCAAAAAGGGCGAGGATTTCGCCGCCCTGGCCAAGGAATTCACCGAGGACACCGGCTCCAAGGATAACGGCGGCCTTTATGAGAACTTCCCCCGGGGCACGATGGTCAAGGAGTTCGAAGACGCCGCCTTCACCGTGCCCGGTCGGGCAGATCAGCGACATCGTCCAAACGCGGTTCGGCTTCCATGTCCTCAAGATCGAAAGCCGGGCCAAGGAAACCGAGCCCTTCGAGACGGTTAAGGCCCAGCTCGAAACCCAGCTCAAGCAGGCCAAGCAAGCCGGCGCTTACGACGAATACATCAACGGCTTGAAAACCAAGGCCAAGTTCGAAGAGGTGAAGTTCTGACCCGTCCGGTTTCTAGCGGATCACGGAGATCCCGAACCAGAACTCGTTTTCGTCGTTGATCGCTTCGAGGAAAACAAACGTATAGTTGATTTGCGGGGCGATCGTCCAGTCTCCGATCTTGATCGGGAATGACGCTTTGAACATCAGGTCGGAGAAGCCGCTTTCTTCGATAAATTGTTTTCCGTTATAGCCGAGACAGGCGGTCAGATCCAGCCCGATCGTTTCCGACAACGGGATGGAGTGCGTTCCCTGAAGCATCACGTAGAGCCCCGAACCCACGTTCACGTCATAAAAGACCGTGAGATTGGGAGCCAGGAAGGCGTTCGGAAGCCCGGCCGAGAGGTAGAACTCCTGGGTCGTGGCTTCCTTATAAACGTCCTTCCCTCCGAAATAATAACCGTATTGGATGAAGCCAACGGACATGTCGACATTGTCCGAAAGGGAAAAGGCATAATCCAGGGTCAGGTCGATCTCGTCATAGTCTTTATAATACTCCCGCTCTCCGAGGGCGAAGCTTGTCCAGACGTTCACCGAGAAACCGGATTCCCCGAAGCTATAGGTCAGCGACGGCTGGAAGGCGGGGTTATTGTTCGAATAAAGATCGAATCCGCGCCAGATATATTTGGACATGACGTCCGCCTGGAACTCGAATTGCGCCGAAAGCGGCGCCGCCGCGAGCAAGATTCCGCAAAGCCCGACGAAGGCCGCCGACCGGAACCGGGAGATGTTCATGCCGTCCCTCCTACGCTTGAAATGAAAACCGGCGCTATTATACGAGAAACGGAGGTTTCGATTAAGAAATTTCTCAATCCGGGCCCCGGCGCTTGACCGCCAGGGCGACGATCGAGCTTCCGACAGGAAGCGGCCGGCGGGCGGCCAGCCGGGCTTCCAGGTTGAGGATACCGGCCATCATCGCGTCGAGCCAGCGCGGATTGAGGGCGAGATCGGATTTGGCGGAATATTCCGGCCGGCGGGCGGCCCGCCGCCGCTCGAACCGCCGGCGGAGGGACACCGCCGGATATGTGGACATGAAAAAATATGTGAGATGGACGACCTCGAATCCGGCCGCTTCGAGCTTAGCCCGGAGCGCGGCCTTGTCGTAACGGCGGGCGCCGTGATGGGCTTCATCGTGGGGCCCACGGAGCTTTTCCAAGGCGCTGTCGGTAATCAGGCAGAATCCTCCGTCGCGAAGGACCCGCCCGGCCTCCCGCAGCACCGCAAGATCGTCGGGGATGTCCCGGTGATACAGGACGTCGAAGAACGTCACGAGGTCGAAGCTTCCGGAAAGGTAGGGGAGCCGGTTGACGTCCCCTCGGGCGAGGAGCCGCAAACCCCGTTCCCGGGAGAAGGCGAGGGCGTCGGCCGCAAGGTCGCAGCCGAACGCCCGGCCGAACTGGCCGAGGCGGGCGAGGTTGAGGCCCGTCCCGCAACCGGCGTCGAGGAGCCGCGGAGACGAAGGGAGTAAAGACCGGACCCGGCGGCCGATCAGCCGGAAAGCCAGGGCCCGGCGCGACCGGAACCACCAGTGGGATTCCTCGAGCTCGAAATGGCGCCGGTATTCTTCGATTTCCATGGACTCGATTTTATCACATCCGCCGGCCGGTTTCCATTTTTCGCCGACGATCCCCGACTCATTTGGCGAAGACCGCGTTCAGGAAGAAGGAGATCTCTGATGTCCCGTCGCATGTTTTGGCTGGATTCCGGACATTCCCGGATTTCCGGGATTATCTCGCAGGATCACGCCGTCGTTCGCGGCGTGTTGATACCCGGGCGGCCACCGGGGCGGAAAATTTGCGGGCCGTCGGAAGGCGGGAAGCCCGCGCCGGCTTCGGTCGACCTCCGGGCCGCTTGCCCGCCCGTCGAGGACCAGGGCGGTCTCGGCTCGTGCACGGCCAACGCCGGCATCGGGGTCATCGAATACTATGAGCGCCGGGCCTTCGGTCGGCACCTGGACGCCTCCCGGCTCTTTCTCTACAAGGCGGCCCGCAACCTGATGAAGGTCGAAGGCGATACCGGGGCCTACCTCCGGACGACGATCGGAGCCATGGTCCTGTTCGGCGTGCCGCCCGAGGAGCACTGGCCGTACGACGACGGCCCGGACGCGTTCGACCGCGAGCCGCCGTCCTTCTGCTATGCGTTCGCCCAGAACTTCAAGACGATCCAATACTTCCGCCACGATCTCCCCGGGAATCCCGCGGCGGAGACCCTCGACCGGATCAAAGCCCACCTTGTCTCCGGGCATCCGTCGATGTTCGGGTTCACTGTTTACAGCTCGATCGAAACGGCGGACGCCCGGGGGGCGATCCCGTTCCCCGGCCCGAAGGAGCGCATTCTGGGCGGACATGCCGTTGTCGCCGTGGGCTATGACGACCGAATCAAAATCAAATACGGGGAAAGACCGGGAGAAAGCCGAGCGACCGGGGCGCCTCCTCATCCGCAATTCCTGGGGGGAGGGCTGGGGCGAAAAAGGATATGGCTGGCTGCCCTACGAATATGTCCGGCGGGGCCTGGCCGAGGATTTCTGGTCCGTGCTGAAAAAGGACTGGATCGATACCGGCGCCTTTTACGAGTGATCAGCCGTTTTGATCGGATCCGCGCGAGCGGCGGTCGCCCGCGCGGCGCATGAGCCCTATTCGGAAGGCGCGTCCATGGCGGCGTGGCTTGCGACGAGGACGAGCGTGTCACCCGCTTCGATCACGAAATCGGCGGCCGGACCGGTGAACGAATCGTCGCCCCGGACGACGGCGATGACCGTCGCCCCGGTTCTGGCCCGCAAATCGATCTGGGCCAGGGTCAGTCCCGCGACCGGACAATCCTGTACCGATATAAAACGTCTCGGCCGTTCCGGCCGTCAGAAGGTCGGCGATCTTTTCCATCGATGGCCGGATCGAGCCCGTCGCCCGCAGTACGCCGTATCGCTCCGCCCGGATGACCTTGACCTCGGCGTCGACGACATTCTTGGGGATATGGTAAGCCTCGAGAACCCGGGAAAAGATCTCGATCGAGGTTTCGAATTCTTCGGGGATGACGATGTCGGCCCCGGACGCGTACAGCTCGTCGATTTCCGAGACGTACCTGGTGCGGACGAGGATTTGCGCGGAAGAGCCGAGGAACCGGACGGCCCGGACGCCGCGCCTTGTGGCCGTCGCGTCGGAAATGGCAAAAACGATGATCTTGGCCCGTTTCACCCCGGCCCGCCGGAGGATATCCGCCCGGCAGACGTCGCCAAAGAGGCATGTCTCGCCGTCTTCGGCGGCTTTCCGGATCAGATTCGGGTCGAGGTCGATGACCAGGTGGGGGATTCCGGCCGTTCGGAGAACGCGGCCGAGATTCTGCCCATTCAGGCCGAAGCCGGCGATCACGACGTGATCTTTCAATCCGGCCGAAACGTCGCTCTCCATAGGCTTGGCGCCGGAACGCTTTGCCGAAGTCCGGCTCAGCCTGTCGGTTGCCGCGTCGGCCGCCCGGAGGAGAAATGGCGTGGCGATCATGGTCAGGATGGCCGATGACAGGAACAGTTGGAATCCCGGCCCGGCCATGAAACCCTGGGCCCGGGCCGCTCCGGCCAGGACGAAGGAGAATTCGCCGACTTGGGCCAATCCGATCGCCCCGATGAGCGCACCCCGCGGCCTCCGGCCGAGGATCCTCAGCGTGAGGAAATTGACCAAGGCCTTGAGAACGAACACGCCTGCGGCCATGGCCGCCGCGATCCAGACCATCCCGCTGAGAACCCGCAGGTCGAGCAGAAGCCCGATGGAAACGAAGAAAAGGCTGATGAAGACATCTCGAAAGGGCAAGATGTCGGCCGCCGATTGATGGGCATATGGCGAATCGGCGACGATCAAACCGGCGAGGAATGCCCCCAGAGCCATCGACAAGCCCAGGGCAGAGGATATCAAGGCCAGTCCCAGGCAGGTAAAGAGCGAGGCGAGGATGAAGAGCTCCCTGACCCGGGTCCGCATCACCCAATCGAGGGCCCGGGGAACGAGGATGCGGAAGACGATGAAAGCGGCGGCGATACCGGCGATGCTCCAGCCGAATTTCAGGGCGACCGGCCCGACGCCTCCCCGGCCGCCGCGAAGCAGCGGAATCAGGGCGATCATGGGGATGGCGGCCAGGTCATTGAATAGGGAAAGGGCCATGACGGAGCGGCCGTGGGGGGCGTCCGTTTCCCCGCGTTCGGCCAGCACCTTGATCAGGACGGCCATGGAGTTGTTGGAGATGATGAATCCGATGGCCAGGGCCTCGGGCAGGCCCAGCCCAAGCCAAACGAGCAGAAGCGTGGCCGCGGTCGTGGTCAGGCCGACCTGGAGAATCCCTCCCAGGAGAAAATCTTTCCGGATTTCCATGATTTTCCGGAGGGAGAACTCCAAGCCGATGACGAAAAGGAGCATGATCACCCCGATATCGGCGAGGAGGGTGATCGTGGCGTCGTTTTTAACCAGGCCGATTCCCGTCGGCCCGAGCAGGATGCCCGTGACCATGAATCCGACGACGGACATGACCTTCAGGCGCTGGCTGAGGGCCACGACGACCAGGGCGACGCCCAGGATCAGGACGAGGGTGGTGAGAACGGAGGCTTCGTCCATGGCTGAAAAAAGAATACCACAAGTGCCGCGAAGAAATGGAGTCGGCGGAGAGCCCGGAGCTTCAGACCGGTTTCCTCAATTCCAGATAAAACCAGCCGGTCTCGTCCTTGACCGCGACAACCTCGAATCCGGCGGCCTTGGCCGTCTCGACGAAATGGGCCGAACCCTGGCCTTCGCGGCAGGTTACGCCGTATCCGGTATTAATGTCTTTTCCGGGAAGCTTGATGTGGATGGGGTACGAAACGCCGGGCGCCGCGGCTTCGGTTTTCGCCGGAAAAATGACGTCCCAGATCAACAACCGTCCGCCCGGCCGGAGAACCCGGTGAATTTCTTTGATCACGGCGTCGTGGTCCGCCGGATTGATGTACATGAAGGTGAAGAAGACCGTCGCGGTGTCGAACGTCTCGTCCAGGAATTTGAGATCGCGGGCGTCCATGACGATCTTGAGCAACGGCGATCCCGGCGCGTCCACAAGCTCTTGTTTGAGGAGGTCGATGGCGACGACCTGTTTCCCCTTGAGCTGTCCGATGACGCCTTCGCCGCCGCCGCCGATGTCCAGGATCAATCCCTCGGCCGGAAAGTCGGGGAGGACGACCTCAAGCTTCGGTTGTCTGGCGTATTTTCCCTGGGCCTTCGCCTCGGCGTCTAAGCCGGCGGAAACGGCGAACAAGCAGACAGCCGTCATGATCATCGATTTTCTTAAATTCATCGGAGGACACTCCTTTGCAAGTCGATAGGATACAAACGTCCGTATTGTATTACGCTAGGGAAAAGAAAATGTTATCGCGGAAATCGGTTTCAGCGCTGATCGGCCGTCAGGACGTTTTTTGGATGTCTTTGACCGCGGCGCAAACGTCCTCGAATCTGGGCGGAGGTCAAGGCCAGGCCGGAAGGAAGATAGAATCCGGTTTCGGCCAGCTCGTCGGAAACCGGGCAGCGGACGCCGGCATAGTCGGAGTCTCCGGCGAAGAGCGGCTGGCGGTAAACGGGGATGAAAAACGTCCGGGTGTCGATGCCCCGCTCTTTCAGCCGCTTCATCAGCTCGTCCCGGCTCATCCCGAAGGCGGGCTCGACCAGGACGGCGTACATCCAGTAAACGTTTCGGGCCCAGGATTTTTCCATGGGGAGGACCAAGCCGGGGATGCCGGCCAGGCCTTTCCGATAAGCCGCCGCCATTTTCTGCTTGAGGACGATGAATTTGTCGATTTCCTCCAGCTGAGCCAGGCCGATGGCCGCCTGGACATTGGTCATCCGGTAGTTGAACGCCAGCTCGGTGTGGCGGAAGCGGCGGGCCGGGTCATGGGCCAAGTCCTTGAGGCGGCGGGCCCGCTCGGCCAAAGCCGCGTCGTTCATGACCACCATCCCGCCCTCGCCGGTCGTCAGAATTTTATTGGCGTAGAAGCTGAAACAACCGACGGTACCCATCGCCCCGGCCATTTTCGCCCGGGCCTTATTCCCCCCGGGATAATATAAGGCGCCATGCGCCTCGGCCGCGTCTTCGACGACCGGGAGGCCGAACTCGGCGGCCAAGCTCAGCATCTCGTCCATCCGGCAGGGATGGCCGAAGAGGTGGACCGGCAGCAGAGCCCGGACCCGGCGGCCCGTCCTCTTGTTCGTCACGGTTTTTCGGCGCCGGTCAACCCGGCATTCCTTTTTTAGAAAATCCCGGACGCGGTCCGGGTCCAGGCCGAAGGTTTCCCGGTCGACGTCCAGGAGGACGGGTTTGGCCCCGGTATAGAGAACCGCGTAGGGGACGGCGATCATCGTATGGTCGGGAACGACGACCTCGTCGCCGGGCCCGATCCCGAGGGCGGCGAGGGCGAGATGGAGCGCGGTCGTGCCGCTGGTTGTCGTGATGGCGAATCGGACCCCGAGATACCGGGCGAATTCCTCCTCGAAACGCTTGATGTAGCTCCCGGCCGAAGAGATCCATCCGGTCTGCGATGCAATCGGCGGCGTACTTGAGGGTGTTTTTCCCCAGGCGGGGCTCGTTTACCGGGATCATGCAGGTTAAAAGAATTCTTTGTCGTCAAATCCGGCGTAGGGTCCTTGTTTGACCTCGATGATTTTAGCGTCCTCGAGGACGGTCACCTTGTGCCCGCCCTGGGCCAGGAGGATGCTGTCGCCGGCCTTGAGGAGGACGGTTTTGAGCTTCGCCCCGTCGTCGTCGTAAAGCTCCACGCGGATTTTCCCTTCGAGGAGGACGAGAACTTCCTGGGTCCGGAAGATTTCCCGCTTGACGAGCTTATGGCGGTGGCGCTTGACGATCCGGCCTTTGGGATGAACCAGGAGCCCGAGCTGCTGGGAGAACTCGCCGGGGGTGAAGAAGTCGGGGCCCGGGCGCGGAAAACTCTCCGGCGGATGACGAGGGCGTAGATCTCCCCGTCTTTCTTGATTTCGGTCAAACCTTTCATGATCCCCCCTTCGCGGCCCGAGCTTCCGGATTTTCGTGAATCGCAGTTTGACGGTCAGCCAGACGTATTTCCAGCCTTTGCGGATGAAATCGCCGAACTTCTGCCCGGTTTTCCCCACGCCCGACTTCCGCTCGACGCAGAGGTAGGGGCTCTCGACGACGGCGAAACCCATCTTGCGGGACCGGTGGACGAGGTCGATGAAATACTCCCCGTAGCCGCCCCGCAGGGGGATCAAGTCGAGCACCCGTTTGCGGACGGCGATGAAGCCGCTTGTATAGTCGTAGAAATCCCGGCCGAGAACGCGCCGGATGAAGCGGTTGAGCGTCCGGCTCATGAGATAGGCCATCAAGGTGTCGCCCGAGCCGTGGATGATCCGGACGCCGCCGCCCTCGACGAAGCGGCTGCCGACGGCCACATCCTTGCCGCTGCGGATAGCGGCCAGGAGGTCTTCGACCTTGGCCGGGGGCATCGAGAAGTCGCAGTCGGACCAGACGACGACGTCTCCGGCGGCCGCGGCGATCCCCGCCCGCAAAGCCGACGTCAGGCCGCGCTCCGTCGTCCGGCGGATCAAGCGGAGGTTGGGGAGGCTTTTTTGCATTTCCTCGACGACCTTCCAGGTGCCGTCGGGGGAGTCGTCGTCAACGACGATGATTTCGGTGTTTGCGGGCGTGTGCTTGAGGACTTCCTGGATCAGGGGGCCGATGTTATCCCGTTCGTTAAACGTCGGAAAAACAACGGAGACATCGCGTCGGGGCGTCACACTCTCGTTCATGCCGCCGCTATTGTACTTGTTTTGGCGCGGCGATAAAAGAGGAATCGGGGC
The DNA here is from genome assembly GCA_963783665.1 of Candidatus Aminicenantota bacterium. Classification (GTDB taxonomy): domain Bacteria; phylum Acidobacteriota; class Aminicenantia; order Aminicenantales; family UBA4085; genus JAAZPG01. The sequence continues at coordinate 968,818 of CAWANZ010000002.1, read as the reverse complement.
CGATGGATTTCGCTCAGGACGAGGCGGCGCAAGCGGCCGCGGACGAGGCGACGATACAAGCGGCGACGATGGCCGAAATTTCCTGGGCGACCACGCGCCCGAAGATTTCGTTTTTGACCATCTCTTTAATCTTCTTCCTGGCTTCTTTTTTTTCCCCCCGCGGGAAAACTTCCCCGACCAGCTCGCAGGCTTGGATCAGACTAAGCAGCATGACGGTCCGGGGATCGGCAAGCCTGTTTTCCAGGACCGCCCGGCGGAGCCGCATCCGTTCTTCCGATTCGGGCCGGGGATCGGTTGTCGGGTATCGGCTGCTCGGAATGACGAAGAGGATCTTTTTCCGTTCCCGGGTCAGGATGTTCTTTTCGATCAACCGGTCCAGGTAGCGGTTGCGGAGCTTGCTGTTTCGGCCGTATTTTTCCACCCAGTAGCGGATGGCTTTGGGCTTTTCTTTTTCCCTGACGGCTTGCCAGATCTCGTTCAGAATCGGGTCTTTGGGCCCGGCGAAGCCGGTCACGGTCAGCCGCTTGTCGCAAACCTCAACCTTTTTCTGCAGAAATAGCTCCATCAGCACCGCTCCGGCCAATCCAAAGGGAAGTCCGGTGGAGGCCGAAAGCAGGATCGTCCCTTTTTCGTCCTTCAAGGCCAATAACAACAATTCTTCCGCCAGGCTCAATTCCATGATCATCCTCTTATCCGCTGAATCGGTCGGGAAATCCCCGGAAAAGCATTCTAGATGATTGCGGCGGGAATTTCAAAGCTTTCATCGTACCGGGCCGCCTTCCCCTTGCGAACAAAGGCCGGATGTGATAAAAATTTTCTTCACGATCCCGATTTTCAACCCGTGAAGGAAGGCATCATGAAACAAACCCGCTTTAATGCCCATCATCGCAAGCTCGGGGCGAAAATGGTCGAGTTCTGCGGCTGGGACATGCCCGTCGAGTACAAGGGAATCATCGACGAGCACGTCGCCTGCCGGAACGTCGGCCGGCCTGTTTGACGTCAGCCACATGGGCGAAATCCACGTACCGGCAAGGACGCCCTGGCCTTCGTCCAGCACATCTCGCCCAACGACGTGGCCCGCCTGTCGCCCGGGATGGTCCAGTACTCGGCCCTGATGACGACCAAGGGGACCTATGTCGACGACATGCTGGTCTATTGCGTCCACCCGGAGTTTTACCTGCTCGTCGTCAACGCGGCCAACACCGACAAGGACTTCGCCTATATCCAGTCGCCCAGAAGGGCGCTTACGCCAGTCACCCTGGACAACGCCTCGGACCGCTACAGCCAGATCGCCCTCCAGGGCCGCCAGGCGATCCCGATCCTCCAACCCTTGACCGACGTCCCCTTGGCCGGGATGAAATCCTTCACCTTCGCCTTCGGGAAGGTCGCCGGCAAGGAATGCCTCGTTTCCCGGACGGGATACACGGGCGAAGACGGCTTCGAGATTTACACCCTTGACCCCGATCCCGGGGTCATCTGGGATTCGATCGTGGAGAAGGGCACGCCCCTCGGGACTGCAGCCGGTCGGACTGGGAGCCCGCGACACGCTCCGCCTGGAAGCCCGCCTGCCCCTCTACGGCAACGACATCGACGACACGACGACCCCGATCGAGGCCGATTTCAAGTGGATCATCAAGTTCAAAAAGGGCGATTTCCTCGGCCGCGACGTCCTGGTCAAGCAGAACGAGCAGGGGATCACCCGCAAGCTCGTCGGCTTCGAGCTCCTCGACCGGGGCATCGCCCGGGCCCATTACCCGATTCTCGTGGACGGCGCCCCGGCCGGCCAGGTTTGCTCGGGGACGTTCGCCCCGCTCCTGAAAAAGAGCATCGGCACGGTCTATCTGCCGATCGCCAAGACTGCCGTCGGAACGGAGTTCGAGATCGTGATCCGGGACAAAAAAGTCCGGGCCAAGGTCGTCCCCTCGCCGTTCTACAAGCGGGATTACTGAGTCTTATCCGCCGATATCATCAATAACAGAAGGAGGCCGCGCATGTATCCTCAAGATTTCAAATTCACGAAGGACCACGAATGGGTGAAGGTCGACGGCGACATCGCCGTCGTCGGCATCAGCGACTTCGCCCAGAAGCATCTCGGCGACGTCGTCTACGTCGAGCTCCCGGCCGTCGGGACGAAGCTGGCCGTTCACCAGACGATCGGCTCGATCGAATCGGTCAAAGCCGTGTCCGAGGTCTTCTCGCCGGTTTCGGGCGAAGTCATCGAGACGAACGCCGGCCTGACCGACGCCCCGGAAACGATCAACCAGGACCCCCACGGCAAGGGCTGGATCCTGAAAATGAAGCTCGCGAACAAGGGAGATCTCGCCGCCCTGATGGCCACCGCCGACTACGAGAAATACCTCGAAGGCCTTGAGCATTAATCCCCGGGCCGGGCGCCGATCATGAGCTATATTGCGCTGAGCGATCAAGATAAGAAGGAGATGCTCGCCCGCGTCGGGGCGGCCTCGGTGGATGAGCTGTTCTGCTGCATCCCCGAGGCATCGCGACTGCGGCGGGATCTCGACCTTCCCGCGGCGATGTCCGAGCCGGAGCTTCTCCGGCACATGGACAGCAGTCGCCGGGAGGAACACCTACGGGCGATTCCGTTCGTTTCTGGGCGGCGGGGCGTATCACCATTTCATCCCCACGGTCGTCGACTCCCTGAGCTCGCGGACCGAATTCGTCACCCCCTACACGCCTTACCAGCCCGAAGTCAGCCAGGGCACCCTCCAGGTCATCTTCGAATACCAAACCCTGATCTGCCGGCTGACCGGGATGGATATCGGGAACGCCTCCCTCTACGACGGGGCTTCGGCCGCGGCGGAAGCCGCCTTGATGGCCCAGCGCCTGACGCACCGGGGGCGGATCCTCGTCGCCCGGTCCCTCCATCCCCAGTACCGGGAAACGATCCGGACGCTGACGAAAAACCTCGACCTGGCGGTCGAGGAAATCGGCTTCGGCGATTGCGGCGGCCTCAAATCGGCCGAGCTCCGGGAAAAGATGGGTCCGGACATTTGCGGGCTCATCGTCCAGTCGCCCAACATGTTCGGCGTGGTCGAGGACTTGGCCGCCCTCGCGGCGATTGTTCATGAGCATAAAGGCCTGATGATCGTGTCCGTGGCCGAAGGCCTCTCGCTCGGGGTCCTGGAAGCTCCCGGCAATCTCGGAGCCGACATCGTCTGCGGAGAAGCCCAGTCGTTCGGCATCCCGACGTCGTTCGGCGGCCCGGGCCTCGGTTTCATGGGCTGCAAGAAGGAATTCCTCCGCCAGCTGCCCGGCCGGATCTGCGGCATGACCAAAGACGTCGACGGGAAGCGGGGCTTCGTCCTGACCCTCTCGACTCGGGAACAGCACATCCGCCGGGAAAAGGCGACATCCAATATCTGCAGCAACCAGGGCTGGTGCGCCCTGCGGGCGACGATTTACCTCGAGTCGGTCGGCCGGACCGGTCTCCAGGAGATCGCGGGTCAAAATATCCAGAAGGCGGCTTACGCCGCCGTCCGCTTGACGGCCGTTCCCGGCGTCAAGCTCCGTTTCAGCGGCAAGACATTCAACGAGTTCGTCCTCGTTCTTCCCAAGGCTTCCGCTCCGGTCGTGAAAGCGCTTCAGGCCAAGGGAATCCTTCCGGGTTTGGAGCTTGCGCCGTTCTACCCCGAGCTTCCCGACTCGCTCCTGGTCTGCGTGACCGAGATCCGGACCAAGGAGGAGATCGACGGATTTGCGGCCGCCCTTGAGGAGGTCCTCCGATGATCCGCGAACCGCTCATTTTCGAAATCAGCGACCCCGGGAAAACGGGCTACACGATCCCCAAGCTCGATGTTCCGGCCGATCCGAAGGCCCTTGAAGGACTTCCCCTCCGGACCGACATCCCCGATTTTCCCCAGGTTTCCGAGGTGGAAGTGGTTCGCCATTTCACCCGCCTGTCCCAGCAGAACTACTGCGTCGACCTCGGCCTTTATCCCCTGGGGTCGTGCACGATGAAGTACAATCCCAAGGTCAACGACAAAATCGTCACCTTCCCGGGCTTCCAGGACAGCCCATCCTCTCGCCCCGGCCGACACGGTCCAGGGCAACCTCGAAGTTCTCCACCGGATGGAGCGGCTGCTCTGCGAGATTACGGGTTTCGATGCCTTCACTCTTCAGCCTTCGGCCGGAGCCCAGGGCGAGCTCGTCGGGATCATGCTCATTCGGGCCTACCACGAATCCAAGGGCAAGCCTCGCAAGTACGTCCTGATTCCGGATTCCGCCCACGGGACCAATCCCTCAAGCGCTCACTCTGTCCGGCTACGAAGTGAAGGAAATCAAATCTAACGCCGCCGGCCGGATCGATCTGGCCGCCCTCGAACAGGCGATGACCGATGAAGTCGCCGCCTTGATGGTCACCAATCCCAATACCCTGGGCGTCTTCGAGTCGGACATCTGCAAGATCGCCGACATCGTCCACGGCAAAGGCGGACTTCTGTACATGGATGGGGCCAACATGAACGCCCTGACCGGCATCGCCCGGCCGGGCGACTTCGGCGTCGACGTCCTCCACTTGAACCTTCATAAGACCTTCGCCACTCCGCACGGCGGAGGCGGCCCCGGATCGGGCCCGGTCGGGATCAAGAAGATCCTGGAGCCGTTCCTTCCCGTTCCGATCGTCGTCAAGAAAGGCGATGCGTACGCCCTCGACTTCAACCGGCCGCAGTCGATCGGCCGGGTCCGGGCCTTCTTCGGCAACTACCTGGTCGTGCTGAAGGCCATGGCCTACATCCTCTCCCTCGGCCCGAAAGGCATCCGGGAGATCGCCGAGATCGCGGTCCTCAACGCGAATTATATCCGCAAAAGCCTCGAAGGCGTCTACGACCTCCAGTACGATACCGCCTCCATGCACGAAGTCGTCTTTTCGGACAAGATCCAGAAGGACGCCTACGGCGTCACCAACCTCGACATCGCCAAGCGACTGATCGATCTCGGCTTCCACCCGCCGACGATGTCCTTCCCTCTGATCGTGCACGGAGCTCTGATGATTGAGCCGACCGAGACCGAAAGCCGCCGGGACCTCGACCTGTTCATCGAGGCGATGAAGATCATCGCCAAGGAAGCGGCCGAAAATCCGGCCGTCCTCAAGGCCGCGCCTCACCAGACCTACGTCCGGCGGCTGGACGAAACGGCCGCGGCCAGAAATCCCATCGTAACCTGGGAGCGGAATAAGTCCTGATGAGCCTTCAACGCCTGATCCTGAACCTGCACCACTTCTGGGCGGACCAGGGGTGTTACCTCGCTCCGACCTACGACGTCGAAGTCGGGGCGGGGACGATGACCCCCGACACCTTTTTCCGGGTCCTCGGTCCCCGGCCCTGGCGGACGGCCTACGTCCAGCCGGCCCGCCGCCCGACCGACGGCCGGTATGGGGAGAATCCCAACCGCGTCCAGAAGCACCACCAATACCAGGTCATCATCAAACCCTCGCCGGCCGACATCCAGGGCGTCTACATCGAAAGCCTCCGGGCCTGCGGCATCGACCTCCGCGACCACGACCTGCGCTTCGACGAGGACGATTGGGAATCGCCGACGATCGGCGCCTGGGGAGTGGGTTGGCAGGTCATGCTTGACGGCCTGGAAGTCTCGCAATTCACCTATTTCCAGCAGGCGGGGGGCCTGGAAGTGTCCCCGATCCCGGTTGAAATCACTTATGGACTGGAACGGTTGGAGATGTTCATCGAAGGCAAGGATGACATATACGACCTTCAATGGTCCGACGATGTCACCTACCGCGACCTCCGCCTGGCCGAGGAGCAGCAGTTTTCCGATTATAATTTCAACCGGGCGACGGTCAAGTCGCTCCGGGACCAGTTCGCCCTGGCCGAGAAGGAAGCCCAGATGCTGATCGAGAATCGCCTGCCGCTTCCGGCCTACGACCAGTGCCTCAAGTGCAGCCACTCCTTTAACCTGCTCGATGCCCGGGGGGCGATCAGCGTGACCGAGCGGGTCAAGATGATCGCCCAGATCCGGACATTGGTTGCCCAGGTCGCCCGGCTGTTTACCTCCCCGGAGCCGGGGACGGAAGGGGCGGCCTGATGGAATTCCTGCTCGAAATCAATGTCGAGGAAATGCCCCTGGCCCATGTCCGCTCGGCGCTTTCGGACATGGCCGAGAAGCTGACGAAAGAAACCGCGTCCGCCCGGGTCTCCTGCATAGGGTTGCGGAGTTACTCCACAACCCGGCGGCTGATTCTGACGGCTGACCTGGACCCCGGCCAGGCCGACCGGGACGAGCTCATCACCGGCCCCCCGAAAGCGGCCGCGTTCGCCGCCGACGGCTCGCCGACCCCGGCCGCCCTGGGCTTTGCCCGAAGCAAAGGCGTGGACGTCTCCGCCCTCCAGGTCATTACGACGGAGAGAGGCGAATATGTCGGCGTCCGCAAGGCCGTCAAGGGACGGCGGACATCCGATCTGCTGGGGGAAATCCTCCCGGCGATCATCACGTCGCTGTCTTTTCCGAAGCCGATGCGGTGGGGGACAGGATCGCTCCGTTTCTCCCGCCCGATTCGGGGACTGCTGTGCCTTCTGGGCGGCGAGGTGGTGCCGTTTTCCCTGGACGGGCTCGCGTCCGGAAATCATACGACGGGGCATAAGCTCCACGCGCCCGAAACCATCGAGGTCCGGTCTTTTGAGGAGTACCGGTTGCTCCTTCGCGAGCGGCACGTGATGGTGGATGCCGAGGAGCGGAAAGCATCGATCCTTTCACAAATTGCCGCCCTCGTTACCCCGCTCAAAGCCGAGATGTATCCCGACCCGGCGCTGCTGGACAAGCTGGCCAACGATGTCGAATCGCCGTTTGTCGTGATGGGGTCCTTCCCGGATTCCTTCCTCCAGCTGCCGCTGGAAGTCCTGAGCACGGCCATGCGCGAGGGCCAGAAGCTCTTTTCCGTCGTCAAAGGGGGAAAGCAGCTCCCGATGTTCCTCGGGGTGGCCGATGTCGTCGCCGACGCCCGGGGATTCATCCGGACGGGGCATGAGCGCGTCCTCAAGGCCCGTCTGGCCGATGCCCGCTTTTTCTGGGAGCAGGACCTCAAGGCCGGTTTCCAGAAGAGCGCTCCCCGGCTGAAACAGGTCCTTTTCCAGGAAAAGCTCGGTTCCTACGACGATAAGGCCAAGCGCCTCGAAAAGCTGACCGCCTACCTCTGCGGGAAGATCGAGAGCTGCAAGAAAGCCGCGGAGCTTCGCCAAGCGGCCTCGCTGTGCAAAGTCGATCTGGTGACGGAGATGGTCCGGGAATTCCCTTCGCTCCAGGGGACGATGGGCGGGCTCTATGCCAAGGCCGAAGGCCTGCCCCAACCCGCGGTCCGGGCGATCGCCGAACATTACCTCCCGGCCGGAGCCGACGATCCTTCGCCGGCCAGCCTCGAAGGCGCCATCTTGTCTCTGGCCGATAAAATCGATTCGATCGTCGGGGTCGTCGGCGTCGGTGTCCAAACGTCGGGCTCGAGCGATCCCTTCGGCCTGCGCCGGAACGCCCTTGGCGTCTGCAAAATCATCCTCGATAAGAAGCTCAGCCTTCCGTTCAACCGCCTTCTGGAGAAATCCATTTCCTTCCACGGCGACAAGCTGAGGGTCCCCAAGGCCGAGATTCTGGACCGCCTCCGGGAGTTTTTCTCCGGACGGCTGCGCTACCTCCTGGAGCGGGAAGGGATCCGCTACGATCTGATCAATGCCGCGCTCGCCGCGGGATTGGATAATCCCTACCATGCGGCTTTGCGGGCGCGGGCCCTGGACGCCCTCAAGGACGGGCCCCAGTTCGAGCCGTTGATCCTGATGGCCAAGCGAGTCAATAATATCCTGGCCGGGCAAACCACGCCCGCCGTCAATCCCTCCCATTTCGTCGAGAAAGCGGAGCGGGAGCTCTATGCGACGTCCGGGATCATCGTGGACAACGTCGCTCCGATGATCGCCAAGGGCGATTTCGTCCAGGCCCAAAAGATCGTCTTTCGGCTGCAGCCCATCCTCAACGTCTTTTTCGAGAACGTGATGGTGATGGCCGAAGAAGCCAAGCTCCGGAAAAACCGCCTGGCCCTGCTCCAGGCGATCCGCAAGACCATGCTCCAGATCGCCGATTACGCCCAGGTCGTGGTGGAAGGAGAGAAGGGGCGGTCTTAGTGGGGCCGCAGCCCGGCCGGAAGGCCGGCGGCCAGAATTGTCCTGAGAAGATCCTCTTCGGCGAACGGTTTCAACAAGATCGCGGCCGGATGGGTTGCCCGGGCCCGGGCCAGGATGTCCTCGTCGGATTGGGCGGTGATGAAGACCACCGGCAAACAGAAAAGGCTGCGGATCTCGGCGGCGGCCTCAATGCCGTCTTTCCGGCCCTTCAGCCGGATATCCATTAAAACCAGGTCGGGGCGGAACGTTCCGGCCTGGACGACCGCATCATCGGCCGTAACCGCGATGCCGACGACGACGCAGCCCAGGTCTTGGAGCATGTAGGCCGTGTCCCTGGCCAGGAGCAGCTCGTCCTCAACGATCAGAACCCGCCACTTCCGGGCGGCGTCACCAGGTCGCGGATCTCGGCTGAGCGCCATGATTCCCTCCGGTCAGAATCGGATCACGACTTCCGTTCCTCCGTCGTTCCGGATCTCCTGCACGCCGTCGATTTGATGAGCCAGTTCGCGGACGATTTCCAGGCCGAACGTATTACCGCCATCGCGCCGGACGGATTCGGGCAGGCCGATCCCGTCGTCCTTGACCGTGAGTTCGAAATGATCCTCCCCGGAACGGAGCAGCCGGATGAAGATCGCGCCGGCCCGGCCGTCGGGAAAGGCGTGCTTCATCGCGTTGGTGACGAGCTCGTTGACGATCAGGCCGATGGGGATGGCCCGGTTGATGTCCAGCTTGATTTGATCGGCTTCGACCCGAAGGCTGAAACGGTTGGCCTGCTCCCGGTAAACCGTTTGAAGATGGGAGGCCATGCTTTCGAAGTATTCTCCCATGTCGATGCGGGCGAAATCGTCCGTCTGGTAGAGCTTCTCGTGGATGAGGGCCATGGAACGGATGCGGTTCTGGCTGTCGGCCAGGGCCGCTCGGGCCTTTTCGTCATCCAACCGGCGGGACTGAAGCCGGAGGAGACTGGAGATGATCTGAATGTTGTTTTTCACCCGGTGGTGGATCTCCCGGAGCATCACTTCCCGTTCTTTCAGGGATTGGCGGATCTTGTCCTCGGCCGCCTTTTTCTCGGTGATGTCCCGGGCCGAGGAGAGGGCCCCCAGGACCCGTCCTTCGGCGTCCTTGAGAACGCGGCACCACCAGCCCAGAAGGCGCTGTTGCCCGTCATGACGCCGCTGCCAGCTTTCGACGTAGATGATGTCGTCATGCCCGTTGAAAAGCGGCTGAACCGTCGCGTAGGTTTCCTGCTCGCCGATAAAAAAAACATCGGCGGTGCGGCCGACGACATCCGGACCGAAAAATTCCAAGCCGGCTTTGTTGGCCCAGGTGTAGATTTTATTCTGGTCCACTTCCATGATGATATCGGGAATGGCCGCCAGCATGGCCTGCTGGCGGGCGGTGAGGTCCCAAAGCCGCTTTTCCGCTTCCTTCCGCTCGCTGATGTCCCGGGAAACTCCGAGGATCGAGACCGGCTCGCCCCGGTCGTTCGGTAGAACGGTCGCGACGACCTCGGTTTGGACGATCGTTCCGTCCCGGCGCGGCTGGTCGAATTCGATGTTCTGGGTGTAAGACGCCGCGTTGCCGGCCTGAAAGGCGGCGAGGGCCCTCGGGAGGAGTTCCTGGAACTTGGCCAGCGACTCGGGAGTGAGCAGCTCGGGCGGGGCTTGGGCCAGCACCTCCTCGGAACTGTAGCCTCGGAGCTTGCGGACCGAGGGACTGACGTAGGTCAGGCGCATCGATCGGATGTCAAACAGCCAGATGACGTCTGTGGAGTTTTCCGAAATCAGCCGGTAGCGTTCCTCGCTCCGGTGGAGGGCATCGACGGTCCGTTTTTTTTCGTCGATATCGATCACGGTCGTGATGAAGTGGACCGGTTTCCCGCGCCTCGTCCCGCATGACCGTCACGCTGAGGTCGGCCCAAAACGTCGTCCCGTCCTTGCGGACATACCGTTTTTCGAACCGGGCCGAATCCGTTTTCCCTTCCATCAAAGGACGAATGATCCGTTCGGTTGTTTCGATTTCCTCGGACGGCGTCAGGTCCTGCCATCTCATTTTTTGCAACTCGTCTTCGGTATAGCCCAGCATCCGTCCCAAGGCGGCGTTCGGGACGACTTCGCCGGAGAAAAGGGTGAGCGATTTCCCGACGTTGGCGGTCTCAAAGACACTCCGGAACCGGTTCTCGCTCTGGCGGAGGGCTTCCTCGGCTTTAAGCCGGTCGACGATCCGCCAAACGGTTTCCATGAGAAGGGACAGCTGGAGAATGTCGGCCTCCGTATAATCGGTTTCCTTGTTGGCCACGCCGACAACGGCGACAATCTTTTCTTCCTGGAGGACGGGGATGGTCAGGAACTTGAGAAGAGGGGCGTGCCCTTCGGGGTACCCTTTTTTAAGCGGATGGTCGGCCGGAAAGTCGTTCAATAGAATCGGCCGGCGCAGGCGGACGGCTTCCCCCCAAACTCCTGTCTTGTCCAGGTCGTAGCGGCCCTGGGGACTGGCGATCGTGCACTCCTTCATGACGTCTTTGGACCAGGTGTTGAGAACGAACTCCCGGCTGTTTTCGTGGTAATGGTAGATGTAGCCGATTTTGCTCCCGGTCAGGCGGATGGCTTCGTTCAAGGCATAATCAAGGTATTCTTGGACGGATTCGGCCGGGTGCTGGAGAATTTCCACAAGAGCCCGCAACCGGGCATCGTTCAAGCGCATCTCTTGCTCGACCCGCCGCTCCGCGCTTTGATCGCTGAAGACGAGGACGACGCCGCTGATCGGCCCGTCTTTATGCCGGATGGGAGCGCCGCTGTCGGCGATCGGGATTTCCCGGCCATCGCGGGATAAAAGAAGGGTATGGTTGGCCAGGCCGACGACCATGCCGTCCCGGAGAACCCGCCGGACGGGATTTCCCACCGGGAGACGTGAGTCCTCATTCACGATGACAAAGACGCGGTCCAAGGGAAGGCCCCGGGCCTCATGCCGGTTCCATCCGGTCAGCCGCTCGGCCGTGGGATTGATGAAAGCGACGCGGCCCTCCGTGTCGGTTACAATCACTCCGTCGCCGATGCTGATCAGCGTCGTCCGATACCGGGCCTCGCTCAGGTCGCGGGCGGATTCGGCCTCATGCAGGGCCTGGTAGTGGGCCTTGACCCGGCGTTGCCAGAGCATGAGGAAAGCGGCGGCCGCGGCCGCGATCAGGGCCAGGATCAGGCCGATGATCAGGGCGGCTCGGAACCTCCAGCCGGCGAACGCCTCGGCCCGGTCGACTTTAGAAACCATGAACCAGTCCGAGTCCGGGATTTTCATCAGAACGGCCAGAACCGGAATGCCGCGATAGTCCACTCCTTCGACCGGGCCTTCTTTTCCCTGGACGGCCATGGAGGCCGGAACTTCCGCCTGGTGGAGAGGGATCCGGAGCTTGAGGGCGGTGCCCTTTCGATGCCGAAGCTCGTTGAGAAACAGGACCTCGTCCCCGTCCCGGGTCACAAGGAGGGTTTCGGCGCTGGGGCTGGTCGTCGGCCAGGATTCGATCAGGGGATACAGATATTCGCCCGGATCGATCGTGGCAATCACCGCCCCCAAAGCGGGGGCATCGGGAGTATCGGAGGCGAAGACCGGAGCCACGGATCCGATATGGGGACCGGCATCGCCGGGATTGACATGAAAATTTGTCAGGACCGGGTGTCTTTCCCGGATCGCCGTCAACAGGGCTTCCGTCACTTCCCGGTCTGTCGGCTCGGGAATATCGGCCGTCGAGAGATGGGGATGTCCCTCCGGGTCGATGAAGAAGACTTCACGATATCCGTAGCTCCTCTTCATGAAGGAGAACAACGCGAGAAGCTCGCTCTCGGTGCCTGGGCGGCGCGAAACGCTCCACTCCCGCAGGAGGCGGAGCGTTTGGGGATTCCCGGCGTCGTCGGCCGCGTCCGTGAGACGGTCGCGGCGCCATTCGGCGATTTGCGAGGCTTTCAGCTCGGCGATGGATTGGAGGGTTACGATCGCTTCGGTCCGGAGACGATGGTGCTGGCTCCGATAAAACAGGATTCCCGACATGACGAGGGCGAGAAACACGACGCCGAAGCCGATGATCAAGCCCGGGGGAATCCTCTCTGCCTTTTTCGTGTCTTCCATGGGGCCTCCAACCTGATGTTTCAGTCCCACGACCGACCGTGCCAAATCGATGATGACAATATAGAAGGACGGCGATAGGGAGTCAAGGCCATGAGACGGCAGAGCACCGACCGGTTTTGGGTGCGGGCTCAAGGAAGATATGGTATCCTCGAATTGAGGCGGAGGTTAACGGAATGAAAAGCCGCGTGGCCGTCGTGGGCGTCCCCTGGGACGAACAATCCTCCTTTCTAAAAGGCTGCGCCGCGGCCCCGGATTTGATCCGGCGGGCGTTTCTTTCTCCCGGCACGAATACCTGCGCGGAGAACGGCCGGGAGCTCGGCCGGGACGAGCGGTTCCGCTTCCTTGGAAATATGACCTTAGGCTCCGGGGCGCCCGTTCTTGGGGAGATCGAAGCGCAGGCGAATGACGTGATTCTAAGCGGCGAGATCCCGATTTTTCTCGGCGGCGACCACGCCGTGACGTATCCGCTGGTTAAAGCGGTTGCGGCTCGCTTTGGGCGGATCAATATCCTGCACTTCGACGCCCACCCCGATTTGTACGATCACCTGGAGGGAGAAAGACATTCCCACGCTTGTCCTTTTGCCAGGTTGTGGGAAGAAGGCTTGATCCTCAGGCATGTGGCGGCCGGAATCCGAACGTCAAATCCCCATCAAAAGAAGCAGGCCGAAAAATTCGGCTCCGAGATTCTGGAGATGAGGCGTTTCCCGTGGGAGCCTTTTCCCGAATTTCAGGGGCCCGTGTATCTCTCCCTCGATCTGGACGTCCTCGACCCGGCCTTCGCCCCGGGCGTCTCCCATCACGAACCCGGGGGAATGAGCGTTCGGGAGCTCATCGGAATGATCCAGGGCATCCGGGCCGAGATGATCGGGGCCGATATCGTCGAATACAATCCGGACCGTGATTTAAACGGTGTTACGGCTATGGTCGCGGCCAAGCTATTGAAAGAAATCGCGGTCAAGCTCTTTTTCGATTGACAAAAAAAGCACAGCAACATATCGTTAGGTTCGAAGGAGGGCCCATGAAGAAAAAAATCCTCGTTGCGGCGGTTGCTCTGGTTGTCGTTTCCGTGCTGACATCCCCGGCCTCGGCCCAGTCCCGCTTCGGCTTCAAGCTCGGCGGCGGCATGGCGTATATCGGCGGCGGCGACCTCAATCCTGGTTTGAAAGGGTATATGGACTACATCACCGACATGTTCGAAGACGTGATCGGAGCCGATGTCGATGGCGCTTATGAGCCTTTTCACTTTGGCTTGAGCTTCGACGCCGAAATCTTCTACCAGGTTACGCCGAAAATCGCGATCGGCCTGGGCGTCGGGTATTTTTCAATGTCCCAGGCGTCTTCCCTGACGCTCAGCGTGGGCCCGGAAACCTTGACTATTTTTCGGACGCCGACCGTCGCGGCGATCCCCGTGACACTCAATTTCCATTATTTTGTCCCCCTGGGCGAGCGCTTGAAGTTCGTCTTGACGGCGGGTGCCGGATGGTATTTCGCCCGCTATGACCTGGAGGAAATGCAGAGCGACGACACGGAACTGGTCGAAACGTCCGGCGGCGGCTTCGGGGCTCACGGCGGCTTGGGGCTTGAGCTCGAGCTGACTCGAAGCTTTTTCCTGACCCTCGATGTCCTCGGACGCTATGCCCGGGTGGGCGAGCTTACCGGGGCCAGGGTGGATGATCCCGGTTCCGATGGGACAATCTGGTTTTTCGACGCGGACATGGGCTCCGTCGGTCTCGGGCGCTATCCGCTCGTTATTTGGGAGGAAGGCGTACCCAGCGGGATCGGCATCGAGATCGAGAACCTCAGGAAAGCCCGGCTCGGACTCAGCGGTTTCAGCGCGGCCTTCGGCATCCTGATTCGTCTCTAACCTGCATTATTCATAAAAATTCTAATGATTTAAATATATTTTTATTTTCAACAAGCTATATAAATATGAGTTTTTACCCTTCGGGCGAGCCGATATGGCCGCATCTGCTTCGTTACGTAGGGTTCGCAGTGCGACTAGCACGGCTTCACCCTCCGCGCCTCGCATCTGCAGCCATCTCGACTCGTGCATAATGCAGGTTAACTTTTCTTTTTTCGCCTGTTTCCCGGCGGAATATCTTTTTGGGGAGAGTCCTTCATGCGTAAATCCGTTCTGATCCTGACTTGCGTCCTGTCCCTGGCCGCGGCCTTTCCCTTCGTCTTGAGCGCTGTTTCGCCCGCGGAAGAAAAATCCCTGGCTTCGCCCCGGCTGCGACAAGCCCTGGCCGAGGAAGTCTCCGGGGAAAACGCCTTCCGGTACACCGTCCGGATCTCGCAGTTCGACCGCATCCAAGCCAACCGGGGCTGGCACGAATCGGCCGTCTGGATCCAGAACGAGCTCAAACGAATGGGATATGCCGACGCGACGATCGAAGGTTGGCCCTCTAACGGCTCAACCCGTTATTTCACCTACAATACGCCGATTGGCTGGGAAGCCGAATCGGCCTCCCTTTGGATGGTTAAGCCCCGGCGGGAACGGATCTGCGATTTCGAGGAGATGCCCATAACGTTGATCAAGCATTCCGGGGCAGGGAGCGTCGAGGCCGAGCTGGTCGACGTCGGGTCCGGGACCGGCGAATCCGCCTATCGGGGCAAGGACGTCCGGGGAAAATTCGTCCTCACGTACGGCGCCAGCGCCGAGGTCATGCGCGAGGCCTGCTGGAAGCGGGGCGCGGTCGGGATCGTCTCCTATTATCCGCCCGACGTCCGGCCGGGATATCCGAATATGATCCGCTATACGGCCTTCTGGCCGCTCTGGGAAGAGCGGGACAAGATGCCCCTCGGGTTCAACGTCAGCAAGAATCAAGGAGCCGCCCTCCAGCGGACCCTGGCCGAAGGGCAAACGGTCGTTTTGAAGGCTGAGGCGGAGGCTAAATTTTTCGAGACCACGGTCGAAGCCCTCAGCGCCTCGCTTCCCGGGACCGTCGAGCCGGAAAAGGAAATCCTCGTCGTCGGTCATCTCTGTCACCCGATGCCCAGCGCCAACGACAACGGGAGCGGCAGCGGCGGCATGCTGGAGATGGCCCGGGCCCTCAAGATCCTTGTCGACGGCAAGATGCTGGTCGCTCCCCGCCGGACGATCCGGTTTCTCTGGATCCCCGAATTCGCCGGGACGGTGCCCTACATCAAGGCCCACCTCGAGCAGACCCGCAACACCCTGGCCGCCCTCAACTGCGACATGATCGGAGAGGACCTTCACCTGACCGGGGGGTTGTTCAACATCACCGCGACGCCCGATTCCAATCCCGATGTGCTGACCGACGTGGCCGTCAATTTCGCCCGGATGATCGAAAGCCTGGGCCTGGTCAGCATGAACGGCAGCGCCCATCCCTTTGCTTGGCGGGTGGAGTCTTTCAGCGGGGGCAGCGACCACTGGATCTATAACGACGGCGCCCTCAAGGTCCCGTCGTTGATGCTCGGTCACGGCGACACGTTCCATCACACCAGCCTGGACACGCCCGACAAAGTCGACGCCTCCGAGCTCCGCCGGGTTTCCGCCATGACCCTGGGAATCGCTTATTACCTGGCGGCGGCCGGTTTGCCCGAGTCTCTGGACATGGCCCGCCTCACGATCCGCAACGGCCTGGGCCGTCTGGCCGCCGAAACGGGCGACGCCCTTCAGGCGGTTTCGACTGCGATGGCGGCCGAGCTTCCTGCGGCCTATGCCCAGGTTCGGAACGTCATTGAGCTTGCCGCCGCGCGGGAGCGGGCGGCCTGCAATTCCGCCGGCCGTTACACGGCCTCCCCGGAAGCGGCCGGAACGATTGCCCGGATGACCGATTCGGTGTCCGTCCTGGAGCGGGCCCTCAGGGTTGAAGCCGAACGAGCCTACGCGGACCGCTGCCGGGAGCTCGGCCTTAAGGCGGCTGCCCCGGCCCTCACCGAGGAGGAAAAAGCCCTGGCCAAGATCGTTCCGGTTCGCAAGCCCGGTTTTGTCGGACCTGTCGAATCGGATTTCCTGACTGAAAAGCTCGGGCCCCAAGCCGGAACCCGGGTCCGATTGGGCGGGAACGAGGCCTATGAAACCGCCAATTATATCGACGGGAAGCGGACCGTCGCGGACATCGTTCGGGCGGTTTCGGCCACGTATGGGCCGCAAAAGGGCGCGGACATCCTCGAGTACCTCAAGGTCTTGGCGGAAGCGGGTTTGATCGAATTCCGGAGCTGATCTCCGGCCGGGGGAAGCCGGGAAAGCATGGGTGCGCCCGATGATTGACGTTCAAGAACATGTCTATGCCGATGATCCGAAATCCGGCCCGCCCGATGTCCGGACCTATTTGAAGGACGTCGCCTATTTTTTCCTGGGGAACGGTCATATCCAAGCCGTGATTCAATCGGCCCCATCAGGGGAGGGGACGCCTCTGGGCTTGCTGATTCAAGATCCGGAAAAGCTCCGCCGGAAGCGGGATGCCTTAACGATGGATGCGGTCGCCGGCTTGGAACCGACCCAAATCTCCATCGTCTCCGGCGAGAGGGAGTTTCGGGCCGTCAATCCGGACGTCGTTTGGCGGGACGGCGCGGAAATCCCCGAAGTCGTCGCCGCCTGGCCGGCCGGTCCGGTCCGGGTCCGGGAATCCTTTTCCTGCCCCCGGGCAAGCGAGCCGCTCATGGTGCGCGATATCCGCTTCATCAATCCGGGAGAACGCTCCGAAACAATCCGTTACCGGACGGGAAACGGTGACCGGACGATGGAAGAAACGATCGTCCTTTCTCCCGGCGCGGAGACCGGCCGGATTCTGGCCTATCGCCTCGGCCCGGATCGATCCTCCGTCCGCGTCGACGTCCTTCCGAAGCTCCCCGAGCCCGACGGGGCATTCGGAGCCTGGGCCCGGGCGGCCCATTTCCGCTTTGACGACCCCGGGCTCCATCACCTGGTTCAAGCCTGTGCCCGGCAATTGCCGGCCGTTTTTTCCGCAACGGGCCGGGTCGACGCCTCCATTTGGCAGTACAATCGCGAGTGGGTTCGCGACCATTCCTTCATGGCCGAAGGCCTGACTCTGACCGGACACCTGGACATGGCCGGCATCCTCCTCCGCCGCCTTCTCTCCGATTTCGTCTCCGAGGAGGGGGATTGCCTCGATTCGAGCGAACGCCGGGCTCCGGATGACGTCGAGCTGGATCAGAACGGGGAGCTCCTCCTGGCCTTGAAGGAGTATGTCCTCTGGAGCGGGGACCGCGAGATTGTTTCGGAATATTGGCCGAAGATCCGGGCCGCGGCCGAGTTTCCCCTGCATCCCGAATTCCGAGATCCCGTTTCGGGACTTTTGACCAACCGCCGGGAATTCTGGGAGCGGCACGCCGCATTCGGGATTGAGCCCGGTTTTGAGCTGATGTACCAGGTTTATCCTTCGCTCGGATTGGCTGCCGCGGCGGAGATGGCCCGCTGGGCGGGGAGGGAAGAGGAAGCCGGGCGCTGGCAAGATGCCTCGGTCCGGTTGAGAGACGTCGTCCTCTCCCACCCCAAGTATCGGATGATCGACGAGCGGGGATTCATCAAGCGCCTGCGCCGCGACGGCTCCGTCCAGAACACGATCATTCCCCAACCCTGTTCCGGTCTTCCGGCCGGAGTTCCCTTGGCCGCACCGATCGCCCATTTTCTCCGTCCGGACGCTTCGACGGCCCTGCCCATCGCCCTCGGTTTCCTTCCGGCCGGCGACCCGGCCTGCCGGGCCACCCTGGCCGCGCTGGAAGAGTTATGGAACCAGGATTGGACGATGGGCGGGTATGGCCGCTATCATTTCAGCTCCGAGGCCGATTCCTCAGGACCGTGGCCGCTGATCGGCTTTTTGATCGCCCGGGCCTACGTGGAAGCGGGCCAACCGCAGCCGGTTCAGAGGATCCTGAGCTGGCTGGAATCCCTTCCGAGCGCCCGGTCGGGGGCTTGGTTTGAGATGCACGGCGATCGGATCGCCCCGCCCTATGCCCAGATCGGGATTATCCCCTGGGCCTGGGCGGAAACGGCCATGCTGGCGGTCCGGCACATCCTCGGATTCCGTCCCCGGGAAAACGGCCTGGAGTTCCGTCCCCGGCTGCTTCCGGATTCGGGCGGTGTCCACGGTGATATTCCCTTTCGCGGCCGCCGGTTGTCCTTTAACCTAAGACAGGAAAAGGGTTTGGACCGCCCGGTCGTCCGTCTGGACGGCCGGGAAATTCCGGAGGAAGGGGGGATCGTGGTCGACGCTTGAGGATCGAGTCTACATTACTAAAATTCAACGGTATTGACACAAATCTGACTTGGGCGAGCCGATGGCGGATCTCCGGTGGGAAGGATTCCGGTCGATCGCACGGCTTGAGGCCGCATCTCGGCCATCTCGACTCGTGTAATGCAGCTAGACTTCGAAAGTCCCGTCGCGGCGGCCGCCGGTCTCGTCTTTAATGATCGTCGTCTCGTCCATGAACTTCTGTTCATAGGAAATGATCTTGACGAGGTTGCCGGGGTAGTTCATGTCTTTTTTCTCGCCGTAGGGCAAGAACTGCACGCCCAGCTGGTATTTGTAGCTCTGGCCGGGATTACTGGCAAACCACCGGACGATCCCCTCCATTTTCAGGGGAGCGGTGTCTCCAGGGACCTGGACGCTGAGATGAATGCGGGTGTCGAGGTCGAGCATCTCCTGGGAAAGAAAGCGGATTCCGCCCCGGCTGATGTCCAGCATGGGAAGAAATTCCGCGCCGTAAGCGCTTTTTTTAAAAAGCCCCTTTTCCTTCCGGAAGGCGACTGTCGCTCCCGGAATCCGGAAGCGGGCGCAGGTGCGTTTTTCCAGCGCGTCTTCGGACATGAACGCCTCCCAGCTGATCAGGACATCTCTTTCTGAAGAGTAAGATAGCCCAATCCCCAATAAATGTAAAGTCAAGGCGTGTTTTTCCCCGGGGAAATGACATATAATGGAACGGAAGGGAGGAGAACATGGCCGCCCGAGTTTCGACGATGATCATGGCCGGCGGACAAGGGAGCCGCCTCTACCCCCTGACCAAGATCCGAAGCAAGCCGGCCGTCCCGATCGGGGGGCGCTTCCGCTTGATCGACATCCCGATCTCCAACTGCATTCATTCCGGCTACCGCCGGATCTTCATCCTGACCCAATTCGCCAGCGAATCCCTCCACCGCCATATTTTCACGGCCTACCGGTTCGACCAGTTCCACAAGGACTACATCACCATCCTGGCGGCCAAGCAGACGATCGACAATCGGGGCTGGTTCCAGGGAACAGCCGATGCCGTCCGGCAGAACCTCTCTACCGTCGCGGGTTCGGGCGAACTCATCCTGATCCTCTCCGGCGACCATCTCTACCGGATGGATTACCGTAAATTCGTCGAAGCCCACGAGAAGGCCGGGGCGGACATCACCATCTCGGTGGTTCCCGCCGCCCGCGAAGATGTCTCCGGCCTGGGCGTCCTGAAAGTCGACGCCAACAACCGGATCGTCGAATTCAAGGAAAAGCCGAAAGATGACGCGACGATCGACGAGATGGCCGTCGATCCCGCGGTCTTCGCGGCCAACGGCATCGAGGCCCGGGGCCGGACCCACACGGCCTCGATGGGGATCTATCTGTTCAATTGGAAGGTCCTGAAGGACGTCCTGGAAGGTACGACGGCCGAGGACTTCGGCCGGCAGATCATTCCCCAGGCCATCCACGAAAAGCGGGTGTTCGCCCATTTCTTCGACGGGTACTGGGAGGACATCGGGACGATCCCGAACTTTTTCGAGGCCAATATCGGCCTGACCCACCCCTTGCCGCGGTTCAATTTTTACGACGAGGACAAACCGGTCTTCAGCCTGCCCCGGTTCCTGCCGGGATCCAAGATCCTCGACGCCGACGTCCACGAGTCGATCCTCTGCGAAGGGAGCATCATCAACCGGGCCTATATCCGGCAGTCGCTGGTCGGCATCCGCTCGCGGATCGGCGAAGGGACCCAGCTGCTCCGGACGATCATGATGGGCGCGGATTACTACGAATCGGCCGATGACCTCCGGGCTTCGGCCGCCCAGGGCCTTCCGGCCGTCGGCGTGGGCCGGAACTGCGAGATCCGCAACGCGATCATCGATAAGAACGCCCGGATTGGGGACGGCGTCAAGCTGATCAACGCCTCGGGGACCCGGGATCGGATCGGCGAGGATGTCTGCATCGTCGATGGGATCATCGTTGTCCCAAAGAACGCCATGCTGCCGTCCGGATCGGTGGTTTGAAGTTGAATCTCCGGCCTTTGAGCGGATAAAATAAACTTTGGGTAAGGATATCCGTATATTTTCCGGAAGGGAGAGAAACACCATGGCAAACGAAACACCTCAAATCCCCGCGGCGGCCCCGAAACGGCGGTTCGGCTTTCTCGGCGGCCTGGGGATCATCGTCGTTCTCGTCGTCATCCTGGCCCTCTGGGGCATCGGCGCCTACAACAGCCTTAACAAGCTCGACCAAGATGTCCGGGCCAAGTGGGGTCAGGTTGAAAACGTCTACCAGCGGCGGGCGGACCTTGTCCCGAACCTGGTCGAAACGGTCAAAGGCGCGGCCAATTTTGAGAAGAGCACCTACACCGCCGTCACCGAAGCCCGGGCCAAGGTCGGACAAATCCAGGTCGGAGCTGACGTGGTCAACAATCCCGATGCCTTCGCCAAGTTCGAACAGGCCCAGGGCGAGCTGGGGTCGGCCATTTCCCGGCTCCTGGTGGCCGTCGAAGCCTATCCCGAGCTCAAAGCGACGGAAAACTTCAAGGCCCTCCAGGACCAGCTCGAAGGGACGGAAAACCGCATCACCCAGGAGCGTCGCGTCTTCAACGAATCGGCCCAGGGTTTCAACACCAAGCGGATGAGCTTCCCCACGGTTCTCATCGCCGGATTCTTCGGCAATCGGTTTGCCGAGAAGTCCTATTTCAAGTCCCAGCCCGGAGCGGACAAAGCTCCGGCCGTGAAGTTCGACTGAGCCCGTTTTCCGGACCGGCCCGATGAAGCGGCCTCTCGGCCCGCGAATGAGGCGCGGAGTTTTCTCCGTCCTGGGCCTTATTCTGGCCGGCGGTCTCGCCTTGGCCGCCGTCCAGACGGCGGGGATTCCGTCGGCCCCCGACCGCTGGGCGACCGACCTGGCGGGATTCATTTCTTCCGGGACGCGGGCCGACATCGACTCCCGGCTGGAGGCGTTCGAAAAGGAAACGGGGCACCAGGTCCTTCTTTACATTTCCCCGACGACGGGCGACATCCCGCTTGAGGATTTCGCCGCCCGGGCTTTCGCCGCCTGGAAGGTCGGACGGAAAGGATTGGAGGACGGGCTGGTCCTGTTTATTTTCGCCGACGATCGAAAGATCCGGATCGAAGTCGGGTACGGCCTGGAAGCGGTTGTCACGGATGCTATCGCCGGCCGGATTATCAACAACGTCCTGGTCGCCGGGATTCGGAAAGGCGATACCGACGCGGCCGTCCGGGACGCGGTTGTTTCGCTCCTGGAGACGATCTCCGGGAAACCCGCACCCGGAGAGGAGCCGCCCGCTGGGAAGCGGAACGCTTCGGAGGGTGAAGTCCCCCCGATCTTTCCTCATTATCGGCGCGATTATCTTCCTGATCCTCTTCATCACCAATCCGCGTCTGGCGCTCTGGCTGCTCTACACCCTGCTTTCGGGCGGCGGCGGCGGCCGGGGCGGCGGCGGGGGAGGGTTCCGGGGAGGCGGCGGGCGCTCCGGCGGCGGCGGCGCCTCGGGGGGATGGTAAAGGGAGGAGGCGCATGGGAATCCGGTTTCGCCCGAGTTGGATCGTCCGCATCGATGAAGCTCGCGTCCAGAAGGCGATCGCCGAGGCGGAACGGCGGACGTCCGGCGAGATCCGGGTGTCCGTCTCCCGCTTTTTCTGGGGACCCGTCCGGCCGGTGGCCGAGCGGGCGTTCCACCGCCTCAAGATGGACGCGACCAAGGATCAAAACGGCATTCTCTTTTTTATCGTCCCCTCGCGCCGGCGGTTTGTCGTTCTGGGGGACGTGGGGATCCATGCCCACGCCGGCCAGGAACTTCTGGACGGAGACGGCCGCGGCCCTCTCCCGGCGCTTTCGCGAAGGGCGCCTTCACCGAAGGCTTGATCGACGGAATCCAAACGGCGGGCGAATGCCTCGCCTCCCATTTCCCGTACGATCGCTCCACCGACGTCAATGAGCTCTCCGACGAGATCGACTACGGACGGAGATGACGGCCCGATGAAGCTCCAGGAAATCACCGCGACCACAGGTTCCCGGATCTTTCACGACGTCGCCCGTTCGGTTTACGCCGGCGACCCGAATTGGATCGCTCCGCTCGACCTGGAGGTCGAGGCGGTCTTCGACCCGAAGAAGAACTCTTCGTTCGAACACGGCGAAGCGATCCGATGGATTCTCCGGGACGAGGCCGGACGAGGCGTCGGGCGGATCGCCGCCTTTGTCGACTTTAAAAAAGCGAAACGAAAGGACCCGGCCGAAGGCGGCGTCGGCTTTTTCGAATGCCCGGACGATCCGGCCGCAGCCGCCCTCCTGTTGGACGCGGCCCGGGAATGGTTGGCTTCCCGCGGCGTCCAGGCGATCGACGCGAGCGTCAACTTCGGGGCCAATTTCGCCAACTGGGGCGTCCTGGTCGAGGGATTCATGCCCCAGGGATATGGGATGCCCTACAACAAGCCTTACTACGGGAAGTTGTTGGAAGGGTATGGATTCCAGGAGTATTTCCTCCAGTATTCCTATCACAAGGACTTGGCTGAGCCGTTCCCTGAACGGATGGTTAAATTCGCCGAGCACATCATCAAGAAGGGGACGTACGCTTACCGTCATTACGACAAAAAGCAGTCGGCTCGGTTCATCGCCGATCTCGTGGAAATCCTGAACAAGACCTGGGCCGATTATATGGAAGATTTTCAACCTGTTTCGGCCGAAGAGATCGGGAGGATCATCAAATCGGCCGAGCCCATCATCGTCGACGATTTCATCTGGTTCGCCTATAAAGACGAAAAGCCGATCGGAGTCGTCGTGACCTTCCCCGATATCAATCAAGTCCTGGCCAAGTTCGACGGCCGCTTGGGTTGGTGGAAGGCCCTCAAGTTTCTCCGGCTGGTCAAGGGAAAGACGATCACCCGTAACCGGGTGTTGCTGGCCGGCATCGTCCCGGAGTTCCAGAATTCCGGAGTCATCGGACCGCTCTTCCTTCACTTCGTCCGGGCCGTCGAAGCCCGGCCGCACTACAAGGAAATCGAGCTGTCCTGGGTCGGGGATTACAACCCCCGGATGCGGAAGATCTATGAGCAGATCGGGGGCGTCCACAAGAAAACGCACATCACGTATCGGTACCTGCTCGACCGCGCCCGGCCCTTCGTCCGCTTCACCAACGAGGGGGGCAACAGCGCCCTCCGCAAAGACGTGGTGGGAAAAGAGGGCTAAACGCTCCCCATCGTGGTTGCATTCCCTGATAGCCTAAAAGCCTCCCTCCAGACGCAGGAACCAGTCCCGTCGGTTCCCCCCGAAGCGGGGCCCCCCTCCGCTATGCGTCTTCTGGGAGGCTTTTTCGGCCATGCGGGAATGCGCTATTTTTGACGGCAGCGTTCATCCCTCATTTTCCCGGTTGATCGGGTTGAAGAAGAAATTAATTCTTATTTGAAAGGAGAGCCGGATGCGCTCGACGATCGACCGCCGGGGATTTCTTAAAGCGACGGGATCGGCCGCGGCCCTGGCTGCGGTCGGCGGGAGCGGGCTGCTGCTCAAGGGCTGCGCCGCCGGGAAGGACTTTGATTTAGTCATCGCCGGCGGGCTCGTTTACGATGGACGGGGCGGCCCGCCCGTCCAGGCCGATATCGGCGTTTCCGGCGACCGGATCAAGGCCGTCGGAAAAATTCCGGGCCGCCGGGGCCGGACGGTCGTCGAGGCCTCGGGGAAAGCGATCGCTCCCGGTTTCATCGACGCCCATGACCACACGGACATCGGCCTCCTGGCCAATCCCAAGGCCGAGAGCGCCGTCCGGCAGGGCGTCACGACGCTGATCAGCGGCAATTGCGGATATTCGCCGTTTCCCGTCGCCCCGGACATCGCGGAGGACCTGAAGCATTCAGCCAAAGCCCAGGGCGAAGTCGAGGTGGATTGGTCGGACATCCGCGGCTTTTTCGCCCGCCTGGAGAAGAGCGGCCTGGCCGTGAATTACGCCACGCTCGTCGGCCACGGGCAGGTGCGCGGGGAGGCCATGGGATTTGATGATCATCCGCCGAAACCGGAAGAGCTGGAGCGGATGAAAGCGCTTGTGGCGGAAAACATGGAGGCCGGCGCATTCGGTTTATCCTCGGGCTTGGAATATACGCCGGGGAGCTTTGCCGCCGCGGACGAAATCGCCGAGCTGTGCAAAGTCGTGGCCGCCCGGGGAGGCGTTTACGCCACCCATATGCGCGACGAAGGCGACCGGTTGATCGAATCGATCGAAGAATCGATCGGGGCCGCCCGCGCATCCGGGGTCCGTCTCCAGATTTCCCACCTCAAGACCGCCTTTCCCCGCAACTGGGGTAAGGCCGGAGAAGCCCTGGCCTTGCTCGAAAAGGCCAAAGCCGAGGGACTCACCGTTTTGGCTGATCGTTACCCCTATATCGCCGGATCGACAGGTCTCAGCATCAATTTCCCGGCCTGGTCCCGGCAGGGGAATACGGATGCTTTCCTGGCCCGCCTCAATGATCCGACCCAGGAGCGGCGCATCAAGGAATATGTCGCGGAGCGGGAAAGGAAATTCGGTTCCTGGGATAAGGTCGTGATCTCGGGCGTCATCACGGAAAAGAACAAATGGGTCGAAGGCCTGGATGTTTTATCCGCTTCGCTCAAAGCGGGGAAATCTCCCTACGAATTCATGCGCGATTTGATCGTCGAAGAACGGGATAACGTTCAGACGGTCCTGTTCATGATGGACGAGGAGAACGTGAAGCGGATCCTGGCCCATCCCCAGGTCATGGCCGGATCGGACAGCTCGGCGATCGCCCCATACGGCATCCTCTCAGCCGGAAAACCCCATCCCCGAACCTATGGGACGTTTCCTAAATATCTGGGCACGTATGTCCGCGAGGAAAACCTTCTCCCGGCCGAGGCCATGATCCGGAAAATGACGTCTCTCCCGGCGGAAATGTTCGGCCTGGAGGATCGGGGCGTCATCCGCCCGGAAGCGTTCGCCGATCTCGTGATCTTCGACCCGGCCGCGATCGCGGACCGGGCGACCTGGAAAGAACCCCATCAGTATCCGGTAGGAATCAGCGGCGTCATCGTTAACGGAGCGGTCATCGTCCGGGACGGTGAGCACACCGGCGCCCTCCCCGGCCGTGTCCTGCGCAAGGCCGGGGCGAAACCGTAACGGGCGCTCTTTGTTCGGCCGTCAGCGTCGAAACGCCGATTCGATGAAAGCGACGACGTCCCGGTGGAGCTTCTCCCGGGATTTTTTCTCGATATACATCATGTGGCCGGCTTCGTAGTAGGTGAAGCTCACGTTTTTCCGGAATGGCGGCTCGAGCATCATGTGCGAGACCGTCTGCTCGATCCCGTTGAACGGCGTGGCCAAGTCGTAATACCCGCTGACGACCAGGAGCTTGCAGCCGGTCTGGGTCATGGCCGACCGGAGAGTTTCGGCCACCCGCGTGTCGCCGGTCTGGTCCCAAGGGCGGACGTTTCCGGAAACCGCGTAGTACAGCTCCGACTGATTCTTCCATCCAAGCTCCCGGCGGACATAGTCATGGAACGTCGCCGCATAAGCTCCGTAATAGGACGCTCCGCTCGAGTCGTATTCGTAGCTTTCCCCGGCCGCGTCCACGTCCATCCCGGTGAAGCGCGAATCGAGGCGGCCGACGGTCAACCGCTTTTCGCGGAGCAGCTCCTTGAACCAGCGCTGCGAGCTGATCCGGAGGTTGGCCAGCTCGATGTAGGTGGGCTTGAGCCCGGTCAGCCGGGCCATTTCCGAGACGACCTTCTGTTTTTCGGCCGCCGGAAGCTCATCGCCTTTCTCCAGGGCGGCGGCATAGGGCCCATGGGCGAAGTCTCGGGCTTTTGGGCGATCTCCTCGGCGCTGAGCTTCTGGAGATCAGGCGGCAGGAGCTTGTGGTACCAGGCCGAGATGATGTATGTCGGGAGAACATAGATCATCCGATCGTCGGCCCCCCAGGAGGTGAAGCCGACCGCCGAAACAAGGACGACGCCGTTCAAGTAAATCTGGTGACGCTGCTGGAGGACGCCGGCGAGCTGCGCCGAGCGGGTCGTGCCGTAGCTTTCTCCGATGAGGAACTTGGGCGAAGCCCAGCGTTCATTGCGGTTGAGGTACTGGTAAATGAAGTCGGCGAAAATGTTGGCGTCCTGGACGATGCCGTAGAACTGGGCCGGGTTTTCCCCGGGAGCGGGACGGCTGTAGCCGGTCCCGACGGCGTCAATGAAGACCAGGTCGGTGGCGTCAAGGAACGAATCGCCATTCTCCACGACCGCGTAGGGCGCGGGCATTCCGTAGCCGTCGTCGGTCAGATGGACCCGCTTCGGCCCGAGGCCCATGTGGGTGAACATCGAGGCCGATCCGGGGCCGCCGTTGTAGACAAAGGACACCGGACGGGCGGCGGGGTCGGAGACGCCGTCCTTGGTGTAGGCGACAAAGAAGAAGGTCGCTTTCGGCTCACCCTCGTCCGAGCGGAGGATCGTGGTCGCGGCGGTGGCCGTGTAATTGATCGTCTGGCCCCCGATCCGGGCCTGGTGTTTCGTGACGGAAGACAGTTCCAGCGGGACCGGGCCTTTTCGGGCACCGGCGGGCGGGGTGACGGTCTGGCCCCGTCCCTGGGCCGAGAGGGAGGGGGCGGACAGCGAGGCCGCCAGGGTCAGGATCAAGAAGAGGCCGAGGAATTTTCCGTGGGCGCGCATCCGTTTCTCCTTTTCCCGTTTTATTTCTTGATTTCGGCGGCCTTGTCCATCAAACGGCCGGAACTTGTTCATCAAGGCTTCATTGAGGTCGAGGGGCGGAACGGCGTCGGCCGGGAGGAAGGGCTTGTACGGATTCTTGGCGATGTAGGCTTCGAATTCTTCCCGGATTTTTTCAGCTCGGCGGGCTTGGTCAGAAGATCGATGGCCGAGGCGGCGATGACCTTGGCCCCGGCGTTGAGGCCCTTATGCATGGCCGTTCCGACGGTGCAGGCGACGGCCGACCAGTGATGGCTGATCGATCCCGGGACCCGGCCCGGGAAGTTGAGCGAGGCCGTCGGGGCGACCAGGGTCACTTCGCCCACGTCGCTGGACCCGCCGCCCATCTGATCGTTCCGCGGAGGCCGGAGCTCTTCGACCGTGGTCGGCAGGCCGGTTTCCTCGACCTTGAGCTCTTTCTGGAGGGCTTTGGCGAAGGCGTTTTCCTCCTCCGACCACGCGGGCATTCCGACCAGCTCGATATTTTTCTGGAGCAGCTCGGCCATCCCCTTGTTGGAGTGGGTTTGATGGATGGCGCTGATGACCCGAATCGGCTGCATCTCCGTGCCGGTGGCCAGGGCGGCGGCTTTGGCGCAGTTGATGACCCGCTCATACATGTCCACAAGCCGCTCGTCGGTATTCCGGACGTAATACCAGACGCTGGCTTTGTCCGGGACGACGTTGGGCGCTTCGCCGCCTTCGAGGATGATGTAATGCATCCGGTAGGAAACCGGCAGGTGTTCCCGGAGGTAGTTGGTTGCGACGTTCATGATTTCAACGGCGTCCAGGGCGCTGCGACCGGCCCAGGCGGAGGCGCCGTGGGACGTTTTACCCTTGAAGGAGAAGATGGAGGAGAACAGGGCATTGCCTCCCCGGCCATAACCCGTGGCCAGCCGTTCGCCGCTGTGATTGTCGATCACCGCGTCGATGTCCTTGAACAGCCCGGCCCTGACCATGTAAGGGCGGCTGGCGACGATTTCCTCGGCCGGCGAGCCGAAAACTTTAATCGTTCCGGGCAGATGGTATTTGTCCATCGCTTCCTTGACGGCGATGGCCGCCGATACGGCGGCCGTGGCCATGGCGTTGTGGCCGCAGCCGTGGCCGGGGGCCCCGGGGACAATCGGATCCTGGGTTGGGACGTTGGCCTTCTGGGAGAGCATCGGGAGGGCGTCGAATTCGCCCAGAAGCCCGATGACCGGTTTTCCGGAGCCGTAGGTCCCGACGAAGCAGGTCGGCATGCCGGCCAGGCCTCTTTCGACCGTGAAGCCGGCCTCTTCGAGCGTATCGGCCAGGAGCTTGGAGGAGCGGGATTCCTGGAGGCCCAGCTCGGCATATTCCCAGATGGCGTCGGAGATTTTGCCGAACGCGGCGACCGTTTCGGGGCGGGAGAGCCAGTCCAGGGCCGTTTGCTTTTCTTTTTCGATTTTGACTTTGGCCTTGGCCGGGGTTTGCCCGATCGACGAGGCCGGGAGGGAACAGAGGGCGAGGACGAGGACGGGGATGAGAATGAGGGACAGACGCTGGTGTTTCAAGAATGCCTCCGAAAGATGGCGATCGTTTTATTATTCACCGATAATTTTAATTAATACGCGCTTTTTACGGCGCCCGCCCTGGCTCCGGGCAAGCCCTCCGCGTAGGACAGGCCGTTCATTCACCGATAATCTTGACGAGGACACGTTTCCGTCGGCGGCCGTCGAATTCGCCGTAGAAAATCTGCTCCCAGGGCCCGAAATCGAGCCTCCCGTCCGTCACCGCGACGACGACTTCCCGGCCCATGACTTGGCGTTTCAAGTGGGCGTCGGCGTTGTCCTCGAAGCCGTTATGCCGGTAGGATGCGACCGGTTCGTGGGGGGCCAGTTTTTCGAGCCAGACTTCGAAGTCGTGGTGGAGGCCGCTCTCGTCGTCGTTGATGAAGACCGACGAAGTGATATGCATGGAGTTGACCAGGCAGAGGCCCTCGCGGATACGGCTTTCCCTGAGACAGGCCTCCACTTGAGGCGTGATGTTGACGAATCCCCGGCGGCTCGGGATCTCGAAGGCTAGTTCCTTGCGGAAGCTTTTCATGGACGGAGGAGGAAGAGTATCCGAACCTCCGGGTAATGCAAGCAGAGTCTATCGCTTATGACGAGCGTCGGGGACAGGTCGTCAGCCCTGTCCCCAAGGTTCATTTGCTTTTTCTTTCGCCTCGAGCCGGCGGGCGGTAGCGGCGATTTCATTGGAGAGACGGACGATGTCGGCCCGCTCCGTTTCCTCCAGCGCCCGGCCGGCATAGCGGAGCTCGTAATGGCGGGCGGCCAGTTTCTCAAGCGGGGTCAATTCCGGATGGGCGGTTCCGAGGTCTTCCGCGTATTCGACGGCTGTCTGCGACGGCCGCCGGGGAAAACCGATCCGACCGAGACGGTTGAGAAGCGTCTCGTAGAAGTCTTCCGGATTTTTCCGGGTGGGCCGCCAGGAGGGGAGCCGCCCCCGGGACCTGGCTTTGAGAAAGGCAAACCCCGCCAGGACGATGGCGATCAGGCCGATGAAGATGGGGATCAACGCATCGGCCGCTTTCTGGACCAGGTTATACAGGAAATTTTTCTGGGTGTAGGTGTCGAATCCGACGACGTAGCGGTACCAGCGGAATTGGAGGGCTTCGAACTGCTGGTTCAGGGCGGTCCAGACGCGGGCGAGGATCGAGGCCGGGCCTCTCTGGGTGAAGTCGGGAGGCGTCGGATCGAATGTCGTCCAGCCGGCGTCCGGCAGATACGCTTCGACCCAGGCATGGGCGTCGCTTTGCCGGATATCGAAAAAATTCCCGTATTCGTTCCATTCCGTACCGAGGAATCCGACCGCCAGGCGCGTGGGAATATCCAGATAGCGCAGCATCAGGCACATGGCCGTGGCGAAATATTCGCAGTTTCCGGACATCGAATCGAACAGGAACCCGCCGATATCCTGGCGGCCGTGGGCCACGGCCAGGGAATAGGAGTATCCGTCCCGAAGGCGGGCGGCGATGGCCTCGGCTTTCGCCCTGGGCGTTTCGGCCCGGCCGGCGAATTCGCGGGCCAGGCGCAGAAGCCGCTCGTCGGAGGCCGGAAGCTGGAGGAAATTTTCCCGGAGGATCCGATCGTAGCCGTCGATCGAGCGGGAGAAGTCCGGCTCCCGGTTTTGGGTCAGGACGCGGTATTGGGTTCCCTCGGGGTACGCCCCGGGAAAATAGGCCGTATCGGTGAAATCGAAAAATGCGCTCGGAAAGTTGGTTTCGATCGCCGCCGGGGCGCCGACGAAGAATACGAGGTTGGTGTTGAGCAGGGGATAAATGACGAAACGCTCGCCCCGGGCCGGTTTTTCCGGATCATGGCTCGGGCTGTAGACGACGCCCTTCTCCCGTCTCAACCAGGCCATCGTTCGGCGCGTCTGGACATCCCGATCGGCCAGGCGGTAGGTGAAGTTGACCCGCGACTTCTGCCAGCGCCGGCCGTCGAAGACGTCGAAGGCGGCCCCCCGGACGTGGATGGCGTCGGGCCGGCCACTCCCGCTTTCTTCCTCAAGAGTCACCCGCATCACCCGGGCGGTGTTTTTTCGGATGGGGCCGAGGTAGCCGAGCTCGACTTGCTCGGCCATGCCCGAAAAATTCCGCATCGAAAGCTGGAATCGGGTCAGTCCGGTGCTGGCCAGGATCTGCTGCATCCGGGCGCTGTACGGCCGAGGGAGGGAGACGAAAGCGACGGCCGCGAGCAACACGGCCGTCCCCATGACCGTAACAAGCCGCTTCCCCCAGTCCGGTTTCCGCGGACTTGGCCGGGGATCCCGCCGGTCGATCAGCCAGGCCCCCGCGGCCACGAAAAAGGCCAAAAACAGCGGGAAATACCATAGGCTGAGCGCTTGACCCGAAGCGAGAAAAAAGACGAGGAACGAGGCCGTCAAGAGCTGGCCCGGGGCCCGGCCCGATTTGGGATTGAACAAGAGGTAGGCCAGGATGAACAGGATCAGGCGCGAGACGGCCCGCAGCGATCCGGCCCAAGGAAGGTCGAAGAAGAAAAAGAACAGGAGATAAGCGGCGGCCAGAATATCGAAGGCGATCCGGGGAAGCGGGTACCGTTTTTTTCTGTCGCAAAGCCAACCGAGGGGAAAAAGGACGAAATAGGCCAGCAGAGGAAGCGGGTTAAGCTCCTCGATCAGGAACGTGGAGGCAAAGGCAATTGCCGCCGTGAGGTAGGCGAAAGGGGAAAGGGGATCTTCCTCCGGGAAGGCCCGGGTTTTGATTTTCGGAAGCGGCTGGGCGAAGCGTTCGACGATCTTTCCCCGGCCGAGATAGGCCAGGGTTTTGAAGATCAGGCCGAGGTGGATCAATCCGTGACCGAAAACGACCGTCGCTTCGGGAGTCCGGAGCCGGACGTCGGCCCCGGCGTCGATGAAGTATTTGGCCAGCGAAGCCGGCCTCCGAAATGAGCCGCTCGGCTTCCGGGCCCTCGGCGTCCTCGACCGTGATCGTGATCCGGTTTCCGATCTGCTCGGCGTATTCCTTGACGATGGGTTTCCCGGTCTTGGCGGTCAGCTTCCAGTTGATCAGCCGGGAATCGTCGCCGCTGCCGTATTCCCGGAGGCCGTAGAAATCCTCTCCGACGCCCCTTCGCGGAAGCGATATCTCTTCGCCCCGGACCGCGGGGGAAGCCTGGCGGCCGTAGATTTCGAACACCCGGGGGAAGACGAGTCCGACGAGGCCGCTGATCCGTCGTCGCCGGCGAAACAGGCCGAAAGGAAAATCGCTTTCGAGCCAGGCATCCCCGATTTCGTTCAAGCCCCGGCGGGGAAGGCGAGCCGGGATCGTCACGCTCTCTTCCGCCTTGTTTTTCAAAATCGGCAGGAACGCCTGGCCGGCCGGCGACCGGACGGCGAGAAAATGGGCCGATCGCCCTTTTTCTTTTTTCAGGAAAATCGCCAGGGAAAATTCCGTGTCTTGGAACACCTGTTCGGGAAATTCGGCCCGGGCGGCGATCCCCCGGAGATTGCGGCCGGACCACCACCAGCCGGCGACCAGCAACGACCATAGCATCCCGTCGATGAGGTAAAGGAGATTGGCCCCGCTGGTCGCGGCGCCGAGGAGAGCCAGGACGGCGGCGATGACGAAACGGACGCCGAGGCGCGTCAACATGAGCGACCGATGCTTATAAGGGAATCGGAACCCGTTCCAACACACCGTGGATGATGGTGTCCGATTCGTGGATGCGCAGGAGCCCGAACGACTGCGACTCGATGACGATCCGGTGGGTTAAAACCGGGGCGGCGACGCGCTTGATGTCATCGGGCAGGACGTGATCGCGCCCGAATGTCAGGGCGTGGGCTTGGGCGGCCCGGCGGAGGAGAAGCGAGCCGCGCGGGCTGACCCCGAGCTTGATCCCTTTGGTCCGGCGCGTTTCGGAGGCCAGGGCGACGATGTAACCGAGAAGGGCGTCGTCGACCCGGACTAATTCGACCCGGTCCTGGAGAGCGCTGATTTCGGCGGGACCAAGGACCGGCTCGAGCTTGGCGGCCAGCTGGTAGAGGTCCCGGCCGCGGATGATTTCCTTTTCGTTGTCGGCCGACGGATAACCGATCTTGACCCGGAGCAGGAACCGGTCCAGCTGCGCTTCGGGGAGGGGAAAGGTGCCGTGGTATTCGATCGGGTTCTGAGTGGCGATGATCATGAAAGGGGCGGGCAGCGGGTAGGTCCCGCCGTCGACCGTGACTTGAAGGTCGTTCATCGCCTCCAGGAGGGCGCTTTGGGTTTTCGGCGTCGTTCGGTTGATCTCATCGGCCAGGACGATGTGGCTGAAGATGGGGCCGGGCTTGAAGGAAAAGGTGCTTTCCCGGGGATTGAAAATCGACATCCCCAGGAGATCCGACGGCAGGAGGTCGTTGGTGAACTGGATCCTGCGGAACGAGGACTCGATCGACCGGGCC
Organism: Candidatus Aminicenantota bacterium; assembly: GCA_963783665.1. Classification (GTDB taxonomy): domain Bacteria; phylum Acidobacteriota; class Aminicenantia; order Aminicenantales; family UBA4085; genus JAAZPG01. Next base: position 935,730 of record CAWANZ010000002.1, on the reverse strand, counting down.
AGGGCGACGCCCAGAAGGGTCTTGCCGATCCCGGGGACATCCTCAATCAGGAGGTGGCCCCGGGCCAGCAGCGCCGTCACGACGAGTCGGACGACCTCGGGGTCGCCGACAAAAACCTTCCGGATATTGGCGATAAGGGCTTCGATGTGCTCCATTTCACATGATTATACCTCTTTTGCCGATTTTCCCCCATACGGCCCTTGTCTCCGGTTTCGTCTCCGGCTACAATAACCCTGTTCGATCCGCTCTCGAGGAGTCCCCCATGCAAACAATCCGAACGATCGGGACGGGAATCGTTCTGTTATATCTGGCCGCCGGTTTCGTACCGGCGGCGGCGCAGGCCGGATCGGCCCCTCAAGCGGAGGTCCTGCTTCCCAAGGTCGAAGGCTGGACCGCCTCGCAGCCGCTCCAGAAATACGTCCCCGACACGCTGTTCGAATACATCAACGGAGCGGCCGAGAATTTTATCAGTTACAATTTCGTCGAGCTGGCGGTGGGCCAATACCGGGGACCCGGCGGCAAAGCGGAGATGACCGTGGAGATCTACGATATGAGCGCTTCGGATAACGCCTTCGGGATTTACGGCTCGGAGCGTTACCCCGAAAGCCGGTTCCTCCCGGTCGGGGTCCAAGGGTACATCGAGGATGAGATTCTCAATTTTTTCGCCGGCCGGTTTTATGTCAAGCTGATGGCCTACGAAGCCGGAGACAAGACGGCCGAGGCCCTGAAGGCGTTTGCCGCCGCCGTCGTCAAGGGAATTCCCGAGCCGGGCGCATTTCCGCTCCCCGTCCGGGCGTTTGCCCCCGCCGGCAAGGTCGAAAACAGCGAAAAATTCATCCTCCGAGATTTTCTCGGCTTGACCTTTCTCTCCCGCGGCTTTGTCGCCTCCTACCGGATCCCGAATTCCGGGGAATTCGACGCCTTCGTCATCGAGGGGCCTCTCCCGGCGGAGGCGGCCAAGTCCCTGACGGCTCTGGTCGGGCATTTTGCCAAGCCGGCTCCTCCCGACGTCGGCCCGGGCGAGCTCGTCCGGTTGAAGGATCCCTACCTGGCCAACATCCTCGCCGTTAGGGAAGGGCGCTTCATCATCGGGGCGGTCAAGATCAAAGATGGGATGGAAGAAGCGGCGGAAAAGATCGTCCGGGAAACGGCCCGGGTTCTCGCCGGAAAGTAATCCCGGCCGGGTCAGCCGGCCAGGTGCTTCATCAAGCGGTCGTATTCCACAAGCAGCGTTTGGTAAGCGCTTTGGGCGTCGTTCAGCCGCGCTTCGGCTCCGGCTTTTTCGATCGCGAAGGCGGCGGCCACGAGCCCTGGCAAGCTCAGGTTGGCCGAGGCTCCCTTGATGTAATGTCCGATTTCGCGGACGGCCTTGGCGTCCTGATTGGCCAGGGCTTCGGCCAAGGCGGGGGACTTTTCGGTGAATTCCTCCCGGTAGATCGTCAGCAATTCTTCGAGGAAGGCTTCGTCGCCGCCGACGCGTTCCAGCGCTTCGGCCCGGTCGATGGGAGCGGTGTCATTTGGATTCGGGCACACGGGGGGTTCCTTTCTTCGATTCTTTCCGAGGGTCTTTCGGACCTTTGAGCTCCGAACAGAGTCCGACGCGGTTGCGTCCGTCCTTCTTGGCTTTATAGAGGGCCCGGTCGCTTTCCTTGATCATCCGTTCCCCGGATGGGCGGCGGAAGCACTCCGAAGAGGCGCAGCCGAGGGACAGGGATAGGGTCATGTTTCCACCGTCGACCCGGATCTTTTGCTTTTCCATGGCCGTCCGGAGACGCTCGGCGACGACGGCGACGTGATACAGGCTGCAATTGGGCAAGACGATCAAGAATTCGTCGCCGCCGTAGCGGCCGACTTTGTCGTAGGGCCGAATGTGCTTCTCCAGACAAGCCGTGACTTTGCTGAGGACCTTGTCGCCGACCATGTGGCCGTGGGTATCGTTGATCCTTTTAAAATAATCCACGTCGATGAGAATGGTGCTGAGGGAATAATCGCCGCCGCGCTGACAGTGGGCCATCTCGTCGGACAGGAAGCGAAGGATCGTCGCCCGGTTCCAGATCCCGGTCAGGCTGTCCCGCGTGGCCAGCTCGAACAGCCGCTTCTGGGAATCGAGGAGCTTGTCTTCCAGGGCGATGATCCGGCCTCCCGTCTGGAGCCGGGCCCGCAGCTCGGCGAAATTCACCGGTTTGGTCATAAAATCGTCGGCGCCCGCCTCCAAGCCGTCGATGATGTCCTGGATGCTGTCGCGGGATGTCAGGAGGATGATATACGTGTAGCCGGGCTTATTCAGGGCTCGAATCCGGCGGCACAACTCGGGGCCCTCCGCTCCGGGCATCATCCAGTCGAGGAGGGCCAGCCGGGTGGTCGGACCGCGAAGGGCTTCCCAGGCCTGGTTGCCGTTGCGGGCGACCATCGTTTCGTAACCCCAGGACCTCAGGTTTTTTTCCAGAATGCGGCTGGAGATCGGATCGTCTTCCGCGATTAAAAGCGAAGGAAGAGGAGACATCCGGACTCATTCCTCTGACGGCGTCGCCGCCGATCGCCGTTCGAATTCGAACAAAATAAAGCTCAACGCCTCCCATTATAATCAAGAAGCGGTTCAGGTCAATGCTCGCGGGGGGTGATATTCGGGGGGGAGAGGAAAGGCTTTACCAAGAGTCCCCGATGGCCGTACAATACGACCATGAGCAAAGAGAACAAGGCCCTGACAATCGCCGCTTGGATCGTGGCCGCGGCTGTCCTCGGATTCGTCTTCAAAACGGCTAAGGCTGTCCTCTTCCCCCTGTTGCTGGCCCTGTTCGTCTATTTCATCCTGGCGCCCGTCCATGATTTTCTGATGAAGATCAAGCTCTCCCGGACCTTGTCCTCGATCCTCGTGATCGTCTTTGCCTTCGTCATCCTCTACCTGATGGCTCTCCTCTTTTATTCCAGCGGGAAAGCCCTGGCCTCGGACCTGCCCGATTACGGGAATAAAGTGAAGGAGATGATCGAAGGGTGGAGCAAGACGATCGAGATCCCCGGCGGCGGCTCATTCGACCCGATGGCCTGGGCCAAGACCCTGGACGTTTCCAAGGTCGGGGCCTTCCTCCTGAATTCCCTCGGGACCTTCGTTTCCATCCTTTCGACGATCTTCCTCGTTCTGATCTTCCTGATCTTCATGATCGCCGGCCGGCACAAGCTCGAGGGCAAGATCCGCCGCTTTTCGTCCAATCCCCGCCGCTCGGCTCAGATTGTCGAAATGGTCGCAAACATCGACCGCCAGGTTCAGAAGTACCTGGCCCTCAAGACCGTGATCAGCCTCGCCTCCGGCCTGGTCTCCATGGTCATCATCATGGCCTTCGGCGTTCGCTACGCGATCCTCTGGGGCTTCATCACCTTCATCCTGAATTACATCCCCAACATCGGCTCGTTCATCTCCAAGATCCTGCCGTTCGCCTTCGCCCTTCTCCAGCTCGGCCGGTTCTGGCCGGCCGTCTGGATGCTGGCCATCCTTTTTGTGACCGACGCCATCGTCGGCTCGATCATCGAGCCGCGGGTCATGGGGACGGGCTTGGGGCTGAGCCCGCTGGCCATTCTGATCGCCTTGTTTTTCTGGGGCTGGCTCTGGGGCGTTCCGGGGATGGTCCTCTCCGTGCCGATCATCGTGGTGATGAAGATCATCGCCTCGAACATCCCGTCGATGCGCTGGTTCGAGGCCCTGCTCAGCAACGAGTGAGCGGGCCGGCCGTCCGGCCGGTCAGGACTTGAAGAGAAACGTCTCCGGCGTCAGGGCTTTGATCCGTTTCCCGAAGAAGCTCTTGAGGGCATTTTCCGCGGCTTTCTGTTCGGCGACTTTGCGCGACGGGCCTTTGGCCTTTCCCAGGGCGGTCTTGTTGACGACGACTTCGACGACGAACTCCTTGCGGTGGTCGGGCCCTGTCACGGTCACCGTTTTGTATTGGGGCGCCGGCAGGTCCTCTTTCTGGAGGAATTCCTGGAGGGCCGATTTGTAGTTGTTGATTTCCAGGCCCTGCTTTTTGATTTTGGCGTAGGACCCTTCGAGCAGCCTCTCGTAGACCGTCCGGGCGGCCTCGAAGCCGCCGTCGATGTAGATGGCTCCGATCAAGGCCTCGAATGACCCGGCCAGGATGGTGCTCTTTTTCCGGCCGCCGCTCTTCTCCTCTCCCTTGCCGAGATGGATCACCTCGTCGAGCTGGATTTGCTGGGCGTATTCGGCCAGGGCGACGGTGCTGGAGGCCGACGACTTGAACTTGGAGAGATCGCCTTCGTTGGCCTCGGGGTACATCCGGAAGAAGAAGTCGGCGGCGATCAGCCCGACGACCGAGTCGCCGAGGAATTCGAGGCGCTCGTTGTCCAGGGGATGGTCCTGGGTCTCGTAGGCGTGGGAGCTGTGGGTCAAGGCCAGGTGGAAGAGAATCTGGTCCTTGAACCGGTAGTCCAGCCGTTTTTCCAGGGCGTGGTCGGGTTGGGGCTTGGTTTTTTTAAAAAATTTTCTCAACATGTCACATCCGCATAAATGATCCGGCCGCCGACGATCGTCATCGCCGGGGCGCCGCAGAGCGTCCAGCCGGCGAACGGCGTATTTCGTCCCATGGAGGCGAACCTGTCCGGGTCGATCGTCACCCGGCGGTCGAGATCGAGGAGGGTCAAGTCGGCGTCGGCCCCGGGGGCCAGGCGTCCCTTGCCCGGCCATTTCAGAATCTCCGCCGGCCGGCACGACCACATCTCCACGAACCGCGAGAGCGGGATGATCCCCGTCCGGACCAGGCGGTCCAGGAGGAGCGAAACGGCCGTTTCCAGTCCGACGATGCCGAAGGGGGCGTCCTGGAATCCCTGGGCTTTTTCCGCCGCCGCATGGGGGGCGTGGTCGGTGGCGAAGACGTCCGCGTCCCCGTTCCGGACCGCTTCGATGAGGGCGGCGACGTCCCCAGCCGCCCGAAGCGGCGGATTCATCTTAAAATTCGTCCCTCCGGATTCCACCTCGTTTTCCGTAAGTAAAAGGTGATGGGGAGTGACTTCGGAGGTGACCGGGACGCCGCGCTTCCGGGCCTCGGCGACGAGGCGGGCCGAGCCCCGGGTGCTGAGGTGGGCGATGTGAATGCGTCCGAACCCGGATTCGGCAAGCTTGATGTCCCGAGCGACGATCACGTCCTCGGCCGCGGCCGGAATTCCGGGCAGGTTCATTCGGCGGGCGACGGGGCCGTCGTTGATGACGCCTTTGCCGAACAGAGCCCGATCCTCGCAATGGTCGATGACCAGAGCGTCCAGGTCCCGGGCGGCCGCCATGACCTTTTGCATGAGAGCCTCATCCTGGATGCATCGTCCGTCATCGGAGAAAGCGACGGCGCCGGCCTTGAGGAGGGCGGCGAAGTCGACCGCCTCTGCTCCTTGAAGTCCCCGGGTCAGGGAGGCGATGGGGAGGACCCTGACGCCGGCCCCGGCCGCGGCCTTCAGAACGAACGCCGTCACATCCGGCGTGTCGTTGACCGGAGCGGTGTTGGGCATGGCGCAGATCGAGGTGAAGCCGCCCCGGGCCGCGGCTCGGGCTCCGGTCAGGATCGTTTCCTTGTGGGTTTGGCCGGGCTCGCGCAGATGCACGTGCATGTCGATGAAGCCGGGGGCGACGACCAGGCCCGAGGCGTCGATCGACTTCGGCCCCGGAGATTTCCCTCCGGCCGCCGACGGCTTCGATCCGACCGCCGTCGAGGAGGATGTCGCCGACGGCATCGGTCCCGGAGCGGGGATCGATCAGCCGCCCGTTTTGGACCAGGATTTTCAAGATGTCAGCGTTTCCGGCTGAGGGCGACCGGCTCGGTAATGAGGACGTCGTCGCACTCGTCGATTTCCTTGAGGTCGACCTGAACCAGCTCCCGGCGCGAGGTCGGGAGGACTTTCCCGACGTAATCGGCTCGAATGGGCAGCTCCCGGTGGCCCCGGTCGATCAGGACGAGGAGCTGGATGCTCTTGGGGCGTCCGAGATCGAAGAGCCCTTCCATCGCCGCCCGGATGGTCCGGCCGGTGAAGAGGACGTCGTCGACGAGGATGACGTCTTTCTTCTCAATCGGGAAGGGGATCTTGGATTTGGAGGAGGTGGCCCGGGTCGCGGACGCGGCGTAGTCGTCCCGATACCGGGTGATGTCGATGACTCCGACGGGGATTTCCACGTTTTCCAGGTCCTTGACGGTCCGGGCGATCCGCTTGGCCAGGGAGACGCCCCGGGTCGGAATGCCGATGATGACCAGGTTTTTAAGATTGCGATTGCGTTCGAGAATTTCGGTGGCCATGCGGTCAAGGACGCGCGAAATCCGGGCCGCGTCCATGATGCCGGCCTTCACTTTGTTGGTCATAACTCTCTCCTATCGCCATTTTATATCATAAGGGAAATTCAAAGGCCAAACCGCCGGAACACCCGCCGGGCCGAGGCGACGTCGGCCCGAATCCCCTCTGACAGGGCTTTGGGGCCCCGGAATTTTCGCTCGTCCCGGAGGCGGGCGAGAAAGGCGAGTCGGAGATAAGCTCCGTAAAGGTCGGGCGAGGCGTCCAGGACATGCGTCTCGACGGTCGGTTCGGAAGCCCCGAACGTCGGACGGCGGCCGATGTTCGTCACCGCCTTCCAGGCCTTGTCTTTCCGGACGAGGCGGGTGGCGAAGACTCCGGGCGGGAGGATTTCGTTGGGAGAGGACAGATTGGCGGTTGGAAAGCCGAGGGCCCGTCCCCGGCCCGCGCCGGACACGACTTCGCCTTCGATTTCGTAGCTCCGGCCGAGAAGGCGGGCCGCTTCTTCGACATCGCCGGCGGTAAGCGCGGCCCGGATGCGGCTGCTGCTGATCGGCTCGCCGCCCTCGACCAGGGGCGGGACGACAACCGTCCGGAAGCCAAGAAGACGGCCGGCTTCGCCGAGAAAGGCCGCGTCGCCGCGCCGTTTCGCCCCGAACCGGAAGTCGGCCCCGACGACGATCACCCGGGCGTTCATGGCCCCGGCCAGGACAGAGGCGGCGAACTCCTCGGCCGCCATCCGAGCGAACGGACGGGAGAAGGGCAGGACGACGGCCGCCTCCAAGCCCATTTTGCTCAAGCCCCTGAGGCGCTGGTCGAGCGTCTGGATCATCAGGATCCGGTCGGGGCTGAAGATCTTCTCGGGATGGGGGGCGAACGTCAGGAGGCAAACGGGCAAGCCGGCCGACTCGGCTTCCCGCCGCAGGCGGCGGACGATCCGGCGATGGCCGCGGTGCAGGCCGTCGAAATTGCCGACGGCCACGGCCCATCCCCGTTTCGGGGCTTCGATCGATTCCAAAGTCCGGAAAACGCGCACCGTTTCAGAGCTTGACGGCCTCGGATTTTTCGAGGTAGTGCATTTTTAGCTGGGAGAGGACGGATTCGAGGAATGTCGCCTCATCCGGCTCCAGGCGACCCGAGGTCCGGTCGGAGAGGAGGTCGAGGAGGTCGATCAGACGACGGGCCAGCGGCAAGTCGACGTCGGGCTCACCCTTCATGGGGTCGGGAATAAGGCCGAGCTTGATCAGGGCTTGGGTGTAGAACGGGGCGATGATCGAGCTGAAATCGAGCGGCGGGAGGAACGGCTTTCCCGTCTCGGCGCCGTTCGTTTCCATCGGGTCTTTCTCGGACATGGAATTCTGCTCCTCTGCGATTGGGGACGCATATGATAGACCGGGGCAGCGGGAAATTCAAGTTTTGGGGCGGGGAGGGCGGCGCGCCTTTTAGCTGATTTTTCGGGCCCTAACGCGTATTGCCGCCGGTGTATCGGGCTCGCTCTTATTGCTCGTTGGGCTCTTTGATTCCTTCGAGCGGCATTTGCAGGACATATTTCGCGTTGATTTTGGAAATATAGCCCTTATTGGATAACGCGTCGATAACCGCCGTGAGCTTCGTATGATCCAGCTCCGTATTTTCTTCAACCTCTTTGAACGTCAGGCCTGAAGACATCATATCCAGGATTTTCAAGACTTTTCGCTCGTCTTGGGCCGTGATCTTTTCGCTCATCGCCTTCCCTCCCTAATCTTTTTCCTTCTCCAACTATATAAAAAAGCCAGAGTTAATTTAGGCGGAAAAAAGGCGGCCCGAAAAACAAATGCTTTTCCGTGTCGCGAGCATGAGCAATTCCCCAGAGCTGGAAAAACATCTTATTCTTTTTCTTTTTTAGGAAAAAGTCAATATAAAATTTCCCCGTTCCTTCCGATAAACCCCGATCTCGACTAGAATAGAGACTTCCATTCGAGGTTCCCATGATCGACTCCACGCAAGCCGGACAAAAATTCCAGGAACTGACTGACATTCTCGCCCGCCTCCGCGGGCCTGATGGGTGCCCCTGGGACAAGGAACAGACCGAAAAAACCCTCAAGGACCACTTCCTGGAGGAAGTCCACGAGGCGGTCGACGCCCTGGACCGGAACGACCTCCACGCCGCGGCCGAAGAGCTGGGCGACGTCCTCATGGAGGTGGTCTTCCTTTCCCGGGTCTTCGAAGAACGAGGCGAGTTCTCGGTCGCCGATGCCCTCCAGAGCATCAACGAGAAGATGATCCGCCGTCATCCCCATGTCTACGGCGGCGAACGGCTGGACACTGCGGACGAAGTGCTGAAGGCCTGGAACATCAGGAAAAAAAAGGAAAAAAGCCGGACGTCCCATTTCGAGGGCATTCCGGCGACCGCGCCTTCACTTCAGGCCGCCTTCGAGATCGGAAAACGCGCGGCGGCTTTCGGCTTCGATTGGCCGGACGCCGCCGGGGCAATGGAAAAAGTCCGGGAAGAGCTCTGCGAACTGGACCGGACGATTGCCGAGGGCGACGCGGGCCGACAAGCTGAGGAAATGGGGGATTGCCTCTTCGCCCTGGCTTGCGCCGCCCGGCTTCTCGGCCTTCACCCCGAAACGGCCCTCCGCCGGGCCAACGCCAAGTTTATCGGGCGCTTTGCCGCCCTGGAGGACCGCCTCCGCGAGGGAGGAAAGCCCTTGGGGACGGCGAACCTCGAGGAAATGGAATCGGCCTGGCAGGCCATCAAAAGGGAACGCGGCTGATATTCGGATACTCGATCGGGAGGTGAGGCGATGGAAGCGATCAATCTCAAGGAAAAGCTGTCCCTGTTCAGCAAGCAATGGCACCCGCATGTGGTCGCCGAAGGCGTCAGCCTTCAAGTCTATCTCTCTAAGATCCAGGGGGGCTTCCCCATGCACCGCCATGAAAACGGCGATGAGCTGTTCTATGTCCTGAAGGGGAGCATGGAGATGTGCTTCGCCGACCGGGTCGTTTCGGTACGGGAAGGCGAGCTGATCCTGGTTCCCAAGGGAGCGGAGCACTGCCCGCGCACGGCCCCGGATGAAGAGGTCCATCTGCTCGTGGTCGAGCCGCTCGGGACGACCCATATGGGGAACGTTCGGAATGAGCGAACGGTGGACGAATTCGCCAAAATTTAACCGGCGGGATCGCCGGAGCGATCTAAAGGGGGATCAGGCCCGCGAGGCGGTTTCGGCCGTTTTCTGCTGTTTCCGGTAGATCAGCTCGGCCTTGATGAAGTCGTCCATGCCGCCGTCGAGAACCTTGTCCGTGTCGCCCGTCTCCATCCTGGTCCGGGTGTCCTTGATCATCCGGTAGGGATGGAGGACATAGGAGCGGATCTGGTTGCCCCAGGCGATCTCGGTCTTGGCATCCTCGAGCTTTTCGATCTTCTCCCGTTTCCGTCGGCGCTCGAGCTCGTAGAGGCGGGACTTGAGGACCTTCATCGCCGCGGCTTTGTTCTTGTGCTGGGAGCGCTCGTTCTGGCACTGGGTGATGATGCCGGTGGGGATGTGGGTGATCCGGACGGCCGAATCCGTCGTGTTGACGTGCTGGCCGCCCTTGCCGCCGGCCCGGTAGGTATCGATCTTGAGGTCGTCGGGATTGATTTCGATCTCGACATCCTCGTCGATTTCCGGATAGACGAAGACGGCGGCAAACGAGGTGTGCCGGCGCTTGGCCGCGTCGAACGGCGAGATGCGGACCAGGCGGTGGACGCCGATCTCCTGGTTGAGATGGCCGTAGACGAAGTCGCCTTCCATCCGGATAGTGGCGCTTTTCAAGCCCGCCTCTTCTCCCGGCGTCATATCGAGAATTTCGGCCTTGTATCCTTTCCGCTCGGCGTACCGCAGGTACATCCGGAAGAGGATCTGGGCCCAATCCTGAGACTCCGTCCCGCCGGCCCCGGGGTGGATGGTGAGGATGGCGTTGCGGGCGTCGTCCTCCTCGTCGAACAGAGTCACGAGCTCCGCTTCCTCCAGCTTCTGAACGAAGGCCCCCAGGCCTTTCTCGATGTCGGGGATGACCGGCTCGCCTTCGCGCGCCAGCTCGATGAGGACGTCGAGGTCCTCCTTGTCCCGGAACAAACCGGCCAGGAAATCGACTTCCCGGTCGAGGCGCTTTTTCTCCTGCTGGAGGCTGATGGATTTTTTCTGGTCCTGCCAGATTTCGGGCTTGGAGAGGTCTGAGGTCAGGGTTTCGAGGCGGCTCTTCTTGGCCGGAAGGTCAAAGAAAACCTCGGAGCTCGTCAAATTTGGCGTCGGCCGTCCGGACCTGGGCCTCGAGCTCGCTGATTCTGCTGGCTGTCGTATCTACTGGGCTCATGGGCGGTTTCCTAAAAGAGGAGAGAATATGGGACGCGGCTCGGATTGTCAAGCATCTGAGGGCGTAAGTCAAGGCACCGTCGCCGGCGCCTTGATCAGAGCCTTATTGATATTTCAATGCCCGGGCGGGATGGGTTTGGGTGACGCGGAGCGCCTGGAAGCTGACGGTCAACAGGGCGATTGCCAGAGTCCCGGCCCCGGCCGCGGCGAACAGCCACCAGGCGATCCCGGAGCTGTAGGCGAATCCCCGGAGCCAATTCTTCATCAGGAAATAAGCGACCGGCCAGGCGAGAATATTGGCGGCCAAAACCCATTTGGCAAACTCCTTCGAAAGAAGCATGACGATTCCCGACGATGTCGCACCCATGATTTTGCGGACGCCGATTTCCTTCGTCCGCTGTTCGGCGGTGTAGGAGGCCAGCCCGAATAATCCCAGGCAGGCGATTAAAATGGCCATGGACGAAAACACCTTCAGGATTGTTCCCATCCGCTCATCCTTTCGGTACATCTGGTCGAAATCCTCGTCGAAGAAGCGATATTCGACCGGGTATTGGGGAAAGGTTTGGCGCCAGACGGCCCGGACGTCCTCAAGGGAGGCCGGGATTTTTCCCGCGGTGAGACGGACGACGGCATAGCGGAAATCGCTCGGGTCGACGACGACGGCCAGGGGATCGATCGCTTCGCGGACCGATTTGAAATGAAAATTTCTCATGACGCCGACGATCGTCCCCTCGTATCCACGGAAGACAAACCTCCGCCCTACGGCCGAGGCGGCGTCGAGTCCCATCAGCTTCGGGACATCCTCGTTGACCATGAAGGCCCGCCCGACGTCCATCGCGTAGGCCCGCGAGAACGGCCGCCCGGCGGCCATCTCAATTTTCATGGTTTCGGGAAAATCGAAATCGACGGAGGCGAAGCTGATCCTGAATCGCAGGTCAGGATTGCGGCCGTCCCAGTCGGCGACATCGCCGGACGCGTTGATGGCCGTGGGCGGATGCCGGGCCGCGGTCACCCCGAGGACCCGGGGGTTCCGGAGAAGGCGTTCCTTGAAGACATCGTAGGAAGATGCCGTTTGACCGCGCATCGGCAGGTAAATCAGCTGGTCCTTGTCGTAACCGAGCTTTTTATTCCGCATGAAGTCGACCTGGCGGGAGACGACCCCCATGCCGATCAGAAGAAAAACCGACAATCCGAACTGGAGAACAACCAGGGTTTTCCGGAAGAGGGCGCTTTTCGCCCCGCCCCGCAAGCGGCCGTTGAGAATGGTGACGGGTTGGAAGGCGGAGAGAAAGAGCGCCGGATAGCTTCCGGCCACGATCCCGGTCAGCAGGGTGACGCCCAGCATCCCCAGGATGAAATTTCCGCCGACAAGAACGGAAAGTGCCATCGATTTTCCGGAAAGGGCGTTGAACGCCGGAAGCAGGAGCGCCACCAGGAGGAGGGCAACGGCGCCGGCCAGGAAGGCGGTCAGGATGGATTCGCCGTAAAACTGGCCGATCAGGCTCTTGCGTTGGGCTCCGACGACCTTCCGAAGCCCGATCTCTTTGGCCCGGTTGGCCGAGCGGGCCGTGGCCAGGTTCATGAAGTTGATGCAGGCGATCAGGAGGACGAAGACCGCCAGGGCGCCGTAAGTGTAAACATTTTTGATTGCCATCCGGGTTCCGTACAGGTTGATGTCGACGAGAGGCATGAGGAGGAACGTCCGGGATTCAAACTGGCCGCGGATTTCGGGATGGCTGTCGAAAAAACTCGACATTTCCCGGTCGGCCCGGATGGAGGTCAGGGTTCGCTCGCCGACCAGCCGGGTGATCTTTCCGCCGACCAGGGCCAGGTCGCTTCCGGGATGAAGCCGGACATAGGTCGGGATGTTGTTGTTGGTCAGCGAGTCGTTGTAACGGCCGGTGGTCTTGATGAAGTCGAAGGGGACGAGCATGTCGAATGCCAGGGTTGAATTCTGCGGGATATCCTTTAACACGCCGGTGACCATGAAGTCGTGAACCTCGTTCAGGGTTACCGTTTTGCCCATGGGGTCGGCGGCGCCGAAATATTTTTTGGCCGTCGCCTCGGTGACGACCAGCGAGCCGGGTCGCCCCAGGGCCGTCGCCGGATCGCCCTTCAACAGGGGAAAGGTGAACATTTCCAACATCTGGGGATCGACGGCCATGACCTTGTTCTCGAAGAAGGCTTTCTCCCCGTATCTGATGAAATAGCTGTCTTGATCGGCCAGGCGGACCGCATCCTCGATTTCCGGGATTTCGGCCTTGAGGATCGGCCCCAGGGAATAGGGCATGGACGAGTGGCGGAATTTTCCCTGGCCGGCGGCCGACTCCTGATCGAGCCGGAAAAGCGTTCCGGCGTTTGCGTGGAACCGGTCGAAGCTCAGCTCGTCCTGAATCCAGAGGAGAATGAAGAGGGCGCAGGCCATCCCGACCGCCAGCCCGGCGATATTGAGGAAGGAATAGCCTTTGTGTTTCCACAAATTCCTGAGGGCAAGTCGAACATAGTTTTTAAGCATGGCGTCACTCCAAATCAACGTGTTCTTGACATATCCGGGGAGGGCGGCCAGCACCTGCTTCCAGCAGGCCCGCCGGGCCGCCCGAATCCCGCGCTCCCCGGCGACGGTGCGGAAGAATTCCTCGAAATCTCCGGCGGCCCCGTAGTCGTCCTCCCATCCGCTGAAGAGGTCCAGCAAGCGGAGGGCCAGACGGGGAGGCGAGGCCGGGTTCTTCATGAGGATTTCTTGAAAACCAAACCGGAAATGCCGTCCCAGGCCCGGGCGTTCACCTGTTGGATTTCGGCCAAGGCTTCTTTGCCCGAGTCGGTCAGCCGGTACATGATCTTGTGCCGGCCGCCGCGCTCGGGTGTCGAACAGCTGGTGAGGGTTCTGACATATCCGGCTTTATGCAGGCGGCTGAGAAAGGGGTAAACCGCGCCCAGCCCCCATTCCTCTCCGGTCGCCTTGACGACCTCATCGCGGATCGTGATCCCGTAGGCCTCCTGGCCCAGGCGCCAGATCGCGAGGAGGATGATTTCTTCCGTCCGTGTCAATAATCTCATGATATCTCCAGGCACATATGTATACGCTTCGCAGACATAAAAAGTTCGCTGTGAAGAAGGCTTTATTTTTTTGTCCGAATACGGACAAAATGATTATGAAAACGAACGTTTAGAGGTTATTTCCCTCAGTCCTTCTCGCGAACTTCCGCTGGCATGATTCTTGCTAAATTTTTGTTCGGAGATATTTATGAAAAAAATCACAATCACCCTTATTTTAGGCATTCTTGCCGTTCTTCCCCTCGCCGCCCAGGACATCCTGACCGCGGTAAATAACGGCGATTTAACGCTCGTGAAAGAGCTCCTCAAGCAGAATCCGGAACTGATCCGGGCCAGAGATCAATATCAAAACAGTCTTCTCCGCCTTGCTCTCTTGGAGAAGGATTTCGCCGTCGCCAAGTTCCTGATCGAGAGCGGGATCGACGTCACTTACGGACGTGCGGATATCGGAGGGAACGAGATCAGCGGCGCGATCCAATCGGGCTCTCTCGAGATCACGAAGCTCGTCTATGAAAAAGGCGTCGATATCCATACGGCTGATCGATGGGGAAATACTCCCTTAGACGGGGCCATCTTTGGAGGCTTCAAGGAGATCGCAGATTTCCTGATGGACAAGGGGGCTGAGCTGAACATTCAGGGGAAGGGCGTCCCCGTTCTCCTGCGGGCTTCTCTGGCCGGGGGCTTGGATCGGATCACGAAACAATTGATCGAGAAACAACAGGTCGATTACCGGAACGTCAGCGGCCTCGGCGACACTTTTCTCCACGCCGTCGCTCGGAGCGGGGAAACCGCATTCGTCGATTTCCTGATCGGCAAGGGGCTGAATCCCAACGCCCGGAATATCTACGGCTGGACGCCCCTGCATCTGGCCGCGTCGGAAGGTTATCAGGCCATGATCGACGTTCTGCTCAAGAACGGAGCGGACCGGGACCTGCGGACGACCGACGGGAAAACGCCTTATAATATTGCGGAAGATCGAGGCCGGAAGGACCTGCTGCCCTATCTCCAAGGTAAGGGATTCGATCAATCACCCGCCATATTCCCGAAGCTTGAAGCCCTTTATATCGACTCCGACCTCCCGGGAACGAAACCCAAGAGGTTCGCCCTGGGGATCGTCTCGCAGGAAGTCCATTTCGAACACAGCTTGTTCAGCTTCGCCGCGGACATGAAAACCGCCTGCTGGGCGGATTGGCAGCGAGAGGGGATTTCGAAGATCTTCGTCATGGAAAAAGAGAACGGCCTCTGGCAGGCGCCCGTAACGGTTCAGCTCCAGGCCACGGCTCCCTTCATCGCTCCCGACGGGAAGACGATTTATTTCACCGCCCCGCGAACCCTGCCCGACGGCTCAGAAGCCCGGGATAGCGACATCTACTTTATTACAAAGACGGAAAACGGCTGGAGCGATCGCCTCAGTTTGGGGCCGGGCGTGAATACGGAGGACGACGAGATCCAACCGACCGTCACCCGGGACGGAACCCTGTATTTTTCCCATAAGGCCGATATTTACCGGGCGAAACGGGAAAACGGCCGTTACGGTCCCAAGGAAAAGCTCCCCGCCCCCGTCAATTCCGAACATAATCAGGTCCATCCTTACATCTCACCGGATGAGAGCTTTCTCCTTTACCGGTCGATGGGGCCGGCGGGATTCAGGGAGCCGAATGTTTTCATCTCCCGGCGGACCGCGGACGGCGGTTGGACCAACCCGGTTAATGTCGATCAGAAAGTCGAGAGGATCGGGCTTTTTCCGAGTCTGACTCCGGACGGGAAATTCATGATCTATTTTGAAGGCGGGGATTACTTCTGGTTCGAAATCGATGCGGTCTTGAAAGAGCTGTTATCCGCGGACGCGGATCGGCGGGCCGAAGAGCCCCGCTCTAGCCTTTGATCAGGAAGAAATCCGTCGCTTTGCGCTTGAGGGCTTCAGCCAGCTTTCCCTTGGCGGTTTCCGCGGATTCTTTCGTCTCGTAGGGACCGACCCGGACCCGGTAGACCGTTTTCTTGTCCCCGGCCAACGGGTTCAAGACGATGGCCCGGAAACCCAGGCCTTCGATTTTCTGGGCCATGGTTTCGGCTTTCGGCCGGGTATCCAACGCCCCGGCCTGGATGTAGTAAGTTCCGGAAGGGGGAGCGGCCTTTGTTTCGGTCGCTAAGGGCTTTGTTTCCGTTTTTGGCTGCGGCTTATTCTCGGCCGTTTTCGGTTTGGCCGCCTCGGAAGTTTGCGGTTTCCCGGATTCGACCGTTGCCGGGTCGACTTTCGTTTCGGCCGGTTTGGCCTCGTTCCCGGCCGGTTCTTTTGTGACAGGCGGGGCGGGTTTCGATGTGATGGGGATTTGAACCGCGCTGTTGGCCGCCGTGACCGGAGAGGCGGCCTCGGCTTTCTTCATCCCGACGCGAGTCCCAAGATAGAAGACGAAAACGCAGAGGGCCAGAAGGACAAGGATCACCGCCGCCAGCTGGCCGCTGGAGATCTGCATTTCGCGGTATTCGTCGGATTTCGACATGCGCTCACATCCTCCCGGAGGGCCGCGGCCGAGCCGCGGTCACCTTGGTCCGCGCCGTACTCTTCATGTTGATTTCATTATAAAAAGGACCTCCGGCGAAGTCAATCGAACGGCTTGACATTTCCCCGGCGAAAAATTAATCTTTAGGTTCTCGAGGAGCCCCCTATGATCAAGAATGACATCGTCCTGGCGATTGAAAAGAAGACGGAATTCAATGGAGCCAGGTCTTTGGAGATTGTGGAAGCGATCCTCGAGGCTTTGAAAGAAGCTCTCTCCCAGAACAGCAAGGTCGAGATCCGGGGCTTCGGCAGCTTCAAGGTCGTGGCCAAAAAAACCGGCTATGGGCGCGACATCCGCCGTCAAAAACAGATCCATATCACCCAAGGGAAGCGCATCAAGTTCCGTTGCGGCCAGGAGCTGAAGAGCCTCGGGCCCAAAACCGTATGAAAATCCGGTCCTATCCGCTGGCTTCCCGTCCGAGCAAAGTGTCGCTGGACGATTTCGCCAAACCGCCCCGCCGAGGGGCGCGCGTGTCCGAATTCCTCGCCGGCCTTCCCGGCCTCCTCACCGCCCGTGACTTCAAGGAGCTGATCGGTCTGCTTCGGGCGGCCCGGACCGGGGAAAAGCCGATCCTCTGGGCCATGGGGGCTCATGTCATCAAAGCCGGGCTTTCTCCCGTCCTGGTCGATTTGATGAAGGACGGATGGGTGAGCGGCCTGGCCCTCAATGGGGCCGGGATTATCCATGACTTCGAGCTGGCCTTCGCCGGCCAAACCTCCGAAGACGTCGACGCCCGGATCAAGGATGGACGGTTCGGAATGGCCGCCGAAACGGGGACTTTTTTAAACCGGGCGATCGTCGAAGGTGCGGCCGCGGGCCGGGGCCTCGGCGAATCCGTCGGGCGGATGATCGCCCGCTCCCGTTTCCCGTATAAGAAATGGAGCCTGCTGGGCACGGCCTACCGCCTCGGAATCCCCGTCACCGTCCACGTGGCGATCGGGACCGACATCATCCATATGCATCCGGAGGCCAGCGGGGAAGCGATCGGGGCGACTTCGCTCCGCGATTTTCACCTCTTCTGCGACAAGGTCCGGCGGCTGAACGGCGGCGGCGTCTTTCTCAACATCGGTTCGGCCGTCATCCTGCCCGAGGTCTTCCTCAAAGCCGTTTCTTTGATCCGCAACCAAGGCGGGCGCCTGGACGGTTTTTCCACGGCGGTTTTCGACTTCATCAAGCACTATCGTCCGGCGGAGAATGTGGTTCGGCGGCCGCTCGGAAAAAAGGGGAAGGGGTATTACTTCGTCGGACCCCACGAGATCATGATCCCGCTGTTGGCCGCGAGCCTCAAGGGCTGAGCCGGCCGGCCCGGGCTTCGTCCAAAAGAAGCGAAGCGACGGCTTCGGCCCGGGCGATCGTTTCTTCCATCTCTCCCGACGCATCGATCGCGTAATCGGCGAATTTCAACTTTGTCCCCAACCGGCATCTGGGCCTGGATTCGGGCTAAGGCCGCTTCCCGGCCGATCCCGTCGCGGGCCATCAACCGGCGGATCTGGGTCTCCGGATCGCAGTGGACGACGACGATTCGGTCGAAGGCATCGACCAACCCGGCTTCCACGGTCAGGGCGGATTCGGCCACGAACACATCTGTCCCGCCCTCGGTTTCCAGGCGGAGCGCTTCCGCTTTCATCGCCGCGATCGTCAGCGGATGCACGACGCTTTCGACGAACCGCTTGGCCTTGGGGTCGGCGAAGAGGATCGCGGCCAGGGCGGCCCGGTCGATGGGGGAGCCGGCCGAACGATCGCCGGAGAGAATCGATGGCCCGAACCTCCCGACGATCGGGGCGTAGGCCGGCCCGTCGGGAGCCATGAGGTCCCGGCCGGTCCGGTCGGCCGAATAAAGGCGGAAACCGCGTTGCCGGAAAACCTCGGCGACGATGGATTTTCCGGAGGCAATGCCCCCGGTCAGGGCGACGCGGAGCATGCGGGCGGCGATCAGGGCCGCTTCGGGGCCGCGACGAACCGGTATTCTTTGGTGAACCGGACGGCCACCCCCAGCTTCCGGGAGGTCTTGCGGGCTTTCTCCATCCGGACGACGGCCCCGTTGATTTTCAACCGGAGGTACTTCCCCTCGGTTGCTTCGGGGGGGAGGGAGATGGCCAAGGTCAGCTTGGTCCCGACGATGACCGCCGCCTGCAGATAAAGGTAGGCGCCCGTCGAGCTGATGTTCCGGATTTTGGCCGTTTCCAGGAATTTGGTTCCGCGGGGAAGGCTTCCCTGGACGTCGGCGGTCAAGGGCAGCTCGAACCGTCCTTCTTTTCGCCGGGCGATGCCTGCGGGGGCCAGGGAGGAGGCGGCTTGTGGAGAGGTTTTCGTGCTCATGGCCATTGTCCTTTCCCCCGTGATTAAAAGAGAGCCGAGTTGATTGCGTAGAGGGCGAGTTGGAGCCGGCTGTGGGTGTCGAGCTTGGCGTAGATGCTTTTGATGTGGGAGCGGACGGTGTTCTTGCTGATGAAGAGGGTCGCCGCGATCTCGTCGTTGGATTTGCCCTGGCCGATCAGCTTGAGAACCTGGAATTCGGTCGGCGTGAGCTGGTCCAGGGTTTTTTCCTTGATTTCCCGGCCGACGACGGAGATGATCCGGTCCATGATGCTGGACATCTTGTCCCGGGGCAGCCAGATCTCGCCCTTGGCCAGGACGCGAACCGCTTCGGGCAGCTGGCCGGACGGATCGTTCAAGTCGAAATAGCCCCGGGCCCCGACGTTGATCAAGCTGACGATCTCTTCGTGCGAGGGGATATTGCCCAGGAGCAGCATTTGGGTCTTGATCTGGTCCCGGGAGATGTCCCGGATGGCCTTGCAGATCTCCCTCATGTTGGGCATCGCTTCGGCGCTGGTGAAGAGGATGACCTGCGGCCGAAGCCGGCGGATCGCCCCCATGAACGAATCGATGGTTCCCTTCTCGACAGCCACCACCTCGATCTGCTCGTCGGTCTCGAGCGATTTCAGGATCCCGGCGAGGATCAGGTCCGAGGGGCAGTACAGGAGGACGGTCGTCTTCGGGGCGGCATGGGCCGGGGAGGTTTTCTTGGTCATAGGGTTGCCCCCTGAAATGTGGAATACGGGTTCATCGATTTCAGAGTAATCCTATCCAAGGGAGATGAGGAAGTCAAGGAACGAAGGCTAGTCCTTGGAGGTTTTCCGGCGTAAAAGCCGTGTTTCTTTGCCGGCGACGAGGAGGAACGACCGGTCCGATCTCAGACCGTGGCGGGAAGGATGCGGAATCGGCTGTCCAGGCGGACGCGGACGGCCGCTTTCACCCGGGCACCCTTCTCCGATTCGGGGAGCTCGCAGACGATCCCGGTGAGCGTGAGGTCAAGCGGCGTTTCGAGAAAGAACGTCCGAGGGATGCGGAGCGACAGGTGAACTTTCGCCCCCGGTTTGACTTTGGACCGAAGGCGAACGACGGCCTCCTCGGCGTTGATGGTCGAAACGACGGTCTGCTCGGCGAATTCGTGCTCGCCCAGGTCCACGCCCTGGATGAGGGCCGGCAGGTCGATGTCGAACGTCCGGCAGCCGGGTTTCTCTTCGCTTTCGGGCATCTCAGGCATCCTCGGGCTTGATAATGTACTTGCTGTCGAACTTGATTGTCACCCGCTGGGCGGAATTGCCGCCCGGCAGGGCTTCGATCTTGGCCACCCGGCCTCGGATGACGAGCTTGAGGGGAACGTTGTCGCCGAGCCGTTCCGGAAGGTCGACGATCATTTTCAGCCGGGACCCGACCTGGATGGGATTTTTCAGGCAAAACGAGGAACCCTCGTGGCTGATGAACGTCAAGACGGTTTCCTCGGAAAAGTCGCGGCCCTTGGCGTTCATCCCTTCCACCTGAGTGGGCAGGGGAAAAGTAAAACCCTGGTTTTTAGGTCCTAGAAGGTCCATGTTGTCCGCCGGCATCTTTGTCGCCATATCAGCGTTTCCTTATGGTTTCTCTCGACATGGCTATTCTCGCGGGAACCGTCAAGAGGGTCAATCACCCCTGAGGGTGATAAAAAGGGTGATATCCTCGGACCGGGCAATCACCTTTGGCCCGTTCCCGGTTCGCCATTTGACAGGATGCCGGCCCGACGATAGAATGAGCCCGCATTTTCCCCTGGGAGATTAACGTGAGCGCGAACGACCGTTTAGTGAAGCAGATCACCCCGAAAAGCGAAGATTTTTCCCGCTGGTACGGAGAAATCGTCCAAAAAGCCGAGCTGGCCGACTATACCCCGATGAAGGGGATGATGGTCATCCGCCCCTACGGCTACGCCGTATGGGAGAACATCCAGCGGCAGCTTGATCAGCGGATCAAAGCCCTGGGCCACGTCAACGCCTATTTTCCCCTGTTCATCCCGGAAAGCTTCCTCCAGAAGGAGGCCGAACACGTTGAGGGATTCGCCCCGGAAGTCGCCTGGGTCACGATGGGCGGGAAAGAGGAGCTTGAGGAGCGGCTGGCCGTCCGGCCGACTTCCGAGGCCGTCATCGGGCCGATGTACTCGAAGTGGATCAAGTCGTGGCGGGACCTGCCCGTCATGATCAATCAATGGGCCAATATCGTCCGCTGGGAAAAGGTCACCCGGCCGTTCCTCCGGACGACGGAATTTCTCTGGCAGGAAGGCCACACCTGCCATGCCACCGCCGAGGAGGCCGAAACGGAAACCCTGTCCATCCTGGAGATGTACAAGGAGTTTTGCGAGACCGAGCTGGCCATCCCCGTCCTGGCCGGCCATAAAACTCCGCGGGAAAAATTCGCCGGGGCCCAGATGACCTATGCTCTTGAAGCCCTCATGTCCGACGGCAAAGCCCTCCAGATGGGAACCTCCCATAACCTCGGCCAGCATTTCTCCAAAGCCTTCGACATCAAATTCGAGGATAAGAACCAGACGCTCCAGTACGTCTGGCAGACGTCCTGGGGAATGACGACCCGGACGATCGGAGCTCTCATCATGGTCCACGGCGACGATTCCGGGCTTCGGTTCCCGCCCCGGATCGCCCCGGTCCAGGTCGTCATTGTCCCGATCCCGGCCGGCGACTGGAAAACGACCGTGCTTCCCGCAGCCCAGGCCGCGGCCGAGACCCTGAAAAAGGCCGGCCTCCGGGTCCAGATCGATGCCCGGGAGGAAATGACGCCCGGCTGGAAATTCTCCGAATACGAGATGCGGGGCATCCCCCTGCGGATCGAGATCGGGCCCCGCGACGTGAAAAACGGTCAAGCCGTCTGCGTCCGCCGGGACTTGAAAACCAAGCAGTTCGTCCCCCTGGCGGAGCTGGCCGGGCGGGTGCCCGTCCTCCTGGAGGAAATCCAGGCGGTTCTTTTTGACCAGGCAAAAACGTTCCTTTCCTCCAATACCCATCCGGCCGGAACCTATGACGATTTCAAGGCGATTTTGGAGTCGTCGCGCGGATTCGTCGTCAGCCCCTGGTGCGGGGAAGCGGAATGCGAGGACAAGGTCAAGACCGAAACGATGGCCACCATCAGGGTCATCCTGCCGGGGGACGATGCGCCTCCCGGCGGTCCGTGCATTTGTTGCGGAAAACCGGCGGTCGCTGCGGCCTATTTCGCCCGGGCGTATTGACCGGCGGCTTAGGGAGGATCATGGCCTTTAATGAAACGGCCGTTCGCGAGGAGATGATCGAACGGCAGATCGAGGCCCGCGGCATCGTCGAGCCGTCACTTCTTCGGGCGATGCGGAAGATTCCCCGGAGCCTTTTCGTCCACGAAAATCTCCGTCCCATGGCCTACCAGGACGAGCCTCTTCCGATCGGCTGCCGTCAGACCATCACTCCGCCGTTTCTCGTCGCCTACATGATCGAAGCCCTGGCCTTGAAGGCCGCGGACCGTGTTTTGGAGATCGGTACGGGCTCGGGTTATCAGACGGCCGTCCTGGCCGAGATGGTTTCCGAAGTCCTGACCGTGGAACTCTACCCGGAGCTGGCCTCAGCCGCCCGGAAGACGATTGCCGGGCTTGGGTACACGAACGTCAAGTTCAAGACCGGCGACGGGGTCGAGGGATGGGCCGAAGGAGCCCCCTTCGATGCGATCGTGGTGACCGCCGTCTTGGCCGGCCTGCCGGCCGCCCTGTCGGCTCAACTGGCCGAGGGAGGGCGGCTGATCGTTCCTCTCGGTCTGAACCAGCAAACCCTGAAGCTGTTCCGGAAAAAGGACGGCCTGTTGGCCGAAACGCCCCTGCTCTGTGTGAAATTCGGGCCGCTGCTGGAGGCGGCGCCCAAGGAGGCCCCGTGAAAAAAATCATCAGACTCATGGTCATGGGAGCGGCCCTCGGCGCGGCTCTCTTCTGCGCGCCCCAGGGGACCGACCGTTTCATGAAGATCTACTTCCCCGACGGCCGTTCGATCACAGCCGAGCTGGCCATCACCGACGCCGAACGAGCCCGGGGCTTGATGTTTCGGGAGAAAATCGCCGTCGACCAGGGGATGCTGTTCTGTTTCGCCGAGGAGGACCTCCACGCCTTCTGGATGAAGAACACGCTGATCCCGCTGGACATGATCTGGCTCGACCAGAACCGCCGGATCGTCCATATCGCCAAAAACGTCCCGCCGTGCAAGGCCGATCCGTGCCCATCCTATGCCCCGTCCCGGCCGGGAAATTATGTTCTCGAGCTCGGCGCCGGCGGAGCGGATTATTACAATCTGAAGCTGTTCGACCGGTTGGAATTCACGCCTCCGCTCATTAAATAGAAAGCAACCAGCCCTTTTTGCTTTTGGCGGTCCGTTCCGCTAAGATATACTGCCTTTTAATATTCGAGGTATTCTTATGCAAGCCATCATTCTGGCCGCGGGCATGGGCAAGCGGCTGGGCGAATTGACCCGGAACTCGACCAAGTGCATGGTGAAAGTCGACGGGAAGCGCCTGATCGAATACGCCCTGGACGCCCTGGCCGCCCAGGGGATCCGCAAGGCCGTGATCGTCACCGGCCACGGGGCCGATGAATTTCCTTCCGTCCTGGGCTCATCCTATGCCGGGATCGGGATTTCCTATGTCCATAACCCGGACTACGCCCGGACGAACAACATCTATTCCCTGTTCCTCGCCCGCCAGGAGATGGAAGCCGACGACACGATCCTCCTGGAGAGCGACCTGATTTTCGACCCGGTGATCATCCGGGATTGCGTCCTGCATCCCTCGCCCAACGTCGCCGTCGTCGCGAGGTTCGAGCCCTGGATGGACGGGACGGTGACCCGGCTGGGAGACGATCACGACATCACCTGCTTCCTCGGGAAGAAAGAGATGGTCGAAGCCGACCTGGCCCACTATTTCAAAACGGTCAACATCTACAAGCTCTCCAGGAAGTTCTGCCGGGATCAATTTTTCCCCTTCCTGGACGTTTATATCAAGACCAAAGGCTTGAACGAATACTACGAGGAAGTCTTCAAGCTCCTGACGTTCATCGACCGCGGAGCCCTCAAGGCCCTCGACGTTAGCGGCCGGCTCTGGTACGAGATTGACGACATCCAGGACCTCGACATCGCCCATGCGCTCTTCGCCAAAGGCGAAGCCAAGGTCAAGGCCCTCCACGCCCGCTACGGCGGGTACTGGCGGTTCCCGAAGCTGAAAGACTACTGCTACCTCGTCAATCCCTATTTTCCGACGCCGGCGATGTTTGCCGAGATGGCCCGGAGCTTTCCGACCCTCGTGGCCAACTATCCCTCGGGTCAGAAGGTTCAGAACCTTCTGGGAGCCAAGATGTTCGGGGTCGACCCCGGGCACATCCTGGTTGGAAACGGCGCCAGCGAGCTGATCAAGGCCCTTTTTCGCGGGGAAGAAGGGACGGTCGGGGTCGCGGTCCCGACGTTCGACGAATACCGGGCCTGCGCCGGCCCGGAGCGGATCAAAGCCTTCAAACCGACGCGGCCCGATTTCCGGTACACCGCGGACGACCTGTTCGATTTCTGCGTCAAAGAAAAAGTCGCTACCCTGATCCTCATCAATCCCGACAACCCCTCGGGAAACTTCATCCCCCGGGAGGATGCGATCCGTCTGGCCGAGCGTCTGGCCGAGAAGAAGATCCGCCTGATCTATGACGAATCGTTCCTGGATTTCGCCGACGGCTCGGCCGACCATTCCCTGATCGAGGCCGAGCTGATCAACCGCCTCCCCAATCTTGTGGCGGTCAAGAGCATCAGCAAGTCCTACGGCGTCCCGGGCCTCCGCTTGGGGATCATGGTCACTTCCGATGCCGCGCTTCTCGAGCGCGTCTGGAAGGAAATCTCCATCTGGAACATCAATTCGCCGGCCGAGCACTTCCTCCAGATCATCGACAAACACCGGAATGATTTCCGGTCCGCCTGCCGCCAGATCGTTCTCGAGCGCGAGCGGTTCATCCTCGGCCTCCGGGATATCCCGTTCCTCCGCGTCCTGCCGTCCCACGCCAACTACGTCCTCTGCGAGATCCTGCCGCCCTGGAAGCCGGCCGCCTTGGCTGAAACCCTGTTGAACGAGTTCGACATCCTGATCAAAGACGCTTCGGGCAAGCTCGGATTTGACGGCCGGCCGTTCGTCCGGCTGACGGTTCGCGACCAGGCCGACGACGATTACCTGCTGGATGCCCTTCAAGCCCTCAGCCGATCCTGATATGGCCCTCCCTCGCGAATACTTCCTGGAGTATTTCCGGTCGCTGAAGCGGCCCGACGTCGAGGAATGGGCCGATCTCTTTCTCTTCCGGCCGCTGGCCTTTCTCCTGGTGAAGGCGATTTCCCCTCTGCATTTCACCCCGAACCAGCTTTCGGTGTTTTCGATGATCCTCGGGACCGTGGGCGGATTTCTGTTCGCGACCAATGGTTGGGGATCGGCCATAACCGGCGGCATCCTTGTGTTCCTGGCGGTCGTCGTCGACTGCGCCGACGGGCAGCTGGCCCGGTTGAAGCAAAGCGGGACGCATATGGGCCGGGTGATGGACGGCTCCATCGATTACGTCGTCGGGGTGGCTGTTTACCTGGGATTGGGATTCGGCTTCATGGGCGTCGGGCCGCAGCCCCTGCGGGGATGGCTGATCGTCGCGGCCGCTGCGGCAAGCAATATCATTCACTCAGTCGTCTTCGACTACTACCGGAACCGCTACCTGGCCTATGTCCACGGGGCCAGCTCCGCCCAAGCCGACGACCGGAACGTTTTCCGCCGGGATTACGTTCAACTGAAGCGTCAGGGCGTTCAGAAGCTCCGCCGCTGGTTTATCCGGTTGTATCTCGGATACACCGCTTTTCAGATGAAAATCAGCCGCGACCCGATGACCCTCGGTCCGGTCGACGCCGAGCTCTTCCGCAAGGCCAATCGGATCCCGATGCGGCTCTGGACCTTTCTCGGATCCTCGACCCAGGCGGTTTTGCTCCTGGTTGCCCTGGCCGCCCGCCGGCTCGACTTGTATTTCTGGGCCATGATCGTCGTTTTGAACGGGGCCATGGTCGCCCTGTTCCTCATGCAATCGGCGGTGGACCTGCGGGTGAAAAATCTCGCGGCCGCGGCTTCGCGGCCCGAACCGGAATCAAACTAAGGCGGCCAGCTCCCGGGCGACGTTTTCCGAGGCCGGCTCGTCTCCCAGGCTTTTCCGGATGGCTCCGAAAACGGTTTTCATTTCCAGGCGGATGTCCGCGTCGTCCAGGATCCGCTCCGCTTCCCGGACCAGGGCGTCCGGCGTCATCTTGCGCTGGATCAGCTCGGGGACGATACGCCGTCCGGCCAGGATATTGACGATGCTGTAATCCCGGATCCGGACAAACGGCTTGCCGATCGTGTAGGTCAGGGGAGAGATTTGATAAAACGCGACGAGAGGGGCGCCCAGAAGGGCGGCCTCGAGGTTGGCGGTTCCGCAGGCGGACAGAACGAGGTCGCTTGAGGCCATCGCTTCGTAGGCGTCCGTCCGGAGACGGCGGATGACGGCCTTCGTTCCCTCGAGCAGGTCGGGAACGAAGCGGCGGTCAAGATCCTCGGTTTCGATTAGGACGAATTGGGCCCGGCGATCCTTTTCCAACCGCTCGGCCGCTTCGCGAAGAACGGGGAGGTGACGATGGATTTCGCTTTTCCGGCTCCCGGGCAGCAGGGTGATCAGCGGGCGGTCCGGGTCCAGACCGTACTCCCGGAAAAACTCGCTCCGGGATTTCCGGATGCGGAGGCGCTCCAGCAGCGGGTGCCCGACGAAGGCGTGAGGGATCCCGGCCTCGGCATAGAGGTTTTTTTCGAAGGGGAAGATGAGGAGCATCTTTCGGACGACGTCCCGGATCGTCTTCAGGCGTCCCTTCCTCCAGGCCCAGACTGTGGGGCTGATGTAATAGAGGACCGGGATGCCGGCTTTTGTCAGCCGTTTTGCCAGGCGGAGGTTGAAATCGGGGGAATCGATCAGGACGGCCGCTGCCGGTTTTCGGCTCCGGGCTTCCTCCCCCAAGCGATTCAGTATCCTCTTGATGCGGGGAATTTCCTTGACGACTTCGGCCAAGCCCATCACGGCCAGCTCTTCCATGGGGACCAGGATCTCGACGCCGGCATCCTTCATTCCCGTTCCCCCGACGCCGAAGAACGTCGCCTTGGGATCAAGGCGGAGGAAGGCCCGGACGACGGCCGCGCCGTAATTCTCGCCGGATTTTTCCCCGGCGACGATCAGGATCGTCCGGCCGCTCATTTCTTGGCCCGGTCTCCGAACCGGATGACCTCCGGCTTGGCCCCCTTGGCCCGGCCGTAATAGAAGAGCCAGGAGTCATAGGTTTCGTTATCGTCGTAGATCAAGAACGATTTTTTCTGCGAAGGGGAGACAACGCCGATGATCCGGGGCGCGGCGACGGACCCGAGGGAAGATTCGGGAACGATCATGACCCGCTGGACGTTCATGGCTTGCCCGGCCGAGGGCGACGGGGTTTGTCCCTCCCTCCGGCCGGAAGCCGCCGGTCGCGGATTCCGGGTTGAAGAAGTTGTCGTCGGGCCGCCGAGCTGGTCGGCCAGAAGGACGAGATTCCATTTCCCGTCCTTGGTCATCGGGTCGGGATAGGCCTTGCGCAAGTACCGGCTTTCGACCAGGTCCTCGATCGATTCGGGGAAATTGCCCGGGATTGTTCCGGACGTACAGCCGGACGGCCTCGACGTACTGGCCGCCGCGGAAAAGGAGCTCCGCTTCCTTTTCCCGCCGGGCCTGGGTTTCGCGAGCGCCGGGAAGGCGATGGCCATTCCGATGAGAAGGACGGAGATGACGACCATCAGGATGAGGAGCGTATATCCGGCCCGAGGGCGTTTCACCATGTGTTATAGGGCGTGCCGTCGAGGGCCTTCAGCTTCGGAAGCCGAATTGATGTCGACGATGCCGAACGTCATCCCGGGCTCGATCTCCTCGGCCGTCGGCTCCTCCCGGACTTCGATCCAGTCGGTCATGGTGGTGATCGGGTCGGCGGGGATTTTCCGGAGATAGCCTCTCGTCGACCAGGGCTTGGAGGGATGCGGGGTAGTTCCCCTTGTCCGAGAAATACTGGTCGATCAGCTTGCGGAACTGGAAGAGGTCGTCCTTCAGGGCGGCTTCCTTCGCCTTTTCGGACGGCGTTCTTGTATTCCGGGAGGGCCAGGCCGACCAGGATGCCGATCATCGTGAAGACGATGATGATTTCGATCAGGGTGTATCCGCGCTCGCGTTGTCGGGCCACGGGCTCCCTCCTTCACCAATCCGCGTATTTCGAGCCGTCGAGGGCGGTTCGGCGGCTCTTGGTGTAGATGTCGAAGACGTTTTCGCCGCCCCAGGAGATCGAGTCGGGCTCGTCCTGGTTGGAGCGCAGGCCCCACTCCTTGGTCCCGGTCATGGGATCGATGGGGATCCGGCGGAGGAACTTGATGATTTTTTCCTCGTCCTTTTCCTTTTTACCCTCGCCTTCGGATTGCGTCTTTGACCTTGACGCCTTCGACCAGGATCTCCAGGGTCGGGGGATAGCCGTCGGTGTCTTCTCTCGAACTCGATCCGGTTTTCGTCGGCCATCTTCTTGTAGGCGTCGATCGCTTCGCGGACGAGACGGAGGGATCGGCGGAGCTCCAGCTCCTTATCCCGTTGGACGGACGTCTTGATGACGGGGATGGCCACTCCGGCCAGAACCGCCAGGATGGCGGCCGTGACCAGCAGCTCCGTCAGGGTGAATCCCCTTCGCAGGCGCATGATCCTCCTCCCGGCCGACGGGCCGCCGGCGAGCCGGCTGTCCGGCCGGACGCGTTAGTACCGTCCCCGGCCGCCGCCTCTTCCGCCGCGCCCGCGGTCGCGGTCGGACCGAGGCGGGTAGGGACGCGGATTCGAGTTCTCGGCGCCGCCCGTGGACTCGGATCCTTCGGGAGGCACGGCGTCGGGATTGAGCGCTTTCATGCTCAACCGGATGCGGTTGTCTTCGATCGTCAGGACCTTGACGGTGACGACATCGCCCAGGTGGAGGACGTCGCTGACGCTCCGGACGTGATAGGGCGCGATCTCGGAGACGTGCATCAGGCCGACGAGGTTGGGCATGATTTCGACGAAGGCGCCGTATTCCTCGATCCGGACGACTTTGCCGGTGTAGGTCTGGCCGACTTCGGCCTCGGCCGTCAAGTCGAGGATCATCTGCTTGGCCCGCTCGGCCGCTTCCATGTCGATCGGAGGCGATGACGACCTTGCCGGTTTCGTCGATGTCGATCTTGGCCTTGGTCGTGGCCACGATCTTCTTGATGATCTTGCCGGCGGGTCCGATGACTTCGCCGACCTTTTCCGGATTGATGTAGAGGAAGATGATCCGGGGGGCGTAGGGCGAAATCTCCGTCCGCGGTTGCGGGAGCGCTTCCTTCATCTTGGCCAGGACTTTCAACCGGGCGGTTTTGGCTTTGATCAGCGCTTCCCGGACAGATGGACAGGGGAATGGAATCGAGCTTCAGGTCGACCTGAATGGCGGTGATGCCCTTTTCCGATCCGGCGACTTTGAAGTCCATGTCGCCGAAGTGGTCCTCGAGTCCGGCGATGTCGGTCAGGACGACATGACGGTCGCCTTCCTTGACCAAGCCCATGGCGATGCCGGCCGGGATGATGGTCAGAGGCGCGCCGGCGTCCATCAGGGCGAGGACGCCGCCGCAGACGGTGGCCATGGAGGACGAGCCGTTCGATTCGAGGATCTCGGAGACGATCCGGACGGTGTAGGGGAACTGCTCCTCGGCCGGGATGGCCGGAAGGATGGCTTTTTCAGCCAGGGCGCCGTGGCCGATCTCCCGGCGTCCGGGGCCGCGGAGGAAGCCGGCTTCGCCGACCGAGAACGGCGGGAAGTTGTAATGCAGCATGAACCGTTTCTGGATTTCCTCGCCCAGGCCGTCCAGGCGCTGGGCGTCCTGGACCGTGCCCAGGGTGACTGTGGCCAGGGCCTGGGTCTCCCCTCGGGTGAACAGGGCCGACCCGTGGGTCCGGGGAAGGAAGCCCGACTTCGATCGTGATCGGCCGGATGTCGTCGAAACCCCGGCCGTCGACCCGGCGTCCCTCGTCGAGGATCATCCGGCGGGCCTGTTTCTCGTAGATTTTTTCAAAGAGCTGCCTTGGCTTCGGTCTGTTCGTCCACGTTCTCCGCAGGGATGGAGGCGATCAGCTCCTTCTGAACCGCGGAGACGGCGTTGTCGTGGGCCTTTTTCCCCGGCGTTTGGATCGCCTGGTGGAGAGTCGGCGCCGATCTTGCCTTCGATTTCGGCCAGCTTGGCTTCATTAAGGGGCTTGGGGTCGAATGTCCGCTTGGCGATGCCGAGCTTTTCGTAGAGGTCCTTCTGGGCCTTGATGATCTGGCGGATCGGTTCGAGGGCCGCTTCGATCGCCCCCATCATCGTGTCTTCGTCGACTTCCTTGGCCCCGGCTTCGATCATGGATACGCCTTCCTCTGTCCCGACGACGAGGAGGTTGAGGGGGCTCGCTTCGAGCTCCTTGCCCGTCGGATTGATGACGTACTTGCCGTCAGTCAGGCCGACTTTGACCGCACCGAACGGGGTGGTGAAGGGGATGTCGGAGAAGTAGAGGGCGGCCGAGGCCCCGATCAGGCCGAGCGTGTCGGGCTCGTTTTCGAGGTCGGCCGAAAACAGGAGGGCGACGATCTGGGTGTCGTTGTGGTAACCGTCGGGAAACAGCGATCGGACCGGCCGGTCGATCAACCGGGAGACGAGGATCTCCCGTTCCGTGGGGCGGCCTTCGCGCTTGAAAAAGCCGCCGGGGATCTTTCCGGCGGCGTAAGTGTTTTCGCGGTAGTCGACGACCAGAGGCAGGAACGGCCGGTCTTCCCGGGCTTCCTTCTTCGAAGTTGCGGCGACGAACACAACCGTTTCACCGTAGCGGACGAAAGCCGAGCCGTCGGCCTGTTTGCCCATCTTGCCGAGCTCGATGGACAAAGTGCGGTTGTTGATTTCAAGACTTATGGTGTGGGACATTTCGGTTTCAATACCGGTTGCGCTTACTTGCGCAATCCGAGCTTCTGGATCAGCTTCTCGTACCGGGCGGAATCTTCCCGCTTCAGATAGATCAGCAGGCGCTTCCGCTGGCTGACGATCTTCATCAGGCCGGTGCGGGAGTTGTGGTCTTTCTTGAACGCGCCCATGTGCTTGGTCAGGGCGCTGATTCGTTCACTGAGCAGGGCGACCTGGACTTCAACCGAGCCGGAATCGGTCGGTATGGACCCGGTTGTCAGTGACGATCTTGGTTTTTTTCTCTTTCGTCAACACGTTATATCTCCTTTATTTTCTTGCGATATCCTAACACAGACGGGGGCAAAAAGAAACTTGAGCCGGAGGACCGGATGGGGGAGGGGCGGACGTCAAGGCCGGGAAAAGCGGGCCGGGAAAGACGGGATTACTTTCCGAGGGCTTTTTTGCGCAGTTGCAGCTGCTTGGCGTAGCGGGAGCCGAGGCCGCCCTGGGCGGACCGCGCCTGTTCGAGCTTCGCGTCGATCGCGGCGACGGTCAATTTGTTGATTTTAAATCTTTTGGCGACTTTTTCGCCTTCGGGCTTCGTTTCTTCAGCCATCGTCTTTGTTCCTTTGAACTTGGAGTCTTAATATTTTTATTCCGGCGGAGTATAGCAGAAACCTGGGCGAATTACCAGAAAAAACTGCAGGTTATTGCGTCCATTGCGCTTTATCGGGATGCCGGGTAACATGGGCCCATGGCCCTTGAGGGAAAAACGGGAGGACGGCTTGTCCGGGGATTTCTCAGTCGCATCGCCCGGGACCCGACGGCCTGGGGCCTCATCGCCTTCAATCTCACCGCCGGCTTCATCGTCCTGCTCCGCCCGCCATACTCCCAGCCCTTGTTTTTCCTCTATTGGTGCGATTGCATCCTGGTCGGACTTTTCGGGGCGCTGAAGCTCTTTTTCGTGCCGGTCCGCCTCGGGTCCGAGGCGAACGAGCATCGGGTCATCGCTTTTATTCTGCGGGCAGTTGCAAAAATATTCCTGGCCGCTATCTTTCTTTTCGTTTATGGATACCTCCTCATTTGCGCCACGGCCCTGCTCGGAGGAATTGCGGGGGAGGAAGCCCGGATCCGCCCGGCGGCCCGATTGGACGAATTGTCTTTTTTCGGAGAGCTTTGGCTTCCGGTCGGAGCGCTGCTTGCCGGCCACCTGTTCTCGTTCATCCGCAATTTTCTGGGGAAGCGGGAGTACCGCCGGCGCACGGCAGAGGACCAGATTGTCCGGCCTTTGGGGCGGGTTCTTCCCCTGTTGTTCGTTCTGATGCTGGGAGGAATCGTCTTGAGCATGTTCCGTTTTCCGGCCCTGTTGGTCGCGGTATTCATTCTTGGAAAAATCGCCGTCGACCTTGCCGCGCACTACTGGGAGCACGGATTCCCGTCACCCTGAACCGGCCGACGCCTTGAGGAACGGAAGAGCTTAGGATAAGATGCTCTCCCCGTCATGAAGACCAGATGGTTGATATGGGTCGGAATCCTCGGCGTCGTGGGCCTGATGGCTTATCTGGCGCTCGAGCCTTTCCGTGATTCCTCCCCTCGCCCCCTCTTCGATCTTACCGGTCCGGAGGGGATTTCGTCAGTCGTCGAGGTTCCACCGACGCCGATCGCCCGGTACGGCACGGGTTCGTCGAGCCGCCTGGCGATCCTGATCACAAACCCCGATTCCGGCTGGCTGGGATTGGCCCATGGCTTGAAAGCGATCGGCGTGCCGTTCGTCGTAACGGATGATTATCGCCGGGCCCTCGAACACAAGGTAATCCTGGTTTACCCGGTTTTTTCCGGCGGCTGGATGTCGCCCGAAGCCCTGCGGGCGATCATGGACCACACCCGGAACGGCGGAACCCTAATCGCCCAGAACGCCATCGGCGTCGGCATGAGAGACGTGTTCGGCTTCGACGAATCCGTTCCCAGCCGGGCCCGCCTCAAGATGACCCTCGCCGACCGACAACCCGGCGGCCTGGAACTCTCGGATCCCCTGGAACGGGCTTTTCAACTCGGCCGGCCGGACAAACCGGATCAAGGACTGGGCACCTATGGATTCACGAATCCGCGGGAGGCCCCCCTGGCCGTGTTCGATGACGGCACGGCGGCCATGACCCGCCGGACGATCGGCGGGGGGCGGGCTTATGCGGTCGGTCTGGACATCGGCGATTTTATCTTGAGGGGATACAATGTCCGCGCGGATTGGCTCACGCGAAGCTATATCAATGAGTATGAGCCCGCATCCGACACGCTGTTGCGCTGGCTGCGGGGCGTCTATCGAGACGCCGAGCCGGCCGCCGTCACCCTGGGGACGGTTCCGGACGGCCGGGCTTTTTCCTTGGTGATCTCCCATGATGTCGATGCCCAGAAATCCTTGGAACATTCGATTTCCTATGCCCGTTACGAAGCCTCCCGGGGCATCCGGGCGACCTACTTCATCCAAGCGAAGTACCTCAAGGATTGGTATGATAGGCCCCTGTTGGATAAAAGCACGGCCGGTATCCTGACCGAGTTGAACAGCCTGGGGATGGAAGTCGCGAGCCATTCCGTCAGCCATTCGATCGTGTTTGAAACGTTGCCGCTCGGCTCGGGAGACGAACGCTACCCGGAATATCATCCGGCTTTCCTTGAAGAGAAGTCGACGGCCGGGGCGAGCGTTCTGGGGGAATTGCGCGTCAGCAAGTTCCTTCTGGAACGGTTGGGGAAGCAGGGAGGTGACGAGCTTCCGTTCCGGCTATCTGCGGAATCCCGAGACGCTTTCCCAGGCGCTTCTGGCGACGGGATACAGGTTCAGCTCGACCGCGACCGTCGGCGAGACGCTGACGAATCTTCCCTTTCAGATGAATTATGACCGGAAGGCCTTCGCCGAGGTGCCGGTTTTTGAATTCCCGGTGGTCATCGACGATACCCGCCCGATTTCCTTCGACGAGCTCCTGGTCAAGGCGATCCATGTGATCGAACGCGTCTCCCGTTATGGCGGAATCTGCGTCGTTCTCATCCATCCGAACATCGCCGGCTCCAAATTGGAATTCGAACAGAAGCTCGTGGAGGCCGTCCAGGAAAAAGCCTGGACCGGATCGATCCGCGACTTGGGGAAGTGGTGGGCCGCGCGAAACGCGATTTCCGTGGATGTGGCGACGACGCCGCGGGGAAAGACCGTCGAGCTGGACATCCCGGAAGAAATCGAAGGCTTGACCGTGAACGTACCCCCCGATTGGACCTTGGAGGAATGCCTTCCCGAAGGGGCGGCAACGGTCCAGGCTCCCGGAATCGTGCTGCTTCATCGCGTGTCCGGCAAAGTAAGCCTGATTTTTCGCGGCTGAACAGGGGAAAAATCGAATGAAATTTGCGACCGTCCACGCCGCGGCCCTCATTCCAGCCTTCGGATTATTCTTCGCTCTCTCCGCGCCGGGTCCTTCTTTCGTCCAGGAGACTCCGCCCCAGGCGGCCGCTGCGGCGAGGCTCTCCCTGAAGCTCTCGCTGGCCGATTGGGAATTGAAATCAGCCGAATCCATCCGCCTCGGCCGGGTTTCGGCCGTCCGGAAAGCCGAAGGGGAGGTCCTGGCCGTCCACTTTTTTTCCGATATTTTCCGGACGTTCCTGGCTCCGGGAACGAGGCCGGAAGTCTTCCATGGCGATTATTTTCTGATCTCGAATTTCGATGCGCCGCCGCCCAACACCCTGGGAGGCCATTTCGGGACGTTCTCCAAGGCCCCGAGCTCGGCCCGAGTCGAGGTCCAGACGACGTCCGACGGCCGGAGCGCGCTCGTTCTCTCCGTGACGAAGAAGGCGGACGGGTTCTGTGGGGCGTGGATCCATCTTTTCGAAACCGCAGGGGAAACGGAAACACGGGCCTTCTTGAACTCCGAGCTTTTTTCCCATCTGGTCTTTTGGGTCAAAGCGGATCGTCCCGGATTCGAGGCGAGCTTGAAGCTCGCCGATTCCGCCTGGTT
Organism: Candidatus Aminicenantota bacterium; assembly: GCA_963783665.1. Classification (GTDB taxonomy): domain Bacteria; phylum Acidobacteriota; class Aminicenantia; order Aminicenantales; family UBA4085; genus JAAZPG01. The sequence continues at coordinate 901,170 of CAWANZ010000002.1, read as the reverse complement.
CCGCCGCGACGATGCCGTGACCGTCGGACCGCTGGCTTCCTTCCTGCCGGAAGGCAGAATCGGGACTGAGTGGAGGCTCGCCGCCATCCCGCTCTCAACCCTGCCCGGAAACCTCGACCGCCGGGCCCTGGCTTCCCTGGTCCTGGAACCGACGGCTCCAGGCGAGTGGAGGCTCGAGGTCAAGGGGCTGGCTTTGGCCGGTTCGGGCGGAATGCCGCCCCAGGCGCCGCCCCTGCCCCAACCGTCGTCGCGGGCGACGTGGGTCTGGAACACGGATGAAATCTGCCGTTCGGAAGAGCAGCGGACATTGCTTCTGGAGCACCTGGTCCGGGAGAAGATCGATCTCGTCTATCTCGGCCTGCCGTATGAATCCGGGGCCGTCATCCTCGATGATGTCCGGCTGGCCCCGCTCCTTGAGCGGTTTTCGGAAAATCGGATCCGGGCGCATGCCTTGTTCGGAGACAAAACCCTTGTCCTGGCCGAAAACCACGCCTTTGTCCGGAAGACGATTGCCGACATCGCCGCTTACAACGGCCGGGTCCCCGAACCGGCCCGGTTTTCCGGCATTCACGTCGATATCGAACCGTATCTTTGCCTCGGCTTCAACGGGCGCGGCCGGGGCGTCCTCTTGAAGAATTTCATCCTCGTTATGGCCGACGCAGCCGGGCTGGCCCGGTCCGCCGGCTTGACGTTCGGAGCCGACATCCCCCCTTGGTTCGACATGATCAACGAATACTCCGAGGATGTCCTCACCACGACCTACGGCGGACGCTCCAAGCCGGTCTACGAACACCTGCTCGACATCTGCGACCATGTGACCTTGATGGATTACCGGACGACGTCTTCCGGAATCAACGGGACCATCGCCCAGGCCGCGGGCGAGTTGGCTTATGCCGCCAAGATCGGGAAAAAGGTTTATGTGGGGCTGGAAACAACCCCTATCGAGGACGAGCGCTTGTTCACGTTCCGCGGGGCTCCCGCCTCGCAGCTCGACGCCCTTCCGCAAGCGCCGTTCTATGTCTGTATTTCCGGCTCCGGGACGGAACCGACTTTAACTGTGCTGGAAGCGGCGGATGCGGCCGCCTTTTCCGAAGACCGGCGAAAGGAAAAAGAGGGAGGGACTTTCGAGTATTGGTGGCCGGTCTTTTACGTCCCGCTGGTCTCGGGCGCATCCATCAGCTTTATTTCTCATGTCCCGAACGACCTCGTCCGGGTCGTCGGCGAGACGATCGCCGAGCTTTCGCTCTATCCGTCGTTTGCCGGGATCGCCTTCCACGACGCGTCTTATCATCGCAAGCTCGTTTCCGCTGGGAAAACAAAGTAATCCGCGGTCGGGCTTAGGAGGAGGGGTGCTTTCCGGGGGGAACGACCCGGAATCGTCTCCCATCTCACCCCAAAAGGCGATTGTAAAAAACCGCCGCATCTCTATGATAACTCGCATGATGAGGAAATATGTCATCCCCGCCCCGGTGATTCTTCTCCTTTTCGCGGCCGTGATCCCGGTATCTTCCGCCGGAGTCGGATCTCAACCCCAGGATAAGGACGTTGTCCTTTCCGCATCCATCGCACTTCCGGATTGGGATCTCGGTTCGGCCGAGGCGATCCGCTACGGCCGGGCGGCGGCGATCCGCCGGGCCTCCGGCGATATCCTGGACATCCAGCTCCTGTCCAAGGAATATCGTTCGGGCCGGAAAACGGTCGGGAAGCCGGCGGTTTTCAACGGCGATTATTTTCTGATCTCCAATTTCGAGACTCCGCCGCCGCACGTTCTCGGCGGCAACTTCGGCGCTTTCCAGGGCGCGCCCAGCTCCGCCCAGCTCGACATGGTGCCGGGGGCCGACGGGCAGAGCTCTCTGGTCCTGACCGCGACCAGGGAAAAGGACGGCTGGTGCGGTGCCTGGATCCATCTGATCGAAACTAACGGCGAGCCGTTGACCCGGGAATTCCTGAACGGCGAGTCCTTTTCCCATCTGGTATTCTGGATCAAGGGGAATGCGGGCGGACCCGAGGTGAACGTCAAGCTGGCCGACGCGGCCTGGTTCAAGAAAGACGATTCGGCGACGATCGGGCCGCTCTCGTCTTTCCTGCCGTCCAAAAAGATCGAGCCGACCTGGCAGCTGGCGGTCGTCCCCTTGACCGCTTTGCCGTCCGGTTTCGACCGGAAGACCCTGGCGGTTTTTGTCCTCGAGCTTATCTCCCCAGGCCCTTACCGGCTCGAAGTCAAAGGCCTGGCCCTGACAAATCGCCCAGGCGCCCTCCCGGCGGGGCCGCCCATTCCCCGGCCGGCCGTAAAGGCCACGTGGATCTGGAACACCGAGCAGATCATGGCCTCACGGACGGAACAGAACGCCTTATTGTCCTACCTGACGGGCGAGGGGATCAACCGATCTATCTCAACCTCCCGTTTAAGTTCGGGTCGTTCGCTTTCGACGAGGCGGAGATGGGCGGATTGATCATGCCGCTCCAGCAGAAAGGCATCCGGACGTCGGCCCTGTTTCGGGGATAAGGATCTCGTCCTTCCCCGCAACCACGCCTTCGTCAAGAACGCGATTAAGGACATCATCGCTTTCAATTCCCGGGTGGCCGCCTCGGCCCGTTTTGCCGGAGTTCAGCTGGATATCGAGCCGAACCTCCTGGGCGGATTCAACGGCCCGAAGCGGGGCGAAATCCTTGAGAATTATCTCCGGATTCTCGCCGATGCGGCCGGGCTGGCCCGGTCCGCCAGGCTCGAATTCGGGGCGGATATGCCGTCGTGGTTCGACACGATCGATGCGGCGTCCGGCGAGGTGCTCACCGCGGCTCTCGACGGGAAGTCCAAACCCGTTTACGAGCATGTCATCGACATCTGCGATCAGGTGACCCTCCGGGAGGATTCCACTGTTGTTTCCGGCGTCGGGGGCACCGTGCCCAAGCCGTCGGTGAGCTGGCCTATGCGGCTAAGACGGGGAAGAAGGTCATTGTCGGCCTGGAAACCCAACCCGTCGAGGACAAGCGCCTTTTCACCTTCCGCGGCGCGCCCGCGCCCGATCCCTTTGCCTTCCCGAACGCTCCGTATTTCGCCTGCGTTGCGGGGACGGCCGAGGAGTTGACGCTGACCATTCTCGCGCCGGCGGCGGCGGCGGATTTTCAAACCAAAAAGGGAGGCCCCGGCAAGATCGAGCTGTGGTGGCCGGTCTACGCGGCGCTCGAGATTCCGGGGGCTTCGGTCAGCTTTGCCGGCCTCGGGACGGAGCCTCTGAAGCAGACGATCGGAATGACGATCGGCGAGCTTTCGGTTTACCCGTCTTTCAGCGGTGTCGCCGTCCACGATTACGCCGGCCATCGGCAGCTCCTGTCGCTCGCGAAAACCGGACGCTGATCGAATTCCAGCCGGGTTGTGGAAAAAGCCCGGAAATTCCGGTATATTCTGAAAATCGTGTATGTGATCTATGACCTGGTGATGATCATTGCCCTGGCGATCATTCTGCCGTCGTACTGGCTCCGGCTGAAGATCCGGCGCGGAGAACCGCTCTTTTTAAAGCAGCGGCTCGGCATTCTCCTTCCGCAATCCAAGGGAGGGCGTCCGTTCGTCTGGATCCATGCCGTATCCGTCGGCGAGGTCCTTTCGCTCCAGAGCTTGGTCGGAGCGCTCCGGGCCGCCCACCCGGATTGGGAAATCGGATTTTCCGTCCTGACCAACACGGGATTCGAAACGGCTCGGAAAAATATCCGGGATGCCGACCACCTGTTCTTCGTCCCGTTCGACCTGGGCTTTTCCGTCAAGCGGTATTTCGCCCGCCTCCGGCCCGCCCTCCTGGTTCTGGCCGAATCGGAATATTGGCCGCGGCTGCTGCGCGAGGCCCGGCGCCGGGGCTGCCCCGTCCTCGTCGTCAACGGCCGGATGTCCGACCGGACGTTCGCCCGGATGCGCCGGCTCCGGCCGTTCGCCCTCCGGCTCCTGGGACGGGTGACCCGGTTTTTGGTTCAGACGCCGTTGGATCGGGATCGGTTGGAGAAGCTCGGCCTTGCCGCCGAAAAAATCCAGGTGGCCGGGAACCTCAAATGCGAAACCCGGCTGCCCGAGCTTTCGGCCGCGTCCCTCGAGGCTTTCAAGAGGGAGCTCGGGATCCGGACCGGAAACAAGGTCATCGTCGCCGGAAGCATTCATCCGGGCGAGGAGACGATTCTCCTCGAGGCCTTTCGGATCGCCCGGCGGCAGCGCCCCGGCCTTCGCCTGATTCTCGCTCCCCGGCATCCGGAAAAATTCTCGGGATTTTGCGAAACCCAGGCGGGGAAGGATCTGCTCATCCGGAAGAAAAGCGAGCTCGATCCCGCGGCGAATTGGGACGTCCTTGTCTTGGATACGATCGGCGAGCTCGCCCGGACATATGCCGTCGCCGACGCCGCCTTCATCGGTGGAAGCCTCGTCCCCTGGGGAGGGCAAAACCTCCTGGAGCCGGCGTTTTACGGTAAGCCGATCGTGTTCGGCCCGCATATGAAGAATTTCGCCGTCCTGGCCGAGACGTTCGAGCTTGGCGGCGGGGCGAAGACCGTCCGGACGCCCGAGGAAATCGCCGTCTATTTCGGCTTCGCCGATCCGGAAGCGATGGAGGAGATGGGCCGGAAGGCCAAGGATATTCTGACCTCGCTCCAGGGTGCGACCGATCGGGCGCTTCGGGCGATCGAAGCGCTGGCGGTAGGGCCGCATGACTGACCGGCGGACGGCAGCGATCCTCGCGGCGGCCCTGGTCTTTTGGGCCGGGCTTTCGCCGGCCGCGGCCGCTTCCCAGGATCCGCCCGCGAATCCCGCGTGGCGGCTCAACGGCGATTATCTCCGCAAGCTTCCTTCCGACTGCCTGTCCGCCTGGACCGCTCCGGCCAAGTGGGATGGCGACGATTTTCTGGCTTTGGCCGCGGCGGCCGGAGCGACCGGACTGCTGCTGGCCTTCGACCGTCCGATCTTCGACTGGATCCAGGACGGGAAGACCGAGGCGTCTCTCGACGCCTCATCGGTCATCTCGAAATTCGGGAACGGCGGTTACCTCACGGCCTTTCTGGCGGTCCTCTACGGCGGCGGGGAAATCTTCGATTCCCGTCCCGTCCGCAAAACCGCCCTGGTCGGATTCGAAAGCTTCCTGGCCGCTTCGGCGACGGTCATGGCGATCAAAATCGTCGTCGGCCGGGCCCGGCCTTATGCGAATGAAGGCCCGGAGTCGTTCCATCCCTTCTCATTCAAAGGCCGGTACGTGTCGTTTGTCTCGGGCGACGCGGCCGGGGCGTTTGCCGTGGCGACGACGATCGCCGAAAATTCCGAATCGTTCTGGATCGATGCCCTGGCCTATACCGCGGCCGGTCTGGCCGCCGTTTACCGGGTCCATGACCGGAAGCATTGGCCGTCGGACGTCTTCGCCGGATCGGTCATCGGCTACTTCACGGCCCGGGCCATCAACGCACTGAACAGGAACGGCGACTCGGTCCGGGTTTCCTTCGCCGCCGGACGCGATTGCCGCTCGGTCACGTTGTCCTTCGCGTTTTAGAGGGATGCCGCGATGATCGACCGAACGATGCGCCGCCGCCTCATCCGGGCGGGAGCGGCGGTCCTCGCCGTGATCCTCCGGACGGCGTTCGTTTTGTTGACGGCCCCGGCCTTCGCCGGCCCGGACTCGCCGGCCGTCCGGACGATCCTCATTCCCGGGGTCGCCCTGGAATTCACGTTCCGAGCCCTCCAGCCCGGCGAAATCATCCTGGTGAAGCCCCGGGAGGACCCGACCGTCCGCCGCATCGATATCCGGCTGCGGACCCAGAAGCGGAGGATCGAATTCGACGGGAAGAAGAAGACGGTCCTCCTTGGAATCGACTTGGGAGCCAAGCCCCAGGCTTATTTCATGGAGATCACCATCGAGCGGCGCGACGGCACCCGGGAAAATCTTTTCCGCAAGCTTGTGGTCGAGCCGAGGGAATTTCCCAAGACGAGCCTGACTGTCTCTCCGGAGATGGTCGAGGCGCCCCCCGAAGAGGTCGAGCGGATCAAGCGCGAGTCCGCCTTGGTCGCCGACATCCTGGGCTCGGTCTCGCCCGCCTGGATGGGGACGGGACCTTTTGTCTCGCCGCTTCCGGATTACGAGCCGTTTCCGAATTTCGGCCAGCGCCGGATGTATAACGGCCGGCTCGCCTCGACCCACGCGGGCGTGGACATCTCCGCCCCGGCCGGGACGCCGGCCCGAGCGGCCAATGCCGGGCGAATCGTCCTGGCTACCGAGCTGTATTATTCGGGTAAAACCGTCATCATCGACCACGGCCTCGGTGTCTTCACTTATTACGGGCATTTCTCCAAGCTTCTGGTGAAGAGGGGAGACCGGGTGGCCAAGGGAGACGTCATCGCCGAGGTCGGGAGCACAGGCCGCTCGACCGGGGCGCACCTTCATTGGAGTGTGCGGGTCCTCGACAGCCGGGTCGACCCCTTGAGCCTCGCCGCTTTACCGCTCGATTAAGCCCGCAATCGTTTGCGGAATGTATTGAATTTTTCCTTCATGTTTTCTTTTTCCGACCAGCGGCGGATCTCGGCGAGATCGAAGACTTGGGCGCCGGCGACGAGGAGCGCTTGCTCCAGAGAGGGACGGTCGTTCCAATGATAGAACGCGGCCAGCCTGTCTTTGATGCAATCCGTCGGCGATAAGAGCCTTAGGATTTTTCCATGACGTTTGAGACTCAGGATTTTTTTCACCGGCTCTTCCCCGACCGAAGGGGGAGGCGGCAGGAATTCGACAAAAAACGGCGTTTCTCCATGCTTGAAACAACCGCTTTCAAGCTGAAAGCCGATCTCTTCCATGGCGGCTTTGAGCAAACGTTTTTTTTCGAAGGAAACCAGGACGAAATCGAGATCAAGCGAAAGATACCGGTTTTTGGAATAAATAGCGACGCAGGCCCCGCCCGTCAAGACAGCTTCAATCCCTTTCCGGGTCAGATGGTCCGAGACGAAAACGGCGAGCTTTTCCAGAGAGATTCCCTTGAAACCGGGAGTTTTCATAACGGCTTGCCCGCCCGGCGCGGCCGGAGACGAACGTCCAGGATGCGGGCCCGTTCTTTTTCCGGATAAAACGACAACGCTTTTTCGAGCAAGGCGGCGAGCTCCTTCCGGAACGGATACCGGGGATTGAATTCGTAGAGGCGGACCTTCCCCCTGAGGGTACTGCAAAGGACAGAGCCTTTTTCGAGATTTCTCATCTGGTTTTGAACGGCATAAAGGTTGAATCCGAAGGCCCGGACGATTTCCCGGGGATAGGACTCCCCGTTGGACAGGATGTAGAGGAGGGTCTTTTCTTTGATTTCCGAGCCCAGCAACGGTTCAAGCATGGAATCGATCCTAGACTTAATTAATTGGTCATATGACCAATTAAAATATATCATAGCCTTCCGCGAAAAGCAAGCGAAACTTGGGGGGGCGAAGCGCCCGTGGTAAAATCCGGCTGATTCCTCGCCAAGGAGCGTTCCATGAAGAGCACGCGCATCTTCGCCCGGCCGGCCCTGGCTGTCGGCCTTTTGGTCTTGCTGACGGCCTGCGGCAACCCCCCAGCCGCCGAAGCGCCCCTGGCCCTTTCCCCGGAACGGACGATCGTTCCCAAGCCGTTGGCGGTCGAGCGTCAGCCGGGGGAATTCGCCCTCGATCGGGCCGGGCGGATCGCCGTCCCGACCGGAGACGTGGAATTTGAATCCGCGGGCCGGTTCCTCGCGGATCGGTTGCGGGCCGCGTTCGGCCTCGACCTTCCGGTGACCGACGCTCCTCCGGTCGAAGCGACGCCTGTCGTGTTCCTCTGCCGGGGAAGTCGGGCCGATCTGGGCCCCGAAGGCTACGAGCTATCGGTGACCCCGGCGGCCGTTTCCATCACGGCCAATGGGCCGGCCGGAGCTTTTTACGGGATTCAAACCCTGCTCCAGCTCCTTCCGCCGGAAGCGTTCGGCTCGGCCGGAACCGCCGGACGCTCCTTGATCGTTCCTTGCCTTCACCTCGAGGACAAGCCGCGGTTTCCCTGGCGGGGCATGATGCTGGACGTCTCCCGGCATTTCTTTCCAAAAGAATTCGTCAAGAGCGTCATCGACAGCCTGGCCCTCCACAAGATGAACGTGTTTCACTGGCATTTGACGGATGACCAGGGCTGGCGGCTCGAGATCGAGAAATATCCCCGATTGACCGAAATCGGGGCCTGGCGGGTCGATCGCGAAGACCGGCATTGGAACGACCGGCCGGCTCAGCAACCGGGCGAGCAGGCGAGCAACGGCGGTTTCTATACCCAGGAGGACGTGAGGGAGATCGTGGCATATGCCGCCGCCCGTCACGTGACCGTCGTCCCGGAGATCGAGATGCCCGGCCATTGCCTGGCCGCCCTGGCCGCGTATCCCGAGCTTTCCTGCACGGGCGGGCCGTTCACGGTTCCCCCCGGCGGATACTGGCCGATCGTGGATGTGTACTGCCCAGGCAACGAGAAGACGTTCGCCTTCCTGGAAGACGTGCTGACCGAAGTGATCGCCCTCTTTCCCGGAGACTACATCCATATCGGAGGGGACGAGGTCGACAAAGCGCATTGGAAAACTTGTCCGAAATGCCAGGCCCGGATGAAAAAGGAAGGGCTGAAGACCGAAGAGGAATTGCAGAGCTGGTTTGTCCGAAGGATCGAGCGGTTCCTCAACAGCCGGGGCCGGAAGCTCATCGGCTGGGACGAAATATTGGAAGGCGGCCTGGCGCCCAACGCCGCCGTCATGTCCTGGCGGGGTAATGAAGGCGGGATCGCCGCGGCAAAGGCCGGACATCCCGTTGTCATGACGCCGACGTCGTTTTGCTATTTTGATTATTACCAGGGGGATGCGGCGATTGAGCCATTGTCGATCGGCGGATTTGTGCCCTTGAGCAAGGTGTATTCCTTCGAGCCGGTGCCGCCGGAGCTTTCGACCGAGGAAAGCGCGCACGTCATCGGGCTGCAGGCCAACCTGTGGGCGGAATATATCTCGACGCCGGCCCATTCCCAATACATGACTTACCCGCGGCTAGCGGCGATGGCCGAGGCGGGATGGACGGCCAAGGAGGGACGGAATTGGGACGAATTCCGCGAACGTCTCGAAATCCAGCTCCTCAGGTACGACGCCCTCGGCTTCAATTGGGCTCGGAGCATGTTTGCCGTAACGCTGGCCCCGGCCTTCGCCCCGGGAACGAAACGCCTGCGGATCGGGATGGAGGCGGAGGGCTTGCGTCCGGATATCCGCTACACCCTTGACGGTTCGGAGCCGACGGCGAAATCGCGAGCGTACGCCGGTCCGCTCGATTTGAAGAAATCCGCGGTCGTCAGGGCGGGCGTTTTCGCGGGTGGGAGACTTCGCGGGCCGGTCACCGAAACCGCGTTCCTGGTCCATCCGGCCCTGGGCCGGACGCCGATTCTTCAATTCCCATACCAGGAACGATACGCCGCCGGCGGTCCCGGCGGCCTCGTTGACGGTCTGAAGGGCGGCAAATCCCATACGGACGGACGGTGGCAGGGATTCGAAGGCGACGACTTGGTCGCGACGATCGACCTCGGCAAACAGAAAAAGATCCAGGCGGTCGAAATCGGATTCCTCCAGAATACGGCGTCTTGGATCTTTTTCCCCCGTTCGGTCGAAGTCGCCGTGTCCGACGACGGGACGAATTTCCGCGTCGCCGCCTCCGTCGCCTTTCCGGTTCGGGACGGGGCCGCCGGCGCGTTGACTGAAACCGTCCGGCTGGCGATCGAAACCGCCCGAGCCCGGTTCGTCCGGGTGACCGCGGCCTCCATTAAAACGTGTCCGGAAGGGCATGGCGGGGCCGGCGAAAAGGCCTGGCTTTTTTCCGACGAGATCGTCGTCCGTTAAAGGTGGGTCCGCATATGGAATGCCGCAATAAAACCAACGCGTCGCGCTGCAATTGCACGTACGAGCCGTGTTCGCGAAAGGGAATATGCTGCGAGTGCCTGGCCTACCACTTGGGCCAGGACGAGCTCCCGGCTTGCGCCTTTCCGCCGGAAGTCGAGCGGACCTTCGACCGGTCGTTCCGGCGTTTCGCGTCCTGGGTGTCCCGAATCGCCTGAACCGGCGCCGCCGTTGACTTCTTGGCCAGGGCGGCCTATTCTTTTTTTTAGAGAGCAAGGAATAGGGACGCTTCGTTTCGGGGGTGAAACATGAGACAGTCTCGAAAATACGGTTTCGTCATTCCGGCGGCTCTCCTTCTCTTTATTCTCGGCGTTTCTCTGGATTTTTCGAATACCCGTCAGCCGCGGATTCCGGTTGGCGACCTGCCGGGATGGGAAATCCATCCGGATCTTCCGGGGACGATGATCTGCCGGACGCCGGGGGGGGTCGATTGGATCGTGGAAACCGGTTCGGACGAACGGCCGGCCTCCGGCCGGGCCTTGGAAGCCGGGGATCTTTTCGTCAACAAGCTGTCCGTTCGCTTTCCTGGCGGGGGCGCGTCGTTCGCTTACGAACCTCGAGGGGCCGCCGTTCAGGGCCGGGCTTTGCGGGAGCTTGTCTTTCCCGTGGTCGAGGAGATCGGCGTTCGGATTTGGCGCCGGCTTTATATTGACAAGGACGGCCTTGCCCGATGGCTGGACGTTTTTGTCAATATGGGGGCGACTGAAATCGCTTTTCAAGCGGTGCTGGAAATCGAGATGCCTGTCAAGTCCTCGGCCGAACCGCGGCTGGCCCTTTCGTCAATCGGTTTGAACCATCGGCTGGCCTCCTTCGAGACCGAGGATTTCGTCGATACGTCCGCGGCCCGGGATTGTCCGGCCCGGCGCGTTGTCCAAGCTTACGAAATCGTCCTTCAACCGGGAGAATCGGCCGGCATCCTGAGCTTTGCCCTGCCGGCGTCGTCCGCGGAGGAAGCCGAGGCCCTCGCTCGGCAAATCGAGCGCAATCCGGGCGAACGGACCGCCTGGCTGAGCCCCCGGGAGAAGGCGTGTGTGAAGAATTTCTCTCTGGACGCTGCCGCCGCATCCAATGTGCCGACGATCCGGTTGAATAGCGCCATCAATGAAGAATTGGACCAGGGCTTTTGTTATGGCGTCGCGCCCGTTCAGATCGAAGCGTGGGACGACGAAAGCGTAGTCTGGATGGAACTGACCTATTGGGAGGACTGGGACCTTCCCCAGGGCCACACCTATTACGAACATCCCCTGACGACCGACGGCACGGCCGCGCAACACCTGCTCTACAACATCTGCTGGGATATTCCCAACTCCCCCCGGCATTCCGGGGGATTCTGGATGCTGGAGGGGACGGCCTGGGACGCCGAAGGCCAAGCAGGAACGTTCAAGACGGGGCCGTTTACGGTCTGGGGAACCTGTCCGAGCACCTGCCAGCCGTCCGTAGTCATCCTCGACTTTCCCCGGATTTCCTTTCTCCAACCGCGGGAAGGACAGACGGTTTCGGGCCTTTTTTCGGTCCAGGTCGAAGCCCTGTCAAGCGTTGGTGTGGCGGAGGTCAATCTGTCCATCGACGGCTCGCCGGTCGCTTCGTGGTCCCCCTCTCCGGTTCCGACGCAATTTGTTGGAAGCTATCCCTGGGACACGCGAGAGCTCGAGCATCTTTCTTCCCACACGCTCAGGGCAGAAATCCGGGATTCCGGAGGATTTTCGGCGTCGACCTACATCGACGTCGTTGTCGTCAATCCGACCTCGATTTCCATTCTCCGACCGCTCGCCGGTCAGTTCGTCTGGGGGATCGTCCCGGTAGATCTCGAGGCTCGAGCGGGCGTGGGAATCGCCGAGGTGAAGCTGCTCGTCGACGGCGTCCAGACAGCCGCCTGGTCGCCGGCCGGCTTCCCGACCGAGTTCGTCGCGAGCCACGACTGGAACACCCTCGGCTTCGCTTTCCATTCTTCACACACGCTTCGGGCCGAAGTTCGCGATCAGACGGGCGAGATCGCGGCAACGGAAACTGCGGTGACGGCGACCTGCGTCCAGACAACCCTCCAAGGACGGCTCATCCGGGGATTCGGATTCAGCTCGGTCCTCCTGGACATCGTCGTCGCTAATCCTGATGATCTGCCCGTCGCCCATTACGTCCTCTACAAAAAATCGGGGAGCGGCGATTTTCTGGCTTACCGAACCCTTCCCTTAACCGCCTTCACCGGTGGGAGGTGTGTGGTGGGGGACAGCCCCGTCCCCACGGGAGGATCTTTCGCTTATCGTTTGGATGCCATCGCCGCCAACGGCCAAGTCATCGGCCGGTCCGAAACGCTGATCCTATAAATTATAGATACTTTCGGAAACGAAAGAGCGACAGGGAAAAAATCGCCGTCCCCAAGACGGCCAGGGCGACCAGCTCATCCGCCAGGTTGCCCCACCCGGATCCCTTAAGGAACAGTCCCCGGACGATCTCCAGGTAATAGGTCAGGGGGATGAACCGGGAGACGGTTTGAAACACCGCCGGCATCGAATCGACGGGAAAGACGAATCCGGAAAGATAGATGAACGGCATCATGATGACGAACATGACGATCATCATCGCCCGCTGCTGGGTCCGGGAAACGGTCGAGACGAACAGGCCGAGGCCGAGGGTATTGAACAGAAACAGAAGCGATCCCAGGGTGAGAAGCCAGACGCTCCCCTGAAAAGGAATCTTGAACCAGAAAACGCCGACCAGGGAAATGAGGGAGACCTCGGCCAGCCCGATCACCAGGTAGGGGAGGAGCTTGCCGGCTAAAACCGGGAGCTTCCCGATCGGCGTGACCACCAGCATCTCGATCGTTCCCGTTTCCCGTTCCCGGACGATGGCCATCGCCGTCAGCATGATGGAGATGATCATGAGGATGAGCCCGGAGAGGGCCGGCACCATGAAGAAGGAGGTTTTCAGCTCCGGGTTGTACCAGACCCGGGGGCGGAATTCGACGCCCGGGACGGAGGCGATCCCGGCCGCGGCCATGCGTTCGACCAGGATGCCGGCCGCATAACGGGCCGTGACCTGGACGGCCCAAGCGTAGCCGTTCAGACCATAATTGGTGTCGGAGCCGTTGACGATCACTTGGACCTTGGTTCCGTCGCCCCGCCGCAGCCGCTCTCCGAATCCGGCCGGAACGACGAGGCCCATCTGGGCCCGGCCGAGATCCAGGGCCGGATCGAGGTCGGCCTCGGACCGAACGTCCAGGGCTCGGACGAACGATCCTCCGCCGAAAAGATGGCCGAGGTAATCGGCGCTTTCCTCCGTCCGGTCGTGGTCGCAAACGGCGACCGGGATATCGGCGATGTCGAAGTTGGCCGCGTAACCCAGGATGAGGAGCTGGATGATCGGGGCGATGAACAGAATAGGAAACATCTTTCGGTCGCGCCGCAGCTGGAGGAGCTCTTTGCGGATCATCCGTTTGAGCATGTCCGCCTCACACCAGCCGGGCCTTTTTAAGCCGGACCGCCGCGACCACGAGGGTGAATGCCGAGAAAAGAGCCAGGGCGGCCAGGTCCGATGCCCCGGCGGCGAATCCCGCTCCGCGCATCATGATGCCCCGGAGGAGATGGACATAGTACTTGGCCGGGACGATCACCGTCACGGCCTGGATCACCTTCGGCATCCCGGAGATGGGAAAGACGAAGTCGGACAGAAGGAGAGCGGGAAGGATGGACGAAAGGGCGGCGGCGAAATAGGCGACCTGCTGCGAATTGGTCACCGTCGAGATGAGGATCCCCTGGCCGAGAGCGGCCAGGAGGAAAAGGAGCGAGGCCAGGGCCAGCAGCGGGATCGAGCCCTTGATCTCGATGCCGAAGGCGAATCGCCCGGCCAGCAGAATGATGACCGTGCTCACGGCTGAGATGCCGAGGTAGGGGAGGGTTTTCCCGATAATAACCGCCGCGGGATTCAGGGGCGAGACCAGAAGCTGCTCCATCGTCCCGCGCTCCCGTTCCCGGACGACCGAGAGCGAGGTGGAGATCGTCCCGGTGATCATGAAGATGAAGACGATCAGCCCGGCGATCAAATAGGGGGTCGATTTGAGCTCGGGGTTGTACCAGATCCGGGCTTCCGGCGTGATCGGGACAACGAGGCGCCGTCCCAGCCGCTCGGCCCATTCGGTCACGACGTCCTGCCCGAACGAGGTCGCGTAGGCTTGGAGATAGCCCTGGACGATACCGGCTTTGCGGCCGTCGGAACCGTCGATGATTCCCTGGATTTTGGGCGTCCCGCCCCGCTCGATCTCCTCGTCGAACCCTTTCGGGATCACCACGGCGGCCATGACCGCTTCCATTCTGAAGAGCCGCGTCGATTTCGCCCTGGCGGAGGAACATCGTTTCCAGGCGGAAATATGCGCCGCTTTCGAGGAGCCGGACGAAGCTTCGCGACCGGTCGGTCCCGTCCTGGTCCCAGACGCCGAGGGTGACGTTTTTCACGTCGAAGGAGAGGACATAGCCGAAAAACAGCAGGAGGATCGTCGGGAAAAAGACGAGCATGAAGAGAATGAGGCGATCCCGCCTGACCTGGAGAAACTCTTTTTTTACGACGGCGCCCAGGTTCATGCGGGTTTCCCGGCGATGTGAAGGAAGACGTCCTCGAGGGTGGGCGGGATCGGCTCGTACCCGGAGATCCCGGACACCGCGCCGAAGAGCGTCCGGGGGTCGGCCGCGGCGTCGGCCGCGACGTGAAGGGTTCCGCCGAAGAGCGCGGCCGAAAGGACGCCGGCCTGAGGCCCGGACGGCGGGGAGCGATCCGGCCGGGTCGGCTGCCCTCACTTCGTACAGCGTCCGGTCGGAAAGCAGCGCTTTCAACCCGGCCGGCGTGTCTTCGGCCGCGATCCGCCCTTCGGCGATGAAGGCGATCCGGCGGCAGTATTCCGCTTCGTCCAGGAAGTGGGTTGTGACGAAGACCGTGGTCCCGGCCGCGGAAAAGGAATCGATGAGATCCCAAAAGGCCCGCCGCTGGACCGGATCGACCCCGGCGGTCGGCTCGTCCAGGAAAACGACGGCCGGTTCATGGACGATGGCGCAGGCCAAGGCCAGGCGCTGCTGGTATCCCCGGGGCAACTCGCCCGCCCGAACGCCGGCCGATTCCGAAAGGGCCAGCAGGGAGAATAGCTCTTCCCGCCGCTTTTTCAGGCGTCCGTCGGGGAGCCCGTAGATGCCGCCGAAAAAGGCGATGTTTTCGGCCGCGGTCAGGTCGCCGTACAGGGCGAATTTCTGGCACATGTAGCCGATGCGGCGTTTGACGCCCTCGGGATCGGCGGCCACGTCGATCCCGTCCACCCGCGCTTTCCCGCCGTCGGGCGGAAGGAGGCCGCAGAGCATCTTGATCGTCGTCGATTTGCCGGCCCCGTTGGCCCCGATGAATCCGTAGATCTCCCCGCGACGAACGGAGAAGTCGATCGCCTTCACCGCCCGGAAATTCCCGAAGCGTTTTTCCAGCCCGCGAACCTCCATGGCGTCCGTGGCCGGATTCATGCCGCTTCTCCTTTTCTATCCGGACAGGAGACGGAAGAAAACGTCCTCCAGCGTCGGCCGGACCGTCCGGAAGACGGTCACCTTGACCGCGTTCTCCAAGGCGGCCCGCAGTCGGCGCGCCGTCGGCCCCGGTCCGCAACTCGGCGTGAATCTTGTCGCCGAAGGCCTGGACCGAAACCACGCCGGGAACTTGCCGGGCGATGTCCCGGGCTTTGGCCACGCGGTCGCAAACGGCTTCGTAGATGCGTCCCGGTCACGGCGGCCCGGGCCTCGTCCGGCGTGGCGACTTTGATCACCCGTCCGCCGTCCATGAAGGCCAGGCGGTGAGCATCGCTCGGCTTCGTCGAGGTAGGGGGTCGAGATGACGATCGTCACTCCGCCGGCCGAGATCTCGGCCAGAATGTCCCAGAATTCCCGGCGGGCGACCGGATCGACGCCGTTGGTCGGCTCGTCGAGGAAACAGAATGTCCGGCGTATGGATCAACGTGCAGGCCAGGGCCAGCTTTTGTTTCATCCCGCCGGACAAGGCGCCGGCCATCCGTTTCTTGAACCGGAACAAATCCATCTGTCCGCAGCAGATCGTCTTTCCGGCCGGCGAACCCTTTAGCGCCGTGAATGCGGGCGAAAAAATCGATGTTCTCATCCACGCTCAGGTCGCTGTAAAGGGAGAAGCGCTGGGAGAGATACCCGATGCGGCGGATGAGCCGGGCCTTTTCCTTGACGGTGTCGCATCCGAGAACGCGGCAGGATCCGGAAGAGGGAGGAAGCAGGCCGCAGAACACCCGGATCAACGTGGTTTTTCCGGCCCCGTCCGGCCCGACGAGGCCGAAGGTTTCGCCCCGGCCGACATCCAAGTCGATGCCGCGGAGCGCCTCGGCCTTCCCGAAGGAGAAGCGAAGGCCGGATGCCTGAAGGACGGTTTTTTCAGTCATGCTTCAGGACGACGTCGACGGGCATTCCCGGCTTGAAAATCCCGTCGGCGTTTTTCGCGGAGAGCTCGATCCGGTAGACCGTCTTGACCCGCTCTTCCCTTGTCTGGATCGTTTTGGGGGTGAATTCGGCCTCGTCGGCGATGCGGGAGACGGTCGCGGAGAACGCCTTCCCGGGATGGGAGTCGGTCCGAAGCTCCGCCGGCATCCCGAGGGAGACGAAGCCCAGATCGGCCTCAGTGACGAATGCGGAGATTTTCACCGTCGCGAGGTCGGCGATCGTCGCCAGCGTTGCGCCGGGGGAGACGACTTCGCCCGGTTCGGCCAAGCGGTGGAGGACGGTTCCGTCGCGGGGCGCGACGACCAGGCAATCGGCGATCTTTTTCCGCAGGATGTCTGCGGCCGCGGCGGCCTGGTCGCGGGCAGCCCGGACGGCTTCGATCTCCTCTTTCCGGGCGCCTGTTTGGGCCTTCTCGAATTGCTTCCGGGCCTGTTCGAGCTGACTTTTGGCCCGGTCGGCTTGGACGGTCATGTCGTCCAGGTCTTTGGAGCTGATCGAGCCTTCCTTGTACAGCCGGGCCAACCGGGCCCGTTCCCGCTCAAATTTCTCGGCCGCGATTTCCGCCTGGGTGACCTGTTCCCGGGCGGTGGCCAGGTCTTCGCTTCGGGCGCCTTTCAGGATGAGGGCCAGTTGGGCTTCGGCCGCCCTGATGCCCGTTTCAGCCTGTTTCAGCTGAAGCTCCAGGTCGGCGGGATCGATCCGGGCGATGACGTCGCCGGCTTTGACCTTCGCCCCTTCGACCGCGTTGAGCTCCAGCAGCCGTCCGCCGACGAGAGAGGAGATTCTGACCGGATCGCTTTCGACCGAACCGGTCAGGACGATTTCGTTCGGCCTGGTCGGGCCGCCGCAAGCCGCAAGGGTCACAGAAGAAGGAGTCCGAATCCGCGTTTCATGCCGCACCTCTTTTGCCGTGCCCGTCGCTCATGATGCCGTGAAAGAAAATATCGTGGATCTGGTCGGCCAGCTCCGAGGGTTTCATGTTGAGCTCGATCATCACCGCCGGATTGCCGACCGCGTTGACCATGAGGATGAAAATCTTGAGAAAGAGGTCGAGGTGGAGGTCCGGCCGGATTTCGCCGGATCGTTTCCCCCGTTCGAGGACGTTGCGAAGTCCCATGAGAACCTTGACCCGGCGGGCTTCCACCTCGCGCCAGATTTCCGGCATCGTCCGCATGTCGCTCATCATCGGCTCGGAGATGCATTGCGACAATCCGTGGAAGACGGCGATGCTTCCGGAAAAGAATCCGGCGACCGTCTTTTCGGTTTGGATCAGGGTGGAGATCTTCCCGAGATTCGGTTCCAGTATGGTCTCGATGACCGCCCGGATGAGCGCTTCCTTGGCCGGGAAGAGCGTGTACAGGGTTTTTTTACTCATCCGCAATCCGGAGGCGATTTCATCCATCGTGATTTTCCGGGAAGCCGTATTGATAGAAGAGGCGCCGGGCTTCGGCGACGACCAAGGTCCCGGTTGTCATTAGCCATTAGGTTCTCCGAAACTAAGAAAACTAAAATAACTATTCCGGTTTCCTTTATACCCTCCAGGCATATGTCTGTCAAGTGG
Source organism: Candidatus Aminicenantota bacterium (assembly GCA_963783665.1). Lineage (GTDB taxonomy): Bacteria > Acidobacteriota > Aminicenantia > Aminicenantales > UBA4085 > JAAZPG01. The sequence continues at coordinate 883,218 of CAWANZ010000002.1, read as the reverse complement.
AAATATGGTATTCTCATTCGACCCATGAACCCGATCCACGATCCGACCAAGCCGCTTTCGGCCCGGACGGCCCTGAAATACTGGCTGCCGCTGGAGGCGACCTGGCTGATGATGGCCTTCGAAGGCCCTTTCGTGGCCGCGATCATCGCCCGCCTGGCCGACCCGAAAATCAATCTGGCCGCTTTCGGCGTGGCCACCTCGCTGGCCTGGATCATCGAATCGCCCATCGTCATGATGCTTTCGGCCAGTAACGCCCTCGTCCGGGATAAGATCGCCTTACCGGCGCCTCCGCCGATTTTCCTATACCCTTAACGCCGCCGTCACGGTGATCATGGGGATTCTCCTTCTCCCTCCCGTCTTTCGGCTGATTTCCCGGGGCATCATCGGCCTCCCGGAGGATGTCGCCCGGCTCTCGGGCTTGACGATGCTCCCACTGATTTTCTGGCCGGGAGCCATCGGCTACCGCCGCTTTTATCAGGGCATTCTCATCCGTCACGGAAAACCGCGGGGCGTGGCCTGGGGGACCGTCGTCCGCCTGTCCACCATGGCCGTGACCGGGCTCGTCCTGGCCCTTGTCTTTCATCTCCCCGGCGCCGTCGTCGGCGGGGGAGCCCTTGGCCTGGGAGTCATCGCCGAAGCGGCCGCCAGCCGGTTCATGGCCAGGGAGTCGATCCGCAGGCTCAAGGCCCAGCCCGACGAGGAATGCGAATTCGGCCGGAGCATGACGCTGGCATATGTCCGCCGGTTCTACGCCCCCCTGGCCTTGACCTCGTTCCTTTCCTTTTCCGTCCATCCGCTGACGTCGTTTTTTCTCGGCCGGAGCCGGATGCCGATCGAATCGCTGGCCGTCATGCCGGTGGTCATGGGCTTGGCGTTTCTCTTCCGGACCGGCGGAATCGCCATCCAGGAAGTGGTGATTGCTCTGGCCGGCGACCGGGGCGAAAATAAAAGCCTGCTTCGCCGGATGACCGGCATGATCGGCGTGGTCAGCGTGCTGGGATTGGCCGCGGTCGTGTTTTCGCCGCTGGCCCCGATCTGGATGCGGACGATCTCCGGGTTGTCGCCGGATCTGGCCGATTTCGCCCTGCTCCCGGCCCGGCTCCTCGTCCTCTCTGCCGCTGCTCGAGGCGACACTCGGATATCGGCGAGGGGTTCTCGTCCGGGCTCCATGACACGAATCCCATCGCCTCCGCCGTCCTGGTTCAAATCGGGTTGATCGCGGCCGTTTTCTGGCTGACGATCGGTCCGCTGGGGATGATCGGGGCGGTTGCCGCCGGGATCGCCCAGACGGTCGGCTACATCGGCGGAAACGGGATGCTTTACGTCCATTCGCGCCGAAGTCTTTCCGCCGCCTGAGCCCGTCTCCCTCCCGCTCCATTATTCTTCTTTGCGGATCTCTTCCATTTTTCCCTTGCCTCCCCGACTCAAGGGATGAAATTAAGGACGGGCTCTACGGGAAGGTGCCTTTTGCCTCAAGGATATGCCGTCATCGTCGGTTTGACCGGGGTCGATCCGGCCTCCTACGGAGGCCTGACCATGACCTCAGGTTGCTGGGGGGCCGAAGCGGACGTCGACCGGATCGACCGCCTGGTTGCGCCTCTCGGTTTTCTTTCGTTGACTTTAAAAACGAGCCGGGCCACGGCCGGGGCCGTCCAGGATCATCTCCGCTGGGCGGCCCGGACGACCCGGTTCGGCGACCTGTTCCTGTTTTATTTCGCCGGCCACGGCCAGCGTTGTCCCGACCGGAACGGCGACGAAAGCGACGGGTTCGACGAGCTCCTCCTGGCTTATGACCGGCCCTTGACCGACGACGAATTGGACGAATCTTGGCGGGAATTTTCCGAAGGCGTCCGGATCCTGGTCGTCAGCGACGCCTGTCATTCCGGCACGAATTTCAAGTTTCCGGCTTCGTCGTCCCGGTCCGCGCTCCCTCCGATGAAGGCCTCGCTGGTCCACTTGGCCGCCTGCCGGGACGAGGAATCAGCCGCAGCCCATCGGGGCGGGGGCGCATTCACGATCGCCCTGTGCCGGGCCTTGTCCGAGTCCTTCGCCGGCGATTACCGGGACCTCGTCCGCGCCGTCGCGGCATCCCTGCCATCCCAGAATCCCCGGATCGAGCTTTACGGGCCCGGAGCCGATGCGTTCGTCCGTCAACGGCCGTTTTTGATCGAAACCGAGCTTCCGCGGCCGGCCGTCCGGCCAAAGATATTCTGATGCATCTGCGAATGAAAAGGTGGGCGATGGGAATTGCGGCGATTTGGGGGGTAATGACCGGATGCAAACCGGCGTCCGTCGGCCTGGGACCGTTCCCAGCGACGGCGCCGGCGCATCCGGCGGGGTTGAGGTATTCTCTTGGCCGGGACCTTGTCGTCGTCGAGGCGGTCGTTTCCGAATATGTCGAGACCCGAATCGTTCCCGCCGAAGGAAAACAACTGAAAGAAGTAACGGAAACGGGCGTCGTTCCGGTTAGAGCCGAGGTTTCCCTCAAGACGACGGCCGATCCGTTCTTCGTCTATGTCCTCGACCTTTCCGCGCGAGGCTTGAACGACGGGTCATTGGACATCCGGGTGGGGGACAACGGTCTCCTTGCATCGGTCGAAGCGGAAGCGCGGAGCCGGGCCGGGGACATGCTCGTCCATGTGGCTCGCATCGCCGGCGAGGTTGTCGGCGCGGTCGCCGGATTCCGGGGAACCGAAGCGTTCGACCCGGGCGAAATCGTCCCGCGATCCGGCCGAGCCGGGAGCGAAAACTGCGTCGGCGGGCGCGTCCGGCCGGCGCGAACGCCGGCTGGAATCACTCTCTCTGGAAGCCCTCTACTTTCTCCAGGAATCGGCCGCGGCCCGGGAGCTTTGGCGGGACGTCGACCGTCTCGAAGAGGAACTGGTCGAGCGCCGGGCGAGCCTTCGGGAACATACGGACTCGGCCTCGGGGGCCGCCGACACAGCCCGGTTTTCTCTGGCGGAAAAACGGGCGGGCTTTGTCGGAGATTCAATCCAATTCCTGGAAAAACAATCCGAAAAAGCGCGCAAGTCGTTTTCTGAAGCGCTTCGGAATTATCTCGCGGCGAAAAAAATCGGACGCGAGGCGCGGGACAGGACGGTCCGTCGCCATCTGGAAATCCCGGACCTCCCTCCCTCGGCGGCCGTTTCCGGGGCGATCTCGCCCGAAGACGATCGTCTCCGCTTTGGAAAACGCGTTCCCCCTGGCTTTGGCTCTCTACCGGGAGACGGGACTCGTCGTCGCTTTCGATCCGGCGATCGCTTTTCCGGAACAACCGGCGCCGGAGGCTTCGCCGGAACCGAAAAAGAACGAAGTCCGGATCTATTTCCGGGAGGCCCTTCCGGGATTCCTGCGGATTTTCGGCTGGGAGGAGGGAGTCGATCCGGAGACGAAGGACTTCGGCCGGATGTTCCGCCGGGTGGACGAAAAACCCGTCAGCGTGCTCCATCCCGACCTTCCGGTTCGCTACGTCGGCCTTGACCGAAAGGCGTTTTCGTCGCGGTCCCTGCGGCTTGCGGTCAACGGACAGGGCCGCGTCGTCGGCCTATCGGCGTCTTCGACTCCATCCTCCGCCGAAGCCGCGGCCGGCGCGGCTTCGGCCCTGGCGGCCTTCCGGCAGGTTGTCGCCGAGACATGGGGCGATGTGCGGGCCCTCATCGAGGCGCTGGGCAAAATATCCTGGGGAGAGATCGAAGCCCGGCTGGCGCTCTTTAAGCTTGAGGGGGAGAAGCTCAAACGGAATCCGAACGCGTAGAAATCGCTTTCAGACGGACGAGGCGGAGGGATGATCGGGCATCCGGAAGACGGGGTGCCGGGCGGCGGCCAGGTTGACGATGCGGCTGCCCATTTCCCCGTAGGAGTATCCGACTTCGGCCGCGGCCTGGGTCATCGAGGTCAGGGGATTGATGTCGGGATTGGTATTGACGTCGATGACGTGGAAGATGCCGTTGAGGAAGCGGACGTCGACGCGGGCGTAATCCCGGCAACCGGTGACCCGATACGTGGCCAGGACGATCCGCTCGAGTTCGGCTAGGGCGGACGCCTCCAGTTCGGCGGGGACGCGCATTTCGATCCCTTCATACAGGCGGGTTCCCTCGACGTACTTGGCGTCGTAGGTGAATAACCGGTCCCGGACGTCAGTGAAGCCGTTGTAATCCATTTCCGCCGGGGGAAGCATGGAGACCGTCCCGTTTCCCCAGGCCGCGGCGTGGAACTCTCTTCCGTTGATGAACTCCTCGACAAGCGCCGCTTGGCGATGTGTCTCCAAGACATGGGCCACCCGCCGCTCGAGCTCGGCCGGCGTCGTGACGACCGACTCGCGGGAGATGCCGATGCTGCAGTGCTCATGGGCGGCCTTGACGATGGCCGGAAAGGTTTTCCATCCCCTGGTCTCGGGAGCTTCGAATACGGCCCACGGCGGGGTGGGGAGGCGGGCGTCGTCGAGGATCTGCTTGATCCGGGGCTTGTCGTGCGACAAGGCCAGGACGTCTCCCGACGAGCCGGTGAACACGAAGCCCAACCGCTCCATGACCGCGGCGACTTCCGGCTCGCTGTGGGCCACAGCCCGGCAGCTCTTCGCACCAGTTGAAGACGATATAGTCCCGGGGATCGAAGGCGCCGAGACGGCCGGCCAGCCGGTCGTCCTCGACCGCGGCGAGTTCGACGGGATGACCCAGGGCTCTCAGCGCGTCGCCGAGTGTCGCCACATCCGTCTCGGCTTCCTTCCGCTCTTCCGGGGTCCAGGCGGGATCAAGGTTATGGAGCAGGAGGACGGGCAGGTTGCGCCGGACGTAATCCACGTTGGCCTCAGATCAATTGACGGGTCTCTCTTCGATTATCCCGGCTTTAGAATAACAGAATCGTTTCGAACGGTTCAAGCTTCGTCTTCAATCGGCGGCAGGAGGATCGTCTTGTTCTCCCGGCGGTATTCCTTGGCGTTGACCGCCCGGACGCGTCCGTTTCCCGCGTCGGCCAAATCGAATTCGATCACCGAGCCCCGCTCTTTCATCCCGGCGAAGACTTCGGCGGAGACGGGACGGCCGTCGCGATTGAAATCGGCCAACCGGATCTCGACGTCGCGGCGGACTTCGGCCGGGCCCATCCCGGTCCGGACGGCCAGGATGCCGGCCTCGTTCGCTTCGTCGACCTCGATCATCTGGCCACGGAGCCGCAGGCCCGAACCCTCGCCGGCCGGAAGCATCCCGGGAATCAGGAATCCGGAAAAGGCGTGGTCGACCGCCCGCTGGAGCTGAGCGCCGGCGTTGCCGAAGGTCAGAAGATCGACCCGCCGGCCCCGTCCCTGGAGGGCCCGGACCAGCCGGAGAATATCGCCGTCGCCGCTTCCGATCAGGACGTAATCGAGGTGCTCGGCTTGGAGGACGGCGTCGACGGCCAGCTCGAGGATGCAGTTGGCCGAGGCGACGAGCTGGCCTTCGGGATTGGCGAACCGGCGCAGCGGCTTGATCACCAGATGGAATCCGGACCGGCGGATGCCGTCGCGGAACTCCTGCCGCTTCCGGCCGAGGGCGGGGTCGCGCCCCTCCAGCTCTTTGTCGATGGCCATGTAAGCGTTGGCCCGGAGGACTTCGGCTCCCTGGGATTCGACCAGGCGTCGGACCGCCTCGAATCGGATCTCGAAGCCGCCGTTCCGAGTCAGGTTGTCGATATCCAGGAAAATTCCGGCTTTCATGTCGAGATACCCATTAAATTCATTATCGCTCAATCCTTTCCGGGATTCAATAACGGGCGCCTTGCCGTTTGGGTTGACTTCCCGAGGCGGGCTCCCTATAGTAGAAAACTCCCGAGCGAGTCTCCGATGAGCGACCGAGAAACATTTCCGCAAACAGCGATGGGCGAAGCCATCCGCCGAGCCTACCGGTCCGGCCAGGAGGACGAGGCGCTCGAGCCGCTTGTCGCCGTGGATGGGGCCGGATGCCCGGTCGGCCGGATCCAAGCGGGGGACTCCCTCATTTTTTATGACATCCGCGGCGAGCGGGAGGTCGAGATCACCCGCAGCTTGGCCGACCCCGATTTTTCCGAGTTTAAAACGGCCGGCGACCTGAAGCTGCATTACACGACGCTGATCGAATACGCCCCGCATCTTCCCGTCCGGGTCGCCTTTCCCCCCGAAAGCCGGCTCCGCAACACTCTGGCGGAAGCGGTGAGCCGGGCCGGATTATCGCAGCTGAAAATCTCCGAGTCCGAAAAAGCGATCCACGTCGGCTTTTTCCTCAACGGCAAAAGCGACGTGATCTTTCCGGGGGAGAATCGGGTGGTCATCCCTTCGCCGGAAGGTGTGGCCTATTACGACGCGGTTCCGGAGATGTCCGCCGCGGCCGTGGCCGCGGCGGTCGAGGCCGCCGCCGCCGACCCAGACCGGGCTCTGATTGTGGCCAATCTGGCCAACGTCGATGTCGTCGGCCATATCGAAAACCGGGCCGCCGTCATCAAAGCCGTGGAGAGCGTGGACTGCAGCCCTGGGCCGGATCATCGCGGCGGCCCGCCGAAACAAAGCGACGCTTCTTGTGACGGCCGACCACGGGACGGTCGAGGACTGGCTCTATCCGGACGGCAAGATCGATACGGGGCACACGAAAAGCCCCGTACCGTTCATCTTCGCCGATTTCGCCGTGCCGGCGATCCCGGGCGTTTCCCTCCGGGACGACGGCGAGCTATCGGACGTCGCTCCGACTATTCTCGATCTGCTCGGCCTTCCCAAGCCGGCCGAAATGACCGGCGAAAGCCTGTTCGCTTCGCGCGGAGACATCGTCCCTCCGCGGCGCAAGATCATCCTGATGATTCTCGACGGCTGGGGCCTTGGTCCGGCTGGGGAGGGCAACCTCATCGCCGCCGCTTCGACGCCGCATTTCGACGAGCTCTGGGAGGCCTGCCCCCAGGCCGAGCTCCAAGCCTCGGGCGAGGCGGTCGGGATGCCGCCCGGGACGGTGGGAAACTCCGAAGCGGGGCATCTCCATCTCGGGGCCGGCCGCCGGGTCTTCCTGGACCGCGTCCGGATCGACCGGGCAATCGCCGATGGGAGTTTTTCCCGGAACGAGGCCTTTATCGAAGCGATGGACCGGGCCGAAGCGTCGGGCCGGGCGCTTCACCTGATGGGTATCATCTCCCACTACAGCTCCCACGGGACCATCCGCCACCTCTTTGCCCTCCTGGAGACCGCCCGCAGCCGGGGATTGCGAAACGTTTTTATCCACGGCTTTTTGGGTCGGCGGGGCGAGCGGCCCGAGAGCGGGGCACTTTATGTCGAGAAAGTCGAGGCCAAATGCCGGGAGATCGGCTGCGGCCGGCTGGTGACCGTCTTGGGCCGCTACTGGTCGCTCGACCGAGAGGGGAACTGGGACCGGGTTGAAAAAGCATACCGGGCCCTGGTCTTTGGCGACGGCGGAAAAGTCCCGGCCCGCCCCGATTGAGACGCGGATCGAACGTTTTTCCCGGAATTTCGTAAGAGACATAGAGAAGATCGAATCATGAACATCGAATTAAGGAACGTCCGGTTCAGCTACGGCCCCATCCGGGCCCTCGACGGCGTGACGCTCCAGATCGGCGAGGGCGCCTGCGGCCTCCTCGGTCCCAACGGCGCGGGCAAAAGCACCCTCCTGAAAATCCTCCTGGGCTTCCTCCGGCCCGAATCCGGGGAGGGCCTGGTCCTGGGGCATGACATCCTGAAAGACTCGTTCGGCATCCGGCGGGTCGTCGGCTACATGCCCGAGGACGACTGCTTCATCCCCGGCCTGGACGCGGTGGCTTTCACGGCCCATTTCGGCGAGCTGTCGGGGATGCCCCGGGCCGAGGCCATGAAGCGGGCCCACGACGTCCTTTACTATGTCGGACTCGGCGAAGCCCGATACCGCATGCTGGAGACATATTCGGCCGGGATGAAACAGCGCCTCAAACTCGCCCAGGCCCTGGTCCACGACCCGAAAATCCTCTTTCTTGACGAGCCGACGGCCAACCTCGACCCCCAAGGCCGGACCGAAATCCTGGAATTGATTTCCGACATCACCTCGAAAAAGGACCTCCATGTCCTGATTTCCTCCCATATCCTGACCGATATCGAGCAGACCTGCCGCTCGCTGGTCATTTTGAACAAGGGCAAGGTCGCCGCCCAGGGCGAGCTGGCCGCCCTCCGCGAGGTCCGGTTCAGCCTCTACGAGATGAAGCTGAAAGGGGAGCCCGGAGCGTTCCTTGACGGCCTCCGGCGCCGGGAATGCCGGGTCGAGGAAACCGAGGATGGGATCGTCAAGGTTTATTTGCCGCAAACCGTGGAGCAGAGGGATGTGTTCCGCCTGGCCGGAGAAGCCGGAATCCAAATCCGGCATTTCGTCAAAAGCCGGACATCGCTGGAAGACCTCTTCGCCCGGACCGTAGGAGTCGACTGATGGCCATCGCCGAACGCGGATATACGCATTGGCAGGGAACGTTGGGGACCGGCCGCCGGCCGTGGCGGGTGATTGCCGGTCAGGCGATCCGCCTGGCCTGGAAGCGCAAATTTTTCAAGCTCGTCCTTTTCGGCTCGCTGGTGCCGGCCGTTGTTTTTTCCGCCGGGATCTATGTCTCGGAGAGGATCGAGGATTTCAAGGAGATGTTCAAGGGGGCGGAAAAATTTCTCCAGACCAATCCCGCATATTTCCAGGCTTATTTCGGCTCGAGCTTCCTCCTCTTCATGATGCTGATGATCATGGTCGGAAGCGGGGCCGGGCTGATTTCCGACGACCTTCGCCACAACGCCCTGCCGCTCTATTTTTCCCGGCCCCTCCGGAAGCGCGACTATATCGGGGGGAAATTCGCCTCCCTGGCCTTTTTCCTTCTGCTGTTGACCCTGGCGCCGGGCGTGCTCTTCATCCTTCTGAAGCTGATCTTTTCCGGGAGCTTCGCGTTCCTGGCCGAATATCCCTGGCTGCCTCTTGGCCTTCATCGGTTGGTCGGTTTTTATTTCTTCCTTTTTCTCCCTCTACACGCTCCTGCTCTCTTCCCTGGGGCGAAACCGGCGCTATGCCTCCATCCTGATTCTGGCCGTCTATTTTCTCTCCACGGTCTTCTTCGGGATCTTCTTCGGGATTTTCCATGAGCCGGCCTTCTGCCTGATCTCCATCGAAATGAACCTCCGGCAGCTTTCGGCCGCCTTCATGGGCGCCAAGCCGCAGTTCGACGTCCCTTGGATCTATTCTTTCCTGATCCTGTCGGCGATCATGGCCGTTTCGGTCCTGGTCCTCCGGAAAAAAATCCGGGGGACGGAGGTGATCCGGTGAGCGGCAACGGGACGGCGATCAAGGCCGTAAAGCTCGGCAAGTGGTACGGCAACGTCCTCGGCCTGTCCGACATCACGATCGAGATCGGGCCGGGCATCACCGGCCTCCTGGGACCGAACGGGGCGGGCAAGTCGACCTTCATGAAGCTGATCACCGGCCAGCTTCGGCCGAGCATCGGGACCATCACGATCGGCGGCCGGCCCGTCTGGAACAATCCCGAGATCTTCCGCCGGATCGGCTTCTGCCCCGAACAGGACGCCTTCTACGAGGACATGACCGGCCGGGAATTCCTGACCGGCCTCCTGGGCCTGTACGGATATTCGCCTGCCGAAGTCCGGGAGCGAGCCAACCGGGCCCTCGAGTTCGTCGAGCTCACCGAGGCGGCCGACCGGATGATCCGGGGATACAGCCGGGGGATGCGCCAGCGTCTGAAAATCAGCCAGTCCCTGGCCCACGAACCCGACATCCTCATCCTGGACGAGCCTCTCAACGGCCTCGACCCCTTGAGCAAGCGCAAGGTCATCCGGCTCATCAAGGAATACCGGACCGAAGGGCGGACGGTTCTGGTGTCGAGCCACGTCCTGCCCGAGATCGAAGCCCTGACCAAGTCGATCGTCCTCGTCCACCAGGGCAAGATCCTGGCCGAGGGCGACATCCACCACATCCGCGGCCTGATCGACACCCATCCCCATATCGTCGCCGTCCGGACGTCCGACCCTCGGGGTTTGGCCGGCCGGTTTGTCGGCGAAGCCGACGTCCGCAGCGTCCGCTTCGACGAAGCCGAGGGGACGGTGCTGTTCGAAACGAAAAACCGCGACCGCTTCTTCGACCGGCTGACGCAGCTGGCCGCCGGGCGGGAATTCGATGTCGAGGAGATCACCTCGCCCGACGACAACCTCCAGTCCGTATTCGATTATCTCGTGGGGAAATAAGATGCCGACCGCGCCGTTCCTCGCCGTCTTCCGCTTCAGCGCCAAGCTGGTCCGCCGGTCCAAGCGGACGAAAGTCTTCATCGCCGTGGCCGCCCTTCCGGTGGTCCTGGCCCTGGTCCTCCAGATCAACCGCCTGGCCTCGCCGGGATTGGGCCTGGACGGCCTGACGGTCTTTTCCAACGTGGTGATGGGCTTCAGCCTTCAATTCCTGGTCCTGCTCCTGTCGCTGTTTTACGGGACCTCGATCACGGCCGACGAGGTCGATAACCGGACCCTGACGTACCCCGCGACCCGGCCCGTTCCCAAGATGGCCTTCATCCTGGGGAAGTACGCGGCCTCGGTCTCCTTTCTCCTGATTCTCATCCTGGCCAGCACGATCCTCTCGTTCCTGATCCTCATGGCCGACCGGATGTCGTATGGGACGGCCTGGACGTTCCTCGGCCGGAGCCTGGCGGCGCTGGGCTTCGGGACGATCTGTTACACGGCCCTGTTCACCCTGGCCGGAACCTTTCTCCGAAAATCGATCCTGTTCGGGCTGTTCTTCTGCTTCGGCTGGGAGAACGTCGTCCAGTATTTTCCCGGGACGACCCAGAAGTTCACGATCATGCATTGGCTGAAATCGCTCCTTCCGGGGATCGAGGCGGGGATGGGGCCGTCCAACGACGGGACGGGCATCCTGAAGTTCCTTCTCTTCCGCCATGAGCCGAGCCCGGCCTGGGCGGCGGTGCTTGTGATCCTCGCCCTTTCGGCCGCTTTTCTCATCCTGGCCGGATATATCTTTTCCCGGAAAGAATACCTCTTCGATGAATAAGGGCCTCGGGCCCGTCCGGCTTATCTCTTCAACGGCGTTTATTTTAAAATTTGTTTTTTATGATTCCCCACGATCGCCAGGGAGTCGGCTTGACTTCCGCCTGCCCTGATATTCTCCTTATCCCCGTAAGCAAGAAAGGCGGAAAATCAGCCGTGACCTCTTTCTCCTGGGATTCAAAACCGGTTGGGGAACGCCGATAATCCGGTCCTTTCTTTCAGGGGAGGCATATCCTTTATCCATTCGTTGTGTTACCCTTTTCGTTTGAAAATCAGAAAGGAAGACAAGAGGAAACAGAAATGTTTGACGCCCAGTTGAGCCGCCGCCGGATTCTCCGGTTGGGAGGACTCGCCGCCCTGGCCTGCGTCGTCCCCACGTCCGCCCTTGCCGCTTTGGGGAAAATCTCCGGATCTTACGCCCCGAAGCGGCTTTCGTTCTTTAATACCCATACCAATGAACGGCTTGAATCCGTATATTGGGAAGCCGGGGATTATCGTTTCGACGAACTCCAACGAATCAATCATATTCTCCGGGACCCCCGGACGGGAGAGACGAAGGAAATGGATGTCCGACTGATCGACCTCCTTCATCGCCTCCGGCAGGACCTGGGCGCACCGAACGATGTTCATATCATCTGCGGTTACCGGTCCCCTCAGACCAACGCCGCCCTGCGGCAGAAGAGCACGGGAGTGGCTCTGCACAGCCTTCATATGACGGGACAAGCCGTCGATATTCGCCTTCCGGGCGTACCGCTGGCTTCCCTGCGTCGCGCCGCGCTCGATTTAAAAGCCGGGGGTGTGGGGTACTACCCCAAATCCGACTTTATTCACGTGGACGTCGGCCCTGTCCGAACTTGGTGACGGGGGCGGTTCGGCGAGCGCCCGGATCAGCGCGGCGTCGCGGCCATAGACGTCTCTTTGGAAATGGGTGATTCCCCGGTCATCGACCCAGGCCGTCAGATAGACCAGAAAAACCGGTATGGGCCGGGAGAGCCGGACAATAAGTCTCAGTCCTTTGTCGATCCCGTCCAGAATTCCCTCGCGATTCCATTCCTCCTCTCCGGTCAACAGGTACTCAGCCAAGGCCAAGGGATCGGCAAGGCGGATGCAGCCCGAGCTGAACGTCCTCTCCGCGCGCTCGAAAAGCCATCTCTCGGGCGTGTCATGCAGGTAGATCGCATACTCGTTGGGCAACATGAAGGCGATTCGCCCCAAGGAATTCGAGGGGCTCGGATCTTGGCGGAGCATATAAGGGAAATGGTCCACTTTTATGAGCGACCAGTCGATCGTCGCCGGATCGACTTCGACCGCGTTTTCCGTCCAGTTTGAAAAAACCCGTATTTCCTTGGTCGCGAGGTATTCCGAATCCTCCTGGACTTTATGAAGGATATCCTCGATGGCCAGCTTGGGCGGGATGGTCCAGGTTGGGTTCAGAACCAGGTATGTCATCTCGGCTCCGAAGACGGGGGTTTCCCGGTAATCGCGGCCGACGATGACGGGCATGCTTAAAACGGAATGTCCGTTCTCGATGACGTCCAGGGAAAACGAGGCGATATTGACCAGGATGTAGCGTTCGCCGAAATCGGGGGGAATCCACCGCCAGCGCTCGAGGTTCGCCCTGATCTGCTCGATGCGGCGCTCGATCGGGACGTTCAAGGCTTCGATCGTCGCCCGCCCGACGTTTCCATCGGACTCGAGGCTATGGCGCGCCTGAAAGCGCTTCACTCCGTCGACTAAGTCGTCGTTTAAAACGGCGGGTGAGGTCTTATCGGTTGTCGTTTCGACCGCCGGCATATCGCCGCTTGCGCGCAAACGTTTGAGGAGGGCCTCCACCCGGGGTCCCGTCGCCCCTTTCTTCAACGTCGGACCCGCGGGAACCTGCCCCCATCCTCCTTTGGAATAGACTTGATAGGCGGGCCGGAGGGCGTCTTCCAAAGACGTGTACCAGGGATGATGGGGATGAAGCGTACGAAGCGACTCTCCGATCGCGCCGGCCTCGAGGGCATCTCGAAGACGGGCCGGCAAATCGGCTTGACGGATTTTGATGAACCAATCGGCTTTGATCGTTTTGGGATCGATGGCTCCGGAGGCCAAGTGAGAGGCCAACAGGAGAAAGGAATCGGTCAGGATCATGTCGATATCGACGAGCCCCTGGGGATCCTTCGGTCCCCGGCCGTTCCTGAGGTCTTCGACGAGAGATTGAATTCGGGTGAGTCGATAAAACGCGGGATTCAGGCCCGATTTCCAAGAATCCCGGATGGCGGCCAAAAGATCGTCCATGGCCCGGGTCGGGCGCCCCCCCGCCACCCAAGCCGGAGTGAAATCACGCGCCTCATAGAAAAGAGGCAAGGCGAGAGAACCGCAGAGGTATTCATTGCCGCACAAGATGCGTCCCTGGCCGTCGAATCGCGACGTTCGTTCACGGATGAGGTCGCGCATGGCCGCGACGGGGATGGCGGCCGATAGGGGACTCCGGGTTCCCGGGGCTTTTTCCTTCCGGCCGCAATCGACAAGGGGAAGCGCGCCGAGAAGGAGGATCACGACCGTGCGGGCAAGAAGATCGCCTCTCGATCGTGCGGTCATGGGCTTGAACGGCGTCCGCTGAAAATGTCGGCTTCGATCATGGAGAACTGGGTTTTCTTTTTTTTATTTTCAATATGATTTTAATGATCGGGGGCATGGTGTCTCCAAGCAAAAACCCCCAGGGTTTCAAGGGTTCGATCTCGTCGCAAATGACTTTAACGATGGCCAGAAGCGGCAAGGAAAGAAACATCCCGGGGACCCCCCAGAGCGCATTCCCGGCGATAACCACGACGATGGCGAAAAGGGCGTTGATTTTCACCTTCGAGGCGACGATTTTGGGCACGATGTAGTTATTGTCGAACAGCTGGATAAGATAATAGGCGCCTAGGACATAGAGGGCGTACCAGGGAGACGGTTTGGTGATTAAGGCAACTGTCATGGGCAGGGCGACGGCCACAACTCCGCCGACGTAGGGAATGATGTTGAGCAAGCCGCCGATCAGGCCGATCAGGAGAGCGTAATCGATCCCCAGGATCAAAAGAGCGATGGTGTTCAAGGTGGCGACGATGCCCGCTTCGATCACCAGCCCGATAATGTATCTTTGGATGACGTATTTGGTCCGGGTGACGATTTCGCCGACCTGGTCCTGGTTGTTTGCCGAAAAGAGCCGGTGGATAAACTCGATCAAGATGGGTTCGTAAAATAACAAAAGAAAGACATAAACGGGAATCAATAATAAAACCACAACCGCGCTGGTGAGGATGACGATGGTCTGGCCGATCGCGGCCATGCTGGTGTTGATGATCTCGCTCTTGGCTTTCGTGAGCCAGGCCTGGATCTTTTGGGGTTTGACATCGAGAAAATCGGAAGCCGCGACGACGGTTTGGTCGAGATATCCGTTGAATTTTTCGGACAGGACCGGCCAGGATTCGCCGAGCCGGATTCCCTGCGAAATTAAAAGCGTGCTCATGACGGCGATCACGATCACCGTAAGGGCCAGCGTAAGAATAATGGCGATCACCCTGTTTATTTTCTTCCGGACGAAAAAATGGACGATCGGGTGAAGAGCGATGGCGATCATAAGCGCGAAAACAAGAGGAACAACGACGTTCTGGGTGATTTTCAACGCCGCAAAGAGAGTCAAGAGGCCGACAAGAATCAGGGCAGCTTTGGCATAATAGGGGAGTTTCATTTCATCACTTCTTTCGCGGCCAAGGGGAACTTCGCTCGCTCCCAGGCCTCCCCCGACGGCCTACGTAGGAAAAAGCTCGTCGGCCTTCTCGCGGAACAGATCTTCGATTTTTCGGCGGAAAAACATCGCGGCCAAAGGCAGCTTGGCTTTGATGATGAGAAGATGATCTTGAAGGATTGTTTCGCCCGAAATGATGAGCCCTTTGGCTTTAAAGGAAAAGAGCAGAGTATTATCTTTCCACTCCTGTCGGACATCGGAAATCGCGTCCTTGTATTCCTTTTGAGCTTCGCGGATCAGCTCTTCGGCTTTTTGTTTCATTTCTCCGGCCGACAAGATTGTTTTATGGGTGAGTTCGATATGAGCCATTCGATCCTCTAAAATTCCCGCGTCTCCATATTCCGGGCCGTGAGGGAATCTTCGGCCGCCCCGCCGTTCAGGCGGGGCGGCCGAGGTTACGATCGCGTCTTTAGAAAATGTACCGGAATCCGAGCAACAGCTTGTAGTGGTCGTCCACCGGGCGGTCGGATGTCAGGAACGGAATCCGGGCCTCGGCGAAGATCGAGCCGGCCGAGGTGTAATGGTTGAAGATGTTGACCCCGAACTGGCCGACGAAGTCGAGACCGCTCTTTCTCACGTCCTGTTCCTTCGTCGAATATCCAAGTCCGGCGCCAAGCCAGATGGATTCCCCGAGGTGGAAGTTGGCCGTGAGGTTGCCGAGGAACAGGACCTTCCACGGGTCACCCTGGGTCGGGATGGCCGGACCCATCGTCAGGACGATGTCCAGCAGGTCGGGCATCAGCGACCAGAGCATCCCCACCCGGCCGAAGAAGTAGCCGGTGTAGGTCCCCCGGGCCAACATCCCGCCGACTTCGACCACCCAGAAGAACCTCTTCTGGGTCACCTCGAAGGTGATCTTGCAGGGATCGGCGGCTGAGGAGGCGGCCCCCATGTCGTCGAAGACATTGACGGCCACGGTGTACGTGCCGGCCTTGTTGAAGACCTTCTGCCAGGTGAAAGGCTTGGCATTGGCCGTGTAGGAATCGATGACCGTCCCCGCCGCGTCGGTGATCTCGAAGATCGCCTTGACCAGCGTCCCATCGGGGTCCGTCGAGCCGTTGGCGTCGAACGTGATCGGCTTGCCGACATAGTCCGTGCAGGGGAGGCAGGACGTCCAGAGCTTGCAGCTCGGCGGGGCGTTGAAGATGAACCGGGCTTCGCACGGGTTGGACGACACCACGCCGTCGGCGTTGGTCGATGTGCCCTTGATGATGTATTCGCCCGATTTGTCGAAGGTCGTCTGCCATTTCGGCGAGGCCGGGGTGAAGGCGTGAGAGGCGAGCTTGACGCCCTGGGCGTTGAAGATGTCGCAATTCATCGCCACGGCATTCACCGAGCCGCTCATATCGATCGTGATCGGCTCGTTGAGATTCGCCTTGGCCGGGCTGACCGTCAGCGAGCAGGTCGCCGGCGGAGCCGGCTGGATCACCTCAATTTCCTTATACATGGCCAGGTTGCCGCAGGGCCGGGGCATGGCCATCGTGTAAATCTTGGTCGGCGTCTTCACTTCGAAGAGGAACACGTCGAGGGGTTTTTTGCCGGCCCATTCCACGTTTTCCCAAACCGTGACTTTCTTGTCCTTGCGGAAGAACATCCAGGCGAACTTCTCGCCCGGAGGAAGAGAGGCTTCGGTGAACGCGGCGTTTTTAAGGGCGTCGAGGACGGCGGGATAGAGATCGCCGCGGCCGACCTGATCCATGCCGATCTTGATGTCGCCGGCATACTTGTCGGCCAGCATCTTCATGACCTCGGCCGTCGGGATCTTGCCCTGGACGCGGGCAAACGTATTCACCCCCGTCCGGGTCCACTTTTTGGTCTGGGCGTAGGAACCAACCAGGCCGATGGCCAGAAGGAGCACCACGAACACCAGGAATTTTTTAGATTTCACAGTCAACTCTCCTCTCCGAAAGACTTAGACACACCGTTTTATATTCAAGAAACGTGCCAAATCGTTATAACCGAAAACAAGCAGTTTGCTAGTTAAAAGGCCGTAAGCGAGGATTTTCTACCAGCTTCAATGGCGAATAATCCTATTTTTCAGCACTTATTCTCCTTTGCCTGAGATTCCTCCTTTATTTGCCCAAGCCCGGCCCGGTCCAGGAGGCGCCTCCAAACCGGCGAGGATGATATCCCTTGCGTCAAAATCTGTATTTCGAATCGGCCGGCGCCTCGGGTATAATCGTCTTCCCATGAATAAGGTTTTAGAGAAAATCAGCCGGGCTTTGGGCTTGAGCCCTGTCTGGTGGCAATGGAGATGGATGAATTTTAAAAAACGGCTGAAAGCCATTTTTTCGCCAGACAAAAACGCCGTCCGTCATCTGAAGTCCGGCCAAAAGATCTGCCGGTGCGGCGCCTTGAACGGGGCGCGGGACCGCCGCTGCGGCGTCTGCGGCGCCCGGCTTCCTTCGGCCGCAGCCAACTATCTCTCCAAAGCGTTCGGGCTCATCTTGCCCGGGGTCGCCCCGGTGACGGCCGTCCTGATTTCGCTCATCGCCGTCGATTTCATCTTCCAGCTGGTCATTTCGAGAGGCGGCTCGCTTTTCCGGCCCGACCTGGCGTCCCTCCTTCGGGCCGGAGCGCTGGAATCGCAGCTGGTGGGCATGGGACAGTGGTGGCGGATCCTGACCAGCGTCTTCGTCCATATCGGGATCATCCACATCGCTTTCAACCTTTATGCCTTGGTCAGCGTCTCGCATTTTCTCGAGCGGGAAATCGGCTCGGCCCGTTACCTGTGCCTGTTTCTTTTGTCCGGCATCGCCGGATCGGCGGCGTCCTATGCCTTGCGGAGAGGCGTCGTGATGGCCGGGGCTTCGGGCGCCCTCTTCGGCCTCATTGGATTTTCCATCGCCTATTTCCGCCGCCAGGGAGGCGTCCGGTCCCGGGAAATCCAGAGCTTCATGGTCCGGTGGGCGATTTACGGATTCGTTTTCGGCTTGATGGTCAGGGCCGACAACATCGCCCATGCGGGCGGTTTCGCGGCCGGATTTCTTCTGGGCTTGGTGATGGAATTCCGGGAAGACGAAAAGATCCGGCGCGACCGGATGTGGAAGTCGCTGGCCGGCCTTCTCGCCCTCGTACTCCTGGCCGCGCTCTATTTTCTGGTCAACGCCCCTCCGATCGCGTTCCGTTGATCGGACCGCCGGTCGGGAGGGGAGGCTTCAGTTCCAGTCCCAATCGAAGTCGAAGTCGAAGTCAAAATCCAGGTCAAGATCGAGGTCGAGGTCTTCGAGGATCCGGAGGATGCCGTGGCGTTCCCGGGAATCGACCCGCTTCAGCTTCCGCTCGATTTTTCTTTCCAGGCGGCGGGCCGACCGCTCCATTTTTTTGACGGAACGCTCAAGGCCCCGCACGTCGATATCGATTTTTCCCCGGCGGTCTCCCCGAATGCGGACCCTGAGATTCCTCAAGTCGCGGAGCTTTTCCAAATCGGCTACGTCTTTGGCGTCGATGGTTATCCGGCCCTTGTCTGTCGTGATGACGATCGATCCGCGGCCGTGCCGCTTGTCGGCGGAAAAGGCGGGAACGGCCAGCCCGAGGGCGAAGCAGGCGATCACTCCGATGATGATGTATCGGGGAAGCTTTCATGTTTCCTCCGTTCAATTTCGGTCTCACCCTGAAAGACGAAACCGGAGGGGGAAAGGTTTACGGCGGTTCAAATTGACTTCCCTCGGGCCGGGAATTATGCTGGACTCAAAAAATTAAGGATATGAAGATGAAACATTCCTTTCGGCTCGGCGGGGCGCTTCTGTTCGCCTTGGCCGCGAGCGTAAGCCCGGCCTCGGCCGACATCAAGCTCCCGGCGATCTTCGGCGACAACTGTGTTCTTCAGCAGCAGACCGAGGCCGCCCTCTGGGGAAGCGCCGCGGCGAATGCCCGGGTCCGGGTGACCACGTCCTGGGATGGGAAAACCTACGGCACGACGGCCTCGGCCGATGGCTCCTGGAAGCTGAAGGTCAAAACCCCCAAAGCCGGCGGCCCGTACGAGGTGACGATCAGCGACGGCCGCCCGCTCAAGCTGAAAAACGTCCTGGTCGGCGAAGTCTGGATCTGCTCCGGGCAATCCAACATGGAAATGCCGATGAAGGGCTATCACAACCAGCCGGTCCTGGGTTCGGCCGAGGCGATCGCTTTGGGGGTCCATCCGAATATCCGGCTATTCACGGTGAAACAGGCCGCCGACCTTAAGCCGCAAGGCGATTTTTCCGGCACCTGGAAGCCGGCCGAGCCGGAAACCGTTTCCGAATTCAGCGCGACCGCCTATTTCTTCGGCCTGATGCTCCACAAAGCCCTCCGGGTCCCGGTGGGCTTGATCAACGCCAGTTGGGGCGGGACCCGGATCGAGCCCTGG
This sequence comes from Candidatus Aminicenantota bacterium, assembly GCA_963783665.1. Classification (GTDB taxonomy): domain Bacteria; phylum Acidobacteriota; class Aminicenantia; order Aminicenantales; family UBA4085; genus JAAZPG01. The sequence continues at coordinate 864,093 of CAWANZ010000002.1, read as the reverse complement.
ATCAGCGAGAGCGGGTGCAAAACGCTCCCGGACGTGCAGTATCCGGAGAAAAAGCCGGGGGAGGAATTATCGTTGAAGACGCCGGCGGTCCTGTTTAACGCCATGATCAACCCGATGATCGGGTATGGGATGCGCGGGGCGATCTGGTACCAGGGTGAATCCAACCGCAACGAGCCGCAGGCCTACCGGAAGCTTCTGCCGGGCCTGGTCGAAAACTGGCGCTCGCTCTGGGGCCTCGGCGAGTTTCCTTTGTACTACGCCCAGATCGCGCCCCACGATTACGGACCGACCGGCCTGAGCTCCGCTTATCTTCGCGAAGCCCAGCTCCAGGCCTCCACGGTCCTTCCGAACATCGGAATGGCCTGTCTTATGGACCTCGGGGAGAAGAGCTGCATTCATCCGGCCGACAAGGAAACCGGAGCGAAACGCCTGGCTTACCTGGCCTTGGCTCAAACCTACGGCCTCAAGGGAATCGCCAGCCTGGAAGCCCGGTCCTCAAAGAGATGACGGTCGAGGGCAGCCTGGTCAAGCTGACCTTCGACAACGCCCCGATGGGGCTGACCTCCTATGGGAAGGAACTGTCCTGTTTCGAGGTGGCCGGGGCCAATAAACGGTTTTATCCGGCCAAGGCGTTTCTCACTTGGAGCGGCGTCACGGTGATGTCGCCGTCCGTCTCGGCCCCGACGGCCGTCCGGTACGCCTTCAAGGATTTCGTCGTGGGCGACCTGTTCAGCACCGAAGGCTTGCCGGTCACTTCGTTCCGGACCGACGATTGGGACATCGAAAATTAATATCTGATGAGCACAGCCGGCCGATTTCGTTTTGCCGGGAGGGGAGCGGGAGCGTTCCTTCTCCTGGCGGCGACAGCCTTCGCCTTGGGGATCTTTGTCTTCGACCGCGGCCTTGTCGTGTTCAACCGGATTCGGCTGGAAGGGGCGGCGGTCTTGACCAGTGCGCCCGGTTTGGGGCTTTGTTTTCGATATGCCCTCATGGCCTTGGCCGGATTAACGATCCTCTCGCTGGCCGGGGGTTTGTTGCGGTCGCGAAAAAACGGACGTTCAATCGAGGAGGGATTCGTCGGCCAGGCTTGGACCTTCGCTCCGGCTTTAGCCCTGGCCTTCGGCCGGTTCGCGGAAGGGCGAGCCGTTCACTTCATCCTGCCGGTCCCGCTTCTCCCGCTCCTCGTCCTCGCCGTTATCGCGGCGGTTTTCTATCTTCATGCCCGGTTCCATTATGATTTCCGGGTTTGTTCGCTGTTGAAGTTTTCCGACGCGGCGAAACGGCGCCGCTTCGCCGCGAGAGCCTGGGGCCTCGCCCTGGTCGCCGTGCTGTTGCACCTCCTCACCCTTGATCCCATTTTCAACCGTTATTCAAGCCACATGATTTTCGCCGGGGACGAGCCCAAGTACGTCCGGATGACATCGTCTCTGGCCGAAGACGGCGACCTCGATTTGACCGACGATTTCACCGGAAACGACCTTGAAGTCGCCGAGCAGATCCGGGCGGCCCGGACGGCCGGGACGCGGGCGGTCGGCGATTACACGATCCTCGGCCGGGACGGGGGCCTCTACCACTTCCATATGCCGGGGATCTCGGCCCTCATCCTTCCAGCCTATCTTCTCGACCTGAAGGCCCATCCCCGGGACATCCCCAACACCCAACCGCTGATGTTCCTCCCGGCCAAGATGACGTTCACCCGGGCCTGGCTGATGATCCTGGCAGTCGCCTTCGTGCTTCTCGTCGCCCGCTTTTATAACGGATTGTTTCGCTCCCGCTTTCTGACCGCATTTCTGCTGGCGGCCATGGTCCTGGCCACCAAGGTTCCGGAATTTCTCCTCCAGGTTTATCCGGAGACTGCGGCCGGGATCTGCCTCTTTCTCGGCCTGAACGCCCTTTTCTTTCCGTTTTCGAAGGCCTGGGCGAACCGAACGGCCCTGGTCATTGGAATCGGTTTCCTGCCCTGGCTCCATCAGAGATTCGTCCCCATCGCCCTCAGCCTGTATGTCCTTTTCCTGATCCAGTCGCGGCGTTCGGAAAAGCGCCGGCGGGACATCGGGATCGTCAGCCTTCCCTTGGCCGCGATCGGGATCGGCTACGGCGCCTACTTTTATTTCATCACCGGGAATCCGTTGCCCTGGAGCATGTATAGCCTCTGGGGAACGAGCTACACCCGGGCGGCGATCTTTCCCTCCGGTTTCTTCGGCTATATTTTCGATACCCGTTCGGGCCTTCTGGCTCTTTTCCCCGTCCTTTTATTCGCCCTGATTGGTTTTTACTGGGGATTCAAAAAAGAGCGCGGAACGGCCGGGAAGCTATTGACTGTGATCCTGCCGTACTTCTGCCTGATCTCGATCACGCCCTGGCACGGCATCGCCTGGGAAACGACGCGGATGAGCCTGATCCTCGTCCCCCTGTTCCTCGTTTTCGTCGGATTCACCATTCGGGCGCTGTCGGACGAAACGTCCGTCGCCCACCTTCTTTTCTATGGGGCGACCCTGGCCTTCCTTCTTTTTAATCAAGGCGGGACCTACTGGACGATCAGCCTGGGGAACGTTCTCATCCAGCCTCATCAAGTCGGATATATCATCCAGTCCGCCGTCATCCTCGCCCTCTTCATCGGAGCCCTTTGGGCTCTCGACAGGTTGACCCCGAGGCTCCTCGGGCCGCTTCCATTTCCCGCTTTGGGCCGGAAGATCCGGGACGCCGGCCGGAGGCTTCGCCTGGCCGCCGCTTCGCCTCAATCGAAAAAGGCCCTGATCGGACTGGGTTTGACCTTCTCCGTCATCTACGGACTCGTTTACCTCGATAACTGGAACGACAAAACCCTGGCCTCGACTTATTTCAGCGGCTTATCCAAAGTCCGCCGGCTTCCCGGTCTCCGCCTGGCTCTCCGCGATGGGACCGAGCCCGGTTTAGCAAAAAGCGACGAGGGATTCGGGAGCCTTTTTCCCCGGGATATCCCCTTCGAGCTCTCGCCCGGACAGACCCGGCTTTCCCTTCGCTTTGGCCCAGCCGCTTTATTGGAAAAATGCCCCGCCGGCCGCTACTGGATCTCCTTGGATTTTTTGGATGCTCCCGCCGATTTCAACGCGATGTATCTGGATTTCGCCGGGGAAACGAACAAAGTTCTCCTAGATCCGCAGGCGGGAACAAAATCTTCGTCGATCACGCGGCTCTTCTTCGAGGATCGCTTCATCGCCCCCGAAGTCGTGCTTCGTTTCGCCGAACCGGTGTCCCGGGCGATCAAAGGTTCGCTGCGCCTCGCGCCCATTCCTTGTTACGTGTTCGACCGCCGCTTGATCGTCATGCCCGGCGATGATTATTCTCCCCGGCCTTTGAGGACCGTCGGTCCTCGATCCTATCTGACCTTGACCGCGATCGCTCGGGATCCCGTTTCAGACTTCGTCTTCGACCTGTCCCTTCCAGAGAACGCGACCGGAGGAGATGAACGTTCCCGGATCCTGAGTTCATATCCGCTCGACCTGGGGAAGACGTACGGCCGGCGGTTCAACATTCCCTTGGATTTTGCCGGCCCGGTTCCTCCGGAAGGCGCGACCCTGGCTTTATCGGTCAGCGAGGATGGCCGGCGCTTGAGGGCGAGGAGCGTTTCCTTCCCCGCGGGAGATGTGATCCGGCTCGGGCCTTTGCCTCAATTCCAAGGCGGACAACTTCCCGACCGGAAGACGGCCGCGTCGGAAGCGAAGGGCCATGACGCCTTCGTCTCATTCGACCGGATCCGGGTCGAATTTTCGACCACCGCGGATTGGGCCCGGGTGGAGTGGCTGAATCCCCGGGACGTTCTGGCCATGCGGGTGATTTCCGTCCCCGCGGAAGAGTCGGCCGGCTGGGCGGCGACATCCGAAGTGCTCAGCCTCGGTCAATCCTCGGAAAGCGTCCGGGCGGTCCGGCGGCTGACCCTGATCGCCGACTTCGCCCTGGCCGCTTCCGCCAGGAACCGGCCCCTGGAATTTCTGCTCCAGCGGGGCTCGGTCAATGACAGCCGCCTCCGGGTCAGCCGGCTGAGCGGGGAGGGGGAGGTGCTTCTCGGCCAGGTCGAACATTCCGGCCTCGAGGAAAGCGATTCCGGGCTCAATACCCGGTTCTATTCCGTCGACCTCGCCCCGCTCCGGGACGTCCCGCCGTCTCGAACCCGGATCGGTTTGGGCGAGGGCAAGTCGGAGCGTTGGGAATTTGTCGAAGGGATTCCTTCTTCGGCTGAGGCGGCCCGCCTCCGAATCAAGGAAGCCAAGGGCCGCGGAATCGGCGGCTTTTTCCTCGCCTGGCCCGGGATGAGCGGCGAAAGCGATCTGAAACTTATGGATCTTCTCGACGCCGCGGCTTTAGAGCATTTCCGAATGTCGTTTTACTTCGGCCCGACGGGAGGCTTTGACGAAGCGCGGATGGCGGAAACCATGGCCGTCGCGTTTGAAAAATTCGGAAAGCATCCGGCCGTTTCCAAAATCGACGAGCGGCCGCTCTTCGCCGTCTCGGTGTCCGGGGCGTTTGGACTGGAGACCTGGAACCGGATTTTCGCCGCCCTGGCCGGGCGGGGAGCGTCCGCGGTCGGTCTGGCCGCGGGCCTGGGCCAAACGGAATTCGATCTCTTTTTTGACCGGGACGCCGGCCGGCCGTTCCTTTTTCCCGGTTCGGAGGATGGAAACCCGGCGTTTGTCCGCGAAGCCGGATATTACGCCCTGCTCCGGGACGAGTCGTTGGCTTCCGTCTGGGTCACAACGGTTCCGCCCTTGTTCAAGAGGTTCGGCCGCGACTACCGGCTGGTCTGGGACCTTCGATTTTAAACGAAGGTCTCTTCCCGTTTCAGCCGGCGTATCCCTTTAGCCTCGGCGATTGCCGGTAAGAGCGTCCTTGTTTTTCCCGAAGTAAACGATGGACATCATGGTGATGTCGTCGGACGGGGGCGTGTTGCCGACGTGGGAGGCCACGTCCTGTCCGACCGCCTGGATCAACGCTTCGGGAAGGGCGGGGCTGTTTTTCGCCAGGACGGTCAGCATCCGTTCCATGGAATAACATCCGTTGGGCGCCGTTCTTCGGCTTCGGTTACGCCGTCGGTGTACAGGAAAATCTTATCGCCTTCCGCAAGCTCGAGAGAGAAATCCCTGAACGACGTCGCCTTCATCGATTCCGACGGGGATGGCCTGGGCCAGTCCCAGGCTTCGACATCCCCGTTTCTCCGGATGACGACGGGCGGATTGTGCCCGGCATTGGCATACACGACCTCCCGCCGTGCCCAGGTCCAGCACGCCGACGAAGAACGTCACGAACATGCAGGATTCGTTGTTATAGGATAGCGATTTATTCAGGGAGCAGACAAACTCGGCGGGCGATCCTTCCGGTCGGCGACGGAACGGAGGAGGGTCCGGGTGACGGCCATGAAGAGCGAAGCCGGGACGCCTTTTCCCGAGACGTCCCCGATGGCGAAGCAGAGCAGTCGTCGCCCAGGAGGAAGAAATCGTAAAGGTCGCCGCCGACTTCCTTGGCCGGTTTCAGGACGGCGAACAGGTCGATTTCCGACAAGTTCGGAAACGGCGGGAAAAGGTGGGGAATCATCCCCATCTGGATTTCCCGGGCGATCCGCAGCTCGCTTTCGATTTTTTCCCGGGCCGCGGTCGTTTCCCGCAGGTTGACGATATATTCCGACAGCTTCTTCTGCATGTAGGCGAAGGAGTCGTGGAGCTCCTTCATCTCGTCCCGGGTCTTGATCTCGGGCAAGGCGGCCTGGAAGTTCCCTTCGGCGATCTTTTTGGAGACCCGGGAGAGGCTTCTCAAAGGCTTGGTGATGGAGGCGAGATCAGGATGATGATGGTCAGGATCACGACCATGCCCGCCGAACCCAGCAGCAGGATCCGGACGTAGAGGCTGTTCACGTCGGCCATCAACTCGTCGACCGGGAAGACGACGCCGATCGACCAATGGTTCAAGGTGATGGGGGCATAAGCGATCCAGCTCGTCTTATCCGTCGCGGATGTTCCGGTATTCCAGCTCGGCGAAGCTCTCTTCGCCCCGGATCATGTTCCGGCCGATCTCCCGGAGCTGCTGGGAGCTCTGGGCTTCGGCGATGCTGAAGATCGTCTCGTTCATCATCATCTCTCTCAGGGGTGGGTGACGATGGTCCCGTTGCCGGAGATGACGAAGCCGTAGCCGGTCTCGTAGACCTTGATCGAGCCGACGATCTCCTCCAGCCAATCCAGGGAGACGTCGGCGGTCAGGATCCCGACGAATTTTTTCTGCCCGTCGACGGTCCGGTACAAGGGAACGGAATAGGTCGCCATGATGATGTTGCCGGCCCCCTCGTCGAAATACGGGTCGCTCCAGATCCGGGCCGGTCGAGCTCTTTGGGGATCTGGTACCAGTCCATCGTGAAATATTCATACTGGCCGTCGGTCAGAAATTTTTCCTCGATGTTCCCCATGTTCCGGAGTAATAGGCCATGTAATATTTCCGGCCGTCGCTGAAAACATCCGGCTCAAACGCCAGGGCCGCCCCGTAGATCTCGGGATTGGAGATCAGCTCCAGCTTGAGGATCCGGAGCATCGCCTCCTTGGAGAAGTCCGTGCCCTCGATGATCTGGGAATAATTGTCCGGCACTTTTTGGAACGCGATCAGGACCGTTTCGATCTGGGCCACCGCCTTTTTGGTCAGGTTTTCGGCGTTGATCTTCAGGTTTTTGTTCGACGTTCTTTCGAAATGTTGTAGTTGTAAAGGACGATGAGAGCGAACACCAGGGCCACGCTGACGAAGATGCTGACGATGAATTTCAAGGTCAGGCCCCGGGTCGGGCGGGCGAGTCGGGAAAAGAACGGCATGGCGGCTTAGTCGGCTTTCTTTGCCTTTTCAGGGCGACGGGATCGAAAAAGCCGGCGAACGGGGGAATGGCGGAAATCTGACCGCTCTCCTTTAAAACTTCGGCGGCCAGGAGGTAATCCTTCTCGGAGAGGTTGATCGAGAGATCTCCCTTGGGGGTGTAGAGATCCCGGTAGCGGTCGAGCATCCAGCGCTGGTGGACGCGGTTGACCGGGAGGTTCATCTTCTTGGCGTAGGCGACAACGATGTCGATGGCTTTCTCGGGGTCGGCATAAGCCATCCGCCACCCTTCCTGGGTGGCGTTGACGAAATCCGCACACAGTTGGGGATCCTTCCTTTTCTTCTCAGCCAGGCAATAAATCCCGTCCTCCAGAAAATTCAGCCCGTAGTCGGCGAAGAAAAAGATGTTCAGCTCGTCGGCATTGTATCCCGCGTTGATGATCGAGTGGTACTCGTCGAACCAGTTGGCGTTCGTGATCTGGACCCCGTCCCGGAGGAAGAGGTTGTTCGTGCTGCCGATCGGGACGATCTCGACGTCCAGGTTATATTTTTTGAACAGGGCTCTCGGGCTGGAGTTCATAGCCGGTCCAGATCCCGGCTTTCTTGCCGTTCATGTCCTCCAGCTTGTTGATCCCGCTTGATTTTTTGGTTAGGAGCATCAGGGAGGAGCGGGTGGAAAACTGGGCGATATTGACGATATCCACACCCGAGGCCTTCACCTCGATGGCGTTGAGGAGCCAGGAGGCGGCGAAGTCGATCGTCCCCCGCTGAATCATCTGGGAGGTGGTGTAGAACGGCTCGTAGGGGATGATTTCCACGTTCATCCCGTATTTCTCGTAGATCCCCATTTCCTTGGCCATGTAATAGCCGGCGAATTGGGCGTTGGCCACCCAGTAGGGGAGGAAGGTGACGCTCCGAAGCTCGCCCCCGGAGGATGAAGCGGCGGCCGCGGACCGGACGGGCGTTGGATCGACCGGGGCTTCCGGTTTCGCCTTGCAGGAGAGGCCCAAGCTCACGGCCAAGACCGTAACGACGGCAAGGCTCAAGGATTTTTTCATCTTTGCGGGTATCAAAATACCATACTCCGGACCGTCCCGCAACGAAGGCGCCGGATCCGCGCGCAGGCGCGATTTTGCCCTGGAATGTTGCATCCGGATTAAAATCGCGGTAAAACCGTCCGGCAGAGAGCGCTCGAATGGCGAGGAACGGATGAAAAAAATGAAATCGGGGCCGATCCGATACGAAATCGCGGCCGACATTCAGATGCGCTTCGAGGAGATCGTCCGGACTCTGGGTTTGTCTTATATCGACCTGGGCAATGTCGTCTGCCTCCGGAGCTTCGGGTCCTCAGCCCGGCGGGTCGTCGCCCGGTGCCACGGAATGAGCAAGGTCCTCCAGGTCGCCATGCGGGTCAAGGCTTTCTACGTTCTCGAATTCATCTCTGAGCGGTTCGATCAGATGGCGCCGGAAGCCCAGGACGAAACGATCATCCATGAGCTGATGCACATCCCGGGCAATTTCGGCGGCGGATTCCGGCACCATGACCACGTCACGTCGGAGAACGTGCGGAAGCTTCTCAGCGAATACCAAATCGCTAGGAAAAGGGCGGAGGGAAGATGAAAACCATCGGGCTTCTGGGCGGCTTGACCTTCGAATCCTCGCTGATCTACTACAAGCTGATCAACGAGAAAGTCCGGGAGAGGGTCGGTGGAAACCATGCGGCCAAAAGCGTCATGGTCTCCGTAGATTTCGGCGAAATCCAGCCGCTGACCGAGCGCGGGGCCTGGGACGAGATTCTGGCGATCATGGTCCGGGCGGCCCGGGACATCGAAAGGGCGGGAGCGGACGGCCTCGTCCTTTGCGCCAACACGATCCACAAGCTGGCCGACGAAATAGGCCGCGAAGTCTCCCTCCCGATCCTCCACATCGTGGACGCGACCGCCGCGGTAATCCGAAAGGCCGGCTTCGACACAGTCGGGCTGCTCGGGACGCGTTTCACCATGGAGGAGGACTTCTTCATCGGCCGGCTGCGGGAACGGCACGGGATCGGCGCGATTGTCCCGGGCAAGGACGATCGGGCCTGGATCCATCGCCTCATCATCAATGACCTGGCCCGTGGGATCATCGAACCGGCTTCGCGGGAAAGGCTCTGGACCATCATCGAAAGCCTGACTGCCGAGGGCGCCCAAGGCGTCATCCTGGGTTGCACTGAGCTGCCTCTGCTCGTCTCCGCCGGCGAGGGAAAAATCCCCCTTTTCGATACGCTCGAAATCCACGCCGAAGCGGCCGTGGATTTCGCCCTCGGCTGAGCCCTATTTCTTCTCTTCCTTCTTCGACACGGGCGGAGCCGAAAGCTCCGGCTTCGGGTCACCGAAAATGTAATGGTTGAACCAGGCCAAATTATGTTCCATTACCGCCCGCATGGATTTCGGCCGGGTGATGCCGTGCCCGAAGCCCTTGTACACGACCATCTCGACCGGAACGCCGCGGTCCTCGAGCCCCTGGCGAAGCTCGTAGGCGTTGGGGATGGGCACCCGCCGGTCGAACTCGCCGTGCTGGATGAGGGTTGGCGTCGCCGCGTTCTTGATGTAGGTCATGGGTGAGGTCTTGGCGTAAATGGCCGGGTCGTCGGCGGGATCGTCGCCCAGGTAGTTCAGGGTGAATGTCGTGATGTCGGTGTTGTAATAATAGGTGGCCCAGTTGGAGATTCCGGCCCCGACCGAAATCGCCTTGAACGCCTTCGTCGAAGTCGTCAGGAAGGCCGAGATATAGCCGCCCTGGCTCCAGCCCATGCAGCCGATCCGTTTCGGGTCGACCCAGCCCTTTTTCACCAGGAAATCGATGCCGGACAAAACGTCCCAGGCGTCCCCTACGCCAAGATTTCGGACGTTGAGCAGGCGGAATTTCTCGCCGTATCCGGCGCTGCCCCGGTAATTGACCTTGAGGATCAGGGCTCCCCTCGCCGCCCAGATGTCTGTGGGGTAATAGCGGGCGTCGGGAGAGAGGAGAATCGGCCGATCGACTCCGGTCGGGCCGCCGTGGATGATGCAGAGCAGGGCGTAGCTTTTGGCCGGATCGAAATCGGCCGGCTTGATGAGGACGCCTTCGATCGCCGCCCCGTCCTTGCTTTTCCAGGAGATGACCTCGCGTGTTCCGAGGATGAATCTGTCGGCTCGCTCGGTCATACGGGTGAGGGGCCTCGGCTTGAAGGGCAGGTCCGAGACGCAGACTTCGGGAAGGGAAACGGGGGAAGCCGAGGTGAAGGCCATGCTCTTGCCGTCCCGGGAGAAGCTGAATCCCGAGAAGATGCCCTCGGCCGGAGCCGTAATCCGCTCGATCGAAAGCGAAACGGGGTCGAGGCGGAAGAGGTGGGCGGCGGTCTTTTGGGAGGCCGCGAAGTAAACGCCATCGGCGTTCCAGGCGACCGCGCCGGGATTTTCATCGAAAGCAGCCGTCAGAACCTTGACCGATCCGCCTCCGGCCGGGACGAGAGCCAGGACGCTGTTTCTGGCGTTATAGTCGGCCCGACCCTGGGCCGTCGAGAAGAGAATCGACCGGCCGTCGGGCGACCAGCGCGGACCGGCGTCCGGCCCGGGCTGATCGACGATTTTTCGGACGGCGTCGCCGGCCAGCTCGAGGAGATAGAGATCCGATGTTCCCCCGTTGATGAGGTCGGGATTGATCGTTGCGCTGAAGGCGATTTTCGTTCCATCCGGCGACCAGTCGAAACCCCCGATGGTGAAGTCCTTTCCGCTCGTGCGGCGCTTCCCCGGCTGGGGCGAACGCAAGGCTTCCGCCACGTCCAACGTGTAAAGGTGGGTATGGGTATATTCGCGGCGGATAACATCGAAATCGCTGTAAAAGTCTTTGCGGGCCTTGGCCTCGTCGGAGACGGGATCGGCGGCGGTGAAGGCGATCGACATTCCGTCGGGCGACCAGGCGAAGCCGTTCACGCCCGTTTCGGCCTTGGTCAGCTGAATGGCCTCGCCGCCTTCGGGGCTGATGAGGAAGATCTGTGTCCTACCGTTTTCGGCCCGGTCGGAGGCGAAGGCCAGCCAGGCCCCATCCGGCGACCAGCCGGGATTGCCGGAAGATTTTTTGTGCCTGGTCAGCTGGATCGCTTTTCCCGAGGAAGTGTCGGCCAGCCAGATCTGGGTGACATAGGCATCCTGGTCGAAATCGGTCTCGGTCACGGTGAAGGCCACCCGCTTTCCGTCGGGTGAAAGAGCCGGACTGCCGACGGACTTGAGCGTCATCAAGTCGGCGACGGTCGGCACGCGGCGGGCGTCGGCGGCCTCGACTCCGGTTGCGGCGATGATCGCGGCCAAAAACGCGAGAAGGATGAGGGCGGGGCGGGCGGTTGGTTTCATGGCGTCCTCCATTGTCTTTGACCCATTCTATGTGAGCCGCGGTGGAGGCGCAAGGACGGCCCAAGAGGTGGATTGCGTTCCGGGGGCCGGAGTATAATCGGGCTGCCCTCTCCGGGCCAAAGGATTCCGCCATGAAACAATGGTATGAGGAGCTGTTCACCGATTACGCGAAAACGTACGACCGGGAAACGTTCACCAAAGGCACCCTCCAGGAAGCCGATTTCATCGAAACGGAGATCCGGAAGGATAAGCGGGTCCGGATTCTGGATGTGGGCTGCGGGACGGGCCGGCACGCGATCGAGCTGGCCAAGCGCGGCTATCGGGTTACCGGCCTGGACCTTTCCCCGTCGCAGCTTGAGCGGGCGAGGGAAAAAGCCAGGGAGGCGGGCGTCCGCGTCGCCTTCATCCGGAAAGATGCCCGGGCCTTCGACTTCAAAGGCCGCTTCGGCCTGGTGATCATGCTCTGCGAGGGCGGATTCTCCCTGATGGAAACGGACGAAATGAATTTTCGGATCCTCGAAAACTGCGCCAAGTCGCTCAAGAAAGGCGGCACGTTCATCCTCACGACCCTCAACGCCCTGTACCCGCTCGTCGCTTCGCTTAAAAAGATCCTCAACGACGGCGCGGTCGGGACGAAAACGAAAGACATCACCTTCGACGTCGCCACCCTGCGCGAGCATTCGGTCATGGAAGCCGTGGACGACAACGGGAAGAAAAAGACCCTCCGTTGCAGCGAGCGGTTCTACATGCCCTCGGAGCTTTCCTGGATGCTGAAAACGCTGGGCTTTCGGACAGTGGACGTTTACGGCTGCACCATCGGCCGGTTCAGCCGGAAGGTGAAGCCGTCGCCGAAAGAGTTCGAGCTTCTGGCCGTGGCGAAGAAATGAAAAGGCTTATTTGATTTCTTCGAAAACCTTGGTCTTATCTTCCGCCGGCTTCATCTCTTCGAGCTTGCTTTTGACCTGTTTTTCGGCCTCGACGGCGAGCTTGTCAAGCAAGGCTTCGGGAAGGTCGACGAAGATCTTTACGCTGTCGGGGCCGGAGCTGATTTCGATCTTGTTCATCAGTTCCCCGATCTCGGGCTTTTCCGCCGCGCCCATCGAGCCCGAGAGCCTTGAAGCCGGTCAGCATGTCGGCGATTTCCTTCGCCTTGGCCGCGTCGGGCATGAGCGCTTTGATCTCGATCTGAAGGCCTTTATTCTTGTCGTCGACGTACATCGTCAGGGCCTGGAGGGATTCGAGGCTGGACATCATCGGCATGGCTCCGGCCATCTTTTTGACCTGGTCGGGGGTGAAAACAAAGACGCTCCAGACCAAGGAGGTTTTATTGATGCCCTTGCTCTGCTTCATTAAATCGGCGTTTTTCACGGCCGACTCGGACTTGCCCTTCAGCACGTCGATCATGGCCTTGACTCCGGATTCCGTCCCGACGGCGATGTTGGAGGCATCCAGGAACGCGCCGAACATCGGCTTCTCGCCTTCTTTGGGGACGGTTGGCGCCTTCTTCGGGGACGGCGCTTTCTTCGGGGACGGTGAAGATGGTCACGCCCTCATAGGCCGTTTCCTGGTAGGCGGGCGATTTTTCCTTGATCGCGGCCACGACCTTGGCCTGGTCGTACTTCAGGTTGATGACCCCGGCGACCTGAGGCTCGGACTTGCCCTTCGGCCCCGATGGCTTCGGAGTGCCGATCGCCGCGAAATAGACGTCTTTCTGCGGGTCGATCCCGACCTTCGAAATGATTTCTTGGTACTTGGCCGCATCCTCGCCCGATTTGACGGCCTTGTCGACGAAGGCGATGTTCATGCCCCGATGGACGTCGATCACGAAGACGCCTTGGACGGTCTTGGGGATCAGGGTCAGCATGTCCTCGGCTTTCGCCGAGCCCGCCACGGGAATGCCCGCTTTCTGGCAGGCGGCGAAGGCCGTCACCAGCACGGCCAGGGATAAGACATAAACAAAGGATTTTTTCATTGGATACCTCCTCCTTTTCATACGTATTCCGCGCCCGGGAAGTTCAGGTCATGAATAACACAACCGGGGGAGTTTGTATATCCGCCCGGCCGCCCTCTCGGAAGGGAAGGGGGGAGGGATTGAAAAGCCCGTGAGCCTGGGCTATAACTTCGGGGCGGACTTGGCCGCGAAAGGATCTCCCCATGCCCGAGACGACCTCTTTTCGCCGGATCATCGAGAGCCGCCGGAGCATCCGGAAATACCTCCTCCAGCCGGTCGAAAGGGAGAAGATCGAAGCCTGTCTTGAGGCGGCCCGCTTAGCCCCTTCGGCCGAGAACGCCCAGAGCTGGAGGTTCCTCGTCATCGACGAGCCCGGAGCTCAAAGCCCGGTTTGCCGCCAAGGCGTTTTCCGGGATCTATGCCCCGACCCGGTTTGCGGCCGAGGCGCCCGTTCTGATCCTGGTTTTGGCCAAAATCGATATTCGTCGCCCACCGGGCCGGGCAAGCCGTCCAGGGCATCCCGTTCTACGCCCTCGACATCGGGATCGGCGGCGAGCATTTCGTCCTTCAGGCCGAGGAGCTGGGCTTGGGCGACATGCTGGATCGGCTGGTTCGATGTCCGGGCGGCCCGGCGGTTTTTTAAAATCCCCCGCCGCTATAAAATCGTCTCGCTGATTTCCCTGGGCTATGCCGCCCGGCGGCCGCCCAACGAGCGCGTCCGTAAACCGCTTGCGGAGATCGCCTGGTGGAACCGGTTCGAGGGTCTGAAGCCCTTATTTTCTGCTTGTAACCGGCCGGGACCAGGATCGAAGCCGGGTCCAGGGCGGAAACCGCCACGGCCGTGATTTCGGTGTAAAAGGCCACGGCCGGGGCCTTTTCCTCTTCGGGGTCGGCCTTCTTCTTCAGCAGGCCGCCGATGAGCTTTCCGCCGATGCCGCCGCCCACGGAAGGCTCGGACTCGGTCTTCTTTGAATTTCGGCGTGGGGAAATATTTGCCGTCGATGACGATCGGGAAACCCTTGATCTTGCCCATTTCGCGCGGCGAACTTTGCCGTGTCGGCCTTCATGGTCGACTGCCCGTTGACCGGGTCAAAAGCGGCCAGGAGGCCGATCCACTGGGTTCCCAGGACGTCCTTCTGGAAATCCTGGGCATCGAAGCCGACGGCCTTCAGGTAGGCCGGGAGAAGGCCATTTCCTCGGCCTGGGCTTTCTCGAGGTCGGCCGTCATCGGGGTTGTCCAGGTCGCCGTTTCCAGCCGGTCCGTGCCTTTGTCCCCGGTCTCGGTATTTTCCCATTCCACGGTCCAGACGGCCAGGTATTTTTTGCAGTCGAAGCCGTTGATCGTCTTGGCTTCGCCGGTGTCCTCGACCTGAATTCGCTCTTCACGATCTGGATGGCCGATTCCTGCTTTTCCGCCCGGCGTTTTCCGCCGGGAGTTCTGCATCTCTTTCTGGGTTTCGGCCCATTTTTCAATCGGCGTGACGGTGTAGGTTTTTTTCTTATGGTCGATCTGGGCGGTCGTCATTGCGGCCAAGTCGATGAAATCGCCGGTATGCCCGGAGCGGAACATGGTTTTGCCGGCCAGGCCGCCCAGGAGGCCCTTGCCCTTGAATTCGGCTGTGATGTCGGACATCTTGCGGTCGCCGGCCAGTGAGTCGGTCGATGTCATCGTCATCGTCCCGAATCCCTTGAAGGTGATTTGAGACTTCTGCGACCGGGTTACGCCGGCCGTGGCCGTCCCGGCGGCCAGCATTGCGATCCCGACGAGGGCGATTGTCTTCTTCCAGTTCATGAACGGCTCCTTCTGATTTCCAGATAATCTCGGGAACGGCTCGGGCGCAAGGCGCCTCCATTTTAACCGCGGCGAACGAGCCGGGCGCAAACCGTAGCCCGCGGCCCATCGCCGCCGGGCGAGATGTGCCTCGGCCATCCTCGGCGTTCGGTCCACTCTCTCCAGGGGAGTATGCCGCTGAGAGCGTCGGGCGCTTCGACGCAGCAGGCTCCGACCGCGACGGCGCCGTCAAGGTTGCGGCCGGCGACAATCCGCGGAACAACCCGGCGAGAAATCCCGCGATTGTCGCGTCGCCCCCTCCTGTCGTGCCGGCAACGTCGCACCCGGAAACACGGCGCTCCATTTCCCGGTCCGCCCAGTCAGGCCCGTGCGGCAGGGCCCGCCCCATGGTTTCGATCGCCGGAGATCCGGCGGTCCGAAGGTACAACCCGCGTTCTCCGAGCTTCAGAACGACGATTTTGGCGCCCATTTCGAGGATTTCACGGCTGAGGTCCGATAACAGCGCGGAGCCGGCCGGAATCCTGAAGCCCGTTCCGCGCGAGCGCTTCCGAATTCGGTCAAACGCTTTTCGCCGCAGCATGAAAAGGATCTCCTCGAAGCTCGGCTGGAATATGTCCACCCAGGGCAGCACCGCCGCAGGATGGCCGGCCAGTCGGCCCGGCCGGAGGCCGAATCCGGGTCCGGCAACGACATGTCCAGCGACGTTGTCGCCCCGGCCTTCTTGGCCTTTCGGAACAAGGCCGCGAGCTCCGGGCCGTTCCGGGCGAACATGGACTTCATGACCGGGGGATAACCGAAATGGAAAAGCCGCGCTTCCGAAAGCCATTCGACCGGAACATCGGAGGCCCGAAACGCATCGTTGGCGCCGGGATGATGCAGGAAGATCCGGTCCAGGCCGGGCCGGCTGATGATGACGGAGTAGGACGTCGCCGAAGATCTGTCCACGATGATTCCCCCGGCCATCCGCCGTCCGTAGCCTGAGATGATGCGGCGGACGATCCCGCCGAAATCGTCGTCTCCGACCTTGCCGATCAAACGGACCGGGATGCCCAGCTTGTGCAGGGCGAGACCCGTGTTGGAAACCGCGCCCCCCGTCGCCAGCGCCGCCGGCCCGACTTCCCTCAAGCCGCCCGGCCGGAGGATCGCGGCCGGTTCCGCGGTCGGCGCCTTTCCGAAATCGGGAAGGATATCCAGGCAGAGATGACCCGCAACGACGGCTTGAATCTTCATGAAAAGAGAATATCCGCCCGGCTTCGCACCGTCAAGAACAACCTCCCATCCGATCCGGCCGGGCTTGGCAGGCGAGTACCGTTCAGGTATAGTCCCCCCTTCGGCGAGAGCCCCGATGCGCAACGCAGGATTCATCGTCTTTCTGGTCATCATCCTGTCCGCCTATGGTTTTTCCCATCTTTTTCTTTTCAAGCGCCTGCTCCGGGCGTTGCCCCCGAGCGGGGCTTGGCGGGTCGGCTTATTCGCTTTTGCTGTGACCTGGGCCGTGCTGTTTATCGCCAGCCGGTTTATTTTCGGACGCCACCCCGGTCCGGCAGCCGGAGCGGTGATCGGCTTCAGCTATCTCTACCTGGTGATCTGGAACGTGAGCCTGTGGCTCACCCTGCTTTATGATCTTCTCCGTCTCGTCAACCGGCGCTTCCCATTTTTTCCGGAAGGGCTGCAGGCCGATGCGGCGGCCGGGGGAGGAATCGCCTTCCGCTATATTCTGGTTCTCACGGCGGGGATCTGCCTTCTCGGCGCCTGGAACGCGGCCCGGCCGCGCCTTCGGACCGAAACGGTCGACATCGCCAAATCCGGGGGTGGAGTCCGGGAGCTCCGCATCGCCGTCGCGTCCGACCTCCATCTCAGTCCGGTCCTGCGGGGCCGGTTTCTCGACCGGACCCTGGGCAAGATCAAAGCCCTTGAGCCCGACCTTGTCCTCCTCCCCGGGGATATCGTCGGGGAGGACACGCCGGCCGCCGACCGAGACATGATCGCGGCGGCTTTTGCCGGGCTCAAGCCGAAATACGGCATCTACGCCTGCACCGGAAACCATGAATATTTCGGCGATTTGGAGCGAAACGTCGAGACGCTTCGCCAGGGAGGGGTTCACGTCCTCATCGACGAGGCGGAGCTTGTCGCCGGACTGTTTTATATCGTCGGACGCAAGGACGCGACGGGAAAGCGGACAGGGGAAACGCCCAAGCCCTGGGCGGACCTGGTCGCCGGATTCGAACCGGGCAAGCCGATCCTGGCCTTGAACCACCAGCCGACGAAATTAGGCGAACCGGCCTCCGCCGGAGTCGACCTGCTCGTCTGCGGCCATACCCACGACGGCCAGATGTTTCCGATCACCCAAATCAACTGGTTCGTCTACGAGCACAACCACGGGCTGTACCGGAAGGACAGGATGTTCGTCGATGTGACGAGCGGCGTCGGCACTTGGGGCCCGCCCGTCCGGATCGGGACCGTCCCGGAGATCGTCTTGATCACCGTCACGTTCGAGTCCTCGGGATCGTAAACTCATTTTACATTTAAGTCTCGATCTAGCGTTCTCGTCCGCCGGTTAAGGTATTAAAAGCTTAATTCCAGGTTCGGGAGATGGCACGGGTTTTGCAGGCTAGGAAACAGATTGTCGCCCGCATTTAATCCGAGGAGCTCATCTCAATGGCAAACGCCTTCCGATTATTGACCCTCGTCCTCTCCCTGTCGGCCGTTCTCTTCGGCGGACAGGTTTCCCAAGAAATCGTCCAGACCGTCCAGCAGAAAAGTCTGGACGAATTGAAGAAGCTCGTGGCGGCGAATCCTTCCATCCTGAAAGCCAAGGACGAAGGAGGCGATACGCTGCTCCATCTTGCCGCGGGGGCCGGGCGCGCCCCGATCGTGGAATATCTCGCCGCCCAGGGGCTCGACCTTGAAGCGAAAAACAGCCAGGGCCAGACGGCCCTCCTTTATGCCGCCTTCCAGGGTCATGCGGCCGTCGTCTCGTTCCTTCTCGACAAAGGGGTCGCTTTCCAATACCAGGACAATCAGGGCATGTCGCCCCTGCATTTCGCTTCCCGCCAGGGTCAAAGAGACGTCGTCACCCTGCTTTTGGCAAAGGGGGCCTCTCCCGTTCTAAAAAACCAGGCCGGACAGACCGCTGTCGACTTAGCCGTCTCAGCCGGCCAGGGCGGAGTCATCCTCCTCTTCCGGGATAAAGGACTTTTGGATCCCAAATCGGAGACAGGCGCAATGGCCCTTCACGCCATCGCCGCCTCCGGGGAGCGTGACGTCGTCGAGGAATTCCTGAATTCCGGCGCCGTCCTTTCCGCGATCGCTCCGGACGGAAAGACGATGGTTCACAGCGCCGCCCGGGGCGGGCTTTTTGAGCTGGCGGAACGCGCCTTAAGCTCCGGCCTGGACGTCCGGGCTAAGGACAAGCAGGGCTGGACGGCGCTTTACTACGCGGTCCGCGGCGGCCGGAAGGAGATCGTCGACCTGTTGCTCGCCTCCGGCGCCGATCCCGCAGACGACGAATTCGAAGGCCGGACTCTTCTCCACATGGCCGAGGACGCGGGGGAGACCGACATCGTTAACGCCTTGAAGAGCAAGGGGATGAAAACCAAGCCTCGGCCGGAGATCCCTCTGGCGCGGCCTCGCGATTCGAGTTTCACCGCCCGGGTCGGTTACGTCGCCAACGAGGGTTTTTGGATCGCCTCCGGTAAAAAAACCGTTCTTGTCGACGCCCTTGTTCTCACATCCCTGGGGCTATGATGACACGCCGCCGGGAGCCCTTGACCGGATGATCCAAAAAAAATCCCCTTATGAGCGGATCGACCTTCTCCTTTTCTCCCATGCTCACGCCGACCACTTCAACGCCGGCCTGGCCGTCAAGGTTCTCGAGGCTCACCCCGAGACCATCCTTGTCGGAAATGAGGCGGTGAAGGATGCCCTCCGACAGGATGCGGGGGAGAAGTTCGCGGCCCTCGCCCCGCGGATTCGGATCTTCAATCCGGCCTGGGGAACGACGGTCGAGGAGACGATCGCCGGCGTGCCGCTGAAAATGTTCTCGGTCAACCACGCCGACTTTCCCCAGGAATACCAGACCCTGGCCTTCCTGATGGACGTCGAGGATTTCCTCTTCTTCCACTTGGGGGATTCCGTCCCGCAGGCCAATAAAAAGTTTTTTGAGTCCATCGGGTTGGAAAAGGTTGGTATTGACATCGCCTTTTTGGATTGCTTTTTCCTCCAAGACCCGGTCGGGCTGGACATCCTTCCGAGGCTCATTCGGCCGGATCGAATCGTCCCCATGCACTTGAGGCGCTCGGAGATCGCGACGATCGGGGCGGAATTGGCCAAGGCCTTCCCGAACCTTGTCCTTTTCCGCGATCCTCAAGAGGTCAAGGTCTTTCGTGCGGGGAACGGAAAGTAGGCCGGGAAGAACTCAGCCCGAAACACGGTATTTGACGATCCGGATTTCCCCGTCGTCTTGGGAAAAGACCATCCAGACGGCCCCGGGCCGGAAGAGGGAAACATATGTCAGCCGGTCCGCTCCCTCGAGCCGGGCTTGGCTGAGAAAAGTTCCCGTCGAGTCGAAGACGTCGACATTCCGCCCGGCTTCGGGGGAAGCTGGCCAGAGGAAAGACCAGGCCCGGCCGTCTCCGTCGATGCCGAAGCTCTCGAAGGCCGGCTTGTCCTTGGGGAATACCGTGTTCTTGACGATATAGTCAGGAGCGCCTTTGCTGACGGTCACCGGACCGGAGCCCGAGGACATGCCGCTGGTCATTCCGGCGAAATATTCGTCCTGGTCCTTCTTGGTCACAGGGACCGGGGCATACCGGTGAGTCCGGGCGAAGAGTCTTCCCTTGTCCGGGTCGATGATCTCGATCCCGTAGTCCCCCGATAATCCGACAACGATTTTCCCGTCCGGCGTCAATCCCCACTCGGCTGCGGCGTAAAAAGGAATCGGGACGTTTGTCCGAACCGGTTCGCTGATATATTTATTCCGGTTAATGGTTTTCCGGTATATGGTTTTGATGAAGGCGAAATCGGGTCCGTGGAGAGCCAGGCGCATTTCCTGGGGGGCGGAGAGGTTCTTCCAGTCGATGAATTCTGTTTCGACGATCCAGCGCCCGTCGGGGAGAGGTCGGAAATCCCTCCAGCTGCCCTGGGCCCGGTCGATCGAAATCGTGGACAGAAATGTTCCGTCCAGGTCGAAGAGGCTGATCCGGGAGGCGAAGAGGTCCCGGACGTACAGCCGGTTGCGGGAAATCTCCAGCTCGTTGGGATAGTTGAACTCCCCCGGCCCCTGGCCGGGACGGCCGATATTTTTCAGGTGTTTCCCGGAAGGATCGAATTTTTTGACGTTTTTAGCCTTGCTGTCACAGACGTAGAGGAATCCTTTCGGGTCCAGGGCCAGGGACATGACTTCGCCGAAGAAATCCTTCCCCTCGAAGGCCTCGTCCGAAATCGTCAGCTCGGGCGTCAGGCGAATGACGCCTCCGGCGAAAGGATTGTTTGGTCCGGTTTGCGGGGCGGCAGAAGACACGGCCGCTCCGGCAAAAATTCCCATCAGGATCAAATGGATGATGATGCGCATGGCTTTTCCCTCCGGCTGATCTCTTTCCCTCTTATCCTCGAATCCTCTTGCCGTCGGCGGCTCTATATACCATAACCCAAAACGGCCGAAAACGTTCCCTCCAGGCCCTTTCTTCCTTTCTCCTCCGGGTTATGATAAATATTTCCGGGAGAAGGGAAGAGGAGGCCGGATGGCCGACGACTTCACGATCGAATCGTTTCGCGGCGATTACGCGGCGCTCGAGCGGATGGCCCACGCCTCCTGGCGGGACGAATACGGCGAGGCTTCCTTCCCGAACTTTTACCGGCCGGCGTTCCTTCATTACTTGATCGACCGGATCCCGGAGGCCAAAGCGGGACCACGTCGTCGCCGCTTATCGGGGAGATCAGATCGTCGCTTTTTTCCTCAATCTCCCCCAGACTTTTGCGCTCGACGGAAAAATCTGCCGGGCGGCCTACAGCTGTCTCCTGGTCACCCGCCGGGAAGACCTGCGACGGGGGGTGGCCATGGCCGTCATCCGCCGGGCTTTGGAGATCAGCCGGAAACACGGCTACGATTTCGCCCTGTTTACCCTGGAAACGGGGCATCGCTCGACCAAGATGATGGCCAAAATGGCCAAGGAAGGCCGGATGGAGTGGATCCGAAAAACCGGCGTCGTCGCCCGGATCCTGGATCTTCCCAAGGCGGCTTATTCCGAGCGATTGAAAGAGTATGAGCGAGCAGCCCTGCGGCTCATCGGCGCCGACCGGCCGCCCCGGCGGAAAAATCTCCTTCCGCTTCGGGAATACCGGCCCGGCGACCTCGACGGATGCATGTCGCTTCTCAACGGCTACAAGGACCGCCTCCGGCTGGCTTTGGTCTGGGACCGGGAGGATCTCGGCCAGGAGCTCTTTTGCCCCGATGTCGCCCGGACCCTGGTCTACGAAAAAGACGGCCGGATCGCCGGCCTGGTCAACTTCCTTCTCCACGACCACCTCGGCCGGACGACCGAACGATGGGCCTGGATCAATCATCTGGCCTTCCCCGGCCTTTCGCCGGCCGAACGGCGGGCGTTCATCCGGACTTATCTCGTCATGATGAAGGATGAAGGGTTCATCGGGACGATCGAATGGAAGCGCCGCAACTATCCGACCGGGGCGCTGTACCGGAACCGCTTCTTTCCTTATCCGCGCGGCGTCAACCAGATGAGCTGGACCTTCAATCCCGAGCTGTCGCTCGGGAAAATCCCGGACGTTTATGAAATCCAGGTTTAACAGGTTAATATTCCATCATAAACGGGAGATGTCCATGATTCACCGCCGCCCGGCCGCGATTTGCCTCGGCCTCGTCCTTCTGGCCTCCGGACTTTCCGCCCAGACGGGATTGATCCCGCGCTTCGCCCTTGAACCTTCCGACCTCACCCTCAGCCGTCCGGCCCAACCGGGGACGTATTTCGACAAGGCCGGCCGCATGTTCGCCCTTCTCGGCTATGAAAGCGGGTCGTTCGAGGCCTGGGCTTATCCGCTGAAGCTGTTCCGCAATTGCGAACTGTCCTTTTTCATCGGCTCAAGCACCCAGCCGATTCTCGGCAAGGAGATCGTCCGCCATATCGACGTTACCCCGGCGGCGACGACCCTGACGTACGTTTTCCAGACCTTCACCGTCCGGGCGACCTATGTCACGTCCGCCACCGAGCCGGGAGCGGTCATCCTCCTGGCCGTAGACGCGACCGAGCCGTTGACGATCGTCTGCAGCTTCCTACCGGTCCTCCAGCCGATGTGGCCGGCCGGGATCGGTGGGCAGTATGCCTATT
Organism: Candidatus Aminicenantota bacterium; assembly: GCA_963783665.1. Classification (GTDB taxonomy): domain Bacteria; phylum Acidobacteriota; class Aminicenantia; order Aminicenantales; family UBA4085; genus JAAZPG01. Next base: position 841,815 of record CAWANZ010000002.1, on the reverse strand, counting down.
GGGACGACGCGGTCAAGGCCTACTTGCTTTCCGAGCCGACCCGGAAAAATCATGGCTATTTGGGGTCGCCGGCGGCTTCGGGCATTTCCTACACTCCGGCCCACATGCTGTCCGACACTCCCAACCAGTTCAAAATCGTGATCGAAAAACCCGTCGAAGTGAAGCATTCCTATATTCCCATCGTCATGGCCGGCGGGCGGGGGGCCCGCGATGACGTCAAGAAAGTCTACCAGCGACTGGCCGCCGATCCTCAGGCTGTTTATCGGGCGGCCGTCGAGCATTATCGCTTGCTCCGCGAGGCGACGGTCCGAGTGACCACACCGGTTCCAGAATTCAACCTTGCCTTCGAATGGGCCAAAGTCGCCTACGACAATCTTTTCGTCGACAATCCCGACCTGGGCTCCGGCATGGTCGCCGGAATCGGGACTTCGGGGACGGGCGGGCGGCCCGGCTTCGGCTGGTTTTTCGGCGGAGACGCCTTTATGAACTCCTTCGGTTTGGACGCCTACGGGGCCCTGGATGATGTAAAAAAAGCCCTCGTTTTCACCCAGAAATGGCAGCGCGAGGACGGGAAGATGGCCCATGAGCTGTCCCAGGCCGCCGGTTACATTCGTTGGTTTGAGGATTACCCGTACGCATATATTCACGGCGACACCACGCCCTTTTATATCGCCGCCTGTCTCGAATATTTCCGCTGGAGCGGCGACCTCGAATTCGTCAAGGCAAGCTGGCCCTCGATCCGGCGGGCCTACGCCTGGTGCAAGACGACCGATGAGGACGGCGACGGCTTGATGGACAATTCGAAAGCCGGGCTGGGCGCCCTCGAATTCGGGGCGCTGACCGGCATCAAGACCGACATCTACCTGACCGCGGCCTGGGCCAGGGCGGCCTTCGCCGCGGGGGAGCTCGCCCGGGCGGTCGGGGACCGGGAGACGGAAACGTCCGCCAAGGCCGATTTCATCAAGGCTCGGAAAGCCTTGAACGACAAATTCTGGAACGCGGGCCTCGGCCAATATGTCTACGCCTTTAACGCCGACGGCCGCCAGGTCGAGGAAACAACGCCCTGGAGCGCCGTCCCGATCGTTTGGGGGTTGACCGAGGAGGATAAGTCCGCGCGGACGCTCCAGCGCCTGGCCTCGGCCGATTTGACGACGGATTGGGGCGTGCGGATGCTGTCGAATAAAAGCTCCTATTACGAGCCGTTAAACTACAATTACGGGGCGGCCTGGCCGTTCTTGACTGGCTGGGTGGCGCAGGCGATGTACGAGCGGAATTTCGTCCTTCAGGGTTACGGCCTGCTCCAGGCCGCCGTTCGCCACACGTTCGATAACGGCCTCGGCTTTATCACCGAGCTTTTTTCCGGCGACCTGAACGTCTGGCCGCAGGAAGGCGTTGCCCACCAGGGCTTCTCCTCCTCGGGCGTCGTCATCCCGCTTCTCCGGGGCCTCTTAGGGCTGGGCGCGGATGCCCCGGCCGGGATGTTCATCTTCGCTCCCCGCCTCCCGGCCGATTGGGATCGCGTCTCGGTCGAGAACATCCGGGTCGGTGATGCCGTCCTGAACATCGAATACAAGCGCGAACCGACGAGGGTCACGGCGACCGTCACGAGCCGATTAAAGAAACCGCTCCGGATGACCTTCGCCCCGGTCTTCGGCCTGGGGACGGAGTTCGGAGCCCTGACCGTCAATGGAAAATCGAACGGGATTGAAACCCGGTCGGGGACGGGAGCCCGGGAGGCTCAGGCTCTGATTTTGGCCCCCCTGACCGGCCAGGACGTTTTTACGATCGAGATCGTCCCGACCTTTGAACTTCTCCCGCCGGTAAATCCCACCCGGACGGGCGAGAGGAACCGCGGACTCCGGATCATCGACATCGGCCGGGCGGAGAACGGCGGGCTGACTTTAAAGGTCGAGGGCTTGGCCGGGACAGACTATGTCCTTGAAATGACGCGGCCGGACTTGGCCGGACGGGTGATCGGCGGGGTCCTCGAAAACGGCCGGCTCAAAATCCGCATTCCCGATGGCCCCCCAGGAGAATACCGGCCTCACACGGTCGTGATCGGGAAGCGCTGATCGGTCCGTCTTCCTCTGATCCGGCGCAACGAACCGCGGCCGCGAGGGTTTGAATAAAGAGGACCGGCCGCGAATATGGTAAAATGTCTCTCTTGGCCGGACCGCCTGGAGAACGATTATCGACGACGATAAAAAAAGCATTTTGACCAGGGGTGCGGTTCTGGCCGTGTCCCTGGTTCTTCATGCCGTCGTTCTTTACCTGGCCGTCACCTGGAAAATCAACGTCCGGTTCATCGATTTCGGTCATGAGCGAACCGATCTCCTCCTCGTCCCACCGCCCAAAATCAAATTCACAGCCGGCGCGCAAGGGGAAGCCCTCCGCCCTTCCGCCGGCCAAGCCGGGGTTCCCGCAGCCGTTCCCGGGGCGACGGCACCCGCCGGTTCGGGAGGGCAAGCCGCCGGCCAAAGCGGCGGCGCGGAAGGGGGACGGGCTCCCTTGGTCATCGGCGGGACGACGGGAGAGCTTCTCAGTCCGGAGGAACGGGAAAGAAATCGGGAGCTGTCTTCCGGATTCACCCTGGTTTATCCGGCCGACGCGATGCTCAATCTCTCCAAGTACGCCCAGGTCCCCGAAGACGACTGGCTTCGTCCGTTCAAAAGATCGATCCGCCCGGCTCCGGACCTTTCCAAATACGTCAGTCCCCCGGCCGGAAAGCGCTCGGCCTCGGGCTCCGATATCCTTGGCGGGGGCGGGGAGAGGCGGAGGGATTTTCGGCGGGATCGGCACGATCAAGCCGCCTCCGGCCGGGGTCGTCGCCGCGTTCGTTCCGGAAAACGTTAAAACGTTCGACCTCTCGGGCTGGGCTTCCGAAGTCCTCAATGCCGTCCAGCGGAACTGGTCCATGGGGACCGCTCCGGGCACGGCCGAATGGAGCGGCCGGGTGACGGTTACGATCCTGGTGATGGCCTCCGGCGAGTTGAACGGCGTCGATGTCGCATCGTCCTCCGGCCTGGCGCCGCTCGATGCCGCGGCCCTCAAGGCGATCGAGCAGAGCGGCCCCTGGCCGGCCTTGCCCGAAGGCTTCCCCGGAACGAGCCTGGAAATCCAGTTGGTGTTTAAATATGGCAAGTAAGAGAACCCTCGTCGCCGCGCTTCTCGCCGCCGTCTGCGTCTGCGGAGCGTCCGCGCAGTGGCGGGAAACGGCCCGGGAGATCGTTTCCAAAGGCGGGGATTTCCGGGCCTTGGAAGCTCGAGATCGAGGCTTCCTATGCCGAGCTTCCGGAAGCCGATAAAGTCGACGCGGCCGCCCTGGGCGCGTTCTGCGCCGCCAAGACGGGCGAGTCGGCGGAGGAGATCCGCTGGCTAGTCGAGTTCTTCGAGGGCGGTCGGGCCTTGGATTCGGGTTTCGTCTTTCTCGATTTCACCGGGCAGGCCATTATCGCGACGTATTTGAACGGCTGGCGGACGAAATATCCCTGGGTTCGGAACATCGCCCTGATCAAGGGGACCAAGGACGAGATCATCATCCCGGAAGGGACGATTCCTCTGGCCGTGGAGATTTCCGTCCCGGCCTATTACAAGTTCTTCGAAGGGGACAGGGTGATCAAGGCCGGCGCCTTCCAGGCCGGATTCAACGTCCTCGGCCTGGACGCCAATGCCCTGTTTCGCGAATCCCGCAACCGGACTTACTTTCTCGAAGTGAAATCCGGACCGTTGGTCCTGAAAAGGGAATTCACCCTGGATGTGCGGGTTTCCTGGCCGACCGCCCCGAAGCCGAAAGCCCCGGAAGCGCCGAAAGTCGGCAAGCTGGCCCGGGCCCTGGGCACGCCCGATCCTCCCGCCCCGGAGGCCCCTCCGATCGTCCGGGAATACCAGCTGTCGCTTTTTGTCGGCGGCGACCTTCTGATGTCCAGCCGGAAAAGCGAGACGGTTCGGCCGCTCAAGCTGGGGATCAAGCCGTCCAACAATCCGGCTTTCCTCAAGCCGGATTGGAACATCAAGCGAAACGACCCCTGGGCCAATCCGGGAATGAACACGTTCTCGATCCTGGACGCGATCGGCATCGTCGGCGGCTTGCTCAAGGACTTGTTCAAGAAAAAGTCCGCCGGCGAGGCCGAGGGCCCGCAGATTCAAACGGTCCAGGACCTAACCCTGGACTTCAAGCTCCGCGGGGCGGAGGACAATCCCCTCGAAATGAAGGTGGAGATGAGCCTATCGTATCCCGCGCACCGAGTCCGCGTCTTTCGTTAGGACTTCTTAGATTTCGACTTTGAAGACGCCCTTCAAGGCGAATCCGGCCGCGAGCGAAAGAACGAAATACGCGACCAGCCAGTGGACCCCGCCGCCGAAGAGAGGGAGGCGCTGGGGCGGATGGATGACGGCGATGGTCGCCGCCGGGACATTTTTCGGAAGGGGTTTTTCCCCGGGATAGAGAACAAGGTCGAGGAACGTCCGGGAGCGGAGGGTCGGGACTTTCGCCGGCTGGGGTTGGCCGACCGAGACGATTTTTTCGACCGTTATCCCGCCGATGTCGAAGGTCAAAAGGCGGCGGCCCGGGGCGTCGCCGCGGATGCGCCAGTCGACTTCGCCTTCTTCCTCGATCCGAAGCGGCGGGGTTTCGACCGTCAGTCCGGATTCGGCCTTAAGCGAAATCGGCGTTTCCAGCGCTCCGGTTCCGCTCGCCAGGGTCAGCTTGACGACGGCCCGGCCGCCCGGTGGAAGCGAAGCCGCGCCGTAGCGCAGGTTGATCTGGGCGAGGATGAAGAAGAACGGGGACGATCATGACCAGCATCGGCTTGAGGGCATACACCATGTAACGGAAATTGGCCCCGAGGATCGCCCCCAGGGCTTTGAACGAACGGCCGGTGTCGTTCTTGTAAAGGCGGATTTCCAGGAGGCGGGCCTTGATGAGGTTTTTCGCCCGCTTAATCCCGTCCTGGTTGGACGTCTTCTTGAAGATGAGCAGCATCAGGATCCCGGTGACCGCGGAAATCGCGATCATCCCCGGCCAAGGGCCGAGGGACGGCAAACGGCGCGAAGAACGCGTCGAAGACCGCGCCGAGGATCGCGTTGAGGAAGCCCATCAGCCGATGTAACCGAGGCCCTTGAGCTTCTTCTTGATCTCGTCCTCGGAGTCCGAGGTCTCGAGGGATGAGATTTCCCGCTCCAGGCAGTGGTGGATGAATTCCTCGGGCGAGGAATAGCCGGCCATCTTGGCGAATTGGCGGACCTTGGCCATCAGGTCCGTGTCGATTTTCACTTTTTCGGTGGCCATCGTCATCTCCTAAAAAATCGGTTTTCCGACCATATCCTCGGGCCGGTCGATTCCGAACGCCTGGAGGATGGTCGCGGTCAGGTCATAGAGGGCGGGGGATTCGGCCTTCATCGGACGATCGGTGATAGAACGATGCCGGGGGTGACTTCGGCCGCGCCCATGTGGTCGCCGCTCCATTTGGCGGTATTGTTCTCCATGATTTCGCGCGAGATCCGGCCGAGCGGAGATTGGAACGAGATGCGGTATCCGCGGTTGAATCCCAGGATGATGTCGGGGGCTTCCGCGACGTGGGGCCCGGAATAGATGTCCTTGGAGACGGCGGCCCGGAGGATCACCTGTTCGCCGGTTGCCGGGTCGCGGAAGGCCTCGAGCTTGGCGGCGATTTCGCGAACGAGGGCTTCCGTTTCCGCCCCGGGGGCGACCAGGCCTTCGGCTTCGCGGCCGCTCTGGTTGAGGTAAAGGCCGTTGAAGCCCAGCCCGTAGGCCCGGGTCTTGGACCAGTCGGTCGAGGGGAAGCCGAGATCCAGCTCCTCTTTCTTGAACGGATTTTTGAATTTGTGATAGCCCTCGGCCAGCAGCCAGGAGTTGAGGTTGAAGCTTCGATAATAGGGATTGAAGCCGTGGTCGGACATGACGAGCACGGTCGTGTCCTTGTCGATTTTCGCCAGGGCCTGGGCCAGGATATCGTCGGCCTGGCGGTAGGTCTTCTCGATGAGTCGCCGTAAGCCGCGGCCAAGGCTTGCGTCATACATCGGGGTGCTTGGGGTCGAGCAGCCGCCAGAACATATGCTGGCGCTGGTCGAGGTTGGAGATGTAATAGAAGAGCAGGCCGGAGTCGAACCGGCCGAGCTCGTAATCCAGCATCGCCCGGCTTTCCTCCAGGACCTGTTCGTCCTGCTGGAGAAACTCCCCTTCGTCGAGGACGTCGTTGTCCAGGGCGGACGTGTCGGCCGGAAGGCCCTTGGTGTAAAACGGGCCGAATTTTTTCGCCAGCTCGGCGGAGTAGGATTCGGGCGTGGAGAGGGGCAGAGCCGGGTCGGCCGGGTCGATATTGATGGGCGAGACATAGAGCTTGAAGTTCGGCCGGACTTCCTTGAGATAGAAGCGGACGATGCCGCCGACGCTTTGGGTCGGGATCAGCGGGAAGCGAACCGGTATCCAGCCGCTCCATTCCCGCTCCTTCAGGATGATCTCCCGGCCGGCGAGGACGATTTTGGCCACGGCCGCGGCCGGGTCGAGGTAGACCCTGAATTCGACCTCGGATTCGGGCCGGTCGAGCTTGAAGGTGTTGATGGGGCCGGGCAGCTTGGCGTCGACACGGTTGCCGATGACGTAGGCCGTGTGAATTCGGCCGCCGCCGATGTCCTCGTTGACCTCGAGCCGGTTCGGTCGTGTAGTAGTTGAAGATGCCGTAGATCCGCCAGGAGATCGGGCGTGCCCATGCCGGAGAACGTCCGCTGCTTGGACGGGACGGGCGGATAGTTGGCCGGGATCTTGAAAATCGTCGCCGGGATGTCGTGGTCCTCGAGGATCTGCCAGAAGGCCCGGCCTTTGCGGAGATTCCTGACCGCGCCGCCCTTGATCGGGAGGACGCTGTTGCCCAGCCGCATGGTCTTCTGGGCTTCTTCGGTGGCCGAGGCGGAAAAGATCGGCAGGTAGGTTTTCGGGTCGCGGTGCATGAAATCGAAGATGCCGTGGCCGCCCGGATTCATCCCGGTGATGAAGTTGGACCAGGCGACCGGGCTCTGCGGCGGAGTGGACGTCCTCAGCCGCCGGAAGAGCCGCTTGGGCGGCGAGCTTGGCGAACGCCGGCAGCTTCCCCTGTTTCATCCAGATTTCGGTGAGGTGGGGGTCCATGCCGTCGAAGCCGAGGACGAGGACTCTTGCCCCGGTCGGCGGCTTTGCCGCATGCGTTGCCGGACCAATCCGTCCCGGCGGGCCGAGGGCGGCCAGGGCGGCCGCGCCGGCGCCGGCTTTAAGGAATGATCCGTCGGGACATGGTCTTTGCGCTTTGTCTCGTCGCGAGCTCATTTTTCGGCTGTTCCTTGCGGGCGAGGAGCGAGCGGCCGTCCATGTGGGCCGGGCCGGGCCTGGCCGAAAAGCTCCAGGACCGTCGGGGCGATGTCCATGATCGAGGGCTCGGGACTGGCCAGCTTGAGGCTGGAAAAGAGCACGCCGGGCACGCCGGCCGGGTCGACGCAATGGTCGCCGCTCCAGCACTTGATGTTGTCTTCGAAAACCGCGGCGTCCCGACTTTTCCCGTGACGGCCTCCCAGGAGGCCCGGTACCCGACGTTGTATCCGATGATCAGGTCCGGGGCGTTGTCCTTGTACGGCCCGGCGTAGATTTCGTCCTTGTCGTAGGCCAGGTTGATTGCGGTCTCGCCCGTTTCCTCGTCCTTGAGCCCAGGAGCTTGGCTCTGAGTCTCCGCGGCGGAGCGCCCTGGCCTCGGCCGGCGGCACGATGCCCTGGGCCTCCCGGCCTTTCTGGTTGATATAGACCCCGCCGAGGCCCAGGGCGTAGGCTCTCGTCCGGCTCCAATCGACGCCCTTGAACCATTCCCCGCTTTCTTCCGCGCCGGCCTTCAGAGCCAGATAGCCGTTGTGCAGGAGCCAGGTGTTCAGGTTGACGCCCGCGCCGGAAGGGCTTGAAGCCGTGGTCGGACATGACGAACAGGGCCTCCTTGGGGCCCATCGGCCGCCCGGACCCGGCCGATCATTCCGTCCATGCGGACGAACAGGTCTTCGATGACTTCGGCGCCCAGCTCGGCCGGGCCGGTCTCCAGGGCGGGGTGGCCGGGGTCCAGGTAGCGCCAGAACATGTGGCTGATGGCGTCGGTCGTCTCGAAGACGCACAGCGAAGCCCCGCTTCGTCTTCGCCAGGGCGTTGAAGAACATCCGCTCCCATTCCTCGTGGTTGGCGTAGGTCAGTTCGAGGAATTGCTTTTCGTCCAGGGCGCCTTCGTTCAAGGCCCAGGTATCGTTGGCCTCGCCCAGGGTGATGAAGCGGCCCGAGGAGCTTGGCCAGGTAGACCGAATAATAGAAGGGATGCGAAATGGGCAGGGCGGGCTTTTCCGGATCGATGTTGAGCGGCGTGACGTACATCTCGAAATGGGGCTCGATTCTCGAGACCAGGAAGCGGGCGATGGCCCGGATCTTGATCCCCAGCCCGGGCTTGAAGGTCAGCCCGACCCAGGGCGAGAACTCGCCCTTCTTCAGCCGAAGTTTGCCCCGAGACTTCGAGCGGGCCGTGTCGCGTTCCCGGTCGAGCCTGATCCGCACGGGGAAGCCGGATTTCGACCGGCTTTTCGAGCATCGTGTTTTCCGGCCCGGAAAGGAACGTCTTCGACCCGGCCGTCCCTGACTTCGACCGGGAAGAAGACGCCGCCTTCGGCTTTCTGGATCTTGGCCGGGTCGGAGGTGAAGAAGGCGAACGTGCCCTGGCTGCCCTTGAGGTCGGGGGCGCACATGCCCGAGAGCAGGTGGCCGTTGAATTTCTCGGGCGGGAAGGTGATCGGCACCCGCAGGACGGTGTCGTGATCCCTTTCTGGCCGAGGATCTTCCAGAACGGCACGCTCCTGCGCAGGCCCTGGATGACGGGCTTGGACAGCGGAACCCGGTATCGGCCCAGATTGAATCGTCCGTTTCGGGCCGGAGATCCGGGCCGAGGAAAGGTCGGGCAGATAGGTTTTCGGGTCGCGGCTCAGAAAGTCGAAGATGTTGTGCTTGGAGGGCTCGGACCCGGTCATGAACGACGACCAGGCTACGGGCGAGATGGCCGGGGTCGTCGTCTGCAGCCGGCCGTAAAAGCCTTCCTCCCGGAGCCGGGCCAGGTTGGGGAGCTTGCCCTCGGCCATCAATTTTTCGGCCAGCTCGGGGGCCATCCCGTCCAGGCCGACGATCACGACCTGGTCCACCTGGCTTCCGCGGTAGGCCTTTCGGCCGCGGAGGAGGCGCCAGAGGGCGCGGAACGGCCAGGACAGAAGCGAAAAGAACGCCAGGAGAAAGGTCAGGAACAGGACCAGAAAGAAGGACAGGAAAGCGAATCCCGCGCCCGGGCCCGATGTAGGCGGAAAGGGCAGTCCGACAGACAGCAGCCCGGCCAGGACAAAGACGGCTTTAGCCGCGGCGGCCCGGCGCGTTCCCGCGACATCAGAACCGGTCCGAGATGATTTTCGCCAGGTCCGAGATCTTGAGATCGGGCCCGAAGTCCTTCTTGGACAGGAAAAAGGCGTCGTCCCAGGTGTGCATGCCGTGCAGCCCGGGCGTCCGGCCGAAGATCTCCTTCCGCTTGATCGAACCTTTCATGTCGAACCCGGGCTCGGACACGACGATCAGGTCGGGGCCGAGAGAAGCAGGGGCCGGAGTAGATGTCCTTGGCCTTGAAGACTTTGCGGACGACCTTTTGGCCCTGCGATACTCGAGCTTCTCGAGCCTGCGGGTGATCTCCTCCTTGATCGGCTTGGCCTCGGTCGCGAGGACCTTGCCGTTGGGGAAGCGCTTCACGTGATGGAGATAGATGCGGTTGGGGTCCAGGGCGAAGGCCACGGTCCTGGGGGAGATGTCCTCGAACCCGAGTGGGCTGAGCCTTGGCGAATTTGAGGAATTTCTCTTTTTCCAGCCAGGCGTTGAGGTAAACCTCCTGGATGATGCCGGTGAAGCCGTGGTCCGAGAGGAAAAAGATGTTCTCTTCGTCGGCCGCCGTCTTGCGGAACGTGCTGTAGATCTTTGAGATCACGCGGTCGATCTGGCGGTAATACTCGAGAAAATTCTGGTGCTGGGGATGGTCGGGATCCTGGCCGGCGTTCCAGAGGAAATGGTGGAGGCGGTCGGTGCCCGTGATGACCAGCTGGAAATAGTCCCAGGCCTCCTCCCAGAACATGTTCAGGGCCTTCTGCCGGCCCATGAAGGTCTTGATCAGCTCCTGCCAGAGGAAGCCGGGATTGCCGCGCGATTTGACCGTGTCGATGTCGATCTGGTAGCCCATCTGCTCCAGGTCGTCCTTGATATCGGGCGGCCAGACGGCCTTGGCCAGGTCGACGGCGACGAAGCCGGAGATCAGGACGCCGTTGATCCGCCGGGCCGGATAGGTCGAGGGCTGGTTGATGATGATCGACCGGACGCCCCTCTCGGCCAGCACGTCCCAGAACACGGGAGCCTTGACGTCGGAGAAGTTGGGAAACCGGATTTCGTAGGACTTGGGCTTGAAATCGGTGAATCCGAAGATGCCGTGGGTTCCCGGGATTCGTCCCGGTCATGAAATTCGGTCCAGCTGACGGCGGAGATCTCGGGGAGGCTGGCCTTCATCTTGTGGAGATGGCCGGCATCGATGATCCGGCCGAGCGAGGACATGACTCCTGTTCGGGCCAGATCCTGCAGCAGCCCGAAGGGAACTCCGTCCAGACCGATGACACAAACCCGGTTTTTGATTTTCTTCTTTGTGATGGCCATCGGCTTTTTCAGATTATAACACAGTGATCAACGGGATTATGTAGGATTACGGCGGTAAGTCCCTGTTATCGCCCGTTTTAGCCGGTTTTTGGGGGCCGGAATTACCTAGATATATCGGAATAAAACGTCGTGTAAATCGAATAATTTCAATCATTAAACCGTTTAGCCGGGGAAATCCGGCTTTGTATATAAAAGATTTCGATATTTTTTTGTAAATTTTCGGGAAAACTCGGAAATCGAGCCCTGAGTTGACGGAACTCCCGGGGATTGGTAGAGTGTCCTTCCGGCGAGGAAATAACCATGAATCCAACCGATCGAATGATTAAAATTCTCGAACAGCGCTATAAAAAGCTCACTCCGGGCAGTCTCCGGATCTTCCGGCGGGCGGAAAAAGTCATGATCCGCGGGGGGAGCCACTCCCTCCGTCTTCTTTCCCCGTATCCGTTTTTCGTGAATAAGGCCTCCGGTCCGGAGGTGGTCGACGTCGATGGGAACGTCTTCCTCGATTTCTGGCAAGGCCATTACGCCAACATCCTGGGCCATAATCCCGGCTTCCCTGATTCGAGAACAAACGGGGATGAGCCGGCCGAGGAATCGCTCCACACCGGCTTTGAAGTCGAAACCCAGGTGAAGCTGGCCGAGCTGCTGCTGAAACAAGTCGGGTGGAAAGGCCACAAGGTCCGTTTCACGACGTCGGGCACGCTGGCCACGATGTACGCGGTCATGCTCGCTTTCGGAAAAACAGGGCGGGACGAAATCCTCAAGATCGGCGGCGGCTGGCACGGCGCTTCGCCCGTGCTTCTCAAAGGCATCAAATTCGACCCGAAGCTGGGTTTCGGCAGGATCGAGTCGGCCGGCGTCCCCGACGCCTTTGCCCGGAAGATCCACACCGTCCGCTTTAACGACCCCGACGGCCTGGCCCGGATTTTCTGTAAACGCGGCGATAAGATCGCCTGTTTCATCCTCGAACCGTATCTTGGGGCCGGCGGATTCCTGCCGGCGACCCGGGAATTCCTCCAAGAGGCCCGGCGGCTGACCGCCCGCCACGGGGCCGTTCTCATCTTCGACGAGATCATCTCCGGATTCCGTTTCGCCCCGACCGGCGTCCAGCGCCTGGCCGGAATCGAGCCCGACGTTTCGACGTTCGGCAAGGTCATCGGCGGAGGGCATGCCGTGGCCGCCGTCCTGGGCAAGGCGGAGATTCTGGACTGCATTCAGATCAAACCCGGCCGCCGGGGCCGGGTCCAATTCTCGGGCGGGACTTACTCGGCCCACCCGCAGTACCTCCGGGCCGGCCTGCTGACGCTCCGCCGCCTCATCCGCGAAGCGGATTCGATCTATCCCCGGATCGCGGCCATGGGCGAGCGCCTGCGGCAGCGGGTCGAAGAGGTCTTTGCCGCCGAGGGCTTCGATGTCCGATGCACCGGCCGGGGGAACGATGTCGTCGGAGGAAGCTCGTTCCTGATGGTCAATTTTCTCCGCACACCCCACGTGATCAGAAGCGCCGAAGACATTCAGGATCCCCGGCTGTCGGAAGTCCGGTTGCGGGAGGAGATTCTCCGGCTGGCCCTCCTGACCCAGGGCGTCCACGTCGTCCATGGCGGAGGGGCGATTTCCGCCGCCCATGGGGAAGAAGACATCGACCGGTCGATCGAGGCATTTTCCGAAGTGGCCCGGCTCTTTAAGAAGTCCGGGATCAGTTGACCGGGGCTTCTCCGGTCTGGGCCTGGGCGAGGAAGTAATCGGACACCCGGATCCCGTATTTTTCCGGGTCGAGCGTTTTGACGATCGTCCGGGTGAAGCGGTGGCTCTTGGGATCGATCTCCATCAGGTCCACGCTTTCCCCGTCGATTTTCCGCCCCTCCCGGTCGCTGATCAGCTTGACCATCGGCCGCTGGGCCATGGACGGATGGGGATTGGCTTCGGTCACGATCCCGATTTCGTTGGTGTCGCAAATAATCAGCGAGCCGATCGGATACACGCCGATCATGGCCACAAACACTTTAAAGATGAGCGGGTCGAACTCCGCATCCTTGTTCTGGATCATGATGTTCAGGGCTTCTTCCCGGGTGAACGCCCGGGGCCGGTAAACCCGCTGCGTGGTGATGGCGTCGAAATAGTCGGCGATTTTGACGATCCGGCTGAAGAGAGTGACGTTAGGCTTGCGGCGGAAGGGGGACCAATTGTCCTTATTGGCTTTGTAGTGGTGCTCGAAGGCGACGGCTAAAGCCTTCCCCGAGAAACTCCGGTCGCCCTGAATCCGGAGCATATGGGTCGCTCCGAACCGGGCGTGCTGGTCCATCAGCTTCTTTTCCTCGGGCGTCAGCTGGGCGGGCTTATTGAGGATCTCGTCGGGGATTTCGATTTTGCCCAGGTCGTGAAGGAAGGCTCCGATCCCGAGCTCCATCAACTCCCGGTTGGTGAGCCCGAGCCGGCGGCCCAGGGCCATGGATAGGATGCAGACGTTGACCGAGTGGTTGAGAGTGTACTCGTCGTGGTTCTTGATATTGGTCAGGCCGTAGAGAAAGGCCTCGTCGTCGATCAGGTGGTTGAAAATGGTCTGGATCCAGAGCTTGGTGACGTGGAAGCTCGAGACGCGCTCCTCCGTCTTGCTCAGCTCCTTGAGATGGGCGATCCCGAGGAAATAGGTCTGAGCGGACAACCGGTTCCGCTTCTCCTTGCTGGCGTTGAAATCCACCTTTTCGGCTTTCTCCACCCCGAGGTGAGGGAATTCTTCGGCCAGAAAGGCGTCCAGAAATTCATCGAAAGACAGACTGGCGTGGGGATCCTGTCCGGTGAGGAGGACGATGAGCCGCGACAACTCGGTCGTGTCGAGTCCTTCGGCTCATGGTCAGGGTTCCGATCTCCCGGCGGGCGAATTCCGCCAACAACGACTTATTGATGTGAAAGTCGGAGTAATGGAAGCGGACCCGGTTGAAATTGATGAAGAATGCGTTCCGCCGGACCTGGATGAGAATCCGGCCCTGGCGGTGGAGGGGATCCTTCAAGGCGCCCATCAGGGCCTGGACCTGATCCTGGAAATTGGCGTTGTTGGAGTCATGGATTTTGGCGATCTTCAGGACGACATATAACCGGTAGAGGATGTCGTAGGCCGCTTGATGGCCGAAGGAGGTGTCCTTCTCGTCGTTCATGCGTCCTCCCTCCGCCGTTCGGACCGCTTGCGCAGGGCTTGAGAGCAGGCCGTGGCCACGGCTTGATTGCTGACTTGGGAGCCCGCCTGAAGCGCTTCCCGGGCTTCGGGGATTTTCATCGCGGCCAGGCCGGCGACGGCCAGGAGACGGGTTTCCTGGAGCCGCTCACCGCCGAAGAGGCGCTTTTTACGGACCAGGCTTTTCAGGATTTCGGCCGCTTCGGCGGTATTGGACCGGCCGACGGCCAAAAGCAGCGTCCCGCGCTCAATCGAGCTTCGGGCCAGGAATGCCTTGGTCTGGACGATCTGCAAGATCTGGGACAGGTTCCGCTCGTCGGAATCCAAATGGGCGGCTCGGGCCGCTTCGATTCGGATGCGCTCATCGGGGTCGTTGAGATATTCCAGGATCAGCTTCCGGGCGAGTTCATGGGACAGTGATCCCAGGGTTCGGACGGCCTCCAGGCGGATTTCGGAATTTTCCGATTTCGCGAAGGCGGCCAGCTGAAGGACGGCTTTCTTGTCGTCTTGTTCGCCGAGGAGGGAAATCAAGGTTTTGGTCAGGTCCGGTTTCCGTGTTTGGGCCATGGCCACGGTTTCGGCCGGATGGTCCCGGATCATGACCCGGAGGTATTCGACGCCGGCTTCGCGCCAGGCCGGCTCGGCCGCGCTTTCGAAGACGTCGGTCCCGATGGGCAGCATCCGGGGCCCGAGCCAGGCCAGGAATTCGTATAGCGTCCGGGGGTCTTCGATCTGGTCCGGCTTGGCGATTTCGCGGATGAGGCCGATATCGGCGTCCAGCGTGATCTCGCGGATTTTCTGAAGGAGGGCCTCCGACCGGATGGGAGAGGAAGCGCGAAGGGCTTTCTGCAGGTCGGACATCGAGTTGAGGAGGAGAACGGCGTTCCCCAGGTCCGCCCGCTTGAAGAGAATCTGGAGGTAGGACTTGAGATATCCCAGGATCTCAATAAACTTGTCTTGGCGGTCTTCCAGGTAGAGGACTTCGAAGACCGTTTCGATAAATTCCTTGTCCGATGAGAGGTCGTGCTCCGCCGTGACCATGGAGTCGAGGCTGGATTGGTCGGAGCGATCGATGGTTTCGAAAAAGCCGGCCAATCCGGCGGCGTCCTTGGCCGAGGTGCGGCTGACCTCCTGGCTGCGGGCATGGGCCGCGGCCTGATCATCGGTATCCAGCCGGATCTGGCCGGAATAGAGTTGGCCCCGGTCGATCTGCATCTCCAGCGGCCGGCCTTCCAATCCCGCGGCAATCTTGGACTCCAGGAAACCCTCGGCCGCGTCGTACCGGATGAATTCGAAGTCCCGCTCCCAGAGCTCCTCGATGATGTCGCTTTCTCCGGGCGTCCGTTCGGCGAAATTCGCCGTAATTTCCAGGAAGTCGTAGAGCTCCTCCCGGGTCAGCCCGGGGATGAATGTCAGGGCCCGCATCCCTTCGTTGTAATACAGGTAGGGAAGGCTTTTGATGCCGCTGTCTTCCTGGAAGACGATTCCTCCGGCGAACGTGAAGACGCTTTCCTTGATCTCGATCTCGAATTCGCCCCGCTCGTCGAGAAACGAGGTGAGGCGCTGGAAGAGGTTATCCCGGAATTTCGTGACGTTGATGTGGCCGAAGGGGTAGAGCCGCATGGCCGCGATTGTGTGGACGAAGCGGCCGATGATGTCCTTGACCTGACGGATGGTTTCTCCGTCGACGGGGAAGGGGAACGATCCGGATTTTTGTTCCATTCAGTAACCGCCCACCGCGGCTAGATATAAGATATTCATTTTCTTCGGAAAAATCAATTTGTTTCGGTCATATCCGACGGCGGAGAACGTCGGTTTCGTACCGGCCGATCGGCGCCTGGAAGTCCGTTCCCGGGGGGACGTCGGAGCGGCGGCAGAATTCGTCCCAGACCGCGCCGAGGGGAAGGGTCCGGGCGTTTTCCCGGACGGCCAGCCGGGCCAATCCGTCGCCCCGGTCGTCGGCCTCGGCCAACCGGTCCCACGGCGTAAGGAATGCTTGGAGCAGGCCTTTGAGGACGGCCCGGGCGCCGATGACCCAGGCTCCGATCCGGTTGAGGCTGCCGTCGAAATAATCCAGGGCGAGATGGATGCGGTCCCAGGCCCCGGCCCGAACGAGTTCTCCACAGACTTCGGCGATCTCGTCGTTAAGGAGGACGACATGGTCGCTGTCCCAGCGCATCCCCCGGCTGAAGTGGATGACCAGCCCGGGGACGAAGGGGAGGAGAGCCGAGATTTTATCTGCGACTGATTCGGTCGGGTGATAGTGCCCAAGGTCGAGGCAGAGAAGCTTTCGCTTGCGGACGGTGTATCCCGTGTAGAACTCGTGGGAGCCGACGACGAAGGCCTCGCTCCCGAGGCCGAAGAGCTTGCCTTCGAGGGAATCGTGGAGCTCGTCGCCCGGATAGGGAGTTCGGTAGATCTCGTCCAGGGACTCTTCCAGGCGGGCCCGGAAACCGGTCCGGTCGGCGGGAACTTCCTTCATCCCGTCGGGAATCCAGAGGTTGTGCAGACAGGGGCTTTTCTGCGTCCGCCCGAAATGAGCAGCGACCGCCCGGCAGGCCAGGACATGGTCGATCCAGAATTTCCTGACGGCCGGATCGGGATGGCTCAACGTCAAGCCCGATGCGGCCATGGGATGGGAAAAGCAGGTGGCGTTGAAGTCCAGGGGCAGGGACCTTTTTCCGGCCCAGTCCTGCCAGCGGGCGAAATCGACCGGTCGGATTTTATCGCGGCCGGGCGGGTTTGGCCCGAATTCGCCGTAGATCGAGTGCAGGTTCAATCGATGCCGGCCGGGGATCAGGGAGAAGGCCAAGTCGAGGTCGGCCCGGAGCTCGTCGGCCGTCCTGGCTTTCCCGGGATGCGATCCGGTGACGGCCAATCCGCCGCCCAGCGGTCCGGCAGCCTTCTCGAAACCGCCGACGTCGTCCCCCTGCCAGCAGTGGAGGGAGAGCGGGATTTCGGCCAGAGCGGAGAAGGCCTTCTCGACGTCGACGCCCTCGTCGGCATATCGGCTCCCGAGCGAGCTCAAACGCTTCGCGGATGCGGTCGGCACTCATCATTGAGGTTCCTTTCCCTTTGCTTCGATGATTTTTACGAAGGCTTCATAGGCTTTGTCCCAGGTTCGGGAAACCTTCGGTTCGAATTTCCGGACTTCGAACGACCGGGCGACGATGGCCCGGATCTCTTCGGGATTTTGGACTTTGCCGCGGGCCATGGCCTGAACGAGCATGTTTCCGACCGCGGTCGCTTCGACCGGACCGGCCAGGACGGGAAGATGCGTCGCCGCGGCGGTGAACGAATTCAACAACGCGTTCCGGCTTCCGCCGCCGATGACGTGGATTCTCCGGACCGGTCGGCCTGACGCTTCCCGGAGCTGCTCGAGGACGTAGCGGTACTTGAGGGCCAGGCTTTCCAGGATGCAGCGGGTGATTTCGGCCGGCGATTCGGGAACGGGCTGAATGGTCTTGTGGCAGAATCGTTTGATCTCGGACAACATGTCAGGCGGATTGAGAAAGATCGGGTCGTCGGGATCGATGAACGAACGGAGCGGGGGAGCGGCCTCCGCTTCCGCCCAGAGCCGGTCGTAAGTCAAATCCGGATCGGATTCGAGCCAGCGGCGGCGGCATTGCTGGACGAGCCAGAAGCCGGAGATATTCTTCAGGAAGCGCGTCTTCCCGCCCAAGCCCCGCTCATTGGTGAAGTTGAACCGTTCGGAATCCTCGGTGATGATCGGGCGCTCGGTTTCAAGTCCGAGAAGCGACCATGTCCCCGAACTCAGGTAAGCCCAGTCGTCGCCGGAGGCCGGAACGGCGGCGACGGCCGAAGCCGTATCATGGCCGGCGACCGCGGTCAGGGGGATTTCGGGGCAGCCGGTCTCCCGGGCGACATCGGCGCTGATCCGGCCGATCTTGGCCCCGGGTGGAACCATGGGGCCGAACAATCCGGCGGGCAGGCCCAGGGCTCCGAGTAAATCTTCGCACCAGCCGCTCTTAAACGGGTCGACGAGTTGGGATGTCGAGGCGATGGTCTCGTCGTTGGCCCGAACCCCGGAAAGCAGGTACGTCAGAAGGCCGGGCATGAACAACAGCCGGGTTGCGGCTCGGAGCTCGGCCGAGCCGGCCAGGCCGTGGAGCTGGAAGATCGAATTGAACGGCAGGAGCTGAAGTCCGGTCCTGCGGTAGAGGCGCTGTCTGGGGATGATGTTTAAGAACGAACCCATCGCCTTGACATGGGCCGCATCGCGATAACAGATCGGCGGCGCGATGAGCGTTCCCTCGGCGTCCAACAGGCCGAAATCGACGCCCCAGGTGTCCACGGCCGCGCTTTCGATTTTGGAGGCGGCCAGGGCGGCCAGACCGAGGCCCTTTTTTATCTCCAAAAGGAGGAGGTCGATATCCCAGCGGAGCCGGCCGGCCAGGGAAACAGGCGCGTGGGGAAAACGGTGGATCTCGCGGGTTGAGAGCAGGCCTTTCTCGAGGGTCCCGAGGACGGCCCGGCCGCTCTCCGCGCCGAGGTCGAAGGCCAGATAATTCGAGGGGCTCATGGGCTCGGGCTCATTTTGGCTTTTTTCGCTGCCGGACGCAAGCAACCATTTTTCGTCGACCTGTATCTTATTGTACGTTGAGTACGTATATATACCGGGAGAAGCCGATGAAAGAACTGACGCCGCTGGAACTCATGATCCTGGGTGCGATCTGGAGCTTGGAGGATGACGCCTACGGTGTTTCCATCAAAAAGCGCGTGGCGGAGCTTTCGGGCCGCGATCTGATGTATGGAACGCTTTACAACGCCTTGAGCCAGCTTGTCCGAAAGGAACTGATCGCCAAGCTTCCGGGAGAGCCGACGCCGGAACGCGGGGGGCGCCGGAAGATCTATTACCAATTGCTTCCGCTCGGCCGCCGGGCCTTCCAGGAGGCGTTTGCAGTTCAGCATACGTTTTGGGGCCGTTTGGCCGACCTCGGAAAGGCGGTCAAGCCGTGAGCGGCCCGCGCCCGCCTCGCTCGTCCCCGCCGCCGCGGTTTGCGGCTTGGATCCTGGCCCGGTTCACCCGGTACGACGAGGAATTTTCTGTCCGGGGCGACCTGGCCGAAGAATACATCGAACGGCTCCAGACGGCCGGCCGCTTTCGGGCCAACCGCTGGTACCGGCGGCAGGCGCTCTTCGCCGCGGGGTCGTATTTCAGCTTATCCATCCAAAGAGGAGTCGATATGTTCAAGAACATCGTGAAAATCGCCTTGCGGAACATGGCCCGATACAAGATGTATTCGTTGATCAATCTGATCGGGCTGGCCGTCGGCCTGGCCCTCAGCTTCTTTATCGTCCTGTTCGTCCGGTATGAGTTCAGTTACGACGGATTCCATGAGCGTCCGGAGGACATTCATCGGATCATCACCCGGCAGATCGGGAACGTTTACCAGGGGACCGATTGGTGGGCGGTTTCGCCCGCCTACCTGGCCGAAACGATGAAAAAGGAATTCCCCGATGTCGAGCTGGCCGCCAGACTGACGATGCGCCACGGCGTGTTTCGGAACGGGGATAACCTCTTCCTCGAGAACAACGTATTTTTCGCCGACCCCGATTTTCTGCGGATCTTCAAAATTCCCGTGCTGGAAGGCGAGGGCCCGGAAGCCCTTCAAGAGCCGTTCACGATCTGGCTGTCCCAGGACATGGCCCGAAAGTATTTCGGGTCCGCAAATCCGGTCGGCAAGACGATCCTTTACGAAAATCGCTTTCCCTTCCGCATCGCCGGGATTGTCGCCAACGCTCCCATGCCCTCGCATCTTCGCTATGATTTCGTCGCCTCCCTGACCTCCATGCCGACGATCTACGGCGGAGACTTCGGCCGGGTCTTTCTCACCCGGAAGGGTTCGCTTGATTTCACGACCTATCTCCGGCTGCGGTCGGGAGCCGACACGGCGGCTTTGGAGGCCCAGCTCCTGAGGCTGGCCGAACGCGACGACGATCCCGGTCGGCGAAAAAACCGATACGCCCTCCAACCTCTCGGCCGCATTCATCTCTTCAGCCGTTTCAACTTCGATGTGTCGGCGTATCCGGGAGACATCCGGACCGTGCAGATTCTTTCGGCGATCGGGCTCGTCATCCTGCTCGTCGCCTGCTTCAATTTCGTGAATCTCTTCACCGCCCGCTCGGCGACCCGGGCCAAGGAAATCGGCGTTCGCAAGGTCCTGGGATCGGAGCGAAAGGATCTCCGGCTTCAATTCTTCGGCGAGGCCTTCCTTTTCACGGTTATGGCTTCCGGCGCGGCCGTCTTGATCGTCCGGCTTCTCCTTCCTTTGTTCAACTCTCTCGTCGGAAAGACGATCGCCTTTTCGCTCCTGTTCCGGCCGGGGATGCTGCTGGCCGGGGGAGCGATCGTGATGATCGTCGCCGTCCTCTCGGGCGCGTATCCGGCGCTGCTCCTGTCCTCCTGGTCGCCCATCCCGATTCTCAAAGGCGCGGCTCCTTCCGGCGGCCGCAAGACATCCGTTCTCCGGAACGGGATCGTCTGCGCTCAATTCACCGCTTCGATCGTCCTGCTGGTCTGCACGTTCATCATCGGCGCTCAAATGACCTATCTCCGGAACAAAGACCTGGGATACGCCAAGGACCAGATCCTCACCCTCCGGGTCAGCGAGGACGCCCTCATTAAAAATCCAGAGCCGTTCCGTGACGAAGTCCTCAAGAATCCCGGAGTCCTGGACTTCACGGGATCGGATGTCCTCCCCGCGTATATCGGCAGCGGCGGCCCGATCCAACAGGAAGACGGACGGGACTATGTCTTTTATCGGGCCCACGCCGACGCTCATTTCCTGGATTTTTACGGCCTGACTCTTTTACAGGGACGGAACTTCTCTTCCGACCATCCCGGCGACGAGAGCGATGCGGTGATCGTGAACGAAACGGCCGTCCGGGCGCTCGGCTGGACGGATCCCATAGGAAGGCGGCTTCGGACCGGCGGCGAGCTTAAAGAGGCCCGGATAATCGGCGTCATCCGGGATTTCCATTTTCAACCCCTGAATCTCCCGGTCATGCCGATGTGGATCAGGCTGAGCCCCCGGCAAAACGACTATTATTCCCTCAAGATCTCGACCCGGAATATCCCCGCCACCCTCAAGCATGTGGAAAGCGTCTGGAAGAAGTTCTCCCCGAATTATCCCTTCGCCTTCACGTTTATGGACGAGCGACTCGACCGGATGTATGCCGCCGAGCGGCAGTTTTCCAAGATGTTCGTTGCCTTTTCCTCCCTGGCGGCGTTTTTGGCCTGTCTCGGATTGATCGGATTGTCCACCTTCACCGCCGAGCGGCGGATGAGGGAGATCGGGATCCGCCGCATTCTCGGCTCTTCCGTTACCGGGATCGCGACCGTCCTGGCCCGCGGATTTCTTAAATGGGTGGCCTTGGCCGCCGTGGCGGCGTTCCCGATCGCCTATGTGGCGGCCAACTCTTGGCTGGGCCGGTTCGCCTATCGGATCGAAATCGGCTGGCCGCCGTTTTTAGCGGCTTTGGGACTGGCGCTTGTCCTGGCCTTCGTCTCCGTCGTCATTCAATCGAGCCGGGCCGCCGCGGCCGATCCCGTCCGCTGCCTGCGAAACGAATAGCCGGTCTTCGGGTTTCTTCCCGGCGACGTTTCCGGTATGATGGAATGAGGCGAAAGAAGGAAACCGGCCGGCATGAACCTCGACGAAAAGCTGAAACGTCTGAAGAAGGAGCGGGAAGCCCGCTTCCACGGCCCGGCTGCGGTCGTCGAGTCGACCTGGTCGCAGATCCAACGGGAAGGCGGCCTGTCGACCAAGGAGAAGCTGGAACGCCTGATCCATCTGACCGAGGGGAAGCCGGTCCCCGAAGCCCGCAAGCCGGTCCCGTTCGAACCCGAGCCGCGTCCGCCGTTCCAGTCCTTCGAAAATGTCTATCCTCCGGCCGCCCGTTACGGCAAGCTTCAAATCGAGGACGCCTTGACGATCGGCGGCGAGGTGCTCCGGTACCTCAGCCGGGACGACGCGTTTGCGGACCTCGACCTATCGACGACGGTCTTCCTCGACTTGGAGACCACGGGCCTGGCAGGCGGGACGGGGACCATCCCTTTTCTCGTCGGCCTCGGCTATTTTCGCGACAAATCGTTTGTCGTGGCCCAGTATTTTCTCGGCGACCCGAGCGAAGAAGGGCGGATGCTGGACGAGCTTTCGGCCCTGTTCGCCGAGCGGGGATTCAAGTCGCTCCTGACCTACAACGGCAAGGCCTTCGACCTGCCGCTGCTCGAAACGCGATTCATCCTCCAGCGCAAGCCGTTGGTCCTTTCCGAAATCCCCCACCTGGATTTCCTCTTCGCCGCCCGGACGCTATGGAAGCACAAGCACGAAAGCTGCCGGTTGTTCCACCTGGCCCAGCAGGTCATTGAGGCGCCGCGGGATGAGGACATTCCCGGGGCGGAAATCCCGTTTCGGTATTTCGATTACCTCCGGACGGGCAATTTCGGCCAGATCGAGCCCATCCTTTACCACAACCAGGAGGACATCCTCTCCCTGCTCGGCCTGGTCATCTCCGGGGCAAAGCTCTTTTCCGAAGAAGACCTCGGCGACGGTTCGGGCCCCGACCCCATGGACATGGTCGGTGTCGGCAAGGTTTTCGCCAGGATGGGGGAGGCGGCCCGCTCGACCCGGATGTTCGAACGGGCCCTGGTCGGACGGCTTCCTTCCCAGGTCGCGGTCACGGTCGTCCGCAAGCTCACCGCCCAGCTGAAAAAAGACGCCGATTGGGAAAAGGCCGTGGCCCTCTGGCAGGAGGGAGTCGGAGCGGACCGGATCTTCTGTTACCGCGAATTGGCGATGTACCACGAGCATCAGACCAAAAATATCGAGGAAGCCATCCGGATCACCGAGGAAGGACTGGCCTTGGCCATGGAATCGGCCGCGGCGGAGCGGGACGACTTCGAAAAGCGGTTGGCCCGGCTGACCCAGAAGATCCAGAAAGGCGGAGGGGCGAAAAAAACGGCGACCAAGCCGCCGCGCTCCTCCCGCTGAAACCGACAGCGGATTCAAACGGGATTGGATTCTCCGAGAAGCCCGGTCCGAATCAAATTCACAATTTCCTTTTCGTCTTTAGCCGCCGTGAGATTGTTAATGACCGTTTCATTTCGGGCCATCGAGGCCAGCTCGGCCAGCAGCCGGACATGGATATCATTCGGCTGGGACGGGGAGAGAAGCATGAAGACGATTCGGACCTTCTTGCCGGTTTCGGGCTCGATGATTCCCTTGGCCGCGATCGCGATCCCTAAAATCGGCTCGGTCAAGTCGTAAATCCGGGCATGGGGCAAGGCCACGTCCTCGGCCAGGAAGGTGGATCCCTGGGCTTCCCGCTTCCGGAGAATTTCCCAGACGCGGTTTTGATCGACATTCTCCCGGCCGGTGACGAGATGTTTTAAAAGCTTCCGGTAGGAGTCTTCCTTGGGCAGCGGCTCCTTCCAGATCATGCCCCGGATCACAGCCTGTTCGAAGGCCGAATGCGAAACCGGCCGCGTATCCTCCATCGACTCCCGGATGATCGGCGCCGCGTTTGATCCGAGCGGGGGCCTTGCGGGGACGTCGTTATCGGCGACCACGACGGAAAAACCCCGGGCGTTGGCGAGCAGCCGCTCGGCGATGCTCGGCTTTCGGAGCAGCCGGCGGATTCCCGTGCAGAGGCGGGGCCGGCCGATGACGATATGGCCGATCCGGTATTCCCGGGAGAACCGAAGGATGGTTTCAACGATGTCCTCGCCTTTAAACGTGAAGACGGTGCCGCCCAAGCGGCGGGCCAGGGTCAGCGTGTCCGAAAGCCGCCGCTGTGTTTTGGCCTCGATTCTTTCCGGATTTTCATTCGGGGTCTGGACGTAGAGGGCGTACCAGTTGCGATTCAAACGCCCGGCCAGGCGCGAGCCGTAGCGCATCAGGGCTTCGCTGTTGGGTCCGTTCGAGCCGAGACAGACCAGCACCTGGTCCAAGCCGGACCGGGTTTCTTCGTGGCCCGGGTCCCGGCGATGGATATCGATCTGGGCGGCCAGCTCCCGCAGCGTCATCTCGCGCAGCTGCTCCAGATTCTCGGCTTGAAAAAAAGAGGCCAAGGCGGAGGAAATCCGCTCGTGGGGATAGATGCGGCCTTCGCTCAACCGCTTGAGCAAATCCTCGATCGTAATGTCCACGTTGACGATCTGGTCTGCGTCCAGGACGATTTTATCGGGAACGCGCTCCCGGACCTTGACCCCGACGGCTTTTTCCACGGTGTCGAAGAGGCTCTCCATGTGCTGGATATTGAGAGTCGAAATGACGTGGATTCCCGCTTCCAACAGCTCCTCGACGTCCTGGTAACGCTTTTCATTCCGGCCTCCCGGAACATTGGTATGGGCGAGCTCATCGACCAGGGCGATCGTGGGCCGGCGGGCCAGGACGGCGTCCACGTCCATTTCCTCCAGGTCCAGGCCGCGATAGGAGATCTTCCGGCGGGGGATCGTTTCCAGCCCGTCCGTCAGGGCAATTGTCTCCGTCCGGCCGTGCGGCTCGACATAGCCGATCACGACGTCCATGTTTTCCTCGCGCAGACGGCGGCCTTCGAGCAGCATCTGGTAGGTTTTCCCCACACCCGCGCAGTACCCGAGGTAGATTTTCAGCTTTCCCCTGCGGGACCGGCGGATCAGGCGAAGGAAGCTGTTGGGGCGATTGTCGTTCATTCGGGTTTCTCCTTGCTCCGTTTGACGGCCGCGGCCGGAGGGGGGCCGAAGATCTCATCCAGGGCGATATTGAGCTCGAGAACATTGACGCAAGAGGCGCTCCGCGCCGCTTTTCGGGCGAGAATCCAATCCGCGATCCAGCGGCGGAGGATCGCCGGATCGAGGCCGCGCGCCGCGGCGACGCGGTGCGATTGATAGTCGACCGCTTCAGCGGTGAGATGAGGGTCCAGGCCGCTTCCGGACGCGGCGAGAAGATCCACCGGCACGGGATTCTCCGTGGTTCCCCCCAGGGCTGAGATCCGCTCTTGAATCCGGCGCTTCAATCCGGGATCCGAGGGGGGCAGATTGCTTCCGCCGGCCGCCGAGGCGTCGAATGCGACAGCTGATGGCCGGGGCCAGATATATCCGGGCCGCGAAAAATTCTGGGCGATCAACCGGCTGCCGATGACGGCGCCGTCGGCCTTTCGAAGAAGAGACCCTTGGGCGGAAAATGGGACGGCGGCGTTCGCGAAGATCCAGAGCGAGGCCGTATACAAACCGCCCAGGGCGATCATTGAAAATGCGACCAGGCGCAGGGCGCAAGCCGCGTCCCTGAGGAATTCCGAAACTCTCTTTTTATTCATCGGATCCTCTAAAAAATCCCCAGCGCCGCGATCGCCGTGTCGATCAGCTTGATGCCGATGAACGGGGCGACCAGGCCTCCCAGACCGTAAACCAGCAGGTTTCGCTTCAGCAGGGACATCCCGCCGCTGGGCCGGTATCGGACTCCCCGGAGGGCCAGGGGGATCAAGGCGGGGATGACCAGGGCGTTGAAGATCAGCGCGGAGAGGACGGCGCTCTGGGCCGAGTCCAAGCGCATGACGTTGAGGACGCCGAGCTCCGGCAGGGCGAGCCAGAAGATCGCCGGGATGATGGCGAAATATTTGGCGACGTCGTTGGCCACGGAAAACGTCGTCAGCGCCCCGCGGGTGATGAGAAGCTGCTTGCCGATCTCGATGACTTCGACGAGCTTGGTCGGGTCGTTGTCGAGGTCGACCATGTTGCCGGCTTCCTTGGCCGCCTGGGTCCCCGAATTCATGGCCAATCCGATATCGGCCTGGGCCAGCGCGGGAGCGTCGTTTGTCCCGTCGCCCATCATCGAAACCAGGTGACCGGCGCTCTGTTCGCGGCGGATCAAGTCCAGCTTGTCTTCCGGTTTGGCTTCGGCCAAATATCCGTCGACTCCCGCCTCGTCGGCGATCGCCGCCGCGGTCAGGGGATTGTCGCCGGTCACCATGATGACCCGCAAACCCATCGCCCGGAGGCGCAAAAAACGGTCCTTGATCCCCGGTTTCACCACGTCGGCCAGGGAGACGGCGCCGAGGATCTCCGCCCCGTTCGAAACGACGATCGGCGTCCGGCCGTTCCGGGCGATCTCACTCACCGTGTCCCGGAGGGCCTCCGGTAAGCCGCCGCCGCGGCGCTTGACGTCGGCCTCGATGGCGTCGACGGCTCCCTTCCGGAAGGAAGAGCCGTCGGCCAGGTCCAGACCGGACAAACGAAGGTGGGCGCTGAAAGGGAGAATGGTCGAGCCTTCGGGAAGCCCGGGGGCCGTCATGTTGAGGATCTGGCATCCCAGCCGGAGAATCGAGCGGCCCTCGGGCGTCGGGTCGCCAAGGGATGCCAGGATCGCGGCTTTAATGAGAGCGTCTTTCCCAACGCTGGGCAAAGGGACGAACTCGGCCGCCTGGCGATCTCCGATCGTGATCGTCCCCGTTTTGTCCAGGAGAAGGGTATCGATATCTCCCGCCAGCTCGACGGCTTTCCCGCTTTTGGCCATGACGTTGGCGGCCATCGCCCGGTCGAGTCCGGCTAATCCGATCGCCGGCAGTAGCGCGCCGATCGTCGTCGGAATGAGGCATACGAGAAGGGAAACGAGAATCGGAATCGGGATGGAAATCCCAAAGGCCCGGCCCACGGGCCCGAGGGAACCCGTCACAAGGAGAAAGACCAGGGTGAGCCCGGCGAGGGTGACAGTCAAGGCCATTTCGTTAGGCGTTTTCTGCCGGGTCGCGCCCTCGACGAGGCCGATCATGCGGTCGAGGAACGATTCCCCCGGACCGGCCGTGATCCGGACCACGATCCGGTCGGAAAGGACCCGCGTCCCTCCGGTGACTCCCGAGCGGTCCGTCCCGGCTTCGCGGATGACCGGAGCGGATTCCCCGGTGATCGCCGATTCGTCCACGGCCGCGGCGCCTTCCACGACTTCCCCGTCGCCGGGGATCGTTTCGCCGGCCGAGACGAGCGACCAGGTCGCCCGGCCGGAGCGCTTCGGAGAGGACGGATTCCGATCCGCCGGCCGTGAGACGGCGGGCGGTCGTCGAGCGCCGGGTCCGCTTCAAGCCCTCGGCCTGAGCCCGTCCCCGGGCTTCGGCCAGGGCTTCGGAGAAATTCGCGAACAACACGGTTATCCAGAGAATGATCGTGACGGAAGTCGTGAAGAGGATTCCGCCGGCTCGAGAGTGCGACCGGTCGAAAAGGGTGATCGTCGTCGCCACAGCCCCCAGCTCGGTCACGAACATGACCGGATTCCGCACCATATGGCGCGGCGACAGCATCCGGAGCGCTTCGCCCGCCGCCGCCCGGAACTGGCCGGCGTCGAAAAGCCGGGACCCGGAAACCGCCCGGAGCCGCTTCCGGGAATCTTTCGGTGGGGCGGGATTTGCGGCGGCCTTAAGTTGTCGCATGGTTAACGGCGTCCCAGGATCTCGGTCACCGGGCCGAGAACGGCGACAGGCATGAACAGGAGCGCCCCGATGAGAATGATCGTTCCGGTCAGGATCAAGGCGAAGAGGACTGTATCGACCCGGAACGAGCCGACGGTTTCGGGAACGGGCGTTTTGGCGGCCAATCGTCCGCCGATGTAAATCGGCAGAAGCAGCGGCACGTAACGGCCGAGAATCATGACGGCCGCGCTGGCCAGGTTCCAGGCCGCGGTCCCGTCCCGTAATCCTTCCATCCCGGAACCGTTGTTGGCCGAGGCCGAGCTGAATTCATAGAGGATGCGGGTGAAGAAATGACTATCGAGCGGCGGTACGACGCCCGCCAGATGGGGGAGGGCGACAAAGAGCGTCGTTCCGCCGAGGATGAGGGCGGGATGGACCAGGAGACCGAAAATCGCGAGCTTCATTTCGGCCGTCTCGATTTTGCGGGACAGATACTCCGGCGTCCGGCCGACCATCAAGCCGCAGATAAAGACACCGACGATAATGTAGAAGAAGAGGTTGATCAACCCGGCCCCGACGCCGCCGAAGGCGATGTTGGTCCACAGCGCGGCCAGAAGCACCATGACCGTCGCGGGATGATGGCTGTCGATCATGCCGTTGACCGAGCCGTTGCCCGAAGACGTCGTCAGGGCCGACCAGAAAGGTCCGGCACCGGCTCCGAAGCGGAGCTCCTGGCCTTCCCAGTTAACGTCCGAAGCTGCGGCGGCGGGATTCTGGAAAGCCGGCGACGGCCGCCGCTCGAAACCGACGGCCAAGGCGACATGGGCGACAAGAAATGCGGCCATGACGGCAAAAAGGACCGTGGCATGCCGCCGGCGCCTGGTCATCCGGCCGAACATCCAGACGCAGGCCATCGGGACGACGAGCATCGCCAGCATTTCGACGACATTCGAGAAGCGGCCGGGATTTTCGAACGGATGGGCGGCGTTCGGCCCGAAGTATCCGCCCCCGTTGGAGCCGATCTGCTTGATCGCCTCGAAAGCGGCGACCGGGCCGCGGACGATCGTTTGAATCCCGCCCTCCAGGGTTTGGGCTTTGGCCGCTCCCGCCCACGACATCGGGACGCCCGAAAGCGCGAGCAGAACGCCGGTCACCAGGGAGAGGGGAAGGAGGACAAAGAGCGAAGCCGAAAGGGTGTCGGAATAAAAATTCCCGACCCGGGTCCGACCGGACAGCCCGCGGGCCAGGGCGGCCAAGGCGCAGAGCCCGGTCGAAGCCGAAAGAAACTGGAGAACCATCAGGCCGAAGACTTGGGCCGCGGGGCTGAGCGCCGCTTCGCCGGCGTAATGCTGGAGGTTCGTATTGGTCACGAACGAGGCGGCGATGTGCAGGATCAGATGGAACGACAGCCCGCCGCGGCCGTCGGGATTCCCGGGCAGAAAGGCCTGGAGCGCGAGAATCGCGACGACGGCTCCGAACATGACCGCGTTGAAGATCAGCAGGGAACGGATATAAACGCCCGGCGTCTGTTCGTCGAGAACGCGCCGGCCACCGAGGAAACGGAACCAGCGCTTGGGGGCCGAGTCGAAGACAGACGACATCCACCGCCCCAAGGGAATGGAAACCGCCGCGGCGCCGGCGAGAATCGCGGCCATCCCTGCGAGATTCATGTTCAGAATTTCTCCGGGGCAAGAAGCGCGTACACCATGTAACCCAGGCAGAAAACGTACAGGATGAGGACAACCGCTGCGGTCATGGGAGGACCTTATCGGCCTGGGGAAGAGTAAACCAAACAACCGTTTCCTTTCCGGGATTGCTGTTGATGCCTGACGTGCCGCCGTGATGGCGGACGGTTTCCCGGACGATCGCCAGACCCAAGCCGACCCCGGAGGACGGATTCTGTCCGGGCGCCCGGAAAAACGGAGTAAACACCTTGGAAAGATATTCGGGAGGAATCCCCCGGCCCGTGTCCCGGACGGCGAACCGGACGAATTTTTCGGCGGCCTCGGCCTCGATCCGGATCGTTCCCCCCGGTTCGGTGAAGCGCAGGGCGTTGGAGAGGAGATTGTCGAGGACGACGGAGATGCGGCTTCGATCGGCCATCACCCGGGGAAGGTTCGGAGGGATCGAAATCGTCAGGGCGATCCCTTGGTTCCGCGCCTCGGAATAGTGCCGGTCGGACGAAGCCCGGATGAGCGCCGCCGGATCCTCGGATTTAAGAGCCATCTGGGCCCGTCCCGATTCGATCCGGTCGATGTCCAGGAGGTCGTTGACGATCCGGACCAAGCGCTCGCTCTCGTCCCTGGCGGCGAGGATCAGCTCGGTCTGGCCGGGATTGAGGTCCCCTTGCGACTCGTCGAGGAGCAGATGGAGGGACATCCGGAGGGAAGTCAAAGGAGTTTTCAGCTGGTGGGAGACCGTGGCCACGACGCTGCGCTTGAGCTCGAGCTGTTCATAGATGTGGGTGACGTCGAGGATAAGGACCGCCAGGGCCGAAGGCTCGTCGGAGCTCCCGCCGAGCGACAAGGGCAACGCGACCGGGTGGAACAATCGTTCCTCCGGGCCATCAAACTTCTGGATGACGCCGCCGCGATTTTCGAAGTATTCGACTGTTTGGTTTTCGGTCAAGGCACGGTCGACCAGGGCCGTCAGCCAATCTTCGCCCATCGTCCGGATATTGATGCCCGGCTTCAGCCCGAACAGTCGCTCGGCCGGTTCCGTGGCCAGCTCGACGTTGGCCTGGAGGTCGAGGACGGCGATGGGCGTGGGCAGGGCTTTGAAGACCTCCTCGGTGACCCGCCGGGTTCGAAAAACTTCCTGTTTGTCTTTTCGGCGGATTTCCCGGAGGCCTTGGGCCATGTCGTTGAACGATTCAGCCAGGCGGCCGATTTCATCATGCCCCTCGGGTCGAAGAACCAGGTCAAGATTTCCGCGGCGGGCCTCATCGGCAAACGAGATCAGCCGCCGGATGGGAAGCAGGATCCAACGGCGGATGAACAGCGCGTAGATGATCGCGATCGCAGCTGAAGCCAGAATCACCAGCAGGAGCTGGCGATGAGCGGCGGCGGCCTGGGCCCGGGCCCGGTCGTTGGCCTGGACCATGTTCTGCTGGTTGAGCTCGAGGATCTCCTGGGCCGAGCGCTTGATTTCGTTAAAGAGGGGATAGACGTTTTCCATGTAGAGGCGCCGGCGGTCGGTCGCGCTCGCGGCTTCATTGATGACGGGCGCGATCGCCTCGACATAAACCTTGAACATGTCCGAGATTCGGCGGGCCTTCTCGCCCTCCGCCGGAAGCGTGATGTTGCCCAGCTCGGTCTTCAGGGCGCGCTCGAAGGCTTCGCGGTTCTCTTCGATGATCCGCCGGCTCTCCTCCGTCCGGCCGAGAAAGGAAAGGAGGACGGCGCTGTCCACCCGCTCCAGGGCTTCTTTCATGTCCTGGCAGGCGATGACGCTTCGATAATTTTCCCGGAGGATGACGTCGATGGACCGCCCGAGGTCGGTAACTTTAGCCATTGTCAGGAGACCGATTCCCGCAATCAAGATCACGAGGCCGCCGAAACCGAACATCAATTTTTGACGGAGTCCGAGCATGCGTTTTCTCCTCGGTCATTGCTTTTGCAAGCCGCATGCCAAGCCAAAACATGTTGTATTTAAAAGAGATAGGAGTCTTTGATGTTTTCCGGACAGGGCATTTTACCCGGGGGAAAAATGCGGCTGTTGCAAAATGCCCGATGATGGGGCAGGCGCGAAGAGCTAATCGAGTCCGAATTCCTTGCGCTTGCGATACAGGGTCGATTGGTCGACGCCCAGGATTTCGGCGGCTTCATGAAGCGATTTCGTCGCGGCGAGGACGCCGCGGATATGGGCCTCTTCGACCCGGGCGAGGGAAATCGGGTCGCCCAGCCGGAGCGCCGGTTTCGAGGGCACGATCGCCGAAGGCAAATGCTCCGGCAGAACGCGTCCGCCCGGGCAGAGGATCACGGCTCTTTCGATGGCGTTCCGGAGCTCGCGGATATTCCCGGGCCAATCGTAAGCTCGGAGAGCGGCCTGCGCCTCGGGCGAGAATTCCAATCCGGATTTGTGGTTTTGAGTCGCGAAAAAGGCGAGCATGTCCCCGGCAAGGGATTCGATATCCTCGGTCCTTTCCCGGAGAGGAGGCAGGTCGACGGGGAACACGTTGATCCGGAAGTAGAGGTCCTCGCGAAAAGACCGGCGCTCGACGCAGGCCGCCAGATCCGTATTCGTCGCGGCGATGATCCGGACGTCGGCGCTTCTCGTTTTGGATTCGCCCACCCTCTCGTATTCCCGGTCTTGCAGGAAGCGGAGAAGCTTCGGTTGGATGGCGAGGGGAAGGTCTCCGATTTCGTCGAGGAACAGAGTTCCGCCTTCGCAGGCGGCGATCCGGCCGGGATAGTCGCGGACGGCACCGGTGAAGGCGCCCTTGGCGTGGCCGAAAAGCTCGCTTTCGAGCAATTCCGGACTGAGCGAAGGGCAGGAGATGATCCCCAGCGATTTCGCGCCGCGCGGGCTCCAGGCATGGATCGCCCGGGCGAGAACGGACTTGCCCGTTCCGCTGGGACCGCGCAGCAGGACGACCGCCTCGGATCCGGCGACCCGGTGGGCCGCTTCGATCGCTTTCAGCATGAGGGGATTGCGGGAGCGGAGGTCGATCTCAGGATGGGAGCGCTTCAGGTCCTCCTGTAGGATCGAAAGGCGAAGCTCCATCCGGCGGAGCGCGCCCGTTCGTTCGGCTGCGAGAATGACTTGCTCCGGGACGAACGGCTTGGGAATGTAATCCACGGCGCCCCGGCGCATAGCCTCCACGGCCGTCTCGATCGAAGCGTAGGCGGTGATCACGATGATCTTGAGCCAGGGCGATTCGTTCAGAAGGAGGGGAATGAGGTCGAGCCCGTTGTCGGTTCCCAGGCGAAGGTCGACAAAAGCCAAATCGAAAGCTTGGCGCTCCGCCTCGGCGATGGCTTCGTTGAAGCGACCCACCGCAGTGATTCGGTGGCCTTTCGCCTCCAGGCAAAGGGTCAGAACACGGCGGATATGAACCTCATCGTCGACGACGAGGATGTTCAAGGGATTTTCGGGATTCTCCGTCCGGTTCGTGTTCATGAACGTTTCTTGCACATTCGGCCATCCACGGTGCTTGGGCCCGGCCCGCTAGGCGGGCGTTTCGTACCCTTTGGCCGTATAGAGGATCGCCCGGTCGAAAAAGAGCTGGACCTGGTGGTTGAGCTCCATGGCCTGGATGAAATCCGGGACGGTGTCGATCAGGCCTTCCTCGTTGACTCTTTTCCAGAGCACCCGGCGCATCAGGTTCAGGGAGTGGAGGACTTCGGAGAGGGGAAAGCCTTCCGTCCGGCGCTGAATCCCCAGGGCGGTGTAATACTTGACCAGGTCTTCGCGCTCGGACTTGCGTGAGATCCAGGTCCCCAGGTTGCGGTAGAGGTTGAAGGCCCGGTCGTAGAGCTCGTCGGCCGAGTAGGCGTGGAACGAGGGCGTATGGGGATGCTGGCGGAGAGTAGCGACCAACTCCTTGGCCAGATCCTTGGCTTCCGTTTCGATTATCTTGATCAGGCGGTCGGACCCGGGAAGACGGAGCGCCCGCGTTTCTTTGGGAATGAGTTCCACGGCAATCCTCCTACTTCGACCTGCTTATCACTATATCCGGGCGGAGGGAGATGTCAATCCGGGCGAGAGGGGCGAGGGGGGGTCCGGCCACGTTGCCTTAAAGATCTCGACGCGTCGGCAGGCGATCTCCGGCGGCAAAACCGGGGTCTGTGATTTTAAGGCGATTTCTGGCATAATACCGCCCGCCTCTCGACGAGCCTGTAGCTCAGCTGGATAGAGCGTTTGGCTACGAACCAAAAGGCCGGGGGTTCGAATCCCTCCAGGCTCGTTACCTTTTCGTTATTTCATAACCACGGAATCAAAACCTTCCGCCCGTATTCTTCCCACTTCGCTCCGAACATCTTCGCCAGGAATATTTCCTCTTTCGACGAATATAATCTCGACCCGATGTATAAGACCGTACCAATCACGAGGCCGAGCCAGGATTTCAAGAAAAGAAGTAAAATCGCTTTAAATTATTTCAGAATATTTGACAAAAACCGAGGGAATAAAATTGGTTTCGTCTTGTTACGCTGTCCGAAAGCGGACGGCGATGTTTGGAAACGGACAATTCTTGCTTCGTCTTTCCGGTCGGCATGTAGATGCGAAAGTACCAATTTTTCCCATTTCTGCATTATTCTTACTAGTGTTCTTGAAATCCATACTGATTGACTCATCGTTGGCATAGTATTTGCAGCATTTTAGAGGAATCCGTTAAGAAGGAAGGTATGAAGATGAAAAAGAATTATAGATTCTTCGGTTTAATCGTTGGTATTTTGATTGCGTCAAGCATCATGCTCGCATCATCGACGATAAACCAGGTCCAGGCCACGGGGAGCATTGCGGGAAGGGTGACGGACTCGGCGGGCGTGGGAATTGGAAATATCAGGGTCGATGTTTATGTCTCTGGTTTAGCTGATTATTCGGATGGATATCATTCATATTCGTCGACCGACGCTCAAGGCAATTATATTATCTCAGGCCTCCCCGACGGATCCTATGCTGTGCAATTCACTGATTATAACCTGGCAAGATATTTCGATGAATGGTATAGCGATAAAGCGACTTATGCGACCGCAAATCCGGTGGCGGTGACGGGCAGCGGCACGATGTCCGGTGTCAATGCCCAAATGACGAAAGCCGGGCGAATATCCGGTCGCCTCACGGATAAAGACGGCATGGGGCTCTCCGGCGTTGTGGTCGGTGTCTATGATTTTAACGATACAATAATCCAGGAATGGTTCTCGGATTCGGAAGGGAATTACGTGGTGACTTATCTTCCCGCCGGCCAGTATAAAGTCAAATTCTCGGGATTATTAACGAGCGGCTTATATACTGTTCCGGAGTGGTATAACGATAAACCGGACTCCGCCTCAGCCGATCCGGTCGCCGTTGCTTTTGAGAATACGACGGCAAACATCAACGCGCAATTGCAATTGCAGGAAGGCGGAAAGATATCCGGGCGGGTCATGGATTCCAACGGCAAGGGAATTAAGAATATTGAAGTGCGAGCACATGATGCGACTAATCAAAATGCCTTCGGATATGCGATTTCGGATGCCGATGGCCGATACACGATCACATCGATTCTTTCCGGATCCTATAAGATTCATTTTGAGGATGGTTTGTACGATAACTTTTATTATGATTCCGAATGGTACAACGATAAAACGAGTTTTCAAGCGGCGGACGCGATGGCCGTGGTTCCCGGGGAAACGACGGAAATTCTTGATGCGGTTCTGATCAAAAAGAAGATCATCGACGTCTCGCGGTGGAGGATCGACTTGGCCGCCGTCCAAGGAGGTCCGACTTCGCCTTCCTCGACGGTTGTCATTTCAAATTCGGGCATCGGAACGTTGAATTGGACGGCGACGTCCTCCGGCGATTTTGTGTCTGTCACCCCCGCGGCCGGAACGGGAAACGGCGTCATCACGATCGGGATTGCCCGAACGAATCTTACGCCCGGCCCTCATGGCGTGAATATTGTCGTGACGGATCCCGAAGCATGCAACTCGCCATGTCATATCCAAGTTTACGTCAATATCGTCGCGGCCGGCTCCGATATGCCTCCCTTCGGCAGCTTTGATTCTCCGAACGAGGGAACGACCGTGGCCTCTTCGATACCCGTCACGGGATGGGCATTGGATGACATCGGAATGCAATCCGTAAAAATTTATTATGGAACGAATGAAAGCGACAGGGTGGACATCGGAGACGCTGTTTTTATCGAAGGGGCCCGCCCGGACATTGATAACCGTTTTATCCGAGAAGATCCGAGTAACGAAAAAAATTGGTGGTATTACCCCGAAGATGAAAAAGCGGGATGGGGATATATGCTCCTCACCAATTTCCTTCCCAACGGAGGAAATGGCACTTTCAATTTGCTCGCGTACGCGACCGATCTTACCGGACATGAAGTTCTTCTCGGAAGCAAAACAATCACCTGCGACAACGCTAACGCGGTCAAGCCGTTCGGGGCGATCGACACGCCGTCGCAAGGCGGGACGGCGACGGGAAGCTCTTACGCCAACTTCGGCTGGGTTTTGACCCCGATGCCCAACGCGATCCCCGTCGACGGATCGACGATCACGGTCTGGGTCGACGGCCTGCCGCTCGGTCATCCGTCGTATAACAACTACCGGGCGGACATCGCCACGCTCTTTCCGGGATACGCCAACTCAAACGGGGCGGTCGGGTATTTCGCTCTGAATACGACGGCATATTCTGATGGTTTGCATACAATTGCCTGGAGCGCGGTCGATTCAGCCGGAAATACTGATGGAATCGGAAGCCGATACTTCACGATTCTCAACCCCTCTCTCCCGGGCGCGATGCCGAGTAAGAATTCTCGAATATTCGAAGACGCGGCTTCCGTTCCGGAGGACGGGCGGATGCCGGTCTTTTTCAAGCGCGGATTCGAATCCGCCGATCCGGCCCAGCTCATTGTCCCGGCCGCGGACGGATCGCTTCGGGTTTGGATGCCGGAGGTGTCCAGAATCGTCCTTTCTCTTGACGAAACGGGAATGGGCGAATCAGAAAATCTTTCCGACAGGTCAAAGCGACCCGGCCGGGATTTACTCTATGAAGCGTATGAACTGGTTCTCGGCGAGCTCCGGCCTCTTCCGATCGGCGCATCCTTCAATCCCGTTTCGGGTGTTTTTTGCTGGCAGCCGGGACCGGGATTTATCGGCGAATACACGATTGTTTTCATGAAGAGCGGAAATACCGGATCGGCGAAAAGGACGGTGAAAATCGTTGTCGGCGCGCCGGATGCCCGATAACGCCGGGAAATTCGATTTCGACTTCGCCTCCTTGGCGTGAAATCGATAAGGGAATATAATCCCTTATCGATTCCCATGCCATTAATTAATCCGATAACCGCATCCCTCGACCCGGAACGCGTCGTCCGTCTGCTTCGGTTGGAAAAGCGCGGAGAAGGGGTGGAGGCGGCCCGGTCGCTTCTTGCGGAAGCGGAAGGGCTTTTTCGCCCGAGGGCTTTCTACCGTGAGGCTTTTATCGAAGCCAAGACGGACGAAAGCGTGACAATCGATGGCCGGATGTTTCGAAGCACCATCCTGCGGCAAAACCTTGATCGGGCGTTCAAAGTGTATCCTTTCCTCATCACGGTCGGACCGGAACTGGAAATACATGCCGCGGGATTGGATGATCCGCTTCGCCGTTATTACTTGGAATGCCTGGCCGACGCCGCCCTGGAAAAGGCCGCCGAAAACCTCCGTGAGCGTATTGTCCGCGAATCCGGTTTTGCGATCCTTTCGTCCATGAGCCCGGGGTCGCTTGAGAACTGGCCTATTACCGAGCAGATTTCACTGTTCGCCCTGCTGGGGGAGGGGCCGGCCGAAATCGGCGTCCGGCTTTCGGATTCGCTGATGATGATCCCCCGAAAATCGATCAGCGGCCTGTTTTTTCCGTCGGAGGAGACTTTTGTCTCCTGCCAGTTGTGTTCCCGAGCGAAATGCCCCGGCCGGAAAACGGCTTTTAAAGGCTCTTTAAGCTAATGGCTGGATTCTCCCTGGCCGCCCGGAACACCTGCCGGGCGACGCAGAGCAGGGCCACCGTTCCGACGAAGAGCACGGCCTGGAGGAAAACCCCCGGGCCGAGATTCGTCCGGTAATAGAAACCTTCCAGCCATTTCCGGGAGAAAACATAAGCCAGGGGCAGGCTGATCGCGCCGGCCGCTCCGATCAGGAGAAAGAGGTCCCGGACGATGAGGCCGGCGATCTTTCCGGACGAGGCGCCGGAGATTTTCCGGATGGCGATTTCCTTTCTCTTCCGTTCGACGATGAAAGCGATCAATCCCACCAAACCGATTGAAGCGATGAGGATGGCGACGCCCGTAAAACCGGTGATCAGGCCGGCCAGCTTATTTTCCTCCTGGTACAGGTTGCCGTAAATGTCGTCCATGAAGGCATAGTCGAACACGAAATCGGGGGCCAGCCGGCGCATGGTTGCATCCACGGCCGAAAGCGTCCCGGCGGTGTTTTGGGCCGAGATCTTCAGGAAGAGCATTTTAATCGACGGCGAATCCGGGTTGAAGAAGAAAGCCAGCGGCCCGATCTTGGTCTTGAAGGACGTGAAATGGAAATCCTTGACCACGCCGACGATTTTCAGCCGCCGGTCGCCGTGGCCCGGCTCGGTGACGAACCGCCCGATCGGATTCTTCAGGCCGGCCAAGCGGACCGCCGCTTCGTTGAGGACGACCTCGTTGGCGAAGTCTTTGAATACGTCGGGGGAAAACGGACGGCCGTCGACGATCTTCATGTCGAACAGGTCGAAATATTGCTCATCGATGAAATACCGGGTGACCTGTGGCACCTCCACGAGCTCCCCGGAATCGTTTTCGACCTTGAAATTATTGACTTCCGTGAACCGCGTCGGAGTGACGTTGGAAACCGCCACGGCCTGGATATTCGGATTTTTTAGA
Source organism: Candidatus Aminicenantota bacterium (assembly GCA_963783665.1). Taxonomy (GTDB): domain Bacteria; phylum Acidobacteriota; class Aminicenantia; order Aminicenantales; family UBA4085; genus JAAZPG01. The sequence goes on along the minus strand of CAWANZ010000002.1, from coordinate 803,943 downwards.
AGTTCCGCCTTGACGAGCTTCAAGTTGTCGCGGCTGTCCTTGTCCCAGAGGCGCAGGGCCAGGATATGATCTTTCCCGTACCCGATGTCCGAATTCTTCATGTAGCTCATCTGGCGATGAATCACCCCGGCGCCGATGAGAAGGACGAAGGTGGCCAGAAACTGAATGACAACCAGGACGTTGCGGAAGACGACCCGGCGGCCGGCGGCCCGCGCGACGATCCGGCTTTTCAAGCAATCGGCCGTTTCCATCGAGGCCATCACGAGGGCCGGATATCCGCCGGCCAGAAGACCGACGGCCAGCCCCAGGCCGGCCAGGCCCAGGAGCGTCGTTCCTTCGACGAGGAGGCTTGCCGGAAGGGCCACGCCCGTCGTCCGGTTAAAGACCGGGAGAAGAAGCCGGGCCAGGGCCAGGGCGAGGATCAGCCCGCCGGTGGAGAAGACGAGGGACTCGCCGAGGAATTGACGGATCAGCTGACGGCGGTCGGCGCCGAACGTTTTCCGGACGCCCACTTCCTTGCTCCGGGTCGCCGCGCGCGCGGTTGCCAGGTTGATGTAGTTCACGCAGCCGACGGCCAGGATGAGGACGGCGATCGCCATCAAAAGGAGGATGTTGTTCCGGTCGACCGGAGGCTCGAGAAACGTGTTGACCCCGGTTTCGGTGTGGAGCGTCCGCAACGGCATGAGGAAATAGCTCCGGTCCTTGTCGCGCCGGTTATGGTATTTGGTGATGAGGGCCTTCATCTTGTCCTCGAGGTTCCGGGGAGAGGCGCCGGATTTGAGGAGGACGAAGGTGTGATAATTCAGGATGCTCCATTGCGTCTCGAGATCGCTGCGGATGGAAGCCATCGTCTCAAACGAGAGGAGATAGTCGAAACGGTAATTCGAATTCTTCGGGGGGTCTTTCACAATGCCCGTGACCCGATACGTGCGGCCAAGCTCATGCCGGACGACTTGTCCCATGGGGTCCGAGGACCCGAACATCGCCTTGGCCAAGCGATCGGACAGGACGATGGTATACGGCTCGCTCAAGGCCGTATCCGGGTTCCCGGCGACGAGCGAATAAGAAAACATGTTGAAAAAATCCCGGTCGGCGAAAAGGCCCTGGGCCAAGGTCCGCTTCTCGGCATGGAGAGGGGAACGCCGGTCGGAAAAATCCGGACCGCGCGTTCGACCTCGGGGAAACTCCCGTTTCAAGGCCGGTCCCAGGGGCCCCGAAGTCGAATCGAATCGGTTCGAGCCACGGACGACCCAGTTGGGCATAACCTGTCCGACCTTGTAGATCCGGCCGGCCTGGAGGTGAAATGAATCGTACCCCAGCTCGTATTTGGCGAACAGCATCAGCAGGATGAAACAGGTCATCCCCATGACGAGGCTGAAGATGCTGATCAGCGCGTAGCTCTTCTGGCGCCGGAGGAGGCGAAGGGCGGATTGGATGTAGTTTTTCAGCATGGGCGTGATCTCCGTATTCCCGCTATTAATGACGCGGCCACCGGCTGTAGGGTTGCCCGGGTCGAGATCGACCTGATCCTCGCCCGTTTCTCCTTGCAAAAAAGGCCGAATTAGGGTATAAAACGCTTTCTTTTTTGGGGTTTTTCCCTGTATTATTCGCCCCGGGGGCAAGGAGTCGAACATGGAGAAAGAGACGAAGACCGTTTCGATCCCGGCCTCTCTACATAAGCAAATCGAGGACGCCATGCGCGGGAAGGCCGGCGCCTCCGTCACCGATTTCGTAACGAAAGCCATCCGCGAAGCCCTGGAAAAAGAAAAAAAAACCGAGCCGGAAGAGGTGTTCAGCCCGGAAGACGAAGAAAAGGTCAAGGAACGCCTCAAAGCCCTCGGTTATATCGACTGAGCCATAGGGAAGGGGATTCGGGTTCGACGCCGGACGATGGCCCGGGGACATTTCGACAAGGAGTTTGAAGGATGATTCAACCGCATGGCGGAAAATTGATCGACCGGGTTCTCAAAGGGGCGGCTCTTAAGGACGCGGAAGCCAAGGCCAAGACCCTCCCCGGCATCCGACTCGATGCCGAACAGACCAGCGATGTCGAAAACATCGCCACCGGAGTCTTCAGTCCGCTCGAGGGCTTCCTCGGTGAGAAGGATTTCCGAAGCGTTCTAGACAAGATGCGGCTCGGAAACGGCCTGGCTTGGACAATCCCCGTCGTCCTGGCGGTCGATAAAAAAACGGCCGATGACTTTAAAATCGGCTGGCGATATCGCTCTCCTCAATCCCGCCGGCGAGCCCGCGGCCATTCTCCACCTGACGGAAAAATACGGCTACGATAGGAACGAAACCGCCCAAAAGGTTTTCGGCACCGTCGACGCCGGCCCACCCGGGCGTGGCCAAAATCCTCCACATGCCCGAGGTGCTGCTCGGCGGCCCGATCGACCTCATCCGCGAAACGCCCGACGCCCTTTCAGAAATACAAGCTCAGCCCCGTGGAAACGCGGAAGCTCTTCCAGGACAAGGGCTGGTCGACGATCGTCGGATTCCAGACCCGCAACACGCCCCACATCGGCCACGAATACGTCCAGAAATCGGCCCTGACCCTGGTGGACGGGCTGTTTATCAATCCGGTCATCGGGAAGAAGAAAAAAGGCGACTACCGGGACGAAGTCATCCTCTCCTCCTATGAGGAGCTGATCAAGAACTATTACGTCCCCGAGCGGACGACCATGGCCATCCTGATGATGGAAATGCGCTACGCCGGGCCCCGGGAAGCGATCCATCACGCCGTCATCCGGAAGAATTTCGGCTGCAGCCATATCATCATCGGCCGCGACCACGCCGGCGTCGGCAATTACTACGCGCCGTTTGCCGCCCAGGAGATCTTCGCCGAGTTCCCGGACATCGAGATCACGCCGCTCTTTTTCCGGTCGTTCTTTTACTGCCGGAAGTGCGGCTCCGTCGTCAGCGACAAGATCTGCCCCCACGGCAAGGAGCACCAGATCCAATTCCGGGGGACGGAAATCCGGGACATGCTCCTTCGGGGCGAATACCCGCCGGCGGAGCTCGTTCGTCCCGAGGTGGCCAAGGTCATCATGGACGAGAAGAATCCCTTCAACGACTAAGGCGAAAAAAGGGAGAAGCGATGCGCAAAGTCCTGATCGTCGGCCTCGATTCGGCTCCGGCCGAGATCGTCTTCGACCACCGGTCGGAATTTCCCGTCCTCAACCGCCTGATTGAGGGCGGGCATTTCGGCACGATGAGGAGCTCCGACCCGCCGATCACAATCCCGGCCTGGATGGTCATGAGCACGGGCAAGGACGCCGGCCGACTCGGCCTCTACGGCTTTCGCCACCGGACCGGCCCGACTTACGACAAGATGTGGATCGCCACGGCTCAATCGATCAAGGAACCGGCGATGTGGGACATCGTCGGCGAAGCAGGCGGTCAGAGCGTCCTGGTCAGCGTCCCGCCCAGCTATCCGGCCCGGCCGCTTTCCGGAAACCGGATCGGCTGTTTCATCACCCCGGGCGCGGATAAGGACTACACCTATCCGAAAGAGCTGAAAGCCGAGATCGAGGCCAAGTTCGGGCCGTATTTGTTCGATGTGCCCTTCCGGATCGAAAACCGGGCCGAAATCCTGAAGGAAATCTACCGGATGACCGATCAGCGGTTCGCAGTGATGCACGAACTCATGCGGACCAAGCCCTGGGACCTCTTCATGTTCGTCGAAATCGGAGTCGACCGGGTCCAACACGCCTTCTGGAAATTCTTCGACAAAACCCATCACCTCTACACGCCCGGAAACGAATTCGAAACCGCGATCATCGATTATTACAAGCACGTCGACGGGAAGATCGGCGCCCTCCTGGCCGAGGCGGGGGAGGACACCGTGGTCCTGGTTGTCTCCGACCACGGGGCCAAGAGGATGAAAGGCGCCTTCTGCGTCAACGAATGGCTGATCGCCCAGGGCGACCTGGTTCTCCAGGGCAAGCCTGAGCGCGGGGCCAGCATCGAAAAGACACCGGTCGATTGGGGTCGGACCAAGGCTTGGGGCTGGGGCGGGTACTATGCCCGGATCTTCCTCAACGTCGAAGGCCGCGAGCCCCAGGGCATCGTCAAGGCCGCCGATTACGAACGCGAACGGGAAGCCCTGGCCGAGCGGCTGCGGGGGATCCGCGGTCCGAACGGCGAGCGCTGGGCGACTCAGATCATCAAGCCCGATCAGTATTATCCCGAAGCCCGGGGCGATGCCCCCGACTTGATGGTCTATTTCGACGATCTGTATTGGCGGTCGGCCGGCACCCTCGGATGGGGGACGATGTATCTTGCGGAAAACGACACCGGGCCGGACGACGCCGTCCACGCCCAGCACGGCATGTACATCCTCTACGACCCGCGGGCCAAGGCCTCGATCCGGAAAGACATCGACATCACCGACGTCGCTCCGTCCGTTTTGCGGGCGATGGAGCTCCCCGTTCCCGGGGATATGAAGGGCAGCCCCCTTCGCTGAAACGCTTAAGGAGTTTTTAACATGTGCGACCATCAACATCACAAAGGCGTGTCCCTGTGGTTCACCGGCCTGCCCTGTTCGGGTAAATCGGCCGTGGCCGACCGGGTCGCTGAAATCCTCAAGAACGGCGGCTACAACGTCGAGCGGCTCGACGGCGACATCGTCCGGCAGGACTTGACCCGCGACCTCGGCTTTTCCAAGGAAGACCGGGACGAAAACATCCGCCGGGTCACCTTCGTGGCGAAGCTCCTGACCCGCAACAACGTCATTGTCCTGACCTCCTTCATCTCGCCGTATAAAGCCATGCGTGACCACGCCCGCAAGGAAATCGGCTCGTTTATGGAAATCTACGTCAACACTCCCTTGGACGTCTGCATCCAGCGCGACGTGAAGGGGATGTACAAGAAGGCCATGGCCGGACAGATCAAGGAATTCACCGGCGTTTCCGATCCCTATGAAGTTCCGGAAAAGCCCGAGATGATCCTTGAATGCGGCAACGAGACCCTCGAGGAAAGCGTCCGGAAAGTGATCCAGAAGCTCAAGGACGAGGGATTCGTGGCATGAACCGCTATCTCGTGACGGGGGGCGCCGGCTTTATCGGCTCGCATCTGGTCGGATCGCTGCTCGAGCGCGGCCATCAGGTCCGCGTGCTGGACAACTTCCTGACCGGGAAGCGGGAAAACCTCGCGCCGTTCGGCGGCCGGATCGACCTTGTCGAAGGCGACTTGCGCGATAAAGCCGCCTGCGAGCGGGCCTGCGACGGCGTCGACTACATCCTCCATGAAGCGGCCCTGCCTTCCGTGCCGCGGTCCGTCGCCGACCCCTTCACGACCGACGAAATCAACGTCCGGGGAACCCTCAACCTCCTCTGGGCGGCCCGCGCGGCCAAGGTCAAGCGCCTGGTCTTCGCCTCCTCGTCCTCCGTTTACGGGGACGAGCCCGGACTGCCCAAGCGCGAGGGAGTGGAAGGGAAGCCTCTTTCGCCCTATGCCGTGAGCAAGTTCACCGGCGAGAAATACCTCCAGGTGTTTGCCGGGACCTATGGGCTGGAGACGGTCTCGCTCCGTTATTTTAATGTCTTTGGCCCCCGCCAGGACCCGGCCTCGCAGTACGCCGCGGCCATTCCGCTGTTCGTCACGAAGATCCTCAAGGGCGAAGCCCCGACGGTCTACGGCGACGGCGAGCAGTCGCGGGATTTTACGTACATCGCCAACGTCGTCGAGGGCAATCTCCTGGCCTGCACGGCCGCCGGGGCGTCGGGCGGGGTGTTCAACCTCGCCTGCGCCGACCGGATCACGATCAACGCCCTCATCGGGCACATCAACCGGATCCTGGGGACTTCGGTTTCCCCGGTCTACATCGACCCGCGGCCCGGCGACATCAAGCACTCCTTTGCCGACATCGCGGCCGCCGAGCGCGGGCTCGGCTACCGGCCGGTCGTCGGATTCGAAGAAGGACTGAAACGCACGATCGATTGGTATAAGGAAAGGATGGGAACCAAATGAATCAGCTCAGCCAAACGGTGTTGAAGAAAATCAAGGACAGGAAGGCTTTGGTCGGGGTGGTGGGCCTCGGCTACGTCGGACTTCCGCTGGTCAAGGCTTTCCTGAAGAAGGGCTTTGCCGTGACCGGGTTCGACGTCGACAATAGGAAGGTTGATTTCCTGAATAAGGGAAAAAGCTATATCAAGCACGTCACGGCCTCCGACCTGCGGCCGTTCATGGCCCGGCGGAAATTCGAGGCGACCACGGACTTCGTCCGGCTCTCCAAGATGGACGCGGTCCTCATCTGCGTGCCGACCCCGCTTGACTCCCATCGGAATCCCGACCTGTCCTACGTCCTGAACACGACCGAAACCATCGCCAAGCATCTTCGGAAAGGCCAGCTCGTCATTCTCGAAAGCACGACCTACCCCGGGACGACCGACGAGGACATGCTCCCGATTTTGGAGAGGGGCGGCTTGAAAGGCGGCGAGGATTTCTTCCTGGCCTTCTCGCCCGAGCGGGAAAATCCGGGCGACCCGGTCTACACGGCCGAGAACACGCCCAAAGTGGTCGGCGGCCTGACGCCCGATTGCCTGACCCTGGCCGACGCCCTTTATTCCCAGGTCGTGGCCCGGACCGTCCCGGTCTCCTCGACCCGGGCGGCCGAATCGGCCAAGCTCCTGGAAAATATCTTCCGTTGCGTCAACATCGCTTTGGTCAACGAGATGAAGATGATTTTCGATCGGATGGGGATCGACGTCTGGGAAGTGATCCGGGCGGCGTCCTCCAAGCCGTTCGGCTTCATGCCCTTTTATCCCGGCCCCGGGCTGGGCGGACACTGCATCCCGATCGACCCGTTCTACCTGACCTGGAAGGCCCGCGAGGTCGACTACCAGACAAAGTTCATCGAGCTGGCCGGCGAGATCAATACGAAGATGCCCTATTACGTCATCAACAAGACCTTGGAGGCCCTGGCCGAGAAGAAGAAATCGCTCAAGGGCGCCAAGATCCTGGTGCTGGGCATCGCCTACAAGAAAGACATCGACGACCAGCGGGAGTCGCCGTCGCTGAAGATCATCAGCCTGCTCCAGGCGAAGGGCGCCAAAGTCGAATACAACGACCCGTATGTGCCGGTTTCCGCAGGCCACCGGGAATACCCGGGGATGAAGCTCAAATCCGTCGCCGTGACCGCGGCCCGGCTCCGCAAGGCCGACGCAGTGATCATCGCCACGGATCACACGTGCTATGACTTTCGCTTCATCGTGAAGAACGCCCGGCTGGTGGTCGACACCCGGAACGCGGTCAAGAAGCCTCGGAAAAACGTCGTCAAGGCTTGATCAGGCGGGGCCTCTCCGGATGGCGCGAGAAGGCCCTTGGACGATGATCTCGTCGACGAATACCCAGGACAGTCCTCCCGCCGAGGGATGCCATTCCGGCAGATGCTTCGTTCCCGTGATCCGGAAACGGATGAAACGAACGGAGGCCGAGAGTTCGGACACAGCCGTCTCCGCCGTCCAACGGAATTCGCGGATCGGTTCCTCGCCGCGATGATCTCCGGCGGCGGAGATCGCCCCGACGTCGCGGAATTCCGCCCCATCGGACGAAACGGAACAGACGATTTTATCGGGATGGAGAATCCAGCTTCGTTGGTCCGAGAGCGTGCTCAAGAAAACCTCGCTGGCCGGTCCGGGCCGTCCCAGGTCGAGGGTCAATTCAAAGTCCAGCCCTTCCCAGCCCAGCCAATGGACCTTGAAATCGGCCGCGCCCCGAACGCCGTTTGTCAGGACGGCCGAATCTCCCTTGGCATACTTGGTCGACGGCGGCGGCAGAGATCCGACGGGACGGCGAAACGCCATGTTTCCTTCGACCTGGACGTCGATAAATCGGCGGACACCTGCGAGGTAGGCCTCGGGCGTCAGGCCGGACTCGTTGAGCGTCTTGATCCCGCTTTCCCGGCAGCGCCGGGCGAACTCTTCGACGAGCCCGGCCATGTCCGGCTTGGCGATGAACCGCACGTCCTTTTCCTCATAGAAGCCGCGCGGGCCGAACATCTCGTTTTTCCCGATCTCGAGCATCGCGTACATCAAAGGCAGACGGGCCGTTCGGACGCGGGCGGCGAACACCGGTTCTCCTGACGCCGCCGCCTCGGCTTCGTCAAAGAGCGCATTGAAGGCCGCGACGTCGGCCGCGGAAAGAAAATCTTCGGCATGGACAGCCGGCGGCTCGTAGATATCGAGCTTTGCCCCGGTCCGCTCGAGCGCCCCGGCCAGGGCCTCAAGGTATTTCCCGATTGACGGCCCGGCTTTCCCATAATATCCCTGAAGGAAATCATCCTTCACCGCTTGGATATCCGTCTCCGGGTCCCAAAGGAGCCGGGACAGGAGATAGGCCTTGAGTTCGCTGCATTCATGCCCCGGGCCGGTATTCGTCTGTTGGAAATGCCGGAAGATGCCGTGGCTGGCGAAGAAACGGAGATTGGGTTGGAGGACGTGGAGGTTCGGGAAGGGGGAAACGTAATGGGAAAAGTTTACGGTGTAGTCCCAGAGGTACAGATTTCGACAAATCCGGCTCCAATCCTCGATGTCGCGAACAAAGGAGCGGCTCGACGGATCGTCGGCGATCGGCCGGCTTCGGTTGAGCTCGATCGTGCAGAGCATGACCTCGACGTTCGAGGCCGGACGGGTCAGCCGGGGAGCCGGCCGGGAATACTGGTAGGCCAGGGTCGAGATGGTCTTGTCCGGGAAAAGGGCGGCGATTCGGTTGACGAAACGGATGATGGGGCCCGCGGGAGAACCCTCCTCTTCGATGACTTTTGCGCATACGGGGCAGCGGCAGTAGGAAGGATTGTCGTTCTGACTGACCGACCAGATTTTCTTGTCGGGTTGGGCGTCCATCTCATCCCGGAGCCGGGCCGCGACGAGGTCGAAGACCTCGGGCCGGGAGAGGCAAGGTTGATCGATGATCCGCCTGCCGTTCACCAAGGCGAAGCATTCCGGATGATCGGCGAAGAGGGACGTCCAGGGAACGAGTCTCTGAAAGGTGTGGACGTAAAAATTCCGGGCGTAAATCTCGCGATGATCGTGAAGCCGCATCCAATCGCGGTATTCGGGGTCGTCGGCGAACGCGCCATTGACGATGCGGACCTCGTTTTTCGGACTTTCCGCCTCAAGGAGAGCGCCGAGGGCGAGATCCTCCCGCCGGGGAAAGAATTCCGCGGACGGGCTGAACTTGCGGCAGCCGAAGAATTTTTCCAAAAGATGGACGACGCCGTAGACGACGCCTCTTCCGGCGCGGCCGACGATATAGAGGTTTCCACCCGCCGTGGCCAGGGCGAAGCCGTCGGTGCGGAGGCCGGATACCGCCGGAACAATAACGGGGGGCAGATCATCTTGAGGAAAACCGATGGCAACGATGCCGAGATGGCCGGGTTTGTCGGCCTCTCGGATGGAAAGGTCCCGTCCGCTCATTTTGCGGATGGAGGTCCGCAGAATCTCCGCGGCTCGACGCTCGGCCTCTCCGGCGTTCCGCGGAATCTCGATCCCGGCGGCCGGCCGGCCGTGATCGACGAAGACGAAGGCCCGCCCTTTCGGATCGAGGGGAGACGATCGAACTCCGGACTGTCCCGGCCTTCCGGCAGCGCCGGCCGCGGCCGGGCCGAACGTCAAGGAGGCGATTGCGGTGCCGGCTAGGCCGACAAGGCGGGCTCTTGCCCAGGTCTTCGGATGGGCTCCGTGCGGCATCACTCGAGACTCTAGACTAAATCGCGTTTCGACGTCAACCCGAGTTTCCTTTCGATCGAATCAGGAACGCGATTCTTCATTCATAACGCAACGCCTTGACCGGGTCGGCCATGGCCGCCCGAAACGCAAGAAGGCCGACGGAAACCCAGGCCAAGACAAAAACGGTCAGGGCGGGCAGGGCGAAATTCCAGATGTTCAGATCCACCCGGTAGGCAAATCCTTTCAGCAAGGCCCCGGCGGCGAGATACCCGGCCGGCCAGGCCAGGAGGTTGGCCGCGAGGACGTTTTTCGTCATGTCCCCGGACAGGGTGATGACGATCCCGGGCGCCGACGCGCCGAGGACCTTTCGGATGCCGATTTCCCTCATCCGCCGTTCGGCCAGGAAGGCGGCCAAGCCCAGCAAGCCGAGAACCGCGGTGAAAACCGCCAGTCCGGAGAAGACCCGAAACACGGCTGCCATCCGCCGCTCGGCCAGGTAGAGATGGGCGTAGGTGTCGACGAGAAAACGGTATTCGAAGGGTGTCGCCGGATTGAATTCCGTCCAGGCGCGCCTCAAATGGTCCAAGGCCGTGGAGGTCTTCAAGCCGTCGATCCGGGCGGTGACAAGCCCCGTCGACGTATGGGCGCCGATGTCGGCGATAAAGAAAACGCAGGGATCGACTTCATGGTGAAAAGTCCGGAACCGGGCGTCGGCCACGACGCCGATAATGGTTGCGACCTGGTCCTTTGAAGCGGAGAAGCGCTTGCCCACCGGATCGACGATCCCCATTTTCCGGACGGCCGTTTCGTTCAGAACGACCGCATTCCGCGAATCCGAAGCATGGTCCCGGGAGAACGTCCGGCCCTGGAGAAGGCGCATCTTCATTGTTTCGAAGTAGTCAAAGTCAATCCCGGTATAGACCATGTCGAGGTTGTTGGCGGGGTCCCGGCCCTCCCAGTCAAAATTGCCGGAGCTCCGCCATGTCGTTTCGGCGAAGGAATAGGCCTGCCCGGAAACGGCCAGGACGGAAGGATCCTGGAGAATTCGGGATTTGAAGGCCTCGTAGGATTTTCCGACGTTCTCCTTGACCGGGATCTGGACAACGTCCTCCTTGACGAATCCGGCGTCGGCTGTTCTCATGAAGCGGAATTGGCGGGCGACGACGACGGTGGAGATCAAGAGGGTCAAGGAAAGGGCGAATTGAAATACGACCAGGATCTTCCGGATCCAGCCGCCTTTTCGTCCGCGATCCAGCTCCCTTTTCAGGGCCGCGACCGGACGGATCGAGGAATAGGCCAGGGCCGGGTATAGTCCGGCTCCGATGCCCGTCAAACCCACGACGGCGGCCAGGACGGCCAGCGTCCCGGGTTGAAGAAGATCCAAGGTTAGAGATTTTCCGGACAGGCGATTGAAGGCCGGAATCAAGAGAACCACCAAGGCGAGGGCGAGGACCGTGGCTGCTCCGACGAGGAGAAAGGATTCGCCCAGGAACCTGCGGATGATCGAGAACCGGCCGGCCCCAACCGTCTTGCGCAGCCCGACTTCCTTGGCCCTGAGCCCCAGGCGGGCCGTGGCCAAGTTGATGAAGTTGATGCAGGCGATGACCAGGACGAAGGCAGCGACGGCGGAAAAAAGCACGACGGTCGAGGCGTCGCCCAAGACCAACCCCGGTCCGGCGCCGGCTTGAGGGGTCAGGTGGATCCGGCCCAGCCCTTGGAGGCGGAAAAGGACTCCCGTCAGGACTTGGGGACATTGATGAAGTTTCGCGATTTCGGTGATCTTCGGTCCCTCCAGGTCCGGATTCGCGCCCTCCTTCAGGAGAAGGAAAGTCCCGAAGTTGAACGCTCCCCAGCCGCGAGCCAGGCCGGAGAGGCGGTCGACGAATTGGAAGGAATGGGCGTAATCGAACTGGAGGCTTGAGGCGCGGGGGATGGCCTTCAAGACGCCCCGGACGACCCACGGCCGGCCTTCGACCTCGATCGTCTTCCCGACGGGATCCTCCCCGCCGAAGTATTTGCCGGCCAAAGTCTCGGTCACGAGGATGTCGTCCGGTCCGCTTAAGGCCTCCGCGCCTTCTCCGCGGAGCAGGGGGAAAGTGAAGATTTCGAAAAACGAGGGGTCGACGATGATCCCCCGGCTTTCGTAGGAGACCTTGTCCTTGTATCGGAAGACCGTGCGCTCGTGCCAGGCCATCCGGGCCGCCCGCTCCACCGCGGGAAGCTGTTTCTGAACGGCTTCGGCCAGGGGCGAGGGCGTTCCCGGCATCCCGTCCCAGTCGTACTTCGTCCAGTCGGATACGACCCGGTACACGCGGGCGCCTTTTTCGTGGAACGTGTCGAAGCGCCGCTCGTCCTGCACCCAGAAGGCGATGAGCAAGCAGCCGGCCATGCCGATGGCCAGGCCGGCGACCATGACCGACGAGTAAGCCTTGTGCCGGAGGATGCTCCTCCAGGTCAGGATCAGGTGGTTTTTTAACATGGATGTCCTCCTTGTTGGTTGATTGAGGTTGCGGGGATGGCCGGGCCGGGCCCCCGGGCGGCGTGAAGCCCGGAGGCCGGCCGGCGCTATTAAATGATGCGTTCGACCGCGAGGTGATATTTGTCCGGTTCCTTCACCGGGACGAAGAGAAGAGCGCCTTGGGCGACGGTTTTCCCTTCGGGATTTGTCAATATGCCTTGATAGGCCATGATCTGTCCGCTTGGAGCCAGAAGGGTCAGACGGCCGGTCAAGGCCCACTTCCCCCGAGGGCCTGGAAGCGAAGCCCGGGCGCTTCCGAAATCGAGAACGCCGGAGTCGGGAGCCCCGAGCACGGAGGGGGGAAGCTCTGAGCGGATCCAACCGCCGTTCTCCAGCGGATACGCGGATTCGGCGGCCGATTTCGCTTCCGCCCTTTCCTCCGCTTTTTTCTCCGTGTTGAATCGTTCCGGATAGCCGATGGGAACCCGGATTTCCGCTCCTTCGGCGGCCGTTGTTCCGTCGGGGCGGATGAGCTTGGCCCTGCGCCCGATCAGGATGTTTTCCTTGACCTGCTGAAGGATCTCGCCGATCAGCGTCCAAGTCCCTCCTTGGCCCTGTATTTCAGCTTTGGCCCGTCCGTAATCGAAAAGGTTGGACTTCAAGGCCGCCGATTCCATCTGGCTCACGTTGGAGTGGATGACAGCTCCTTTGATGTTGAAAACCGAGTAGTAAATGGGTTCCTGTCCCGCCTTGGCCGTTTTTATTCCGGTCCCCGAGGAGATGTCCAGGCTCTCATGCGCTTCGACCTGTTCGACGGGTTTGGCGGGGGACATTTCCAGAAACATCACGGCCATTCGGCTTCCGCTACGGGCGGCCAGGATGAGATCGTTGGTCGCGTCGACCTTAAACGGCATCGTGAAGTCGCCAAAGCGGAGTTGTCCGCTGACGGCCTGTTCGGTTTTCACAAGCGATTCGGCCATTAACATGATGCGGAAACCGCCGATCTGGTGAGAGACGCTGGATTTCGGCCCCATTTCCTCCAGGGCGGCCGAGGTCATCGTCGCCTTGGATCCCGTGAATTCGAGACCGGCCTCGAACACCTGCTCGATTTCCCTTTTCACCCGGGCCTCGCTTCCGGTCCGGCCGTGGGGGACCGCGAAGCGGACGACTTGTCCCTCGGGGACCTTGGCGTATTGGGAAATATCGGTCACGGTCGTGTCAAAGGCATAGTATTGGACCTGGACCGGGATGAGCCGGATCCGGATCTTTTCGAGCCGGGCGCCCGCTTCCTTTCGGACTTCGGCGTCCCGGTCGCTTTTTTGAGTTTCTTCCAAGAGAGGGATGATCTCCCGGGTGTATTTGTCGCCCAGGAGCATTACCGCCTGTTTTCTCAGGTCCGCGTCCTCCTCTGTTTTAAGAAAATTTCTCAGAACGGCGAGGACGGTCTTGGAATCGAGGGTGAGAATCGAACGCAAGGCCGCGCTTTTGATTTGGGTACCGTTCTTGCCGCCGGCGGCCACGACGTCTTCGAGGAATTTTTGCTGATCCTTCTCGCCAAGAACGGCCAGGCTGCCCGCAACGGTCACTTGAAATTCCCGGGCGTCGTCGCGCCAGAGGCTCTGGGGATGTTCTTTGACCAGGCGGTCCAAGGCGGTGAAGGCCCGTTGCTTGAGGTCGATGACGGAGGAACGTCTCCTTGGCCTCCCGGGCCAAGCGGTCCAGGCTCCGGGCCAGCCAGAACAGAGCTTCATCCTCCATTTTGCCGGATGGGTATGTCTTGAGATAAGACTCCATCCCGGCCCGGACGCCGGCCCAATCGCCGGTGAAAACCAGGGCTTTCGCCTTGAAGAAAATGTCTTGATCCTTGGTTTGGTCCGGAAGCTCCGCCCAAGCCGAAAATCCGGCGAGGAGGAGGATCAATCCCCCGAGAAAAATCGTTCGCTTGCGGCATTTCATGATGAACTCCATTCACAAAGTGGTTTTCACGCCGGACAACTCGAGGAGCTTCGAACGCATGTGACGTTCCCGGATCATCCGGTCCAGAAGATCGGCCGACTCCCGGTCTCCCGGTTTCAGGTTGGACAGGCTCACCAAGACGTTTTCCAATTCATCCAGGAACTTCCAGAGGGAGTCGTCCCCTGTCTCTTCGGCCTGTTTTTTCAGCAGACGCGTTTCGAAAACGAGCGACCGAATGCTCTTTTCCCGCAGTTCGCGGATCTCCGAGGGAAGGGGCGTCTCGCCGCGGTTTAGAAAATCGATCAACACCGGTTCGAGGGAATCGGCGAAGGCCGGCAGCGGCGAAACGGCTTCGGTGGCCGCGGCCGAGGCGAGAATCGGCTCCGGCGTCTTTCGGAGAAAGCGGCCCCCGGCGAAATAGCCCAGGATGAAGACGGCCAGAAAAACGACCGCGGCGGCGGCCCAGGCCCAGGGCCGTTGAAACAGCCGGAATCCCTTCCGGGGAAAGGGAAGAGCCCGGCTAGCGATGACCTCCCACGATTTTTCCCAATCGGGCATCCGGGGCTCATCGGCAATCCGGGCGGAATCCCGGAGCTCCGCCGAACGCTCGAAGGCTCGGGCGCAGGACGGGCAGCGGCCCATATGCTCCCGAAGGGCCGCTTCACCGGCGGGGTCGAGGTCTTCGAGGACGCCGACGGTGATGAGATTCTTGGCTTCGTCGCAGGTCATGGCTTCCCCCAGGCGGGTTCGAATTGTTTTCGCAGCTTGCCCACCGCCCGGGCGAGCTGGGTTTTCACATTGCTCTCGCCGCAATCCATCCGGGCGGCGATTTCCTTGATGTCGAGATGCTGGCCGTAGCGTAAGTCGAAGATGATCCTCTGACGGGGCGGCAGGCCTTCCCGGGCGGACTGGACCAGGGCCAGGGCTCGGGACGCCGATGCGGCCCTCTCCGGCGCGGGATCCGCGGCCTCAGGCTCCCGGGCCAGGTCGTTCAGTGAAACCGTGCCCCAACGTTTCCGGCTCTGCATCCGCCGGAGATGGGCAACGGCGCAATGCAGGCCGATGGTCCCGATCCAGGCGGCAAAGCTCGAATCAACGGCTTCCGCGTCGTAGGAATCGAGGCTCCGGAAAGCGCGGATAAAGGTTTCCTGGAGGATGTCTTCCGCGTCTTCCGAAGAACGGGTGTATTTATAGGCCAGCCGGAAGATCCGTTCCCGGTGGCTTTCATAAAGGCTTCGGAAAGCCTCACGGCTTCCTTCCCGGGCCTGTCGGACGATCGCGTTTTCGGTCACACCCTATTTAATGCCGAAACGGCCGAAAAGGTCTACAGCCCTACTTATTCGTCCTTGATGCAGCGGGCCGGGTTGAGGCGGGCGGTTTTGATCGTCTGGCGCCCGATCGTCAAGAAAGACGCCGCCAGTGTCACCGTCAGGGCCAGGGCGAAAACCGAGACGTCCAGGGAAATGCGGTAGGCATACCCGCTCAGCCACCGCCCGGCGATCAGATACACGATCGGCGCGGCGATCAAGTTGCCCCAGATGACCCAGCGAAGGAATTCCTTGCTCAGCATCAGGGTAATTCCCGAAGACGTCGCACCCAGGGTTTTTCGGATCCCGATTTCCTTGGTTCTCTGTTCCGCCAGGAAGGACGCCAGCCCGAGCAATCCGAGGCAGGCGACGAAAATCGCCAAGCCGGCGGCCCAGCGCAGCAGCGCCGCCAACCTCGCTTCTGCTTGGAACATCCGGCCGAAATCCTCGTCGTAGAACCGATATTCGAACGGGAAATTGGGGAAGACACTCTCCCAAGTCGCCCGGACCGAAGTCAGGGCCCGGCGGATATCGCCCTTGGGGAGCCGGATGACGGCGAAGCGGACATGGGTGGGCGATGCGAACAAAGCCAGGGGTTCGATTTTCTGTTGAAGCGACTGGAAATGGAAATTTTTCATGATCCCGATAATAATGCCCTGAGCCCCCAACATCGACAGCCTTTTACCGACAAGGTTGTTTCCCCCCATGATGCGGGCGAGCTCCTCATTGATCAGGAAGGCCGTCGTCGGATTGGCAACGGCGTTCTCCGGGGCGTCCCGGGCCATGGATCCGTTAATGAGGATCTCGTCCGCGTAATCGCCGGGAAAGGCCTCGGAGAACGGGCGGCCTTCGACCATGTCGATTTTCAGCGTCTCGACATAGTTTGGATCCACAGCCGAGTAAAAAATCGACGGATTCTGGTCGGGCGACCGTCCCTCCCAATCCGCCCCATCGACCCGGCTGCTGAATAACGTCGGCCGCTGGAAAAGACCCGTCACGCCGGCGAGGCCGGCTTCCCGAACCAACCGGTCGCGGAGAAGCGGGAAGCTGCTTCGGGTTTCGCCTTGGAGGCTCAGGTAGATCAGCTGGTCTTTCTCATAGCCGACGCCCCTGGAACGGAGGAAATGCAGCTGCTTCAAGACGACGAACGTCCCCGCCAGGACGACAACCGCCATCGCGAACTGGGTGATGATCAGAGCCTTGCGGACCAGCCCGCTTTTCGTCCCGGTGCGCAAGGGTCCCTTCAGGACTTTCACCGGGAGAAACGAGGAGAGGAAGAGGGCCGGGTAGCTTCCGGAAATCAATCCGGTCAGGGCCGCGATTCCCGCGAAGACGAGAATGTCCTCGACCCGCAGAAAGGCTCGAAGGACCAGCGCCTTGCCGGTCAAGGCATTGAACGACGGCAGGAAAACGAAAACGAGGACCAGGGCCAGGAGGAAAGCGACCCCCGTGATCAGCAGGGATTCGCCGTAAAACTGGCCGATGAGGTCCCGGCGCCGGGCGCCCACGGTTTTCCTCAAGCCGACCTCCAAGGCGCGCTTCGAGGACCGGGCCGTCGCCAGGTTCATGAAGTTGATGCAGGCGATCAGAAGGATTGCCGCCGCGAGACCGCCGAACAAGCGGACGGTTTGAATCTTTTGGGCCGCCTGCCCGGGTTGAGCCGAAGCGTAGAGGTTGATCGTCGTCAAACCGACAAGGATCGGCTCCGGCGCCGAGTCCGGGAAGCGGTCCCGGTACAGTCCGGAAATCTTGTCCCGGGCCGCATCCGCTTGTTTCCGGTCGCCCAGCTTCACCCAGGTCGTAACGTTATCGCTTTCCCAGCGGTCGATGTACCATCCGACTTCCCGCATGAATTCCAAGGGCACAAGTAGGTCGTGCCGGAGGGAGGAATTCGAGGGGACATCCTTCATGATCCCGGTGATCATGAAATCGAAGCGTCCGTCCAGGGTCACTGTCCGGCCCATCGGATTTTCCGTTCCGAAATATTTCCTGGCCGTGCTCTCCGTCAGAATCAGGGAATGAGGCTCGTTCAGGGCCGATTCGGGATTCCCGTAAAGAAGGGGAAAAGAAAATATCCGGAGAAATGACGGATCCACGGCCCGGGTCGCGCTCTCATAAAAAGCTTTTTCCCCAATCCGCAAAACTACCGTCCCGAGGGAAGTGACGCGGGCGACGCTCTCGATTTCCGGAACGGCCCGTTCCATGGCCGGCCCGAGGGGATAAGGGGTTATCGCGCTCCGGGTGTTTCCCTGGTTGACGTCCACCCTGAAAATCTCGGGGGCGTTTTCATGAAAGGCGTCGAAGCTCAGCTCGTCTCGAACCCAAAGGACCAGGAACAGGCAGGCGGCTATCCCGAGGGAAAGGCCGGCGATATTGATGATGGAAAAGCCTTTATGTTTGGTCAGGGTGCGGCGGGCCATCCGAAGGGAATTGCCGAACATGGTGAGTCCTCCTATTGCGGCGAAAGCGATCAAAGGTCCGATTGTCGTAATAAGCCTGATCGCGTGGCGAGGAGCCGCGGCCAGGGCGCCTTTTTCTTCTTGATCCCGAGAGCGTTGATAGACGAGGTCTTCGCGGATGGAAGCGGCCATCTCGGCGTCCACCAGGCGGGACAGAAGGTCTTTCATTTTATTACTCCTCGGCTTCGCTCCGGAGCAGCGGAACGCCGGCCCAGAGGTCGCGCGTCATGGACTGGATGGTGCAGAGCTCCTTCCGTCCGCGGGGGGTCAGGGTGTAGTAAATCCTCGGCCGCCCGCCCGCTTCACCCTGTCCCTTGGCCGGTTTTGCCGCAATATAGCCGTGTTTTTTCATCCGGCTGAGCGGCGCGTAGATCGCCCCGGACAGCCAGCTGACGCCGGTGTCCTTTTCGACCTGCTCGCGGATGGAGATGCCGTAGGCGTTGTCCCGGAGCTTCCAGATGGTCAGGAGAAGGATTTCCTCGATCCGCGTCAGAAAATTCATCGCCTATCCCCGTTCATAGTATTCGTTTCTTAGTATTCATAAATTGAATACGCCGGCGGGGACGAAAAGGTTGTTAGGGCGATTATTCGAACCGCAACGCGTCGGCCGGATTGGCCCGGGACGCTTGGACTGCTTTATAGGAGACGGCGAGAAAAGCGATGGCCAGGGAGAAGAGGGTCGCCCACAGAGCGGGGGCGAAGCCCGGTTCGACCCGATAGGCAAATCCCCGGAGCCAGCTTCCGGCCGCAAGATAGGCCAGGGGCAGGGAGACGGCGTTGGCCGCCAGGACCCAGGCGAGAAACTCCCGGACCTGCATCAAAACGATACCCCGGGAGGAGGCCCCGAGGACCTTCCGAATTCCGATTTCCTTTGTCCGCTTTTCGGCGACAAAGGCGGCCAGGCCGACGAGCCCGAGGCAGGCCGTGAACAGGGCCAGGATCGTGAAGATGCCCAGGATCGAACGGGTCCGGCGGTCTTGCTTATAGAAGGCGTCGATTTGGTCGTCGAGAAATTTATAGGTGAAGGGGAACAAGCGCTCCGCTACGGCGGTATTCCAGGCGTCCTCCAAGGACTTGAGAGTTTCCGGGATGGCTGTCGAGCTGATCCTGACGTTCAGATAGGGAAATTGAATTCCGTCATTGGTGAAGACGATGGGCTCGATGGCCTGGCGCAGGGAGGTCTGATGGAAATCCTTCATCACTCCGATGACCGTGTATGTCCGCGTTTCGACTTCCCCCTGGGATGACATGGCGGTCATGGTTAAGCGCTTTCCGACCGCCGCGCCGGACCCCATCGCCCTCGCCGCTGTTTCATTGACGACCACGGCTTCGGTTTCGTCCGAAACGATTTCTCTGGAGAAGAAGCGGCCTTCGGCCATCTCCGCCCGGAAGGTGTTGAGAAAGTCCGGATCGACTTTCGAGGGATAAAACGGGGTATTGTCGTCGGGAGACTTTCCGGCCCAGGTCACCTCCGGCGCCGTCCTCAGGCTGGTTCCGGGCGGGATCGACCGGCTCGCATTCAGGATCCGCGGGTCGGAATAAACGGCGTCCAGGAAGCTTCGCCTTGGCGGGATGGACAGGGTGACGACCTGGTGGGTGTCGATCGCCGAGGTTTTTCGTCCGGATGAAGCGCAGCTGCATGTCGACGACGATGGTCCCGAAGATGAAGAAGGCCGTCAGGCCGAACTGGAGCAGGACAAGGCCCTTGCGCAGAGCGGCATGACCCCGTTCTCCTCCGGTGAAGGTTCCCTTGAGCACCCGGGCCGGTTGGAAGGCGGCGAGGTAAACAGCCGGATATCCACCGGCCAGAAGCCCGGAGAGAAGGGTGACGCCCGCGATGGCCGCCAGAAGACCCGGCTGAAAGACGCGGGCGAAGGAGAGAATTTTACCGGAGAGATTGTTGAACAGCGGCAGGACCGCCCAGAGCAGAAGGAGGGCCAGGGCGAGTCCAAGGAAGGAGAGAATGATGGATTCACCCAGGAACTGCCGGATAAGATCGATTCGCCGGGCCCCGGTGACTTTGCGCATTCCGACCTCTTTGGCCCGGTTGGCTGAGCGAGCCGTGGCCAGGTTCATGAAATTGACGCAGGCCAGGAGAAGAATGGCCGCGGCCGCGATTGCAAACAGAGTGAGGGTCGAGGCGCTGCCCTGGGCGTAGTTGTCCAGGTCGAAGGCGAAGTCCGACTTCAGGTGGACGTCCTTCAAGGGCTGGAGGCGGAGGGAGACATTGGTCTTGTTCTTGCCCTTTGCGAGCGCGACCGACATTTTGGAAGCCGCCTCGGCCGGAGCCGTTTGCGGGGCCAACCGGACATAGCTGGAGAAGAACTGGCTGTTCCAATTGGCGAAGTCGACATGGTGGTAGTCATGCATATTGACGGCCGGAATGACGCAGGCGAAATGGAGGTGGGAATTTTCCGGGACGTCGCCGCTGACCCCGGTCACGGTATAAGGATCGCGGCCGACGGTCAGGATCTTGCCCATGGGATCCACGTCGCCGAAGAACTTGCGGGCCAGGCTTTCCGTGACGACGATGGACCGCGGTTCGACCAGGGCCGTCTTTGGGTCCCCTTTGAGGAGGGGGAAAGTGAACATCGTAAAGAAGGACGGATCGGCGATGCCGATGACATCGGTGAAAGAAACCTTGTCGCCGAGCCGTATGCCGTAGTTGCTGTTGGTCCGGAAGCGGCAGAAATCCGCGACCTCGGGGAATTCCGCCTTGAGAGACGGGCCGAGCGGCGTCGGGGCCCGGGCGTCGAGGATGGAAGCGTTCTCGTTCTTTGTTTCCATGACCAAGCGGAAGATCGAGTCTCCGTTGACGTGAAAACCGTCGAATCTCTTTTCTTCGCTGATCCAAAGCATCATCAGGATGGAGCAGGCCAGCCCCACGGCCAGTCCGGCGATATTGATGAACGCGTAGCCTTTCTGGCGCCGGATCTTGCGCAAGGCCACCTGGACGTAGCTCCAGACCAGAGCCGGGACGAATCGCGGCGGTTGCCAGGGCGGCCGGGTAGACCGTCGGGTCCGTTTGGCTTTGTAAAACTCCCGGCCTGATTCGGCTGCCGGGCCCATGGCCGCGACGGCTTTCCGAAAGGCCGTTTCGAAGTCGGCCCCCGCCGAGACGAGCTCCTCGACTTCGTCCCGCAGGCCGGCTTCAAGCTCGGCCGCCTGGCCGTCTTCAAGAGCCTGGTTCCGGCGCAAATCTTTTCTCCAACCTTCGAAGGCCTGTTCCAAATTGAATTTCGTCATGATCTTCTCCGTTCACTCGACGGCCGTCATCGGGTCCAGGAGCTCGCGTAAGGCGGCTTGGACGCCGCGCCAGCGGGCTTTTTCCTCGGCCAGCTCGGCCCGTCCGCTCTCGGTCAGGGTGTAATACTTCCGCATCCGGTTTTCCGGCGAAGTCTTCCACTCGGACCGGATCAAGCCCTCCCGCTCCATCTGATGGAGGACGGGATAGAGCATGGTATGTGACCACTCGAGCGCCCCGCCGGAAACCCGGCGGACGCGCTTGATAATTTGATAACCGTAGTTTTCCCCGGAAAGAAGAAGGGAGAGGATGACGGCTTTGGCCGGGGCGGCGATAAGGTCTTTTGAGCCCATCGTGTTACTCCTCGAAGACATATGTCGGAAAATAGACATATGCAAATGTTATGCCATACCGGCGATCTCGGCTCTCCCCTGGATTCGCCCGGGGAGAGAGCCGGCGGCTCGTTCGGAGTTGAACGTCCTTTGTCCGGAATCGGACGCTGGGGGATTAAGTCGTTGTAATCTTTAAAACGACGATCTGTTCGATGCCTTGCCGCAGGATCCGGAATCGCGCTTGGCCTCCCCAGGGGATACCGGCAAGGTAAATCTGGAGCGATTCGGCGTCGGGGAAAGTCCGATCATCCACAGACAGGATAAGGTCGTTTTCACGGAAATCGAAGCCCCGGGCCGCGCCTTTCGTCGGCGGAGCCGCGATCACAAGCTTGATCGGATCCGGGGGAGATTTGAAGGTCAAGCCGATTTCGGGATAAGCCGGCCGCTCCTCGGCCGGAATCCCGATGATGTAATCGGCCAGCGTCCGCGACACGGTGACGGAGGACATCCCCTTGGGGATGCCGACGGGGACGATGCCTTTGGCCGTGAGCCCGCTCTTTTCCTGCACCTGCCGATTCAACCCGAGGCCGAACATGAGATGGCCGGCCCCGACCAGGACGACGACTTTCCGAGCGTCTTTCTTTTGGATGGCCGTTGACCGGGTTCCCATGTCCTTATCCCGGACGGCCGCGGCCCGGTAGAGGTCCTCAAACATCGAATCCAGAACGGCGGCTTTAAATGCCGCCGGCATGCCGGAGGATTCGAGGGTCTTCCGCAAAAGCAGCCGGTCGTTCTCTTCGGCCGGGTCGATTCGCGCCGCGACGGATTTGCCCGTTCCGGACAGGATCTCGCCGTCCCGCATCTGGAACTGTCCGACGACTTCCTGCGGAGTATCGAGGGCATAGAGAGGGATCCGATTTTCCTTGGCGAAAGCTAAAATCGGCCGGTAATAGCCGAAATGGAAGCCCCAGGCCGAATACCACTTGCTGGTACGGAGAAACTCCTCATCGGTCAGCTCGCCGAGGCTCCACCGGGTCAGGATTTCCTGCCGGGCTGCGGCGACCATCTCCAGACCGACGGCCAGTCGGGCGTCCTGTTCATAGAGCGCCCGGATGATCCGGGCCTGGAGCTCGTGGGCCGGAAGAGAATCGTGGGACTCTCCGACGAGGATGAAGGGAACCGGCTTCAGCTCCCGGATCATGTCTTCGAATGGAATCGGCTTTCCCGTTTCCAGGGAAACGATCTGTCCCGGGGCGACCTCGATCTTCTGGTCCTTGAACCGGGAATCGCCCAGAGCGAAGAGCCAGCGCGGATCAAGCGCTTGGCTGTAGGCGCGGGGAATCAGGACAAGAGCAATCGCGAAGGCCACGGCCGGCTTCGGAATCATTTTCATGGAGGACATCTTGCCGCATGACCGCCCCGATGGTCAAGAGCCTTGACACCGGTTCGCGCCGGGAAATATGATGGGGCCGCAAGGGAGGTCTCCATGAAAAAGGCTTCGATCTCCAAGAAGAAAGCGCCGGCCAGGCGTCGAGCGATCAAGGGGGCCGCCAACTTTCTGAAACCGCCCGAAGCGGTCGTCTGGTGCAATAATTCGGGAATCATCACCAGGGTCGGCAACGGATTCACGTCGTTATTCGGATACACCCGCAAGGAAGCCTTGGGGCATTCCCTGGATGAGTTGATCGTCCCCCCGGCTCTGCGAAAAATATCGGTCGGATGGACCCACCAGGTCATGGACGGAAAGACCTTGATGCTGGAGGGCCCGCGCCAAAGAAAGGACGGAACCCGGTTTGACGCGACCATCGAAGCCTGCCCGGTCGTCGTCAACCACAAACATGTCGGTTTCAAGGCCATCTATCGCGATGTCACGGCCCAACGGCAGGCGGCCGAAGCGTTTCGCCGGGAGAAAGCCTACCTGGAGCAGCTGGTGGAAACGGCGGCTGAAGGCATTCTGGCCCTCGATGAGAACGGCCTGATTTCCCGCGTCAACAGCGAATTTCTCCGGATGTTCGGCTACAAGGAGACCGAGGTCCTCGGCCGCCAGGTCGATGACCTGATCGTGCCCGAGGACTTGAGGGACGAGGGCTCGCAACTGCACGGAATCGCCTCGGGCGGACAGCGCTTCGTCAAGGAGTCCATCCGGAGGCGAAAGGACGGGAGCCGGATCCAAGTCTCGATTATCGGATCTCCGATCCATGTCGAGGGCCGGACGATCGGTTCTTATGCCATCTATCGCGACATCACCGACCGGAAAAAAGCCGAGGAAGCTCTCCGCGAATCGGAGAAGCGCTACCGAGCGTTCTTCGACAATGTTCCGGTCGGAATATTCCAGACGACCCGCGACGGCCGCTACCTTGACGCCAACGAGGCTCACCTCCAAATTTTCGGCTTTCCCGACATCGGGACCCTGCGGAAGATGACTGCGGCCGACCTCTACGCCGACCCAACCGGGCGGGAGAAGTGGGTGGAGATGATGGACCGGGAAAACATCGTCCGGTCCCAGGTTTACCATTACACGGGAAAAGACGGCCGGACCATCTGGACCCGGGAAAGCGCCCGGACCGTCCGCGACGAGCACGGGAATGTCCTTTATTACGAGGGCGTCGTCGAGGACATCACGGCGCTGAAGGAAGCGGAAGCCCGGGAGGCCGAGCGGACGGCCGAGATCGCCCGGGTCAACCAGGATCTGCGGGCGGCCAACGAGGAGGCCGAACGGGCCCGAGGGATGGCCGAGGCCGCCAGCCAGGCGAAAGGGATGTTTCTGGCCCGGATGAGCCACGAAATCCGGACTCCGATGAACTCGGTCATCGGCTTTTCCGACATGCTCCTCGACACTCCGCTCAGCGAGGAGCAAACCGAATTCGTCCGCAATATCACCAAGAGCGGCGAAGCCCTGCTGGCCCTGATCAACGAGATCCTGGACTTCTCCAAGATCGAAGCCGGCCAGTTGGCCTTCCAGAACATCGATTTCGACCTGGAGGTCACGGCCTTCGACGTCTGCGCCTTGACCCAGCCGCGATTGGGGAATCGGCCGGTCGAAGTGTTGTGCCGGGTGGGCGACGACCTCCCGGGATTCATCAAGAGCGACCCGACCCGGATCCGGCAGGTCCTCTTGAACTTGATGAGCAACGCCGTCAAATTCACCCACGAAGGGGAGATCGAGCTGGCGATCGTTGTGCAGGAGGAGGCCGATGCCCGGGTGAAGCTCCATACGACGGTCCGGGACACCGGGATCGGAATTCCGAAGGACAAGTTGGATACGGTTTTCGAGCTGTTTCAGCAGGTCGATGGGTCCATCACCCGGAAATACGGAGGGACGGGTTTGGGACTGGCCATCTGCCGCCAGATTGCCCGTCACATGGGAGGGGAAGTCTGGGTCGAGAGCGAGCTGGGGAAGGGCAGCACCTTCCATTTCACGGCCTGGGTCGACAAGTCGGAGAAGACGATGGCCAAGCAGCCGCCGGTCCGGGCCCTGGAAGGAAAACGGGCGCTGTTGATCGATGACAACGAGAATAACCTGAGCATCCTGGAGCATACGTTGGGGCTTGCGGGGATGCGGACATTTAAAGTTCGGGCAGGGCTGGAGGTCATGCCCGTTCTGCGGAAGGCCCTGGAAGAAGGCGATCCGTTCGATATTTGCGTCCTGGACATCCAGATGCCTGACTTGAGCGGGTACGAGGTTTCGAAACTGATCCGGGAGAATCCCGATCCGCGGATCACAAGCCTGAAGGTCCTGGCCTTCTCTTCCTCGGTGTCCCGGCGGCTGAAGACGTTCAAAGAATCGGGCTTCGATGGATTTTTACCGAAGCCGATCCAGCGCCACAAGCTGCTCATGATGCTGAAGCGGCTTCTCGGGGAGACGGTCGGGGAGGCGGATTCCGAAGAGGAGAAGGAAAAGGAAGCGATGCTGACCCAGCATACGCTGGCGGAAGAAGCCAAGCATTCGGTCAGAATCCTCCTGGCCGAGGATAATCCGATGAATCAGAAGCTGGCTCAGTACATGCTGACTAAGGCGGGGTATCACCTCGTGGTCGCCAACAACGGCCGGGAGGCGGTGGAGAAATACACGGCCGAGCCCGAGCGGTACGACCTGATCTTCATGGACGTTCATATGCCCGAAGTGGACGGCCTGGAGGCGACCCGGATCCTGCGGAATCGCGGCTACAAGGACATGCCGATCATCGCCATGACAGCCGATGCGATGAAAGAGGACCGGGATAAGTGCCTCGACTGCGGCATGAACGATTACATGGCCAAGCCGATCAAGCGGGAAGACGTGTTCGCCATGGTCAGGAAGTGGGTCTTCCGGGAGGCTTGACGATCGTTCGTTTTTGGACGCCGGCTGGCTGATTCCGGACGGTTTCCCGTTCGTTTCCCCCTTTTTCTCCCATCGGAAATTGGCACGCGTTTTGCATACTTAATACTGTTGAGTATTCGGAATGATTAAGTACTTCAAGAGGGAGTTCTCATGATATCCAAGAACATGCTCGCGGCTTCAACCCGGCCGATCATCCTCGTCATCCTCATGCGGGGCGAGAACTATGGCTACCAGATCATTCAGCACGTTCGGGAGATCTCCGGCGGAAAGCTCGATTGGTCGGAGCCGATGTTGTACCCAGTTTTGAAGCGGATGGAAAAAGACGGCCTAATCAAAGCCACGTGGCGGCTGGTCGAAAACAAAAGATTTCGGCGCTATTACCGGCTGACCGACCTCGGGCGGACCGAGCTCGAAAGCGAAAAGACCCAGTGGATGACCGTCCACGGAGTCTTTTGCCGTCTTCTCGAATCGGCCGCCGGAAGCCATTGAGAACCGAGGCCTTCCATGTTTGACCTGGAAAAAGCCGTGGACCGGTGGAAACGGGACCTTCAGGGCAAGCGATCTCTGGAGGATGGGGACCTGGCCGAGCTGGAGGATTTCCTCAGGGCGAAAGTCGACGATCTGATCGGGAGGGGCAAGAGCCCCGAAGAAGCCTTTGCATCCGCCGAAGCCGAATTCGCCGGAGCGGACCGTCTCGAGGATGATTTCCAGCGTGCCCGCCTGAAAAAGCCCCGGCGACGGCGCATTTGGGGAGGCGATCGGGCCGCCTCCGGCGGTTTCGGCAACTTCATCCGCTCGGGGATCCGCCACGGCCTTCGTCATAAGGGATTCGCGGCTCTTGCCATCGGCAGCATGGCCCTGGCCCTCGGCGTCGCCATGCTGACCTTGGCTTGGGCCCGTTATGAGCGGAGCTACGACCGGTTCCATCGACGGGCGGGCTCCATCTATCGGTTTATTTACACGATGGAAACGGGGGGAGGTGGGCAAAACGTCCTCAGCGTCCCGCATGCCTTGCGTCTCGTCATCAAGGACGTGTTCCCCGAAGTCGCCGCCGCCACTCCGCTGATGAAGGTTCGGTCGGGGAGCCGGTTGGAATCGCCGACCCGGATCGATTTCAAGTCCACGGTCGCCTTTGTCGGTCCCGATTTCCTGACGATGTTCGATTTTCCTCTGGCCGCAGGCGATCCCCGGACGGCGCTTGATAAGCCGAAATCCATCCTTTTGACCGAATCCGCGGCCCGGAAATTTTTCGGAGAAGAGGATCCCCTCAATAGGATCATCCTCGCCCAGGAATCCAAGACACCGTTCATCGTAACCGGGGTACTCAAAGACATCCCGGAGACATCCCATCTCGATTTCGACTTTCTTGCCCCCATTTCCGACCTCACGGTCTGGTACGGACCGGAACCGAAACCGGACGACTGGAGGAGTCTTTACGCCGGTTTGTACATTCAGCTCGCTCCCGGCGCGGATCCGAGCGCTCTCGCGGCCCGGGTGACCAAGCTGGCCAACGAGCGGAATCCGGCGTCTACGTCGAGGTTGATTCTCCAGCCGTTGACCGAAATCCACCTGAATTCCGAGGATTCGCCTCCTTCCGGCTGAGCAGCCGCCGTCGGGATACCATGACCCCGGGCCAGATCCAGGCCTTTCTCCTCGTCGCTCTGATCGTCTTGATCATGGGCGGAATCAATTATGTCAATTTCGTTTCGGCCCGGGCTTTGAACCGGATCAAGGAAGTGGGGATTCGAAAGGTGAACGGGGCAGGCCGGGCCGACATTTTCCGGCAGTTCATGGGCGAATCCGTCGTTTACGCGTTCCTGGCCTTGGCTGCGGCCGCGATTCTTGTCGCCGGTCTCGGGCTCCCCGTTCTGCGCCGCTTGACCGGGCTCAGCCTCGATCCGGGCGCGCTGGATATCGGACCGTTAGCCCTGACCATGATCGGCATAACCCTGGCGACGGGTCTATTGACCGGGATCTATCCGGCGCTTCTTCTCTCCTCGGTTCCTTCGGCTTATGCTTTAAAGAACGCCGGCCGACACAACCGGCCGTCCGCCGCTCGGCTCCGCCGCCTTCTGATCGGCGTTCAAGTCTTCGGATCTACGGTCTTGATCATCCTCCTGGCCGTCCTGGCTCTCCAGGTCAGGTACATCGACCGCAAGGATCTGGGATTCAGGCGGGACCGTCTCGTCATCGTCCGGAACGAATTTTCCCGCGACCGGCTTGCGGCGATTAAAAGCGACTTGCTCGCCCATCCCGCCGTTGGCGGAGTGGCGACCGGTTTTCTCCCGGTGATGAGCGAGGGCGGACACTTGATTCAGGATGAGAAAGTCCTTTCTTGGGAAGGGAAGCGGGCCGAGGCCCGCATTCAAATGGACTGGCATTTCGTCGATGAGGATTACGCGAAGACGTACGGCTTGAAAATCGTCCGGGGGCGTTTCTTCGACCCGAGCGTTCCTTCGGATAAAAATAACTTCGTCCTCAATGAAGCGGCTGTCCGGGCGATGGCGCTCGAAGACCCGGTCGGAAAAACCTTCCGGGCCGGCCCGCGGGAAGGGCGGATCATCGGGGTGGTGGGCGATTTTCACGCCGGCACGCTCAAGTCGCCGATCCGGCCGATGTATTTCGCTTATGCGTCCGGATACTTCGGCCTGGTGATCCAGATCGATCCCGCCCGGACGGGCGAAGCGATCGGCCATCTCGGACGAGTCATGAAAACATATCTCCCCGATCAGCCGCTGGATTATCAATTTCTGGACGAGGCCCTCCGGCGGATGTATGAAGGCGAGCGCCGGAATACCCGGCTGGCGTTCGTCTTCAGCCTGATGGCCCTCGTCATTTCCGGCCTGGGATTGTTCGGGCTGGTTTCCTTCATGGCCGAGCGAAGGACCAAGGAAATCGGGATCCGGAAAATCCTCGGGGCCTCGGCGTCGCGGATCATGACGATGATGACTGGAGAATTCTCCACCCTGGCCCTCGTGTCGGTCCTCGCGGCCGTCCCACTCGGCTATGCTCTGGCCTCCCGCTGGCTGGCCGGGTTTGCCTACCGCATTACGCTGTTCTGGTGGATCTTTGCCGGCTCTGGCGCCGTCGTCCTTGTTTTGACGCTGGCGGCCATGAGCTTGAAAACCGCCCGAGCTTCCCGGGTCAATCCTGTGGAATCTCTGCGCTACGAATAAAAAAGGAGTCTGCCATGTTTTCTCAAAAGCATTGTATTTTATCGGCCGCGCTCTTCCTCCTCCTGAGCCTCCCGGCCCGTCCGGCCTTCCCGCCTGTCGACTTGAGCGGAACCTGGACGGGGCTCTGGGACACAGAAGATGCCGTCGGTGAGGATTATCTGACGGTCACTCTGGTCAAGGCCGGCTCCTCCTATACCGGCACGATCGCCGATTCCCTGAATTTTGTCCCGAATGGATCGAAGATCACCGACGTCAAGGTCGAAGGCGCCGGAATCGGCTTTTCCTTCGTGATGATCTTCGTCGACGACCGCCGGGACGAGGTCCGGATCGAAGCGACGCGGGACGGGGAAAAGCTGAAGGGCGTTCTGCGGTTCGTGGCCAAGGGCGCCGAGGTTCCGTTCGAGATGATGAAAAAAGAGAAAAGGAAGAACTAAAAAAGCTAAATCGGATGGCGGTCCCAGGCGCCTCCGAGGCCGGCAAGCAGGGCCGCGTGCATCGCGATCCCCAGGCGCAGGTTTCCGATCCTTATGTTCTCGTTCGGCGCATGCTGGTTGTTGTCGTGATTGGCGATCGGGAAGAGGGCGATCGGCAGGCCGAGGACGCGGTCGAAGAGCTCCATGGGAATGCTCCCGCCGAGAGCCGGCATGACGACGAGCGACCCGCCGGTCGCCGGGCCGAGGGCCTGGACGAGCGCCCGGGAAAACGGGGCGTCGAGAGGCGCCCGGTAGGCGGGGTAGCCGCCTTCCCATTCGAGAACGACAAGCCGCGGCGTCCGGCGCTTTGTTTCCGCATCGGGGGCTTCGTGGACAATCGTCCAGCCCAGCTTGGCCAGATGAGCTTCGACAAGCGCCCGGACCCGCTCAGGCTTTTGGTCGGCGACGAGACGGAAATCGATTGAGGCCCGAGCTTCGGCGGGGACGGCATTGGGGGCTTTCGCCCCGACCGCGCCGCTGGCCAGGCCGCGGATATTGAGAGCCGGGCGCATGACGAGCTCCTCCAGGCGGGATCCGGCACCCTCGGTCCAACCCAGGTCGAATTCCTTGAGAAGGTCGGTCTCAACCCTGGGGATCCCGGCCAAGGCTTGCCGGTCGGAATCGTCAAGGGGACGGACATCATCATAAAACCCGGAGATCAGGATTTTTCCCTCGGGATCCCTTAAGGAGGCGATCAAACCGGCCAGTTGCGCCGCCGGATTCGGAGCCCAATTTCCGTAGTGGCCGCTGTGAAGGCCGTGATTGGGACCGTAAACGGTCATCTCCAGGCCCATGACGCCTCGAGCTCCGAAAACGATCTGCGGTTGCCTTGTCTGATGGACCGGTCCGTCGCAGAGGATCATGCCGTCGGCTTGGAAGAGGTCCTTGTTGGCCTTGAGGATCGCTTCCAAGTGCGGCGAGCCGGCCTCTTCTTCGCCTTCGAAGAGAACTTTAAGGTTGACCGAGAGGGGAGTACCGTCGGCCTTCATCCGGTCCAGAGCGGCCAGAAAAGCCACGATCGTTCCCTTGTCGTCGCTTGCGCCCCGCCCGTAGAGAAACCAATCGTCTCCTTCCGGCCCCGGGGGCAGGCGGTCAAGGGGGATAACAGCCGCGCCGGCTTCGAGCTTTCCCGGACGGAGAACGGGCGTCCAGGGATCGCTCGCCCAGCGTTCCGGCTCGACGGGCTGCCCGTCGTAATGGGCGTAGATCAGAAGCGTCTTTTTCGCCGCCGGGGCGGAAACCTCGCCGTAGACGACCGGGGGAGCCGAGCCGTCTTCGAGGAGGCGGGCCTGCAGGCCTCGCTGTCCTAACATTTTGACCAGGAGATCGGCGTTGCGGCGGATGTTGACCGCATCCGAGGCGACGCAGGGAATGGACAAAAGCTCGGCCAGCTCGGCCAGCCCCGGCTCAGTCGGGACCGCGGCCATTTCCGGCGCGGCGGGCTTTTGGCATCCGACGAAACAAAGAAGGATCAGTCCGGCCAAAGCCGGCCATATCGCGGGCGATTTGAAGACGTTGATATTTTTTATCATTTCTTTCACTTTGTTTTTATTCTTGAGGCGCGCGCGGCGTCCGGCGCCGGCGGCGAGGCCGCCGTCTCCGTTTCTTTTCAGGCTGCTCCGCTTCTTCCGGAGACTGCGGCCGGCCGAACAACTCCCTGGGGATGTCGTCCGGCTCCGGCAGGCGACCGTGCTCGATCAGTTGGTAAACACGGAAGGCGGAGGCAAAGAACGCCTGTCGTCCCAGCGAGGGGCTCGGCCGGTTGTTCCGGAAGGCTTTCCCGATCCGGGCGATGAGTGTCAGGATGTGAACGACGTCCGCCCGCATTTTCTTGGGGAACACGGCCTGGGTCCCGGCGCTTTCGAACGCCCGGTCCAGGACCGGTCCCATGTCGCCGTCTTTCCCGTCGAAAAACGACTCGGCCCAGGGCCAGAAAAACAGGCTGTAGACTTCTTCCCGCGTCAATTCGCCGCCGTCTTTTTGGACCCGGTCTTTGATGTCCAGCAGGCCGCGAAGACGTCCGTAGAGGGCCTCGTCGTTTTCAAAGTCTTCTCCGAATCCGCCGAGAATGTGGCGAAGAAGGCCGTGGGCCCGGAGGGCATCCATGACCGGCCGGGTTTTCTCGACGAATTCCTTGTTGAGCTCCTCGTAAAGCCGGGCTCCGGCGCATTTTCCGAGCAGGGGGGCGAACGTCGGGATCGCCCGAGCCGTCTCTTCTTCAAGGGTGAAGCCGAGGCGGGCGGCATACCGGACGACCCGCCAAATGCGGACGGCGTCCTCGGTATAACGAGCCGCCGGATCGCCGATGATCCGGACGCGGCGGGCGGCCAGGTCTTCGATGCCCCCGGCGTAATCGATGACTTCTCCCGTCCGGGCGTCGTAGTACAGGGCGTTGATCGTCACGTCCCGGCGGAAAGCGTCCTCGCACGGCGTCCCGTAAAGAAGCTCGGGAGGGACGCGTTCGCCCGGAGCGGGGGTTTCCTCGCTGGACAAGTCGCGCCGGAAGGTGGCCACCTCGATGATTTTGTTCCCGGGAAAATGGACATGGGCCAGCCGGAACCGCCGGCCGATGATGAAGACGTTGGCGAAGCGCTTTTTAATCTGGCCGGGCCTGGCGTCTGTGGCAATGTCGAAATCCTTGGGTTTCCGCCCGAGGAGGAGGTCCCGGACTGCGCCTCCGCAGAGATAGGCGATGAAGCCCATCCGGTTGAGACGGGAAATGATCTTTACGGCGTCGGGGTCGACGTCCTCGCGACTGAGGCAGTGTTCGGATGCCGATAAAACGCGGATGGTGACGGTCATGGATCGGATTCTCCCTTCGAGGAGTTAAGGCCTCGGACCGAAAGCGTGTGGGAAGCGAAATCGGTTTCCAGGGCCAGGAATGTGTCGTCTTGGAGACGCTCGACCGCAAAAGGAACCGGCTGACCGTCTCGGAGCACTTCGAGCCGCGCCGCCGCCAGCGGCTTCGGAAGGAGAAGACGGATCCGCCCGGGGCCGGACGTTGGGCTTTCGTAGCGGAAGGTGACCCGGAGCGCTTCCGGATCCCAGGCGTATTCGTAGGCAGCCGAGGCATTCGCCGCCGGGAGGCGGAAGAAGACCTTGGCTTCGTCCTCGGCCAGCCGCGGCTCGAGGGTGCAGCTGTTTCGGCGTCAGGCGGACGCCGAAATAGCCTTCGACGACGGCCAAGGCCAGGCTTCCCGCGCTTCCGGAAAAGGCGGCGCTTCCTTGGCCGCTTCCATCCGGTGCATTCCATTCATGAAGGCCGCGGGCGGCGAGGTTTTTCTTCGCGATTTCCAGGAGCGCCGTCCGGGCTTGGTTTGAAAAGCCGCGGTCGAACATCGCCCGGATCAATTTTCCGGCGAACCAATCCCACAATCCGCCGTTCTGGTATTCGTAAGGATCATCGACCATCGGATGCTTGAACGTGCCGCGCGGATAGGGCGGGAGAAGGACGGCCGCGATCGTCGGCATCCGGAAGGACGCCTTACGGTCGAGAACCGTCCGGATGATCCGGGCCGCCTTCGCTTCGTCGGCCAATCCCGAGAGGATCGCCTCGGTATTGCCTCCCAGGGCGAACATGTCGTCCTCGTCGAACGCGTGGCGGAGAGAGTCCATATGGATGTGGATGCGGTAAAAACCGCGGTTTTCCTGCCAGAGAAGGCGGTCGGCGGCCGTCCGGACGGCTTCAGCCCGTCCCGTCCAGAAACCGGCCCGCTCGGGCCTGCCCTCGACTCGCCAAAAGCCGGCCAGGGCCCGGGCCGCCCCATAGAACATGCTTTGGTCATAAATATCGCCCGTCCAATGGGTCTCTGAGTCGACGTAGATCGCCGACGAATCGGCATCTTCCAGGCCGACATCCCCCCAATCGGCGGTATGGGCGCCCTTGATCAGTCCGCGTTCCGCATCAAAACGTTTTTCCAGGACGAAGGCCAGGGCGGAATCGAGCCGGTCGAGGATGGTCCGGCCGCCGAGCTTTTTGCCCAGCCATTCCGGCCCGACGATTTGGACCGCCTGTTCAGCGCCCAAAATCATGGACGCTTCCTGGTCGGTTTCGGTGGTGTTTTTATCCGATATCCCGCGGCTGTCGATCCAGTCGGGGAGGCCGCCGTCGGATTTCTGGAAGGAAAGAATCTCCTCCAAACCGGAAACCAAGGCTTCCCGGGAATCGTAGAATTTCGCCGCCGGGATGATCGTGGCCAGATCCCGGATCCAGATCTGGGGGTAGAGGCTCCCGGCGGAAAATCCTTCGATTTTTCCGGTCTTTCCGGCGAAGGCGATGCGATTCCGGCCGAGCGTCGCACGAACGAGATGCCAAAGCGGCTGGAGCTCGGGAATGCTTGAACGGAATGTAGTCGTTTGAGGGACCGGGGCCGCCGAACCCGCGAGGATCGACAGCCACAGGCCCGCCCCGGCGATTGCTGCGCGCCGACGTGTCGTTGTCAACATATCCGGGGGAGGAGCTCCGAGGTCAGGGGCTCGAGCAATCGCAAACCGCCGCTTTCCGTCCGCAGGAGCAGCTCACCCGGACGGCCGACCGATTTTTCCGCCCGGCCGATGACCGCCGCCTTCCGCCCCTGGGGGTGCCGGCGGAGGACGTCCAGGACGCCGGCCGCCCGGTTTTCGGAAACGGCGAGAATCGCCCGGCCCTCGCAGGCCAGAAACAGCGGGTCGATCCCCAACAATCCGGCCGCCGAGCGGGCCGCGGTCGAAAGCGGGATATCCGTCTCTTCGATCACCAAGGGACAAGGGGCTTCGGCCGCCAGCTCCGAGAGGACCGTGGCCAGGCCTCCCCGGGTGACGTCGCGCATCCAGCGGACGCCCCGGCCCCACAGTGGAAGAAGGAACGTCAGCGGAGCGCAATCGCTTTTAACCGGGTTCTCGAATCCGAACTCGCCCCGGGCGGCCAGGATGGCCAGGCTATGTTCCCCCAGGGTGCCGGTCAGAATGAGCCGATCGCCCGGCCGGACCGACTTCGGCTTGGGGACGGCGATGACCCGGCCGATTCCCGAGGTATTGATGTAAAGACCGTCGCCCTGGCCGCGGCGGACGACCTTTGTGTCCCCGGTGACCACTTCGACTCCCGCTTTGTCGGCCGCTTTTTTTATCGTCCGGAGAATCCGTTCGAGCGAGGCGGTTTCCAATCCTTCCTCGATAATCAATCCAAGAGAGAGGAAGAGCGGCTTGGCCCCGGAAACGACGAGGTCATTGACCGTGCCGTTGACCGCCAGATCGCCGATATTCCCGCCGGGGAAAAAAATCGGGTCGACGACATAGCTGTCGGTGGTGAACGCGATTTTCCCCGGCAGGTGGGCGGCGTCCAGAAGGGGCGCCAGGTGGGCGTTCCCGAACGTCGGCAGGATCGTCCGGGAGATGAAGTCGCGCATCGTTTTCCCGCCGCCGCCCAGCTCCAGGCTGATTTTATCCATGGGTTCAGGACTTCCTTTTCGGGGCCGGTCCGGGGCCGCGGTATTTGTGGTGAACCAGGCACGATCCTTCGAGCGAAACCATGCAGGGTCCCCGGGGATGGTCGGGCGTGCAGGTCCGGCCGAACAAGGCGCATTGCGGTGGGTCGAGGACGCCGCGCAAGACTTCCCCGCAGCGGCATCCGGGGGCGTCGGAGGCGTCTTCGGCCGGATGGAGGCCGTACAGGACTGCGGCATCGACCGGCGCGGCGTGCGGTTTGAAGCGGAGGCCGCTTCCGGGAATCCGCCCCAGGCCCCGCCAGAGAGCATCATAAGGCTCGAGCTCGTTTTCCATGACGGCCCGGGCGGCGGGATTTCCCTCGGCCCGGACGACGCGGGCGTAGGCGTTTTCGACCCGGGGCCGGCCGTCCCGGATTTGTTCCAGAACGGAACGGACGCCCAGGAGAATATCGGCCGGCTCAAATCCGGTAACCGCCCCGGGAAGCCCGAATTCCCGGGCGACGAAGGCGTAGGGCTCAAGGCCGATGATCGACGCTCACGTGGCCGGGGTAGAGGAATCCCGAAATCCGGATTTCCCCGGAGTTCAGGATGGCCCGAAGCGGCGGAGGGATGGTCCAGAAAGCCGTCAGGACGGAAAAACGGCTCCGCTTCTCGGCGAGAGCCCGCATGGCCGTCACGGTGATCGCCGGGATCGTCGTTTCGAATCCGGCCCCGAAAAAGACGACGTCCTTGGCCGGATTCAGGCGGGCCAAGTCGAGCGCTTCGGCCGGGGAGTAGACGATTTTAACCGCCGAGTTCCGGGCGGGAACCGCGGTCTGAAGGGAGCCGAGCCGGGTGGGGATCCGGGTCATGTCCCCAAACGTCGCCAGGACGAAATTTTCCCGCTCGGTGACCAACCGGATGGCGGCTTCGTGAAAACCGTCGGGGGTGATGCAGACCGGGCACCCCGGTCCCGAAATCATTTCCACGCCGGCCTCGCGGAGAAGGACCTTGAGGCCATGGCGATGGATGGCCATGGTGTGCGTCCCGCAGACTTCCATCAAGCGAATCGGGGAGGGGATTTTCCGGGCCAGGACGGCGATTTCGGCCAGAAGGCCGGCCGTCACCCGGCGGTCGTTAAACAAGTCGGTCGTCATCGGATGGATTCAGCCGGTCGAGAGGCTTACGCCTCCCCGGCGTTCTGGACCTCCCGAAGCATGGTCAGCGTTTCCCGGGCTTCTTTCTCGTCCAGGCGGGAAATCGCGAAGCCCGCATGGACGATCACCCAGTCGCCGACCCGGATGTCCTTGATCAGGGCGAAATTCGCCCCTATTTTCGTCCCCAGGTAGTCCACCTTGCCGGTGTCGCCTGAGGGGTCGATTCCGACGACCCGGACGGGAATTGCCAGACACATATCAACCTCTCGAGGATGTCATAGGATACCAGAACCCGGGCTTCGAATCCATGTGGACGGGCGGCCGGGGCTCCGCTATACTACTCCCATGCTCAAAGGCTTGGAAGGCTGGCTGACGAACGGAAGCGAAGAAGCCCGTCTGGCCGAACGTCTGGAGGCGTCCCGGATGCCCCGCCACGTGGCCGTGATCATGGACGGCAACGGCCGCTGGGCCAAGGAGCGCGGGCTGCCCCGAACGGAAGGCCACAAGGCGGCGGCCGCCTCGGTCCGCGAGATCGTCGAAACCGGGGCCCGGTTGGGCCTGGAGGCCGTATCGCTGTTTGCCTTCTCCACGGAAAACTGGAAGCGTCCGGTCGGGGAAGTCCGGATGCTGATGAATCTTCTCGAGGATTTTCTCGGGAAGGAGGCTCGTCTCCTTGTCGAGAACAACCTTCGCCTGAGAGTGCTGGGAGACAAGGACAAGCTTCCGGCGAGCCTCCGCCGGGAGCTTGATCGCGTCGAGCGCGAAACCCGGGACAATGGCCGGATGACCGTCGGCCTGGCCCTGAATTACGGCGGCCGGGCCGACATCGTCGAGGCGACGCGCCGGATTCTGGCTGAGGGAAAACTCAAGCCCCGCGACCTCGACGAATCCGTCTTCGCCCGCTACCTGGTTACGGCCGGTCTGCCCGATCCCGACCTGCTGATCCGAACGAGCGGGGAATCCCGGATCTCCAATTTCTATCTCTGGCAGATCGCGTACGCCGAAATCTGGATCACTTCGATCTACTGGCCCGATTTCCGGAAAATCCACCTGTTCCAGGCTTTGCTCGACTACCAGGCACGGGAACGCCGGTTCGGCGATGCCGCGTCTTAATCCATGAATATCGTAAAGCGATTCTCGACCGCGCTGGTTCTCTTGTCCCTCGTTTTCGCCGTCCTGCTTTACGGCCGGCCCTGGATGATGTTCGTCTTCCTCCAGGCTCATCATCGTCGCCTGCCTGATCGAGTTCTACAACCTCGCCCGTCGGCGGAAGCTCCATCCCCGGACTGTTCCCGGGATCCTGATGGCCTTGCTTTTGGGCGCCTCCTTCTTCGTGAAAGGCCTGCCTCTAGGATTGTGCTTCTTTGCCGGGTTGCTCCTGACCGGATTTTATTACGTTGCCGTTTCCCGGACGGTCGAGACGGCCGTCCAAGCGACCGAATCCGATTGCCGTGACGGTTTTCGGGGCCGTTTACGTCGGCCTGACCTTGAATTTCTTTCTCCCGCTCCGGGAGGAATTCGGCGTTTCGGCCGTTTTTTTTCTCATGGCCGTGATCTTCCTGGGGGATACCGGGGCGTTTTTCGTCGGCAAGGCCGTCGGACGCCATAAAATGACCCCGATCGCCAGCCCCAACAAAACGTGGGAAGGAGCGATCGGCGGCTTGATCACGGCCGGCTTCAGCGCCTGGGCCGCCCAGGCCGTGTTTCTTCCCGCAGCCGATCCCCTCGCCGCCGTCGGCGCCGGCCTGGCCGTATCGATTGTGGCCCAGGTCAGCGATCCGTTGGAATCCCTCTTTAAGCGGGCGGCCGGGGTGAAGGATTCCTCCAACGCCCTTCCCGGGCACGGCGGATTCCTGGACCGGGTCGACAGTCTGATCTTTGCCGCCCCATTTTTCTATTTTCTCCTCCGCTATTTCTGGAATTTGGCCGGATGAAAAAACTCGTCCTTCTCGGCTCCACCGGCACGATCGGCCGAAACACGCTGGATATCGTCCGCCGCAATCCCGATGCTTTCCGGACCGTCGGGCTGGCGGCCGGGGCCAACCGGGATCTCCTCCTGGCCCAGATTCGGGAGTTCCGCCCGGCCTTCGTCTCGGTCGGAAAAGCCGAAGATGCGGCGTTCCTCCGCGGCGAGCTGGGAGGGCGGAAACCCCGGATCTTTTTCGGCCCGGATGGAGCCGAGGCCCTGGTCGCCGAGACGGATGGCGACGTCGTCGTTTCGGCCATTACCGGCTTCAACGGCCTGCGGCCGACCTTGGCCGCGGTCCGGGCCGGGAAAACCATCGCCCTGGCCAACAAGGAATCAATGGTCGCGGCCGGAGCCCTGCTCCGCCGGGAAGCGAAAAAGAGCGGAGCGATCTTTGTCCCGGTCGACTCGGAGCACAGCGGCGTTTTCCAGTGCCTGGCCGGCCGGAAGTCCGAGGAGGTGCGAAGCGTCATTCTGACGGCTTCGGGCGGCCCCTTCCTCCATACCCCCATCCGGGAGCTGCGCCGAAAGACCCTGGCCGAAGCGCTGACCCATCCCCGTTGGAAAATGGGCCGCAAAGTCACGATTGATTCGGCGACGATGATGAACAAGGGGCTGGAGCTTTTGGAGGCTCGTTGGCTGTTCGACCTCGCGCCCGAGCAGCTGCGGGTCCTGATCCATCCCCAGAGCATCGTCCATGCCTTGGTGGAGCTCCGGGACGGTTCGGTTCTGGCCCAGCTCAGCCGAACGGATATGCGAATCCCGATCCAATATGCCCTGACCTTTCCGGAACGGAGGGACGGGCCTCTTCCTCCGCTCGATCTGGCCGAGGTCGGAACCCTGGAGTTCCTCACCCCGGACGAACGGCGGTTTCCGCTCCTGCGAACGGCCCGCTGGGTTCTGGGGGAGAAGGACAGCGCGGCCGTGGGCATGAATGCGGCCAATGAAATCGCGGTCGAAGCGTTCATCGAGGGCCGTTTGAATTTTACCGGCATCGGTCGGACGGTCGAGGCGACGCTGGCCGGACTCCGGCCGCGGAAGCTGGAATCCATCGGCGACATCGTCGATGAAGACCGCCGGGTCCGGGAGCGGGCCCGCCGGATGATCAAGAAAAGGATATGACATGGGTAACGTTTTAGGCACCATTCTCGCGTTTTTGATCGTTTTCGGCATCCTCGTCTTCATCCATGAGTTCGGCCATTTTCTCACGGCCAAGCTGGTCGGCATCCGGGTCGAGGTTTTCTCCTTCGGCTATGGCAAACGGCTGTTTGGGGTGAAGAAAGGGCATACCGATTACCGCATCAGCCTTCTGCCGATGGGCGGGTACGTCAAGTTCCTGGGGGAAGGCGTCTACGAGCCGGGCAAGGTTCTGGAGCCCGATGACTTCGCGTCCAAGACGCGCTTCCAGCGTTTCCTGGTGATCCTCATGGGCCCGGTCATGAACATCCTCCTGGCCGTGGTGATTGTCGCCGGGATCAATATGGTCGGAGTGGACTCTCCCGAGTACCAGGACCAGGCCCCGGTGATCGGCTGGATCGAGCCCGGGATCGCCGGCCTCCAAGGCCGACATCCGAAGCCCGATGACCTGATCCTGGCCGTCAATGGCCGGAAGACGGCGACCTGGACCGACGTGGAAATCGCCGTCGGGACGAAGCCCGACCGGCTTCTGACATTGGATGTCATGCGGGACGGCCAAACGGTCAGCGTCCCGCTGCAGAC
The DNA here is from genome assembly GCA_963783665.1 of Candidatus Aminicenantota bacterium. Classification (GTDB taxonomy): domain Bacteria; phylum Acidobacteriota; class Aminicenantia; order Aminicenantales; family UBA4085; genus JAAZPG01. The sequence goes on along the minus strand of CAWANZ010000002.1, from coordinate 764,305 downwards.
GGAGAGCCGGACCAAGTACGACATGGGATATGCCGGGTTCTTCGGCAAGATCCTGACCCAGGTTCAGATGGTTTCGCCGGGCCTGCCGGCCGAGAAAGGCGGCCTCCGGCAGGGCGACGTCATCAAGTCGATCAACGGCGAGCCGGTCTATTTTTATCGCTTCATCGAGATCGTCGAAGCCAATCCCGAGAAAGAGTGCGCCTTCGTGATCGAGCGGGACGGACAAGAGATGACCCTCCGGATCACGCCCCGCCGGGAAGGCGAAGTGGGGAAAATCGGCGTCCTGCAAACGGCGAAATCCGTCATCAAGAAATACGCCTTTTTCCCGGCCATCGGCCAGAGCATTCAAGGAAAATAAGCGGCTGGCGTTCCTCGTCTTCGATTTTCTTAAAAACCTCGTCACCGGCCAGGCGTCGGCCAAGCAGCTCGGCGGACCGCTCGAGATCGCCAATTTCTCCTATGCCGCTCTGAAGATGGGCTTCCTCGCCCTGATGAGCTGGATCGCGGTCATCAGTCTGCAGCTCGGGATCCTGAACCTGTTTCCCATCCCGGTGTTTGACGGCGGCCAGCTGTTCGTCCTGCTCATCGAAGGCATCGTCCGGCGCGATCTCAATCCGAAAGCCCGGCAGATCTGGATGCAGATCGGGTTCGTCATCTTCATCGTCCTGATCGCCTTCGTGATTTTGAACGATATCGTCAAGCGCCTGCCCAACGGCTGGAGCAGCTTGTTGCCGTTCTAGATTCCGCGGAAATTTCGGTCGATAGTCGTCGGATTATGGCGGTCGTTTGATTTATGACGGGCTATGTCGCCTGTCTTCGACAAGGCCTCCGCTCACCCGTCCGGTTCTTCACGGCCTTTCTCGATTGGTCTGAGTTGGCTCCGATGAACTTGCGTCCCGGCTTCCTCTTGTACGGAATGCCGGGACGCTTCAAACATCATCGTTCGGCCGGCTTCTTCCGAGCCGGCTACCCAAGCATGACATCGAGAAAAGCCTAAACCGGACGATGTTCGCTCCGGCCTTGCTCAGACGGCAAATATAACCCGTCAGAGATCAAACGGCCTGCGTCATTCGACATCAGGCCGAAATAAGCGGCCGGAGTCATCTAGAAACGGCAACAAGCCGCGGGTTTATTAAAACGAAGAGGAAGATGGAGAAAATAATGGCGTGGACGTGCGGGGCGCCCAGACTCGGCGTCACCCTGACTCCCAAGTGTCGAGTAGGGCGAGCAAAGCCTTGTCCTGAATCAGCCAACTAAGCCCGCATCTCGCTGGAATCACCTAGAAACGGCAATAAGCCGCCGGGAAAAAGAAAAGAACGAGCGAATCACAAAGAGCCCTTCTTTGAGAAGACCGGGGGCCCGGGTCATGGATGATGGCCTCGATCCTGATATAATGGTTTGTATGAAAGAGAAGAAAGCCGAGATGTTTCCCCGTAGAAAGACGGTCCGGATCCGGGTCGGAAACGTGGACATCGGGGGAGGGGCGCCCATCAGCGTCCAATCGATGACCAAAACGGACACGCGGGACGTCCGGAGAACGGCCGCCGAAATCCGACGCCTGGCCTCGGCCGGATGCGAAATCGTCCGCCTGGCGATTCCCGACGCCGAAGCGGCCCGGGCCTTCGCCCGTCTCAAGAAACGCTCTTCCGTGCCGCTGATCGCCGATATTCACTTCGACCACCGCCTGGCCCTGGCCTGTCTGGAGGGGGGAGCGGATGGGCTTCGCCTCAATCCGGGGACGATCGGTTCGCCGCAAAAGGTCAGGGATGTCGTCCGGGCGGCCCGGGAGCGGGCCGTTCCGATCCGCATCGGAGTCAACTCCGGTTCGGTCGAGAAAGACCTGTTGAAAATCCATGGCGGAGCAACTCCGGCGGCGATGGCCGAAAGCGCCCTCCGCCACGTCCGGATCCTCGAGGACCTTGATTTCCGCCTGATCAAGATTTCCCTCAAAGCCTCCGACGTTGCCCGGACCGTCGAGGCCTATCGGCTCCTCGCCCGGAAAGTGCCTTATCCGTTTCATTCCGGGATTACCGAAGCCGGGACGCTCGTTCCCGGCGCGGTGAAATCGGCCGTGGGGCTGACTCTGCTCTTGGCCGAAGGCCTGGCCGACACCATCCGGGTGTCCCTGACGGCTCCGGCGGTCGAGGAAGTCCGGGTCGCCTACCTTCTCCTGGGCGCAGCCGGCCTCAGGTCCCGGGGGATCGAGGTTGTTTCCTGCCCGACCTGCGGGCGGTGCGAAGTCGACCTCCCTCGGATCGCCCAGGCCATCGAGCGGAATCTCTCGAAAGAGACCGTCCCCCTCAAGGTGGCCGTGATGGGGTGCCCGGTCAACGGGCCGGGCGAAGCCAGGGAAGCCGATGTCGGGGTGGCTTGCGGCCGGAAGGCGGGGACGCTTTTTGCCGGCGGAAAGATCATCCGCCGGGTTCCCGAAAGAGAAATCGTCCGGGCCCTGGCCGGGCATGTCCGGAAGATGGCCGATGCCCGGAGGAGGAAATCCATATGAATTCATCGAAAATCGACCGCTTGCGCGCGATCCTCCGGAAGATGGGCCGGGTCGTGGTCGCGTACTCCGGGGGAGTGGACAGCGCTTTTCTGCTAAAAATAGCCTCCGATGAGCTTGGCCCGGATGTCCTGGCCGTGATTGCCTCTTCCGAGACTTATCCCGGAAAGGAAACCCGGGATGCCGAAAGGCTTGCCCGAAAGCTCAAGGTCAGGTTCGAAACCATCCATACGTCGGAGCTCGATAATCCCGATTTCAAGAGCAATCCGCCCCGTCGCTGTTATCACTGCAAAAAAGAGCTTTGGGGGGAGATGCTCAAAATCGCCCGGCGAGAAGGGATCTCGACCGTCATTGACGGCCAGAATCTCGATGATGACGACGACTTCCGGCCGGGAGCCCAGGCCAGCCGGGAGATGGGCATTCGCTCGCCGCTCAAGGAAGCCGGATGGGGGAAGGTTGAGATTCGAGCGTATTCGCGGAGGCTGGGTCTGCCCACCTGGAATAAGCCCTCGCTGGCCTGTCTCGCCTCCCGGATCCCCTACGGCACCCCCATCGAGAAGCCGATTCTGGCCCGCATCGGGGCGGCCGAGACGTATTTAAGGACGCTGGGCTTCGGCCAGGTCCGGGTCCGCGATCATGGGACGGTCGCCCGGATCGAAGTGGAGCCGGCCGAGATCGCCCGGTTGGCAGGGGAGAAGGTCCGGGCGAAGGTCGAAGTCCGCCTGAGAAAGCTGGGTTATCTTTATGTCACGGCCGACCTGGCCGGATACCGGACGGGGAGCATGAACGCGGGACTGACGACGTTTCCGGGCAAAAAAAAACCCGGGCGGTGAGGCACCGCCCGGGCGAATGAACGGAACGAATTAACCCTGATCCGTCTTCTTGTCGGTGATGATGGCGATATTCTCGTATCCGGCGTTCCGGATCGTCTCGTAGAGGTCGAGCAACTTGCCGTACTCGAGCTCGCCATCCGCTCTCAGATAAAGTCTCTTGTCCTGGGCGGTCAGGAAGGCTTCCTCCAATTGGGACGGGAGCTTTTCCACGGTCGTCTTTTCCTGGTTGAGGAACAAGGCGCCGTCCTTCCGGATGTAGAGGACGATCTCGGGAGAATCGGGCATGTTGACGGAATTGAGGGCCGTCGGCAGCGTCATATCCACGCCCTTCTGAACGAGCGGAGTCACCACCATGAAGATGATCAGCAGGACGAGCAGAACGTCGCACAGAGGGACGACGTTCGGCGTCGCTTGGACCGACTCGCCTTCTTTGCTGATTGAAAAACTCATGGGATGTCCCTTCTCCTGAAATCAGGAGACGTTATCTCGCCTGTTTGCGGATGAAGAAGTCGAGAACCTGGGAGGAGGTGTTGGACATCTCCGCGTCGAAGATTTCGGACTTCGTGCTCAGGTAGTTGTAGCACCAGAGAGCGATGATGGCCACGCCGATTCCAAAGGCGGTGGTCACCAGGGCTTCGGCGATACCGGAGGCGACGGCGCCGATCCCGCCCGAACCGGTGTTGGCCATGCCCTTGAAGGCGTTGATGATGCCCGAGATCGTCCCGAACAGCCCGATGAACGGGGAGGACGTGGCGATCGTGGCCAGAACGCTCAGGCCGCGCTTCAATTCCTGGTTGAAGATCGAGGCGGCGCGCTCGGTTCCGCGCTCCGCGGTTTCGATCTGCTGTTCGAACGGCAAACCGGAATCCTTGCCTTCGAGGAATTCGGTCGCGGCGGCGGCGGTGACGCGGGCCAGGTGGCTGGCCTTGTATTCCTTCTTCGTCGCCAGGGCGAGGGCTTCCTTGATCTGGCCGGCCTTCAGAAGGTCGGCGAGCTTCGGGGCGACAGCCTTGGAAAGGTTCTTCGCCTTCCGATAGAACATCGAACGTTCGATCAAAAGGTAAATCGAAACGATGGACAGGGCAACCAGAAGGAAAGAAACCACTTTGGCCAGAACGCTCATGGCCTGGAACATTTCTACGAGACCAAATTGCATTGTCGTGCCTCCTTTAAATATGCAAAAGCTGTGACAGCTTTTCGGGCCTTACTTCAGGGTAAAGCGGACCGTCACCGTGAAGATGACGCCGCGGGGACGGCCGTTGATGACCATCGGCTCATAAACCCACTGCCGGACGGCATCGGTGGCCGCCTGGTCGAGCAGGGGAATGGACCGGAGAATTTTCACCTGCTGGACCCGGCCGTAGATGTCGGTCTGGGCCTCGATGATGACGATGCCGTCCACCCGGGCTTCGCGGGCGATATCGGGATAGAGTCGGTTCGACCCGCTTGAGCAGGACCGGGGGCTTGATTTCGCCGATGGCCCGGACGGGGGCTTCGACTTCTCCGACGACGCCTCCGAGGACGCCGCCGACGACGCCTCCGAGGACGCCTCCGATGACGCCGCCTTCGACGCCGCCTTCAACGCCTCCCTCGATCCCGATGTCCGAAATCTGCTCTTCGGCGATTTCGGTCGGGATGTCGACGGGGGCGACGAGCTTGCCGGCTTCGAACTGACGTCTGGGCCTGGACCGGCTTGATCCGCCGGACCGTGGAAGTCGACGCTTTTTTCGCCGGCGGCGGCGGGGGCGGAGGGGGCGGCGGCGGGGGAGCAAGGAAGGCGCTCGTGATCTCGATCTTCGGGAGATTGGAAGTGGAGAGCAGCGGGAGCGACGATCAGGACGGCCACGAGAATCGTGTGAAGGATGAGGGCGATCGGCAAGGCGACGGCTTTCCGCTTCCCGCCTTTTCCGGCGACGAAGAAGGAATCCTTGAACATCGCCGGGATCTCTTCCCTCACGGGTGTTTTCGGCTTTGGTTGTTCAGCCATATCTTACCTCGGTTGAAGAGATAGAAAATCAGCGCTCAACGAGGGCGATTATAACTCAAAGTTCGCCCCTTGGCAAGTCGAATGTGCATCGGGCGCATAATCGCCTTTCACCGGCGCCGGTGCTTTTCGACGGGAACCACTTCTGCCAGAAGAGGACGACCGGACAGGACAGGTAGATCGTCGAATAGACGCCTTCGATCGTCCCGATCAGCATGGTAAAGGCGAAATCGTTGATGACCGTGCCGCCGAAGAGGAACAGGGCCAGGACGGTCAGGAACACCGTGCCCGAGGTGATGAACGTCCGGCCCAGCATCTGGTTGAGGCTGAGGTTCATGACGTCTTCCAGGGGCATTTTCCGGAAGGCTTTCTGGTTCTCCCGGACCCGGTCGAAGATGACGATCGTGTCGTTGATCGAGAAGCCGACGATCGTCAGCAGGGCGGCGATGATCGGCAGGTTGATCTCCCGGCCGCTGAAGGAATAGATCGAAATCGTGATGAGGACGTCCTGGGTCAGGGTGAAGATGGCCGCCACGCCGTAGGCCAGCTTGAACCGGAGGGCGATGTAGATCAGCATCCCGATGAGCGACCAGACGGTTGCCAGGACGGCTTTTTTCCGGAGGTCCTGCCCCGACTTGGGGACCGACCGATTCGCGGCTGAGGATGTTCATGCTTGCCGAGGCGGGTTTTCCCTTTGAGGAAAGCCACCGCGTCGGCCGGGACGCCGTCGCGGCACAGGTCGGCGTACGTCGGCGAAGACGCCGCGGTTTTCATCGCTCTTCCGGGCGTTGAGGATTTGCTCGGCCAAGGCCGGCTCCCCGTTCGGGAAAAGCGGGCTCGAGCAGGGCGGCCAGGTTCTTCTGGTCGATCGTGTTGAGGTCGGCCAGATCCTGGGCGTTCGCTCCGGCCGTCGATCCTCTAAGGCGGCGATGATCTTGTCGCCCAGGGCGGCGTGGCTTTCCAGCTGGTTTTCCGCGGCGGTGTTCTGGACTTCAACGGCCCGGATCTGAAACTCCCGGCCGTTCTTCCCGTTGGTTTCCTGGATCTGGCTGTTTTCCAGGCCGACGGCCCTCAACCGTTCCCGCACGTCGCCGACCGACGTCGGGTCCTTGAAGATGACCCGGATCAGCGTCCCTTCGCCGAAATCGACGCCGAGCTTGAGGCCGCGGCCGACGAAGATGTTGACCATCCCGGCGAGGATGATGACGGCGGTGACGATCAGGGCGATGTACTTGTACTTGAGGAACTTGATCTGGGGTGTTTTCTTGAAGATTTCCATGTCAGATGCTCAGCTTTGTCGCGGTTTTGGGGATGGTGATATCGAACATCAGCCGGGAGACGAAGACCGCGGTGAAGATGTTGGCCACGAGGCTGATGATCAGGGTCACGGCGTATCCCCTGATCGGTCCGGTCCCGAATTGGAAGAGAAAGATGGCCGAGATGATCGTCGTCAAATTGGAGTCGAAGATGGCGGTGAAGGCCCGGCTGAAGCCGAGGCTGATGGCCCCGGGGACGTTTTTCCCCAGGGATCGCTCTTCCTTGATTCGCTCGAAGATCAGGACGTTGGCATCCACCGACATGCCGATCGCCAGGATCAACCCGGCGATGCCCGGGAGCGTCAGGTTGGCCTTGAAGTAGGCCAGGATCCCGAACAGGATCACGACGTTGAAAATCATGGCGACGATGGCGTTGACGCCGGACAGGCGGTAATAGATGAGCATGAAGGACATGACCAGGAGAACGGCCACGAGGCCGGCCATCATTCCCTGGCGGATGGAATCCGAGCCGAGGGCCGGCCCGATCGTCCGCTCTTCAAGATAATTGATCCCGGCCGGCAGGGCGCCGGCCTTGAGGATGATGATCAGGTCGTCGACTTCCTGGTTGGTGAACGTGCCCCTGGATGATGCCCGAATCGCCGATCCGGGTGTTGATGTTGGGAGCCGATTGGAGCTTGTCGTCCAGGATGATGGCCAGGGCTTGCCCGACGTTGGCCCCGGTGACCTGTTCGAAGCGGCGGCCGCCGTCGGGGCTGAGGGTGAAGGCGACGGCCGGATTGTTCCATTCGTCGGTCCCGCGGCGGACGGTCCGGAGGTCTGTGCCGCTGAGCGTCGCAACTTTTTCCACGAGGTAGAAGCCGGGATGGCCGCGCTTGGCGTCGCCCGAGACGATTTCGGCGTCTTCGGGGACGACGCCGCCGAACGGCTGGAGGAGGGTTTCCTTCGTCTTCGGCCGGGCCGCCTTTGACCAGCTTCCAGTTCAGGACGGCGGTGACCTTGATCAGCTCCTTGACCCGCTCGGGGTCGTCGACGCCGGGGAGCTCGACGACGACCCGGTCGTTCCCCTGGCGCTGGATGACCGGTTCGGACACGCCGTACTGGTCGATCCGGTTCCGGATCGTTTCCAGGGTTTGGGCGACGGCCTGGTCGCGGAGCAGGAGGGCGACCGCCGGTTTGAGGGTGAAGGTCACCTTGTCGGGCAGATAGGCGGTGTCCCAATCGGCCGTATACTGGTCGACCAGTTCCCGGACCTTGGCTTGCTGGTCGACGTTCAGGCCGTTGATCGCGAACCGGCCCGGCCGTTCCTTGACCGCGGTCGTATAGGTGACGGCGTTCTTTTTAAACAGCTCGAGGAACCGATTGATTTCCTGGTCGGTTTCGCCGTTGAGGGAATCGTCGGTCCTGACCTGGAGGACCAGGCTGATGCCGCCCTTGAGGTCAAGGCCAAGCTTGATCTTGTCCTTGATCGGGAGAGCCATGAACAGGCAGAAGCCCAGGACGGCGACAGTCAGCAGCGATTTTCCAGCGGAGGCCTTTCTTCATCGGATATCTCTTTCCTTGTTCGAATAGACCGGCGCCTGACGGCGCGGGCGTCGCCGGGCCTCATCGGAGAGGCCGGCGGACTGGGACGAGTTCATCAGGATTCGGTTTTTTCGGCCGGGGCGGAATCCCCCTGGGAGAGGATGACGCCGACGGAGCCCTTGGTGACTTCGATCTTCACGTTGGCCGCGACTTTAAGCTCGATCCGGTCTTTCAGGACGCTCATGACCGTGCCGAACATGCCGCCGGTCGTGATGATCTTGTCTCCGGCCTTCAGGGCTTCGATGGCTTCCATGTGCTTTTTCTGTTTCTTCCGCTGGGGAAGGATGATGAGGAGATAGAAGATCCCGAACACGAGGACGAAGGGGATCAGGGCGGTCAACATGTTTCCCTGGGGCGCCACCTGCCCCGCCGGAGATTGGGCCTGTGCGGCCGCGAATAGGGCGCTGAAAATCATCTGTTCACTTCCTTTAAGGAGTTCATTAGATTCAACTTAACCCACTGAAGGGAATGAGATTGATAAGATTGCCGTATTTCGGCCCTAAAGTCAAGAAAAAAACGATTCGGACGCCGCTGCGTACTATAATAAGGATGCCCAAAACCAAAGCCCAAGACGGAGACCGCAAAAAGCGGCGGAAGAGCGTCATCCGGGAATATTTCGAGTTGATCGCCGAGACGGCCGTCTTTGTCTTTTTTGTCCTGACGTACGTCGTCCAGGCTTTTCAGATCCCGACGGGGTCGATGGATCCGACGCTTCTCATCGGAGATTTCCTCCTGGTGAATAAATTCGTCTATGATAACGGCTCGCCGCCGCTGGACCGGGCCGTCCTGCCCCGGCGGGAGATCCGGCGCGGCGACATCGTCGTTTTTCGCTTCCCGGACAACCTGACGGAAGATTACGTCAAGCGGGCCATCGGTCTTCCCGGCGACAAGCTCGAGATCCGCGACAAGCAGGTCTTCATCAATGACCGGCCGATCGACGAGCCGGCCAAAGTCCATCGGGACTCTCGGGTGATCGAACGGGACAGCTCGGCCGGATCCGATGACGGCTTCCGGGACAACTTCGGGCCGGTGATGGTGCCGGAGGGCCGGCTCTTCGCCATGGGTGACAATCGGGACGACAGCTTCGATTCGCGATTCTGGGGGTTCGTCCCGCTGAGCAACGTGAAAGGCCGTCCCTGGCTCATTTATTTCTCCTATGAGGCCGAGCGGGACGCTTACAAAAAGACCTCGGTCAACGACCGGCTGAAAAAGCTCACCCGGTTCATTCCCGATGCCCGCTGGAACCGGCTGCTGAAGATCATTCGCTGAGCCCGGCCTTTCGGAATCCCCTCGTCCGGTTGAAGCCCCGGTGGATTTGGGCTATAGTATCCCTTCATTTTTAAAAGGTTAAGGACGTCCTGATGACCGAAGCGAACGAAGGGAAAAAGAAGCGGCGGAAGAGCGTCGTCCGCGAATATTTCGAGCTCATCGCCGAAACGGCCGTCTTCGTCTTTTTCGTCATGACGTTCGTCGTCCAGGCCTTTCAGATCCCCACGGGCTCCATGGAGCCCACCCTTCTGGTGGGGGACTTCCTCCTGGTGAACAAATTCGTCTACGACAATGGAACGCCGCCGCTGGACCGGGCCCTCCTTCCCCGCCGGGAAATCCGGCGCGGCGACATCATTGTCTTCAAGTACCCGAACGAGCTGTCCAAGGATTACGTCAAGCGGGTCGTCGGGCTTCCCGGCGAGAAGCTCGAGATCCGCGATAAGCAGGTCTACATCAACGACAAGGCGATCGAGGAGCCGAACAAAGTCCATAGCGACTCCCAGGTTTACGCCAAGAACGGGTACTATAATTACGAGGAAACAATCCGGGACAATTACGGCCCGGTGATCGTGCCGGCCGGGCACCTCTTCGCCATGGGCGACAACCGCGACCAGAGCTCGGATTCGCGTTACTGGGGATTCGTCCCCTTGAGCTACGTCAAAGGCCGCCCCTGGATCATCTATTTTTCCTACACGGCGGAGCGGGACGCGTACCTGAAAACCTCGGTTCGCGACCGGTTGAAAAAGCTCGTTCAGTTCATCCCCAAGGCCCGCTGGAACCGGATGCTGAAAATCATCCGGTAAGCGGCGCCCCCTTCATTTCCGGACGGTGACATCCTCGTAGGACGAAATGGTGATGAGCGGGTTCTCTTCTTTAAATTCCCTCGTGAAGATCGTCGTTCGGGCGAACCCGTCCATGTCCTTGGCCACCGGCAGCCCGGCGAAATAGAGAAGGGTCGGGGCGATGTCGGCCAGCCGGATTCCGTCGGCGCTCCGTCCCTTGGCCACTCCCCGGCCGTAGACGAAGACCGCTCCGTCCGGACCCTGTTCGTGATAAGCCGAAACGTCGGGATTCCCGAGGACCCATTCCACGAGGCGCTTCCAGAAGGGGAGCGGCTCGACGCCGAACGGCGAGCAGACGATGAGAATTTCGTCGTCCTTCATCGCCGCCGTATATTTGCTGATGATTTGGTCGTAGTATTGATAATACCGTTCGATGACCGTGCCGAACTTCTGGATTTCATCCGGCCGGATTTCGCCGAAGTCGGCGGGGTGGCTGTACTTGTAGAAATAGCTCTGGACATCGGCCAGTCCGTCCAAGGTGAGGACGAAGAGCTGGGGCGGGATTTCCTGCCGGGCTTGAAAGGCCCGTTCCTCGGTGACCCGGTCATGGGCCAAGGACTCCTCCAGGATCCGGCGGATGGGAGCGGTTTCCTCCTGGAGGTCCTTGAACAGGGAGAGGAACAGCTTGTCGGCTGCCGCGGCGTCCGGCGAGGCCGGCGCACCCAGGGGCTCCGGGCTCGACGCGTCGGACCGGACGACGACGGCCTGCTCCTCGCCGTAAATCATCTCGATGTCCTTTACCGCCGGCGGTGGATCGAAGGGTTCGACTTCGAGAAGCCCCAGCTGCTTGAGCTGGCGGAACAGGATGAAACGGGGCACGACTTCGAGCGTGCCGGGAAATCCCGGAATCTTGTAGCGGACGCCGGAAAGCCGGCGGTGTTTTCCGGGGAGCTTTCCGGTCTTGAGAGTTCGCCGGAGGACGGCCGCATCGCTCGGCGTGAATCCCGACAGATGCCCCCATGCGCCTTGATCCATCAAGTAGGAGAAGCTGGGGAGAGCCTTATTGTTGACCAGCGGAAAAATGAATTCGAAGCTCAAGCCTTCGAGGTTGAGGATCGTGACTTTCCGGGAGATTTCCTGGGCCTGGAGGCTGGAGAAGCGAACGGGCCGCTCGGCGGCCGGAAAGCCGAAACGGAGAGCGGCGGCGAGGACGAAGGCGATCCCGGTCGCGGCGAAGTAAAGGCCGAGCAAGGCCGAGCGGGGTTTTCCATGGAAGTACCGGTAAAGAAGAACCAGCCCGATCGCGGCCGAGGCGAAGAGGACGGCCGCCTGGATTTGCACGGTGCGATGGACGGCCGCGACGAAAAACGAGGCGAAATGAATCGTGTTCTCCCGGAAGACGACGAGGAAGATCAGGGTGAGGAGGGAGAAGCCGAGCGTCAGGAAACGGGGGGAGAGAAATCCTTTGCGCGGCGGCCGGGTCACGAAGAACCGATAGATCGAGGCGACGAGAATCGCTCCCACGGCCGTGATCAATCCGTAGGTCGGAAACAGGACGACGGCCAGCCGGGGAAAATCGAGGACGCTCGGCCGGTGGTTGATATTGAGATCGAGGACGAGGAGGGCCAGCAGGAAACAGAAAAAAATCCCGCAGATCAAGCCGTTGGCCAGGAGGCGAAGGAAGCGCATCGCGGCTTCACGTTAGCATGCCCTCCGCCCGGGGGTCAACCGGCCTTGACATCCGCCTGGGCGTCAGGTAATAACAGGATGGGCGCGCATGAACCTCGGTCCCGGCCATTATTTCCTGATTTCCCTTGTCCTCACCTGCGCCGTTTCAGCGGCCCTGGCCGCCTTTACGCGCCGCCGGCGAGACGTGCCCGGAGCCAATGATTTCTTTCTCTTGTCCATCGGCTTTTTCTTTCTGGCCTTTATCGAGATCCTCAGTCTGTTCGCGGGAAGCGCCGGGCAAGCCTTGTTCTGGTTTAAAATCCGTTTTATTTTCAACGCCCTGATCCCCGTCTTTTTTCTGAAATTCGTCCTGGATTACACCAACCGGGGCGCCCGCGTGTCCCGGCGGTTAGTGGCCGGCTTTTTTATCGTTCCCTTGGTCACCCAGGTCATGGTCTGGACCAACGACGCGCACCATCTGTTTGTGAAGCGGGAAGTCGATTTTGTTCTCAAAGGACCTTTCTGGATCGCCGATATCGGCGCCCGGCAACCGGGATTCTGGTTCCTGTCTTACTCCATCTATGGGATGATTCTCCTTCTTGGAGCGATCATTCTCATCACGGTCTCCGTCATGAAAAGACGGCCCCGTGACACAGGCCAGGTTGTCTTGATCTGGGCCGGCGGGCTGATCGCTTTCCTCGATACTCTTATTTCGGCCTTTCATTTATTTCCTTCCACTGAATTCAATCCCTTCACTCCAGGCTTGGGTTTGAGTTTTGCCCTGATCGCGATCGCCGTTTTTCGCTTTCGGCTTTTTAAGAGGGCGCCGGCCGAAGCCCACCCTCCGGAAGATGTCGCGACCAGCCACTCCCTGGCCCTCTTTCTCTTGATCCTGGCCATCCTCGCTTCGGGCATCATCGCCGTGGGTTATGTCTCGTTCCGTGAATTCGAATCCAAGCTCCGGGATCAAGCGGAAAACCAGCTCTCGGGTATTTCCGAACTCAAGGCGGACGAGCTCCGGGATTGGCGCCGGGAAAGGATGGCCGACGGAGAGCTTCTCCAACAGGGATTCTTTTTTCTCCGATCTTGTCGGGCGGTTCCTGAAATCGCCGGACGATCCTCGAGCAGGGGGTGAGCTCCGCGCGCGTCTCTCCCGGTATCAGGTCTTCCGCCAGTATGTGAGGGCGTATCTTCTCGACATGAACGGAACCGAGCGAATGTCGGTTCCGGATCCCGCGAAGACGCTCGACTTTCGCGCCTCTCCGGAAGCCGTCATAGCGGTCACCGCCCAGGGACGCCCGCAGATCATCGATCTTCACCGGGATGTGAACGAGGGGCCGGCCCACCTTTCGATCTATATCCCGATTTATTCCTCCTTGCCCCAGGGCGGGATCGGCCCCCCGCTGGGAGTCGTTGTTTTCTGGGTCGATCCCGAACAATATCTCTATCCTTATATTCTGAAGTGGCCCGGGCCGAGCGCTTCGGCCGAAACGCTCCTTGTCCGTCGGGAAGGGGATACGGTCCAATACCTCAATGATCTCAAGTTTGATCCCGAAGCCGCCCTGACCCTCAGTTTTCCACTGAGCCGAACCGAAGTCCCCGCCGTCCAGGCCGTCCTCGGCCGGGAGGGCATTGTCGAAGGCCGGGATTACCGCGGGGTTCCGGTTCTGGCCGCCTTGAGGGCGATTCCGGACTCGCCCTGGTTTCTCGTCGCCCGGATGGACCTTTCCGAAATCTATGCTCCCGGTCCGAGCCCGGCTATGGCAAACCCTCGTTTTGCTGGTCGCCCTGATCGCGGCTTCCGGCTTCGGATTGGGCCTGATTTGGCGGCGCCAGCGCCTGCGGTATTTCCGTGGCCGGGCGGAGATCGGCGAGCGGCTTAAAGAGAGCCTTGAGCGTTTCGAACTGGCTAACCGGGCGACATTCGATGTTCTCTGGGATTGGGACCTCAAAACCGACGCGATGTGGTGGAACGAGCATTTCCGGGGGATGTTTGGTTATTCTCCGGAAGAGATCGAGCCGGGGGTCGAATCCTGGACGACCCGCATCCATCCGGCGGACCGCGACCGGGTCGTCACAGGGATCCACGCGGCCATCGACGGAGGAGGACAGTTCTGGTCCGACCATTACCGGTTTCTCTGCGAAGACGGCCGGTTCCTTGATGTTTTTAATCGAGGATTCGTCACCCGGGACGCTTCGGGAAAACCGCTCCGGATGATCGGGGCGATCCAGGACCTGACCGAGCGCCTCAGCGCCGAGAAGGCCGTCATTCATTCCCGCGACTTGATGCGGTATATCATCGAGCACAACCGGAGCGCCGTCGCCGTCCACGACCGCAACCTGAACTACCTTTACGTGAGCCAGCGTTACCTGGACGAGTATGGAATCAAGGAAAAGGACATCACCGGCCGGAACCATTATGAAGTCTTTCCCGATCTTCCCAAGAAATGGAGGGATGTCCATCAGCAGGCTTTGGCCGGAATCGTCTCCAGCGCCGAGGACGACCCCTACGTCAGGGCGGATGGGACGACGGACTGGACCCGCTGGGAATGCCGGCCCTGGTACGATGCCGACGGGTCCATCGGCGGCATCATCGTTTATACGGAAGTCGTCACCGAGCGGAAAAAGGCCCAGGACGCGATGCGCAACTCGCTCCGGGAGAAGGAAGTTCTCCTCAAGGAGATTCATCATCGGGTCAAGAACAACATGCAGGTGATCTCAAGCCTGCTGAACCTGCAGGCGGCCCAGATCGGTGACGTCCGGTTCCAGGAGGCCTTGAAGGAAACCCAGAGGCGGATCCGGTCGATGGCCTTGCTCCACGAAAAGCTCTATAAGAGCCGGGACCTCTCCCGGATCGATTTCGTCGAATATGCCAAGAGTCTGGCCGAACACATCTTCCATTCGTTCCTGATGGATGCCCGGAGGATCGCCCTTAAGTTCGAAATGGAGCCGGCGTTATTCGATATCGCCACGGCCAATCCCCTCGGCCTGATCCTCAACGAGCTGTTCTCCAACGCCGTGAAGCACGCCTTTCCCGGAAATCGGAAGGGGGAGATCCTCATCGGGCTCCGTCGGATGGCGCAGCGAGGAATACGTCCTGACCGTCCGGGACGATGGTGTCGGGCTTCCGCCCAATTTCGACCTGGCCGGCAAATCTTCCTTCGGAGTCCAGATTATCGAATCACTCGTCTCCCAGCTCAACGGGACGCTGACCGTGGGAAAGACGAACCGCGGCGCGTCCTTCGAGCTCCGATTCCGCGAGCTTCATTACACTCCCCGCCTCGACCCGGGGATGGAAAAAACCTCCTGACGCCTTCTTTTTCTTCGTCTCGAAGTGGCCCGGAGGAGGGATTTATTGTAAGATGTCGGTATGGCCGAAACGCTCGAGGGGACGATCGAGCACATCCTCTTTTACAATCCCGAGAACGGCTACGCGGTCTTCCGTTTTTCCATAGCGGAGGGAGAGCCCGTCACCGTCGTCGGCTCGTTTCCGCCCCTGGCGGCCGGGGAGCGGCTCACCCTTTCCGGGAAATGGGAGATGAGTCCCAAGTTCGGCCGTCAATTCAAAGCTGAGACGTTTCTGCCCTGTCTCCCGGCCAGCCCGTCCGGTATCGAAAAATTTCTGTCCTGCGGCCTGATCAAAGGCGTCGGCCCGGTTCTGGCCAAGCGGATCGTCGCGAAATATGGGGCCCAAACCCTCGAAGTCCTGAACAAAACTCCCCGCCGGATGCTGGAAGTCGAGGGTGTCGGAGCGGTCAAATTTGAGGAGATCAAGAAATCCTGGGAGGAGCATGAGGACATCCGCGGCCTGATCATCTTCCTCCAGGATCATGGCGTTTCGACCAACCTGGCGACGAAAATCCATCGCCATTACGGAGCCAAGGCTTATGACGTCCTGAAAACCAATCCCTACCGCCTGGCACAGGACATCTGGGGAATCGGCTTCAAGACGTCCGATGCGATCGCCCTCAAGCTGGGGCTTGACCCGGGTTCCATCGAGCGGGTCAAGGCCTTCATCCTGTACCTGCTCGGAAAAGACAATGAGCAGGGTCACGTTTTTTCCTACGATAGAGCCTTGGCCGAAGCCAGCGCTGAAGAGATCCAGGCGACTCCGGAAAAATTCGCCAAAGCCTTGGAGACTTTAACGGGGGAACGGTCCGTGGTCATCGAACCATTGCCCGACGGCCGCCGGGCGGTCTATCGCCCCTACTACTACGAAGCCCAGGAGGACGTTGTCCGATCGATCCGGGACCTGGCCCGGGCCCCGTTTTTCCGCCCGCCGTTCGATATCGAGGCGGCGGCGGCCGAAATCGAGCGGTCGTTCGGCTTGGCCTTCTCCGAGCCCCAGCGCTTGGCGGTCCGAGAAAGCGTCCAGCGGAAGATCCTGGTCATCACCGGCGGGCCGGGCACCGGGAAAACAACGATTGTCCGGGCCGTGACGGCCCTGTTTGACAAATGGGGAAAATCGGTTCTTTTGGCCGCCCCCACCGGCCGGGCGGCCAAGCGGCTGTCCGAGACGACCGGCCGGGAGGCCAAGACGATCCACCGGACCCTTGAGTTCAATCCTAAAACCGGGCATTTCCGCCGCGATCCCGGCCATCCGCTCCAGGGCGATGCGATCATCATCGACGAATTCTCGATGGTCGACCTGGCCTTGATGCACGGCCTGGTCCGGGCGATCCCGGCCACGATGCGCCTGATCCTCGTGGGCGACAAAGACCAGCTCCCGGCCCTTGGGCCGGGCACGCTGCTCCGCGATCTGATCGAATGCGGCCGGGTGAGTGTCGTCCGGCTGGATGAAATCTTCCGCCAGGAGCGGGACAGCCTGATCGTCGCCAACGCCCACCGGATCAACCAGGGGCTCGGCATCGTCCACCCGAAGAAGGGCGACGCCGAGTCCGACTTTTATTTCATCCGAGCCGAGGAGGAGGCGAAAGTCTTTTCGACGATCATGCAGCTCTGCGGATACCGGATCCCCCAGCGGTTCCATCTCAGCCCGCTCTCGCCTCAAATCCAGGTGATCAGTCCGATGTACAAGGGCTTCGTCGGAGTGGAGCGCCTGAACGCCGAGATGCAGGCCCGGCTCAACAAGAGCGGCGAGACCCTCCATCTCGGGACCCGCCAGATCCGGGTTCGGGACAAAGTCATGCAGGTCCGGAACAACTACGAGAAAGACGTCTTCAACGGCGACATCGGGACCGTCGTCCACGTCGATCCGGCCCGGTTCGGATTGATCGTCCACTTTGACGGCCGGCCGGTGTTCTACGATCGGGACGAGCTGGACGACCTGGTCCTGGCCTATGCCATCTCCGTCCATAAATCGCAGGGCAGCGAATACCAAGCCGTCGTCCTGCCCTTGCTGACCCAGCATTTCATCATGCTCCAGCGCAATCTGTTCTACACGGCCCTGACCCGGGCCAAGAAGCTGAGCGTGGTTGTCGGATCGTATAAAGCCCTGTATATCGCCATCAAAAACGACAAGCCCATCCAACGCAACAGCCTGATTCGGGAGAAGCTCCTGGCCGCTCTCGAAGCGCCCGTCTTGGAATTTGCTTGAGGTGAAGGCTTTCTTAAAGGTAAGATGAGCGAAAGGAATGGAGGAACTCCATGAAAATTTCCAAAGGAACGGTGTTTGCCGCCTTGGCCCTGACCGCCCTCTGCCTGGGTGCGGCCGCGGACGGCTGGGTTGTCAAAGTTCAGACGACCGCGTTGCGCAAAACTCCGCAATTCTTACGCGCCTGTCGTCGCCAATCTTAAGTCCGGAGAGATCCTGACCCAGGTCGCCGAGTCCGGAGCCTGGCTCCAGGTGAAAACAGCGGCCGGGCTCAGCGGTTGGGTTCATAAAAGCGCGGTGGAGGTTCCCCGCTATTCCCTGCTGGCTTCGGCCGGCGGGACCAGGACGCAGGCCACCGCGGCCCAAGCTGCCCTGGCCGGGAAGGGATTCAGTAAACAAGTCGAAGACTCCTACAAGGCCAAGAATAAAGGGGCGAATTTCGCCGGCGTCGACCGGATGCTTCAAGTCAAAGTGACGCCGGCCCAGGTGAAGGAGTTCCTCGACCAAGGCAAGCTCGCCGGACAGGGAGGTGCGAAATGAGCGCCCGCCTCCGCCTCGTCTCCGGGTTCCTGGCCGTCCTCCTGGTGTTTGCCGGCTGCAGCGTCATCGACAAGGGCACGCAAATCCTGGGCCAGGCCGAAACGGTCGTGGATAAAGGCGAAAAAGTCGTCGACACGGCTAAGAAGCTTCGCTCCGCCTTCTCCGATTTCACCGAGGAGGAAGAGTACTATATCGGCCGGTCGGTCGCGGCGATCATCCTCGGCCAATACCCGGCCCTCAACAATCCGGTTCTCAACCTGTACATTAACAAGGTCGGAAACGCCGTGGCCATGTTCTCCGCCCGGCCGGAAATTTTCGCCGGCTGGCACTTCCAGGTCCTCGACACCGACGAAGTCAACGCCCTGGCCGCTCCGGGCGGGTTCATCTTCATCACCAAGGGATTGCTGAAGCGCTGTCCGGATGAGGAATCGCTCGGCTTGATCCTGGCCCATGAGGTCGGGCACGTCGTCGCCAAGCACGGTCTCCAATCCATCCAGAAGGCGAACCTGACCCAGGCCTTCACGACGATCGGGACCGAGGCGGTCAAGGCCTATGGCCCGGCCGAGCTGGCCCAGGTGACGTCGGCCTTCGAAGGGGTTCTGAGCGATATCGTCGAAAAGCTGATCACCCGGGGCTACGATCGGAAATACGAATACGAAGCCGACGATCTGGCGGTGAATGTCGGCAGCGGCACGGGATATGACCCGAACGGCATTTCCCGCTTCCTCCAGACCATGGTCGGCGACAAGTCGGCCGTTTCGGGAAAGGGCTGGTTCAAAACCCATCCGACTCCGGAGCAACGGCTCGACCGGGTGAAATCCGAGATCGGCGGCCTGAAATCGGTCCCGATCGATCGCCGCCGTCCGGACTCAGCGGTTTAAGGCCGCCGTCGCCTCGCTCAAGTAAGGGTGGGGCCGGGGTGTCGTGCTGAAGAAACGGGGAATCCGGGGCCTGGCCGTCGGGGCGGCGGCCGTCCTTTGCATTCTGGCCTTGGACTCTGTTCACGCTTTCCGCCGCCTGGAGTGGAAATCCTGGGACGCGCGGATGAAAGCGTTTGCCGACCCGGTGAAGGCCTCCAAAGACATCGTCCTGATCCAGGTGGACCAGTACAGTCTCGATTTTTACGTCAAGCAAGGCATCCCCTGGCCTTGGCCCCGGGCTCTCTACGGAGCGATCGTCCGACATCTGAAAGCCGGAGGCGCGAAGGCCGTCTTCTTCGACATCACCATGACGGAGCGCTCCCGGTTCGGCGTTGAAGACGACGAGGAATTTGCGGCGGCCGTGGCCGAAGCGGGGAATGTCTTCCTTCCGGTTTTTCTCGATACGGAGGATCCCGCCCCTGAAGCGAGACTCGATCCCGGAGCGATGAAGTCCTTCCGGGAGAAGGCCGAGGCCGGGCTTCCGAACACATTGCGGGGCGCCTCGCCAGACGGCGGCTCCGAGGTTTGGGGCGAGATTTTTCGGTCTGCGACTCTTCCGATTCCGGGGATTCTGAACGCCGCCCGGGGAACAGCCAATGTTCGCGTCAACCCCGATGCGGACACGATTTACCGCCGCACACCCGTCCTTTTCCCGTTCCAGGGAACCAGGGACGACGAGCCTTCCGAAAGTTCTTTTTTTGTCCCTTCGGTCCCGTTCGCTTTGACGATGGCCGTCCGGCCGAACGCGGATTTTCCGCCGATTGCGGCCGCGTCCGACCGGATGATAGTCATCCGTTTCTTCCGGCCGAACGAAAAGACCGGATCAGCTTATGAATCCTATACCGCGGCGGCCGTGATCAATTCGTTTGCCCGGGTCCAGGCGGGCGAAGCGCCCGAAGTGCCCGCGGAAAAATTCGCCGGGAAGACGGTCCTGATCGGCCTGACCGCGATCGGTCTTTTCGACATCAAGGCCAGCCCGCTTTCCGGGAAGGTTCCCGGGGTAGAGATCCAGGCCGCAGCCCTGGATACGATTCTCAATGACCGATCCTTCGGATTCCCCGGCAGATTTCTCACGTGGCTCTTCATTTCGATTCTCGCTCTCGCCGCCGGTTGGACCGTCTCCATCGTTCGGAAGCCGGCGGCCCAAGTCGCGGCTTTCGCGGGATTCCTCTTTTTCCCGGCCGCCGCCTCGACGGCCGCATTTGCCGGGAGAATCTGGCTGGATTTCGTCGCCCCCCTGGCCGCGGTCCTGCTGACCATTGTCGGCGCGGCCGTCCTCAATTATATGGTCGAAGGCCGGGAGAAACGGTTTCTCAAGGGCGTCTTTCATCACTATCTCAGCCCGGCCGTCATCGACCGGATCATCGCCGATCCCGGGCGGCTCAAGCTCGGCGGCGAGCAGCGGGAGGTGACGTCCTTCTTCTCAGACGTCGCCGGATTCACTTCGATCTCGGAAGCCCTTGGTCCGGCCAAGCTTGTCGCCCTTCTCAACGAATACCTGACCGTGATGACCGATTTGATCCTTGATGCCGGGGGAACGCTGGACAAGTATGAGGGCGACGCGATCATCGCTTTTTGGAATGCGCCGATCGATGTTCCCGACCATGCTCTCCGGGCCGCCCGAACGGCCTTGGATTGTCAGGCCCGGGTGGCCGCTCTTGCCCCCGAGCTCGAGAGGAAGTACGGCCGGCGGATCAAGATGCGGATCGGCCTCAACACCGGTCCGGCGATCGTGGGGAACATGGGCTCGTCCCGGCGGTTCGATTACACGGCCATGGGCGATACAATCAACCTGGCTTCTCGGCTCGAAAGCGCCGGGAAGCAATACGGCGTCCACCTCCTGGCCGGCGAAGCGACCATGAAAAAAACCGGAGAGGCGCTGGTCGCCAGGGAAGTCGACGTGATCCGGGTCGTCGGCAAAAAAGAGCCCGTACGCATTTACGAGCTGATCGGAGACAAGGGAAGCGTCGCGGACGAGATCTTGCGGCGGGTTGATTCCTTCCACCGGGGTTTGTCGATTTTTCGGTCGCGCGATTTTTCCGCGGCGGAGAAAGTCTTTGTCGAGCTTGGGGACGACCCGGTCGCGGCCCTCTATCGGGAACGATGCCGGACGCTGGCCGCCGCGCCGCCGCCGGACGATTGGGATTTCGTCTTCGACTTGAAATCAAAATAGAGAAGGAATGGGCCAGATGCGCATCGAACTTTTCGGAGTGCGGGGGACGCGCCCGGTCGCGCGCCGCCGGGGAACGATCTTCGGCGGCCATACGCCGTGCGCCTTGGTCCGGACCGATTCGGGTGACGTCATCATTCTGGACGCCGGAACGGGACTTCATCGTTTGGAGGAAGCCCTCCCCGCCGGCCGGAAAGCGGCTTCCTCGCTCCACGTTCTCCTGACGCATTTCCATTTCGATCATCTGATCGGTCTCCCGTTTTTCCTGGCCCTTTTCCGCCGCGAGACGGAGCTTGCGTTCTATTCGGGCGAAGCGCCCGCGGTGCTCCGCCGACGGCTTTCCGAGTTCATGACCGGTCCGTATTTCCCGGTCGAGTTCGCCGAAACCCCGTCCCGGAAGACGTATCGCCGGATCGGGCCGCGGCCCGTTGATATCGGCGGTGTTCGGATCACGGCCTGCCCGCTCAACCATCCCCAAGGTTGTGTCGCGTATCGTTTGGAGGAGGGGGGATGGTCCGCCGTATTTGCCACAGACACGGAACATTCCGCTAAAGGAATCGATGCCCGGCTGGCGGCCTTTGCCCTCGGAGCCGACGTCCTGATTTACGATGCGACATTCACTCCGGCCGAATACGAGGCCGGGAAAAAAGGTTGGGGCCACAGCACCTGGGCAGCCGGGGTGGACCTGGCTCGGGCGGCCGGAGCCGGACGCCTGGTCTTATCCCATCTGAATCCGGACTACTCCGATGAGGAGATCCGCCGGATCGAGTCCGCCGCCCGGAAAGCCTTCCCCGGCGCCGTCTGCGCCCGGGAAGGAATGATCTTTCATTCGGGGAGATGACCGCCATGACCGACCTCTATCAGGATTTGGGAGTCGCCTTCGGCGTTGCCGCGGTCATCGTCTTTTTCGCGGCCTTGATCCGTTCGGCGTTCAACCGGCTTCCCGGAACAAAGAAAAAGGGCCGGCTGATCTTTCTCTCCCGTTTGATCGTTCCCCTGATCGCCCTCGGAACGCTTTTTTCGGCCCAGGCGGTGTTCCGCGTCTCGCCGGCGATGGCTTCGTACCTGAAAGCGGCCGAGTTTTTCTTCGTCATCGTCCTCGTGATTCGCCTGATCGACGGGGCGATGTTGGCCTGGTATAACGATCGACAGAAACCTTACCCTCTGCCCAACGTCCTGCGCGGGCTGATTCTCGGGATTCTTTACCTTGTCGTCTTTTTCCTGATTCTGAAGAACATGCTCGACATGGATATCTCCAGCCTTCTGGCGGGATCGGCCATCCTGACGGCCGTCATCGGCCTGGCCCTCCAGGGCGTGCTCGGTAACATCCTGGCCGGGATGTCGCTCCACTTCACCCGGTCGTTTAAAAAAGGCGACTGGATCAGCCTCGGCGCCCACGAGGGTGTGGTGATGGACACGAACTGGAGGGAGACGCGGCTTTTGGACCGGGCGTCCAACATCGTCGTCCTTCCCAACAACGTCGTGGCCGGCGAGCGGATCGTCAATTACTCCATGCCCGATCACCGGACGGCTTTGTATCTCTATCTGAAGGTCAGCCCGGTCGCCCCGGCCGCCGAGGTGCTTGATTTGCTCCTGGAATCCGCCCGCGAAGTTCCCCACATCGTTTCCGAACCTAAGCCCAAGGCCTACCTGACGAGCTATGACGAGACGGGGATTTCCTACACCCTGAAATTCTGGGTCGAGGACTATCCGCTCAAGTTCACGATCATCACCGAGGCCGGGCGCCTGGTCTGGTACAAATTCCGCCGCCGCGGATTCGAAGTGGCCGTCTCCTGGACGGACCGGCTGGGAGAGATGAAGGACGCGATTCAGGCGGCGGGAGAATTCGGCCGGAACCGGAATTACGGCGGGGCAGGAATTGTCCGTCCGGAACGAAAAAGGACGCCGAGCAAGGGCGGACGGCCGATATCCTCCTGGGCTCGTCCTTCCTTCGCTATCAGGACGGCCCGAAGACCGGCGCGCTTCTGTTTCCGGAAGCGGACTTGCGGGCGATGGCCGGCCGCGTTCGCCGGTCGGTTTACACCAAAGGCGAGGTGCTCTTCCGCCAGGGAGACAAGGGAACGAGCTGTTACGTCGTCGGCCGGGGCCGGATCAAGGGCGAGATCGTTTTCGAGGAAAACGGCAAGCGGTTCGCCAAGGAATTCGAAATCGGCCCGGGCGGCCTCTTCGGGGAGATGTCCCTTTTTACCGGCATGCCCCGGACGGCGACCGGGGTCGTGGCCGAGGATTCTGAGCTTCTCGAAATCCAGCCCGAAGATTTCCGGTCCCTGCTCCAGCGCAATCCCGAGCCGGCCGAGGCGATCGCCGAGATCGTCAGCGCCCGGAACGCCCAGAACAAGGAATTCCTCCTCAAGATCAAGGAGCTCTCGGCCCAGCAGGTCGAGGACAGCTCCAACAGCCGGACCGTCCTGGCCTATCTCAAGCGATTCATCCACGGATTCCTGGGTTAATCTGGAATTTCCTCCGGTCTTGGGCTAAGATGATGGCCTTCGGCGCGTGTGCGCCTGTAGCTCAGTATGGATAGAGCAAGGGTTTCCTAAACCCTAGGTCGCCCGTTCGAGCCGGGCCAGGCGCACGACCATTTTCCCCCGCTCTCTTCCGCGTTATAATATCGGCAAGGATATGCTCGGGAACCGACTTCATCCACTGAAAGGACAAACAAAATGCAATGGCAGGGGAGACGGCAAAGCGGCAACGTCGAAGACAAGCGGGGGATCAGCGGCAAGCAGATGGCCGGGGGGCTCGGGATCGGCGGCGTCATCATCGCCGTGCTTTTCGCCCTCCTCGGGGGCAATCCCGAGGATGTCTCCCAGATTCTCCAACAGCCGGCCGGGATCGAGTCGACCGCGGGCGAATCGCGAGCCCTCACCGCCGAGGAACAGCAGGAAGGCCAGTTTGTCGGCGTCGTCCTGGCCGAGATCGAGGACGTCTGGAACCGGGTCTTCCAGCAGAGCGGACAGACCTACCGCGAGCCGAAGCTGGTCCTGTTCTCCGGCCAGATTTCCTCGGCCTGCGGATACGCCGGGGCCTCGTCCGGGCCGTTCTATTGCCCGGGTGACGAGAAAGTCTACATCGACCTCGATTTCTTCAAGCAGATGCAATCTCAGCTTGGGGCGAAGGGCGACTTCGCCCTGGCCTACGTCATCGCCCACGAGGTCGGCCACCATGTCCAGAACCTCCTCGGCATCACCGACCAGGTCATGTCCCAGAAAAATCGCCTGGGTGAAGTCGAATTCAACCGGCTGATGGTCCGGCTGGAGCTCCAAGCCGATTTCATGGCCGGAGTCTGGGCCCATCATGCCGGACGGACGGCCGGACTCCTCGAGGCGGGGGACATCGAGGAAGCGATGAACGCCGCCTCGTCGGTCGGCGACGACCGGATCATGAAGCAAACCCAGGGATACGTCGTCCCGGACGCTTTCACCCACGGCACCTCGGAACAGCGCGTCCGTTGGTTCACCAAGGGGTATCGAACCGGCGATCCCAATCAGGGCGACACCTTCAACGCCGACCAGCTTTAGTCCTTCCGGCTCGCGCTTAATGCGGAAGAGGCTTATTTCACCGTCAGGATTCCCCGCAGGCGGATGTCGGCGCTTGAAGCTCCGATCATCAGCCGGAAGTTGCCCGGCTCAATTGTCTTTTTCAGATCAAGGTCGAGCATCGAGAGCATCTCCGGCGTGATTTCGAACCGGACGTCCTTTGTTTCTCCCGGCTGGAGAAAAATTCGCTGGAATCCTTTCAGCTCCTTGACCGGCCGGGCGACCGAGGCCAGCTCATCGCGAAGGTACAGCTGGACGACCTCGTCGCCGGCCCTGGAGCCGGTATTGGTCAGGCGGAAGCTCACCGAAGCGGCTTCGCCCGGGGTGATCGTCGGCTTTTCGACCCGCAGGTCGGTGTAGATGAATTCCGTATAGCTCAATCCGATACCCGAAGGGGAAGAGGGGCTTTCCGGTCAGGTTCAGATAGTCGTCTCCCCGGCCCGTCGGGAGGTGGTTGTAAACGAGCGGCAGCTGGCCTTCAAAGACCGGAAACGTGATCGGCAGCCGCCCGGCCGGATTATGGTCGCCGAACAGGACTTCGGCAACGGCCGTCCCTCCCGCTTCGCCCGGATACCAGATGTCGAGTATTCCAGGGACGTCGTCGATCCAGGAACTCATCGTGACCGCGCTTCCTCCGACGAGGACGACGACCGTCGGCCGTCCGGTCGCGACGACCTTCCGGATCAATTCCTCCTGCCGTCCGGGAAGCCCCAAGCGGGCCCTGTCCCGAAATTCGCCTTCCTCGATTCCGACAACGACAACCGCGGCTTCGCTTCGGGCCGCGGCTCGGACGGCTTCGGCCATCATCCGGTCGCCGTCGCCGGGGACGCCGGTATCCCAAACGAGCGAGAACCAGGCGTTTCCCTCCGGCTCGGAGTATTCGAGGCGAAGATCGTAGGCCCGGCCCTTTATGAAATCGAATTCGGCCGTCAGTGTGCGCCGCGACCGCTTGCCCCAATTGTCGATCAGGAGGCGGCCGTCAAGAGAGAGCCGATAACCGTCGTTGCCGTCGATCCCGATCCTGAACCGCCCCGTCTCCGTCGCTTTGAAGCTTCCCTGTCCAGCGGACGGAATAGAAATCAAACGGCAGCTTTGCCGGGTCGGGCGAAAAAAGCGTCCATTGAAACCGGACCTGGGGGTCGGTCCGGATAAAAACGGGGGAGCCCGAAAGCGAGGCATTGTCGAAGTATTCGCCCCGTAAGCCGGCCTGGTCGCGCCCTTCCTCTTCATGAACGAGAGCCTTCGGTCGGGACGGGGATGAAAACCCTCTCCTCCCGCCGGCAGCCCGGGGCGTAGCGGACCTCCGCCGTTTTCTCCAGCCTGGTTTTTATCCCTTCGAGAATGCTGATCTTCGCATTCCCGGGGCCGCTGTAGCCGCCCAAGCGGACTTCAGCCGCGTCCGGCCCGATGACGGCGATGGATTTCACCTTGACCGAGAGGGGGAGAATCCTTTTTTCGTTCTTTAAAAGGACGATGGACTCCCTGGCCGCCTTCAAGGCCAGCTCCCGGTGGGCCGGAGGCCGTTCTCCTTTGCCGCTTCCTTCGGGTCGACATAGGGATCATCGAAGAGCCCCAGCTCGAATTTTGCCCGGAGCACCCGGGCGACCGCCCGGTCGATGACTTCCGGTTTGATCCTCCGTCGATAAAAAGGCGGAGAAAAGAGCCTCTCGTGATCCAGCTGTGTCTGGAAAATCACGTCCAGGCCGGCGGAGACGCATTCGGCCGCCGCCTCGGCGTAATCGGCGGCGGTGAAGTGGAGGACGTTGGCCCCGCCGACCGAGGACGCGTCGGAAATGATGAATCCCGGAAATCCCCACTCATCCTTAACGAGCCGGTTGAGCATCCAGCCATGGGCCGAGGCCGGGCTCCCGTCGACCGAATTGTACGACGTCATGACCGAGCGGGCCCCCGCCGTCCTGAAGCAGGCCTCAAAAGGGGGGAGGAAAAGCTCCCGGAGCTGCCGCTCGTTCCAGTGAATCGGATAACTGTCCCGGCCGCCGGCCCCGACGTTGGCCAAAAGATGCTTAGGTGTGGCGATGATGCCGGCTTTCTCGAATTCCGAGACAAAGGCCGCCCCCATTTCGGCCGAAAGGATAGGGATCTTCGCCGTATGTTTCCTCGGTCCGCCCCCAGCGAACGTCGTCGGCAATGTTGATGACCGGGGAGAGGACCTGGCGGATGCCCCGGGTTTTCGCTTCTCGGGCGATCGCCGCGGCAACCTGGCGCATCAATCCGGTGTCGAAGGTCGCGGCCAGGCCGATCGACTGGGGGAAAGCCGTCGCCCCGGGATGGACCAATCCGTGCAGCGCCTCCTCAAAGGGGATGATGGGAATTCCCAGGCGGCTCTTTTCCTTGAAAAACCGCTGGATCTCGTTGACTTTAAAAGCGGTTTCGAAAGCCGATCCTCCAGATCCGGCTTTCAGCATCTGGCCCGCCGGGCCTCCGTCAGCACCCGCGGCCCCGACTTGCAGGCCGAATAATCCCAGCCGCAGGCTTCTCCGCCCCAAGGTCGAGCGAACCCGGCACCATAAACAGCTGGCGGAATTTTTCCTCGGGCGTCATCCGGCCGAGCAGCTCGGCGATCCGGGCGTCCTGGGGCGGCGTTGGTTTTTTTCCGTTCGGCCCGCAGCCCGGGAAGATGAGGACGACGAAACCGAGGACGGCGAAAACGAGTCTCATATGCGCTTCCTCTCGGGGAACGATCCGGCCGGCCCCGATGTTATGTCTCCGCCGCAAAGACTGTCAAGCCGGTAATATTCATAAAAAATCTTATGATTCTAATAATTATTATGTATTCAATAAGATACAAAAATATGAGTTTTTACCCTTCGGGCGAGCCGATATGGCCGCATCTGCTTCGTTGCGAAGGGTTCGCAGTGCGACTAGCACAGCTTCACCCTCCGCGCCTCGCATCTACGGCCATCTCAACTCGTGAATAATGCAGGCGAGGCGTTCGGACCGGCAAGTGCCGGCGGAGCCGGGCGGGGCCGAACGCGAGGGTGATCCGGCCGGCGTTTTCTAACCCCCCTTTCTCATGGAAGCGAAGCGGAAAAACGCGTCCCGGCGTCCAGATTACAGAAGATGATCAGGCCGCCGGAGCCCGGGCGGAGCCGGCCCGGCCTCACCCCTGGCGGCTAATCCCCCCCGGCAAAATTCACCCCCGGCATTCACCGCGGGGAGGCATAGGCGGAGATTCCGGCCCAGGATATCATTTCCCGGGAACGGAAAAGGAATGGATCCGGATATTGCCCGGGAGGACAACATGGACCCACGCAGAACCGCGTTATCTCTGGCCGCCGGCCTGATCATTTTAGCCGGGGCGGCCGTCGCCCAGCCGCTGAACATTTCCAACTCACCGGGAGTCCCTTCGGGAGAGCCACAGGTCGCGGCCGACTCCCTAGGGAACGTCCATGCCGTCTGGGTTGAGTTCACCGGGTTCGGCCAGACCGGGCATCCCTGCGGCGACGTGTATTACGTCATGGGCGACCTCGGCGCTCTCCAGCTCGGAACGCCGGTCAAGATCAGCACGTCGGGCGCCGTTTTCAGCGACAACCAGGAAAGCGTTTCCATCGCCGTCGACGGCTCAAATCGCGTTTATGTCATCTGGGTCGAGTCCCGGAAAGTCATGCTCCGGATCAAGGACGGCGGAGTCTGGGGCGATCCCATCGTGATCGATTCGGGGCAGTTCTACGACGCGCCCCGGATCGCCGTGTCCGCCGGAGGCGATATCTATCTCGATCTTCCGGAACAACGAATGCCATGTCATTGCCCGATGCCGCATCGGCGGTGTTTGGGAGGAACTCCAGTTCGTCGGCCCCTGGTACGGCCATGTCGAAATTCCCGGACATCGATCTGGGCACCGGCCGTGTCTCCGCCGTCTTCATGTCCAAGCCCGGCGGCGAAGATTACTATCACATCGCTTATTCCGAACGGGGGACGGCTTTCAATTCCTCCTGGACGGATTGGACGTATGTCCATCTCGAAGCGGGCACACCAGATGCATCCCGCGATCCGGCTGGATGCGGCCGAATAATGCCCATATCGTCTGACATGTCGCCGGAGAACCCGACCCGGGTGGTTCTATTACGTCAGGAAATCCGGGGCCGGCTTCTCCTCTCCCGTGGAGATCTCCTCCTGGG
Organism: Candidatus Aminicenantota bacterium; assembly: GCA_963783665.1. Classification (GTDB taxonomy): domain Bacteria; phylum Acidobacteriota; class Aminicenantia; order Aminicenantales; family UBA4085; genus JAAZPG01. The sequence continues at coordinate 735,528 of CAWANZ010000002.1, read as the reverse complement.
ATATGCTCCATTACCCGTTCCTGACGAAAGCGGCGATTCGATTTATGTCGTCTGGCAGGAGGGCGGGTAGGGAGACGGCACGGCCATCGATTACAATATCCGGGACGCCGACGGCGCGTGGAGGGGGTCCAGTCCGTTCCCGGCTCCGGAGGATGCACGTACGGCGATATCGCCGCCACTCCGGACGGATCGGATCGTGTATTGGGTTTGGGATACGCTGATTACGGCCAGGCGAGCGCGGAAATCTACGGCTGGGCCCAGGCGTTCGCCCCCCCGAATCCGTCGATCACCCTGGGGACAAGCCAGCTCTCTTTGGCGCGGTCCGGGGAGCTCGGTCACTCCGGCCCAGACTGTTTCTGTTTCCAATTCCGGGTTCCGCGCCCCAAAGCTGGTCGGTTTCCGACAACCAGTCCTGGCTCTCGGTGACGCCGGCAAGCGGATCGGGCAGCGGCCGGATTTCGGTCACGGTCGATCCTTCCGGCTTGGGATCTGCCGGGACCTTCTCCGGGATCATTTCGGTTTCCGACCCCAACGCCTCCGGGTACCTGCCTAAGACGATCACCGTCAGCGTGAATATCTATGCCCCCGGAGCCTCTTCCGGTCCGATCGGGGCGTTTGATACCCCGGTCGGCGGCAGCGACCGTCCGGAGCAGCGTCCCCGTCACGGGCTGGGCCCTGGACGATGTCGGCATCCAGTCGGTTAAAATCTATCGCGATCCCGTCGCCGGCGAACCGGCCGGGACCCCGGTCTATATCGGCGAAGCGGTGTTGGTCGAAGGCGCCCGGCCGGATGTCGCCGGAGCCTATCCCTATCTGCCGCTGAACCGGCGAGCCGGCTGGGGGTATATGCTCCTGACGAATTTCCTTCCGGGCGGGGCAACGGGAGTGTGACCCTGCGGGCCGTGGCCCAGGACCTTGAAGGACAGACGATCGTCGCTCGGGCTCGAAAACGATTTCTTGCGACAATGCCAACGCGGTCAATCCGTTCGGGGCGATCGATACGCCGACCCAGGGCGGGACGGCCGCGGGCTCGGGATATTTGAATTTCGGCTGGGCCTTGACGCCCCAGCCCTCTTCGATTCCCATCGACGGGTCGACGATCTACTGTCTGGGTGGACGGAGCTGCCGCTCGGTCACCCGACCTATAACAATTACCGGGAGGATATCGCCGACCCTCTTCCCGGGATATGCCAACTCCAACGGGGCGGTCGGAGTTTTCACCTTAGACACGATCGGGTTATGCCGACGGCGTTCATACGATCGCCTGGAGTGTCTCCGACAACGCCGGCCATGCCGACGGAATCGGCAGCCGCTATTTTGAAATTTTCAACGAGTACGGGAGCTTCCTCATCGGCCGAAGCGGCCGCGGCCTTCGCCGCCGGACGAGGACCGGGGATACGCGGAAAACATCCGGCTTCCGGTCTTTATTCCCGCAACGGCTGGGACGGTCAAAGCCCGCTGGAAACGGTCGCTTCCGGAAAGCGATGGACGCTTTGTCGTCACTTATCCGGGAAACCGAGCGGGTCGAAATTCACTTGAATCCGGAAGCCCTGCCGTTTGACGTCATCGGCCCGGCTCGGAAAACGAAAGCGACATCGACCGGCCGCGCTCGCCGCGGTTCCGTGGGTATATGGATGCCGGGACCGAGAGCTCAGCCGCTTCCCGATCGGCTCGTTCCTGGATCCGGAGACCGGGGATGTTTTCCTGGAGCCCCGGGTCCCGGATTCGTCGGGGATTATCGGTTGGTCTTCCTCGACGCCGCCCGCGGCCTGAAACGGACCGTGACCGTCCGGATCGTTCCGAAATATTAAAGAAAGAATATCGCCGGGATTATTCCTCTTCGAATTCGAGGAGGATCTCCTGCCCGGGAGCCGTGTCGATCTCGATCAGATCCGTCGACCGCCCTTCCCTTCGCCCCGTCGATATGAAACATCCCTTCGAACGGATTCCGGAGACGAAGCCGCCCGCCTTTTTCGCGATGACACCCGGATCCAGTCGGACCAGGCCGTCTCTTCATTTCGGCCGAGACGAGAAACGCGCCCTGGGCCCGGAGCGTGTGGAACGAGGCTTCCTTCCAGGACGACCGGGAACGGCCGGGAAAACGCGGACGATTCCGTCATGGCTTTGGAGGAGCATCTCCTGCAGGCCGGCGGCGAAGGCGAAATTCCCTTCCAAGGTAAACGGCCGGTAGGTGAGACTTGGAATATCCCGACTTGGTCTGGTCGCCGTTGGCGTGAAAGCTGTTGGGGAGGCAGAAGGCGTCGGCGAATGTTCTGAGAGCGGGGGCCGCGCCTTCGCCGTCCAGGGCCCGGGCTTTCATATTCCCGAGCCAGGCGTAGGAATAACCGCACCAGCCGTCGGGCCCGATCCGATCCAGAGTCGCCAGCGTATTGCGGACGATCGTTCCGGTCGGGCTCCCCGTCGGTCGCGTCGATCAGGCCGAGGGGATGGATGGCCATCGCATGGGAGAAATGGCGGTGGGATTCGGCGATAGGGCGTCCCCGGGGCGAACATCAAGCCGTCCTTCGGGATCGACGGCAAACGGCGGCCATTCGCCGGCCATGCTTCGACCAGCGTGGAGGCCTCCTCCGTCCGGCCGAGCTCGGCGGCCATCTCGGCGGCGGTTCGGAAAGTCCAGAGGATCAAGCGCGAGGTCGTAGTTGGTCACGTCGGTGAACCAGGCCCGGCGGCTGTTGTCAAAGATTTCCGGACTTGAGCTCAAGCGGCAGCCTTCGTTGTTCCGTCCGGTCTCCGCACGGAAAGCTCTTCCAGATGAACGGCGACGTCCCGAACCCAGGGATAGGCCCGGTCCCGGAGAAATTCCCGGTCGCGGCTGAAGCGCCAATGAAGGTCGAAATGCTGGGCCAGCCAGGCTCCGACGTGGGGGAGAAGGAATATTGAATCCATCCGCCCATCGGTTCGCCCGCGAGGGTGGAAACGCCGGGGACGTTGAGTCCCGACGTCCCGAAATAAGCCCGGGTATAGCGCTTGAATACGGGCGTTGGTCCCAAAGCCAGTCCAGGAATCCAAGCCCTTCTTCGAGCCGGTTTCCGGAATAACACGGCCAGTAACTGAGCTGGGTGTTGAGGTCGTGATGAAAATCGCCTTTCCATGGAGGCAGCCGGCCGTTGTCGGCCGTCCAGACGGCCTGAAGCGAGATGGGCGGCGCGCCCCGCCGGGCGGCCGCTCCGAATTTATATGTGTCGAGGTACCATTGTTTTTCGAGGACGGCGTCGGGAATCCGGAGCGAGGATCGCGACCAGAAGTTTCTTCCACCAGGCCGCGTGTGGCGTCCGCGGGCCGACTCCGAGCCCGTCCTCCAGGGCCTTTCGGGCCCGGGCGAGGGCGGCTAGCTCTGCCGCGGTCGTCCGAGGATTTTGAGGTCACGGACCAAGCGCCGGTCATTCCGCCGTCCGGATCCATCCGCCAAACGACGGCGATTTCGTAATAAAATCCGTTCCATCCTTTTTGCCGGTAGACGGCCGAGCCGTTTCCTTCTTCCACTCGGCCGTGAAGATAGCCGAGACGGCGAAGGTCCTGGCCGCTGACGGAATCCGCCGGTCCGGCCGCGGGGTCACCGGCGTAGGGCGGCATCCGAAGCACGGGCTTGAATCCGGCGGGAACATCGGAAAATCGGAAAAAGCCGATGGGCGCGTCGGCTTGAATGAAAGTCTCCAGCGTCCGGCCGTCGGCCCATGTCGCCACGTCCGGATGCCCGAATGATATCCAGCCGGACCGATTTCGTCGGGCCGAATCCGGCCAGGTCGAACTCGATCGCCCCGGCCGGGATCTTGGTCGGGGCGGGGTTTTCCTCGTACGGAGCGTCGAATTTTTTCTGGACGAGGTCATAGCTGTCTGCCGCCCATTGCTCGACAACCCAGGCAAACGACCATTCCGGCGATCCGATATTCGGCATGGGCCGGAGATCCCAGAGGTCGGCCCGGTCCAGCGACAGCCGGAGAAAAGGGCCGTTTTGCCAGACCAGGGCCCCGATGATCCCGTTTCCGAGGGGAAGGGCTTCATCCCAGGTCCGGGCGAAATCGGCGAAGACCAAGTCGTGGGGGCCGGCAATCTCGGCCGGCGGCATCGCCGGGGCGGCGGCGGTTCCGAAAAGAAAGAGAAGCAGGAAAAACATGGATTCATGCTATCATACGGCCTTCGGAGGCGTCCATGGCGGCGGTTCCCGTCGCGGACGTCGTCCGCAGCGGCTTGGCTTTTCCGGCCCGATGTGGTAAAAAAAGGCTTCTTTTTCGAGTCCCGACTGACGAAAGGATCCTCTCATGAAAGGGAAAGAACGGCATCAGCTCAAGGAAAACGCATTCGTTCACGGATTCCAGGGCGTTTTTGAATTCGTAAAAAAATGGCGCCGGGAGTTCGTCATGGGCGGGCTTTTGCTCGTCGCTTTGGCCGTGGTGTTCGCCGGATTCCAGGTCGTTCGGGGCCAGCAGGCGAAAGGCCAAAGCCGGAAGCTCGGAGAAATCCAATCCCTCCGGGCCGACCTCCCCAAGGTTCCGGAGAACGTCGCCAAACTCGAAGCCTTGGTTGGAAAGGGAAAATATGGCCGGGTGGCCTCGACTCAGCCTGGGCACCTATTGGGTGGAGCAGGGCCAGCTGGAAAAAGCCCAGGCGGCCTTGTCCGGGATCAAAGAGTCGCCCAAGGATCTTTATTACTACCAGGCGAAGGATCTGGCCGCCCAAATCGCCGTCCGGAAGGGCGATCTCGACGGGGCCCTGGCCATCCTGAAAAAAATCGTCGACGAGAATCCCCGGGATTACCTCCTGGACGCGGTTCTCTATCAGACAAGCTGAAGTGCTCGAAAAGAAAGGCCAGATGGCTGAGGCCCTGGCCCTGTACAAAAAAATCGAAACGGATTACGCCCAGAGCTACTTCGGCTATGACGCGTCGCTCAAGGCCCGGAAGCTCGAAGCGGCCGGAAAGCGGCCTTGAAATATCGTCCGAAAGGTCTATAATTCATATCTCGATCTCATCATCAGGAGGAGTTGCGATGGCTTACAAGATCACCGAAGAATGCATCAACTGCGGCGCCTGCGAGCCCGAGTGCCCCAACCAGGCGATTACGGCCGGCGACACGATCTACGTGATCGATCCCGAGAAGTGCACCGAGTGCGTCGGCAGCCACCCCGAATCCCAGTGCGCGGCCGTCTGCCCGACCGGCGCCTGCATCCCCGATCCTGAAAAGGCCGAAACGAAGGACGCCCTCGAAGCCAAGTACAAGAAACTCCACGGCTGATCCCCGGACCGGCCGTCCGCTTTCGAAATAGGAGTGAGGTTCTCGCTCCTATTTTTTTTCCGAAAATCCATGAATGATTCCGTCCCATCCGGTCGCCAACCCGCTTCCGCCGCCCATGCCCGCTCCCCGAAAGCGGGAATCGTTTTTCGCTAAAGACCGGCCCTGGATCAATGTCGTCCTTTTCATCCTGACCCTGGGGACGGCCTTCCTTGTGGGGTCTTCCTGGGGGCTGAATTATCTCTATGCCGGTCAAATCGCCTCCGATCCCGGATTTCGGCTCGACGACGCCGGCTTGTTCGGGGATCCCGCGGCTGATCGGATTGAGCGTCCTTTATGCCGTCGTCCTGATGGCGATCCTTCTCGCCCACGAAATGGGACATTATCTCATGCCTGCCGGCGATATGGATTATCCGCGACCCTGCCGTTTTTCATTCCCGCCCCAACCCTGATTGGGACGTTGGGCGCGTTCATCAAGATCCGGACGCCGATCACCCGCAAACGCCGCCTGTTCGATATCGGAGCGGCCGGCCCCTTGGCGGGATTCGTCCTGGCCGTGCCGGCTGTCATTGATCGGCCTGGCCTTGTCCAAAACTGTTCCGTCCATTCCCCGCGAGCGGAGTCCATTGTTTTCGGCGAGCCGCTTCTTCTCCATCTCGGCCGGCCTGCTCTTTTTTAAAGAACGCGGGACCGGGAATGGACGTGATTCTCCATCCCATCGCCTTCGCCGGATGGGTCGGGATGCTGGTCACGTCCTTGAACCTTTGATCCCCTTGGGCCAGCTGGACGGAGGCCATATCGCCTATGCCGTTTTCGGGTCCAAAGAGCCGGGCGGCGACAAAAATCATCACTGGGTCTGCTGGCCCTGGCCGGGATCTTTTTCTGGGCCGGTTGGATGATCTGGTTCCTTATTCTTCTGATCATGGGGCTTCATCATCCGCGCGTCTTCGACGAAGACGAACCTTTGGGAAGGAAGCGAACGATCCTTGCCGTCTTGATCGCCGTCATTTTCATCCTGTCCTTCATTCCCGCTCCCATTCAGGGGTATAATATGATCGACGTGGTGAGGTCGATATGGCCGTGAATGAGACGTTGGAGTTATTCACAGTTTATGTGGAAAAAGTGTGAAAAAGACGCGGCCGGGACAGGCCCAACGACCGAAAATAAAAAGAATTACAGCCGGTTTGCACAAGTTTTCGTCATATGGGTGTAAGTTGTTTATTATGAGCAAGATTTATAAACCCATGGAAATCAAAGGTTTGCAGACTGTCAGACCCGTCGGGAAAGAGGGGAATGTGGAGATGAACTTTGACAGAGTTCAGGCGGCCTTTGATGAGCTGAAAAAGCGTCTTCAGAAAGGCGAAATCTCCCGCCAGAGCTTTATCGAAGAGATCAAGAAGCTCCGGCTTGAAGGACGACCAGGGGCGTTTCTGGACCATCGGCCTCCAAACCGGGAAATGGTATTACTTTGACGGGAAAGATTGGATTCAGGCCGAGCCGCCGAGTCAGAAAGAGAAGATGATCTGCGTCTTTTGCGGTTTCGAGAACAAGCTCGAAGCCGAAGCCTGCGCCCGATGCGGCGGAATCAAGGGCGAAGAGCCGAGCATTTGCCCGACTTGCGGGGGGCCGCTGAAAAACCGTTTCAGACCTGCCCCCGGTGCAAGCCGGAGCCGGAGGAATTCCTCGCCCCCGGTTCGATCCATCTTGGAGGAGGCGGTCGAGGACGACAACGCTCATTCTTCCGCGGCCTCCGCCCTCTTTCCGCCCTCTTTCCTTCGGCTTCTTGGGCGTGTTTTTCGGGGTTCTCCTGGGGGCCTTTGCCGGAGCGACGGGCGCTTTCTCCGAAAGCCTGGGATTCCTTCCGGCCGGCCTGGCCGAACAACAGGGCAAGCTCATGGGAGCGATTTTTCTCGGCCTGCTCGGGGGCGCGGCTGGATTTCTCTTTTTTGGAGCGGTCGCGGTTATTTTGGCGGTTGTCTTCAATTTCATCCTGACCATGACGGGCGGATTGAAGTTGGATATCGGACAAAAGCCGGTCGACGCATGGCCGGAGCCTAAGCCCGAAAAGAATGACAGCGTCGACTCCCAGGATACCGGATTCGGCTTTAACCTCAAGGACTGATGGGGAGAGCGGGTCTCAGCCCCGCCGTTTGAATGCGGCCAAAACGATAGGCGCTCTGGCCGATCGAAATCGATTCGTCGTTGGGGGAATACTGCTTCGGACGGAGAACCTGAATCCGGTCGCCGGCAAAAGCTCTTCCGTCCGGTCAAGAAGACGGCGGTTGCAGAAGACGCCGCCGCCCAGGACCACCGTCCCGATGTCCCAGCTCCTTTCGGCCGCTCCGCGCCGTCTCCACGGCCGAAGCCGCCAGCGTTTCATGGAACCGGGCGGAGATTTTTCCGGCCGGGACGCCCCGTTTGACATCGGCGACGATCGCCCGGATCATCGGGTCGAACGACAGCGTTTTCGGATTTCCTTCGATGCAGGCGAACGGATAAGGCGCGACCCGGCCGGCCACGCAGCCGCTTCCAACCGGATCGCCGCTTCGGCTTCGTATTCGTTCTGAAGCGGGGCGAGGCCGGTCAGGGCCGAGACGGCGTCAAACAATCGGCCGCAGCTTGAGGCCAGGGGCGAACGGATCCCCCGGCGGATCATCTCCAAGACGGCCCGCCGCCGCTTCAGATCCACCCGCGCGAAGGCGGGGAGGGCCGGGATCTCCATTTCGCTCTTTCCGGGCGACCAAAGGTAGGCGAGGGCCATCCGCCACGGCTCCCTGGCGGCGAGATCCCCGCCGGGCAGCGGCTTTGGTTCGAATCGGGCGAACCGCTCGAAGCCGGAATATCCGGCCATGAGAAATTCCCCGCCCCAGGCCTTGCCCGTCTTGCTCCGTATCCGTATCCGTCCCAGATGATCCCAAGAACATCCGGGCCGGGAGCTGACTCCTGCTCGAGGAGGACGGCCAGAACGTGAGCGTAATGATGCTGAACTTGAAAATGGGGAAGGCCCATCTGTTCCGCGATCCGGGTTGTATGGAAATCGGGATGCAGGTCGCGAAACCACGCGGCCGGCTTGACCCGGAACAAGGGGTCAGATGGGCGAGTGTTTCCTCGAAGTAGCCCGGTTCCGATAATCGTCCAGGTCCCCCAGAAACTGGCTGGTGACGATGTAGCCGTTCTTGTAATCGAGATCGTGTTCTTCAGCTCCGCGCCCGAGGGCGACGATGGGCGGCGCTCCGCGCAAATCTTTCCGGGACCGGCTGGGGATAGGGGACATAACCCCGGGCCCGGCGGAGGAAAGACGGGGGATTTCCCGGCGATTTTGATCACCGAATCGTCCGCCCGCATCTGGATCGGGCGGTTATGGGTCAGGATACAATCGCACAGCCCCGCCAGCTCCTTCGGCTTCGTCCTTGATGATCGGGGCGTCCTTGGGATTGGAGCTTGTGGCCACGATCGCCTCGATCCGGTCGAGAAGGAGCACGTGGAGCGGCGTGTAGGGAAGCATGATCCCGACTTCGCCCAGGCCCGGGGCGATCCCGGGAAAGTCGGCTTTTTTCGGGACAAGGACGATCGGGCGGCGGTCCGATTCGAGGACGATCCGCGGCTTCGGCCGATATCCGGGCGATCCGTCGGGCGGCGGCGAAGGTCCCGGACCATCAAGGCCAGCGGCTTGAATTCGCGCTTCTTGATCCGCCGGAGACGGGCGACGGCTGCGGCGTTCCGCGGATCGCACACGAGGTGAAATCCGCCAAGCCCCTTGACCGCGAGGATCCGGCCGCCGACGGATGAGCTCGGCCGCCTCTTCGATTCCGCCCGGGATCGTCCTCCCCGTCCGGGCGTTTCGCAAGCAGGACGGACGGCCCGCAGACGGGGCAGGCCACGGGCTGGGCGTGGTATCGGCGGTCGAGCGGATCCCGGTACTCGCGAAGGCAGTCCGGGCAGAGACGGAAAATCCGGCCATGGTCGTGTCCGGGCCCGGTCGTAGGGGAGGCCGCGGACGATGGTATATCGCGGGCCGCAGTTTGTGCAGTTCGTGAACGGGTAAGCGAAGCGGCGGTTGTTCGGGGTCGCGAATATCGTCCCGGCAGTCCGGGCAAACGGAGATGTCGGGGGAGATGAAGACGAAATCGCCGCCCCGGCCGGATGGCGCGCACCTTGAAATTCGCGGAAATCCGCGGGCGGGAACGTTACTGGCGGCTGATCTCTTCGATCCGGGCCAACGGCGGCATTTCCGGCTTCGGAGGGCGGCGAGCGAATCGGGCATAATCGTCCGGCCGGGAGCCCTTCGATATGGATCTGAACCCCGCGGCCGTCGTTTTTCACCCAACCGGACAAGCCGAAGCGGCGGGCCAGCCGGAAGACGAACGGCCGGAAGCCGACGCCCTGGACGACGCCGAAGATATCCAGTCGCAGAGCGACGAACGGCCGGCCGGAGGAACCCTTCAAACCGTTGTCCTTGAGCTCGGCCGGTCGGGACGCCGGCTGAACCGGCAGCCGCAGTAGTTCTGGCGGTACAAACCCGAGACGGCGGCTGATTTCGACGCTTTTGCGGAACCCGTCCTTTTTCTTGAAATCGGCTTCGAGGAATCGGAGGCCATATTTCTGGCCCAGGCGCGACCCGATCCGGTTCATCATCCCCGCGTCTTTCCAAGGGCTGACGCTCATGATCGTGGTGAAAGCCGGGAATCCCGAGCTCGAGGGCCCGCCGAGCCGTCCGGTCCAACCGCATCGCGTAGCAGATCGCGCAGCGGCGGCCTTTTTCGGGCTCGCGTTCGAATAGCCGGATCATCGCCGCCCAGCGGTCATGGTCGTACGCGCCCTTCCTCAAACGCGAATCCCGAGAAGCGGCTCGATTTTGCGGTTTCGGCCAAGCGGCGGTCGTATTCGGCGGAGGGCTCGATATTCGGGTTGTAGAAAAATCCGGTTACGTCGTGCTCGGCCGCAAGCAGGGGAATGACATAAGACGCGTCGGGCGCGCAGCAGATATGGGCCAGCATGGCCGGATTTGGACATGCGGAGATATTGTACCCTTCTCAGGCGAGTTTTTCGATCTTGTCCATGGCCGCAAGAATGGCCCGGTTGGCTTGGTCGACGCGGATGTAGAAGCCCTGTAGGTCCGGGTGGGCGATGCGATTTTCATCGGCCAAGACGCCCAGGCGTTCGTATTCCCCGGCTTTCTCCCGACTCCTCTGACCGAATCCGCCCGCGCTCGGCTTTGGCTTTCCGTTGGAATTCCTTCATCCGGCGCTTGAGGCGGTGTTCTTCCTCTCCGGATTTTCCTTCCGGATCCGGCGCTCCCGGTTTTTTCCGAGGCCTTCCATCTGGCCCGACATCTCGGCGATCTGGTCGCTGATCCCCTGGAGAACGGCATGGCGGGCGGCGATCTGCGTTTCCAGGCGCCCGAAGCAGGCGAAAGAGGACCCGAAACGGTCCGTGCCGATTCTCCCGGCCCAGATCGTCCGGCCGATTTCCCGGAAGAGAATGGTTTTCCGCCGCTTTTGCCGCCGCAAGCGGATTTCCAGCCGCCTGCCAGCATCCTCTTCTTGGCGCCCGCCAGAACCAGGCTCAACCGCCGGCGGAGGTCCTTGTCCCGAAGGAAGATGAACAGGAGAAGCAGGAGAATCAGGCTGAGAAGAAACCAGAAGATCCAGTAGGGGATCCCTTCCCGGAGGTGCCGGGCGGCTTCGGGCAGGGACTGGAACATTGTTTATCGCTTCGTCCCCGGATATCCGCTGCGGCCGCCGGGCTGTTCGGACGACGAAAAGTAAAAGCGAAATTCCGGAACGGGATTCGGATGGGCCAGCGTCCAGTCGACGAGATAGAGCATCGCCGGAAGGTTTTCGGAAAAAATCGCGGCGATCTCCTCTTCGGAGTTGAAAAATGCCCCTTCGTAGGTTTCGCCGGGGGGAAGCTCGACGGCAGAGGGCGGCCATCCCTGTCGGGCGTACGCCCAGTCGGCCGTGTCGCCGTTGACGAGATACATCATGCCGGCCGACCGGCCCGCGGCATATTTCCTGCCGTTGACGGCGCGATCAGCCCGGCCATATCATCAAGCCGATTTCGGCCAACGAGGCTTCCTGCGCTGTCGGGATATCGGCGTATCCCCAGGGAAACATGATTACCTGGGAAAAGCTGTGATAGCTGATCATCGAGCCGAAATTCCGGCTGAGGACGAAGTCCCGGACCGCCCGCGGTTTCGGGCTCGGAAAAAGGCCGATGTCCCGCGATAGACTTCCGAAATCGGGATTGGGGCGGATCCGGTGTTGTCATAGTCCCCAGGCGAAGCCGTAATTGCGATTGGGATCGACGCCGAACGATCCGTCGTCGTTGGCCCGACGGTTTTTCCGCCAATACCGGTACACCCGGACGGAGTAATCGTGGCCGTCCGGATTGACCATCGGGACGACCCAGATTTCGGCCGAGTCGACCAGCCGCCTGACCTCCGGGATCGGATGCGTAATTTTCCAGAAGATATTTGGCCAGGAGGATAGGGGACCTCGACCGAGATCCATTCCCGGGCGTGGTGGCAGCCGAGGAAAAGCGCGGCCGGCCTCGTCTTCTTCGGATTCGGGTTGTCGCTGACTTTCAGGCCCAGGATCGCCCGGTTTTCCAGGCTTGTTCCGATCGTGACGACCTGGCCAGTCCGGGAATTGCGGCTTCCAAGGCAACCAGATCATCCTCCAGCTCCTGGTGGGTATGGAACGCTCCGATCGGAGAGGCCAGAAGCGGGGAATCGGCCGCCGGGTCGGCCGGAGCGAAGCGTTCGGTTTCCTTTCGATAAGACAGCCCGTTTCTCTCGATCTTCTCGAAGGTCGGCCGGCGGGGCGACGATGAAGACGCGGCCGTCCCGCTCGGCCAGAAGATCCAGCCCCAGCCGGGCAGCCGTTTCGAGAATCGGCCGCCGTTTTCGGCAGGCTGACGATTTCCGTTTTTCCGGTCGCTTGAAAAGCCAGGCTCAGCCCGGCCAGTCCGATCGCCGCGAAAGCAAAACCATATTTTTTCATGGATAATTTCCTTAACCTGCTAAAAAATATAGCCGAGGTCCAGGGATATCCGCCGCCCGAGCAAGCTTGTCGCCCGAACCCGATTCGGCCGAGATCAAGGCCCCCAGGTTGAGCCGGAATCCTCCGATCTCGATTCCGGTGCCGAAGGTGAAACCGAAGTATGTTGAGCGGGGATCCTGGGTCGGTTGGGGATCGTAGACGAGGCCCAACCGGACCGGCGCTTTTCCGTTTTTCCCAAACATCCGGAAATCGGCGGCGTATTCGCCGCCGGCCGTGAGGCGGATCGTGTCCCGGAAATTCCGGGCTTGCCCTTCACCGAGCCAAACCGCCCGGTAAGCCGACCAGCGATGATAGGCGATGTCCGCCAGAGCCCGGAGGCGGCGGCCGATTTGGGCCGATACGCCGGCTCCGACGACAAGCGGCCGTTTGAAGGAATCGTCGGAGGAGCCGTTAATGGAAATGTCGGTGCCGGCCTCAGGAAAGGTGAACCGGTCGACGGTTTCGGTTCGGGATTCGAGCGTGGACGGGGTTCGGAAGGTCAAGGCGGCCCGGACCGATGGGGAGATGTCCCAGAAGAGGCCGCCGTTGACGAAGACGCCGGAAAGCTCGGCCGTTTTCGTTCCGGTGATCTGATACCAACCGAGGATATCTTCGAAGAGCTCGGTTTCCAGCCGGCCGGAGTCGATGTTCAAGCCAAAGCCGACGGCCAATCGGGAGGAAAGGCGAAAGGCCGCGGCCAGGTGATAGGTTCGAAGAAATCCGGATTGCGTGTAGCGGAAGACATAATCGCCGTTCGAATACCGTTCGACGACTTCGGCAACGGGCCGGTCGAAAGCTTCCGACAGAAAGACGGCGGCGGCGAAGGCCCAACGTCCCGAATGGAAGGAAACGGCGGCGTGGTCCCCGGAAAACAAGGTGTGGCCGAGCGGCTCATCCGAGCTGATGGGGCCGGAATTGAGAGGACCGTATCTCATCGCCGTGGCGTTCTGAAGGGATCCGCCCAAGGAGAACGTCCATTTCGGAAGGGCGACGCAGAAGCGCCGGATTAGCCGGAGATACCGTCGCATCCCCACCCCAGGCGAAGGCCGTCTGGCCCCGGCCGAGAGAAGCCGCACCCAGGTAGGGGAAGGAATTCCACGTTCGGAAGGGAGCTTCATCCTCGTATTGGCCGGGGATGAATTGGGCCTGGAGAGGAAGGGCCGCGAGCGCGAGAAAACCGAGAATCAGAAACTTTTTTCCTGGAATGTTTTGCTGCCGCATGCCCCGAGTATAATGCACCCTCTTCCAGGAAGGCAATTGCCCCGAAGATCCGGTCGGCCTATTCCTTCAAGAGGCGGTCGACCCATTCGGACAGCGAAGCCTTGTCCATGGCTCCGACCTGCTTGTGCCGGATGTTCCCTTTTTTATCGATAAGGAACGTTGTCGGGATGTATTGTCCGGGAGCGAAGGCCTTGACCACGCTTTCGGGAGCGAAGGCGACCGGATAGGTTATCTTGAATTGATCGACGAAGTCCTTGAGCTGGGCGGGAGGGATGTCGTCGACGGAAAAACCGAGGATTTCCAGACCTTTGTCCTTGTTCGCTTCATAGACCGCGATGAAGTCGGGAATCTCGGCCCGGCAGGGAGGGCACCAGGTCGCCCAGAAATTGACGACGACGACCTTTCCTTTGAGGGCGGCCGAATCGAGAAGCCGGCCGTCGAGGCCGGTGGCGAAGAAATCGGGGGCTTTGATTCCGGATGCGTCGCCGGCGCAGCCCGATACGGAGAAGATCAAGGTGAGAAGGAGGAGGGTGAACGGAACCTTGTGTCGCATATTATAAATCCTTTATATAAAGAACATCTAATATATTATACGTCACCCGCGAAAAAAATCAAGTCCGGGAGCGAGCCGGAAGCGGCGGCCGGTTTCCCCTCGGGCGGCCCATGTCCTCCGGCTCAAGCCGAGACGAAATCCGTCTCGATGCGGTCGCGGCCGTTGTTCTTGGCGGCGTAGAGGACCTGGTCGGCCAGGGCGACCAGCTCCAGAGCGGATTTGCCCTTGGCCGGGCGGATCGTCGCCGCCCCGATGCTGACCGTCAGGACCTTCCGCGGCAGGAGGGTTTTCTTGTGGGGGACGTTCAGCTTTTCGACGGCTTCCCGGACGGCCAGGGCGATGTTGCCCGCCCCCCGGGGGTCGGCGTAGGGGAGAAGAACGGCGAATTCCTCGCCGCCCCAGCGGGCCACCGTATCGGTTTTCCGGGAAATGACCTCGCTGATCGCCTTGGCCGTCCGGATGAGGACGGTGTCGCCGGCCAGGTGGCCGTAGTGGTCGTTGTACTTCTTGAAATGGTCGATATCGACCATGAGAAGGGAGAGGACGCCACCCGAGCGAAGAGCGTAGTTCCAGGCCTCGGTCAGCTTCCGGTCGAAGCCCCGCCGATTCTCGATGCCCGTCAGCTGGTCCACCAGGCTCATCGCTTCGAGCCGGCGGTTGGATTCCTCGAGCATTTTCTGGGTGTGATGGCGGTAGTATTCCAGGGCGTAGGCGATGAGAAAACAGCTCATGTAGACAATCGGAAAGCGGACCTGGAATGTCCGGGAATACGCATATGGGAGGGCTCGGAAAAGCGGCGTCCAGAGCAGACCGACGACGACGGCCAGCATGGCCGTTGAGATCGCCGTCCCTTTCCGGATTCCGAAGAAAAACATGCCTGTCGGCGGGAGGAGGCAGATCCAGATCGGGCTGAAGCCGTTGACTCCGCCGTCATACAGGAACGAGGTGAAGAGAACCAGGACGGCCGCGGCCATGACCGCCGAGGCGAAGGCATGGGACCCGGAAACGACCGTGATGAAGAGAGAGAGCAGGGACAACAGGGCGAACGCCCCGGTGCTCAGGGCCATGATCTTGGCCCCGCCGGCCAGGTTGATCAGGCACATGGCCGCGCTGACGACCGAAAGGATCCCGCAGACGAGGATCGTCTGGACGTGGGTTCGCAGGTCGTCGTCGACGAACATCCGCTCGAAGAGGCTTCCGCCTTCGAACCGGGAATGGAGCCGGGACAGGAACTTGCCTCGACGCATGACGTCCCTATCATATGAAAAAAAAGGGGGGCCGGGAAGGCCCCCCTGGTTAGACGTTGGCGACTCCGGCTCAGCCGGCGTTCACCTTCTTCAGAAGTCGTTCCCAATTCTGGTCGATCCCGGCCTGGATGGCCGCGATGCCCTCGGGTTTCAAGTGCCGGTAGCGGCCCTGGAGCTTGATGTACTCGTCGATCGGCTTCTTGTTCTGGACCTTGATATTGAGGGTGTATTTTTCGCCGTATTCGACCTCGTAGAGGGGGAAATAGCAGGTTTGGACGGCCAGCCGGGCCAGTTTCACCGCGTCCTCGGGCCGGCTTTTCCAACCCGTCGGGCAGGGGGCGTAGATGTGGATGAATTTCGTCCCTCGGGTGTTCTTGGCCTTGAGCGCCTTTTTGTACAAGTCCTCCGGATAGGCGATCGAGGCGGTGGCCTGGTAGGGGATCCGGTGGGCGGCCATGATCGCGTCGATGTCCTTCTTGGGCTGGTCCTTGGGGAACTTGACCGGCGTCGTCGTCGTCCAGGCTCCCAGGGGGGTGGCCGACGAGCGCTGGATGCCCGTGTTCATGTACGCCTCGTTGTCGTAGCAGACATAGAGGATGTCGTCGTTGCGCTCGGCGGCGCCGCTGAGGGCCTGGATCCCGATGTCGAAGGTTCCGCCGTCGCCGGCCCAGGCGATGACCTGGGTTTCGGCGTCGCCGACCATTTCCAGGCCGGCCTTGACCCCGGTCGCTGTGGAGGCGGCCGTTTCGAAGGCGCAGTGATAGACCGGGATGCCCATGCAGGAGTGGGGGAAGGCCCCGTCGATGACCGCCCAGCAACAGGCCGGGATGCAGATGACGGTCCGTTTCCCGAAGGCCTTGAGGACGTAGCGGAGAGCCAGGTTAGCCCCGCAGCCCTGGCAGGCCAGGTTGCCCGGGCCGACGAGCTCCTCTTCCGGAAGGGACAGCCGCATTTTCTTTTCTTTGCTCATTTTTTGACTCCGATCCAGTTGATCTCCTCGGCCGGCTTGTCCTGCCGCCGGGTGATGTCGACGACCTCGCGGAAGGACCCGACGGTGATGTCCCGGCCGCCCAGGCCGGCGATGAACCCGAAGACGGGGGCCTTGGATCCGGACCCGTTCAGGGCCGATTTCACTTCCTGGCAGAAGATGCCGTGGTAGCCGTAGGAGATGTTCCGGTCCATGACGGCGATTTTGGGAGTCTTGGAGAGGATCCGCCGGACGGCGTCGAAGGGGAACGGCCGGAACATCCGCATGCGGAGGTTTCCGACCTTGATCCCTTCCTTTCTCATTTCGTCGACGGCGACGCGGGCCGTGTAGCCCGCCGTTCCCGAGGTGACGAGGATGATTTCGGCGTCGTCGCACATGTAAGGCTCGACCGCTTCGAGGCGGCGACCGAAAATTTTCTCGAACTCCCGGCTTGTCTCATCGAACAGGGCCGGGACTTTCTCCATGTCCTTCTGGAGCTTATAGCGAAGCTCGAAATAATGCTCCGGGCCGGTCAGGCCGTCGAAGGCGCAAGGGGCGTCCGGGGTTAGCCGGGCGTAGGGTTTGTAAGGGGGAAGGTAGGCGTCGACCTTGTCCTGGTCGGGGATATCGACGACCTCGTAGGTATGGGAGAGGGCGAACGCGTCGAGGACGACCATGGCCGGGATGCCGACGGTTTCGGCGATTTTGAAGGCCTGGATCGTCGTGTCGAGGACTTCCTGGTTGCTCGAGCAGTAGAACTGCATCCAGCCGGTGTCGCGCTGGCTCAGGCTATCGTTCTGGTCCGTCCAGATCGACCAGCCGGGGGCCATGGCCCGGTTGATGTTGCCCATGACGATCGGCAGCCGCCCGCCGGAGGCCCAATGGAGCATCTCGTGCATCAGGGCCAGCCCCTGGGCCGAGGTCGCGGTGAACGTCCGGGCCCCGGCGATCGAGGCGCCGATGCAGGAGGCCATGGCCGAGTGCTCGGACTCGACCTTGATGAACTTCGCCTGGAGCGTCCCGTCGGCGCACATCTCCGAGAGAAGCTCCACGACCTGGGTCTGGGGAGTGATCGGGTAGGCCGAGATGACCTGGGACCGGGAGAGCATCGCCCCGTAGGACAGGGCGTGGTTGCCCATAATGACTTTCTTCATTTCCGTTCCTCCACCATGACGATGCATTTCGTCGGGCATTCCTCGGCGCAGATCCCGCAGCCCTTGCAGAAGTCGTAGTCGACGGCCGGGAACTCGTTCTCGATCACGATCGACATGTCCGGGCAGAACTTCCAGCAGATCCCGCACTGGATGCATTTCTCCAGGTCGATCTCCGGCCGGATGTTCCGCCATTTGCCCGTCTTGTTCCAGAGCATCGAGCCCTGGGACATGGGCATCTGGGGCATCTCTTTTTCGGATTCGTAGACGATTTTTTTTGCGTCTCTTTTCTTTGGCATGGCGGTTTCCCTCAGACGATCGACCCGGCCTGTTCGTAGGCCTCGGCCGCCGCTTTCTGGTTGGCTTCGGGCTTGATGTTGATCGCTTCGGCGATCGCCCCGAGCAGGGACTCGAGCTTGGCGAATTTGAAGACCCGGACAACCGCCCCGACGATCGCCGTGTTGACGATCGGCGCGGCCAGACTGCCGAGCTTGTTCCGGACGGCGATCTCGGTGGCGTTGATTGTCGAAACCTTGAACTTGGCCGGGAACTTGAAATGGTCGGCCGGCTTGTCGCTGTTGATCAGGATCCGGCCGCCGTCTTTAAGGCCCTCGGTGACGTCGATGGCCTCGACCAAGGTCGGATCGACGACGATGACGTGATCGGGCTCGTAGATCCGGCTTTTGTCGAAAATCTGCTTATCGTCGATGCGGATGAAGGCCACGACCGGCGAGCCGCGGCGTTCCACCCCGAATTCGGGGTAGGCCTGGACGTAATTGCCCTCTTTGGCGAGGGTGTCGGCCAGGATTTTCGAGGCGACGACGGTGCCTTGGCCGCCCCGGCCGTGAAAGCGGATTTCAACCATGTTTCATCTCCTTTAAGCGAGGTTCCGAAGGGCAGGATACTTCAAGAGTAGAGTAGTTTAAGGCGTGACCTGCGGACTGTCAAGCGATAGCCGCCGCCTGACCCTCCCCCGGCTTATCAGGTATAATAGCCCTCCGGACTTCTCCGGGGAGAATCCAAAACGAAAGACAGGCGGAGGGCGGAAGATGAGACGATTCCCGTACGGACAAAGGACCGGATGGCTCGGCCTCGGGCTTCTCGTCATCACGGCGGCGTGCCGGAACGCGCCGGTTTCCCGAACCATAACCCGGGCCGCTCTCGAAGACAAAATCCGCGGCGGCTGGGCGGGAAAAATGATCGGCGTGTCCTTCGGCGCGCCTTCGGAATTCGAGGCCCGGGGAGAAACGTATGAGGAACCCTTGCCCTGGTCTCCCGAGCGCGTCGAGAACGCACTCGTCCAGGACGACCTTTATGTCGGCATGACGATGTCCGAAACCATGGACCGGCTCGGGCTGGAGGCGACGGTCGTCGCATACGGCGAAGCTTTCAGAGCGAGCCGGTACAGCCTCTGGCACGCCAACGCCGCCGCCCGGCGCCTGCTCAATCTGGGCATCCCGGCGCCTTTGTCGGGAGATCCGAAATACAATCCCCACTCAAACGACATCGATTTTCAGATCGAAGCCGATTTTATCGGGATGATGTGCCCGGGGCTCCCGCAATCCGCCTTGCTCTATTCCGAACGGGTCGGCCGGGTGATGAATTACGGCGACGGTCTTTATGGGGGCATCTGGCTGAACGGGATGTATGCGGCCGCGTTTTTCGAAACCGATCCGCGCAAAGTCGTCGAAGCCGGATTGGCCTGCCTTCCCGTCCAAAGCCGCTATGCCGCCATCCTGCGCGATGTCCTGGACTGGAGCCGGGAAGGGGGAGACTGGCGCCCGGTCTGGAAGAAGCTCGAAGAAAAATGGGATAAGGACGACGCCTGCCCCGAGGGGGCCGGACGGCCTTTCAATATTGACGCCAAGCTCAACGGCGCATATGTCGCCCTGGCCCTGTTGATGGGGGAGGGGGACTTCGAAAGGACCCTGGAAATCGCCGTCCGTTCCGGCCAGGATAGCGATTGCAATCCTTCATCGGCGGCCGGGATTCTGGGTGTGATGAAGGGATATCAAGCCATCCCCGACAAATGGAAAAGCGGGATCCCGGCGATCGCCAACCGCAAGTTCGACTATACGCAATCCAGCTTCGTTGACGTCTGTGAAGCGACGGTCAGGCGGGCTCTTGCCCTGGTCGAACGGGCCGGCGGCGATGTTACGGAGACATCGGTGTCGATTCCGGTTCAGCTTCCCGTCCCGGCCGCGCTGGAACAGTGGGAAATGGGGACGGCGGCCGCGCCCGTCGAATGGAAGGACGCCGCTTTTGAGTGGAAAGGCCCATGGGCGTCCGCGTCCGACGGTCGGGAAGCCGGGCCGGGCGCGGAAATGACGCTGCGATTCTCCGGGGCGGCGATCGCCCTGCAGGGAACGTATCTCGAAAACGGAGGCCGGGCCGATGTCTATCTGGACGGCGAACGGCAGCCGCGCGGCATCGACGCATATTTCTTCGCGAACACATACGACGACGTTTTATGGCACGCCTATGGTTTAGATCCCGGGGCTCACGAGATCCGCGTCGTCGTCCGGGAGGACGCCGACTCCCGGTCCAAGGGGAAGAAGATCCGGATTCGCGAAGCCGTCGTCTACCAATGATCGGCGCCGGGCGCGGCGGCGGGGGTGGCCCGTCGTTCTCTTTATGTATAATAGGGAAGTGATCCTCCCCGGCGCGGTTGCGCGAAACGCTCCCGATTCGAAAAAAGCCGCCCGTGTTTTTCTTGTCCTCTTCATCCTCGGAGCGGCGGTCCGGGCCGTCGATGTCCTCCGTCCGGCCGACGGCCGGGTCCGGGAATCCTGGCGGGAGTGCGATTACGCGGCCGTCGCCCGGAACTTCGCCCGCGAGGGGATGAATATTCTCCGCCCGCGGATCGATTGGCGGGGCTCCGGTCCGGGATACGCCGAGATGGAATTCCCGGTCATCCCCTGGACCATGGCCGTTTTCTACAAGATTTTCGGAATCCATGAGGAAATCGGCCGTGTCCTCATGTGGGGATTCTCTCTCCTCGCCCTGCTGGTTTTTTTCGCCCTGGCCCGGCGTCTCCTGCCATCGGCCGGGGCGGCGGCGGCCGGCCTTTTTTTCGCTCTCAGCCCCCTGGCCGTCCGGGTGGCCAATTCCCTCCAACCCGAAGGCTTGATGCTCCTCTTGCTACTCTCCGGCGTTTTTTTCTTTTTGCGCTGGCTGGAAGGGGACGGGTGGAAATATTACGCGTACTCGGCCGCCGCGATCGCAGGGGCGATCCTGGTCAAAGCCCCGGCCGCCCATGTCGGGATTCTGCTGGCCGCCCTCCTGATTCGAAAAAAAGGATGGAAGGCCCTTTTACGCTCGGAGGTCCTGGCTTTTGGCGCGCTGACCCTGATCCCGGCCGCAGCTTGGTACGCCCATGCGCATGGGCTTTTTTTAGAATATGGGAATTCGCTTGGCCTAAGCAACGAGACACACTGGCTGGGCTGGGACCTTGTCCGCTCGCCCCGCACCCTCCTGGATTTGCTGGCCGGAGCGATTCGGATCGAGAGCGTTTTCGTCTGGACGCCTGTCGGGGCGGCGTTTCTGGCCGCCGCGATATTTTTTAAAAAGCGGAGCGAAGTCTGGGCGGTCATCTCCTGGTGGCTACTTGCCGTCGGCCTTTATTATCTGGCGGCCATCCGGACGGTCGGAGATTCCTGGGCGATCTATTATCATGTCGTCGCTGTCCCGCCGGCGGCTTTAACGGTCGGGACGGCCGCCGCCTGGCTGGCCGCCCGGTGGCGATCTTCTGATTTTATGCGCTTCGAACGGAAAGCCGCGGCCGCCGGATTCCTCCTCGTTTTAAGCTTCATGACGTTCATCGTCGTCCGGGATTTTCGTCCCCGGACGTATGAGCCGCTTTTCCAGTGTGCCGAAGCCTTTGCCCCATCCATTCCCGAAGGGAGCCGGATCCTCGTCTCCGGCGGCCCTTCGAAAGACGAGACCGGTCGGGACGTCGCCTACAACGCGCCATATTTTTTCTATTGGTTGGACCGCAAGGGCTGGAATATCCCTTCCGATGCGGCCTCCCTGGAAGCCGTCCGTGAATTTGCCCGGCAAGGGGCGGGGTATTTTATCGGGGAGCGATTTGCCCTGAACCGGACCCCCGGCCTCGAAAAGGAATTGCGGGCCGCTTTCCCGGTTTTGGCCGAGTGTCCCCAGGCGATCCTCTTCCGGCTTGTCCCCTGAAGCGGAATCCGGCGATTATTTATCGGATCTTTTTATGACCTCAATCGCCTTGTCCAGAAATTCGTCCCGGCCTTCCCTCACCGCTTTCACCGTTCTCTGGACCGGGTAGGTCGGCTGGATGCCGATTAAATGATGCTGGGAGCCGTCGTGTTTGAGTACCTGCATGCCGGTCCACATGATCCGGTATCGGCCGGGGAGGTTGAGGAAATTGGCGTTACCGTTCGTTCCGGCTGTCGGTTCTCCCACGGTCTCGGCCAGCTTGTAGGCTTCCACGATCCCCATGCAGGTTTCGCCGAAACTGACCACCGACGGCTCGTCGATAAAGAGAACCTTTCCTCCCAGGCGGGGCGGATTCGGTTCGAGCGGCCAGCCGCCGTTATCGAATTCCCAGTCTCTCCGGTCGGGATAGACCACCCGGGGCACGTTGAAGATCGCCGAGCGGACCGGGCGGTCAGTCAGGGCGGCCACGAGATCGAGGGCCGAAACCGGCCGGGCTTTTGGATCGGGATTCCCGGCCCAGCGCCAATCGATGATGACGCCCTTGGCGGCCGCCAGCGCCTCGCGGTTGCGGCGAAACTCGTCCTCTGAGACGCTCATGTTGAGGTAAAAGATCCCATCCTCGATTTTCCTGAAGGAGGGAAGGCTGAACTCTTGGATTCCATTGAAAAACAGGTTCCCCTTCAGCGCGGTCCTTTCGGCCCGGAATCTCAGCGGTGAGCCGTCGCGGATCGTCTCGAATTCAACGGACGTTCCGGACGGTCCCCAGCCGAACATATTCAAAGCCCGGTAACGCCGCAGGGGAGGAGCTCCCGAGACCAGCTCTTCTTTCAACCGCAGTTCCTCTTCACCCGTCCGGCCGTCGATGGACTCGATGATGTCGCCTCTGGCGAAGAGCGGGTTCTCGGACCCGGTGACGACGATGCGGTTCTCGATCCAATCGACCCGGATCGGGAACCCCCCTTCGGCTATCTCCGGGGAATAATAAACCACCCCGTGGCCATCTTCGAGCTTGGCCACCATGATTCTCAAGGTGTCGTAAAACTCGTCCCCGGTCTTGTCCCGGAGAGCCCGGGCGATCGTATCCTCGAAAACCTTCTCCCAGTCCACGGAAACGACGTCGAAGTAGGGGTAGAAATGCTGGAAGACGTTCCAAGCGATGACGACGCCGCCGAGCCTGACCGGCAGACGGTCTCCGGTCATATCGATCCGCTTGATCGCGTTGAGCCTCGACCTCAGCGCATCCAGGGGGTAGGCGTCGCTTTTTCCTAAGGTCCCGTTTTCATCGACGGGGAGGGCCAAGGGAACCCGGCATCTGAGCTTCTCCGTTAATCGAGCCTCAACCGCCTCGCCCATTTTGACTTCCCGGTCAAAGAGCTTTTCGGGGATGACATATTCGGGTTGTCGGGCCGGCGGGCCTGAGATGACCAGCGATTTCAGCCCCCCGTGGACGACCCGGTCGTCGAGAGCGTACGCGTGCACGCCCGGGCGGGTGTTCCAGCCGTTCTCCTTCGGCGGGAACACATCGGTCTCGAATCCGGGATTTGCGAGCGAGACGGGCTCCCAGCCCCCATTTGCCTTCTTCACCGAGAGCCCGAAATCGTCAAACCACGCCTTTCCCGTCCCGACCATCTGGCCGCCGAAAACGATCGACACGGCCTCGGCGCTTACGGTCCCGTCGATCCGGTATTCGGTCCATTCCGGCGACAGGATGGGCCGGTTCCTCATGTTGTCGAAAAAGCTGACAGTCTGGTCTTCCTTGTCCACCCGGACCCATAATCGGCCCGCGTCTCCGTCGTTTGGGGCATCCGCTTTAACGAAGGCCGTCAGGCGGAATTCCTTTCCCCGGAGGGATCTCGCATCCAAGGTTTGGGCCAGGACCGCGGGGTTTTGGCTTGCATCGATCACCGGCACTCTGTTTTTGCAATTGAGGCGCACGCTTTTGTAGATGCTGCCTTCATAGGGAAGCTCGACCCCGAGATGTTGCCAAGAGGCGATTTTAAAACTTTCCGGCCGAGCGGGATCAGCCTCGGCCTGATCGGCCGGCTCTTCCCCTTCGAGATAAATACGCGCCGTCGGAGCGACGGGAAGGAACAGCGATTTCAAGACGTCTCTCAACGCCGCTTCGTTTTTCGCGTGCAACACCCGCTCCGACCCGAACAGCGCGAACTTGTCCCAATCGATGTTTGCCGCTTCATCGGAAGGATGAAAATACCGGACATAACCGTAGAGCTTCGAAAAAGCTTTCAGGTTCTCGATCTCCCGCCCGTCCGGCCGTCCACACCCGGTTGAAAGAAAGGTCCCCATCGCGGCCAGGGCCAGGGCAAGCCTCGGAATCGGGTTCATTGTCGTCTCCCTGGGGAATCGGTCTCGAATTCGTCGGGGCGGCTTCGCCCCTTCGAATCGGATCGAAGGATATAATTCTTGCCGCGGGCGAGTCAATCCGGGGCGCCGATTCGGAATGCCATTTCCCTCCGCGGGGGCCAAATCCTCCTCCCAGTCACATCGCCTCCAGGGCGTAAAAGACCACGAAAGCCGCCGCTACCCCGATCATCAGCGGGTGGACCTCCCGGATCCGTCCCCGGACCAGCTTGACCAGGGTGAAGAGGATGAAGCCCAGCCCGATGCCGTGACTGATGCTGGAGGTCAAGGGGATCCCGATGATGATCAGGAAAGCGGGGAAGGCTTCGTCGAATTTTTCCCATTCGATCTCTCGGACGGCCTTGATCATCAGATAACCGACAAAAACCAGGGCGCCGGCGGTGATGGGCATGACCGTGTACCCGCCCTCCGGAACGGTGAATCCCGAGCCGGCGAGAAGAGCGTACTGTTTGCCGGCCGGGATGCTGATTCCCCCTCCGATCATCCGGATGACCGGCGTAAAAAAGGCGGCGACGGCGAAACACAGCCCGGTGACGATGGGCATCAGCCCGGTCCGGCCGCCTTCGGCCACGCCCGCGGCGGATTCGACATAGGTCGTGATGGAGCTGGCCCCGAAGAGCCCGCCGGTGGCCGCTCCCAGGGAATCGACGACCAGAATCCCCTTGATTTCGGGGACGCGGCCGTCCTTGTCGAGGAAACCGGCTTGTTCCCCGACGGCCACCACCGATCCCATGGTATCGAAAAAATCGATCAGCATCAGGGAAAAGACGGCGGCGAGCAGCGATGGAGTCAGGAGCTGGAGGATCGCTGTCTTTCCTCCCGCGGTCTGAAACGGGGCGAAGAACGTCGAAAAATCGAGCGGGGCGGTTATGGTTTCGGGCCAGCGGACCAAGCCTAAAAGCAGGGCCGCGGCCGTAGCTGCGCCTAATCCGACGATGATCGCGCTTTTCCAGCGCATGGCCGTGAAGATGACGATCGTCAGGAGGCCGGCCATGGCCACCCAGACATAGGGTTGGCCGAGGTCCCCGATTTCGACCAGGGTCAGGGGAGCGGGCCGGATGATCCCCCCCTCGTTCAAGCCGAGGACGGCGATGAAGAGGCCGATCCCGGCGCCGATGGCCCGCTTGAGGTTGAGGGGGATTGCGTTCATGACGGCCCCGCGGAGGCCGGTCAGGACCAGGGCCAGAATGATCAAACCCTCGACGAAGACCGCGGCCATGCCGACTTGCCAGGGGACGCGGGCCTGCTGGAATCCGATGACGGAAAAGGCGAGCATGGCGTTGAAGCCCATGCCCGAAGCCAGGGCCAGGGGCCGGTTGCTCACGAGTCCCATGAGGATGCAGATGACGGCCGCCCCGACCGCCGTGGCCGTGGTCGCCGCGGCGAACGGCACCCCGGCCGCGGATAAAATCCCGGGATTGACGAAGATGATGTAGCACATCGTCAAAAACGTCGTGAATCCGGCCTCGATTTCGGTTCGAAGACCGGTCCCGCGCTGGTCGAAACTGAAATAGCTCTTCAGGCTCATGAGTCCAACTCCCTGGGGGACTATTATATTCATAAGGGGCGATTGACGAAAATCCGCGGCCCGGAATATAATCCCCAAACAATGAAAACCGCCCTGGCGGCGTTCTTCGAGGCCTATCCTCCCGAGAGCGGCTCGGCCATCGTTACCTACAGCGTGGCCCGGAACCTTCCCGGAGAGCGCCTGCTTGTCCAGGTCACGAACCGCTCCGGACTGGAAGAACCGGAACCGGGGTTGAAAATCGAGTCCCTGCCGTCTCCGGCCGGCTCAGCCGCGGGAAAAATTCTTCGGACGCCGGCGCGTATCCGGGCGATCGTCCGGACAATCCGGCGGTTCGGTCCGGATATCGTCATCCTGGAAGGGGCGTCCTGGGCCGTCTTTCACTGGCTGCTCCTGCGGGCCCTCCGCCGCCGTCTTGCCGGAACTCCGATTTTTTACCATGCCCATAACGTGGAATACGACCTTCGCCGCGGGCATCACGCCTTCCTGACCGCGGCTCTGTCTAAATGGGCGGAAGGCAAGCTCGTCCGAACGACCGAACGGTCGTTCGCCGTTTCCCCCGTGGACAGCCGCCGCTTCCTGGAGCTGTACGGACACGAGCCGGAGCTCCTGCCCAACGGCGTGGACACCGGGAGGTTTGCCGCGGCGACCGAGGCCGAAGCCGAATCCCTCCGGGCGAGATTGGGCCTTGGGCCGCATTCGGTTTTGTTTATGGGCTTGTACGCCTATCCGCCCAACACGCTGGCCGTCCAGTTTTTGGTTACCGAAGTCATGCCGCGCCTTCTTCAAACCCACCAGGACGCCGAGCTGATTGTGACGGGCGGGGACGTCCCGTTCCAATTTCCCTGGCTGAAAAATCCTGGCATTCTCCCGTTCGGCGAAGTTCCCGCGCTTCTCAAAGCGTGCAGCGTGGCCACGGCTCCCATCTTCATCGGGTCCGGCACGCGGCTGAAAATCGTCGAAGCCATGGCCGCCGGCGTGCCTGTCGTCGCCACGCCGAAGGGGGCCGAAGGCCTGGAGGCCGCCGACGGCCGGGCCCTTCTCCTGGCTTCCGACGGCGAACAATTCGCCGAGGGATCCGCCGCGTCTGGGACGAACCGGGTTTGCGGGAATCCCTCGTCGGCGAAGCCCGGGATTTCGTCCGGGCGAAGTTCGATTGGGCGGTCTGCCTCGGCCCGCTGCTCAAACGCATCCGGGAGCACACGTCTCCCCAGACGCTTAAATCTGAGGGGTCGCCTCTCGCTCAATTTCCGATGATGATGCGGGAAGACTGGTCCCGGATTCTTTTGGTCAAGCGGACGAACACTCGGCCGGCTTCTTCCAGCCGGCTCCCAATCATGACATCGAGAAAGACCTAAACCGGACGATGTTCGCTCCGGTGCCGCTTATTTCCCTGTTTCCCCACACGAATGGGAGAGCCACCGTTAAACGCGCTCGAACGTCTTTTAAAATCGCGTCGACGGCTTCGGCCGCCGTTCGCAAGGCGGCGTCGTTGTTGATCGTCGCGTTTCCGATGAACGCCGTTCCGCCGAGATACAGGCCGGGACCGGGCTCCTGAAGCCGCTCGCTCGGAGCGACGGGCCGAAGAGCGGCAACGGCAGCGAGACGGTTTCCCGATGGACTTGGGCTTCGACGATGTCGGCGTTTCGGAAAATTCCGGAAAGACGCGCCGCAGATGGCCGAGGAAATCGATCCCTGATTTCGTCGTCGCTTTTACGCGCCGCCGGGTCGCCCGCCGCCATGTACTTGGGGAGATAAACCAGATGGCGGCCGCCGAAATGCTCCGGACCGAGGACGTTCGTGGTTTCGACGATTCCGGTAAAGGGCATCTCCGCGATCAAGCAGGTTGATGAGGTAATAAGGGGAGAGCGATTTGCGGAGGGCCAGAAGCAGGCAGACGATCCCGATGTGCTCAACCCGCCGGAAACGGTCCCAGGCCGGGTCGTCCGCCGCCCCGGCGGCTCTCAGGGCCTCGGGAAGGGGGATGGCGAGAAAGGCCCGGTTAAATTTGAGTGTTGATATCCCGGCGAGGATTTCCAAGCCGTCGGATTGCGGGGAGATCGATTGGATCGGAGCGCCGAGGCGGATTTCGACGCCGGCTTCCCGAAGGGCGCGTTCGGCGGCTTGGATGACGGGGGCATAGCCGCCCCGGACGCCGCCCATCCGCTCCTGCCCGCTCGTTTTCGACCGGGCGCCGAACAGCCTTTTGATCGTCGCGTCCATGAACGAGGCCGGAGTCCGCTCCCGGGCATCGCCGAGCTTGCTCCGGAGCAGCGGATCCCAGAAATTCGCCGTCACCTTCCGGCCGAACCGCCGCCGGAGCCATTCCGGCGCGGAAGGTTCGTCCGGCCCCGCGGGCGAAGCCGAACGGGCCGTCCGGAGGATGCCCCAGCCGAGGCGAAGCTTCGACCAGGGGGAGAGAAACGGGAAACGCAGGAAATCCATCGCCGTGGCGAAAGGGACAAGGCGTCCCCGGCCGTAGAATCCGGCCTTCGACGGCCGGAATTCGAGCTCGCCCCCGAGGCCGAGGCCATCGAGGAAGGCGAGGGTGGACCGATCGCCCGGAAGAACCACGTGGTAAAACCGGTCGACCGTTGTCCCGGCGATCGAGACGGAGGAGCAGAGACCGCCAAGGCGGTCCGACTTTCTCAAACAGCGTAACCCGGAACCGCTGCGTCCGGGCCAGGGCCAGGGCGGCGGCCAGGCCGGTGATTCCGCCGCCGGCCACGGCCACGGTTTCGACCGGGCGGTGATCCGTCGGCGAAGGCATCGTTCGTTCCTTACCGCTTCCGGAGAGGCGTCGGCAAGGTGATCCGGTCGCGGTCTCCCTGGGTGCAGTCGCGGTAAGTGATGCTGGCCAGGTAGAACAGCTCGGCGAAATAGCGTTTTTTCTGAAGAGCCAGCAAGCCGAGGCTGATGAGCTGGATGGCGACCATCAGGACAACGCCGCCGACGATGAAGGCATGCGGGGCCAGCTTGAAGGCTTCGCTGATCGCCTCGGACACCCGGAAGCCGAACGAAAGGTCTTTCGGGGCGAAGGCGATATAAAAATGGATCGTATGCCGGAGGGACCAATAAAGCGGATAAAGGGAAATCAGGAGGAGGACGAATCCGGGGAAGAGGTAGAAAAGAAACGGCCGGAAGAGGAATCCGGAAACGAGGCTCTGGATGACGCTCCGGATCAGGCGGACGTTGGAAATCCGGGCCTTCGGCCGAGGCGTGCTTCCCGGAGCCGGGGTCCAGTCCAAGACGGCCGGGATCTCGACGATCCGGGCTCGGAGGATCTTGGCCTTGTTGATGATTTCCGGATTGATGTCCACGTCCATGGCCCACAGGCTCAGGGACCGGATGAACGGCCCGTCATAAGCCCGGACCATACCGGTGATGTTGGTCAGCTTGTCGGAGAAAAAGTCGCGCGTCGCCATGCGGCAGAGGAACTTGTTGGCGTATTTACTCAAAACCCGGCGGAGGAAAGGGATGCCGACGGTCCGGCCGCCTTTGGCGTAAGGCGAGGCGATGACGATCTTGGCCCGGCTCGTCCTCATCTTTTCGAGCATGAGGCCGATGTGCTCGGGAGCGTAGCTCAGGTCGGCGTCGATCGTCACGACGATGTCCCCGTTGCTCCCGTGGAGGGCGGTGCGAATGGCCTGGCCGAGGCGGAAGTTGAACTGGTGATGGAAAACCCGGACGTCGTCACGGCCGGCGGCGAAGGCCTCGGCGACGTCGCCGGTCGCATCCCGGCTCCCGTCGTTGACGATCAGGATCTCAAACCGGTATCCGGCCTGGGTCTTCAGGTAAGCGTCCAGGCGGCGGAGATTGCGTTCCAGGTCGGCTTCCTCGTTGAAGGCCGGACAGATGATGGAAACGAGGGGCGGCTTTTTATCTTGGTTCATCGGACACCTCGATCCGAAAGAGCGGGCGAGGATAGGCATCGTTCGGCATAGGAGTTTAAAGAATAAATCGAATAGTGATCGCTCAGCAAGTCGAAGGCGTCCGCGACCAGGGCCCGCTTTTTCTTCCGGTCCATCGCCATGGCCGGGAAAAAAGCCAGCTCGGGCGCCTCATCCCCGGAGAGGAAATCGAGGGGGTGAAGAAGGAAGCTGACTCCCGTCCGGGCGAGGCGGCACATCCCCAGCACCGTCCGGAAATACGTCCGCATGAGGGCCGGGGAAATCCCGCCGAGATAAAGGAGATAGCTCAAGTGGAACGGGGTTTTCAAGAGGGGCATCGTCGTCACCGGGATCTCCAGGAGCGTCCGGCCGCCGGTGAGGCGCCAGCGGTACGGCCGGACGGGCCGGAGGCCTTCGGCCATTCCGCCGAACAACTCCTTGCGGTCCTCTTTCTGGCGCTCGGTCAGGCTGGATTTGGCGAAATAATACAGGCGGCCCAGCGGGCCCGATGAACGTCGGAAAGGTCGAGGCGTCGAAAAGGTAACCGCGGCCGGCCAGGATGTCGAGCAGGTCGGCGTTCCAGCTGAAACCCGGTCCGCGGAATCCGCGCGGCTTTTGTCCCGCGGCCCCGGCGATCGCCTCTTCGGCCCGGGCGATCTCCCGCTCGATCTCCTCTTTCGGCTTTCGGTGGAGCCAAGGCTCGTGGTCGAACGAGTGGTTTCCGACTTCGTGTCCGGAGGCGACGACGGCCCGGAGCGGGGCGATGTTGAAGTCCTGGACGGCGTCGCGCCCGACGACGAAGAAGGTGATCCGGAGGCGGCGCTTATCGAAGAACTCGAGAACGTCCGGAATCAAGCGGCCGAAGTAGGAGGGATAGCGCTCCCAGCCCGGATCGCCGTGCGTCTTCATGTACGACCAGAGATTGTCCAGGTCGAAGGACATCCCGGCCGCGGGCGCTTCGCTCATCTCGGGTTCCTCTCCCGGCGCCGGGACAACGCCCCGCCCCGGGAAACGAGCCGGAGCGTCGCTCCCCCGAACGCGGGAACCGAGGCGATCGGACCGGGGGGGACAAGGCGGCAGCCGGTGACGCAGGTGCCGGCCAACCGGCTGATGTCGTCGAAAGAAAGCGCATTGTCCGGCTCCGGGTATGCGCCGTTGACGAAATCGACATAGGCCTCGATTTCCAAGGCGAGGCCGAGCTCCATGGCCCGGAAGCTTTCCGCTCCGAAGGCGACGAGCTCCTCCGGCGGGGCGTTTTTCCCTTTGCCCAAGCCGGGAAGCGAAGGGGCTTCCTCGCGGGAAAAGAGATGACAGCCGTCGAAGACGGCCGGTTGTCCGGAAAAAGTCCGGAGGATCCGGGGCCATTCCTCCCGGTAGAACTCGTGGGCGGCGCAGATCAGAACTCCGTCCGCTCCCGAGAGGGCTTCCTCGAAATCCCGGGTGAAGGTCCCGGTCAAGCCGGTCCGCCGGAGGTTTTGATCGCCGGGGCGGACGTAGGGGTCATGCAGGACGACCCGGGCTCCGCGGCCGGCAAGCGCGGCGGCAAGGACGAGCGTCGGGGAATTGCGGGTGTCCTCGGAATTGGGCCGATAGGCGGTTCCAAGAAGCGCGATCTTTTTCCCGGCCGGCGATCCCCAAAGGGCCGCGGCCCGGTCGGCGGCGTAGGCCGGAGCTTCGTCGTTGATCCGGCGCGACTCGAGGATGAGGCTTTCGCTCATGTCCCGTCCGGACTCGATCATCCGCCAGAGAAGGAGAATGCCGTCTTTCGGCAGGCAATGGCCGCCGACTCCGACGGTCGGGACGAGAAGCCCTCCGCTGGGGACGGCGGAGGGATGGACCGACGCGTCGTCGTCCCAGGCCAGGCGCCGGTTGACTTCCGTCCGGAGAGCGTGGAAATCAACGTCCAGTCGGTCGCAGAGGCGGACGAGCTCCGCCGCGCAGGCGATCCGGACGTCGCGGGCGGCGTTTTCGAAGGTCTTGACCGTTTCGGCCGTCAGGCTGTTGGTTTGGAGCAGGCGTCCGGCCGAAACGACGGGCCGGTAGAGGGCGGCCACGGCCGCGGCCGTTTCCGGTTGCAGCGCCCCGACGAGTTTGTCCGAGGTCCGGATCCGTTCGAGCAGAAAGCCGGGCATCACCCGGTTGGGGCTGTTGGCCAGACGGATGTCGCGGCCGTCAAGGAGCCCGTGGGCCGCAAACTTCGCCCGCATCACCGTGCTCATCGTCGTCGGGGCCAAGGTCGATTCGAAGATCACCAGCGGCTTGTTTCCCGCCGGCTTTCCGCGAAGGGCCCCGGCCGCGGCGTCGACGGCCTCCATCAGCGGTTCGTAGTCGGGGCCGAAGCCGCGCTTATCCGTCTGGACGCAGAAAAGGACGGCCTCGGCCTCGCGGACTTCGGCGTAATCGAAGGAAGCCCGAAGAGCTTTGGCCGCGGCCGCGTTTCGGATGATCGGGCCGAGTCCGGGCTCGATGCCGCCGAGAGGGGAGTCGCCGTTATTGACCGCGGCCACCTTCCATCCCGAGGTCGGCGAATCCCGTTGGATGAGAACGACTTCGGCCGGACGAGCCGAGGGATTATTCAGGCGGGAGGCAGCCAGCGAGGCGGCCATGGGAACGCCGACGACGCCGGCTCCGATGACGGCGATTTTTTCGGGGGTCATGAGGTTCCTTCCCCGGCCCCGTCGATGAAGCGGCGGAACCAGAGCTCGATATTCAACAGGCCCCAGAGCGTTCGGCCGTACGCTTCTTCGCGGTCCATGAGCCGCTCGACGGCTCTGGAATCGAAGATGCCGCGCTCGCGGCAGGCTTTGGAGAGAAGGGTGTCACGGACGAAGCCTTTCAGCCCGTCCCGGACCCAGAGGTGGAGCGGGACGGGGAAGCCCATTTTGTCCTTGCGCCGGAGGATGGCCGGCGGGAGGATGTCCTTGGCGACGGCTTTGAGGATGTGCTTCAGCTCGCCTCCATGGAACTTCATGTTGGGAGGGATCGCGGCGACCAGCTCGGCAATCCGCCGGTCAAGAAGCGGTGACCGGGATTCCAGGCCGCAGGCCATCGTCATCCGGTCGTCCACCTGGAGGAGGGCGGGAAGGCCGGTCTTCAAGTCGAAATGGACCATCTTGTTGTAATAGGAGAGCGTCTGGGGATGGTCGAAGACGGAGAGGAACCTCTCGAAGATCCGTCCGTCATCGAAGCCGGCCTTGAAATCGGCCGAGAACATGCTCCGGTCCCCGGCCCCGCGGTCGATCAGCCGGAAATACCGGCCGGCCATCGGCTCAAACAGGCCGGACTGCCAGAAGCGGCCGAGGAGCGGGGTGTACTCCCGGAGAACCGGCAGGTTCGGCAGGATGGTTTTCAGGGAGACAATATGCTCCCCTTCGTCGTTGGTTTCGGTGATGGCTCCCTTGAGGGCCTGTTCCAGGTAAGCGATGGTGTAACGGGCATAGCCCCCGAAAATCTCGTCGCCGCCCTGGCCGCCCAGGACGACTTTGACGTGGCGGGCGGCTTCCCGAGCGACCATGTATTGAGGGAAGAGGCCCGGGCCGCCGGCCGGCTCGTCCATGTGGTAGACGAGATCGGAAATGGAGTCGATGAAATCGAAGGACGTGGGATAGATCTCGCGGGAAATCGCCCCGGCCTTCCGGGCGACTTCGCGGGCATACGGCGTCTCGTCGAAGCCGGGGGCGTCCCGGAAGGCGCCGGTGAAACAGGTCAGGACGGACGGGGAGTGCCGGGCGGCCAAAAGGGTCACCAGGCTGGAATCGATGCCCCCGCTCAAGGTCGTTCCGACGGCGACGTCGCAGTGCAGCTGGAGCCGGATGGCATCCTCGAGGAGGTCGCTCAGCTTTTCGAGAAAATATTCGCGGGTGTGGTGGGTGTCGACGGTGAAATCGAGGTCCCAGTAGCGTTCGACTCGGCAGGCGCCGGATTCCGTATCGATCAGGAAATAATGTCCCGGCGGGATTTTCCGAATGTCCCGGAAGAACGTCTCCTGGTCGAGGACGAACTGAAAAACGGCGTATTCCCGGAGGGAGGCCTCGTTGACGGCGGCCGGGACGCCGGGATGGGCCAACAGGGCTTTGATTTCCGAGGCGAAGAACCAGCCCGTATCGTTCTCGTAGATGTACAGCGGCTTGAGGCCGAAATGGTCCCGGGCAGCCATCAGGCGTTTTCGCGGGCGGTCGTAGAGGACGAAGGCGAACATCCCGTTGAAACGCTTGACGCAGTCCGGCCCGAACTCGAGGTAGGCTTTGAGAAGGACTTCGGTGTCCGAGGTCGTGTCGAATTGACGGCCCAGGCCGATGAGCTCGCGGCGGATCTCCCGGTAATTGTAGATCTCGCCGTTGAAGACGACCGAAACGCCCTCGGCGGTCATCGGCT
This sequence comes from Candidatus Aminicenantota bacterium, assembly GCA_963783665.1. Lineage (GTDB taxonomy): Bacteria > Acidobacteriota > Aminicenantia > Aminicenantales > UBA4085 > JAAZPG01. The sequence goes on along the minus strand of CAWANZ010000002.1, from coordinate 701,741 downwards.
GCCGTCCGGTTTTCAGGTCGAGGACGGCCAGCCGCTTGTGATAGAGGCCGAGCGGGCCGTCGGTCAGGCTGCCTTCCTCGTCCGGGCCGCGGTAGGCGATCCGGTCGGCCATCCTGCGGAGAAGGCCGGGATCGGCGCCCTTACCGCCCTTGTTGAATATTCCGACGATTCCGCACATGTTGCGTTTTCCAAGCGCCGGCCGTTGGATAAAGACGGACACCCGGCCGGACCTTCAAGATGTATCATAACTGACCGGGTCGCCGTTCGAAATACCTCGACCGATGAACGCTGGGGTGAAATCGCTTCTCTCCGTCTCCCCTCTGGGGGTGAGGCGTCTATTTGTTCGGCATTACGTGAGGTATAATGCCGTCATGAGAGCCCGGGTGATCGCGGCCTTGGCCGGGGCGATTCTCCTGGCCGTTCCCGGAGCGGCCCAGGAGAAATCGCGAGCGAATATCCTCTCGATTTTCGGCGGCGTCTTTGATCATTTCGCCTCGGGGGAAACCGGCGAATACCTCCTCGGCGAAAACGATTTCCCCGTTGTCCCGGCTCACCTCGGGCCGCTCTTCGGCTTGTCCTATCTCCGGTTGGGGAACAGGGTCGGTTGGGAAATCGACGCCCGCTATATCGGCTCGACCCCGGTCGAGCTGGAAGATCCGTCCGACGGCGACATCCTTGAAGTCTCCGCGGGACCCCATGCTTCGCTCACCCTCAACGTCCTCTATGCCCCGTTTCCCGGCGGAGTCCGGCCGTATCTGCTGGCCGGCGGCGGTTTGGATGTTTACCTGGCCGGGGACGCCGCGTATACCTCCCGCTACGGATTCGTCATTGATATTCCCGCGCCCGTCTTTAAAGACCGGCTCGATCCTGAAGCCCACGTCGGACTCGGATTGCTGATCGTCGTGGGAAAATCATGGGGATGCCGCCTTGAGGGCCGCTTCGGCTGGATCTTCGAGGGCGAGCGGACCTTGGCCGGGCTCTCCGGCGCGGGCGGATTTTACCTCGCCTTTTAAAAGTTAACGGATTTTTTTCCGGCTCCCTTTTCCCGTGGCGGCCTCCCCGTTCAGCTTGAGGTGATAGGCTTTCCAGCCATAACTCGGAACCGCATCGGAGAGTGAGCCGGCCTGGAAGACGGCGGTTTCCAGCGGGGTTTCGATCAGGGATGTCCGTTGGGCTTCCAGGATCTCGAAGCTGGAGAAGGCCAGGTCGAAGGCCGTTTCGCCCGGGGTTTGGTTCCAGACCCGGATGACAATCCCTCCCGCGGCCGTATCCTCGGCCGGTTTGACCGCCCAGACGAAGACGCCGTCCGCCGTGGGGGAGAAGAGGGAGAACGAGCCGCCGGGATATTTCGTCCCGCCGGTCACCTCGCCGACGGCGAGCGGATTCTGATGCTCGAGAGCGAAGCGCATCGCCGCGGCCTGGTCGTAGGCCCCGTGAGCTTCCAGGGCGAAGCGCTGGAGAAAATACCCGTCCCCGCCCTGGTTGGTAATCCCAAGGGACGAGCCGTCGACCTGGCCCCCGGCGAGGAACGAAAGCCGCGGGCTCTGGGTGTCGAAGAATTTCGGCGTGCTGTCGCCTCTCCGGAAAAACGACAGGTCCGGACTGGAAATCGTCAGCCCGGATCCGCCGGCCGTAAGGTCGGCGAAATGATTGAGGCTGAGCCAGTCGTACCGGGCGGCCTGGTCGGCATAGTGGCCTCCGTCTCCGGTCAGGCGGCCGAGAATAACGGCGCCGATCTCCTCGTGCCGGAGCTCCGGGAGGTCGAGGTCGACGTTGAAGTCCCATGTCCGGATATCGCCGAAGGTCTGCTGAATTTCGTTGCGGATGTCGATCCGGGAAGAATCGCGGAAAAGGGTGATCGACGTCGTATGAACCAGGGGCCCGGAAGAAGAAACGCGGAGCGTGGCTGAAACCGGCCCGGCGTCGGCCACGGCGATCGTCCCATTGCCCGGACCGAGGTCGTTCATCCGGCGGTCGCCGCTCTCGGACCATTTCCCGGTTGCCGCGGAGCTTGTCGATCAGACTGACGATCGCCCCGTTGGCTCCCACCTGGACGCGGTAACGGGCGTTCTCCAGAACATCGTCCGAAGCCGTCGGTCCGCCGGCGGCCGGCGTTCCGGCCCCGGGGGCGATCTCGAAGGTCTTATATCCGAGCGGCGGGACGCCTTGCGCCCAGATCCTGAGGTATGCGGTGCCGCCGATTTCCACTTTCTGGGACGGCGCTTCGAGACCGGTCGAGGAATCGATCACCCGGACGTCGTCGGACCCCGCGTAGGGGATGTCCGCCTCTCCCGGTCCGGGTCCAGCCGAGGGAATTGAAGACGAAGACCTGGGGGTTGGACGATGTTTTGGCGACCATGGCGCCGAGGGCAGCTTTGGCCTCGTCGAACAGCGTGTCGACATAAGTTGTGATTCCGGACGCTCGTTCCCGCTGCCAGGCGGCCCGGGCGTCGCGGGTGATCGGCCCGTCGGCCGTCCAGTCGTGATCGTAATACATGCCCAGGTCGACCCAGGCCGCCTCGCCGGCGCTTTCTCGGCCGCGCATGAACTGGGCGTCCTGGATACTGACCAGCGCGGCCATGGCTTCGGCCGGGCGAAGCTTTTCCGTCGCCCGCTTGACGCGGGCCGAGACTTCGGACATCGACGCGCTGAGAATATCCCACTCGTTCCCGAAGGTGACCGCCTGGGCCGGGAGCTCGCCGCCGTGGGCGGCCTCGAAATCCTTGAAGAAGTCGACGATGTTGGAAACGATGAGCCTGCGGTCGGCGGTGGAGGTTGATTCCGCCTTCAGGACGAAGGCGTCGGTGAGAGTTTGGAGGTCATCCCCGCCGTATCCGAAAATGCCGATGACATCGTAAGGATGGCGCTCGCGGAACCGGGGGTCCGACGTAACGAAGTCGATGGCCCCGTCCAGGTCCCGGGCTTCGGCGTAGCCGCCGAGGTCATAATAATTGCCCCGGATCATCGAGTTCCATTTCACCAGCAGCCGGCTTCCATCCAGTCCGGTCCACCAGTACATGTCGTGGGGCCGATCCCAGGCGTCGGGATTCCGGGAGGCGCAACCGCAGATGCCTTTCCAGAAATAGGAAGCTCCGGCCCCCGCCCAGAGCGTCCCGACGCCGAATGGGAGAGTCTGGTTTTCCTGGGCCGCGGCTAAGGTGAAATCGATCCCGTATCGCCGTTCCAGGCGGCCGGCGTAGTACATGCTCCGGAGGACCGCTTCGGCCGGCATCGCCCCGTAGGAGAGGTTGAGCAGGGTGATCGGGACGCCGATCGTTCCGTCCTTGATCCGCTCGACCAGGCGCTCGAATTGGCCGGTTGTCCGGTTCCTCTCGTATTCCCGGATCCAGAACGTCCCGTCGGGATTGAACCGGCTCCGGAAGTCCTCTGCTTTGCCGGCCGTTGAGTCGGCCAGGTCGAGGTAATAATCCAACATGGCGAGGAAGGCGCTACGGAATGCCGCCACATCAGCCGTCCACATGTAGTCGGTGTGGTCGTCGTTGGCCAGGTAGATCCGTTTCTGAGGGCCGGGAAGCTCCGGAACAATGAAGACAGCCAAGGCAAAGACGAACGCGAGGATTTTCTTAGCCATGGGGAACACTCTCTTTCTCTTTAAGGATAAAGAAATGCCCGGCGAGGCGCAAGGGGCTTGCCCGGCCGGGGGGGATGTGTTAACTTTTTCGGAAATGAGCTCAGGAGCTTCTCCGCATTCGCCTCGTCCTCGTTCCCTCGGTTACTTGATCGCCGTTCTCGTCCTGGCCGCCGTCGTCCTCGTTCTCTTCCGTTCCGGAGTTCAAACGGGCGACAGCCTCGCCTATGCCCGCTCGATCAGGTCCGGAACCAGCCTGTTCCATCCGCATCACCTGCTTTTCAATCCGATCATCCGCGTTGTCTGGAAGGGATTGGGGACCGTCGTTCCTTCGATCAGCCCGCTCGAGGCGGCCCAGGTCCACAATATCTTCTGGGCTCTGATCGTCCTGGCCGCCGTCTTCGGCATCGTTCGCCGGATGACGGCTTCCGCCGGCCTTGGCCGCCCTCTTTGCCTCGGGCTTGTTTGTCTGCTTGGGGTTCTGGCAATACGCGACGTTTGTCGAAGTTTATATCCCGACGATGGGTTGCCTGGTGCTCATCCTGGCTTTGCTCCATCCGGTTCGTTCGACTCCGCCCTCGGCCGGGCTTGGCTTCGTCCTCCTGGGCCTTTTCTGCCTGGCCGTCCTCTATAACCAGATCAGCGTCCTTTTTGCGGTACCGTTCGCTTATCTCCTGGCCAGGCGGTTCGGCCGGAAGGGATGGATCCGGGCCGCGGGCACAATCGCCGCGGCCGGGGTGATCGTTCTCGCCGCTGTACCTGGCCGCGTTCGGGACGACGTCGGGACCGAGGACGATTTCCGGATTCGTTCGGTGGTGCCTCTCTTATGCTTTTTATCCCGACCCCCGGTGGGGGACGATGAGCAATATTTCGATCATGGGCGGGGCGAAGATTCTCCTGAGCTTCGCCCGGAACTTCGCGTTCGTTCCCCCGTCACTCTATCTTCCGGCGGCCGCCGCGACCGGCCTTCTGCTGGCGGCCCTGGTTTTAATGACGATCAAAGCGATCGTCCGGCGGGCCCCGGAGGCCGAATTCCGTCTGACTCTGCTGATCTGGCTGGCGGTGACGGTCGCCTTCATCTGGTGGTTTACCCCCTATGGCTACGAGCTCTATATCCCGCTCCTGCCGCTGATCTTCTTCCTGGCCGCTCGGCTTCTGGCCGACCGTCGGGCTTCCGCGTCGAATCCGCCGCGAGCCCGCCGGCTGCTTTTCGGCTTGTCGGTGACGGCGATCGCCGCCTTGGCGGCCTGGAATTTGATCGGGGCCGTCCTTCCGGCTCATGCCGGCCGCGGTCTCGATTACGACCGGGCCGCCCTGATCCAGGCCAAGGCTCCGGAAGACGCGACGCTGATCGCGGATTTCGATCTGCGGGAAAATCTTCTCTATTACTTCGCCCGGCCGCGGACCTTTGAAAACGGCCCCCTCCTTTATGCGTTCTACCGGCATTGGGACCTCGGGCCGGAATACATCGTTGACGCCGGCCGGCCGATTCTCGTTCCCGTCTCCGTCCTCATTCCCGAATCCACGGCGGCCAAACCCTATCATGCCGACAGCCATCCGGGAGAATGGCGGTCATTTATCGAATGGATTTTCGATTGCGAAATCCGGGACGGACGCGTCGTCGCGGCTCGAAGCGCGTCGGCGGCCGCCGGCCTGCCGGGCTATGTGCTTCTGAGCGCGGGACGGAGTCCGGTCGACGGGCTGGCCGATCTTTTCCGCCGCCTGGACGCGGCGGCCGCCGAGGCCGAGCCCTCATCCGCCGCTCCCTTTTCGTCGTGGCTGTCCCGCCATCCCGAATCCGCTCGCTGAGCATTCGATCCGATGACATCCGCATATGTTCGTCCGCTGAAGATCCTGGCCGTGGCCTACGCATGCAATCCGGTCTTGGGTTCCGAGGAGGGAGTGGGCTGGGGTTGGGTGAAGGCGATCGCCTCCCGTCACGAGGTTGATGTCATCACGGCCGGATACCACCGGGACGACATCGAGCGGGCCCAGGCGAGGGAAGGCGGGTCGGTCGGCTCCGTCCGCTTCCATTACGTGCCCGAGAAGTCCTGGCATTATCGTCCGACGCCCGGTTGGAAGCTCATCGAGAACACGCCGCTCAAGCCGATCATGAACCTGTCCTATAGCGGGTGGCAGGTCGACGCCTTCCGGCTGGCTTGCCGGCTCCAGGCCGACGTTGGATTCGACCTGGTCCATCTCGTCACCTATGTGGGCTTCCGATTTCCCGGCCGTTTCTGGCGGATGGACATGCCCCTGGTTTGGGGGCCTATCGGAGGGTTGGAGAACACGCCCTGGAGGTTTCTCCCGATGATGGGGCCGGCCGGGGCTTTCTATTATGCCGGCCGCAACATCTACAACTCCCTGCAGATCCTTTTTTTGCCCGGTCCGAAAAAATCGTTTGCCAAGGCCTCCGGGGCGATTATCGCCGCCACGGAGGGGATCCGGCGGGAAATCCGCCGCCGCTACGGACAGGCAAGCGAGGTGATCTGCGAGATCGGACCGCCCGGCGAATCCGTTGAGACACCCGTCCGGCGCGGACCGGCGGAGCCGATCCGGCTGATCTGGAGCGGCCAGCACCAGCCGGGCAAAGCGCTGCCGCTGCTCCTGCGGGCCTTGGCCCTCATCGGAGACCGGTTCGACTGGAGATTAACCGTCCTCGGCCGCGGCCGGAGCACGACCGGATGGAAATGGCTCGCCCGCGAGCTGGGCCTCGGCGGGAGATGTTCCTGGCCGGGCTGGATCCCCCGGGACGAAGCGGTCCGAATGGTGAAGCAAGCTCACGTCGGGGTGATCACGAGCCTCAAGGACCTGACCTCGACGGTCCTCCTCGAATTCCTTTCCGCCGGCCTGCCCGTCGTCTGCCCTGATTGCTGCGGATTCACGAACGTCGTCACCCCGGACTGCGGGATCAAGCTTGCGGTCCGGACGCCCCGGCAGCTGACCGCCGACTTGGCCGCCGCCCTTGAGCGGCTGGCCGGCGACGAGGACGAACGGCGGCGGCTGGGCGAAGGGGCGCTTCGCCGTATCGGAGATTTCTCCTGGGAAGGAAAGGCCGCGGCCCTGGACGAAATCTATCGGCGGGCCTCCGGTTGAGATCCGGTCAGTGTTTCAAGCGGAACGATCGGTAGAGGTCTTGGAGCATCCTGGCGTCGAATTCCCGGGCCGGGCTTTCGCAGACGATATGGCCTTCGATTCCGGCCTCGCCGACCGCCCGGATCCACTCGTGATACCGGAAATCGGAATCGGGAAGGTTGAGGTGGCGAAGCTCGCCCTTGGGCCCATATTCGATTCCCGAGATGTGGACATGGGCATTTTTAAGACCTGATTTGCCCAGCCGCTTTTCGACCTTTCGCCAGACGCGCTGGAATTCCGGATATGAGTTGACCTGCCCTTCCCGGGCATGAAGGTGAGAAAAATCAAGACAGGGTTCCAAGCCCTCGAGCTCGCGACACAGGGACAGCACTTCGTCCAGCGTTCCGAATTGGGACGCTTTGCCCATGGTCTCGATCCGGAGCCGGACGGGATTGCGTTCGGCCCGGAGGACGGAAAGGACCTGGCCGATTTCCCGCTTGATGGTTGCATAGGCTTCCTCCGGGGACGTCAGCCCGTAATACCCGGCGTGGAAGACAACGCTTTTGGCTCCGCAGAGGGCGGCGGCCCGGGCCGACCGGAGGAGATGATCCTGGCTCTGAAGCCGCTTGCCGGCTTCCGGCGAGTTCAGGTTGACGTAATAGGGGGCGTGGGCGCTGAGACCGATGTCGAGCTCCTCGGCCTTGGCTTTAATCCGGGCGGCGGTGTCGCTGCCGATTTTCACCCCCCGGACGAACTCCATTTCATGGCAATCGAGATTCAGGCTGCGGACGTAGGCGAGGGCGGCGACGGTCGAGGTCTGGGGGGAGGAATCCGGAACGCCGGCCGGGCCGAAACGAAGCCCCTCAGCATTTCTCGACATCCGTGTCTCCCGGCGTGTCGAGAAATTCGGAAACGAGGCGCATGGCGCAAAAGTCGCCGCACATGGAACAGGCGGCCGACCCGGATTGGTGTTTCCGCCGGGTGGTTTCGAACTTACGCGGATCGAGAGCCAGGGCTTGTTGGCCTTTCCAATCGAGCTTTTCCGGGCCCGGGAGAGATTCAAGTCGCGGTCGCGGGCTCCGGGGAGGCCCTTGACGATATCGGCGGCGTGCCCGGCGATGCGGGAGGCGATCAATCCCTCCCGGACGTCGTCGACGGTCGGCAAGCCGAGATGCTCGGCCGGAGTGACGTAACAGAGAAAATCCGCTCCGGCTGAGGCCGCGATCGCTCCGCCGATGGCTCCGACAATGTGGTCGTATCCCGCCCCGATGTCCGTCACGAGGGGGCCGAGGACGTAGAACGGCGCTCCGTGGCAGACGCTTTTCTCGAGCTTGACGTTCATCTCGACCTGGTCGAGCGGAACATGGCCCGGTCCCTCGACCATGACCTGGACGCCGCGTTCCCGGGCGCGCTTGACGAGCTCGCCCAGAGTCAGCAGCTCCTCGATTTGGCAGCGGTCGGTTGCGTCGATGATCGAGCCGGGCCGCAGGCCGTCGCCCAGGCTCAAGGTGAACTCGTATGTCCGGGCCAGCTCGAGCAATCGGTCGAACTGCTCGAAAAGCGGATTTTCCTTGCCGTGGTGGAGGCTCCAGGCGAGATGAAAGGCGCCCCCTCGGGAGACGATGTCGGCCACCCGCCCCTGGGATTTCATCCGGTCGATCGCCCGGAGGGTCAGGCCGCAGTGAACGGTCATGAAATCGACGCCTTCCCGGGCCTGGTCCTCGATCGAGGCGAACAGGTCGTCGGCGGTCATCTCGACCACGGACCCGCGCCGGCCGATGGCTTCGACGGCGGCCTGGTAGATCGGCACGGTCCCCAGCGGGATCGGGGCCCGGTCCAGGATCGCCCGGCGGATCGCCCGGAGGTCGCCTCCGGTGCTCAGGTCCATGATCGTGTCGGCCTCGTATTCCAGGGAAACGTCGACCTTCTGAAGCTCGCCCGGGAGGTCGATGCAATCCTTGGAGGTGCCGATGTTGACGTTGACCTTTGTCCGGAGGTTTTTTCCGACGGCCATGGGGCGGAGCCGCGGATGGAGGGGATTAGCCGGGACGACGGCCAGGCCCTGGGCTACCAAAGCCGAAAGCTCGGCGGGGGAGACGCCTTCCGCGCGCGCGGCCGCTTCGAGGACGGGCGTCAGGGTGCCATTTTTTGCGTATTCAAGCTGGGTCATGATTTGCATCCAGGCAGGCTAGTTTACCTTCCGGCCGGGGGAATTACAAGGAAAGCGGCGGGCCCGGGATTATTTTCCGGTCTGGAGAATGCTCCGTAAACGGGCTTTATCTTCGGGGAAGAGAGGCAGGGAATCGATCGCCTCCCCTTCGAACGAATCGCGGTATTCCGCCAGGAACTTCCGCAGCTTCCGAGAATCATCGCGGAGAGAGGCCGCGAGGAGCCGGAGGGCCCGGGCCTCGGCGATTTTGTTTTGGCTCAGGCCGGTGACTCTAACGAGATCGAGAAATTTTTCCAGATGCGTGTCGGCTTCTTTATAGATTTTTTCCCGGTAACAAATCCGGCCTAATGACAAGTAGCCTTCGACTTCGGCCGGGTTCTCCCGGATCATGCTTTTCAGGGTGCTTTTGGCGGCTGCCGCGTCTCCGGCCCGAAGCTCGAGCTCGGCCAGCTCGGCATAAGCCGTGGCGTTCCTCGGATCGACGGCGAGGACCTCTTTCAGCTCGCCGATCCGGTCGGACGAGGAAGTTGAGGCCTCCTCGGCCGCGGGTTTTGTGGCCGGCGCCGCGATGGTCGCCGGGGGCGTTTCCGCCGGCCGGGACGGTAGTGGGACCGGAGATTCGACGGTTTTTGCCGCAGCCGGAGTTGGAGAAAGATTCCACTTCTTAATCAAAGCGGCGAGGTCCGAGGCCGCCGCGGGCCCAAGCCCCAGTGTTTCATAATGATCGGAGCCGCCGATCGCACTTAATGCTTTTTCGATCAACTCCCGTCCGCTGCTCGAATCGCCGGTTTTGACCAGGCTCAAGCCGAGGTATACCTGGGCCCGGGCCAGTATCCGCCGGTCAGGGTAGAGGCCGAAGACGGCTACTTTGAAATCCTGCGCGGCTTCGCGAAAATTCCCCGCTATGTATGCATTTTCGCCGGATCTAAGAAGACGGAGGTAAAACGGCTCGATCTGTCCGGCCGTCTGGTCCTGGGCGGGATTCCGGCTCGATCCGGCTGCGGCCAGGCCGCCGGCCAGGATCAGGGCGGCGAGAATGCCCCCCCATTTTTTTCCGTTCGTTTTCAGCCTTTCGATCATTTTCTTGTCAAATATATCCCTTCGTCCCGGCCCTGTCAAAATCCGGGGGGAGGAGAGGCGTGGGCCTCAATCCTCTCCGACGATGACACGGACGAATCAAATATCACCCCCATCCTCATCCGCCCGGGCGATTGTTCGCCGAAAACGGACCGGATTATGATAAAGCCGAGCCGATCTCCGGCCTCTGCCCGTCTCGGGCCGGAGAGAAAACGGAATTCAATCGATGGCCCGAACGTGATGAAACGACCCGTGGGCGGTAGCCCGTCTTCATGTCTTTAACGAAGCGAACGGCGCAAGGTATCCTGTGGAAAGGCGGGTCCGCGTCGCTTGTGACAGCCTGGACGTTCGTTGTTCTCGCCGTCCTGGCTAATATCCTGGAGCCTTCGGATTTCGGCCTTCGCGGGATCATTCTGATCATGATGGGCCTTTTGACCCTCCTGGCCGACATGGGCTTGGGGGCGGCGATCGTCCATGAGGAATCGGTCACCCGGGAACAGTTCTCCACGATATTTTTTCTGAACGTCGGCGGAGGCATCCTCCTGGCCGGGATGATGTATCTCGGCTCCGGGGCTTTGGCCGCCTTCTTCCAGGAGGAGCGGCTGGGGCCGATCCTGAAGGTCATGTCTCTCGCCTTCGTTGTCTGCGCTCTCGGGTCGATGTTCGCGGCGCTCCTTCAGAAGAAGCTCGATTTTAAAACCCGGTTCAAGATCGAGATTGCCGAGGCGCTGACGAGCGGCGCGTCCTCGATCGTCCTGGCGTTGATGGGGTACGGCATCTGGAGCATCGTCTACGGCTACATCCTGGGCGCCGGGCTTCGCGTCGTCCTCCTGTGGATTTCGGCCGACATGCGGCCGGGCTGGCAGTTCAATCTGGCCTCCGTCCGTCCCCTTCTCAAATTCGGAATTTTTGTCCTGGGCGAGCAGATCGTCAGCTTCACTTCCCAGAACGTGGATAACATCATCATCGGGCGTTTTCTCGGGATGGAGGCTCTGGGTTATTATTCCCTCGCCTACAGCCTGATGCTGACGCCGGCCTGGAAAATCTCCGATTCCGTCACCCGGGTCATCTTCCCGGCGTTCTCCCTGATCCAGAACGACAACGCCCGGATCCGGGACGGCTATCTCCGAGTGATCAAATTCATCTCCCTGGTCACGTTCCCGATTATGGCCGGAATGTTCGCCGTCAGCCACAGCCTGATCGCGTCCGTCTACGGAGCCAAATGGCTTCCGGCCGCGGCCGTGCTTGAAGTCTTCTGCATCGTCGGGGCCATCCAATCTATCCTCAGCCCGGCCTCGGCCGTGCAGTATGCGAAAGGGCGGTCCGACCTGAGCTTCAAGCTCAATTTCATAGCCCTCGTCGGCAACCTGGTCGCGTTTTTCGTCGGGGTCAAATACGGCCTGATGGGCGTGACGATCGCTTTCACCCTGTGGACGGCGGCTTTAAGCCCCGTCATTCAGGGCGTGACGAACAAGCTCATTACGCTCCGCTGGCGTCCCTTTCTGAGCCGGCTCCGCCTGCCGACGATCGGCTCCGCCGCGATCATCGCCGTCGTTCTGGGCCTCCGGGCCTTGGCCTGGGAGCCGTGGCAGCTATCGCCGCTTTCCGACCTCCTGGTTTCGGTCGCGGCGGGCGTGGCAGTTTATGGATCGATCGTTCTCTGGAAAGGCCGCGACCTCCTCCGGGAGCTGGCCTCAACGGCCGGTTTGGGGCTGAAGCAAACATGAATTTCACGCTGTTGCTCTGGCTGCTCGTGTGGGCCGGGATGTTCACCGATACCCGGTACATCCAGCCGCCGTATTCCGAGATCTTCCTCTCCGATTTCAAGACCTTCTTTCAGGGGACCCGGGCGTTTTTACCGCATCTGGCGACGTATCTGGCCTTGATGTGGATCATCGTCAAGCGGGCGAAATTTCCTTATCTGAAAAATCCGCTCGGCTTCCTCTTCGCTTACGGCTTCATCGGTCTGTCCGTCTCCTTCCTGCTTTCGGCGGAACCCTGGGAATCGGCCTATTGGGCGGGTTTGTACCTGGCCCCGCTCATGGTCTTCTGGATGGTCACGGAAGGGGAGGACAACTTCCACCGCCTCAAGATCACCATCCAGCTTAACTATGCGATCTTTTTCGCCCTGACGTTCTCCCTGCTCCCCTCGGCCATCAGGATCTGGCGGGGCGCCCAAGCCAACACGCAACTCTATGCGATTCCATTCGGCTTGGGGGAGGTGACCCGGAACGGCGTCGGCCGCTATGCCCTGATCGTCATCATCGTCAGCGTCGTTCGTCTGGCCGCGGGGCACGGCAAAAAGCGCTGGATCTGGCTCCTGCCCCTGCCGCCGGCCTTCTTCATGCTGGCCCAGACCGAGTCACGGACGTCGCTCCTGGGCCTGGCCTTGGTAATGATGTTTTTCGTCCTGCTCAAGGGGATCAACTTCAAGTTTTTCCTGGTCGGCCTGGCCGCCCTGGGGATCATCTACGTCTCCGGGTTTCAGGGCCGGGCCCAGAGCAACTTCGAGCGATTGCTCGACCTTTCAGGCCGCCAGGTCGGTTGGAGCGCCGGAATCGATAAAATCGAAGCCTCCCCGTTTCTCGGCTGGGGCTTCAACGCCGACCGGATCATGCTCCGCAACCTTCACATGCACAACTCCTACCTCCATGCGGCCATCCAAGAGGGAATCATCGGAGCGGTCCTCTTTCTGGCCTCCCTTGCCGGGATCTGGATCGTCATGCTTAAAAAGAGGATCTTCAAGGTCACCCGGTCGCTGGAAGGGGAAGACCAGATCTTGCTCACGGAATCCGTCTTAATTGTCGTCTTCCTGACGTCCCGAACCTTCTTCGAGTCGACCGCGGCCTTCTACGGCGTCGACCTCCTTTTGCTCGTCCCGGCTATGGCCTTCATTTCCTTCATGCTCCGCCGGTCGTCCGTTCCCGACTCCGGCTCCGAGGTGATTTTATGAGAGTTCTCATCCACACGATGTACTACCTCCCGGACATGGGCAGCGCCCCGATCCTGATGGACGAGCTGGCCGCTTCATTGGCGTCCCGCGGTCACCGGGTCGAAATCATCACGACGATCCCCCGGCCGCCGCATAACCGCGGCTACGAGGGGCGCATGCTCGTCCGGGAGAACAGAAACGGCGTGCTCGTCAAACGCTATCCGACCAATTTCACCGTCCATCCCATCGGCCGGCTGATCGCCTGGACCATCTATACCTTGGCCACCTTCTGGAACCTCCGGACCGTCCGGCGCGGTGACATCGTCTTTCTCCGGCTGCCGCCCCTCCAGCTCGGCTTGACCGGGATCCTGGCCCGCCGCCTTCGCGGCGCGTCCGTCATCCTCAACGTCCAGGACATCCACCCGGACCTCTCGATCGAAGCGGGCATCCTCCGCAATCCATTCGCCATCAAGGCCGCCAAGGCTTTTGAAAAGCTCCTGTATGACGGCCACGACCGGATCGTGGTCATCAGCGACGGTTTCAAGAGAAACCTCCTGTCGAAAAACGTCCCGGAGGCGAAGATTTCCGTGATCCCAAATTGGGTGGACACGGAATTTCTCCGTCCGCTCCCAAAAGACAACCCGGTTTCGCGCAAATACGGCCTGCACGATCTCTTCACGGTCATGTATTCGGGGACGATCAGCATCTCCAGCTTCGAAACGCTCGTCCGGATCCTGGAGGCGGCCCGGTTTCTGGCGGCCGATCCGAAAATCCGGGTGGTCATCGTCGGAGACGGGCTCAAGCTCCCCGACCTCCGGGCCCGGGCCGAAGCCCTCAAGCTCCGAAACGTCGTTTTTCTCCCGTTCCAGCCTTACGGCGACCTGCCCCATCTTCTGGCCTCGGCCGACGCGCTGTTGGTCCCCCTGGACAAGGACAAGTCGTTTTTATCCGTCCCTTCGAAGCTCTATAACTTCCTGGCCGCCGGCCGGCCGATTCTGGGCCTGGCGACGGAAGCCTCGGAAGTTTTTCAGATCATCCGCGACGCCGAATGCGGGCTCTGCGCTCCGCCCGACGACACGGTTCGGATCGCGGCCGCGATCCAAAGCCTCAAGGAAGCCCCGTCCCTCTGCTCCGAAATGGCCGCCCGGGGCCGGCGTTTGGCGGAAGAAAAGTATTCCCGGCGGAGCGTGATCGACGCCTTCGAGAAATTGATGCAATCCCTCGACAGCCGTCCGGAGAAGGTCCGCTCATGAGCGCCCCGCTCTGGAAAGCGCTGTTCCTCAAGCGGCCGTTCGATGCCGGACTGGCTTTCATCGGGCTGCTTCTGTCCTCGCCTCTCTGGATCGCGATCCCGATCCTGATCAAGCTGGAAGACGGAGGGCCCGTCTTTTTCGGCCAGGAGCGGGTGGGGAAGAACGGCCGCATCTTTAAAGCCCTCAAGTTCCGGTCCATGCGGACCGACGCCGAGAAGGACGGCCCGAAGCAGGCGGTCGAACGAGATCCCCGGGTCACCCGGGTGGGCCGGATCCTCCGGGCGACGGCGATGGACGAGCTTCCCCAATTGGTCAACATCTTCAAAGGAGACATGAGCTTCGTCGGCCCGCGGGCCCTCAGGCCGAACGAACAGGAAGTTCACGGCGATCCGGATCGGCGCGACATCCAGGATATCCCCGGCTATCCGGGAACGGCATGTCGTCCGTCCGGGGCTGACCGGCCTGACCCAGGTTTTTCTTCCCGGCGACACGCCCCGGCGGAAGAAGTTCCGCTATGACCTTCTTTATCTCCGGAAGCGAAGCTTCTGGTTTGACCTCCGGCTGATTTTCCTCTCCTTCTGGATCACGTTCCGGGGAAAATGGGAATCCCGGCAATCGAAGATTTGATTCCTATCGGAAAAATCGTCATAATACGCCTTCATTTGAGCCTCATCTGATGTCGCGAGTTCCAAGGACATTCCGAGATTACGAAATGACGGATTGTATCGACGTGGCGGTGATTGGCGGCGGGCCGGCCGGCCTGCAAACCGCCCGCTTGCTGGCCGAAACCGGGGCGCGCGTCTCCGTTTTCGAAAAAAAGCCGGAAATCGGATCGAACGTTGTCTGCACCGGCTTTGTCGGCCGGGAGCTGTTTTCCGAATTCGACCTGCCGGCCGATATTCTCACCTCGGAGTTCCAGGAAGCCCGGATCGTCTCCTCCACGGGAAAGACGATCCTTTACCGCCACCCGGCGCCGTTTGCCGCGGTGGTCGATCGGCGTCGCTTCGATCAAGCCTTAGCCGGCTTGGCCGAACGGGCCGGGGCGGAAATCGAAACGGGGACGTCCGTCCTCGACATCGAGGTCTTGCCCGACGGCGTCATCCTCGAGACGGTCGTCGCCGATGTCCCGGTCCGCCGCCGGGCCCGGATGGCCGTTTTGGCCACGGGTGTGGACCGGCGACTGCACGCAAAACTGAAACTGACGCTCCCCAAAAGGATCGTCCACGGAGCCCAGGCCGAAATCGAAAGCGATGGCGCGGTGATCCCGACGATTTATGCCGGACCGCCGACGGCGCCCGGCGGATTCGCCTGGTCCGTTCCTTCCGGAGACGGCCGGATGCGGATCGGATTGATTACCGACGAGCACCCGCGGGAGGCGTTTGAGGCGTTCCTTCGCCGGCACCACCCCGGGATGTCGCTGGAAGGCGCCGCCCGACCGCTCGAATTCAAACCGATCTATCAAGGCATGGCCAAAACAACCGTCGCCGACCGGGCCTTATCCGTAGGCGAGGCCGCCGGACAGGTCAAAACGACCACCGGCGGGGGCGTTTATTATGGTTTGTGGGGAGCCCGGATCGCCGCCGATGTCATCCGGGAAGCCCTGGCTGCCGATTCCCTCGGGGCCGCCTCGCTTGCGGCCTACGAGCGCCGCTGGAAAGCCGCCCTCCGTCGGGAAATTTCCCTCGGATTGTATGTGAGGAAGCTCTATTCCTGGATGAGCGAATCTCAGTTCGAAGCCCTGTTCACGCTGGCCCAGACCGACGGCCTCATTCCCTTGATCCAAGGCGAGGGGAATTTCGACTGGCAGAGCGGGGTGATCCGGTCGCTCTTCCGCAAGGCCGCCGTCGCCGAAATCTTTCGGTCGTTTTCCCGGAAACCCGCCTTTCTGGACCGGCTCTTGAATTGACCCGGCGGATCCGTTTCACCGCAATGCGCCGCTTCGCGATGACCTTAGCCCTGGGACTGACCCTGGCCGCCGGGTTTCTTTCGGCTCAGAGCTATCAAAATTTCTCGGACGAATACCAGAGAATCCTGACCCGGACACGCTGGAAGCTGGGCCCCTTTCGGATCTATCCGACGATCACCATCCGGGATGTGGGCTTCGACGACAACCTCTATTTCGGAAGCGACTCCGGGGAGCCGAAAAAGGATTTCACCGCGACGCTCTCTCCGGAAGTCAGAGCCTACTGGCCCCTCCGCAACACCCTGATCCTTTATGCCCGCGAGAATCCTGAATACGCCTATTATCAAAAGGAATCGTACCAACGGTCCTTCACCAACGGCTATGGAGCCGGATTCCGGGCTCTCTTTCTGCGCCGCTTCGTCCTGTCCGCGGATGCCGGAGACGATCGGCACCGCCGCCGGATTTCTTCGGAATTCCAGATTCCGGCCACGGACCGGGTGAGAAGCCTCGCCGCCGGCCTGGCCTTCGAGACCGCCCGAAAAACATCGATCGGGATCTCCGGGGCCGTCCGGAAGATTTCTTATGACGAGATCCTGATATCGCCCGACGAAGCGCCGGTGGCTCAGCTTCTCGACCGGGAGGAGCGGGAACTCGCGGCCGAAGCCTACTACCAGCTTTTCACCGACGGATTCCTGTTTTTTCGCGGGGAGGTCCAGGAATACAAATTCGTCGACAACGCAGCCGGTTGGCGCGACGCGATGGCGACCGGCATCCGGGCCGGCTTCCGGTTTCCCCTTCTCGGCCGAATCCGCGGCCTCCTCAACCTCGGATATAAAACCTTCGACCCGAAAACGGCAGGGGAGCCGGTGTTCCGCGGCTTGGTGGGAAACACCGGGCTCGACCTGCGGACCGGGCGGCTGGCCGTCCGCCTGCAATTCGCCCGGGACCTGGTCTTTTCCACGTATGCCCAGATCTTCTATTATGTCGAGGATTCGGTCCGGCTGGGCGGGTCGGTCTATTTGACCTCCTTTCTGAAAATCGATTACGATTTTGCCAGGGGGCGGGCGGACTATTCCGCTCGATCGGCCGCCTTCGGGGAAGAGGCCGCCGCATCTCCGGACGACCGGGAGGACCGGCACCGGCTTCATTCCGTGGGGTTGATTTTCCGCGTCTTTCGGACGGCGGGCCTCGGCCTTTCCTGGAACGCGGAGCGCTGGACATCGGGCCTTTCGAATTTCGACCGCACCCGAAATTTCGTCGGCCTTGTCCTCCAACAGAGCTTTTAACCTGTCGCGGATAACGCAGGTGATCACGTCGAATAGGGAGTTTCACATGAAGACACGGATTCCGGCCGCGGTCCTCGCGGCTTTCGTTTTTGGTTTCCTCCTGGCCCCGCTTTTCGCCCAGGACCCCGCGGCCGCCCAGTCCGACGGCTACGTGATTCCGTACCGCATCGGCCCCAAGGACCTCCTGGAGATCAAGGTCAGGGAGGACGTCAAGATGAACGCCGAGGTCCGGGTCACCGAGCAGGGCAAGATCAACCTGGCCATCATCAACGAGGTGTACGTCGAGGGCCTGACGTCGCCGGAGCTTGAGAAGAAGCTGGCCGAGCTTTACGCTCCTTTTATTCGCGATCCCCATGTCTCCGTGGTCATCAAGGAACGCCAGAGCAAGCAGGTTTCCCTCCTGGGCGCGGTGGCCAAGCCGGGATTCGTCCCCCTCATCGGCCGGATGACGCTCCTGGAAGCGATTACCGCGGCCGGCGGCCTGACCAAGGAAGCCGCCCGGGAGATCATTATCATCCGGACCTTCCCGGATGGGACGACGAACAACCTGAAGATTCCGATCGACGACCTCATGATGAAGGGCGACCCGAAATTCAACCTCCCCTTGGAGGCCGGCGACTCGGTCATCGTTCAAATCGACCGGACCGTCCAGGTCTATATTTACGGCCAGGTGAAAATGCCCGGAGCTCTGAACGTCCTCCAATCCCGAATCCCAACCGTCACCCAGGCGATCGCCCAGGCGGGCGGATTCACCGAGCGGGCGGCCAAGCGCCGGGTGGTCGTGACCCGGAAGGACGCCGACGGCAAGGAAAAGACGTTCGAGATCAACGTCGCCCGCATCCAAAGCAATAAAGACCCGGATTTCCAGCTGAAAGAAGGGGATACTGTTTTCGTCCCGGACACGATTTTCTAAGGCAGGATTGCGGGTTAGCCCTCGTTGCTGAGCCGGGGGCCGCTCTTAAGCCCTTCGTTTCTCACCCCCGACGAGGAGGGGGAGGGGAAAAAAATCACCGGGGGGTTCATCCTCCCCGACGATTGCTCTCTCGATGGCTGGGGCCTATGCTGAATGCGTCCGGCCGGGACCGCGCCCGGACCTCTGAAGAAGGAACGAACATGACCGCCGCCCGACAAACGAGCCGCAAAGACGTCGACCTCCTGGAGCTGTGGGACATCGTCTGGAAGCGGAGGACGATCGTCCTGGCCGCCCTGGGCATCTGCCTGGCCGTGACCGCCCTGCTCTCCTTCACCCAGACGCCGCGCTACGAAGCGACCGCCCAGATCCTGATCGAGGAGCAAGGATCGGCCCGGTACAACCTCCAGGATTTTTTGAACGCTCCGGCCACGGGCAACAGCGATTTTCTCGGGACATACTTCAACACCCAGCTCCGGATCATCCAGAGTCGGCGCTTGGCCGAGCGGGTGGTTCAGAAGATGAATCTCGGCGCCCGGTCGGAGTTTCAAGCCGAGCTCGGCGGGAAAAAGACGCTCCCCGGCATGGTGAAATATCTCATCACGTTCCGCTGGCTCAAGGCGGACAAAGGCCGGACCGGTGCTGAAGAAAAAACCGCGCCGGACACCGCCGTCGAGACGCTGTACGCCGGCATTCTCCTGGAGAACTTAAAGGTCGACCCGGTCCCGGAAACGCGGCTGGTGGATGTCCGCTACGTTTCGCCGTATCCGCAATTTGCCGCGAGCGTGGTGAACACGCTGGCCGAGGAATATATCAACTACACGATCGAAACGCGCTCGGAGGCGACCCAGCAGACTTCGAATTTCCTGACCGAGCAGATCGCCAAGCTCAAGGACGATCTCGGCGCCATGGAGCGGCGCCGGCAGCGGTACTCCGAGGAGAACGAGATCCTGCCGCTCTCGGACAAGGATAAGCCGGTTGCCTCCCAATACGATTCGGCCGCGACCGCTTATTCCAGCGCCCAGGTCGCCCGGATCGCCGCCCAGGCCAAGTATCAGGAGCTGCAGAGGCTCCGGGTCGACGCTTTGCCCCAAAACGTCAGCGATTCGACGATCCAAAGCCTCCGGACCAACTACCTCCAGGCCAAGGGCGAATACGACGAAAAGATTAAAACCACGTATACCCCCAACCACCCGGAGATGGTCCAGCTCCGGACCAGGATCGAGACGCTCGAAACCCAGCTCAAGACGGAAATCCAGAAAGCCGTCGAATTGGCCTCGTCGGAATATTCCCAGGCCCTGGGAAACGAAAACCGGCTCAAGCAGATGCTCGCGGACAAGCGGACTGAAGTCACCGAGCAGAACAACGCGTCCTTGTATTTGGCGGGACTTAACTCGGATATCGATACGACCCGGGAGCTGATCACGACCCTGGATGCCCAGCAAAAAACGACCCAGGTATCGACCATGCTGAGCGGCCTGAAAACGAGCAACATCAAGATCGTCGACGAAGCCCTCGTTCCCGAAGACCCGGTCTCCCCGAACATCAAGCGCAACCTCGTCGTCGCTCTTCTCCTCGGCCTCATGCTCGGCGTCGGGCTGGCCTTCGGGGCCCACTACCTCGACAATACGATCAAGAACCCCGAGGACCTGGACAAGCTGACCGGCCTTCCGTCCCTCGGCCTGATCCCGCATTTCTCGCCCAACGGCGCCAACGGCAAAGGGAGCGCTTACGCCTCGCCCTACGGGGACTCGTCGGCTCAGGGCAAGGAAGCGGCCAAGGTCGCGGAAGTGGAGCTCATCAATCACCTGTTCCCGAAGATCTCGATCGCCGAGGACTATCGGAACGTCCGGACCTCGATCCTTTTTTCCCGGATCGACAGCGATCAGAAGATCATCGCCTTCACCAGCACCCAGCCCCAGGAAGGCAAGTCGGCGACCATCTCCAACATCGCCATCTCGTTCGCCCAGATGGGGGAGAAGGTCCTGGCGATCGACGCCGATTTGCGCAAGCCCCGGCTTCACAAGATTTTCCAGGTCCGCAATACCGTCGGCCTGAGCGATGTCCTGACCGGCCGGGTCGACCTGGACGAAGCCGTCCAGAAGACCCCGGTCGCCCATTTCTCCCTGCTTCCGAGCGGCCCTCACCCGCCCAACCCGGCCGAGCTTCTGAATTCCAGGAAAATGAAAGAGCTTCTGGATGTGGTCCGCAAACGGTACGAAATCGTCCTGATCGATCTTCCGCCCGTTTTGGCGGTCGTCGATCCGATGATCGTGGCCGCCTTGGCCGACATGACCGTCATTGTCCTGAAAACGGGCAAGACGACCCGGAAACCCCTGCTCCGGACAATCGAAGAGCTTCGGAAAGCCAAAGCCCGGATCGCCGGAGTCATTTTCAACGACGCCGAAAGCAAAAAGGGGACGTTCTACACGCCCTACTTCCAATATGAGTACTACCAGGATCCCGGGCTGGATGAAGCCGAGCTTCAGAAACAGGCCCGGAAGGATTCCTCCGACTGAGCGTGAGCGAAATGATCCGTCCGAATCCCGGCGCGGGGGCGGCACCCATGTCGGCCGCCGTCCGCGAAGTCCTGAGCCCGAAGGACCGCCTGGGCCGGAAAATTCTCGATTTCGGGCTTCTGGCGCTCCTGGTTTGGGCGCCGCTTCCCATCGCTTCGGTCGAATCCTGGTCCATCCTCCTGATCGAGATCGCGGCCCTCTTCCTTTTTTCCATTTATCTCCTCCTGGACCGGAAACCTGTTCTGAATCCCAAGCTTGTCTCGGACATGCGGTTCCTGCGGCCGGCATTCTTCGGACTGTTCGTTTTTCTGGTGTTTCAGATCCTGCCGCTGCCGGCCTTGATCGTCCGCCTTCTGTCGCCCCGGGCGGCGGCTCTTCGGTCCCAGTACGTGCCGGAATCGGCCCGGGGAGGATTCGAAACCTTGTCCCTCCTTCCCGGGGAAACCCTGGCCTCGGGGCTCGAGCTTCTGGCCTACGTCCTCATCGGATTCCTGGTCCTGCGGACGGTGAGCCACCGGAAGCAAATGCGCCGGATGATGATGACGCTCGTCGGGGTGGGCGTTTTCGAATCGCTCTACGGGATGTTCGAGCTGTCCCGGGCCAATCCCCGGCTTCTCTTTTATCCGAAGTCGTACAGTCTCGATTCGGTCACCGGGACGTTTGTCAACCGCAATCATTTCGCCGGTTATCTGGAAATGGTGATCCCCCTGGCCCTGGGGTTGATCATCTCCCGCCTCGACCTCTTCGGCGAACCCGGGACAACCTTCCGGGCCCGCTTGGCCCGCTTTATCGACAAGGGTCTGGCCCAGAGCGTTCTTCTCGGCGCGGGGCTTGTGGTCATGGCCGTCGCCCTCCTCCTGTCCAATTCCCGTTCGGGAGCGGTGGTCCTCGTTTTGTCGTTTGTTCTGATCTCGATCCTGGCCGCCCAACACTTCGGGCATACGCTGTTCCACCAGGCTTGGGTCCGCCGGGTCGTCCGGATCGCCCTCGTCCTCATCGTCCTGTTTGGTTTGTATGTCGGCCTGGAAACCATGGTCGGCCGCTTCGGGGTCGACAAGCTCCTCCAGGACGGGCGTCCCCGGTACTGGGGGACGGTCCTGACGATGGTCGGGCAATTTCCTCTCTTCGGCGTGGGGTATGGCGCGTTTGGGGAAGTTTACCAGGCGTACGATACCTCGGAGATGGAGTACGCCCTCGTCCATGCCCACAACGATTACCTGGAATTTCTCGTCGAGCTCGGCCTGATCGGTTTCGGGCTCCTGGCGTTTGTGATTGGATGGATGCTCTATAAGTCGTTCCGGACCTGGTCGGTCCGCCACCATCCCGAGATCAAGGGGCTGGCTCTCGGCGGCTTGGTCTCGGTGGCGGCGATCGCCATCCATAGCTTGACGGATTTCAACCTTCAGATCCCGGCCAACAAGCTCACCTTTGCCGTCATCCTGGCCTTGACCTTGAAGACGGCGTATCACCGGAAATCCTGAAATGCCGAAACGCGCCTTGATTTGGGTCGGCCTCATCCTGGCCGCCGTTCTTTCGATTTTCGTCTTCTGGGGCGAATTTGCCGCGGGGCGGACCCGGATTCCCGCGTCGGCGGAGCCAACTCCCGGTTTTTCTCCCTGGCTCAACAGCCGGCTCTATCAGTCCCGGGCCCGGGCGCTCTTCGACCGGGGCCTCAGCCGGCTGGGAGAGCCGGCCGCCCGGGATGCCGACTTCCGCCGGGCGTACGACTTTTTCCTTCGGTCCCTCGTCCTGAATCCATTCTCGGCCGTGACCCATTTCGATTTCGGGCAGGCTTTGCAGTATTTCAACGCCCTTGATTTCGAGGTGCCCGAGCGCTATTTCGATGAATACCGGAAAGCGGCCGGCCTGTCGGGAGTGGATACCTCCGTTTATCTCGAAGTCGGCAAAGTCCTCTTGTCGCGTTGGTCCGGATTGAATCCGGATGAGCGCCTGTTCACCGAAAGGATTCTCCGAACCCTGCTCTCCTTCGGAGGGCCGGAGCGGTCCCGCCGGGCCGAAGTCCTCTTGAATCTCTGGGAGGTGAACGTCCGCGACGCCCTCATCCTTCAGAAAATCCTCCCCGAGGATGCCGCGACGCTGCGCCAAGCGGCCGCTTTCCTGGGAGGCAAAGGCTTCTTTCTGGATGCGCGGCTTGATTTCCTGGCCCGGGCGGAAGGCCTCGACTTGAAAACGGCCGCGGACGACTTTCAGGCGGGCCTCAGCGAGCGGAACGCCCGCCGTCCGGCCGAAGCCCTCCGCTATTTCCGCGACGCGGCCAGGCTCCTGGACGGGATTTGTTTCTTTATGAACCTGACGCCGGAAAAAAATGCCCTGAATCAGGACGAGTATCACAGCCTGAGGAAATCCGTCCGCCTCGGGATCCTGAAATGTCTTCTGGATACGTCGGCCGAGCCGAAGGACCTCCTTGATGATTTCCGGGCTTACTTGGAAGTCGAGGATAGCATCGGCGCCGTTGCGGAATTGGAATCCCTGTTCAAGGCCCGGGGCGTCATCGACGCCCAGGCCCGAACCGGTTTCATCGACTTTATCCGCCTGAGCCTCGGCCTCGAGTTGAGCTTCAAGCAAAACCGCTACCGGGAGGTCGGGCAAATGGGACAATCATTGTCCCAGAACCTGCTGGTCGTTCCGGAAGACCAGCGTCGCCCTTATGGACGGATCTTCGAGCTCGTCGGCGAGGCCTTCCAGCGCCTGGACGATTTGTACGAGTCGAATCTCTACTACGAAAAAGCGCTGACCCTGAATCCCGGGGATGCGGTCGTCTTGATCAAGATGCGCCGGAATTATGAGCGGTTGAACGACGGTCCGGCCCTTCAGCAGCTCGCCCCTCGGATCGAAGCCGGCCTGACGCCCCGGCAGACTCCCCTCATCGACGAGGTGTGGTCGGCGGGGGAGGTCAGGACCCGGACCTTGATTCTGGACGAAAAAACCTACCGCCTGGCGATCGATTTTTCGGATTTTTCCGCCGGTCCTCCGCCGTTGATCTCGGTCATCTTCAACGGCCGGGCGATCGGCGAAGCGTTCTTGAGCTCCGACCTGTTTGAAACAAGCTTGGCGGCGGTCGCCGGCTCTAACGAGCTTCGGATCTCCTCGGTCAACCGGATTTGCCGGCCGATCCGGTTGACGATCATACCTGAGGATGAAGATTCCGGCGGTTCCGCAACCCTCTCGCCGCGTCAAAAGCGACCCAGGTAGAAAAATCATTTGACACAATGACAATATTTATCATAAGATATCAACGCCAAGGTTCAGGAGGCCGTCATGTTTTTTCAAAAAATCGGGTGTAGGTTTCTCTTCTTTCGTGTATTTCTTCTTATTCTGATTGCTTTTTCTGCGGGAAGCGCCCTGGCCCAAACCGCCGAAAGAGGTCATCTCGTCGGGACGATCTTCACCCAGGACGGGAAAACTCCCATGGTTGGAGCGGTCGTCAGGCTGAAAAACATCTCTTCCGGAGCGATCTCGGCCGCCGAGCCGACCGATGTTCAGGGCCATTTCCGCATGGAAAACCTGACGAAAGGGATTTATCAGTTCGGCATCACCACTGCCCAGGGCGATTTCAATTCCAACGAACTGATCGGAATTCTGGCCAACGAAACGACCCGGATCTCCCTTGCCCTGAATCCCTACGAGACGGGCGTTCAAACGGCCGTCCAGGAAGTCCTGCGGGATCAGGCCGTCGAGGGTGAGAGCCGGATCGGCCGGGTCGTCCGGTATAACGCCTCGACCAAGGAAGCCGAAGTCTTCATCGAGAAGGGCGTCCTCCAGCTGGATGACCGCATCCGGGTCAAAGGCATCGAGACGAACTATTTCCAGGATGTGAATAATCTCGGGGCCGCCGGTCAAACCGTCAAGCAGCTGTTTGCCGGCCAGAACGGATTGTTGAAAGTCGAGAAGGACGCCGACCCCGGCGACGGCCTCTACGTCGTCTGCGGCAAAGGCGTTCCGCCGTTCTTCCTGACTCCTTGCGGCATCGCCAGCGTCATCGCCGGCAGCGGCCTGATCCTGGCCGGGGTGGTCGAAGTCACGGAGAAGACACCCGTTTCGCCGTTCAAAAAATAACGGTCGCGGCCCGTTCCGCCGCGGACTCCGCGCGTCCGGTCCTTCCGGGGATCGGCCGCGCGGATTTTTTTGCCGGACTTATTCCCAAAAAAATTTCCCTTGGGCCGATCCTCTGATACAATGACGCCGATGGACTTCTTGCGACGGAAAAGGGTTTGCCGGCGGCGGACCGCACTGGTCCTGGCCATTCTCGCGCTTTTGGCCGGGGCTGCGGCCGCGGGGCCGCAAACGCCCGGCAACCCGTTGACGGCGGCGATGCGGAAAGACGCCGCTCGGATCCAGGACCAATTGGACCGGATCGCGGCCGAATACGACGCCGGGCGGAAGCTTCCGCCCCGGACCGTGACCTTTACCGAAAAAGAGCTTAACGCCTGGATTGCCGCGCTGATCGAGGCGAATCGCGAGGATGTGCTCCGGGAACTGGTCCTCAAGCTGTTCGCCGACAACCGGGTCGAAGGCAAAGCCTTCGTCGACTTGAGCCGGGCCTCGCTCCCTCTGGGCCTCAAGCCCAAAATGACCCTTTTCTTCGCCGCCCGGGTGCTTGTCCGCGAAGGGGCCGCCCGGATCGAGTTCGATAAGCTGTTTCTTGAGGGCCAGATCATCCCGATCGCCGTCCTCGATTTGATGATCGCCCTCGCCTCGGGCTTGGGAAAAACCGACGCTGTGTCGATCAAAGATTGGGTCGCCCTTCCCGACGGGCTCAAGGATTTGCGGAGCCGTCCGGGCCTGGTCGAAATCACGTATTGAGAGGGGAACGCCATGATCCGGGTCATCAGCGGCGCCTATCGGGGCAAACGTCTGCGAAAAGTGTCCAGTCCCAACGTCCGGCCTTATCCGGACAAGCTGAAGACGGCCTTGTTCAACATCCTCCGGGAAGAGCTTCCGGGAAAAAAAGTCCTTGACGGATTCGCGGGTACGGGGTCGGTCGGGATCGAGGCCCTGAGCAACGGCGCGTCATTTGCCGTCTTCGTCGAGATCCTGCCGGCCGCCGTCTCCACCCTTCGCCACAACCTGGCCAAGCTCGAGGCCGAGGACCGCTCCCGCATCGTGGCGATGGAGTTCAACCGGGCGGTCATCCAGCTGGCCGGTGAGGGCGCCCGCTTCGACCTCATCTTCCTCGATCCGCCTTACCGACTGCTGGATGAGCGCAATCCGCTCAAGGTCATCCATAAGCGCGGGATCCTGGCCCCGGGCGGAAGGATCGTCCTCCGCCGGCATTTCAAAACCGATTTCGAGGCCGGCTATTTCGCCCTCCAACGGCAGGTCCGCCTGGGGGACGACGTTCTCTGCTTCTACCGCGAAAAGCCTTCTCCGGTTGTTGCCACGGACGAGTGAATCGTTTACAATCGATCCCTCTGAGCTGGGTTTCGGAAAAAGGAAATCGATGATGAAGGATGACGGTTCGCCGGGGGGTTGGAACAGCCCCCTGGTCAACGAAAGCGAGATTTTCGGCTCTCTGGGCGATCGCCGGGGAACGGTCTTGTTCCTCGGCCGCTACACGATCAACGAGGTTTCCGGCGTGCTGGCGAAGATGGGCTTTTTCAAGGAAGCCCGGAAACGCGGCCTTTGGCCGATCGTCACCGACCTCGACTCCTCGGAATATCCGCCGCTGCAGCGCTTCCGGATTTTCCACCGGGAGATGATCCCCGACCGGCTGATCGTCGACCTGAAAATCCGGGAAGGCGTCTTCCATCCGGCAGGGGAAGCTCGTCGCCCCGGCCCCGCTCCGCGAATTCACCGCCCTGGTGTTCGAATGGCTGACGCTTCAGAATCCGGAGGCCGAGTTCACGGAGCGGCACGGCTCGCTCCCCGGACAGCAGCACCCGGGGCTTGGGATGAGCAAGCGGATCATGGATATTTTCATCTACCTCGGCCGGACGGCCGGCAAGGACAGCCTCCTGGCCTTTCCGGCTTTTTACCATAATGCCGTCCTTTTTTCCCGGTATTTCCGGTTCGCCAATCCGGCCAAGGAAGCCGAGGTCCAGACGATCCGCCGGACGTTCACCCATGTCCCGATTAAACAGATGGCTTGGATCGTCTACCTGGGATGCCTGAAAAACGCCGACGGCTCAGCCTACGAATGGCGGGCCGAGGAGCAGGTCCTGCCCCTGGCCAAAGATGTCCGGGAGCATTTCGATTCCCGGGCTTACCGCGACCGGGTGAAGGACGGGATCAACCGGGCGCGCTTCACCGTCGACTGGGAGGAATTCGAAAGAAAATCCCAGGCCGACTGAGGCCCCGAATATCGGGTTTGAGTTTCCGTCGAATTTTGGTATAATGAGCGGCCTTTCGAGGAGAGAAGACCGATGAAGCAAGATATTCATCCGAACTACGAAGACTGCCTGGTGATTTGCGCCTGCGGCAACACCTTCCGGACCCGTTCGACCAAAAAAGAAATCCGGGTCGAAATCTGCTCCAATTGCCACCCCTTCTTCACCGGCAAACAGAAGTTCATCGACAGCGCCGGTCGGGTCGAAAAGTTCCGGAAGAAATACGGCGCCATCGACACGAAAACAAAAAAAAAGAAGTAGTTTCGATGCCCCGGACCGATGATTCCCGATCTGGAGTCTGTTGAAGAGCGGTATCGCCGACTGGTCCGCTCTCTCTCCGATCCGGCGGTCATCGCCGACCCCAAAAAATTCCGCGATGTCTCCAAGGAGCGGGCTGAGATCGAGCCGCTCATCCGGAAAAACGAAGAGCTCAAGCGCGTCCGGGCCGACATGGCCGGGTCCCACGAAATCCTGGCGGATGCCCGGACCGATTCCGACCTGAAATCCCTGGCCTCCGCCGAGCTCCGCCAACTGGAGGACCGGGAAGCCGGGCTTGTCCGCGATATCCGCGTTCTCCTCGTCCCCAAGGATCCCCTCGACGACCGGAGCGTCATCCTGGAAATCCGGGCGGGGGCGGGCGGCGACGAATCGTCGCTGTTCGCCCAGGACTTGTTCCGGATGTATGCCCGCTATGCCGAGCAGAAGGGCTGGGCCTTCGAAGTCCTGGAGACGAGCTTGTCGCCCATCGGCGGCTTTAAGGAAGCGATCGCCGGCATCCGGGGCCCCGGGGCCTATTCCCGGCTCAAGTTCGAAAGCGGCGTCCATCGCGTCCAGCGCGTCCCGAAAACCGAGGCCGGGGGGCGGATCCACACCTCCACCGTGACCGTGGCCGTCCTTCCGGAAGCCGATGAGGTCGACGTCAAGCTCGACCCCAAAGACCTGAAGATCGAAGCCTTCGGCTCTTCCGGGCCGGGCGGGCAGAGCGTCAACCGCAACTACACCGCCATTCGCGTCTCCCACAAACCCTCCGGCATGATCGTCTCCTGCCAGGACGAAAAATCCCAGCACCGGAACAAGGAAAAGGCCCTCCGGGTGCTCCGTTCGCGTCTTCTGGAGATCGCCCGGACGGAGCAGCAGCAGAAAATCGCCAAGGACCGCCGGACCCAGGTCGGCACGGGCGAACGGAGCGAAAAAATACGGACCTACAATTTTCCCCAGTCCCGGATCACCGACCACCGGCTGGAGGAGAATTTCCATAACATGGCCGCGATCCTGGATGGGTCCCTCGACGGCATTCTCGAGCTGCTCGTCCGGCAGGATCAGGCCCGCCGGTTGGAGGAAGCGGGCGGGCGGATCGAATCCGGCTCATGACCGCGGCCGAGCTTCTTCACCGGGCGGCCGATCGTTTCAAGTCCCTCCCTGGAGCCGACCCGTTCCTCGAAGCCCGTGTCCTTCTCCGGCGGACGGTCGACCTGACCGACCTGGACATTTTTGCCTATCCCAACCGGCCGATTGCGGAAGCAGCGGCCCGTCGGTTTCTCCGGGCGGTGGAAGAGCGCTGCCACCGGCGTCCCTTAGCCTACATCCTCGGGGAGAAAGAATTCTGGTCCATCCCCATGACGGTCTCTCCGGCTGTTTTGATCCCCCGGCCGGAAACGGAAGTGCTCGTTGAAGAGGCCTTGGCCCGGGTCCCCTCGGCCGAGCCGCTGATCATCGAGATCGGGACGGGGAGCGGTTGCATCGCCGTCGCCCTGGCCAAGGAGCTTCCCGGCGCCCGTCTCATCGCCACCGATGTCAGCCGGCGGGCCCTGCGGCTGGCCGAAGCCAACGCCGCCCGGCACGGAGCCGGAAATATCCGGTTTCTGGCCGGCGACCTTTTCGGGGCGCTTCGCGGCCTGGGGCTGGAAGGGCGGGCCGACCTCATCGTCAGCAATCCGCCGTACGTGGCCGAGAAGGAATGGGAAGAGCTGGCTCCCGAAGTCCGCGACCATGAACCCCGCCGGGCCCTCGTTTCGGGGCCGACGGGACTGGAGGCGATCCGTCGGCTGGCCCGGGGAGCGGGGCGCTATCTTGCGCCGGGAGGACGGATTCTGCTTGAATTCGGGCACGGCCAGGCGACCGAAGTCCTTCGTCTTTTCGCCAAGGATTGGAAAAATCCGGAAACGATTAAGGACTTGGCGGGTCATCCGCGCGTCCTGGCCGCCATGCGCTGAGGATTACTTCTTGGCCTTGCTCACCAGGCGGGTGAATTCCGCGGCGAGGGGGATCTGCTTGGTTGTTTCGTACCGAATTTTTTCCCATTCCCGGAGGTCGAGCGAGCAGAAGGCCTCCACGGCTTGGGGGTCGAAATGGGTTCCCGCATTGCGGATGATTTCTTTGCGGGCGGCCTTCATGTCCTGGGGCTTGCGATACGGGCGGTGGGCGGTGATCGCATCCAGGGCGTCGGCCACGGCGAAGATGCGGGCCTCCCGGGGGATGTCCGCTCCGGCCAGGCCGCGCGGATATCCCGACCCGTCGAAACGCTCGTGGTGGAAGAGGATGATGTTGCCGATCTCCGGGACAAGCTTGATCTCCCGGATCAACCCGTATCCCAGGGCGGGATGGAGGCGGACTTTGTCCCATTCGCCCGCCGACAGGGGGCCGGGCTTGTTGAGAATCGCGTCGGGGATGGCGATTTTTCCGATGTCATGAAGGAGGGCGCCCTTGCGAAGATCCTCGATTTTGTTGGCGTCCAGGATGCCGAGAATTCCGGCCAGGGCTTCCGTGTACTTGGCCACGGTCTGGGAATGCCCAAACGTCTCCACGTCGCGAACGTCCAGCGCCGTCATCAGGTTCTCGAGAGTCGCCTCGTAGATCTCCTCCAGCTGCCGGGTGTGACGGTCGGTCCGGCTGCGCTCGAGCTTGAGCCGCCGGAGGGCCCGCGCGGCCATTGTCCTCTGCTCCTCAATTTCCTTTTTCTGAATCTCACTGCGGACGGCGGAAAACAAGCCGAGCGGATCGTCGGGCGAGGCGGCCCCGTCCAGTGTTCCCGCCGAGATCATCCGGGCGACGAATTCCGGGTGGGAATGACGCGTCCCGGCGATGACCGAAAGGCCGGGCCGGGCGCGCTTCAGCCCGGCCAGGAGTTTGGCCGCCGTTCCGTCCAAGGGCCCGACGACGGCGACCAGGATGTCGGCCGCGGGATCTTCCAAGGCCTGGCGGGAAATGCGGGAGAGCGAGGCGCCGGCGACGGCTTCGGCTTCCGGAGAATTCAGGAGCCCGGCCAGAATCCGGCCGCGGGCGGTGTTCCGGTCGTAAATCAGGATGCGGCGTTTCACCATGGCGCCCATTTTATACCCTTTTCCCGCCGCCCGTTCAATCGCCTCATCGTAAGGCCTGACGATATCCTCTTTGGGGGTGAGCTTAGGGGAGGGAATCTCCCCTTGGGAATCGTCGGGGGAGGTGATTGCCCGCGGGAACCCCCTCGGCTACACTCGGGGCGAACAGGAGAACGGCCATGATGCCCAAGACGAACACGCTCGATGAGTCGAACAGCTTCATTCAGGAAATCGAGACCAACCTCGAGAAAACCCTGGCCAAGAGGAAAGAGGAGATCGAGCGGGACCTCCAGGAGCGGATCCGCAGGGAGAAAGAGGAGTCCGATCGCAAGCTCTCGGAGATTGAGGGGGAAATCGCCAAAGAACGGGAAACCCTCAAGGACTACCGGGGGACGATTTCGACTTTCGAAACCGAACAGGACACCCTCCAGGACGAAATCAAGATCCACCTCGACCGAAGCATCGGTTACCAGAAAGATATCGAGCAGCTCACGGCCTTAACCCTGGAAGAGTTGCGGCAGTTGGCCGATCTGACCGCCCGGTTGACCGAGCTCCGGGAACGAACCGAGCTGAAAGTCACCGATATCCGCAGCCGCCTCAAGGAAAAATACGGCGTCGTCACCGAACCGCTCGACAAGCGCGAAACCGGCGACGTCGTCGTCAACCTGGAAAAGGAGCTGTCCAAGCTCAAGCGGATTCAGGCCCTCCTGGAAGTCCGAATCGCCGGCCGAACCCGAGCCGCCGATGGGGTTGGGGAACGCGGTCCCCGAGGACATCATCGAGCCCATGCCCGACATCGTGCCGGTTACGGCCCCGTTTGCCGATCCGGCTCCTCCGGAGATGTCCATTCCCGAAGCGGTCGAACCCGTTTCCGCTCCGGCGGCCGAGTTCAAAATGCCGGAAATCAACCTTTTCATCGAAGAATTCGTGAAGAAGGAAGGCGAAGCGGCCGGCGACGTGCCGCTGGGCGACTTCCCGATCCCCAAGTGGCCGGAGGAAGAGAAGACGAAGGAACCGTCCGCGCCCCCGGCGGAGGAATCCAGCTTCGAAGCGGTCTTCGAGATCCTGGAAAAGCACCGCAAGTCCGAGCCGACCGACTATAACGGCGAAATCAGCTTCTTCAAGAACGGCGAGACGACGATCCTCGACGGCGAGACGATCGTCCGGGCGATGAGTCATCTCGTCGATGACGGCCGGAAGCTCTACCAGAAGCTGGCCGTCACCGAATCGCCCAAGGACCAGTTCTTCCTTAAGCAGGATCTGATCAACCACCAGGAAATCCTCCGGAAGATCATTCTCCGGGGCGTTAAGCTCTGCGAGCGGGAAAACAGCCGCCTGCCCCGGTATACGGAAGACGTCCTGAGCGTCGCCTACCTGAAAGAAGTCCTCGACAAGCTCAACCTCGACAACTGGAGCAACAAAGAGGAGTTCGACGCCTTCGAAAACCAGACGGCCCGGCTCAAGGATTCCTTCTACAAGAAGATCACCCCGCCGGCCCTTTATCTGAAATCCATCGTTTCCGAACTCGAAGCGTAATCGCCCCCTTGCGGTCCCGGCGGAGGGACCCGGCCCAACCGTTTAGGCGAGGGGGACTTCTTTTTTCTCCAGGCTCGAAAAATACTCCTGGAGGATCTGCCGGTCTGAAACCGTCAAGTCGCGGAAGCGCAATCCCGTGTGAAAAAAAGCCGATTGGGCGGAAGCCTGCTCGGAATACATAACATCGGCCCGGAAGGGACTGGCTTTCTGACCGAGGATGATCATCAGGTCGAGGGTGCGGTCCCGGGCCAATCGGGTTTCCGAAGAAATTCGGGCTCCGCCGAGGCTCATGTCCACGGTGGCGGCCACCTTGTGCCCGTCGTTTTCCTTGAAGAGGCACAGGGTCGAGGTGAAAAAGCGGGCGTGGCGGCGCTTGTCGGCGGCGGGCTTGTTTAAAGCCGAGTTCAAGAGAGATGTTTTGCTGACGACGGCCGATTTGTCCCGGACATAGGCGCAAACCCGGTTTTTATAGACGCGCTTGTCGTCGATTCCCAGGGCGGCTTGCCGCTTGCCCTTGGCTTCGGCCAAGGCCAGTTCGGATTCCGCGGCGATCCTCTTGAGGACCGTTTTGGAGACGTGGTGGCCGAGCTGTTCGGGGGGGAAGAGCGTCACCCCGAAACTCATCGTCAGATTCCGGCGGGGCTGGAATTCCTGGTGCTCGAAGTACCGGTCTTCGACCGCTTTCCGGATCCGCTCGGTGAGCAGGGTTGCTTCCTCGATCGAATGCACGCCGTTGAGGAAAAAGAGAAATTCCTCGCCGCCGTAGCGGCAGAGAAGGTCGTCCTCGCGGATGGCCGATTTCATCGTCGCGGCGAGGTCGCGGAGCAGCCGGTTCCCGGCCTCCTGGCCGTTCCGGTCGTTGAAGTGTTTGAACCAGTCGACGTCGCCCATGACCATGGCGAAGGTGCCGGCTTCCTTCCGGCGTTTGCTGTGCTGCTCGACCTGCTGGATGACCTTTTCGAAGAAGGGATCCGGCCGGAGAAGCCCGGTGAGGGCGTCGTACTGGATGAGGTTGAGCTTGGTCATGGCCAGAGCCATGTGCTCGGAAAGGCCCTGGAGGATATGGATGTCCTCGGCGGTGAAGACCGAAGGGACGGCGATCTTGTTGTAAACCTCGATGACCCCGATCGTCTCAGAGACGTTTTTCAAGGGAACGCTGAGGAGGCTCCGGAGAGGCACGGCCAGGCTCTTGTAGCGAAGGGAGAGGCGCGCGTCGCCGGCGACGTCGGCCAGGACGATGTCCTGCCCGGACCTGGCGACGTTGGAGGCGAAGTCGGCCGATGGGAGAAGGGCGACATGCCGGGTGAAATCGGCGTGGGTGAGGTACGACCGGTCCCAGACCAGGGGCTTGAGAAACGTCCCCAGGGTGTCGTTATCCTCGAGAATATAGAGCGAGATGCTCCCGGCCCGGAGAATCTCCTGAATATCGGGAATGGTGTCGAGGAGGTTGCTGACGTCGGTCGCGGCGTACAGCTTTCGGATGATGTCCTCGAACTTTTCGTTGAGCCGGCGGAAGCGCGTGTAGCGGGCCTCGAGGTCGACCCGCTTTTCCAGCTCCTTGACCAGGCCTTCCGAAAGAGCGCTCCCGACGCCTTTGATCTCGGCGTAGACTTGTTTGAGCTTGCTGTCGGTCAAGGCTTTGGACCGGGACAAGGCTTCGACATCCGATTTCAAGCGGCAGAACTCAGCGGCCACGTTGAGGACCCGCTGGGCCCGGATTCTATCTTCGGGTTTGGAGGAAATCAGGAGATAATCGACGAAGCGATCCGGCGGGAAATTACGGACGGCTTCTTTCAGCCGATCTTCGGCCCGGCCCGATAGCAGAAGACAGGGGATTTTGGCGAGGAGCTCGGGGAACGGAGGCCGGGAAGCCGAATCGATTTCGACGACCGCCAGATCGATGCTCATCGTCGAAAGAAGCGACGCAGCTTTCTCGATTGTGGGTGAGGTATAGACGACCCCGCGCTGATGAGCAAGATTAAACACAAACTCTCGCTCCTCAGGGTTCGAACTGAAGACAAATACTTTTCCCACGTCTTCCTACCTTCGAACCAAACCTTGGCTTAAGCTTCCAACTCTTTTATAATCCGATTCTTGGAGCCTGTCAATACATTATTTTCGGCATTTTTTGGGCCAATATTTCGGGCCCTGTGGTATGATATCGGCTCGATGGAGGACAAGATGAGTGGGCAAAAAAACACCTACAAACCGATCCGGGCTTCTCGGGGATCCCGCCTGAGCACCCATGGCTGGGGCCAGGAGGGCGCCCTTCGGATGCTCCTAAATAACCTGGACCCCCAGGTGGCCGAGCAGCCGGAAGACTTGATCGTCTACGGCGGGACGGGGAAGGCGGCCCGGAACTGGGAGTGTTTCCACGCCATCGTCAAAAGCCTGAAGTCGCTGAAAAACGACGAGACGCTGATCGTTCAGTCGGGTAAGCCGGTCGGCATTTTCAAACACACGCCGAGGCCCCCCGGGTCCTGATCTCCAACGCGATGCTGGTTCCCAAGTGGGCGACCTGGGACGAGTTCCGGCGGCTGGAAGGGCTCGGCTTGACCATGTACGGCCAGATGACCGCCGGGAGCTGGATCTATATCGGTTCCCAGGGCATCCTCCAGGGGACCTACGAGACGCTGGCCGCAGCGGCCAAGAAACACTTCGGCGGGAGCTTGAAGGGCACGATCACTCTGACCGCCGGCCTGGGGGGAATGGGCGGCGCCCAGCCCCTGGCGGTGACGATGAACGACGGTGTGGCGATCGTCGTCGAGGTCGACCGGCACCGGATCCAGCGCCGCCTCGATACCCGCTATGTGGATACGATGACCGACAGCCTGGATGAAGCCCTTAAACTGGCGGGGGCTGCGGCCAAAAAAGGCGAGCCGCTTTCGATCGCCCTGCTCGGCAATGCCGCCGACGTCTTGCCGGAGCTTGTCCGCCGGGGATTCACCCCCGATATCCTCACCGACCAAACTTCGGCTCACGACGAACTCAACGGCTACGTCCCCAACGGGCTGTCCTTTGAAGACGCTCTGGCCTTACGTAAGAAGAACCCGGCCGACTACATCCGCCGGAGCCTGGAGGCCATGGCCGCCCATGTCCGGGCGATGCTCGAGATGCAAAAGCGCGGGGCCAAAACGTTCGACTACGGAAATAATATCCGCGGCCAGGCCAAGCAGGCCGGCGTCGCAAACGCCTTCGATATCCCGGGATTCGTCCCCGAATACATCCGGCCGCTGTTTTGCCTGGGCAAGGGGCCCTTCCGCTGGGCGGCCCTCTCCGGAAAACCGGCCGACATCTACGCCACCGACGAGGCGGTCCTTGAGACATTCCCCGAGGACGAACCCTTAGCCCGCTGGATCCGCAAAGCCCGGGCCCAGGTGAAGTTTCAGGGCCTGCCGGCCCGCATCTGCTGGCTGGGCTACGGCGAGCGGGCCCGCTTCGGCGAAGTGATCAACCGTCTGGTCCGCAAGGGCAAGATCAGCGCTCCGATCGTCATCGGCCGCGACCACCTCGACACCGGCTCGGTCGCGTCCCCCAACCGGGAGACCGAAGCCATGCGCGACGGCTCCGACGCGATCGCCGACTGGCCGATCCTCAACGCCTTGCTCAACGCGGTCAACGGCGCTTCCTGGGTTTCCGTCCATCACGGCGGAGGCGTCGGCATCGGCTTCTCCATCCACGCCGGGATGGTGATTGTCGCCGACGGCCAGGCCGGGACGTCCCGGCGCCTGGAGCGCGTCCTGACCGGGGATCCCGGGATGGGCGTCATCCGCCACGCCGATGCCGGCTACCCCGAGGCGATCGCCTTCGCCCGCAAGGCCGGGGTCAAGATCCCGCTGGCCAAGCGCTGATCCGGCCGCCTCAAAATTCCGCCGTCAACGTCCCGCGACGCCCGGCGGATATTCCGTCCACTTCGATTTTCTCTTTTTTCTTCCCTATTGCGTTTTCTCCCTGTCTCGAGCTTGGCACAAACCCGGCATTAAAACGGGATGAAAGGAGACAGCACATGATGCTCAACAAAATGACGGGTTGGACGAAGGCCGTCGCCTTCCTGTTGGCGGCGGTCGTGCATCGCGGGGCGGGGATCTCGGCCTGGGCCGGGGAGGAGGAGGAGTCCGAGAAAGACATCTGCCGCCGGGCGGCCCGGACGGTGCGTGGGCGAGGCCGTGTTTAAAGTCCGGGCTCCGGCTTCAATTGGATCGGCTTGGTCGTCTCGGTTTCCTCTTGCCTCGCGGGCTATGATTTCTGCCGGAGATTCATCTTCATTCTCGCCGGGGAGATGGCCCGATGAGCCCGGCCGTCAAGCGGCTCTTCCGCGGGATCGCTTTGATGCTTCTCGCGCGTCATGGCCGTTTCGGCCGCGGCCGGTGATGGGTCGACGCCGGTGACTGCTGGGACGCCTTCCTCCGGTGCGCCGAGGATCCCGTCCTCAAGGCCTTCAACCTGACTCACGGGTTGTATTGCCTGAACGGATATGTCTTCTGCATGAAGTACGTCGTCCGGGCGGCGGGATAATCCCCAGGCCGAAAAATCCTTTGACCTGGCCCGGCGGGAGAAGACATCGGGCGTCCTTCCTCCGCCGGGCGATTTTTTTTCCGGCGGATGACACGGAGAGGGGCGGGGTTCGTCTCTCCAGGCAGGAGGTTATTCATGAACATCAACCGCGTTTTCCTGTTCTTGCTTTTCGGGCTGCTGGCCGTGACCGCCGCGGCGACCGATCCGCCAACCGGACAAGTCAAGCTGGTCGAGGATTTAACGATCGGCGGGCCGGATAAGGACGAGCTGTTTCTTTGGACCGGAATTTCGGTTGACCGCGACGGCAACATCTATTTTGCCGACGCCCTCGACTGCACCGTCAAGAAATTCGGCCCGGACGGACGTTTCTTGAAAAAAGCCGGCGGAAAGGGGAAAGGCCCCGGAGAGTTTGAAAAGACGGTCGGCGTCGTTGCGGCCGGGGAGACGGTCTTTGCCTGGGACGTCTACGCCCGGATGGTGCAGGTTTTCGACAGGGAGCTTGTTTATCAACGAACCCTCCCGATGTCGGGGACCGTTGGGGCCTTGGACGCATTTCCCGATGGACGGCTGGTCGCGGCCGTGAGGGAATCCACCGCCATCCCCTCCCTTCTCATCTTGTCTCCAACCGGAGTTAAGCTGAATCGAATGATTCTCTGCCGAATCGGCCGATCCCTTTCTTGTCGATTCGATTAGCCTCGCGACGGATCCTTCGGACGGATTTTATCTCGGCTTTCTTTTCAGCGATCGGGTTGAAAAGCGGAATGGAAGAGGAGAGCCGGTCTGGTCGAAAACCCCTTTTGGCGGTCGGAAAGCATCCTTGGAGAGCGTGGCGGGTTTTAAGGTCCCCTCCGAGACTTGCATCCAGGATCTTGCCGTGGATCAGCGGGGCCGGCTTTATGTCCTCGGCGGAGGGATCGCCGCCCACCCCGGACGCGACGTCCTCATTTTCAATCCCGACGGAACGGCTGCCGGGACGTTCTTCCTGCCGGAGCCGAGCCATAGCCTTTACTTCGACCGGCAAAACCGGCTCTACGTTTCGGCCGACAGCGGGGTGACGATGAAGCGCTACCGGCTGGTTTCAGGAGATTGACCATGAGGCGGATCATGGAGAATCGTTTTTGTGGCCGGGCTGGCCGCGGCGGCGATCGCTCTTCCGGCCGGTAGCGGTCGATCATGAACAAGGTCCGGACGGGCGGTTTGCCGTCGTCTTGATCGATGCCGACTCCCTGGCCTGTTCGCCCTGCCTGGCGTCGCTCGAAGCGCTTATGCCGGGCCATTCCGCCGGCCGTCCAGGCGGAGCGGATGATCGGCATTCTCACGTTCCGCGAAGGGAAAGTTCCCGATCCCAAGCGGACCCGGATCGTCCGGACGAAATGGACCGGATATAGCCGGGCCGGAGCGATCGGCTTTCCGGCGACGGTCGACGAGGCCCATGTCTTCGATTCCCTGAACCGCGAAGGGACAACGGTCATCCTTTTTGACCCTTCCGGCGGAGGCGTGAAGCGTTGGACCCCGCCGTTCTCTCCCCGGGCGATCGCTGAAATCGCCGGATGTCTTCTCGACCGTTTATCGCCTATAATGGAGCCAAGGCCATGATCCAGAAAGAACGCCTCAGCCTTCTCAATTCCCAAGAACAAAAAAAGGGCGATTACGTCCTCTACTGGATGCAGGCCGCCCAGCGGGCCGAGGGAAACCCGGCCTTGGAATATGCCATCCGGGCGGCCAACGAATGCCGACAGCCCTGCCTGGCTTTTTTCGGCCTGACCGATCGCTTTCCCGAGGCCAACGCCCGGTCCTTGACCTTCATGCTCGAGGGCCTCAGCGAAACGCAGAAGGCCCTGGCCGACCGTGGCGTGAAGCTTGTGATCATGCCGGTCTCGCCCGATAAGGGCGTCGCCGAAATGGCCCGGGCGGCGTCCCTGGTCGTTGTCGACCGGGGATACCTCCGCATCCAGAAGGAATGGCGGGCCCGGGCGGCCGAGGATTTGTCCTGTCGTCTGGTCCAGGTGGAAACCGAGACCGTCGTCCCGGTCGAAACAGCCTCGCCCAAGGAAGAATACGCCGCGGCCACGTTCCGGCCCAAAATCAAGAAGCTGATCCCCGATTTTCTTGCGGCCGGGACCGAGACCAAGCCGGTCAAAGATTCGCTCGGCCTGAAGGATGCGTCCCTCGACCCGGACGATATCGCCGGCGTCCTTTCCGCCCTGAAAATCGACCGCAAGGTCGCGGCTTCGCCGGTATACAAGGGCGGGACGGGAGAGGCGAAAAAGCGCTTTCGGCTGTTTCTTCGGGAGCGTCTCGACCATTTCGGCGATTTGAGAAACGATCCCTCGCTTGATTACCTGTCCCACCTCAGCCCGTATCTTCATTTCGGCCAGATCTCGCCGGTCTGGGTGGCGATGAAAGCGGCGGCGACGGACAGCCGGGGCAAGGAAGCCTTCCTCGAGGAGTTGATCGTCCGTCGGGAGCTGTCGGCAAATTTCGTCCACTACAATCCCCGGTACGATTCCCCGGACTGCCTTCCGGCCTGGGTCAAGGCGACGCTCCGGGAGCATGCCCGCGACGCCCGCCCGTATCTTTACAGCCGGGAAGAGCTGGAAGCCGGGAAAACCCACGACCCGTATTGGAACGCCGCGCAGCGGGAGATGGTCCTGATCGGGAAAATGCACGGCTATATGCGGATGTACTGGGGCAAGAAAATCGTGGAATGGAGCCCGACGGTCGAGGAGGCCTATGCGACGGCTCTCTATCTCAACAATAAGTACGAGATCGACGGCCGGGATCCGAATGGATTCGCGGGTGTGGCCTGGTGCTTCGGCAAGCACGATCGGCCTTGGACGAAGCGGCCGGTTTTCGGTTCGGTCCGTTACATGAATGACAAGGGACTGCGGAGGAAATTCGACATCGACCGGTATGTCCGGAACGTTGCCGGACTGGAGCCTTCCGCGACTTAAGGCCGGCGCTCGACTCGGAACTTTTCGACGAGTTGGCAGGGGTGGTAGGAGAGCTTGGCCCGGCGCAGGCCGGGGAGGCCCATGTCCTGCTCCCGGTTGATGAAGGCGAATCCCTTCAAGGCGTTGCGGACGAACTCCCGGTTCATGATCTGGGCCAAGCCCTCGCAACACGGGCTGACGATTTCGATATGGATAACGGCCGTGTCCGGGGTCAGGCGTTCGCCGATCGAGAGGGCGGCGAACCGGCCGTCGACTTCGATCCCCCCGCCGATGAACCCGAGCTCGCGGAACCGGATCAGGGCTTCCTGGATGGCCGTCTTCTGGCCGCGGGCCGTCTCCGAATCGTCGTCTTTTTCGTCGAACCATTCCTCGAAGAGCTTGCGGCCGGCGTCCAAGTGGCCGTTGTCCAGAGAGAGGAAGCGCCATTGGTGCTCCCGCTCGAATTTCCGGATGCGG
The DNA here is from genome assembly GCA_963783665.1 of Candidatus Aminicenantota bacterium. GTDB lineage: Bacteria > Acidobacteriota > Aminicenantia > Aminicenantales > UBA4085 > JAAZPG01. The sequence continues at coordinate 661,902 of CAWANZ010000002.1, read as the reverse complement.
TTTCTTTTGCCGTCGAATTTCTTGCCGGCAAGCTCGGCCAGGTCTTCGATCGCGTAGACGTAGTCGAATTCGTCTCGCTCGGGTTCGCAGACGAATTCGGTTCCAAGCACTTCGACGAAGGAGGCCGGGACCCGGGCCAGCCGGGGGACGATATCCAGGAGAGCCCGGACCGTCTCGGGGAGGTTCGTTCCGCCGATCGGGGCGAGGGCGTAAGACGGCCGTCCCGGGCAATCGAAGGCCAGGCACAGGTTCCCGTGAAGCGTCGTCCAGCGGGCTTTTTCGACGTGCCGCCAGATGAAGTTGTTTCCGAAGGAATACTCGCAGGCCGGGATCTCGGCCCGGTCGAAGTATTCCTGGACGACGGGCCGGTCTTCGAAATCGAGGGGCTTGAATTCGGGAAAGACGGGAATCGTCATGATTTCTTCCTGACCATTACAGTGCAGAGGCGCTTGTCGCAGCCTTCGCACCAGGCGGGATCCTTGGCCATCCCCGGCGGGACGCGGAGGGTTCGGACGAAGCCGTAACGCTCGAAATATCCGGGGATCACCGTGGCCAGAAAAACGTCCGTCCCCGCGGCTTCCATGAGGATTTCGATCAATTGTCCGCCGAGGCCCGCTTTGCGGACGTGGGGATCGACGCCCAGGGAAACCAGCTCCTGACAATCGCGGTGGGTGAGGAGCGAGACGATCCCCCGGACGCGCCCTTCCTCCTCGGCCAGCCAGAACGGCGCCTGTTCCATTCCGGCGTAATCCAGGCCGAGCGAGGCGGCCAGCTTCCGAATTGCCGGAAAATCTTCCGGCCGGGCTTTTCGAATCAACATGAGCCGAGTATTATAGCAAAATTTATCCAAGTGTCGCGTCTCGGATATCTCTTGTCTCAATCTAGGTATCTTTTGACGCGACACCGCCGGGGAGCTCGAGGGGGGCGGCGAGGCCCCCCTCGGGGGTTCAGCGAAGCGCCGAAGGGGGAGCTTGACTCCCCCTTGGAAGTGTCCCGGCTCTTCGAAAATCCCGGCAAGGAATTTACGAGACGGGACACTCGTTTGACCGTTCCTCCTCGGTGCTATACAATCTCGCCGAGGTTTTCCCCGTGAATCAACCCTTAACCGTCCGTTTTGCCCCGAGTCCGACGGGTTTTCTCCACCTGGGGAGCGCCCGGACGGCCCTCTTCAACTGGCTGGCTGCCCGAAGCACGGGCGGCCGGTTCCTCCTTCGGGTCGAGGACACCGACAAGGTCCGCTCCGAACAGCGCTTTCTCGATGAAATTCTCGAGGACCTCCGTTGGCTCGGCTTGGATTGGGACGGCGAGCCCCTCCATCAAAGCCGCCGCTTCGACCTCTACCGGGCCAAAGCCGAATCCCTCGTCTCTCGGGGCCTGGCCTACCGGGAAGGGGAGGCGATCCTCTTCCGGGTCGTCCCCGGCCGGAAAATCGCCTACGACGACTTGATCCACGGCCGGATCGAAGTCGAGACCGAGAACATCAAGGACCAGGTCCTGATCAAGTCCGACGGCTCTCCGGCCTACAATTTTTGCTGCGTCGTCGACGACGCGGAGCTTCGGGATCACCCATATCCTCCGGGGAGACGACCACATCTCCAACACCCCCAAGCAGATCCTATTTTACGAGGCGTTCGGGATCGCCCCGCCCCGCTTCGGCCACATGCCCCTGATCCTGGGCCCCGACGGCTCCAAGCTCAGCAAGCGGCACGGCGGCGTCTCCGTCGCCGAGTATAAGGACGAGGGCTTCCTGCCCGAAGCCCTGGCCAACTACCTGATCTTTCTCGGCTGGACCCCGCCCGAAAACAAGGAAATCCTCGAGCTCCCGGAAGCCGCCCGCCTCTTTTCCATCGACCGGATGAACGACGTCCAGGCCAAATTCGACCTGGCCAAACTGAAGTGGATGAACGGCGAGTACATCATGCGGAAAGACACGGCGGCGCTCGTTCCGCTTCTCCGCGACCAGCTTCGCCGCGACGGCTTCGATTTCGCCTCCGAGGACGGCCGCGATTGGGCCGCGATCGTCGATCTATACAAGATCCGGATCAAGACGCTCCGCGAATTCGGGCCGATGGTCGACTTCTTCTTCCGGGATGACTACCCGGTCGATGAGGACGGCCGGAAAAAATATCTCGAGCCGGCCGAGTCGCGGGCCCGCCTGGGTGAGCTCCTTCCGAAAATCTCCGCCCTGCCGGAATTCACCGCCGCCGCCCTCGAGGCCATGTACCGGGCCGAGGCCGAAACGAAGGCCGTCAAAGTCTCCGAGTTCATCCACCCGACCCGGATGGCCGTCAGCGGCCGGACCAAGGGCGCGGGCCTCTTTGAAATCATGACCGTTCTCGGTCGCGAGACGGTCCTCCGTCGTCTGCAAAGGAACCTTTCATGACCGAACCGACCGAATCCAAGCCCCAAGAAAACTTCGTCCGGGACATCGTCGAGGAAGACCTGGCCGCGGGACGCAACGACCGCCGGGTTCACACCCGCTTCCCGCCCGAGCCGAACGGCTATCTTCACATCGGCCATGCCAAATCCATCTGCCTGAATTTCGGCCTGGCCGCCGACTACCACGGCCTCTGCAACCTCCGCTTCGACGATACCAATCCCGAGACCGAGGATCCCGGAATATGTCGCCTCGATCAAGGAAGACGTCCGCTGGCTCGGTTTCGACTGGCAAGACCGCGAGTATTATGCCTCGGATTATTACGAGAAGCTCTACGAATACGCCGAGATCCTCATCCGGAAGGGCAAGGCCTACGTTTGCGACCTCAAGGCCGAGGACGTGACCTCAACCCGCGGCACTCTGACCACGTCCGGGACCGAAAGCCCCTATCGGAACCGGACGGTGGAAGAAAACCTCGACCTCTTCCGGCGGATGCGGGCCGGCGAGTTCTCCGACGGATCCCGGAGCCTCCGGGCCAAAATCGACATGAGCCATCCCAACCTGCTCCTCCGCGACCCGGTCATGTACCGGATCCGGCGGGCCCACCACTACCGCCGCGGGGACGCTTGGTGCCTTTACCCGACCTACGACTGGGCTCACGGCCAATCCGATTCGATCGAAGGGATCACCCATTCGATCTGCACCCTCGAGTTCGAAGTTCACCGGCCGCTCTACGACTGGTTCCTGGCCGAGCTCGGTATTCACCACCCCCGCCAGATCGAGTTCGCCCGGCTCAATCTCAGCCACACCGTCCTCAGCAAGCGGAAGCTCCTGCTCCTGGTCAAGGAGGGACGGGTCGACGGCTGGGACGACCCGCGGATGCCGACGATCTCGGGCTTGCGCCGCCGGGGCTATACGCCGGCGGCCATCCGGAAGTTTGCCGGCCTGATCGGGGTGGCCAAGGTCCCCAGCATTGTCGACTTGCCCTTCCTGGAAAGCTGCGTCCGGGAGGACCTCAATAAAAACTCGGCCCGGGCGATGGCCGTCCTCCGGCCCCTGAAGGTCGTCCTGACCAACTATCCCGAGGACAAAGTCGAGATGCTTGACTGCGTCAACAATCCCGAAGACGCTTCGGCCGGGACGAGACAAGTCCCGTTTACCCGAACGCTGTACATCGAGCGGGAGGATTTTCTGGAAGATCCGCCGAAGAAATTCTTCCGGCTGTCTCCCGGCCGGGAAGTCCGCCTCCGCTACGCTTATTTCATCACTTGCCAAGAAGTCGTCAAAGATCCGGCGACCGGCGAAGTCGTCGAAGTCCGCTGCACCTATGATCCGGCGACCCGGGGCGGGGACGCCCCCGACCACAGGAGCCCCAAAGCCACCCTCCATTGGGTGTCGGCTCCCCATGCCGTCGCGGCCGAAGTCCGACTTTACGACACGCTGTTTAACAAACGGGATCCGAGCGAATTGGAGGAAGGGGAGGATTGGCTGGCCAACCTCAATCCGGCCTCGCTCGAAGTCATCCGAGAGGCGAAACTCGAGCCGATGCTGGCCGGCGCCCCGGCCGGTTCCCGCTGGCAGTTCGAGCGGATGGGATATTTTATCGCCGACGCAAAGCTTTCCTGCCCCGGTGCCCCGGTCTTTAACCGCACGGTGACCCTCCGCGACACCTGGACCAAGATCCAGAAGTCGGGAAAGGCCGACGGTTAATCCATCGTCAGCAGGTAGAGAACGCCCATGATCACGGGCTGGTGGGCGAGATAAATCCAAAGCGAATACCGGCCGGCAAAATTGACGAACGTCCGCGGCAGGGGCCGAGGCCACAGGCTCCGCCCGGACGCATAAACCGTTTTTCCCAGCGCCGCTCCCATCAGGAAGACCCCCAGCCAGGGGATGAGCGGAAAATAGTCGAACGAGCTGAATCCGGGGCTGTGGAGGCCGAACGGAAGCAGCCAGTCGAAGCGGATTGCCAGGGCCCGCTTGATGGCCGGGAGGGCGAAGCCGAATCCGAAGATCAGAGCGCCGACCGAAGCGCAAACAGCCGCGCCCGCCTTCTCGAACGCCGCCCCATAGACGAGCATCGAGACGGCCAGGCACTGGAGGATGCCGAACCAGACCGCCGAAGAGGAATCGAAGACGTAGGTGACGGCGGTGACGATGAAAGACAGCGCCAGGAGCCGCAACCCCCGGCGGATGTTGCTCCGGGTCAAGGTCGAGCTGATCCCCGAAAGAACGACGAACAGGCCGGCGAAGAAATATTGGGCGATCACCCAGGACGTCGAGGACAGGTCGGTCGAAAAGCCGAGGAAACGCGGGACTTGGGCGAACGTTCCAAGGTCGAAGAGGAGATGGTAGCCGACCATCAGGATGATGGCCAGTCCCCGGAGAAAGTCGATTTCCCAGATGCGCAGGGGCTTGGCGGCGGCCGCCGATTTGCCTTTCGCTGCGGATTGTTCGGTGTCTTTCACGGCGGGGGAGAGGATATCCCCCGGTCAGGCGCCTGTCAAGATTCCAAGCCCGCTTTCTGCCCCTTAACGATCCGGACGTCATAACCGTATTGATCGTGACAGGGAAAATGCGAATACCCGGCTTGGATTTGATCAGGGATTTTCGTAAAGGGAGGGGTGACGACTTGCGTCCGGGATTCCCCGGATCTTCTTCCCGGCCGCACTGCCGGTTTCGGTGGTCCGTCATCGCGGCCGTCTTGATCGGAATGGCTGCCGTGAGCTTGCTCCCGGCCCGGGCCCGGGGCGGAGAAGAAGGTTTCGCTACGGTCGCCCCAAATCCGGACGAACTCGATCAAATATTGTCCGCATGCGCCGCGTATTGCGGCAGGCTGTCTGCTGCCGTCCTCGATTTTATTTGCGAGGAGCGGATCGAAGAGGAAATCTATGCTTACGGCCTCGATCGCAGCCTCGACTATTCTTTTGCCTCGATCAGGCGGAAAACCGAACGGAATGCATACATCTACGACTACCAATTGATCCGCCGGGACGGGAAGGTCCGGGAGAACCGCACGCTTCTCGAGGAAAACGGCCGGAAGACTCAAGAACCGCAGGCGCGCTTGAAGACCAAGCGGTTCTTTTCCTACCGGTCCGTCTTCGGCCCCGTTGGCTTCTTCGGCCGGGACCGCCAGCTTCTTTTCGACTATGCCTTGGCCGGCCAGGCCAAGGTCAAGGGATTCCAGACCTGGGTGATCGAGGTCAAACCCAAGGCGGGAAACCGTGACCTGCCGTCCGGAAGAGCCTGGGTGAACCGGGACGACGGCCGCATCGTCAAGCTCGAGATGGACGCTTCGTCTCTGGAAGGGTACGAGAAGGTGATGAAAATGTACGACCTGGACAACGTCATTCCGCAATTCAAAACCGAACACCTCTATGAAGTCGAAAAAAACGGACTTTTTTTCCCCAGCCGGACCGCTTTCCGGGAGAGCGTCAGGACCGCGAGAGGACGTCGAATTCAAATGTCCAAAACCGAGATCGCGTTCGTCCATTACCGTTTTTTCACGGTCGAAACTCAAGAAACGCTCAGGAAGCGGCCATGAGCATTTCGGGGAACAGACCAAGGTTCCGCGTCGCCGCCGCGCCTTTTATCGGGGCGACGGCCGCGGTCCTCATCTTCTCCCTCGGCTCCGCGTTCGGGGCGTCGGAGCCAGTCCTCCAGGAGCGTCCTCAGACCGGACTTCAAAACGTGGTCCACGTCGGAATGAAGCTCGTCCAGGTCTTTGTAACGGACCGGGTGACAGGGAGGCCGGTGACCGGTTTGCGGGCCGAAGAGTTCACGGTTTTCGATAATGGCGTTCCGCAAGTCCTCGCGGCCTTCGAGGTTCATGCCCGGCCGGCGCCGGAGGCCGTTCCCTCGAGTCCTACGGCGCCTTCAGCTCCCGCATCCTCCGCCCGCGTCTTCCTATTTGTTTTTGACTACTTCATGAATGATCCCCAGGGGATCTCCCGGTCCAAAGCCGCGGCCCTCGAGTTCCTCCAGGCGAAGGCCCTCCCGTCGGATCAAATCGGAATCTTGTCCTTTTCCCACATTGATGGATTCAACGTCCTCCTGGACCCGACGGTCGACCATGCCCGGGCCAGAAAGACTGTTGCGGAAATGAAAGGCGTGCCCCGGATGAAGAGCTCGAGCGAGTTTTATTTCATCACGGGTCTCCAGGCCGCGGAAAAAAACAGGATTTACCGCGAAGTCCAGTTATATTGCCGGTGCATGGAGGATCTGGCCAAAGCCCTGGCCGAAATCGAAGGGTTTAAAAACGTCCTCTTCTTCTCCCGCGGGCTCTCAACGGATATCTTCCTCAGTGATGATGATTACGGCCTGTCATTTTTCGACTGGTATCAGTCCATGCTTGATGAAATAGCCTTGTCCCAGAGCCCGTTTTTCACGATCAACACCCTGGGCATCCGGGGGCCGAGCGGAATAAACGGCTGGAGATACCGCGGCGTCGACGCCTTGGTTGGATTGTCCAAAGCGACGGGCGGATCCTACTTTCCCACCGGGGATTATGCCAAGCCCCTGAGCGAGACGATCGACCTCGCCACGTCCCATTACTATATTCTCGGCTACCGCCTCGACCCCGATTGGCACGGCCGGTTCCATGAAATCAAGGTCGTTGTCCACCGTACCGGCTGCGAGATCCGGTCGCCGCGGGGATATGTCAACCCGAAAAGCTTTTCGGATTTTTCCCTCGGAGAACGGCATGGCCAACTGGAGGTCCTGGCCCGGGGAATGGAATCGGCCTTCCTGGTCCCCCTTGAAATCCCCCTGACCGTCCTGACCCTCGCTCCGGCCGAGCCCGGCCGCGACTCCGACTGCCTGGTTCTTTGTGACCTGGCCCGTCCGGAGCTCCGCGACCTGGCCGGCTCAAGCCCCGAGGTGGCCCTGTTTATCTTCAATGAAAAGGGCGAGATGATGAGCTTCCGACTTGTGGATTTTTCTTTCGTCGAATGGAAAGCGGGAAGCCTTTGCCCTTATTTCGCCGAAACGCTCCCACCGGGACGGTACGAGGCGGGGATCGTTCTTCGCAACGGCGAAACCGGGATGGCCTCGGTCGGACGAATTTCGTTTTCGATCGCGCATCGGGAGACGGCTGCGGCGAATCGAGCGGCTAACACGCGCCTGGAGCTTGATCCTCCGTTCCTGTTCCGTCCGGGAACGGAAACCGGCTTCTACAGGCTTTCGGGAACGCCGGGAAAAACCCGGCCGCTGTCGATCAAGGACGTCTATCCGTTCGTCTCGGCCGACGCGGCGCCGGTCATTGGCATTCTGGACGCCGGGCCGGCGCCGCTGCGGGCGGTCGTCCGCGTCCGTCCGCCCGATCCGGATTCGCATTTCTCCTGGTCCGCGGCTTTTCTCTCCCGCTCGGGCGAGGAAATTCCAGTGAAGACGGATGAAATCGCCGCCCAGGAGGCCGAGGGAGCGACAGCCTTTCTCTTGGAAATCGACCGGCCGCAGCTCGAACCCGGAGAATATATTCTCAGGCTCAAGGCGGTCTGTACGGATTCCGGTCGGGAAGCGGAAGTCGAGATCCCCTTGCACATTCGTTGATTTAAATAAAAGCCCCGCTCCCCGAGAGGGGAGCGGGGCCGGAGAAATCTTAGAGGCGGGCTCAAGACCCGCTTTTCCGCCGCTTATTTATCGGCGTACGCGAACGAGGTCAGGTATCCGATCTGGACGATTTTTGTGAACAGGTCGGCGTTGACTTTCTCGATGCTGTCGCTTGGTTGATGGTAGTCGGCCGTCATGGCGGCCATGTAATAGACGAAGGGGACTTTAACCGAGGCAAACGAGGCGTGGTCCGAACCGCCGCTGCCGACGCCGAGGGCGCTTTCCCTGAGAGCCAGATCAAGCCCGACGTACTTGTTCATCTCCCGGGTGATGGCGGCGAAATCCGTGTCCGCCGTGAGGCTGACCGTCGCATAGCGATCGCCGCGGATTTTCTTGACCATCTCCTCGGCGCCCGGGACGTTGTACTGCCGGACGGACCGGGTCAGGGTGGCTTCGTCGAAGGCCCGGCTGATCATGTCGTAGTTCAGATAACCGACGGTCTTTTCGATCGGGAAGACGGGGTTCTGGACGTAGTACCGGGAGCCGTAGAGGCCCTTTTCCTCGCCGGTCCAGAGGGCGAAGATGACGGTCCGCTTGGGTTTGATCGGGTTGGCGGCCATGGCTTTGGCGATTCCCAGCACGCCGACCGAGCCGGAGCCGTTGTCGTCGGCGCCGTTGTAGATGTAATCGCCGACTCGGCCGTTATGGTCGAAGTGGGCTCCGATAACGAAGCATTCGTCCTTGAGCTTCGGGTCGGATCCTTCGATCATCGCCAGGACGTTGGGGCTGCGGACGAGCTTCGTCTGAGCCGTCGTCGCCAGCGTCATTTTGGTCCCGGCGAGGTCGAGGGAAGCCGGCTTCATCGTTTTTTCGATTTTAGCCTTGAGGTCATCGATGGTCTGGCCCGTTCCTTCGAGCAGGGCGTTGGCGATTTCCCGGGTGACGGTCAAGCCCGCCCCGCCGCCCCTTCCGCCCATGCCCGATCCGCTGTCGCCGGCGATGGTCAAACGGCCGCCTTCGCGGACGATGATCGGCCGCTCGTCGCTGGGTTTCCGGACGATCGAGAGGTTGTTGTATATGTCGATGTCCTTGCCGCTATTGGCGACCTGGACGATGGCCGCCGGTCCGAGCTTCTGGATCTCGGCCACCTTGTTGAACCGCTGGGCGCCGCCCGGGCCGCCGGGGGGCATCATCCGTGCTCCGGCCGCCGGGCCGGTCGGGAAATACTTGTCCTTGAGTTCTTTCTTGGCCTGGAAGGGCGACTGGGGATTGTCCTTGCCCGGCGCTTCGGTGAGCATCAGGACGATTTTGCCCTTGAGGTTGAAGCCTTTGAGCTCATCGAAGCCGATCGACGGCTCGCTGATGCCGTATCCGACGAATACCACCGGCGCGGTGATCGTTTCGGCGCCGCCGCCGAATCCGGCCTGGTAGTCGACGCCTGCCGTGAAGAGATGGGACTTGATGGCCGGCCCGACGGCGACTTCGGTCTTGATCGAGCTTTCGACCTCGGTCGTTTCCTTGAAGGTGATGTTCTGGAAATAGGTCCGCTCGGGAGCGGCCGCGGGTGCGGTTCCGCCTCTCATCCGGCCCATGCCCATCGCCGGCATGTCGCCGGCCGGCTTGACGCCCCACATCTTGAACAGCGAGGCGGCGTAATCGGCGGCCTGGTCATATCCGGGCTTGGCCGTCTCCCGGCCTTCCATCCAGTCGGACGAAAGGTAAGCCAGCATGGCCATCGTCTCCTTGGGGGTGATGGCCTCGAATCCGGCTTTGTACTTGTCCGGAACGGGTTGCGTCTTGTCCACCAGGCTGAGGGCCTTCTGGACGTCTTCGAGCTTCATCTGCGGTTGCTGGGGCATTTGCGCCTGCAACGACAGGAAGGCCGCGATCAGAATGACCGCGCCGATGAGATGTCTTTTCATGCAGAATCCTCCTCAAAAAAGTGACCTACGCAATTTTAGACTGCCGGCAAGGAAAAATCTTTCCTTTTTTTATTGAATTTCGGGTCGCCGGCCGGATCCCCTTGCCACTGACGGCGGCTTTGGATATAATAACGCCCGTTCCTGCGTGCCTGTAGCTCAGCTGGATAGAGCGACGGCCTCCGGAGCCGTAGGTCGGAGGTTCGAATCCTCTCAGGCACGCTCCTCCCTTCCCCGGCCTGATTACTCCAAGTTCATTTCAGGAATAAAAGCCGCGGGCGAAAGCCGTGTCGAACAGGGCGACGACATTTTCCGGCGGGACTTCGCCCTGGATATTGTGAATCCCGGCAAAGATATATCCGCCGCCCGGCATGAAGGCCTCCAAGGCCCGGCCGACCTCGGCTTCAACTTCCGCCGGCGTTCCCGAAGCGAGAATCCGCTGGGCGTCGCAGCCGCCGCCCCAGAAAGACGAGCGTCCCGGCCGAACCGGCGCTTGAGCTCGAACGGGTCCATGTTCCGGGCGGTCGTCTGAACCGGATTCAGGGCGTCGACGCCGTTTTGGATCAAGTCGGGGATCAGGTCGGCGCAGGAGCCGCAGGTGTGGTACCAGATTTTGGCCCGGGTGCGGGACCGGATGAATTCCATCAAGCGGCGGTGGCGGGGCTGGACCAGTCGCCGGTAAATTTCCGGATTAAAAAGGGGGCCGTTCTGGCCGCAGAGGTCGTCGCCGACCATGACCACGTCCAGAAGGTCGCCCACCTCGACCAGATACGGTCCGAACCAATCCAACCAGTACCCCAGGACCCGGTCGAGCAGCGCTTCGCAGAATGGCCGGATCGGTCAGGAGGTCGCAATACCACTGCTCCAGGCCGCGCATGTACCAGCAGGTTTCATAGACGACGCCGGAAATCCCGCCGATAACCGCATAAGGCGTATTCCGGTGAAGCTCCATGCGCCCGTTCCCTCAACCCCTCAAACCGGCTCGGATCGGCTCCGTTGGGCCAAGGATAGTCGGCCAGGTCTTTGATGGCGGCCCGACTCAACGGATGGAGGGTGATGTCCATGTAGAGCGGCGAGTCGTCGGGCATCGACCAACGGACGCCGAATTCATCGGTCAGGTCATGCCAGAGTCGGCCGCCCCGCACCGCTTGGATGATGCCGCCCTTCCAGGACGAAGCCGGGCCGGCGGACACATAGCGGGTATCCACCCGGAACCGCTCGAGGACCGCTTCGCTCGGCCGGGCGAGCTGCTGGACCGCGTCCATGATCCGGATCTCCTCGGCCAGGCCGAGATGGCGGACGAGCTTGCGGTAGGCATTCTTGTGGATGCCGGTCTGGTTGCCGCCGAGGTCGATCGGGACACGGTCCGGGATCTCGTGATTCAGGGCTTTCCGGACGCGTTCCCGGGAGGTCATCATTGGCCGGCGGGAGCCTGGGCGGCCAGGAAGTTGCCGTATCCGACGATGATGGTCGAAAAGATCAAGACGGCCAGGCCGACGATCAAAAGGGTTTTGGTGAAGCCGCTGGCTCCTTTCCATTCCTTGAGGGCCAGGCCCCAGAGCGAGCTGAACAGGATGATGCTGGCCATATGGATGGTCCAGCTCGAAAATTTGTACTGCCCCATCTGGGTTTCGCCCATCGTGTAGAAGAAGAACTGGAAATACCAGACCGTCCCGGCCAGGGCGGCGAAAAAATAATTGCGGAGCATGGGAACGCGATCGGCGTTTTTCGCGTCGGGAACGGAAATACTGGTTTCCCGTCCTGTTCCGCCGGTTCAGGATCACGCACCAGATGAAATTCGTGGTGAAGCCGCCCAGCAGAACGACGCAGAGCTTGGGCAGGCCGACCCAGATCGGATCGAGTCCCGTGTTCGGCCGAGATCCGGGCGATCGGCTCGGCCGCGGCCAGGCCGAAGGCCATGCAGGCGCTGAAAACGCCGGAGAACGCGGCCACCAGGATGCCCTTGCCGAAGTTGAATTCCTTGATCGAGGATTTTTTCGCCTCCTCGCACATTTCCCGCTCCTTGGACATCCCGGCCAGCCCGGTGATGACGATGCCGAGAATGCAGACGAGGATCCCGATGAGGATGACCAGCCCCGAGGTCGTCCCCAGGACCTGGGAGCCGAACGTGCCGTCGAAGATCGGCGGGACCAGCGTCCCGACGACCGCGCAATAGCCGAAGGCGACGGCCATTCCCAGGGACATGCCGAGATATCGCATCGTCAGCCCGAAGGTCAGCCCTCCGACGCCCCAGAGCGCGCCGAAGATATAGGCTTTCATCGAGCTGATCGGGGGCGCCGAGGCTGAGGACCGCCCAGAGGTCCTTTGTTTGAATCGAGGCCAGAAGGAACGGGGCGATGATCCAGCTGAAAAATCCCGCCGACCAGCCAGTAGACTTCCCAGGCCCATTTCCGGACGCCGCGGAAGGGAACGTAAAAGCTCCCCGAGGCCAAGCCGCCGAGCCAGTGGAAGACGACGCCCAAGAACGGATTCGCGATCATGCGATCCTGCCTCCTCGGCGAAGAGACACATATATTTCCGAATCGGAGGCGATGTCAAGCAGGATCGCGCGTCCCCTCGCCGGGGCCTCTTCATTGCGGCCGGGAACTGTGATAAATTGCCCTTAACCAACCATGGGAAGCAAAAAGCGCCTGATCGCCTCGCTGATGGTTTTTGTGTTTGTTTTCTTCTCGGGCGTGGCCGGCTTCAAGACTGCTCGGCGGACCCGAATGGACGGTCATGGACGCCGTCTATATGACCGTCATCACCGTGGCCACGATCGGCTACGGGGAAGTGCATGACCTGCAGCACCATCCGGGGGCCGCGAATTTCGCCGTCATCTACATCATCCTCTGCCTGGGGACGATCGCCTTCGCCGTATCCTCGATCACGGCCTTTGTCGTCGAAGGGGAGCTCAAGCACATTCTGGGGAGACGCAAGATGGAAAAAGCCATCGCCAAGCTATCGAACCATTACCTCGTCTGCGGAAGCGACGAAACGGCTCAGACCGATCGTCCGGGAGCTCCTCCAGACTCAAAAGCCCTTCGTCGTCGTCGATCCGTCGGAGGAGCGGCTCGCCAGGATGAAGGAGATCGGCGAGATCCTCTGGGTTCAGGGCGATCCTTCGGAAGACGACGTCCTGGAAAAGGCCGGGATCAAGCGGGCCAAGGGCATCATCTGCTCCCTGCCCACCGACGAGGCCAACCTGTTCGTCCTCGTCACGGCCAAGGGCCTCAATCCGGGCCATCCGGATCGTGGCCAAGGGGATCGACGTCCGGTCCCACGCCAAGATGAAGAAAGCCGGCGCCGACAGCGTCATCTCGCCGGACTTTTATCGGCGGGATGCGGATGGTCTCGGAAATGATCCGGCCGGCGACGACCACCTTCCTCGACCTGATGCTCCGCGAGCGGGACCGGGTCCTGCGGTTTGACGAAGTGACGATTCCGCCCGGATCGCCCCTGGCCGGGAAAACGGTCGGGGAAGCCGATCTCGAGTCCAGGACCGGAGCCCTGTTCGTCGCCCGGAGAAGGGGAGGGGGGAAGGATTTCGATTTCAATCCCGGGAAGACGGCCGTTCTTGAAGCCGGGGACGTCCTGGTCTTTATCGCTTCGCCGGACATGATCGCCGACATGGAAAAAATCGCCGGCGGTCGCCCCCGAGCCCTCCGCGTTTGACAAGAAAGGCCCGGTCGGCTAAACTACACACCCTCGATGGCCCGTTAGCTCAATTGGTAGAGCAGCGGACTCTTAATCTGCGGGTTATAGGTTCAAGTCCTATACGGGTCATCTTAAATCCCCCCAAATAAAAGAAAACAATCAATTTCTTAAATACGATTAGCGAAAAATTCCGAGCCGCTTTTCTACTCACGGATTCATAAAAATCAAGCTGTTTACCTTACAGTCCTATCGAGTTTGCCATCAATATATTCGGGGTGGTATCTCCGGTTGGCCCGGTATCCGAAAGTTTTGCGTCCCTTCATGGCGCCGGGTCCGGGCTTTGGTTAAATACCTCGAGGATATAGATTGCCGGATTATTGCCGCCCTAGGCGGGCCGGAGATAATAACACTTCAAAAGGAAATCATCCTGAAGACGGTTATGCGGGCGATTCAACTTGCCCTGATTGTGGGATATGCAATACCCTAGTAGGCCCGATCTAAAAGGATACGCTCGAGCGGATCTTCACCCCGCCCTCGAGAAGATAGTCAGTTTCTCCAAAGCGGAGCGGTTGAACCTGGTAGCATTCAGTCATGAAGCGCGGAAGGCGGACGCGAAATAATCAGCCTGGATAATTATCTAGTCCGGGCTGAGGCAGCCGTGAAGCCGTAAGGCCGAGCGTCGGCAGATCCAGCTAGCCAAGTAGAGAAATGCGAATACAGATAATTCACGCCCAGGGGCAAAATGGGGGGAAGGCGGGCCGTGATTTAAAAATATCTAATTTTCTAGAGGCTGGAAAAGAGGCTAAGGATGCAAATTATCGTCTTGGCGGGCTGAACGGCGCCCTTGTGACCCATAACAGAGGAGCCGCGCAAGATCGGACTGGATCGAACGAATTTAACGTGAAGGAATTATACGTCGATTGGTGTATTGCCACTGTAGCAACGCGAATACCCCCCACCTGATGAACCTAGATGGCAAGGCATTCCACCTGGAGAGTTGCCATCCAAGCATGAACCGTCAGGAACAACGTTCCCCAGTGCACAAGAATAAGCAATATCTCTTGAACTTCCAGTTTCACATTGAGGATAGTACACCATTCCGACGGTACAACCAGGTGTATTAGCCCCGGTTCCAGTTGCGCAATACGGAGCAGCGTTGCCGTTGGCCAGGTCAATGAACCAAGGTTTCTTGTATTTCATGGTTTCGTCCCTCCCCTCCAGAAACACGATTGAACGATATGCCTGACTTCTTGTCGAGTCAAGCCGGGAAGTCTGCGAATAACGTATGGAGGCTTTAGGATGAGAAATGAACCGGTCTCCATCCCCGAGTTGCCTTTTAGCGCGCCGTAGTCTCTGTCGGCGTCGAGGGTTTATTGGTTTTTATCCAGGTATTCATCGGGGTGAAACATGCCGAAAGACCAAGAAAGATAACGATAACGAGAACGATTATTTTTTTCATGATTCCCTCCTCGCGCATTCAAAAAAAATACTATGCCCGACCCCGGATAAAGTCAAGGACGGAACGAAGCCATAAACTTTCGCCTTTCCTGTTTCGTAGCGTCTGATGTGAGCGCCGACCAGACGAAAACGAAAAGGAGATCATTTTGAAACACATGCATAAAGTCCTTCTCATCTTAGGCTTTTTATCTACCGGCGTCATGGCCATAGGGCAAGACAAATCCCTTCCGATATCCTCTGTTCTCCTTGAGCGATACAGGACCCTGATTAAAGAGTCCATGCAAAAATCAAACCTTGTCGGCGTGGGGGCCGCCGTCATTCTCGGGGATTCCGTGGTTTGGAAGGAAGGGTTCGGTTATGCCGATAAGGAAAACAAAATTCCCTTTACCACTCAAACCAACGTCTGCATCGGCTCCGTCACCAAGTCGTTCACCGCGCTGGGCATTATGCAGCTTCACGAAAAAGGCCTGCTCAACATTGATGAGCCTTTGGTGAAATATCTCCCGCAATTCAGCATCAATACGAGAGGAGCGGATCTCAAAGAAATGACGGTTGGATCGGTCATTCATCATACCTCCGGACTCCCGAATGATATCTTCTTGAACGCCTGGGAGCCGGCCGAAAAATACACGGATACGATTTCTTATGTGAAAAAGGAATATTTGGCTTTTCCGCCCCAGACCATCTATCACTATTCGAACATCGGTTTCTGTTTGTTGGGACACGCGATTTATGCCGTGAGTCAAAACGACTATCCGGACTACATGAGGAAGAACGTCTTTGTTCCCAGCGGGATGATGAACACGGGATTTCTCTCGTATGACAAGCTGCCGCATGTCAGCAAAGCTTATGATACGGACGGGACGATCCTCCCCCCTCTGAGCAGGCGGAACGTACCAGCCGGAAGCATTTATTCCAATATTGATGACCTGGTGCATTTTGCCCAGGAGCTCATCGCCATCTACCATGGGAAACGAGGCGGCCTTATCGAGCCCGAAACCTTGAAGCGGATGCTCAGTGATCAAGCGCGAGACGACGCTGATCGACAATCGCCGGGAGGTTCTCGGCTGGTCCCTGCTAAAAAATGAGACCGGTTTTGCCGTTCTGCATTTCGGGAGCGATCATGATTCGTCAGCGGGCCTCCTGATCCTGCCGGAAAAAAGAATGGCCTCCATTTTCCTGGTGAATACGGCCGGAGGCCTGGATTTGGCCATTGAAGGATGCCATAAAATCCTGGAAGGCACCGGCGTCAGCGGTGAAGACTATTTCATCATTCACAAGAGCGGTCCCGGCCAACCGGGAGAGAAGGCCCTTGCCCCCCAAGCGCTGAGAAAACATATCGGGACTTATGCAAATGCTCGGTCCGTTATGGAATGCCTGCTTGATCATGATGAATTGGTGCTCAAGACGGCTTCGAGCACGTATCATCTTAAACCGGTGTCGGAAAACGAATTTGTTCCCTTGAAAATCCTCGGTCCGGACAAGACCGAGTTGATGTCCCGGGCGCGGTTCCTCTTCAAGGATCTTCCGGGGTATCATGCGTTGATTTGGCAGGATGAAGCCGGCAGGCAAGAACCTTTGGCTTACCGGATCGGCCAACAAAAGATCGATGACCGATGGAAAAATCGGTTGGGGAAATATCGGCTCGTCGACTATGAAATGAAAGGGAAAGAAACGTTTTCGCAATCCGAGCTTCTTGTTTCGGACCGCGGGGTGCTCCAATTGAAGCTGTCGTATACCTCCGGCGAATATCTTTACAATCTGCGCATCGAAAACGAGGACGAGCTCGTGTTTTGCGGATTCGACGAAGTCACGGGCGGAGACACGATTCGGTTCGGCAAGGACAAGCAAAAAGACGTGATGTTCCTTTATGGTTTGACGATGAAGAAAGTCCAATAGTCATTATTGTCTGCCGGCGGGATTGGTTGTATCATTCGGTTCCCGTTTTCCAAATCTCCGCTAGGAGGACCGCCTTGCGCAAAACAATCCGCCGGAGGACCTGTCTTCTCGCCGTTTTCGCCCTGGTTTGTCTCGTCGGCGCCGACGAGGGCATGTGGATGCCTCACCAGATGCGAAGCCTCGACCTCAAGGCGCTCGGGCTCCAAATGAACCCGGACGACCTTTACAAGAAGGACGGAACGGGATTGATGAGCGCCGTGGTCAACCTCGGCGGCGGAACGGGCGAATTCGTCAGCCCCGAAGGGCTGATTCTGACCAATCATCATGTCGCTTACGGCGCGATCCAGAGGGCCGCGAGCAAGGAACACGACTACATCAACGACGGCTTCCTGTCCCGCACCAAGGGAGAGGAAATCCCGGCCCAGGGATACCAAGCGGGAGTCCTCCTCGGCTATGAGGACGTCACGGCCAAGGTCAACGATTACTTCAAGCCGGGCATGACGCCGCGGCAGAGGTACGACGCTTTTGACAAGGCTCAAAAAGAGCTCGTCGCCGAGGCCGAGAAGGCCGGCAAGGATCTCCGCTGCACCCTGGCCTCGATGTACAGCGGCAACGCCTATTATCTTTACACGTTCAAGCAGATCCGCGATGTCCGGCTGGTTTACGCCCCGCCCCAGGACCTCGGTAACTTCGGCGGCGAGACGGACAACTGGATGTGGCCGCGCCACACCTGCGATTTTTCGTTCCTCCGGGCGTATGTCGCGCCCGATGGCTCGGCCGCCGATTACTCCCCGACCAACGTCCCCTACAAGCCCAAAGTCTGGCTGAAGCTATCGCTCGACGGCTTCAGCGAGGGCGATTTTACCTTCATCATGGGTTATCCCGGACGGACGTATCGCAACTACGCCCTGGCCGAGCTCAAAGCCGACCAGGAGACCATGGCCAAGGGGATTCAAAACAGCCAGGACCTGATCGCCTTCTTGGAGGCTGAGGGAAAAAAAGACAAGGAAATCGAGATTCGGTACGCCTCCCAGGTCAAGGGATTGTATAACGGATTGAAGAACCGGCAGGGAAAGCTCGAAGGCTTCCTTAAGTACGACCTCGTCGCGAAAAAGGCCGAGCAGGAGAAAACGCTCCTTGACTGGATCAAGGCCGATCCAACCCGGGCAAAAAAATACGGCGCGGCGCCGGCCGCCCTGGAGACGTTCCTGGCCAAGCAGAAGGAATTCGGGGCGAAATCGGAGCTTCTGAATGGCGTGTTGAACGGCTCCACGGTGCTTTCCCAGGCCTACAACATCGTCCGGACCGTCGATGAAATCCAGAAGCCCGATAAAGACAGGGAGCAAGCCTACCAGGAGCGCAACATTCCGCGGCTCAAGCAGGGAATCCAGCTGGCCGAACGGGGCTATGTTTTATCGACCGACAAGGAATTGATGAAGTGGACCCTCAAGCGGCTTAAAGCCTCCCATCCCGATGAAGCCAAGTGGCCGCCCGCGCTCAAGGGCCTGGTTGCGGGGAGCGAGGCGGAGATCGCCGCCCGGGTGGACGGCATGTACGCCCGGACCGCGCTCGGCGACCCGGCCAAGCGGCTTGAGCTTCTTGCCCTTAAACCGGCCCAGCTTTCCGCGATGGACGATTCTTTTCTCAAGCTGGCTGCGGCCATGGAAAAAGAGCTCAAGGTCATCCGGGAGGAGAGCAAAGGCATGGGCCGCGAAGGGGCCGACCTGAAAATGGCTTATGAAGCGGCCATCCTCGAGATGAGGAAAGGGGTCTATCCCCCCGATGCCAACAGCACCATCCGCTTCACCTACGGTCCGGTTCTGGGCTACCAACCGAAGGATGCCGTGGCGTACTTGCCCCAGACAACGGTCAAGGGCGTGCTGGAAAAGGAGACGGGCGAGCTGCCTTTCCGGGTTCCGGCCAAAATCAAAGAGCTCTGGAAAGCAAAAGATTTCGGGCGTTATGCCGATCCCCGGCTGGGCGATGTGCCGGCCTGCTTTCTGAACACGACCAACGTCACCGGCGGAAATTCCGGCTCCCCGGTGCTTAACGCCAAGGGCGAGCAGATCGGGATCATTTTCGACATGACGTATGAGAGCGTCATCGGGGATTACTACATCATCCCCGAGCTCCAGCGCTCCATTAGCGTCGACATCCGGTACGTCCTCTGGGTCACCGACAAGTTCTCCGGCGCGGCCCACCTCTTAAAGGAGATGGGGAGATAAGCGGACCGGGATTTTTCCGGTTCAGACCAGGGTTATCAAGACGGTCATCGTAATCAAGCCGACCAGGGTCGAGAGGAAAATGACCTTGGTGATCAATCCGGGTTCGCAGTCGAACTCTTGGGCCAGGGCCACGCCGAGGATCGCGCTGGGCATGCTGTTTTCCAGGATCATCGTCTGCCGGGTCAAACCCTTCAAGCCCAAGACGGCGGCCAAGCCGAAGGACACGGCGGCCGCGACGACAAGCCGGATCGCGGTTGCCGCCCAGGCGGCCGTCCAATGCCCGCGGAAGGTCACCTCGGCCAGCTGCATCCCCAGGACCAGCAGCAGGAACGGAACAAGCGAATCCCCGATGAGCTTCAAGGGATCGAAGATGGGATCGGGGATCCTGATTCCCGCGACTTTGACCAGGATCCCGGCGATCATGGCGTAGAATCCGGGCATCAGCCAAACCCTTTTCAGCGCCTGGTGGAGGCCCGCTTTCCCCCGGGCGGCCAGGTAGACGCCAAAGCTCTGCATGACGACTTGCTGGGTCATGGCGTAAACGACACCCCGCTCGATGGCGGCTTGACCGAAAGCGAGCATCAGAACGGGGAAGCCGAAGTTGACGGCGTTGGCGAAGATAATCGAGATGTGGAATGCGCCGGCCTGCCCGGGCGTTAGCTTCAAGGTCCGGGCGGCCAGGATCGAGATGCCGTAAAGCAGAGGGACCGTCAGGAGGGTGAAGGCCAGAATCTGGCCGAATTCGCCGGCCGACATGCTCATCCGGGCCATAGACGTGAATGTCAGGCAGGGAACGAGGACGTACAAGCCCAGCCGGGCGAGCATCTTCAGGTCGAACTTCAGGATCCGGGCGGCGGTGTAGCCGACGGCGATCGTGACCATGATCGGGACGATCACCCGGACAAAAATCGCCGCCAGTGTTTCCACGGAATCAGCGCCCCGGCCAACCGTTCCGAATCGCCCGCTGGAGCGGATTCGGTTCGGCGATGGGAAGGATTTTCCAGGTCCGCTTGACCCGGTTGGACAGGACGATTTCGATTTCCCTGCGGGTCCCGCCGCGCTCCAGTCCGAGCTTAATCCGGTCGCCCGGTTTGAGAGCTTTCAGGGCGTTCTCGAAGGCCGCCGCGGCCGCCGCTGCCCCGTTCAGCGTCACGATCACATCCGCGGGAGCCAACCCGGCCCTGCGGGCCGGGGAATCCGGCTCCGTCGCGGCTACGACAAGCTTCCCGTCCTTCCCGTCTTCGACCACGGCGCCCAGGAACGCCTCCGAAAGAGTCTCCGGCTTTTCGAACTCGAGCCCGGCATAGGCGAAATATTTGGCGTAGTCGACATCCTTGGTCGTCGCGGCGAAATCGAAGATTTCGGCCAGCGGCACGCCGGCCGTTTCCTCGCAGACGGCCTGGAATTCCCCGTCGGTCCAGCCCCGGCCGAGCTCTTTGTGGAATTTTCGGTACAGCGTCCGCATCACCGTATCCAGCGAGGCCCGGTTTTTCGTTTCATGGCGGATGGCCAGGTCCAGCAGTGCGCCGAGAGCCGCGCCCTTGTCGTAATAGGAGATCGACTTTACAATCCCGGTTCCGCGTCCGCCGAACGGCCCCTGGCTCCAGCTCTCGAAGCTCGATTGGGTTGCGGACTGGAACAGCCGGCCGGTTTTGTTTTCGTAGGAGGCGATGACGTCACCGATTTCCTTAAAGAATTCCTCGTCCGTCGTCACCCCGGCCCGCCGGAGCATGACGGCTTCGTAATAGGAGGTGAATCCCTCCGAAACCCAGAGCATCCGGGTCAGGTTGGGCTTGTCGTAATCGAACGGGCCGAGAGCGATCGGCCGGATGCGCTTCACATTGAAGCCGTGAAAATACTCGTGGGCCAGGAAAGCCAAGTTCCGGATTTTCTTCGCCCGGGTTTCCGGCCCGGCGTAGTTGAAGCCCATGCCGACGGAGTTGCCGTGCTCGATCCCGCCCATCCCGGGGCCGATCCCGAGGAAGGTGTAATGCCGATACGGGATTTCGCCGATGATCCGGATTCCCGCTTCGATGACCGGTTTTAAATCCTTGAGGAAACCCTCGGGATCGGCGATCCCGAGCTGGTGGCCGACAAAATAGTGGGGGACGCCGTCGATTTCAAAAGGGGGCAGACGGTCCAGATTTCCCAAAACGATCGGGCAGTCGTAAAGAGTATCGAAATCCGGAGCGGCGAACATCGCCGGTTCCGAGCCCGGAATCCGATCCAGGCCCGTGGCGATGTCCTTCCAGTCCGGAGGCAGAAGGATCTTCACCGTCACCGGGCGATCCAGGCGGCCGGCAACATGCATGAACAGGCCGACCGGGGCGATCGCTCCGCGGTCTTCGCCCAGGTAACAATGGGCGACAAACGATGACGTCGCCAGGACCTCATAGCGCACGATCACGACGGATTTCCGTCCCGCGGCCACCCGCCAGCAATTCTCCGTCGTCTTTTCCCAGGGCAAAGATGTGCCCGCTCCGTCCTCGGCCCGGAAATTCCGCACGTTTTTCGGATAATCCTGGAGGCCGTAGTATCCGGGCATCCAGACGGGAAGCTTAAAATCCAGAAGCTCTTCGGTCAAACCTTCGCAGCGCAGGGAAACCCGATAGAGGTGCTCGGCCGGATTCATTGAAAGCGTGAATGCCAGATTGGATTCCGGCCCGTTTCCTCTCCCGGCCGAGGGAAGGAGGGCGATGAGGACCGAGAGAGCGAGGATCCGGGCCATGAGCTTCATTGCATTTTCCTTCTATTCGTAATGGAGACTGTCGACGGGATTGGCGGTCGCGGCTTTGAGCCCATACGCCCAGACGGTGACGACGGCGGCCGCGACGATCATGGCCAGGGGCGGCAGAAACAATCCGAGGCCCAGGGGGATCCGCAAGACGTAGGACTTCAACCAGAAATGAATCCCGGCCGCCGAGATCGGGAGAGCCAGGAAAAAAGCCAGGACAATCAGACGGAGAAAATCCTTCGTTAAGAGCATCAGGATCCCGGGTACGCCGGCACCCAGCACTTTCCGCAATCCAATCTCCCTGAACCGTTGGACGGCCATGAAGGAAGACAGGCCCAACACTCCCAGGCCGGTCACAAGGATGGACAGGAGGAAAAAGACGCCGAAAACGGCCTGGAGTCGTTCTTCCCCCCGGTACTGCTGGGCGTAGTAATCGTCCAGGAAAAAGGAGTCAAAAGCGTTGCCCGGGAAAAATTCGTCGTAGAGCTTCCGCATCCGCGGCAGCAGCGTCGCCAAGGAAGGCTCGTCGACGTTGATCACGAACCACCCGCGCACGTCTCTCCCTTCCGGCATGTAGCGGAAGATGTGCGGCTCGAAGGCCTGCTTCGGCGATTGCTGATGGTAATCCTTCAGGACGCCGACGACGGTGTAGATCGTTCCCCAGTAATCGATCGGCTGTCCGATGGCGTCCCGAGGGCTGGTAAAGCCGAGCCATCGGGCGGCGGTTTCGTTGACGATCAGAGCGGTTGCGTCGCCGGGATGCTCGCGGGAAAAGTTTCTCCCGCTGACGAGGGACAGGCCGAAGACGCCGACGAAATCCTCGTCGATCCCGACGATCTGGTAGTTCTTGTTGTCGTCCGTCCCGGCCCGCCGGATGGCCCCGGCGTCCCACCAGGCCTGCCGTCCCGGGACATCGGTCGTGACGCAGAATCCCTTCACTCCGGATTGCCGGAGAAGGGCATCCTTGAATGTCGGGAGCCGCCGGCCGAACGACTCTTCCCGCACCCGGGGGGCCCGGAGGACGATTTTCCGGTCGAGGCTGAATCCCGGGTCATGGTTTTTCATGAGCGCGACCTGACGGATGACGGCCGTCGCTCCGATCCCGAGGCTGAAGGCCATGACGAACTGGAGGACGACCATGGCTTTCCGCAGGTTCAGCCCGCGGTTGGCGTTCCCCAGCTTGCCTTTGAGAACGGCGGCCGGACGGAACGAAGAGAGGACGATCATCGGATAGATCCCCGAGCCGAAAACGCCGGCCGCGAACAGAATCGCCAACGTCGGCCAGAACCAGGGCTGCGACCAGAGGGAAAAGCCGGAGGGGAGGCCGGTGAGGGGGATATAAGAGGGGAGAACCGAGGACACGAGGAGCAGGGCCACGCCGATGGCGGCCAGGTTGATCAGGATCGTCTCCAGGAGAAACTGGACCGCAACCTGGCCGCGGGAGGCCCCGACGACCTTGCGCAACCCGACTTCCCGGGCCCGGGTCAAAGAACGGGCGGTGGAGAGGTTGACGTAGTTGGCCCAGGCGATCAGGAGAATGAACACGGCGATGAGAGACAGGATTCCGACCGTCTCCCGGTCGCCGTTGGCTTCGTATTCCTGTTGAAAATGGGAGGTCAGGTGGATGTCCCGGAGCGGCTGGAGCTTGAGCTGTAAGGTCAGCTTGTACTTTCGGAGGGTTTCCCCGTACTCGGCCTCGACCAGAGCCGGCAATTTATTTTCGAGCGACGCCGGATCGGCCCCCGGGGCGAGAAGCAAATAGGTGAACCAACCGCTGTCGCCCCAGGAGTTTTCGATCTCCTCGCCGTAGATCCGAAGGAGGTCGGGATAGGACAGGAGAATGTCGAACTTGAGATGGGAGTTGGCCGGAATATCGGCGAAGACGCCGACGATCCGGAAATCCATCTTCCGGTCGAGGCGGATCGTTTTGCCGATGGGATCATCATCGCCGAAATACTTCCTGGACGTTGTTTGGGAGATGAAAGCCCGCTGAGGATCCCGGATTCCGCTGAGGGGATCGCCTTGAAGGAACGGAAACTTGAGGATGGCCGGGAAATCGGCTTCGGCAAAATACATCCGTTCCTCGATGAACGCCTTTTCCGCAAACGAGATGGAGCCCCGGTACCGAAAGATGCGGGCGACCTTCTCGACTTCCGGGTAGCGGGTTCGGATCCGGGCCCCGGCCGGAGGACAGCAGGAGGCGAATCGGACGGCCTGGCCGGCCTGGTCGGTCCGCTCGTAGCGAAGGCGGTAGATGCGGTCGACGTCGGGATGAAACCGATCGTAGCTGCGCTCGAATTTCACGTACATCACGAGCAAAAGGAACGCCGCCAAGCCCAGGGACAATCCGAGGACGTTGATGAGGGAGACGAGACGGGTCTTTTTATAATTCCGGAGGGCGGTCAGAAGGAAATTTCTAAACATGGCTTGAAAAAACCCGGGACATTATACCATGCTTTGCGTCTATCGGGAGGGAGAGACGTACCGGAAAACCTCTCGGGAATCGCGATATGTCGCGTTTCATCCAACCGGAGAAAATTGACAATTCTGGCCTAATAGTTTATAAATCCCTCTCGTTTCAGCGGACGCCCGCTCTCCGGCCCGGGGACGGGCGAGTTCTTGAACGGATTAAAATCTTATCGGGTCAAGAGGGAGAAGGCGAATGGATCTTTTTGAGAAATGCCGGGACTTTTACTCGAATCCCGATAGCGCCCAGAAGTACGGTTATCCCATGACCCCGCGGCATGCCATGGCCATGGGGCTCTTTCCCTTCTTCATTCCCATCGACCAGGCCGAAGGCCCGGACGCCATCATCAACGGCAAACACTACATCATGATCGGGTCGAACAATTACCTTGGCCTGACCGTCCACCCGAAAGTCAAGGAAGCGGCGATCGCGGCCGTCCGTAAGTACGGGACGAGCTGCACCGGATCCCGATTCCTCAACGGCACCCTCCATATGCACATCGAGCTCGAAGAGAAGCTGGCCGCTTTCGTCGGCCAGGAAGCCGCCCTTGTCTATAGCACCGGCTTCCAGGTCAACATCGGCTCCATCCCGGCGATCATGGACCAGAACGACATCATCATCACCGACAAGGAAGTCCACGCCAGCCTCGTCGACGGCGTCCGGATGGCCAAGTCCCAGAAAAGCGTCGGCGTCCGCCATTTCAAGCACAACGATACCGCCGACCTCGAGAAAATCCTGAAGAACCTGCAGCCCGAGCCGGGCAAGTTGGTCATCATCGACGGCGTCTACAGCATGGGCGGCGATATCGCCCGGCTCCCTGAGCTCGTCCGGATCTGCAAGGCCTACGGGGCCCGCCTTTACTGCGACGATGCCCACTCCCTGGGAGTCCTGGGCGGCGGCCGCGGCACGGGCGCCCATTTCGGCATAGAGAAAGACGTCGATCTGGTCATGGGGACTTTCAGCAAGTCGTTCGCCTCGGTCGGCGGGTTCGTCGCCGGGCCGAAGGAAGTCATTTCCTGGATCCAGATGTTCTCCCGGCCGTTTATCTTCAGCGCCAGCATGCCCCCGGCCAGCGTCGCCACGGTCCTGGCCTGTCTCGACGTCCTCAAGGAGGAGCCCGAGCGGGTCGACCGTCTGGCGGTCATCGGGGACCGGATGCGGAAAGAGCTGAAGGGAATGGGCTACAATATCGGCCCGAGCGAGACGCCCATCATCCCGATCGTCATCGGCGACCAGTTCAAGGCGATCAAAGCCTGGAAGGTCTTTTTCGACGAGGGCATCTACGCCAACGTCGCCCTTCCGCCGGCGGTCACGCCCGAATTCTCCTGCCTCCGGACCAGCTACATGGCCACCCACACCGACGAACAGCTGGACCGGGTCCTGGAAATCTTCAACAAGGTGAAACACCAGGTCCACATCGGCGAGTGAAAATAAGCCGGGCAGAGGTCGTGGTCTTGGACAGAGGCCGGCCTTTTTGCTTCGTCCGACCTCTGTTGATCTGAATTCCAACGGAGGTTGGGTCATGTCTCTGATCTGAGATCGCCGGTGTGTTGTCCTTCTTGCCCTCGCCCTCACGCCGTCATCCTTCTCCTTCTCCTCGTCCGGCGTCGACCGGATACCGGGTGGTCCTCGCTTTCGAACCGGCTGGATGCGATCGAACGCGGCCAGGAGCGGGGCGAGCGCGAGCTTCGCGACGAGTTTGTCCGGAACCGCGAGGAATCGACGGGCCAGATGTCCGCCCTTCGGCAGGAAGTCGGAAACAACCTCAAGGGGGTTTCCGATTCTGTGGCGAAACAAATCGCCTACCTGACCCAGGTCCAGCAAGGCCAAATGGATACCTTCGGCGACCGTCTCGAAAAAATGGTCGAGGCGAACGAAAAGAAGGGGGACGCCCTCCGGACGGCCGTCGAAACGAAGCTTCTCCAGCTGCAGACCGACAATGCGGCCCGGCTGGAGGAAATGCGGCGGACCGTCGACGAGAAGCTCCAGACGACCCTGGAAAAGCGCCTGGGCGATTCCTTCAAGCAGGTCAGCGACCGCCTGGAGCTCGTCCATAAGGGATTGGGAGAGATGCAGACCCTGGCCAGCGGCGTGGGCGACCTGAAGAAAGTCCTGACCAACGTCAAAACCCGCGGCACCTGGGGGGAAATCCAGCTGGGGAATCTCCTCGAACAGGTTTTATCCCCCGACCAGTACGAACGCAACGTCCGGACCAAGTCCGGAAGCGACGACCAGGTCGAATTCGCGATTAAACTGCCGGGCCGGGGAACCGCGCCCGACAAGCCGTTATGGCTTCCGATCGATGCCAAGTTCCCCAAGGAGGAATACGAGCGGCTCCTTGCGGCGGCCGACCTGGGGAATCCCGATGCGGTCGAAGAATCCAGCCGGAAACTCGAAGCGCAAATCAAGATGGAAGCGAAGAAGATCCGGGACAAATACGTCGATCCCCCCCAGACGACCGATTTCGGCTTGATGTTCCTTCCGACGGAAGGCCTGTACGCCGAAGTCCTCCGCCGGCCGGGATTGACGGAATTCCTCCAACGGGAATGCCGGGTCGTCGTCTCCGGACCGACGACGTTGCTGGCGATCCTCAACAGCCTCCAGATGGGCTTTCAATCGCTGGCCATCGAACAACGGTCGGCTGAGATCCGGGAGCTCCTGGGCGCCGTTAAGACGGAGTTCGGGAGGTTCGGCGACGTGATAGAAAAAGTCCACAAAAAGATCACGGAGGCCGGAGACGTCATCGACAAAGCCAAAGTCCGGAGCCGGGCGATCGAGCGGAAGCTCCGGACGGTGGAAGGGCTTCCGGCCGCGGAGGCCCGAAATCTTTTGGCCGGGGCGATCCAGGAAGCCGAGGACGATGAACCGGATCCTGCCGGCGGGGAAGAGACTCCCGCCTGATTACTTGATTAACCGCTTCTTCATCCGCCCGAGGCCGAAGACCAAGGCGACGGCCGTGAGGGCAAGGATGAAGGCCAGGTTGAGAATGAGGCTCTGCGGATAGATCCCCGAGTAAACCGCCCGGGAAACCTCCACGGCGTGAGTCAGGGGCAGGAATTGAGCCAGCGTTTTCATCCAGGCCGGGAAGTTGTCCAGGGGGAAGAACACGCCGGAGAAGAAGAGCATCGGGGTGACGACCAGCTCCGTATAGTAATTGAAGAAATCGAAGTTGGGGGCGTACGACGTGACGATCATCGCCAGGGCCCCGAACATAATTCCGATCAGGACCATCAACAGGCAGAGGAGAAGCCCGGCCGGGAGCGAGACCGGGAAGACGCCCATGAAAAAGGCCACGGCCATCATCAGTCCGCCGCTGATCAGTCCGCGGAAAGCTCCCCAGAGAATGTCGCCGAAGACCGCGTCCTCGGCCGATACGGGAGTGGCGATCAACGAATCGTAGAGCTTCTCGTGGATCATTTTGACGAAGGCGCCGTACAGGCACTCGAATGTTGCCGACATCATCACCGAGGAGATGAGGACGCCTGGGACGAGGAATAAGAGGTAGGTTTTTCCGCCGAATTCCCCCATGTAGGCGCCCATGCCGATGCCGAAGGTGACCAAATAGAAAACCGGCTGGACCAGGCTGCCGACGAGGGTCGGAATGACGAACCTTTTATAGGAGACCAGGTTCCGATAAAAGACGAGGAAGGAGCGGCGCGAGAGATTCATCATTCGATCAGGCTCCGTCCCGTCAGCTTCAGAAAAACGTCCTCGAGGGTCGCCGGCCGGTGGACGGTGTTGGGCAGGTCGAGCTCAATCAGCTTCTTCTGGATCCCGCGGCCGTCCCGGCAGTAGAAAAAGAGTGTGTCGCCGGCCCGCTCGTGCCCGTGGGCGAAGGGCCCGAGCTCGGCGATCAGCCGCGGGTCCTCTTCGGTGTCGATCCGGATTTCGACCACTTCCCGGCCGATCTCGTCGTCGATCAGCTGCCGGGGGGAGCCCTCCTTGAGGATTTTCCCTTCGTACATGACGACCAGCCGATCGCAAAGCTGTTGGGCCTCTTCCATGTATTGGGTGGTGAGAATCAGGGTCGTCCCCTGGTTTTTCAGGAGCCGGAGGCGTTGCCAAATCAGGTGGCGGGCTTGGGGATCAAGCCCGGTCGTCGGTTCGTCGGCGATGATCAGGGCGGGTTTGTTGAGAAGCGCCCGGGCGACCAGCAGCCTCCGCTTCATCCCTGTGGACAGCTCGGAAATCTTGTTATCCCGCTTGGCTTCGAGCTCGACGAAGGCGATGAGCTCGTCCGTGCGCTTTCGGGCTTCGCGCCGCGGGATGTCGAAAAACTTCGAGAAGACCATCATGTTCTCGAAGACCGTCAGGTCGTTGTCCAGGGTGATTTCCTGGGGGATGACTCCGGTCATCGCCTTGATCTTCCGGTTGTCGACATTGGCCGTAAGGCCGTCGACAAGGATCGTCCCCGAGGTGATGGGGGAGACGCAATGAATCATCCGGACGGTGGTAGTCTTTCCTGCCCCGTTGGGGCCGAGGAAGCCGAAGCATTCCCCTTCGCAAATTTCGAAGGAAATCCCCTTGACCGCGGTCAGTTCGCCGAAGGTCTTGGTGAGGTTTTCCGCTCGGATGATCGTTTTCATGGGAGATGAGCTCCCTATCTTACCAAATCCTTCGAGGCGGCGTCCAATCCGGTAAGAAGAGTTGACCCGGGGAACGGGGGGAATTATCATGCGGTGGCAATCAAATGAGCAACGGCATGAAACCTCTTCGCCTCGGCAACCTGACGATCGGCTTTCCGGTCGTCCTGGCCCCTTTGGCCGGATACAGCGACTTGCCCTACCGGACGATCTGCCGGTCGCTGGGGGCGCCCTTCGCCACGACCGAGGTCATGATCGACCGCTTTCTCTTGCATGAAAGCAAGCTCCGCCGGTTCATCCTGAAAAGCGACGCCGACGACCATCCCGTCGGCGGCCAGTTCATGGGCAGCGACCCCGACCTGATGACCCAGGCGGCCCGGGTCGTTCGCGACCTTGGCTTCGATGTCGTCGACCTCAATTTCGCCTGCCCGGTCCGCAAGGTCGTCAGCCGGAAGCGGGGCGGATTCATGATGACTCAGCCCGAAACGGTGCTGGAGATCGTCCGCCGGGTCCGCGACGCCGTTCCGGACCGGCCGCTGATGCTCAAGCTTCGCCGGTCGTTCGCCCTCGACGAGCCGGAATCCGAGGCTTTTTGGACGATTGCCGAAGGGGCGTTTGAGGCGGGGGCGGACGCCCTTTGCGTCCATGCCCGGGCCGTGGCCCAGCAATACACCGGCCGGGCCGATTGGAATTTTCTTTCGGCCGTGAAACGGGCCTTTCCCGACCGGACGATCATCGGCTCCGGCGATGTTTCGTCGGCGGCCGAAGCCCTCCGGATGATCGCCGAAACCGGCGTAGATGCGGCGGCCGCGGCTCGCGGGGCGATCGGCAATCCCTGGTTTTTCCGCCAAGCCCGGGAGCTGGCCGCGGGACGCCCCTCCCTTCCGCCGACGCTGGCCGAGCAGCGCGAAGTCCTCCTCCGCCATTACGACCTATGCCTTCGGCATTACGGCGACCGCAAGGGCGTCATGACGATGCGCCACCTGGGCATCGGCTACGCTCGTGTCCATCCCCATCCCAAGAAGGTTCGAATGGCCTTTGTCGCCGTCCGGACGGCCGAGGACTGGAAAAACGTCCTGGAAACGCACTATCCGGCCGATTGAGACCGGGGAACTCTTTTCTCCAAATTTCCGTATAATAGGACTGAGAAGAGTCTGATTCCGCCGGGAGGAGGTGTTCTCATGGCCGGACGCAAAGTTTTGGGTTCGCTTATTGTCATTTTAATTGGAATCCCCGTGCTGTTCGGCGTGGTTTGGGCCGTCGGCCTGGTCAGGGCGACCTTGTCCTCGGAATTCCTGACCAAACTGCCTCAGGATATCATTGCCGAAGTCCCCGCCTCCCTGGACGGCCTTTACGCCGCAGCCAAGGATCAAGGCGTTCAGATGGACCGGGAATCCCGAGCCTGGTTGCTGGCCGCGGAAAAAACCGGCATCCCGCCGCGCGAGCTCCTGGAAAAGACGGGCATCCTGGGCTGGATGAAAGGCGAGCTTTCCGGCTCGCTCCAAAGGATCGGCGAAGTCCTCCGGGGCGAAGCCGACATGCGCACGGTCACGATCGACATGCGCCCGCTAAAGGCGGCCCTTCTCCATCCCGAGATGGACCGGTTTATCGGCGGCTTGATCGAAAACCTCCCGGCCTGCAATGAACAGGAGCTGAAAACCTGGCAGGACCGCCTCTCGGCTGGTTCTGCTCATGGCGAGGTATTGCCCGCCTGCCGGCCCGTGGATGCCGAGGCGGCCAAAGCCCTCGTTTTTTCCCGCCGAAACCAAGAAGTCGAGAAAATCGAGGACAACGTCGAGGTTTTCGAGGGATCCGAGCCCCTTCCTTTCAGACGCTTCGGACTCGCCAAGGGGGTGACGATGCTGACGTACACCCTCTTTGTCATCCCCGCGTTGTTCATCCTCCTGGGTGTCTGGATCGCCAACCGGAATGCGGCCGGGCGCCTGCGCTGGGCGGGGATCTCGGTCCTGGCCGGGAGCGGTCCGGTGTTCCTAATGGCCTTGTTCCTGAAGAAGATCGGCTCCTGGGCGATGGATGGTCGTTGGATGTCCTGGCGTTGGGACTGGAATACGGGATTTGAATCGGCGGTGATGGACGAGCTCGGCTGGATCCCCAGCCGTATCTTCGAGTCGTTCTTTTCGCCGGTCTTCAACACCGCGGCCGTCGTCGCGGTGATCGGCGTCGTCCTGATCGCCCTCTCCTATACGACCCGGTCGGCCGCCCAGCCGGTCCAGCGCTGAACGGAAGAGGCGCAATCCGATGGCACATCCAAATGCGTGCGAGCTGATCGGCGGCCCCCAGGCGCTGGAGGAGGCCATCCGAAACCGGGACAGGTTGTTTGTGTTGTTTTACGCCTCGTGGTGCCCATTTTCCATGGCCTTCCTGCCCCAATATCTTGAACACGCCGATCAAGGCGATCCGTGCTATGTCCGCATCCTGTCCAACGACTCGGACGCCCACGTCAATCAGTACGGCATCGAGGTTTATCCGACGGTTCTCTATTTTGAAAAGGGGAAGCTCGTCCGCCGTCTCGACGGAAAGCACCTGGCCGGACTCAACCGCAAGTCCCTCGAGAAATTCGCGGCCGAGTGCTCCGTGAAAAAGTAACCGGGATTTTCAGCGAACCCCGGCCAGAAAATCCAGGGCGAGGTGGGCCATCGCCCGAACTCCGACCGGCAGCGCCCCTTCGTCCGGATTGAAGCGGGGGGAATGAGCCGGTTCCCTTTTCGACGGATCGGTTCCCTTCGTCCCGGCGCCGAGGAAGAAATACAAACCCGGGATTTTTTCCTGATAAAAAGCGAAGTCTTCAGAGGCCGTGATCGGAGGCATGCCGGTGATCAGGGCTTGGCCGGCGAGGCGGCGGAGCGTTCCGGTCATCCGGGCCGCGAGGCCCGGGTCGTTATAGGTGACCGGGGCCCCCGAGCCGATCGTAACTTCGGCCGTCGCCCCGGAAGCGGCGGCGATCGACTCGGCGGTCCGCTTGATCCGCGTCCGGACATCGAGCCTCATGGCCGGATCGAGCGTCCGGATCGTCCCGACCAGGCGGGTGGTGTCGGGGATGACGTTGCCCCGGTTTCCCCCTTCGATCTGGCCGATGGAAATCACGGCGGGCGCTGTGGTCAGATCCATCTGCCGGCTGACAATCGTTTGGAGGCCCAGAACAATCTGGGCGGCCGCGACAATCGAATCAACGCCCGACCAGGGCATGGCCGCGTGTGTCTGGCGCCCCCGGACCAGGATCGAGAATCCATCGGAGGAAGCCATGGCGCCGCCTGAGCGGAATCCGATCGTCCCGACTTCGGTCAGGGCTTGATGCAGGCCGAAGATCGCCTCGACTTTCGGATTGTCGAGAACGCCCTGCCGGACCATGAGGGACGCCCCGCCGTCCTCTCCGGCCGGAGTTCCTTCCTCGGCCGGCTGGAAGATGAAAACCACGGTTCCCGGCAGGTCGTTCCGGATAACGGCCAGAGCCTCGGCCGCGCCCATCAAGATGGCCGTGTGCATGTCGTGGCCGCAGGCGTGCATGACTCCCGTTTCCCTCCCGTTATATTCGGCCTTGACGGTCGAACGGAAGGGAACATCGGTTTCCTCGGTCATCGGAAGAGCATCCATATCGGCCCGAAGGGCGACCACCGGACCCGGCCGTCCGCCGCGGAGAATTCCGACGACGCCGGTGTGGGCGATTTTCGTCTTCACTTCGAATCCCAGGGCCGAGAGATGCTCGGCGACGATTCCGGAGGTTCGGAACTCGCGGTTCCCGAGCTCAGGATTTTTATGGAAGTCACGCCGCCACGCGACTGCTTTGGGAGCGACGGCTTCGGCCGCCCCGTCGACCCGGAGGCGAAGGGCGTCGAGCGTTTTCGGCGGGAGAGGGGAGAGCTTGGCCTGGCCGGAAAACGCCGGCGGGGCGGCGGCCAGCATATTCAGGATCGCCAGAAAACCGAGAAACGAAGCACGGATCGACATGCGGTCCTCCTTCATGAATGGTTCCGATAGGCGCGGAGAGCGGCTCCCGTCCAGGACGAGGCGCAAGCGGCCACGGCCGACGGCGATCCTTGGACGACGAGCCCGCCGCCCCGGACGCCTCCTTCCGGCCCAAGGTCGATGATGTGTCCGGCCCGGGAGATGAGCTCAAGATTGTGTTCGACGGCGACGATGGTCCGGCCGGCGGCCAGCAGCCGTCCGAAGAGGCGGAGAAGACGATCGATATCCGAAGGATGGAGCCCGGCCGTCGGCTCATCGAAGAGGTAGATCGTCCGCCCGGCGGACGGGTGCATCAGCTCCGCGGCGAGCTTCAGCCGTTGACGCTCGCCCGACGAAAGGGTGTCGAGCGGCTGGCCGAGCTGGAGATAGCCCAAACCGATTTCGACGAGCAGTTCCAGCCCGCCGGTGATCTTCGTTTGCCCGGCAAAGGCGGTCGCGCCTTCGGCCGCGGTCAGAGAAAGAACGTCGGCGATGGTTCGCCCCGAAACCCGGATGTTGAGGACGCTCGGATTGTAACGGGTACCCCGGCAGCTTTCGCAGGGAGCGGACACGTCGGCCAGATAATCCAGGCTGACCGTCCGGCGGCCCGAGCCGCCGCAGGCTTCGCACCGTCCCTCCCGCGTCAGGAAGGAAAAATGCGGCTTTTTTAAGCCTTCGGCCCGAGCTTCGTCGGAAGCGGCGAACAGCGTCCGGACGGTGTCGAAAAGCCCGAGGTAAGTCAACGGAATGCTCGAGAGGGTTTCGGCCGGAAGCTCGGAACCCGCCGGCACGATGTTCGCGAACCGCTCGAGACCCCGGATTGCCGCGCAGGAAACCGGTTTTCCCGCTTCGGATGAGGCGAGAACGACGTCGAAGACGAGGCTCGACTTCCCCGACCCGGAAACGCCGGTCACCGCGGTCAGAACTCCCGCCGGGATCGCGACGTCGATCGATTTGAGGTTGTGGGCGTTCGCTCCGACGATTTCCAAGCCCGGCCCCGGAGATCCGGGAAGCGGAGGCGCCGGAGCGGGGGACGATCGGAGATAGGGACCGGTGACGGAACGGGGAGAATTTTGAATCTCGGCGGGCGTGCCTTCGGCGACGATGAGCCCGCCTTCCCGCCCGGCTCCCGGGCCCATGTCAATGACATGATCGGCCGAGCAAATGACGTCGGGATCGTGTTCGACCGCGACGACCGTGTTCCCTTCGGCCGCAAGCTCCCGGATCAAGCTCAGGAGCTTGGCCGTGTCCCTCGGATGAAGGCCGAGCGTCGGCTCATCCAGGACGAACGTGACGCCCGAGAGGCGGACGCCCAGAAGCCCGGCCAGCCGAAGCCGTTGGGCTTCTCCGCCCGAGAGCGTGGCGGACGGCCGGTCCAGGCTGAGATATTCCAGGCCGACATCGCGGATCAGGCGAAGGCGCCGGAGGATTTCCTCCCGCAAGGCGTCGGTGACGGCCGCCGCCCTGACGTCGAGTCCGGCCGTCGATTCGCTTCTTTCGAAAAAGGCCAGGCTTTCGGCCACGCTGAGGGCTGCCAGCCCGGCGATGTCCAGGTTCCGGTAGGTCACCCGGAGCGAAGAGGGCTTGAGGCGCCGGCCGCCGCAGTCCGGGCAAGGTTCGTCTTTCATTAAGATCCGCATCGCCTCGCCCCGATGATCGGCATGCTTCCGATCGTATTCCTCGCCGACGAGAGCCAGCAGGCCTTTCCATGGACCCCGGAACTTGAAATCGCCGGCTCGGTTTCCTCTCTTGTAGGACCAGACGATGTCGTAGACACGGTCCCCGGTTCCGCCCAGAGCGAGGGCCCGGGCTTGGTCCGAAAGGCGGTCGTACGGAAGCGAGACGTCGAGTCGGGCCGCGGCCCCCGCGGCCCGAAGGGCGGCGATGTGCTGGCCGTGGGGGTCGCCGTAAAACCGGCCGGTTTTCGTCCCGTCCAGGGCTCCGTCCATGAGCGGCTTTTCCGGATGGGTGATCAGGCGCTCCGGGTCGGCGACGGTCATCGTCCCCAGACCTTTGCACCGCCGGCAGGCTCCTTGCTCGTGGTTGAAGGAAAACATCGAAGTCGACAGCGTTCGTCCGGATCGTTCCGGCGGGATCGACCCGGCCCGGGAGAACAGCAGCCGGTAATAGTCGTAGATCTCGGTCATGGTTCCGACCGTCGACCGGGGGTTCGAAGAGCGAGACGAACGGCCGACGGCGACCGGCGGCGTCAATCCGCGGGCCGCGGCGAAATCGGCCCGGCCGCCCTTGTCGATCAGCGCCCGGACATAGGCCGAAAAGCTTTCGATGTATTTCTGCCGGGAGGCGGCAAACAGCGTGTCGAAAACCAGCGAGGATTTCCCTCCTCCGGAGGGACCGCTGACCACGGTGAACTTTTCGAAGGGGAAGCGGGCGTCGATCCCCCGGAGGTTATGGGTTGTCACGCCCTCGAGAACGATCGGCGCGGCCGCGTCGGTTCGTTCGCTGCCGGTCCGCCTTGGGTGGGCCGCGGTTTCTCCCCGGAGGGCCCGGCCGGTGGCCGAGCCGGGGCAGGCGGCGACGTCTTCCGGCGCGCCGCAGGCCACGAGGCGGCCGCCGTCCTCGCCGCTTCCGGGACCGAGGTCCACGACCCAGTCGGCTGCCCTGATGACGTCGAGATGATGTTCGATGGCCACCACCGTCCGTCCGCGGGATACGAGCCCCTGGAGAGCGGCCAGGAGATTTTCGACGTCGGCCCGGTGAAGCCCGGTCGTCGGCTCGTCCAGGATATAGACGGCCGGTCCGGAACCGGCTCGGCCCCATTCGGATGCGAGCTTGACCCGCTGGGCTTCGCCGCCGGAGAGGGTGCTCGAGCTTTGGCCGAGCTTGAGATAGCCGAGGCCGAGACGCTTGAGGCTGTCCAGGTCGGCGGCCAGGCGCGGCTGACCGGCGTAAAACGCGGCCGCTTCTTCCACGCTCATCTCCAGGACGTCGTGGATGTTTTTCCCCCGTTCACGAACGGCCAGGGTTTCGTCGTTGAATCTCCGGCCGTCGCAGTCGGGACAGACCACGTCCACGTCGCCGAGAAAATGCATCCCGATCTGAAGAAGCCCGGCGCCCTGGCAGGTTTCACAACGCCCGCCGGAAACATTGAAAGAAAAGCGGCCCTTCTCGAAGCCGAGTGTCCGGGACTCGGGCAGGGCGGCGAAGATGTCGCGGATGCGATCGGAAATCTTCGTGTAGGTGGCCGGGTTTGAGCGAGGCGTTCGGCCGATGGGCGAAGAGTCGATTTCGATGACGTTCGCCGAAGGGCCGTCGTGCTCGAGGCCGTCGGCGTCCCTTCCGGGCCCGAGACGACGGGCGCGGAGACGGTCGGCCAGGATATGGTGGACCAGCGTCGATTTCCCCGCGCCGGACACGCCGGTCACAACGTTGAGGGCCCCGAGACGAAATTCGACGTCGAAGCCGCGGAGATTATGCTTTTTCGCCCCGCGGACGAGAATCCGGCCTTTTCCCGGGCGATGGGCCGAACGTCCGGAAGGCTGACGGTCGCCTGTCAGAAAATCGCGGGTCGGGCTTGCCGCTTTGGGCGCGCTTCCGATTCCGGACGGAGACCCGGCGTATAGGATCCGTCCGCCCGCGTCTCCCGGTCCGGGGCCGAGGTCGAGAAGATAATCGGCCGCCCGCATCACATCCTCGTCGTGCTCCACGACCAGGACGGTGTTTCCGTTGTCGCGGAGCTCGCCGAGCAGTTCCAGGAGCCGGGCCGTGTCGGCCGAGTGAAGGCCGGCGGTCGGCTCGTCGAAGACATAAAGGATGCCCCGAAGGCCGCTTCCAGCCTGGGCCGCCAACCGGATGCGCCCGATTTCTCCGCCCGAAAGCGTGTCGGCCGCCCGGTCGAGCCTGAGGTAGGCGAGGCCGAGGCGTTCGAGCAGGTCTGTTTTTTTAAGGAGGGATCCCCGGACGGCTTCACCGGTTTCCCGTCCGGAAGGTTCGAAGCGCATGTCCCGGACAGCCGCGGCCAGCTCCCGGACGCTCCTCTCGCTGAAATCGGAAATTGTCCGGCCGTCGACCGTCACCCGGAGGGATTCCGGCCGAAGACGCCGGCCGCCGCAGGCCCGGCAGGGGAGGGTCCGGGCGAAGCGGAGGATATTGTCGTTCCGCTTTGTCTTCAGGATCGTCTCCATGATCGGGAGAATGCCCTTGTAAAACCCTTCCTCCCGCGGTTTGGCGACGATGCCTTTCCAGCGGAGGCGCGACTCCAGGGGGTGCTTGCCGAAGGGGATGCGGATCTTATCGCTCCCGTTGAGAACGATACCGCGCTGATCCTCGGTCAGATCGCGCCAGGGGATGTCGGCGGAGAAGCCATGGGCCCGGCAGACTTGGTCCAGAACGTCCATCGTCACCTGGGAATAGATGATATAGCCGTTCGGGGTGGTCAGCGTCAGTGCCCCTTGGCGGAGGCTCAGGGCGGAATCGGAAATCAACAGATCCGGGTCGATTCGGTCCTCCACACCCAATCCCTGGCAGGCAGGACAGGCCCCTTCGGGCGTATTGAACGAAAACATCCGGCGGGAGAAGCGGACCCCGTCGGGGGACTCGCCGAGGCGGGCGAACAGGAGCCGGAGGTCGTCATGGAGCTCGGTCAGGGTGCCGACGGTGGACCGCGGGCCGGGGGAAGACATCCTTTGTCCGACGGCCACGGCGGGGGACAATCCGCTGATCATCCCGACCTCGGGCCGGCGGAGCTTTCCGAGGAATTGGCGGGCGTAAGTTGAAAACGTCTCGAGGTAGCGCCGCTGCGACTCGCGGAAAATGACGTCGAAGACGAGGGAGGATTTTCCCGATCCCGAGACGCCGGTGACGACGGTCAGGCGGCCGCGGGGAATGTCGACATCGACATTCTTGAGGTTGTGTTCGGCCGCCTGCCGGATCGAAAGAAAATCCATGGTCGTGGAAGCGCTCTACGATACCATCGGCCTGGGGGACGGTCAAGCGGCGGCCGCGGCCGGGCCGCTCCTTCTTCTTGACTTTAGGAAAGGAATCTGGATAATGTCTTTTCGGATTGTCGGTCAAAGGGTATTCGAGGATCGTGTTATGAAAAAGATGACGATGTTCGGCTTGATCGGCCTTGCGGTCGGGGCGCTGGCTCTCTTTGGTTTGAAGTGGGCCCAGCGGTTTAAATCGACTTCGGGCTATAAGTTCTGACCGGAATTCCCCCCTCCGTCGTTTCCGTCCAGCGGACCGGTGCCTTCGTCCGCCGACTCGGGGAGGATGTCCGGGGAGGGGCCATGAGGCAGGCGTTCGAGCGCCTCTGACCCGTCTTTGCCGTTTTCTTTTTTCCGGAACAGCCTCTTGAACCGCCGGCCGAGAGACGGCGGCCCTTCTGCATCTTCGATATTCAAGGGAACGAGGGTCCGCCGGAAGCGCCGCGGGTCGTTCGGTTCGTCTTTGTTTTGAGGGATCATGTCCGGTTCCCGCCGCTCATCTTAGCGAAGGCCGGTCGAAAAAACAACGCCGGCGGGCCGGAATACCGGCCGAAGTTGTATTTTCGGCCGATTTCTGCTATATTTTACACCTCGTCGCAGAACGCCCCGGAGGAGTACGCAAGCTTTGGAACTCTATGGTAATGTCGACAGCAAATTCCGTTATGTCATCGTCGCGGCCATGCGGGCCAAACAACTGATCAAGGGCGCCAAATCCAAGATCGAGTCAAAGACGAAAAACCCCATCCGGATAGCCCAAGCTGAAGTCCGGGCGGGCTTGATCGAATATCATATCATTCAGAACGTCTCCGAGGACGTGGTCGAGGATCCGTCCCTGATCCACGCCGGCGACGTGGAGGAAATGGACGACGCGGGCGGGGGAGTGGCCGACGACGGCGATCTCTCCGACGATGCCGTGATCGAAGGCGAAGAAGAGGGCGGGATCGAAGAAGATCTGCCCGAAGTGGATTTGGTCGAAGAAAAAGACGACGAGTAACGGATAGCGGTCAGACGGCCTGCCCGGCTTCCCGGAGCAGGGTCAGATAGCTCTTTTTAATCCAGGCTTCTTTCGGCATCTCCAGCGCCCGGGCCATTCGGGCGATGGTTTCCCGTTCCCCTTCGAATTCAACGAATGTCCCGATTTTCGTCTCGTCCAGGCAGATCGTCAACGTTCCCTTCTTCAGCTCCGTCCGGTGCTTTTCGTAATGGGCGACGGCGGCAAATCCCAGCGCCTGGATGATGCGGACGAGGTCCCGGGCGTTCCGGGCTTCCGTTTCGTATTCCGTCCGGATCTTGAATTTTCTCGATTTCTGCGGCGTTCCCTTGAACGTCAAGAAGGCTTTCCGGCCGATCCTCCTGATCCGGAGCGCTTCGCCCCGTCCGGCCAACCGACGGTCGGCGAAGTCGTACAGGGTGTTTTCCTCGAAATGCCGTTCCTTGACGACCGCCGCGCCTAAAGCGATGAGGCGCGTCCGGAGAGCGGCCAAGTCGTCGACCCGGACTTTCACTTCGATTTCGGTCATTCTTCAGAGGCTCCGCTCGAGGATGAAGTCGGCCAGCCGGGACAGGGTCTCGGCGGCCGCGGATTTCGGAAGGCCGTCCAGAGCGGCTTTGGCCCGGGCGGTGAACTCCGCGGCCCGGGCCGAAGTCTCGGCGAGGGCCCCGGCGTCGAGGATGGCGGCGTGGACACGGCCGATCGCCGCGGGGTTGGAGGATCGGTCGGCGACGGCTTTCAGGATCTCGGCCCGTTTCCGGCCGTCGCTCTTTTTCAGGGCGCAGATCAGGGGCAACGTGATTCGGCCTTCCCGCAGGTCGGTCATCACCGGCTTGCCCATTTCGTCGGGCCGGCCGGAGACATCGAGCAGGTCGTCGACGATCTGAAAGGCCAGACCGAGGTTCAATCCATAAGTCTCCAATCGCCGGAGAAGCCCGGGCTCGGCTCCGCCGACCAGCCCGCCGATCCGGCAGGAAGCGGCGAAAAGCGAGGCCGTCTTTTTTTCGATGATTTCGTAGTAGCGGTCCTCCTCCATCTCCGCTTGGCCGATGGCCGCGCACTCGAGAAGCTCGCCCTCGACCAGCCGCTCGGATGCTTCAGCCAGGACGTCGACGATCTCGTAGCGGCGGGTTCGCAGGGCTTGGGATATGGCGTTGAGGTAAAGATGATCGCCGAGGAGGACAGTGATATTGGCTCCCCAGCGGGCATGGACCGTATCCCGTCCGCGGCGGGTGTCGGTCCGATCGACGATGTCGTCATGGATGAGGCTGGCGGTGTGGATGATTTCGACCAGAGCCGACCAGAAATCGATGTCCTCGGATGAAGCGTCGCGGCCCGACAGGCGGGACGAAAGGGTGAGAAGCGCCGGCCGAAGCCGTTTCCCTCCCCGGCTGAACAGGTAGGTGTTGATTTCGCCGATCAGGGGATTGTCGGAGCGGACGACTTCGGCCAGGCGCGCCTCGATCCGGTCCAGGTCCGGCCTAATCCCGGAGTATAAAGCGCGCAGAGTTTCGGACGACTTTTTCTCTTCCGGCATGGGAACGCCGGCTATCTTAACATTCGAGGCGGGGGGATTCAACGGCGCGGAAACAACGCCTTAAAATTTGAGGTCATGGCCGCGGCCAGATCTTCTAGGGTGAGGCCGCGGAGACCGGCCAGAACGCGGGCCGTTTCCAGGACGAAGGCCGGTTCGTTGCGCTTGCCCCGATGGGGGACGGGAGCGAGATAAGGCGCGTCCGTTTCGACGAGGATGCGGTCGAGCGGCAGCGACCGGGCGATGTCCCGAAGTGCGGCGGCGTTAGGGAATGTGAGGATGCCGGAAAACGAGATGAGGAAGCCCCGATCGATCATGGAAGCGGCGATCTCCCGGCTTTCCGTGAAGCAGTGGAGAATGCCGCCGCACGAAAACCGCTCCGCATCGACGGCCTCCCGGATGTCCGCGCCGGCCAGCCGGCTGTGGACGATAGCCGGAAGGCCGAGTTCGGCCGCCAAGGCGAGCTGTTCTCGAAAAACCGGGCGCTGTTCCTCGGGCCGGGAGTAATCATAATGATAGTCAAGACCGATCTCGCCCACGGCGGCGATCTTTTTCCCGGCGGCCAGGGCCCGGATTACGTCGCCCTGATCCGCCGTCCTCTGCCGCGCTTGGTGGGGATGAAGGCCGGCCGCGGCGGCGATATCCGAATGGCGGGCGGCCAACTCGAGGGTGGTCTGAAGTCCGGAGGGATGGGAGATGTCGGCCGGGCAGAGGAAGGCGTTGATTCCGGCCGCCCGGGCCCGGTCGAGGACGGCCTCGCGGTCCGGGGCGAAATCCTCCATATCCAAGTGGCAATGGCTATCGGGGATTTCGATCACGTGTTCCGGTCCTAAAAAAAATCCCCCGGCTCCGTTTCCGGAACCGGGGGATAGGGGTTGGACGAATTACTGGGTCATCCTGGATTTAATCAGACGGATCGGCAACGGGCCGAAGCTTGTCAGCTTGCTCAGGAATTCCTTCTGGTTGAAAGCGGCGCCCTTGGCGGATTTGAAATCCTTTTCCATGTCCAGGATTTCCTGAAAACCGGCGTAAGGGTAGAAGCTGTATCCCGGATTCAGGACCAGCATCTCCCATTTCCGCTCGGCTTCGGCCTCGGACATGAAGCCGCCCCGGGTCATATAGTTGATGACCTGCTCCTTGGTGTAGTTGCCCTGGTGAACGTTGAGCTCCATCTGAAAGTCGATCACGGATTTGAGCTGGAGCTTGAGCTGGTTGAGGCGGAGCCGGAGGTCATATTCGCCGAAGCCGGCGTTGATGAACATCTCTTCGGTGTAAAGTGGCCAGCCGGCCAGCAGGAGCTGGTTCGGTGTGGTCAGCTTCCGGAGGATCGAGGGGCTTTTGGCGATCGCCGCGGCCGGGAAGAACGACCCGGGATAGATCCGCTCGACTGTCCAGAAATAGGTATAGAAGTCGTTGAATTCTTCGAGAAGGGAGTTGACTTTAGTCTCGGGCCAATCGGCGGGAATGGGTTGAACCTGCATGCGATAAGCGCCGCCGTTCTCATAGGCCGTCGGGCTGAAGAACTTCAGCCAGGTGAAGCCTTGATAAATGGGTTCCATCGGTTCGATCGTAAGGGATTCGGCGGGAATGTCCAGAAGCTTGGTCTTCTCGACGAAGGCCTTGATCTCGTCGGCCGTGCTCTTCAGCTTCTCGACCCAGGCGTCCTTGGTGACGTGATCGCCCTTGATCTTGTCCAGCACGTTCTTGATGATCATGTTCCGGGCCGCGTCTTCGCTCCCGGCATTGATCTTGTCCAGGTCGATGTTGGGGTACATGATCCGATGGAACGGGATGCAGACCATGGCCATCTCCCGCCGGATGTTGTTATAGTCGGCTTTGGACCGGTTGACGAGCTCTTCGACCGTGAGCACTCCCTGGCCTGTCATCCGGATAAGCTTGGTGTGGCCTTCGGGGCCGAGCCGGAAGTTGCCGGTCGATTTGGTCAGGAGATCGTTCTGCAGGTAATTGTTCCATTCGTCGAGAGCGGCCGCGGCCTTGGCCAGCTCGGGCAGGAATTTGTCTTTGGCCGGGCCGGCGTTGGCGACCAATCCGGCAGCTTCCGTCTTATAAAAAGCCAGAATCGCCGGCATCTGTTTGATGGCCGCCTGGGTGTATTCGGGCGGCGGGGTTTTGAGGTTTTCCCGCGCTTGTTTGATGAGGCCGGGGAGCGCTTTCGCCCGTTCCATCGCCGCCGTGATGGTGGCTTCGGAGAGGTTCTTCACGAGGAGGGAGCGGACGGAATGAAGGAAGATCTCGTTATAGAAGAGGGGATTGTATTCCTGGGGGACCAGGCTTTCCAACCGGAACAGCTCATAGTCGAGGGCGTCGAGGAGAAGCTGGCGGTCATGCTGCATTTCCGGGCTGAGCTTGTCGACGGCGATCTTGGTCACGAGCTCTTTGTTGACGGCGTCGATCGCATTGCCGCGCTTTTCGACGTTGGATTCGGAGAAATCCTCGAGCTTGTTGTTGTATTTCCCGAAGCCCGCCAGGGTGGCCGCGGTCGGGTAAAATTTCCAGTATTCGTCGAGGTAGGAGTCCACCAGCTTGGTGAACTTGGCGTCATCGCCGCTCTGGAAGGATTGGAGCATCCCAAATCCGAGCAGAATAAAGGCGGTGAGAGCGAACGGAACGATTAGCCTTTTTTTCATTTCTGCGGCCTCCTCTGTAAAGGTTCTTTATGCCCGGTCGTAGAAAAACCGGGACGAATCAAAACCGAATCCTAGCAGACTTCCGGGGGGAAAGCAATTTCCGGAGGAAATTTCCCTGTCGTTTTCCGCCGGCCGTCTGTTTTGAGGGGTAAAC
This sequence comes from Candidatus Aminicenantota bacterium, assembly GCA_963783665.1. Classification (GTDB taxonomy): domain Bacteria; phylum Acidobacteriota; class Aminicenantia; order Aminicenantales; family UBA4085; genus JAAZPG01. Next base: position 618,797 of record CAWANZ010000002.1, on the reverse strand, counting down.
GCATCTTGCGCCGATGAGAATTATAGCAATATCCGTGCCATTACCACCGGATCGCCGCCGAGGCCCAGGTGAACCCGGAGCCGAAGGCGGTGAGCACGAGAAGGTCCCCGGTTTTCAAACGGCCTTCCTTGACCGTTTCGTCCAGGGCGATCGGGATGGAGGCGGCCGTCGTGTTCCCGTAGCGCTCGATATTGCGAACGACTTTTTCGACCGGGATCCCCAATTTCTGCGCGACCATCATGGAAATCCGGTCGTTGGCCTGGTGGGGGATCAGGACGGAGATGTCGTCGACTGTCAGGCTGTTCGCGGCCAGGGCGGCCCGGACCGCTTCGGGCATCCGCTCGACGGCGTTGATGAAAACGCGCTTGCCGTCCATCCGGGGGTAGTAGAGCTTCTTCTCGAAGATTTCGGACGTGAACGTCGGGCTTTTCGCGGAATTGGGGACGTCCATGGACAGGATCTTGGAGAACTTGCCGTCGCCGAAGAGATGGGTCGAGAGGATCGCATGGCCCGATCCGTCGGTCGACGGTTCAAGCACGACCGCTCCGGCTCCGTCGCCGAAGAGAACGGCCATGTCCCGGCCTTCATCGGAATAGTCCAGGTTGTGGGACTGGACCTCGGCGGCGACGACAAGGATTTTCTTGTATGTCCCGGTCCGGATGTACTGGTCGGCGACGGAGAGGGCGAACAGGAAACCGCTGCACTGGGCCCGCACGTCGAGGGCCCCGATGTTCCCGCAGCCGAGCTCGTCCTGGATCTGGACGCCGATCCCCGGGAAATACTGGTCGGGGGAAAGGGTCGCGGCGACGATAAAGTCGATGTCGGCGGGCGAGCACTTGGCGTCTTCGAGGGCCTTGCGGGCCGCTTCCAGGCCCATGGCCTTGCTGCCCACGCCATCCTCGGCGTAGTGGCGGTTTCGGATCCCCGACCGCTGGACGATCCACTCGTCCGTCGTGTTCATGATTTTTTCCAGGTCGAAGTTGGAGACGACCTTGGGGGGCACGTAATGTCCGGTTCCGGTGATGACGGTTTTCAGGCTCATGGGTGATTCCTCGCGGAGGCGTCATTATATTGAGGCTGGTATTTTTTGTAAAGGCGCGATTCCGTCCGCTTGACAACTCTCCGAACCACTCCTACACTGACGAAGGATTGATTTGAAATGAAGATTCACCGGTTGGTCCAGGTCGGCTTTGCAGCGGCCCTCTTGGTCGCGGCCCTTCCGGCCGCCGCCCAGGACCTGGTGACGGTCGAGGCGACGATCACTCCCCTTCGCCTGGCCCGCAATCAGGAAGGGAAGGTCGTCCTCAAGGTCGGCTTGAAAAAAGGGATCACCCTGAGCGCCCTTCCGGCCTTCACCATCGAGCTTGAGGGAAGCGAGCACCTGGTGTTCTCCAAGCCGTTTTTCACCGGATCCGACCTTGCCTTGGCCCGCATTGAAATCGAGGGCAAGGACTGCTTCGACCTCAAGGCGCCGATCGAGATCCCCTTCAAGGTCAGTCCGAAAGCCCGCCGAGGCGTCTATATCCTCCGCGGCCGGGTCAAGTATTTCGCCTTCAACCTGGCCGAAGGCATATGTCTTAAATCCTCGACGCGATTTTCCACGGCCTATTCGACCTGGGGTGTCCCGGTCATGGCTGGGAATCCGCCCGAGTAAATCCGACTGTAAGGCTAGAGGGCGCCGGTTTTCCTGTACCAGGCAATCGTCTGTTCCAATCCGCGCGTCAGATTGAAGTTTGCCGCACATCCGAGCCTGTCTTTTGCCTTGCTCACGTCAACGACCCAGGCGTCCTGTTTGTATTCCTTGTACTTGTCACGGTTGGCAATTCCGGCTTTTTGGGTGAGGGGACGAACGGCCTCGGTGAAAAAAACGGCTGTCCGGATGAGGGGGAGCGGGACGATGACCCGATGGAGTTTGAGGCCCAGCATTCGGGCGGCGATCCGGCCGAGGTCCTCGAAGGTGCAGGGCTCAGGATCGCCGATGTGAAAAACCTCGCCGCTTCCGGCCGCATCATTGGCGGCGGCCAACAAGCCGTCAATGAGGTCGTCGATATAGCAGACCGACATCGGCCTCGGCCGGCGGCCGAGGGAGGGGAGGATCCCCCGCCGGACGAGCTTGAAATAATCAAGGAAGCCCGGGTCGCGGGGGCCGTAGACGGGGCCGACCCGGACGACCGTGACCGGAAGCTCGGTCTTTTGGGCGAGGACGGCCGCTTCGCCGAGGAGCTTCGATTTGCCGTAATCGGAAACGGGCCGCGGGGGATCATTTTCACAGAAGGGACGGCCGGCTAAAGACGGCCCACCGGCTGCCGTCGTCGAAAGAAAAACAAACCGCGGGCGGAGGCCCTGCCGGACGAGCCCGGCAAGCAAACTTGCTGTGCTTCTTTGGTTTACGCTATAATAATCTCCCGTTCGAATCGCCCGGGTCATCCCGGCCAGATGAAAGACGGCGTCCAGATCGCCCGGCAACGTCGGCCCGCCGTCCAGTTCTCCATGAAGCAGGCGGACACCGAGGCTTTCCAGAAAGCGACCCCGGGCGGGGTCGCGGACGAGGGCTGTCACCGCCGTCCCTTGGGAGCGCAGGCGCTCCGCGAGATGGCCTCCGACAAATCCCGTCGCTCCGGTGATCAGGACATGGTTCATTAGACCGTGATTTTATCCCGGCGGTTCGCGCCGGTCAAACCGGAACCCGGGCTGAGCCCGGACGAAAGGGCGGAAATGAGAAAACGAGTCCTTCGGCTGTTCGCCGCGGCGGCTTTGCTCGGGACGTCTCTCGGTGCGTTCGCAGCCGAAATTCTCCCGCTCGAAGCGATCAAACCCGGGATGAAAGGCAAAGGCCTGTCGGTCTTTGCCGGTTCTAAGATCGAAGAATTTGACGTCGAAATTATCGGCATCCTGACCAATAACTCCCCGAAACGAAACGCCATCCTGGCCCGGCTGTCCGGCCGGAATCTTGAGAATACCGGCATCCTCCAGGGGATGAGCGGCAGCCCGGTTTACATCGACGGGAAGCTCATCGGGGCCGTGGCCTTCGGCTTTGCTTATGCCAAGGAGCCGATTGCCGGGATCACGCCCATCGGCGAGATGCTGGCCATTGCCGCCGAGGCGCCGAAGGGCGCGGCACCGGCCGCCGGTCCCCGCTTGCCGTTTTCCTCCAGCCTGAGCTTCCGCCGGATTGTTGAAGCCCATCGGGACTATTTTTCTCCGGCCCAACCGTTGGAGTCGGCCGGCGGCCTCGGGACGACGCTGCCTGTGCCGCTGTTCTTTTCCGGATTTCCGGCCCGGATCCTCGACGAGGTCCGGCCGGTTTTTGCCGGCCTCGGCTTTCGGCCGCTGGCCGCGTCGTCTGCCGATTCGCCGCGGCAGCGGACCGGCATCACCCTGGAAACCGATTTGACGCTCAGGGAAGGGGAGCCGCTGGCGATCCAGCTTGTCTCGGGCGACCTCGACCTCTCGGCGATTGGAACGGTCACCCACGTGGACGGAGCCCGGGTCTTCGCCTTCGGCCATCCTCTTTATAACCTCGGCCCCGTCGAATACGGCATGGCCCGGGCCGAGATCCTCACCGTCCTTCCGGCCTTGGACACGTCGTTCAAGATCGGCGCGGTCGGAAACCTGATCGGGACCATCATCCAGGACCGGACCGCCGGAGCCTATGGCGAAATCGGCCGGCATCCGAAGCTCGTTCCGCTCAACCTGACCTTGACGCCCGAAACAGGCCCGGCCCGCGAATTTCGTCTCAAGCTCGCCTCCGACAAACTCCTCACGCCGCTCCTGACCAACATGAGCATCGCCGCCTTGCTTGATTCCGAGGGCCGGTCGCTGGGCGACTTGACCCTCGAGCTCCGGGGCGACGTCACCTTGGACACGACGCCGGTTCAGAGCGTTCATATCGAGGACTTGTTCACGGGGAACCTGGGGAGCGCTTCGTCCGCCCTTTCCAACCTGGTTACGGCGGTCGTGTACTATCTCACCAACAACGAGTTCCGGAGCGTCGGGATCCAGCGGATCGACCTCAACGTCCGGCTTTCGGAACAGCCGAAGGCCGCCCTCTTGGAACGGGTTTGGCTCGACCGGTATGAAGTCGCCCCGGGCGAAACCGTCCGGATCAAGCTGTTCCTGAAAACCTACCGCGGCGAAAGCTTCAGCCGAGGAAATCCCGTTCACAACACCCAACCTTCCCTCGGGCTCCGAATTCCACTTGGTCGTCGCCGATACGAATTCGATGCAGCAGGTCGAGCTGGGCCAATACAAGTCGGGCGGCCTCGTCCCTCGGAGCTTCGAACAGCTTGTCCGCTTGCTCAACAACGTCCGGAAAAGCAACCGGATCTATTTTAAGCTCATCGGCCCCCGGCCGGGGCTGTTTCTCCGCGGGGAGGAACTGCCCAACCTTCCCCCGGCCATGAAATCGTTGTTCGCCTCGCCCCGGGCGGCCGGCTCCTCACCGGTCGAAATCAACGTTTCGACCCTGGGCGAATACCAGATGCCCGTCGCCTTTGCTTTCGAAGGGCTGGCCGTGATTCCCCTCAAGATCCGCAAGTAGGAGAACGAACATGCCTCGCGCCCGTATCCTCTTCTGGTCGGTTTTAATCCTCGTCGTCGCCGCCGGGGCGGTCGTTCCCCGCCAATGGACGCTCAGAAGCTTCGATGATTTCCTCCGGGGGAAATTCGACGGCATTTCGTTGTCGTCCGACGGACGCCTCGCGCTTTCCGCGCCCGAGGAGAAAATCGAGGGCCCGGCGGAGGATTTCTATCTGTCGTTCCAGATGTCTCCCGAAGGCGTCGGCTACCTGGGAACCGGCCATGGCGGAAAAATTTACCGCCTCGACAAGGACGGCAAGGCCGAGGTTTATTTCCAGGCGCCGGAGATGGACGTCACCTGCCTGTTGCTGGACCCGAAAGGCATCCTTTATGCCGGGACCTCGCCCAACGGCAAGGTCTACAAGATCACGGCCGCGAACAAGGGCGAGGAGCTGTACAATCCGGCCGAGCGTTATATCTGGGACCTCATCCTGGCGGACAATGGGAACCTCCTGGCCGCGGTCGGCGAAAACGGCGGCATCTATGAAATCAATCCCCAGGGCCAGGGCCGGCAGGTTTTTAAGGCCGAGCAGAACCATCTTCTCTGCCTGAAATTCGACCGCAACGGCGACATCATCGCCGGCTCCGGCGGTCCCGGTTTGATTTATCGCATCGCCAAGAACGGCGGCAGAGGGACGGTGATCTTCGAAACGCCGTTCGAGGAAGTCCGGTCCCTGGCCTACGATCTCGACGGCAACTTGTATGCCTCGGCCGGCGGGACGGTGAAATCGGCCCGGCCCGAGACGGTGGCGGCGCCCGCGCCGGTATCCGCCGGGAACGTCGACGTCGCCGTCTCGGTTTCGGCCGCTCCGGCCTGGCTGGAGCCCAGGCCGTTTCGACGGCCGGAGGCGGGCCCGTGAGACTGTCGTCGGCCGGAGGCGGACGCGAGCCCGGGGCGATCTTCCGGATCGACACCGAAGGCATGGCCAAATCCATTTGGTTGTCGTCCGAAGAGCAGGTCTACAGCCTGTTCTGGAACGAGCCCGAAAAGAAGGTCTTTTTCGGGACCGGGCCGAAGGGCCGGCTCTACGCGATCGACCGCGAGGAAAAAACCGCTCTCCTTCTTCAGGGCCGGTCCGAGCAGGTCTACGCCTGCGTGCCCGTGGGAACACGCTTGTATCTTCTCTCCAATAATCCGACCGGCTTGAGCCGGGTGTCGGCCGACCGCCGCTTGGAAGGGGAATATATCGGTCCGGTCTGGGACGCCAGGCTCGTCTCCGCCTGGGGCCGGATCCGGTGGGAAGCGACCGTCCCGGCCGAGGGCAATCTCCGCTTTCAATCGAGGAGCGGCAACACCGCCGAGCCCGGCGCCAGCTGGAGCGATTGGTCCCCACTGTACGAGAAGGCGGACGGGGAGCAAATTCTGAGCCCGAAGGCCCGCTATCTTCAGGTCCGGGCCATGTTCAAATCGACCTCGGTGAAAACCGGCCCGACCATCGACCGGGTGGACGTCCCGTTCCTCCCGGTCAATGCCGCTCCGGAGATCGGCCGGATCGAGCTCCTTGAGCCGAACGAAGTTTTCCTCAAACCGCCGGATATGGACGAGTCGATCTGGGGCCTTGAACGGCGCCTGCCTGAAGCCGCGGCCAAGCCGGACGAGACGCGGATGATGGTCGCCAAGAAAGTCGAGCGCCAAGGTTTCCGGACGATGCTCTGGAACGGGGCGGACGAAAATGGCGACGACCTGATCTACACGATCGCCCTGAAGAAGGACGGCGAAAAAGAATGGCGGACGATCGAGGACCGCTGGATTGAAGAGATCTTCGCCTTCAACACCGCCTATTTCCCGGACGGCCGGTACGAGCTGAAAGTGATCGTCTCCGACGAGCGGTCGAATCCTCCGGGACGCGAGAAACGCGGAGAGAAGACCGTCGGCCCGTTGGTCATCGACAACGTCGCCCCGGCCGTCAGCAATCTTCAGGCGGTCCGAGCCGACCGGCAGCTCACGGTGAGCTTCAAGGCCGAGGACGCTTTTTCGGCGATCAAGGACGTCCGGGTCCTGATCCGACCCGGGGAATGGACCGTCGTCTATCCCGAGGACGGAATCGCCGACTCCCGGACGGAAACGTTTTCGTTCAAGATTCCGCTGCCGGCGGGTTCGGACAATCTCCTGACGGTCATTGTCCGCGACGCGGTGAACAACACCGCGACTATCCGGCAGATATTTTAACCTGCATTATTCATAAAAATTCTTTTGATTCTAATATTTCCATTGGTTTCAATAAGAAAATAAATTTGAGTTTTTACCCTTCGGGCGACGCTTTGCTCACCCTGTGAGCCGAAGCAAGTCCCACACGAGCCTTGCGAGTCGGGGCGAGCCGATATGGCCGCATCTGCTTTGTTGCGAAGGGTTCGCAGTGCGACTAGCACAGCTTCACCCTCCGCGCCTCGCATCAGAAGCCGCACTCTCCCGCTAAGAACGAGACATCAAATGATAGCCCTGCGGCGCACGTCCCCGAAGTCGCGTTGCCGCTTCATTTCTTGCTTTCTCTCCATCTCCCGGCGGAGGGGGCTGCAGCCATCTCGACTCGTGAATAACGCAGGTTACTCGAAAGCCAGCGGGGGGGTTATTTCACCCGCTCGATGTACTTGTCCTCGCGGGTGTCGATCTTGATCTTTTCCCCGGGCAGGACGAACGGCGGGACCATGATCGTGATCCCGTTTTCCATGACGGCGGGTTTGAACGAAGCCGAGGCGGTGGCGCCCTTGATGTTCGGCTCGGTCTCGGTGACCGTCAGGATCATGCTGTTGGGGGGGACGACGTTCATCGCCTTGCCTTCGAACATCTCGACGGTGTAGACGATATTGGGGATCAGGTAATTCGTCGCGTCCCCGAGGAGGTCGGCCCTGAGCTGGATCTGGTCGAACGTTTCATGGTTCATGAAGACGTGCTCGTCGCCGTTGGCGTAGAGGTATTCCATTTCGATCTCGTCGAGGTGGACCTGCTCGACGCGGTCGATCGACCGGAAGCGGTGGTCCTTGACCGAGTTGTCCTTGAGGCTGCGGAGCTTGGTCTGAACCATGGCTTTCCATCGGCCGGGGGTGATGAGCTGCATATCGACGCACCGCCAGAGCTGGCCGTCGTCCATCTTCAAAATCATGTTTTTCCGGATCGCGGTTGCGTCGATCATGGGGTCCTCTTCCTGGTCATATCTCGCGACGGGCGCCTTCGTCCACCCGGACGATGGTCGGCCGTCCGCCGACGGCGGCGATCGCCGCGGCGATTTTCTCCGGGCCGGATGGGGCGTAGGCGAACATGCACCCCCCGCCGCCGGAGCCGTTTATTTTAGCACCTAACGCCCCGGCGTCAAGGGCCGCCCCGATCATCGCCTCGATTTTCGGGGTGGAAATCCGGAGAAGATCCCGGAGGACGGCGTGCTGTTCCGTGAGCAGGCGGCCGAATTCGGCCTCGTCGAACCGCGGCGCCTGGAACAGCGTCGCGCCACGGGCCGTGATGTCGCGGGTGGTCAATGTCCCGAGGAGGAGCCGGCGGTTGTCCTCCGGGAGCTTTTCGATTTCGGCCAGAACCTTGGGCGTCCGGGGGCTTTGGAGGGTGAAGGAGGGGATCGTTTTACGGACCAGGGCCGCGCCGTCGAGGACGTGGCTTTTAATGAAGCCGAGCATGCCTGTCGTGTCTTTTTTCTGCTCGGAGTTGGCCAGGACGAACGTCCCGAGGGGATTCCGAAGCTGGGTCGAACTTCATCGGCTCGTCGAACCGGATCCAAACCACTCCGCCGAAAGCCGAGGCGTAATGATCCATCCGGCCGCCGGGTTCCTTGAATTCGGCGACTTCGGTCATAAAGCCCATCTCGGCCAGCTCCCGGGGATCCTTGGCCCGGGGATCGCCCGCGGCTTCGAGAAGAAACTTGTTCCAGGCCACGACCATGGCCGAGGAGCTCGACGTGCCGGCGTTGATCGGAATGTCGCCCCGAACCTCGATGTCCCAGCCGGACAGCGGAAGGCCGGCCCGGCGATGGATGTTGACCGCGCTTTTGAGATAATCGCGCTTTTTTTCGTAGGGGATTTCCCGGGCAAAGGAGAACTCCTCCCGCTCGCCCATGTCCGGAAGGTCGAGGGCGATCCGGTCGTCGGGCCGGGGCCGGCCGGCGAATGCGATCCGGAGGTCGACGGCCGCGGCGATGATCGCCAGGCCGAAATAGTCCTGGTGCTCGCCCAGAAGACAGATCCTTCCGGGGGAGGAGACGCGCAAGGTCGGATTCTTCATGCAGTCCTTTTAGCCCATCGGGCCGGGCCTGTCAATCGAAGAAGCCGTTATGGTATAAAGACAACATCCGGTGAATCCATGAAAAGAAAAGACGTTCTGATTGGAGCGCTCGTCGCGATTCTGATCGTTGCCGGCGGCAATTGCCGGGCAGGAGGCGGAATGGCCGATCAAATCCTCATCAACGGAAACATCTGGACCGGAGACCCGGCCCAACCGGCGGCCGAAGCGGTGGCCTTGCGCGGGGACCGGATCCTTCTCGTCGGCAGCAACGCCGAGGTGAAAAAAGCGGCCGGGCCCGGAGCCAGGATCATCGACGTCAAGGGCGCCCTGGTTCTGCCCGGATTCATCGACAGCCACGTCCATTTCATGTCCGGCGGATCCAGCCTCCTCAGCCTGCAGCTCCGGGACGCCGACTCGAAAGAGGAATTCGCCCGGCGGATCGCGGCCAAGGCGGCCGAGCTTCCCAAGGGCGAGTGGATCCAGAACGGCGAGTGGGACCACCAGATGTTTCGTCCGGTCGAGCTGCCCCGGAAAGAATGGATCGATGCCGTCACCCCGGACCACCCGGTCTGCGTCAGCCGGATCGACATGCATATGATCCTGGCCAACAGCCTGGCCCTTCAACTGGCCGGAATCGACCGGACGACTCCGACGCCGCCCGGCGGCGAGATCGTCAAGGACCCGGTTACGGGAGAGCCCACCGGAATCCTCAAGGACGCGGCCTCCGACCTGGTCTTCCGGGTGATCCCCCCCGCCACATCCGCCCAGAAGCGGCGGGCCGCGGAAGCATCCCTCAAGGCGGCCGCGGCCAAGGGTGTTACCTCGGTCCACGACGTTTCCGGCGAGGAAGGATTCGACATTTATCAGGACCTCCTCCGGGCGGGCCTTCTCACCACCCGGATCTATTTCTATGTTCCCATCGCGACGATCGACCGCGTTCTGGATTTCAAGCTCAAAACGGGATTCGGAAACGGCGTTCTCCGCTTCGGGGGAATGAAGGGATTCGCCGACGGATCGCTTGGTTCCCAGACAGCCTATTTCGACGCGCCTTTTTCCGATGACCCGACGACGTCCGGATTGCTGGCCGCCGGAATGTTCCCTGAAGGCATCATGGAGAAAAGGATCGGGGCGGCGGCTTCGGCCGGCCTCCAGACGGCGATTCACGCCATCGGCGACCGGGCCAACGCGATGATCCTCGACCTCTATGAGAAACAGGCCGCCTCCGGCTCGGTTGTCCCCCGGCCGCGGATCGAGCACGCCCAACACCTCCGCCCGGCCGATTTCGCCCGGTTCGCCCGCTTGGGCATCATTGCCTCGGTCCAGCCGTACCACTTGATCGATGACGGCCGCTGGGCCGACGCCAAGATCGGATCCGTCCGGGCGGAATCGACTTATGCCTTCCGCTCATTCCTTTCGGCCGGAGCGGTGCTGGCCTTCGGTTCGGACTGGCCCGTCGCCCCGATGGACCCGTTGATGGGGATCTACGCGGCCGTGACCCGGGCGACGCTGGACGGAAAGAAGCCCGGCGGCTGGATCCCGGCCCAGAAGATCACGGTCGAAGAGGCCGTGCGGGCCTTCACCGCGGGCGCGGCGTTTGCCGAATTCGCCGAAGGGGAGAAGGGGACGCTGGAAGCCGGGAAGCTGGCCGACCTGGTCGTCCTCGACACGGATATTTTTCGCGTCGCGCCCGAGCGCATTCGCGAAGCCAAAGTCCTCCGGACGATCTGCGGCGGGAAGACGACTTATGAGGCGAAGCCGAGCGGTCTGATCCCTTGACGGTGCGTTGTTTCCATTTTGCGATTCTGGTAATATTGCGGGAACGTTTCGGATAGGACCGTCATGGAACGAGACTGGAAAGGCGAACTTGACGACCTGCTGAAGGAAGGGGGATCCCGTTCGCGCGACACGATTCCGGTCTTGCACAAAGTCCAGCAACATTTCGGACACATCCCGCCGGCAGCCCTTCCGGCCATCGCCCGGCGCCTCCATATCTCCGAGAGCGAGCTCTTCGGGGTTCTCTCGTTCTACAAGGCCTTCACCCTGAAGCCCAAAGGCCGGCACACGATCACCGTGTGCCTCGGCACGGCCTGTCACGTCCGGGGCGGAGAGCGGATCGCCGAGGAGATGGAAAACTCCCTGGGCGTCCCGGCCGGGGAAACAACGGTTGACGGCTTATTCACTCTCGAAACGGTCAACTGTCTCGGCTGCTGCGCGATCGGCCCGGTCATGGTCGTCGACGGCGTGACACACGCCCGAACCACGGCGCCGTCCGCCCGCGACCTGATCGAAAAGCTCCGGGCGGGGGAGAAGAAGACATGAACCGCCTCCTTCACCCCGGCCACCTCGAGGACTGGCGGAAGCGCCTGATGGACGAGACCGCCCTCGTCCGGCGGACGATCGTTGTAACCGCCGGGACGTGCGGGCGGGCCAGCGGGGCCATGGAGATCCGCGACGCCCTCCAAGCCGAAATCGATCGACTCGGGGCCGGGGACAAGGTCGGACTTCTTGTCACCGGCTGTCACGGCTTCTGCGAAATGGAGCCGAGCGTTGTCGTCCAGCCGGAGGGCATTTTTTACGGCAAGCTCAAACCCGAGGACGCGGCCGTGATCGTCAAGCAGACGGCCTTGGCCGGCAAGGTCGTCGAGCGGCTGGCTTTCGAAATTCCCGGAACCGACCGACGGGCGGCCAAGCTGGAACAGATTCCTTTCTATAAGAAACAGATGCGGCTCGTCTCGGAGAATAATCTCCGGGTCGATCCGGAGCGGATCGAGGATTATATCCGCCTGGGCGGATACCGCGGTCTGCTCCGCGGGCTTTATGACCTGACCGCCGAGGGCGTGATCGATGAGGTCAGAGCCGCCGGTCTCCGGGGGCGCGGCGGCGCGGGCTTTCCGACGGCCATCAAGTGGGACCTCTGCCGCAAAGCGGCCGGGCATCCCAAGTATGTCATCTGCAACGCCGACGAAGGCGATCCGGGCGCTTACATGGATCGGAGCCTCCTGGAAGGCAATCCCCACGGCGTCATCGAGGGGCTGATCCTCGGGGCTTATGCCATCGGAGCCTCGGAGGGATTCGTCTATGTCCGCGGTGAATATCCGCTGGCGGTCAAAAACGTCGAGCACGCTATCGGGCAGGCCCGCGAATGCGGCCTGCTCGGTCCGGCCATCCTCGGCTCGGAGTTCCACTTCGACCTTCACGTGGTCGAGGGCGCCGGGGCCTTTGTTTCCGGCGAGGAAACGGCGATGATGGCTTCGATCGAGGGCCGGAAAGCCTTCCCCCGCCCGCGTCCGCCGTATCCGGCCGAATCGGGTCTGTGGGGAAAGCCGACCAATATCAACAACGTCGAAACCTGGGCCACGGTCCCGATCATCCTCGACCGGGGGAGTGCCTGGTTCGCGTCCATCGGGACGGAAAAGAGCAAGGGCACGAAGATCTTTTCCCTCGTCGGCCAGGTCCGCAACACCGGTTTGGTCGAAGTGCCCATGGGCGTTTCGCTCCGCGAAATCGTCGAGGACATCGGCGGGGGAGTGCCCGAGGGCCGGACGCTGAAAGCGGTCCAGACCGGCGGTCCGTCGGGCGGCTGTCTCCCGGCTTCTTCGGCCGATCTGGCCATCGACTACGATAGCCTGGCCAAGGCCGGCTCGATCATGGGCTCGGGCGGGATGATCGTCCTGGACGACCGGACCTGTATGGTCAACCTGGCCCGCTACTACCTCCATTTTCTGGAGGAGGAATCCTGCGGCAAATGTGCGCCCTGCCGGGTGGGGACGCGCCAGATGTCCGAGCTTCTCCGGAAGATGACCGCGGGCCAAGCCGACGAAGCCGATTTACGGCGGCTGGAACAGCTGGCCCAAACGGTCAAGACGTCATCGCTCTGCGGCCTGGGGCAGACGGCAGCCAACCCGGTGCTTTCCACGCTGACCCATTTCCGACACGAATACGAAGCGCATATCCGGGAGAAGCGCTGCCCGGCCCGCGTCTGCCGGGAGATCGTCTCCTCGCCTTGCCAATATGCCTGCCCGATCGGGCAGGAGGCCTCCACATACATCGCCCTTATCACCGCCGGGCGGGTGCGGGAGGCCTACGAGATTATCGTTAAAGACAATCCCCTCCCGTCCATCTGCGGACGCGCTTGCGACCATCCCTGCGAGAAAGCCTGCAAGGCCGGAGAGTCGGGCGAACCGATTTCGATCCGGGCGCTGAAACGTTATGTCTGCGACCGGGCCGCGGCCGAGGGTTGGGACAAGAACAGGCCCGAGGATAAAAATCGGCTTCCGCAGGACCGGGAGAAAGTGGCGATCGTCGGCGGCGGACCGGCCGGCTTGACGGCGGCTTCCGATCTGGCCAAAAAAGGATTTCGGCCGACGATTTTCGAAGCCCTTCCGGTCGCCGGCGGGATGCTGGCCGCGGGGATCCCCAACCACCGCCTGCCTAAAAATATCATCGCCGCCGAAGTCGAGGCCATTCGGAAATCGGGCGTCGAGATCAAAACGGGCGTCCGGATCGGCAAAGACGCGACTCTCGACGGACTCAAGGCCGAGGGATTCAAAGCGATCTTCCTGGCGACCGGAGCCTGGAAGTCCATGCGCCTGAACGTTCCGGGCGAAGAGTCCAAAGGCGTGCTCCAGTCGCTCCCTTATCTTAAAGCCGTCAACCTGGGCGAGCCGGTGAAAGTCGGCCCCCGGGTCATCGTTGTCGGCGGAGGCAACTCGGCTATCGATGCCGCCCGGGCGGCCATCCGCGACCCGAACGTGAAATCGGTCACCATCCTCTACCGCCGAACTCAGGCCGAGATGCCTGCCTTCCCCGAGGAAGTCGAGGCGGCGATCGAGGAAGGGATCGACCTCAAGCTCCTGGCCGCTCCGGTCAAAGTCCTTTCGAAAAACGGGAAGGTCGTCGGCGCGGAATGCCTCAAGATGAAGCTCGGGGAGAAAGATGCCGGCGGTCGGCGCAAGCCCGTTCCCGTCGAAGGCTCGGAGTTTAAAATCGAAGCCGAGACCGTCATCCTGGCGGTCGGAGAACGATCCGATACGTCCTGTCTCACCGAGAAAGACGGCATCGCGCTTAACGGCTCCGGCTCCGTCATCGCCGATCCGGAAACGAAGGCCACCTCGACGCCCGGTGTGTTTGCGGGCGGAGACGTGACCACCGGTCCGGCTTCGGTGATCGAAGCCATGGCCGCCGGCCGTCGGGCTGCGGCGATGATCGAATGCTATCTGGAGGGCCGGCCGCTCCTGCCGGAGCATCGGCTGACCCGGCCTTCGCTTTACGTCGAAGCGGCGATCCTGACGGCCGACGAAGTCGCCGAGGCGGCCCGCCCGGCCATGCCCCACCTGGCCCCGGCCAAGAGAGCCAAGAATTTCCGGGAAGTGGAGCTGGGCCTGAAAGAAACGGCCGCATTCGCCGAAGCCCGCCGCTGTCTCCGCTGCGACCTGGAAACCGAAGACGGACGGCGGGCGATCAAGGCTTTGAAAATCAAGAACGGAGGACGGCCGTGAAGATCACCATCGACGGCCGCCCGCTGGAGATCGCCGGGTCTCCGATGATTCTCGAAGCCGCGCGCGGCGCGGGAATCTCCATCCCGACCTTGTGCGATCACCGGCGCCTCGTGCCCTATGCCGCTTGCCGGATCTGCCTCGTCGAAATCGCCGGCCGGCGGCTCCCCGTCCCCGCCTGCGCCACACCGGCCGTCGAGGGAATGGAGATCGTTACGAATTCTCCGAAAATCCAGGCCCTCCGCCGGGAAGTCCTGGACCTCATCCTGTCCGAGCATCCCTCGGCCTGCCTCGTCTGCCTGGAAAAGGAAAACTGCGAGGAAGCCAAGGCGACGAGCCGGAAAACCGGCGAGCCGACAGGCTGCATCCTCTGCCCGGCCGACAGCCGGTGCGAGCTTCAGAAGGTCGTCGCCGAGGTGGGCCTGAAGGGGCTTTCCCATCCCATGGCTTACCGGGGGGCGGGCATCCGACGGGACGACCCGTTCATCGACCGGGACGACGGCCTCTGCATCCTTTGCGGCCGGTGCGTTCGGGTCTGCCGGGAAATCCGCGGAGCCGAAGCGATCGCCTTCGTTAACCGGGGCGCCCGGGTCGTGGTCGGCACGTCGATGAACAAACGCCTCATTGAGGTCGGCTGTCGGTTCTGCGGCGCCTGCGTCGACGTCTGTCCGACGGGGGCTTTGACCGAACGGGCCATCCGCTACGACTCGAAATTCGACGAGACGCGGGCGTTTGTCTGCGGTCTCTGCGGCCAGGGCTGCCGTCTCGGTCTTCGCCTCAAGGCCGGCCGCCCGGTCGATGTCCGTCCGTTGGACGGTCCGCCTTCCGAAGGCCAGGCCTGCGTCAAAGGCCGGTTCGTCATCGGAAACATTCTCGGCCACGCCAAGCGCTTGACCCGGCCCATGGTCCGCAAGGCCGGGCGGCTCGTCGAGACGGGCTGGGAAGAAGCGCTGGCGGCGGCCGGTTGCGGCTTGAAAGAGCTTAAAAGCGATATCGAAGTCGTCTTTTCGTCTCAGGATTCCTGCGAGGATCTCTGGACATTGGGCCGGCTTTCCCGGGAAGTGATCGGCACGACGGACCTTCGGCTGGCCGAGGATGCGTCCGTTTACTTGCTCGGCCGCCGCCTGGGGACGGCGGGAGCGGAGATCCTCGCCCCTCCGGTGACGATCGACGAAATCGGAAAAGCGCGACTCGTTTTTGTTTTCGAAGAAGCCCTCCCTATGACCGCCCCGATTTACGGCGTCGCGGTCAACCAGGCTGTTTTGAGCGGAGCCAAGCTCGTCCTTGTCGGCGACGGCGAATACTGCCTCGATCGCTGCGCCTCGCTGAAAATCAAGTCCGGTCCGGCCGAAGCCGGACGGTTCCTTCTGGCCCTGCTTGCGGTCTTGGCCGAAAACCATGGCTCCCGTTTCCGAAACGGTGCGCCCGGATTCGAGGAGCTTCGCCAAACCCTTCGGGAAATGAAGCCGCCTTCGCGGACGGAGGCGACGGGCTGGAAGATCGAAAAAGTCGCCGCCCTTCTCGAAAAGCGGCATCCGGCCGCTTTTATCTTCGGACCGAGGTTTGTCGCCGGTCCCTGGGGCGGCCGAAATGCCGCGGCCGTCTGGAACCTGGCCGGTCTGACCGGCGGGCACTACGTCCCGCTGAGCTGGGAAGCCAATACGCGCGGGACGGTCGAAATCAGGGCCGTCCTCGGCGGTTATCGGTCCTTAAACGCCGCCGCTGTCTCTGGAAATCGAAGAGGTTTGATCCTGGCAGGTCCGGAGCGTTCCTTCAAGCGCGCGGGCGAAGAGTTCGTGGTCGTGATGGACGCCTTTTGGAGCGCCTCGGTCGAGCAGGCCGACGTCGTTTTCCCCCGGACCTTGTTTGCCGAACACTCTGGGACTTATGTTAACAGCGAAGGCCGGCTCCAATATTCGGAGGCGGCCGTCGCCCCGGCCGGCGAGGCCCGGCCGCTGCGATCGATTGCCGAGGACTTGGCCCGTGCCCTGGGGTCGCGTGTCCCGGCGTTGAAAAGCGGGGAAGCCGCCCTGAAAGACCTGGCCGAAGCGATTCCGGCTTTTGCCGGAGCGGTTCGCGCTCGAAGTGAAAGCCGTCCGGAGCTGATCGACGGCTCTCCGTTCAAGGCGAAGGGTTTTATCGAGATCCCCGATCGCGACTTGGTCTTCGATCCCTCGGCTTCATATGCCCTTCGCGATCCGGACGACTGCCTGAGCTTTGCCGCGGCCGAGGAAATCAAATCCTTGCGGACGGCCCGGAGACGATAAATGGCCCGCATCATCGCCCAACGCCGCCTCGTTCCCAATCTCCATTTGATCGAAGTCGAAGCTCCGGAGACCGCCCGGGCGGCCAAGCCCGGCCAGTTCGTCATCCTGATGTCGGACGAAAAAGGCGAGCGGGTGCCGCTTTCGATCGCCGATTGGGACGCCGACCGGGGGACGGTGACCTCGGTGTTCCTGGTCCTGGGAACGGCCACCCGCAAGCTCTCCCTGCTCAAACCGGGCGACGAGATCCCGGTTTATGTCGGCCCGCTGGGCCGGCCGTCGGAGATCGGTTGTTTCGGAACGGTGGTCCTGGCGGCCGGATGCTACGGCCTCGGGGCCCTCTGGCCGACGGCCCGGGCCCTCTTCCGTGCGGGCAATCGGATCATCACGCTCCTGGACGTAAAGGCCTCCTACCTCTTGTATTGGGACGACCGTTACCGGGCGGTCAGCGACCGGCTCATCGTGTCGTCTCGCGACCCGGGCGTCGGGGGCGGGGAATATATTGCCGGAAAACTCGAAGCGCTGCTCGAGACCGAAAAGATCGACCGGGTCATCGCCGTCGGTTGCACCTCTCTGATGCGCTCGGTCGCTGAAGCGACCCGGCCCGCCGGCATCAAGACGATCGTCAGCCTCAACCCGATCATGGTCGACGGGACGGGGATGTGCGGCGCCTGCCGCTGCACGGCCGAGGGCAAGACGAAATTCGCCTGTGTGGACGGCCCTGACTTCGACGGGCACACGATCGACTGGGAGGAGCTCTTTCTCCGGCGGAAATCGTACTTCGACGACGAAATCCGGGCGCTCTGTCGCTGGGAGAAGGAGACCCTGCCTTAGGGCGGGGGACATCGATGGCTGAAAAACCGATCGAGCTATCGCCCGAGCTTCTGGACCGGCTCCGGAAGGAATTCGGCCTGGCGTGGCGGGCGGAGATGCGCCGGAATCCGCCGGTCAAAGAGCGGATGAAAATCCCGCGGCAGCATATGCCGCTGCGGGGAGCCAGCGATCGCAGCCGCGATTTCGGCGAAGTCAACCAGGGCCTTTCGCCCGAGTCAGCCGTGCTCGAAGCCCGGCGCTGCCTGGACTGCGCCAAGCCCGGCTGCGTTTCAGGCTGTCCTGTTTCGATCGACATCCCCTCCTTTATCAAGCTCGTCGAGAAAGGCGAGTTCATCGCCGCCGCTTTTAAAATCAAGGAGACCAACGCCCTTCCGGCCATATGCGGCCGGGTCTGCCCCCAGGAAAGTCAGTGCGAGACGGTCTGCAATCTCAAGAAAGCGGCTGGAGTACCGGTCGCGATCGGCAACCTCGAGCGGTTCGTCGCCGACTATGAGCGGACGGCCGGCGAAGTCGCCCTGCCGGCGATCCCGCCCTCGACCGGGCGAAAGGTCGCGATTATCGGGGCAGGTCCGGCCGGCTTGACCGCGGCCGGTGAGCTGGCCAAGAAAGGCCATGCGGTCACGGTCTTCGAGGCCCTCCATGAACCGGGCGGGGTCTTGATCTACGGCATCCCCGAGTTCCGATTGCCCAAGGCCATCCTCAAGGCCGAAGTCGAATACCTCAAGCGGATGGGTGTGGATATCCGGTACAACTTCGTCGTCGGCAAGACGGCGACGTTCGACGATCTCAAGGCCGCCGGCTATGAGGCTTTTTTCATCGGGACGGGCGCCGGCTTGCCGAACTTCATGAAGATCCCCGGGGAGAACCTGGTCGGCGTTTATTCGGCCAATGAGTACCTGACCCGGGTCAACCTGATGCGGGCTTACGATTTTCCCAACTACGATACGCCGGTCTTCCGGGCGAAAAACGCCGCGGTGATCGGCGGCGGCAACGTGGCCATGGACGGCGTTCGGACGGCCCGGCGGCTGGGGGCGGAGCGGGCGATGATCATCTACCGCCGCTCCCGCCACGAGATGCCCGCCCGGGAAGAGGAAGTCGGGCATGCCGAAGAAGAGGGGATCGAGTTCCATTTCCTGACCGTGCCCATCCGCTACGACGGGGATGAATATGGGCGGCTGAAGTCGATGACCTGCCTCCGGATGGAGCTGGGCGAGCCCGATGCTTCGGGCCGGCGACGGCCCGTCCCGGTTCCGGGATCGGAATTCACGGCTCCGATCGACTTGGCCGTCGTGGCCATCGGTCAGAGCCCTAATCCGCTGCTTCTGGACACGATGTCTGGACTCAAGGTTGGAAAATGGGGGACGATTGAGGTCGATCCGGCGACGATGGCCACCAGCCTCCCGGGCGTTTACGCCGGGGGGGACATCACCCGGGGCGGAGCCACGGTCATCCTGGCCATGGGCGACGCCCGGGCGGCGGCCGCCTCGATCGACGCTTATCTGAAATCGTAATTACCTTGTTTTTTATATCGGATGCAAACGGGAGGTTGGGGTGAAGATATCGGGAGTGTTCGCGATTCCCTTTTGCATTTTTATCGGTGAAGCGACTCTTTCCGAAAACATAGCCATCAACTCCGCCAAACCACTCGAGGTGAAGGCCGGTCGGGTCGTTACATTGAAGGAAACGATGCGAATCCAGGATACCGGCGAAGGGTTCTATTTTAAGGAAGTCTGGGATATCAAAGCCGCTCCGGACGGGACGCTCTTCATCAAAGACATTGATCATCAGGTTTTTCAGTTCGATTCCCGAGGCACATTTGTCCGATCTTTATTTAAAAAGGGATCCGGACCGGGCGAATTAAACGAAGTGTCGACGATTGTTCTGACCAAGGATCGTGTTTTTCTCCAGGGCCGACCTCCGAAAATTCTTGCCTTTAGTTTCGAGGGAACCCTTAAAGGAGAAACGAGCCTCCAAAGGATTGAAACGGGGAGGTCACGGCTTGTTTGGGCCGGAGACGAGGGATTTTTTCTTCTCAAGATCGGGCGGCCCGATCTGACGAAAGGGAATGGCTGGAAAGAAGGTCCTCGAGAGATCGTTTGGATTTCGCCCGATGGTCAGAAGACCAAGACGGTGGGGAATTTCCCGATCGATGTCTTCGTTCGGAAGGGAAGCGAAGGGATCAGTTGGGCGACGTTGAGAGACCTCCTTGTCGTTCCCCTGGATGGGAATACGCTCATCGTCGGTCAGAAATTTGAATATGAGATGAAAACGATCGATCTCAGGACCGGGGCCATTTTACGCCGTTTCGAGCGTTCCTATCCCCGCCGTCCCCTTAAAAATACAGACGGCACGGCTGAGATCGATTGGCCGAAATATTTACCGGATATCTTCGCTCTCCATGTGGTCGAGGGGCGAATCTGGGTTCAAACTTCGACGATCGACGCCAAGAAGGGCATCCTATTTGACATTTTCGAGCCTGACGGCCGGTATGTCGACCATTTTTATTTGAAACTATTCGATCAAGATATGGATCCCGATACGATCAACTGGACATTTAGCTTCTCCGGTGGTTTTGTCTACTTTTCAGAAATGACCGACGATGACCTGGTCGTCGTCAAAAAGTGCGCTCTCGTCGGATTGTGACGCGCGACTCCGGAGGCTTCAAAGATTGCGCCGTCGGGAGTTGACTTTGTCCCATCATACACCCAATATAGAGATGAAGGATTGTTTCTTGTTTCGACCCGGAAAAGAGAGAGGATCCAATGAGTAAGCGGATAGGCGCGGCCTTGGTCTGTGTTTTCGGGTTGATGGCGGCAGGGATGGCTTATGGCACGACCGTGACCCATTACGGGAATGTTGGCGGCATTACCTGGCCGGCGGAGGCGGGAGGTTGGACGGCGATAAATGCGCTTAACGATGGTGCAATCGGCAGTTCGGCCCTGGATTTCGTCGGAGACTCGACAAATCCATGCGTTTACACCGCATCCACTGGAGGCTATCTGTTTTTCCGTGTCCGGGTGAATTATGCTGGAGATGTCACGGCGGCTCAAACCGCTCCTTTCAATAACGGGACGATTTTTATTTTTATCAACATGACGAACGGGGCCGGAGATTATCCCGATTATGGCTTCGCCTGGGATATGCAATCCAATGATCCGGCTAAACATGGGTTGGAAATGATGATGTTCAATACCAGTACCACGACGGGCTGGAACGGCTTCGATATGAAAGATGTGGACAATCAATCGGGTCAGAAAATTGCGCCCCCGGATTTCGCGACGGGCGCCGCGGCGACAGACGGCGCCATTCGAACGATCGATCATCAGGGGACGACGAATTTTGGAGACACGGTTTTCGTCGATATCGCGGTTAAATGCTCGTTTCTTACGGCTCTCGGAACGACGTATGGTCCGGCGATTAATTGCAATCAATCTTGGTATATCCAGCTCGGAAGTATGGCCAATAAGAACGATCACAATAAGCTCGATTATGATGTTGCCGGTGGACAATCTCCTTCGGATACCATTTCCTGGCCCCAAGGCACGGCCGTCGAGCTCCTTTCGTTTACCGGAAAGACCGTCGGCGGCAAGGTCGTTCTCGACTGGCAGACCGCGTCCGAGAGCGACAACGCCGGATTCCATATCTGGCGGGCGGACGGCCTGGATACCGGCTATGCCCGCTTAACGACGGATCTTGTCCCGGCCAAGGGAACGGCCACCCAAGGAGCGGTTTATACTTTCGAAGATCCGGCCGTGGCTGACGGCTTCACCTATTATTACCGGCTCGAGGATGTCGAGACGAACGGGACGAGCACGTTCCACGGACCGATTGCCGTGACCCTGGGGAAGATTGCTCCTCTTTCTCCTCCCGACGGCGTCAGGACCGTGGGGCGGATCCCGCTATGGTTCGACTGGGAGGGCGGTCCCTTCGGCAGCTTTTGTCTGGAATTCTCCGCTTCGGCCGATTTTTTGACTTCGGTCCTGACGATTCCGCTCTCGGCCGGAGGCGCGATCGTCTGGGTCCCGGCGACGGCATACCTTCCGACGGTTAAAGAATGGGAGAAGATCGGCGCCCTGGCCCGTCCGACGGGAAACGTCCATTGGCGCATCCGGGGAATCACCCTCAACGGGGCCGAAGCCGTTTCCGCGGCCCGCCGGATCAAGTTTTACTGACGATTCTTTTTTTCTCGAGGTCGGCGACAAACCGCCGAATGTCCTTTTGGATGTCTTTGGCCGGTACCAGGGCGAAGGCCTTTTTCACCATCACTTCGATTTCGGCGACCGTCCGCCCGTCGAGATGGGCCTCCAGGATCAGCTTCCCGACGGGATTCAGGACGTGGACGGAATCGTCGCCCGCGTCGTAAACCACGAGGTCGCCGGACGCCGGAGTCGTTCGGATTCCGTCCCGGAGGCGGCGCTTCATTGGATCTCCATCCGTTGGGAAGGATCGCCGAACAGGGTGAATTTGGCCAGGGAGTCGAGCGAAGCTCCCCGGGCAAAGGCGTCGAGCTTGGCCTCGACGAAGATCGCCCCGAGAGCGGCGGCGCGAATTTGGAACAAGCTCCGGGCCGTCGCCAGGGCCATGATCTCATGGACCCAGGCCAGGCCGCTCGACGTCGAGGCGAGGAAAGCAAACGCCCCCTTCTCCTCGGCGGCGATGAGGGTTTCGGCCAGGCAGTAGCCGGGAGCATTGGCGAAATATCCGTTGTTGCACGTGTAAGCGCAGAACAGGGCCAGTCGGTCGCCGTTTTCCAGGTCGGCGACCTTGGCGTTGTCGAAGAGAAACTCTCCGGTCCAGAGCGTGACGTTTCCGTGCCCGGCGAAATGGACGAGAAACGTCCCGGCGTTGATCGCCGCGATCAGGTCGAGAGAGGCTTGGTTTTTATCGGCGTAATCATCCAGGTAGATCTTTTGGGCCGCAAATCCCGGGGGAAGGAGAGGCACGATCTGTTCGCTGATTGATTCGAATTGGAAGTCGCCGTCATCGGCGGCAAGAACCGCGCTTCTCGGCGGCGACATGCGGCTCATTTCGAACGCGGCCAGCTTTTGGGCCGTCTTCAGGGCGGCCTCAGGCGTTCCT
This sequence comes from Candidatus Aminicenantota bacterium, assembly GCA_963783665.1. Classification (GTDB taxonomy): domain Bacteria; phylum Acidobacteriota; class Aminicenantia; order Aminicenantales; family UBA4085; genus JAAZPG01. Next base: position 596,322 of record CAWANZ010000002.1, on the reverse strand, counting down.
CCGGGAATCCGGCCGATGAACAAGTCGGGCAGGCCGTCGTCGCCGTCCACGCAGGCGTACCAGTTATCGTCGGGCGTAAGACCGGTGTCATTCATCCAGGTGAACCTGGCGGGAACCTGGTTGGCCTTGCCTAGGCTTAGGAAATCCTTGTAATCGTAGGTTGCGTCGCCCATGAGCAGGACGTAGAGCGGAGCGGGCCTCTGCCATTTCTCGTAGGCTGTCTGCAGAAACGACTTGATCGCCGCCGGGTCGGGAATGCCGGCCCCGAATTCGTCGAATATGTCCTCAACCGCGGTAAAAACGGGACGGAGCCGGCGGGCGGCCTGGGCGGCCATAAGAGGGACGGCGGCCGCCTGGAGCTCCCGAGGAGCGATGAGGATCAGGTCGGCCCGGTTGGTGCCGAGCCCCAGCCGGCCGGCTTCGACGTAATCGCTCCGAACAACCTGACGGATGCGGTTTGAGGCCAGGACGAGGAAACGTTCGGTTCCCTCCACTCCTATATCGAACCGAACAATGAAGGAGCCGCTGTCAGCGGCGACCGCGAAGCCGGAAAGCGCGATCGGCCGCTCCGGATCGGACACGTCATAAGCCAGGATGTCGGGGGATGAAAAGCCGCCGACTTCGAAGGTCTTTTCGCCTGGGCCATCCGGGGCGAACAGGATCTCATTCTGTCGGGCGTTCAATCCGCGCCGAAATTCGAGAACGGCCCAATTGAAATAGCAGACGTCTCCCGTCGAGGCCCGGATCGCGTCCACCCGGAGGATGTTGGCCCCGGTTTGGAGCAAGGATTGGGGAATGTCCGTCGCCTGGACGAAGACCCGGTCATCGTCCCACTGCTCGTCGCTGACCTTCGACTGGTTGAGTGAGAGCTGGGTTCGGTGGTTGGGATGAGGAGCGGCCGTCGACCGGCCCTGGAAATAGGCCGTGATCCGGGCCGTTGAGGTGTCGATGAGAGTGTCGTCGGGCAAGGTGAACGGGATCAAAAGGTCGGCCGGCGCGGTCAACTTGGCCCAAAACCAATGGTCCACGGCGTCGGCTTCGGGCGCCTGAAACCAGGGAACCAGGTTTTCCTCGAGACGGAGCGTATCGCAAAAAGTTGTCGTGCGTTCGCCCGTCCCGGCTGAGGCGAGGCTCCGGGAGGCCATGGGAATTCCGGATCCCGACTCCCAGAGCAGCCAATAAACGTTGGCGTTCGTATATTCGGAATCGATCTTTTCCCCATAAAAATCCAGGTAATCGCCCGGCCCCCAGGAGCCGCCGCTTTGGCCATGAAAGGAAAAAGCGACTTCATGGCTTTGGCGGAAAAGGCGGAAAGAAGCGGGCTGGAGGGAGGCCATGGGAACACCGGTCGCCTCGACCTCGGCGTAGCCCAGGCGATAGATTCCGCTTTCCCTGATTTCCAGGCGGAGGCGGTTTTGGCTCGCTATCCCGGAAGCCTTCAAGCCGGACGGGCGCAGGGGCGGGCCAGCCGGTCCGGACGACCGGTTGAGGAGCGCGGCTCCGGCCAAAGCGGAAAACTCGTCCCCTTCTCCGATCCGAGCGCCTTCCGGCAGGGGCTCATCAAAATCCGCTCGGACGCGAATCTTTCGGTAAACGCGGAGCTCCCCGGTCGCCGGATTCCATTGAAAGGGGCGAAACTGAACGCGGGCGACCGAAATGCCCCTCAATCGGAGCGTCTCCGAGAGGCAGACCAAAGGGCCTGGATAAAATGCATTTTGAAAGAACGCCGGGCCCCGGGGCGTTTCTCCCCGGGGAGGGCATCCTCTTCGTCCCCGGCGGGGGGGCGATCGGTCGCCGGGGCTTCGAAGCCGTAAATCGGCTCGGAGGATGCCGAGAGGATCGTCAGGCGAACGTTCCCGCGGGAGGGGACTTCAATGAGCGCCCCCGTAGCCGGGAGGGCCGGGTCACCGGGATTTCCGATCATTCCCCAACCCCGGATTTTAATTTCCCGGACGAGACGGCTTCCGGCGATTCGATCCTCAAATCGGAAGTCCGCGAGGTTCATCTCGAGACTAATCGATGTGGACTCGGAGAGAATGACCCGAACGGGCGTTTCCCGTCCGACCAAAGCGAACGGGATCATGAGGAAAACTGCGGCGATAACGGGGAATCTCGGCCGCCGAACGCTCATCGCACCGAGGATTCTTTCCAAGCGGAAAGAAGCAGCTTTCCGGTCTCGTTCAGCTCGCCCGGGACGAGGCGAAAGCAGGCGGTGTCCCGGAGGATCCCGGCGGTATGAAAGAGGGCAGCCCCGGGCTTTTCCGTAAGAAGGGGATGGGAGCGGTCGTAAAGGTGGCTCAGCCAGAGCGGAGCGGCTTTGGCCGGGGAGAGCTTCTGTAATCTGCGGCGGCTGAGAAAAATCCACCGCCGGCAGCTCGGAAAAGACGGCTTCCAGGATCAAGTCGCGCAATCCCAGGACGTTCCGGACCAGACGGTTTTGGGTTTCGATATCGCCTTCATAGGGAAGAATGACCTCGCCGTAGGCCGACCCGGGAAACCGCTCGATCCGGACCGGTCCGGCCGGAAGGCGCCCGGCCACTTCGTCGATCCATTCTTTCCGGGTACGAATAATGAGCTCGGCCCGGGGTTCCGAGGTGAAAAGGGGATCCAGAAGGATGAGACAACGCGGCCTCACGGCCCGTCGTCCGATCGGCCGGCCGAGCGAATCGGTCGAACGGATGGTCTTTTTCCCTGAGGGATCGGTTCCCGAGGCGACCCGGAGGGCCCTGGGGAAGGGATGGATGAGGTTCGTCTCGAATTCGACCGGGCAGAATTCATCCGAGAAAAACGAGAATCCGGATCGGACGGCCTTCATCGTCAGGGTTGTTTTCCCCGAGCCCGGAGGACCGGAAACGATCAGGGCGGCCCCGTCCCGGGCGGAAACGCCCCCGTGGAAAAAGAGGAAATCGGAGCTTGTCCGGAAAATCTCCCGGAGAATGAGCGGGTAGAAGTAGGGGACGTCGGCGTGGCTGATCTCCTCCCGGAAAGCCCCATTGAGATAGACATCGATCTCCCCGCCCAGCTTTTCCCGGAAGGCGAAATCGAGGTCGGGCATACGCTTCTTTGGCGGGCCGGCGGCGAAAGCCGCAAAGTCGAGGTCGAATTCGCGGAGAAAGGCCGCCCGATCCGCCCGGAGGATCACCTCGAGGCCGAGGATGCGATAGGATTTCTCAATTCCGGGCATCGGAAGCTCCATTCGGAGGGGGCTGGCTCAGGATTTTTTCAAAGGCGTCGGCGTAGGCCCGCTTGCGGTAGTCGCAAAAATCGTCCGTCGCCCAGACCGTGCCGCGCCGGTCGCAGGCCAGGCCCATGCATCCGGCCTGGCAGAGATTTTTCCAGAGACAGGCGGCACAAGATTCGATCCTATCACGGCGGGCGTAGAGCGTCCGGACGATGCCTTTCCAGGCGGGCGATTCGATGATTTCGGAAAGCCGTTGCCTCCGGACATCTCCGAGGAGGAATTCGGGCCGTTGAAGCAGGCTGCAGGGGTAAGCCTCGCCTCCGGCCTCGATTAAGAGACCGGTCCCGACCGGGCACCATGTCGTCGTCCCGGTTTCGTCCTCGGATGGCTGAGGGACGAAACCGCTCAGGCCGCTGTTGACCCGAAGCCCTGGCGTCTCTTCGAACGCGCCCTGCCGGACGCGGTCATAGAAGCGCGAAACCCGTTCGATGGCTCGTTGCGGCTCGAGGGCGGACCAGCCCTCCCGGGCCCGGCCGGAACGGCGCAAGGGCAGAAAACGAAGGAAAGGAATTTCCAGCGTCCGGGCAAGAGCCGCCATCTCCTCGACCGCATCGATCGTCCGTTCCATCAAGGTCGAGGCCACCGTCAATCGCCCGGCCAGCCCGGCCCGGCGAAGCCGATGGATGGCTTCGAGGGTTCGGGCGAAGGTGCCGGGCCCGCGGACTGCGTCGTGGATTTCGGCCGTCGGCCCATCCAGGCTGATCTGGATCCCGATGGGAACTTCGGCGAAAAAAGCGGCCCAGCCGTCGTCGATGAGCGTGCCGTTGGTGGCGAGCTGAACCTTCATCCGGCTCGCGCCGTGGCGGATCGCCTCCTTGAGCGCGGGATGGAGGAGCGGCTCCCCGCCGCTCAAGGTTAAATGCTTCGCCCCGAGGACGTGGGCCTGGTCGATCAGGTCGAGAATCAAATCGCCATCAAGACGCGTTTCGGCGGAGGGGGAACAGGCCCCCAAGCAATGGATGCAAGAGAGATTGCACTCCTTGGTGATGTTCAGATGGAGCCGGTCGAGGGTGGTTCGATTCGGCGGGAAAACGTCCTTGCGGCGCTCGAAATATCCTTCCCGAATCAACCGGTCGAGGACGCGGCGCACGTCGGCCAGGCAGGCGGCCGGATCGCGGCCGAATTTTTTCGACAAGGCGGCCGCTGTTTCCTCGGCCGACTCCGTCTCCCGGAAGAGCTCGACGATGACGCGGGCGGTGGCGTTCAAGCGGACCCAGCGGGCCCGGGTCGGATGGAGGAGAATTGCGCTCCCGCCGGGAGGGGGATCAGAGGGGAAAAGCCTGATGTCGGAAATGACCGGTCGTCCTCGGGTGATCAGGGGCGAGAGGAGTTCAATTGATTCGGCAAGTCCGCCTGAAGATAGGTATTGCTCGGGAGGCAATCACCGGACGTGCAGGGAAGAGCGGGACCGACGAGGCGCAGAACCTCTTCCTGGCTATACGTCGTGATCTCCGGGGGGGAATAGGCGGGTTTTTCGGCCGCAAGCTGGTTGGAAGTTAAAACGGGCCCCATAAAATGCTCCTTGCGGTCGCTCTTCCTCTCGTCTTCACTTAAATTTTACGGTTATTCCCGGTATTGTCAAATCAGAGAGCAGTTGCTCTCCGGCTCCGGCCGGGGTAAAATCCACCGCTGGCCTTCCAGGCAACGGATTCCGCATGCAACAACAAGATTTGATCCCGGCCGAAGCCGGCCGTATCGGCACCGACGAGTCGGGCAAGGGCGACTACTTCGGCCCGCTGGTTATCGCCGGCTTTTACTGCCCCCCCGACCAGGAGGGGATTCTCCGGGAATTGGGCGTCCGGGACAGCAAGCTCGTCAGCGACAAACGCTGCCGGGACATCGCCGAAACGCTGATGCAAGGGTATCCCCATTCCATCGTCGCCATCGGTCCCGAGCGATATAACGAGCTCTACGAAAAATTCCGGAACCTGAACAAGCTCCTGGCCTGGGGTCACGCCCGGGTCATCGAGAACATCCTGGAAAAGATGGATTGCCGCCTGGCCGTGACTGACCAATTCGGCGACGAGCGGTTCGTCAAGAACGCCCTGTTGGCCCGGGGCAAGACGATCACCCTCATTCAAAAAGTCCGCGGGGAATCCGATCCGGCCGTGGCCGCGGCCTCAATCCTGGCCCGGGCCGAGTTTTTGAAAAAATTGCATTTTCTGGGCAAGGATTGGCAGATGGAATTCCCCAAAGGCGCCTCGACGGCCGTCGACGCGGCCGCCGTGGAATTCGTCCGCCGGCACGGCCGGGAAAATCTGCCCAAGGTGGCCAAGGTCCATTTCAAGACGACGGTCAAGGCACTCGGGTCATGATCATCCTTCTGAAAATCCTGGCGATCATTTTCGCTTTGCTGTTCCTTCTCAAGCTCAAGGTCGATCTCGGGATCATCCTGGGCCTGGACGCCGTCCTCACCGCGGTCCTTTTCGGCATGCCGGCGTCCGATTTTCTCCGGGAGACCGGCTCGGCCATGATCGCCCCGGACACGCTCGATCTCATCGGGATCGTCGTCTTGGTTCTCTACCTGGGGAACTTCCTTCACGCCGGCGGGCATTTCCGGGAGATGGTTGCCGCCCTGAAAACCTATATCCATGACGCCCGGCTTATCCTGGCCATTCCCTCGGCGTTCATCGGGCTTTTGCCGATGGTCGGCGGGGCGATGATGGGGGCCCCGATCGTCGAGGAAGCGGCCCGGAAATGGACGCTGTCGCCGGCCTGGAAGACGTTTCTCAATTACTGGTTCCGCCACGTCTGGGAATACTGCTGGCCGATGTATGTCAACCTGATCTTGGCCGCTTCGATCGCCGGGATCCCGATCGGCAAGGTCAGCCTCCACCAGTTCCCGTTCACAATCATCGCCATCGCCGTCGGCCTTCTCATTCTATTCCGCCATATTCCGTACGAGCGAAACGAGCAGGCCGGCAGCTTAACGCTTCGGGATTTCATCCGGACGTTCGTCAGCATCTGGCCGATTTTCCTGACGATCATCCTGATCTTTGCCTTCAACGTCCGGATGCTCTGGGCCCTGGCCGCCGTCTGCGTCCTCAGCGGATTGTTGGTCAAAATGCCCGGCCGCGAGCTCTGGGCCGTCGTCAAAAAGAGCCTGTCGCTGCGGATCGTCCTCCTGACGGCCGCGGTGATGGTTTTCAAGCGCATCCTGGAGACGTCGGGCGCCCTGGACGCGGTCATGACCATCGTTTCGCCGACGGGGGTTTCGGGGATTTTCCTGTTATTTGCCGCCCCGTTCACCATCGGCTTTCTCACCGGAGTCAATCAGGCCTTCGCCGGCATCGCCTTCCCGCTTCTCGTGCCGATCATTGGCCGGACGAATCCCGACATCGTCCTATTCTTGTTCGCTTACGTCAGCGGATTCGTCGGCGTCCTCCTCTCGCCGGCGCATCTGTGCCTGGTTTTGACGGCCGAGTATTTTAAGGCGGACCTCCCCGACGTCTATAAAATTCTGATCTGGCCGGTGAGCGTCGTCATGGGGTCCGCCTTCCTGATCCTGGTCGTCTTCCGGCTGTTATAAGAAAGGGTAGGAATATGAGCGAAACGAGGCGGCTGTTTTTCGAGGATGTCGGTTTATGCGAATTTGCCGGCCGGGTCGTCGAGCGGCGGACGGTTGAAGGAAAGCCGGCCGTGGTGCTCGATCAAACGGCTTTTTACGCCGAATCGGGCGGCCAGCCCTGGGACTTGGGGACGTTGAATGGGATTCCGGTCCTTCAGGTCCTAGACGACGAGGGGGCGATCGTCCATGTCCTGGAACGGGACGTGGATGGAGAATCGGTTCTCGGAACGATCGATTGGGCGCGGCGGTTGGACCACATGCAGCAACACACCGGCCAACACGTCCTGTCCCAGGCCTTCATCGAAATCGTCAACGGGGAAACCCGATCGTTTCACCTGGGCGCGGATGTGTCCACCTTGGAGATCGGGATCGGGCAGATTTCCGATGAGACGCTCGACCGGGTCGAGCGCCGGGCCAACGAGATCGTTTTCGAGGACCGGGCCGTCAAGACCTATTTCGTCCCATCCGAGCGGATCGCCGAAGTCCCTCTACGCCGCCCGCCCAAGGTTGAGGGATTGGTTCGGGTCGTGGAGGTCGAGGGATTCGACTATTCGGCTTGCGGCGGAACCCATGTCCGCCGGACCGGGGAGATCGGCCTCATCAAGGTTATCGCGTCCGAACGCATCCGGGGCAACGTCCGTTTCACCTTTGTTTGCGGAGGGCGGGCGCTGGCCGACTCCCAGGTCAAAACGCGCGTCTGCCGCGGTCTGGTCGGGAAGTTTAACGTTCCCGATCAAGGAAATCCCGGCGTCGGTGGAGAAGCTGGCGGCCGAGCTGAAGGAGGCGAAAAAACGCCTCAAGACGCTCGAACAAACCGCGGCCGGGTATGAAGCGCAGGGATCTTGCGGCCGCGGCGGAGGGGAACGTCATTGCCCGGATCTTCCCGGATAAAAGCCCTGAGGGAGCGAAAGCGCTGGCCTTGAGCCTAGTTCGCCTGGGCTCGTTTGCGATAGTTTTCGGGACAAAGACCGAGGCGAAAGCCCATCTCATCCTGGCCAGGTCGGAAGCGTTGAACCTGGATTTGCGGCCGCTGGTGGCCGAGCTTGCCCCGCTGTTCAACGGGAAGGGCGGGGGAGGAGCGTCGCTGGTCGAGATCGCCGGGGACAAGGACGCCGATCTGGAGGCGCTCGTCTCCCGGGCCTGTTGCCGTGATCCGGTCTTTGATTTAGGTTCTCTTCAGCCGTTTTCCCTCGGCTTCTCTTTTATTCGTAGCGCAGGGAGACGATCGGGTCGACCCGGGCGGCTTTCTGGGCGGGGAAGATCCCGAAGAACAGGCCGACCGAGATCGAAACGAACAAGCCCAGGAAAACCGACCAGCCGGTGACCGCGGCGGGAAGCGGCGTGGCCGCCCGGACGATCAGGGCGATGCCGAAGCCGACCAGCGTGCCGAGGATGCCCCCCGTACCGGTCAGGAACATCGCCTCGATCAGGAACTGGCGGAGGATGTCGGACGAGAGGGCCCCGAGGGCCTTGCGGATGCCGATCTCCCGGGTCCGCTCCTTGGCCGCGACCAGCATGATGTTCATGACCCCGATCCCGCCGACCAGCAGGCCGATGGAAGAGATGACGATCATCACCAGGTAGGCGGCGCCGGTGATCTGGTTATACAGGTCGAGCATCGTGTCCTGGGTGAAGATCGTGAAATCGTCCGGCTGTCCCGGAGGGACTTTCCGCCGGACCCGGAGGGCGCTCCGGATCTGCTCAATGGTTTTGTTGATGGTCCCGGGTGTGCGCGGGACGGCTCCGATCTCGATGGATTCGGGATCGTACGGATAATATTTCATCAAGGCCGTGATCGGGATCGCGACGAGATTGTCCCGGCTCTGGCCGAACATCTGGCCGCGTTTGCTGAGAACCCCGACGACCGTGAAGCTTTCCGGCCCGATCCGAATCGTTTTCCCGAGCGGGCTCTGGTGGGGAAAAAGGGTCTCCGCCAGCTCGAATCCGAGCATGCAAACCCGGGCATTGTGGTCGATTTCCGAGGCGGTCAGGAAACGCCCTTCCTTAGGCGTATAAATGTTATAGACGGCGGTGAACCGGTCGTTGATCCCGGCGATCGTCGATCCGTCGCTTTTCCGGCCCTGGTACTTGATCTCGATGGCCTGGGAAAACGCCGGCGTAAGGATGACCGAAACGGCCTTGACCAGGTCGCACTCCTTCTCCAAGGCCATGGCGTCGTCGTAGGTGATGTCTTTCCGCTTGCGTTCCTCGGCCGTCATCTCGCCCATGCGGACCGGGTCGTATTTCCCGATCATAATCAGGTCGGAGCCGGCAGCCTGGAGCTCCGTGAGGAACGAGGCGTTCAAGTCCCTGGATGATGGAGACCATCCCGATGACGGTCATGACTCCGATCATGATCCCCAGCAGGGTGAGAAACGAGCGGAGCTTGTGCGAGCGGATGGAGTCGAAGGCCATCCCGACGATCTCCCGGGTGATGCCGGATCTCATATCTCGCTCCGCAAGGCTTCGACCGGGTCGAGCTTGGCGGCCTTGTTGGCCGGGTAGATGCCGAAAAACAGGCCCAGCGAGGTCGACATGACGATGGCCACGATCACGCTCGCGGGATCAACCGTCGAAGGCAGGTCGGTCGCGGCCGAGACGATTTTCGCCACCCCCAGGCCGAGGGCGATTCCGATGATCCCCCCGACGCCGGCGATGGTCGACGACTCGATGAGGAACTGGAGGAGGATGTCCTTCCGGCGGGCCCCGATGGCCATCCGAATCCCGATCTCCTTGGTCCGCTCGGTCACGGCCACGAGCATGATGTTCATGACCACGATGCCCCCGACCAGCAGGGCGATCGAGGCGATGGCGATCATGGCGAAATAGATCCCGTTGGTCGCCGTTTTATAAAAGCTGATAAACGTTTCCGATGTCCGGAAGGAAAAGCTGTCCGCCTCGCCGAAGGGGACCTTGCGCTTGCTCCGCAGGATTGTCCGGACCTCTTCCTGGGCCCGGGCCATGGCTTCCTGGGAGGAGGTGTGGACGTTGATCTGGATCGAGCGGCGGGAGCCGAACGTCTTGAGGAACGTCGTGATCGGGATCCGGACGTAATTGTCCTGGCTGAAGCCCATGATTTTGCCCCGCGGTTTCCCCACCCCGACAACCCGGAAATTCTGCCCTCCGACCTTGATCGTCCGCCCGATCGGGTCGCGGCCGGCGAAAAGCTTCTCGGCCACGTCGGCTCCGATCACGGCCGAGGCCCGGGAGCGTTCCTCCTCGTCCGGCAGGAGGTGGCGCCCGGCGTCCAGCTCGATGACCGCCCCGATCAGGTGATCGACGGCGGTGACCCCGGAGATTTCGGTATTCTGGATTTCGGCCGAGCCGAACTTCACCGTCCGGCCGGTCCCGGTCGAGGCCCCGACAAGTTCCGCGGCCGAAGATTTTTCCCGGATCAGCCGCATGTCGTCCAGGGTCAGGTCCCGGCGCTTCATCTGCTCCCGGAATTCCTTGATCGAAGTGCCGATCATGGAGAACTTGCTGACCGAGAAGTCGTTGGCCCCGAAGAAGGCCAGCCGCGTGTAAACAAACTGGTTGAGGCCCTGGATGACCGAGACGACGGCGATGATCGTCAGGACGCCGATGATGATGCCCAGGAGGGTCAGGAAGGTCCGGAGCTTGTTGGACCAGAGAGAGCCGAAGGCCATCCCGACCGACTCTCCGACATTAATCCTGGACATGGGCGCATCCGAACAGGCAATTCTTCACGTTCTTTCATACGGAAACGGGAGGGGAAAGTTCATCCGGCGGCCTTTCGCTTGACATCGCCGGGAGAGTCCGCAAAAATGGATGTGCCGACCGGGGAGCTCCCCGGCGTGTTTTCCCGGGAAGGAGTCTCCCATGAAACGATTCGTCGTCCTCATCCTGGCCTTGGCGTTCTTCAGCGCGGCCGCCGCTGAGTCCTATGCCCTCGTCGGCCTCTACGCCGGCGGTTTCGGCGGCCTGTCCACCCAGAAATTCAGCTTTCAGGACGTGAAGTTCGACACTAATACGACCTTCCTCTACGGCCTCCGCTTCGGCTTCCAGGCGGCGATGATCGCCCTGGAGGTGAACTATTACCGGGCCGGACACAATGTGGAGATGGAAAATTTCTTCCTCTTCGATTGGGACGGGATGGAGGACGACCTCAGCTATATCGGGGCGAACCTCCGGCTCATGTTCCCGGCCCTTATTTTCCGGCCGTTTCTGTGTCTTGGATACGGGTTCTACACGGCCGACCTCCACAATATCGATAAGGACACCGAAAGCGGCCTCAGCTTCGGTGCCGGGCTGGAGGTCAAGCTGGGCAAGCTGGCGATCATCGGCGAAGGCAAATTCAACAAGGTCACCCTGGACTTGGACCATCTGAATGTCGGGATGAGCCATTTTTCCATGACGGCCGGCTTGAATTTTTACTTTTAATTCATTTGATACGACTCAATAAATTTCTGTCCGGGCGCGGGGTGGCCTCGCGACGCCAGGCCGACCGCTTGATCGCCGAAGGCCGGGTCAGCGTCAACGGCACGGTTGTCGAGGATCTTGGGACCAAAATCGACGAGATCCAGGACCGGGTTTCGGTCGATGGCCGGTCCGTCGGCGGCCGGGGAAAAGCGGTCTACTGGATGCTGAACAAGCCGGCGGGCTACCTGGTCACGAAGGACGATCCGTTCGAGCGCCGGACCATCCGGGACCTCATTCCCGACCTGCCTCCAGGCGTCAATCCGGTCGGCCGACTGGATAAGGACAGCGAAGGTCTTCTGATCCTGACCAACGACGGGGAGCTGGCCTTCCGTTTGACCCATCCCCGTTTTGAAGTGGCCAAGCGTTACGTCGTCCGGGTCAAAGGGGAAGTGGACGAGCCGGCCGCCGCCCGGCTCCGATCCGGCGTGTTCATCGAAGGACGGAAAACGGCCCCGGCCAAGGTCGAAATCTTCGAAAGATCGGCCCGGGAATCGGTCCTTCAGGTCGAAATCCATGAGGGCCGCAAGCGCGAGGTCCGGTACATGCTCCAGGCTGTCGGCCATCCCGTGCTGGCCTTGAAGCGGGTGATGTTCGCCGGTTTGTCGCTGTCCCACCTCGCCCCGGGGGAGAAGCGGCCGTTGACGCCGCCTGAAATCCTTCGGTTGAAGAAGGCGGCCGGGCTCCCGTGAAGAAAGATCTCGTCCCGGCCATCCTCCTGGCCGTTTTAGCTGTCGCGGCAACGTGGCCGTTGGCCTTGCACCTCGACGACCGGTTTCCCAATGACCCCTACGATCCGGCCTACTGTGTCTGGGCGATGAACCGGACGGTCCAGGCGCTGGGCGGCGACATCTCCGGATGGGCCGACGGCAATATCTTCTATCCTCATAAGGGAACGCTTTTTTATGCCGATACCGTCGTCGGGCTGGCCCTGCTCGGGGCGCCGCTGGCCCTCCTGACCGGGAATCCGCTTCTGGCCCACAACGTTCTTCTCATCCTCTCGTTCTGGATCGCCGGCTGGGGGATGTATCTCCTCGTCCGGCGGTTGTTCGGCCGCCGGCCGGAAGCGTTCCTGGCCGCCGTTGTCTTCGCCTTCTTCCCTTACAGCTTTTCCCACATCATGCACCTGGAGCTGCTCTTTTACGGCTGGATGCCCTTTTGCCTTCTGTTCATCCACCGGCTGTTCGACGACGCATCCTGGAAAAACATGTTCGGTGCGGCAGCGTTTTTCATCCTCCAGACCCTCTGCTGCACCTACTACGCCGAATACCTGGCCCTGGTCGCCGGCGGCCTGTTTCTCTATCTGTTCCTCCGGGACGGGCGGTGGAAAAACCGGGCCCTTTGGATCCGGGCGGCCGGCCTGGCCGTCCTCATCGGAGCCGTCCTTCTTCCGTATTATTTCGGGTATCTCCGGGTCCACAACCGGATGCTGTTTGAGCGTCCGCTCTGGGAAGTGCGGCTTCTCTCTCCGGAGCTTCAGGCGATCTTCACTCCGCCCGACTGGAATCTTCTTTGGGGCTGGTTTGCCGGAAACGCCCCGGAGATGGAAAAGCTCATTTATCCGGGCCTTGTTCCGCTGATTCTCACCATGGTTTGGGCGGTGATTGTCGCCCGAAAAGCCCGGTCTGGGCGGGAGAGCGGCAAACCTGCCCCGGCCAAAAGCAGGCTCTGGGTCGCCTGGGATCTCGTTAACATCGTTTTTCTTTTGGCGATGATCGCGATCGGCGCGACCGGCGGATTCGAAGCGACGATCGCCGGTGTCCGGATCTCGGTCCGCAGCCTCTCTCACCTCGTCCTGGTTTTCCTCCTGTCGCTCATCTTGCGGATCCTGGCGGACCGGAACCGGCGAAGGTCCTGGGCCGGATTCGTCCGGGCGATGACCCCTGCGGAGCGGTTTTACGGCCTGCTCGTCGCCGGCTCCTGGATCCTGGCCCTGGGCCCGACGATTCGGATGTTCGGCCGGGACATCGTCTCCGGGCCTTATGCTTTTCTTTATCAATGGGTGCCCGGATTCAATGGATTGCGGGCGCCCGGACGGTTCGTCGTCCCCGCCGTCCTGGGCATGTCGGTGCTTCTGGCATACGCCGTTTCCGAGCTGAAGGTTAATGTGAAATCCCGCCCGGGCCGGATCTTGGCCGGTATTGCTTTGGCGGCCGTCCTCATCGCCGATTATTCTTTCGTTCCCGTGCCCCTGGTCCCGGCGGAGACAGCCGAGACCCTCCCGCCGATTTACGCGGAAGTGAAAAAGCTTCCAGCCGACGCGGTCCTGATCGAGCTCCCCCTGCCGGCCTGGGATGGGGAGGAGCACGAAGACGCGCTTCCGACGTACCGGTCGATTTTCCATGGAAAGCGGATCGTCAACGGATACAGCGGCTATGCCCCGCCGGCTTACCGGATTGTCCGGGAGGCGATGGAGCGATTCCCCGAGCGTCGGACGTTCGACCTTCTGGAAAACCTCGAGGTCGGCTATCTCTTGGTCCATACGGCCGAATACCGGCCTGAAAAGGGGCGGGAGACGGTCGAACGATTGAAGGAGGAAATCCGCCGAGCCACCCTGATCGCCGAAGCATCCGGCGATTTCCTTTACCGGCTCGAACCGTATCGCAAGGTCCACGAGGCCGAAGCTCCCGTACCGCCCCCTCCGCCCCGGATCGTCGGGGATCGTTCGCTGTGGAAAGCTCAGGCTCGTTTGAATCCGCACCTGGCGGATCTGGCCGTCGACGGCGACCCGCAGACGGCCTGGTCGACGGGGTATCCCCAGAGCGCCGAGGATTTCTTTGTCGTGGATCTGGGGAGGACGGAGCGGTTCAGCCGGCTGGAACTGCGCCTCGAGCGGAATCCGCTCGATTTTCCCCGGAGCTTTGCCGTAGACGTCTCGGGGGACGGCCGGACCTGGACCGAAGTTGAGCGCGACGACGCCTATTTCCCCGACCTTTCGGCGGACATGGTCGAGGATTTTTCCAGGTATGTCGTGCCGGCGATATTTCCCGAGGCCGAAGCCCGGTTCGTCCGGGTCCGATTGACCGGCGGGCATGCCTATCGCCATTGGTCGATCGCCGAATTCGTTCTGCGGGGAGATTGAACCGGCGGGGGAAGCGCTCCGGACGGAGGAACCTGATGAAACATCGAACGCTCATTTTCGGAACAGCCTTGCTGCTCGTCGGGCTCGGCGCGGCGGCCCAAGACGTTCCTTATCAAACGGGCAACTGGGACAGCGAACGTTTCGGCAACCACCGGGCCGTCGTCCGGGTCGACCGGGCGGCCGAGGCGGTTGTCGCCACGATCCCCTGGCGGCGGCGGGATTTTGAGCCGGAAAAGAAAGCCGTTCTCGTCGTCGACGCGACGACCGGTCTTCGGATTAAAAACGTCCAGGCCGCGGTCGTGACCCGGGAAAAAGGAGAAATCGTTTTCCAGCCGGCGACCGTTCCGGGGGATTACTGGATCTATTTTCTGCCTTACCGGCAGGCCGGTCGGACAAACTACCCGCAATCGGAATACCTGTCTCCGGAAATCACCGCCGACCCTGCAATGGCTTTTGCTGATCGGGAAGAAATCCTGGCCGACCATAAAGGCGACCGCGATCCAGTCGATCGATGAATTCAATTCCTTCTGGCCGATGGAGACAATCGCCACTTCGGCTGAAACGAAGTCTCTCGTGGAAGCCAACGCCGGCGCTCCCTTCCTCGTTTTCCCGGAAGACCGCCGGCACTCGATCCGGATGTCGGACGACTTGCCCCAACGCTGGATTCAAACGGGTCCCCGAAAACGGTTCGAGGGGGAAGCCGCCCCGAACGAATTCTATGCGTTCCAAGCCGGCGTCTGGGCGTTGAAGCAGGACCTGAAAAAAGTCTCGGTGCGGTTCGCCTCTCTCCGAAGCGGAGCGGGCGGCGTCATTCCGGCGGAGGCCTTCCGTTGTTTCCAGACGGATGGGACGAATTGGGACGGCAAACCGATCAAGAAAGACGTTTCGGCCGGCAAAGGCAAGGTCCAGGCCTTCTGGTGCGGCGTCCAGGTTCCGGCCGAATGCCCGCCCGGTCTTTATGAGGGAGACGTTGTTGTTTCGGCCGAAGGATTGCCGGATCAGGCGTTCCGGCTCGCTTTGACCGTCGCCGGGAACGCGTCGTTCGACCATGGTGATTCCGATCCGTTCCGGATGACCCGTCTGCGGTGGCTGGATTCGACCCTGGCCCAGGATCTTGATGTTGTCAAGCCGTTTACGCCGCTTGAGGTCAAAGGCCGTTCGATCAAGTGCCTCGGCCGGGAAGTTGAGCTGGGAGAAAATGGTCTGCCCGCTCAGATTCGGAGCTTTTTCTCACCGGAAAACACAAAACTTACAAACGAGGGCCGCGACGTCCTGGCCGGGCCGATGCGGTTCGTTGTCGACCTGGGTCCGGGAAGATCGGTGGAGCCTGCTTTGGTGATGGCTCCTCTTGGCTTGCGCGGGCCCGGCGAGGCGGCCTGGGGATTCGGCGGCGGAGCCGACGCCGTCCGGATAACGGGCACAGCCCGGATGGAAATGGACGGCTATCTCGAATTCCAAGTGAAGGTTACAGCCGCATCTGGAATCGACCTCAAGGATTTCCGGCTGGAAATCCCGGTAAAAGAAGACGCGGCCCGCTACATGATGGGTCTGGGGAAAACGGGCGGATTTCGGCCGGAAAGCTTCGATTGGAAATGGGACCGGACGAAAAACCAGGACGCCCTCTGGATGGGAGATGTCAATGCCGGTTTCCAAGTCGGCTTGAGGGCCGAAAATTACAGCCGCCCCCTGAACACCAATTTCTACCTGAGCAAACCGCTCAATATGCCGCCGTCCTGGGACAATGGGGGAAAGGGCGGCGTCTCGGTGAAAGCCTCCGGTCCCGGCGTGGTCCTGCTCACGGCCCGGAGCGGCGCCCTGAAACTCGAACCGGGGAAGGATTATTATTTCAATTTCACCCTGCTTTTGACGCCCTTCAAATTGATCGATACCGAAGGCCCAGTGGGCGACACGCTTTTTCCATGCCTATAAGCCCCTTGAGGAATCGGCCAAGTCCGGAGCCAATACCCTCAACATCCATCACGCCAACGCGATCAATCCCTATATCAACTACCCGTTCCTTCGGGTCCCGGAGATGAAAGCCTATATCGACGAGGCCCACAAGCGGGGGATGAGGGTCAAGATCTACGACACCATCCGGGAGCTTTCCAACCGGGCGCCGGAGCTTTTTGCGCTGCAAAAGCCTGGGGACGGAAATCTTCTCTTCCGGTCCGGGCGGGGGATCCTCCTGGCTCCGCGAGCACTTCGATGGAAATTACATCGCGGCCTGGTTCGTTCCCGACCTCAAGGACGCCGCCATCATCAACAGCGGAATGTCCCGCTGGCATAACTATTATATCGAGGGCTTGAACTGGATGGCGAAAAACGTCGGGATCGACGGTCTGTACCTGGACGACGTCGCCTTTGACCGGACGACCATGAAACGGGTCCGGAAAGTCCTCGACCGGAATCGTCCCGCGGTCCTGATCGACCTCCATTCGGCCAATCAGTACAATCCGCGCGACGGCTATGCCTCGAGCGCCAACCTCTACCTGGAGCATTTTCCCTACCTGGACCGCTTATGGTTCGGCGAATATTTCGACTACGAAGGGATGCCGGCCGATTACTGGCTGGTCGAGATTTCCGGGATCCCCTTCGGCCTGATGGGGGAGATGCTTGAAGGAGGCGGCAATCCCTGGCGGGGGATGGTCTTCGGAATGACCAACCGCCTACCCTGGTCGGGGCGCAGCCCGGAAGGGATCTGGAAGGTCTGGGACGAGTTCGGGATGGCCGGATCGGAGATGACGGGGTATTGGATCAAGGAGAATCCGGTCAAGCCTTCAAATCCCGAGGTGCTCGCGACGGTTTATCGGAAGCCGGGTCAGGCGATCATCGCGGTCGCCAGCTGGGCCAAGGGACCGGTCTTTGCCGACCTGGTCATCGACTGGAAGGCCCTCGGCTTGAACCCGGCCAAGGTCCGCATCCGGGCTCCGGAGATTCCTGGTATTCAGTTCGCCGCCTCCTTTGCCCCGGGAGAGAGAATTCCCTTCGAGCCCGGCAAGGGCTGGATCCTGATCGTGGAGTAGGGGAGAGGGATCCGTCCTTCACAAATCCAGCAGGATCCCCCCCTCGCCATCCGGCGGAATCCAATCGATGACCGTTCCCCCGCTCTCCGGATAATAAGGGCTGACGAGCATGTTCATCCCGAAATCCCGGACCACCAGGAATTCGGATACGCGGAAGGTCTTCTCTGCATGCAGGTCGAACATCGTGTCTTCGAGCGAGGGTACGGGAAGAAACGGAAAAAGCGCGGCCAGGATGACGGCTTTATCCTTTTCGGGGATCTCGTAAACCTCCATTGTTCCCCAGGCCGCCGGACGGCTTTGCGTCGGATAGGGCAGCCGCGGTTCGATCGGAACGACTCTGTTGTCCATTTTCCACTCCTTTCGTGTCCCGCTTTGGGACGCTATGGGAAGGGACGAAGCGCCCTCGGGGAATTCTCACGCTTCGACGAAGTTGAAATGCGGTGTTGAAAATAAACGACGGATGGATATAATGAGGGGCGTCCGATCTCGAAACGAAGGCGGATTTATGTTGAACAATCGTACGGTGTCTGTTCCCGCGGAGGAAGATTCCGCGGCCGGCTTCGTTTCCGTCTAATTTCTCCCGGCGAAGACCGGCCGAATCCTTCCTTCCCGTATCCAACCCCTCCGTCCGTTTTCCCCAAGAGGCAAACGACCGCAAAAAAGCGAGGAACCATGTTTTCTAACCAAAAGCGTCTTGTGTCCGATTCCCCGATGTGCGTTTTTTCCTGGAGGAATCAATCCTCCTCGGCCTTCGGCTATCACATGGAGGAATCAAGAGATGAGCAGGGAATACCGATCCGGCGAATTTGTCTGCAAATTCTGCCGGAGACCCGTGAATAACTCCGCTTATGGCACGCACCATCGGAACCATTGCCCGTACTGCCTGCACAGCGTGCATGTCGACGAGGAAACCGGCGACCGGATGTCCGGTTGCAAAGGACTCATGGTGCCGCTCGCGGTTTCGGTCAGAAAAAGAGGAGAGTGGGAGCTGATCCATAGATGCAATGCCTGCGGCACCATCCGGATCAATCGCATCGCGGGCGACGACAGCGAGACATCGTTGGTTGCCCTCGCCCTGCGGCCGCTCACCAGCTTGCCGTTTCCGATCGAAATTTTGATGGGCTATGAATGACCTTGGACCGGCAGCGTCGGGCCCGTTACTTGATGAGTTTTTCGATCTCGGCGATCATCCGCTTGGCTTTGGGGGCCTCCGGATTTTCCGGGTCCAGGGCGAGAAATTTTTTAAAATTCTCGATGGACTTGGCGTAGGCGCCCTTGTTGAGATAGGCGGATCCGAGCTTGAGATAAGGCTTGGGCCAATCGTTTTTGATTGAAGCGGCCATTTCGTAGAAGCGGATCGCTTCGTCGATGTTTTGGCCGGAGAACATCATTTCGGCGATGTTGTAGGCCGCCGTTTCATCGTCCGGCGAGACGGCGAGGCATTCGGTGAAATATTTTCGTCCGGCCTCGGCATCCCCCCGCTTCCAGGCCAGCTCGCCCAGGGCGGAGAAGGCCCGGACGGCGACGTTCTTGTCTTTTGCGTATTCGCCTTGAACCCGGAGGATGTCGTCCAGAACCCCTTTGTACTCGGCTTCGGCTCCGGCCGCGTCGCCTTTTTTTTCAAGCGCCGCGCCGATATGGACGCGGACCATGTAGATCCCGGGGAATTTTTCCTGAAATTCCCTGTAGGCGGCCAGGGCGCCGTCGCAATCGCCTTGTTCGAAAAGGGTATTGCCCTTGTCGATCAACGGCATCCCCGTTTCCAGCGCGGCCTGAGCAATCGTCGGCCGCTTGAGCTTCAGGGAAATGGGGGGGTTGGTCTTGATCTGGGAAACGCTCATTTCCTCGACGGCGTCATCGTATCCCTTCATCTGGGCGGTGATCCTCCACCGTCCGGTCCCCAATCCCATGATGGCGAAGCGGCCGTTCTTGTCCGTGACGGCCTCGAGTTTGGCCTCGGACTGGAGACTGGCGGCCGTGATCCGGGCGCCGATCACGGGAACGCCGGCCTCGTTCAGCACCAGGCCGCTGATCCGGCCCTTGCCGAGGTTTTCCTGGGCGGGGGAGAGGGCGGGACAACAGGGCCGATCAGGACGAAGGCGATCAGGACGGCATATTATTTCATGAGAATATTCGACTTCCTCTCCTAAGTACGTTCGGGCCCCGACGCTCGGGAGTCGTGGTACATGTGTACGATAACACAAAACACGAAAAAAAGTCGTCCTTATTGTCGATCGAAGGGATTTCGATCCCAGCGGACGATCAGGCGCGCGTGCGCCCTTATCGTGTTAAATCCCCGGCTTGGGGGGCGGATGATGAGGCATAAGCATTAGTAAACGAGCCCATTATTGACCATAAGGATAAATAAATTCGATTAAATGAATAGGAAATATAAGAATAAAATTTCTCTTGACAAAGTAAATTCCGTGGCTATCATGATGCGTGAACGTACACGCAGTCATGCTGAAACATTTTCGGCTCGAACATCCCGCCGGAGGCCCAAGCCGTCCGCGTCCCGGCTCTCCTCATCAGCTCGATATAAGGGAGGTGAGAGTGATTCCCCAAGCCATTTTTCCTTCCATCGCCACGTTTCTATTTAAATGAATCAAGAAAAGGAGGACTCATGAGTTTCAAGCGAAATGCGTTGATTGTCGCTCTCTGCCTCCTGATGGTTCCGTTCGCGGCGGCCCAATCCGCCCGCCAGACCGGAGTCATCAGGGGAACCGTCCAGGAAGCCGACGGAAAGCCGATCCCCGGCGCGACGGTGACCGCCAAGAGCCCCGCTCAGCTCGGCGTCGTCACGTCCGTCACCAATGAGGAAGGCCTTTTCCGGCTTCTGAACCTGTCGCCGGGAATCTATACGATCACGGCCGAATTGGCCGGTTTCAAGACGGTGAAGCGCGAGGATATCCAGGTGAATGCCGGTCAGACGTTCACCGTTATCCTGGGCACGGAAATGAGCCAGCTGCAGGAGGAGATCACGGTCGTCGGCACGCCCCCCGTGGTCGACTTGCAGTCCAATAAGATCCACCAGCGTCATCACCACCCAGCTGCTCCAGAAGCTGCCCCTCAACCGGGACGTCACCCGGCTGTTCCAGATCACGGCCGGGGCCGCCGGCAACATCGCCGCCTATTCCGGAAGCATCCACGGCGCCAGCTCGGGCTCCACGGCCTATGAGATCGACGGCGTCAACGGCGAAAGCCCCACGACCGGCGGCATCCAGATCTCGCCGCAGTACGAAAGCGTGGAGGAAATCGAGATCAGCACCGGCGGCCTGCCGGCCCAGTTCGGCGCCTCCGGCGGTTCGTTCATCTCGGTGGTCACCAAGTCGGGCGGCAACGAGTTCCACGGCCAGCTCCAGACCTATTACACCGCCGAAGGCTTCAACCAGATGCTCTTCACCGACGAAGAGCTCGCGTCCATGAACAAATCCAAGCCGGGCTTCGCCAAGTATGACGTGGACGTCTCGGCTTCGCTCGGCGGCCCGATCATCAGGGACAAGATCTGGTTTTACGGCACGCTCGATTACCGCCAGAACGAGTACACGTTTTCCTTTGATCCGGTCACCATCAACGGCAAGCTGTACGAGGCCTACACCAATCCGTCCAAAACCTGGTCGCCGTTCTTCAAGCTGACCACCCAGATCAGCAAGGACATGCGCTTCTTCGTCATGTTCAACGGCTCCTTTGCCAAAAACATCTATAACCCCGGATACTACCGGACCTACGACAGCACCATCGACTCGCTCTCGAACAGAACGGCGGTCACCGGCGAGCTGAACTGGATCCTCGGACCCAACACCGTCGTCGCCCTCCGCGGCTCTTACAACAACCTCGACTGGTCCCTCACCTCCAAGCCGGACGCGCGGGAGAATATCGCCTACATCGACGATTACACCGGTTACCAGTGGAACGCGATGCCCGGCGAAGAGCAGTACACAATCCGCCGCAGCGAATCCGCGCAGGCCCGCCTGACCCATTTCATGGACAACGTCCTGGGCGGCAGCCACGAAATCGGCGCGGGCGTCGAGTACTTGTACAATTTCGACCACTTGACCGTTGCCCGCGGCAATCCGCTGACGATGATGTATTACAACGGCAACCCCTACTACCATCAAGCGCTTGGCGACGACTATGACACCTATGGCGACGGCCTCATCGGCCTGGCCAACATGGGCGAGAACGAGGGCGACTCCACGAAGGATCTGCCGGGCAGCCGTCTGAGCGCTTATCTCCAGGATTCCTACACCCTCCTGAAAAACCGCCTGACCATCAACCTCGGCGTGCGTTTCGATTGGTACAAGGGCTGGTTCGGCGGCGGTTCCTCCACCGGGACCGATCCGAACGGCCTGGCCTATAACGTCGGGGCGAAGATGGCCGAAACCATCGGCTACAACCCCTACGCGCCCAATACGTGGGGTTCCATCGAAAACACCATGAATTCCAAGACCCTCTCCCCGCGGATCGGCCTCACGTACGACCTTTTCGGCGACGGCAAGACCGCGCTCAAGGTCTCCCTGGGGCGGTTCTATGAGGCGATGCCGGTCATGTGGTATTCCAACGCCCAGGCGACCATCCAGGCGAACTATTTCTACAATTGGTGGGACAACAACGGCAACGGCGTCGCCGACAACCCGGGCATCGACGCGTACGAACCGGCCGACGGCTACTGGCAGTTCGTCGAACAGGACCTGGCGGCCCTGAAGCTGCTGGTCGCGGGCGAAGACGACAAGTACGCCCTGGTGCCTCCGTACAACAATGAAATCATCGTCGGGATCTCCCGCGAAGTGGCCCGGAACTTCTCGATCAACGTTCAGTACATCTACAAGAAGGGCTACAACGAGCACTGGGACACGATGTACAACGTCAAAACCGGCGATTACCTGAGTTCCCTCCAGGACGCTCCGGCCGGCTTCTGGGTGCCGTACACCACGACCGTTCCCGGAGTCGGGGACTGGCCGACGAAGACGGTCACGGTCTATTACCAGACGAACGATTATGACTGGGAGAACGTGGTCTGGCGGCAGGCGACCAATCCCCATTCCAAGCGCCAGTACAACGGCCTCGAGCTGACGTTCGACAAGCGCTATGCCGACGGTTGGGCCCTGGGCGGATCCGTCAATTTCTCGAAGTCCAAAAGCATCTCCCCTTATGACCCGAATTATGCCGTCAACGGCTGGGGCGCCGACATCAACGACATCCCGCTATCCGTCAAGCTCTTCGGCACGTTCCAGCTGCCGCTCGACTTCTACGGTTCCTTCATCTATCGCCACCTGGAGGGCGGGCCGCTGAATTACGGCGGCAACTTCTGGGACAGAACCATGGACGTGACCGTTGTCGCTCCGGACTCATGGATCGCGGAAAACAACGTCGCCTCCTGGTCCAACTACGTGTCGGTCCAGCTCGAGCCCAATGGGGCACATCGCCAGGCATCTTATGACAACGTCGATTTCCGCCTGGAGAAAGAGTTCCAATTCGGCTTCGGCACCGTCTCCATCTTCGCCGACGTCTTCAACCTGCTCGGCAACAAGTATGTGAACGTCGGTTTGAATCCGGGAGGCAACTGGATCTCGTCCGGACCGAACAGCTCCCTCGGAACCCGAACCCTCAGCAGCAACTACAGCAGGATCGTCTCCGTGACCGGCCTGCGCACCTTCAAGATCTCCGCCCGCGTCACGTTCTAATCGCGTTTCCTCATGCGGAAGGGGAGGAGCCCGGCTCCTCCCCTTCCTTTTTCTCCTGAACGCTCAACGATCATCGCGAGGCCTTATTGACTCGGCGCCCCGATCCTAATATAAATTCACCCGATGTCCACAATTAAGGAAATCGCCCGACGGGCAAACGTCTCCATCGGAACCGTCGACCGGGTGATTCACGGCCGGGGCCGTGTTTCCTCGGAAACCGGCGAACGCGTTCGACGGATTGTCGAGGAGATCGGCTACAAACCGAATATTTTTGCCAAGCATCTCCGCCTCGGACGGACATTCACGTTCGGCGTGGTCATGCCGAAGCCGGTCCAGGACGGGCTGTATTGGGCCCTTCCCGCGGCCGGAGTCGTCCGGGCCGAACGCGAGCTGAAGCTGCAGCGAGTCGACGTCCGCTTTTTTTACTACGACAAGTTTTCGGCCGCCTCGGTGACCCGGGTCCGGCGGGAGGTCATGCGGTCCGGGCTCGACGGCCTCCTGATCGCCCCGGTCCTTTCCCGAGTCTTCGAGGAGTTTCTCGCCGAGCTTCCTCCCGGGCTGCCCTACGTTTTATTCGATTCGTTCATTCCCAAGGCCGAGCACGTGTCCTACATCGGCCAGGACGCCTATCAATCCGGAGTTCTCTCCGCCCGCCTGATGCATCTGCTCGTCCCGGCGCCGGGGCCGCTGGCCGTCCTCCGGGCGCTCCCGGAGGACTACCACATCGACGACCGGGTTCGGGGTTTCGTCGCTTACGGGCGGCACGCCGGCGTGAAACATCCGGTCGAAGTGTTTGAAATCAACACCCACGCGGGGACCGAAGCCCGTAACCGGATCTTTTCCCGGATTGTCGGGATCGAGGGGCTTGGCGGCGTTTTCGTCACGAATTCCAGTACGCATCAGATTGCCGATTATCTCCTTTCGCGCCGGCTCAACCGGCGCATTCATGTGATCGGATATGACCTCGTCGACGAGAACATCCGGCTCCTCCGGGAGGGGGCGATCGATTTCCTCATCAGCCAGCGCCCGGGACGCCAGGGCTACCTCGGAATCCTGGCGTTGTACCGGCATGTCGTTCTCAATGAGGCGGTCGAGCGGACGAACATGATGCCGATCGACATCATCACCCGGGAAAACCTCGCCCATTACCGGGATTGAGCCCTCCGCCCGTCCGCCGCATAACGTCAAACAGGTCTTTGAAGGAAATGAGAAAACGGATGGATCCTCAAGGCAAGGCGTTCACTTTCGGAACGATCGGCTTGGCCCTTCTCGTTCTTTTCGGGTCGGCGGGCGCCGCCTTCCAAAAGGGAAAGGATCGGCTCCCGGCGTTTTTCCAAAAATGGCTGGACGAGGATGTCGTTTATATCATCGCTCCCGTCGAGCGAGACGTCTTCCTTCAGCTCAAAACCGACCGGGAGCGCGAGCTGTTCATCGAAGCCTTCTGGAAACGCCGCGATCCGGTTCCCGGAACCGTCGAAAACGAGTTCAAAATCGAGCATTTGCGGCGGTTCGCGTATGCGAACTCGAATTTCGGGCGATCCTCGCCGCTGCCCGGCTGGAAAACGGATCGGGGACGCATGTATCTCATCCTCGGGGAACCATCCGACATCCAGCGCAACACCGGGCGGGCCGACGTCTACGACACCGAAGTCTGGTTCTATCAGGAAAAGGAATCCGGTCAGTTCAGGGGCTTGCCGGCGACGGCTTTTCACCTGCTCTTTTACCAGAAGGGATTTCAGGGCGATTTTTTGCTCTACAGCCCGGCCACGGACGGTCCGCAAGCGCTTCTTCGCAGTTATACGGGGAGACCGAGCGACTACGCGGCCGCCTTTGAAGCCCTCCGGGATATCGACGTGAATCTCGCCACGTTT
The DNA here is from genome assembly GCA_963783665.1 of Candidatus Aminicenantota bacterium. Classification (GTDB taxonomy): domain Bacteria; phylum Acidobacteriota; class Aminicenantia; order Aminicenantales; family UBA4085; genus JAAZPG01. The sequence continues at coordinate 571,416 of CAWANZ010000002.1, read as the reverse complement.
TCCATGTCCCTGATCACGGGCCAGACGATGGGAACCATCGGCCGGCCCTCGCTGACTTCGGATATCCTGCTCCAGAGAATCGAGTCGCTGGCCGCTCAAAAGGTCGACGCGGGATATGCCTCCCAATTCCTGAAGTTCAAGGACATCGTCGAGGTGGAATATACGGCGAACTACCTCGACAGCGACGGTTCGGTCGCCGTCCTCCGGGATCCGTCGGGGATGTTCTTTGTTCATTACGCGATCGAGCCGGCCCGGCTCTCGCTCGTCGCCGCCGGAAGCGAATATGCGGCCACCCTCCGCCTCAACGGCGCCGTGACCTCCGATGACGGCCGGCCGGTTTTTCAATTCGAAAAAATGATTGCCGTTCGGATGGACGAATCCCGGAGACGGGAACTGGACCGCGTTCCATTTTCCGCCCAGGATCTCTTTCCCCTGATCCCCGGGACGTTCAAGGTCTCGATTCTTCTCAAGAACGAGGCCTCCAAGGAGTTTTGTTCGTTGGAGCGGACGGTGGCCATCCCCGGCCCCGAATCCGGAAGCGGAATCACGGCCCCGCTCCTGGGATATCGGGCGCGGGACGCGGCGGCCGACCGCCCGGGCCTCCGGCCGTTCCGCTTCGGCGCGACGCAAGTCTATTTCCAGGCGAATCGGGCCCTGACGGCCTCAGACAACCTGGTGCTCGCCTTCCAAATCCTCGGCCTCGATGAGGCCTCGCTCCGGAAAGCCCGGCTCCGGTTTGAAGTCACCCGCGACGCCGCTCCGGTGAAGGAGTGGGAGCGTGAGGCGCCGGCCTTGACGGACCTCCCGTTCGTCGTCGAATCCATCCCTGCGGGCGAATTTCCTCCGGCCCATTATGCCGTGAAGATCCGGCTCTTCGTCGATGGGCGGGAAATTGCCGCGGCCGTCGAGGAATTCGACCGGACGCACCTGGAAACGATCGCCCGGCCCTGGATCCATTCCAAATTGATGCCCGGAACGAACGATCCGTCCTATGACGGAATCCTAGGCCGGCAGTACGAAGCGACCGGCCGGACGGCCGAAGCGCGGATCCTGCTGGAAAGGGCGATGGCGGCCGGAGCGGCTTATCCGGAGAATGCGACGGCCCTGGCCCGGATCTATTATCAATCCGGGGAATACCCCGGCGTCGTTTCCTTCCTGGATCCGTTTCTGGCCGACCCGGCAAAATCGGTTTACGAAATGTGGATCATGACGGCGGATTCGCTGGTGAAAAGCGGCGGCTTCGCCCGGGCGGTCGATGTCGTGGACCGGGCGATCACCCGGTTCGGGATCAACGTCACGCTTCTCAACCTGTCGGGAGACGCTTATCTCGGATGGAACCGACCCGCCGACGCCCGCTCCGCCTGGCAGCGGTCGCTCGGACTGAATCCCGACCAGCCGGAAATCAGGAAAAAGCTCGCGGCCATTAAAATGCCCGGCCCGCGCTGATCCGCATCCCGGTTCGCGGAAAATTTCGGCCGCTCTCGAATCCGCATCTATGAATTTTCCCTGGAACCCAAAAAATACGTCATAACAGATTCATCCCGACCCCGTATCCGCCGGGAGTGGCTTTCTCCCGGCCGGATGTCCGCCGGCATCCAATCGATCACCGTTCCTCCGCTTTCCGGATAATAAGGGCTAACGAGCATGTTCATTCCGCAGTCGCGGACGACTCGGAAATCGGATACGCGAAACGTCCTCTCCGCGTGCAAGTCGAACATCACGTCGTCCATTTTCGGCACGGGATCGAAGGGATAGAGCCTTTTCAGAACGGCGGCCTTTTGGTTCGTCGGGATTTCGTATTCCTCCATGTCTCCCCAGGACGCCGGAGCCATCCGGATCGGGAACGAAAGCCGCGGTTCGGAGTTAAAAAGCGTCTCATCCATGTCCTTCTCCTTTCCTTGATCGAATTTGAGGCCTCGTGAGAAAGGACGGCGACGGACGGGGAATTTCTCATATGATTCGGAAAGATCGCGGCCCGACCCTTTGAAAAGTCTCCCTTTGGAAAACAGACACGATGGCCGCGATTATCGAGCGCCGATCTTTCCGGATCCTTCGGATCGTGTATAATGGCCGGGATGAAGAGAAGGGGGCCGGCTCTCATCGTCTTTTTCGCCGTCTCGGTTTCATGCTGGAAAATCCCCGTTCAACCCGTTATCGGCATCGACAAGGAAAATTGCGTCGTCAATCATACGTATTATAAGGTGAATCCCATCGTCTTATTCGTCATGGGCGATATCTATGGATTCAGAGGCTTAACCGTCAATATTTTCTTTACCGCCAGGCCTCTGGTCACAGACGGCTTTCCGGTGGACGGATTCACGGTTTCATACGAATTCCAGCCGGAGGTCTTTTCGATATTTCTCGCCCGGGGTTTGTCGAGGGAAGACTGGGAGCGTACGATCATTCACGAATTGGCCCATCTGAAGCAATATTATGCGAAAGAACTCGTCATGAAGGATAAAAACACCGCGATTTACCGGGGTCGGGAAATTAATTTGCAGCGCATGCATCAAAAAGAATGGCCTTTCGAAAACGATGCCAGGGCGGAGTCTTGGCGCCTTGGTTATCTCATCAGAAAGAATATGCGTAAATGATGAGGGTTTATCCGCCGATGACGACCGTCCAGGGCCGGACCTTCCATTCGGTGATCAGTCCGGCCTTTACATAAGGATCGTTCCGGGCGAAGTCCTCGGCGGCCGAAGGGCTTTCGCCCCGGAAGACCAAGATGGCGGCATCCGCCGGATCGCCCAAGGCCCCTCCCAGGAAAAGCTCGCCGTGGGTCCGGGCCGCCTCGGCGTAAGCGAGGTGTTCAGCCCTGTAGGGCGCCCGCCGTTCGACGTAATTCTCGACGGTTTTATAAAACAGCACGTGATAAATCGTCATTTCTTCGGGACCTCCCGGGGTTTCCGCTTGGCGTCCTTCCCCTCTTTTTCCTCGAAGAAGCCCTTCGAGGCTTTGGCCAGGCGTTCGAAGCTCCCGGTCGACGAGGAAGTTGACCGTTCCTTCCTCCCAGGTCCCGTCCTCTTTTCGCTTCCCGGCCGGCACGCCGGTCAGGATCTCGATCCCCTCGTCGATGTCTTGTACCGGATAGACGCTGAACTTTCCCGCGGCCGCGGCTTCGACGACATCCTTCCGGAGCATCAAATTCCGGACGTTCTGGTGGGGGATCATGACGCCCTGGGTGCCGGTCAGGCCCGGGCTTTGCAGACGTCGAAGAACCCTTCGATTTTTTCGTTGACGCCGCCGATGGGCTGGATCTCGCCTTTCTGGTTGAGCGAGCCGGTGACGGCGATGTCCTGCCGCAGGGGCAGGCCGGACAGGGCCGAGAGGATGGCGTAGACCTCGGTCGAGGAGGCGCTGTCGCCGTCCACGCCGCCGTAGCTCTGCTCGAAGGCGATCGAGGCGGAGAGGGCGAAGGGCTTGTCCTGGGCGTACTTGCCCGCGGAGGTAGCCGCCCAGGATCAGAACGCCCTTGTTGTGGGTTTCGCCGCTCAGCTCGGCTTCGCGCTCGATGTTGATGACCCCGGCCCGGCCGACGGACGTCCGGGCGGTGATCCGGCTCGGCTTGCCGAAGGCCAGTTGGCCCAGGCTGTACACGGCCAGGCCGTTGACCTGGCCGACGACGGCCCCCGTCCGTATCGATCAGAATCGAGCCTTCCTCGATCATCTCCTGGATCTTGCGCTCGATCAGGTTGACCCGTTCGAAGCGCTCCCGGATGGCCTGGGCGACGTGGCCTGACGCCGACCATCTTTTCCCCGTCCTGGCGGGCCCAATAGTCGGCCTCCCGGATCACGTCGGCGATGTAGTGGAACCGGGTGGAGAGCTTCTGCTTGCCGGCCGGCCAGGCGGGTGCCCTGCTCGATGACCGCGGCCATGCCCGTCCGGTCGAAGGGGAGGAGCGCCGCCTTCGACCGTGATCTTCTTGATGAAGCGGACGTAATCGGCGACCGCATCCTCGGTCCGGGGCATTTCGGTGTCGAACTCGGATTTGATCTTGAAAATCCTCTTGAATTCCTCGTCCATGGAGAAACAGGATGTTGTAGATCTCCTCGTCGCCGATCATCACGACCTTGACGTTGACCTTGATCGGCTCGGGCTTGAGAGTTTTGGTCGAGATCAGGAAGAGGGAGGCGTAGTTCTGGATTTCCAGGCTTCTGGTTGCGCAGGGTCCGCTTAAGCGTCGGCCAAACGCCCGGCTCGACCAGGGCGTCGAGGGCGTTGATGACCAGAAATCCGCCGTTGGCCTTGAGGAACGAGCCGGCCTTGATCTTGGTGAAATCGGTCATCCAGGCCCCGAGCCGGCTGACCGTGGCGTCGATCGAGCCGAAGAGGTTGATGTAATTGGGATTGGTCTCCATCATCACCGGGGCATGCTCGAGGCCGGTGTTGTCGACCAGGAGGTTGACCTGGTATTCGGCGAACGGGTCGGCCGGCGGCTCGCCCCGTTTCTCCTCGTCCTTCTTCTGGTCTCGTCTTGAAGAGCTCGATGTCCGAAGCGAGGGCCGTCTCCGACCTCGTCCAGGTAGCCGGCGACCTCCGGCTGGGGGAACCGCGCCCGGACGCCGCGACCGCTTCGGAGATGATCGGCGTGATCGACTCCTCGTCAAAGTCCTTCAATTCGCCGGCGGGTGGTCTCCTCGATGTCCCGCATCCGCTCGAAGATCGCTTCGAGCTTTTTGCGACAGCTCGGCGTATTTCGTTTTTACGCCGTCCAGAGCTTGTTTCGTCGAATTTTTTCTCCCGGACGGCCTGTTCGAGCTTGGGAAACGGAACCGGCTGGTCCTCGATGATCGGGATCAGGTCGGGTTTGACGAACAGGCCCATCTGGACCTGGATGACGCCGAATCCTTCCTTGGCCGTTTCCTCCTCGAAGGCCTTCAGGATTTCCTTTTGGCGGGCCTGCTGGGCTTCGACGATGGCGTCCCGCCTTTCGGTATAGTAGGTGCTTTTCAACAAGTCGGGGATATGGCTCTGCAGCCGGGCGATGAGATCGTCCATGGCCTCGACGAACAGCCGTCCCTGGCCGGCAGGGAGCCGGAGCAGCCGGGGCTCGTCGGCGTTCTGGAAATTATTGACATAGAGCAGGTCTTCGGGCGGAGGGTCGTCCTTTTTCAGGCGTTCGAGGAGTGCTTGATCGAGGTCGTCCGGCCGGTGCCGACCATGCCGGTGATGAAGATGTTATAGCCGAGGTTTTTGATGTTGAGCCCGGTGTGGAGGGCCCGGAGCGCCCGATCCTGGCCGATGATGTCTTCGCAGGCGGGGCACTCGGCGCTGGTCTCGAAGGGCAGCGCGGCCGGGTCGAAGACGGGGCGCAGGTCGGCGACGGGGACCACGGCGGGTGTTTTGGCTTCAGGCATCATTCCTCCCGGGTGATGATTATCGAATCTAATTTACACGGCCCGGTTGGAGAAAGACAAGGCCGTGTGCAAAAAATGCCGTCTTTTGCTACAATGACCCCACCTGAGAAGCCCCCGCAATCAACCCGGGCCGACCGGATAGCGGGACGGAAGAATATCGGGGGCGAAAGGGGAGATGCGATGAAAATTCACGAAGGCAAATTACAGGCCAAAGGGTACAAAATCGGGCTCGTCGTCAGCCGGTTCAACTCCTTCCTGACCGACAAGCTCGTGGACGGAGCCCTCGACGCCCTGAAGAAGCTGGGGGCTGACGAGGCCGACCTGTCCATGTATAAAGTGCCCGGTTCGTTCGAGGCCCCCTTGGCCGTCAAAAAGCTCGCCGTTTCCGGCAAAGTCGATGGGATCGTCTGCCTGGGCGCCCTGGTCCGGGGCGAAACCCCTCATTTTGATTTTCTCGCGGCCGAGGTCACCAAAGGCCTGGCCCAGATTTCCCTGGAAACCGGCATCCCGGTGACGATGGGAATCCTGACCGTGGATTCCATCGAACAGGGCATCGACCGTTCCGGGGCGAAGTCCGGCAATAAGGGTTGGGACGCCGCCGCGTCGCTTGTCGAAGTCCTCAACCTGATGAAAGAAAGCAAGCTGTAAGCCGCGATGGGAAGACGGCGCCGGGCGCGGGAAACGGCCCTCCAGGTCCTCTACGAGCTCGAATTCAACGAGGAGGGAGTGGACGCTGTCCTCCTCCGCCGGAAGGCGGAGACCCGGGCCAAGGCCGACGAATCGGCCTACGCCGACTGGCTGGTCCGCGGGGTGTCCGGCCGGCGGGAGGAAATCGACGGCCTGATCCAGGGCCAGACGAAAAACTGGCGGGTGGCCCGGATGGGTCTGATCGACCGAAACATCCTCCGCCTGGCCGTGTACGAGATGCTCGAGGAAAAAACCCTGGTCCCGGCCATCGTCATCAACGAGGCCGTCGAGATTGCCCGAAGCTACAGCGGCGATGAATCGGCCGTCTTCGTCAACGGCGTCCTCGATGCCGTCCGCGAGAAGAAGTTCGGGGCAAAGACAGCCAAATCCACATCCGAGAACAAGGATCATGACCGAAAACAAGAATCCGAACAGTCCCCCCGCCCCCGCGGAACCGGAGTCCGAAGCTCAAAGAAGTGAGCAGGAGCTGGTCCGGGCGGACAAGTACCGCCGCCTGATCGAGACCGGGATCGACCCGTTTCCCCACAAAGTCGAGCTGACGCATTCCGCGAGCGAGCTGGTGGCCGCATATTCCGGCGCGTCCGCCGAGGAGCTCGAAGCGGCTCCCGTCCGGACGGTTGTCGCCGGGCGGATGATGTCCGTCCGGTTGATGGGCAAGGCCTCCTTCTTCCACATCTCCGATGGGAAATCGAGAATCCAGGCCTATATCCGGAAAGACAAGGTCGGCGACGAAGCCTACGAACGGTGGAAGCTGCTGGATATCGGCGATCGGCTGTCGATCGAGGGCCCGCTCTTTAAAACCCGGACGGGCGAGCTGTCCGTGCTTTGCGAATCGTTCGTCTTCCTGGCCAAGTGCCTCCATCCGCTGCCGGAGAAGTGGCACGGCCTCCAGGACGTTGAGCTTCGCTACCGGCGCCGCTATCTGGACTTGATGATGAATCCCGAGGTCGGCGAGGTGTTCCGCCTCCGGAGCGCGATCATTTCCTGGCTTCGGCGGTATTTTGACGGCCGCGGCTACATGGAGGTCGAAACCCCGATGATGCAGGCCATCGCCGGGGGGGCAATGGCCCGGCCGTTCGTCACCCATCATAACGCCCTGGACATGGACCTCTTTCTCCGGATCGCCCCGGAGCTCTACCTCAAGCGCCTGGTCGTCGGCGGCTTGGAAAAGGTCTATGAGATCAACCGCAATTTCCGGAACGAAGGGATCGACGCCGAGCATAACCCGGAATTCACGATGCTCGAGTTTTACGAAGCGTACAGAAATTACGACGACATGATGGAAATGACCGAGGAGATCTTCTGCGGCCTCTGCCGCGATCTCCTGGGCAAGGACGAGTTCCCGTACGGGGATCAGGTCATCTCCCTGAAGAGGCCGTTCCGGAGAGTCAAGTTCCGGGACGCCCTGGCCGAAGGGAGCGGGCTTCCGCCCGGAAGCCTTCGACGACCGGCCCCGGATCATCAAGCTGGCCGAGGAGCTCGCCCCGGAGAAGAAGCCGGTCACCTACGGCAAAGCCCTGGACATCATCTTCGACAAGCATGTCAAGGAGCGCCTGGTCCAGCCGACCTTCATCATCAATCCGCCCAAGGAAGTTTCGCCCCTGGCCAAGTCCGCCCTGGGCGAGCCAAGCGAGGCGGCCCGGTTCGAGCTGATGGTCGCCGGGATGGAGCTGGCCAATGCCTTTTCCGAGCTCACCGATCCGGCCGAGCAGAAAGCCCGGTTCGAGCAGCAGACCGAAGAGAAAAGAAAAGGGAACGATGAAACCCACCCCATCGACCTGGATTACGTCCAGGCCCTGGAATACGGCCTGCCGCCCACCGGCGGCGAGGGCATCGGGGTCGACCGCCTGGTCATGCTGCTGGCCAACCGTCGCTCGATCCGGGAAGTGATCCTCTTTCCGCTGCTCCGGCCCCGAGAGGAAAAATAAGGCGGGCCATGGGGTACGAGCGTTTCATCGCCCGGCGCTACCTGACGGCCAGGCGGAAACAGGCCTTCGTCTCGGTCATCACCTTGATTTCGACGATTGGGATCTCTATCGGCGTGGCCGCCCTGATCATCGCCATCGCCCTTATCACCGGTTTTCAGAAGGACGTCCAGGATAAAATCCTCGGGGCGACCTCCCACCTCATGATCTCCGACCTGACGGGCGAGGGCTTGGCCGATTATGCCGGAACCGCCGGCCTCATCCGGCCTATCGCCGGGGTGAAATCGGTTTCCCCGGTCGTTTACGGCAATGTCCTGCTCCAAGCCTCGGATAAAAGCCAGGGCGCCATCCTCAAGGGGATGGACTTGACCGCGGAGCGCGACATCCAACCGTGGCTGAAGGTCCTGGAAAGCGGGGCCATCCCCGAAGAGGGGACCGGACCGCGCGAGGGGATTCTCCTCGGCCGAGACCTGGCCGCGTCGATGGGCGCGGCCGTCGGCGATATCATCACCGTCGTGACCACGTCCTCCAAGCTTGGCCCGCTCGGGATCTCGCCCAAGTTCCGGACGTTCCGGGTGACGGGCGTTTTCCGGACCGGCTTGTACGAGTTCGATTCGACCAACGCCCTGGCCCGGCTTCCGGCCGCCCAGAAGTTTTTCGGGACCGGCGACCGGGTCAGCTACCTCCAAGTCATGATCGAGGATATCTTTGCCGCCGACCGGCTGAAGGAATCCCTGAGAGACCTCCTGCCTCCGCTCGTCTATATCACGACCTGGGGTGAGTTGAACCAATCGCTGTTTTCCGCCCTCAAGCTGGAGAAGAACATCATTTTTCTGACGATTACGCTCATCGTCATCGTCGCCGCTCTGAACATCATCGCCACGCTGATTCTCATGGTCATGGAGAAGACCAGGGACATCGGCATCCTGATGGCCTTGGGAGCGACGCCGGCCGAGATCCGGAGGATTTTCTTTCTTCAGGGAGCGATGATCGGCGTCGTCGGGACGGCGGTGGGAACGGCCCTCGGCCTGCTCTGGTGCGTGGCCGCCAATACCTTCGAGCTGATCCGGGTGCCGGTGGATATCTACCAGATTTCCTACGTCCCGTTCCGGATCACGCCCTTGGACCTTCTCCTGATCATCGGCGTCTCGCTGTCCATCAGCCTGCTTTCGACCTTATTTCCCTCTCACCGGGCGGCCAAAACCGACCCGGTTCAGGCTTTAAAATATGAGTGAGCTCCTGAAAGCAGTCGACCTGAGGAAGGATTACCTCCTTCCGGACGGCGAGGTCCTCCGGGTCTTTTCCGGCTTGAATTTCGCCCTGGAGAGGGGGGAAATCGCCGCCGTGATGGGAGCCTCCGGCTCGGGCAAGACGACGTTCCTCAACCTCTTGGGAGCCCTGGACCGGCCGACGGACGGCCGGGTGTTGCTCGAGGGAACGGATCTTTCGGGCCTGGACGCGGTCGCTTTGGCCCGGGTGCGGAACGCAAAAATCGGCTTCGTATTTCAGGCTTTTCATCTACTCCCAGAGTTCACCGCCGTGGAAAACGTCGCCCTTCCGCTTCTGATCGGAGGAGGAGCTCGGTTGGATGCCCTGGACCGGGGTCGCGAGATGCTTCGGGAAACGGGGCTTGAGAGCAAAGTCAAATGCCGTCCGGCCCAACTCTCCGGGGGAGAGATGCAGCGGGTCGCGATCGCCCGGGCCCTGATCAACAGCCCGGCCGTCCTTCTGGCCGACGAACCGACCGGAAACCTGGATTGGAAAACGGGGGAGGGGGTCCTCCGCCTGCTTTTGGACCTTCACCAGAAACGGGGCTTGGCCTCTGTCCTGGTCACCCATAACGAGCGCGTTTCGGCCTTATGCCAGAAAACTTACATGCTTGAGCGGGGAATGTTGGAACGCCGGCCCTGATTCGGTCGTTTTAGCCTATGGTTGGAAAAAAACGGCGCGTTATGGTATATCTTTGAGGATACGAACATGAAAAGAATCGCTTTAATCGCCATAGCCCTATTGATGCCGCTCTGGGCCTCCGCCCAGGAGATGGTCGAGCGGATCGATATCACCGGAAACGAACGCGTCACCCGGGACACGATTTTGTACTATCTCACCTCCCGGGAGGGTGATTATTATAACCTGGACACTCCTGAAAAACGACTTTCGCGTCCTCTGGTCGACCGGCTTTTTCTCCAATATCAAGGTCATCGAGGAATGCCGGGGCCCGGGGCAAGGTTATCAAATTCACCCTTGAGGAAAATCCGGTCATCCGGACGATCTCCTATCAAGACCGGCAAGAAGGTCAAGGAAGACGACATCACCAACAAGCTCAAGGAAAAAGACGAGTCCCTCCTTCCGTACTCCTACTACAGCCCGGCCAAGCTCCAGCGGGTGAAAAAGACCATCGAGGATCTCCTGTTCGAGAAGGGGCTTGGGGGCCGCCAAAGTCGAATACGAGACCATCGAAAAAAGGAGCCAAGCGAGGTCGAAGTCCTGTTTAAAATCGATGAGGGGCCGAAAGTCCGCATCGCCGAAGTCGAGTTCAGCGGCAGTCCCAAGCTTCCCCAGAGCGTGCTGCGGGAAGCCCTGAAGGAAAACAAGCCCCATTCCCTGCTTTCCTGGGTTATGGGGAAGGACACGTATAAGCAGGGCAAGCTCGCCGACGACCTGGCCGGCGTCAAGAAGGCCTTCCAGGAAAACGGCTACATGGAAGCCGTGATCGGCGAGCCCAAGACCGACGAGGTCGTCAAAGGAACGTTCTGGCCGTTCTCCAAAAAACGGAAAATGGTCCGGCTGACCATCCCGGTCGAAGCCGGATTCCGGTATAAAGTCGGCGAGATCAAAGTCGAGGGGAACAAGACCTTTAAAACGTCCGGCATCATGACCCAGATCCCCTTTAAAAAAGGCGAGATCTACAATACCGCCGTCCGGGAGAAAAGCGTCGAAGACCTCGGCGAGCTGTTCCGGAATTTCGGGTATCTCTATGCCCAGATCCTGCCGGTCGAAACCTTGGATCCCAAGACCAAGGTCGTGAACGTGACTTACCAGATCGCCGAAGGGGAGATCTGCTTCCTCCGGAAGATCGATTTCAAGGGCAACGTCTTCACCAAGGACAAGGTCATCCGCCGGGAAATCCTGCTGCGGGAAGGCGACGTGTTCATGGTTTTCGGATTCTTCAAGGACAGCGTCCTCCGGGTCAAGCAGCTCGGCCTGGTCGACTTGGAGAAAGACCCCGAGATCATCCCCGACCCCGAAAACCCCACCCAGTTCGACGTCACGGTTGCCGTCACCGAGCTCCAGCGGAACAACATCCAGTTCACCGCCGGATACAGCGGCTATGAGGGCACCTTCGTTGCCGCGGGATATCAGACCGTCAACTTCCTCGGAGCCGGCGAAACCCTGGACATCACCGCCCAGTACGGCAAACGGATCAGGAACTACAGCTTCGGCTTCACCGAGCCTTACCTGTTCGACCGGCCGATCTCCGCCGGATTCAACATCTACGACCGCTATCTCATCTATTACGACCTCTATAACCGGAAAGGCCGGGGCTTCGACGTCACGGCCTGAACGCCCGCATCCGGCTACTTCGCGGGGCAGCCTGACGTACGGCTACGAATCTGGTCGACGTCTCCGTGTCCGAGGGCTACAGCGGATACTCGAGACTATCTCAACATGTACGGGATGGGGCATTACATCATCAGCTCGGTCACCCCGTCGCTGTACCGTTCGACGATCGACAGCCCCCTGACCCCGAGCTCGGGGACGTTGTACTCGGCCACTCTGAAATACGCCGGGACCTGGCTCGGGCGGCGAAATCCACATGGTCAAGCCCAAGCTGGATTTCACCCATTACCAGCCGATCATCCGGGCGACCAGGCCGGCGCGGCTGGCATTCGATCGGCGATCCACGCCGAAATCTCCTATATCAAACCCCTCCGCGAGTCGGAATGTGCCCTTCTGGGAGCGGTTCTTCCTTGGCGGCGAACGAAATCATCCGGGGATATGAGATCTACTCCATCGGGCCCCGGAACTCCATCGGGGACGCTGTCGGCGGGGAAAAGCAGCTGGTCATCAACGCCGAGTACATCTGGGCGGTGGGCGGCCCGGTGTACCTGATTCTCTTCCACGACCGGGGAAATGCCTGGAGCCAGGACCAGAAATTCAGCCTGACCGACGTCTATACGCTCGACCGGAATCGAGGCCCGGATCTTCATCCCGGCCCTGACGGATTCCTTTCCGCCTGATTTTTTCGTATAATAACCGCCGGATCTATTCGGACGACTCCAATTTCGCCTTCCGTTTTGCGATTGGAACCACGTTCTGAGGAGACCGGTCTTTTTTTTCAAGGAGGAATGAAATGAGGAAAATTTGGATTACCGCGGCCTTGGCCGTCCTGTTCATCGGGGCCGCCGTCAACACGACTTACGCCCAGGGGAAAATCGGCGTCATCGACTCCCAGCAGGTGCTGGAGAAGTCGGCCGAAGGCAAGAAGGTGATCGCCCGTCTCCAGGAAGCCGAAAAGAAGAACACCGGCGCCGTCAACACCCTGGACGAGCAGATCCGGACGATCCAGACCAAGCTCAACACCCAGCGGCTGACCCTGACCGACGAAGCGGCCCTCCAGCTCCAGTCCGACCTCGAGCGGAAAACCACGGAGCGGAAACGGGTGGCCGAAGACGCCATGGCCAGCATGAAGGAACTGTCGGATCGCCTTTTCATGCGGTTGCAGTCCGAGCTGATGCCGATCGTTCAGGCTCTCGGCAAGGAAAAAGGCTACGACGTCATTTTCGACGCCCAGAGGAGCGGGGCCATTTACTGGGCTCCGACGACCGATATCACCGAGGACGTCATCAAGCGCTACGACGCCGCCAAGGCCGCCGGAAAATAAATCCGGTCGAAGGCCTTCCTGGTGTTAAACATCGAGGATATTCTCCGGTTTCTGCCCCATCGGTACCCGTTTCTCCTCGTTGACCGGGTCCTGGAGATGGAGCCGTTTAAGCGTATCGTTGCGTTAAAAAACGTCACCTATAACGAAGAATTTTTCCAGGGACATTTCCCGGACGTCCGGATCATGCCCGGCGTTCTGATCGTCGAGGCGATGGCCCAGGCCGGGGGAATCCTCCTTTTTCACTCGATCGAAAAACCGGAAACGAAGTTCGTCCTCTTCAGCAAGATCGAAAACATGAAATTCCGCCGTCCGGTCGTCCCCGGGGACCAGATCCGGATCGAGGCGGAAGTCCTCAAATCGAAAAATCGGTTCTACTATCTCCAGGCGAAGGCTCTTGTCGAGGGCCAGGTCGCGGCCGAGGGGGTCATGGTGGCTTCGATGCTCGAACGCGAGGAGTTTTATGGCCGGTCCTGAACCGAACATTCATCCCTCGGCCGTTGTCCATCCGGAAGCCCGTCTCTCACCCGGCGTGGAAATCGGCCCGTTTTGTCTCGTCGGCGGCGAAGTCTCCCTGGGACCGGGCACGGTCCTTGAATCCCACGTTCATATCGGCGGACGGACCGACATCGGGGCGGATAACCGCTTCTTCCCCTTCGTCGCCGTCGGCGGCCCTCCCCAGGATATCGGGTACAAGGGCGAGCCGACCCGGATCCGCATCGGCGACCGGAACATCTTCCGGGAATCGATGACCGTCCATCGAGCGACCACCAAGCAGGACCTGGTCACGATCATCGGCGACGACAACTATTTTATGGCCTACGCCCACATCGCTCACGACTGCGTCGTCGGGAATAAAACCATCTTCCTTCATGGGGCCACCCTCGGCGGCCATTGCGTGGTGGGGGATTCGGCCCTGGTCGGGGCGATGAGCGGCATCCACCAGTTCTGCCGTATCGGCCGGTTTTCCTTCATGGGCGGGGGCTCGATGGTCACCCAGGACGTCCTGCCCTTCTGCCGGGTGGCCGGCCAGCGACCGACGCGCATGATCGGCCTCAACCTCGTCGGCCTCCGGAGGAACGGTTTTTCCCGGGAACGCATCGCCGCGGTCAAGGCTGTCTTCAACATTCTCTTTTACCAGGGACTCAACACGGCCCAGGCCCTGGCCCGGGTCGAAGCCGAAATCCCCCCGTCCGAGGATCGGGAGGAAATCCTGACCTCCGTCCGGGCGGCCAAGCGCGGTTTCATTAAAAAGACTTCCGTAACATGGGACGGCGAATCGGAATAATCGCCGGCGGGGGTGCCTTCCCCCTCCGGGCCCTGGCCGAGGCCAAAAAGCTCGGATGGTTCTGCCCGGTCGCCGGTCTTCGAGGCGCCGCCTCGACGGAGCTTGAGCGGGAGGCCGAGGCATTCGCCTGGGTCGGGCCGCTGGAGCTTCAAAAGATGGTCTCGTTCTTTCAGAGCCACGACGTTGCGGAAGCGGTGATGTTCGGCAAAGTCGAGCATCGGACGATTTTCGCCGAAGGCTTTCCGGAAGCGGAGATCGCGGCGATGGGCCTCCGGCCGCCGGACCTGTCACCGACAACCCTCTTGAAATCGCTGATCGAATGCCTCGAGATCCGGGGCCTCAAGATCCTTGACCCCTCGACTTTTCTCGCCCCGTATCTGTGTCCCGCGGGCGTCCTGGGGAAAACCGACGGCGGCGAGTCGGTTTCGGCCGACGCCGCGTTCGGCTGGCCCCTGGTCAAGGCCCTGGCCGACCTGGATATCGGCCAAACCATGGTCGTCAAGAAAAAGGCCGTCGTCGCCGTCGAAGGCATGGACGGGACGGATGAAACGATCCGCCGCGGAGCCGCCCTGGCGGGGGAGGGAGTGGTCGTCCTTAAGACCGCCCGGACCCGGCAGGAGGCGAGAATCGACGTCCCGATGGTCGGGCTGGAAACGGTCCGGGTGCTGATCCGAGGTGAAGGCGGCCGCCCTGGTGATCGAAGCCGGGCGCGTTCCCTTTTTCGAGAGAGAGGAAGCCCTGGCCTTGGCTGACGCCTCGGGCCTGGCCGTCCTGGCCAAGGGCTGAACGGAAACATCATGGAAAAAATCAAAGTCGGAATCATCGGCGTCGGCTACCTCGGTATGCAACATGCCCGGATCGCCTCCTATCTCGAAGAGGCGGATCTGCGGGCGGTCGCCGACATCGATTTCAAGAAGGCCTTTGAGATCGGAAACCGCCACGGTGTCCACTATTATCAGGATTTCGAGGAGATGCTGGACGACATCGACGCCGGCATCGTCGCGGCCAGCACCAAGGCCCACTACGACATCGCCCTCCGGTTGCTCGAGCGGGGCAAGCACGTCCTCGTCGAGAAGCCCATCACCGAGACTGTCGAGCAGGGCGAAGCCCTGATTGCCGCGGCTAAAAAGCACGGCCTGATTCTCCAGGTCGGGCATCTCGAGAGGTTCAATCCGGCGGTCGAAGCCGTGGAAGACATCATTTCCGAGCCGAAGTTCATCGAAGTCCAGCGCCTGGGGTCGTTCTCGGCCCGGTCCCTGGATGTCGATGTCGTCCTGGACCTGATGGTCCATGACCTGGACATCATCACCACCCTGATCAAGGACGAGGTCGCGGTGATCCGGAGCACGGGCATCCACGTCGTTTCGGACAAGGTCGACATCGCCAACGCCCGCTTGGAATTCAAGGGCGGCTGCGTGGCCACCTTGACGGCCAGCCGGGTCCACCAGGGAAAAGTCCGGAAGCTCCGGATCTTCGAACCCACCGCCTATTACGCCATCGATTACATCGACCAGGAAGTGAAAATCTTCCCCTTGAGCGGCCGGCAAACGGACATCAAGAGCGTCAAGATCAAGAAGGAAGAGCCGTTGAAGAAGGAAATCTCCAACTTCCTGACCTGCATCGCCGAAGGCCGGCAGGGCAAGGTCAGCGGCGAGGAAGGGCTCCGGGCCCTCCGCCTGGCCCATGCCGTCCTGAAGGAAATCGAGACGACCTGACGATCGGCTTCCCGCTCTTTACTATCTTGGCCCGCGGGGCTAAGATAGTCCCTCGGCGTTCCGAGTTCATCATCATTAAGGAGGTCGATCGATGTCCCATCGAGTCATCAACTTCTACGCCGGCCCCGCCGGATTGCCCCTGGAGCCGCTGAAGAGGGCCCAGGACGAGCTTCTCGACTTCGCCGGCACCGGCATGTCGGTGATGGAGATCAGCCACCGCTCCAAAGAATACGACGCGGTCCATGAGGAAGCCCTGGCTCTGGTCCGGGAACTGCTTGGACTCCCGGCCAACTTCAAGGTCCTGCTGCTCCAGGGCGGCGCCCATCTCGCGTTCGGCATGATTCCCCTGAACCTGCTCCGGGGGGGCCGGAAAGCGGATTACATCCTGACCGGCAACTGGGCTGAAAAAGCCTATAAAGAAGCCAAGCTGGTCGGCGGGGACAACGTCCGCGTCGCCGCGACGACCAAGGAATTGAAATTCGCCCGCCTGCCGAAAGCCGGGGAATACGCCTTCACTCCCGACAGCGCGTACGTCCACTTCACCTCCAACAACACGGTCGAGGGGACGCAGTTCAAGGACTTCCCCCCGACGGACAAGCCCTACATCTGCGACATGTCCTCGGACATCATGTGGCGCCCCTTCGATGTCTCCAAGTTCGGAATGATTTACGCCGGCGCCCAGAAAAATCTCGGCCCGTCCGGCGTCACCGTCGTCATCATCCGCGACGACTTCCTGGAGATGTGCGAAGCCCAGGACCTCCCCAGTTACCTTCGCTTCAAGATCCACGCCGAAAAGAACAGCCTCTACAACACCCCGCCATGTTTTGGGATCTACATCCTCCGCAACGTCCTGGCCTATAACAAATCCATCGGCGGCCTGAAGGCCATCGAAGCCAACAACCTGAAGAAGGGCGAGCTGCTGTACGGCTGCGTCGACCGGCACCCGGGCTTTTTCAAGCCGTTCGTCACCGAAATCGCCGACCGCTCTTACATGAACGTGGACTTCTTCCTCCCGACCGAGGAGCTGACCGACACGTTCGTCAAAGAAGCCAAGAAAGCCGGCATGATCGGGCTGAAGGGCTACCGCGACATCGGCGGCATCCGGGTCTCGACCTACAACGCCGTCACCGTGGACAACGTCCAGACCCTCGTGGCCTTCATGGAGGAGTTCGTCAAGAAGAACGGCTGACGGAAGACGGAAAATAAAACGACCTGACGGCCGCTCGTTCAGCTGAGCGATAGGCCGTCAGGTCGTCGTGTTTAGGACGATCCGACCGAAGGGCCGCTTACTTCATCTGGAAGAAGCTGTCCTCGAGGTTCTGGTTGAAGGCGACCTTGGTCACCGTGACCCGGCCGAATTCCGCCCCGCCCTGAAAAATGACCAGGGCGAAGGGAACCATGACCCCGTCAACCTTCCGATAATCGGTCATGACCGTTTCCTGCTCGACCTCGGTGCCCATCGCGTCGGATTTGGAGATGACTTTTTCGGTCAGGTACGAGGACGCGTTGATGAAGGCCGTGGCCTTGAAGCCGTCTTTGAATGTCTGTTCGACGACGAAGCAGTCCTTGTCGCCGATCTTATCCTTGCCCTTGAGGACGTAGGTGATTCCGTATTTTTCGGGATTCAGGGCGGCGTCGTAGCCCATGGCCTGGAGCCGCTGGGCCTGGCTTTGCTGTTCGGTCATTTCCTCGGCCACGCCGGTTGAAGGATTGGTAAACCAGCCCTTTTTCCCGTCATAAGCCTGGGTGATGAGCATCCCCATGACGTCGATATCCATCCGCATCTTGTCCGGCTCTTTCTGGTAGATCGTCAGGGCTGCGGACATGCCCATTTGGATGAGCTCCATCGTCCCGGATGTCGTGGTGTCCTTGATTTTAGCCAGGGCGTCTTTGCCCCCTTGGGCTTCGATGCTCTTGGCCATGATTTCGGCGACTGTCTGGGCTTGGGCCTGGAAACTCGAGGCCGAGAATCAGAGCCGCCGCCAGCAGACCGACCGTCATGCGCTTCTTCATTTGAACTCTCCTTTTGCCGGCCGTCGGCCGGTCTTTAATGGTTATTTTATCCGAACCGGCAGGGGAAAGCCAAATCCCTTTCCGGATCGGAGCCGTCCGGGAAAAAGCGTCCCCCCGGCAAGCGTCCCTTGTTTATACGTTGATTTCGGCCGAAGGTTCAGGTAAAGATAGGCGGAAGGAGAACGCCCCGATGTCCGTTCGGAAGCTCGGCTGGTTCGACGCGGCGATGATTGTCGCCGGGGCGATCATCGGCTCCGGCATTTTCATGAACTCGGCCGAAAGCGCCAAGTTCTGCCAGACATCCTCCCAGCTCCTCCTGGTCTGGGTGGCCGGAGGCCTGATCGCTTTCCTGGGAGGAGTGTGTTTCGCCGAGCTGGGAGCCATGTTCCCCCAGTCGGGCGGCCAGGTGATTTATCTCGAGCGGGCTTTCGCCCCGTGGCTCGGTTTTCTTTTCGGCTGGACGCTGTTCAGCACCATCCAAACCGGGGCGATCGCCGCCGTCTCGACGACCTGCGCCAGGTTCATCGGGACGTTCATCCCGATGTCCGATCCTGTTTCCCGCCTGATCGCGGCCGGCATCATCTGGCTGCTGACCGCGGTCAATATTTTTGGGATCAAACCGGCCAGCTGGATCCAAAACATCTTCACCGTCCTCAAGATCGCCGCCCTGGCCGTCCTGATCTTTGTCGGAATCTTCATCTTCAAAGCTCCGACAGGGGGCCTGGGGCCTTTGTTTCCCGACGGCGTCGGGCTCAAAGTCCTGAGCGCCCTCGGGCTGGCCTTGATGCCGGCTCTCTTTTCCTACGGCGGCTGGCAAAATCTGAATTTCGTCGCCGGCGAGGTGAAAAATCCCGGCCGGACGATGCCCTTGGCCATCATCTCCGGCGTTTCGCTGGTCATCATCGTTTATATCATGTCCAATGTCGCTTATGTCCGGGCCCTGCCGATCGAGGCCATCGCCGGTTCGACCAAGCTCGCCTCGGACGCCTTGGAGGCGATGGCCGGCCCCTGGGGGGCCAGGTTCATCTCGGCGGCCATCGTTGTTTCGACCTTCGGCATCACCAATGTCTTCGTCCTGACGGGCGCCCGGGTTTACCAGGTCATGGCCGAAAAGGGGATGTTCATCCCCGCGGCGGCCCGCGTCCATCGCCGGTTCGGGACTCCGCATATCGCCATTCTCATCCAGGCGGTCTGGGCCTCGGGGCTTCTCCTGTCCAATACATACGGCCAGCTGCTCCAGTATGTGACGTTTGGCGATTGGATCTTCTACGGCTTCACCGCCCTGGCCCTGATCGTCCTGCGAAGGAAGCTGCCCGACCTTGAGCGGCCTTACCGGACCTGGGGATACCCGCTGACGCCGACGCTCTTTTTTCTTATCGCCGTCGCGGTTGTGGTGAACGTTTTCGTTTCGTCTCCGGTGAAATCCTTCGTCGGGACGGCCATTATTCTCGCCGGTTTGCCGATTTACGCACTCGTCCGGCGAAAGGTGAAGGATGCCGATGCGCTTTGATCCTATCGTATACATGGAATGGGCCAAAGCGGGGACCCGGGCGGCGGTCAACCTGGCCCGGTCGGGTGTCCCCGGCCTGGAGTTTTCCGACCTCGGCCTTGAACTCGGCTTGGACGACCTGAAGCTCAATGGCGAGCATCCGTACGGCTGGAAGCCGCTCATCGAGGCGATCGCCGCCCGGTACGGGACCGACTTCGAATGCGTCGTTCCGTCGATCGGCACATCCCAGGCAGTCTTTCTGGTCTGCGCCGCCCTCCTTACCGACGGGGACGCCGTTTACGTCGAAAAACCGGCATATGAGCCGTTGCGATCCGTTCCCCGCGCGGTCGGCGGCCGGGTCTTCCGTTTCGACCGCCTCTTCGAGCGCGGATTTCTCGGTCGATCCGGCGGAATTCGCCGAACGGTTTCCGCCGGGAGCCAAGCTTGTCGTCCTCTCGAACCTTCATAATCCCTCCGGGACGAGGCTTTCGCCCGAAAGGGTCAAGGAGCTGGCCGGAATCGCCGCCGGACATGGAGCCTATGTTCTGATCGACGAGGTCTACCTCGAATTCGAGGCGGGCGGCGGTCCGCACACATCCTTCGGGTTGGCGGACAACATTGTCGTGATCTCGAGCCTGACCAAGGTCTTCGGGCTTTCCGGGCTCCGGTGCGGCTGGATTCTGGCCCCCCGCGCTGTCATCCCGGCCCTCCGCCATGTGGTGGATAATCTCCATGTCGAACATGTCCTGCCGGCCGAACAGCTTTCGGCCCGGATTTTCCCCCTCCTGGACGTCTTGAAAGCCCGGAACCGGGATTGGATCGAGGCCAACAAAGCCATCGTCCGCGAATTCATGAGCCAAACGCCCGGCCTGCGCTGGGTGGAGCCCGCCGGCGGGATCGTCGCCTTTCCCCGGGTTGTCGTCCGGGAAGGGGAGCCTGCGGGCGGTGACCGCTTGGCCCGGGTTCTGCTGGAGACGGAGGACACCGCGGTCGTCCCCGGAGGTTTTTTCGAGGATGACCGCCACTTCCGTCTCGGGTTCGGTTTGCCGGAGGACCTCCTCCGCCGGGGGCTCGACCATATCCGTGCCGCCTTATGACCCGGCGAGGTGAGAAAAAATTAATCTTTCTCTCACGGCCGTTTAAGGAAGCGGAGCTATGATGAAGCCGTGAAACATGATGGTCGCGTGGGGCCGAGGCCTCAAACGCGGAAAAATCGTTGCAGTGAGGAAACCGATGCTTAAAATGAAAACGGCCGGAGTTCTTCTGGCGGCCGCATCTCTCTTTCTGATTCTTCCTCTTCAAGCCCAGGAAACGGGCGCCGATTCGTCTCAATCGGCCACCCAGATCGCCGATTGGAAAAAAACCGCACCCCGGATCTTCCTGGATTTTGAACAAGGCGACATGGACTTCATCCGGAAGGAGATCCCTTTCGTCAATTATGTCCGGGACCGCAAGGAAGCCGACGTCCATATCCTGGTCACGACCCAGTCGACCGGAAGCGGCGGGACCGAGTACGCCATGGCCTTCATCGGCCTGGGAACGTATGAAGGCATCGCCAGCAACCTCATCTACGCCTCCAACACAACCGCCACCGACGACGAAGTCCGCAAAGGCTATGTCGCGGTTCTTAAAATGGGGCTGATTCCCTATGTCGCCAAGACGTCCATCCGCGACCTCCTGACGATCGAATGCCGCGAGGAGCTCAAGCCGACCGACGTCGTCGATCCCTGGAAATTCTGGGTCTTCAGCCTGAGCGTGGGCGGGGAGTTCGACAGCCAAAGCCGGCAGGAATCCCAACAGCTGTCCTTTTCGGCCTCGGCCAATAAGATCACCCCGGACTGGAAGTTCCGGATGGGGATGATGACGTTTTTCAACCGGGATGAGTTCGAATACGACGGCGAGCGCATCGCGAGCGATTCCAAGAACCTCAACTTTGTCGGGCTGTTGGCGAAAAGCCTCGGCGAGCACTGGTCGGTCGGCCTTTATGTCGCGGCCGAATCGTCCACCTTCAGCAACGTGAAATTTTCGTTCCGCGACGGCGCCGATGATCGAATACAACATCTTTCCTTATGCGGAATCCACCCGGCGCCAGCTTCGGTTGATGTACAACATCGGGGTCAATTCCGTCAGCTATCATGAAGAGACGATCTACGACAAGATGAAGGAAGCCCTCTTCGGCCAGGCCCTTTCGGCCACCCTGGAGATCAAGGAGCCGTGGGGCAGTCTTTACGCGAGCCTTGAAGGGTCCCATTATTTTCACGATGTCAAGAAAAACCGCTTGAATTTTTTCACCGAGCTGTCCTTTCGAATTCTGAAAGGGCTGGAGTTCAATATCGACGCCCGGTATGAACGCGTCCGGGACCAGCTCTCCCTGCCCAAGGGAGATGCGACCCTGGAGGAAATCCTCCTGGAGCGCAAGGAGCTGGCGACGGACTATGAATTCGGGATCGATCTCAGCCTGAGCTTCACGTTCGGCTCGGTCTTCAGCAACGTCGTCAATCCGCGCTTCGGAAGCCTCGGCAGTCTGCACGATCACTATGATTGAGGGCCATGCGCATTCTTGTCGTCGAGGATGACCGGAAAGTCGGGGCGTTCCTCCAGAAAGGCCTCCGCGAGGAGCAATTCGCCGTCGATGTCTGCGCCGACGGCGAGGAGGCCCTGGAGAGAGCACGACTTAATCCCTATGACCTCATCCTCCTCGACGTGATGCTCCCGAAAAAAGACGGCTTCGCCGTCTGCCGGGAGCTCCGACGGAGTGCGATCCTCACCCCGATCCTCATGCTCACGGCCAAAGATTCGGTCGAGGACAAGGTCTCGGGGCTGTCCGAAGGGGCCGACGATTATCTGGCCAAGCCGTTCGCCTTCGAGGAGCTGCTGGCCCGGATTCGGGCCCTCCTTCGGCGGACCCGGGATTATCAACCGACGGCCGTCCGGGTCGGCGACCTTGAGCTCGATCCCGCCCGCCGCCAAGCCGTACGGGGCGGCCGCCGCATCTCCTTGACGGGCAAGGAATACGCCCTCCTCGAATACTTGATGCGGAACGCCGGCCGGGTCGTGACCGAGACAATGATCATCGAGCACGTCTGGGATATGAATTACGAAGGCTCGAGCAACGTCGTCAGCGTGTACATCAACTACCTCCGGAAGAAGATCGACGGCGGGGCGGCGGTCAAGATGATCCGCACGCTCCGCGGACACGGGTACCTCCTTGAAGCTCATCCCGAAGACTAGCTCCCTGGCCTTCCGCCTGACGATCTGGTACATCGTCATCCTGGGTGTCATTGTGGCTATCGCCGGGGCGGTCCTTTACCAGGGCTACCGCAAAGGACTGATGTCCGACCTGGACGGACACCTCTTCGAGATCGCCGAAGACGCCAACTCGTTCTGGCAGCGCCGCGGGGTCACCTGGGAAGAGGCCCTGGCAAAAGCCGAGGAGCGCCATCCCAACGACGACCCGTTTCTTTCCTCAGTCGAGCTGGGAGAAAAACGGGACGGGACGGCTCAACCGGTTGTCCATCGGACGAAGCGGATCTCCGAAGGCGCCCTGGTCTTCGATCAAGACGTCTACATCCGGGCCGACAAGCGCGATTGGGACCACCCCCTTTATCTGACCATCCCGGAAAAATCGCTGGCCCGGACTTCGGTCCGGGTGATCTTACTCCCGATCCGGGGCAACACGATCATCCAGGCCGGCGTGTCGCTGGACAGGGTCAACGGCGAGCTTCGGCGCCTGGCCCTGATCATGGCCCTGGCCGGCTTCCTCCTCCTGGGCTTGGCCTCCCTGGGCGGCGTCTTTATCATCCGTAAGGCCCTCCGTCCGGTCCAAAGCGTCGTCGAAGCGGCCAATCGGATCTCGGCCGACGACCTTTCCCTCCGGATCGAAACCCGGGCCCGGCGGGACGAAATCGGGATCCTGGTCGACACCTTCAACGAGATGATCTCCCGCCTGGAGGCCTCGATCAAGAAGATCAAGCAGTTCTCCGGCGACGTGTCCCACGAATTGCGGACGCCGTTGACGATCATCCGGGGAGAGATCGAAGTCCTCCGGCGAAAGGACCGGACCCCGGAGGAATACCGGCAGACGATGGACAGCGTTTTGGAAGAATCCGCCCGGATGAACCGGATCATCGACGACCTTCTCTTCCTCTCCCGGCTGGAGGCCATGACCGGGGAGGATTTCGATGCCCGGATTCCGCTTGATGAGGTCCTGATCCAGGCCTTCGAAAGCCGCGAGCTTCCGGCCCGCCGCAAGGGCGTCCGTTTGGACCTCAAAGACCCGGTTCCGGCCCGAATCCGCGGCGAGGCCAATCTTCTCGAGCGCCTGATCGTCAACCTGATTGACAACGCCGTGCGCTATACTCCCTCTGACGGCCGGGTCGAAGTTTCACTGGACGTTCAGGGGATCGAGGCCGTGCTGGCCGTGGAGGACACGGGAGTCGGCATCCCCGAGGAGGCGATTCCCCAAATATTCGACCGCTTCTTTGTCGTGGATAAATCCCGGTCCAAGGAAAGCGGCGGGGCGGGATTGGGCTTGGCCATCGTCAAGGAGGTTGCCGACGCCCACGGGGCGCGCATCGACATCCAAAGCAAGCCCGGAGAAGGATCCCGCTTCGTCGTCCGTTTTCCATTGGCTAAAGAAGAAGATCCCGCGCGACCAGCCTAGGAAAAGAAAGTCCGGGTCGACGTCAGGACCGGGCGAGGCCGTACTTGGACAGCTTGTTGTAAAGCGTCGTCCGGGACACTCCCAGGATTTCCGCCGACGCGCTTGAGGTTGTTCTTCGTCTGGGTCAGGACGTAGGAGATGTATTCCTTCTCCAGATCCTCCAGGCTCGAGAGATTTTCCCGTTCGATGAAAACGGCCCGGCGACGGGCTGCGGCCGGCTCCCGGACGGATTTCGGGAGGTCAATCAGGTCGATAAAATCCTTGCGGGTCACCAGAACGGCGCTCTGGAGGGCATTTTCCAGCTCCCGGACGTTTCCCGGCCAGTTGTATTTCAGGAACAGCTTCTGGACTTCGCGGCTCACGCCCTGGATCGTCTTGCCATAGGACTTGTTCAGGGCGTCCAGGAAATGGCGAATGAGCAGGGGGATATCTTCCATGTGGTCGCGGAGGGGCGGAATCCGGACTTCGACCCGGTTGAGGCGGTGAAAAAGGTCTTCCCGGAAGGCGTTTTTTCGGATCATTTCGGGCAGATCGCGGTTGGTCGCGGCGATTACCCGGACATTGACGTACTTGACCTCGGTCCCGCCGATCGGCCGGTACTGCCTGTTTTCCAGGACCCGGAGGAGCTTGGATTGAACGACCAGGGGGATCTCCCCGACCTCGTCCAGGAAGATGACGCCGTCGTGGGCTTCCTCAAACAGGCCTTTTTTCGTCCGATCGGCCCCGGTGAATGCGCCCCTGACATGGCCGAAAAGCTCCGATTCAAACAACGTGTCCGGGATGGAGGCGCAATCGCAGATGACGAGCTGGCGGGCTTTCGTTTCGCTGAGTTGAAAGAGGGCCCGGGCCAGAAGCTCTTTTCCCGTTCCGGTCTCGCCGGTGATCAGGACGCTGGAGAAGTGTCGGGAGATGCGCTCGACCAGGGCGAACAGGTCGAGCATCGCCGGGTTTCGTGAGACCATCCCCTGAAAGACGTATTTCTTTTCCAGCTTCCGCTCGAGGAGGCTCGTCTCCCGTCGCAGCTCCCGGCGCTCGAGAACCCGCCGGATGGACCCGAAGATCTTCTCAGGGTTCGATCGGCTGGGGAAAGTAATCGAGGGCTCCGCCGTCGACCCATCGCAGGATTTCCTCCGGCGGAGCCGGCGGGCCGGTGACGGCGACCTGGAGCAGCGGATCGAAGGTTTTCAGCTCCCGGATGAGGCCCCGACATTCCTCCGGGCCCTCTCCCGCGTCCAGGAGGATCGACCGGATTTCGTTGGTTTGGACGAACCCCGTGACGTTCTCCCCCCGGCCGCAGAAGAAAAGACGGATATCCGGCGACAGATTGGCTTTTCGGAGCTGGTCGTAGATGGACGGGTTTTCGCCGATGATTAAAAAGGAGAAAACTGTGTCCATTTTCCATCAACTGTCCTAAATGCTAACACATCCGAGCCATCCGGAGCAATTCCCGATTTTTCCCGGCCAACTGGGACTCAGAGATAAAAAAATGAATATCGAATGGGCGGCTGGCGATGCCTTGCTCGCCTTTGCGAGCCGAGGCAAGTCCCACCCGAGCTTTGCGAGTCGGGGCGGGAGGCATTCCCGGCCAAGAGAGCTTCGCTCATTTCTCTATGATGCCGGGTCGTCCGCGGAGAAACTGGATCCGGATGCGGTCGGACACTTCTTCTTCGACCCGGACGACGTCGAATTTCGCCTTGGACAGGTACTTGATGTGGGCCCGGAGATAGGTCAAGCCCTGGGTCGAGAGGAAATCGAGCCAGGCCCCATGGGCGGTTTCATCCATCAGCTCGGGCGTTTCGTCCGCGTACGTCATCCGGTTTCGGGCCGTCAGGCGGCTCTCGGTCGATCCCCTGCGCTTAGCATAGAGATTCAAGCCGTTTTCGATCTCGAGGTAATCCAGATGGGGCTGCCAACGGGACGCCCAGCGGGCGTACCGGGCATAAAATTTCTGGTTGGATTCCTTGATCCCCGGATCGGAGTTCATCTCGGAGATGATGAATGACCGGATATCCTCGCCGGCGGTCTTGTAGCGGTCGTAGATCGGAAGGCTGACGCCGGAGACATAAGCGAACCATCCCTTGGGGATCCAGTATTCCCGGAACAAATACGGAGAATAATTCGAGAACTGTTGAACCCATTCGTGGGACGGATAGCCGTGGAGGTTGAGGGAGATGTCCGGGAACCATTTGGCGGCCAGATCGCGCTTGACCGCTGCCTCGGGAAGAAGAGGCCGGGACGAGCCGGTCATCGTTCCGATCTCCAAGCCCAGGGCGCTGTAGCGCCCGGCGTGGAGGCTATGGAACGGGGTGAGGGCCTGGAGGGAATAAGCCAGGGCCGCTCCATCGGGATTCTCCATCGGATGGAGGACGAAATTGATCTTCCGGATGGCTTCCTGGGTGGCCTTGTCCGTGGCCAGAAGCTCCGCCAGCTTCAGGATGTAGTTGGTCGAAGAGACTTCGTTGGCGTGCTGGCGGCCGCTGAGATAGAGTGTCGGCTTCATGGAGATCAGCCGGGCGATGGAGACGTTCGGGCCGGAGGGAGAATAAGCCTCAATGACCGGAACCCGGCGGTTTTCGTATGAGCGTCCGGCGATATAAGCCCGGAGAGCCGGGAATGCGGCCAGCCGGGCGACGGTCTCTTCGACCATCTCGGGCGATTGGATGCGCAACGTGTCAACGACCGGAGCCCCGAGGGGCAGGGGGGAGGAGAGGGGAGGCCGGACTCGGCCGATACCGGGGCGACCGGCACGGTTTCCTCCTTGGCCATCTTCCCGCAGCGGATGGCCAACGAGATGCCGTTTAATCGGGAGAAGCTCAGCGGATCGGCCAGGGCCCCGCGGCCTTGAAGGTCGCGATAAGCGGCCACGAGGTCGATCAGGTCCAGGTAATCGGATTCCTTCTCGATTTCGAGGTCGAAAATCAACCGGTCGATCTTTTCCTCCAGGCCGCTATAAACCAGAGCCGGAAGGGTGAGGCTTTTCGCTTTCAGCGGGGCGAACGAAACCGTCCGGGATAGCTCCTGCCGGCCGCGCTCCTTCCAGGTCAGGTTCAGCCGGGGGGAGGCCGCCGGCCAGTCCTCGAAGGTGATCTTGATCTTCGGCGGGCCGTCTTCGGCCGAGGGATGGATAACCGGGAAGACGTTGCCGGGAGCGCTGAAGCGGGATGAATCCTCCGGGATCTCTTCCTCGCCGGCATCGATTTCGGTGATGCCCCGGAGGAAGTCGAGCGTGTCGAAATAGATCTCGTCGTGGAGTGCTTCGAGCGAGCTGACGATCTCCTCGTCCAGGCCCAGACGGAAGTCGGGCTCGCTGGCCCAAACCTCGATTTTCAGCTGCTTGAAGTAGGGCTGTTTAGTGAATGTCGGGACGCCGCCCGTCTTTTTCATGACATGATCCAGGACCGGGCCGAGACCTTCGTCCTGGAAATACGACCAGAGCCGCTCGAGATCGGTCGTCAGGGCTTCGTCCAGGACGATCTCCGGGCCGTTTTCCAGCCGGACCCAGCCGGTCGAAACCTGGACCGTCCCCCATTCGGGCAGGGCCTTGAGGTAAGCGCTTTCCCTCACGCGCGGAGCGAATGTTCCGGTCCAGAGGACGGCGTTCCGGGCGTCCATGGCCGTGAGCTCATAGGTCGGGACGGCGCTCTCGGTCATCTCGAACTGGATGGCGTCCAAGGGCAGGCCGAGGTCCCGGACGATGATTTCGTCGACGGGATACAGCTCCTGCAGCCAGCGGGCCGATTCGGTGTAGAATCGCTTCGGTTTTCCGATATCGTCTTTCGCCTCGGGAAAGCGGATCGTCAGCTTGGCCACAGGCTTTCCCTTCAAGGCGGGGAGCGCCTTTTCGACGATCCAGAAAAAGCCCTGTTTGTAGGCCGACAGGACGTCGACTTCGGCCTTGGCCGACTTGAGCGCTGCGGCAGCCATCTCCTCGATCCGGGCCTTGATCCGGGCCCGCGATTCGGGAGACTCGCTGAGTCCGAGGCTGATTTTGACTGGGCCGGCGCTCTCGACCAGGGTCGGGAGCTTTTCCCGGATCATGGCCAGGGCGTCGTCGGCTTCCCAGGCGAACGTCTGCTCTTTCTCGAAAATCCGCTTGCCCCCTTTCAGGATTTCCGTCCGAACGTCCAGGACCGGGGCCTTGAGCGTTTCAGCCGCGATCTTCCGAAGATCCTCTTCGAACGCCGGGTTGGCCCGGGGAAGGAGGATCTCGGCTTTGAGCGATTCCAGGTCTTTACCTTTCAGGCTTTCTATGATTTTCTTCGTCTCGAGGGAGAACTTAGCCTCCGCCGCGCCCTTTTCCCCCTTGAAGAACCGCTCGACGTCGGCCAGGGCGTCGGAGAGCTGGGGACGGCCGTCCTGGGCGACATCGAAGTAGGGGAAAGGGCCGCTGAGAAAACCGAGGGTTTTTTCCAAACCGATGTCGTCGGCCGCTTCGACGACGAGGGCCGACGACTTGTTGAAGGCCTGGGGCACGGCCCGGATGAGGCCGGACGCGTTTTCCAACGGCGGAAGGACGAGCTTTCCGACCCGGCGCAATTCCCGGGTCAGGGTGTTGTCTCCGACCAACACCGGGGCGACGACGCTTTTCTTGAACTCGATTTCAGAGTCGAGATAGACCAGGGGGAAGGCGGCTCCGGCCGTCCGGAGGACAAGCTTGGATGCGAGTGGGGCCACCGCCCTGATCGCCGCACCCGTCGGGATGACGATCCGGCCATCCACGGTATCCGGGATGCCGTCGGCGTTCAGATCGCCGTAAATTCCCTTCATCGTGAAGAGCGAAAGGAGATCGAATTCCTTTCCGCCGTCGGCCGGCCGGGGCGGATTTTTAAAGGCTGGGGTCAGCATTCGTTTCGGGTGTCCGAGGCGCGGGACGACGGCCGTCTGGACGGACTTGCCATAGCGAAGGGCGAACGTCAGGCGGGCGCACCCAGCGTACGAAAGGACTTCGGATTTCTGGCCGCGTTGATGCAGGGTACGGAGGGAATCGAACGCCCGGAACGACCGGGTTTGGTCTTCGTCGTCGGTAAAGTAGATCTCGACGCCGAGATCTTTGACCTCGCCCGCCCCGAAGGAAAGCTTTTTCAGGGCTCCGGGCCCGTCTTTTAAATTCGGGAACTCATAAAGAACCGAGCGGAAGATCGTCCGTTGAAGCGAGACGCCTTCCTCCTTGAGGTAGGCGACGATGTCCTTTTCGAGAGAATCGTACGTCGGGCCGGCTTCCCGGCCCCAGACGTCCCAGAAATATGGCCAGCGGAGAAAGAACGCCCGGCCCGTTTGGAGGAGGGCGTCCTCCGAGCCGGCCGCTAGAATCAGGCCATTTTGAGTCTTGGAGTTGAAGACG
Organism: Candidatus Aminicenantota bacterium; assembly: GCA_963783665.1. Classification (GTDB taxonomy): domain Bacteria; phylum Acidobacteriota; class Aminicenantia; order Aminicenantales; family UBA4085; genus JAAZPG01. The sequence continues at coordinate 542,034 of CAWANZ010000002.1, read as the reverse complement.
GTGACAAAGCCCTGGCCCGGTTCCAAGGCCGGGATCTCGAGGCCGGAGTCGCGGGCGATCTGCCGCAACGCTTTAACGTTCGTACCGATCAGGATGGGGCTTTCGAGGGCGGCGAAATCGGGGATTTCGGCTTCCCGCTTGACGAGAACGAAGCTTTGGGCCAGGCTCTCCAGGTTGGCCCGGGCGGCGATGTCGGCGGCCAAAGCCAGCTCGACGGCCGTGGGGGAGTCGGGAATGACGATCGTCAGGCTGATGCGGTCGGCCAACCCGTCGCCGTCGGTATCCTTGACCCCGCGTCCAAGGAGATAGAGATGGGACAGGCTGGCGATTTCGGCCGAGGCCAAACCGGCCAGAGCGGTCATCATCACGATGGAGAGCAGGCATTTTTTCAACATGGAATCACCTTTGATGCGTCGGCCTTTTCGAGCCATTATTTTATTACATCCGTATCCGGAATGATAGAAAAGCGCATCTTGACCGGCAGGCATTGCGGGCTTAAGATGAATTCCCAATCAGCCCGCGCAAAGGAGGAGTCGAATGATCAAAGAATTCAAGAAATTCGCGATGCAAGGGAATCTTGTGGACATGGCCGTGGCCTTTGTCATGGGCGGGGCGTTCGGGAAGATCGTCACATCGTTCATCAACGATATCTTCATGCCCCCGCTCGGGATGCTCCTGGGCAAAGTCGATTTTGCGAAGCTGTTCATCGACCTCTCGGGTCAGGGTCACGCCACGCTCGATGCGGCCAAGGCGGCCGGTGCGGCGACGATTAATTACGGCCTGTTTATCAATGCCCTGCTCGATTTTCTGGTCGTCGCCCTCATCATGTTCCTGATCATCAAACAGATGAACAAGCTGCGGAAACCGGCGCCGGCCCCGGTCGTCCCGGCGACCAAGGACTGCCCCTTCTGCCTTTCGGCCGTGCCGTCGAAAGCCAGCCGCTGCCCGCATTGCACCTCGGAGCTCAAGGGCTGAGGACGGGGAAAAAAGTCCTGGATTATTCGTAGAGAACGGCGACGCCGACGGCCCCGAGGCCGGCATGAACGCCGATGGCCGGGTCGGCGTCCACAATGAACACGGGCGGGCGCCCGAGGCTTGCCGTCAGCTTTTCAGCGTAGAGTGAGGCCCGTTCCGGATTCCGGACGTGGACGAGGCCGAATCCCCAGAGAGGGCGCTTGCGGGCGGCTGCTTCGACCGTCCGGACGATCCCGGAGAGATTGCCGGAACGGCTGAACGACTTCCCCGCGGCTTCGAGCCGTCCCTCGGCCGAGATGCCGATGATCGGCTTGAGGCCCAGGAGGCGGGCCGCCAGCCCTTTCACCCGGCTGACGCGGCCGCTTCTGACGGCGTATTTCATCGACTGAACATCGACGTACAGGTTCGTCTTCGGCACCCACGACTCCAAGGCCGAGACGACCTCGTCATGGGTTTTTCCGGCGGCGATCATCTCGGACGCCCGGGCGGCCAAAAGCCCCGATCCGGCTGAAACGTTCCGGCCGTCGACGAGCGAGATTTTTTTTCCGGAGAGGGCCGCGGCCGCCGTCCGGCAGGTCCGATAAACGCCGGACAGCTTGTCGGAAACCGTGAGGACGATGACTGACTCGTAATGCCCGGCCAGGTAGCCGAGGGTGTTCTGGACAGTTTTTAGGGCCGGCTGGGCCGTTTTCGGTCGGATATCGCCTTCAGCCAAGAGGCCGTAAAGACGGTCAGGGGAGATGGTGAGCTTGTCGAGAAAGACCTGGTCCCCGAACGTGACCAGGCAGGGGAGGACGTGGATCTGCCGGTCGTCGATCCAGGCGGCCGGCAGGTCGCAGGTGGAGTCGACGACAAACGCCGTCTTGGATTTCGGTAGCCAGGCGGCCTCGTATTGCTTCTTCATGTCGTCGACTTTGATCTGAGCGATCGCACCGGCGTCCTTGATCTCGAAGAAGAGCCCGGCCGGGTCGTTCGTATGGACGTGGAGGCGGATCCGTTCCTCGGACCCGGCCACGACGGCCGAATCCCCGTAGCGGGAGACGATTTCGCGGATGCGCTCGGGATCCAGGGCCGTCCCGGTCAGAAGGGCTTCCGAACAGTAGCGGTTGTGAAGGGACTTTTCCCGTGAGGGGGTCTTCGTTTCCTCGGGCGACCAGACGATTTCCTGGAAAGGGGTTCGGAGGAGCTTCCCTTTCTTGATGAAATGGAGGATGCCTTCGAGGAAATCCACGAACCCTTTAGCCCCCGCATCGACCACGCCCGCCTTGGCCAGCACCTCCAGCTTTTGCGGCGTCTCGCGGAGGGATTGACGGGCGTCGGCGATCGACTCGGTCATGAGGTCGGCGAAGTCCGCGGTGGTTTCGCGGCGCCGGTAGAGCGACTCGGCCCAGTCGCGCATGACCGTGATCATCGTTCCTTCGACGGGGGACGAGATCGCCCGATGGGCGTGGGCGACGGCCTTGCGGACGGATTCGGCGAACGTCCGGGTCGTGAGGCGATGCTCGCCCTCGACTTCCCGGCTCATCCCGTGGAGGAACTGGGCGAAGATGATCCCCGAATTTCCTTGGGCTCCGGCCAAAGCGGCGTCGGCCATGGATCGAAAGGTATGCCGGATGGAGAGATGGGCTTTGGCCCCCTGGGCGATCGCCCGCATGGTCGAGGCCAGGTTCGTCCCGGTATCGGCGTCGGGCACGGGAAAGACGTTGATCTTGTTCAAATAGGAATAGTCGCGGATGACCGCGTTTCCGCCGGCGACGAAGGCGTGAAAAAGCCGGCTGCCGTTCAAATAGCGGATTTTGGTTTTCATTTTACAAGAAGCAATTCTACCATAAATCCCGGCCTATTTCACGATGAAGCGGCGGCCGCCGTGGTCGATAATCTGCATCGGGATGTCGTAGACCCGGCCGAGAAGTTCCTCGGACAGAATGTCGGCGGGAGGACCGTCGGCGACGACGCGCCCTTCCTTGAGGAAGACGATCCGTCCCGCGTGGCGGACGGCTAAGTCGAGATTGTGAAGAGTGACGATGACGGTTTTATGCTGTTCCTCGGCCAGGCGGCGGGCGAGCTCCATGACGCCGGTTTCGTGCCTGGGATCGAGGAACGTGGTCGGCTCGTCGAGAACGAGGATGTCCGCCTGTTGGGCCAGGGCTCGGGCGATCAGGACCAGCCGCCGCTCGCCGCTGCTGAGGTCGAAAACCGGCCGGTCGGAGGACCGGCCGAATCCGACATAGTCCAGGGCTTCGGCCGCGATCGTCCGGTCCGCAGACGCGGGAGCGGCAAACAGCGGCAGGTAGGCCGTCCGGCCCATCAGGACGAATTCGAGGACGCTGAAATTGAAGGCCGCGGCGTGCTCCTGGGGAACGAAGGCCAGGCGACGGGCCCGCTCGGCGTCGGTCAAGGTTCTGAGGTTGGCTCCGGCGATCTTGACCGTTCCCTCGGAGAACCGCCAAAGGCCGCTCAGGCACTTGAGAAAGGTCGTTTTTCCGGCCCCGTTGGGGCCGACGATCGCCGTGATTTGGGCGGCCGCGGCCTCGAAGGTCGGAACATAAAGATCGAAGCCCGGCCGGGCGTAGCGGAGATTTTGAACGGTGACGCTCATCGCCAGATCTTCGAGGATTTCGTCAGCAGAAGAATGAACAGGGGAAGGCCGATCAGGCTGGTGAAGATCCCGACGGGGATCTCGAAGGCGGCCAGGCTCCGGGCCGCGTCGTCGGCCAGGAGGAGCAGGCTTGCGCCCAGAACGGCGGAAAGCGGCAGAACCCGGCGATTATCGACGCCGACGATCATCCGGACGAGGTGGGGGATGATCAAGCCGAGCCAGCCGATGATTCCGGCGACGGAGACGGCCGCGGCGGTGACCAGCGTGGCGGTGAGAACGACGGTTCGCTGGTCGCGCTTGACGTTGAGGCCGAGGGCCCGGCCGTCCTCATCGCTGAGCGAGAGGACGTTCAGCCGCCAGGACATCAGGAGAAGGAGCGTCGTCCCGGCGGCCATGACCGCCAGGGGAAAGACCAGGTCGCCCCAGCCCGCGCCGCCGAGATTGCCCATCAGCCAATAGAACAGGGCTTGAAGCGAGTAAGGGCTGGCGAAAAATTCGACGAAGGAGAGGAGAGCCGAGAAAAAAGCCGAAATGATCACCCCGGTGAGGAGGACCGAAACCGGGGAAAACCGGGGGCCCCGGGAGACGAGGAGAACCAGTCCGACGGCCGCCAGGCCGAAGCCGAACGCCCCGATCTGGGGCGGAAAGGCCTGCCCGAGGACGACGATCGAAAGCGAGGCGCCGAAAGCGGCCCCCGACGAGATCCCGAGGATGTATTCGTTGACCAAGGGATTTTTGAATACGGCCTGGAGGGAAGCCCCCGAAACCGAAAGGGCGGCGCCGACCGCGAGGCCCAGAAGGAGGCGGGGCAGCCGGATCGCAAAGACGATATCCCGCTGAACGGGGGAGACCGCCCCTTCCCCCGATTTGGCCAGGGGGGAGAGGAGAATTTTGCCGAGATCGGAGAGGGAGATGTCCGACGGGCCCAGGGTCAGGGAAAACAGGAAGACGATGAGCGGCGAAACAAAAAGGCCGAGAATGAGAAGGCGTTTTCTTCGGGACATAGTCTGGGCCCCATTATAGGGCATCCGCGGCCTTCTTGCTATGCTATAATGGCCACGTTCCGTCCCGGAAACAGGAGGAGCCCATGAAATCGCTGTTCGGAGCCGTCGTGCTGATATCCCTTGCCGTTCTGCCGATGTTAGGAAAAGCGGAAAATCCGGATTTCGACAGGTATTTTTATAATCGAACGATGCGCCTCGATTACTACCATATCGGCGATGCCAAAGAGGAAATCGTGACCATCGATAACGTCTTCCTCGAGGGCCCCTGGGCGGGGTCGAGGACGAATCTCATCGATCCCTTCGACCGCGGCCGCTATGCGATCAAGATCTATGATGAGACCGGGAAAACGCTTCTCTTTTCCCGGTGTTTCGACTCCTATTTCGGCGAATACCGGACGACGGAGGCTGCGGCCAAGGGCATCCGCCGGACCTATCACGAATCGGCCCTGATCCCCCAACCCAAGGCGGATGTCAAATTCGTCCTTGAAGCCCGGGAGCGTGACAACTCCATGCGGAAGATCTTTGAACAGGTCCTCTCCGTGCGAGGGGCCAAGTTGGAGACGAAGCGCCGTCAAAAAGACGTCCGGGTTTTTGAATTGCTGAAAAACGGCGGCCCGAATGACAAGGTGGATCTGGCCTTCATCGCCGAGGGATATACCGCCTCCGAGGAAGGCAAGCTTCGGGCCGATTTAGACCGGCTGGTCGAAGCCCTGTTCAGCCAGGAGCCGTATAAGAGCCTGAGCGGCAAGTTCAATCTTTACGGCGTCTGGAAACCCTCCGAAGACAGCGGCAATGACGAGCCGGGATTCGGCAGCTATAAAAACACGGCTCTTTCGACGACGTTCGACTCCCTCGGGACGGATCGTTACGTCCTGACCGAGGACAACAAAGCCCTGCGGGACATCGCCGGCCATGTTCCGTATGACGCCCTGGTCATCATGATCAACCAGAAGCGCTACGGGGGCGGGGGCATCTACAATGCATTCTGCACCTGCACGGTCGGCAACGAATGGTATGAATATCTCTTTCTTCATGAGTTCGGCCATTCCTTCACCGGCCTGGCCGACGAATATTACACCTCGGATGTGGCGTACAACGAGTTCTACCCATCCGGAGTCGAGCCCCGGGAGCCCAACATCACCGCGCTCCTTGATCCGAAGAACGTGAAATGGAAGACCGCCCCCGGGATCGCCATCCCGACCCCTTGGGAAAAGGAAGAATTTGATAAAAGCGACATGGCCTACCAGAAGATTCGCCGGGTCCTCAACAACAAGATCGCAACCTTAAGGCTGAGCGGCGCTTCGGCCGGGGACGTGGCCAAGGCCGAGGAGGAATCCGAACGAAAGTCGAAGGAACAGGCTGACTGGGTGGATCGATTCCTGGGAGCGAGCAAATTCGCGGGAAAAGCCGGCGTCTATGAAGGCGCCGGGTACGCGGCCAAGGGCTTGTACCGGCCGGCCGTGGACTGCATCATGTTCACCAAGGGCAAGAAACCGTATTGCCCGGTCTGCGAGGAGGCCGTCCGGCAGATGATTCTTTTCTACGCGAAGTGACCGGATGTCTCCCAGCGAGGGATGATGATTGACGCCGTCCTTCTCATCGGCCCGACGGGATCGGGCAAGACGCCCTTGGGCGAAGCCCTGGAAAAAGTGGGATGGGACGGCCGCCGCTGTCTCCACTTCGATTTCGGATCCTGGTTGCGGGAAGCGGGGGAGCGGTCCGAGAACGTCCCGAGCCTATCGGCCGAGGAGCGGGATGTCGTCCGGGAGGTCCTGCGCGACGGCGCCTTGCTTGAAGACCGTCACTTTGGAATCGCCCGAAAAATCCTGGAAGAATTTCTCCGGCGAAAGCGAGCGGGTGACGGGGACCTGCTCATCCTGAACGGCCTGCCGCGGCACGCCGGGCAGGCCCGGGACATCTCATTGGCTGCGGCCGTCGTTTGGGTGATCCTCCTGACGGCTTCCCCCGCGACCATTCGGGATCGGATCCTGACCAATGCCGCGGGCGATCGATCCGAGCGGAGAGACGATACGCCGGCGGAGGTGGAACGGAAGCTCGCCCTCTACGAGGAGCGAACCAGGCCGTTAGTGGACCATTATGAAGCGAAGGGAGTTCCAATCGTCCGGCTGACTGTCGGGCCGACAACTTCAGCCGACGATCTGCTCGAAGCCCTTTGCTCAGGGGGGCGGCCATGACCAGGGCCCGGTTGGATTCCCGGCGTTATCTCCACGAGTTTCATGTCGACAAATCCGGGGCCGAGCGGCGGACGCTCATCGTCGTCCTCATCACCCTGGTCATGATGGTCGCCGAAATCGTTTTCGGCTGGCTGACCCATTCGATGGCTTTGCTGGCCGACGGCTGGCATATGGGCACCCACGCCTTCGCCCTGGGCCTTTCTCTTCTGGCCTACGTCTTTGCCCGGACTCACGCCCACGACCACCGGTTCACCTTCGGCCCGTGGAAGGTCGAAATCCTCGGGGCATATTCAAGCGCGATCGCCCTTGGACTGGTCGGCCTGGTCATGGCTGCCACATCCATCGAGCGGTTCTTCAATCCGGCCGTCATCCGCTTTGGTCAAGCCCTCCCCGTTGCCGGGCTGGGCCTGATCGTCAACTTCGTTTGCGCGGCCGTTCTCCACTCGGGGAAAAAACATCATCATCACGAGGATTTAAATTTCAAATCGGCCTATCTCCACGTCCTGGCCGACGCCCTGACCTCGGTCCTGGCGATCGCCGCGCTCCTGGGTGCCCGAACCTTCGGCTGGACTTTCCTGGATCCCTTGATGGGGGTTGTCGGAGCCGTCTTGATCCTGACCTGGTCTTTTTCCCTTCTTAAAGAGACCTCCGGCATCCTCATCGACCGGGGCATTCGATCGGACGCCCCGCTTCTCCGGGACATCCAATCGCGGCTGGAAGCCGATGGGAAAACCGAGGTGATCGACCTGCACCTGTGGCGGGTCGCCGAAGATAAATATGCCTGCTTGGCTTCGATCGAATCGGCCGAATGTGCCCCGGCCGACGAGTACAAGAAACGATTGGCCGCCTTCCCCGAGCTGGTCCATGTCACGATCGAGCCCAATCTCGCCCCCGGCGATTTGAAACGCGGGGCCGATTAGGCGACAAGATATGAACGTGCATCATTTGGACCGCTTTTTCGATCCCCAGAGGATCGCCCTGATTGGGGTGACCTCCAACCCAAAAAGCGTTGGGGGCCGGATCCTGGCCAACCTCGTCGGCGGGGGATTCCCGGGGGTGGTTTATCCGGTGAACCCCTCCTTCGAGGCGGTTTCCGGGATCCCTTGTTATCCCGACCTGAAAAGCCTGCCCCGGAAGCCCGACCTGGGCATCATCTGCGCGCCGGCGGCCCAAGTTCCCGACAGGATTCGGGAATGCGGGGAGGAGGGCGTTCGGGCGGTGATCGTCGTTTCGGCCGGCTTCCGGGAAACGGGAGAGGAAGGGCGGGCCTTGGAAGAGCGTGTCCTGACCGAGGCGGCCCGCTTCGAAGGAATGAGAATCCTCGGCCCCAACTGCCTGGGGGTCATTGTCCCGAGCCGGCGGCTCAATGCCAGCTTCGCCGCCGACACGCCCCAAGCCGGCGGGATCGCCTTTATCTCCCAATCGGGAGCCCTCTGCACCTCCGTCCTCGACTGGGCCCTGGAGGAGAAGATCGGATTCTCGGCTTTCGTCTCCGTCGGGAATTCGGCCGATGTCGATTTCGCCGATCTGATCGATTATTTCGGCGAGGACGAAAAAACCAAGAGCATCATCTTGTATATCGAATCGATCAAGGACGCCCGGCGCTTTATGACCGCAGCCCGGGCTTTCGCCCGGTCGAAGCCGATCATCGCCTACAAAGCCGGCCGGTTTCCCGAATCGGCCGAAGCGGCCGCTTCCCATACCGGAGCCTTGGCTTCCGAGGACGCCGTCTATGACGCGGCTTTCCAGAGAGCCGGATTGGCCCGGGTCTTTGACATCGGCGACATTTTCGACGCGGCCGAGCTTCTCGGCCGTCATCGGATTCCCAAGGGCCCCCGCCTGGGGATCGTCACAAACGCCGGCGGGCCCGGAGTGATGGCCGTGGACGCCCTTATCCAGGCGGGCGGGACCTTGGCTCCTTTAAGCCAGGCGACGATGACGGGCCTGGAGGAGACGCTTCCCCCGGCCTGGTCCCACCGCAATCCGGTCGACATCCTCGGCGATGCCAAGTCGAAGCTGGCGGCCAAGGCGACATCGCTTGTCCTTTCCGACTCGGGGGTCGACGCCGTCCTGGTGATCATCACCCCGCAGGCCATGACCAATCCGGCGGCGATCGCCCGGGAGATCGGGGCCCTGGCCCAGGGGACGTCCAAGCCCCTCCTGGCCGCCTGGCTGGGCGGGAAGAGCATGGCCGAAGGCGTTCGGACGCTTAACGACGCGGGGATCCCGACCTACGATACTCCCGAACGGGCCGTCGGGGCGTTCATGACCCTGGTGTCTTATGCACGCAACCTGGAAATCCTCTACGAAACGCCCAAAGACGTCCCGGTCGAATTCAACCTCGACCGGGAAGGGCGGCGGGAAAAAGTTCGGAGCGCGATATTCGGCGGCGCCGAAATCCTGGCCGAAGACGTTTCCAAGTCCGTTTTGGATGCCTACGGCATCCCGGTGACCAAACCGGTGTTCGCCCGGACCGAAGAGGACGCGGTTAAAACCGCCGGAGAGACGGGCTATCCCGTGGTCCTAAAAATCCATTCGCCCGATATCACCCACAAAACCGACGTCGGGGGAGTTGTTCTCGACCTGGCCGATCCGGGCCAGGTTCGGGCGGCCTACCGGCGGGTGATGAGCGCCGCGGCCGCCGCCCGTCCGGACGCTCGCCTGGACGGCGTGACCATCCAGCCGATGATCCGGACGAAAGAAGCCGTCGAGCTGATCCTGGGCGCGAAGAAAGATCCGACTTTCGGAACGGTCATGATGGCCGGTATGGGCGGGACGACTGCGGAGCTTTTCCGCGACCGGGCCCTGGGATTTCCTCCCTTGAACGAACGCCTGGCCCGGCGGATGCTCGAATCGCTGAAGATTTGGCCGCTGCTCCGCGGTTATCGCGGCCGGCCGGCGGTCGCCCTCGACCGGCTGATCGAGACGATGATCCGCCTGTCGTATGTCGTGGCCGACCATCCGGAAATCAAGGAATTGGATATCAACCCTCTCCTGGCCGGGCCTTCCTCGATCCTGGCTTTAGACGCCCGGATCGCGGTCGACTTAACGGCGGAAATCCGCGAGGCCAAGGCCGACCCCTTCGCCCATCTTGCCCTTAAGCCTTATCCCGAGCACTATACGAAAGACGTCGTATTGGAAGACGGCTCGACCTGCCGGCTCCGGCCGATCAAGCCCGAGGATGAAGCTCTCTGGCTGGAGCTTTTAGCCGGCTGCTCCCGCGAATCGATCTATTCACGATTCCGGTATTTCTTTCACTGGGAATCGCACGAAGTGGCCGCCAGGTACTGCTATATCGACTACGACCGGGAGCTGGCGATCGTGGCCGAATCGAAGATCGGGGACAAGCGGCGGCTGATGGGGATCGGGCGCCTGGTCGCCGACCCAATGAAGGTCTCGGCCGAGTATGCCGTCCTGGTCGGCGACGCCTGGCAGGACAAGGGGCTGGGCGGCGTGCTGACCGACCGCTGCCTCGAAATCGCCCGGGATTGGGGCGTGAAAAAAATCACGGCGGTCACGACGGCCGACAACCCGAGGATGATCGCCGTCTTCACGAAGCGGGATTTCTCCGTCCGCTTCGACGATCAAAGCTCCCTGGTCGAAGTGGGCAAGGACTTGGACTAGCGTCCCGGGTTCGCCCTGGGGATTCCCTTCCGCTCGAATTTCGGGTATAAATGCGGACATTCCGCCTCGAAGAAAAGGAGCGAACATGAAGAAAATCGCCGCGGCGGCGCTAGTCGGCATCCTCGTGGGCGTCCTGCCGGCATCGGCCGGGCAGGCCGACGCCAAAACTCCGGTTTTTGGTATTTCCTTCTCCGGCTTCATCAAAACGGACCTGATTTATGATTCGCGCCAGACCGTCAGCGTCCGCGAGGGCCACTTCTTCCTCTATCCGAAGCCGGAAGCTCTGGATCCGGACGGGAAGGATAAAAACGCCGCCTCGAGCTACCAGATGTTTTCTCTCCAAACCCGGCTCGTCGGCCGCATAACGGGCCCGGATGCCTTCGGGGCGAAAACCTCGGGCTTGATCGAAGGCGAATTCTTCGGGACCGCCGACGGCGACATGCACGGCTTCCGCCTCCGCCACGCCTTCGTCAAATTGACCTGGGCGAAAGCGGAGCTTCTGATCGGCCAGTTCTGGCACCCGATGTTCATCACCGACAGCTTCCCCGACGTCGTGTCCTTCGACACCGGGGCCCCGTTTCAGCCCTTCAACCGCTCGCCCCAGGTCCGGTTCACGCTGAAATTCGGGGAGCGGTGGAGCGCTTCGGCGACCGCCCTGTCCCAGCGGGACTTCGTCTCAAACGGTCCGGACGGGGCCTCCGCGGCTTATGCCCGGAACGCCGTCCTTCCCGAATTCAACCTTAACCTCCAGTACCGGTATGTCTGCCCGGCGGGATGCGAGACGGTCTTTGGGATCGGCGGGGATTACAAGCGCATCCGGCCGCGCCTGGCGTCGACGGCGGGATACGCCACCGACGCCGTTCTCAACGACTGGGCGGGAATGGTTTACGGCAAATGGAAGGTTGCGGCGATCACCGTCAAGGCCGAAGCGGTCTACGGCCAGAATCTCCATCATCTGACGATGATGGGAGGATACGCGGTTTCGGAAATCACCGACGCGATCCGGGCCGAAGCCGCCTATGTTCCGACCGAAAACCTGGCCCTCTGGGGGGAGATCCAGACCAACGGGACGACCTTTCAGACCGGCCTTTTCGTCGGCTATACGAAAAATTACGGGACAGGAAAAAATGTCATCGGCCCCTTCTACGCCCGGGGCGCCGATATTGACGCGGTCTATCGCCTCGCCCCCCGGGCGGTCTACAACACGGGTAAAATCAGGCTGGCGGCGGAGCTCGAATACACGGCCGCGGCGTACGGGACGACGGGCGCCGACGGCCGGGTCAATGAAGCGAAATGGGTCGGGAACCTTCGGGTTCTCGGGGCGGTCTACTATTTCTTTTAACCTGCATTATTCATAAAATTATTTAGAGTCAAATAGTCTATTTCGAGACGACTTTGAGGAGGGTGTTGGCGGGCAGAGCATCGTCCAGCTTTTTCCCGTTGAGAATCGCCACGGCTTCCCACTGATTCTCCGGTACGCCGAATCTCTGAAGGGCCTGGCGTAGGTTCCCGCCGGACGCGGTTCTTTTTAAGATCAATCGGTCGGCCTTGACGTTGATTTTTTGAGGGTCCGTCAAGTTTTTAAATTGAGTCATCGTCCGGTCGAATACGGGGAAATGGCTGTCGAACTGGGCCTGCCCCGCATAGCCGAGAAAGACATACACGGTCCCGTCTTTCAGGATGAAATAAGACAGAGCGCGAACAAGACCTTGCTCCGTTGTCGCGTCGCAAACGAGGCGTTGAGCCGTCATTCCATTGACTTGAGTTCGTTCCGAATTTACGACAACGGCTCGGCTTTCCTTGACGAACGCGGCGGCTGCATCAGAGGGGGATTTTTCGGGGGCCTGGGAGAAGAGGATGATCGCGCTCTGATCTTGATTGACCATCTGCACTTGAGAAGGCGTGTTATTGAGCTTCCAGCCTGCCGGGACCGGGAACTGAAATCGGAGCTGGGGATGATAAAAGGCGGTGCCGTCGACATACCCCTGGCGCGGATCTTCTCCGAAGGGGAGCCCGTTCAAATGATTGAGATATTGATCGCGATTTACGGCAAACCGGGTTTGGGGAATATTCGTCCGCCAGGTCTGGGTGTCGCGTTGGATGGCGGCGATGCGATCAGGCGGGTTGGGGTGGGTGGAAAACCAACCTGGAAGCCCGCCTTGAGCCGTTCCGGGGTTGAGGCGCTCCAAAGAGGAAAAGATATTCGCCATGTGAAGGGAGTCGTATCCGGCTTTCGCGGAGTATTCGACGCCCAAAGCGTCGGCTTCGCGTTCATCGCTCCGGCTGAAGCTGAGAAACAACATCGCGACGCCGACTTGGGCGACACCGGCGTATTTCGCGAACGTTTTTGAAACCATGGCCCCCAGGCCTAATCCCAATCCGGCGAGCTGGGCCTTGCTGTACTGTTGGGCGCTATGCCGGGCGGCGATGTGACCGATCTCGTGGGCGACGAGGCCGGCCAACTCCGCTTCGTCGTTGAGGTAAGCCAACATCCCGCGGGTCAAGTAGACGTACCCGCCGGGGACGGCAAAGGCATTCACGACCGCGCTGTCCAAGACCTGGACGGAATAAGTCAGATTCGGCTGGTGGCTCAATGTCCCCAGCTTTTTCCCGAGGGCGGAGACGTAACGGGACAGCTCGGCGTTTTCATACTTGCCATAGGTTTGCAGGACCTGGGGATTCGTCTGTTGTCCCATCGCGACTTCATCCGCGGCGGACATCAGCATGAGCTCATTCCGGCCGGTGACCGGATTGAGGGCGCAGGAGACCGCCCAGGCCATCAGCGCGACGGCAACGGATTTGACGAACGCAGGCCAAACAGAGTGTCGGTTCATGTTAAGCCTCCGCGAATAAGGCCGCTTCTTTGGGCTGCAGGGAATTGGTATACATTTTATGAAGAACGATGATAAGATCCCCGAAATCGCTTCCCTGTTGGATCAAGAATCGGGGCAAAAGGAGATGGGCAAGGGCCAGGGTGCTTTTCTTTCGATCCGGAATGATCAGGACGACATAAATCTCGGGAAGCAGCCTTCGAAGCAGCTGCATCTTGAGGAGCTCAGCCCGGTTTGAAACCGAGAGAACCGCGATCGAATCCGGTTCGAGGGGCGTCCGGAGCCGCGCCTCCATGTCTTCCAGCTTGTCGAAGAGCTCAATTTGACTCACCGGAATCGCCTGCTGAACCGCAATTTTCAGCGTTCGTGTTACGAGATCATCCCGGCTTGAAAAAAATAGTGTGTTCATATCGGTTCTGGCCTATACGCTTTGAAATATCTCACCGCATTTTCTTCCGCCTACCCATCGTATTCAAGAAACATGCCAAACTGAGAATACAGGACGGAGTTGTCATATGGGAAGGAGCCGGCTCAGGACCTGCTGTTCCCCGGAAACGACGGTCCTCTGTTCTGTTAAACAGCACATATTCCGGAGAATAAGGACGTCGTTTCGGATTTCGAACATCTTGCTGCCCCAGTTAATGAGACGCCGAAGACGCACGCCGTGACAACGGATAAGGCCGTCAGCCTGTCAACGAAGGTAGAGGGCCAATCCCACGCTGACGTAGCTGCGGGAATAATCATTGAGAGCGAGACCGAACTCGGCCAGAAGGTCGAGATCGGAGCTGAGGCGGTATTCGAGGCCGGGAACCAGATGGGCGAGCGTGTAGCTTTCATCCGAGTTTTTGATTGAATCGAACGCGAGCTTGAGACCGGCGTAGAGCTCCAGAAGCTTTGCCGGGCTGGTGCTGAATAAGAGCGAGGCATCGAAGCCGGAGCTGTCCGCTCCTCCCTTGGGGTTCGTCATGTGCCCGCCCAAGGCAACCGAAACGTTGGCATTCTTTCCCTGAACGAGCCAATACTCGGCATCGGCTCCGAAGTAATTAAGGTCTTGAAGGATGGCGCCCTTGGCTTCGATGTCAAAGCGCTCCGTGAGTCCGTAACCGACCCGGCCGGCCACGCCGAACAAGGCCTCACCGCCGTTCTTTCCTAAAAGAGCCAGCGGGAAAAGGGCCAGCTTGAAGTTGCCCTTGTTGATGGTTTCGGCCGAGTTCATCAGCACGTCCTGGGCCGAGACCGGAACGGCCGAGACAAACAGAACCGCCGTCGCGGCGAGCATCACAACGATTTTTCTAATCATAAGACACCTCTTTTCCTTCTCTATCATCTTCAAGAAACATGCCAAACACGAGAAAACCGATGATTTGATTTTTACAGGGGAGAGGGAATTAATAAAGCGACTGTTTCCGAGTTTCGGCGGTCAACTGTCTTGCTAAATAGGAATAAGTCCGATTAATGAGAGGCGCAGGTCAATTCGGTAACGATGTCCCGCTTCAAACCGGACTCTGTCCATCCTCAGGCCGGGATTTTCTGAGGAGAGCGTAGAATCTTGAGCGTGACAATCCCGAAATAAGGCAGGCTTTGTTGACGTCTCCGCCCACAAAAGAGATCAAGTCTCCCAGGTATCGCTGTTCCGCCCCGGTCACGGCCGCTTTCCGAATATCTTTCCATTGGGGAGGCCGGTCGGGAACGAGCGGACGAATCGCCGCGACGGCCGGACCGGCCGGTTTCGTTGGGAAGGAACTCCGGGCGACCTGAATGCGAATATATGTCGGAAGGTGTTTGGGGAACAGCATCGGTTCCTCTTTAGCCGAAAGCAGAGCCTTCTCCAAAGCTTGAATCAGTTCCCGGACATTCCCGGGCCAAGGATAAGCCGCCACGACCAACCAGAATTCAGGCGACGTCGCCTTGGCCGGGATTCCAAACCGTTCGCATAAAAAGTTCATGTAATGGAGCGTCAATTCCCTGATGTCTTCGGGAATCTCTCTCAGGGGAGGCAACTCGACAAAAAGAGTCCGGAGGCGGAAGAACAGATCCTCCCGGAATCGTCCTTGGCGAACCATGGCTTCCAGGTTTCGATTGGTTGCGGCCACAAGCCTGAAATTGCTATCGACTTCCTGATGGGCGCCGACGGGACGAAAGCGGTGCTCTTGAATGACCCGAAGGAATCTTTTTTGAATGAGGAACGGCAGTTCCCCGACCTCGTCCAAAAAAAGCGTTCCTCCGTCGGCTTGCTTGACCAACCCGTCTTCGCTCCGTTCGGCGCCGGTGAACGAGCCCCGGGCATGCCCGAAAAGAACGCTTTCCACCAGGGTCTCGGGAAGGGCCGTGCAATCGACGACAACAAAATTCTTTTTGGCCCGGGAGCTGTTGGAATGGATGGCTTTGGCAAAAAGCTCTTTTCCGGTTCCGGTTTCGCCGGAGATCAGAACATTGACGTCGCTGCTGGCGGCTTGGGCCAGGACGTCGAGACACGCAATGATCTTTTGGGAATTTCCGATAATGTCCTTTCTTTGCAAAACGACCGGTAACTTGATCGATTTTCTTTCCGTCCGGTATTCCAGGGCCCGGATCAGGGGAAGCTGAATGGCTTCAACCGAAGCCGGCTTTTCCACGTAGTCCCAGGCGCCGTTTCGGAGGGCGCGTTCGGCTTCGTCGGGATCGCCGAGCGCGGAGATCACGATGATTTCCGGGGAAGACCGGGACAATTTGATCCTCGGCATGAGCTCCAAGCCGCTTCCGTCCGGCAATCGCACGTCGAGAAAAACGATATCGAACGAATCGGCTTCTATCTGACGGATTCCCTCCTCAAGGGTGTGGGTATAGAGAGATCGATGCCCCAAATTATTTACGGCTTTTGTGATCCAGTCGCAAATCGTCCGGTCATTATCAATAACGAGAACGCGAGCCTTTTTTTGAATGTCCATCGGAACATAAAAATAATAAAAAAAAATAACTATTCTGTCAAGTGTATAAATCTACTACAAGGGCAACGCTTTTTCCCTGGAGGAGCGGCCCCCGCGTCTTCGATCAGAGTCTGAGAGAAGCATCCTCCCGATAATCGATCGTAATACTGGCCCCGGATTTGGGTTTCAACAAGTCGACGACCTTGAGGAACGTCCGGTTGCGTTTCGTCCAAGTCCGATTGAGCTTTCGGGCATAATGGGCGACGGCGACGCCAAGCCACTGTCCTTCGAGGATCTTCCGGACCGTCTGTTTCAAAGAATAGAACTTCTTATGGCAGAACAACTGGGCTTTCTGAAGGTCGGACAAGGAGAATTGCGCGGGCTGAAAGACGACATGATGGGCGTCGTAGAGGGCCCAATCGTGAAACCGGAGACGCTTTTCCCGGGCCATCTTTTTGTAAAACTCCGAACCGGGCAAGGGGGTCAGGATCAGGAACTGGGTCGTGGAGAGGTTGGATTTCGTGGCGAACTTGACCGTTCTCTTGACCGAGGGCCAGTCATCCTCGTCGAATCCCAAGACGAACATGCCGTGGATCTTGAGCCGGTGCCGGCGGAGGACCTTGACGGCCTGGATCAGGTCGGTCACGGTCTGCTTCTTTTTCATGCCGTCGAGGCTTCGGGGATTGACCGTTTCAAAGCCGATATAGACCGTGTGGCAGCCGGATTTCTTCATTAATCGGACGAGCTCGGTGTCTCGGGAGAAATCGGCGCGAACCTGAGTCGTCCAGCGGAACTTGAAACGCTCCCGAATCATCGCCTGAAGCAGGTCCTTGGCCCGCTCCCGGTTGGCGGCGAAATTATCGTCGTAGAAGAAAATGGAATTTTTCGGACTATCGTACCGGCGAAGCTCTTCGATGATGTTTTCGGTCGAGCGAAAGCGATATTTCTTTCCGAACATGCCGGTCACGGAGCAGAAGGAACAATCGAAGGGGCAGCCCCGCGACGTTTGAATGGGGATGGTCGTAGGGAACTTTCGGCGTCGGGGGTCCGGCTTAAGGAGGGCGAGGTCCGGATGGGGGAGCGTGTCCAGGTCGTCCGCGACGGGCAGGATCGGGGTTATGAACCATCCGGCCGTCCGCGGTCTTGAAGGAAAGGTTGGGGGTTCCCGAAAGGTCGCGGCCCTCTTCCCAAGCATCGATCAAGGCCATGAGGGGTCGTTCCCCTTCGCCCCGGATGACAAAATCGGCGTGGGCCAGGGCCTCCTCGGTCAGAAAGGTCACATGAGGCCCGCCCATGAGGACCGGGATGCCCATGGCGCGAACCTTGTCGGCGATGGCATAAGCCCGGGGAGCCGTCGAGGTGATCGTCGAGATACCGACGAAATCGGCCCCGGCGACGACTTCGAAATCGATCCGCCGAAGATCTTCGACATAGACTTCAACCTCCCAGCCGCGTTGCTTCATCATGGTGCCGAGGATGATGACTCCAAGGCGCGGCAGGGGATACTGGGAAAAAATATGAATATTCGGAGCTTGCGGTTCGATAAAAACAAACCTCGGCATGAAGATCCTCCCGCGGCCGATTCGGCCCCGACGACTATTTCTTTCGGCGATCGACGAGGATCAGGGCGATCCCGGCGACGAGCGAAATCCCGCCGACAATCGGAGGAATCGGGATATTTTTTTTCGTATCGGCCGACACCTCGAGGGAGCCGATATCAAGGATCTTTTCCCGGCTCGTATATTGGATTCCCTGATACACCAGAGCCAGGATTCCCAGAACGACGAGAATAATGCCTAATGTCTTCATTGGATCATGCCTCCAGCAACGAATGAATCAAACGTCGTCGACAGGTTATTTCTTCCGACGAAGAAGAAGAGGACCAGGGCGATCGCCGTTATGAACACGGCGATTCCTCCGGCGAGCGGAATCAGCCACTTCCTTCGCCCTGGCCCCCGGGCCTGTCCTGCTTTCAAACGAATCCCCGGCCGTTTCTTCGCCCGGCGAGGGGAGGTCGGCCCGACACGCTTCGCTGAGCTCAAGGGACGTTACAGGAGGACGCCCAGACCGATGACCGCCAGAATGATGATGATGATGAGAACGATATCTCTTGTCGAGAGATATCCGCCCCCGGCATCCGCGGCCGTGATCACGTCTTGTCCGTTGAGCACAAGCTGCGAAGATGTCCCCGCTTGGGCGACGGCCGTTTTCTGAACGGCCGCGGCAAACGTCGCCAGCATGACGATCATCAACAGGACGCTTCCGATCTTAATCCGTTTTCTCATTCGACTTCTCCTTTTTTTGAATGTCTTCAAGACGAGCGCTTTCGATGTATAAGGCCCGGACTTGCAGGTAATGCTGCCGGATAAACTCCTCGCCGGGGGCGAAGCGGCGAGCTTGGCCGAGAGCTCGAAGGGCCGGGTCCAGCTTGCCTTGCTTGGCGTAAGCCAGGCCGAGAACGTCATAGGCGTAGCCGCTTTGCGAGTCCACATGGATGGCCTTGAGGGCGTAAGTCTCGGCCTCCTCGTTCTTTCCTTCTTTCAAGCTGACCATGGCCAGGCTGGTGAGGGGAAACGGATCCCGGCTGAGGGATTCCGCGGCTTTTTCCCAATGCTCCCGGGATTTCGCGAAATCCGACCTCCGATAGTAAGCCGTAGCCAGATTGATGGAGGTGAGAGGGTCGTCGCGCAGGGCCGGAAAAGGGAATGCTTCGCTCTCGGGGACGACAACCATCATCCAGCGGGACTGGTTCCGTCCCTTTCCCAGCTCCCAGACCTTCATGAAATCCCCGGTCGACATCGCTTTTCGGTCTCCAAAATACGGGTCATGAAAGATGATGAGGTCATCGTCATCATCAAATCCGATGACCACCCGGTAATGCCCCTTGTCGATCTGTTTGATGGTCTTCGACAGAACGATCACCGGGAACCCCTTCTCGATCATGTCCTTCAGGATCCGCAGGTTCCCCTGGAAAGAGTAGCTCTCAAATCCCTGCGTTCGCGGATACAAAACCAGCTCGGAGTTATAAGTCGCTTCATTTGCGGAATCATAGATCTCTTCCGTTATCCTGAGTTGGTTGAAGGCATTCTTCCCCTCCCAAAAGTTGAGGACCATGGTCAGGCAGGCCGGGCCGCAATAATTTCTTTCCAGCCAATTTTCGAAGGGGACCGTCTGGATCAAAGAGCCCCGGTTGGGTTTGATTTTGCGATAATTGAAAACTTGAGCGGAGAAGAGGCAGGGGGTCATCAACCCCAGAATGACCAGGAGCCCTCCGATCCGTCTGGAGGCTCGCGCTTTCAATCGCATCATGGAAACGTTTTCTGATTACAGAATTTTCTTGCCTTGCAAAAGTCGAATGATCAGGACGATCACGGCGATGACCAGCAGAACGTGGACCAAGCCGCCGACATGAAAGGCGAAGAACCCCAAAGCCCAGAGGACAACGAGAATGATCAAAATTGTTTCAAGCATGCCGACCTCCTTTTTTAAATTTCGCGCTTCCGGCCATCCTCCGGGGAGCCGATGGATGGGCGAGAAGCAACTCACATATTGCAGTATTTGTGCCAGGCTCTTCCCGTCGGTCTCCTAAGAGCCAAAAATCATTATTTTCTAAATGAATCGGGAAATTCGGCTCTTCATCGGCGAAAGGAATCGACGCGGACCGCGGGAGGGAGGTTTTCCTCGCGGGATTCGTCCTTTTAAACGGCACATTTCCTTTTTTAGAGGATATTCCCGCCGGTCCGACTCGAGCCTGCCGCTATCTCCTCCGGAGCAAGCGAAAGACGATGAGGATCAGGATGGCTCCGAGAATCGCGCCGATGAACCCGGCGGGTTGGCCCTCTCGATACCAGCCGAAATGCCGTCCGATATAGGTCGCGATAACGGATCCGGCGACGCCGAGAATGATCGTCAGGATAATTCCGCCCCCGTCTCTTCCGGGCATGAAAAACTTTGCCAGGATCCCGACGACAAAACCGATCACAATCACCCATAAAATGTCCATGACGGACTCCTTTCTCCCATGAAATGATCTCAGCCTTTCGCCTTTTCTTGGGCGGCCTTTTTCAGCTTTTCGTTGGCCATGATGGCGATATCCACGCGACGGTTTTTCTGCCGGCCTTCGAGCGTATCGTTGGTCACGATCGGCTGCATTTCGCCGTAGCCGGCGACCGAAAACCTCGGCGAGCTCACTTCGAGCGACGCCAGATAGGAAACAACGGATTGGGCCCGGTCTTTGGAAAGGGCCATGTTGTGATCCTCCGATCCCGTGTCGTCCGTATGACCTTCGATCAAAATGTTCGTATCGGGATATTTGTTCAGGATTTTGGCCAAATCGGTCAAATTCGTCTTGCTGGCCGACCGGAGATCGGACTTGTCGATGTCATAAAGAATCCCGCTGTCGAAGGTGATTTTAATCCCTTCGCCGATGCGCTGGACTTCGGCCCCTTCGATGTCACGCTGCATTTCCGCGGCCTGTTTATCCATATAGCTTCCGATGATCGCCCCGGCCGCGCCGCCGACGGCCGCCCCGATGATGGCCCCGAGGAGGGTATTTCCGGCGGCATGCCCGATCAATCCGCCGAGCACGGCGCCGCCGGCGCCGCCGATCACCCCGCCTTTCACGCCTTTGCTCCATGACGCGCAGTTGACGGCCGACAACACAAAAACGGTCACGACGAGGACCACAAGAAATTTCTTCATGGTGTTTCTCCTTTTACTTCTTTTTGCCTTTGCCCTGGCCTTTGCCTTGGTTTTTATCCCCGTTCTTTTGGGCGTTCTTCCGCTCTTTCTTTAATTCCTGGTTTTGCCTTTTGATTTTGGCTTTGGCCATCGTCTTCATATTGTCTACGGAGTCGCGGGCATTCGCCTTCATTTCCTTGAATTCGAGCGAGCCGGGTTTGATGCCCCTGTTCAGCGCCATGACGCCCCACCCCCGACCCTGGTTTTTCGAGAATTCTTCGGCGACATCGCCGACAGATGTTTTGAAGATTCGGGAAAGAACCGTGGCCATGTACGTATCCCCGGCATTGAGCCCAAAGCGAATTCTCGCCTGGCGGATTTCTTCATCGGGAACACGTTGACTCCGGCCGAGATGAAGGATGAATCCTTCAGGATCGCTTCTTTCTTGAAGGGTGATTTTCGTCAGCAGGGAATCAAGAACCCGGTCTCCGGTCATTGTCCGCTGGGCGAAGGCCGTTCCTTGAACGAGCAGGCCCAGAAAAACAAGGCCCATCGTAACGGTGAGAAGCTTTTTCATATCGTCCTCCTTTCTTTCGGCCTCTCGCCGTCCGAACCTCGGTGCATTTTCTTGAAAGGAAGATGGGCGGGGGAGCGGCCAACGATAGATAGAGCCGGTTTCATGCCAATATCTTTTTGCAAGCGAAGCCCGCCCGCATTCGTCTTCATCCGTTCTTGACATCCCTCGGGGCGGGGCATACGATTTTCGGCGACATGATGCGGCCCATGGCTTGGATCTTGATTCTTCTTTCCGGGTCGATCCTGGGGCTCGCATTCCCCGAAAGGCCGGAATCATCCGCCGTCCTCAAATCGGAATTCATCTTCGAAACCGCGCCGTTTGCCCAGAGCCACGCCTCGACAATTGCCGAAACCCGGGGCGGGCTGATCGTGGCCTGGTTCGGCGGCTCGTCCGAGGGGCGGCCCGATGTCGGGATCTGGGCTTCGAGATTCGAGGGAACGCGATGGTCGACGCCGGCAGAAATCGCCGACGGCATCCAATCCGACGGACAGCGCCTTCCCTGTTGGAATCCGGTTCTTCATCAGGCCGGGAAGGGCTCTCTTCTTCTTTTCTACAAGGTTGGTCCAAGCCCGTCCCGGTGGTGGGGGATGATGAAGGCGTCGCCGGACGGCGGCCGGACCTGGTCCGAACCGCGGCGACTTCCGGACGGAATCCTCGGGCCCATCAAGAACCATCCCCTGGACCTTCCCGATGGGACGCTTTTGTCCGGGAGCTCGACCGAGGACAATGGTTGGCGGGTTCATTTCGAGAGATCGCCCGACCGCGGCCTGACTTGGGAAAAAACTCCGCCGATAAACGACGGGCGCGGCGTCGGACTTATCCAACCCGCGCTTGTGCGGACGGGAGCAAAGAGCGTTGTCGCCCTGATGAGGAGCACGAAAGGACGAATTTATACCGCGAAGTCCGACGATGCCGGCCGGACATGGGCGCCTCCCGAACCGACCGGGCTTTTCAACCCCAACTCGGGAATCGACGCGACGACTCTCCGGGACGGACGGCATATCCTCGTCTATAATCCCGAAGAGCGGGGCCGGGGACGGTTGAGCGTGGCCATTTCGCCGGATGCCGTCCATTGGACTCCGGTTCTCGAGCTAGAGAATGAGCCGGGAGAGGAATTCTCGTATCCGGCCGTCGTCCAGGCGGGCGATGGGACGGTTCATGTGACCTATACCTGGAAACGACGGAGGATCAAGCACGTGATCCTCGATGCGGGAGAGCTTCGGCCGGAAAAGGAGCGGGGCGGCCGGTGAAAAAGAATCCGCCATCTGCATTTCAGCTGCCGGAAATCCCGGCCCGGTTCAAGCCTTACCTTCGCCTCGGGACATGTTCCTGGAAATATGATTCCTGGAAAGGACTCGTTTACGACCGGGAGAAAACCTATCGCCCGAACGATTACCTGGCCGATTATGCCCGATTTTTTAATTCGGTCGAGGTTGACCAATGGTTCTGGAGCTTGTTCCCCGATACGGTTCGCCTCCCGGAGGCCCGGACGGTTAAAGCGTATGCCGCGGCCGTTCCGGACGATTTCATCTTTTCGGTCAAGGCCCCCAATTCGCTGACCCTGACCCATTTCTATAAAAAAGAGACGGGCAAGTCCGGGGACTTGGCCGGCCGGGAAAATCCCCATTTTTTAGACGGGGAGCTTCTAAGCCGCTTTTTGGAAGCGCTCGCCCCGCTGGGCAAAAAGCTCGGGCCCGTCATGTTCCAGTTCGAGTACCTGAACAAGCAGAAGATGCCTTCGCGGGAGGCCTTTTACGAGCGCTTCGGCGATTTCATCGCGGCTGCTCCCAAGGGACCGGCGTATGCCGTGGAGATCCGAAATCCAAATTATCTTGTTCCCGATTTTTTCGATTTTCTCCGGCTTCACCACCTCGGATTCGTCTATCTCGATGGGTATTATATGCCCCCAATTGGCGAGGTGTTCGCCAAACACAAGCCCCGGACGGCGCCGTTCCAGGTCGTCCGTCTGCACGGCGGCGACAGGGGGGAGATTGAGAAGGAGACGGGCGAGATCTGGGACAAAATCGTCGCTCCCAAACCGGCGGCGGTTGAAGCGGCGGTCGACATCGTCGTCTCGAATGCCCGGAACAAAATCGTCACCACCGTTAACATCAATAATCATTTCGAAGGCAGCGCGCCGCTGACCGCGGTGAATTTTCTCGATATCTTTTTCAACCAAAGAATATGATCCCGGCATAGCGCGATGGATCCGTTTTGGAGGCTCACCCCATGAAAGGCAGAAAGATTCCCGTCCTGATCATCGTCCTTTGGGCGTTTGGCTCCATGGAGCCGCCTCGCCCGTCCAGGATAAAGCCCGCCCCTCGGCTGGGAAAAGATCCGCTCCCTAAAGTCATCGCGGCCATGACGCTCGAGGAAAAAGCGGCCCTGTGCGTAGGAACGGGCATGCGGATGGGTCCGCCGGCGGCCCCGGGGGCCGCTCCCGCGCCATCTCGACAAAGGCCCCCGAGCCTGGTCCCCGGCGCGGCCGGAACGACGTTCGCGATCCCGAGGCTGGGGATCACGCCCATGGTCTTGGCTGACGGTCCGGCGGGGCTGCGGATCAGCCCGACCCGCGAAAACGATCAGGCGGCTTATTATTGCACCGCCTTCCCCGTCTCGACGTTGCTGGCTTCGACCTGGGATACGACGCTGGCCCGAAAGATCGGCGAGGCCATGGGGAATGAGCTTCTCGAGTACGGGGTTGACGTCCTGCTTGCCCCGGCCCTGAACATCCATCGCAATCCGCTCGGCGGCCGGAACTTCGAATATTATTCCGAAGACCCGCTGGTCGCCGGCAAAATGACGGCGGCCGTGGTGAGCGGCGTTCAGTCGCAAGGCGTGGGGACGTCCCTCAAACATTATGCCGCCAACAATGCCGAAACCAACCGGACGGCGCTGGATACGATCGTCAGCGAGCGGGCCCTTCGGGAAATCTACCTCGAGGGATTCCGGATCGCGGTCGAGGAAGCCAAACCCTGGACGGTGATGTCGTCCTACAACCTCATCAACGGCATTTACGCCCCCGAGAGCCGGGACCTTCTCGGCAACGTCCTGAGGAAGGATTGGGGATTCCAGGGCTTCGTCATGACCGATTGGGGTGGCGGAAAGGACGCCGCGGCAATGATAGACGCCGGAAACGATCTCCTGATGCCGGGAAGCCCCAACCAGATCCAAGCGATTATCCAGGCCGTCAAGGAAAGGCGGTTAGAGGAAAATATCCTCGACCGGAACGTCTGGAATATCCTGAGCGTCATCCTGAAAAGCCCCCGCTTCAAAGGCTATGCTTTTTCGAACAAGCCCGACTTGGCGGCTCATGCCCTGATCGCGCGGCAGGCGGCGACCGAAGGGATGGTCCTCCTGAAGAACGCCGGCGCCGCCCTGCCGTTCGCCAAGGAAGTCAAGACGATCGCCGCTTTCGGCAACACGTCCTACGAGATCATTACCGGCGGGACGGGCAGCGGCGACGTCAACGAAGCTTACAGCGTCTCGCTTGTCGCGGGATTGAAAAATGCCGGGTACGCCGTCTTGGAGAGCCTCCAAGCCGTCTATGAGGCGTACCTGCGAACGGTCCGGGAAAGCCGCCCCCGGCCGGAGCGGGGCTTTATGTCCGCCTCTCCGCAGATGGCCGAGATGGGAGTCAACCGGGACCTCGTCGAAGGACTTGCCGGGCAAGCCGATGTCGCCGTCATCACGATCGGCCGGAACTCGGGGGAAGGCCGGGACCGGAGCGAGGGAGAGGGAGACTTTACCCTGACCGCGGCCGAGCGGAACATGATCAAGATCGTTTCGGCCGCGTTCCAGGCCAAGGGCAAGAAAGCGATCGTCATTCTTAATGTCGGCGGAGTCCTCGAAACCGCCTCATGGCGGGATGTTCCAGACGCCGTTCTCCTCGCCTGGCAGGGCGGGCAGGAGACGGGCAATGCCATCGCCGATATCCTCAGCGGGAAGGCCAATCCTTCCGGCAAGCTGGCGACCACCTTCCCGGTCCGTTACGGCGATGTCCCCTCGGCCCAGAGCTTCCCGGGAAAACCGATTGAGGCGGAGGCGCCGGCGGCGTCCCAAGGTCAGGAGACGGGCTCTCGACGTTCCCGGCCTTCGACCGTGACCTATGAGGATGGGATCTATGTCGGGTACCGCTACTACGAATCCTTCAACGTCCGGCCGGCCTATGAATTCGGCTACGGGCTTTCGTATACGAGCTTCGAGTATTCGGATCTCAAGCTGAACAGAGTGGGCGTCGGCCAGAAAGTGACGGCGGCCTTTAAAGTGAAAAACACCGGCCAAGCGGCCGGGAAAGAGGCCGTTCAGCTCTATTTGACCGCCCCGGCGTCCAAGCTTGACAAACCCGCCATGGAGCTCAAGGCTTTTGCCAAAACGAAGCTTCTCGCGCCGGGAGAAACCCAATTGATGGTCCTTGTCCTCGATGTCCGGAGCATGGCTTCTTTTGATTCCGCCAGCTCGTCCTGGATCGCCGAAGCCGGTCCGTACGATGTGAAAGTCGGGGCTTCTTCCCGTGATATCCGGCTGACGGCCTCGTTCACCACGAGTCGGGATCTGACGGTGAAGAAGGAGACGAAATCTCTCGCCCCAAAAGTCGCGATCAGCGAATTCAGGCCGGTCCGGGCCGGACAAACGGGCCGCCCGGTTGGACCTCGTCGGGAACCCCCTCTCGTTTCTCCGGAGATCCTCACGGATGGAAAGGTGATCTTCCGGATCCAGGCCCCGGAGGCTTCCGCGGTCCTGCTCAACGGCGACTGGGAAGGGGGAACCGGCGTTCCCCTGGCCCGGGACGTGAAGGGCATCTGGTCGGCGACCATCGGCCCCCTGGCTCCTGAGCTTTGGGGTTATACCTTCAGCGTCGACGGCGTCCGGACCCTCGATCCGCGGAACGCCAACGCCAAGCGGGACGGCGCCCGGTACGACAGCCTCTTTTTTATTTCCGGACCAGCCTCGGAACTCTATGAGATGAAGGATGTTCCCCATGGCCGGATCTCCCAGGTTTGGTTCCCTTCGCCGACTTTAAAGATGGAAAGGCGGATGTATGTCTATACGCCACCGGGATATGAATCCGGAGAGGACCGCTATCCCGTCCTCTATCTTCTCCACGGCGGCGGGGGCGACGAGGACGCTTGGATGACGCTCGGCCGGGCCAATATGATCCTCGACAATCTCATCGCCCAGGGCAAGGCCAAGCCGATGATTGTGGTCATGCCCAACGGGAATGCCAACCAGAGCGTGGGGCAGGGGACCGGGTACCAGCGGGTTCCGACCGTCGGCCAACCGCCGGTTCCCGGCGGACAGGCTTCTTTCCCTGTCAGCCTGGTCACCGATATCGTTCCTTTCATCGAAAAAAGCTTCCGCGTTTCGGTCGATAAGGACAACCGGGCGATCGCCGGCCTGTCGATGGGCGGAGGGCACACCGTCGCGGCGACAAACGGAAATCCCGGGATGTTCGGGTACATCGGAGTCTTCAGCATGGGGATAAGGGAAGTCTCCCCGGCGACGGAGGCCCAATTCGCCGCCCTCAAAGCCGGCGGGGTCAAGCTCTACTATGTCGGCTGCGGAGTAAAAGACCCGTTGGCCTATGCCGGATCCCAGGCCTTGGCGGATCTTCTGAAGAGGCAGGGATTTGTTTCTCTGTTCAACGAGACGCCGGGCGGCCATACCTGGGCTAACTGGCGCATTTACCTGGCCGACCTTGCCCCACGGCTCTTCCGCTGAGGGTTGCCCAAGAACGAGGAGTGGAAGTTCGATGGAACGTTTTCCCTGGACCTGGAAGCGGCATCCAAACAATCCCGTCCTCCCCGCCGTCCCGGGCACATGGATGGAATCCCAAACGGCCAATCCGGACATCGCCCTTTACGACGGCGTCTACCATCTCTATTTCCGGGGCCAGGAGGGCGGCCATGACCGCATCGGCCTGGCCACGATCCCCGAGGAAAAATTCGACGGCGTCACTTGGGAGATCGATCCCGTGCCGGTCATCGACGTTGGAAAACCGGGCGACTGGGACGAGACGCACGTGCTCGATCCGGCGGCCGTCCGCGTCGGGGAGACGGTCTTTCTTTACTACGCGGCCGTCGGCCCGCGCTGCCCGCGCTCCGTCTGCCTGGCCGTGTCCCCGGACGGAAAGCGCTTCCGCAAACACCCGGGGAATCCGGTCGTGATCGGCGGATGTCCCGAAATCGTTCACGACGGCCGGACCTTCCATCTCTACTTTTGGAAGGACCGGCCCGGCGGCGGATTCGAGATCCATCACGCGGTGTCTGAGGACGGATTTGTCTTCCGAGAACCGTCGCCCGAGCCCTGTGTGGCGGCCGGGCCTGCGGGAAGCTGGGAGAGCCGTTCCGTCGAGACGCCTCGGATCTTTCGGGAGGGCGGCCTCTATTACATGGTGTACTGCGGCTCGGATCGCTGGGACGATTACCCCGCCCAGGCCGGTCTCGCGGTTTCCAGGGACCTTGTCTGTTGGGAAAAATATGCCGGCAATCCGATCTTCGAACGCGGAAAGGCCGGTTCCTGGGACGAGGGAGCCGTCTGGTTCCCCACGGTTAAAAAGATCAAGGGTCGCTACTGGATGTGGTACGAAGGATACGGCGGCGGTGCGTCGCGGGACGAGGCCTACGGCACCTACCTGACGGAAGCCCGGTCGCAGATCGGGCTGGCGACGCTCGACGCCCCGTATTTTTACATCAAGCCTTCGTAACCCGTCTCTCCTTCACGGACATTCCATCCGGACTTTTTCGGCAGCGGGCTCATCGAGGTCAGGCCGAGCCGAGGAAATCGTAGCTGATTTTTTTCTGGATGTTGGAGATCTGGGCGAAGGATTGCTTGAGCAGGGTTTCCTCCAAGGGCGTGAGCGTCCGCGGATCCAGATTATTGTCGGGCTCGAGGCCTTGGCCGATCCGGCCGGCCTGATGGCCCAGGCGCAGCTGCATGAGGAAGTCGTAGACCCGGACGGCGTCTTCGTGAAGGGACCGCTTGATTTCGCCGATTTCGGCCAGAGCCCGAAGGCGGTCCAGGGTGTTCGTCTCCTGGAGGCCGGCCCGGAC
Organism: Candidatus Aminicenantota bacterium; assembly: GCA_963783665.1. Classification (GTDB taxonomy): domain Bacteria; phylum Acidobacteriota; class Aminicenantia; order Aminicenantales; family UBA4085; genus JAAZPG01. The sequence goes on along the minus strand of CAWANZ010000002.1, from coordinate 513,591 downwards.
GGCGTACAGCCGGGCGAAATTCACGACCGGCATCAGGGCGTCCTTGAGATTGAAGGCCCGCGCCCCCTCGGTTGTCGCGTCGGGGACAAGATGGCCGAAAAAGCTGATGGGCGTTTTATATTGGAGCGTGTACTGGGCGAAATGCAGAAGGAAGGGAGGTTCTTCGGCGAGAACGTCGCGGATGTGTCGGCGGATTTCGCCGGCATAAGAAATTTCGCCGGTCAGACGGCGAAAATCGAAAAAGATCTGGATGTCCAACAGGTCCTGAGGCTCGGCGGTCCGGAGCCACGTTTCGAAATAAGCCTTCCAGCCGCGCAGCGGCTGAACCCACTTGGGATTTTCGGCCATGATCTTTCCCGGACAGAGCGGGATCCCGGCCGCGGCAAGACCGGCGGAGACGGCCTTGCCGAGAGAGAGAAAATAGTGTTGGACGGCCGGGACGTCCGCCTCGGGAACGTCCTCGAAAACGATGGCATGATCCTGGTCGGTGAACAGGGTTTGTTCCTCCCGCCCCTGGCTTCCCAGGGCGAGAAAGGCATAGGCGGCCGGAGGGGGACCCAGCTTTTCGACCGTCAATTGAAGGAGCCGTTCCGTGGCCGCGTCGGAGACTGCGGTGATGGCCCGGGTGATATGGCGAGCCTTGGCTCCTCCTTCGACTAACGTTTTGACCAGGGGAGGAAGGTCTTTTCTGGCCCGGGCGATCTCCTCTGGAGTTTGGCTCCGCTTGATCACCGCGGTCAAGACCGCTGGAGAGAATCGGTGGAACAGAAGAAGATCACGGTTGCGGAGGATTCCGGTCACCCGGCCGGCTTCATCGCGGACGAGGAGCTGGTCAACGTTGTTTTCCCTCATGGCCAGGATCGCTTCGTAAACCAGGGCGCTTTCGTCGAGCGAGATCAGCGGAGCGCTCATCACTTCCATCACCGGACGGTCCGTCGACCGGGAAGCGGCCACGACCCGGGACCGGATATCCCGGTCGGTGACCAGCCCGACCGGCGTCTCTCCCGCCGTGATGACGATGGCCCCGGCCCCGGTCGAGGACATGAGGGCCGCGGCTCCGGCGATGCTTTCCTGGATATCGCAGAAGACCGGCTTTCCGGCGATCGGGCCGACCGGCTCCCGGAGAAAAAGGAGCGAGGCCTGAAGCTCTCCGAGGAGGTTATCGCGCTCGACTTCGCGGCGCGGCAGGTCGCCGCCGGCAGCGGATCCCCGGCTGAGGTCGCGTACGGCCAGCACGTATCCGTCCCGGCCGCCTAACGCGACCCGGCTGACCGTCAATCCGACTTTAAGCGTCCGGCCGTTGCGGGCCTGGATCACCGTTTCGGTCTCCAGATTTCCGCTCCAACCGGCGATCAAGGCGGCGGCGACCGGCGTTCCGTCGCCGCGTCGTGAGAGCTCTTCGGGAAACAGGTCGGTCAGGTCGAGGAGGCCGAGCTCTCCCTCCGTATAGCCCGTCAGCTCCAGCATCCGCGGATTGGCGAAGGCCGGGCGGTTGTCCAAAAGGAGAAGCGTTCCTTCCGTGGACGATTCCGACAGGGCCCGGTATCTTTCGTGGGAATTCCGGAGGTCCTCCTCGGCGACCAAGCGCCGGCGCTCGGCCCGAAGGCTCTGGCCGGCCACAAAGGCTAAAAGAAGGATGCAGAGCGCGGAGATTCCGGCCGAAATCCGAATGAGGCGGCCGGCAATAACCCGGATTTCCTGCTGGACGTCCTCGATATACAAACCCGTTCCGACGATCCATCCCCAAGGCTCGAATTTTTTTATATAGGATTCCTTGGGAACCATCCGGTCGGGGTCGTCCTTCCATTGCCAGACATATTCCATCATAGGCGTCGGGGCGGTCTTTAAGGGCCCGGACGAACTCGACGAAGATCCGGACGCCCCGAGGATCCTGGAACTGGGTCAAGTCCTGGCCGTTCAGATCGGTCCGGTACGGGTGCATGATCATCCGGGGATGCAGGTCGGTGATCCAGAAATAGTCTTTTCCTTCGTTGCCGTAACGCAGATCCCGGAGCCGCTCGGCCGCCGCCTTTTTGGCTTCGTCGAAGGTGAGGCGCCCTTGGCGTGCTTCGGCTTCGTATTCGGAGAGAATCCCGAAGGCGACGTTCGTCAGCTCCCGGATCATGTCCCGTTTCCGGTCGAGGAGGCGGCTTTCGAAGGAGGGAATCAGGACGAGAAAAAGAACGCCGAGAAAAAGGCTGATGGCCAGGACCGTCGGGACAAGAATCCGGGCCCAAAAACCCTTCGTTTTAGCGGCCGGCGGCCCGGCTTGGGGAAGGGAAGCTTCCGAGGAGGTCCGGCGGCTTGAGGATTCCCACCCGCCGTGGAGGACGGCTTTTCGAAAGTCCTTCCAGGCGCCGGCTGGAATCTCGACGGCCAGGCCGGCCAGGCCCGGACGGCCCGCCCCGTGGAAGTCGCTGCCGCCGCAGAGCCAGAAGGCCGAGCTCTTTGGCCAGGGAGGCCAATTCCTGCCGAAGCGCGGCCGCGTAATCCTCATAGTATGCCTCGATCCCGTCCAACCCGAGGTTTTTCAAACCTTGAAGGAGACGGACCAGTGATGGGCGTTCCCAGGTCTCGCCGGGGATGACGGGGTGAGCGAGGAAAGCCATCCCCCCGGCCTGGTGGATCACGGAAATGACCTGGGCAGCCGGAACGGAGACGGCCGGGGGACGGTACTCCGTACTGCCGGAATGGCCGGGGCCTTTCCCGTTGGCCTGGGAAAGCGGCCCGTTCGTCCGGCCGGAGCTTTTTCCCGCTCCGGAAACGAGGCGAAGATGTTCCTGGAGGGCGGGATGATGGGGATCGAATCCATAACCGAGGATGTGGCATTCCCCCCCCTGGGGGGAAGCGGCCGTCAGCTCGACGCCGCTGACCGTCCCGATGCCCTTCCGGGACAACGCCGCGGCAAAGGCCTCCAGGCCGAGGATGGAGTCATGGTCGGTCAGCGACGCGGCCCGCACGCCGGCTTCGGCCAGGATCCCGGCCAGGGCCTCAGGGGAGAGGTCGCCGTCGCTGAAATGGGAATGGGTATGGAGATTGATCCGGACGGAATGACTCACCCTCGGAAAGATATCATCGCCCGGGAAGAACTGTCAACGGGCGTCATCGGAAAAAACCTCTTGATTTTGCGGGTCGAATTATGGGATAAAAGCAAGCATATTTTCGAGGAACGGCGGCGGTTGCCCCGGCCTTGAAAGCGAAGCCATGCGGATAAGGAGACTTCGACATGTTGCATGAACCGGCGGTCACGTCGGGTAAAGACCCGGCCTTCCCCTACAAACGCAAACTCGGGGCCCGAGATTGTTCATCGCCTATGCCCTGTTCTATGCGGGATTCGTGGCGATCAACCTGATCAGCCCGGCCTTGATGGAAAAAGTCGTCTTCATGGGCCTGAACCTGGCCGTTGTCTACGGCTTCAGCCTGATCATCGTCGCCCTGATCATGGCCCTGATCTACAGCCGGGCTTGTCGGACAGAAAGAAAACTCCCTGAAAGGCGCGGATGCCGACGGGAGGATCGCATGAACGTCCTTTCGGTCGTTCTCTTCGTCACCATTGTCGCCTCCGTCCTGGCCCTGTCGTTCTATTTCGCCCGGAAGGCCAAATCGGCCAGCGGATATTACGCCGCCGGCGGGAAGATCCATTGGTCGATCAACGGGATCGCCTTTGCCGGCGATTACCTTTCGGCGGCCTCGTTCCTGGGGATCTGCGGGATGATCGCCACGGCCGGATATGACGGATTCCTCTATTCCATCGGATATCTGGCGGGCTGGATCGTGGCCTTGTTCATCGTCGCCGAACCGCTGAAACGGCTCGGTAAGTACACGTTCACCGACGCCCTCGATGCGAACTACAACCATCGGGGAATCAAGCTTTTGGCGGCCATCAGCACCCTGGTCGTCTCGCTGTGCTACCTGATTCCCCAGATGGTCGGGGCGGGCGTTCTGGTCACGCCGCTTCTCGGCCTCCCGCATTATATCGGGGTCATCATGGTCGGGCTGATCGTCATCACGATCGTGGCCACGGCCGGGATGACCTCGACGACGTACGTCCAGTTCATCAAGGGCGCCATGCTCATCGTCTTTTCCACGGTGGTCGTGATCGTCGTCCTCGTTCCGGGGATTGTCGACCGCCCCCGACCAGGGCGGCAAGGTACCGTTCCGGGAAAACCAAAAAATCGCCGCGACGGAACGGAAGGGCGTCTTGACTCTGGAAGACGGAACATATCAAGTTCCTCCGGGTGGCCGAAGCCAAATCGATGCGCTTCGCCGAGCTCCGCAAGGACGGCCGGGAAACCTGGTGGCATGATCGTCCCGGGCGGGCAGGAAGGATCGGTCGTCCTCAGGAAACACAATCCGTCGTCGTCAAGAGCGACGGGATCACAGTATCATCAACGGCGCTCCGGCTTCCAAAGACAACAGCTTGGCTCAAGTCGGCCATCTGGCCGTCATCGACGGCAAAACGGGGCCGGAAGCCAAGACCGGGAGCGTGGGTCCGTTTAAGTTCCTGTCCCTGATCGGCTCGCCGAATACCAGGGTCCAGCAGTGGAAAAACGTCGTCGTTTACCGACGGCGACGACAAAGTCACCGTCTACTATCCGGTTCTGACGCCCGGGAAATAAAATTCTTCGGCCCGGGCTTGAGGTTCAAAATCGAGGGGAAACCGCATCGACCGGATCGACTTCATCTCCCTGATGCTGGCTCTGTTTTTGGGGACCGCCGCGCTTGCCGCATATTCTCATCCGGTATTACACCGTCCCGAGCGCGGCCGCAGCCCGGAAATCGACGATCGTGGCGATCGCCGGGATCGGCTTTTTCTACATCCTGACCCTGTTCATGGGATTGGGAGCCATGACCAACGGCGTCATCAACCTGGCCGATGACAACATGTCCGCTCCGCTGCTTGGCCCGGTCGTTCGGGACATTCCTCTTCGCCATGATCTCGGCCATCGCCTTCGCCACCGTCCTCGGGACGGTGAGCGGCCTGATCATCGCCGCGTCGGGAGCGGTCGCCCATGATCTCATGGACCGCTATGCCGGGATCATCAAAAGCGACAAGCAGAAAGTCTTCGTCGGGAAGATCGTCGCCTTCGTCGTCGGGATCATCGCCATCATCCTGGGGATTTTCTTCAAGGGCATCAACGTCACCTTCCTGGTCGGCTTGGCCTTCGCCGTGGCCGCTTCGGCCAACCTGCCGTCGATCGTCATGATGCTCTTCTGGAAGAGAACGACGGCCCGGGGGATCACCGCTTCCATCTTCGTCGGCATCCTCTCGTCGATCGGGTTGATTTTGTTCTCTCCGACGATGTATACGCTCTACGGCAAAGATCCGTTGACGGCGCCGATTCCGCTTAATAATCCCGGAATCATCTCGATTCCCTTGAGCTTCCTGACCCTGATGGTCGTTTCGCTGTTGACGAAAAAGAGGTCGGGAATAAAACAGCCTGAGAAACGAAAAAGCCCCGGCCCGCCTCGCGGCGGGCCGGCTTTTTTTTTCCTGGGCGGAAGGGGGAACCGGCCGCCCGGGTTTACATTCCGAAACGGTCGATGATCTCCTGGCGGGTTTTGCCCAGGATGTCGAATTTTTTGCCGACTTTGATGAAGGCGTCGAGGGCTTTGTCGAGGTGGTGCATTTCGTGGCCGGCCGAAATCTGGGTCCGGATCCGGGCCTGGCTCTGGGGGACGACGGGGAAAAAGAAGCCGACGGCGTAAATTCCTTCGTCATACAGCGCCCGGGAGAAATCCCCGGCCAGCTTGGCGTTAAACAGCATGACCGGCACGATCGGCGTGTCGCCTTCTTTCAGGACGAATCCGGCCTGCTGGAGGCCCTTCCGCCAGTAGGCGGCGTTCTTTTCCAGCTTGTCCCGGCGCTCGGTCGAGGCCATGAGGATCTCGAACACCTTGAGGATGCCCTCGACGACGACGGGGGCGATCGAGTTGGAGAACAGATAGGGCCGGGCTTTCTGCCGGCACATCTCGACCAGCTCTTTCCGGCCGGAAACGCAGCCGCCGGTCGCTCCGCCGAGAGCCTTGCCGAACGTCGTGGTAATGACGTCCATCTTGCCGACGACGCCGTATTTCTCGTGGGTTCCGCGGCCGGTCTTCGCCGATGAAGCCCGAGGCGTGGGAATCGTCGACGAGGATCATTGCGTCGTACTTTTCGCAGAGGGCGGCCATCTTGTCCAGGGGAGCGGTGTCGCCGTCCATGCTGAAGACGCCGTCGGTGATGACGAGGCGGAGGCGCCGGTCCTGGTGCATCTCGAGCTTCTGCTCAAGATGGGCCATGTCGGCGTGCTTGTAGGTGTCCTGCATCGCGCTGCAGAGGCGAATGCCGTCGATCAGGGAGGCGTGGACGAGCCGGTCGGAGATCATGACGTCGTCCTTGGTCAGGATGGCCTCGAAGACGCCGGCGTTGGCGTCCATGCAGGAGGGGAAGAGGATCGTGTCTTCCGTCCCGAGGAACTCGGTCACCTTGCTCTCGAGCGTCCGGTGGATGTCCTGCGTGCCGCAGATGAACCGGACCGAAGACATCCCGTAACCCCGTTCGTCCATCCCCTTGTGCGCGGCCTTGACCACATCGGGGTGACTCGAAAGCCCGAGGTAGTTGTTGGCGCACATGTTGATGACCTTGCGGACCGATGCCCCCGACGGAAATTCGACCTCGATATCCGCCGCCTGGGGAGAATGAATGAATCGCTCCTGCTTGAACAGGCCGGCGTCCTTCATTCCCTGGAGGACGCCCTGATACGTCGTGCGTGTTTTTTCCGAATAGGACATGGTGATATGTCTCCTTGTGGTTGCCGGTAACGATCAGCCCGCCGCCCGGGCGGAGACGGACGCAAGCCGGCTCGCCGGGCCGCAGGCCGGGGATGGCTCAGGCCTGGGTGAACTTCCGGACGAGAACGGCGATCTTGTCGATCGAGTCGAAGGCCTCGGGAGTGGCCTGATCGTCGGGGATCGAGATCTTGTACTTGTTTTCGAGGAAGCGCTTGAGGGAGACCATCGAGAAGGAATCGACGATCCCGCCCGAAATCAGGGGGGTGTCGAACTCCGATCGGATCGGCCCCGTCCTCGGAATACTCGGCGATCACGTACTTTAAAACGATGTCTTTCAATTCGTCGGCCATGATGTCGGTCTCCTTATAAAGTGAATCGATCTTAGTCGTTTTCCAGGGTCGACGTGTCCCCGATCTCTTCGCCCCATTCTTTGGCCTTCAGGATCCGGCGCATGATCTTCCCGCTTCGGGTCTTGGGCAGGGCGTCGGTGAACTCGATCTCCTGGGGCATGGCCAGGGGGGAGAGCTTTTTCCGGATGAAGTTCATGATCTCCAGGTCGAGGTCGGCGCTGGCCGTGAATCCGACCTTCAGCGTGACGAAGGCTTTGACAACTTCCATGTTGATCGGGTCCGGCTTGCTGACGACGGCCGATTCGGCCACAGCCGGATGTTCGATGAGGGCGGACTCGACCTCGAAGGGGCTGACGAGGTGACCGCCGGTGTTGATGATATCGTCGTCGCGGCCGACGAACCAGAAGTAGCCTTCCTTGTCGATGCTGGCCCGGTCGCCGGTCATGTACCAGCCGTTCTTGAACTTCTTCTGGTAGGTTTCCTCGTTGTTCCAGTAGGTCCGCATCATCGAGGGCCAGCCCGGCTTGATGGCGATCAGGCCGATTTTTCCGGTTTCGGGGATGGGCTCATACGTCTTCTGATCGAGGACGACGGCCGTCGTTCCGGGGAAGGGTTTGCCCATGGATCCCGGCTTGACCTTCATCCCCTGGTAGTTGGTGATCATGATCGAGCCGGTCTCGGTCTGGAAATAGGTGTCCAGGAAGGGCTTTCCGAAGACCCGTTCCGACCAGATGACGGCTTCGGGGTTGAGCGGTTCCCCGACGCTGGACAGGGCCCGGAGGGTGGAGAGGTCGAATTTTTTGATGATTTCGTCGCCGGCCTTCATCAGCGAGCGGATGGCCGTCGGGGCGGAATACCAGTTGGTGATCCGGTGTTTTTCGATGAACTTGTACCAGGCCTCGGCCGAAAAGCCGGAGTCGAGGACGCACTGGGTCACGCCGAGGCACCAGGGGCCGATGACGCCGTAGGACGTGCCGGTGACCCAGCCGGGGTCGGCCGTGCACCAGAAAATGTCGTCGTCGCGGACGTCGAGAGCCCAGCGAGCGGTCTGATATTGAGCCAGGAGCGAGTAATGGACGTGCTTGACGCCTTTGGGAAGGCCGGTCGTCCCGGAGGTATAGTGGAGGAGAGAGGGGCTTTCGGCCAGAGTCGGGTGGATGTCGATTTTTTCGACGGGCTCGGCCTTCTCCAGGGAAAAGGCGATTTCGCGCTCCCGGAGGGGTTTGCCGTCGTGGTCGACGATGATCAGAAACTCCAGGTTGGGCAGCTTGTCGAGGATCTTGCGGACCTTCGGGGCGTGCTTTTTCTGGGTGATGATCGCCCGGGTTTTGGCGTTGTCCAGCCGGACGAACAGCGACTCGTCGCCGAAGGCCGAGAACAGCGGCTGGGCGATGGCGCCGATCTTGAGGATCCCGAGGACGCCGAGGTAGAGCTCGGGGACCTTGTCCATGAAGAGACACACCCGGTCTTCGGGCTGGATGCCGAGGCCGCGGAGAAAGGCGCCGATCGTGTTGGACGCCCGCCGGATGTCATGGTAGGTGAACGTCTTCGCGGCGCCGCCCATGCCTTCCCAGATCAAGGCGGTTTTGTCGCCCTTGCCCTGATCACAGATGCGGTCGGAACAATACCAGCCGATGTTGATCACGCCGCCGGGCTTATAATCCAGCTCGTTTCCGGCTTGTTCCCAGGTGAATGTTTTGTAGCGTTCGTCATAATTTCCGAGGTTTGACATGGCCTATCCTTGTCGAGGGATTAACGGTCCGAAATTATAGCCGATTCGGTCGAAAAGTCAAAGCGGAGCGGACTAACGGTTTTAAAGAGTAAACGGGGTTCTTCGAAGGGAGAGGGAAGCCTCATCGAAGGCAACCTGGAGACATCCTAAAAGATATAGCTTGGTATCATCGCTCCAGCCGCCCCCTACAGGTAGTAGGGGGCGGGAAACAGGTAGCACCTGTTGAATTTTTTACTTGACAAAGACGGGCGATTTAGGTTAGATTGGCAGAGGAACCTCCTCAGCAAACACCACCAACCGCCATGTCTAAAATCCTGCGTCGGAACTATAAATACTTCTTCCTGAGCTTCCTGGTGCTCTTTTTTATCGCCGGGCGACCGGTCGAGTTCGGCCAAGAAGCCACGTTTTTCCAAGGCTTCCTGATTCCCAAACCGGTGATCCGGATTGCCCTCGGCCTCAACCTGGACGAGGCGGTTGTCCGGGCCTCCTCCGGGATGAAAATCTACCGGGCGGCGTCAAGCTACGATCTCCTGGTCGGCGACGTTTCCGAAGCCCGGGTCATGGGACGCAAGGATCCGCTCAATGAAAAATTCATCCTCCAGGCCTTCCAGTCGCGCCGCCGGGACGAAGCCGAGAAGGCCGCCCGCACTCTCCGCGGAAAGATCGACCGGGCCGTCATCGTCGCCGAAGGAAAAGACGAGAATCTCGACGGCGTTTATCACGTCCGGGTCGGAGATTTTCTCACCCGGGGAGATGCTCTCTCTTATATCAAGGTCCTGAGCCGCCCTGGGATTTCCTGAGGCCTGGATCATCCGCGAGGAAATCGTTCAACACGCCGCCGGGCCCCGCCGCGTTCTCGTCCAGGGACGTCTGATCGATGTCCCCGAGGAAGCGGCACTCTATTTCATTCCCGCCAATCCCCAAAGCTATCTGACGTACGACGGCCGCAACTACCGCGGCATTTTCGTTCTCCGGGGAAGCCCGCGGGGCACGTCGCTTATCAACGTCCTCAACCTGGAAGATTACCTGAAAGGGGTCGTCCCGGGAGAGCTGTCCCCGTATATTTTCGGCGAACCCGAAGCCCTCAAGGCTCAAGCCGTCGCCGCCCGGACCTATGCCCTAAAGAATCTCGGCCAGTACGGCGACCTGGGCTTCGACCTCCTGGCCACGCCCCAATCGCAGGTCTACGAGGGGATGAGCATCGAGCACCCGGCCAGCACCCGGGCGGTCGAGGAGACGGAGGGCGAGGTGGCGGTCTACGGCGGGAGCCTCATCAACGCCCTTTATACGAGCACATGCGGCGGGGCGACGGAAAACGTCGAAGAGATTTTCGAGGGGAATCCCGCGCCGTATCTCCAGAGCACGGAGTGCGTCCTGGAGAGCGGCCAGTCCTATTCCCTGAATACCGAACTGCGGCTGCCGGCATATTTTGAGAGCGGAACGAACGTCTCGGCCAAGATGGCTGTGCCGGCCGCGCTCGGGATCTTCGCTCCGGGGAGCGACCCGGCTTGGTTCCGGTCGCCGCTCCCGGCCTCGGAAGCGGCTGAATGGATCGACCGGACGGCGGCCGCCGCCGGCCGGAAAGCGAATTTCGCGCCTCAGGCGGCCGGGATGGATCCGTTGACGCCGAAAGCCTTCGCCCTGATGGTCCGCGACGCCTTCGGCTGGAAGGAACGGATCCAGACGCTTGTCGGAAAGAGCGAGGCCGAGCATGCGACGGAGGATTTCCCGGGCCTGACGGCCGAAGAAAGGCCGGCTTTGGCCTACTTCCTCATATCCGGAATCTTTATCCGGGGGGATATCGCCCTTGACGGCGAGGCGCCCATCCTTCGAGCTGAAGCGGCGGTCGCGCTTTCCCGGATCCTGGGATTGTCCCGCGATCCTTTTCAGCGGGGCATCCTGCGTTCGGTCGAATCGGGAACTCTCCTGGTTTCGATGGACGAAGGCCCCAAGTCCATTCCCCTCGGGACGAATCCTTATCTCGTCCGGAGCATGGAGGGAAGGGCTTTGTTTGTTTCGACGCTCGACCTCGAGCCTGGCGATGCCATCCAATGGATCGAGCGAGACGGCCGGATCGCGTTCCTTCAGGCGACATCCATCGCGTTAACCAACATCCTCGACCAACCCTCCCAATACCACAGCTGGCAAGTTCGGACATCCCGGGAAGATTTGGAGACGCGGATCAACCAATACTATCCCGTCGGTAAGCTGATGGACCTGATCCCCCAGAAACGAGGCGCGTCCCAGCGGATCGTCGAGCTGGTGATCGTCGGCCAGGAAGGCCGGGCGCTGGTGAAAGGGTTGAAGATCCGCCAGGTCCTCAATCTCCGGGACACCCTGTTCGTCATCGATCGGGAAACCGACGCCGACAACCGGTTGACCCATTTTCTGTTCTCGGGAAAAGGGTGGGGCCACGGGGTCGGTCTGTGCCAGGTCGGGGCTTTCCGGATGGCCCAGAAGGGCGCTCTCTATGCCGACATCCTGAAGAAGTACTACAAGGGAATCCAGCTCGAGAAAAGAACCTGACGGCTCAGATGTGATAGCTGAGCGGTTCGAAGGCCTGTTCCAGCTGAAGCAGGATTTCTTTTTTCCGGCGGGCCGTCTTCGCTTTGGCTTGGGGCTCGCCGGTCCCGGCTTCTCCGATTTTTTTCGCCCATTGGAGAAAGCCGGCCTTGAGGACGCTGCGCTCTTTCTTGCTCAGCAGCTGGCAGAGGCCCTGCATGTAGTAAATCCAGGATTCGATCATTCCCTTGGGCGGATGGTGCGTCAGCCAGTGCTCGAACAGGTCGCGGTTGACCTGTCCCTTGAACACCCCGAAGGATTCGGCCGCTTTGAGTATTTCCGCCCGCTCGTTCTCGTCGATTTTTCCGTCCGCCCAGGCGATTTCGACCAGGGGGATGATCGAGAGGGTGGCCAGGACCTCGATCTGGATATTGAAGTCGACAAGCTTGCGGAGGAGGGCCTCGTCGGATATCCCGGAGATTTCTGAGAGCGTCTGAAGACTGCGCTCCATTTTCTGAAGCTGCTTTTTTTTCTCCAGGAGGGTCAGGTCTTTTTCGAAAAAGAAGAGATTCTCGAGGGTTTTCCCCCCCGCATGTAGCCGGTCGATTTTTTCTTTCATGGGGTCGGACCTCAGCATCTTATTTATTATGAGCCTTTTAGCGGTTGGCGTAAAGGAAGGCCGCCCGCAAAGTCAACCGGGCCAGGTCGGACATGATGTCGGGATTGACCCGGTAGATCGAATCGCCAGGCCGGTGGTAATCGGGGAACGGCCCGTTGGTCATGAAATAGAGGCAGGGGACACCCATGTTATAAAAGGCGGTGACATCGCCGCCGCGGACGCCGGGAGGCCCCATCGGCCACGTCCCGGCCAGAAGCTTCGAGGATTCGTCGGCGGCGAGCAAGGTCGCCTTCAAGTCGGCGGGTTCGGGCGAAATCGAGGCTGAGGCCTGGTTGCCCGCGCCGGCCATGTCGAAGTTGAACATGGCGACCATCTTGGTCAGGGGCGCGGGAAGGTTCTTGGCGAAATAGTCGGATCCCAGCATACCTTTTTCTTCGGCGGCGAAAAGGACGATCATGATCGACCGCTTGGGCCGGACCGGGAGCTTGCCCAGGGCTTTAGCCACGCCCAGGAGAATGGCGCTGCCGGACGCATTGTCGTTGGCCGCCGGGCAGAAAAATCCCATATGCTCGCCCACGCCGTCGAAATGACCGCCCAGGATGACGACCTCGTTTCGGAGCTTCGGGTCGCCCCCCTCGATCCAGCCGACGATGTTCTGGGTAATCGCCCCGGCGTCGTGGCGCGTTTTGACCTTGTAGCGGAGGCGGGCCTGGATGGGGAAGCTCAGAGGCTTTTTATAAAGCTGAAGGTCGCGTCGTAGTTGGGCGCAGGTGAATTTCTGGGCCTGGAGAATCTTGTCGGCGTAGGCATCCGAGATCATCAGCGGCAGAAAGCCGGGGGTGAAATCGCCGTTGGGATGGACGTTGATCTCCGAATAAATATAGACCAGCCCGGCCGCGCCTTTTTCCTTGGCGACTTTCATCCGGGTCCGATGCTCGTCGTGATACTGCCAGCGCCGGTCCCTGTCGGGCGTGCCGCGGAAGATCACGATCAATTTCCCCTTGACGTCCAGGCCGGCGAAATCGTCATAACCGAGTTCGGGAGCGCTGATCCCCCAGCCGCAGAAGACCAGGCCGGCGGTGATTTCGCCGCTGTCGCTGAAGACCAGGGGGAAGAAATCGGTCATCGGTTCGGCGGAAGGATTCCGGCGGCGACTTCTTTTCCCTGATCGACCTTTCAAAGCTCGGCCTCGAGGCTTCCCGATTCAATGACGGTCAGCGGGGAGGGGAACGTCTGAAGGTAACCGGTTTTGGCGTCGATGGGCTTCAGCCCGAATTCCTTGAACCGGGCGGCGGCCCAGTTGGCCGCGGCCGTATAGCCGCTGTGTCCGCTGAGGCGGCCGGCGAAGGGCTTGTCGCTGAGAGTCTTCACCCATTGATAAAGCTCGAGGGGGGAGATCGCCGCCTCGGCTTTGCGGAGATCGACGGCGGCCGAAGCCAGGGCGGCCGCGGCGAGCAGAATTATGGCGAAAAGAGACAGACGCTTTTTCATGAGAACCTCCTCCGACGGTTTGGATATCTTATCATATTGGGGTCGGACCTCAGGAAATATAATCTTATCAATTAGTTAATCTATTTCGATAACATCGCGTCTTGTTCTGCATCTTCCTGGATACCAAATCTGTTGAGAACCGGCTTTCTTGTCCATTGCAGATAACTACTTTCTCCATCGATGACGATTTCGCCGTGATGTGATTTATTTGATAATGCTTTTTGAATTTCCTTTAAATATCTTCTTCCTCCGACAGCGATGCTTTCGGTCCACTTCGCATCTCGTTTGATTCTCCCGGTTCGAATGGCTTGATCGATCCAATCGGTTCGCATGGATTTCATCCCAGTAAGGCTTTGTGTTCCAAAGAGTTCCATCAACACTTCCTGGTCGACGAGTCTGTCGCGATGATCTGATTCTGGTCGAAAAAGTTCTTCATAACCGCAGAACGGCCACTCTGACGGGTGAGAGCAGACTCGGGCGCGGACCATGTTCATGTCGATATACGTCTGACAGTTGATCAACTGAATTCCGCTTTCTATGGCTGTCGCATGATATCGATCTTCCCAGAATGCGCCGCGTCTGTTGTTACGAACATTGTACTCTTGCGCGACTCGAGCCTGAACGAGTTGGAGGGTTTTTGAGATCGATGAGTCCGGATGACTTCCGTCCATCCCGAGGAGGTGAATATGGTTGGATGTGATCATGAAATTTAGAATCAGAAGGTGAAAGCGTTTTTTCGCTTCGGCCATCCAATTGCTCCACGATTCTTTCTCATCATGAAGCTTGAGGAGATAATCACGATTATGACATCGGTGCGTGATGTGCCATATCAAACCCGGGATAAAACTGCGATTGGCTCTTGGCAATCGTCCTCCGACCGGAGGGGAAAAATGGATAATTCGATTTTCCTCTTCGTCGTAATATCGTTATAATGACGTATGAATGGGAATGAATGTATCAGGGGATATTTCTCGCGTTTTTAAATCAAAATCGTATTGGGTTCAAAATGCAATCATGTTATTGATAAATAATGAGATCCTGAGGTCCGACCCCACAAATGAAGCAAATGAGGAGCCGAGATAAGAAACGCTGCTGGGGTGAGCTCGAGGGCGACAAGAACGCTCTCATGCGCGACTATCACGATTTCGAATGGGGGACGCCGCTCCACGATGACCGGAAGATCTTCGAGTTTCTCATCCTGGAAGGCTTTCAGGCCGGATTGAGCTGGCGTCTGATCCTCGACAAGCGGGAGAACTTCCGGAAAGCCTTCCGCGGTTTCGATCCCGGGAAGGTTGCCCGGTTCGGACCTCGCGATATCAAGCGCCTGCTCGGCGACGCCGGAATCATCCGGAATCGGTTAAAGATCCTCGCCGCGGTCAACAACGCCAAACGCTTTCTCGAGGTTCAGAAGGAATTCGGGACGTTTGACCGATATATCTGGGGCTTCATCGGGGGGAAACCGGTCGATTCAGGCTCCGGTCCCTGTCCGAAATGCCGGCCCGCACGCCTCTCTCCGACGAAATAAGCAAGGACCTCAAATCCCGCGGCTTCAAATTCGTCGGCTCAACCGTCGTCTACTCCCACATGCAGGCTACGGGCATGGTCAACGACCACCTGGTGACCTGCTTCCGATACGGGGAGTGCAACGTAGCCGGGGCCAAGCGGAAAAGAGGATAATAAAAAATTTATTTGGGGGGGGCTCGATGCCTGCAACAAATTCCATTTTGTGGAAGGAACGAAGACGCTCCTTGTTTGAATTCATGATGATTGCGATGGGAGTCGTGGTTATTATTTCATGTCAAAATCGTGAATTAAAATGGGCCGGGAAGTTCGAAAATCAAAATGGCGTCACGATTGTCGAAAATTATGGCCGGCCGATTTACGAGGGGAATATTCTTTATCTCACGGAGGAGCTGTCCCATAGGGGAAGAGGCCGGATCGAACGAGCAGCATTTTTCGAGCATTTATGATTTCGATATCGACGCCAAGGGAATCTTTATGTCCTCGATATGCGGGCCGCCGATATCCGGATCTTCGATAAAGAAGGCCGATTCCTGAGATCCTTTGGGAAAAGAGGACAGGGGCCCGGCGAATTCCAAATCCGCGGTTTTTGGAAATCTCTCGGGACGGCCAGTTGCTTTGTTTCGATCCGCTTGCCTTTCGGTTGACTTTTTTTCCCTGACGGGAGATTTTGTTGAGCAAACAGTTTATACAATGAATCGGGGCCTCAATCCGAGTCATATTGATTCCCAAGGGAATCTCATCGGGCGCGTGTTTCTTGCCCCGGAGCCCATCGGAGGCGAGATCCTTCAAATCATGAATCCGGACGGAAGCCGCGTCCTCGACGTTTACAAGGTTGATTCCGATCTTTCGAAGCGGGGAAATAGGGAATTCGATAGTCAAGAAACCCAGGCTTTGCTTTGCCTTCGACCGGTCGGATCGTATCTTTTGGGGTTATGCCGATACCTATGAAATCCGGATGAGCGGTGTGGGCGGCCATTGCTGAAAATCATCCGAAACCGGTCCAAACCGCATTGCGATTTCCCCTGAGGATAAAACCGTTCTCGAGAAATTTCATGAACCTACGATCCGGGCAGGATTTAAGCTGATTTTTCGGGATTCTTTTCCCTTTTTTGAATCGATCTCGGTCGATTCTCAAAATCGTATTTATGTCCAAACGTTGGAAAAGGGGCTTCGGTCCCCGGACCGTATTACTATGATATCTACGATCCGGACGGCCGATACCTGGCGAAAGTACTCATCCCGGCGAATATTAACGAGATGTCCGTCTGGATGGGGGACAAGCTCTATACCCGCGAGACCGATGCAGACGGCATCGAAAAAATCGTCCGCTATCGGGTAAGTTGGAATTTAAAGTAGTGAAAATATGTGGAAAGAGAAACCTGAGCCTCTAGCCATATAACATATTGAAAATAAATAAATTCCTGAGGTCCGACCCCAGTCACCGACCCCAGTCAATACCCAAGCCGGCCTTCGGCGTGTCGATTCTTCAGGACTTCGATCATATCCTTGGTCATCGCGTCCAGGTCGTAATCCGGTTTCCAGCCCCATTCGGCCCGGGCGGCCGAATCGTCCAGCGACTCCGGCCAGGAGTCGGCGATGGCCTGCCGGAAGTCCGGCTTGTAGTCGATCGCAAATCCCGGGACGAGCTTGCGGATGGCCGCCGCCTGCTCGGCCGGAGTGAAGCTCATGGCCGTGACATTGAAATCGGCGTGATGGCGGAGGGCTTTGAAGTCGGCGGCCATCAGGTCGAGAATGGATTTCAGGCAGTCGGGCATGTACATCATCGGGAGCCGAGTGTCGGGGCCGAGAAAACAGGTGTAGCGGCCGTTCTTGACCGCTTCGTAATAGATGGCCACGGCGTAATCCGTCGTCCCTCCGCCGGGAAGAGCGCCGTTGCTGATGATCCCGGGGAAGCGGCAGCCGCGGACGTCGACGCCGAAATGCGGCGACGTAATAATCGGCCAGGAGCTCGCCGGCGACCTTGGTCAGGCCGTACATCGTCTTCGGACGGAGGATCGTGTCCTGGGGCGTCTTGACCCGGGGCGTTTCGGGGCCGAAGGCGGCGATCGAGCTCGGGATGAAGATCCGGGTCAGGCCGAGTTTCCGGGCGGCTTCCAGGACGTTATAAGTTCCGTCCATATTGACCGACCAGGCCAGCTGGGGGTTCTTTTCACCGTTGGCCGAGAGGATGGCGGCCAGGTGGTAGATCGTATCGATGCGGTGCTTCTTGACGACATCCTCGAACCGGTCGGCCTTGGTCACGTCGAGCGATTCGAACGGGCAGGCCGGGGCGTTCTTGGGCAGGGGTTGGATGTCGGCGGCGATAACGTTTTCGCGGCCGTGTTTCTGGGCCAGGGCCTGGAGGAGCTCCGTGCCGATCTGTCCGGAAGCCCCGGTAACGAGAACGCGGGACGATGAAGATGTCATGTGCTGGCCTCGATGAGAATGATTTATAAAGGCTCTATTAGATAGCACAGCCGTCCGTTGAAATCAAACCGGGAAAAGGCGATACTGGGCCCATGACCATCAAACGCTGCGCCCTCGTGACCGGCGCTTCCGGCGGCCTGGGACGGGAGATCGCCGTCTCGCTGGCTGCGTCCGCCGGCGCTGTGATCATCCACTATTTTCGAAACCGAAAGGGCGCCGAGGAGACGGCCCGCAGGGCCCGTAAGATCGGAGCCGAGAGCGCCGTCTTTCAGGCCGACCTGGCGTCGGAAGAGGAGGCCCGCAACCTGGTCGTCGCGGCCGAAAAAGTCCGGGGCCGGCTGGATATCCTGGTCAATAATGTCGGCCCGATCCGGATCAAGCCGTGGGACAGGCTCTCAGGGGCCGACTGGGAGGACGCGCTCCGGAAAAATCTTTTCAGCTCCTATTTCTGCCTAGCCGCCGCCCTGCCCGGGATGCGAGCGCGGCGGTTCGGTCGGGTCATCAACCTGGGATTCGGCCGGGCCGAGCAGCTGGCCGCCTTTCCGACGAGTGCTTCCCTACGCCGCGGCCAAGACCGGCCTTCTGCTTCTGACCCGGACGGCGGCGGCCGATTGCCGAGGGACGAACGTGACGATCAACATGGTTTCGCCCGGTTTACTTGAAAAAGGAATCCTTCCGGCCGGAGTGAAGGTTCCCCCGTCGGCCCTGGGGACTTTCGCCGACGTGGCCGCGGCCGTCCGCTTTCTTGCCGCTGAGGCATCGCGGCGGATCACCGGGACGAATATTCTGGTCGCCGGTACGTGGAAAATGTGAGCCGCCGCGGTTGCAAAAAGCATGAAAATGAACATAATATCGGCTGACCGATGAAGCCAAAAATGATCCAAGGCATCGTCCTTTGCGCCGGCCGCGGCGGGCGCCTCAGCCCCTTGACCGACGCCCTCCCCAAATGCCTTTTGACGTTCGACGGACGGACAATCCTCGAGCGGTGCCTGGACGGCTTGAGAGAAGCCGGGGTCGGCGACATTTTCCTTGTCGTCGGATACCGGCGGGAGCTGATCGAACGATTCGTTCAGGACCGCGGCTATGCCGGAATCACATTCGTCGTCAATGAAAATTTCGCTTGCACCAACACCGCCGTCTCCCTCAACCTGGCCTTGAAACAGGCCGCCTCCGATGTCGTCGTCGTCAACGGGGACGTCCTCTTCGACCAGACCATCCTGACGGAACTGGTCGCCTTGCCCGCTTCGCACGGGGCGGCGATCGACGCCGACATCCCCCTGGACGGGGAAGAAGTGAAGGTCATCGCCCGCGGCGACAGGATCGTCCGAATCGGAAAGGACCTCGACCCGGGAGAAAGCCTCGGGGAAGCCATCGGCATCTACAAAATCGGCCGGGAGTCGATCCCGGATTTGATCCGGATCTACGAAGCCCTGGAGAAGAAACGGGAGCTCCAGCACTTTTTTGAGAAAGGATTCGATCTGTTGCCCGGAGCCGGCCCCGCCGGGGAAAAACCGTTCGGAGTCTTCTTGACCGGCGGCCGGCCGTGGATCGAGATCGACACCCTCGAGGACTATCGCCATGCCGAACGGGACATCGCCCCGCGGCTCTGATCAAGCGTTTCGATTACCGGGTCGCCTGCGGCAAGAGCGAAAGCGCCTTCATTCCCCGTTTTCTCCAGATCAACAAAGTCTTCAACCGGCCGGCGGCTTCGCTGATCGTCCGGGCTGTTCTTCAAGACGAAAGTGACGCCCAACCAGGTCACGCTGGCCTCGTTTTTCATCGGCCTGGCCGGGGCCGGGTGTTTCTCCCTGGCCACGCGGGAACCTTCATCGCCGGCGGCCTTCTGACCCAGCTGTCCTCGATCGTCGATTGCGCCGACGGGATGCTGGCCCGGGCCCGGGGTACGTCCAACGATTTCGGGGCGTACCTGGACCTCCTCCTCGACCGGATCAACGAGTATCTTCCTGCTCGTCGGGGCCGTCGCTGGGGCAGTATCGATTCTCCGGGCGGGAGATCGACCTGATTATCGGCTGCTTTGCCGTCAGCCTCTATTTTCTGCTGACCACCCAGTTCTATCTGGCGAAAAACCTGATCCGCGACGAGCGGCGGGGAGAAGCCGCGGAAAACCGCAGCTGGTTGATGTTTCTTATCGCCCTGTTCGCCGTCATCAACCGGCTCGACATCGGCTTCTTTGTCCTGCTGGGCATCTCTCTCGGTGGAAACATCGGCCTGCTGTTTCGATTTTTCCGGTTCGGTAAAATCTGAGATCGGGCGGCTTCGCCGGCCGGGGCCATTTATTTGTTTGTCCGATTCGGATATCCTACGCTCGAAGGATGAAAACCAGATCGTTTGGCAATGCTGGCAATCGGCGTTCTCCTGGCCGCCTTCGTTTCCCCCGCCCGCGGGCGCAATTCGGGATGAAGACCCGCTTGTCCTCAAAGCCCGGGCCATGGTCGAAGCCATGATCCGGGGAGATTTCGAGGCTTCCGTCCGCGATTTCGACGCGACGATGGCGAAGCTTTCCGGGCCGGATAAGATGGCCGGAATGTGGAGGCAGCTCCCCGCCCAGCTCGGCGCGTTCCAGCGGAGGGCGGGGAACGGCGCGATAAGCTGGGGGCCTACGACATCGTCCTGGTGACCTGCGTCTTCGAAAAACGGACGATGGATTTCCGGGTGGTCTTTGACCCGGCCGGCCGTATTGCCGGGCTTCAGTTGGTCCCAACGCTCCACCGGCTGTTTACGCTCCGCCGGCTTACGCCGACCCGGAAAAATTCGCCGAAAGCGAAGTGCTGGTCGGGGCTCAGCCTTGGGCTCTGCCCGGAACATTGACGAGGCCGAAAGGAAACGGGCCCTTCCCCGGCCTCGTCCTCGTTCACGGCTCGGGTCCGAACGATCGGGACGAAACGCTGGGCCCCAACAAGCCGTTCCAAGACCTGGCTTGGGGTCTAGCCTCCCGCGGGATCGCCGTCCTTCGCTACGAAAAACGAACCCGCGCTCCCGGGGCGACAGATGACCGCCGATCCGGGTTTCGCCCTGATGACGGTCAAGGAGGAGACGATCGACGACGCGGTCGCCGCCGCCCGGCTGCTTCAAAATACGCCGGGCCTCGATCCGAAGCGGATCTTCATCCTCGGTCACAGCCTCGGCGGCACCCTCATCCCGAGAATCGCGGCTGCTGCGGAAAGCCTCGGCCTCGGCCGGATTCATCTCCATGGCCGGACTGACCTTTCCCTTCGCCGATGAGTATCTCCGGCAGATGACCTATCTCCTGTCCTTGGACGGGCAACAATCGGATGAGGATAAAAAACAGCTGACCGATATTCGGGCGCAGGTCGAGGCGATCAAAGCCCTTACCGCGGCCGACCGCGGCTCGAGGAAAGCGTATATCGGGGCTGTGGCCGCGTATTGGCTGGACCTTCGGGATTACGACCCCGCGGCGGCGGCTCGAACGATCAAGCGGCCGATGCTGTTTCTCCAGGGCCAACGAGATTATCAGGTCCTGGCCGCCAATCTCGAGCGCTGGCAAAAAGCGCTGGAGGGCCGGGCCGATGTGACCTTCAAGCTCTACCCTAACCTCAACCATCTCTTCTTGGAGGGGCAGGGGATTCCGACGCCGGACGAATACCTCCTGACGCATAAAAGCGTGGCCCGGGACGTCATCGACGACATCGAGGCCTTCATTCGGGGCGGACGCGCCGCAAAATAAGGAAGGACCGGAAATCCGATGCGCGAACAAACCTTCGGGAAAATGATCCGGGCGGGAGCGGCGCTCCTGGCCGCGGCGGCGTTCCTCCTTCCGTCGGCGGGTTGCGGCAAAACCAACCCAGCGACGACCCGGAAGATCAAAGCGGTGGAAAATGGATTGCTGAGGTCGGTCCACCTGAAAGGGATGCCGTCGGAAAAGCTGAGCCTGGGGGAGCGGATGTCTTTCTACCGGGTTCCGGGCGTTTCCATCGCGGTCATCGACCAGAAGGAACTCGCCTGGGCCAGGGCATACGGCGAGCGCGACAACCAGATTCATCAGCCCCTGACGACGGAATCGCTTTTCCAGGGCGGAGCCTTCAGCCAGGCGATTTCCGCCGCGGTCGTTTCCGCGTTGGCCGACCGAGGGAAGGTTCGCCTGGAAGAGGACGCCGGGGCCGGGCTGAAATCCTGGACGTTCCCTCCGGAAATCGAACAGACGGAGCATTTTCTGGACTTACGTTCGCTCCTGGCCCACGGGTCCGGCCTTTCCGACCAGCTTCTTCCAGGGTATGCCCACGACGAGCTCATCCCGACGCTCGCCCAAGTCCTGGACGGGACAAAGCCCGCGGCCAACGGACCGCTTTGGGTGCCGCCGGCGACGGCCGCTCCGGTCCGGACTCGTTACGCGGAAGCCGGATATGTCGTCCTCGAAGCCTTCCTGAATGACCGGACCGGGGAGCCGTTCGAAAAGCTGGCCCGCGACCTCGTTCTCGGCCCGGCCGGGATGGCGGACAGCACGTTCGAGGTTCCCCTTCCGGACGTCCTCCGGGCGGAAGCGGCCAGCGGCCATCTCCGGGAAGGCCGGCCGGTCTCCGGCTTATGGAAATGCTATCCTGAAAAAGCGGCCAAGGGATTATGGACGACGCCGACGGAGTACGCCCGCTTTCTTCTCGATCTTCTCCGCTCGGCGGAAAGCGGAGGCGGGAAGATTCTGTCGGCCGCGGCGGCCCGGGCGATGCTCGGCCGGCAGCTGGAGAGCTTCGGTTCGGGCTTCCTGGTCGAGGGGACCGGCGACGACATCCAGTTTCTGGCCCGGGGAAAGACCCACGGCTATGCGTGCTATTTCGTCCTGTACCCGGTCCGGGGGCAGGGCGCGGTCATCATGACCAACAGCGACAACGGCTTCACCCTGATCGACGAAATTCTCTGCGCGCTTTCGGCCGCCTACAAGTGGCCGGGATACGGGCCGGTCGAAAAACAGGTCCTCCGCCTCGATTCGGAGACCTACAAAAGCTTCACCGGCCGGTACGAGGTCGGGCCGAATTATTTCCTGGATGTCACCTGGGAAGATTATTATCTGGTCATCCAGCCGACGGGCCAGGCGGCGACCCGGTTTTACGCCGAAGGTCAGACGCTTTTTTACTCGACCGATCCGTACATCCGGATCCAGTTTCTTCGGGACAAGGGGCCGGTCGACGGCCTCGTTCTTTGGCAGCAGGACTTCGAATTGAAAGCCCGGAAAATCGGCTCCTGAGGAGAGGAAAGGCCCATGGTGAAGATCAAGCGGATCGGGATTATGACCGGCGGCGGAGATTGTCCGGGGT
This sequence comes from Candidatus Aminicenantota bacterium, assembly GCA_963783665.1. GTDB lineage: Bacteria > Acidobacteriota > Aminicenantia > Aminicenantales > UBA4085 > JAAZPG01. The sequence continues at coordinate 490,884 of CAWANZ010000002.1, read as the reverse complement.
TGAACGCCGTCATCCGGGCGGTGGCCAAGCGGGCGATGTTCGAGCACGGCTGGGAGGTCTTCGGCATCGAAGACGGCTATGAAGGCCTGATCAAGCCCCGCTTCCGCAGGCTCGATGCGGCCGACGTTTCGGGGATTCTTACGCTCGGCGGCACGATCCTGGGGACGTCGAACAAATCGGACCCTTACGCCTACGTCGACCCGCGCGACGCTTCAAATGCCCGGCGGGACGTTTCCAAACAGGTCATCCGCAACGTCCGGGAAAAAGGCCTGGATGCGCTGATCCTCATCGGCGGGGACGGAACGATGGCCTCGGCCGCCCGTCTTTCCCGGGCCGGACTGATGATCATCGGCGTGCCGAAGACGATCGACAACGATTTGAGCGGGACCGAGGTGACATTCGGTTTCGACACGGCGGTGGGCATAGCGACCGAGGCGATTGACCGGCTTCACACGACGGCCCAGTCCCATCACCGGATCATGATCGTCGAGGTCATGGGCCGCCGGGCCGGCTGGATCGCCCTTTTCGCCGGGACGGCCGGGGGCGGAGACATCATTCTCATTCCGGAAATTCCCTACACGCTGAAAGCGGTCGCGGCGAAAATCAATTTCCGGAGAAAAATCGGCAAAAAGTTCAGCATCGTCGTGATCGCCGAAGGGGCCAAGCCCCGGGGCGGCGAGGTCGTCGTCAAGCGGCGGATCGAAGCGAGTCCCGACCCCATTCGCCTGGGGGGAGTGGGATTCGTGCTCGGCGACCAGCTCGAGCGGCTGACCGGCCAGGAAGCCCGGACCGTCGTCCTGGGGCATCTCCAGCGCGGCGGCTCGCCGACGGCGGCCGACCGGATCCTGGCGACCCAGCTCGGGGCGGAAGCGATCTGCCTGGCCGCCCGGGGCGAATTCGGCCGGATGGTCGCCGTCCGCAACGGAAAAATGTCTTCGGTTTCGCTGGACGTTCCGGGAAAAGGGCCGCGCCTGGTCCCGATCAACCATCCCCTGATCGCCGCGGCTCGGGCGGTCGGGACGAGCTTCGGCGATGAATAAGCCGCAAGGTCAGGGGTTGCCTTCATACCCCCGGACGGTGTAGTACTGGGCCCGTTCGAAAAAGTTCATGATCCGGCTGTAGAGCTCCATCGCTTCGTAAAGGTCGCCGGCAGTATCGAGAAGGCCTTCATTTTGGATTTTATAGCAGATGTCGCGCCGGATCAGGCAGATGGCGATCATGATCTCGGACACCGAGAATCCTTCCCGGCGGCGCTGCCGCCCGAGAGCGGTCCAGTATTCCTCGATCTCCTTCTCCGAAACCTCGTTGGAGATCCAGCGGCCGAACTGGCTGAAGACCCGGAAGCCCCGGTCGTGGACCTCCCGTTCATCGAACGTCCGGAATCCGGGCGCTTCAATTACCGACCGGATTTCGCGGGTGTAGGACCGGGCCATATCCTCGGCGCCGGTTTCAATGAGGCGGACGAGCTTGCGGGATACGGCCGAAGGAGTGAATCGGCTGGTTCCACAGAAAAGCTCCATGCCCAAACCTCCCTACTTGGAAGATAGGTCGGGGAATGGGGGGTTGTCAACCGAAAATGTCGTCTCGAGCGTTCTTTTTTTACGAAATCCGCCATTGATCCGGCCGTTTTGGGTATACTATCGGAGCATTTGTCCCGCCGATAATGGAGGTTTTCTTCGATGGCCGAATCCGCCTTAACCGACGATCACTGTTGTTTTGTCTGCGGCAAGCATAATCCGGACGGCTTGCATCTTATGATCGAATATCCCGAGCCCGGCCGATGCCGGGCCGTCTTCGTCCCCGAACGCCGGTTCCAGGGTTGGAAGGACATTCTCCACGGAGGGATCATTTCAACTCTGCTGGACGAGGCCTTCGCCCACGCCTACGGCGGGCAGGTTCGCGACCCGGGCGAAGCGGCCGTAACCGCGGAAATGGTCGTTCGCTTTAAAAAACCGGTCAAAATCGGAAGCCCCGTCGTCCTCGAGGGGCGGGTCCTGTCCGTTTCCGGGCGGGTCATCGAATGTGAATCGACTCTCACCGATGCGAAGGGAGACATTCTCGCTTCGGCGCAAGGCAAGCTCATCAAGCCGAAAAAAGCACTGTCCGGAAACGGCCTGTAAGGGATCTTTTCCCCGGCGAAAAGATATTTGTCTTTTTTCTCCCGTTGGAGGCCGATTTGGCCGAAAGGGGAGGATGGCATGCCCCTTGCAGTTCTCATGGCATGGCCGTCGGAAAATCGGGCTTGGCTGCCCGCCGGTGGAGAGCCGCGGGTTTCATTCTGACGATTGCGGCTCATTCGCTTATTCTCCCGAAGGCTTTATTTCCCTCCCGGAAGCTGGATGTTCATGATCCGTTTGAGGTCATGGCTGAAGTCCGTCGGCTCGAGCGTCAGCCTCTCTGGCCGGGATTCGACCCGAAAACCATCCCCCTCGGCTTGTACGACGGCGAACAGACCTATCTCCTGGATTTTCCGGAAACGCCCGAGGGATTCGTTCCGGTCGAAGGGCGGCCGGGAGTTCTGGCTTATCATGGGCGCCATCCGTCCATTTTCGGGACAACATGCGTCCAAATCGACGGTGTTTGGCTGGCCTCGGCGATCCCTGTCCGTCGCTCGGAGTTCACCGGACACGAAATTTCCCTGACCGAAACCGCGGCCGTCGTGATCCACGAAAAGTTCCATGTGTTCCAAGCCGTCCGCCATCCCGATTGGAGGCCCAACGACGGCGTCCTCCTTTCGTATCCCTTGGATTCGGCGGAAACGTTGGACATGCGAAGCCGGGAGCTTGAAGCTCTGCGGAGAGCGGTCCTTTCCCTCGCGCCCGGAGATATCGCCTGGGCTCGGATGGCCGCGGCCTTGCGCCGAGAGCGGTGCGCGGATCTGGATGAACCGCTGGTCCGTTACGAGCGGGAGATCCGGCGACTCGAAGGCCTGGCCGAATACGCCGAGTATAAAGCGGCCGGGAAGGAAGCGGCGGAGGGGCCGCTTCCGCTCGGCTTCGCTCCCAAGGCGATTCGGGAGCAGGGATATGCCTCCGGGCGCTGGACGGCCGTCCTTCTCGACCGGTTCGTTCCGGGATGGCAGGAGGAGGTGGAAGCCGGGACCGCCGCTTATCCCGAAGACATCCTGGACGAATTTCTCCGCCGGCAGGCCGGGGAGGCCGAATTCTCCGCCGATGAAACGGCCGCCTGGATGGACCGAGTCCGGACGTCCCTGGCCGAAAAGGACGCGGAACGCAAACGCATCCTTAAGGCCATGAACCGAAAGGACGGGATTTCGGTCGTCATCGACGCCCTCCGCCATCCTCTTCGCTTCGAGTCGTTCGAGCCGTTTACGATCGAAGCGATCGCCCCCCGAGTTCTCGCTCACACCCAGGGTTTCTTGTTGAAAAGCGCCAACGGCCAGGTCCATCTCTTCGGAGCGCCGGCTTTAACTGAAACGGACGCCCGCGGCCGGGTCATCCGCATCCTCATTCCGGGCGTTTCCCGCAGGATCCGCTTCCGGCCCGGGCAAAGGGCGCTCCGTTTCCACACGGAAACGCTCGCGGTCGAGCTGAAATCCGTTCGGATCCGGAGCCAGGGATATTACCGGTATATTGTCGAGCTGCGGTAAGAATTCTCGTTAATTCAAGATTTTCGGAAAGTCGGTCAGTCCCAGCAGCCGGGCGAAAATCTTCGGAATGTCGGTGTTTTCCTTGAATCCGCCGAACTCCCCGGCTCCCGGGCCGAAGGCGGATAACGGAACCGTCGCGCCGTTATGGTTGTCCCAGGCCCAGACGACGTCGATTTTCGAACCGTCCCTCGCGCCGCCGGTGATGACCAAGCCGCCGGTTTCGTGGTCGGCGGTGACGACGACCAGAGTCCGGCCGTCCCGTTGGGCGAAGGCTAAGGCGATCCCGATCGCCTCGTCGAATTTCAGCGTCTGATCCAACGTATTTTCCAGTTTGCCGTCATGGGCGGCGTAGTCGATCTGGCTGCCTTCGACCATCAGGAAGAAGCCTTCCTTGCGGCCGGCCAGTCGCCGGAGGGCTTCCGTCGTCATCTCGGCAAGCGAGGGTTCGGGCGGCTCGGTCGTCATCGACGACCGGGCGAAAAGCCCGAGGACTTTGCCGGCCGGAGCGGCGGCCAGTTCTTCCCGGGTCCGGCAGACCGTGTATCCGGCGTCCCGGGCTTCCCGGATCAGGTCCCGCTCGTCGTCGCGGTAGCTGCCTTCCTGGGCCTTGGGGATGAAGAAGCCGTATCCGCCGCCCAGCAGAAGGTCGATTTTATTGGCCAGAAGGCCCTCGGCGATCCGGTTCCCTTCGGACCGTTTTGCGACGTGGCTTCCGAACGAGGCGGGCGTGGCGTGGGTGATGGGCGAGGTGGCCACCAAGCCGGCGGCCATCCCCCGGGACATTCCGGCTTCCAGGATAGACAGGACTTTCTTGCCCTCGGCATTCACCCCGATGGCGCCGTTATAAGTTTTATAGCCCGAGGCCATGGCCGTCGCCGCGGCGGCCGAATCGGTGATGAGATGGCTGGATGAGGAGGTCCGGACCAGGCCGATGACCGGCATCTGATCCAGGTTGAGAGTGCCCGTGACGCCGCCCTTTTTAATCCGGGCGGCCGAGACGATGGAATTGCTCATCCCATCGCCGATCAGGAAGATGATGTTGAGCGGAGCGGCCGCGTCTTTTTTGGGAGCGCAGGCCGGTTGAGACCAGGAGAAGGGCCGCCAGAAGTAAGGCGAGGCTCGGAAATATCTGACGTCGTATCATGACGGTTTTTCCTTTGGTTTCGGGGGCAAACCCGGCAAAATAAGGAGAAACGATAGCATTCGAGGCAACCCCCGTCAAGCCGCTTTTTCCTCTTGACAAACACCCCGGCCGGGGGTATCTTACTTTTGGTGAACAAAATGGTGAACAACATCAGGCAGGAGCTCACCCCCCGTCAGAAGGACATTCTTAAGGCGATCGAGTCCTTCATCCTGGAGCGCGGCTACGGGCCGACGATCCGCTGGATCGGGGCCCGTTTCCGGATTCCCAATCCCTCGGCCGTCTTCAAGCACGTGACCAGCCTGGAGCGCAAGGGCTACCTCCGGCGCGACAGGGGAGAGCTGCGCCTGGCCGGCTCCCCTTCGGCCCTCGAGGCCCGGGTTCGGGTCCCCCTGGTCGGGCTCGTCCCCGCCGGCTCTCCCCAGGAGGCCTTCGAAATGTCGGGCGAGGCCATGGACATTCCCGATTGGATGGTCGGCCGCCGCCGGGGCAATGTCTTCTGCATCCGGGTCCAGGGGAAGAGCATGATCGACGCGTTCATCGACGACGGCGACCATGTCCTCCTCGAGCGGACCAATACCGTCACCTCGGGGGAGATGATCGTCGGGCGGCTCGAGGACGGGACGGTCACCCTCAAGCGGCTCCGGCGGGAAAACGGCCGGACGATCCTCGTCCCCGAGAATCCGGCCTACCGGCCGTTCGAGGTCGAAAACCTCCTGATCCTCGGGCGGGTCATCGGCATCTTGAGAAAGTATTAACCGCGGGTTGTTTTCGAGGGAGCATGTCGAACCATCCGTCGTTTTCATCGCCTTTTCGGCCGCCGCACCGGGCCGCGGCTCCCGCCTTCGGGCCGAGGGAGCTTGACGGAACTCCGGCCCGGGCCGCGGGCGCGGCGGATACCATCCTTCGGGACGCCCCTCCGTCTTCCGGGCCGGCGGCCGTCGAAGCGAAGCCTTCCGGCCCGGCCTTCCGCCCCCGCCGCCGCCGCTTCATCGTCCACGTCGACATCGACGCCTTTTTCGCCGCCGTCGAAGTCCTCCTCAATCCCGCCCTTAAAGGCAAGCCGCTGATCGTCGGCGGCCTGCCCCACGAGCGGGGCGTGGCCTCGACCTGCTCCTATGAAGCCCGCCGCTACGGCGTCCATTCCGGGATGGCCCTGAGGACCGCGGCCAAGCTCTGCCCCCAGGGGGTCTTTGTCCGCGGCAACTACCAAGTCTACCAGTCGTTCTCGGAGAAGTTCTTCGACGTCCTCCACCGCTACACCCCCGACGTCGAGGCGACGTCGATCGACGAGGCTTACCTCGACTTCACCCGCTGCGGCCGCCTCTATGCCTCTTTTCCGGCCGCGGCCCGGGACCTTAAGGCCCAAGTCGAGCGCGAAACCGGCCTTTCGGTCTCGGTCGGCGTCGGGCCGAACAAGATCCTGGCCAAGCTGGCCACGGCCCGGGCCAAGCCCGCGGGGTACTTCGAAATCGAAGCGGACCGGGAGGAGGAATTCCTCCGCGACGTCCCGATCGACCGTCTCCCCGGCATCGGCCCCAAGACCCAGGTCGTCATGCGGATGCTCAACATCCAGAAGGTCGGGGACCTCTGGGGCCTGCCCCAGTCCACGCTCCATTCGGTCTTCGGCCTGGGCGGGGACGAAATCTATCTCCAGTCCCGGGGCATCGACAACCGGCCCCTGGTCACGGCCGGCGACCCCAAGTCGGTTTCCCGGGAAACGACGTTCCTCCACGACCTCTGGGAGCCCCGCCTTCTCCTGGCCCACCTGGCCTATCTCTGCGACCGCCTGACCCTGGCCTTGCGCCAGGGCCGCTTTTACGCCCACATCATCGAGGTCAAGGCCCGTTACGCCGATTTCCGGACCGAAGTCCGGCGCCGTCTGCTCGTCGTCCCGCGCCGGGACATGACGGACGTTTACCGGATCGCCGAGGAGCTCTTTCTTGGGCTCTGGGGCGGGTCGCGGCTGCCCCTGCGGCTGGTCGGGATCAAGGCCTCGGACCTGACCCGCCTCAAGCCGCTGTCCCTTTTCGAGCCGTATTCCGACCGGCCGGAGAGGCTGGGTTCGGCCATGGACTCGGTCCGGGAGAAATTCGGGTTTGGCTCGGTCCTGACCATCCGGGAAAAGATGCTCGACGAAGTCTACCCGGAGGACCGGGACCGGGGATTCGTCCTCAAGACGGCCTCGCTGACCCGGTGACGCGGTGTTTGTCCCCCTGCGCGTCCATTCCGCTTTCAGCCGGGGCCGGGGCGGGGCGGCCCTCGACGAGCTGGCCCGCGAGTTTTCCCGGCGCGGCCTTCCGGCCGGAGCCCTGACCGACATCGAAAATATCTACGGCTGGCCCCAGTGGAAGCGGGCCGCGGCGGGAGCCGGATTCGCGCCTCTCTTCGGCTGCGAGATCCCCGTCGGCGGCGAGACGCTTCTCTTCCTCGTCCGGACGGGGGAGGGATACGGCAACCTGATGGAGATCCTCAATCGCCGCCGGATCCGCGAAGGCGACGGAATCGAAGGCTTGACGATGATCTGGATTCCGGCGTCGAAGGAAAACGGCCTCGGCGATCCGGCCGGGCCGAAAGGCGGCGGCGAAAGCGGGGGCGGAAAAAACGGCCCGCCGGCCGAACGGCTCGACATCGAGGCCCTTCTCTCCTCGCTCGCGGACGGCCCGTCGGCGGCCGATCTCTATATCGGGTTGGACTTTCTCAATGCTGGCCGAGCCCGGACCGCGGCCGAGGCGTTCGGCCTGCCCCTGGTCTGGGCCGGGCCGCTCAAATACGTCCGGGCGCCCGAGCGGCTCGTCCTCCTCCACGCCCTCGAAAAAAAAATCCCCTTTCCGCCGGCTTGGGAGAATCTTCGCCGGACGGTTCGCTTGTTCGGGCCGGAACAGGAGGCCCTGGCCCGGAAAAAATTCGGGGCCGAAATCGACCCGCTCTTCTTCCGGACCCGGGACGTGGCCGAAAAATGCCGGTACGACTTCCGCGACATCGTCCCGCCGCTTCCGGCCGACCTGTTTCCCGTCACCCTCCGGGACGAAGTCCGGCGCCGTCTCCGGACAACCTCCGGGCTGACCTGGGCCGAGCGCGAGCGGGCCCTGCGGGAGCTGGACGTCGTCGAGCGGTCGGGCTTCGGGCCGTATTTTCTGATCGTCCACGACATCGTCGAGTTCGCCCGGAAAAACGGCATCCTCCACAACCTCAAGGGCTCGGGGGCCTCGTCGTTCCTGACCTGGCTTTTGGGCATTTCCCACATCAACCCGGTCGCCTTCGACCTCTATTTCGAGCGCTTCCTCAACAGCGGCCGCTCCGACCCGCCCGACATCGACCTCGATTTCGATTCGCGGCACCGGGACCGCGTCCTGGCCTACGTCCTTGAGCGATACGGCCGGGGCCGGACCGGCGCGGCCTTCGTCTGCTGTCTGAAAAGCTACGGGGCCCGTTCGGCTCTCTACGAGACCGGCCGGGCCTTCGGCCTGCCGCCGGAGGAGGCCCGGACCCTGAGCAAGAAGGCCCCGTACTACGAGACGCCGGAGTTCATGAAGAACAAATCCGCTCCGGCCGGGTACCTGGACATTTGGAAGGCGGCCGCGGAGCTTTCCTGCATCCATCACGAGATCTCCCTCCACGTCGGCGGCATCATCTTCACCCCGTCGCCGGTGGACCGCTACCTGCCGCTGGAAACCTCGGCCAAGGGGCTCCTCATGTCCCACTACGACCGGGACGCCGTCGAGGACCTTAAGCTCATCAAGCTCGACCTCCTTTCGATCCGCGGCCTGGCCGCGATTTCCGAGACCAAAACGCGCCTCGGCCTGGGGACGCTTCCGCCCGGCGATCCGGCCGCTTACGCTTTGCTCAAGAAGGCCGCGACCATCGGCTGCTTCCAGGTCGAAAGCCCGGCGATGATGAACCTGCTGCGGCGGATGAATCCGGCCGACATCAACGACCTGACCCAGGCCCTGGCCCTCATCCGCCCCGGCCCGACCGAGTGCGGGGTGAAGGAAAACGTCCTCCGGGCCCGGGAAAGCCGGGGGACGTACCGCGACCCGTTCCTCGACCGGATCCTGCCCGAGACGGGCGGGCTGCTGCTGTACGAGGAGCAGGTCATGCAGATCGCCGAGCGGGCGGCCGGGATGCCCCCGGGGGAGGGGGATCTTCTCCGCCGGAGCCTCAAGCGCCGCAACGGCTCTGCGCCCAATCCCCACAAGGACAAATTCTTCAAGGAGGCCCGGACCCGCGGCTACACGGCGGCCGAGGTCGACAAGCTCTGGCAGATGATGGAGACGTTTTCCTCCTACGCCTTCAACAAGGCCCACAGCGCCTCGTACGCCTTCATGGCTTACCAGGCCGTCTACCTCAAGGCCCATCATACCGGCCCGTATCTTGCGGCCGTCCTCAACGCCGGCGGCGGCTACTACATGACGGCCGCCTACATCGAGGAGGCCAAGCGCCTGGGCATCGCCGTCCTCGGGCCCGATGTGAATAAAAGCGGCCTCGCCTTCATGGTCGAGGGCGAGGCGATCCGGGTGGGCTTCGGCTCGATCAAGAGCCTGGCGGAGAAGACGGCCGAGCGGATCGTCGACGAGAGAGCGGCCGGAGGGACGTTCGTCTCGCTTGCGGATTTCCTGGCCCGGGTCCCGGCCGGCCGGGCGGAGCTTTTCCTCCTGGTCAAGGCCGGCGTCTTCGATTCGATCGAAGCCCGGCGGACCCGCCAGGTCCTCCGCTACGTCCAGGGGATCGAGGGCGTCGAGCCGCCGGGCGACATCGAGCCCCGGGAGAAAGCCAAGCTTCTCGTGGAGTCGCTCGGCTTCAGCCCGGGAACCGACTCCCTGGCTCTTTACGAGGGCAAGCGCCCCGACCTCCGCATCCGCGACCTGCGGAAGAAAGCGGGTGAGAAAGTGGAGCTTGTCGTCCGGGTCGTCGACGCCCGGGGGAAGAAGGTCCGCGACGGGATCAAGTACTTTTTTCTCTTCGAGGACGAGACGGGGACGCTGGAGGGCGTGGGCGACCGGATGTGCCTGACGATGGGGGAGCCGCCGGTCTGCTGCCTCCGGGGCGAGCCCCGGGCCGACGGCCGGGGCGGGGTCAAGATCCAGGACTGTGCGTTTGTAAGGGCGTTTTAGCTATTCCAGAAGCAGGGCGATCCAGTAGACGAATTTTTCTTTCGCCCGGTTGATATAGGGAAAGCCGATCAGGACGGGCTCGTTCGGGCGCAAGCCGATGATCTCTTCGAGCAAGATTGTGGGCGGCCCGTTCGGGCTCGCTTCCTTTTCCCGGCTCAAGGTGCAGCGGGCCTCGAAGACAGAGGCTTCTCCCTGTTTGGAAACCAGCTTGAGGTCGCATACGACCGGGTCCGTTTCGGGCTTCGGCGGATTTCCGGTTTTCAGCAGGGCGTGGCCGATTTTCAAGAACGTACCGTCCTTGACCGAGAAGATGTCCTTGCCGATCATGGTCGCCGGCAGGCCTTCAGAGATCTCGCTCCCGCATTGGTATTTGAAATGACGCTTGATCAGCGCGGGGATCGCCTCGATGTCGAAATCCTCCGGGCGGCCGATTTTCAACCGCACCACGGCCGGCGGGAATTGCGACGTTATCATTCCGCCGGTCATGGTCCCCTTGATTCCGCCCGAAGGATCGGGCTCGGATTTCGTCACCGTAAAGATCATCGGGGCGGTTTCGAAAACCATGGCCGTGACCTGGACCGATTTTTGCTCCGAGAAAACGGCGGGGATTGACCCTGTGATCAAGGCGGCGACGATCGCCAACCGTATAAAACGGGATAGTGAATTTGTCATGTCGTTTTCCCCCGTAACTTGCGGACGACCTTTGCGGGCCTTCGTCCGCATTCATTATACACGCAACCGGGCGGAATATTCCCTTTTCAAGCCTTCGCGGGGCGGCTTCCGAAAGGAATTGACATCTCCGGGTTTCTTTCATATGAATAGAAAGAAATGATGATGATTTGGGGAAGCCGGTTCTGACGTCATGAGAAAAGCCGGGCCGGATCCTCGGTTTCTCGCGATCTTCATTGCCGTGTTTTGCGCAGCCGGGCCGACGGTTTCCTCGGATGGAGCACAGATTCTCCTATCGGACAAAACAGCTCTGGCTGAGGCTTTAAGATTAAAAAGCGAATTGGGTGAGGACCTTTGGCCGGGATTCGGGAGAGCGGAGATTCCGGTTGTCGTTTATGACGATGACTTTGAATACCTCTTCGGGGAACCGAATCCTCCGGCGCCGTGGGAAATCGTCGGGGGCGACGATTTTCTGGGGAACCCCTATTTCCGCCGACCGGCCGTCAATCCCCAGGCCTTTGCCGTCGACCTGGGACGGCGTTGGGCCGGGAGTCTCTCAACCTTGAGCCGGATGAACCGGAAAATCCCCATGAGGCTCGGCCCGGAATGGTACAGCCTTGGCCTCGTTCACGAAATCTTTCACGCCTTTCAGGCCGAATCAGCGCCGGAGGCCTTCACCGCCGCCCGAGCGGTTTATGCCCAGGAATCCCGATATCCGTTCCAGGACAAGGATTTCGCCGCCTCCTGGAACGCCGAGGGCGCGGCCCTGTCTAAAGCGATGCAGGCGAGCGGGCCATCTGAGATCCGCGCGGCGGCGGACGAATTCCTCAGGATCCGGGACGCCAGGCGAAAAGCGGCTCGATTATCGGATGATCTGATCCGTTTTGAACAGAGGCTCGAATGGCTCGAAGGTTTGGCTAAATATGTCGAAATCCGGGCTGATGAATTGGCCGTGGCCCGGTCGGAGCAAGAGTCTTACGCCCGATACCGAAGCGGGCTCCATTTCCTCGTTCAGGCCGATTTCGCCCGCTTGGATAAAGCCCTGGGACGCCAGAACGGAGACCTCCGCTTCTATCTCAGCGGAATGGCGATGGCCCGGTTGCTGGACCGGTTGAACCCGCATTGGAAAAGAAAAGCGTTGAAAGAAAGCCCTCCTCTGGAAGATCTCCTCAAGGCCGCGATCACGAAAAAACGGCCGTGATTGCGGCCCGCGGCCAAAAGGCCGATACTTTCTTTCCCTCCGGTTTCCTTTGAAGACCGGTTAAGGAGAAAAATCGATGAACGTTCTCGAGGCCATCGAAACTCGCCGGGCTTACCGGTCGCTGGCGCCCGTCGCGATCACTCCGGATTTAATCAGAGACCTGTCCCACTGCGCCCAGCTGGCCCCGTCGTGCAACAACAATCAGCCCTGGCGCTTCGTCTTCGTCCATGGGAAAGAGAATCTCGAACGGTTCCATCCGGCTCTCAACAGCCCCGGCAACGACTGGGCCCGGGCGGCCTCTCTGATCGTGGCCGTCTGCAGCCGGAAGGAAGACGACTGTCTCATCAAGGACCGGGAATATCATCTCTTCGGCGACGGCCTGGCGACGGCTTTCCTCATCCTCCGGGCCACGGAGCTGGGCCTGGTGGCCCATCCGATCGCCGGATATAGTCCGAAAAAAGCGCGCGCGATTCTCGGCATCCCGGACGACTATCAGGTGATCACCTTGGTGAATATCGGCAAGCGTGCCGCGGAGATCAGCCCGGTCCTTTCCCCCGAGCAGATCGAGAAGGAATCGACCCGGCCCGAGCGCAAACCCCTGGCCGAATTCGCCTTTGACAACCGCTTCGGCCGGCCGCTTGAGGGGGAGAAAAGATGACCCGGGGAGCCTGGATCGCCCTGATCGTCGGGACCGTCTTTCTCCTGGCCTTCAGCTGGTTTTCCGCTATCCGGGAGAAGCGATACTACGGCTATCCCCGGTTTTTCGCTTTTGAAAGCGTCCTCGTTCTCGTCCTCCTCAATCTGCCCGTCTGGTTTCACGATCCCTTTTCCTTGCCGCAGATTATTTCAGGGGCGTTTCTCGTTGCCTCCATCCTCGTGGTCGCCGCCGGTTTCCTGGGCCTCTGGATTCACGGCCGGCCTCAGGGGCGCAATTTCGAAAAGACGACGCGTCTGGTGGACCGGGGAATTTTCCGTTTCATCCGCCATCCGATGTACGCTTCGCTGATCTACCTAGGAATCGGCGTGTTCCTCAAAGGGATGAGGCCGGTCACCGCGGCCGTCATGGCCGTCAACTTGGCGGCCTGTTGGATCACGGCCCTGATGGAAGAACGGGAGATGAAGGGCAAGTTCGGGGACGAATACCTTGCCTTGATGAAGAAGACGAAACGCTTCGTTCCTTTTCTGGTTTAAAAAGGAATTAATCTTCTTTTTTGTCGAACAGGTCGAGCTGGCCTTTGCGGATGCGCTCGATGATCTCTTCTAAGGCCGGGTATTGCTTCAAGAGCCCCTCCGGCACTTCGAGCTTTTTGCCGCTGGTCAGGTTTTTAATCTGGAGGGCGTTGGCCAGAGCTTGGCCGCGGTAGTGGTTGTTGGTGACGATGTAAATCCGGTCCGTCGAGCGCCCCAATTCTTTAATCCGGCCGATCCATTCCTCCAGCTCCGATTTCGCGTAGAGGTAATTGTATCGGGCGTCGCGGCCGGCGTCTTCCCGAAACCAGTCGGCGTAATTGCGGCCGTGGAGCCGGACGTACGCCAGTCGGGGATCGGTCACAATCGCCGTCGGCCGAAGCGATCGTCCGATCACCGGCTGGTCGATATTGCAAAAGATCACCTTGGATGTTCGGAGAAAATCGAAAAAGGCGGGGTCTTCGAACGACCCGTGCCGGACCTCCAAGGCGAGCGGATAGCCGGAAAATAGGTCGAACAATCCGGCCAGGTATTCCCGATGCGGCTCGGTATTGTGATAGGACCAGGGAAACTGCACGAGAAGGGCGGCCAATCGCCCGGCCGCGGCGAGCGGGTCGACGGCCCTCTTGAAGAGGTCGACATCCTCGACCTTGAAATCCTTCCGTTCGTGGGTGAAAATCTGGTGGAGCTTGACCGCGAATTGGAAATCCGGCCGGTCTGCGACGGCCTTGAGCCAGCCCAGGACCATCGGTACCGGCGGCGTCCGGTAAAATGTGCTGTTGACCTCGACCCCGTCGATGAAGCGGGCGAGATAGGTCAGGGGATGGAGGCGGCGGGGTTTATTCGCGTAGACGATCCCCTCCCAGTCCTCATAACTCCAACCGGCCGTTCCAACGGTGATCTTGGCCATTTCCTCATTGTAAGGAAACGCGGCCCGAAGATAAAGATCCTTGATCGGCAGCGAAAGATATGGGATATAGAAAAGATGATCACCGATCGTAACGTGGACGCGGCCTATCAGCGGATCAAGCGGGACATCGTCCGGACCCCCCTGGAATATTCGAGCCCGATTTCCCGGCTGACCGGGGCTCGGGTTTTTATCAAGTGGGAAGCCGACCAGGTGACCGGGTCGTTCAAGTTTCGGGGCGCTCTGAACAAGCTCCGGACGCTTTCGGCCGCGGCCCGACGGGCGGGCGTCCTGACCGCTTCCACCGGAAACCACGGCCTGGGCGTGGTCCGGGCGGCGGCGATAGAAAAAACGCCCGTTATCCTCTACCTTCCCCAAACGGCCGCCCCGGCTAAAATCGGCAAGCTCCGGGCCGCGGGCGCGGCGATCGAATTCCACGGGGCAAGCTGCGAGCACGCCGAAATCGCCGCCCGCCGAGACGCGGCCAAGGCCGGCAAAGCGTACATCTCTCCCTACAACGATCCCGAGGTCATCGCCGGCCAGGGAACGATCGGCCTGGAGATTCTCGAGGCCTGCCCCGAGGCCGAAGCCGTCTTTGTCCCGATTGGCGGAGGAGGATTGATCGCCGGAATCGCCGCATATCTAAAGAACCGGAATCCGAAAATCCGGATCGTCGGCGTCGAGCCGTCGGCTTCGGCTTTTATGAACGCATCGTTTCGCGCCGGCCGGCTCGTGTCCATCCGGGAAGGACGGACGCTGGCCGACGCGGTGGCCGGGGGCATCGAGCCCGGCTCGATCACGTTCCCGCTCTGCCGAACGTACGTCGACGAAATCCGGCTGACGGGAGAAGCCAGACTCAAGGAAGCCCTCACCATCATCGGCCGGTTTCATCGGCGCCGGATCGAGGGCGCCGGCGGCCTGCCCCTGGCCGCGCTTCTCAAGAGGAAAGACGCTTTCCGTAAGCGGACGGTCGTTCTGGTTGCCAGCGGCGGCAACATCGACCCGCTTCGGTGGCAGCGGCTGACAGGTTTACGGTTGGGGGATTGAAAGCGGGGAAAAGACCGCCCGGCCTCGCCCGATGCGAACCGCCGTCCGGATCGCCCGGTGAGTCCACTCCGTTGCCGCTTCGGATGCGACGATCAGGTCACCTGTCTTGACGAGAAAACCGAGCAGGGCGGCCGAAAAAAAACAGCCGGTTCCATGAACGTCGCGCCGGAGGCGCTTGTGCCCGAAGAGAACGGTGCGGCTCCCGTCATAGAGGAGATTGACCGGGTCGCCGGTCAAGTGGCCGCCTTTCACCAGGCAGGGGACCCCGGTCCGTTCAAAGACGGTCCTTGCCGCGTCCCGCATTTCGGCGACGGTTCGAACCGGACGGCCGCTGAGGCGGGACGCCTCCTCGAGATTAGGGGTTAGAACATCGGCCCGGCCGGTTAGCGCCTGGAGAAATACTGTAGCCGCCGCCGATCCCGACCAGGGAGCGGCCGGAGGTTGCGCGGAAGACGGGATCGACCACCCTCGGTACGCCCGGGAATCCGGCGAAAAGCCGCCCGATTTCCGTTAGATTGGCGGCCGACCCGGACATCCCGACTTTCAATCCGGCAATCGCGAGGTCGCGGCTCAAGGCCTGGAGCTGGTCGCGAACGAGACGGGATGAAAGCGGCTTGACCTGAAAGACGGCCGCGGTGTTCTGGACGGTGACGGCGGTCAGGACGGCCGAACCCTCGAAGCCGAGGGCCCGGAAAACCGCCGTATCGAGAAGGGCGCCCGCCCCTCCGCTGGGATCGAAACCGGCGATGGTGACGAGATTCATCTCCCCTCCTCCTTACCCCGGGCCGGTGATTTTGTCAACATCGGAAGCTTGGACTTGAAATTTCATCGCAGTCTGGGATATCTATGATAGGAGGAGCGGACCATGAACAAAGCCGTCGTCCAGTTCATCGACGGACGGGAGAAGAAGGGCACGATCCCGTTCTTCAACTTGGCCAAGCAGACGTTCCCGTTCGAAACGAAATCCGATGACGGGAAAAAGGACATCCTCATGACCGTCCACATCGAGGAAGTCCGGAAGATCCTCTTCCTGAAGAAAGACCGGGATTCGGCCTTGGTCAACAAGGAAAACATCTCCCAGACCCAGTTCGCCGGCAATATCGCTTACAAATTGGTCGTCGAAATGAACGACGGCGAAGTGCTCACCGGAACGACCTTGAAATACAGCCCGGGAGAGAAAAGCTTTTTCCTCCAGCCGCTCAATCCCTCCGACCGGAGCGAGCGGATCTATATCAACGCCCGGTGTGTGGTGAAAGTGGATCAGAAGCGCCTGCTGGGGAAAATGCTCGTCGACGCCAATTTGATCGACGGGAAACAGCTGCAAAGCGCCCTGGACATCCAGTCCGAGAACCGGAAGAAAATGATCGGCCAGATCCTTGTCGAGCAGGACATGATCAGCCGCAAGCAGCTCGACGAATCGTTGGGCAAGCAGAAAACGACCCGGGCGATGCTGGGCGAGATCCTGGTCGAAGCCCAGTATATCTCCCGCGGCCAGCTCGAGCAGGCGCTCTACGTTCAAAGCGAGCACCGGAAGAAACGGCTGGGACAGATCCTCGTCGAGATGAAATGCGTCACGGCCAACGACATCTGCCTGGCCGTCGCCTCCCAAATCGGCTGCAATTGGATCGACCTTGCGACCTTTCATATTCCGGCCGAAGTCATCGGCCTCTTGCCCCGCGACTTGGCGGTTAAATACGAGATCCTCCCGGTGGAGTTGAAATACGGCGAGCTCTTGGTCGTCGCTTCGGCCCAACCGCGGGACGAGGACATGCGCCGGGACGTTTCGGCCTGGACCGCCCTCCGGACGGAGTTCGTCGTCGCCTTTGACGGCTACATCCTTCCGCTGATCAAGAAGCATTATGGTGCGCCGGAAGAGAAGGCGAAGAAGGAGCCCTCATGATCAAGGAAATAACCGTCGCCGAGCTTAATCCCGAACAGTTCATCGCCGAAAATATCGCCGAAATCCGGACCGCCGTCGGCGACGGCCTGGCCATCAACGCCTTGTCCGGCGGGGTCGACTCCTCGGTTGTGACGATGCTCGGCCACCGGGCTCTCGGCTCCCGCCTCCGGACCGTCTTTGTCGACAACGGGATCATGCGCGAAGGGGAGCCGGAGCGCGTGGCCGCCCTGTTTCGCGGCCTCGGCGTCCCGCTCGAAGTCATCGACGCCCAAGCCGAGTTTTTCGCCGCCCTGAAGGGCTTGACCGACCCGGAGGAAAAACGGGAAGCGATCACCCAGACCTTTTACCGCCATGTCTTCGGCCGAATCGTCAAGGAAAGCGGCGCCCGGCACCTGCTCCAGGGGACGATCCTCACCGACGTCGACGAAACGGTCGCGGGGATCAAACGGCAGCACAACGTCTTTGCCCAGCTGGGAATCGATCCCCAGGAAACGTTCGGATATCATATCCTCGAGCCGCTGTTGCCGCTGCGCAAGGACGGTGTCCGGGTCGTCGGCCGGGCCCTTAACCTTCCCGAGGAAATCTTCAACCGCAAGCCTTTCCCGGGCCCGGCCCTGCTCGGCCCGGGTGATCGGGGAAGTGGACCCGGAACGCATCGCCGTCGTCCGCCGGGCGACGGCCGTCTGCGAACGGCATTTGGAAAAAGCCCCCGTTTTTCAATACATGGCCATCCTTCACTCCGACCGGGTTCCCGGCATGCGGGACGGAAAGCGCGTCTACGGCCGTCAGATTGAGGTGCGGTGCTGGAACAGCCTCGACGCTCGTCACGCCACGCCGACCCGGTTGCCCTGGGAAACGCTGGAGGCCATTGCCGCCGATCTTCTCCGGGAGCTTCCGGAGGTTGTCAGCGTCACGTATCAACATCGCCCCGAAGCCTCCCTCGACGATGGAAGCGGTCTAGACCTGAGTCTTAAGGCCGAGGGGGCATGAATCAGCGGTTCCGGGCGTTTGTCCGCGGGGATGTCCAAGGGGTTGCCTTTCGCTGGTTCGTCAGCCGGGAAGCGTCGGGTCTGGGAATCCGGGGGTGGGTTCGAAACCGGCTCGACGGCCGGGTCGAAGTCCTGGCCGAAGGAGACCGGGATTCCCTTGACGCTCTAATCAAAGGCCTCGGCCGGGGACCGCGATTGGCCCGCGTGGACGAAGTGGATGTTCACTGGGAAGAGGCGACGGGGGAGAAGCCGATTTCCGGATCGAGCGGACGGTCTGATCGTCCGCTTTCAGCGGTTATTTTTCCGGGCTTCGAGGCATTTTCTCCGGCATTCCGAGGAACAGAAATACCTCTCCTCACCGTCGATGACTCTCCCGCAGGGCGCTCTCCCGGGGGAGATATGTCTGACAGATTTCATCCTTGACCATCAACCCCGAGCCCGTTGTCCGCGGAGAAGGCGTTTGTTCCGGCTTTTTCGGCTGGCCGATCTTCCGCCAAAAGGATACCAGGCGAAAGACGAAATACGCCAGAAGGCAATAGAAGATGAATTTCATCATCGGCCGGACCGTCCTACCCGCTGGGGGAATCGCCTTTTTCGGAGCTTCGGGCTTTCATATGGCGGGCGAAGACCGCGGCTTCGGCTAAATCGTGGGCGTCGGGATGGGAGGCAGACGAGGGGGCCATCTCCGACCATTCCCGATGTTCGGGCGACTTGGGCCAAGAGCGTCCAAGGCCTGAAGCGAGAGCCTTCCCCCGGCAATGGAACGTCCCGAGCAGTCGGCAATGACCGGAAAGAATGGCGGCGTATTCGAGGGCTTCCAGGGCGATCGGGTGATGGGGAAACGCCCCGTGGGTGCAGAACAGAGCGATTCTTTTCCCTTTCGGCAGGGATTTGAGAAACGTCTCGACGGGAAAGGGGACGCTGTGGGATTGAACCGGAAATCCGACGAAGATCAGGTCGTAGGCGTCCAGGGCTTCGGCCTTGTCGATGGTCGTGATGCGTCCGGTCGCCCGCCAGCTCCCCATAAACCGTTTCGGCGACTTTTTTCGTGTTGCCGGTCCGGCTGAAATAGGCGACCAACGTCTTGCTCATGACGGTATATTCTTCCACAGACGGAACGAAATTGCCAGCCCGCGGCGACGGAGAGGGTCCGCCTCAGGCCGGCAGCTCGATGAGAATGGTCGTCCCTTGGCCGGCCTCGCTCCGGACGCGAATCGTGCCGCCGTGGTCCTCGATGATTTTTTTTGTGATCGGGAGACCCAGCCCGGTCCCGGCCGATTTCGTCGAAAAATGGGGCTCGAAAATCCGGTCCAGGACGTCCGGGCTCATGCCGGAGCCGTTATCGACGACGACGACCACGAACCGGTCGCCCGCCCGGCGGGCTTCGACCCGGATCTCCCCTTGATGGCGGATCGATTCGATGGCGTTGATCATCAGGTTGCGGAATGCGATTTTAAGCTTGGCCCGGTCGCCGTCAAAGGCGAGCCCCGGGTTCGATCGCCTCGTGGAAGACGAGACGGTCGGCCAGAAGCTTTTTGTAAGGGGCGATCGTTTCGACCAGAACCTCGTCCAGGGCCATGGGCGCCTTGCTTAAAACCGCAGGCCCGGGAGAGATCCAGAAAGTCCTGGGCGATCCGCCGGAGGTTGTCGACTTCGCCGACGATATAGGAGATCGATTCTTTCAAGGCGGGTTCGAATTCCTCCGGCGGTCTTTCCAGACATGCAGCAGGTGCTCGGCGGAAAGCTGGATGGGGGTCAGGGGATTTTTGACTTCGTGGGCGACTTTCCGGGCCATTTCCGCCCAGGCCGCCTTGCGGCCCAGGTCGGCCATCTCCTGCTGATGGCTCTTGAGGTTCGCGGATCATCGCGTTAAATCCGTCCACGAGTGTTTTCATCTCGTCCCGCCCCCGGTATTCGACCTCGAACTCGAGATTGCCCAGGGCCGCTTCCCGGGTTCCGGCGAGGAGGCGGCGGACGGGCGTCACGATCATCGCTCCGATGCCCCGGGCGAGGACCAGGACCGTCCCGACAAAGAAGATGCCGATGAAGACCAGAAACTCGAAGAGCTCCCGCCCCGCGGCCGAGATCTCCTGGCGTTCGAAGGGGAAGGGAAGAGACAGGAGAAGAGAGGGGGCGATGGCGTTATAAGGAACGGTCAGCGTCCGGAAGGAAAACGAGCCCAGGCGGCTCGTCTGGGCATAATAGGGGTGGTCGGCGAACTGAATCTGATAATGGATCTCGCCGTCGAGGAGCTCGGGCAGAAGGCCGTCGTCGAACAGCTCCCGGCGGCTGGACGAGGCCAGTCGTCCGTCCCGGTAAAGATTGACGTCATTGGCGATGGTTGAAGAAATCCAAAGAACGAGGTCGTCGGGAGGCGTCTCGACCGGGCGCTTTCTCCTCTTCCTGAAGGGCGGCGAGATCGGCCATGACGTTGCGGGCGAGGTTGGCGTGGATCTCGGCTTTCCGGACGAATTGCTGGGTGAACACGCGGTTGAAAAATCCCCGGGAGAAGACGGCAAACAGAAGGAGGGGAATGAGAGCGACGACGGCAAAGGACACGTAAACCCGGTCGGCAAACGACCACAGGGGGCGGCGGCGCGTGCGTCGGACGGCCACCCAGGCCGCCGCGAGGACGATCGGGGCCAACAGCAATCCGGCCAGGAAAATCGATTTGAAATACTCCGACGGCCCGCCCGATGACCCCGGGGCGCGGGGTCAGAACGGCATACACCCGGCCATCGGACCGGAAAGCGAACAGGTCGAAGCGCTCGTTTTTATCGCGGAAATCCGCCCGCATGCCCGGGCCGTCCAAGTCCTTGCTTTCCAATAGACCGGGAGGCAGGCCGGAGGAAAGCTTTCCCGGGTTGAAGACGAGACGTCCGGAGGAGTCGAAGATGGCTAAACGGAAATCGAATTGGACCAGGGACGGCAGGGAATTGGAGCGGAGCAGCTCAAAATAGGGATTGGCCGAATAGAGGAACGGCAGCATGTCGTCGTCCAAAGAAAGATAGATGATCGTTCGGCCGAGGCTCTTTCCCTCCGGCCTCCCAATCCTTGTAGCCGATCAAGAAATCCTTTTCCTTTCCCATGAAAGGAAGAGCCCGCCGGACGATCGTTCCCTGGGTCCGGAAAGGCAGATCGCCGGTCGGACGGAAGATTTTCGGCACGTTGAGAGCGAATCGCGACAGGAGCGTCCCTTCGGCATCATGGATCTCGAGGCTGGAGTACCAGCGGAACCGGGCCGCCAAGGTCTCATTCCACAGCCGGCGGGCGGCTTCGGGGAGCTCGAAGCTGCCGTCCAGATAAGCGAGGATGTCTCTCCTGGACCGATCCAGGGTTCGGAGTGATTCCTCGAGCAGGAACCGGGCCCAGGAGTCCTGGGTTTCGATGATGTCCCGGAGAATCCCCGCGGCGAGGCTTTGGGTTTTCGCGTCCGTCGCCTTCCGGATCGTTCCGTAGACGCCCGCCCAGCCGATGAGGAAAGCAAGGGCGGCGGCGGCGCTCTTTCGCCGCGATATCATGGGGACGGACCAGACGGCGGCAAGGCCGAGTCCCGCGGCTAAAGCCGCGCCCGAAAACGCATCGGACGGCCGCAAGAGAATCAGGACGAATGCCGAAAAGACGGTGAAGGCGGCCGCCGGAATCGCCGATTTCCGGCCTTCCTTGAACGCCTGGCGGAAGAGGGCGATCGACGGCCAAAGAGCGGCGGCCAGGAGAAATAACACGGCCGCATGAAGAAGGAGAAACGGCCCTGTCGGCTCGAAGCGGAGAAGGGGGACGTTGGAATGGACGGTCAGCTTTTCGATTCCGCGGACGCATCCGGCAACGAGCAGCGGCGGGAGAATCAGGGCGATCCGGCCGAGGGCCGGTCGCTTGAACCGGCCGGAGAGAAAATGGGTTAAGCCGGCCGAAAGGGCGAACAGGCATAGGGCGGTCAGAAAGATCTCCACCGGCGAGCGGGTCAAGTCTCCCCAGGACATGAAGCCGGCCCGGTCGGGAGAAAACAAAGGAGAGGACGATGCGGGCCGCAGCCGGCTGAGAGGGAAGAAGATGGCCCGGAAAGCGATAAGGCCGGGGAAGAAAACGGCCGCGGCGGCGGGACGGCGGTTGCGGAACGCCCGGGAGCCGGCGATGCCGCCGAAAAGAAAGAGAAGGATGGCGAAGGCCAGGGCGGACAGGGCGGAAAAAGCCAGGGCTTCGCGAAGGGCCTGGCGGCGGGCGAAAGCGGAAGGAGAACGAAGATTGACGGTGGCCGTGATCCGGCCTTCGACCGTCCGCAGGGGAAACAAGATCGAAGGCGCGTTTTCCGGCGACCGGGGCGTTCCAAGGAACTCGTCCCGGTCGCTGGAAAACAGCCGCTCGTATTCGAAAAGGCTTTCGCGAAAATCCCAGAAATCGACGGTCGCGTTTCGCCGCAGGCGGGCGGAAAGGAAACCGTATTCGTTCAAATAGGCGGAGCGGAATTCCGGAGCAAAGGCCAGAAGGCGATGGAGGACCAGGACCGCGCCGGATTCGAGGCGGACGATCATCGACAAGACGGAGGAGGCCCGGTCGCGGACAAGGATTTGTTTCGGCCGGAAGGACGGCGTCAGGGCCGGGGGTGATCCGGAGATGAGCGGTTCGAGGTCGACGACGCGGCCGAGCCAGAGCAGGATTTTCTTGTCGGGGCCATAGAGGGCGACCCCCTCGGTCTCGACGTCGAGATTGAGCGCCTTGAACAGGGCGTACTGGTCCTGAGCCGTTTTAGGGAAGGGCCCCCGCGTCAGACGGTCGAGAGCCTGTTCCTGGTCCCGGCCGACGACGGCATAGGCCTTCTGGATCAGGACTTTCTGCTTGCGGAGGATGTCGAGGGATTTGTCGGGACCTCCCGAAACGATGAGGGGAGGGAGAACCAGGGCGAGAAGGCCGCCGACGGCCGCCAGGGCCGCGGCGGCAAGAGCCGGGGCGAACGGCCGCCGTTTCACCGGCGTTCCGTCCGGATCTGGATCAGGGACCAGATTCCTCCCGCTTCGTTCGGGGAGCCGGCCGGAGGCGGCCGCATCCGAAGCAGGAAATACACATCATAGGCCAGCGGACGGCGGTCGGGGGTTTCCACCTCCCACCGGGCTTTATAGATGACCGCGCCGCGCTCGAGAAGAGGGGCGTCCGGATAAAAGCCGACGGTTCGATGGGAGCGAAACAGCTTCCGGAACCAGAGAACGGTCTGTTCTCCGGAAAGCAGGTCGGAGAAGGCGGCTGGGCCGGAAATAGAAACGTTGAGGAACGACCCGGGGAGGGTCAGACGTTTAAAGCCGGAAGGATCGCCGCCGAGAAACACCCGGTCGATCTCCCGTGTGGCGGGGGAAACCAGGGACAGGACGAGGGAGACCAGTACCGGCCCGAGATGAATCACGCGGGTACCCGGGCGACGCGTTCCCGGTCAGGCTTTCTTCTTCTCGTCTTCCTTCACTTCCGCTTCGAGCTGCTTGGCCCGGGAAGCGTCCTTGAGACTGCTGAGGCCGGCGATCAGGGCGATCAAGCCGCCGAAGAACAGGACGGGAGGAATAAAGCCTTTGACCAGAGACTTGAACGCAAACCACCACGTCGGCGAGGTGACCAGTAAAACCACGCTTCCGACCATGGCGATCAGGCCGCCGAGAATCGCGATCATTTTGCCCATGAGAGTCCTCCCTCTTTAACGGATGTTTGTTCGTGGTCGATTATATCAAAACAAATTCCGCCGGCGCAACCATCAAAAGGAACGGCGGGGACCGGGGCGGGCTGGCTTGGCGGAACCGTCCGTGTTACAATTTCACTATTATTCCGAGAATAAGGAATACGGCATGAAAAACGCGCATCGGATCTGGGCCGGCGTGATCGCGTCCGGGGCCATGCTGTTCCTTCCGGCTTCGGCCGGGAAATCCATCCCTACGGGTCAGGTTTCTCCGCCCGGCCAGGTCGTCCATGAGGTCGGCGTGACCAATGTCGAGGTCCCGGTCCGGGTTTTTAAGGGCGACGCATTTGTCGATTCGCTCCAGAAGGACGACTTCGAAGTCCTCGAAGACGGCGTTCCCCAGGAAATTGACGCCGTTTACCTGATCCGAAAAACGAGCGTGGCCCGGAACGAAGGGGCGCCCGTGTCCGGCCTGCGGACGGGCCGTCTCTTCGTCCTGCTCTTCGAAATGTCCGATTACCAGGCCGAGCTCGGCCGGGCGATGGATTATTTCTTCGATCAGGTCATTGAAGCCCAGGATGAATTGATCCTGATGACCCCGATGAACACCTACAATTTGAAGCCCGGCATGCTCCTGAAAACGTCGCGGGCGAAGATCAAGGACGAGCTCCTGGCCAAAGTCCGGGCGGGAATCACCCTGGGAAGCGCCGAATACCGGGCCCTCATGCGGGAGCTGGTTTCGGTCATGTCGTCGGACGGATTTCTCGACCAGAAGCTCCTTCTCTACGGCGAGACGATGAAGCGCCTGGAGACCCTCCGCAGCGTCGACCAGCGGAAGCTGGTCGAGTTCGCCCGCTTTCTCAAGAGCCGCGAGGGCCAGAAACACGTCTTTTTCTTTTACCAGAAGGAGCTTGTCCCCAAGGTCAATGCCAAGGAGATCTCCCTCCTGATCGAAGCCAACCAGGAACGGCCGGACCTCATGTTCGATATGATGGACAAATTCGAATTTTACAACCGGGACGTCACCTTCGACGTCCGGGCCGTCCAGGAAGCGTTCTCCGATTCCTCGATCGCCGTCCATTTTCTTTTCCTGACGAAAACGGCGTTCCCGTCCATCGAATTCGGCCTCGGGAGCGGCACCGCGTTGAAAGAAAGCTCCGAATCCATCGCCGCCTCGGGAGCGACCGCGGGCGGAGGCGGGGGATCGTTCCTGACGTTCGAGGAGCAATCCGAAGACATCTTCAGCGCCTTTGCGGAGATCGCCAGGGCGACCGGCGGGCTGGTCGACAGCAGCGCCGCGGCCGATCAATCGTTCAAACGGGCGGCCGAGGCGACGGAAAACTATTACCTTCTCTATTACCGGCCGAGCAACACGAAAGCGGACAAGACCTTTCGGAAAATCGTCGTCCGGGTCAAAGGCGGCGGTTACCGGGTCACTCATCGGCAGGGGTACATCGCCGGATGATCTCCACCGATTGATATTTTAGGAAGAAGGGGCCTCGCATGAAAATACGGCGATGGGGAATGGGGGCAACGATTGCCGCGGCGGCGTTGACGTTCCTGCCGTCCGTCCAAGGGACGGATCGGCCGACTCCGCAGGCCGCGCCTCCGGGGCAGATCGTCCACGACGTCAAGGTGACCAATATCGAGGTTCCGGTCCGGGTGTTTAAAGGGAACACGTTTCTGGACACGCTCTCGAAGGAGGACTTCGAGGTCTTGGAGGACGGCGTCCCCCAAACCGTCGACGCGCGTCTATCTCGTCCGGAAAACGAGCCTGGCCCGAAAGGAAGGCGGCGGTCCGGCCCTGCCGCGGACGGGCCGTCTGTTCGTCCTCCTGTTCGAGATGTCCGATTATCAGCCGGAAATCGCCCGGGCCATGGAATATTTTTTCAGCAACGTCATCGAGGCCCAGGACGAGCTGATCCTCATGACCCCGATGAGCACCTACAGCCTGAAGCCCGGAATGTTTCTGAAAACGTCCCGGGCCAAAGTCAAGGACGAGCTGCTGTCCCGGCCGAAGTCGGGCATCATGATCGGCGGAGCGGAATACCGCGGCCTGCTCCGGGAACTGGTGACGGCGATGTCGGGACCGGGCTTTCTCGATCAGAAGCTCCTGATGTACGGAGAAACGATGAAGCGCCTGGAAAACCTTCGCCATGTCGACGAGAAGAAGCTCATCGAATTCGCCCGGTTTCTCAAGAACCGGGAAGGACAAAAACACGTCTTTTTCTTCTATCAGAAAGAGGTCGTCCCCAAGATCAATCGCCCGGGAGATCTCCCTCCTGATCGAAGCCAACCAGCAGCGGCCCGGACATCATGTTCGACCTGATGGAAAAATTCGAATTCTACAATCGGGACGTCACCTTCGACGTGCAGGCCGATCCAGGAAGCGTTTTCCGATTCCTCGATCGCCGTCCATTTTCTCTACCTGACGAAAACCAGGCCCCCGTCCGATCGACCTGGGCGCCGGGATCGGAACGGCCCTGAAAGAATCAACCGAAGAGATTACGCCCGAATCCAACTTCACGGTGGCGCCGAGTTGCCCGTCAGCCGATCCCGGGGGACGTCGTTCCTGACGTTCGAGGAGCAGTCGGAGGACATCTTCAGCGCCTTTTCCGAGATCGCCCGGGCGACCGGGGGATTGATCGACAGCGGCGCCGCGGCCGACATGTCCTTCCAGCGGGCGGCCGAAGCGACGGAGAATTACTACCTCCTTTATTACCAGCCGAGCAATGCGAAAGCGGACAAATCCTTCCGGAAAATCGAGGTCCGGGTCAAAGGCGGCGGTGTCCGGGTGACCTATCGCCAGGGGTACATCTCGGGTTGACGGTCCCCTCTCGCCCAAACCGAAATCTTTTCGCTGGTGGACGTCGGGAGCGGAAGTCCGGCTATAATCGCTCCGGATTCGTCGGTCAAGGCACATACCATGAAGAACATCCTCCGGCTTGCGATCGCGCTGATGACGGCCTTTCCCGCGTTGGCCCCTGGGACGGCCGCCCCGTCTCGCGGCGACGCGCTTCTCGGCCAAATCGTCCACGACGTCAAGGTGACCAATATCGAAGTTCCGGTTCGCGTCTTCAAAGGCGAGGCTTTTGTCGACTCGCTGGGAAAGACGACTTCGAGGTCCTGGAGGACGGCGTGCCCCAGCAGATCGACGCCGTCTATCTCGTCCGGAAAACCAGCGTGGCCCGGAATGAAGGAGGAGGCGCGGTGGCGCCCCGGACGGGCCGGCTTTACGTTCTCCTGTTTGAGATGTCCGATTATCAACCTGAAATCACCCGGGCCATGGAATATTTCATTAACCAGGTCATCGAGCCCCAGGACGAACTGATCCTGATGACCCCGATGAAAACATACACCCTGAAGCCCGGGATGCTCCTGAAAACGTCGCGGGACAAGGTCAGAAGCGAGCTGATCGCCAAGGTCCGGAGGGATGTGATTATCGGGGGGACCGAGTACCGCGGCCTTCTCCGGGACCTGGAGGGATTGACGAGCGCCGACGAGCAGGCCCTCCTCCTTTACGGCGAAACGCTGAAACGCCTGGAAGCGCTCCGCACCGTCGACGAAAAGAAGCTCCTCGATTTCGCCTCGTTCCTGAAAAACAGGGAAGGTCAGAAGCACGTCTTCTTCTTTTACCAGAAGGAGCTGCTGCCCAAGATCAACGACAAACAGCTCACTCTTTTAATCGACGAAAACCAGGCCCGGCCGGACATCATCTTCGAGCTGTTGGACAAATTCGAGTTCTATAACCGGGACATCACCTTCAACGTCCAGGCCGTCCAGGAAGCGTATTCCGATTCCTCGATCGCCGTTCATTTCCTCTACCTGACGAAAACCTTCAACCAGCCGGGCGGGGGTACGAATCTCGTCTCTTTCCAGGAGCAATCGGAGGACATCTTCAGCGCGTTTTCCACAATCGCCAAGGCGACCGGAGGGCTGACCGACAGCAGCGCTTCGGCGGAGCAATCATTCCGGAGGGCGGCCGAAGCGACGGAAAATTATTACCTGCTCTACTACCGGCCAAGCAACCTGAAGACGGACAAAACCTTCCGGAAAATCGAAGTCCGGGTCAAAGGCGGCGGCGTCCGGGTCACGTACCGTCAGGGCTATTTCGCCGGATAGAACACCTCCGGGCGGCGGGCTCCTTGATTCCCGGACAGCCTTCAAGGACAATAAGCAGGTTCGATCCTCGCTTGGAGAAGCCTGAAAGGAGCCCGCAGATGGATCCGTTGTTGCTGATTCCCGGGCCGAGCCCGGTCGTCCCCCGTATCTTGGAAGCCTTGGCCAAACCGACCTTGTCCCACACGAGCGCCGGTTTGGCCGCGGATGTCCGTGAAACCCTCGAAATGCTGAAAGCGTGCGTCTTCACCGCCTCGGGAGAACCGTTTTCTTTGCCGGCGCGGGAACGCTGGCCATGGAAGTCGCCCTCCTGAACGTCGCCGGAAAAAACGACCGGATCCTCATTCTTTCCCAGGGATATTTTGGCGACCGGATGGCCGCGATCGCCGAGGCGTTCGGTCTCGGCTGCGACGTCATCCGCAGTCCCTGGGGAAGCGCGGTCCGGGCCGAGGAGCTCCGAAAAGCCCTCGACTCACGCCGCTACGATGTCGTGGCCGTCACCCACGTCGATACGGGGACGGGCGCCGCCGCGCCTCTCCGGGAGTATGCTCGAGGTCCTCAAGGGCCGTGACCTGATTTGGATCGTCGACGGCGTCTGCGCCACGGGCGGCGATCGAGGAGCGGATGGATGATTGGGGGATCGATGTGATCCTGACCGCCGCCCAGAAATGTTTCGGCGCTCCGCCCGGCCTGGCCATCGATATCTTTTCCCCGAGGGCGATGGCCAAGCGGAGGAGCCTCCCGTCCGTTCCGGCTTATTATTCCGATATCCTTCGCTGGCTCCCGGTCATGCACGATCCGCAGAAGTACTTTTCGACCCACGCCGTAAATGAGATGCGGGCTTTCGCCGAAGCAGCCCGGATCATTTCCGCCGAAGGAATCGCGGCTCGCTTTCAGCGCCAGGAGCGGCTGGCCCGGGCCATCCGGATGGGCTTGGCCGCCCTCGGATTCGGCCTGTTCACCGAGCCGGAATTCCTCGCCCCGACACTTTCGGTGATTCGGTATCCGGAGGGAATCGACGATGCGTCCTTCCGGGCGAACTATCTGACGGCCGGATACGCCGTCGCCGGCGGCCTGGGCGAGACCGCGGGCCGGGTCTTTCGGATGGGGCATATGGGCAACCTGACCGAGGCGCAAGCGCTCGGCGCGGTCGAAGCGTTGGGAGAAACGGCCCGGACGATGGGTGGCAAAGCCGACGTCCCAGCCGCAGTCGCGGCGGCCGCGGCGGTCTTTCAAGGATAGGGCGATGAGCCATTCAGGCAAGAAGAGCCGGGTTTATTTTGTCCGGGCCGAGGGGACCGAAGCAGCGAACGCGCTCGGTCAGAAGGCCCGGGCCGTCCTTGCCCCAACCGGATTCCTCGAGCGCCTGGCGCCCGAAGATTTTGTCGCCCTGAAAATCCATTTCGGAGAGAAAGGAAACGCCGGTCACATCCAGCCGGCCTGGATCGCCGACCTGACCTCGGAGATCGCCCGGAAAGCACCCCGGACGTTTCTGACCGATTCCAACACGCTCTACACGGGTCCCCGGTCCAATTCCGTCGAACATCTCCGCCTGGCCTGGAGCCATGGCTTCACCCCTGAGGCTGTCGGCGTTCCGATCGTCATCGCCGATGGGCTGACCGGAGGCGATGCCGGGGAAACCGCCGGAAACGCCGGGCGCATTTCCACGGCCAAGATCGCCGGGGCCATCCTGAGCGCCGATGCGCTTCTGGCCTTGACCCACGTGACCGGCCACGTCCAGACGGGGATGGGAGCGGCCCTCAAGAACCTGGGAATGGGTTGCGCTTCGAGGGCCGGGAAGCTCGACCAGCATGCGGTCGTCCATCCCCGGGTCAACGCCAAAGCCTGCCGGGATTGCGGCGCTTGCCTGGACCATTGTCCGGCCGGAGCCATCATCAAAGTCGAGGGAGGCGTTTCCATATCCGGGCCGAAATGCACCGGCTGCGGCGAGTGCCTCGTCGCCTGTAAATTCGGAGCGATCCGCATCCGTTGGGACGAGGATTCGGTCCGCATCCAGGAAAAGGTCGCCGAATACGCCCTCCTCGTCGCCCGGAATTTTCCCGGTAAAGCCGCTTACCTGAATTTTTTAATCCGGGTGACCAAGGACTGCGATTGCATGTCCCGGAGTCAGCCGCCGATTGTCCCCGACATCGGCCTTCTGGCTTCGACCGATCCGGTTGCCGTCGACCGGGCTTCGGCCGAACTCGTTCTCCAGAGTTCGGGGGGACGGATGTTTTTCGCCAGGGATACGATATCGATTGGTCCCGCCAGCTTTCTCATGCCGAGGCCATCGGCCTTGGCTCGAACCGCTACGAGCTGGTCGCCTTGAAATAAGGGGATTCTGCGGGGAAGCGCCGGGCTCACGCGACCGCGCGCAGCTTGGGGACGAAAACAGCGACCAGGCCGGCAAACAGAAGCGCGATCAGGCAGTTGATCACGATGGCCGGCGGCTCCCCGAGGCGCTCGGCCACGCCGCCGATCAACAGGGACCCGAGCGGCATCGAGCCGAAAAACGCCAGGGAATAGATCCCCATGATCCGTCCGCGGAGATGATCGGGAGCCAGGCTTTGAACCACGGCGTTGGACATGTTGAAAACGAGGATGATCGCGAAACCCGCGCCGAAAAGAAACAGGTAGGACAACAGGGGAAAGCGGATAAAGGCGAAGCCGATCATCAAGACGGGGAAGGCGATCGAACCGAAGGTCAGGATTTTTCCCCGGAAGCTGAACCGGCCGAGCGAGGCGATGAACAAGGCCGCGCAGACCGAGCCCAGGCCCCGGGCGGAGGTGAGCAATCCGCTTGTCGCCGCGTTCCCGTGAAGGATATTGACGGCCCAGGCCGGGATGAGGTTCGTGAAAGCGAAACCGAACAGGCTGATCACGATGATCAGGAGCATGATGGTCCGGATGATCGGTTCCCGGGCAACGTAGCGCAGCCCTTCCTTCAGCTCGGCCGACAGCGAACCGGAGCGGGGTCGGGGGACGAAGGCCGGAAGCTTCATCTTCGCCAGGGCGGCGATGATGGCGATAAACGACAGGCCGTTGATGAGGAAACACCAGCCGGGCCCGAAAAGGGCATACGTCACTCCTCCAAGGGCCGGCCCGATCGCGGCCGAGGTATTGAACATCGCCGAGTTCACGGCGATGGCGTTCGTCATGTCCTCCACGGGGACGAGGTCCTGGACGATGGCGTGGCGGGCGGGGGCGTCGAAGGCGTTGGCGGTGCCGAAGCCGAAGGCCAGGAGGATGATTTGCCACGGGCGGATCGCCCCGGAAAAGACCAGGGCGGCGGCGATGAAGGCCATGAGCATTTCCGCCGTCTGGGTGATGATCATCAGCCGGCGGCGGGAGACGCGGTCGGCGACGACGCCGGCCACGAGCATGAACAGCCAGGTCGGCACGCCGGCGGCGAAACCGACGTATCCGAGAAACTCCGGCGATTTCGTCAGCTCGAACACCAGGAATCCCAGAGCCGTGGATTGCATCCAGGTTCCGAACAGCGAGGTCAGCTGGCCTTGGAACCAGAGGCGGTAGTTGGGATGCTTGAGAGCGAGGAACGTCCGGTGCTCGGGGCTTCGCCCTCGCCATTGGCTCCGGATCGCTCGAATCATCGCCTGGTCACTCCGTTCTGACCCGGAATCCTACACGGAACGGATTGAGGGTTGTGTTATCGGGGAGGTGGGATTCGAACCCACGACCCCAGCGTCCCGAACGCTGTGCGCTAGCCAGGCTGCGCTACTCCCCGACAAGGAACGCCTATTATAGCCGGATCGCGGAAAAAGGCAACTGGTTTATCGGAATCGCTTCTTGGCCCGCCTAATCTCCGATGGCCGGGAATATTTCCCTCCAGCCCGCGTCCTATCTCCCCTGGTCTCATAGGACCGCAAAGCCAGAGAACCAGTCCCGTCGGTTAAATCGGCCGTGCCGATTCATCGGAGGGGAAGCACGGCGCGGAGCGACGGTTGAGGGGGA
The DNA here is from genome assembly GCA_963783665.1 of Candidatus Aminicenantota bacterium. Classification (GTDB taxonomy): domain Bacteria; phylum Acidobacteriota; class Aminicenantia; order Aminicenantales; family UBA4085; genus JAAZPG01. Next base: position 459,374 of record CAWANZ010000002.1, on the reverse strand, counting down.
ACCCTTTTTCGAGGGTTCCCCCTCAATCTTCGGCCCCCCTCCGCTATGCGGCTTCCGGGAAACATCCCGGCCATTGGAGATTCCGCAACCTTTTGAACGTAAACGGGGCTGTATTTTTAATAAATTCTTTTATTTTTATCGCGCGTCGAACCGGGCGATGTCCGGCGGGGAGAGGAAGGTCCAAGCGCCGGAGGCGCCGGACGAGCGGGCGCCCAGCTCGAGATGGAGCATGGCAATGCCGCAATCCAGGCTCTTGGGATAGCGCTCTCCGTCCGGACCGGAATCCCGGCGAACCGTGATGGAATCCGGGGACAGGACAAACCTCCAGGGCTGGCGGTTTCTTGCCGAGGGGGCGATCCGAGCCGCCTCGACGGCCGCGTCCTGCCAGGGCAGGGGAGAGCACCCCTCGATCAGCTCCTCCTTGGATTTCCGCTTGCGTGACCCGGCCCCGAGGATGTACACCTTTTCCTTCAAGGAAAAATCGCGTTCCCCGACTCCCAGCGGGGTGATCGCATAAACGCGCTCTTCGACCGAAAGGGTCGCGGATTTTCGCACTTCCTCATTCTTGAACATTCCGCTGACCCAGCAGGTCGCAAGGCCGAGAGCCGTTGCTTCGAGAATCAGGCCTTCTCCCGTATACCCGACGCGGACGGCCGCTCCGGGGTCGGAAGCGCTTCCGATCATGACCGCGTAGGCCGGCGCGCCGGTGATCCGGCCATAGCCGCCGACGAGGCCGCGGAGGACGGTGTCGGGCGCCCGGCGGACGATTTCGAACCGGGCGCCGGGAAATGGCCGGAAGTCCCGGCTGAGCCGCTCCAACCGGGCAAGTTGGTCTTCGGCGACCGGCCGGCCGGGAATGAAGCTGCGCCGCGATTTCCGAAAAATAACGGCCTGGTGCCAAGCGGAAACGGGAAGATCCATCATCGATGATCCTCGGACATGATTCGGACGGCCGATGGGTGGTCAAAACGGCCTTCCTTTATGTATAATAACACTCTTTCTGACCGCCCGGTCAGGAGACTTTATACCGAAAGAGACCCGACATGACGAAATGGTGGCATCTCGACCCCCAAACGACCGCCCGACAGCTTCAAACCGACCTTCAATCCGGGCTCCCGGAAGACGCGGTGGACGCCCGCCGGGTCAAGCACGGTCCCAACCAGCTCCGGGAACAGAAAGGCCGGACGCCCTTCGGGATCTTCCTCGAACAATTCAAGGATTTCATGATCTGGGTTTTGATCGCGGCCGCCCTCATTTCCGGGCTCATCGCCTTCATTGAAAAAAGCGAGGAATGGGTGGATGCCGTAGCGATTCTGGCCATCGTCATTCTCAACGCGACTCTCGGTTTCATCCAGGAGCATCGGGCCGAGCGATCGCTTCAAGCCTTGCGCAAGCTGGCCGCGCCGTTTTCCCGGGTCATCCGCGGCGGCAATCGCCGGTCCATTCCGTCCGTTGAGCTCGTGCCCGGAGACCTGATCGAGCTGGAGGCCGGCGACAACATCCCGGCCGACGGCCGGGTCATCCAGCACACGCCGAATTTCGCCGTGCTTGAAGCCAGCCTGACCGGGGAGTCGACGCCCGTGGCCAAAACCCAGATGGAGCTGGCCGAGGGAGAGGTCCCGCTGGCCGACCGGGCCAATATGGTCTACATGGGCACGTCGATTGTCGTCGGAAAGTGCCGGGCGCTCGTGGCCGAAACCGGGATGAACACCGAGCTGGGCCGCATCGCCGGGATGATCCAGTCCGTTTCCCGGGAAACCACGCCGCTTCAAAAGCGGCTCGAGCAATTCGGGAAATTCATCGTCTACGCCTGCTTCGGCCTGGTGGCTCTGATCTTCGGCCTCGAGCTGCTCCGCGGCGGGAACCTGCTCGATATGTTCATCACTTCGGTCAGTCTGGCCGTGGCCGCGATCCCCGAAGGCCTTCCAGCCGTCGTCACCATCGCCCTGGCCCTGGGCGTGCAGCGCATGGTCAAGCGCAACGCCTTGATCCGCAAGCTCCCGGCCGTGGAAACGCTCGGCTCGGCTTCGGTGATCTGTTCGGATAAAACCGGGACGCTGACGAAAAACGAGATGACCGTCCGGTCGGTCTGGACGACGGGTGGATTGGCCTATGTCGGGGGAATCGGGTACGAACCGACCGGGACGTTCACCTGCGACGAACAGCTGGTTTCGGCCGGCGATGACCCCGACATTCGGGCTTGCTTGGAAGCCGGCGTCCTCTGCAACGGGGCCGAACTCGTCCGGAAAGACGAGCGATGGGCGATCCTCGGAGATCCGACGGAAGGGGCGCTCCTGACGGCGGCGGCCAAAGCCGGAATCGAGAAGGCCGGCCTCGAAGCGGCCAACCCCTTTGTCGAAGAAATCCCTTTCGATTCCGAACGCAAGCTGATGTCGATCATCCGCCGGGCCGGCGCGACCGGACCATTGGCGGCTTACGTCAAAGGCGCCCCGGACATTCTCCTCGACCGCTGCACCCAGATCCTGGAAAACGGCCAGGCCCGGCCGATCCATAAGGAGGACCGGGCCCGTATCGGCCATATGATCGATTCCTTGTCCGACCAGGCCCTTCGCGTCCTGGCCATGGCCCGGCGCGGTTTTGCCGTTCCGCCTGAGGCCTGGACGGAAAACCTGGTTGAGAACGATCTGACGTTCCTGGGGCTGTCGGCCATGATTGACCCGCCCCGGGAGGAGGTCAAGGCGGCCATCGCCACGTGCCGGGTCTCCGGAATTTCGACGGTCATGATCACCGGCGACCATAAAAAAACCGCGATCGCCATCGCCCGCGAGCTCGGATTCTTTAACGAAAACAGCCGGGCCTTGACGGGCGAAGAACTCGACCGTTTAAGCGAGGAGCAGTTCGAAGCGGAAGTCGAACGGACGGTCGTTTATGCCCGGGTCTCCCCGGAGCACAAGCTCCGGGTCGTGAAGGCCTGGAGGAAACGCGGCCGGGTTGTGGCGATGACGGGCGACGGCGTCAACGACGCTCCCGCCGTCAAAGAGGCGGATATCGGCGTGGCCATGGGCATCACCGGGACGGACGTGACCAAGGAAGTCTCGGACATGATCGTCACGGACGACAACTTCGCCTCGATCGTCTCAGCCGTGGAGGAAGGTCGGGGGATTTACGATAACATCAAGAAATTCATCCATTACCTGCTGTCCTGCAACACCGGCGAAATCCTGACGATGTTTGTCGCCGCCCTGATCGGATGGCCGGTCCCGCTCTTGGCCATCCAGATCCTCTGGGTCAACCTGGTGACGGACGGCCTGCCGGCCTTGGCCCTGGGCATGGACCCGGTGCACAAGGACATCATGTCCAGGCCGCCCCGCCGGAAAGACGAGCCCATTATTTCGGGGCGACGGGCCCGGCTGATCATCCTCCAAGGGGCGCTCATCGCCGTCTGTTCCCTCGGGGCGTTCGCCTTTGTTCTCTTCGTCGAAAACGAAGGCATCCTTCGAGCCCGGAGCGCGGCTCTCTTCGCCCTGGCCTCGAGCCAGCTCTTCCACAGCATCAATTGCCGCAGTCAGCGCGACTCGATCTTCAAGCTCGGCTTTTTCACCAACATGAAGCTGATCGCGGCGATCGGTCTTTCCTTCTCCCTTCAGATCGCCATTCTTTATCTGCCGTTCACCCAGAAGATTTTCAAGGTCGAAGCCTTGGGAGCTCTCGACTTGGCAGTCGTCATTGTCGTCTCCACCCTCCCGCTGTGGGTGATGGAGCTGGTCAAGCTGGTCAGCCCGCGCCGTTCCGCCCCCGCTGAAGTCTGACCGCGGCGCCCGATGATCCAGGTCGAGAATCTCACCAAGCGCTTCGGCGGCCAGACGCTCTTTGAAGGCATCGCCTTCAAGATCAACCGCCGGGAGCGGGTCGGCCTCGTCGGCCGCAACGGCCACGGCAAGACCACGCTCTTCCGCTTGATCGTCGGCCAGGAGGATCCGGATGAGGGGGCGATCTCGATTCCCCGCAATTACCGGATCGGATACGTCGAACAGCACCTCGCCTTCACCGCTCCGACCGTTTTTCAAGAAGCCGGCGCTCAGCCTCCCGCGCGACCAGCGGGGCGACCTCTGGCGGGTTGAAAAGATCCTGGCCGGGTTGGGATTCGGGGCGGCCGATCGGATCAAGTCTCCGGCCGAGCTTTCGGGCGGCTTCCAGGTCCGCTTGAACCTGGCCAAGGTCCTCCTGGCCGATTACAACCTCCTCCTCCTGGACGAGCCGAACAACTACCTGGACATCACCTCGATCCGCTGGCTGGAGAAGTTCCTCGTCGCCTGGCCCGGGGAGCTGATGCTGATCACCCATGACCGGAGCTTCATGGACAAGGTTGTCACCCACACCCTGGCCATCCATCGCCGGAAGGTCAAGAAGATCGAAGGCGACACCGGGAAGCTCTACGGCCAGATCGCCCTGGAAGAAGAGACCTACGAAAAAACCCGGATCAATGACGAGCGTCGGCGCAAAGAAATCGAAAATTTCATCGCCAAATTCCGGGCCAGCGCCCGTCTCCAAGGGCTGGTCGAGTCGCGGAAAAAGACGCTGGCCAAGATGGGCCGGAAGGATAAGCTCGAATCGCTGCCGTCGCTCGATTTCGCTTTCTCCCGCAAGCCTTTCCACGGGAAGTATGTCCTCAATATCGATGACCTGACCTTCGGATACGACCCGGCCGCGCCGTTGATCAAGGACTTCACCCTGAGCATCGGAAGCCGCGACCGGGTCTTCATCATCGGGCCCAACGGCCGGGGCAAGACGACGTTTCTCAAGCTATTGGCCGGCCGGCTCGAGCCCCAGGCCGGGACAGCCGTCAGCCCGATGGCCGTAACGGCCGGCTATTTCGAGCAGACGAACGTCCAGTCCCTGGTCCCCCAGAATACGGTCCTGGAGGAGATCCAGAACGCCGATGTCTCGATCGAGCCGGCGAAAGCCCGCTTTCTGGCCGGGATGATGATGTTCGAGGACGACGACGCCCTGAAAAAGATCGCCGTTCTGTCCGGCGGGGAAAAAAGCCGGGTGCTCCTGGCCAAGCTCATCGCCACGCCGGTGAATCTGCTCCTGCTGGACGAGCCGACCAACCACCTGGACATGGATTCTTCCGACGCCCTGCTTGCGGCCCTGGACGAGTTCGACGGGGCGGTGATCATGGTCACCCATAACGAAATGTTCCTCGACGCCCTGGCCGAACGGCTGATCGTCTTTCAGGATGACGGCCTCTCGGTGTATGAGGGTTCCTACGAGCGTTTCCTGGAGCGAGTCGGTTGGTCTTCGGAGCGGGAGAAAGGCCGGATGCGGCCGGATGAATCGTCCCCGGCGCCGGCCGGAGGCGCCGCCGTTGGGCCGCCGGGAGATCCGCCGCCTCCGGTCCGAAATCGTGGCCGAAAAATCGCGGGCGCTCCGGCCGATCGAACTTCGGATGAGCGTCCTGGAGAAATCGATCGAAAACACCGAGGCCGAGATTTCCCGAATGACCCGGGAGATCGTCGAGGCGTCCCAGGCCCGGGAAAGCGGGAAGATCGTCGAGCTCAGCAAGTCGCTCCACCAGTCCCGCCGGGATTTGGACGGGCTCTTTGAGGACTTGGAGCCCCTGCTTCAAGAATACGAGTTCAAGCGAGCCGAATTCGACCGCCGGCTCGAGGATCTGGACGCGACCGAAAAGGGCGCCTCGGGCTGACCGCCCGGCTTATTTTTTATCTTCGCCGTACCATCGCCCGGCGGCCATATATTCCGGGCGCGAAAATTCCTGAATCCAAACGCGGATGGTTTCGATCGGGGCGCCGATACTGTCCTGGACGGCCTTGGTCACGGAGGTGAGAAGGGCTTTTTTCTGTTCGTCGGTCCGGCCTTCGAGAAGATGAATTTCGATCAGCGGCATGACGGCCTCACTTGGTGAAAATCCTCCGGGCCTCCCGTTTTCGGGAGGCCCGAAAGATCATTATACCGCTTCTCCGGCTATCTTTTCAGTTGGAAGATGACCGCGACGCTGAAGATCACTCCGCGGGGACGGCCGTTGATCACCATCGGCTCGTAAACCCATTGCCGGACGGCCTCGACGGCCGCCTGGTCGAGCATCGGGATGGACTTCAGGATTTTCACGCCCTGGACCCGGCCGTAAATGTCGGTCTGGGCCTCGATGATGACCGTCCCATCAATTCGGGCTTCCATGGCAATGGCCGGATATATCGGCTCGACCCGCTTGACCAGCCTGGGCTGCTTGATTTCGCCGAGGCCCGGACGGGAGCTTCCACTTCGCCGACGACGCCCCCGAGAACGCCCCCGACCACGCCGCCGAGAACGCCGCCGATGACGCCTCCTTCGACGCCGCCTTCCACTCCGCCCTCGATCGCCGATATCGGAAATCTGCTCTTCGGCGATTTCGGTCGGGATGTCGACGGGGGCGACGAGCTTCCCGGCTTCAAACGAAGTCTGAGCCTGGACCGGCTTGATCCGCCGGACGGTGGTCGTCGAGGCTTTTTTCGCCGGCGGCGGCGGAGGGGGCGGCGGCGGCGGGGGCGGCGCCAGGAAGGCGCTGGTAATCTCGATTCGGGGCAAGTCCCCCGTCCGGAGGAGGGGAAGGACGACCAGGAAAAGGGCGAGCGCCGCGTGGGCGAACACGGAAAGGGGCAGGGCCCAGGCCTTGGTCTGGGTTTGGGATTGGATGACGATAAAGGAATCTTCGAACATGGCTTTCTCCTTGGGGCTCCGTCCGGCTTGGGCCTGGGCTTGGCGGATTCCGTCGACGACTCGGCTGGAAAAGGCTTCCCAATAATTCCGGGTCGACGGGCGCCGCGGCGGAGTCCCGGGCCAGGGCGTCCAGTCGACGTAAATGATCCGCCTGTTCGCGACAATCGGGGCACGAACGCAAATGCGTTTCCATTTTCCGGAGCTTCCGGCCGCCAAGCTCACCGTCCACGAACGCACCGATCCGGTTTTGAAGGCTTCGGTGTTTCATGGCCGCCTCCTTTCGAGGGCGTCCGCGAGAAGCGCCCGGAGTTTTTCCCGGGCTCGGCTGAGCCGGGACATGACCGTTCCTTTCGAAATGCGCAAGTCCCGGGCGATGTCCCCGTAGCTTAAATTCTCGAAGACGCGAAGGGTGAAGACCGTCCGCTGCTCGGCGGGAAGAGACCCCAGGGCTTCCTGGAACTTGCGCTCAGCCTCGCGGCCGAGGAGCTCATCCTGAGGCAGGTCCCGATAAGGGACCGGTTCCCGGTCACCGAGGGGCTCCTCCCGTCGGGCCGCGCGAAGATAATTCAGACAGGCATTGACCGCGATGCGCCGGAGCCAGACATAGAGGTTCCGTCCTCCTTCGAACCGGGAAAGGGCTCCATAGGCCCGAATGAACGTTTCCTGGGCCAGGTCATCGGCGGCCTGAGGGGCGCCGGCCATCCTGAGGCAGAGAAAGTAGATGGGCCGCTGATAGGCTTTGATCAGAAATTCAAAGGCGTCCATGTCTCCCTCTTTGGCCCGAAGGACGAGCGTTTGTTCTTCGGCCGGATCAATGTGCCTCATGTGAGCTCCCACTACTCCTAACCGCAAATCGGCGATTTATTCCCTCCCCGAGAAAATACGCCTCACCCGCCGGGCGAATCAAGCGTTTCCATAGAAATTACGCCGCAGGGCCGAATTATGTTGGGGAGGACCAAAGCTGCGGCTTCCGTTGTTCAAAGGAGGGGGATGTGCTATATATGACCCATCCGGCCGTCTCCGGATTTTAATTTGGAGAGGAGAGGCGATATGATCGAGACGCTCTGCCAGATTCCCCTGAATACGCTCCATCTCTACGACAAGCCCGACCTGCTTTTGTATAAGGTGAATGGGAAGTATGTCCCGGTGTCCTCCCGGGAATTTTACGATCGCATCCGGTTCATCTCCCTCGGTCTTCGCTCCCTGGGTTTCGCCCCGGGAGACAAGCTCGCCCTTCTTTCCGAAAACCGGCCGGACTGGGTGATGACGGACTTCGCCGTGCTCGGGGCCGGAGGGGTGACCGTTCCGATTTATCCGACGCTGACGCCGGAACAAATTCGATATATCATCGACGATTCCGAGGCGAAAATCGTTGTCTGTTCGTCGCCCGATCTTCGGGCAAAAATCGAGGCGATCCGGCCGATGCTTTCCCATGCCCGGCATTTTATCAGCTTCGACTCGGACGCTCCGGCGACATTCGAGTCCTTTGCCTCGGTCGTGGACAGCGGCCGGAAAGCGGACGCCGCCGATCCGGAAGCCTTCGAAGAATCGGTCGCCCGGCGTCCGGCAGGACGACATCGCCTCCATCATCTACACCAGTGGAACAACGGGAATTCCGAAGGGCGTGATGTTGACCCACCGGAATTTTTTCAGCAATTCGAAGGCCCTGGACGCGGTCACCGACTTCCATGCCGGCGATACGATTCTGTCCTTTCTGCCCCTGTCCCACGTCCTGGAGCGGATGACGACGTTTTCCTTTCTGTTCAAAGGCGCGACCATCGGTTTCGCCGAAAGCATCGACACCGTCGCCCAGAATCTTCTCGAAGTGCGGCCGACCATCATGGTCAGCGTCCCGCGTTTATTCGAAAAACTCTATGCCCGGATCATGGACAGCATCCTGGCCGGTTCTCCGGTCAAGAAGAAAATCTTTTTCTGGGCTCTCGGACGGGGATTGGCGGCCAGCCGGAAAGCCCAGGTCCGGACCGCCGCCCTTTTCCCCAGAAACACGATCGGCCTCCGGATCGCCCAGAAACTCGTCTTTTCCAAAATTCTGGATAAAACGGGCGGCCGGGTCAAATTTTTCGTTTCCGGCGGCGCTCCGCTGTCGCGCGACATCGCCGAATTCTTCCATGCCATCGGCCTGGTCATTCTGGAGGGATACGGGTTGACGGAAACAGCGCCCGTTGTCGCCTGCAACACGTTCACCAAGCTCCGGTTCGGGACGGTCGGCCCTCCCGTGCCGGGGGTGGAAGTCAAGATCGCCCCGGACGGGGAGATCCTGGCCCGCGGCGACAATGTGATGCGAGGATACTTTAAAAAAGACGCGGAGACGGCCGAAGCGCTCGCCGGCGGCTGGTTCCACACCGGAGACATCGGATTTATCGACGGCGATGGCTTTCTGATGATTACCGACCGGAAAAAAGACCTGATCGTCACGGCCGGGGGGAAGAACGTCGCCCCCCAGCCGATCGAAAACCTGATCCGGCAGAGCCCGTATATCGCCCAAGCGGTCGTCGTCGGAGCGAGCCGGAAATTCATCTCGGCCTTGATCGTCCCCCAATTCGAGAAAGCTCGAAGCGTATGCCAAGGAAAAGGGCATCGCCTATTTTTCTCCGGCCGGAGCTCTGCGGCCGCGAGGACATCCGCGAGCTGATCCGGCAGGAAATCGACCGCTTCACGCCGGTCTTGGCTCCCTACGAAAAGATCAAAAAGATCATCCTCCTCGATCGGGACTTCGAGATCGAACAAGGCGAGCTGACCCCAACCCTTAAAGTCAAACGAACCCAGGTGGAGAAGAAGTATAAGGATCTGATCGACGCCCTCTACAAGGATTGATATGCGCATTCTTCGCTTCTTTCCGGGACGGGCCGCTTTGGCCCTGCTTCTCCTGGCGGCGGCCGGAAGCGGTGTCGCCCAGGAGGCCGTTCAAATCGATCCCGTAAGCGATATCGCCGCCCAGATCGAGGCGATCCGCGACCTCCTCCGGGAAGAGGGGAAATGGGCCGAAGCGCTCAATCGGCTCAATCCGTTGCTCGCCCGACTCCTTTCCGTCCCCGAAGCCGGCAAAAGAATCGAGCTTTCGGCCGAAGTCTTTCTCCTCCGGGGAATCGCTTCGGTTGGTCTTGGGGACGAGCCGGCCGCCTTCCGCGAATTCCAGAGTCTTTATGCCTTGGGTCCGGAGATCGCCCGGGCGGCGGCCAAGAACGTTTTTGACCCGAAAATCCTGCCTCTCCTCAAACGTGCTGAGCGCGAGAGCCTGGGGCAGGAATCCGGTTATTTCCTGGCGGTTGTTTCCGATCCTGTCGGAGCCGCGGTTTCAGTTAACGGCCGGGAAATCGGGGAGACCCCGGTTCTTTTCCAAGCGACCGGCCCCGGAACGGTCCTCGTCGAAGTCAAGCTGGCCGGGTTTCAACCGGTCCGCGAAGAGGCGGAGCTCAAACCCGGGGGAACCCGGAGAGAATATGCCCTTGTCCCGATGGATTTTTCCCTCCGTGTCCGTTCGATTCCGACGGGGGCGAGGGTTCTCCTGGACGGAGAGGATACGGGAAAGACGACCGAGGCGGAGATCGAGGGTCTTTCCCCCGGTCCGCATAAGATCCGACTCGAGCTCCCGGCTTATCGGCCTTGGGAGGGCGTCATCGAGGCGACGAAGGAGAATCCGCGGGTCGAATTGGAGCGGCGTTTGATCTCATCGTCTTACTTTTCCGAGGAGATCTGGGGCGGCTTGGAAAGCACGTTATTTAAATCGCCGACCATCCTCATCCCCGGCCTAGACGGCGGTTACATCGTCGCCGATGCGAGCGAAGGCTGGATCAAGGTCTTGGATGGAGAAGGACGTCTTGTCGGGGGACCGGATCCGGGGACGATGTCCGAGCACGGCCTGGCAGGAATCAACGGCCTCGCCGTCGACCGGAAGGGCCGGTTCCTCGTCAGCGACCCCGAAAATCATGTCGTTTTTCTCCTCCAACCCGACGGCCGCCTGGCCGCCCGCTGGGGCTCGTTCGGCTCCGGCCCGGGAGAGCTCAATACGCCGGCCGGCCTGGCCGTGGACGATGATGAATCGGTTTATATCGCCGACACGGGGAACGATCGCCTCCAGATCCGGTCGGCGGATGGAATCCCCCTGGCCACCTGGGGAGGCCAGGCCGGCGGGCCCGTTTCGTTCCAAAGCCCGCGGGCCGTGGCCATCCGGGGAAACCGGATCTATGTCCTGGACTCGCGGCGGATCCAGATCTTTGACAAGGACGGGACGCTTCAAGCCGCCTGGGAGCCCAAAGGGCCCGAGGGCGAATCCCTCTCGGGACTTTCGGCCTTGACGGTCGATGATGATGACTGTGTCTTCCTGGCCGATCCGGGAGGGAACCGCGTTCTGAAATTTGACCCGGCCGGGGAATTCGTCTGCGCCTGGGGAGCCCCAGGGATCGAGGCCGGGGAGCTTGGAGTGCCTTGCGGCCTGTGTCTCGACGGCCGGGGACGGATTTGCGTCGTGGAACGCGAGAATCACCGGATTCAGATTTTTCGGGTCGGAATGAAACAGCCGGATGGGGGCGCGGTCGCGAAGGTGCGGCCTTCGGGATCCCGCGGCCCGGGAGCACCTCGATGAAAAAAATCGCCTTCGCCGGCCTGGCCGTTCTAGCTGCGGCCGCAGCCTCATGCATCATCCCGATTTATATGGACGAAGGGAGCCGTTTCGACCGGTCGCAGCCGGCTTTCAGCCGAACCATCGCCTTCGCCTCCGGTGGAACGCTGCGGATTGACAACGCCTTCGGCAACATCATCCTGATCGGTTGGGACCGGGAAGAAGTCGAAATCTTGGCCGAGGAAACCTGGGATGATTCGGTTGGGACGGCGGCCGATGAACTGCAGCGGAACGCCATTGTCCCGCGGGTGGACGTCGAGACGGGGGACAAGTCGATCGCGATCAAGGCCCGTTCGCGCGACGAGGAATTCGCCGGCGATCGGATCGTCCACCTCATGGTCCGGGCTCCCCATCACGTCATCCTTAAGAGCGTCTCGGCCCGGCGCGGCCGGATCAGCTTGTCCGACATGTACGGCGAAGCCCTCCTCCGTCTCGAGGACGGCGACATCCGGGTAGAAAACTACTCGGGATCTCTGGACGCGGAGCTCGTCCGCGGATCGATCCAGGCGGAATTAATCGACCTCCGGCCTGAGGACGCGGTTCGTCTCATCCTTGGGGAGGGGCCGGTCTCTCTCCTTCTCGATCCGGCTTTCTCCGGACGGTTGGAAGCCGATGCCCCGGACGGTTCTCTTGCCTGCGATTTTGCCCTCGACCCGGCTGCGGGAAAAAACCGGGCGTCCGGAAAGATCGGGACAGGGGAAGGCGCTCTTGTAACCGTCTCCGCCAGGAAGGGTTCGGTGACGGTCCGGAAATCCGCCGGATAAGGAGATGCCGCCATGGACGAGAAGCAAAAAATCATCCGGGCGGGAATCATCATCCTGATTGTGATCGTTCTGGGGATCAGCGCTTACTACTACTTTTTTTCGTCGCGGAACAAGATCGACACGGGCGGCGTCGCTCCGATCCCGACCGAAAAAAAGGAGGCTTCGATTCCCGAGGTCAAGGACTATAGCCTCGCCGCGCCGCTTACCGCGACCTTGGACGCGAGCGACGAAGCCGTTCGGGGCTTGATGGGGGACATCTCCCGGAATCCGGTCCTGGCCCGATGGCTGCGGAGCAAGGACCTGATCCGGCGCTGCGTGGCCGCGGTCGACAATATCGCCCTCGGGCAAAGCCCCCGAACCCAGTTCGATTTCTTCGCTCCGGCCGGACCTTTCAAGACGGTCCAGCGGTCGGGCAAGACATACCTCGATCCCGCCTCGTTCTCCCGGTATAACGTCGTGTCCGACGTCTTCGATTCCCTGAGCCCGGACGGCTGCGCCCGGGCCTACGGGATATGCCGAAACCTTCTCCAACAGGCCTACCGCGAGCTCGGATATCCCTCCGGCGACTTCCACCAGACGCTGTACCGGGCGATCGTCGAGATCCTGAGAACGCCGGTTGTCGAAGACGCGATCGCCGTGGAGAAAGACATCACGACGTATCTCTTCACGGATCCGAGGTTGGAAGAGCTTGACGATGTTCAGAAACATCTTCTCCGTATGGGACCGGAAAACCTCCAGCTCATCCAAGTGAAGCTGCGGGAAATCGCCCTGGCCCTCGGATTCACGGAAGCCCAGCTTCCCATCCCTCGGCCCTACCGGAAACGCGAAGCCCTAATCTCTAATCGGGTTTCCAGCGGAACGGCTTGTCCCGGTCGAAATCCGGGTTGAGGTGCTCTTCCGGCCCGAACAGCTCAGGCTGGGCAAAGAGAGGATCGAATCCGGCGGCCCGGGCTCGATCGAGGACCGTCCGGTACTCCTCGGGACGCAGGGTCCGTTGCATCTCCTCCGGCGCCTTCCAGCAGGGGCGATATTGACTCATCAGGCTTAAGGGGATGGTCGGACGAAACGTTTCCGCAAGCCAGTCGAGGACGGCCAGGGAATTGGGAACCTGCCCGGGCAAGACGAGATGACGGATGAGAATTCCAGAAACGGCCAGGCCGCGGTCATCGCAGACCAGGTCCGGTTTCTGAACGAACATCTCTTGAAGGGCCATTCGGGCATGTTCGAAATAATCGGCCGCTCCGGAGTAACGGGCGGCCGGTTCAGGAAGGGCATATTTGCAGTCGGGGAGGTAGATGTCGACGATGCCGCTCAGGCGCTCGATAATATCGGTGTTCTCGTAGCCGTTGGTGTTGTAGACGACGGGAAGGGAAAATCCTTGCCGAAGCGCGAGGCGGAGGGATCGGAGGATCGGGAGGATCACATGGCTGGGGGAAACCAGGTTGAGGTTGGCGGCGCCTTGGCGCTGCAAGTCGAGCATCAGTCCGGCCAGCTCTTCGTCGCCTGTTTCGCGCCCCCGTCCCTGCCAGCTGATTTGGAAGTTTTGGCAGAAAAGGCAATGGAGGTTGCAGCCGGAGAAAAAAATCGTTCCCGACCCCGGCGGGCCGGCCGCTCGGCCGGATGCGCGGCTGTCTCCGGTTCCGCTGAGGATGGGTTCTTCTCCAAAATGGAGGAGCGCGGCCGAAACGACCGCTTGGGTCCCGCTCCGACAGACGCCGCTCGGGCCGCGGCGCCGGTCGACGTGGCAAGCCCGGGGACAGAGGGCGCAGTCGGCTTCATGGGCTTCGAGAGCGGCCAGGGCCCGCTCGATTCTCTCGACCTTGTCCGCGGGCATGGTTCTCCGGGTCGCCGGAATTAAAACGCGCCCAGCTGGCAATCGACGATTTTCAACCCGGCCCGATCGGCGGCATATCCGGCCGACATCCGGGAGATGCGGAATCTTGCGGCGATGTTCCACATGCAGGACAGGAGATCCGCTTTTCCGGGCCTCCGGCTTCGAGGAGCGCCGGGCGCAAGCCGTCGGGCTCGGAATCCAGGCCGGGACCGCCCGCCGCCCCAGCCTTTGGCATGGCCCGGATATCCGAAGGTGCCGATCTGGCACTTGCCGAGATGAACGGAAAGCGCGTCGAGCGTTTGGCCGACGTCTTCGGGTTTCACGTTCTTGATTCGGCCAGCCGGATCGCCGTTGCGCAGGAGACGGTTCCATCCGGCTCTTTCCATCGTTCGATTTCCGCGGCCAACGCGGGATTCGGCTTCACATCCGGAGAAAGCTTCTTGTCTTTCAGGGCCATGACATCCTCCTTTACGGCGCCCCGATAGTATGGGGGGGAGGGCGGGTGAAGTCAACGCGGCGGCGAAGGACGAATTGTGATAAAATCACCCTCTCCGAAATTCTCCGAACGGACCGGCCTAAGGAGCTCCGGCTCGACGGCCGGCCGTCGCAGCGCCGGGCAAGCGGCCGACGGTTGGGATGGAAACGTCCCCGCCCCCCGGATCGGAAAGGAGGATGTCTTGTCCCAAACGCGTTGTCTTCGCCGCGGATTCTTGGCCGCAAGTCTTCTCCTCGCGGCCTCGGTCTTCGCTCTTTCCTCGGCGGGCTTGGTCGAAATCCGTCGACGCCGCCGGCCGGACGGTCCGGCTTGGAAAAGCTCCCCCAAAGGATTCTGGCCATCGGGCACGGTCCCCAGATCATCGCCCACCTGATGTTCATGTTCCCGGAAAGCCGGGATCGGTTCATCGGCTGGGAACGCCGGGGCTCGACGGCCAGTGATTTCATTCCGTTGATCGACTCAGCGTTCGATAAGCGGATTTTTCCTTTGCCGAATGCCGGGGTTGAGGAAGTCGCGGCCCTGCGGCCCGACCTGGTCCTGATCCGCGGGACGAATCCGGAACCCAAGGGAGACGCGCTGGTCAAGCTCGGGATTCCGGTCGTTTATCTGGGGCTGGAAAATCCGGGGCAGTATCGGAAAGATGTAATTTGCCTCGGAGCGATCCTCGGAAATCCCGCCCGGGCCGGCGAAATCAATCAATTCTACAGGGATCGGCTCGTCCTGGTCGAAAAAGCATTGGCCGGGATTACCGAAGCGGATAAGCCGTCCGTTCTCCTGGCCATGACGATCTCCCGCGGCGCGAAAATCGCGGTCGAAGTCCCGGCAATTCCCTGGATGCAAACCGTCCAGGTCCGGCTGGCCGGGGGGAAGCCGGTTTGGGATGGGGCGGCCGCGGCTACGTCGGGCTGGACGGTCGTGAACCTGGAGCAGATCGCCCGCTGGGACGCCGATCGCATCGTTCTTGTCATCTGGCACAGCATGGAGCCGAGAAAGACCATCGCCGATCTGGCGGCCGATCCGCGCTGGCGAGAACTGCGGGCCGTCCGGAACGGCGAGCTTCGAGCCTTTCCCTCCGATATCTACGGCTGGGATACGCCCGACCCTCGCTGGATTCTCGGTGTCCTTTGGCTGGCCAAAACATTCCACCCCGCCCGATTGTCCGGCCTTGACCTGAAGGCCGAAGTCGACGCGTTCTATCGCGAGTTTTACGGTATGACGGCGGCCGACGTCGCCGCGAAAATCCTGCCGGCGATCAGGATGGAGTACCGCTGACCGATGACCTCCTCCGACACGCGGCGCCTCCGGGGCCGAAGGATCCTGATCCTGGCCGGTCTTGCCGTCGTCGTCCTTGGAATTTCGGTCCTCCTCGGCCGGTATCCCGGCCCGTCCTTGACGCCGCTCTCGGCCATCGAGAATGACGCCCTGGCCCGCGACCTCATCGTTCATATCCGCATCCCCCGGATCGCCGCGGCTTTTCTCCTCGGAGCCGCTTTGTCGGCGGCCGGAGCCGTCTTTCAAACCGTCTTCCGGAATCCGCTCGTCGATGCGGGTTTCCTCGGCGTTTCCCAGGGAGCGGCTTTCGGCGCGTCGATCGCCATCGTCTTTGCCTCCGGTAACGCCTGGGCCATCCAAGGCGGAGCCGCTTTGTTCGCTTTTCTCGGTCTCGGCCTTGAGCTATGCCCTGGCCTCCCGGATCAGGGCGGGGGACGATATCCTCCGCCTGGTCCTGGCCGGGATCGTGGTCGGGGCCTTTTACGCCGCCGGGACGGGGATCATGAAATATATCGCCGACCCGCAAAAGCAGCTTCCCGGACATCACGTACTGGATGCTGGGCGGGCTCTGGGGGATCACCGGACGGGACGTTCTGGAGATGCTCCCCGTCACCCTGCTCGGCTTGGCCTATATGATGGCGGTCCGTTGGCGTCTCAATCTCCTGGCGATGAAGGACGAAACGGCGTTTTCCATGGGTGCTTCGCCGGGGAAGGAGCGGTTGGCCGTGCTGATCGCCGCGGTGGCCGTTACCGCCGTCGGCGTGGCCAAAGCCGGCCAAATTGCCTGGGTCGGGCTTGATCGTGCCCCATATCTGCCGGCGTTTCGTCGGTTCGGAGATGCGGGTGCTCCTTCCGGCTTCCATTCTCTTGGGCGGCATCTTTGTCCTTGTCTGCGATGACGTGGCCCGGACTTTTCTCAGCGGGGAAATCCCGCTGGGCATCCTGACCTCCCTCCTGGGAACCGCCCTCTTCCTGGTGTTGCTTTTAAAACGGAGCATACGGGGGGTTGGATGATCCGGCTACGGGGCGTCTGGTTTTCTTATAATGGAAAGTCCGATTCCGTCTTGTGCGACGTGAACTATGGTCATCCAGTCCGGAACCGTGACCGCCCTCGTCGGTCCGAACGGATCCGGTAAAACCACGCTTCTTCATCTTCTCCTGGGCTGGCTGAAGCCGAAGGAAGGGGAGATCCTGATTTCCGACCGGCCGATCGCTCTTCTGCCGGGGCGGGAGCGGAGCCGCTTGGTTGGTCATGTCGCCCCGGACGAACCGGCCGTGCTCGATCTGGAGGTCCGGGAATATGTCGCCCTCGGCCGTACGCCCCACCTCGGGTGGCTCGGGCGGGCTGGAGGAGACGACGACCGGGCGGTCGAAGAAGCCCTTTCGGTCGTCGACCTGCTTGCCAAATCGGCTAAGCCCGTCCGGACGCTGAGCACCGGCGAGCGCCAGCTGGCCTCCATCGCCCGGGCCTTGGCCCAGGATCCCGACCTTCTGCTCCTGGACGAGCCGACGTCCCATTTGGACTTGGCCAATACCCGCCGGGTTCTCCAGGTTATGCAGGGTCCTTCGGGAAAAAGGGAAGACGATCGTCCTGACGACCCACGACCCCAATACCGCCTCGGTCCTGGCCGACACGATCATCCTCCTCCAGCGGGGGAGAGTGGCCGCTTTGGGAGCCCCGGCCGAGGTGATCACCGGCGAGCTTCTCGGTGCGGTCTACGGCGTCGAAATCGACGTCCGGATGATCGACGGCCGGCCGCACGTCCTGGCTCGGATTTAACAAAGCGAATGATCTGGTCCAGAATGATTGGTGACACACCATAGAGCCTTTTGTTTCGAGTCCAGAGAATTCCCGACCGGGGAGCGAAGCCATCGAAAATGGGCGATAGCTCTGTTTTTCAGGACCCTTCTTTACCAAGAAGGGCGGTGTTCACGTCCCGAAGCCGAATCCATCTGGGGGAACGAAGCTAAAAGAGCACCCGGCCAGAAGGAAGGAACGGGAACTTCGGGCGAGATTGAACGCCGCTGAAAAACAGAGCGTCCGGAGAACGAAAACCTTGAGGTCCCGGCGAGCCCCCGGTTGGGAATTCCAGGAGCATTCCCGGAAGCGCAACAGGGTGTCACCAATCACCTGAACCAGTACAGCGAATTGACAGGCCGGAGACATTCGGATATATCTTTTCCTCTTTATCGAAGGAGCATCTATGGATTTTATCGCCAAAGCCATTGATTTCGTTTTGCATTTGGATAAATACCTGAGCGGGCTGATTCAGACGTTCGGGATTTGGACGTACCTGGTCCTTTTCTTAGTCATTTTCTGCGAAACCGGCTTGGTCGTCACCCCCTTTCTCCCCGGCGACTCCCTGATTTTCGCCGCCGGAGCTTTCGCCGCCTCGGGTTCGCTGAAAGTCGGATGGCTCTTCCTCATCCTGGCCGCGGCCGCCGTTCTGGGGGACACGGTCAACTATTGGATCGGGAAGAAAATCGGGCCCAAGGTCTTCAGCAAGGAGAAATCCCGGATTTTCAAGAAGGAATATCTCGAACGGACCCACCGCTTCTATGAGAAATATGGAGTCGAGACGATCATCATCGCCCGGTTCGTCCCGATCGTCCGGACGTTCGCCCCGTTCGTCGCCGGGATCGGCCGGATGAGCTACGGGAGGTTCATCAGCTATAACATCATCGGCGGGATCGGCTGGGTGGCCCTGTTCACCTTCGGCGGCTATTTCTTCGGCAATATCCCCTTCGTCAAGAAGAACTTCTCCCTTGTCATCATCGCCATCATCCTGATTTCGATGATTCCGATTCTCTGGGAGTTTCTCCGGCATCGCCGGGAAAAGAAACGGGCGGCCGGCCCCGGCCAAAAGGCTTAAACGAAACGGATAGATCCCTCGAAGCTTCAGGCCGCGAAAAGCCTGCCGACCGATGCCTGGCGGGTGATTCGCGGGCGGTCAAGTCGGCTTGGAGCGGCGTGACCGTGACGAAACGGCGTTCGACCGCCCAGATGTCGGTCCCCGGCTTTCCCGCGGACGTCGGATTCCCCGTCCCGATCCAGTAATACGCCTGGCCCCGCGGATCCTTTTTTTCGATGACGTCCCGGTCATAGAATTTTTCGCCGAGCACGGGTCAGCTTGATCCCGCGGACGGGCGGCGGGGGAATATTGACGTTGAGAGTGAGGCCTGCGGGAAGCTTCCCGGCGAGGATCCTTTCGGCGAGGCGGAAGACGATGTCGGCCGAAGGCTTGGGATAAAACCGGCCGGAGGCATTCGGGACCATGGAAACGGCCATGGACGGGACGCCGAAAAACGTCCCTTGGAAGGCGGCGGCAACGGTCCCCGAGTAATGCGCGTCCAGCCGGCCGAGGTTGGGGCCGGGATTCATCCCGGAGATGACCAAGTCGGGTCGCCGGGGAAGAACCTTGGAAAAAGCGACATAGATGCAATCGGCCGGGGTGCCGTCCACGGCCCAGATATTCGGCTTGATCCGGTGAAGGCGCAACGGTTGGCGGAGAGTTAAGGCCAGCGAGGAGGCGCTCTTTTCCCGGTCCGGGGCGACGATAATCGTCCGGCCCAGAGGCCGGAGGCGGCGGAAGAGAATTTGGATGCTTTCCCGCTGATAGCCGTCGTCGTTGCTCAGGAGGATCAAGGGCTCGGACGGACGAATCATGGCAGTCCTTCACCGGGGAGAGGTTTTGGTCGGGACGGGCGGATTCGAACCGCCGACCCCATGCACCCCAAGCATGTGCGCTACCGGGCTGCGCCACGTCCCGACGGAAGGCGCATTATACCAGAAATCATCCGCGGAATTAAGTCTTTTTCACCGGGGATTCAAGGGAGCGGGAAAGGTCGTGGAGATCGTCCCGGACTTTCCAGAGGAGCTTGACCAGCTTGTCCGGGTGGACGGTGGGGACGGGCCGGAGGTCCATCTCTCCCTCGAGCCGGCGCCGGGCTCCGGCCAGAGTGCAGTTTTCCTTCCCGACCAGGTCCTTGATCCGGCGGATGATCTCCAGGTCCTTGGGCCGGAAGATCTTTTGCCCATTGGCGGTAAATCCGGGTTCGAGGAAGGGGAATTCCTTTTCCCATTGGGCGACGGTCGCGGCCTCGACCTTGGCCAGGCGGCAGACTTCCTCCAGCTTATAAAAAAGCTTTTGCGTGTTTTTGTCGCTCATTCGATCGCGGCCGCCGTCGGAGGATTTCCCCACGGAGTGATGACCGCGGCTACGATAACATGAGAGTTCCTCCCGGTCAATCGACGAGCGTCGGGGAGAGGCTTTGGAGTATAATTAACGACATGGCTAAAGCCGCGATGGGAACGCTGGTTCCGCTGGCCGAGCGGATGCGTCCTGCGGAATTCGACCGTCTCCATGGGCAGGACCATCTTCTGGGCAAAGGGAAGATCCTGACCCAGCTCATCGAATCGAACCGGCTTGTTTCCCTGATCTTCTGGGGGCCGCCCGGATCCGGAAAGACGACCCTGGCGATGATGCTGGCCCGGCATTTCGACCTGCCCTCGACATTTTTCAGCGCCGTTCTTTCAGGAATCAAGGAAGTCAAGGAAGTGATGGCCAGGGCCGAAAGCCACCGGCGCCTGTACGGGAAACCGACGATCATCTTCATCGACGAAATCCACCGGTTCAATAAAGCCCAGCAGGGAGCCTTCCTCCCGTATGTCGAACGGGGCGACATCATCCTGTTCGGATCCACCACGGAAAATCCGTCGTTTGAAGTCATCGCCCCGCTGCTTTCTCGAACGCGGGTCCTTGTCCTCGAGCCTTTGTCCGACGAAGCCCTCGGCCTCATCCTGGACGACGCCCTCGGCGACGAAAAAAACGGCCTCGGCGGACGGGGCTTCACTCTCGATCCTGCCGCCCGCGTCCTTCTCGTGGACCAATCCAACGGCGACGCCCGCCGCGGTCTTAACACCCTCGAGCTGGCCGCCGATCTGGCCGGTTCGGCGACGATCGGTCCCGAGCACGTCCAGGAAGCCCAGCAAAAGCGAATGCTTCTTTACGACAAGGACGGCGAGGAGCATTACAACCTGATCTCCGCTCTTCACAAGAGCCTCCGAAACAGCGACGTCGATGCGGCCCTGTACTGGCTCGCCCGGATGCTCTATGCGGGGGAGGATCCGCTGTACATCGCCCGCCGGATGGTCCGCTTCGCCTCCGAAGACATCGGCTTGGCCGACCCGCAAGCCCTGGAGATCACGTTGCGGGCCAAGGAGGCCTATGAGTTTCTCGGTTCTCCGGAAGGGGATCTGGCCCTGGCCGAGGCGGCCGTCTACCTGGCCGCGGCGCCCAAAAGCAACCGGGTCTACGAGGCCTTCGGGAAAGTTCAAAAAGACGTCGAGCAGCGGCCCCACGAACCGGTCCCGATGTCCATCCGGAACGCGGTCACAACGCTGATGAAGGACGTCGGATACGGCAAAGGGTACGCCTACGCCCACGACCGGGCGGAAGGGACGACCGAGATGGAGACTCTGCCCGACCGGCTGGCTGGGCGGACCTGGTACGAACCCGGTCCGTTCGGGTTCGAAAAAGAGATCCGGAAGCGCATGGAGTGGTGGGCCGGGATTAAGGCCCGGCTCCGAACGGAAAAGAAAGACCCGGAGCCCTGATCAGGATTCCGTTTTTTCCTTCATCAAGTAGTAGATTTCCCAGCTGATGTCGGTTGCCAGGCAATCGAGGCAGGAACTGGGCGTGGTCGCGATTTCGCCCATGGCCAGCTTGTCCTTGATCATGGACTTGACCTTTTTCTTGATTTTGTAGAGCAAAATATAGTTAACCATGGAATGCCTATCTAAATAGTAGCATTACCCCGTCCGGATGTAAAGATCCGACCGTTTCTCATGCTATAATAAGCCAAATCGTCATGAGAATCGATCATTTTCCTGCCGGCCTCGGATTTGCCGCAGTTCTTCTGGCCGCCGCGTGCGGCGGACCGAAGCTTCAACCGGAAGTTGCTCCAGCCGTCAAGTTCCCGTTAATTGAAGCGGCCCGGCTTTCCGTCAAGGCCCCTCCGGTCGCCCGAATGACGGCCGGCCCGGACGGCCTCGTCCTCGTTGCTTCGATCGCCGGAGAGCTTCAGGCCCTGGATCCTTCGACCAAGGCGACGCGCTGGACTTTTTCCGGCGGTCCGTCCCGAATGGCGCCGGCGGTCGACGGCGAACGGATCTTCTGGGCGACCGAGGATGGAAAGGTCTATGGGCTCGACGCCAAAGGCAAGACACTCTGGACCCGAACGCTTGAAGAATCGATCCGGGGCGACCTCCGGATTGTCGGCGGACGGCTCGTTTTCCGCGAAGGCGATAAAGCCCTGACTGCCTTGAATGCCGGCGACGGCGGTGTAGCCTGGCGGGATCCCGCCTCTCTTCCGGCGGAATGGACCGCCGGAGAGAGTCGAATCGTAGCCCGAACGGCCGCCGGCCTCCTCCGCGTCCTTGATCCGGACGGACGGCTGATCCGGGAGATTCCGGTGGGGGAGACCGCGGCCGGAAGCCTCGGTCTTTATGGAAATTATGTCTTTCTCGGATATACCGACGGCCGCTTCGGCGCATTCGACCTTTCGACAGGGAAGAAGAAGTGGTCGATCCGCCTCGGCGGCATCCCCGTCGGACCGCCCGTCACCGACGGACGGATCGTTTTTGTCGTTTTGTCCAATCACGTTCTGGCCGCACTCCGGGCCAAGCGGGGCGATCTCTTGTGGTGGAGGCCGCTTGCGGGCCGAGCCGCCTTTCCTCCCTGCCTGCACGGCGCCTATGTGTTTGTCGGATCCCGGTCGGCGGTTTTCCAGGCCTTCGCGGCCGGAGACGGAACCGAAGAGACGGCCTTCACGGCCGCCAGCGAAATCCTTGCCCCAGCCGAGAAGATCGGTTCGAAGATGTACCTGATGACGAGCGGGGATACAGACCGCGAGGGCTTCGTTTTCGCCCTCGACCTCGCTCCGCCGAAAGCGCCGGAAAAGCCGAAAGCTCCCGAAGTGAAAAAATAAAGGAAACCGAACATGAACCGCGATGATGCCCTGTCCCTTCTCCGCTCCCACCTGTCCAACAAGAACTTGGTCAAGCATTGCTTCTCCGTGGAAGCCTGCATGCGGGCGATGGCCGCCCGGCTCGGTTTCGATCCCGAACCTTGGGCTTTGGCCGGCCTGCTGCATGACCTCGATTACGAGTTGACCGGGATGAGCGCCGACCTCCACACGACCGAGGCGGTCAAGATCTTGGAGGCCCGGGGTCTTTCCCCGGAGATCCTTCACGCCGTCCAGGCTCATGCCGGCAAGGCGCCCTGCCTCTCGCCGATGGACGGGGCGATTTACGCGATCGATCCCCTGACCGGCCTGATCATCGCCGCCGTTCTCATGCATCCGGAAAAGAAGATCAAGGCGATCGACGTCGAATTCATCAAGCGCCGGTACAAGGAAAAAAGCTTCGCCAAGGGAGCGCGGCGGGAGGATATCGAAACCTGCCGGAACCTGGGCCTCGAGCTGGACGAATTCATCGCCATATGCCTCAAGGCGATGCAAGGGATCGACGCCGACCTGGGTCTTTGAGCGGCATGAAGCTTATCGCCGTCGTCGGCCGCTCGGGCTCGGGGAAAACGACGTTCCTCCGCGCCTTGGTCGCCGAGCTCCGCCGCCAAGGCAAGTCCTCGGCTGTGATCAAGCATTGCGGTACCGGATTCGACCTTGGCGGAGAGGACAAGGACTCGTCCTTGTTTCTTCGGGCCGGGGCTGAGGCGGTGACCTTGACCGGTCCGAAAAGGACGGCCGTCGTCCGGCTTTCAAGCCGCCGCCCGAAGGATCGGGATCTCGCCGCCGGGCATTCCCGGATTGACGTCGTCTTCATTGAAGGCGGCCGGACGGAGCCCGGCATCCGGGCGATCGAGGTTATCGGCCTCGATCCCACGAACCGGGTGACTCTCCGGGATGCCGACCGCTGGATCATCGTTTCCCGAAGCCCGGTTCATTCTTCAAAACCCGTTTTATCTCCCAGCCAGGTCCGGGAAATTGCGGCCCTCATTCTCTCCTTGCCGGATAAAAAAGCGGACGCTTTTTTCCGGGCCCATGATCCGGCGGTCCGCGACGTTTTGAAAAG
This sequence comes from Candidatus Aminicenantota bacterium, assembly GCA_963783665.1. Taxonomy (GTDB): domain Bacteria; phylum Acidobacteriota; class Aminicenantia; order Aminicenantales; family UBA4085; genus JAAZPG01. Next base: position 435,599 of record CAWANZ010000002.1, on the reverse strand, counting down.
CTCCGTTGTGGCGATCGGCGGGGCGGGAGGCCTCGGATCCAATGTCGCCTTGGCCCTGGCCCGGGCCGGCGTCGGAACCCTCCTTGTCGCCGATTTCGACCGGATCGAAACGTCCAACCTCAACCGTCAGCAATATTTCGCCGATCAAATCGGCCGGCCCAAGGTCGAAGCCCTGGCTGAAAACCTCGGGCGGATCCCATCAGGTACGAAGATCATCGCCCGAAAAACCCGGGTCACGGCGGCCAACGTCGCCCGGCTGTTCGGGAAAGCAGATATTCTGGTCGAAGCCTTCGACCGGGCGGATCAGAAACAGATGTTGATCGAGGCCTGGATGACCCGGTTTCCCGACCGGCCGGTCGTGGCCGCCTCGGGATTGGCGGGTTACGGAGCCAACAATCGGATTCGGGAGAGACGGATCGGCCTTCTGACCTTGATCGGCGACGAATCGAGCGAGCCTGAGGCCGGGATCTCGCCCCTGGCCCCGCGGGTCGGATTGGTTGCGGCCATGCAGGCCAACCGGGTCGTCGAAATCCTGATGAAAGCGAGGAAAGCGCCATGCTGAAAGTCAACGAGTATTTCGGAGGCAAGGTCAAATCGATCGGGTTCGCCGCGGCCGACGGACCGGCGACGGTCGGGGTCATGGAGCCCGGCGATTACGAGTTCGGGACGTCGACCAAGGAAATCATGTCCGTCGTCAGCGGAGCCCTGACGGTCAAGCTCCCCGACAGTGAGGCCTGGAAGGCATTCAAGGCCGGGGACACGTTCGTCGTGGAAAAAGACCGGAAGTTTCAGCTGAAGGTCGCCGTCGCCTCGGCTTATCTCTGCCTTTACCGCTGAACGCCGGCGGCCGCATCGGCCCGCGTCCATTCGCCGTCGATCAGCCGCCACATGCATCCCGTGGGATTGCGATCGGCCAGCGCCGGCGGCAATCGGTCCGGACGAACGTTCTCGTAACAGCGCAGGGCGGAAAACCTCAGCAGCGAAGCCGGGATTCCGACCGAGGTGAATCCCGGATGGCCCGTCGCGGGGAACGGGCCGCCGTGGACCATCGAGGGGACGACGGCCAATCCGGTCGGCATCTTGTCGTTGAGAAGACGGCCGGTCTTCGGTATTAAAATCGCGGCCAAGCGTCGATACAGCTCTTCGTCTTCCCCCTTCTCCCGGCTGCCGGAATAAACGGCCAAACCGAGGGTTCCCTCGAGCTTTTCGGCGATCTGAGGAAGGACGTCCTCCGCTTCGGCCAGGACGAGCAGGGTCGCCGTCCCGAACGCTTCCCGTTGAAGGGCCTGCGCTTTGGCTAGAAAATCCCGGCCCGAAATCCGAAAGAGGGTGTTTTCGAATCGATACCCGGACCCGGAGACAGGTTTCCCGCCGGCCAGTAGCTCCGCCCCGCCGCAAACCAGGACTTCGACCGCGCCTTCCAGCGCCGTCAAGCCGTTTCGGTTGAACAGGAATCCGGACGGAGGGGAGAGAAACAGCTTCCGGGCGGCGGCGATAAAAACCCGGCCGGCATCATCATCGCAGAGAACGGCCAAACCGGGCTTCGTGCAGAATTGGCCCGCTCCGAGGCTGCAGGAGGCGAAGAGCTCTCCGGCCAGGGATTCCGCCCGCTCCCGGACGGCTCCCGGCAGGAGAAAGACGGGATTGAGCCCCGACATTTCGAGATAAATCGGGCGGCCGGCTTCTTCGGCCGCTTTTTTTAAAGCGAGGCCGGCCGGACGGCTTCCGGTGAAGGCCGTGGCTCCCACGGCGGGATGGGCGACGAGCCGCAATCCATCGTCCAGTCCGAGATGATAAAGAAGCTGGAGGGATGCGGGCGGCATCCCGGCCCTTTCCAGGCAGGCAAAGGCGATTTCGGCCAGCTTCCGGGTCGTCGCGGGATGGGAGGGATGGGCCTTGGCGATGACCGGATTTCCCGCGGCCAAAGCGGCGGCGAAGTCTCCGCCGGCCGCCGCATTGAAAGCGAAAGGAAAATTACTCGGGCCGAAGACGACGACCGGCCCGCCGAGGGGCTCCCGGATCGAGCGGATATTGAGCCTGGTGTCGATCACGGCTTGCCGCCAGGATCCGTCCCGGACGGCCTCGGCCGCCTGGTGAAGCTGACCGGTCGTCCGCGGAAGCTCGCTTGACCGGAGCCGGGGTTCTTTGGGAAGCGCCGTTTCGCGATGGGCGATCTCGACGAGCTCATCGCCGGCTTTCAAGAGCGCCGCGGCGAAGAGGTCAAAGAATCCGGCCAGGTCGGCGGGGGAGACGGCGGCCAGCTCGGGAGCGGCCGCCCGGCCGGCCCGGAGCGCTTCTTCGGCGTCTTCGAATGAGGAAACCGGAAAAAGCCCCGGCAGGGAAAGCCCGGTCGCCGGATCGAAGGCCGAAAACGTCGCGACGGTCCGAGCCGGCCGCCATGCGCCGTTCACCAGGACGGAGGCGGGAGTTTCGTTCATCTGGAGAGATCCCTTCCGTAATTCGTTTCGAAACGGCCGGCCGGGTTTGTCACCCGCGGCCGGTTTCCTCAGCCTCCGGAATAAATCGGCGAGACGGCGATCTTGTCGCCGTCTTCGATCGCCTCGTCCGGAAGGATGGCTTTTCCATTCCGAGTCACGATGCGGGGGCGTTCGGCCGGGATTCCGATCAAGGCCACGAGCTCGGCGACGGTCGTCTTTGCCGGAAGGTCAAAGTCCTTTTCGCTGAAGCCGGTCTTGTAGATCAGCGGACCTATGACCTTCACGAGGACCTTCATGCCCGATTAGTCCGTCAGAACGGCATATTTCGCGGCAACCGCTGCTTCGTCGTCCAGCCCAAGAGCGTGGAGGGTCGTTTTCGTCGGGATGCCCCGCCGGTCGTAGCCGCGCTGGTCGTAATAGTGCTGGAGGAGGCCGTCATATTTGTCGATTTCGAGATGTTTTCCGGCGATCGGCCCTTCGGTGTCGGCATTGGCCGGGTCGAACCAGACCCGCGGAGGATAATCGTCCTCGCGGGTGGCCTGGGGATACTCGCGGAGGTAGTGGAGCTTGATCATGGAATAGATCCGGTCGCCGATCTTCCACATGTCGTCCAGGCCCCAGTTCAGCCCGGTGGCCAGGTTGAAGTACTTGGGGTAGTGCTCCAGGGGCCAGCCGTTTTCGATCCAGGGGAACCGGCAGGAGACGATGAATTCGAACAGCCCGCCGCGAATGCGCTGGAGCTCAATGACCTTGGCCGCTTTTTCCGGGCCGTAGGATTCCCGGGTCGTGTTGCGGATTTCAAAGGTGATGATCCACGCTTCCCGATGATGAGCCCCGATGGGGGCAACGCCAAAGGCCAAGGCCTGGCCGGGGATGAATTTGCAGTTATAGGCGGCGACTTCGAGGCCCTTGACCTGCATCGCATAGGCCTCGGAGCCATGGCCGAACTCCCGGGCCATCCGCAGCGATCCTTCGGCCAGGAGGTTGCCGAGCTTGCCCTCGCGATGGGCGGCCAGCCGGAGGAGCTCCTTGGCCCGCTCGGCATCACCGAACTTGAAGTCGCCGGAGACGACCCCGTGGTCGATGGCATCGGCATAGAAACTGAGGTTGCACCCGGTGGACATCGTGTCCAAGCCGTAGTCGTCGCAGAGGTAATTCAGGGAGGCCATCTGGGGGATGTCGAAAATCTCCAGGTTCGGCCCGAGGAGAGCGACGTTTTCATAGTCGAGCTCGGACTCGTGGCCCTCGTGATCCCGGACGGTGACGCCGCAGCGCATCGTGCAGGTCGGGCAGCCGTACGTCGCGATCCGGGCGTTATTGCAGCGCTCCCCGTCGACCTGCCAGGCCAGGGGATGGTGGGTTTTGCGGAAGTTGCGGACGGGGAGACCGCCGACTTCGTTGCAGAAGGGGAGGACGCCGGTCGTGCTCTGAATCGACCATCCGGTCTCTTTGTCGATCTGTCCGACTTTTTTCAGGTCGCCCGAACCAGCCAGCTTCATCCCGGCCGGATCGGCCTGGGGAATGGGCCGGGTGCCTTTGACCACGATTGCCTTGAGGAGCTTGGAGCCCATGACCGCCCCGATCCCCGGCCGTCCGCCGGCCCGGCCTTCCAGGCTCCGGACGACGGCGTAACGGTTGAGGTTTTCCCCGCCCTGGCCGATGTTCAGGACGCCGACGCCCTTGCCGTATTTGGCGTAGATCCAGTCGTTGCAGGCGAACGTCCCTTTCCCCCAGACCTCGTCGGCCGGGAGGAATTCGACCTTGTCGTCCTCGATGTACAGCATCGTCGGACGGTCGGCTTTGCCTTCGACGATCAGCATATCATAGCCGGCCTTGCGCAAGTGCTCGGCCGCCCGGGTTCCCAGGTTGCCGTCCCCGTAGAAGCCGGTCAGCGGGGACTTGGCCGCGACGACGGCCTTGCCGGTGTTGGGGGCGGGGATTCCCGAAATCGGGCCGAGGGCGACGATGAATTTATTTTCCGGCCCGAGGGGATCGATGCCGGGCTTGAGCTCGTCGTACAGGATTTTGACGGCGAAACCGCGGCCGCCCACCCATTTTTGGGCGAATTCTTCGGTGAACGTCTCTTTCCTATGCGTTTTAGTGCTCAGGTTGACTCTGAGGATGTTACCGGTCCAGCCGTTCATGGGTCAGCCTCCAAGAGTGAAGTATGAATGCGGATAACTGAAGAGCTATTTTATACCATGCCGCCCCGGCGGATTCAAGGCGTCGATCCGGTTTGCGGGCCGGTATACTTGTGGAAACGGACGGGGCTTGCTAAGATGAAACTCCATTTTTTTTGAATTGGGCCGGAGTCGAAATGAATCAGGAAAACGGTTTAAAAGGCCGGGTTCGGAGGACGATTTTCGGCCGGCCGCGGAACATCAAGGATCCGACCCTCTTTCACAAACTGGCCCTGATTCCCGTCCTGGCCTGGATCGGCTTGGGGGCCGACGGCCTTTCGTCTTCGTCTTACGGTCCCGAGGAAGCGTTTAAAACCCTCGGTTCCCATACCTATCTGGCCGTGTTTCTGGCCCTGGCCACGGCCCTGACCGTCCTGATCATCTCCAAGGCGTATTCCCGGATCATCGAGTACTTTCCCCAGGGCGGCGGCGGATATCTTGTGGCCGCCCACACCCTGGGAGAAAAGGCGGGAGTCGTTTCCGGCGCGGCCCTTCTGGTCGACTATATCCTGACGATCACGGTCTCAATCGTTTCCTGCGGCGATGCGATCTTCAGCTTTTTTCCCCTTTCCGCCCAGCCGTTGAAAATGCCTTTCGAAATTGTGGCGATTGTCTTCCTCGTTGTCCTCAATCTCCGGGGCGTCAAGGAGTCCGTCCAGTTTCTTGCCCCGATCTTCGTCATCTTCGTCGTGACCCATGTTCTCCTGATCGGCTACGGAATCCTGAGCCATATTGCCGGACATCGGCGGCGGTTTCGGACAAAATCGGGAGCGATTTCAAGCTGGGCCTGACCACCCTGGGAGCCGGAGGGATGATTCTCCTCTTCTTCAAGGCGTTTTCCATGGGCGGCGGGACGTACACCGGGATTGAAGCCGTTTCCAACGGCCTCCAAATGCTCCGGGAGCCTCGGGCCCAAACGGGAAAAAGGACCATGGTCTACATGGCGACCTCCCTGGCGATCACGGCCGGCGGGATCCTGGTCTGTTATCTTCTTTTGGGCGTCCAGCCCGTCGCCGGACGGACCCTCAACGCCGTTCTGGCCGACGGTGTGTTCGGAGGATGGGCCATCGGAGGGACGCTGGCTTTCATCACGATCTTTTCCGAAGGGGCCATCCTCCTGGTCGCGGCCCAGGCCGGATTCCTGGCCGGTCCGAGGGTCATGGCCAATATGGCCGTGGATTATTGGTTCCCGCACCGCTTCGCCTCGCTCTCCGACCGGTTTACCATCCAGAACGGGGTCCTGTTGATGGGCGTGGCGACCGTCGTTCTTCTTCTCTACTCCCGGGGCAACATCACCACCTTGGTGGTCATGTACTCGATCAACGTCTTTCTGACGTTCTCGATCAGCCAGGTCGGGATGTCGAGGCACTTCATCCGGAACCGGAAAACCGAGCCGAAGTGGAAACGCTATCTGCCTCTCCATCTCGTCGCCCTGGTCGTTTGCCTGACGATTCTGATCATCACCTCGATCGAAAAATTCGCCCTGGGCGGCTGGCTGACGTTCCTGATCACGGGAGTCGTCGTCGGCCTCTGTTTCCTGACCCGGAGGCATTACAACAAAGTCCGCGGCGGCGTCCGGGAGCTGGACGAGCTTTTAGACCTTCCGATCGACGGCCCGGTCAACCACGAGCCGCTCGACCCGAAAAAAATGACGGCCATCCAGCTGGTCAACGGCTATAACGGATTCGGCGTCCATACGTTCCTGTCCATCATCCGGGGCTTTCCCGGGCTCTACAAGCAGTTCATCTTCGTTTCCGTGGCCGAAGTCGACGTGGGTTCGTTCAAGGGTTCGGAAGCGGTAAGCGAGCTGGAAGTCGCCGCCCGGGAGTCCCTGGCCAAATATGTCGACCTGGCCCGGCGGTTGGGCTTTCCGGCCGATTCCCGTTACGACCTTGGAACCGACATCGTCCAGACCGCGTCCGGCCTGATCGAAGTCGTCTCCCGAAGCTTCCCGAAATCCACCGTCTTCGCCGGGCAGTCCGTTTTCCGGCAGCCCGGAATGATCCACCGCCTCCTCCACAACGAGACGGGTTTCGCCATCCAGCAGGAGCTGCGCTGGAAAGGGATCACGGCGGTCATTTTGCCTATCCGAATCAACATTTAGCCCCATCTCCTTTCTCCGCGAGCGCTTGACTTTTAGGAAAACGAAGCGGATAATCCCCCGCCGAAGCCGCAGTAGAAGCAAAAACATCCCCATCTCCAACCTCGTCTCTCTCTAAACTCCGAGTCGGGGAAGGGTTGCCGGGAAGGGGAGAACGAAGGCGGCCGGAGAAGGACGATGAACGGCGATAAACCCCTCGGGGACCGGTTGAAGGAAACACTGATCGGGAAACCCCGGAACATCAAGGACCCGACTCTTTTTCACAAGCTGGCCCTGATCCCGATTCTCGCCTGGATCGGGCTGGGAGCCGACGGGTTATCGTCTTCCTCTTACGGCCCTGAAGAGGCTTTTAAAACCCTGGGATCTCACACGTACCTGGCCCTTCTTTTGGCTTTTGCCACGGCCATGACGGTTCTCATCATTTCCAAAGCCTATTCCCGGATCATCGAATATTTTCCCTCCGGCGGCGGCGGCTATGTCGTGGCCACCCAGACGCTCGGCCCGAAAGCCGGCGTCATTTCCGGGTCGGCCCTGCTGGTCGATTATATCTTGACGATCGCGGTGTCGATCGCCTCGTGCGGAGACGCCATTTTCAGCTTTTTCCCCCTGTCCGCCCAGCCCTTAAAAATCCCGTTTGAAATCGGCGCGATCGTTCTGCTGGTCGTCCTGAACCTCCGGGGGGTTAAGGAATCCGTTCAATTCCTGGCCCCGATTTTCATCGTGTTCGTCGTCACCCATCTGTTCATGATCGGGTACGGCATTTTCAGTCATATCCCACAAATCGGCGAAGTCTCCTCCCGGATCGGGGGGGATTTTAAAGCCGGGCTTGACGACGCTGGGGGCTGGGGGAATGGTTCTTCTCTTTTTTAAAGCCTTTTCCATGGGCGGAGGAACTTATACTGGAATCGAAGCCGTCTCCAACGGCCTCCAAATCCTGCGCGAGCCGAGAGCGAAAACCGGCAAAACGACGATGACGTACATGGCCATCTCCCTGGCCTTCACCGCGGGAGGGATCCTGATCTGCTATCTATTGCTGGGCGTCCAGCCGGTCGCCGGACGGACGCTCAACGCCGTCCTGGCCGATGGCATCTTCGGAAAATGGGCCATCGGCGGGGTGTTGGCCTTCATCACCATCTTCTCCGAAGGCGCCCTTCTCCTCGTCGCCGGCCAGGCCGGGTTCCTCGACGGGCCCCGGGTCATGGCCAACATGGCCGTCGACTACTGGTTTCCCCATCGCTTCGCCTCGCTGTCGAGCCGGTTCACCATCCAGAACGGCGTCCTGCTGATGGGCGGAGCGGCCGTGATTCTGCTGCTGTATTCCGGCGGGCGCATCACCACTCTGGTGGTCATGTATTCGATCAACGTCTTTCTGACGTTTTCGCTCAGCCAGTTCGGAATGGCCCGATTTTTCATCAAAAACCGGCGGACGGAACCGAAGTGGAAGCGTTACCTGCCGCTTCACCTCCTCGCTCTGGCCCTGTGCTTGACGATTCTCCTCATCACCTCGGTCGAAAAATTCCTCTTGGGCGGCTGGCTGACGTTCCTGATTACGGGAATCGTCGTCGGTCTCTGTTTCCTGACCCGGCGGCATTACCGTAAGGTCCGAGGCGGCGTTCGGGAATTGGACGAACTGCTGAACCTGCCGATTGACGGGCCGGTCAACCGCGAGCCGCTCGACCCGAAAAAGCGGACGGCGATTCAGCTCGTCAACGGCTACAATGGCTTCGGCGTTCACACCTTTCTCTCGATCGTCCGGGAATTCCCCGGGTTCTATAAGCAATTTGTCTTCGTTTCAGTGGCCGAAGTCGATGTGGGCTCGTTCAAAGGGTCGGACGCGGTGACCGACCTCGAAGCCGCCGCCCGCTCGGCCCTGGATCGATACGTCGATCTGGCCCGGCGCTTGGGCTTTCCGGCCGAGTCCCGCTATGACCTTGGGACCGATATCGTCCAAACCGCTTCCGGCTTGATCGAGACCGTGAACAAAAACTATCCGAAATCGATGGTTTTTGCCGGCCAGTCCGTTTTCAAGCAGGCCGGGATGATCCATCGTCTGCTCCACAACGAGACGGGCTTCGCCATCCAACAGGAGTTGCGCTGGAAGGGGATACCGGCCGTCATCCTTCCGGTCAGAATCAATATTTAGCCGCGATCAAGCCCCTGATTCTCGTTGACATCCCGGGGATTCTCCTTTATAAAATTAGTGGGAAATTTCTGGCAATGACCGAACAAACGCCGGCCGAATTCAGGCATATCGCCCTGGAGGGAGTCTTTTTTGCCGGCAAAACCCAATGGGCCGGTTTGCTGGCCCAGCGCCTCGGCGGAAAAGTCGTTCAAGACAAGCCCGACAACCCCTACCTCAAAGATTTCTATGACGAGAAAGACGGCGCGGCCTTCCTTTCGCAGCTCGTCTTCCTGGTCAACCGCTACCACCAGCAATCCCGCCTCATCCAACGCGACCTGTTCGATGAGCGGATCATCTGCGATTATATTTTCGAGAAAGATAAGATCTTCGCCTACCAGACGTTATCCGACGACGAGCTGGTCGTTTACGACAAGATCTACGGCGTTTTCGCCGAGCGGATCCCCCGGCCCGACCTGGTCATTTATCTCCAAATCGGCCTGCCGACCCTGATGCGCCGCATCTCCCGGCAGGGGACGCCGCTGGAACGGAACATCTCGGAAAAATACCTCCAGGATCTCATCGAAGCCTACGATTATTTCTTCTTCAACTACCAGGCCTCGCCGCTGCTCGTCGTTAAGTCCGACGAGCTCGACGCCTCCCGGGACGACCATCTCGATGACCTGGTCGCCCAGATCGCCGGAATGAAAAAGACTTCGCTCTATTATGTGCCCTCGAGCTTCGCGGGCGCCGGAGCGAAAAAACGCTGACTTTACCTCAACCCCGCGGACAGGCGGGGTGGGGAGAAAGGAAGGAATCATGAACGCTCCTTCGCCGACCCGGGTCACGGTCCCGCTTATTCGGGCCCGCAAGAAATCCGGGGAAAAGATCACCGCCTTGACGGCGTATGAATTCGCCCTGGCTTCGATCATGGACGAAGCCGGTGTCGACATTCTCCTTGTCGGGGACTCCCTCGGAATGGTCGTCCTCGGCTACGAGAATACCCTCCCGGTGACCATGGAGGAGATGATCCACCATACCAAGCCGGTCGCCCGGGCAGCCAAGCGGGCCCTGGTCGTCGGGGATATGCCGTTTATGTCCTACCACCTCTCGCCGGAGCAGGCTTTGGCCAATGCCGGCCGATTCGTCAAGGAGGGAGGGGCCGAAGCGGTCAAGATCGAAGGGGCCTCGCCCCGCCGCCTTCGGCTCATCGAAACACTGGTCGAGGCGGACATCCCGGTCCTGGGCCATGTCGGTCTCACCCCGCAATCGGTCGTCCGCTTGGGCGGTTTCAAAGTCCAGGGGACCACGCCCGAAGCCGCCCGGCGACTCGTCGCCGAAGCCAAAGCCGTCGAAAAAGCCGGTGCGTTCGGCCTGATCGTCGAATGTGTTCCGGCCGAAGTCGCCGGGGAAATCACCGCCTCAGTCGGCATCCCGACGATCGGCATCGGAGCCGGGCCGGCCTGCGACGGGCAGATCATCGTCTTTCACGACCTCATGGGCTGCCACGGCGGCTACCTTCCCAAGTTCGTCAAAATGTACGCCGACCTTCACGGAGTGATCTCCGAAGCGGTCTCCCGGTACCGGGACGACGTTCGGTCCGGCGTATTCCCCGACCAGGACCATGCCTATCATCTGAAACCCGAAGCCGCCCGGGCCTTGAAGCGAGGCCGGGGGAAATCTCGGCGGCCTTGAGGCCGCCGGCGGAATCGGAGGAAGGCTCGAAATGGAAATCATCCGAACGATCGAAGAGATGCGCCGGGCCGTCCGGAAAGAGAAGAGCCGGGGCCGGACCGTCGGCCTCGTCCCGACCATGGGGTATCTACACGAAGGGCACTTGAGTCTCGTCCGCCTCGCCCGGAGCGAAGCCGACGTCACCGTGGTCAGCCTGTTTGTCAACCCGATCCAGTTCGGCCCGAAGGAGGATTTGAAATCCTACCCCCGGGATTTCGACCGGGATGCGGCGATGCTCCGGAAGGCAAAGACCGACTACCTCTTTGCCCCCGCGGACGAAGAGATGTATCCCCGGGAGCATCGGACCTTTGTCGAAGTCCACGACCTCCAGGACCGTCTCTGCGGTCGGACGCGACCGGGCCATTTCCGAGGCGTCTGCACCGTGGTGATGAAGCTCTTCCAGGCGATCGAGCCGGATTGCGCCGTCTTCGGGCAGAAAGACGCCCAGCAGGCTCTGATCCTCAGGCGCATGGTTGCCGACCTGAACGTCCCGGTGAGGCTGATCGTCGCGCCCATCATCCGCGAGCCGGACGGATTGGCCCTAAGCTCGCGGAACACCTACCTGGACACGGCGGAACGAAAGGCCTCTCTTGTGCTTTCGCAAAGCCTGGCCGAAGCCCGGGCCATGGTCGATGCGGGCGGGCGCGACGCGGCGGCCGTCCTGGAGGCGATCCGAACCCGCATCGAAGCCGAACCGAGGGCCCGGATCGATTATATCGAGGCCGTCGACCCCGAGAATTTAAATCCCGTTGCCCAATTGCGGGACGGGACGCTGATCGCCCTGGCCGTATTCATCGGCCGAACCCGCCTGATTGACAACCTGATCATTTGAATGGAGATCTGACATGCGTCGTACCCTGTTGAAATCGAAAATCCATCGGGCCGTCGTCACAGCCTCCGACCTGCATTATGAGGGCAGCCTTGGTTTGGACGAAGCCTTGATCGAAGCGGCCGACCTCGTCGCCTTCGAAAAAGTCCATGTTTACAATGTCTCCAACGGAGCCCGGTTTTCGACCTATATCCTGAAAGAAGCCCGGGGCTCGGGTAAAGTCGCCATTTATGGCGCGGCGGCCCACAAGGCTCGGCCGGATGACCTCCTGATCATCGCCGCCTATGCCCAATTCGAAGAGGCGGAAGTTCGGGAGTGGAAGCCCAAGGTGGTTCTCCTGGACGGACAAAACCGGATCAAGGCCTGAGGCCGAAGCGCCGATGTCGGCGCTTATTCGTGCCGGTAGTTGGGAGCTTCCTTGGTGATGATCACGTCGTGGACGTGGCTTTCCTTAAGCCCGGCCGGGGAGATCCGGACGAATCGGCCGCGCTCCTGCAGTTCCTGAATCGTCGCGCAGCCGGCGTAGCCCATTCCCGACTTGAGGCCGCCGATGAGCATGTGGATGATCGAGGCGACCGCGCCTTTGAAGGGAACCATGCCCTCGATGCCCTCGGGGACGAGCTTGGCTTCGGGCAGGATCGTGTCCTGGAAATACCGGTCGCGGCTCCGGCCCTCGCGCATGACTTCCAGCGAGCCCATGCCCCGGTACATTTTATAGGACCGGCCCTGATACAAGACCACTTCGCCGGGGGATTCATCCGTCCCGGCGAGCATATTTCCGAGCATGACCGAGCTGGCCCCGGCGGTGATCGCCTTGGTCACGTCGCCGGAAAATTTGATTCCGCCGTCGGCGATGACCGGGATGCCCTGCGGACGGGCGACCCGGGCGACTTCGGCGATCGCCGTGATCTGGGGAACGCCGCAGCCGCTGACGACCCGGGTCGTGCAGATGGACCCCGGGCCGACACCGACCTTGACCGCATCCACACCCAGGTCGATGAGCTCGGCGGCCGCCTCGGCCGTGCCGATGTTTCCGGCGACCAGCTCCTGGTCGGGAAATTCCTTGCGGATGAGCTTGACCATGTCCAGTTCCCGCTGGCTGTGGCCGTGGGCCGTGTCGACGACGAGGACGTCGACCTTGGCCGCGATGAGGGCCTGAACCCGATCCATGGCGTCCTTCCCGACGCCGACCGCCGCTCCGACCCGGAGGCGGCCGAAGGCGTCCTTGGCCGCGTTCGGGTACTGGATCCGCTTGAGGATGTCCTTGTAGGTGATCATCCCCTTGAGGTGATGGGTTTCATCGACGATCAGGATTTTTTCGATCTTATGCTCGTGGAACAGCTTCTCGGCCTCGGACAGCGAGGTCCCGACCGGGACGGTCACGAGCGTCCGGGTCATGACGCTCTCGATGGAGATGTCCGAACGGGTCTCGAAGCGGATGTCGCGGTTGGTCAGAATCCCGAGGAGGCGGTTGGCCTGGTCGGTGATCGGCAGCCCGGAAATGTGGAAGTGGTGCATCGTTTCGCGGGCCTGTCCGATCGTGTCGGATGGGCGCATGCTGATCGGCTCGTGAATCATTCCGCTTTCATAGCGCTTGACCTTGTCGACTTCATCGGCTTGGGCCTCGGCCGGCATATTCCGGTGGATGACCCCGAGGCCGCCTTGCTGGGCCAAGGCAATGGCCATGGTCGAGCGGGTCACGGTGTCCATCGCCGCCGCGACAAGCGGGATCTGGAGATCGAGCCGGCGGCTGAATTTCGTCGCGACCGAAGCGCCGGCCGGCTCGACGGACGATTTGGCGGGGACAACAAGGACGTCGTCGAAGGTGAGTCCTTCCCGGATGCTCTCGTCCAACATGATGCCTCCTTGCGCTTACTTTTTCCGTTTTTTCGGGATCATGGCCCGGGCGGCCGTTTTCGGCGCGCCGCCGGCCGACGGAGCCGGGGAGCCCTGGCGGTAGACCGGACGCTCCGGCTTTCGGGCCAGCTCCTGCTCGACGGCCGGTTGGAGAAGATACAGGTAGCGGACCGTCTCGTCCTCGATCCGATCGAGCATGGCCTGGAACATATCAAAGCTTTCCTTCTTGTATTCAACCAACGGGTCGCGCTGGCCATAGCCGCGCAGGCCGATGCCTTCCTTCAAATAGTCCATCCCCAGCAGATGGTCTTTCCACTGGTTGTCGATGATCTGGAGGAGGATGAACCGCTCGAACTGGCGCATCATCCCCGGCCCCATGAGCCGCTCCTTGTCCTCGTAGACTTTGCGGAGATGGGCGAGAATCTTGTCTTTCAGATCGGCGGGGGAAGCGGCCGTCCAGTCGACCCCGATTCCGTTGGGATCGACGCCGAACTGGCCGGCGAGGGCATTGCGGAAGCCCTCGAGATCCCATTCGTCTTGAGATTTATCGGGTGAGACATGGGTGTCGAGCTGCCAGTCGAGGATCTGCTCGACCAGCGTCCCGACATATTCCCTCATGTCCTTGCCCTCGAGAATCTCCTTCCTTTGGGCGTAGACGGTCGTCCTCTGCTTGTTCATGACGTCGTCGTATTCGAGGAGGTGCTTGCGGATGGTGAAATTGTGGCCTTCGACTTGTTTCTGCGACCGTTGGATCGCCTTGGAGACCATGGCATGCTCGATCGGGACGCCTTCGCCCATGCCGATCCGAGCCATCAGGCCCTTGATCCGGTCGCTGCCGAAAATCCGCATCAGATCGTCCTCGAGGCTCAGGTAAAACCGCGACGATCCGGGATCGCCCTGGCGCCCGGCCCGGCCCCGGAGCTGGTTGTCGATCCGGCGGGCTTCGTGGCGCTCGGTTCCGAGGATGTGGAGGCCTCCCATGGCGACGATCCGGTCGTGCTCCTCGCTGATCGCTTTTTTTGCGTCGATCTGGGCATTTTCCAGCTGTTCCGGCGTGATCTTGGTCAGGTCAATCCCCTGCCGGCGGAGCGCCTCGCGGGCGATCACTTCATAATTTCCTCCCAGGAGGATGTCCACGCCGCGGCCGGCCATGTTGGTCGCGATGGTCACCGCCCCGGCCCGGCCGGCCTGGGCGATGATCCCGGCTTCCTGCTCGTGGTACTTGGCGTTGAGGACGACGTGTTTGACGCCCTTGCGGCGGAGCTTTGTGCTGACGAGCTCGGATTTCTCGATCGAGGTCGTCCCGACCAGGACCGGGCGGCCGAGCGCGTTGAGCTCGACGATTTCGTTCTGGACGGCCTCCCATTTTTCCTCGGCCGTCCGGTAGATGACGTCGGGATTCTCGATTCGGATCAGGGGCTTATTGGTCGGGATCTCGACGACGTCCAGGCCGTAGATGTGGGCGAATTCCTCGGCCTCCGTCGAGGCGGTGCCGGTCATTCCAGACAGCTTTTTGTACATCCGGAAATAGTTCTGGAAGGTGATCGAGGCCAGGGTTTGATTCTCCTGCTCGATTTTGACCTTCTCCTTGGCTTCCAAGGCTTGGTGAAGGCCGTCGCTGTAGCGCCGGCCGGGCATGAGCCGGCCGGTGAACTCGTCGACGATGATGACCTGGCCGTCTTTGACCATGTAATCGACATCGCGCTTGAAGATGAAATGGGCCTTGAGGGCTTGGTTGATGCCGTGGACAAGGTCCATCTGGGCCAGATCGAAGAGGTTGGCGACGTGAAGGGCTTTTTCGGCGGCGGCCACGCCTTCCTCCAGAAGGGAAACCGCCCGGGATTTTTCGTCGATCTTGAAGTGTTTCTCGGGCTCGAAGTGGCGGACGACCGCGTCGGCCTTCTGGTAGAGATCGGTCGAGCCCTCGCTCGGGCCGGAGATGATGAGCGGGGTCCGGGCTTCGTCGATCAGGATCGAATCGACCTCATCGACGACGGCGAAGTTGAAGGGCCGCTGGACGAGATCCGATAGCCGGAACTTCATGTTGTCCCGAAGGAAATCGAAGCCGAACTCGTTGTTTGTCCCGTAGGTCACGTCGGATCGATAGGCGGCCTGGCGATCCGCGTCGGGCATGTCGTGCTGGATCGTACCGACGGTCAGGCCGAGAAGGCGGTGGATGGGGCCCATCCATTCCGTATCCCGCTTGGCCAGGTAATCATTGACGGTGACGATGTGAACGCCCCGTCCGGTCAGGGCGTTGAGGTAGGTGGGGAGGGTGGCGACGAGCGTTTTACCTTCACCCGTCTTCATCTCGGCGATCTTGCCTTGGTGAAGGACGATGCCGCCGATCAGCTGGACATCAAAGTGCCGCATCCCGGTCGTCCGTCGGGAAGCCTCCCGGACGACGGCGAAAGCTTCGGGCAGGAGGTCGTCCAGGGTCGCGCCCTGGGCGAGCTTTTCCTTAAATTCGGCGGTTTTCGCCCGGAGCGCATCATCGCTTAAAGCTTTAATCCGGGGTTCGAAATCGTTGACAAGGGGGACGAAGGGAGTAAGCTTTTTCAGGTCCCGTTCGCTCTTCGTCCCGAAGAGTTTTTCAGAAATCCACTTTACCATTTTCTAGTAATACCAAATGGGGCCCGGGATGTCAATTTCCACCCGTCTGGCTTTGCTTTCCGCTTTGCTTTCTTAACCTGCATTATGCACGAGTCGAGATGGCTGCAGGTTCGAGGCGCGAAGGGTGACGCTGTGCTAGTCGCACTGCAAACCCTTCGCAACGAAGAAAATGCAGTCATATCGGCTCGCCCGTAGGGTAAAAACTCATTTTTCGTATCTTAATGAAAACAAAAGAAATAATTGACTCTTTAAAATTTTTATGAATAATGCAGGTTATATAGTCCCGGAAAATGAAGAGCGCCCCAGCTTGGCTGAAGATTTCCCCTGGAAACCGGCGCGCGTTAGCCCTCCTTCTCGTCGCCGTCGTCGTGGCGGTTTACCTGTTCGGAATCCGGACGGATATGAGTGATTTCGGCGTTTGTTTCCAAGCCGGCGGCCGGATTCTGGCCGGAGAAACCCTCTATCGGGCCTCGGATGGTCACCTGCAGTTCAAATACGCCCCGGCTGCGGCCATGGCGTATGCTCCGTTTTCCCTTTTGCCTTGGGAAGCGGCTAAAGCGGTCTGGTTCTTGGTTATGGCGGCCTGTTTGGCCGGGATTCTTAAAATCCTCTCCCTCTGGACCAGGGAACGCGGCGTTCCGGCCCGAGGACCGTTAATCTGGGCCGTGGTCGTTATGGCCAAGTGTCTCGGCCGCGAATTCCAGCTGGGCCAGGTCAACGTCCTGATCCTTCTCTTGTTGGCCGTCGCCGCCCGGGATGCCGCTTCAGGCCGGAAGGCCAGGGCCGGCCTGCTCTGGGGCCTTTCGCTTCTCTTTAAACCCTACGGCCTGATTTTTTTGCCGTACTTTATGCTAAAGAAAAACGGGAGAACCCTCGCCTTCGGGGCCGGGTCGCTTCTGGCGGGCTTGCTGATCCCGGCGGTCATCTTATGGATTCACCGGAAACTTGACCGTCATCGGGGAATGGGCTCGGACGCTTTCGGCTTCCACCCCCGGCCTCCTCCGGGTCGGCGACAATGCCTCGTTGTTCGCCTTCTTGGCCAAAGCTTTCCATCTGTCGGATAAGACGGCGATGATCGCCGGAGGAATTGCCGCGGTTGTTCTTGGCCTTCTCCTTCTGATGATGATCCTCCGGGGAACGCGCGAAAAAATGGCCGGGGCTTGGTTTGCCGAAACAGCCTGTCTGATGATGTTCATCCCGATGTTTTCTCCCCTCGGCTGGAACTACAATTATCTTTATGGCCTTCCGGCGGTTTTCGCTCTCCTGGTCGCCTGGCCGGGATTTAAGGCCGGGGAGAAGGCGGCCATGGCGGCCGATTTCGTCCTCATCGGCGGGACGCTCAGGGAAACCCTGGGAAAAACGGCCTTCCGTTTCTATACCCGGCAAGCCTGGATTGCGCCCGGCTTTCTCTTCGCCTTCGTCCTGCTGTTTATCGGCCGCCGCCGCCGGATTCTTTAGCCCGCTTCATTCCCGGGGCGAAAAAAAGGGACGCGGAGGATCCGCGCCCCTTTTGAATCGTTCGAAGAGTTATTTTTTCCCGAGGATTTCGTCGGCCAGGGGTTTGGCGTTGTAGATGTTGACCAGGGCTTCAATGATGCCCTTAGCATGGACCATGACGGAGCGGTTCTGGGTGTCGGTATAAACGAACCGCGAGGGCAGGCTTTGGATGTTCCCGTCGAAAAGGACACCCGAGAATTCGCCTTTGCGGTTGATCACCGGTGACCCGGAGTTGCCGCCGATCGAGTCGCAGGTCGCGACGAAGTTGACCGGGGTGTCGAGCTTGACCCGGGCTTTGGCCGACCGGACGGTTTCGGGAAGCTCATAGGGATCTTTGTAGCCGTTTTTGGCCGCCAAGTCGTACAACCCCTTGAAGGTCGTGAAGAAGGGAATCTTTTTTCCGTTCTCCACATACCCCTTAACCTGGCCGAAGCTGAGACGGAGGGACCCCGTCGCGTCGGGCGGGATCGTCGTTCCCTTGATCTTGAACATGGCCTGGGCGACCAGGGCGCCGTTCTTGGTTTCGACCGATTCGACTTCTTCTTCGAACCGCTTGCGCACGCCCCGGGAAACGGGATCGACCAGCCAGGCCAGCTTGATCATCGGGTCATCGGACAGGGCGACGGCCTGAAAACCGCCGTCCAGGTAGGCTTTTCGGACGGCCGGATCGCCGAGCTTTGTCCCGGTGACGAGATCCTTGGCCACATTTTCGGCCAACCGGCCGGAAAACAGCCACTTCACTTCGGTCATGTTCCCAAACTCTTTCTGCAGCTGGATGAGCGAGTCCGTCAAGTTGAAGATCTCGAGATCGTTGTAGATCGGGGTAACCGTCGTGATTCTCCGGGCGAGGGAGGGAAGGGCGATCTCGCGGTATTCGCGGAGGCGGTCGCTTTCCGGTTTCAGTTTTTCAACGGCCAGGCGGACCAGGCTTCGGGCGGTCGTAAAATAGGTTGTGGAAAATCCTGACCCGCCTTCGAAGAACCGGTACAGCTTATAGATTTCGGCATAAGCTTTTTGGGCCTTGGAGATCTCGTCCCAGGCCTTCCCGTAGAGCTTTTCCATTTCCGGGTCGTTACGGACGGAAGCCCGCAGCTCGTTTTCTTCCTTGAGCTTTTTCGCCATCAGGGCCTGGTCGAGGAGACCGGAATTATAGCCCGTCGTCGCCTTGAGGCTGTTTTCGATTCCGAACAGGGTGCCGAGGGCGATTCGGGAGGCTTCCGCGCCGCGGCGGGCGAAATCCTTCAAGCCGGCCCGGCGGCGGGTGTAATTGGCCAGGGTCCAGGGATAGCTGACGTCCCGGAGGAACTCGAGCTGGGAATAGGTCAGGAGCCGACCGGTCGATCCGGGGTGGCCCGAGACGAACACCAGCTCGCTCTCTTTGAGCGTGCCGGCGTTCCACTTCAGATAATGGGTTGTGACATAAGGCTGATCGCCTTCATAAAGACGGAACAAGGTGATGTCGAGGTCGTAGCGGGGGTAAGTGAAATTGTCCTGGTCCCCGCCGAAAAAGGCAATCAGGTTTTCGGGAGCGAAGACAAGGCGGACGTCGCCGAAAACTTTATACCGATAGAGGTGGTACAATCCGCCGGAAAACAGGTTGACGACAGAGCAGCGCAAGCCGGTTTTCGCCGCTTCTTCTTTCTCGATCGCGGCGATCGCCAGGCTCCGAGATTCGGCCGCCTGGACGGCGGTCATCTCCGAGGTCACAGAGCCGATCACCCGGGCGGTGACGTCCTCCAAGCTCTGCAAGACCGTCACTTCCATCCCGGGCACTTTAAGCTCCTCGGCCCGGGTCCGGGCGTAAAAACCCAGTTTCATCAGGTCCCGGTCCTTGGTGCTGAGCTGCTGGATCGCGCCCCGGCCGACATGATGGTTGGTGAGGACCAGACCATCGGGAGCCACGAACGAGCCGGAGGCGCCGCCGAACCTGACCGACGAAAGGCGGACGTGATCGAGCCACTCGGGGGTGACCTGAAAATCATATTTCGCCTTCAGGATGTTGACTGGGGGCATGTTAAAAAGCCACATCCCCTCGTCGGCGAAGGCGGTCCCGGCCAAGGCCAAAGCAAGGGCCAGGAATCCGAACAGGACGTGTTTGCAACGAATCTTCATCAACGCGCTCCTCTCCGAAAAAGATTTTCTTATCATAGACGAGAACAGGCTACTTTTCCAGGACGACAACGGCGACGGCGTAGGTTGCCAGGTGGGTCAGGGAGACGTGGGCCCGAACGAATCCGTATGTTGCGGCGTCGCGGACGGCCAGGGTTGGTTGCCCTGAAGAAAGGTTGACGACCTCGACCGAAGCCCAGGGGACGCCCCGGCCCAAGGCTTTAATGAACGCTTCCTTGGCCGCAAATCGAGCCGCCAGGTGCTGGAACTTATTCTTTTTCCCTTCGCTGTACGCCAGCTCGCCCGGGGTGAAGACTTTCTCGACGAATCGCGCATTCCGCTCGATCGCCCGTTGAACCCGTTCGACTTCGATCATATCGACGCCGATTCCCAGGATCATGCCGTTCTCCTTATAAATAACTCCGCTTGGTCCGACGGGCCCGATGGAAGGCGACCGCGAAGCGATGGGCTTCGTCGCGGACATGTTGAACGAGCTTTAGCGCCGGAGACGTGCCCGCAAGGCGGAGGCCGCCAGGCCGGCCGGGAGTGTAAATGATTTCTTCCCGTTTGGCCAGGGCGGCGACGGGCAAGGCTGTGAGTCCGAGGTCGGCCAGGGCTTCCAGCGCGGCGTGGAGCTGGGGCAAGCCGCCGTCCACGAAACACCAGGTCGGGTTTCGGACGCTCCTCCCGGAGAAGGCGGGCGTAGCGTCGAGTGACGGCCTCCCGGAGGGAGGCCGTGTCGTCCGGTCCGGAGACCCCTTTGATTTTGTATTTCCGGTAACCGTCTTTCCACGGACGGCCGTTAAGAAAGGTGACCAAGGAAGCGACAGTGTCCACTCCTTGGATGTGGGACACGTCAAACCCATCGATTCGGACCGGGAGAACGGCGAGTCCGAGGACGGCTTTCAGATCCTCGATCGATTCCAGGCCCCCCGACGTCCGGCGGAGGAGAATTTCGGCATTTTTGACTGCCCAATCCAGAAGTGTCCGGCCGCGCCCCTGCTTGGGGACGGCCAAGGCGACGCCGTGCCCGGAGGCTTCCTTCCAGGCCGCCCGGAGGCCGGCCGCGCCGGAAGGAAGAACGGGGACGAGAACCTTGTCGGGAAGAGGTCGGGCGTTATAAAATTCGGCCAGGAATTCGCCGACGGTTTCGGCCGGAAGCCGGCCGGATTCCTGTTCGAGGACCTCTTGCCGGGATTCCCGGACTTTGCCCCCTCTCATGTGAAAAACATGGATGGCCCGCCGCTCTCCCGAGACGGCCAGACCGACGATATCGAGGTTTTCCGCCCCGACGGAGATTGCCTTCGGCCGGGTCCGGATCTGTTCGATCGTCCGGAGCAGGTCGCGGCAGCGGGCGGCGTCCTCGAATCGTTCGGCCGCGGCGGCTTCGCCCATCCGGCCGCGAAGCGCGGACGCGAGTTCCTGCGTCCGGCCTTCGAGAAAGAGAACGGCGTCCCGGACCGATGACCGGTAGGCTTCTTCGGGGATGCGCCCAACGCAGGGGGCGGAACAGTTCCCGAGCTCGAATTCGAGGCAGGGCCGCTTTCGCCCGCGGAAGACCGTATCCTCGCAGGTCCGCAGGCGGAATCCCTTGGCCAGGAGCTGGATCGTTTTCCGGGCGGCCCGGGCCGGGCTGAATGGCCCGAAATAGCGGGCCCCGTCGGAGGCGACCTTCCGGACAAGAAAAACGGCTGGGACGGGGACCTGGACGGTTAACCGGAGATAGGGAAAGCTCTTGTCGTCCTTGAGGCGGAGGTTGAATTTCGGCTGGACATGCTGGACAAAATTGTTTTCCAGAAAAACGGCTTCCCGTTCCGAGCCCGTCAGGAGAAAATCGATCCGGTCTGTTTCGGCCAGGATGTTCCGGACCTTCGGGTCGTCGGTCGGCTGGAAATAGGATTTCACCCGGTCCCGGAGCGAGCGGGCTTTGCCGATGTAGACGGTCTCGCCGGCGGCGTTCTTGAAAAAATAAATGCCCGGCCGGTCGGGGAGGGCGGCCGCGGCCTCTTTCAAGGGATGGGGCATCGCCGGCCTCTACAGCTCCAGCTCGGTCTTTTTCAGCCGGGCGATCTCGTCGCGGATCTTGGCCGCTTTTTCGAAGTCCAGGTCCTTGGCCGCGGCTTTCATCGCCCGGTCGAGCTCGTCGATTTTTTTCTTCCGTTTTTGCGGGGAAAGGTAGACGGCCCGATCCTCGGCGATCCGGGTATAGTCGAAATAATCGCGGTCGGCCGCCGACACCAGGCCTTCGTCGATCCGTTTTCGGATCGATTGCGGAGTGATCCCGTGTTCGGCGTTGTAGCGGGCCTGGATTTCGCGGCGCCGGCCCGTTTCGGCTATGGCCGCCTTGATGGAGTCGGTGATGACGTCGGCGTACAGGATGGCCCGCCCTTCGACGTGCCGGGCGGCCCGGCCGAAGGTCTGGATCAGGGCCGTCGCTGAGCGGAGGAACCCTTCCTTGTCGGCGTCGAGGATGGCCACCAGGGAAACCTCCGGCAGGTCCAGGCCTTCGCGGAGAAGGTTGATGCCGATAAGGACGTCGAAGACCCCTTTGCGGAGGTCCCGGAGGAGGACGACCCGCTCGAGCGTTTCGATTTCGGCATGGAGATATCGGACCCGAAGGCCGAGGTCGTGATAATGCCGGGTCAGGTCTTCGGCCATTTTCTTGGTCAGGGTCGTGACCAGGACCCGTTCCTGCCGTCCGGCCCGCTTTTCGATCTCCTTCCGGAGGTCTTCGACCTGGCCGATGACCGGTCGGATTTCGATCTCGGGATCGATCAAACCCGTCGGCCGGATGACCTGTTGGACGATCCGGCCGCCGGCGGCCTTGATCTCATAGGCGGCCGGGGTGGCCGAGATGCAAAGGACTTGGCCGATCCGGTCCTCGTATTCCCGGAACTGCAGGGGCCGGTTATCCAGGGCCGAAGGCAGGCGGAAGCCATGCTCGATCAGGGTCAGCTTGCGGGATCGGTCGCCGTGATACATCCCGCCGATCTGGGGAATGGTGACGTGCGACTCGTCGATGATCGTCAGGAAGTCGCGGGGGAAGTAGTCGATGAGCGTGTAGGGCGGCTGGCCGGGTGTCCGCTGGCTGAGATAGCGGGAATAGTTCTCGATCCCGGGGCAATAACCGAACTCCCGGAACATATCCAGATCGAACAGCGTCCGCTCTTCGATCCGCTCGGCTTCGACAAACAGGCCGTTCGCCCGAAGCTCGCCGACCCGTTGCTTCAACTCTTCCTCGATGGCCGAGACGGAGGCGTCGAGAATGCTTTTCGGAGTGGAAAAAAACGTCCGGGGATGGATGATGATTTTGTTGAACTCCTCCAAGGTTCGGCCGAGGAGGGGGTCGATCGAGGTCAAGCGGCTGACCCGATCGCCGTCAAGTTCAATCCGGTAGGCGAAGTCGGCATAAGCGGGGAACACTTCGACCACATCCCCGCGGACGCGGAATCCGCCCCGCTTGAATTCGGCTTCCTGCCGCTCGTACTGGATTTCAACAAGGGACCGGATCAGCTCCCGCCGCGGGACCGGGTCGCCGACGGCCAGCGCCCGGCTCATCGCGTAGTATGTTTCCGGGGCGCCGATACCGTAAATGCAGGAGACCGAAGCGACGATGATCACGTCCCGGCGCTCGAACAGCCGGTTGGTCGCGTTCAACCGCATCCGGTCGATTTCGTCGTTGATCGTGACTTCCTTGGCGATGTAGGTATTAGATGAGGGGATGTAGGCTTCGGGCTGGTAATAGTCGTAGTAGGAGACGAAATATTCAACCGCGTTTTTCGGGAAAAATCTCCGGAACTCCTGGTAGAGCTGGGCCGCCAGGGTCTTGTTATGGGAGATCACGAGAACCGGGCGGTTGGCCCGGGCGATGACATTGGCCATCGTGAACGTTTTTCCCGAGCCCGTCACACCCATCAGGACCTGAGAGCGGCGGCCTTCGGCCAAGCCTTGGGTCAGGTCCTCGATGGCCTGAATCTGATCGCCTTTCGGCTTGAACTCGGATTCGAGATGGAACGCGTCCATGGTTATCTAAAAGATTATTATAGCAGAGGGAAGGGGAGGAGGCTCGGTTTTCGGATTGCGGCCTCGCCGGGCCGGTTCGGGCTTACGCGGTTTTGGCCTGGCCGGTGAGCACGCCCCCGCGGAAACGGGCCCCATTTTCGACCGAGAGCCGGGCCGCGGTGATGTCTCCCTTCACGTCCGATTCGGCGGCCAGGAAAACGCGTCCGGACGCCTGGACCGGCCCGATCAGGGTTCCGTAGATATAAACGTCCTTGGCCGTTACGGCCGCTTCAACCCGGGCGTTCCGGTCGATGTAGAGATTGGCCTCGGGGAGACGGAGGCTTCCCTTAAAGCGGCCTTGGACGAGAAAATCCTCGGCCGCGGAGAAATCACCCTCGAAGGCGCCGGTCGCCCCCAGCCGGGGGATATTGGAGGGAACCGCCGGGCGAGGCTCCCCGTTCTTCTCAAGCTCATCGGTCCGGCTCATGGTCGCCTCCTTGTCGGAACATCCGCGGCCGATTATCCGGCGAATATGGAATAAAGTCAATCCAAAATTGACTTCCGAGAGTTCCGTGATATCATGACTTTTCCGGGCCTGGAATTTTCGCATCGAGATGGAAGAAACGCGCCCTTTCGACGTCCAAACAATGATGTACCAAACCGTCTATTCGCTAGACGATTCCTTTTTATCCCCATTTTCCCAGGAGGTCCCATGAGCAAGTCCCGTTTACTTGGGGGCGCAAGCGCCCTGCTGGCCATGCTGTTGTGCCTGGCCGCGATCGCCCCCGCCCAAGTTCCGACCGTGAACGACTTCAACCAGCTCGGCTGGCGCTGGGTCGGCCCGGTCACGTTCTCCGGGCGAATCACCGAATTCGCCGTCCCCCGCGGCCAGGCGACGACCTGGTACGCCCTGGCCGGTTCGGGCGGGCTGTGGAAGACCGTCGATGCCGGCATCAGTTTCGAGCCCATTTTCGACAAGTACGGCAACATGAGCATGGGCTATCTGGCCATCGCCCCCTCCAATCCCGATATCCTGTACCTCGGGACGGGCGAGTCGATGCACGCCCGGTCGAGCTCCCGCGGCAACGGCGTCTGGAAATCCACGGACGCCGGGAAGACCTGGACGAACGTCGGGCTGCCCAAAAGCTATTTCATCAATAAAGTGGCCATCGACCCGAAGAACCCCGATGTCGTCTATGTCGCCGCCGAAGGCAAGCTGTACGATAACGAGATGGATTGCGAGCGCGGTTTCTACAAGACGACCGATGGCGGCAAGACCTGGACCCGGATGGGGATCCTGCCCGACCGGGGGATTTCCGATTTCGTCGTCGACCCCACGAATTTCGAGGTCATCATTGCCGGCGCTTACAAATTCTACCGCCGGGCCTGGACCTATATCGACCGCCAGGCAGGAAACGACCTTTATAAATCGACCGACGGCGGCAAGACCTGGACCAAGCTGACGGAAGGCCTGCCGGTCGGCAAAGAGCTGGGGAAAGCCGGATTAACGATCTACGAAAAAAATCCGAAGATCGTCTATGCCCGCCTTGACGAGGAGATGAACCTCGGCCTGAACCTCCGGGAAAACGCGGCCAACTTCAACCAGCGGACCGGTTTTTACCGGGAGGGCGGCTCCATCGCCAAATGGAAATCCTATAAGCTTAAACCCGAGATCTCCAAGGATCTCAAATGGACCCAACCCGAGGCCGAAAACGACCAGGCCCTCTTGACCAAGTTGAACGACCTCGTCCGGGACAAGGAGTTCCTGACGAAGAACGGGATTGACCTGGCGAAACTCGCGGCCGCAGCCCGGAAAGTCTATGCCAAAGACAAGGACCTGATCGAAGCGATCGATGCATTCGAGAAGTCCGAAAAGGTCCCCGAATCCGACGAGACCAAGGGGCGCTATCAGGCCCGCAACCGCTTCGCCCTGGCGATGATGTACGGAGATCTTTTAGCTCCCCAGGCTTCGGCCAAGCGGTCCGGTTACATCTACCGTTCGGAAGATTTGGGCCAGACCTGGAAAAGAATGACCGAGAACAAGGGCGCCCAGGTCAACCAGACCGAGGGCGGCTACTACGGCCGGATCTATGTCGATCCAACCAACGATAAGATTCTCTATTGCTGCGACACGAACGTGACGAAGTCCACCGACGGCGGCATTTCCTTCGCCGTTGTGCCTTGGGACGGCTCCATCCCCATGCCGATCCACGTCGATCACCGCGGCCTGTGGATCGACCCGGCAAACGGCAAGCATATTCTCAGCGCCAACGACGGCGGGGCGAGCGAGACCTGGGACGGCGGCCAGCACTGGCACCAGAAATCGACCATCAGCGCCCAGCAGTTCTACGATGTCTCGGCCGACAACGAACAACCCTACAACATCATGGGCGGAACCCAGGACAACGGCGCCTGGATGGGCCCCTCCCAGAACCGGAACCGGAAGGGCGTCTACGCCGCCGATTGGTTCTATCTCCCGACCGGCGACGCGTTTTACGTCGTCCGCGACTGGTGGAATCCCGAATACATCTATTATGAAAGCCAGTTCGGCGGCTCCAGCCGTCAGAACCTGAAGACCGGGGAAACGATCCGGTTGGCCAAGCGAACCACCCCTGAAGAGGCGGCGGCCGGCGTTCCGGCCCAGCGCTACCAATGGAACGCCCCGATCGTCCTGTCCCCGCATAACCCGGGAATCGTTTTCGTCACCTCCCAGTTCGTTCACCGGTCCCTCTCCCGGGGTGATAACGACACGTGGCAGACGATCAGCCCCGACCTGTCCCGGAACGACCCGGTCCGCCAGGCTGAATCGAAAAAAACCAACCTTCAGTACGCCACGGTTTATACCTTCGCTGAATCGGTCAAGAAACCGGGCTTGTATTGGGCCGGGACCGACGACGGCAACGTCTGGGTCACGCCCGACGGAGGCGTCAATTGGACCAACATCACCGCCCAGTTCTATGACCTGAAGACGGGCAAGGCCAAGCCCAACCTCAAAGGCGCCCTGATCCCGTTCGACCGCTGGGTTAAGAGAGTCGTTCCCTCGCGGTTCGACGAAAAGACCTGCTACGCGACCTTCAGCGGCTACCGGACCCATAACGAGGACAAGACCTGGATCTTCGTGACAAAGGACCTGGGGAAGACCTGGGAAGACATCTCCGCCGGGATGAATATTCCCGTCTGGGACCTCGAAGAGGACCCCGATAATGCGGACGTCCTGTACATCGGAACCGAATTAGGCGTCTACGTCACGATCGACCGGGGCAAGAACTGGGTTCCGTTCTCCCTGGCCGCGCCGAATGTCATCGTGCGCGACCTGGCCATCCAGAAGCGCGACCGCGACCTGGTCATCGGGACCTACGGCCGCGGCATCTATATCGCCGACATCGCCCCGCTCAAAGAATTCAAGTCGGACCTTTTTGCCAAAGACGCGTATCTCTTCGATGTCGAAGACACGATCCGCTGGAACCGGTTCGAACAGAGGGGTGAAGACTACGGCGAGTTCGCCAAAGTGGACAATCCGCAGATCGGAGCGAATCTCTATTATTACCTGAAAGCCGAAGCCAAAAACGTCAAGCTGACCATCAAAGACCTGGAAGGAAACATCATCCAGGAGCTGACCGGCGCGGTGAAGACGGGCTTCCAGAAGGCCGTCTGGACCCTGAACCGGAGAGCCGAGCCTGGACAGCAACAGCCCGCGGGCATGCCCGGCGGCGGGCGGATGGGCTTTGGTCGTCAGGCCGAAAACGGGACCTACAAGGTCACCTTGAACGTCGACGGCAAGGATGTCGGGACCAAGAAGCTCGTCATTCTTCCGGACCCGAGTTTCAAGTAAGACGGACGTCCGGAGAACGATGATGAAAGGCCCGATCAGGGTCCTCGTTCCCGCTCTGCTTATTTTAATCGCGGCGGGGACGGCCGGGGCCCAGGAATTTACCAAGTATCACACGTACGCGGAAACGACGGCGATCGTCCAGGGGCTGGCTAAGTCAGCCCCTGGATTGGTCAAATTAACCTCTCTGGGAAAGACGCTCGAAAAGCGCGACCTCTGGGTTCTGGAAATCGCCTCTCCGGCCGGTGTTCCCCCGGCCGAACGGCCGGGCCTCCTGATCGCGGCCAATTTCTCAGGCGACACGGTTTTCGGGAGCGAGCTGGCCCTGGCCGTGGCCGATTACCTCGTAAAAAACGCCTCCAAGCCCGAAGTGAAGGCCTGTCTGGACAACGCCGTGGTCTACATCGTCCCTCGGATGAACCCCGACGGGGCCGAGGCGATGTGGGCTTCCCTGAAATGGGCCCGCCGGACCAATGCGACGCCGTTTGACGACGACAACGACGGCCGGACGGACGAGGACGGACCCGAGGACCTCAACGGCGACGGCCTGATCACCGTCATGCGCGTCGCCGAGCCCGGGGGACGTATCTGGTCGATCCCGAGGACGCCCGTTTGCTCAAGAAAGCCGACCCGAAGCTCGGGGAGAAGGGCGTCTATGCCATCTACCTGGAAGGCCGGGACAACGACAGCGACGGATTCATCAACGAAGATCCCGCCGGGCGGAGTCAACCTGAATCGCAATTTCATGCATGAATACCCCTACTTCAAAGCGGAAGCGGGCCGGTTTATGGCCAGCGAGACCGAAACACGGGCTCTGCTTGGCCTGGTTGGTCCAGCACCGCAACATCGCCGCCGTTTTAACCTTCGGCGAGAACGACAACCTCATCGCTTCGGGCCGGACCTCCTCCGGCCGCCGGCTCGACCTTCTGGCCGCAGCCGAAGCGAGCGTCGACGGCGCGGGAAAGACCGGAATCTTCCCGGCCCTCGGAGCGAGGGGAGGCATGCGGATCAGGGGCGGCGGCGGGATGGAAATGTCCATCACTCCCGAGATTTTGACCATGCTGATGGGATCGGGCGGGGGACAATTCATGATGGGGCCGGCTCCCGGCGGAGCGGGCCCGCAGGGACAGCCCGCGACTCAGACATCGGGACGAAGGAACATGCCGGCCCGCACGGCTCCGACTTCTCCTTTGGCTCCTGATGCCGAATACTTCCGCCTCGTCGGTTCCAAGTACGCCGAAATGACCGGAATCCGGCAGGCTCCCCTCACGGTCAAGCCCGAAGGCGCCTTTTTCCAATATGGCTATTATCAGTTCGGGGTTCCATCTTTTTCGACCCCGGGTTGGGGCCTCCCGGAAGCGCCGCGCGCTTCCGGCCAAGGCACGATGATGGCCGGCGGTCCGGGCGGCGGGCAAATGCCTTCCCCTCAGGCCGGCGGTCGCTCGGCGGCCGCTTTTCAGGGCGGACGGGCCGGGTTGGCCGGAGCGGCCGGTCTTGATGCGGCCGGAGACACCCCCCAGGCCGTCGATAGGGCGATCCTTCAGTGGATGGACAAAGAAAAGATCGATGGATTCGTCGCCTGGACCAAAGTCAAGCACTCCGAATTAGGCGAAGTCGAAATCGGCGGTTTCAAACCGTACGCGGCGATAAACCCTCCGGCGGCGATGATCGCCGAGGCGGGAAAAGCCCACGCCGCCTTCGCCCTTTATCTCGCCTCCCTTTTCCCGAAGGTTCGGATCGAGTCCCTCGACGCGATCGGGCACGGGGGAGGGATCTTCCGGATCAAAGCGGCCGTGGCCAATCATGGGTTTCTGGCCGACGTCTACCGCCCAGGGCCTCCAAGCCCAGGCCGTCAAGCCGACCTTGGTCCAGCTCCAGGTGGCCGCGGATACGATCCTTTCCGGAAGCCCCAAGACATCGCTCATCCGTCAGGCGTTGAACGGCTCGGGAGGCCGGGCGGAATTCGAGTGGCTCATCAAAGCCAAAGCCGGGGATCGGATCACCCTCAAGATCGCATCCCAGAAGGGCGGCGGCGAAACGCGGGCCGTGGTTTTAAAGTGAGGATGCCATGAAGACAAAAACCTTGGTCCTTTTCGCGGTTCTCCTGGCCGGGATGGTTCTGGCCGCGCCGCAGGTCCTTCCCCAGAAATCCTCGGACCCTCAGTTCAAGGTCAAGCTCGACTTCAACCGCTGGCACGATACGGAAGAGCTTTATGCCGACTTTCGGCGCCTGGCCGCGGCCTTCCCGAAATTCGTTAAAGTCGGCTCCATCGGAAAGAGCGCCGACGGCCGGGACATCATGGTCGTGACGGTCAACAATCCCGATACCGGATCGGAACTGAGCAAGGCGGCGATGGCCATCGAAGCCAATGTCCACGGCAACGAGATCCAGGGCGGAGAGATCTGCCTCTACACCGTCTGGTACCTGATGGAAAATTACGGCCGGCTTGGGCCGATCACCCGGCTGGTGGATGAGCGGGTTTTCTATCTCATCCCGACGATCAATCCCGACGGCCGGCAATATTTCATGGATTCGGCCGGCGGGCGGGCCCGCTCCGGGCATGTGCCGGTCGACGATGATAACGACGGATTGTTCGACGAAGACCAGCCGAACGACCTCAATGGAAACGGGGTCATCGAGCAGATCCGGAAATACGTCCCCGGCAAGGGCAATTACCGTCTCAGCCTCGCCGATCCCCGGGTCATGGAGCCGGTTCCCTTCGGCGAAAAGGGGGACTACCTCCTCCTCGGCCAGGAGGGGATCGATGACGACGGCGACGGCCAGATCAACGAGGACGACCTCGGCGGATACGACCCGAACCGGAATTACCCCAGCGACTGGCAACCCAACTACATCCAGAGCGGCGCGATGGACTATCCGATGCAGCTTCCCGAGACGCGGGGCGAAGTCGAATTTTTCGCCTCCCATCCCAATATCGCCGGATTCCAGTCCTACCACAACAACGGCGGCATGATCCTCCGGGGACCGGGCTCCGAGGCCACGGGCGAGTACCCCGCGGCCGACGTCACGGCTTATGACGAGCTCGGAAAAAACGGCGAGCGGATTCTGCCGTTCTACGAGTACATGGTCATCTGGAGCGGCCTCTACACCGTGCATGGCGGAGGGATCGATTTTACCAACGACGGCTTGGGGATCCTGTCCTTCTCCAACGAGCTCTGGAACGGGGAGCAGTACTTCACCAGCCCCGAGCTGAAAGACCCAGCAGAAGGACCCCGCACAGCCCCATCGCCCCCTCGCGCTCCCGCTATTTCTTCGACGACAAGCTGGAATTCGGCGACCAGTTCATGGAATGGACGCCGTTCAAACACCCCACCTACGGCGACGTCGAGCTCGGCGGAAGCTGGAAGAAGACGACCAGCCGCGTTCCGCCGCGGTTCATGCTCGAGGAGCTGTGCCATCGGAATATGGCCTTTACCCTCTACCAGGCCGACGAGCTCCCGAAAATGAAAATGGGGGAGATCGAGGCTCGAAGCCGCTCGGCGGCGGACGTTCACCGGGTCTTCGTCGAAGTCTCCAATCCCAAAGTCACGCCGACGATCCTGGAAAAAGCCGGCCCGGAACAACACCGTCCGGCCCGGACATCCTGACCCTGGAAGGGAAGGGCCTCGAAGTGATCGCCGCCAGCTGGATCGCCGACCGGGAATCCTTCAAGATCAACCCGACGGTGACGACGCTGATCGATCAGAAGGACCTGAAGCGAATCCTTCTGCGGAACGGCACGCCCGGGAAAACGACCCGGACGATGATGTACCTGGTGAAGGGCGCCGGCCCGGTGACCGTGAAATACGATTCGGTCAAGGGCGGCGTCGTTTCGAAAACGGTCGACCTGCGCTGACCGTTGCTTTCCTTCGCCTCCCGCTCCCGGCCTTCGACCGGGGGCGGGAGGTTTTTATGATTTGACAATTGTCCGCTTCCGGGCTAAATATTGGTCTCGTTCGAGCCGGCTGCGGCCGGCGGAGAGAGCGCGGGCATAGCTCAATGGTAGAGTGCCGGCTTCCCAAGCCGGATGTTGTGGGTTCGAGTCCCATTGCCCGCTCTCTCTTTTTTTATGGCTCAACGACATGAATGAGAATATGGAACTTGATCATCGATCCCGCTCCCGACGCCCGGGGACTGGAACATGGCCGTCGACGAATACCTTTTCCGCTCCCTGGCCGATACGCCTGACACCTCTGTTCGGTTTTACCGTTGGGAACGGCCGACAGCCTCGCTCGGCTTCGGCCAGACGACGGCTCGGGTCGTCGACCTGGACTTTTGCCGGTCACACGGGGTGGACGTCGTCCGCCGCCCGACCGGCGGAAAGCTCGTTCTCCATCACCGGGAAATCACCTATGCGGTCGTCTCCTCGGATGTCGAGGCTTTTACCGCCACCCTCGGTGGGTCGTACAAGCTGATTTCCCGGGGTCTCCTCCTCGGATTAGAACGCCTGGGTCTTCGGGCCGCCCTGGCCACGCAAACGCCCCGGGACTACGTCAAGGGGATCGTGCCCTGCTTTTCCCAGCCGGCCGAAAACGAGATTGAGATCGACGGCCGGAAAATCATCGGCAGCGCCCAGAAACGGGTCGGAAACCGCTTCCTTCAGCACGGGTCGATCCCCTTGGAGGGGGACGAGGACCTGCTCGGCCCTGTCGCCCGGTGGACCGACAAGGCCCCGCGGCTCCGGATGACCTCCCTTTCGGAAGCCCTGGGCCGGCCGGTCGGATATGAGGAGGCGGCCGAAGCCCTGGCCGCCGGCCTGGCCGGGCAGTGGGGCATCACCTTCGAGGCCACAGGCCTTCGGTCCCGAGGACCGGGCGGCGATCGAAGCCCTCCGGATTCGCAAGTATGCCTCGGACGCCTGGACTCTCGAGGGGCGGGAAAGCTGATGCCCGGCGCCCTCCCGGGATTCGTTGCTTTTTCCGGAATCGGGTGTTAGACTCGAATCGAATCCGGAGTCCCATCATGAATGAAGTCGAAGAGCTCCTCAAACTCGAGCCCAAAGACCTGCCGCCGTTGCCCCCGATCGTCCTCGACGATCTCCACCAGAAAGTCCTGAAAAATCTCTATCTTGAGCTGGGGTCAGGCCCCGTCCTCCACCTTCTCTCGCCGTCCTATTCCCAACTTCACCCGAATCCGAATCGCGGCCTTGACCGAGCTCGTGACGAAGAAAGAGGTTCTTCTCGACCACGTGAAGGAAAGCCTCGTCCAGAACCTGGCGGTTTACTCGGTCCTTGTCCAGGTCAACAGTTATTTCATCGAACAGAACAACTTCCTCCTCCTGGCCAGGTTAAACGAGCGGGATTCGGGCGGGCGGAGGTACGAAGTCCATTACTACACCCATTCCCCGGTGGAGTTGCTCACCCATTACGAGGACAAGATCTATATCGGGAGAGATTTCGTCGATCTCCATAATTTCAAGCGGAAATATTTCGGCATCCGGGAAATCATCGCCTCGCTGAAGATCCAAAGCGACAAGCTGATCGACCGGGCCGAAGACAAGCTCAAAAAGCCGCTGGAATACAAATCCTTTTTCCAGGAAATCCGGGAGTCGGTGGGGGAGATCAACGCCGAAAGCCTGGCCATTCTGGAGTCGTTGCCGCCTTACCTGGAGATGGCCAAGATCGGGGAAATCGACCTGATCGAAATCAACGCCCAATACCGGGCGATCGCCCACTACCTGATCGAGCTCAACGATGAAGTGGCCGAGTTCGAAAACCTTCTCCGGTTCAAGATGGAGATCGGATTCGTCCGGTACGTGACGAAATTTAAAAAAGACCTGACCAATCTCATCAACCTGTTCAATATCAAGATCAACGGCGCGCTGACCGCCCGGATCAACGGGCTGCGCCAGAAATAGGTCTCAGCGGCCGGCGGCCTCCACCCGGATGTCGCCGTGCGAGGTCACGATCGCAATCTTCGGTTTTCCCGTCTCCGTCGTGAAGGCCAGGACTTCGGTCGTTCCATTGGATGTTTCGGAGTCGGGCTTTGTCTCGAGGTTCCAAACGATCCGGCCGTTTCTGGTCCGGCCTTCGAAAGGCGCCCGGAACCCGTCCGGCCAGACGAATCGAACGTCGACATAGGAGCCCTGGACGTTGACGTTCCCCCCGAGAGCCGGGGTTGGTTCCAGCGTCAGCCCGGCATGGGAGAGAACGACCTCGGCCGGGCCTGAGAATCCGGACAGGGAGACGTTCTCGTAAGTCGTCCGGACGAAAATCGTCCCGGCCGAAAGGCCCAGGCCGGTGACTTTGACGTTGTTCCCATCGACCCGGAGATCGCCGGTCAAGCCGTCGATCTGCACGCGGCCGTAGGTGTCGGCAAGGTCGAGGGCTCCGTCGATGGCTTTAGCCGCGATGTCGCAGTGCTGAGCCCGCACTTTGACCGTTTTGGCCGTGGTCACCGTGATCCGATCGTAGGAGGAGGCGAATTCGGCCTCGTCGGACAGGTTCGAGGCCGTGATTTGGGAATGGCTGCCCCGGACGATGGCCCGACGGGCGATCCGGTCCAGGCCGACCCGGCCGTAGGAATGGTCCAGCTCGACGGCGCCATCGACGTTCCGAACGTCGACGGAGCCGTGCAGGGCCGAGATGAGGACGTCGCCGCGAACCCCGTCCACCTCGACGGTTTCATAGCTTGCCGAGAGATCCAGGGAGCCGGCGATTCCGCGAACGAAGACTTCGCCGTGGGGATTGCGGATTTCCGCCTTGCCCGTCCCTTCGATGCGGACGGGGCCATAGGAATTCTTCAAGATGACGGCGGTTCCGGGCGGGACGAGGATTTTGAATTCGGTGGAGAAACGGCGCCGCCGGAAATCGTCCCGGTTGGTGGACAGGACGAGGCGGTCTTCCGATCGGGCGACGTCCATCCGGAGAGCTTCGGCGATCACATCGGCGTCGGCTTTGGTCCGGGCGACGATGCGTTCCTTGAACGTGACGGTCGCCTTGTCCGTCCCGCCGGTCGCGGAAACTTCGATGGTCCCGTGGGCGTTGAGGACCTGAACCTCGGCCGGGACGGGGCCGGGAATCTCCCGGGTCTCCTCGTAGGTGAATTCTTCGGACGATCCCAGCCACGGGCCGTCCCAACCGAAGGTCAGGTCGTCCAGGCGCCCCGATTTCGCGTACGTCAGGAACACGCCCAAGCCGATGACCAGCAGGGCAAGAAAGATATCCCGGGCGCGCATCTCAGTTCCGGTCGGACGGCGGCTGGGGTGTGTCGGCGTTCCCGGACTTGCTCTTGAGGCCTTCGATCAGCTTGGAGGCGCCCCAGACGATCAGGATCGCCGGCCAGAACCGCCAGACGAAATCCCAGGCGTCGAGACCCATGTTTTCGAGAATGAAGACGAGGCCGAGGATGATGAGGACGAGTCCCCAGATGAGGGGATCTTTGCGTTTAGCCATGATGCTGCTCCTTATCAGGCGTTCTTTTTCGAGAAGTAATCGGCGATCATCTTGATCCCGATGACGATGACGATCGACCGGCCAGAAGTCCCACAGGCGGTCATAGTCGATGATGTTGAAATTTCCCAGAAGGAAGATCACGCCCAGGACCATCAGAACCGCGCCCCAGAAGACCGAGCCGGCGGGCGTGGGGATGTCGATGGAGGACGCGGGGATGGGCGTTCCCTCGGGCGTCAGCTCGCCGGCGGCCGCCTTGTTGATGGCCTTGGCGTTGTTGACGCTGTCGATAATCTGGAAGAAATAGAAGCCGGCCATGAGCAGTCCGAAAAACGGCTGTCCGCCGTGGTCCTGCATGGTCACGAGCCCGGCGAACACGAGGATGTAAAGGATCCCCTTCGTGTACAATCCGTTGTACAGCGAACCGATCCCCGGGAGGATGGCCGAGAGGATGCCGGCGACGGCCGGGGATTTCGGCGGGCGTTTTTGAATGATGATGGGTTCGGGCATGAGCTGTCTCCTTAATGAATATTCAATCCTTGTCCCGCTCCAGCGGATTGGACGAACGGAGCGAGGCATAGAGATTTTCGGCAAAGGATCCGATCGAACCGGGAATCGATCCGGCTTGGGCATAGAGTTTTTCGACCCGGCCGACGCCGCGGTGGAATGTCCGGACGACGTCCTTTTCGAATTCCCGGCGGCCGGGATTCAGAAGATAAAGGGAGGCGACGACGCCCAGGACGGACGCCGCCGTCAGGAGAGGCTGAAGGCTCGGCTTCCGGAGCAGGGCGAAGATCGAGAATTTCGGCTTTGGGGCGGCGATGGCGACCAGGCGATTCCGGAGCTCGGCCCCGGGGTCGACTTCGGGGAATACGGCAAGGGCCGCGTCGGCCGTCCGGAGGCAAGCGAGGAGCGAGGCGCAGGCCGGACAGGAGGCCATGTGCGCTTCGACCTCGGTGCGCTCGGCGTCACCGAGAACCGCGTCGGCATAGGCGGGGAGCAGGTCTTCCATTCGTTCACAGCTCATTGGAATGCTCCTTTGTTTCCCTGAGGATGCGGGCCAGCTGGAGACGGCCGCGGTTGACCCGCGATTTCACCGTGCCTTCGGGCACGCCGGTGATGCGACGCCGTCTCTTCGTAGCTTTTACCCTGGATTTCCTTGAGGATGACGGCCATCCGGATGTCGGCCGGCAACCGGTTCAAGCCGGCCCAAAGAATGCGCTGGCTCTCGTTTTGGAGGAGCTGCATTTCCGGGTCGCCCGTTCCGGAGGCGGCGGTCAGGAGTTGGTCGTCGAAATCGTCCCGATTCTTCTTTTCCCACTTGGTCCGGCGGTATTCGTCGATCAGGTGATTCTTGGCCAGGGTGGTCAGCCAGGCCGAAAAATTCCTGCCGGCTTCGTACTTCGGGAGGGTATGAAAGAGCTTGACGAAGATATCCTGGGTGAGATCCTGGGCTTCCTGGTAGGAACCGGAAAACTGGAAAGCCAGGTTGAAGACTTTTTTCGAGAAAAGATCAACCAGCATGTTCCAGTAACCTTCCTTGCCGTCCAGGCAACCTTGAATGATCGCTTCCAAATTCACTCACTTCACCTCGATAGACGAGATCCCGGGCTCGAAAGTTCCGTAGCACATGGCGTTATATCTTGATGTCGTAACAAGCAAGGCCGCGGGGATTAAAGCATTTATTGCAGGAAATGCATTCCGAGCGACCGGTCAGTCCCAAACGGAAGCGGCGGACGAGGTCGGGTTCCCGGACAAGAGGCCGGCTGAGAGAAATCAAATCGGCTTTTCCTTCCCTGACGAACCGTTCCATGACCGAAAACGTCCGGTTCCCGCCTAAACCGGAGACGGGGATTCGCAGGGCGGCTTTGAACGCGGCGGCGTATCCGAGGAAGTAACCCTCGTCCTCTTCCTTTCTCAGCCCCGGCCAGACGGACCCTAAGCCGGCCTCCGACATCCCTCCGCTGACTTCGGCGGCGGCGAGCCCCTCAGCCTCCAGGATTTTTGCGGCGATGATGGCTTCCTCAAGGGTCAAGCCGTCGGTGAGGTGGTCTGTCGCATTGATTTTTGCGATCACCGGAAAACCGGGCCCGCAATCCTTTTGAATTCCGCGGAGGATTTCGACGATGACCCGAACCCTGTTTTCGACCGTTCCTCCCCATTCGTCCTTGCGCCGGTTGGTATGGGGGGAGAGGAAGCTGCTGAGGAGATAGCCGTGGGCAGCGTGAACTTGGACCCCGTCGAATCCGGCTTTAACCGCCCTCCTGGCGGCGGAGATAAAACGGTCGATCAGCGCCCGAATCTCATCCGAGGAAAGCTCCCGAGGCGTGATTTTGAAAACGGGATCGTATACGGGCGACGGCCCAACCGGGATTCCGCCGGCCAGGCGGACTTTCGTCTGTCTCCCGGCATGGGCGATCTGGAGAAAGATCTTCGAGGGCGTCTCGTGAACAGTGTCCGTAATCCGGCGAAGGCTCTCCACGTCCGCATCGTCGTCGATTCCGGTTTGGCCGGGGCTGGCGATTCCCAGGCGCTCGACATAAGCATGGCCGGTGATGATCAGGCCCACCTCGCCTTCGGCCAAAGCCCGAAACAGTTCCAAATGCCGAGAGGACATCCGGCCGTCTTTTTCGGCCATCGATTCATGGGTGGCCGAGCGGATAAAGCGGTTTCGGATCGTCAGGGAGCCGATTTTCCGAGGCGTGAACAGGACGGAGTCGGTGTTCGGATGAGTCATGTTCGATCCTTGCGTGTCTCCCGAGGACGCGTTTAGTCCCATTTTAGCCGATTTCGACTCTCCGTCCCAGTCCTATTCCCGGCTTTCCCCTTGAAAACGGTAACGGATAGGTCTATTTTTAAATCTGGAAACGCAACGCCGTAGCCTGAAAACGGGTTTAAACTCATGAATATGGACGACCAAAAGCTTATCGCGCTCGTGCGCGACGGCGACGAATCCGCGTTTGCGGAAATTGTCCGTATTTATAAGGATAAAATTGTGAACTTCCTCTACCAGTTGACGGGCGATTATCAGAGGGCGGTCGACCTCTCCCAGGAGACGTTCCTCCGGGTCTACTTCAAGGCCGACCGGTACAAGCCCATCGCCCCGCTTTCCTCCTGGATCTATGCCATCGCTTCCAACCTGGCAAAAACCGACCTCAAACGGCGCCGCCGGATGAACGCCGTTTCCTTGGACGAGCTCCCCCCAACCCTCGACCTCAGCACTCCGGGCGGGGAGGAGACCGATACCGGGCTAAGCCGGAACCTTAAAGCCGCCTTGGACGCCCTTCATCCGCGATATCGTGTCCCCGTCGTTCTTAAGGATGTCGAAGGCTACAGTCAGGAAGAGATCGCCATGATCATTAAGAGGCCCGTTGGGACGGTCAAGGCCCGCATCAGCCGCGGCCGGGCGATGCTCCGAAAACGTCTCGAGCGGGCGGCCGGACACGGCCTCGAATACGCTCCCGGGGAGATATGCAATGAGCGAAACTGACGTCTGGAAAGGCTTGAACCGGGTCGCCGCTCCGCCGGATTTCGAAGACCGGGTTCTGGGCGGGCTCCGGGCTCGGCTCCGGCCGGATCCCCGGATCCGGAAAGCCCGGGTGTTCCGGTGGGCCCTCTCCGGGTCGACGGCGGCCCTGCTCCTGGCCTTCGCCGCCCTGAACCTCTTTGTCTTCAGGGGCGGTCCGTTGTCCGGAATCGGAAGCGATTCCGCCGCGGCCCTGACCTCCGCAGATCCCGTTCACGTCACCGAACCTATGAATTACGGGCGCGAAGTCCGCTCGGCCTACGAGGGACGAACCGTTTATCTCTTGGAGCAAGTCTCCGACACCTCATCTTCAATCATCCGTTACTAATGGAGGATAACATGTTCAAACGCCGTTTCATCGCGATCGGAGCCGCCTTGGGCTTGTTCGCGGCCGGTTTGGGCCAGGCCGCGACGAGCGCTGCGCCGGTCGACGAGCAGAAAATCGAGCAAATCCTGAAATCCGTCGCGCCTTCGGTCGTCAAAGTCGAAGCCCGCAACGGCATCCGCAAAGTCGCCACCGGCGTCGTGGTCGACAAGGACGGGACGATCGTCACAACCGCCCTGATCTCCCCCCGGGACGAGAAAATCACCGTCCTGACGTTCGAAGGCAAGCAATTTTCCGCCGATTTCAAGGGTTTCGATATGGAATCCGGCCTGGCCGTGATCCAGGTCAAGGAAAAAGGCCTTCCCGCCATCTCCCTGGGAAAAGCCGGCGACGCTCGTCCGGGCGCCTGGACGGGGTCGATCAGTTTTTCTCCCGAAAACACCCCGGCCATCACCCAAGGCATCGTCAGCTCGGCCAACGATGAGCGGATTCGCCTCAACCTCTGGGTAATGCCGGGCGCTTCGGGCAGCCCCGTCGTCAATTCCGAAGGCCGGATGACCGGCGTTCTCCGAGGCACGTACGTCGACGAACAGCCGGTCGTGATCGAATTCCGCGACCGGCAATATGCCGGCTCCGGGACCGTTATCAGCCGGGCGGAAGCGCCTTCCTCGGGCATGGCCGTCGCCGTTCCGGTGGATATCGTCCTTTCGGTCGCGGGCGACATCAAGAAAAACGGCAAAGTCCTGCGGGGTTGGATCGGAATCGACGTCCTGGAAGGACAAGGACGGCTCGAGATCGTCGAGGTCAAAGCCAAGAGCCCGGCCGAGCTGGCCAAGCTCAAGGCCGGGGACCTCATCGTCCGGATCGACGGCCGGGACATCTCCTCCGGGCTG
Organism: Candidatus Aminicenantota bacterium; assembly: GCA_963783665.1. GTDB lineage: Bacteria > Acidobacteriota > Aminicenantia > Aminicenantales > UBA4085 > JAAZPG01. Next base: position 396,155 of record CAWANZ010000002.1, on the reverse strand, counting down.
GTCTTCACCCGGGAAATCCGCAAACGGAAGCCCAGTCAGGAAATCGTCATCGGAGTCAAGCGCGACGGCGCCGATAAGGACATCAAGGTCAAGCTCGGGGAATACACCGAAGAGGAGGGTTTGCGGGAGCTCGAGTCGCGGTTTCCCAATCTCTTTTTCCAATCCGATCCCCGACCGAATGCCCCCGTCCCGAATCTTGAGAATTATTTCTTCATGGAAAACCGGAAATACATCGGCGTGACGCTCCAGGAGCTGACCAAGGATCTGGCCGGGTACTTCGGGGCCAAGGATGGGAAAGGTCTCCTCGTGACAGAATTCGCGCCCGAAAGCCCCGCTCAAAAGGCCGGATTGAAGATCGGAGATGTCCTGCTGAAAGCCGACGGCCGGATTCTGGAAACAATCACCGACCTGACGGACATCATCGACGGCAAGAAAAAGGACGACAAGATCAAGCTCGACATCCTCCGGGATAAAAAGACGATGAGCCTGGAGATTTTGGTCGGCGAGGACACCTCCCGTCCCCCCGACGAGGAAGCCGCTTATCAAACGCTCAGGGAATACCAGAACGCCCTGGGAAACGGGCCGGGCTTTGCCGTCGTTCGTGATCGTCTTGTCAAGATGAGCGAAGGGATGCCCAAATCCGCCCGCTCGGGGAAAACCACCGCCCGCCGGGTGGTGGCCCAGGGCGGAGTTTATTATCGGATTTGAGAGGCCGGAGACCGGCCTTTCAGAGGTCGAGCCAGCGGTCCAACATTTCTTCGAATTCCGCCGGGGAGAGGCGGCGTTCGTCGAAGAATCCTCTCCCCATTCTCTGCCGGATGGCTTCGTAAAGAATGATCCCGACCGAAACCGAGAGGTTGAGGCTCTGAACCATCCCGAACATGGGGATTTTGATCCGGACGTCGGCCGCTTCCCGGACGGCTGCCGAAACGCCCTCCCGCTCGTTGCCGAAAACCACGGCCGTCGGCTGGGTGTAGTCGAGCGAGGTATAGGGGATCGCCCCTTCGCCCAGGTCGGTGACGGCAATTTGAGCGCCGGACGCCTTGAGACTTGAAAAGCATTCGGCGGCGGTCGCGTGGTGATGGAGCTCCAGCCATTTGTCGGCCCGCGTCGTGACCGCCCCGTTGATCGCTAACGGCTCCGGATTGGCCCGGACCACATGGACGTGGAGAATCCCGGCGGCGTCGCATGTCCGGAGAGCCGCGTTGGCGTTGTGCTCGTTGGTGATTTCCTCGAGAACGATCCGAAGGTCCGGCTGGCGGAAGCCGAGCACCCGGTTGACTTTGGCCGACCGTTCGGGAGTCCGGGTCATCGGAGGAGCATCCGGACGATGAACAGGACCCAGACGATCGCCGTCCCGATCCAGGCCCGGAATTCCTTGTTCCGGCGAAACAGGGCCGGGTCCCATGTGCGCGGCTCGGTCGCTGGGGCCGGCCGGGGCGAAGGGAAAAACAGAGGGACGCGCCGTTCGTACTCCGGATAGGCTTCGGGGAAAAGTCCCCGTAACCGGTCGCGCTCCTCGGCCATCACCGGGATATAGAAGGCGACGAAATATAAGCCGAAGATTCCGGCGCCCCACCAGCTTCGAGCTCCCCAGACGAGCCCGAGGCCAAGGATGAAGCTTCCGAGGTAAAGCGGATTGCGGGTGAAGCGGTAAGGCCCGGTGACGGCCAGACGCTTGTCCTTGCGGATATGTCCGGCCGCCCAGCCGCGGATAGGCGAGCCCAATGACGCCGACCGCCGGCTCCGCCGGCGATCGAGAGTCCGCTCGGGTCGGCGATGATCAGAACCGCGACGAGCGTGAAAAGAGCCGAGCGAACCCGCCAGCGGTTTGCGATTTTTTTCAACGATGTCTTACTCAAGGCCGGTCAGTACCTCGTCGATCGCCCGGACGACTTCGCCCACCGTCGATCGCCGTCAGACATTTGGGATTCGGACAGGACCTCCGGTAGCATCGTCCGCAAGGCAGCTCATGATACACGACCCGGTCTCGCGGCGTAAAGGGGCCGTTGCGGCGAGGGTTGGTCGGGCCGAACAGCGCGACGACCGGAAGGCCGACGGCGCAGGCGGCCTGAAGAGCGAACGTGTCGCCGCTGACGAGCACGGTCGCTTTTTTAAATAGAGCGAAGGTTTCCGTGAGGCCGAGGAAGGGAAGGAGGGGAACCGAGCGTTGCGATACCGATTTCGGCTCGGCGGTCCGCTGTTCCTCGCTCGTTCCCCAAAGAAGCACCGGGAACAGGCGCGTCCGATCGAGTCTTGCGAAGCGTTTCGGTCCATCGCTCGGGGAGCCAGCGCTTGGTCGGCCAGGCCGCTCCGACGTTGAAAACGGCCAGCGGCCGGCCCGGCCGATATCCGGTTTCGCTGAGACGATCTTCTACGCCCCGGATGAGCCCCTCCGGTACGGTCAAAGGGAAGCGGACGGTTCGGTCGGCGAAACCGAGGAGCCCCAGGAGACGGATGTTTTTCAGGATGACGTGATCGTCCTCGGAGAGGGGAGGGGCTTGCCGTATAGAAGAGGCGGGCGAGCGGTTCGCGGAGATTTCGGTCGGAAAGCCCAAGCGGCGCCGGGCCCCGGAGAGCCGGCCGATCCAGGCCGATTTGAGCAGTCCTTGGAAATCCAGGGCGACCCGGTCCCGGTCGCCGAAGTTTGTTCTTCCAGCCCGGTTCGCCGACCGTCGATGATCTCGTCCAGTCCGTCGACGCAGCTCGAGGATGGGTCTTGCCTTTCGGCGAAACGACCCAGGAGATGCGCGCGCTTCGGGCTCGGCCCGCCGCAGGGCGGCGAACGCCGGAACGGCGTGGACGATATCGCCCAGCGAGCTCGTCCGGATGATCAGGAATTTTTTCATCGTTTCGGCCGCCGGCTTCGCACCGGTCCGGGTCCGGGCGAGGATCGTCGGGATGACCGCCGAGGCCGACCGGATTTTCGGGCCGCCGGCGATGGCGATCCGCCCGCCGTATTCCCGGACGACGGCCCGTTCCGGGACGGTGGCCTTGGTGTAGTCGGAGCCCTTGGCGTGGACGTCGGGCCGCAGCGTCCGGAGGATCTGTCCGACGTCGGGTTCGTCGAAGATGAGGACATAGTCGACGTCGGCGAAGGCCGAGAGGATTTCGGCCCGTTCGCGTTCTGGGGAAGGACGGGCCGGCCCGGGCCTTTCAGCCGCCGGAGGGAGGCGTCGCTGTTGAGGGCGACGATCAGAATATCGCCCTCCTTTTTGGCCGCGCGGAGATAGCGGACATGTCCGGCGTGGATGAGGTCGAAGCCGCCGTTGGCCAGGACGATCCGCAGACCGCGGCCCGGGCCTCCGGACGATGGGTCGCAGGGCGGTCAGGGTTCGGAGCTTTCGGATTTTCAAGGTCGATCGCAGATCGCCTGTTTGAGTTCCAGGGGACGGACGACGGCCGTTCCTTTTTTCATGACGACCAGGCCGCCGGCATGATTGGCCAGCCGGGCGGCGTCCCGGAAGTCGGCCCCCGCGGCCAGGGCGGCGGTAAAGACGGCGATGACCGTGTCTCCCGCCCCGGTGACGTCGACGATGTCGGTCGAACCGAAAACCGGGAGAAGAAGAGGGAGGCCTGCCCTTCTCGAAAAGGCCATCCCCTTGGATCCCGCGGGTGATCAGGAGGGCGGGGGACTGGAGTTTGCGGAGAAGGGCGCCGGCCGGCTTCGATCAAAATCGGCCCGATCGGCGCCGAGGGAGATTTTCAGCTGGGCTTCGACCTCGGGTTCGTTGGGCGTGGCGATCGTGGCGCCCTTGAACTGAAGCAGACGGAAACGCGAATCAAGCGTGACCGGCCGCCCGGCCGCCCGGAAGGCTTTCGCGCGCTTTGCCGAAGGACGTCTTCATCGACCGTGCGGTAATGATAATCGGAGACGAGAAGGGCATCGCAGGAAGCGGCCGCCTCGGATAAGGAAGACTGGAGCCCAGCCCTGAGGAGGACTTCTCCGGGAACTTCTCCCTCCCGGTCGATCCGGAGGATCTGCTGTTTTTTGGTATTTTCTTCCCCGGCCAGAATCCGCGTTTTGAGGGGAGTGGCGAATCCCTTTTCGGCGACGATCATCCGGTCCGAAACCCCCGCCCGGGAAAGGAGCCGGCGGACTTCGCGGCCCCCTTCGTCGGCGCCGACGACGCCGACGGCCTCGACATCGACGCCGAGTGCGGCCAGGTTCTGGGCGGCGTTTCCGGCCCCGCCCAGGGAAAATTCCCGGTTATTGTAGGAGATGATCATGACCGGCGCTTCCCGTGAAATTCGGCGGGTCGTGCCGTAGATGTGCTCATCGAGGATAAAATCACCCCAGACGGCAATCCGAAGGAGCGGAAGCCGGTCGATGAGGGACAAGAAGGCGCGTCGTGTCGTCGTTTGTCTTAGACATCTCAGGCATTATCGTCCAAATACCGCCCGGGGGTCAATGGCGCTGATTGCCAAAACCTTCCTGAAATACTCGAATTTTGTCTTAAATCCGTCCATGGTCATCGTCAGATAGCTGCTTTTGATATTCGGGCCGTCGTGTTTCGATTTTGTCAGGAAAATAAAACAATATCCTGACAGAAAAACGACGCTTTTTGATTGACTTCGATGAGGATATCAAATAATTTGGGGCCAGTCGGCATGATCCTGATTTCGAGGAGCCCCCGTTATGAAAAAGTATTCCAAGCCGCAGTTGTTGGCCTTGTCTGAAGGCAACGCTCCCATTTGTAACAACGGTACGGGCGCTTTTGAGAGCGGATGTACGGAAGGAACTTTCCTGGGTTCTGCGGATTGGTGTACGGGAGGAGTTGGAAAGGTTGAATGTCATGATGGGAGCAGTACGTCATACCAATGTGCTTATGGAGTCGCCCCTCCCGCGGGGCGCAGCTATTCGCGTTGCTCAACGGGCTATTCTCCGGTAGATCCGTCATGCGGTCCCGGGACATCCGGTTTCGTCGGGTGAGGCGTCCGGTTTCCTAATATCTAATCGCTTTTTCCAGAGTCCAGGATTCTATTTTTATGTGTTGAGTTAAGTTGAATCTGCGTCAACGCCGATAGGATCATTTACCCGAGGTTCTATTTAAAGAAAAGGAAATTGGTTTATCAACGACCTTGTTCGGACAGGCTTCTCCGGTTGCAAAAACAGGCCAAATCGTCTATAAAGGAACGACGCCGGAGTGGCGGAATAGGCAGACGCGCCGGACTCAAAATCCGGTGGGCCTCACAGCCCGTGAAGGTTCGATTCCTTTCTCCGGCAGTTGACTCCCTTCCGTAGAAACCCGCGAGGATCCGGAAGGCGGATTTCCCGGCAAGGAGGCCTTGTCCATGGTCAAAGGCGTTTACACCTTATTGATGACTCCGTTCACCAAGGATTTCCGCCTGGACGAGGCCGGATTGCGGCGGCTTGTCCGGCTCCAGGTCGAAGGCGGCGTCCACGGCCTTGCTCCGCTGGGCGTCACCGGGGAAAATTCCTCGCTGACCGAAGCCGAAGTCACCCGGATGGTGGAAATCACGGTCGAAGAGGCCGCCGGCAAAGTGAAAGTCGCTCCCGACACCTGCAGCAACAACCTCGAGCAGACGATCGACCGGGCCCAACGGTTCGCCAAAATCGGATGCCGATTACGTCGTCGTCTTCGCTCCTTATCTCGTCCTGCCGAACCAGGCCGGGCTGGTCGATTTCTACCGCCGGGTCGCCGATGCCTGCCCAGTCCCGATCGCCCATCCACAATGCCCCGGAACGGGTCGGGGTCAATGTCGACCCGAAAACGTACGCCAAGCTCGATCGACCACGGCAATATCGCCGGGACCAAGGACGGGAAAAAGGAGCTCGATCACCTGGCCAAGCTTCTCCACCTGGCCCGGGGTAAGAATTTCGAGGTGTTCACGGGGAAGGACACGACCGCGTACCCGTTGATGGCTTTCGGCGGAAGCGGCATGTTCAGCGTCACGGCCAACGTCCTGCCCAAGGTCATGCGGGAGCTCACCGACCACAGTCTGGCCGGACGCCACGAGGAAGCCCGGGCCATCCATTATGCCTATTACGACCTCTTCGCCGCCCTGCGGCTGGAAACCAACCCGATGGCGGTTAAAGCCGCCCTTTCGCTTTTGGGCTTGCCCGGAGGCCCGCTTCGTCCGCCGCTCGGCGACCTGAGCGAAGCGAACCGCGAATACATCAAGTCCCTTCTCAAGGAGCGGGGGCTGCTGTGACCCGGCCCGCGCCGAAGACCGGCCAGGATTTCCGGATCCTGGCCGATCTGATCGCCCGAAGCAAGAAAACGACGCCGGCTCGTGTCTATGTCCAGGGGGCGTTCAGAGAATCGGATTTTAGCGATCTCGCTTTTAAAGTGTTCGGTTCGGGGGATTTTCGGATCTTGATCGGCGATTATGCCGATATCGAACGCTGGCTGGCGGGCCGGAAAAGACGGATCCGTCAAATCCACGCCGAAATCGCGGCCCGCTATTCGGCCCTGCCGCTGCTCGATCTCCGCAAGGTCAAGGCCCGGGTCGAACCGGGAGCGATCATCCGCGACGGAGCGAAAATCGGCCGCGACTGCGTCATCATGATGGGCGCGGTCATCAACATCGGGGCCGAGATCGGGGCCAGGACGATGATCGATATGAACGTCGTTTGCGGCGCCCGGGCGATTGTCGGCCGCAGCTGCCACATCGGGGCGGGATCGGTCCTGGCCGGGGTACTCGAACCGCCGGGGAAAGTCCCGGTGGTCATCGAGGACAACGTCCTGGTCGGGGCCAACGCGGTTGTCTTGGAAGGCGTCAGAGTCGGACGGGGGAGCGTGGTCGCCGCCGGGGCGATCGTCGTTTCCGACGTCCCGCCGGGCGTTGTCGTTGCCGGCTCGCCGGCCCGGGTGATCAAGAAAGCCGCGGATGTCGCCCCGGAAAAAATCGCGATCGTCGGGAAACTGCGCCGGCGCTGAACGGCCGGCGGTGAACGGAAATACCTGCCTTCCCGCGGAGGAAAGCGTCATGGATGTGATCGAGCTGACCCGGCGGCTTATCGACATTCCTTCTCCGACGGGGGGGAACGAGCGCTAGCCGAATTTGCCGCCGCTTGGCTGGAAAACGAAGGCTTTCGAAATCACCCGTCAGGAAATCGAGCCCGGCCGCTTCAATATTTTCGCCGCGGCCGGCAGCCCCGGTCGATGTCGTTCTTTGCACGCATCTGGACACCGTCCCGCATCCGGCCAGGCGCGGAGAGGCGGACGATGTCCTCCTCGGCCGCGGCAGCATGCGACGCCAAGGGACCGATGGCGGCGATGATGATTGCCGGCCGGGAGCTGCGGCGGAAAGGCTTCGTTCGGTTCGGGCTGCTCCTTGTTGCGGGAGAGGAAACGGACAGTCTCGGGGCTCGCCGGGCCGCGGAGCTGAAGGTCAAAAGCCGGGTCATCATCATCGGCGAACCCACCCAAAACAAGCTGGCCCTGGGCCATAAGGGAGTTCTCAGCCTTCGGCTTAAGGCCAAAGGCAAGGCGGCTCATTCGGCTTTTCCCCAGATAGGCCGGTCGGCGATCGACCGTTTGTTGGATGCGCTCCAGGCCATCCGGTCGGTCGACCTGGGGGAGGATCCGGTTCTTGGAAAATCGACCCTCAATATCGGCCGGATCGAAGGCGGCACGGCCGACAACGTCATCGCCCCCGACGCCTGGGCGACGGTCATGGTTCGCTGCGCGATTCCCTTCCGGCTCATTCTCGCTCGGATCCTCCCGGCCGTGGGGGAGGCGGCGGCCTGCGAAGTGACCGTCTCGAACGATCCCCTTCGCCTGGGGTGCCGGCCGGGATTCGAGACGACCATCCTCCCGTTCGGTTCGGACGCGCCCTATCTCGAAGATTTCGGCGAGCGGTTCATGCTCGGCCCCGGCGAGCCCGAAGACGCCCATACGGAAGAGGAAAAGGTCGGGAAGAAGGCCTTGACCGAAGCCGTGGAGCTCTATGGCCGCCTGGTCTTGGAGCTCGCCGGAGCGCCGGCCGGAAAGGCGGACCGCGCATGAGCGGGATTCGGTTGGCCGCCCGGGCCGCCGGGCTGGAAAAAACGCTTCTCCGTCAGATCGTCGACCTGGCCGATTCCTCCTGCATCGACCTGGGTTTGGGGGAATTGGCTTTTCCGACGCCCCGGGCCGTATTAGCCGGAGTTTCCCGGGAAATCGGCCATTGGCCTCTGGGTTACACGGCCAATGCCGGGCTGGGCGATCTTCGGGCTCAAATCGCCGCCCGGGCGGGCGCGGATATCGAGCCCGGCCGCGTTTGCGTCACGTCGGGATCCGAAGAGGCGTTATTCATCGTCTTGGCCTCCCTGATCGATTCCGGCGACGAGGTCCTGATCCCGGACCCCGGTTTCCCCGCGTACGAAAAAATCATCCGGATATGGGGAGGAATCCCCGTAAGCTATTCCTTGCGGCCGGAGGACCGGTTCGTCCTCCGGGCCGGGCGCCTCGAACCGCTCTTAACCGCCAAGACAAAAGCGGTGATCATCAACAGTCCCGGAAATCCCACCGGCGCGGTCCATCCGGCAAAGGAGCTTGAGCGATTGGCCGGGATTCTATCGGAACGAGGCCTCGTTCCGATTTCAGACGAGGTCTACCGCGAGCTTTATTACGGGAGCATGCGCCCGCCGTCCATCCGCGACATCCTGCCCGATGCGGTCGTCGTCGACAGCTTATCAAAAAGCGCCGCGATGACCGGTTGGCGCCTGGGATGGTGCATCGTCCCCACCGGGATGATCCAGTCCGTCATTGCCATCCATCAGACGACCGTCACCTGCGCCTCGGTCCCCGCTCAGCGGGCCGCCCTCCTCGTCTTCGGAGGGGCGGCCGATGATGAGCGCCGGGAGAATCTCGCCGAGCTCCGCCGGCGCCGCGATTTGGCTCTCGCCGGCCTGAAAAACCGGCTGAACCTGCCCCTGATCGAGCCCGAAGGAGCTTTTTATATCTTCCTCGACGTTTCTTCCTGGAAAAAGGACTTGGGATCTTCCCTGGATATCGCCCGGGCGTTGGTTTCCAGGGCTAAAGTCGTAACGATTCCGGGAATTGCCTTCGGCCGGGGAGGAGAAGGTTTCTTGCGCCTGTCTTTTGCCGGAAAGCCCGAGGACTTCGCCGAGGGTCTGGACCGAATCGCAAGGTTTCGATCCGAAGCTTAAAAAATCTTTATAATTATTGAATAAAGTATTGATTTTCTTGTTGATTTGCAATTATAATCGCGGCGGAAGAGGCGGGGGGAACCGTTGGAGGCAGCCGGCGCATGAATGGCGAGCGGTTCCTATCCATCGACGCATTCCGCGGTCTGACCATCGCCGCGATGGTCCTCGTCAACAATCCTGGAAGCTGGAGCCATATCTATCCGCCGTTGCGGCATGCGGACTGGCACGGCTGGACGCCGACCGACCTGGTCTTTCCCTTTTTCCTTTTCATCGTCGGCATGGCGATGACGTTCTCGTTCGGGCGGCGCTTGAGGGAAGGCGCCACGCCGAAAGGGCTTTATCTCAAGATCCTGAAGCGGTCGGCCATCCTCATCGCCCTCGGCCTCCTTGTGCGCCTCTTCCCGACGTTTTCCCTGGCCAACCTGAGGATCCCCGGCGTCTTGCAGCGGATCGGCTTGTGCTATCTCTTCGGGGCCTTGATTTATCTCAAAACCAAGCCGGCCCTCAGGCTCGTCGTCTCGGCGGGGCTTTTGCTTTTGTCCACCGCCCTTCTTCTTTGGGTGCCCGTTCCCGGATTCGGGCCTGGAGTTCTGGAACAGTCCGGAAATTTTTATGGGTATATCGATACGCTCGTGATGCCCGGGCATCTCTATCGCCCGGACTTCGATCCGGAGGGGCTCCTGAGCACGATCCCGGCGATCGTCACTCTTTTGCTCGGGTCGATGCTCGGCGATTTTTTGCGTTCCCCCCGGACGATTGTCCGAAAATCCGTGAGCCTTTTCGCCGCTGGAATCCTGGTTACGGTCGCCGGCCTGCTCCTTCATCCCTATCTCCCGATCAACAAGCCTCTCTGGACGGCCTCCTACGTCGTGTTCACCGCGGGCATGGCCATCCTGGTCTTCGGCCTGGGCTTTCTTCTCATCGACGTTTTTCGGCTGAAGCTCTGGGCGAAGCCCTTCTTCATCCTCGGGTCCAACGCCATCACCGTATTCGTCGGGTCCGCGATCCTGGTTAAGATGCTCCTTCTCATCAAAATATCCGACGGGGGAGCCGTCGTGGATCCGGTGGCCTATCTCCAGGCCCATGTCTTCTCCCTCCTCGGCGGACCGAATCTTGCCTCCCTGGCGTGGGCGATCCTGAATGTCCTGCTGTGGGTCGGCATAATGGCCCCGCTTTACAAACACCGGCTGTTTCTGAAGATTTAATCCGGAGCGATTGCGCCTTCGCCCGGAGTGGATTATCATCTGTCCCGCATGGAAACCGGCACGGATGCGATTGCGGTCGAAAACCTGACCAAAACGTTCGAGGATGTAACCGCCGTCGACCATCTTTCCTTCCGCGTCGGGCAGGGGGAGCTCTTCGGGCTTCTCGGCCCCAACGGCGCGGGCAAAACCACGACGATCAACATGCTCTCCACCCTCCTTCGGCCCACCTCGGGTCGGGCCGAGGTGGGCGGATATGATATCCTGAAGCAACGGGATGCGGTCCGGAAAAATATCGGGGTGGTCTTCCAGGAAACCGCCCTGGACGGAAAACTCACCGGCCGGGAAAACCTCGAATTTCACGCCATGATGTACGGCCTGCGCAAAGATGAGCGCAAGCGGCGAATCGAGGCCGTCCTCGAGCTGGTCGAGCTGAACGACAAAGCCGGCACTCTGGTTGAAAAATATTCGGGCGGGATGAAGCGCCGGCTGGAGATCGCCCGGGGATTGATCCAGAACCCGAAAGTCCTTTTTCTCGACGAGCCGACGCTCGGTCTCGATGCCCAAACCCGGCGGCACATCTGGGACTACGTCCGGATGCTGAACCGGGAGCGCCAGGTGACGATCATCCTGACGACCCATTACATGGAAGAGGCGGATTTTCTCTGCGGCCGGGTTGCGATCATGGACAAAGGCCGGTTCGTCGCGCTTGACGCGCCGTCGCGGCTGAAGGACGTCCTGGGCGGAGACGTTGTCAGCCTGGAAGTCAAAGGGGGGGAGGGATGTCTCGACGACTCCTTCCGGGCGCTTTCCTGGATTAAAAAGTACGTTCGTCGCGAAGCGGACATCAGCTTAACCCTGGATAAAGGGGAGCGTCGGATCGCCGAAATCGTCACCCTGGCCCAGCAATGCGGGGCGACCGTCGGAAGCGTCCGGCTCCGCGAGCCGAGCCTCGAGGATGTGTTCCTCCACTTCACCGGTCATTCCATTCGGGAGCAGGAAGCCAGCCCCGCCGACCGCTTTCGGCAGATGATGCCGCATCACGGGAGGCGCCGGCCATGATGATCAACGGCACGGCGATCTACGTCCTCTGGCTCCGGGAGATGAAGCGTTATCTCCGGGCCCGGTCGCGGATTTTCGGCTCGCTCCTCCAGCCCCTGTTCTTTATGGTCTTCCTCGGTCTCGGTTTTAGAAAAATGCCCGTCCCGGGCCTTGGTGCCGGTGTCGATTACATCCAGTTTCTCGTTCCCGGGATTCTGGGGATGACCCTTTTGTTCTCCTCGGCGATGCAGGGCTTGTCGGTCCTTTGGGACCGGGAGTTCGGATTCCTCAAGGAGATCATGGTCGCCCCCGTCAGCCGGACCTCCATCGTTTTGGGCCGGATCGCCGGCGGGACCACGACCACGATGATCCAGGGGCTCTTGATGCTGGTCATGACTCTGGTGCTCGGTTTCCGGATCAAAAGTCCGCTCCTGTTTCTCTGGGCCCTTGTTTTCATGGTTCTCATCGCCTTCACGTTCATCGGGATCGGGCTGATCTTCGCTTCGCGGATGAAGGACAGCCAGGGCTTCGGGCTGATCATCAATTTCATCCTTTTTCCCCTGTTCTTTCTTTCCGGAGCCCTCTACCCCCTGGACAACCTGCCGCGCGTGATCCGCATTCTGGCTCTCATCGACCCGTTGACTTACGGCGTGGACGGTCTTCGAGGCACGCTGATCGGTGTCTCCTCCCGCCCGGTCCTGGTCGATTTTCTGGTGATAGGGACGTTCGCCGTTTTCATGGTCGTCCTCGGGACATTGGTTTTCCGGTCGAGCGAAAGCGTCTGACGTCCGAAATCCGCCCGGAAGAGAAGGGAGATTCCGATGAACGGAATGTTTGGAACGACGAGAAAAGCATCGGCGGTTCTGGCCGTCCTCCTGGCCGCCGGGTTCTGGGGCATGTCCTGCCGCCCGCGGCCGGCTCGGGAGGCCGAGGCCGCCGGCCGCCCGTTCCCGGTCAAGACGGGCCTCGAGGTCTTGGCCAAGCGTCCGGACTTGGTCCGGGGCATGAATGTCGGCTTGATCACCAATCCCTCCGGCGTGGACGGGAATCTCGATCCCTCGGTTGACGTCATTCGCCGGATCCCCGGGATGAAGCTGGTCGCCTTATACGCTCCGGAGCACGGCGTTCGCGGCGAGGCCCAAGCCGGCGAATACGTCCCGTTCTATTTCGATGAGAAGCTCGGGCTCCCCGTCTTCAGCCTGTACGGCCCATCGCAGAAGCCCCAGCCAGGCATGATGAAAGACATCGACGCCTACATGAGGTCGTTTGACACGACCGGCGAAGACAAGAAGCTCGAGTCCGCGATGGCCAAGGACATCGACGTCCTCCTCTTCGATGTCCAGGACATTGGGACGCGCGTCTACACCTACGCCGCGACCATGGCCTATGCCATGCAGACCTGCGCCGAAAACGACATCGCCTTCATCGTCCTGGACCGCCCCAACCCGGTCAACGGCCGGGTCATGGAAGGGCCGATTCTGGAATACCCCGCTTTCAGCTCGTTTATCGGCCTCTATCCGATTCCGTTGCGATTCGGAATGACGATCGGCGAACTGGCCCGGATGATCAACGAGCGTTTTCTGGAAAAAAAGGTCAAGCTGACCGTCGTCCCGATGGAAGGGTGGACCCGCGACATGGAATTCGACGAGACGGGCCTGCCCTGGGTGACGCCTTCGCCCAACATGCCGACACTGGAAACGGCGATCGTTTATCCCGGCCAGGTCCTGATCGAGGGGACGACGGTTTCGGAGGGCAGGGGGACGACGCATCCCTTCGAATTTTTCGGGGCGCCCTGGATTGACGGCAATGCGCTGACCGCTCGGCTCAACACCCTCCGCCTTCCGGGCGTGAAGTTCCGGGAACAGTGGTTCACCCCGACTTTTTCCAAATTCCAGGGGGAGACGTGCGGCGGCTGCCAAATCCATATCACCGACAGGGACGTTTACCGTCCGATCCGGACGGCTCTCCATATCATTGCCGTGATCCGGGAGCTCTATCCCGACCGGTTCGATTTTCACGCGGACTATTTCGACAAGGTCCTCGGAACGGCCTCCGTTCGGGAAGCCCTGCTCTCGGGAAAGCCGGTCGACGAGATCGTCGCCGGGTTCGACCGGGGCCTCGCGGAGTTCGAAGTCCTGCGGAAGCCGTTTCTCCTGTACTGATTGTCAAAAGGGGCGGCTTCCGATACAATTCATCTCTTCCGCAAAAATGAATGAGCGAAATGACGCCGGATCAGCCGATTTTCCGTCCTGAATTCCCAAGGAGTGCGCCATGAGTTCGACGTCCCGGTTCCCCTTCGCTTTATCCCACCCGCTTTCGGCTCTCCTCGACAAGGAGGCGAAGGATTTCACCCGGGCGGATTTCCTCAAGGTCATCGCGACCAAAGGCCTCGAACGGATCACGTTTCATTATACGGCCCTCGACGGCCAGTTGAAGGAGATGAAGCTTCCGGTGGCCGATGCCGTCCAGGCCGAGACGAACCTGGCCGAAGGGGAGAGGGTCGACGGATCCTCGCTCTTTAAAGGCATGGTCGCGACGGCAATGTCCGACTTGTATGTCGTCCCCGTCTATTCCACGGCTTTTCTCAACCCGTTCGATGACCGCAGCCTGGATTTCGTTTGCCGGTACTTTAATAAGGACGGGGTGCCGGCCCCCTTCGCGCCGGATAATATCCTGGCCCGGGCCGATGAGCTTTTTCGAAAGGCAACCGGCCTGGAGCTTCGAGCCCTGGGAGAGATCGAGTTCTACCTTTTGAGCGATGGGGGGAAAGAAATCTTCCCGCCCCGTCACCAAAAGGGATATCATAATGCCTCGCCCTTCGCCAAGACCGGGGCGATCGCCAACGAGATCCTCCGGCGGATCACCCAGATCACCGGTGCGGTCAAGTACGTCCACAACGAAGTCGGCTACGTCGACGGCGTCCGGAGCGAGATGGAGGAGATCAAGGGTAAGCGAGCCGAGCAGCTCGAGGTCGAATTCCTTCCCCGGCCGATCACCGAAATGGCCGACGACACCGTCATCGGCCGGTGGCTGATCCGCAATATCGCCTGGCAGCATGGCTGCGTGGCCACGTTCGCCCCCAAGCTTGAAGAGGGCGTGGCCGGGACCGGGCTGCATTTTCACTTGGAGCTGCGGCGGGACGGGCGGAACGTCATGGCCGGCAGCGACGGGGCCCTGACCGCCGAAGCGCGCCGCCTCGTCGGCGGTCTCTGCCGTTATGCCGAATCGCTGACCGCGTTCGGCAACACGACCTCTTCCGCCTACCTTCGCCTCGTCCCCAACCAGGAAGCCCCGACCTATGTCTGCTGGAGCGACCTCAACCGGAGCGCCATGATCCGGGTGCCTTTAGGCTGGGGCAAGAATCGGCATTTGGCAAAAGACCTGAATCCCGGCGACAAGAACCCCTACGACTCTCCCGACAGCCGGCAGACGGTCGAAATCCGGACGCCCGATGGAAGCGCCCTGATCCACCTGCTTCTGGCCGGGATCGCCATGTCGGCCGATTGGGCCTTCCATAAAGACGAAACGATCTACGGTCGAGAGCCGAAGCCGTCCGCCTTGGCCGATCAGCTGTATGTCAAAGGCGATATCTTCGCCGACAAGGAGCTCCTGACCCGGCTGACATCGCTCCCGTCCAGCTGCGTGGCTTCGAGCCGGATTCTTCTCCGGGATCGGGATCTCTACGAAAGGGACGGGATTTTCCCGTCGAGTGTGGTCGATTATGTCGCCCGGCTTCTCCAGAAGGAGGACGACGAGCTCATGAATAAAACACTTGACGCCTTGCCCGCCGATGACCGGCTGGTCGAGATGCGGAAGATCATGCACAAGGATATCCACCGGCACTGAGGAAGAGGAGGACGAACGTCCGATGGCCATGACCCCCTTGGAACGCTGGCTGGCGGTTCTCCGCCGGGAGCGGCCGGACCGGGTCCCCCTGGATTACTGGGGGACGAACGAATTCACCTGCCAGTTGATGTCGCACCTCGGGTGTTCATCCAAGCGGGCGACGCTCGAACGGCTCCATGTCGATTTCGTGGTCAAACCCAAGGCGGTGTACGTCGGTCAGCCCCGGCCTCGGGGCCTGGACTCGTTCGGTTGCCGGCACGCTTTCGTCGGGAACGAGACCGGGCGTTTACGAGGAATGCGTCTCGCATCCCTTGGCCGAGTTCACCACGCCGGAGGAGATCGAGGAGAAATATGCCTGGCCCAGCCCCGACTGGTGGGATTACTCGACGATCGCCGAACAAGTCGAAGGCTTCGACGATTATCCGGTTCAGGGCGGCGGTTCCGAGCCGTTCCTGATCTACAAGAACCTCCGCGGCCCGGAGCAGGCGTTCATCGATCTTGTCGAGAATCCCGACCTGGCCCAGTACATCATGGGCAAGCTGTTCGACCTGGCCTACCAGGACACGGTCCGTATCTTCGAGAGCATCCCCGGCCGGGTCAACCTGTGTTACATTGCCGAAGACCTCGGCGACCAGTCGGATTTGATGATCTCTCCCCGGCACATTCAGACATACCTCCTTCCCGGAATGCGCCGGATGATCGAACTGGCCCACCAGGGAGGGGCGTTCGTTTTCCATCACGACGACGGGAGCATCCGCCGCATCCTCCCCGATCTGATCGACCTGGGAATCGATGTGCTCAATCCAATCCAATGGCGGTGTCCGGGGATGGAGCGCGTCGCTCTTAAGCGCGATTTTGGAGATTCCGTCGTCTTCCATGGGGGGATGGACAACCAGATCACGCTTCCCTTCGGCTCGGAGGAGGACGTTCGGATGGAAGTCCGGCTGAATCTGCGTATGCTGGGGAAGGGGGGCGGCTACATCTTGGCGCCTTGCCACAACCTTCAGGCGCAATACCCCGGTCGAAAATGTCGTGGCGATGTACGAAACAGGGTATGAAGAAGGCCAGTTTATTTTAAAACGCCTGTTCAGGCGCCGGGATTCATCTTGCGGCGCGATCGGCTTTAAATTCCGGAGCGAGCCGTCGCCATAGGGCGTTGAACCGGGCCTGCCGCTCGGCATAGACGACCCGATTCCCGGGTTGGGGCTCCACGGCCTCGCCGGATGTCTTCACCAGTTCCCGAGTCAGGACGTCGATTCCGATTTTTTCCCCGCGTGCGTTCCGCCAAGTCCAGACCGCCTGAAGAGCCGCGCCGAAGGCGGCTCCCTCCGGTTCGGCCAGAGTGACGACCGGAACCTGGAAGATGTCGGCGGCCAATCCGAGCCAGAACCGGCTTTGCGAACCGCCGCCGGTCGCCCGGATCTCCGCCGGATCGATCCCGAGCTCGCGAAGCCGCCCGAGCCCGTACCCGAGGTTCAGCAGCGTTCCCTCCATGACCGCCCGAGTCATGGGGGCGGGCGCGAAATTCTTCCGGTTCAAGCCGAAAAAGACAGCCGAGGCCCCGGGCAGGACCGGAACCCTTTCCCCGTCGACGAACGGCAGGAAGATCAAGCCGTCGGAACCGGCCGGGGACCGGGCGGCCAGTTCGTCCCGGCCGGCGTTGTCGATCCCGAGGACGGACTTCCAATGTTCGGTCGCGTTGGTGACGTTCATGGTGCACAGAAGAGGCAGCCAGGCTCCCGTGCCGTCGCAGAAACCGGCGATCTCGCCTTGCGGATCGACCGAAGGTTCGGACGCGAAGGAATAGATCGTGCCGGAGGTTCCCAGGCTGACCGTGCAGATACCGGAGGAGACGTTCCCTGTCCCGATCGCGCCCATCATATTGTCCCCGCTTCCCGCGGCCACGAGAACATCACCCAGGCCGAATTTCCCGGCAATCTCCTTCTTGATCCGGCCGACGGGTTCGGAAGGGGAACGAAGCGAAGGCAGGCGGGAGGCAAGACCGGGATCGACGGCCGCGACCGCTTCCGGACTCCAAGCCCGGCGGCGGATGTCCATCAAACCCGTCCCCGAAGCGTCGCCGTATTCCATCAGGGCGACGCCGGTGAGGACGAAGTTGAGGTAATTATGGGGGAGGAGAACGGTCCGGAGCCGGGCGAAATTTTCCGGCTCGTTCTTCTTCAGCCAGAGAATCTTGGACGCGGTGAAACCGACGGCCAAGGGAAGGCCTGTCTTTTCCAGGACGCCGGCGGGACCGCCCAGGGCCCGGATGATTTCTTCCGTTTCAGCGACTGTTGCGGTATCGTTCCACAGCTTGGCCGGCCGGATGACCCGGCCATGCTCGTCCAAGGGGACGAAACCGTGCTGCTGTCCCGAAACGCCGAGAGCCACAACCTGTTTCGGGTCGAGTGAGGGAGGACCGGCCAAGGCCGCGGCCAGGGCGTTTTCCAGGGCCGCGATCCAGACGGCCGGGTCCTGCTCGCTGGCTTCCGGCGGCAGTCCGGAAATTGAGATGTGAGAGGCCTGCCCCCGTCCCATGACCCGGCCGGTGTCGACATCGACGATCACGACCTTGACACCCTGCGTCCCGCTGTCCACGCCGATAACGGATGCGCCCATGTCCTTTGTCCTCGCCACCGGAGTATAATGGATCCATGAGCCGGCCGCAATTCATCAGCATCTTCAACGACGTGATCGGTCCGGTGATGAGGGGGCCGTCCAGCTCCCATACGGCCGGGTCCTTTCATATCGGCGCGACTGCCCGGATGCTTCTGGGCGAGCCACCCGTTCGCGCCGACCTCACCTTCGACCGGGACGGGTCCTACAGCGAAACGTACCGGACCCAGAGCGCGGATTTGGCCTTTGCCACGGGTTTGATGGACCGGGCCCTCACCGATCCGCGATTCCCCAAGGCGCTCGACCATGCTCGGGCGGCGGGAATCCGGATCTCGTTTCGAACCGGACGCCTGGATCAATGCGACCACCCGAATATGGTCCGGATCTTTCTGGCCGGCGCTTCGGGCCGGACGCTGGATCTTCTGGCGAAATCGACGGGCGGCGGTTCGTTTCTCATCGTCGAGATTTTAGGAAGGCCGGTTCGGATCGACGGAAAGAAGGCCTTCCGCGGTTCCTTTCCGGGACCCGAGGGAGAGCGCCTCTCTTTAAAAGCCGAACCTGTTTTCCTCCCTCAAGCCGGGAAAGCTCTTTTCGTCAGCGCGGCCGACGCGATCGCCTGCGCCCGGCGAAAAAAGATTTCGCTGGGCCAGGCCGGCCGCCTTTATGAATCCCTTCTTCTCGGCCTGTCCGAAGCGGAGACCGACGCGGAGATGCTCCGCCGCTTCGAAATCATGAAGCGTCCATCCGGACCGGCTTTGGATCCCAAAAGCGTCGGGCTTGAGGCAGCTCCGGCCGTCGGCCCAGAAAATCTCTCTGCGCGGAAAAAAAGCGGCGGCTTGCCGTTCGGGCGGGATTGCCCGTCCGGGCCGCGGCCCGGGCTTTGGCGTCCATGCATGCTTCCAACAGCGGGGCCGTCGTCTGCGCCGCCCCGACCGGCGGCTCCTCCGGCGTTCTTCCGGGAGTCTTGACGACGCTTGGTCGAGGACCTGAAGATCGGCCGGAGAACGCATCCTCCGAGCGCTCTTTGCCGCCGGCGCGGTCGGGATGGTCTTCGCCCGTCGGGCGACATTCGCCGCGGAAGTCGCCGGCTGCCAGGTCGAAATCGGCGCGGCCGGGGCGATGGCCGCGGCGGCCGTTGTCGAAGCCGTCGGAGGCTCGGCGGCCCAGGCCTGCGACGCGGCCGCGATCTCGCTCCAAAACTCCATGGGCTCGGTCTGCGACCTCGTGGCGGGCGGTGCGAGATTCCCTGTCACACCCGGAACGCCGCCGCCGCCGCCTCGGCTTTTCTTTGCGCCGACCTGGTTCTGCGGCGGCTATCGAAACCCGATCCCCCTGGACGATACGATCGACGCCTCTCTTGCCTCGGGCCGGATGCTGCCAGCGGAGCTCCGGGTGACGTCCCGCGGTGGGTTGGCCGTCACTCCATCGGGCCGGGCCCTTGGCCGAAAAAAATGAGAGGAGGTCCGCAATGAGCGATTTGTCCCGCATGTCCCGCCGCCAATTCTTCGCCCGGACGATGGCCGGTGCCGCCGCCGTCGGTCTGAGCGGAAAAGCCTTTGGGCAAGCCGGTCCGGGCCCGAAAGCCAGGGTCGCCCTGGTCAAGACGACCGACCGGGCCAAGGGCGTCGCCGAAGCCCTGAAGCTTGTTTCTTTCCCATCGCCGGGCGGAATCGGCGTTTTTATCAAGCCGAACTTCAACACCTCCGACGCTCCGCCCGGCTCGACCCATAACGAGACTCTCCGCGCCCTGATCCTGGAGCTGAAAGCCAGGGGAGCTTCGCTGGTAACCGTCGGCGATCGCTCCGGCCCGGAACCGATGAAAACCGTCATGGAGAAAAAAGGGCTTCCGGCCCTGGCCGCGGAAACCGGCTCCGTGCTGATGAACTTCGAAGAGCTGCCGGCCGAGGGTTGGGTCCATCTCGCTCCGGCCGGAAGCCATTGGAAAGACGGCTTTGATTTCGCCCGGCCGCTGGCCGAGTCTCCGTATCCCGTTGCAACCTGCTGTTTGAAGACCCATCAATACGGGGGCGTCCATACCATGTCCCTGAAGCTGACCGTAGGAGCCGTCCACCGGAAGTTCATGCGGGAGCTTCACGGTTCGCCCGACCAGCGCAAGATGATCGCCGAAATCAACCTCGGTTATCGGCCGAAGCTCATCGTCCTGGACGGTGTGGACGCCTTTACCGACGGCGGCCCGATGACGGGAACCCTGGCCCGGCCCGGGGTGATGCTCGCGGCGACGGATCGCGTCGCCCTCGACGCCGTCGGCTTGGCGATACTCAAGGATCTCGGAACGACCGAGGCGATCATGTCCAAAACAATTTTCGAGCAGGACCAGCTGGCCCGGGCGGGCGAGCTCGGGTTGGGCATCCTGGGGCCGGACGAGCTCGAGATCGTCACCGCCGATGAGGACAGCCGGCTCTATGCCGACAGGCTCCGGGCGATTTTTGCCAAGGAGGCGGGAAAGTGAATATCCACGAGCTCATCGCCTCCCGCCGAAGCATCCGCCAGTTTCAGGCCAAACCGGTCTCCCGGGCCGTCTTGGAGCAAGTCGTCGAAGCCGGCCGCCTCGCGCCTTCGGCGGCCAATCTCCAGCCCCTGGTCTTCGTCGTAGTCGACGACCCGCAGACGAAAGCCAGGGTATTTCCTTGTCTAAAATGGGCCGCTTACATCCAACCTCAAGGGAATCCGCTGCCCGGTCAGGAGCCCCAGGCTTACGTCATCGTCTGCGTCGACACGGCCATCCGGGAGAAGATGTATGAGTACGATGTCGGGTCGGCCGTCGAGAACATGGCCTTGGCCGCCTTAGGGGAGGGGATCGCCGGTTGCTGGCTCATTTCGATCGACCGGCCCGGCCTCCAAGCGGTGCTTGGGACGCCCGATTCCGTCCGCATCGATTCCGTCCTGGCGCTCGGCTATCCGGCCGAAACCTCGGTCGTCGAAGAATACCGCGACTCGCCGAAATATTGGAAGGATGAGGCCGGCGGATTTCACGTCCCGAAGCGCCCCCAGGAGTCGGTGATCCGGTTCAATCATTTTTAAGTTTTGGATTATTCCGCGTAATTTTGTCGGCTACGAATAGCGACGGCATTTTACGGGTTGGCGTGAATTGATCCGACCGGCTTTCTTTCCCCACCCCCAGAAGGCCCACCCGTTGCTTTTTGATGAAATATGAAATTATGGCTATAGAAAATATTTGGTTGCGTTGAGGAATTTCGCCGGTCCGGAAATGCCTCCCGGAAGACGCATAGCGGAAGGGGGCCCCGAAGATTGAGGGGAAACCCGGGAAATAGGTTTCCCCCTCAACGGGCGGCGGGATGCCCGCCCGCCCTGCTCCTCCTCCAATGAATCGGCACGGCCGATACGGCCGTGGGAAATTCCGTTCTTTCGGCAAATAGGGGATATTTCTTAAGCGACGTGGCGGGCCTTGAATCCTTTGCCGAGGACCGCGTACGTGTCGTTGACGATGATGAAGGCCTCCGGGTCGAGCCCTTTAATGAACGCCCGCAGCTCGATCAGCTGCTTGGGCGAAATGACCGTGATGATCGTCTCGCCCTCGCGGTTCATATAAAGCGATCGGGACCGAAGGGCCGTGCCGCTGCGGTCGAGGGTCTTGAGGATGAACTCCTGGATCTCGGTGACCCGGCTTGAGGTGATGATCGCCAGCTTGGTGAACGACCAGCCTTCCAGCACCATATCGATCACTTTAGAGGAGACGAAGAGAACGATGTAGCCGTAAAGCGGCGCTTCGACCTGGCCATAGACGAATCCCGAGGCCGAAATGATGAAGAAGTCGACGATCATAATCGTCATCCCGATCGACAGGCCGGTATAGCGGTTGAGGATCTGGCCGATGATGTCCGAGCCCCCGGTCGAGGACCGGCCGCGGAAGACCAGGCCCAAGCCGGCTCCGAGCAGGATCCCGCCATAAATCGCGGCCAGGAGAACGTTATCGGTCGCCGAGGGGAAACCGATTACTTCGTTGAAGACATCGATGAAAAAGGAGGAAATCAACAAGCCGGCCAAGCCGCGGACGGCCGATTTCCGGCCCATGATCTTGTATCCGAGGGCGAAAACCGGGATGTTGAGGACGAGGATCATGGCCCCGACCGGAAGGCGAGTCAAGGAGTTGATGATGATCGCCACACCCGAAACCCCGCCCGGGACGAAATGGTGCGGGATTAAAAACATCGCGTATCCGATCCCCATGACCGCGCTTCCCAGAACGATCAGGACCGCGTCGTGGAGGAAGAGAGTTGCTTTGCCGCTCAGAGCCTTCATGGCCGTATCCCCTTTATCATGCTCAGGCGCGGCGACGATCAGGAGCGGCCGGCGATCTGCATCTCGGCCACTTTGATCGTCGGTCCGCAGACCGATCCGTCGAAAACGAGATCGTTTCCAATCATCTCGATGGAATTCAGGAGTTCGCCAAGGTTTCCGGAGATCGTCACTTCCGAGACCGGATAGGCCGGCTCGCCGTTTTCGATCCAGATCCCGAACGCGCCCCGGGAGATGTCGCCCGTTACCGGATTCAAACCGTGGCCCAGGGTTCGGACAAGGTAAAGTCCTTTGGCGGTCGACCGGATGATCTCGGCGGGGGAGTGCGGGCCCGGCTCCAGGTAAAAATTGCTCGGGCCGACCCCGCCTCCGTCGGCATTTCCGGTCGAGGGAAGTCCGATTTTCCGGCCGGCGTATGTGTTGCAGAGAAACGTCTTCAATACGCCCCGCTCGACGACGACGGTGCGTCGCGAGGGCACGCCCTCGGAATCGAAGGGGCTCGATCCAAGATGCCGCGGGAGAAGGCCGTCGTCGACGAGCGTGAGCGTTTCCGTCCCGATGCGTTCTCCCAGGCGGTCGGCCAGGAAAGTCGATTTTTGATAGACCGCCGTCCCGGTCAGGCAGCCGCACAGGAACCCCAGGAGGCTTGAGGACATCAGCGGATCGAAGATCACCGGGACGCGCTGCGTTTGGATTTTCCGGGGATTCAAGTGGCGGATGGTTCTCTCGATCGCCGTCCGGGCGATCGATTCGGGAGAGGCCAGGTCAACGAGGTGAATCTTGGAAGAAAACCAGAAATCCTCGACGAGGTCGTCGGTCTCTCCGGCTTGAAGGCTGACGTTCAGGCCGGTGTACGTTTTTCGGTATTCGCCCAGGAAGCCCTTCGAATTGGCTAAAACGGCGTGTCCGATGTGCGTGTCGCAGCTGGCCCCGTGGGAGTTGACGATCCGGGGGTCGGCCAAGGCAATCCGCTCCGTTTCCTTGGCCAATTCGATTTTCGTCTCGGGCTCCATCTCTTCGACGGCCGGATCATAAAGGTCGAGGATTCCAAAATGGATCATGTCGGAAGCGGTCTCGGGGAGACCGGCATGCTCGTCCCGGTTGGAGTAACCGGCCCGCCGGACGGCGTTCCGGATCAAGCGTTCGACGGTTTCCTTGGAAAGGTCGGATGAGCCGGCATACGCGGTTCGACCGTCCTTGATCACCCGCAAGCCGACCGAGCGAGTGGCCGCTTCGACGAGGTTTTCGATTTCGCCCAACCGAACATCCACGCCGAACTCGACGTCATCGCCGATGCCGACCTCGACCTCGTCGGCTCCACAAGTCCTCCCGAAGCGGACGAATTCCTCAGCGAGGATTTTTAGATCGGCGGCCGGACGGGGAAGGCTCATGTCCGCCCTCCCACGGTCATCGAGGAAATCTTCAACGTCGGGCAGCCGTCGTTGACCGGGACTTCCTGTCCTTCCTTCCCGCACGTGCCGGTCTGCTGGCCGAAGGCCAGATCGGTCCCGGCCATGCAGATGCGGTTCAGGACGTCGACGTTCGTTCCGATGAGCGTCGCCTGTTTAACCGGACGGGTCCGCCGGCCATTTTCGATCAACCAGCCGGAACTGACCGAGAAGGTGAACTTGCCCGAATCCTCCACTTGTCCCCCGGTGAAACGCTCGGCGAAAAAGCCTTTTTTGACCGAAGCAAGGATCTCCTCGGGATCGTGGGGGCCGGGGGCAATAAACGTGTTGGCCATCCGGGGAATGGGGATTTCGGTATAGCCCTGGCGGCGGCCGTGGCCGGTGAGGGGACGGCCGAGGATTTTCGCCGAAAGCCGGTCGGTCAAGAGGCCGGCGACGATTCCCCGGTCGATCAGCAGAGTTTTCCGCGGGATCGTCCCCTCATCATCCACGGCATACGATCCCCGGGAGGCCGGGATCGTCGGGTCGTCGTAGATCGTGACCAGGTCCGAGCCGACGCGGGCCCCCATTTTATTCCAGAAGATCGACGTTTTCTTGCGATGGAAGTCGGCTTCCAGAAGATGCCCGACCGCTTCGTGGATCAAAACGCCGGCCTGGCCCGCGGCTAAGATGACCGGCATTTCACCGGCCGGGGCATCGCCCGCTTCGAGGAGGTGAATCGCTTCCTCGGCCGCTTCCCGGCCGATTGAGGCGGGAGTTTGAGAAGCGGAAAAGTATTCGAGGCCGACGCGGCCGCCGCCGCCGGAAAATCCGTATTCCCGGAGGGAGCCTCTTTCGGCGATGCCGACGCAGGTCAGCTTGACCATCGGCCGGACATCAGAGACGACCAGCCCTTCGGAATTGACGACGGTCAGATGTTGAACCATGTCGCCCCAGCCGACCCGGGCTTTTTTTATCTCCGGGGAATATCCGAGGCAGGAGGCATACGCCTGCCGGACAAGTCCGATCTTGTCGTTCAAATCGGCCGTCCCGGCCGGGGAAACCTCGCGGTAAATTCCGGGAAGAGGGGTAAGCGGAGTGAATCCGGGGAGGGAAACGGCCGGCCGGCTGGAGAGGGCGATGGCCGCGGCCGACCGGGCCGCCTGGGCCATTCGCTCCGGGGAAAGGTCGTTGGTGTGCCCATAGCCCGTCCGGTCACCGGCCCAGACCCGGACCCCGAGTCCGAGTCCGACGCTTTCGCTCGTCTCCTTGATAATGTCCTCTTCCATCAGGACCGAGGAATGGAGGCGGTATTCGAAGAACAGCTCGGCGAAATCCCCGCCCCGGGCCAAGGCCGCCTTCAGGACAGAGGCGTAGTCGGCCGGACCGAGATGAAAATGTTCCTCGAAGATTGTCATGAAATCCGGGCTATTCTATCACGTTTCCGGCGGAAGGCCAGAACGGCCAGGCCGGACAGCCCGAGGCCGTACTCGAACACGTTGGTGACCAGGTGAATCCCCAACCCGGAAAGGACCGCCAAGCGAGGATCGAATTTCATCCATTGAAGAGCGGCCGCCCAGGCCGATTCCCACGTCCCGAACCCGGCAAGGCCCTTGACCGGGAGAGCCGACGTCAATTCCGCTCCGGTCAGGCCGAGGACCGTTTTCCAGAAGCTCATTCCCTCCCAATCCACGCCCTGGCTTTTCAGGACGGCGAAGAAGAGGAAAAAGAGCGAACCGTATTTTCCAAGGCGGATGAGGAGCGAAAGGATGAAAACCGGGGCATAGATCCCCTGTTTTTTCGACTGTTCGAGCACGTCCGCGGTTCGGTCCAGGTTTTCGAATGCCCGGGAGACGGCCGGATGGCTCGACCATTTTGTCTTTTTGACCAGGGCCCAGGCCAGCTTCCGGCCGAGCCGGACCAGGAGCCCGATCTTCCAGGCGATCAGGGAGAAAACGAGGAAAAAAGCCGCAGCGGCCGCAATCCACGCCCCGGCCGCGATTTCCGACGTCCCAAATCCCACCATCCACAAGGCGAGGAGGACGAATGGGGCGAGGGTGAGAAAGTCGAAAATAAAGGCGACGGCGAACGAGGAGGCGGCGTTCTCGAACGGTTTTTCCAAGCGATCGTTCAGAACGTAGATATAAGAGAGAGAGCCGATACGGGCGGGGAGGAGGTCGTCGAAGGCGTTGCGAACCAGGGTGACGATCAGGATTTCCCCCCAGCCGATCGCAACCGGCCGAAGCAGGATTTTGTACCGCCAGGCGCGGAGAAACGTCGCCGCGAGGTTGAGGACCATATAGGCCAGGAGCGGAGGGAGGGAGATCGAGGCGAGCATCCGCAAAAATTCTCCCGGGGCAACCCGGCGGAAGAGGGAGACCAGGAGAAAAATCGAAAGAACGACGGAAAGGAGAATCAGCGAAGTGCGACGCTTCGACACGGCGGTATGTTCCCATGACCTCCCGGGCATGTCAATCGGAAAACGGCGATCTCTCTTCGGGCCGCCCGGAGATTGAAGGCCCTCCCGGCGTTTGTAAAGACGGGTCCAAAGACCTATAATTTTATTCCCATGAAGATGATCGATATCCAGCCGCTGATTGACCGGGCTCTGGCCGAAGATATGCCGGCCGGCGATGTGACGACCGAAGCGATTGTTCCGCCCGAGCAGCGGGGCCGGGCCGTGCTCCTGGCTAAGGAGAACGGAATCCTGGCCGGGATCGACGTCTTCGCCCGGGTCTTCAAAACGCTCGATCCCGCAACCTCGATCCGCCGAAAGATCAGGGACGGCCAGGCGTTCAATGCCGGGCAAGTGCTGGCCGAAGTTTCGGGCCGGGCGGAAATTCTGCTGAAAGCGGAACGGACGGCCTTGAATTTCGTTCAGCGCATGTCGGGAATCGCCACGACCACGCGGGAATATGTCGCGGCCGTCGGCGGGACCGGCTCAAAGATCCTCGACACCCGCAAAACAACCCCCGGCCTCCGCGACCTGGAAAAATACGCCGTCCGGAAGGGCGGAGGGCAAAATCACCGCCGCGACCTTTCGGCGATGGTCCTGGTGAAGGACAACCATCTGGCTGTTGCCGGCTCGGTCCGGGAGGCCGTTCGCGCGGTCCGAACGGCCCATGGTCGGTCCTTCAAGGTCGAAGTCGAAGTCACCAGCCTCGCGCAGGCGGCCGAAGCGGTCGCGGCCGGCGTGGACTGGATCATGCTGGACAACATGTCGCCGGCTCTGATGACGAAGGCCGTCCGTTTGATCGCCGGCCGGGCTAAAGTCGAGGCCTCGGGAAACGTCAACCTCAGGACCGTCCGGCGGACGGCCGAGACGGGAGTCGACTTCATCTCGATCGGAAAACTGACCCATTCCATACGGTCGATCGACCTCAGCCTCGAAATCGAAACCAGGGAAAAGCGGAGATTGCCATGAACGACGGCCGGATGCGGGCGGATGTTCTGATCATCGGATGCGGAATTTCCGGAGCGGCGACCGCCCTGGCCGCGGCCAAAGCCGGCCTCGACGTCATCGTCATATCCAAATCGGCCGAGCTCGAAGAGTCCAATACCCGGTATGCCCAGGGAGGGATTGTCTCCCTGGCCCCCGATGACGATCCTCTTCTCCTCCGGGAGGATATTTTCCGGGCCGGCGACGGAATCAATAATCCTGAGGCGGTCGATGTTCTCGTGGCCGAAAGCAAGCGGCTCGTCGATTCAATCCTGATCGGAGAGCTGGGGATCGACTTTTCCCGCAACACCGAAGATTCCCTCGATTTCGCCCAGGAGGGAGGCCATTCGCGTCGGCGCATCCTTCACGTCCGGGACACGACCGGCCGGACGATCGAGGAAGCGTTTCTCCGCGTGCTTCAGAAAACGCCGAACGTCCGCTTCCTGACCGAACACACGGCCGTCGATTTGCTGACGGTCCCGCATCACTCCAAGGAGCCGCAAGCGTATTACCGTGAGCCGGCCTGTCTTGGCGCCTATATCCTGGACAATCGGACCGGACGGGTTGAGACGATTTTCGGCGGCCGGACGGTCCTGGCCACCGGCGGATGCGGGGCGGTCTTCCTCAACACCTCCAATCCCAAGACGTCGATCGGATCGGGTTATGCCATGGCCCTCCGCGCAGGGGCCCGGATCGCCCACATGGAATACATCCAGTTCCATCCGACGGTCCTCTACCACCGCGATTCCGACGGCTTCCTGATTTCCGAAAGCGTCCGGGGCGAAGGGGCCCGCCTGAAATCGGTCGACGGCCGGACCTTCATGGACAAGGTCGGGGGACTGAAAGATCTCGCGCCGCGCGACGAAGTCTCCCGGGCCATTTACGAGGAGATGATCCTCACCAACGCCGACCATGTCCTTCTCGATCTGGCTTCCTTCGCCAAGGTCGATATCCGGTCCCGTTTCCCCAATATCTACCAAACCTGTCTCCGCTACGGGATCGACATCTCCCGCGAAGCGATTCCGGTCGTCCCGGCCGCCCATTACTGCTGCGGCGGCGTTCTGGTCGACACCTGGGGAAAAACCTCGCTCCGGGGGCTTTACGCGGTAGGGGAGACGGGGTGTACCGGCCTGCATGGAGCCAACCGCCTGGCCTCGACATCGCTGCTCGAGGGCCTCGTTTGGGGCACGCGGGCCGGAATCTCCTTGGGCCAGGACCGGAATCCGGCGGCCGCCTATTCCGAAAACGACATTCACGAATGGTATCCGCCTGAAAAGCCCGAGGAAGTCGATCCCGCTCTCATCAATCAGGACTGGCTGACGATTCGCTCGACAATGTGGAACTATGCCGGGCTTGTCCGGACCCGCAAGCGCTTGGAAAGGGCCAAGTCCGACCTCGAATACCTGGAGCACCGGATCATCAGGTTTTACCGGGAAGCGCGGCTTGATCCCGACATCATCCGGCTCCGCCACGGCCTTCAGGTCGCCCTGATGATCATCCGGGCTTCCCTGGCTAATCCGGTTTCGGCCGGCGCCCATTACCGCGTCGACTGAAGTTTGACTTTTCCCCCGGGCGGTTAAAATAGATCGTTCCCTAACTCCTTGATCCGGCTAAAAAAAGCGGAGAAGCATCATGGCGGATGAGAAAGACTACAAAAATTCGTTGAATTTGCCCCGGACTGCGTTTGCGATGAAGGCGAAGCTGACCGAGATGGAGCCGGCGATGCTCCGCAAATGGGAGGCCTTCGGCCTCTACGACAAGATTATCGCCTCACGGCAGGGGCGGAAGCCGTTCGTCCTTCATGACGGCCCTCCCTACGCCAACGGCCTCATTCACTTGGGCACGGCGATGAACAAGATCCTCAAGGATTTCATCGTCAAGTCGAAAACGATGAGGGGATATCTCGCGCCCTACCTCCCGGGCTGGGATTGCCACGGCCTGCCGATCGAAATCCACGTGGACAAGCTCCTCGGGGACAAGAAAAAAGACATCCCCCTGATCGCCTTCCGGGAGGAATGCAAGGCCTACGCCCTCAAGTTTATCGACATTCAGCGGGGAGACTTCAAGCGCCTGGGCGTGTTCGGCGAGTGGGACGATCCTTACCTGACCCTGAAGCCCTCGTACGAGGCCGACATTCTTCGCCGCTTGGCGTCCTTCTTCGCCGCCGGCGACGCCTACAAAGGGAAGCGTCCGGTCCATTGGTGCCCGACCTGCCGGACGGCCCTGGCCGAAGCCGAAATCATTTACAAAGATAAAAAATCGCCCTCCATCTACGTGAAATTCCCGATGGTGTCCGACCTGAGCGGGCTCGCGCCCGCGCTGAAGGGAAAGAAAGTCTCGGTGATCATCTGGACGACGACCCCCTGGACGCTCCCGGCCAACCTGGCCGTGGCTTTTCATCCGGAGTACGAATACGCCGTCTTCGAAGCGGGGAGCGAGGCGTACCTCGTCGCCAAGCGACTCGTTCCGGTCATCGCCGAAATCCTGGGAATCGAATCTCCGAAGATCCTGGCGACCATCGAAGGCCGGTTGCTTGAAAAGCTCAAGGCCCGCCATCCGTTCCTCGATCGGGAGTCGGTCTTCGTCCTGGCCGACTATGTCACCCTCGACGACGGAACGGGTTGCGTCCACACCGCCCCCGGCCACGGCTACGAAGACTATCTGACCGGCAAGGCCTACGGCCTCGACGTCTATACGCCGGTGGACGACAAGGGCGAATTCACGGCCGACGTCCCCATCTACGCCGGGATGAACGTTTTCAAGGCCAATCCGGTGATCAACGCCGACATGGCCGCCTCGGGTCGCTCCTGCATCAGACCGAGATCTCCCATTCTTATCCCCACTGCTGGCGATGCAAGAATCCGGTCATCTTCCGGGCGACCGCCCAATGGTTCATTTCCATGGACCAGAGCGGCCTGCGGAAGCGGGCCTTGGAGGAAATCAAGAAGGTCCGCTGGATCCCCGCCTGGGGTGAGGAGCGGATCTCCGGGATGGTCGAAAACCGCCCCGACTGGTGCATCTCCCGCCAGCGCTCGTGGGGCGTGCCGATCCCGGCGTTCGTTTGTTCGGGTTGCGGCGAGGTCTTGGCCGACGAGCAGAAAACCCTTGCACGTCGCCGGGATCTTCGAAGCCGAAGGCTCGAACGCCTGGTTTGTGAAAACGGCGGACGAGCTGCTCCCGCCTGGGACCGTCCTGCCCCATCCTGCGGCGGCCGGGCGTTCGAAAAGGAAAACAACATCCTCGACGTCTGGTTCGAATCGGGAGCCAGCCAGAGCGTTCTCGGCCGGAGAGCCCGACCTGCCCTGGCCGGCCGACGTCTATATCGAAGGCCACGACCAGCACCGCGGCTGGTTCAACAGCTCGCTGCTCGTCGGCGTCGGGTCCAAGGGCGGCTCGCCCTTCCGGACCTGCATTACCCACGGGTTCGTCCTCGATGAGCAGGGGAAGGCGATGTCGAAATCGGCCGGCAATATCGTCGAGCCGCGGGACGTGATCGCCCAGAACGGGGCGGAAATCCTCCGTCTCTGGATCGCGATGCTGAATTTCAAGGAAGACGCGCCGTTCGGGAAGGGCATCGTCCAGCATCTGGTCGAGGCCTACCGCAAAATCCGCAACACCTGGCGATTTCTCCTGGGGAACCTGAGCGATTTCCGTCCGGACGTCGATTCCCTCGACTCCGGCGGACATGGAGCCGTTCGACCGGTGGGCCCTCGATCGCAGCGCCGCGGTCAGCCGTCGCATCCTCGCGGCCTATGACGACTTACGAGTTTCACGCCGTCTTCCACGCCGCCTACCAATTCTTCACCGTCGACTTGAGCGCCTTCTATCTGGACGCGCTCAAGGACCGGCTGTATTGCTCGGGGCCGAATCCCGGAGCCGGCGGTCGGCTCAGACGGCCCTGTTCCGGATCCTCAACGACTCGCTCCGGCTGCTGGCGCCCCTTCTTCCTTTCACCACCGAGGAAGCCTGGGACGCCCTCCCGGCTTTCGCCGGCAAGGAAGAATCCATCCATATGGCCTATTTCCCCGAGCCGGAGCAACCTCGACTCTCGGACGAGGAACAGAAAAAATGGGACGGGCTTTTCGACCTCCGGGAACAGATCCTCAAGGAGCTGGAAAACGCCCGGGAAGCCAAGCTCATCGGCAACGCCCTCGAAGCCAGGATCATTCTCCGGGTCCCCGCGGAGCGGGCGGCGGAGATTGAAGCCGAAACCGACCAGCTGGCCATCCTGTGCATTGTCTCGGAGGTCGAGGTCGGAATCCTCGTCCGATCCCGCCCCCGGCATTCGGGTGGAGAAAGCGGCCGGGCGAGAAGTGCAGCCGCTGCTGGAATTTTTCCCCCTCGGTCGGGACTTCGGCCGCCCATCCCGACCTGTGCCGCCGCTGCGAAGATGTCCTTGCGGGCAAGGCCTGAGGCGATCGATGAAACGCTTCCTTCCCTACGCCGCCCTGTCCGGCCTCGATCATTCTCCTCGACCAGGTGACCAAAGCCCTGATCGTCGCGCGCGTCCCGTTTTACGGCTCGGTCAAGGTTATCCCGGGCTTTCTCAACCTGACCCATATCCATAACAAAGGGGCCATCCTCGGGATTCTTAACAGCGCGAAGCCCTCCGGGACGCCGGTCCTCCTGCTCCTGCTCAACGCCGCCGCCCTCGCCCTCGTCCTTTACTATTTTTCAAAAACGTCGGAGAAAGGAGCGGGCCGCCCGCATCGGGCTGGCCTTGATCGTCGGGGGAGCGCTGGGCAACGTCATCGACCGGATCGCCCGGGGATATGTCGTCGATTTCGTCGAAATGTATGCCGGCAAGTTTCACTGGCCGACGTACAACGTCGCCGATTCCTGCATCACCATCGGGGCCGTCATTCTGATTTTCAGCGTCATCCTCAGGAGGCCGCATGCATCCGATCCTGTTTAAAATCGGCCCGCTGACGATCCACTCGTACGGCTTTTTCATGGCTCTCGGCGTCGCCTTCGGCATCTGGTTTCTCTACCGCCAGGCAAGACGCCAGGGGCTGGATGCCGGCCGGCTGATTGACGCCGCCTTTTATATCATGATCGCCTCGCTCATCGGGGCCAAGCTGATCCTGCTGATCGGGAATTTGTCCTACTATCTGTCCAATCCCAAGGAGCTCCTCTGGATCGCCCGTTCGGGCGGCGTTTTCCAGGGCGGCCTGGCCTTCGGGGTGCTGTTCGCCCTTTGGTATTTCCGGAAGCACAAGCTCCCGACCTGGAAAATCGCCGATATCGCCGGCCCGGCCCTGGCCCTCGGCCACGGATTCGGACGGATCGGATGCTTCATGGCCGGATGCTGCTACGGGCGGACCTGCACGCTTCCCTGGGCGGCCACATTCCAGGACGAATACGCCCACGGCCTGACCGGCGTTCCCGTCCACCAGGCCCTCCATCCCGTCCAGATCTATGAGGCGGTTCTCAATTTCTCAACGCCTTCATTCTCTACCGGTCTCTCCGAAAGAAAAAATACGACGGCCAGGTCTTCGTCTTCTATATCATCAATTATTCCGTCATCCGCTTCTTCACCGAATGTTTCCGGGGCGATCACGATCCGTCACGCGGATATCTTTTCGAAGGTCCTTCGGCCTTCCTCAGCTTGTCCGTTTCCGCAGGGATTCTGCCTGGTCGCGTTTGCCGCGGGGATGATTCTCCTCCGCGTGTTTAAAAAACGCTCGCGTGGATAAAAAAGCCTTTCGGATCAACGACCGATTTCGGCGAAGGCGTCCGCCTGGACGTCTTTCTCTGCCGCCAGGTCCGGGAATTCACCCGGGCCCAGTTCCAACGCTTTGTCGATAAACAGCAGGTCAGGGTCAACGGACGGGCTTCAAGAAATCGAGCTATCGCTCCGGGCCGGGCGACCTGGTGGAAGCCGAAGTCGAAATGCCGCTCCCGGAGCCTATGGAGCCCCAGCTCATCCCCCTGGACATCCTGTATGCCGACGAGCATCTGGCGGTCATCAACAAGCCGAGCGGACTGCTCGTCCATCCCGGCGCCGGCCGGAGATTCGGAACGCTGGTCAACGCCCTGCTCTACCATTTTCCGGAAGTCCGGGGGATCGGGCCTGAAGACCGCCTCGGCATCGTCCACCGGCTCGATCGGGAGACATCGGGCGTGATCATCACGGCCCGGAGCCTGATCGGCCTATCAGGAGATGAAGCGGCAATTTAAAAGCCGGGAAATAAAAAAAATCTACCTGGCCCTCCTCTGGGGCCATTTCGCCGAAAAAGAGGGAACGATCGACCTGCCGATCGGCCGTCATCCCAGCAACGGCCAGAAATTTTCCGTCGAAACGCCGCAAACCGCGGGTGGCCATCACCGACTATACCGTTCTCCGCCGATACGCCGACTTCGACTTGGTCGAAGTCCGTCCTCATACGGGGCGAACGCATCAAATCCGCGTCCATATGGCCGCGGGCGGCCATCCCGTGGCCGGGGATCAGGATCTACGGACCCCGCAAGCCCGAGCGGGAAGCTCCCGCGGCTGTTTCTTCACGCCCGAAGGATCGGATTCCGTCATCCGGAAACGGGGAAATGGCTGGAATTCGAGGCTCCGATCCCGCCCGACCTGGAGCGGTTTCTCGCGTCCCTGGAAAAGAGAACTTCCGAGGGAGTCGCCTCATCCGCCTAGGAACGAGCGATCGCTTCGATCTCGACCTTGACGTCCCGGGGAAGCCGGGCGACTTCGACCGCCGCCCGGGCCGGAGCCGGCAAGGGGAAAAACTCGGCATAGACCTTGTTCATCGCCGCGAAATCGTTCATGTCTTTGAGAAAAACGGTCATCTTGACCGCCTTGGCCAGTCGAGCTTCCGGCGGCTTCCAAAACGGCCGTGACGTTCAGACAGAACCCGGCGTGTTTGCTCCTCGATCCCGCCGGCGATCAGCTGGCCCGTGGCCGGGTCGAGGGGAATCTGGCCCGAACAAAAGACGAACGGCGGGGCGATGATGCCCTGGGAATACGGCCCGATCGCCTGCGGGGCTTTGTCGGTTTTCACTTCTTTTTTCATCGATACACTCCTTGCGGGGGATTGAAGCGGCCGCAAAGCGGCCAGCGGGGCCGCGCCCAGCACGGCTAAAGCATCCCGGCGTCTCATCGGATCTCCTTCCGGCCAGGATTCGGGCGTGAAGGACGCCGGATGTCAGTCAACACCCTGATTTTCACCCGGCGGCTCTCGACGATTTTTCCCTCGACGATCGCCCGGAGATGTATTGTATAAGAACCCGGTCGAAGTTTCCATGACCAGGCGAAGGGCGGGCCGACGACGGCCGCCCGAACGCCGTCAAGATGCCATTCGACTGTTTCCGGCATCGGCCGGGCATCGATTCGGGCCTGGAACCGGAGGGTTTGGTACTCCGGTCGGAGCACGGAATCGATCTTGAATATGTCGCCGTCGGCCGGAAAAATAACCCGGACGGGATCGGAGGTCCTCCCGGCGACTCGAAGAGAAGCGGGATCGGGAGCCCCGCGGTGGTCGTGTCGACAGGCAGTTATCCGGGACCGTTCCGTCGATAAAGAGCTCCGTGATCGTCGCCGGGCAGGCGGGCGAGGGAAGTTCACCGGACAGCGGGCAGATTTCGGCCCGGACCAAACCGGGCGGCTCGGGAAAGGGAAGGTTCGGTCCGGGCTCCTCCAAGAGGAGCATGACGTCGCGGAACAGCGGGCCGGCTCCGGTGATGCCGGAAACATTGTGCATCGGGGCTCCGTCGAAATTCCCCATCCAGACGGCCACGGTGAAGCGAGGCGTATAGCCGATCGTCCAGTTGTCCCGGAAATCCTTGGACGTTCCCGTTTTGGCCGCGGCCGGAAAGGGAAGGTTCAAGGGACCGCGATATCCGAATGCCGGAACGCGGGCGTCGCGGTCGGCGAGGATGTCGGTGATGATGTAAGCTACGGCCGGGGAAAATACCCGAACCGGCGGCGGCGGATCGGGAATCGCCTCCATCCGTCCGTCTTTCCGGGCCGCGGCTTCGACCAAGCGTTCAGGGCGGGAAAGGCCTCCCGTGGCCAGGGCGGCATAAGCCCGGGCGAGTTCGAGCAGAGTGACTTCGCCGTTGCCCAGAGTCAACCCAACCCCGTAATACGAAGCCTCCTTCTGGAGGCTCGAAAATCCCATATCGCGGAGACGGCGGAAGAGAAGCTCCGGCCCCAGGAGGTCGAGTACCGCCACGGCCGGGACGTTATAGGAACTGGCCAGGGCGCTGCGAAGGCGGACCGGCCCGTGAAATCGCTCGTCGTAGTTTTCCGGAGCAAAAGACGCCTCGAGGGAGCCGAAATCGGATCGGAGCGTCGTCGATCAGCGTGGCCGCGGTCATGCCCTTCTCCAGGGCCAAGGCATAGGTCAGCGGCTTAAGCGTCGAGCCCGGCTGCCGAAGCGACAGGGCCCCGTTGACCTGTCCGTCGCGGCCTTCGTCGAAGAAATCCCTCGAACCGACCATGGCCCGGACCGCCCCGGTCGCGTTCTCCAGGACGAGGACGGCGCCGTTGGACAGATCTTTTTTTCTCCAGGGACCGGAGATGCCCGTCAAGGAGCCGTTCGATTTTGGTTTGGAGGTTCAAGTCGAGGGTCGTCCGGATCTCGGCCAAGCTCTCCCGCTCCTCGGGAGACAACCGAGCCAGGAGATATTCGACGAAATGCGGCGCCCGGAAATCCCGGACGTTTTTCGATATCCGCACCGGCTCGGACAAGGCCCGTCCAAGCGCATCGGAGCTTAAGAATCCCAGCCGGGCCATCCGCCGGAGAATGGCATCCCGCCGCCGGCGAAGGCCGGCCGCGTCCCGTTCGGGACGAAGACGTCCAGGGGCTCGGGGCAGGGCGGTCAGATATGCGGCTTCGGAAGGACTGAGATCCCGGGCCGGTTTGTCGAAATAAAACCGGGCCGCGGCTTCGATGCCGTAAGCCTGCCGGCCGTAGGCAACCCGGTTGAGATACTGGACGAGAATCTCCTCCTTGGAGAGGGTCGCTTCCATCCGGAGGGCGAGCCAGGCCTCAGCGACTTTCGAGGGAAGGGTCCGGGGAAAATGATAGATGTTCCGGACCAGCTGCTGGGTGATCGTCGATGCCCCGGAGACGACCTTTCCGCCGACAAGGGCCTGGCCGACGGCCCGGCCGAGAGCGAACACGTCGATTCCGGAATGAAAAGGAAAGCGGCGATCCTCAGCGGCGATCAGCGCTCGGACGACATCGGGCGCGATGTCAGGTGAACCGACCCAGCGGCAGCGCCCGCCCTCGTCGGACAGGACTTCGCGGAGCGGACGGCCGTCCCGGTCGGCAGATTCAGCGAAAGCACCGGCAGGGGAGACAGACGGCTTCGCGGAATCGGGACGGCGAGCGACCCCGCGGCCGCAAGCCCGATCGCCGCAGCCGCGGCTAGGGCCGCCCGCTTCCGAATCCGGATCACTTGACGATCCGGACGGCTTGTTCGGCCCCCCGGCCGAATATTTCCGGAGCGTACATCTGCTGGACCCGCGGGGCCGGGCGCCCGGAACGATCCGTAAGTCAGGGCCCGGACGAGATACCGATAGCGGTGGACCCCGGCCGAGAGCGAGTCGGCGAACAGGAGAACCCGGTTGTCGTGCATTTCGACGTGATTGAAACCGGCCCACCAGGGCTGATCGTCCTCTTCGGCCAGCTCGTCAAGCACCCGGGCCCGCTCGAGGCTCTCCGTCTCGAAATTCATGTTGACGGCTTCGAATCCGGCCGGGAGGGGATCTTCGACGACGACGAACAGGCTCTCCTTCGGCACGGCGATTTCCAGCGTGACCACGGCCAGGGAACCGGCCGGAACGTCGGCGAGAGGCCGTCCGTCCATCGATTCGATCTTCTTGTACACGGCAAAGCCCTCATCCTGAGGGGAAGGGGCTTGAGCGGGGCATAGGACATCCGGAGACTGTAATACAGGATCCCCGATCCCGTTTTTTTCGCCCGGAAGGGGAGATCGCGGTCCCGCAGGGAACGCCGAAAGCGGAAGGTTCGCGGCAAACTGGGCGGTCGACTGGCGGACGGTTTCCTCCAGCAGGACTTTCTCGGCCAAACGGATTTCGGCCCGGAAATCGGGCGCGCCTTTTTCGATCCGGCGATAATACTCGTTCAAAGCATAGAAGGTGAAGAAGTTTTCTTGGGGAGAAGCCCAGCCGGGGGTGCTTCTTTTCTGGACGAGCCACTTGGCCGCGCCGGAAAGAACGGGGCTCGATTGGCCGGCCTCGAGAAGCGCCTGGAGGATGATCGCCGTGGTCCGGCTGTTTGACGAATAAATCCAGGACAGCCCGGCGGGATCGCTTTCCTCGAAATGGGCGTCGGCCGAGGTGAGCTCGGCTTTGTTGAGAAATTCCCGGATCAGCGTTTCTCTCGCTTCGATCCGGAGGCCGGACAGGCTCATGGCTTTCAGGAAGAGGGCCCGGCCGAAGAGCGGCAGGAGCTCGCGTTCCTGGAAGAGCTTTTCGGCGTAGCCGGCTTCGGGCTTTCCGGCCATGGCCAGGTCATAAAGGGCGAAGGTCTGGACCGAAGCCCAGCCGCGGCGGTCATAGGGATAGGACCTCGGGTCATACTTGGTTTTCAGAATCGTCCGAAGATAATCCAAGCCCCGGTCCAGCCGGGATTTGTCGATCGGGATCCCGGCTTCGTAGGCTTTCTGAAGGGCGAAAACGGCATAGGCCGTGACATAGGGGGAATCAAAGGCGGACTCCGTCCAAAGGGCAAAGCCGCCGTTATCTTTCTGGCAGGCATAAATCTCGCGGAGCGAATCCCGGATCATTTTCTCGATATCGGCCGGGGCCATGTCGGTCAGCTTGAAATCGCGGATGACGGGTCCGGCGACCAGGAAGGGGAGGATCCGGGAAAGCCGCTGTTCCAGGCAGAGATACGGATAATCGACAAGCTCGCTCAGCCGGGTCCGCAACCCGTTCAGGGCCGAGGCTGACGCCCGCAGGTCGATCTCCCCGAGGTCGGGATGGATCTCTTCGGGAATCCGGACAATCTCTTCCTGGCTCGTTTCAGCCTGGCCCGAAAAGCCGAGGGTGACCAAAGGCCGCGGCTGTTCGACGGGGAAGACGGCTTCGAGGCCGTCGGTCCGGCCGTTCATCTCCGCCCGGAAGGCGAGACGCGCCTGGCCGGGTTTTTCGGCTTTAAAGGAAAACAGCACTTCGGTCGAAGCGCCGGGCTCGAGCTCGACGGTTCGTTCGAGCTTATCCTTTGTCTCAAGTCCGGTGACGTTCAGGGACATCCGGGCCGAGCCGCGGGCGGAACCGTTATTGGTGATGACGACCCCGCCTTCGAAGGCATCGCCGACCCGGGCTAAGCGCGGCAGCGCCGGAAGCAGGAGGAGCGGCTTCCGGACCTTAAAATCGTTCGAGCCCCGACCGAACCGCGAATCCTTGGTCTGGGCCACGGCCATGATCCGGAAGGTGGTCAGGTTGTCGGGGAGCTTGAACGACACGACCGCCTCGCCGTTGGCATCGGTCGTAACGGATGGGTTCCAATAGGCGGTTGATTTGAAATCTCCCCGGAGCTGGATTTCGGAGAGGCTCATCCCCGCGCCGGCTTCGCCTTCGCCGCCGCCGCCGGCATTTTCACCCTTATCGCCGAAATGCCGCTGGCCGACGACATGAACCCGGGATTCGGCCGTTTCCACCGAGAGGGGCCGTTCGCCATAGAAGGACGAAAACAGATCGGGCGCTTGATACCCGATCAGGTTGATGACGCCCAGGTCGACGACGGCCACGGCCAGGCTGGCCGAGGCTCCGGCACCCGCGGCGTCCTTGGCTTTCAGGCGGATCTCGACGAGATCGCCCGGCTGGTAATCGGCCTGGTTGGGCCGAATATCGAGATCGAGGCGCTTGGAGGCCGGATCGACCTTCACATCGACGTAGCCGATCTTGAACGAGGGCTTTCCTGCGTCCTCGACGGCATCGGGCGAGGCCTGGGATGTCCGTCCCTGGATGAGGAGCACGGAGACGAAGACGTTGGGAATCATCTCGGGGCCGATCGGGATGGCGATTTCCGCCGTCGAGCCGGCGATTTCGACAACTTCGGATTTCAGGATGAATTCCCGTTCGACGGTCACGAGGGCCTTGGCCTTCTCGTAAGGAGACTTGACCAGAATGCGGGCCGTATCTCCCGGCCGGTAGGACGCGGCGTCGGGAACGAGCTCGATGGCATCATCGTCGCTCCGTTCCCAGGCGACATAATCGTCGCCGGTGACGTAGACATAGGTGGAAGAGCCGACCTCGTTTCCTGAGCCGTCCTTGGCCTCGGCCAGCAACAGATAAAAACCCGATTGAGCCGGTTGGAAACGGACGGCGGCGGGGCCGGCGGCCGTCGTCTTAATGGTCTGGGTTTCGACCACGGTATCGGATTTTTCCGAAATCCATTCCAGGCGTCCCCCAAGCCCGGCTTTGCGGACAGACCGCCATTCGCGCTTGACGAGCTTGACAGAGGCGGACCGGCCGGATTGAAGCGCCCCGTCGGGGAGGGTGGCGATGACTTCGACCGACAAGGAATCGCCTTTCTTCAGGAAGGACGTGGAAGGCTTCAGCCCCAGATAGAATTCGCCCCGATGGATGATGGTCTGGATGCGGTTGGAGATGGATCGCCGGCTGGGGCTCTGAACCGTGGCTTCCAAGTCGGCGCTGACCGTCCCCCGCTCTTTTTCGGCGACGAGAGGGATGCTCAAGGCCAGGCGTCCGTCCTTGTCGAGGATCCCATCGGCGGAACCGAGGAGACGGCTTTGTTCGGCCGGTTGGTCCTCGTCCCAGGCCTCGACATCCCGGCCGAAGACGTAGCCGTCATGGCCCGGCGGAGTGAACCACGCCGGATTCAAGCGGAGGGACCAGCTCGTTTTTTGACCGGCGAGCGCGCCGCCGAACAGATACGCGGCCCGGATATCGGCTTCGTATGTTTTTCCGAAAACATAATCGGTTTTCCGGGATTTCAGAAGGACTTCGAATTCGGCCGGACGGAACGCTTCGATCCGGAAAGAGTCGCCGAATGAGGTTTCCCGGCCGCCGGCCGCCGGTCCCGAGATCGCGGCCTGGACGTTATAGAAACCCAGGGCCGCGTCCTCGCGGGACTCGAAATCGAAGGCGAAGGAGCCGAACGCGTCCAGGGGCACCTTCTTTTCGAAGACCGTATTCTGGAAGGGATCGTTGATTTCGATCGCCGCTTCCCGGACGGCCGGGATCTTCCAGGCCCCTTTTTCCCGCTCCCGGAGGACGCCTTTCAGATGGACGGTTTCGCCGGCCCGGTAGATGCCCCGTTCGGAAAAGATCGTTCCCTGGAACCGGGGAGGCTCGGGATTCCAGTCATAGGAGATATTGAACCGATACGGCTCGACGCCCTCCGAATCGTCCGACGACAGAAGCGCGGCATCCTCGCCGAGACGGGCGAAGACCCACTGGCGGGGCTTGCTCCATTCGTTGGCCGCCTTCAGACCGAGAGCTTTCCAGCCGGGCGTTTCGACCCGGCCGTCTTCGGCCGTCCGGCCTTGCCAGAGAACACGGTTGCGGTCGTCGCGAATTTCAACGTCCGCTCCGGGCGCGGGTTGGCCGGTTTTCAGGGTCGAGACCCAGATCACGTTGTTGTCCGGGGAAAATTTCCCGGACAAGCCGAGGTCGGTGAGCTGGAGAAAGGTCTTGGGATACCGGAGCCATTCGTCCTCGGAAAAGGTGTGAACCTGGAGAAAGAGGAAGCCGCGGCCGTCGGGCTCGATGTCCCGAAGAGAGATCGGGACAAAGCCCCGCTCGTTGTGAGGCAGGTTCACGGACAGGGGACGGTCGTAGCCGTAGAATCCAGGGGTTGGCTGAAAGAAGTTCCGGGCGCTCCACCGGTCTTTGGCCGTCAGGACGGGGATCACCTGGTCCAACGACAGACGGGCGGCTTGGACCCGGACTTGAGGGGTGTTGACGGCATAAAGCGGGCAGGTCAGCTCGCCGTACGATTCGATCACCCCGTCGCCGGTCGTCAAATGAACGGCCGGAGGGAGGGCGCCTGTAGCGAAGGTCAGCGTTTCTTCCTTGCCCAGAACGTTTCCGAAATCGTCCCGAAGGCCGGCGGGAATGGTGACCGAATAGGAGGTTTCGGGTTTAAGCGGAAGCGAGATCCAGAGGGTCGGATTCCCTTGGTCCCATTCCTGGTAGTATTCGGGGATATCGACTTTGGGCTCGATCCGGATTTTTTCGACGAATTCCTTGTACACGACGCGGTTGGAGAATCGGAAGGTGAGCGGCCGGCCGGGCTCGCGGTTTTCTTCCTGCTCGAATTCGATGAAACGAAACTCCTTGAATGTGGAATAGCGGAAGAGGACGTTTTCCTCCATGGGCAAGCGGCCTTCCCGGCCGGTCAGGCCGGCCCGGACTTCCACGGCGTAGGAAAAACCGGGCGCAAGCTTGTCCTTGGGCCGGAGGATGACCGCTCCCTCGACGGAATACGGGATGCCGGCGTCTCGCAGGGCCTGTTCCGTCGGCCGGGCGAGGTCGAACGCCGGTCGCGTCTCCCGGCCCGATTCATCGGACCCGGTGAACGAGAGATAGTCCCGGATCTTCGACGGATCGACGGGCTGGTCGAATGCGAGAACGGTTTCGGTCTCCAGTCCAAGCTGGTCCGCCTCGTCTCGCGGGAGGTGACGGAGGAGCCGGGGGCGGGGAGTCTCGAACGTCCAGGCATAACCGTCTTTCAGCTCATATCCATCCAGCGACCGGGTTCCGGCCGGAATCGTCACTTTGAATTCGGTGGCCCGGGGCAGGAGTTTCTTGGGAACGAAGGCCAAGGTCCGCGTCCCCATCCAGCGGAACGCTCCCTCGACCGCGGGCTCGATTGAAAAAACCGGGCTCCGGTCGTCGAAAGGGCGTTCGGCCAAGGGGGCCATGGCGTGGTCGAAAACAACCACGATCTCGTCGGATTCGCGGGGCCCGGCCGTTCGGCCGCGCGGGCCGGCATGGACGATGCCGAGAGGGCCGCGGGTCTCGCCGGTCACGGCTTCGGCCAGGCGCGAAGGCGCCTTTTTCCGGCATCCGGCCGAGAACAGAATTCCCAGGCAAACAAAGACGATAACGAGAGTCCGGAGGCGATGAGATCCCATGGCGACTCCTCCACCTTGAAGTGTTTTCATGCTATCGGAATCGGTCCAAAAGAGCAAGAACGGCCAAAAAAAAAGCCCTCCCCATAACGGGGAGGGCTTCAGGAAAAATCTTAGGCGAGGGCTTTGATTGTCTCGAGCAGGAGCTTCCAGAAATTTTCGACGGAAGCGATATTCACCCGCTCGTCGGGCGAATGCGGATACTGGAGCGTCGGCCCGAGGGAGATCATGTCCATTCCCGGGAACTTTTCCCCGATCAGGCCGCATTCCAAGCCGGCGTGAATCGCCATGATGTGGGCTTCTTTCCCGGTGACGGCCAAGTGGACGGCCTTCATTTTTTGAAGCAGGGGCGATTGAAGGTTGGGCATCCAACCCGGATATCCGGCCGGCTGCTTGACCCGGGCGCCGAACGTATCGGCCAGGGCTTTCAAGGCGTTCCGGAGGGCTTCCAGGGCCGATCCAACGGAGCTTCGGCTGGAGCACAGGATCTTGGCCTCCTTGGCGGCGGTCCTGAGGACGGCCAGGTTCGTCGAGGTCTCGACAAGCCCGGCAATCTCGGGGTGCATCGAGACGACGCCGTGGGGGCAGCAGACCAGGAAATCGAGGAGGGATTTCTGGCTTTTCGGCGTCAGGGCGACGTCTTTCTTTCCCGGTTCGATCGGATCCAGGCTCAGCTTCAATCCCGGTTCGACGACGTGGTACTCGGTCTTCACCTTGGCCCCGGCCTCTTCGATGAACGTGGAGAACGCCTTGATCTTGGTCGGCTCGAGATAAAAGTCGGCCCAGGCTTCGCGCGGGATGGCATTATGCTTGTTCCCGCCTTCCAGACGGTACAGGGAGAAGGCGAACTTCGCTTGGGCTTGTCCCAGGATCCGGGCCAGGAGCTTCAGGGCGTTGCCCCGGCCTTCGTGGATATTGATCCCGGAATGGCCCCCGCGCAGGCCGCTGAGCATCAGGCGGAAGGCCGTCTTCGTCTTGATGGGCTTGCGGGCCAGCGGCAGGACGACATGCGTATCGGCGCCGCCGGCGCATCCGATCGTGAAGGCCCCTTCCTCTTCGCTATCAAGATTAAGGAGGTATTTGCCTTTCAGGGCCGTGGGATCGATCCCCATCGCCCCGGTCAAGCCGGTTTCCTCTTCGACGGTGAAGAGGCACTCAAGGGGGCCATGGACGAGGGTCGGGTCTTCGAGAATCGCCAGGCCGGCGGCCACGCCGATGCCGTTGTCGGCGCCAAGGGTCGTTCCCGTGGCGTACACCCAGCCGTCGCGGATGACGGGCTTAATCGGATCCTTCTCGAAGTCGTGGACGATGTCGGAATTTTTCTCCCAAACCATGTCGAGATGGCCTTGGAGGATGACGCCCGGCAAGGATTCCTTCCCGGCCGAGGCGGGCTTGCGGATCACGACGTTGCCGACGGCGTCTTGCTTGGCCCAGAGCTTCAGGGCCTTGGCCCGGCCGAGGACATAATTGGCCAGGGCTTTTTCGTGCCCTGAGCCGTGGGGGATCCGGCAGATTTCTTCGAAATGCTTCCAGAGGGGTTCAGGCTTGAGACCAGACAGCGGATTGGACATGTCACCTCCATGTAAAAAGAAGTTTAATGATGCCATAAGCCGGCGTATTTGGCAAATGGACAGCCAGGGAGAAAATATCCCTAATCTTACACATTCCTCGGTTGGAAATCCCCCCGGCTGTATCGCGTCCTGAAAAACTCGGAATTTGACAAAATATTTTCGAGACGCGATACTAGTCTGCGTTATTCACAAGCTGAGATGGCTGCAGCCCCCTCCGCCGAGACATGAAGAGAAAGCAAAAGACGAAGCGGCAACGCGGCTTCGGGGACGTGCGCCGCAGGGCTATCAAATGATGATTGATATTTGGCCGGAGAATGCGGCTTCTGATGCGAGACGCGGAGGGTGAAGCTGTGCTAGTCCGCACTGCGAACCCTTCGCAACGAAGCAGATGCGGCTATATCGGCTTGCCCGAAGGGTAAATCCTCAATGTATATAGCTTAAAGAAAATAAATGATATATATAATTCTAAAGAGATTTATGAATAATGCAGACTAGCCGCTCGACGGATAATTCATGACCCGAACGATTCGTTCTTTTTTCCTTGTGGCGGCCGTCGCGGCGCTTTTGTCCCCGGCCTTCGGCCGGATCCGGCCGGCGGATGCGTCCTTGCCTCTCGCGGCCGGCCGGAAAATTATCATCGTGGCCACGGTCTTTCCCTTGGCCGAATTCGCCAGGGAGATCGCCGGCGAGAGGGGGGAGGTCGCGCTTCTTCTTCCGCCGGGAGCCGACGTCCATAGCTGGCTGCCTCGGGTCAGCGACATGCGCAAGCTCGAGACGGCCGACCTTCTCGTTTCGATCGGACGGGGGCTGGAGCCGTGGCTGGACGCGCTGGTCAAGGGGTCTGAGGCCCGGATTGTAGCGAGGTTGGAGGCGGCCGAAGGACTGGATCTCATTCCGGCCGGGGATGAGAACGAGCACGATCCCGCGCGCGGCGGGATAAGCGAAGGCCATGACCACGAAGGCGTCGATCCCCATGTCTGGCTGGATTTCGGACAGGACGAAGTGATCGTCGACGCTTTAACTCGGAAGCTGTCCCAAGTCGCTCCCGATGCCGGAACGCTTTTTTCCCGA
Source organism: Candidatus Aminicenantota bacterium (assembly GCA_963783665.1). GTDB lineage: Bacteria > Acidobacteriota > Aminicenantia > Aminicenantales > UBA4085 > JAAZPG01. The sequence goes on along the minus strand of CAWANZ010000002.1, from coordinate 351,504 downwards.
AACGCCGAGGCCTTGAAAACGCGTTTGCGGGGCCTTGACGTCCTGTACCGCACATCACTGGAGCGATTTCGGGGCCGGAGCTTTTTTGTCGGCGGGCACGCCGCTTTCGCTTATCTGGCCCGGCGCTACGGCTTGGTCCAGATCGCCGTCTACGGATTAAGCCCGGACGCCGGGCCGAGTCCCCGGGACATGGCGGCCGCCATAACCCGGGCGAGGGCGGAAAGCGTCAAAACGGTCTATTACGAGCCGTCTTCGGGAGACAAGATGGCCCGGCTGATCGCTGCGGAAATCCGCGCCGATGTCCGGGTGCTGTTCCCCGGTCATAACCTCAATCCCGCCCAGGCGGCCGAAAAAACGACGTTTTTTCAATTGATGGAGAGGAATTTGGAGAATCTGATCCATGGCTTCGCCGGCCGTTGATCCGATCGAGCTTGTTCGAGCCGAGGGGATTACTCTCTCCTGGAGCAACATCCCCGTCCTTTCGGATGTTTCCCTGGCGATCAATGAGGGAGATTTTTTGGCGATCCTGGGGCCCAACGGCTCGGGGAAAACGACGCTTCTCAAGGTCATCCTCGGCCTGGTCAAACCGGACCGGGGCCGGGTGTTCCTGTTCGGCCGACCGCTCGAGGAATTCACCCGACGGGATCTCGTCGGGTACATTCCCCAAAAGGCGACCCATTTCGACCCGTTCTTTCCGGCCTCGGTCCGGGAAGTCGTGGCCATGGCCCTCCGATCCGGCCGTCGCCGCATAGCCCGGGCCGAGGAGGATGCGGCCATCCGGAGAGCCCTGGAAACCGTCGATATGGCGGAATATCAGAACCGCCGGATCGGACGCCTTTCGGGCGGCCAGCAGCAGCGCGTCTTTATCGCCCGGTCCATCGTCCGAAATCCCCGGATCCTCTTCCTGGACGAGCCGACGGCCGGAGTGGATGCCGAAACCCAGGACCGGTTCTACGACCTCCTCGGACTCCTGAATACGACCGGACACCTGACGATCGTCCTGGTCACCCACGACATCGGGATCGTCAACAAGCACATCACCAAGGTCGCGTGTCTCAACCAGCGGCTCGTCTTCCATGGAACGCACGATCAATTCTGCTCGTCGGGGACCTTGAAGGACTGGCTGTCCGGCGGGCATCACTTGGTTTCCCACCGGCATTGACGATGAGCGCTTTTTGGGAATACGCCTTCCTCCAACGGGCCCTCGGGGCGGGCGTCTGCATCGCCCTGGCTTGCGCCGTCTTGGGCGTTTTTCTCCTCCTGCGCAAGGACGCGATGATCGGGCACGGGCTTTCCCACATCGCCTTCGCCGGCATCGCCCTTGGTTTGCTCATCCGGCAGTGGCCGATGGGCGTGTCGCTGGTCGTGGCCGTCGCCGCAGCCCTGGGGATCATGAAGCTTAAGGAAACGGCCGGAATCCACGGGGATACCGCGATCGCCGTCTGCAGCAGCCTGGGGATGGCCGTCGGCGTCATCCTCGCTTCGGTCTCCGGACGGTTTGATGCGGCGTTGCTCGGCTACCTCTTCGGCGACATCCTGGCCATCGAGCCGGCGGAGGTCATTTTTTCCATCATCCTAGCGCTGGCCGTACTGGCCGTGACGGCGATCTTTTATCACCGGTTCATGTTCATGACGTTCGACCGCGAGGCCGCTTGGGCGGCCGGCGTTCCGGTCCGCAGGTTGGACGCCCTGATCACGGTGGCGACCGCTCTGACCGTTGTCCTGGGGATGAAAATCGTCGGGATCCTGCTCGTCGCCGCGTTTCTGGTGATTCCGGCAGCCGCCGGGTTGCAAGCGGCCTCCCGGTTCAAAGGCGCCGTCATCGTCGCCGCCATCGTCGCTTCGGCCTCGGTCGTCGGCGGACTTGCGGCCGCTTACGCTCTCGATTGGCCGGCCTCCGGGACGATCGTCGTCGTCTCGTTTTTGATTTTCGGGACGATGTTTCTCTTTCGCCGGCGCTAGTGTCCCGTCTCATAAATTCTACGCCAATTTGCGCGAGGAGACGGGACACTTCCAAGGGGGAGTCAAGCTCCCCCTTCGGCGCTTCGCTGAACCCCTGAGGGGAGCATCGCCGCCCCCCTCAAACTCCCCCGGCGGCGTCGCGTCATGAAAGACCTGGAATTTGACAAGATATTTCCGAGACGCGACACGAGGCGGAACAGCAGCAGAAGGCGGCGACAGGGACGAAAAAAAAGATTTTTGCTATTTGATGTAGACGACGACTCGGTTCTTGCCCTCTTTCTTCGCCCGATAGAGGGCGGCGTCGGCCAGCCCCATCACCTCGTCGGCCGTCTGTTTCTGAAGCGGGGATCCATAGACGCCGATGGAAATCGTGAAGTGGTAGACTTTCTCCCGGTGGGTGAGAAGCTGGAAGTCGGATAAAGCGGTTTCCTTGCGGATCCGTTCGGCCACAGCGGCCGCGTCCAGGACGGCTGTCTGGGGGAGGACGACCAGGAAGTTGTCGCCGCCGATCCGGCCGACGACATCCGAAGCCCGGACGATCTCCCCGAGCATCGCCGAAAAAGATTTCAGGAGCTGATCCCCGGCGACCTGCCCGAATTTATCATTCAAGGTCTTGAATTCATCCGGATCGATCATCAGGACGCTCATCGGGTACCGATAACGGGTGGACCGGTCGATTTCCTCCTGGAGGCGGGCCTTGATGTAAACGGAGTTATAAAACCCCGTCAAACCGTCCCGGATGGCAAGGGTCGAGAGCTTGTCGGAGAGCGCCAGCCCGCTCAAGCAGATGACCAGGATGATCACGAAGCCCAGCGTCATGATGGACCGCTCGAAGGCCCGGAAGCCGATCCAATCCCAGTACTGGGGGATGAGGTCCCCCAAGGCGATGAAAATCAGGTAGGCGCCGACCAGAACGATGATGGCCCAGAGCCGTTTTTTCAGGCCCGTCGTGTACAGCGTGATCTTCGGCCTCATCGTCATCCAATTTACATCGGTTCGAGTTCTTTTTCAATTTTTTTGTTGACCGCGGAAGTCCGCCGCCGGATTTCCTGGATCAAACCCCGGGCCTCGGCGGCCATCGATGCTTTGAACGCCTCGTCCTTCAATCCCGGGAGGTTGATCAGAACATTATAGAAGGCGCCTTCCGCGGCTGTCCGAGCGGTGAGGGCGGCCACGCCGGCGTCGCTCAGGGAATTCCGATTGCCTTTCTTCGCCGTGATCATCGCCAGCTCGGCCAGCGTCCGTCCGAGCTTGAGGACCTCGAACGGGATCCGGGTGGCTTCCTTGGTCGCTTCTTCCACCGCCGCGTCGCGGAGAAGCGTCTGTTCTTCCGTCGTCTTGGGAAGCCGAAGGGCGTCCATCACCTTGTTAAAAGCGACGGTGTCCAAATCGACCAAGGCGAGAAGGGCGTCCTTCACCTCCTGGGCTTGACCCGCCGCCCGGTTCAATTCCTCCCAAGACTTCTCGTAGCCTTTCTTTCCGACGGTCAAATTGGCGACCATCGAAGAGAGTCCGGCCGAGAGGGCTCCGCAGTAGGCGGCTACACTCCCGCCGCCCGGAGCGGGGGAGTCCATCGAGAGCTCGTCGGCGAATCCCCGGAGGTCCATCTTGACGAGGCGGCTTCCGGCGTCTTCGACGAAATATTCAATGATTTTCTTGCGGGGGTCGAAGGGGACGACGTCGCTCAAACCGAGGGAGAGAACCGCGATCCGGATCAGCTCCGCTTCCGGAACACCGGAGCTTCTCCCTTGACGCTCGAGGTAGTAGCGGCCTGCCTGGAGGATCGCCTCCTTGGGAATCAGCCCGACCAACTCGCTCCCGGTGACCCGAAGCCCCATGGCCGCAGCCTGGGCCCGGACATCGTCGAACACGACATGGATCGGGGTGACTTTGTAATTGGTGAAATTGATCGAGATCTGGGCCCGCTGATAATCTTCGATATACCAGCCGACGGCCTTGACATGCGGGAACCGTCCCGGGATTTTAACCGAAACGCCGGTTTCGTTCCGGACGATCTCGCCCTTCTTGTCCCGTTGCGCCCGGCCGCTTTCCCGGATATTCAGGGCGATTTCCGAGGCCAGCTTCCGATCGCGGGTATTGAGGTCGATGTTATAGGCGATTAAAAACTCGCGGGCGCCGATGATCGTCGCCCCGGATTTCGGGGAGAAGGCGGCCGGACCGCAATCCGGAGCCCATTCCGGATCTTTGAGCTTGGCGGCCAGGCCTTCGTACTCGCCCTGGCGGACCGAGGCGAGGTTGCGGCGTTCGGGTTTCGTCGCCGCCTCTTCGTAAAAGTAAACCGGGATCCCCAGCTCCCGACCGACCCGTTCACCCAAGCCGCGAGCCAGGGCGACACATTCCTCCATCGTCACCCCGGACAGGGGAACGAACGGGCAGACGTCGGTTGCTCCGATCCGGCTGTGGGCGCCCTTGTGGCCGCTCATATCGATGACTTCGGCGGCTTTGCGGATGGCCCGGAAAGCGGCTTCGACGGCCGCTTCCGGAGGGCCGATCAACGTCACGACCGTCCGGTTGGTCGTCTCGCCGGGGTCCACGTCGAGCAATTTCACTCCGGGAACCGATTCAATCTCCCGGGTGATCAGGGCGATTTTGGCCGCATCCCGTCCCTCGCTGAAATTCGGGACGCATTCGACTAATTTCATCTCCGTCTCCTTTTAGTTTTTGATCGTCTCGATGTATTGGCCCCGGGCATCGAAAAATTCGACTTCCTCGAACTCGGCCAGGGCCTCCCGGCAAAGCTCCCGGGATCCGGCGATGATCACAACCATCGGTTGGGTCAGGAATTTCTGGGCGGTCTGAAGGATCCGGGCCGCGTCGATGGCGATGACGTTCTCGGCAAAGCGGGACCAGATTTCGTCGCCCGCCCCGGTCGCCTTCATCGAGGCGACGTACCCGGCAAGATCGTCGATCCGGTCCAGTTGAATGGGAAAGCCGCCGAGGAGAATGGACTTCGCCTCATCAATCTCCTGGGAGGGGGCCGGCTCCCGGGTCAGCCGCTGGATTTCGGAAATCATCTCCCGGACCGAAGCGGCCGTGTATTCGGGCCGGACCAGGGCGCGGACGGAAAAAATGCCCCCGGCCCTGAAGAATTCGGACTGGCAGCCGGTATCCCAAGCGTATCCTTGCTTTTCCCGCAAGTTGAGAAACAACCGGGAATTGATGGATCCGAAGGATCCGCCGAGGAGCTGGCTGAGAGCCATGAGGGAAAACCGCTCGGCGGGAGCGAGCGGAGGAAGAGCGGTGCCGGCCCAAATTGCGCATTGACCGGCCTGGGGAAGGTCGATAAAACAGATCCGGTTGCGATCGGGAGGGCGCGGCGGCGGAAGAGGCGTCCGGGCCATTTCGCGGGACGGCCATGTCGACAGGGCATGGGAGATTTTCCGGGTGGCGAGGTTGATGTTCACCGCCCCGGCCATGACAATTTGGGTGTAGTTCGGCCGGATGTTCCTGTCCCAGAAATCCTGGAGGTCGCGGACGGTCCAGGTTCGCATCGCCGCCCGGCCGAAAGCGTATTTTTCGTACGGATGTCCCCGAAACAGCTGGCCGCCCAAGAGCCGGTTGGCCGCGAAGACCGGATTGCGTTCCTGGGAGGACATGGCCGCGCTGATCATCGACTGGACGATCTTCATTTCCCGGTCGCTGATCCGGGGAAGGAGGATCATCTCGGCGACGAGCTCGAGAGCCTGGTCCAGGTATTCTTCGAGAAAATGGAAGCTGAGGAGAATGACGTCCCGATCGGCCGTGGCGGAGAAGGATCCGCCGATCCGCTCGATACTCTCCTCGATCTCGGCCGCCGAGCGGAGCTGGGTGCCCTGCCCGAAGATCCCCGAAGCCAGGGAGGCCAGCCCCGGGGACTTGTCGGGCGATGCCTGCTCTCCGGCCGAAATGATCAGGAAAAGACTCATGATCGGGGCCGGGTCCCGGAAAACGACGGTCACCTGGAGGCCGTTGGTGATCGTGGACGAGGCAAAGCGAGGCAACCGGATCTCGGGCCGGGGTTCGGGCGCGGGAGGTTTCTGCCGGAAGCGTTCATCCTGACCCGGGGCGGACATGGCGGCGAAAAGGAGAGCCGCCGGGAGGAGGACGACCGAAAGGAGTCTATGTCTCATCGTCTACCTCATCCGGACCTGGAGGACGACGCAGTTTTCGATCGTAAAATAGCGGCTGATAATGCCGACAAGATCCTGGGGAGTCACTTTCAGGATGGTTTCGTATTCGGCCGGAAGGTCGTCCAGCGTCCGTTCGGCGGCTTGAAGCGCCCAGAACGATTGGACGAGAAAAATCGCCCGATCCCGGGCCGTGGCCGTCCGGTTCAGATAATCCTGGCGATACAGGGCTTTGGCCTTGGCCAGCTCGGCCGGGCTCAAGAAAGACCGCTTGAGCTTCGCAATTTCGGAAAAAACGGCTTCCTGGCAGGCCTGGATCTGCGATTGGCTGGCGGTGATCAGGATCTTATAAACCGAACGGTTATAGCGCAGATCGATTCCTCCGGAAAGCTGAAAGGCGATTTTCGCGTCCCGGTTGAGAAGACGGCGGTTGAGACGGGCGCTCCGGCCCCGCATCAAGACGTAATCGAGAAGGTTCAGGATCGGGAAATCCGTCGATCCGGACGGGGCCAGCCGGAAGCCCAGGAAAACGGCTGGGGCGGAGGCCAGGGCGTCCTCGACGGTCCGGGTCACCTCCACTTTGGCGAAAAGGCGGGGTTCAAAGGCGGTCGCCGGCGCTTTTCCTCCGGGCAGCGACTCGAAATAGCGGGAGACCAGGTCCCGGGCGGCCGTCCGGTCGAATCGGCCGGAAATGCACAGGACCGCGTTCTGGGGGACATAACGGGTGTCGTAGAACGCCTTGACGTCGGCCAAGGTCAGATGGCGGATGTCTTCCTCGGTCCCGAGGAGGGAATGACCGAAGGGATAATCGGAATAGAGAAGCTGGTCGAAGGCCTGAAGGCTCATGAGGTAGGGTTCGGACGCTCTGCGCCTCCGGAGCTCTTCGAGGAGGACGGCCCGGGCGTTCTCGAACTGCTCTTCGGTGAGGTCGAGCGAGCGCATCCGGTCGGATTCGAGCCAGAGGGACAGAGCAAGGTGATTGGACGGAAACGTCTGAAAATACAACGTCTGGTCTTCCAGGACTTCGGCGTTCAAAGACCCGCCGATGCGGGTGATGTCGGAGATGTGCCGTAGACGGGAGACGTTGGCCGATCCGGCAAACATCATCAGCTTTTGGAGGAGGTAGGCGACGCCGGATTTTCCGGGCGCCTCGTGGATGGACCCGGCATTATACCCGACGGCCACGGCCACGACCGGAAGGTCCTGGTTTTCGTGGAGAATGACGGTCAGTCCGTTTTTCAGGGTGTAATGGGAAAGGCCGGTGAAAAACGTCGCCTGGGCACCAAGAGAGACGGACATCAGGACGACGGCCGCCGCGGCCAAGCCGGTCCGCCTCCGTGCCTCTCGCAGGTTCATGAACGATTAAAATATCACAAACGGCCGGCTCAATCTATCGGCCGGCGGAGGAAATGAACGTAGGAAAACACCTCGGGAATGTGGGAATCGTACACGCCGTGCCGATTGAGGGCCCAGCCCGGAGGAGGGTCGATCTTGATCCCGGCCTCGGTGATGGACTCAAACCGGGAAAAATCCATCCGCCAAACGTCGCCGTCGCGGGGAGGGACAGACCGGCCGCCGGCCAGCAGCTCGAAGCCGCTCCAGGGGAAGGCGGCTTCGAACGTCCAGCCCCGGTCCCGGTCGCGGTCGTCGTTCAAGGTCCCGTCGACATGGACGGCCCAGCGAAGCCCCGGGAAATCCCAGCTCATGAACGCCCACCGCCGGCCGCGGGGATGGCGGCCCCATCGGGATGCGTCCTGGTAACCCCCCAGAATATCAACGTCGCGGGAAGCCAGGTCGAATTCGGGACGGAGGTCGAAACCGGCTTTCCGGTAAGCGTCCTGCCAGACATAAAAGACCTCATAGATGGTCCCCAGGGCGTTGACCTGGAATTCGTAGTAGGCGTCGGGCCCGGCGATGAAAAATTCCGCGTCGCTTTCCGTCCAGAGAAACGAATCACGTTTAGCGAGGGCGGCCCGGACGTCGGGCTCCTCGATCCGGTAGGCCAGGTAGAACGCCTTGTCGTCCCAGACGGCGGCCATCCGGGTGTCGTACAGTCCCGGCCTCCCGTCGACCAGGTCGACGAATCGGGGGGAAAGCGGGGCCAGCTTCCAGCAGGGGTCGTCGAGAAGTCCGTCAATCCGGGGCGGGTGTCGCGTACGGTGGCAGCCGTAATGGACCAGGGACTCTTCCGGGCAGGGAGGGAACAAGCGGCTCATGTCGGGGCTTTCCGGACTATAGAAATAATCTATTCTCGGGTTGAATGCAAATCGAATGATGCGTTGCATCTTCCGTTCCCCTGTGCTAATCTACCCGTTCGAAAATTCCGATCGAGGGAGAAGGAAGATGGCGAAAGATTGTCGGTATTTATTCACTTCGGAATCCGTCACGCCCGGGACATCCCGATAAAGTCTGCGACCAGGTCTCCGATTCGATCCTGGACGATATCATCGGCCAAGACCCCAACAGCCGGGTTGCCTGCGAGACCCTGGCCACGACCGGACTGGTCCTCCTGGCCGGCGAAATCACGACAAACGCTTATTGCGACTTCCAGAAGATCGTCCGGGAGACGGTCCGGGAGATCGGCTATACCCACGCCCACTACGGCTTCGACTTCGAAACCTGCTGCGTCCTGAGCTCCATCCACGAGCAGTCTCCCGACATCGCCATGGGCGTGAACGACTCGCCGGATCACGAACAGGGCGCAGGCGATCAGGGCCTGATGTTCGGCTACGCCTGCCGGGAAACCGAAGTCCTGATGCCCATGCCCATCATGCTCGCCCATAACCTGGCCCGCCGGCTGACGGAAGTCCGCCGAGGCGCCATCCTTCCGTATCTTCGCCCCGATGGAAAAACCCAAGTCACGATCGAATACGAAGCCGACGTCCCGAAGCGCGTCGAGGCGGTCGTCATCGCCGCCCAGCATGACGGCGACGTCAAGATGGAGGACCTCCGGGCCGACATCCGGGCTCAGGTCATCGATGCGATTATCCCCGAAGGGATGATCGACAAAAACACGAAATTTTTCATCAACGGGACCGGACGATTCGAGCAGGGCGGCCCCTTGGCCGACTCGGGCTTGACCGGCCGGAAGATCATCGTCGACACTTACGGCGGATTCAGCAGCCACGGCGGCGGATGCTTCTCCGGGAAGGATCCCTCGAAGGTCGACCGCTCAGGGTCTTATATGGCCCGTTACGTCGCCAAAAACCTCGTCGCCGCCGGAGTCGCCGACCGGCTCGAAGTCCAGCTGGCGTATTGTATCGGCGTCGCCGAGCCCGTTTCCCTGATGATCGACTCGTTCGGAACGGGGAAGATCCCCGACGCCAAGATCAAGGAAATCATCCGGGCTCATTTCCCCCTGACGCCCAAGGGGATGATCGCCCATCTCGACCTAAAGAAACCCCGTTACAAGAAATCGGCAGCCTTCGGCCATTTCGGCCGGACCGAACCCGAGTTCACCTGGGAAAAAACGGACAAGGCCGCCGACATCCGGCGCGAAGCCGGCCTCTGATTTCGAAATAAGATCCAGCGGTCAGACGATCGGAGCGGGCGAAGGCGTCCGGCCGATCCGCCGAAGCATTTCCTCGACCTGCAGCTTCAGTTCCCCTTTGGCCAGGGGGAGAATCTTTTCCAGAAGCTCCCGGGTTCGGCCATAATCCTTTTTCCGATAGTAGGCCATGGCCAGGTTGAACTGAATGTTGAGCTCGGTCGGGGCAAGCTTGATCGCCTGTTGGTAGCTGTCGACGGCCTCGGGGAGACGTTCCAGGGCTTCATAGATCAACCCCTGGAGATTGTGGGAAAGGACCGACTTGGGAAATTTGGCGATGCTTTTCCGGATCCAATCGAGAGCAACCGCCGACTGCTCGTTCTCATAGGCGATTTTCGCCAGGTTGTACGAGGCATTATAATTCTGGTCGAGATCGAACGCTTTCTTCCAGGCCTCCACGGCTTGGTCTTTCTGGTTGTTCTGGTCGTAGGCTGCGGCGAGGTTGTTCCACCCTTCGGAAAACGCCGGGTCGAGCTCCAGACACGACCGAAGGGCTTGGATCGCTTCGGCCGGCCGGCCCTTGATCATCAAGGCCAGACCTCTCAGGTTGAGGGCGGCCGTGAACCGCGGATCGAGAGCCAGGGCCTTGTCGATATATTGGAACGACTCGTCCACCATATTGTACTGGAGACAGAGGGCGGCCTTGTCGAATTGATACTGAGGATCCTTCTCCCGTTCCAGGGCCAGCTTCTTGGCGGGGGAGAGACAGGCGGCGAGCGTCAGGAGGACGGCGGCCGCGGCGAGCCCGCGCGTCAGTCGAAGTGATGTCATGGTTTCTCCAATCCGGCTCTCTCGTGTTCGTCCTTGAGAGTCCGCGACATGAGGTCGGTCAGTGCCCGTCGGGGATTCTTCCGGCGGTACAGGACCCGGTAGACTTCTTCGGTGATCGGCAAGTCGACGTTTTCCCGTTGGGCGAGGGCCCGGGCCGAAAGCGTCGTCGGGATTCCTTCGGCCGTCTCGCGCATGGACCCGACGATGTCGGCCAGGATTCGTCCCCGTCCCAGCTCCAGGCCGATGTGCCGGTTTCGGCTGAGAGGACCGGTGCAGGTCAGGACGAGGTCGCCCATCCCGGCCAATCCGGCGAATGTTTCTCTCCGCGCCCCCAGCTTTGTCCCCAGCCGGGCGATCTCGGCCAGCCCGCGCGTCATCAGAGCGGCCCGGGAATTGAAGCCGAAATTCATCCCATCGGAAAGTCCGGCGGCGATCGCGATGATATTCTTCAAGGCCCCGCCGATTTCCACTCCGACCACGTCCCGGCTGGTGTAGATTCGCCAGGCGGAATTGGACAGCCGGGTTTGAATTCGCCGGGCCAGGTCCTGGTCATCCGAGGCCATCACGAGCCCGGTCGGATGGCCGTCGGCCGTTTCTTTGGAAAAGCTCGGACCGGAGAGAACCCCGACTCGGGCCGTTGCTCCGCCGGGCAAAGGGACGGCGGCGATGATTTCGCTCATCCGCAGGAGGGTCTTCTTTTCAAGGCCCTTCGTCAAGCTGATGACTCCGGTCCCGGCCGGGAGAAGAGAAGCGACCCGCGAATAAATCTTCCGGAAATGAACGGACGGCACGGCGAGAAAAACGGTTTCCGCTCCGGAGACGGCCTCCTTCATGTCGTGATGAAAGGAGGCGCAGGCCGGGAAGACATGTCCAGGCAGAAAAATCCGGTTTTGTCTGGTCCGGACAGCCTCGGCGTAAATCTCCGGCTCGCGAATCCATAAGCGGACGGGAAGGCCGGTTTTCGCCAGGTGAAGGGCGAAGGCCGAGCCCCAGCTTCCGCCGCCGACAACGCAGGCGTTTCTCATGGGACGGGAGCCTTTTCTCCGAATTTCCGCTCGGTTCCCGAAAAAAGGCGGACGATGTTGGCCCGATGGCGGATGAGGATGACGGCCACAAGCAGGAGGCTGCCGAGAAGCAGCGGCCGGGGACGGTTCAAGAGAAATCCGAACACGGGAAAGAGGACGGCCGCGCCCATCGAACCGAGGGAAACATATCGGGTCGCGGCGACGATGAGGATGAACACGCCGAGGCAGAGAGCGGCCGGCCCCGGAGCCAGGGCGAACATCGCTCCGGCCGCAGTGGCGACGCCCTTCCCGCCGCGGAATCCGATGTAAACCGGATAACAATGGCCCAGGACGGCGAGCGAGCCGCAGAGGGCGGCGAAACCGGAATCCCCATCCGAAAGCCGAAAGGCCGCCAAGGCCGGGATAACGCCCTTGGCCACGTCGATCAAGGCGACGGGAACGGCCAATCGCCAACCTTTGAGGCGGAGAACATTGGTCGCCCCGGTCGCTCCGCTTCCGAACCGGCGAATGTCGTTTCGGGACGTCCACTTGAAAAGAAGATACCCTGTCGGAAAAGCCCCGAGAAGGTAGGAGAGCACCGCGAAAAGAATTTTCATGTTCGGAGAGCTCCCTTGAAGAGGACGGAATGTTCGGGGCCTTGGGGCCTGAGAACGCTCCGATAGACGGCGACTTCGAGCACCGTGAGGTTTCCGAAGCCGACCTCTTCGTATTCAGCCAGCCGGTCAAGAAGGATTTTTGGAACGGCCGGGGATTTGACCCGGCCGATCGTCAGGTGGGGTTGGAACGGACGATCTTCGCGGGGATGCCCGAGCGTCTCCAGGCGTTTTTCGATCCGGCTTTGAAGATCCAGAAGAGCCGGGCTCTCCTTCAATCCGATCCAGAGGACCCGGGGACGGGAGGAACAGGGCGGGAATGTTCCCGTCCCGAAGACGCTCAAGGGAAAAACCGTCGTTTCGGAGGCCGCTTCCCCGACGGCCCGTTCGATGAGCGCAAGCGCGGCTTCCTCGATTTCGCCCAAAAACTTCAACGTAACGTGAATGTCGGCGACCTTCGCCCAGCTGATTCCTCCGGGGGCAGCGAATTTCAGCCGATGAACGAGGGCGGAGATCCGCGCTTTTACTTCGGCCGGCAGGTCGACGGCGACGAACGTTCTCATGCGTCCGGCTCCCCGTTCAGCAGCCGACGGAGCATGTCGAGGGTTTTCTGGGCGGATCGCTCCTGGATCTGAACCCGGTCGCCGAAAAAGACCGAGCGTTCAACCCGGGCCCCGGTCGCATCCGCGACCGCGCAAAACACCAATCCCACCGGCTTTTCAACGCTCCCGCCGGACGGGCCGGCGATGCCGGTAACGGCCAGTCCGAAATCGGATCCGGCCGCCCGGCGGACACCCTCGGCCATTGCCGCCGCAGTCTCGGCGCTGACGGCGCCGTGGAGGAGGATCGTTTCGGCCGGAACGCCCAGCCTGGCTGTTTTGGATTGATTGCTGTAGGTGACGAATCCTTCCAGAAAATAGGCCGAGCTTCCCGGCACCCGGGTCAGCCTTCGGCAGAGGAGTCCGCCGCTGCAGGATTCGGCGACCGCGACGGTTTTCTTTTCCCGCGCGAGAGCCCGGCCGACGACGGTCTCAAGGTCGGTGCCGTCTTCGGAAAAAACAGCCGAGCCGAGACGGGCCCGGAGCCGCGAGACCAACGCGTCGGCCCGCCGGTCCGCTTCGGCCGCGGAATCGGTCGAGGACGCGACGATATGGAGGTCGATTTGTCCCGGCGAAGCCAGGATCGTCAGCCCAAGGCCCGGCTCGCGAGGATAGAGGCCATCAATAAGGCTTTCAATTTCGGATTCGGTCCGGCCTGCGGTTTTTAAATTGCGGCGGGAAAGGAACGCCCGATTCCGGGAGGAGAGCCGGGGCCAAACCTGTGATTCGCATATGGCCTGCAGCTCATGGGGAGGGCCGGGCAGAAGAATCACGGTTTTTCCATCGACCTCGAGCCATTGCCCGGGCGCGGTTCCGGCTGGATTTGGCAGAACATCGGCCCCCTCCAGGATCTCAGCCTGTTTCCGGTTGACCGGCGGCATCGTTCGGCCGTGGCGGCGAATCCGCTCTTCGATCGTCCGGACGATGTCCTCACGGAGGAGAAGAGGCCGATGGAAAACCGAAGACACCGCTTCGCGCGTCCGGTCGTCGCCGGTCGGGCCCAATCCGCCGGTGATCAGAATGAGATCGGCCTCCCGCCGCGATCGTTCGATCGCCGCTGCGAGGCTTTCGAGGTCATCGCCGACGATCATTTTCCCGCCCACGTCGAGCCCCAGGTCGTTCAGCCCCTGGGTGAGATACAGGGAGTCGGTGTCCCGGAAAAACGGGGTGAGAAGCTCAGACCCGACGGCGATGATGTGAATCTTCATAAGATCAGGCGGATGCCCCAAAGGACCAGCGCGCTGGCGGCTCCGGCGGCCACGTCATCGGCCATGATGCCCCATCCGCCCGGAAGCTGCTCGAGCTTCCGGATCGGCCAGGGCTTGAGAACGTCGAATAAGCGGAACAGGAAAAAGCCGCCGGCGATCCAACCCCAGCCGGCCGGAGCCGAGAAAAGAGCGATTCCCTGCCCGACGATTTCGTCGATCACGATGGGCCGCGGGTCCTTTTGCTTCAAAAGCCGGGCAAAAACGTCGGCCGCGACCGTTCCCAGAAGAAACAGGGCGGCCATTATCAGAAGATAGGGAAGGGGCGGGACCCGCCGGCCGACAAAGGCATAGAGCAAGGCCGCTTCGAAGCTCGCGAACGTCCCCGGAGCAAAAGGGAAGTACCCGGCTCCAAAAAAAGTGGCCGCCAATCCGGCGATCGTTTTCATGACAAGAAAATCCCGCGGAGATCGTACGTTCCGGTCGAGATGATTTTAACACGCCCGAGCGGGCTTTTCCACGCCGGGGCGGGCGGGCGGATAAAGACCGCGCCGTCCACTTCCGGGGCTTGGAAACGGGTACGGGCGGCGAGCCAGCCCGGCGCTTCCGGCCGCGGTTCATCCCGCACAACCTCAAGCGTCCGGCCGCGGAAGGACGCGAGCTTTTCGGCCGATACCGCGGCCTGGATTTCCATGAGCCCGTTCCTCCGGCGTTCCTTTTCCCTCGCCGGGACAGGATCGCCGTAGGAAGCGGCCGGCGTTCCCTCCTCGCGGCAATAGGTGAAGACGCCGAGGTGGTCGAAACGGGCCTCCCGGACAAAAGCGCGAAGCTCCTTGAACTCGGCCGGACCTTCCCCGGGAAAGCCGACGATCAGCGACGTCCGGATGGCCGCATCGGGAAGCCGTTTCCGGATCTTTTCCAGAAGACGCAAAGCCCGACGGCCTCCCGCCGCCCGCTTCATCCGCCGGAGGACCGTTGTCGCGGCATGCTGGAACGGAATATCAAAATAAGGACAAATGCGGGGGTCGGACATCGCCTCAAGAAGCGCGTCGCCGATCTCCTCCGGATAGCCGTAAAGGAACCGGATCCAGGGGAGGTCGGTGCCTTTCAGAAGCTCCCGAAGAAGACGAGCCAACCCGTCGCGAAAGCCGAGGTCGCGTCCGTACGAGGTCGTGTCCTGGGATATCAGGACGAGCTCCCGGACGCCGCGGGAGGCCAAGTCCCGGGCTTCGGCGACGATCGAGGCCGGCGGCCGCGACCGATAAGGCCCTTTGATCGAGGGAATCGCGCAGAACGCGCAGGCGTGGGAACACCCTTCGGAGACTTTGAGATAAGCCCAGCCCGGCGGGGTAGACAGGGCTCGAGGAGAACGGTGGTCGTAGAGAAAGGTCCGTCGGCCGGGACGAAAGCTTCGGCCTTCGACCGCTTCGGCGATTCGCCCGTAATCCCTCACTCCGAGCCAAGCGTTGACGCCGGGGAACCGAGAGGCCAAACCGGGGCCGTCTTTTTCGGCATAACAACCCGTGACGACGATACGGACGCCGGGACGTTTCGCCTTTTCAGCCAGGGCCGCCTGGATCCCGCCGTCGGCTTCGTCACGGGCCGGACGGATGAATCCGCAGGTGTTGAGGATCAGGACATCGGCTTGGCCGGGTTCGGAAACGAGGCCATAGCCCGCGGCCAGAAGCCGGCCGGCCATCACTTCGCTGTCGACGAGATTTTTGGCGCAACCAAAGTTGATGATCGCCGCTTTGTTCGGAGCCTGTCTCTTTTGGGAAGGCGCGTCGCTCAATCAGACTCCGTTTCGTCCCGCTGGGACCGCGGTCCGCGGGCTTCGCTCAGGGGTAGATCCTGTACAACAGCCGCGGGAACGGGATGGTCTCTCGAATGTGCTTGATTCCGCAGATCCAGGCGACGACCCGCTCCACCCCGAGCCCGAATCCGGAATGGGGAAAAGAGCCGTATTTTCTCAGGTCGATATACCATTGATAGGGCTCGGGCGGGAGATTGTGCTCTTTGATGCGCTGTTCCAAGAGGGCCGGGTCGTGGATACGCTGGCCGCCGCCGATGATCTCGCCGTAGCCTTCCGAAGCCAGGACGTCCACGCCGAGGGCCAAGTCGGGCCGGTGCTCGTCCGGTTGCATATAAAAGGCCTTGATCTTGGTCGGGAAATGGGTGATGCAGACCGGGCTCGGATAGAGCTCCGAGATGATCGTTTCCTCCGGAGCGCCAAAATCGTCGCCGTATTGAATGGCCGATCCTTTTTCTTGAAGCCGCGGGACGGCCTCGTCATAAGTCAGGCGGGGGAACGGCTTGGCGATGCTCTCCAGCTTGGCCGTATCGCGCTCCAACTCGGCCAGGTCGTCCCGACGCTTCGTTAAAACCCGCTCGAGGATGTACAGGACGAGATCCTGGCCGAGCTCGATCGTATCTTCCAGCGTGGCGAACGCCACTTCGGGCTCGACCATCCAGAATTCGATCAGGTGACGGCGGGTTTTGGACTTTTCCGCCCGAAAAGCCGGGCTGAAACAATAGACCTTGCCGAACGCCGCGGCCGTGGCTTCGTTGTAGAGCTGGCCGCTTTGGCTGAGGTAAGCCATCTGGTCGAAATATTTCGTTTCGAAGAGCGTCGTCGTCCCTTCGCAGGCGCTGGGCGTCAGGATCGGGGTGTCCATCAGCCGGAACCCGCGGCCGTCGAGGAAATTGCGGATCGCCCGGACGACCTCGGCCCGGACTTGGAGGACGGCATGCTGCTTGCGTGAACGGAGCCAGAGATGGCGGTGTTCCATCAGGAAGGGAGTCGAATGCTCCTTGGGCGTGATCGGGTAATCAACGGCGACCTGGATGATCTCGATCTCGGCGACCGATATCTCGTAGCCGCCGGGCGCTCTCTTGTCCTCCCGAACCCGGCCGCGGACGATGAGAGACGTTTCCTGGGTCAGGCGATCGAAGGACGCAAACAGAGGGTCATTCTCGTCCTTGCTGAAGATCGTGGCCTGGACGTATCCCGTTCCGTCCCGGACGATGATGAATCGGATCCGGCCGCCCGACCTGGTATTGTAAACCCAGCCCCGGATTTCGACATCCTGGTCCTTGTGCCCGGCGAGATCCTCGATGTAGACCCATTTCATGGCAGTTGAATCCTTGAAAAAACTTTGTTTATTATAGGGGCTCATCCCCCGAAAATCAAACGGCGAAGAGGCGCCCGGTCACTCCAGGTTTCGGATGACAGCGGCCAGCGGGCGCTTGGCCGGCCCGGGCGTCTCGGCTGCCGGCCATCCGACGGGAATCACGGCGACAAATTCTCCCTGCGGTTCGCCGAGGATCCGGCGGACGTCGTCCTTGACCAGATAGAGGATACCGAGCCAGACGGTCGCCAGGCCGAGGGACGTCGCGGCGATCAGCAGATTTTCGACGGCCGCGGCCGAGCTCTGGATTTCCATGGTCCGGAAAAAATCGACCGTGGATTCATCGGCCCGCTGAAAAAGCCCTCGGCCGTGACGGATCAAGTCGCCGGTATTGGCGACGGCCACGACGACGGGAGCGCTGGAAATGGATCGGGCGGCCATGCGAAGAAGGACGGAGGCCGGACGGGGAAAGTCGGCCGCCCGGGAGAAAGCCAGGCGGGCCAGTTCCTCTTTTTGTCGCCCCGGACGACAAGAAAGCGCCAGGACTGGCGGTTATGGGCCGACGGGGCTCGGTTGGCCGCATCGAGGACGGTCTCGAGCGCGTCTCCGGGGACGTCGCATCCGGAAAACCGGCGGATGCTGTGCCGATCGCGGATTACGGCCAATGTTTCGTTCCGTTCCGGTCGTCGAGGGGCGATGGTCATTTCCGGCTCCTTTAGGCAGGCTCTCAGAATACAAAAAACGAGGACGAAACGAAAGGCCAGCCACCCGGCCGGCTTGAAAACGCCGGGCGATTCGCCTATCGTACGGGGCATGGCGGATCTTAAGCCGTTCGTACCGGTCAAGCTCGTTTGCGGGATCATCGCCGGATCGGCGGAAATGTTCCCGAAACGCCGAAGACCGGCTGGCCGCTTTACACGGTCCGGTCGAGGCCTGCGGGCCCGCGCATCCCGTTTCTCGGCACGGCATTACTACACCGGCGAGATGGGGCCCGGATTGTCCCGGATGTTCCTGGCGTTCCGGGATCTCATCTGTCCGGACCGATTGTCCGATATCAAAATCGAGACGAACGCCATCGAGGAGGAGTTGCGGGAGAAGACCGGGGCGGGGAGACGAACGGTCAACCTCGATCCGGGGATTTTGACCGGCGCGGCCTTGTTCATGGCCACGACGAAAGATTTTGCCCACCGGCCGCCGCTTCAAAAAGGGATCTATGCCCACCTCGAGCTTCTCTTCACCAAGACCGGAGTCAAGCGGCTGGAATGGACGTATCCGGATTTCCGGACGGACGAGCATCTTCCATTTTTTCTTTCCGTCCGGAAAGGATATTTGGAATCGATCAAACCGCTCCGATGAGGGCGGCCATCCGGCGGATATAGCTCGGCGTCGTTCCGCAGCACCCGCCGATGATCCGGGCTCCATTTTCGATGAGCCGGGGAATTTCGGCTAAGTACTGCGTCTTCGCCCTGGGAGTAAACCACCCGGCCGCTTGTGAGATCGGGCTTGCCGGCGTTGGCCTGGGCGATCAAGGGCACCGATGTCAGCGGCTTCCAGGCGGCCATCAGGTCGGCCATGTCGCCGCTGCTGAGAGTGCAGTTGGCCCCGAAGGCCGGAAGACCGGCCTCTTCAAACGCTCGAGTGGATTTTTCCAGGCTGTCGCCCATCAAGGTGAAGAAACCGCGCTTGGACCGGTTGAAGGTCAGGCTGGCCAGAACCGGCAGGCCGGGAGCCCCCCGCCGGGCGCCGCGGACGGCGCACAGGGCTTCGCGCAAATCGAACATGGTCTCGATGAGGAGAAAGTCCGCTCCGCCTTCGGCCAAGCCTTCGGCTTGAACGGCAAAACCGGATTCGAACTCCTCTTCGTCGTAGGGACCTTGGGGCTTGAGAAATTTCCCGGTCGGACCGATATCCCCGGCGACGAATTTACCGGGCGGCCGAACGGAGGCGGCGATCCTGGCCGCGGCCGCATTGAGCTCCCGAGTTCGCGAGCCGAGGCCCGCCGTCTCGAGCTTGAGCGGGCTTCCGCCAAAGCTGTTGGTCGAAACGGCATCGGCTCCGGCCGCATAGTAATCGCGATGGACGGCTTGGACCGCTTCGGGGTGCTCGACATTGGCCAATTCGGGACACCGGCCGGGAATCGGCAGGATCGCCATCAGCTCGGTGCCCATGGCCCCGTCCATGAGGAACGGGCGAGAGGGTGGAAGGAAGGATAAAACGCTCATGCGGATATCCTCGTTCAAATCTCTTCGGGATCCCAGGCCGAGATCTTCCGGAGGTTGGCCACGACTTCGGGAAGGACCCGGAGAACCTCGTCGACGTCGGAGTCCGTGTTGAATCGGCCGAGAGACATCCGGACGGTCGAGCGGGCAAATTCGGGCCGAAGACCGATGGCCTGGAGAACATGGGACACTTCTTCGGATTCCTCGCTG
Source organism: Candidatus Aminicenantota bacterium (assembly GCA_963783665.1). Classification (GTDB taxonomy): domain Bacteria; phylum Acidobacteriota; class Aminicenantia; order Aminicenantales; family UBA4085; genus JAAZPG01. Next base: position 332,118 of record CAWANZ010000002.1, on the reverse strand, counting down.
CAGGCCGAGCCGGTGGACACGGAAATCCCCTTGGTCGCCAGAGCCAGAAGAATGGCCTCGGCTTCCAGGCCGAGAAACGAATAGCTCAAGGTGGTCGGGATCCGGTTTTGGGGATGGCCGTTGAAATGAATCTTCGGGATCGCCGCTTCGAGCCCGGCCTTCAGCCGCCCGGCCAGCCGATGGAGGCGGACGGAATCGGATTCGAAATGGAGCGGGAGGATCCGGGCGGCTTCCCCGAAGCCGACGATCCCGACCGTGTTTTCCGTCCCGGCCCGGAGGCCGCGTTCCTGGTGGCCGCCGTGAATGAACGGCTGAAGCGGCGTCCCTTTCCGGACATAGAGGGCTCCGACGCCTTTCGGTCCGTAGACCTTATGGGACGAAACCGTCAGCAGATCCACGCCAAGGTCATCGGCCCGGAAGGCGATTTTACCGAACGACTGGACGGCGTCGGTGTGGGTCAGGGCGCCCTGTTCCCGGGCGATCCGGACGATATCGGCGATCGGTTGAATCGTTCCGATCTCGTTGTTGGCGTGCATGATCGAGACAAGGGCGGTCTGAGGCGTCACCGCCGTCCGGAGTGCCTCCAGGTCGATCGTCCCGGTGGAATCGACGGGGACGTAGGTGACCTTGACGCCCCGGCGTTCGAGATACGCCGCAGTTTCACCCACCGCCGGATGCTCGATCGTCGACGTGACGAATTCTTTTTTGTCGGGAAGGGCGTCCATGACGCCGAGGATCGCCTGGTTGTCCGCTTCGGTCCCCGATCCGGTAAAATAAATGGAGGCCTTGGAGGCCCCGACCGCCGCGGCGACATGGGCCCGGGCCTCGTTGATCAAATCCTTGGCTTTCCGGCCGAGGGGGTAGAGGGACGACGGATTGCCGAAATGCTCGGCCAGGACCTGGGTCATTTTCTCGACCACGGCCGGGTCGAGCGGCGTCGTGGCGTTGTTGTCCAAGTAAACCATAGGCATATTCTCGCTTTCCAAAAAAGAACGGAAAATATTTTATCCGAATTTCCGGTTAAATACTAGTCTTCTTATCGAATTTCCGCGGTTCCCCGGATCTCCGGCTCGCGGCCGGTGAAAAAACGGCCGATCTTCGCGTGGCTTAGGCCAGGGCTTCCTTGAGAATCCGGACGACTTCCAGTCCGGCCCGCTTCTGGCCTTCCTCGGCCTGGGCTCCGATGTGGGGGGCCGCCGTGACATTGGGATGGTCGATCAAGGCCCAATCCTCGGGCGGCTCCTTGGCGAACACGTCGATCGCCGCGGCTTTGACCTTGCCGCTCTGAAGGGCGGCCAGCAGGGCGGCTTCGTCGATGACGCCGCCGCGGGCGGCGTTGACGATCACTACGCCGTCTTTCATCTTGGCGAACTCGGCCGTCCCCAGGATCGGGGCTTTGGTCTTGGGGACATGGAGCGAGAAAACATCGGCTTTCGCCAGCAGCTCGTCCAACGGCACCTGGGCAACGGCCAGGTTTGTCTTGATGGGGACGACGTCGTAGGCCAGAACGCTCATCCCGAAGGCGATGGCCCGGTCGGCCAAGGCCAGGCCGATCCGGCCGGCCCCGATCAGTCCGAGAGTCTTCCCATAGAGCTCCGTCCCGTGAAGCGTCTTCTTCTCCCACTTGTGCTGCTTCATCGTCAGGTTGGCCCGGCCGTGCTGGCGGACCGCCCCGAGCATGAGGCCGAAGGCGTGTTCGGCCACGGATATCGTCGTGGCCGAAGGCGTGTTGGCGACCTGAATGCTTTTTTCCTTGGCCGCGACGGCATCGACGTTGTCCAGGCCGATGCCGGCCCGGACGACGATTTCCAGGCCCGAGGACGCTTCGATCACCGGGCGGGTGATCTTGCTGGCGCTGCGGACGACGACGGCGTTGAATCCCGGGACCGCTTGGATAAGGCCGGCTTCGTCGAGACCGGTTTTTACGGTCACATCGAATCCGGGAACCGCTTTCAGAAGCTCGGTGGATTCCTTGTCCAGGGCGTCGGCGATCAGAATTTTTTTCATGACCAGTTCTCCTTTAATATGGGTTCGGCGGCTTTGATCGATGTTCCCGGAACGACCGCATACCCCAGGTCGCCCAACGTCATCTCCAGGGCCGTCAGGGCGGTGATGACGTCGAATCCACCCATGTAGCCGAGGTGGGCGATGCGGAAAAATTCGCCTTTATGGGGATCCTGGGATCCGGCGATATAAGCGAGGTACTTGTTCTGCATGGTCTTCACGAGCTTGATTCCATCGATCCCGGGCGGCGTTTTAACCGCGGTCAGGATATCGCCCGGCTTTTCGGCCAGGAGCTCGAGCCCGAGCGCCCGGACTCCGGCCCGGGTCGCTTCGCCCAAAACGCGGTGATGGGCGATGAGTTTTTCCAAGCCCAGGCCGAGGATGATGTCCAGAGCCTTTTTTTGCTGGATGATGAGGGTAATGGCCGGGGACCAGGGAGACGTTCGGGAGGCGATCCCCTTGCGGGCTTTTTTCAGGTCGAAGTAGAACTTCGGACACGTTGACGATTCGACGAGCTTCCAGGCTCTGGGGCTTGCGGCGATATAGGCCAAGCCGGGGGGGACCATGAGCGATTTCTGAGATCCGGTCAGGAGGACGTCGATCTTCCACTTATCCATGGGGCAGGGCGTGGCTCCGAGGCCGGATATGCCGTCGACGACGAGGACGGCCGGCGTTTTAGACACGACCTCTCCGAAACCCTGGATATCGAACACCTGCCCGGCCGACGTTTCCGAGAGGGTGGCGAAGACAACCTTGACCGCCGGATTGGCCTTGAGCTCGGCTTCGAGGTCCTCCTTGGGCAGGACCTTGCCCCAATCCAGAACGATGTCCTTGAAGACGACGCCGTAAGCTTTGCAGAGCTGGCCCCAGCGCTCGCCGAACTTGCCGGCGTTGATGGTCAAGACCTGGTCTCCGGGAGAGCAGAGATTGGCCACGGCCGCTTCCATGGCTCCCGTTCCCGACGAGGTCAGGATGTAAACGTCTTCCCGCGTCCCGAAAACCGACTTGAGGCCTTCGCCGACCTCCATGAAGATCTTGGAAAATTCCTCGGTCCGGTGGTGGATGATCGGCTCGGCCGCAGCGGCCAGTACGCTCGAGGGAACAGGCGTCGGTCCGGGAGAGAGAAGATAGGCCTTCTTAATCATTGATCCCTCCTCGGAAGCGCCGACGGTCGGTGAAAGACGACCTGCGTCGTTCGTTGCTTTATTAGAAGGTACGCTAACACAAAAAAAATCCGACTGTCAATCTTCGAACAACCGCCGCTCGTTTAACCTGCACGATTCATGAAAAATTTTATGAATATTGAAGGTTATATTTTTTGGAATAACGCGGTCAAGAGAGCCGCCCGATCGACAAGCGAAGAGAGCAGGGCATGCTCGTGGACGGCATGGATGCCGTCTCCGTCCGGGCCGAGCCCATCGAGCGTCGGCCGGCCCAGGCCGGCGGCGATCGAAGCGTCCGAACCGCCGCCGGTCTTCCCGCCCGTAAGCTTCAGGCCGAGCTCCGCGGCGATCGTCTTGGCTTCGGCGAACAGCGCCGTCGAGGCCTTGGTTCTCTCCATCGGCGGAGTCGTGTTTTCGATCGTCGTCTTGACTTTGGCCCGCCGAGCGGCCGGGCCAAGGGCCTTGATGAAGGCGAGGATCTTGTCTCTCTGGGCCGAGGTCCAGTACCTGATGTCGCAGACGGCGAAAGCCGTTTCGGCGACGATATTGGCTTTTTCTCCGCCCCCGATCTGCCCGACATTGACCGTGACGTCGGCCGAACGAAGCGTTTCGATTTTTCGGAGAATGCTCATCAGCTCGTCGATCGCCGAAACGCCTTTATCGGGAGAGCCGCCATGGGCCGCGACACCGCCGACGTCCACCCGGACGACGCATCGGCCCTTGCGCTGGATTTTCAACGCCCCGCCCGGAAGGGCCGGCTCCAGGCAGAGGACCCGGTCGGCGGCCTTGGCCTGAGCCCGGATGATCTCATGGGCTTCCTCACACCCGGTTTCTTCGGCCGAGTTGATGAACAGGGCGATCCGGCGCCGCGGCCGGATATTGAGCTCGCGGAGGGCTCCAAGAGCGGACGCGGCCAGGACGAGGCCGGCTTTCATGTCAAGGACTCCAGGGCCGAAGATCTTTTCTCCCTGAAGGTAAAACGGCATCGCGGCCAGGCGCCCGACCGGCCAGACCGTATCGATATGGGTCAGGACGAGAAGTCGTCCGTCCAGCCGGTCGTCATCCTTGGCCGGATATTCGAGCAGGTGGAAGTCGCCGTACCCGCGCTGGGGAAACCGGGTATGGCGGACGCCGAGCCGTCCGCATTTCGTCAGGAAAAGGGAGCTGCAGGCGTCGACCGCCTTCTTATCCGAGGTGGGCGATTCGGCCAGGACGAGCTGCTTGAGAAATCCGACCATGTCGCCGCGGCGGGAACGGAAAAACATCGGCAGATTCATGAGGCCTCCTCCGCTCGAACATACCATATCACAAGCCGGGCGGCGATTGACATCCTCCGGCCGAAAAGCGATGATGACGCTCGATGAGAGCCTTCGAACGGCGGTTGATGATCGCGGCTTTGGCCGTCGTCTGCCTCGGGACCTCGGCCCTCGGACAGTCCCGGCGCATCGCCCTGTCGCTCCAGGCAGGTGGAGCCGGCCATGAAGAGAATAACTTGAACGTCGGCCTGGCGGCCGGCATCGGAGTGGCGGCGCCCCTTACGCCGCGCCTGTCCGTCACGTTCGAAGCCGATTCCTGGGGAACCCGTTCCCAAACGTCATTCCGGAAGCTCTACAACGGGCACTTGAGAGTCCGGCCGTTTCTCCTGGGGCTGCGGTACGAATTCCGCGGCAACGGATACTTCACGCCATACGCGGTGGCCGGCGCCGGCTATGTCGAGACGAAGTTCCGCATCGGCTCGCTTCCCGTGATTCCGGATGTGACGATCGACCAGAGCGTCCGGAGCGGCTGGGCCGGCTATTTCGGGGGAGGAATCGTCTGGCGGCTGTCCGGGTTCTGGGACTTTTTCGCCGCGATCGATTATCTCATTCGGACGGCTCCCGGCCGAACGGTCGTTCGGGACGCCAACACCGGCCAGGCGACCGATGATATCTTGATCAATCTTCATGTCGTCTACCTGAAAGTCGGCGTGCGCTTCCTTTTGTAACTCCCCGCTATTTTTCTCCGGTGTTGCCCCCGGTCCCGTTGATTTTCCCCGAGGTTTATCCTACAGTGATGGCGATGAAACCGGGAAGGACGGATCGGCGCTTTTTCCGTTTTCTGGTTTCCTGGGCCGTTTTCGGAGCCGCACTCCTGGCCTTGCGCGGCCCGGCCGGGTCGGAAATCACCTCTCCGTGGAAAGATGTGCGAATCGGGGCGCTCGATGCCGCGGGGTGGTGCGGCCTGGTCCTGGCCCCCCACAAAGACGCCGCGTTCGCCTTCCGTTTCCAGGTCGAAAAAGACGGCCAGGCAGCCGACGGGCACGACCTTTTTTATCTGGCTTCGGAGATCGGCCCGCATTCGCCCGACGGTCTCTACGCCCGGATCGGGTTCGACCTCGGGCTTCCGATCCTTCCGGAAAACAAGAGCGAAACGCCGATTCTCATGAAGCCGGCCAAGCGCTCCGATCTCCTGGTCCTGGAATGGTCCCGACAGGACGAGCGGGCCGTGGTCGGACGACTGACCATCCCGAAAAACGTCGCCGTCCGCCTCCGGACATATTTTCCCTGGGATTTCAAAGGGCGCTTCCGGGCGTCTCCCGAAGGCGAGCTGCTCGGCGAATCATCCGGGCCGAAAAACGCGGCGTTTGTTCTCTGGACGAATCGTCCCGATGCCCCGGCGATCGCGGCCGATGGATCGGAGACGGTCTTCTCGTATTCTCCAGAAGGGGAGCGAACCGTTTATTTCGTCGCGGGTGTCGGCGATCAGATTGAGGCCATCCGCCGGCGGATTTACCGTTACAAAAACGCCGGGACCATCGATGTCCTCCTCGAGGAAGAGCGCGACCGGTACGAAAAAAAACGGGTGGTCGTCGACGGGCTCTACGCCGGGGCGGCGGAAGCCGTCACGAACAATCTTCACTGGATGATGCTCTATCAACCCGGCTCGCACCGTCTTTACGCTCCGTCCGGACGAACCCGGATTTTCGGCCGGGACGAGAATGAGCCCGATCACTGGCGGACCTCGGCCTGGGATTCGTACCTGAGCGTCCTGGGCCTCGCCCTGGAAAGCACCCAGTCAGCGGCCGAAGCGATCCGGGCGATCCTGGAAACGCAGTACCCTAACGGCAACATCCCGAATTGGCGCAGCCGTTTCAGCGGCACGCCCGATCGGTCTCAAGCCCCGCTGGGGGCCTATTGCCTGCTCAAGCTGTTCGGAAAATCGGGGGACCGGAATCTCCTCGAAGCCGCCTATCCCTTTCTCCGCAAGGGGCACGCGTATTGGAAGGAACCCACGGCTGAAGGGAAAGCCCGGCGCGACGGCAACGGCGACGGGCTGCTGGAATGGGGCTCGGATCTCAAGCCGGCCGGCGCGGCGAATGAAGCGGCGGCCCGAGCCCGGGCCGAATCCGGACGGGACGACCTTCCCAACTGGGACGACGTCCCGGTGAATCCGGCTTCCGGAACACAAACCCTCAACGCCGTCGACCTCAACAGCCTTTACGCCCTGGACGCATGGTGCCTGTCCCAGATTGCCGACATTCTCGACCGGCGGACCGAACGCGACGCCTATCTCGAAGAATACGAGCTGCAGAAAAAGCTGATCAACGATCACTTGTGGAACAGCCGGGATGGTTTTTATTACGACCGCTACTGGGACGGACGATTTTCGACGAGGAAGGCGGCCTCGAATTTTTTCCCGATGCTGGCCCGGATTCCTGACGACCGGCGGGCCCAGCTCATCCGGAGGCACCTCCTGAATCCGAGGGAATTCTGGGGCGATTTCGTCATCCCCTCCGTCTCCCGCGACGATCCGGCATTCCAGGATCCCGAAAATCCGTCGCGCCAGGCCTGGCGCGGCGCGATCCGGCCGGCGACAAACTATCTTGTTTACCAGGGGCTTAAAAGCTACGGCTTCGATGCTGAAGCTTCCGAATTCGCCCGCAAGAGCGCCGGCCTGGTTCTCAACGCCTGGCGCAATTTTCAATTGTCCCCCGAAAGCTATCATCCGCTGAGCGGCGAGACGGCCGGACTCCGGTTTCACAGCCTCGGGTCGCTCTTCGCCTTGATGGCCATCGAGGAATATCTCGATTTCACCCCGTGGGAAGGCGTCCGGTTCGGAATGATCAGTCCGGACGAGGAGGGCCTGGCCTCCCGGATATCGATCCAGGGGCACCATTACGATGTGCGTGTTTCCCGAAAGAAAATCGTCCTCACGGAGGAAGACCGGCCGATCGTCGCCATCGACGGCGGCGCGGTCGTCCGCCATTTCCTTTACGCGGAAAACGAAGTGTCCTTCGAAATGAAAGCCATGGCCGAACGCGAAGTTCGGATCACGTTTCTCCGCAAGGGCAAGTACCAGCTGCTCATCGACAATGTCCCCAAACGGGTTTTTAAAGGTTCAAAGGTCGCCTTCGATGTCCCGGATGGAAATCACGCCATCCTCCTTCAACTTCTCGAAACCCTGAACTGACTCCGGGAGGACCCTCCCTGTTTCCCCGGTAAGTAAAAATTGCCATCGAGTTGTAACTTTTATTTCGATCTCTGCGTATATATCTAAGAATCCGCTCGGGTTTGGGTAAGGCGAAACGAATTCGGGAAATTTTATATTTTTCCGGGATTCCGTAAAAGAAAACCGTGGGATTCCGGGTTCTTGCTCGTCTTTGGATAGGAAGACCGACTTGGGCGATGTCCGGCGGGCACGAACATTGCAGGTTGCAGGGTCGACGGGATAAGGGATTAAAAAGGAGAAGGCGATGCCGCACTGTTGTCTCCGTCTATTTCTCGCCCTGGCCCTGATCGCGGCCACGGGAGTTTCCGCGAGCGCCCAAGGGGTTGAGGCCGACCTGGATGCCTTGAAAAAAGCAGCCCCTAAGATCTACCTCGATTGCGGAAGCTGCGACCTGGAATACACAAAAAACGAAATTCCGTTCGTCAATTATGTCCGGGACCGGAAGGAAGCCCAGGTCCACGTGTTGGTCACCAGCCAGTCGACCGCTTCCGGCGGCCGGGAATACACCCTGACGTTCATGGGGCAAAACGGATTCGCCGGGATCGACGACTCCTTCCGATATTTTTCCAAGCAGGACGACACCGATGACGAGATCCGGAAAGGCCTGGTCCAGGCGCTTAAGCGGGGCTTGGCGGTTTACGTCGCCCGCACGCCCATCTCCTCCCGGCTCGAGGTCCGCTACCGGCCCGAAGAAACGCCGGCCGAGACGAAGGACCGGTGGGACCACTGGGTTTTCAGCCTCGGGGCGGACGGCTACTTCAATGGCGAGGAATCCAACTCCAGCAATAATTTCGGGTTCAATTTCTCGGCCAACCGCATCACCGAGGACTGGAAGCTTCGGCTCGGATTCGACGCCTCTTTCGACGAGGATTCGTTCACGTACGAAGGGGAGGACTATCAGAAGCTCCCAGGAATACTACAGCGGCAGCGGACTGCTGGTGAAAAGCCTCGGACCTCACTGGTCGGCCGGTCTCGCCCTGGAAGCGGACTCGTCCACCTTCAGCAACATCAAATTCAAGGTCGTTCCGGCCCTGGCCCTCGAATACAATATCTTTCCCTATGCCGAATCCACCCGCCGCGAGTTCCGGATCGGATACCGCTTCCGCTACGAAAACGTCCAATACCGGGAGACGACGATTTACGACAAGCGCAAGGAGCGCCTCTGGAGCGAATCGCTCACGGCGACCCTCTCCCTCAAGGAGAAGTGGGGAAGTCTCACCTGCGCCGTCAGCGGATCGCATTATTTCCACGATTTTAAGATGAACAACGTCGACGTCTACGCCTTTCTTCAGCTCAACCTGGTCAAGGGTTTGAACGCTTATTGTTTCGGGGGAGGTTCGCGGATCCATGACCAGCTCGCCCTGGTCAAAGGCAACGCCACTCTCGAAGAAATTCTCCTCCAGCGACGCCAGCTGGGCACATCCTACAGCTATTACGCCATCGTCGGTCTCAGCTACACCTTCGGCTCGGTCTACACGAATGTCGTCAACCCCCGCTTCGGCAAGCTCGGCGGCAACAACAGCGGCGGCGTCAGCATTCACATGGATTAAGGACAACCGCCATGAAAAACCATTCCGGACGATATCTCGGCTGGCTCGCGGCCGTCCTCATCGGCTTGCTGTCTTCCTCCTTCGGCGCGGCCCAGGCGCCGCCGGTTGAAAACGGCCGTCCACCGGCCGGCCTCAAGGTATTTCTTTCGGGGCCCGAAGCATCCTCATACGCGGCGGACATCCCCTTCGCCGCGGTCGTCCCGGGCCGGGAAGGGGCCGATGTCGCCGTGGACATCGTTCCGTCCCAGGCAGGCGAGGGACCCCTCGTAACCCTGACCTTCGCCGGGCAGGGAAAGTTTGAGGGGAACGAATGACTCGCTCGTCTATCGTCCCGCTCCGGGGGAAGAAGTTGAGGCGATTCACAAAGGCGTCGCCCGGCTCCTGAAGCTCGGCCTGCTCCGCTTTTGCGCCGAAACGCCGGCCGCAGCCCGCATCGACGTTTTGTTCCAGGACCAGGTCAAGCCGACATCCGTCGCCGACCCTGGAATTTCTGGGTATTCAGCTTGAGCGCCAACGGATTCCTTTCCGGTGAACAGGTCTACCGGAGCCAGTCCTGGAACTTCAGCGCCTCGGCCAACCGGGTCACCCCGGATTGGAAGATTCGGATAGGCGCCGAGTACAGCCTGAACAAGAACGCCTACGATTACGAAGGCTTCAGTTACGAGAGCGAATCCCGGTCGCGATCCGCCACCGGCCTGGCCGTCCGAAGCCTCAACGACCACTGGTCGGTGGGCGCGGCCGTTTCCGCCGGAGCCTCCACCTATAACAATTACGACTTCTACCTCTCCGTCAAGCCGGCGATCGAATTCGACGTGTTCCCTTATTCGGAATCGACCAAGATGCTGCTATGCTTCCTGTACTACGCCGGCCCCGAATTCTTTCGCTACACCGAGGAGACGATCTTCGATAAGAAGCGGGAAACCCTTTGGCAGCAGGCTCTTTCCGTTGCCCTCGACCTCAAGCGGCCTTGGGGAACCATGAGCGTCTCCCTCTCCGGATCGCATTATTTCCATGACTTCTCGAAGAACCGCCTGCAGCTTTCGGCCAGCGTTTCCTGGCGGATCTTTAAAGGATTGAGCTTCAACCTCTCCGGATCCGGCTCCCGCGTCCGCGACCAGCTGGGCTTGCCCAAGGGCGGGGCGTCTTACGAGGAAGTGCTTCTCCGGCGGCGGCAGCTGGCCACGGGATACGATTACTATTTTTCGGTTGGGCTGAGCTATACCTTCGGCTCCGTCCTCAGCAATATCGTCAATCCGCGCTTCGGATCGGGGGGAGGAACGAGCATCTCGATCAGCATGTGATTCCGGATCAAGTCGCCGGTTCCCGAACAGCTCGCGGATTTTTGACATAAGCCTTCCGTTTGGCATATACATTTCCGGCCGGGCCGACAAACGGCTCGACACGAGCGTCCGGATCGGGAGGCAGCGATGAAAACCACATGTTCGCGCCGGGAATTCCTGCGCAACGGGGCGATTCTGGGCGCAGCGTCGATCGCCGCGGCCAAGCCGGAAGGCGTATTCGCATCCGGGCTAAAGCCGGCCGGCCCCCCGGCCGGCGTCGTCCGGGTCGTAGCCTCGGCCAATGGTCTGGCCGCCGTGGAGCGGGCAATGGAGCTTCTGCGAAACGGGGCCGATCCGCTGGACGCCGCCGTCGCCGGCGTCAATATCGTTGAGGACGATCCCGAGGATATGTCCGTCGGATTAGGCGGCCTGCCCAACGAGGACGGCGTGGTCGAGCTCGATGCCTCGGTCATGTACGGCCCGACCCATTCGTCTGGGGCCGTCGCCGCCATTCAAAACATTAAAAATCCCTCTCGAGTCGCCAAGCTCGTCATGGAGAGGACGAATCATTGCCTGTTGATCGGTCCCGGGGCCCTCCGCTTCGCCCTGGCCCACGGATTCAAGGAAGAAAACCTCCTCACCGAGAAATCGCGGAAGGCTTGGCTCGAGTGGAAAGAGAGCCTTTCCGACCGCGACAACTGGCTTCCGAACCGGGCCAAGAACATCCCGCCGGAGATGGCCAAGGTCCTTTCCACTTACGGCACGATCAACTGCCTGGCCCTCGACGCCCAGGGCCGCCTGGCCGGAACGACGACGACCAGCGGCCTGTCCTGGAAGATCGCCGGCCGGGTCGGGGATTCGCCGATCATCGGGGCGGGCCTTTATGTCGACAACGAAATCGGCGCAGCCGGATCGACAGGGCTGGGCGAAGCCAACATCATGAACCTGGGGAGCTATGCCATCGTCCAGGACATGGGTCGGGGACTGAACCCCGAACAGGCCTGCCTCAAGGCCCTGGAACGGACGGCCGAGGGCACCCGGCGGACGGGCCGGCTGTCCCGGCCGGACGGGAAGCCGAACTACGGCCTGAACTTCTACGCCTTGAACGCGAAAGGGGAGTTCGGCTCGGCCTCGATGTTTGCCGGCGGAACGTACGCCGTTCATGACGGGACAACCGGCGCGATCCGACCGGCCGCGTATCTTTACGAGAAATAGTTGAGATGGCCGCAGATAAATTTTTATGAATAATGCAGGTTAAGTGAGTTCGCAGATTAGGACGGGATAGCCATCGGCGTTCAACCGGGCGGCCAGGGCTTCCGTCGCGGGCCGGTCGCCGGCCGGAAGGCGGACACGGTAGTAGGTTCTCCCGGCCAGGACAAATTCCGAGATGAAAGCCGGGCCGTAGCGGTTCCCGAGCCTGTTCTTCAGCTCCCGGGCATTGTCTTCGTTCGTAAACGAACCGAGCTGGATGACGAAACCCGGTCCGCCCGGCCGCGGAGCTTCGGACAGGACATCCAAACGGACCGGGGCGGTCCCGGGCCCGACCATCCCCAGCAGCCGGGCCGCGGCGTAGGATAAATCGATGATCCGGTTTTTCACGAACGGGCCGCGGTCATTGACTCGGACTTCCACCGCCCGGCCGTTGTCGAGGTTCGTCACCATCACCCGGGTTCCGAAGGGGAGAGTTTGATGGGCCGCGGTCATCTCGTACATATCGTAGATTTCCCGGTTGGATGTCGGCCGCCCGTGAAAATCGGGCCCGTACCATGAGGCCGTCCCCGTCTGAAACGGGGAAGGGGGAAGAACGCGGGCCCGGACGCAGGCGGAGAAGAGAAGGATCGCCAGAACGATGGGGACAAGCCGGAATCGGCTTGAAAAGCGAAGAACGATGGAAGCGTTGCTCACGAAGGAATCTTATCCGGCCGGTTTGGGCGGGGGAATCGTCTTCCCGGGTGAACAGGGGGTGGATATTTCTCCCGGCCGCCTCACCCCCGGCGATGAGATTCCCGAGCCGGCGATCAACCCGCCGTTCTTGACAATCCAAACGGGGGGCGGTAAGGTTCGCGGCAATGTCGCGCAAAATTCGATTATTTATCCCGGCTTTTCTCTATTATGTTTTCATTTTCATCCTTTCGTCTCAGCCCCGGATTCACCTCCCGATCTCCTTCCCGTTGATCGACAAGATTCTTCATTTGATTCTCTACACGGGATTCGGGATCTGTCTGGCTTTTGGCTTGGCTCGTCTCGATGGCCGCGGGGCGGGCCATAAAGCCGGGCTGATGGCCGGTTTGGGAATTCTCCTGGGAGGGCTCGACGAAATCCACCAGATGTTCGTCCCCGGCCGAAGCGCGGATGTCCTGGACGCGGCGGTCGACGTCCTCGGCGTGATCGCCGGCTGGCTGATCGTCCGGATTCTAGCCCGAAGAGCGGGGCGGCGCTCCGGCGCCGAGGAAAAACGCTTCAGCCCTGAAATCGCGGCGGGCCGTAAACGCTGCAGAACTTCAACAGCTTTCTCTTAAGGAGGGCGAAGGCTTTATCCGGATCCGAAGCATAGGCGAAAATCTTCGCGTCGCTCGGGCGAAATCACCTTGTTTTTGACCAGGGCGTCGATATGGAAGACGTCTTTCCAGAACTCCTCCCCGTACAACAAGACCGACGACTTCCTCGCGGGCGATCTTCTCCGTTTGAATCAAGGTCAGGGTTTCGAAAAGCTCGTCGAGCGTCCCGTATCCGCCGGGAAAGGCGATGACCGCCCGGGCCCGGCTGACCAGCCAGAATTTCCTCATGAAAAAATAATGGAAGAGAAAACCCAGGTCGTCCGGAGATGTAGGGATTGGGAGCTGCTCCTGGGGAAGGGAGATGTTCATCCCGATCGTCTTGCCTCCGGCCCGGGCCGCGCCCCGCGTTGGCCGCTTCCATGATCCCCGGACCCGCCGCCCGTGCAGATCACGAAATTTTTTCCCTTCGGCCGCAAGGGGATCGCCCAGCGGGCGAGCTGGAAGGCCAATTCTTCGGCCTCCAGGTAATACCGGTCGAGCGGCGCGGTTTGCGGTCCTCCGGCCGCGAATCCGGGCCGAACCCAGGAACAAGACCGTGCTGTTGATCTTATTCTGGTCGAACCGCTTGTCCGGCTCCAAGTACTCGCTCAGAATCCGGAGGAGCGGGCCTCGGGGAATGAATGAAATCCTCATTTTTAAAAGCGATGAGCGGCGCGGCCGGTTTCTTCGGCGGTATTTTCATAGTCCGTCTCTCCACGTCGGGATTCTAGCCCAAAGCGATCGTCGCTTGTATAGCCGGAGCGCTTTTGACTTCCCCGGGGGCGTATGATATTTTTTCCGGCGCAAACGAAGATAGAAAGGATTCCCATGTCTCATCCCCTCGAAGCCCTTGGGCCATGGAATATCCCGGACGATCATCGCCATCGGACGTGACGCATCGGACAATTTCGACGTGTCGTTTACGCCGTCACCGGTCGCTCGCCCTCAAGCCAGGCCCGGCGCCTGGAAAAAGTCGGGCACGCGATCGTGACGACACCAACCGATCCCGAAGTCCTGAAAACGGGCAATCCCGACCTCCTGGTCTATCCGGCCATCGTCTGCGGCCGGCCGGATCGCCGTCAGCAACGGCAAACAAACCGAGGATCATCGCCAAGGCCGCGGCCGTCCCGCTGGCCGCCGCTCTGGAATCCGCTTTGGCCGGCTGGTCTTTCGAGCCGGACGCTCCGATTTTCACTCCCCGCATCAGCGGCCTTCATCGGGTCCGGTCGGCCGGGCCGCCCTGAGCACGATCAAACGGGCCCCGGACGGGACGGCGCGGACGGCATTATTACGAATGGATGCTCCAGCCCGGCCAGGCGGAAATGATCGCGACCTACGCCGGGCCGAACCGGAATCCTCTGCCCGTTTTCGTCGGGGAGCCGCTCCCGCTCCGGCTGGCCGAACCTTCGGCCGAAGCGACCGCCGGCCGGCTTCTATGACGCCCTCGGCCCGGAAGGCCGGACCGGCGATTTCCGGGTCGCCGTCGCCTGCGCCTTTATTCCCCGCAATCGCGAGTCCCGCCCGGACGTGTTCATCATCAACCGCCACGAAAGGACAAGGCTCATGAGCACGGAAAAGAAAATCCCGGACAAGTCCGCCCGGAAGCAGTATTTCACCAAGGTCAAAGAGGATTTTCCCGAAGTCCTGCCGTTCGGTTCGCAGACAATTCCGTAAACGCTTATCCATGCGCTACGGCGAGAACCCCGGCTACCCGGCCGCGTTCTACGTCGAGGAAGACGCCTCCGGGCCCAACATGGCCACGCTGGAAGTCCTCCAGGAGGGTTCGAAAGGCCTTGGCTATATCAACGTCGGGGACATGGACCTCGGCCAGCGCCTGGCCCGCAAGCTGACCGCCGTCTTCCCCGGAAAAACGGCCGTCGTCCTGATCAAGCACGAGATCCCCAGCGGCGTGGCCCTGGGCGACGATCCCTTGGAGACGTTCGAAAAAGCCTGGAACGCGGACTCGCTTTCCAATTTCGGTTCGGTCGACGTCTTCAACTTCCCGGTCACTCCCGCCGTGGCCCGGCTTCTGGTCGAAAGCCCGCGCAATATCGAAGTCGTTTATGCTCCCGGGTTTGAGGACGGGCGTCCTGGAGATCCTGGCCGCCCGCAAGCCCCTCCGGGTTGTCCGGATGGGTGGCTCGTTGACCGAGCCGGCCGACGACAACGGTCTCGAGGTCAAACGGGTCGCCGGCGGGCTCCTGATTCAGAAGCGTTTCGATTCCAAAATCGTCTCTCCGGCCGACATCGATGTCGTATCCAAGCGCCGGCCGACCGACGACGAAATCCAAGCCGCCCTCCTGGCTTGGAACGTCGCCGCTTTCACCCGGTGCAATGCCGTGGTCATCGGGACGAAGGACCGGATCCACGGCATCGGGTCCGGCCAGAGGAGCCGCATCGATTCGACCGAAGACGCCATCCGGATTTCCCGGCGCGGCTACGGGCCGGAAGGGTGCGTCCTGGCTTCGGACGCCTTCATGCCGTTTCCCGACGTCGTCGAGCTGGCCGGAAAGACCGGCTTGACGGCGATCATCTATCCGCTTGGGCTCGGTCAGGGACCAGGAAGTCATCGCCCGGGCGGACGAACTCGGCTTGGCCATGATCGTCACCCGGAAACCGGGCGAGATCGATTGCGAACGCTGTTTCCTCCACCGCTGAGACGGATCGGGCCGGAAGCCGGCGCATCCTGCAAGGACCGAACATGGGTTTAAAGCCGTATCGGGACAAACGAACGTTCAGCCGGACTCCCGAACCGCCGGAAACGCCGGCGAAGAGTCCGGGAGAAACTCCGGCCTCCGGCGCCGGCGATCTCGTCTATGTCATCCAACAGCATCAGGCCTCCCGACTTCATTGGGACCTCCGGCTGGAGGAAGGCGGGCGTTTGAAAAGCTGGGCCGTTCCCAAGGAGCCGCCGGCGAGCCGAAGGCGTCAAGCGCCTGGCCGTTCAAGTCGAGGATCACCCTCTGGACTACGCCTCTTTTGAAGGCACGATTCCGGCCGGCGAATACGGTGCCGGGACGGTCGAAATCTGGGACCGGGGGACCTATCGGTCCCTCGAGGCGACTCCGACCAAGCGGATCATCGAGCTTTCGGGAGCTCGCCTGCGCGGACCGTATGTTCTCTTGAAGCTGAAACCGAAAGAACCCGAGGATAAAAATTGGCTATTTTTCAAATCGAAATCGATTCCCGCTTCGGCCGACGGAACGTGATGCGCCCGTCCGGAAACGGCCTTTTCGCGGCCGGCCTTGTTGTTCTTCTCGTCGGCGCCATAAGCGCTGCCGCCGTTTCCGAAATCCCGTCCCCGTCTTCGGTCGAACAGATCGCCGCGACCGCCCGGGCGATCCGGGGAGACGGACTGCGCCACGAGGCGGCCTACACCATGCTGTCCGACCTCACCCGGGCCGCCGGACCGCGCCTTCCCGGCTCTCCCGTCGCGGCCAAAGCCGTGGACCATATGCGGCAGCTCATGGAAGGTCTTGGACTGGAAACCTGGACGGAGCCGACCACCGTGCAGCACTGGATCCGGGGTGAGGAACTCGCCCGAATCGTCGCCGCCGCGGGGGCGAAAGAGTTCGAGCTGACAATTTCCGCCCTCGGCGGGAGCGAGTCCGACGCCGCTTGGGGGAATCGAAGCCCGGGTGATCGAAGTGTCTTCCTTCGAAGAGCTGGAGCTTCGGTCCTCCGCCGTGCGGGGAGCGATCGTCTTCTTCAATCATCCCATGGATCGAACTCTGGCCGATGCCTTCCGGGCTTACGGTGAAGCCGCGGCGTTCCGATCCGAGGGCCCTTCCCGCGCCGCCCGTTTCGGCGCGGTCGCCGCGCTCGTTCGATCGCTGACGTTCCGGATCGACGATTTCCCCCATACCGGAATGGTCGGCTATGACCCGGCCCTGCCGAAAATCCCGGCGGCCGCCGTATCCACCGAGGATGCCGAGACGCTGTCGTCCCAACTGAAGAAACATCCGGACCTCCGGCTCCGTCTCCGCCTCGGATGCGCCAACCTCGACCCGGTCCTCACGGCCAACGTGGTCGGTCAGATCCGGGGGACGGAGAGGCCGGACGAAGTCGTCCTCCTGGGCGGTCATCTGGATTCCTGGGACCTGGCCGTCGGGGCCCACGACGACGGGGCGGGCTGCATCCAGGCGGTCGAAGCGCTGCGGTTGATACTCCGCTCGGGTCTCAAGCCCAAGAGGACGATCCGGGCGGTCATGTTCATGAATGAGGAGTTCGGAGCCTCGGGCGGCCGGGATTACGCCGCCGACCCGCGCCGCCGGAAAGAAAAGCACCTCGTCGCCATGGAGTCCGACCGGGGAGGCTATCTCCCTCTGCATATCGGAATCGGAGGACCGCCCGAAGTCAGAAAAAAGTGGGGCGCCTTCGAATCCCTGTTTCAAGAGTTCGGGGTTGCCGGAATCCGGGGCGGCGGGGGAGGGTCGGACATCGGGGCGATCGTCGCAGCCGGAGCCATTCCGATGGGATTTATCCCGGCCGCCCAATCCTATTTCGATGTTCATCACTCCGGCCTCGATACGCTGGACAAGGTCCATCCGCGGGAGCTGGAATGGGGGGCGATTTTATTTGCGGTGATGGCCGTCATTGCTTCGGAAGAAGGAATCTAAGCATGCGCGTCGCGATCCTTTGGCATCTCCACCAGCCGATTTATCGGAAACCCGGGACGACGGAATACGTCATGCCTTGGGTCAACTTCCATTTGAAAAACTACCATCAGATGCTCCGGATCGCCGAAGAAACGGGCTTCCCCTGCACGTTGAATGTCGTCCCTTGCCTGCTCGAGCAGATCCGCGATTATACCGAAGGACGAGCGTCCGATCCTGTTCAGGCCGCCCTGGAAAAGCCGGCCGATCGATTGACCGAGGCCGACCTGGCGCTCCTGCGGCCGTTCGCCCCGGAAGAAAAGGGCAATGAGGCCATGCAGTTAGCGGCTTTACGCTCGTTTCTTTCCCCGGTGGAGGCGCTCCCGAAATCCAAGGAGGGTTTGCTGGAGAAACAGAAAAGCGTCGCCGCCGGGCTTCTCGCCGCGTACGGCCGGGCCGCCCGAGCCGGGCGAATCGAGCTGACCGTCACGCCCTATTATCATCCCCTGACGCCCCTGATTTGCGATTCGGAGGTCGCCTCAGGTCACATCCTTCCGGGCAAAGCCTTCCGCTATCCCGAAGACGCCCGGATTCAACTGGCCACGGCCCGGACGTACTTCGACGGTCTCTTCGGCTTTCGACCGGCCGGGCTTTGGCCCTCCGAGGGAGGGATCAGCCGGGCTGTGGCCGGGATGGCCGCCGAAATCGGATTTCCCTTCGCGGTAACCGACGAAAACGTTCTTTGGAAAAGCCTCGGCGTTGAGCCGGACTCCGACCTTCTCCGAACCCCGTACCGGAGCGAAGGGCTTCCGGTCTTTTTCCGGGACCGGGGATTGTCGGACCTCATCGGATTCGAGTACAACCGCTGGAATCCGGCCGATGCGGCGGCCGACTTGGTCCGCCGGATTTCCCACCGTCGGACCGATGATCCGGAGGACATGCTCGTCCTGGCCCTGGACGGCGAAAATCCTTGGGGCGGGTACGTCGAAAATGGTGTTCCATTCCTTCGGGAATTCTATGAAAGGATGCTCGAGGCGGAAGGTCTTACTCCCGCCTTTTTCGGCGAGATCCTGGCCGAACGGCAGTCGCCTCTCCCCGAAATCAACCTGGCCCCGGGAACCTGGCTTGGCAGCTTCTCCAAGTGGATCGGGGATCCGGCTAAAAACGAAGGCTGGGCCATCCTCGGCCGGGCCCGGGCGGCCTGCGGCCCGATCGAGGAGATTCTCATCGCCGAGGGCTCCGACTGGTTCTGGTGGAGAGGCGAGGGGCATCCCGAGTTCCAAGAGCTGTTTCACGCCTATATCGCCGCCGCATATCGGGCCAAAGAGCTTCCCGTCCCGGCCCAGGTCGGACCGGGGAAGGGGATCGCATGAGCCGGGAATTCGCCTTCCTCTTCGGCGTTCACAACCATCAACCCGTCGGCAATTTCGGTTGGGTGTTCGAACAGGCCGTCGCCGATTGCTACCTTCCGTTCTTAAAGGTCATGCGAGCTCATCCCGCGGTGAAATTCTCAGCTCATTATTCCGGCCCGCTCCTCGAATATTTCGAGCGCGAATGCCCCGAAGCCTGGGACCTTCTGGGCGAAATGTCGTCCCGGGGACAGATGGAGCTTCTCGGCGGCGGATTCTATGAGCCGATCCTCTCCATCATCCCCGAGGAAGACCGGCGCGGGCAGATCGACCTGATGAGCGCGTGTCTGGAAAAGACATTTCGGCCGGAAACCCCGCGGCCTCTGGCTCACCGAACGTGTCTGGGAGCCGTCTCTGGCTTCAACCCTGGCTCGAGCCGGGATCGCTTACACGCTCCTGGACGAAAACCATTTTCATTCTTCGCACTTGCCCGACCTTCGCGGCTCGTATGTCACCGAAGATCAAGGATTCCCCCTCCGCCTCCTCGCGATCGACCAGAAGCTCCGCTACCTCATCCCGTTCCGGGACATGGACGAAATCCGGAGCTATCTTGAAGAGATCCGGTCGGGGGGAGGCTGGGCCGTCCTGGGGGACGACGGAGAGAAATTCGGCCTCTGGCCCGGAACGAAAGCCTGGGTCTTTGAAAAAGGCTGGCTCGAGCGGTTCCTCCGCCTCCTCGAGGAAAGCCGGATTCCGACGATGACGTTCGGCGAGGCCGTCTCGAGCCGGGCCGCCCGAGGCCCGGATCTACCCGCCGCCGGCCAGCTATGCGGAAATGACGGAATGGGTCCTGGAGCCGGAAGACGAGCGGCGGTTCCGGCGCTTGAAATCTTTGATCCCGCCGGACGAAATCCGCGGATTCCTCCGGGCCGGCTCGTTTCCCGATTTCTTCAGGAAATACCCTGAGAGCCGCCAACTCCGCGATCGGATGTTGGGGATTTCCCGGGCCGTACGAAAGAACGGTCCGCCGGCCGCTTTACCGGAGCTCTACCGGGGACAAGGCAACGATCCCTATTGGCACGGCGTTTTCGGGGGCCTGTACCTTCCCCATCTCCGGGAGGCGGCTTATGAGCACCTTTTAAAAGCCGAGGCCATGTGTCCCGCCCCGACCGGATGGACGGCCGAGGACCAGGACTTGGACGGCCGGGACGAATACGCTTGGCGAAACGATCACTTCGGCGTCCGGGTCGAAAGCCGGGACGGGGGAGGGCTGACCGAATTCGATTCCTATCGTCTCTTCCGCAACTTATCCGACGTCCTGTCGCGAAGGCGGGAATCGTATCACCTGAGCGAGGAGGCCGGTTCGGAAGGCAAAACCCGGGAAGGGCAGAGCATCCATGAAATCGCCAAGGTCCTCCCTCCCGGATCCGAGCGTCTGATCGTTCCGGATCCCGGCCCGCGGAGGTCGGCAACGGTTCGCTTTTACGCTCCCGAGGCCGATCCGGCCGCGATCGCTTCGGGTGAGGCGTCTGACCTGGGAGATTTCGCCGGCGGATTCTGCGCGGCCGAAATCCGGGGCAACCGGCTGGTCTGCGAACAGGCCGGCCGGATCGCTGCTGGTTCAGAAACCTCACCGGTTTTCCTCCGCAAGGAATTCGTCCCGGGCGGCCGGAAGCTCCGGGTCGAGGCGTCGGTCCGAAACGACGGGAGTGCCCGGATTCGCTTCATTATGGCCGTCGAATGGAACCTCTATCAGATTCCGGAAGAAATGGAGGCGGCGGGAAGCCGCGTCAGCCTATG
This sequence comes from Candidatus Aminicenantota bacterium, assembly GCA_963783665.1. Taxonomy (GTDB): domain Bacteria; phylum Acidobacteriota; class Aminicenantia; order Aminicenantales; family UBA4085; genus JAAZPG01. The sequence continues at coordinate 311,352 of CAWANZ010000002.1, read as the reverse complement.
CCGCGGCGCCCTCCTCCTGACCGGACCGGGCGACGCTGCCCTCCGCATTCACCCCCTGCTCACGTTGTCCCAGTCGGAAAAGGGATTCGACACAATCCACCAGGGCTTTGGCCTTGTCTGGTTCCGTCCGGTCGACCTCGGACCGGGGGAATCAGCCGTATTTGTTTTCGAGGCGGTCGAAACCGATGCCGTCTGAGCATCCCGAGCTTCGCCGCGATTCCCTGAGCGGGCACTGGGTCCTGATCGCTCCGGATCGGGCCAAAAGGCCGAACGATTATCGGTCCGCCCGGACCGCTGACTCCGGGCTTTCCCTGGAATCCTGCCCGTTTTGTCCGGGACGGGAAGGGGAGACGCCGCCGGAAGTGTCGGCCGTCCGGGACGCCGCCTCGGCTCCCGATTTGCCCGGATGGCGGATTCGCGTCGTTCCGAATAAATTCCCGGCTTTGATCCGGCCGGTTGAACCATCCCCCCCGTCGCCGGACGAGGCGGACGACCTCGCCCGGCCGGGTTTCGGTATTCACGAAGTCGTCATCGACGGCCCGGACCATGACCGGGACTGGGACGAGCTGCCGGAAAGCCACCTCCGCGATGTCCTCGGCGTTTTCCGCGACCGCCTCCGAGCTCTTGAACGAGAGCCTTTGATCCGATATGTCCAGATCTTCAAGAACAAGGGGGGAAAAGCCGGGGCTTCGCTCCGTCACCCGCACACCCAGATTCTGGCTTTGCCGGTCGTGCCTCGCCAGATCCGGGATGAAGTCGAGGCCCAGGTCCGTTACGGACAAGGCTCCGGCTCCTGTCCCGGCTGCCGGTTGATCAAAGACGAGGAAACAGGCCCGCGTCTGATTTGCGCCGGACCGGAATTCGTCGCCATGGCTCCGTTTGCCTCCAGATTCCCCTACGAAATCCATGTCCGGCCGCGCCGCCACGCCGCCCTGTTTTCCTCGATGTCCGATGACGAGCTGGCCCCGCTGGCGGCAACAATGAAGGACCTCTTCCGACGGTTGCGGTCCGTCGCCGGCAATCCGGCCTACCATTTCGTCCTGCGCCAGGCCCCGGTTTCTTCGGGCACAAGCGAAGCCGGCCGATCCGTTTTGGACTTCGTCCACTGGCGTTTCGAAATCCTTCCGGTCCTTGGAGCGATCGCCGGGTTCGAATGGGGGACGGGTTGTTTCATCAATCCGGTCATCCCTGAACAAGCGGCCGCGGCCCTCCGCCTCAGTTGATTTTCGTCCCGATTCCCTTTATCTTAGTCAGAGTAAACGAAAGGAACCCAATATGAAACGCATCCTTCTTCCCCTCCTGTTGACGCTGGCGATCGTTTCCGCCGCCGCGGCCGAAACGCGGGTGAGCTTTCAGCTTTCCGGCGGACTCAATTTCGCGTTCGGCGGCGATTTCGCCCGCGGGCTCAAAGGCCAGAGCGCCTATCTTCTGGATGAGTTTGGAGCCGAAGGAGAGCTGGCGTCTCCCGTCTGGGGTTTCAACGCCGGCGGGGAGTTCCTTTATCATTTCAACGATCGATTTGCCTTGGGGATCGGGGCCGGATACTTCGAGCATATGAAACAAACCCAGGCTGAATATTCGCTCGGCCTCATCGGCGTCAAGGAAACCGTCACTCCGAAATACAAGGTCATCCCAATCACGGCCAATCTGCACTATTCCTTCCCCTGGTTCGACGCGGTCCGGCTGGACCTCTTCGCCGGGGCCGGCGTTTACCTGACCGGGCTGGACTTTGCCTACCGCCAGGACTTCAGCTTGCTCGGGTTCAACGGAAGCGCGGTCTACGATTTCAACGCCTCGAAAGCCGGATTCGGCGTCCAGGGCGGCTTAGGCCTGGAATGGGTCATCGATCCGAAATTTTCCATTGTTCTTTCGCTGTCCGGCCGCTTGGCCTCTGTTTCCGGATTCGTCGGGGAATGGACGGAAACCGGAGCCGGAGATTTTTGGAGTTTTTACGAAACCGGAACGAACGCCCAAGTCTGGTTCTATGAATGGAACACGGGAAGCCGGACGTATGACCAGATCGTCTTTCAGGAAGACGAGCCGCAGGCAGGCGCTGAGGTGTCGAATGTCCGGCCGGCCCGGCTCGGTCTATCGGGTTTCACGGCCTCGCTGGGATTCAAGATCAAGCTTTTCTGAGTTCCGTCCGCCAAGGGCCCGGTAAAGGCCGAGGTAAGCCTCAGCCGACCGTTTCCAGGAAAAATCCCGGCTCATCCCGTTCCGCTGGAGCTTCCTCCGGGTTTCGGGATTCCTCCAGGCCGCCAAGCCCCGCCGAACGGCGGCGACAAGGGCGCCCGGCGACGATTCAGAAAACTTGAAACCCGTTCCCCGGCCGGACCTCGGCCGAAACTCTTCGACGGTGTCGTCGAGGCCGCCCACGGCCCTGACAATGGGAATCGCTCCATACCTTTGACTGTACATCTGGGTCAGTCCGCAAGGCTCGTAACGGGAAGGGATGAGAAAGAGGTCGCTCCCGGCGAAAATTTTCCTGGCTAAGCGGTCGTCGTAGGCGATTTTCAACCCGATTTTTCCCGGATGACGGATTTGGGCGGCAAGGAGGAGGCGCTCAATGGGTGCTTCACCCTCGCCAAGAACGACGATCCGGGCGCCGAGAGCCACGAGATGATCGACGGCTTTGGCCAGGAGATCGAGGCCTTTCTGCTCGACCAAACGGGAGACTAGCCCGATGACCGGGGGATCGGCTTCGGGGCCGACGAGGCCGAAAATCTCGAGCAGGTCGTTTTTACAGGATGTTTTCCCTGAGACGTCGTCCGGACCGAACGGCCGGGCGATCGCCGGGTCTGTTTCCGGATTCCACGAATCCTCGTCGATTCCGTTTAGGATGCCCTTCAGCTTGGCGCTCCTCGTTCGGAGCAATCCGTCCAGGCCGCAGCCGAATTCCGGCGTCTGAATTTCCCGGGCATACCGCGGACTGACCGTTGTGACCGCGTCGGCATACAGGATCCCGGCTTTCAGAAAGCTCACGCGGCCGAAAAACTCAAGGTCCTCCATCCGGAAGAGGGCCTCGGGCAACCCGGCCCGGCCGAGAATCCCGGGATCGCAAAGGCCCTGGTAGGCGAGGTTATGGATGGTGAACACCGAGCGCGCGTCCCGAAAAAACGGATCCCGGCTGAAGGCGAACTTGAGATAAGCGGCCGTCGCCGCGCTCTGCCAATCGTGCAAATGGAGGATGTCCGGAGCGAAACCAAGACGCCGAAGAGTGACCAGGGCGGCCCGGCAGAACCAGGAGAAGCGGTCGCCGTTTTCCGGGTCGTCTCCGGCGGATGTTCCGTAAAGATGGCCGCGGCCAAACCAGGCCTCGTTTTCCAGAAACCAAGCCGGGACAGACGATCCGCGGTCCTCGAAGACGGCCGGCATTCCCGTGCCCGGAGCGGCGCGAAGCGCAAGGTTGCGGATCTTGCTCCGGATTTCCCGGTAGAGGGGAAGGATCAGGAGGACGTCATGTCCGGCTTCGCTCAGTGCTCGGGGCAAGGCGGCGGCCACATCGGCCAACCCTCCGGTCTTGACGTAAGGAACCGCTTCGGAAACGACGAACGCGATCTTCATTCGGGCTCATGATACGCCCATTTCTGCCTTCTTGCCAAACCCGAGCCGAATCGTTAAGATGGCCGGACGATGAAGGAAGTGACGGCCGCGGTGATTCGAGACGCGGGGCGGATCCTGATCTGCCGGCGGAGGGACGGGGAGAAGCATGGCGGACTCTGGGAATTTCCCGGCGGAAAAACCGAACCGGGGGAAGCTTCCGAAGACGGCCTCCGGCGCGAGATCGGAGAAGAGCTGGGCTTGGAGGTGGCCGTCGGCGATCGCCTGGGGTCGTCTTTTTACGGAAACCCACCCGAGGATATCGAGCTGATCGCCTTTCTGGCCGAGCTTCGTTCGGGGCCGCATGTGGTTTTGCGGGAGCATGCCGAAGCCCGGTGGGTCGAGCCGTCCGAACTCGACCGGTTTGTCTTTGCTCCGGCCGACCGTCCCTTTGTCGCCCTTCTTCGAAACGGAGGCCCGCGTCGATGACTGAGGCTGTTATTCTGCGGCCTGGAAAGGACAAGGCGGTCCGAAACCGCCATCATTGGATTTTCTCCGGGGCCGTCGATCGGTTGCCGGACTTCGAAGACGGGAGCTTGCTCCCGGTCCGGGACGCGAAAGGCGGCTTTCTCGGATACGGCTATTTCAACCGGCGCTCTTCGATCGTCGGTCGGATGCTGTCCTTCGACGAAACCCCGCCGGAGACGGCCCTGGCGGACAACATCCGGCGGGCGGTCGCCCTCCGGGCTCAAATGCTTGGCGATACGACCGACGCCTGCCGGCTGATCAACTCCGAAGGCGACGGGATCCCCGGCCTGATCGTCGACCGGTACGGGCCCGTTCTCGTCCTTCAGGTTTCGACCTTGGGGATCGAACGCCTCAAGCCGGCGATCCTGGATCATTTGCGGGAATATGTCGGGTCCGAAACGATCCTCGAAAAATCGAACCTTCCTTCGCGGAAAGAGGAGGGACTGGCCCCGTTTGAGGGCCTGCTCGACGGCCCGCCGGTCGAATCGGTCGAAATTCGGGAGAAGGACCTCCGCTTTCACGTTCATCTTGCCGCCGCCCAGAAAACGGGCTTTTATCTTGACCAGAGGGAAAACCGCGAGACGGTCCGGAGCCTGGCCCGAGGCCGGACGGTGATGAACGCGTTTTGCTACACCGGCGGATTCACCGTTGCCGCCCTGGCCGGGGGAGCCCTTTCCGCGGCCAGCTTTGACGCATCCGCTCCGGCCGTGGAGCTGGCCCGGAAAAACGTCACTCTCAATGGACTCGATCGTCCGGATAATGCGTTTTGGACCGGAGATGTCTTCGACGTGTTTCGCGACCGAGGCTTGGATTACGATCTCATCATTCTCGACCCTCCGGCGTTCGCCAAGCGCCGGACCGACGTGGTGGCCGCCTGCCGGGGATACAAGGACATTCACCGCGTTGTTTTTAAAAAATGCCGGCCCGCCACCCTGGTCCTGACGTTTTCCTGCTCCTACTTCGTCGACGAAAAGCTCTTTCGCCAGGTCCTCTTCCAGGCCGCCGGCGAAGCCGGCCGCCGGGTTCGGATTTGCGGCCGCCACCGCCCGGCCGCCGATCATCCGGTTAATATTTTTCATCCGGAAGGGGACTATCTCAAGGGATTTCTCCTCCACATCGATTGAGTCCGCGGAAAGTCGGTCCGCAAACCGAATTTTTGTGATAGAATGGCCCCACCCTGGACGGGGAGCGCGTCTTTCCGGCCCGGAAAGAGAGGACCATCATGACGATCGTTCCGACCCGTTTGAACACGCCGGAATTTCTCGCCGATTTCCGACGCGCTTTTCGGACCGCCACGATCATCGGCATCGGGATGATCGTGAGTCTGGCCCTTTACCTCGCCCTGGTGGAATTCGTCCGTACTCGGTTCCGGCCATTTCTCGGCTTCCTCTCTGCTGCTCTCCCGGAGGGAACGCGCCCCATCCTCCGTTATGCCTTCTTCGGCGGGGCCGTCGTCTGCGTCCTGATCCTCCGCTTCTTCCATGGCCGGATGCTCCGAAGCGCGGCCGCGGCCGACGATCCGGGCGCGGCCCTGGCCGTTTTATCCCGGACGAACGCCGTCATCCTGGCTTTGTCCGAAACCCCCGCCCTCCTCGGATTGGTCCTGTTTTTTCTGGCCGGGTACAACCGCGATTTCTATATCCTGTTGTTCGTCTCCCTGTTTCTTTTCTTCATGTATTTCCCCCGGCTGAAAAGCTGGGACGACACCCTTCAAAAGCATCCTTCGGCCTGCCCCCGATGAGGTGAAAGCATCTTGATGAAAATCCGATTCCTCGGCGCGGCCCGTCAGGTGACGGGGTCGAAATTTCTTCTGGAAACGGACGACCGGCGGCTTCTGGTCGATTGCGGGCTTTATCAGGAGCGCGCTTATCTCAACCGCAACTGGGACCGGTTCCCCGTTCCTCCCGAGGACATCGACGCGATTCTCCTGACCCACGCCCATCTCGACCATTGCGGCTACATCCCACGTCTCGTGGCCGACGGCTTTAAAGGCCGGATTCTGGCCACGGCCCCTACGGCCGAGCTGGCCCGGATCATTCTTCTCGACTCCGCCCACATCCAGGAAGAGGACGCGGCCTTCAAAAAAAAGCGGCACGCCAAGGAAGGCCGTTCCGGCCCCCACCCCGAAGTCCCTCTCTACACGATCGGCGACGCCGAGGAATCACTTTCGTTGTTTGAACCGGTTGCCTATGACAAGCGCATCGCCGTCGGCCGGCGGACGTCCGTCCATTTCCGCGACGCCGGCCATATCCTCGGCTCGTCGATGATCGAGCTGGAATCAGGGGAGGGAGCGGCGATCCGACGCGTCCTCTTTTCCGGGGACATCGGGCGCTGGGATAATCCCCTGGTCCGGGATCCTTCGACATTTGCCGGGGCCGATTACATCGTCATGGAATCGACCTATGGAGACAGGGAACATGAGGATGACGCCCCGGTCGACGAGCTCCTCGCCCGCATCATAAGGGAAACCGCCGGCCGCGGGGGAAAAATCGTCATCCCGGTCTTCGCCATGGAGCGGGCCCAGGAAGTTCTCTACATCCTCGGCAAGCTCCTGCGGGCCCAACGGGTGCCGGCCATCCCCGTCTTCCTCGACAGCCCGATGGCCGTCGAAGTGACCCAGGTTTTCAACCGTTATCCTTCCTACCTGGACGAGGAGGCCAAGACGATTCTTCGATCCGGCCGACCGCTGTTCGAATTTCCCGGCCTGCGCCTGACCCCGACGGCAACCGACTCGAAAGCCATCAACCAGGTCGTCGGGCCAGCGGTCATCCTGGCCGGATCGGGTATGGCGACCGGTGGCCGGATCAAGCATCACCTGAAGCTCACCATCGGTCGGCCGGAAGCGACCGTCGTGTTCGTCGGATTTCAGGCTCAGGGGACTTTGGGACGGGTAATCCTGGACGGGGCCAAGGAGGTCCGGATCTTCGGCGAATCGCTATCCGGTCCGGGCCCGGATCGAACGGATCGGCGGCTTTTCCGCCCATGCCGGAAAAGACGAGCTCCGGCGCTGGTTGCGGGGATTCGACCGCCGGCCTCGCCGGCTCTTTCTCTGCCACGGGGAAGAGGCCGTATCCCTCGGCCTGGCCGAAGAGCTGGAAGCGGAAGGCTGGAAGACGGCCGTCCCACGTTATGGAGATGAGTTCGAGCTGATCTGACCGGGAGAGAATAACAGATGGCGGAGGCACCGATCGTCCCCAAGCATCACTGGCGGATTCTCAAAATCGTCGAGCTTGGCCTGATTGCCGTCCTGATCGTCCTGCTCGCAGTGACCGTCTTTCAACGTATGTCCAAGCCCTCGGAAATTCCAACCCTTGAGCCGGCCGAAGTCAGGATCGGTGAAGTCCGCTTGGGGACATTCCGCGACACGCTTTCGGTCGATGCGACCGTCCAGCCGGTTCAAACCGTCTACCTGGATTCCCTGGAGGCCGGCCGGGTCGAGAAAAAATTCGTCGACATCGGGTCCGTGGTCAAGGAAGGGGAGTCCATCCTTCTGCTGGACAATCCGGCCCTGGAAATGGAAATCATGTCCCGGGAAGCCGAGGTCCTGCAACAAGCCAACGCCATCCGCAACACCCGGCTCTCCCTCGATCAATACAAGCTCCAGCTCACCCAGCAGCTTTCGGAGATCGACAACGACCTCCAACAACAGAAAAAGCTTTTCGAACGGTACCAGGAGCTGGACAAGGACAGCCTCATCTCCAAACATGAATTTGAGAAAGCCCGAGACCAGTACGAATATCTCCGCAAGCGCAAGGAACTGGTCGAGAGAAGTCAGAAAAGCGACCTGGCCCTCCGCAGCGGCCAGCTCCAGGACGCGGATGAAGGGCTCCGCCGGCTCGAGGCGAACCTGGAGGCCGCCCGGCGGCGCCTGGACAACCTGACGGTGAAAGCTCCGGTTCCCGGACAGATCACCTCGCTTCAAGCCGAACTGGGCCAATCCAAAGCCGCCGGCGAGCGCCTGGGGCAGATCGATTCCTCCCAGGGTTTCAAGGCCACGGCCTTTATCGAGGAAGCGATGATGGGACGGGTGGCCGTCCGCGAAAACGGGAACTTCGAAATGGACGGGAACACGTACCAGCTGGTATTGAAAAAGATCTTTCCGGAAGTCCGGGACGGCCGGTTCGTGGCCGAGTTCGAATTTCTGGGGGAACGGCCCAAAACAATCAAGCGAGGCCAGACCCTGCACATCAGGCTCGACTTGGGCGAACAAGCGGATACGCTGATCCTCGAGGCCGGTGAGTATCTTTCTTCCACCGACGGTGCCTGGGTCTTCCGCCTTGAACCGGATGCCCGGTCGGCCCTTCGGATTCCGGTCCGGACGGGGCGCCGGAATGCCGAAGCCATCGAAATCCTCGGCGGTCTGAAGCCCGGGGACCGGGTGATCGTTTCGCCCTACGAACGTTTCGAAAAGGCCCCGAAAATCCATCTCAAGTAACGAAATCCGGGGCCGGGAGGCTCGTCTGACCATGAAGCGCCGAACGGCCGCTCGTCTCCTCCTTTCGGCCGGGATCCTGTGGAGCCTGGCCGGCCCGCTTCGCCCCGCCGGCCAGGACCGGGATCTGCCGATGACCCTGGATTCCTGCATCCTGGCCGCCCTGAAATATAACCTCGGGGTGGCCGTCGAAGTCATCAATCCCCGTCTCAGCGAGATGAACTTCCGGTTCGCCAAGGAAAAATACGTCCCCGCGATCAGCTTCGGGATCAGCGCCGCCGACACGAGCTCCGCCTCGTATTCCTACATCGAAGCGGCGGCCGTCGTCTCGTCCCTCGACAAGAACTACGCGGCCTCGATTTCCCAGGCTCTCCCGACGGGCGGGCAGCTAACCGCTTCCGTCGCCTCCTACAGGAGCGAAAGCAACCGGAGCTTCCAGACGATCAATCCCCGGTTCGGGAGCACGTTGACGTTCTCGTTCTCCCAGCCTCTGCTCCGCGATTTCGGTCTGGAACTCAACCGACGGAGCATCGTCATTGCCCGCAACAACCTTCAGATCTCGGAGACTCAATTCACCTCCGTTCTTCTGGACACGGTTTATCGCGTCGAGGCGGCCTATTGGAGCCTTGTCTATGCGGTCGAATCGCTCAACGTCTACCGCCAGTCGCTCGACCTGGCCCGGGACCTTCTGACGAAAAACCGACGGGAAGTGGAGGTCGGAACGATCGCCCCGATCGAGATCCTCAACGCCGAAGCCGAGGTGGCGACCCGGGAGGCCGACATCCTGGCCGCCGAAAATCAAGTCTCCCTTCTCCAGGACAGGCTTCTCACCCTCATCAACTTCCCGGAAGGGGCGGGGGTCGTGAAAGTCGGACGGGTGATCCCCCTGGAAAAGCCGGCGGCCGAAGCCCGTCCCGTCGTTCTCGAGGATTGCCTCGCTCTGGCCCTGGCCCACCGGCCCGATCTGGAGATCTACCGGCTGAACCTGGCCAACAGGGCGCTCCAGTACTCCTTTGCCCGGAACCAGCTATTGCCCGACCTGCGGTTGTCCATCCAGTACTGGAGCCCGGGAGTTTCGGGAAGCCAGATCCTCTACCAGGACGGCAACGCCCTCAGCGGCGTCGTCATCGGTGTGGTCCCGGGAGGGGCTTCGGATTCCCTCCGGGACGCCTTCCGCTTCCTGTATAAAAATTATTCGATCGGCCTGAGCCTCAACATCCCCCTGGCCAATTATCTGACCAAGACGCATTTCGCCGCGGCCCGTCTGAGCTACGACCAGGCGCTTCTCCAGGTCGAGAACGCCCGGCAGCAGATCTTTCTGGAAATCCGAAGCGCGGTGAAAACCCTGGAAACCGATTATCGCCGGGTCCAGGCCTACCGGGCCGCCCGGGAGCTTTCCGAAAAGAAGCTTCTGGCCGAGGAGAAAAAGCTCAAGGTCGGGCTGACGACGAACTACTTGTTCCTCTGGCAGCAGCGAGATTTGGCCGGGGCCAAGAGCGCCGAGCTGAAGGCCATGATCGATTACCGGCTATCCCTGGCCGGCCTGGAGAGAGCCCTGGGGACGGGCCTCCTCACAAAGGGGATCCGGACGGTTGATTTCCGGTTGACAGAAGACGCCGACCGAAGATAGAATCCGGTCGAGACGGAACGGCCGGAACGTCCGCGGCCTGCCGTTAATTTTCGGCCCGAGGAAACGACATGAAAATCGAAGGTAAAAACGAAAGCGGGCGGCTCATCATGGCCGTCGAAGGCCGGATGGACGCCGTCTCCTCCCAGGAATTTGACCGCAAATGCGACGAGTGGCTGGCCGCCGGAGAAACGAACTTCATCCTGAATTTCTCCGGACTGGAATACATCAGCAGCGCCGGTCTCCGGAGCCTCCTGATTCTGGGCAAGAAACTTTCGGCGAAAAAAGGCAAAGTCGTGATCGCCTGCGTCAAGGACGTCGTCAAGGAAGTTTTCACGATTTCCGGTTTCGGTTCCGTTTTCGCCGTCGAGGATTCGATCGAGTCGGCTCACGGTCGATTCTGAAGCCTCCGAGGGGGGAGGCGCCGATGGTCCAGCTGCGTTTGCCGGCCCGTCTCGAATCCTTGGAGGAATTCCTCGGCTTCGTCGAGCTCCGCGGCCGCGAAAACGGCTTTTCCTCCCTCCAAACCAAAGAAATCCAGCTCGCCGTTGAAGAAGCGGTCGTCAACGTCGTTCACCACGCCTACCCCCAGACATCCGGAGAGATCGAGCTGCGCTGGCGGGCCGGGTCCGGCTTCAGGCAGGTCGAAATCGACATCGAGGACACCGGCGTCCCGTTCGATCCGAGGTCGGCGGCCGTTCCGGACCTTCGGGCCGGACTCGAGGAGCGGAAAGTCGGGGGCCTGGGCATCTTCTTCATCGACCGGATGGCCGAGGAGACGATCTGGAGACGGGAAGGCGGGAAAAACATCCTGACCCTGGTCTTCGTTCCCCGGCCCGGCGGGTCGGCCGAAAGAGGCCTTAAGGCGAAAGAGGAGGCCGAGGATTCCGGATTTCCCCTCGAGTCCATGACCAGGGAGACGCACCTGAAAGGGCAGGTCCTTTTCCGTACGGGCGACCCGGCCGAAAAGATGTATTACATCGCCTCCGGATCCCTGCGTCTCCCCGAAATCGCCAAGGTCGTCCAGGCCGGCGAAGTCATCGGCGAGATGGGCCTCCTTTCGCCGTTCCATACCCGGACCGCTTCGGCCGTTTGTGAGGAGGACTGTATCGTCTACTCGATCGATAAGCAAGAGGTCACCCGCCTGTTCAGCCGCAATTCCGAGCTGGCGTTCCGGATCGTCCACCTGTGCGTCCAAAGGTTCATCGAAAACCTCCGGGCCGAGACCGAGGCCAAGGAGCGCATCCAGAGCGAGTTGCGGATCGCCCGGGACATCCAAGCGGCGATGCTTCCCCGGATTTTCCCGCCGTTTCCGGACCGGAAGGAGTTCGAAATCTTCGCCTTGATGGAGCCGGCCAAGGAAGTAGGCGGCGATTTTTACGACTTTTTCCTCATCGACAACGACCATGTCGGCGTGGCGATCGGCGACGTCTCCGGCAAGGGCGTGCCGGCCGCGTTGTTCATGGCGATCTGCAAGACGCTGCTGAAAACCGAAGCGATGCGCGGCCTCCCTCCCGGAAAAGTCCTCGAGCGACTCAACGGCGCCCTGATTCCGGATAACGACATGATGATGTTCGTGACGGTCTTTTTCCTGGTCCTGAATCTCCGGACCGGCGAGATCGCCTATGCCAACGGCGGGCATCCGCCGCCGTTCGTCTCGAACAGTTCAGGCGGTTATCGCAACCTGCCCGGCCCGACGGGAACCTTCCTCGGCATCATGGACGGGTGCACTTATGTAACGACAACCGGTCACCTGGGGCCCGGAGAGGCCGTTCTCCTGTTTTCCGACGGCGTGTCGGAGGCGACCAACATCGCGCTGGATCTATTTTCCGAAGCCCGGATCAGGCAAACCCTCGACGCCCACCGGGGGAAAACGACCGAAGAGATGGTCGGGATCATGCGCGAGGCCGTTCGGACGTTTGCCGAAGGGACAGCTCCGTCCGACGATATCACCATCGTCGCTTTGGCCATGGCCGGCCGGCCGGCTTGAATCCGGCCTACCGTCCGCCCAGCATGTGCAATTCCCACAAGTCGCGCCGGCTGCGGTGAAGGATCGGAGACACGGCCCGTATCCCTGTCAAACCGACGCTCTTCTGCAGGTATTCCAGCTCCCGGAACTTATCCCGGAGGCCGGGATCGGGGGTGAGGGGAAGGCCGGCTTCCTTCATCAGGAGCGAACCCTTGGCGCTGATCGAAAGCTCCAAATGAAGCCGGATGAGGCAGAAAAGATCGGCCATCACTTCCCCGGAAAACGTGCCTTTTAAGGAAAGAAGATAGCGCCCGATCTTGCTCGTCGAAAACCGGCCGGCGTTGACCAGTCCGAGAAGCTCGACGTCGGTGTCGAACCCGATCTCCAGCCATCGCCGGGTGCTCCGTTCGCTGGCGATAAAGACATTGATGGCGACCAGGGGAAGGACGATCAACATTACCGCCGTGGAGACAACCGGAGGCAAGAGAAAATGGTTGAAGGCGGAATGGACCACATAGGCCAGGCCCAGGCCCGGGACGCCGGTCCGCCAGGAATTCTTCGGCCGCTGATCGGAGAGCGACTTGGTCAGTGAGGCGAACATGGCCGTCGTCCCGCCGTGCATCATCGCTGTTCCAAGCCCCCGGATCGCCCAGACGACGATATTCGCCCCGGCGGCGCTGTTGAGAAAATGGAAGTTCTCGGCGACCGAAAAACCCGCCCCGGCCGCAAATCCCAGAATCGCCGCGTCGACGAGAAAACCGATCCGGTGGGATCGGAAAAAATAAATCAGGATGGCGGCCTTCAGTGTTTCCTCGATCAGGGGGGCGGCATACCGGGAATAAAAAGCAAAATCGCCCTGGAAATAGCCGATCAGCCAGGAATTCAGCAAAAGGCTGAGGCCGGCCGCCGCGGCCCCCCCGATGATGACCGGGAGGAGGACCTTCATCCGGACGAGCTTGTAGCTGTCCATAAAAACCAGGGCCAAGAGAAAAATCAGGACGGGAAGAATCCCAACCAGGATCTTCGGTCCGATTGTCGTAATCACGAGTCCCATGAGAGATATCGGCGCTCATTTTATGTTATTTGCCCGCCGTTCTCAAGCCGCCGCATCCGGCGGAAGTTTCTCCTCACCCGGCGCGAAAGACATCCCGTTGCCTTGACAAACGGCGTTCGCACCTTGACATTCTCCTTTCGGACACAGTATATTCGAGCCACCACCATGAGGAGAGAGGATCCCGCCTCACCCAACTTCGGGGCGGTTCGCCTGTAATTATGTATGAACAAGAAGACCTCGAGGCTGTCCGCGACTGCTTGGAGGGAAACATCGACGCTTTCGAACCGGTGATCGTCCGGTACGAGAAACAGGTGATCAGCTTGGCTTACCGCATCGTCCGCAATGCCGAAGACGCCCGGGACGTCGCTCAGGGCGTATTCGTCAAAGCGTTCAGCCGGCTGTCCTCTTTTGACCCCCGCTACAGATTCTTCAGCTGGCTTTACCGGATCGCGGTGAACGAATCCCTGAATTTCGTCGAAAAGCGGGACCGGCGGATGGATCCGGCGGATTCCCCGCAAAGCGGCCCGGCCTCCGATCCCGAGGATTTGTTCGAAATCGGAGAAATGAACGCCCGGATCCATCGGGCCATGGAGGATCTCAACGCCTCGCAACGCGCCCTCCTTGCCCTGAGTGTGGACGGCGTGTCCTATAAGGAAATGGGCGAAATGATCGGCCTTCCGGAAAAAAAGGTGAAATCTCGGCTGTTCGAAGCCCGTCACCGGCTGCGCGAGATCCTCGTCCGGGATGGGGGAGTCCTCCATGCTTGATCCGGAGGTCGTCCGGCTGATCAACCAGGAGATGGACGGGGCCAACACGGTCGAGGAAAGCCGCGAGCTCGAAAGGATTCTTCTGGGAAACGAAGAGGCGCGGGCCTATGCGGACGATCTGGCGGCGGCGATGGACCACTTGAGGAACGCCCCGGTCCCGGATCCCGGCCCGTATTTTAAAACGAAAATCCTGGCCTTCCTCCAGCGGAGCGATGCCCCCGAGCCGAAATTCGGCAAAAAGCGGGGCTTCCTGGCCCCGTTGTTCGAGCCGCTAAAGCTGAGATATGCCCTCTTTTTCTGCCTCGGCCTCGGCCTCGGTCTTCTGCTCCTCCTGTCCTCGAAATTCCGCCTCATCAACGATTCCGGATGGAACACCCGGCAGCTGGCCGGAACGATCATGGACACCGGGAGTTTGAGTCCCCTGGAAACCGCGGGTTGGGAATCATCCGGAATCGAACAAAAGCTGGACCTTCTCCGGGGAGAACGGATGCTGGCCGTCGGTCTTCGGGGAACCGCGGACAGGGAGGTCGTCGTCACCATCGGCTTCTCCCCGGAAGAAATGCAATTCGACGCCGTCCGCCGGCTTACCGGCGAAACGGGAGGCGTCGACCTTCTGCCCGGAACGATCGTCCTCCGGACGTCCGGCGCCCACGGCTTTCTGGTTGTCTTTCGCACCCAGGGAAATCCGCCGACGTCCCTCGACGTTCGGGCCGTGGCCGCAGGGGAGACGCTGTTTTCCCGATCGTTCGCCTGGCCGGGCGGAAAATAACGATATCGCAAGAGAAACGGCAAGGAAATAAACGCCACGATAGGAGGTCAAAGGGAGGACATCATGACCAAAAAACAGAAGATTTTCTCGTTCGGAGCGGTTGTCGTCATCGCGGCCGTCGCGCTGGTGTTCGTCTTCAGCCCGGACCTGTTGAAGAAGAAAACCGACGCGGACCAGGTCGCCGGAACGATCACCAAGGCCGACCGGCTCCGGGCCGGACAGATCACGGCCAAGGATGTGATCCTGACTAAGGAGGATGTCATGAAGATCCTCCAGGACCCTCAGGTCCAGAACATGATCAAGAGCATCCGTTTCCAGAAGGCCATGGCCGACCCGAATTTTTCCAACCTCCTGAAGAACGGGGATTTCGCCAACGCCCTGATGCATCCCGAATTCGCCAATATGGTGAATGACGGGGCCATGGCCAACTTGGTCAAAGACGGGGATTTCGCCAACGCCCTGATGAGGCCCGAGTTCGCCAACCTGGTCCAGGATCCGAATTTCGCCAACCTGATGAAGGATCCGGACTTCGCCAACCTGACCAAGGGCGGAAATTTCGCCGCCATTTTCATGCGGCCCGAATTCGCCAACCTGATGAAGGATCCGAATTTCGCCAACCTGATGAAGAACGGCGATTTCGCCAAGCTCTTGTTGCGGCCCGAATTCGCGAACCTTCTGAAGGGGGGCGACTTCGCCAATCTCCTCAAGGACGAGAGCTTCGCCGGTCTTCTCAAGGGCGGTCCGCAGGCGAATTACATCATTGAGCTCACAAAAAACGCCGATTTCGCCAACCTGGTTAAAGACCCGATTTTCGCGAATCTGTTAAAAAACGCTGATTTCGCCAACCTGGTGAAGGACCCCGCATTCGCCAACGCGGTCAAGGACGGAAGCTTCGCCAACCTGCAAAATAACGGGAATTTCGCCAATCTGACGAAGGATCCGGCGATCGCCAATCTCTTCAAGGACGGCAATTTCGCCAATCTCTTGAAAAGCGGGATGGCCAATGGGCTGATCATCGAGCTGGTCAGGAACGGCGGATTTGCCAACGTTACGATCGGGCTGTTGAAAAACGCGGATTTCGCCAATCTCGTCAAGGACGGAAGCTTCGCCAACCTGGTCAAGGACGCCGGCTTCGCCAATTTCATGAAAGGCGGGACCAGCGCCAATGCGATCGCGCTCTTCCAGGACGGGAGTTTCGCCAGCCTGATGAAGGACGGCAACTTCGCCAATCTCCTGAAGGACGCCAATTTTGCCAACCTTCTCAAGAACGGGAATTTCGCCAATCTGTTCAAGGATCCGGCCTTCGCCGGCCTGCTGAAAGGCGATGGCTTGGCCAACCTGATCAACGATGCGAACTTCGCCAACTTGATGAAGGACGGAAACTTCGCCAACCTCATGAAGGACCCGGCCTTCGTCAATGCCGTCAAGGGGGGCGATTTCGCCAATTTCCAGAACAACCCCAACTACGCCAACCTGGTGAAGGATCCAGGGATGGCCAACCTCCTTAAAGACGCGGGCTTTGCCAACCTCTTCAAGGATGATCGTTTCGCCAATCTATTCAAAGGCGGGAACTTCGCCGGCCTCTTCAAAAACGGCGACTTCGCCAACCTGATGAAGGATGCCGGCTTTGCCAACCTGAGCAACAATCCGAGCTTCGCCAACCTGGTGAAGGACCCGAGCTTCGCCAACCTTCTCAAAGACGGAAATTTCGCTAATTTGCTCAAAGGCGGGGGGGCGAACCTCATCATCTGGCTTCAAAACGGGGACATGGCCAATTTGATGAAGAACGGGAACTTCGCCAACCTGATGAAAGACCCGGGGATGGCCAATATCCTCAAGGGCGGCGACTTCGCCAACCTGATGAAGGACGCCAATTTCCAAAACCTTCTCAAAGGCGGAAACTTGGCCAACATGGTCAAGAACGGCGGATTCGCCAACTTCATCGGCCTCATGAATAACGGGAATTTCGCCAACCTGGTCAAGGACGCGAGCTTCGCTAACCTTCTCAAAGACGGAAATTTCGCCAATCTGATCAAGAGCGGCGACCTCGCCAACATGATCAAGGGCGGAGGCTTCGCCAACATCATTCTCCTGATCAACAATAGCGCGTTCGCCAACCTGATGAAGGACGCCAATTTCGCCAACCTGATGAAAGACGGCGCCTTCGCCAACTTGATGAAGGACGCCAATTTCGCCAACATGATCCGCGATCCCAAGTTCGCAAATATCGCCAAGAGCGGCGATTTCGCCAACGCCATCTGGTGATCTGAGGCGGCAGGAAGACCGGGCCTCCCGGGGGAAACTTGGGCTTCTCCCGGGAGGCTTTTTTTTGCCTTGCAAATTCCAAACGCCTCGGATAATCTGAAGCCACCCCACGGATCGGGAGGAGGATGCATGAGCTCTCCCCGTCGCCTGTCGCCGCTTGTTTTCCTGTTCGTCATGGCGCTTTCGGCCGCCGGGCTCTCCGGCCAGACGCTCTTCAGCTTCAAAGTCCCGGGCCTCAACCTGGTCTACTATAGCCAGGCCCACGAATACGTCATCCAGCACCTGGCCCGGTCCTTCGTCAACACGATGGATTACTACAAAAAATTCTTCAACTACACGCCTTCGGGCAAAACCTCGATCTTTGTGGAAGATTTCAGCGATTGGGGAAACGGCGGAGCGACGGCCGTGCCGAAAAATCTCGTCTTTCTCGAGCTTTCGCCGTTCGATCATGCCTACGACATGATGTCGGGGTACGAGCGGATGAGCCTGATCATGAACCATGAGCTTGTCCATGTCGTCACCATGGACAAGCCGGTCGGCTCCTCGCCCTTTTTCCGAAAGATCTTTTTCGGCAAGGTCGGGGCCGAAAAGGAAAATCCGCTTTCGATGATTTATACCTACTTGACCAGCCCCCGGATGTACACGCCGCGTTGGTACCTGGAAGGCATCGCCGTTTTCATGGAAACCTGGATGAATGGGGGATTGGGGCGCTCCCTCGGTGCGTACGATGAAATGGCCTTTCGGACGAAAGTTCTCGAAAACGACGTCATTTATGACGCCCTCAGCCTGGAATCCGAGGGCACGGCCGTCGACTTCCAAATCGGGGCCCTTTCCTATATGTATGGAGCGCGCTTCTTTTCCCATTTGGCCGTCACGTACGGTCCGGGAAAAGTGATCGACTGGGTTTCCGTCGAAAAAGACAGCCGAAGCTCGTTTTCGGGCGCCTTCAAGCAGACCTTCGGCCGGCGCCTGGTCGATGAATGGGCCGATTGGATCAAAGCCGAGAAGGCCTGGCAGGAAGAAAACCTGAAAATCATCCGCCAATACCCGGTGACCGAGTTCAAGCCCCTGACCGACCGGCAGATGGGTTCGGTTTCGCGCGGATTCTATGATCCGGACCGGGGCAAAGTCTACGCCGGAGTCAATTACCCCGGGCAAGTCGCCTCCCTGGCGGAAATCGATGTGGGAACCGGCCGCCTGAAACGCCTCTGTGATATCAAGGGAGCGTCGCTCTACTCGGTCTGCGCCCTGGCTTTTGACAAGGCGGGCGGCCGGCTGTTTTACTCCACCGACAACAATACCTACCGCGACCTCCGGGTCTACGACCTGGCCTCCGGGCGGTCGGACAAGCTGATCATGGATTGCCGGATCGGCGATTTGGTTTTCAATCCGAAGGACAAAAGCCTTTGGGGCATCCGCCATAACACGGGCTTATCCACCCTCGTCCGGATCGACCCTCCGTATTCCGACTGGACGGCCGTCCACGGCTTCGATTACTACACCGACGTTTACGGTCTCGATATCTCGCCGGATGGGGCCTGGATCTCTGCGGCGGTGTCCGATGTTTCAGGCAGCCAGAAGCTCGTCCGCCTGAGCGTCCCCGACCTTCTCCGGGGGACGCTGACCCTCGAAACGCTCCACGATTTCGGGACGGATTCTCCGTCCGATTTCCGTTTTTCCGAAGACGGCCGCTTTCTCTACGGCTCGTCGTACTACACGGGCGCTTCCAATATCCTCCGCTACGACCAGACCGGAAAGACCCTGGACGTCCTCAGCAACGCCGAAACGGGATTTTTCCGGCCGATCCCGATCAATGACAGAAGCCTCCTCGTTTTTAAATACACCAAAGACGGTTTTCTCCCGGGTTTTATCGAAAACCGGGTCCTCCAGGACGTCAACGCCGTCCGGTTCCTCGGCCAGGAAGTCGTCAAACGTCATCCCGAGGTTAAGGATTGGACCGCCGGATCGCCGGCCGACGTCCCCATCGAATCCCTGACCGAGTCGGTCGGCCCCTACAGCTCCTGGAAGGACATCGGCTTGAATTCGGCTTATCCCATCGTCGAGGGATACAAAGACACGCTGGCCGTGGGCCTGCGGATGGAATTTCGAAACGCCCTCCGGTATCACGGATTCGACGTTTCGGCTTCCTACAGCCCTTCGGCGGCGCTGCCGGCTAAGGAGCGGCTCCATCTCGGCTTGATCTACCATTACTGGAACTGGAGGATCTCGGCGACATACAATAACGCCAGCTTCTACGATCTGTTCGGGCCGACCATGTCGGGGATGAAGGGGTATTCCCTCGGCGTCGATTATTCCCGCGACCTGATCTATGACCCGCCCCGGAACCTGACTCTCGATTTCGGGATTGCCGGTTATGCCGGATTGGACCGCTTGCCGGATTATCAGAATATCGATGCGACATACGATAAGCTGGTGTCGGCCCGGATCGGGTTGAAATATAACTTCGTTCGCCGCTCCCTGGGCGCCGTCGACGAGGAGAAAGGTTACCGGGCCCATGTGTTTGCTCGGGCCAACTATGTCAACGGCCGGCTCTATCCCCGGGTGTACGGCCGGCTGGATTACGGCCTGGCCCTGCCGATCAACCATTCCTCGGTTTGGCTCCGGACGGCCTTTGGTCAATCGTTCGGCGACAGGGAGAACAATTTCGTCCGGTTCTTTTTCGGCGGGTTCGGAAACAACTGGATCGACTCGATGACCGAAAAGCGGTATCGGGAATATTACAGCTTCCCAGGGCTGGAGCTGAACGAGCTCGGCGGGAAGAACTTCGCCAAAGGGACGGTCGAATGGACCCTCCCGCCGATGACGTTCCGCCGGTTTGGATTCATGGACCTTTACTGCACCTGGGCCCGGCTGGCCTTGTTCGCCTCCGGGATCGTCACGGATTTCGATGACGCGGCCTTCAGCCGGAAGCTGGTCAATTTCGGAGCCCAGCTCGATTTCCGCATCGTCGTTTTCTCCCTGATGAACTCGACGTTTTCGGTGGGAGTTGCCCGGGCTTACGAGAAGGGGCTCCCGGGCCGGAACGAGTTTATGATCTCCCTGAAATTAATGTAAGATCGTCCGTCGTTCGGAAAAAAAAGGGCCGAAGGGAATCCCGAAAGATTCCCTTCGGCCCGTTCGGATTAATTCAGGTCGATCGTTTTTTCAGCGTGGCCGCCTTTCAGCGAATCGTAAGTCAGGGTGACGGAACCCGATCCTTTCACCAGCATCCGGAATTCCCGCCGCCCGCGGCTGGAGACGCCGCCGACGACTTCGAAGGCGTTCTTGATCGTTTTGACCGCCGAGGTCCGGTCAAAGAAGCGGTTCTGCATTTCGCCGACGGCCAGCAAGGTTGCGTTTTTTCCGCCGAGAAGGATCCGGTCGGGCCGATGAAGCTTCTGGCTCGAGGCTTGGCCGGAAATCGTCGGGGTGATCTTGGCGTTGGTCACGAAGAAATCGACTTGATAAACGCCGCCGTCGAGCTTTTTGACGGAGATGTTCTCGAAAGCGAGTACGGGCATCTGATCGGCGTGATAGAGGGAAAAGGCCGCGTTCCGGTGGCAGGTCTCGGCCAGCTTAAAGAGGCTGGGAACGCGGGATCCGAACTTTTTCGTCCCGCCGATCTCGATCTCGCCATAAAAGGGATGCTTCGCGGCTTTCCAGGTCGTGTAATTCTCGCCCATTTCGACATTGTCCCGGTAAATCAACTCGTCCAGGTTCTCCTCGCGGAAGAGCGAGGCCATCACGCCCTCGTCCGGGCTTTCTTTTTTGGGACTCATTTCGGAGATCGGGTCGGTATCGAGTTCGTTGGAAAAGGTGAAGATCCCCAGAGCGGCGTATGTGAAATCGATCGTCCCGCCGTAGACCGTGTACATGTCTTTGTTGATGATGACGTATTTATAGCCGGGGATGATCTTTTGGCCCCGTTTGGCGATTTCGTCCAGAACCCGGATGTCGGCCGCGTTGTATTCGCCGAGGTTTGTCGCCCCGGGGCCGCGGAGAATCATCCCGCCGTTGTTGTGATAGCTTTGGGCCCCCAAGATGTTCGGATGGGCGAGGATGAAATCGCGAATAGCCTGTGTTTCCGGCCAGCAGAAAGGATAAGGACCGGCTCCGCCCTGGACGTAATCCGGCTGCCAGTTGTAGCCGAAATTTCGGTTCATATCGTAGCCGCCGGGCCCATCCTCGTTGATCAGGCCGTCCCCGTCGTTGTCGACCCCTTCCTCGCCGAGCATGATCCATTCACCCTTTTCCCCGGGCTTGGCCGGGACCATCAGGCGGGGATCGTCGGGGCTGGTCTTCATGTTCCCCAGCGGATCGCGTTTCCGCATCATCGTGATCGATCCGTCGCCGTCGAGATCCTCGGGTCCGTCCTCGTCCTTGAGGCCGTCCCGGTCTTCGTCGAACGGAGCCCAGCCGGTCCGGGGTGAATTCGGATCGGCGGCTTTGTGAATGTAGAAATCGCGGCTGTCGGGATTCATCGAGGGGACGATATAAAATGCGACCCGATCGAGAAGCTTGGTCGCGAATTCCGTCCGGCCGTAATTCTTCAGGAGATAATAAACGGTGTAGAGGGCGACTTCGCCGCCCTGGATCTCGTTGCCGTGGATGTTGCCGTCGATGTAGTAACCGGGCTTGCGATCGGCCGGACCGGTCTTGGGGTTGTTGAGAGTGGCCGCCCAGAGGTCCTGACCGAGGACCGATTTGCCGATCGATTGGACCGTGACCAGCTGGGGATAAGCCGCCGCCAGGTCCTTGAGGGCTTTGCCGATTGCGGCATTGTCGTACCAGTGATCGAAGCTCAGGACGACTTCGGTTGCCGGCAGGGCCGGCTGAAGGCCGAGGAGACCCGCGAACAAAAGAACGCCCGCGGCGAGGGACGATGACTGAATTTCTTGCGCATGATCGCCTCCTCAATCCATCACGACGGTCGTCTGGACCGTTCCCAGCTTCGGAGTCCAGGCCTTGACCGTCACCTTGGACCCTTTCTTCGCCCGAATCGTCCATTCGAGCTTTTTCGTTTCCCCGCCGTTAATGACGGGATCGTTTTCCATCGGCCGGCCGCTGAACACGGCCTGGGCCTTTTCCAAGCCCGAGCGTGACGCGGATGGGCCAGGATGTTCCGGCCCGCCGGCCCTGGGACGTGGATGTCGGCCACCGTCCGTTATTGGCAACGTAGGCGGTCAGCTTGTACAGATCCCCGCCGAGCGGTTCGGCTTTCACTCCCGCTATTTCGAGCAGCGGAAGGTTGTCCATCACCTTCAGGTAGAAATCCGCGTGAGCGGCAATCGTCGTTTCCATCTCCGCGGCCGGGGGATTGAGCCCCAGGTGGGGGCAGAATCCGCCGATTTCGACATCGCCGAGCTGCGGATGCTTGAAGGCCGTCCAATTGGCGAACGCGGCGCCCTGCAGGGCCGTATCAACCCACTGGAGCTTATAGGCGTCGGGATGATCCTCACCATCCGCCCCGGGCTTCTTAGGCATTTTTTCGATCATCTCGGCCATCTGGGCGGTTTTGATCTTGCCCGATTTGACCATCTCCATGATCATCTTGGCCGTCATATTCGGCGGGGCGCCGGCGTCCTTGAGGAAGGCGCCGATCTTGTCCTCGCCGAGCGCCAGGAACTGGTCGTTGGTCATCTCCTTGAGCTTGTCCGCCGTGATCGCCTCGGCCGGCGCTTCTTTCTTGACCTCCGGGATCTGCCACAGGTCGGTCGAAAAGACGGGGACGCCGTACTGGAAATAAGCATAAGCGACAAACGAGCCTTTGCCCACGCCTCGGGCATGCTTTTCCAGGCCGTCCAGCTTGGCCGCCTTCAGCATGTCCTTATAATCCTTCGAGACGCCGTCGAAGATCGGCTGGTCGGCCTGGTCGATCTGGACCGCCGGTCCCATGCCGAGGAAGCTGGCGATCATTTCCTCGGTGATCTCCATCCCGCCGCCGAGACCGGAGGCGTTGGCCGCGTCGGCAATCTGCCTGAGGGTGTAATCCGTGTCGGGACTGAGCCCGATGTATCCGGCCAGATCCTTGGGGACCCGGACTTTGTCCGATCCGGCCTTCGCCTGGGCCGTCTGCTGCTGGTTGAGAATGGTGTTCTCGGTCGAAAAGCTCAAGACCAGGGCGATCTCCGGATGCTCGTTCATGAACTTCAGGAGCGAGGCCGATTCCGGCTCGGAAGCGGGGTAAAGGCCGGTCGCCTTGACCAAGTATTCGAAGTCATGGGGAAAATTCCGGTTGGGCACGACGCCGCCGGCAGGATCTTCGTTGTACTCGCCGTCGCCGTCGTTATCGAGGCCTTCCGTATAGATCTTATAGAGGCCTTTTTCGCCCTTGGAGGCGTCGGCCAAGCGCATGAGCCGCGGCTCCTTGGGGTCGGGAATCCAGCGGCCTTCGGGGTCTTTGACGCGCATCTTGGTGATCATGCCGTCCTTGTTCAGGTCCTCAAAGCCGTCCTCATCCCACGACGCCGTCGGCGTCTTCGTCGACCGGCTGGGCGTTCCCAAACCGTCCGGTCCGGACCGGAGCGAAATATGCTTCGGCGCCATCCGGATTGAGGAGGGGCGCGATGTAAATCGTCCGGGCGTCGAGGAGCGCTGCGTCTTTTTCCTGCGGCATAACCGGCCAGGATCTTTTCGGCCAGGCGGAGGGCCGCCTCGGTGCCGATGAATGGCCGCCTTCGAGATTGGCCGTGATCAGCACGGCCGGACGCACTTCGGCCTTCCCCGCGCCGGCCAGGCGCAGGATGGAAATCTCCCGGCCGCCGGCGCTCTTGCCGACAGTTTCCAGCCGGGCTAAGGCCGGGTACTTGCCGGCCAACGCCTTCAGGACGTTTGCGATTTCAGCCGGCGAACGATAAGCCGCCGCCGGCTTGGCCGCGGGAGCCTGACCGAACACGGCCAGGCCTCCGGCCAAAAAAAGAAAAAGGGAAAAAAACGCGATCCGTCTGTTTCGATTCATCCGGGTCCTCCTTGAATATCCAACCGATGAACTCGATCTCGTGAATTTTCGTATTCTATAATGATTTATACGGATAATCCAGGGAAAGAGTTTCCCCGAAGGAGTCGGATCCATGACGAAATTTCCTCCGCGTTCTCGGCTTCGCCGTCGTCCTTGCCTCTTCCGCCGCGGCTCAATCCGCGGCCCAGATGGGGGACGCGCTTCGTCCGTTTGCCTGGCGGGCGATCGGACCGGCCGTACCCGGCGGGCGGACAACAGATATCGAGGCGGTCGAATCCAAACCCTGGATCATCTTTGCCGCGGTCGGGCCCAGCGGCGTCTGGAAATCCGAGAACGCCGGAACGACCTGGACCCCCGTCTTTTTCAAGGAAGCCACCGTCTCGGTCGGCGATCTGGCCGTTTCCCAATCCCACCCGGACATCGTCTGGGTCGGGACGGGCGAAGCGACCTGCCGCAATTCGGTCACCGTCGGCGACGGCGTCTACAAGTCCGAGGACGGCGGGAAGTCATGGGCGAACATGGGTCTCAAAGAAACGCGCCACATCAGCCGCATCCTCGTCAATCGGGGCGACCCCCAGATCGTCCAAGTTGCGGCCATGGGAACGCTGTGGAGCCCCAACAAGGAGCGTGGCGTCTTCAAGACGACCGACGGCGGGAAAACCTGGAAAAAGACCCTTTTCATCGACGAAAACACCGGGATCGCAGACCTGGCCGTCGACCGATTTGACAGCCGGATCCTCTACGCCGCGGCCTATGAGCATCGCCGACTGCCCTGGTTTTATACCAGCGGCGGGAAGGGGAGCGGCCTCTATCGGTCGACCGACGGGGGAGAGACATGGGCGAAGCTGACCAAGGATCTGCCCGAGGGCTTGCTCGGACGGATCGGCCTCGACACCTCCCGCTCCTCCTCCGGAGTCGTCTATGCCGCAGTCGAAGCCGTGGATGGATCGCTCTTCCGGTCCGAGGACCGGGGCGAATCCTGGAAACGGATGTGCTCTACCGAAATCTTCAATCGCGTCGCCAACCGGCCCTTTTACTACAGCCAGATCAGGATCGATCCCTCAGACGACCTGAAAATCTATGTCTTGGCCACGGGCTTGAGCGTCTCCCGGGACGGCGGCGCGCATTTCCAGGGCATCAGCGTCGGGACCCATTCCGACCATCATTCCCTTTGGATCGACCCGGCCAACCCTCTTCACCTGATCGAGGGGAACGACGGCGGCATCGATATCTCTTGGGACGGCGGCCGGACCTGGGACCCCGTCCAGAGCATCGACGCGGCCGAGGTCTACCAAGTCGGATACGATTTCGGAACCCCGTACAACGTTTATTGCGGCCTCCAGGACAACAACGCCTGGGGCGGCCCGAGCGCCTCGTTTGACGCGGGCGGGATCCGGAACGAAGACTGGTTCATCCTCGCCGGAGGGGACGGCTTTTTCGTCCAACCGGACCCGAAGGACCCCGCCACCGTCTATTCCAACTCGCAGGGCAACGGGATCACCCGCTTCGACCGGCGGATCAACCAGGCCGTTTCCGTCCGGCCCGTCGCCTCGCTTTTCGAGCCGCCGTACCGCTACAATTGGAATTCGCCGATCCATCTTTCCCCCCACGATTCGCGGGTTGTCTATTGCGGAGCCCAATTTCTCCTCCGCTCGCCCGACCGGGGGATGACCTGGTCCGTGGTCAGTCCCGATCTGACCACCAACGACCCGGCCAAACAAAAAGAATCCGGCGGCCCGATCACCCTCGATAATTCGACCGCCGAAAGCCATTGCACGATCACCACGATCGCCGAGTCGCCGGTCACTCCCGGCGTCATCTGGGTTGGGACCGATGATGGAAACCTCCAGGTCACGCGCGACAACGGCAAAACCTGGACCAATACGGTTAAGGCGATCCCCGGCCTTCCGGCCAACACCTGGTGTTCCCGGGCCGAGGCGTCGCATTTCGAGTCCGGAACGGCTTTTGCCGCCTTTGACGGGCACCGGACGGGGGATATGGGCGTCTACCTCTACAAGACCGCCGATTTCGGACGGACGTGGACCTCCCTGAAGTCCAATCTCCCGGACTTCGGATGGGTCCATGTCGTCCGTGAGGATATCCGGAACCGCCGTCTCCTTTTCGCCGGGACCGAGTTCGGCGTTTTCGCCTCGCTCGATGGGGGCGCCGACTGGATCTCCCTGAAGAACAATCTGCCGACCGTCGCCATCCACGACATCGCCGTCCACCCGCGGGACAACGACCTGATCATCGGAACCCACGGCCGGGGCATTTGGATCCTGGACGATATCGGGTTCCTCCAGGAAATGTCACCTGAAGTTTTCGAAAGCTCCGGGCACTTCTTCTCCATCCGTCCGGCCACGCGGGCCCACCTCTCCGCGGTCCGGGAATCGTTCTCCCGGCCGCCGTTTGCGGCCAAGAATCCTCCGGTGGGAATGAGCGTGACGTTCTATGCCAAGTCCGAACCCAAGGAACAGCCGAAGGTCAAAATCACCGACGCGCAGGGCCGGTCGATGGCCGAATTCAAGCTGGCCAAGAAAGCCGGGCTGCAGCGGATGCCCTGGGATCTGAATTACATTCCGGAAATCGACGGTGCGAAGGTGATTGCCCCGAACGCGGCCCTCTTCGGCGTCCCGGTCGCCCCTCCGGGTGAATATACCTTTACTGTGACGGCGGACGGCCGCGTCCTCGAGCAGAAAGCGGTCCTTCGGCCGGACCCCCGGAAGCCGTTCGATCCCGCCGTCCATGCGGCCCAAATCGAAGCGATAGCCCGGGCGTCCCGGCAAACCGCGAAATTGTCCGCGGCCGTTTCCGCCGTCCGGAATCTCCGCGACCGTTTGGTCAAGGTCGAAGCCGCTGCCGCGAAAGCGACGGGAGAGGCCGCGGCCGAAGCCGGCCGGGAGCTCGCCGCTTTCAAGGCCAAGCTCGATCCCTTGGCCGAAGCCATCCTCCCGAAGGACGCGGTGGGGCTTTCATTCCGGGAACAGACTCTCCGGGGCGGGATGCCGTACCAAATGCTCGTCGGGATCAACTTGGGCCTGTCCGGTTCGGCCGAGCCGCCGACCGCCGAACAGCTGAAGATCCTCGGAGACTTGGAACGGTTGATCGGTGCGCAGGTCGGCCAAGTCAACGCCCTGATCAAATCGGACGTCCCCCGGCTCAACGAGGCGTTGAAGAAAGCCGGCCTCGCGGAGACGCTGCCTGCTCCGGCCGAAATCAAGGATTAATAGGTCCGGCGACTCCGTCCGTGAAATAGAAATAGTCGTAAGCGAAGCGGGCGATCTTGGCGATGATCGCCTCAACGTCCTCTGTCTCGCTCAGGAAGTTTTTTGTCCAGACGGTCAGGACGAGGCTTCCTCGTCCGTCCGGAAGGTCGATGATGCCGCAATCGTTCACCGTACCGGCGATCGTACCCGTCTTATGGGCCACACGCGTGCCCGGAGGGAGCTCGCCTAAAATCCGCCCTTGGCCGGTTTGACATTTGCCCATGATCCCGAGGATCAGATCGCATGAAGCCGGGTCGAGTATCTCTTTGCGGACGATTTTGGCGAGAAGAGCCGTCATCGCTTTGGGCGTTGCCTGATCCCGGACGTCATTGCTGAAAGCGACGACAGCGGCTTTTCTCTGTTCGGATGTCCAGTTGCCTCCTCCCGCCGGAATCTCGTCCAGGGGCAGATGGCCGAATCGGGCGTAATCCATCCCCAGGTAATCCATGATCAGCTTCTGACAGGGCCGGTCGACGGATATCCCGTCGAGGCCCAAACTCCGCATCCTCGCCGTGACGTTGGCGGCACCGACTTTTTCCAGGAGAAGGTCCGTCGCCGAGTTGTCGCTGATGAGCATCATCAGATTGACGAGGTTTCCGACCGAAAGGACGATCCCGGGCGCGGTCAAGTCCGAAAGCATGCCGCTGCCCATGTGTTGATCGGTTTTTTCGACCCGGACCTCGTCGTTCAGCGCGAGCTTGCCCTCCCGGACCTGAGACAGGACCTCGACGAGGATCGGGACCTTAAACGCTGAGGCCATCGGGAACAAGGTCTCGCCGTTGACGGCGAGCTCCAGGCCGGATTCGACATGAAGAAGGGCGACCCCGACCTCGCCGGCTTGGCCCCGGATAACGTTCCGGATCTGTTTTTCCAGGCGCTTCAGGCCCGAAAGACCCGTCCTTTCCTGAGCCGCCGCCGGGACGGCCGCCGACGAAAGGAGCAAGGCCGCGATTGCAACGATG
Source organism: Candidatus Aminicenantota bacterium (assembly GCA_963783665.1). Classification (GTDB taxonomy): domain Bacteria; phylum Acidobacteriota; class Aminicenantia; order Aminicenantales; family UBA4085; genus JAAZPG01. The sequence continues at coordinate 283,215 of CAWANZ010000002.1, read as the reverse complement.
GACGCATTCCCTTTTTTCATGACAGGCACCTCTCCTTAAAAAGCCGGAAGGTCGGGAAGGTCGGAAATCCCGTTAGCCCGGGCGTCGGTTTCCATAATCTGTCGCAATTCGCCGGCCAACGCCGGATCGGGGAACGACGGGGGATTCTTCGCCAGCAGGTCCTTGACCCGGTCGGCCGCCCGGTCGGCGATCGACCGGCCCCCTTTGGCTTCCCAGGCGTCGTAAGGATCCCGGTCGACGACGATGGGCAGAAGATGCTCGACCCGGTACCATTTCCGGGTATGGGCGGACTTGAGGAAATCCGTCTCAAGCCCGAATCCTTCAAACAAGTGCTCGGCCAAGAGATCCTCGCGGGGGACGATTCCGGAAATCAAACGGTAGGCCAGGGCGCAGATCTCATCGTCGATGACCATCTTTTCCAGGCTGATGGTGCTCTCGTAATCCAGCATCCCCGGCCCGGAAATAACGTTGATCCCGGCCAGGGCGGCCAGCACCGCCCCGATCCCGGTCTCAAACCCGGCTTGGGCGTCGTTGGTCTTGGCGTCGCTCAGGGCCATGTAGGCGTGGGTCGGGAGGCGGAGGCGCTTTCCCAGCTGGGCGTAGGCGCAGTCGATCATCATCGTTTCCATGGCTCCCATCGGGCATCGTTCCCTGGCGCATGTCGAAGCTCGAGGGCGAGCCGCCGAAAATAATCGGCGCGCCGGGGCGGGCGATCTGGGCCAGGCACAAGCCGGCCAGGTTTTCGACAACATGTTGGACCAGCGTTCCGGTAATCGTCGCCGGGGAGGTCGCCCCGGTCATCCCCATGGAGATCAATTCCGAGGGGATCCCGGCCCGGGCGCAATCGATGAGGCTCTGCGAGGTCAGCTGGCTCCAGCGGAGCGGCGGCGAAGGACAGGCGTCAAAGATGGCCAGGGGTTTGGCCCGCAAGCCCTCGGCCCCGCCCCGGATGGCGGCGAGCATATCCCGCATCGGCCCGAATCCGGCGACGCGGAACGTTCCGGTCACGACCGGTTTGGCGCTGAAGAGCAGGGCGAGGTAAAGACGATAGTCGTCGGCGATCTCCCCGGGAACGTCGGAAGGAACGAGGGCGGTGCTTTGAAAATGAAGGTGGGCCAGGGCGTCGGTCAGCCGGGCGATCGAGACCAGATCGGCCGTCACGGGTTTCCGCTCCCGTTGGGTCGCGTGGTCGAGAATCCGGGTTCCGGAGGAGCCCGGATCGAAATGGACCTCGTCGCCTCCGACGCGGAAGGATTTCTCTCCGGCCCGGTCATAAAGATCGATCACGGCTGGAGCCGTCGCCAGGCAGCGCTCGACCAGGCGGGATCCGAGACGGACTCTCTGGGTCTTATCGTCGACCTCCTGGCCGGCGTCGCGGAACAGGGCCCGGGCTTCCGGATTCTCGAAAAAGACTCCGGTCCGCTCCAGGATCGAAAACGCCTCGTCGATGATCCGGTCGACCAGGGCGGGGGAGAGGAGGTCGAGCTTCGGGCGCAGGCCGGAAATCACGACGTCACCTTCCCCATTAAGCCGAGAGCCGCCCTCACCGCGGCAGGGGCGCTTTCGCCATACCCGTCCGCACCGATCTCCTCGGCCCATCTCCGGGATGTCGGAGCCCCTCCGACCAGGACCTTGAACCGGCCGCGTAGACCCCGTTCGACCAGCAGCTCGATGAGCCGCCGCTGACCGAGCATCGTCGTCGTCAGCAGGGCCGACAGGCAGATGAGGTCGGCCCCGGCGCGTTCAGCGGCCTCAAGGAACGCCGGAAGCTTCACGTCGGCCCCGAGGTCGATGACTTTGAACCCGTTGGCCGTCAGCATGGCCGAAACCAGGTTTTTCCCGATATCGTGGATGTCGCCCTCGACGGTCCCGATGACGACCGTCCCCGTCGAGGCCGAGGATGCGCCGTCCGCCTCGAGAGCGGGACGAAGAACCGCCGCGGCCGCCTTCATGGCTTCGGCCGAAGCGATCAGCTCGGGCAGAAAGTAATCGCCCGATTCCCACAACTCGCCGACGGTCCGGATGCCGGGGACGAATCCTTTATCGAGGGCTTCGGCCGGAGGGATCCGGCCGTCCAGGGCGCTTCGGGCCAGGTCGGCCGCCGCCGTTGCGTCCCCATCGACAACGGCCTTGGCCATGGCCGCAAAAAGGTCGGCGTTCATAAGTCCTCCTTGGGAGTTTCAGTTGAGGCCGGATCCTCCGGCCATTCATGGAAGGAAAGGGAATCAACGAAGATCCGCTCGAAAGCGGCGTCGCGAGCGAGCGGCAAGTGGAGAATAACCCGGGTGAGGCCTTCGGCCCTGAGCCGCTCCCTTCCGGAAAGGAGCAAGGCCCGGGCGCCCTCCAGCGAGGAATTGCCGACGAACTTGACACGGCCGGGGAGCCGGGGAAGAAGCCCGATCGCCTCCGCATTCTCAACGTTGAGGGAGGCCCCGAAGGCCCCGGCGACGAGGATTTCGTCCAAATCGCCGACCTCCAGCCGGGCGGCCGCAAGCAGCATTCTCATGCCGGTCTTAACAGCGGCCGCAGCCAGCTGGATCTCCCGGATGTCCTGCGGCGTCAGGACGACGCCGGGCACGACCGGGAGCTGTTTGTCCGGACGAAGAACCCGGCCATCTGGAGAAATATCGCCCCGGCGAAGGAAGGCGGCGATCAGATCGATCAAGCCGGTCCCGCAGACGCCGCGGGCGGGCCCTCCGCCGATCGTTCCAACGACGATTTCGCCGTTTTCGCCCAGAACGGCCTTGTCGATCGCCCCAGTTTGGGCCGGAAGGCCGCAGGAAATGGACATCCCTTCGAAGGCCGGGCCGGCCGCCGTCGAGGTCGAAGTCATGCCCCGATCCGTTTTAAGGACCAGCTCGCCATTAGTCCCGAGGTCGAGGAACAGCACCGTCCCGGGACGGGAGGGCAGGTCGGTTGCCGTGACGCCGGCGGTGATGTCGCCACCGACAAAGCTTTGAAGGTTGGGCGCGAGATACACCCGGCCGAGCGGATTGACCCGAAGCCCGGATCGGTCCGCGGGCAGGGGAGGGGCGATGGAAAAAACGCCGGCGAAAGGAGCCACGGCCAGCCCATCGACCGGGAGGCCGAGAAAGAAATGGCTCATCGCGGTGTTTCCGGCGACGACTGTTTCATAGATTTCATCGGGCCTGATCTTGGCCGCCGTTTGCAGCTCGGAAAGCAGAGCGTTGATCGATTCCAGAACGGCGGTGCGGAGGGCGGCCGCCTGGACCGGATCCTTGAAGGCCGCGCTGATCCGGCTGACGACGTCGGCCCCGAACGACGCTTGTCCATTAAGGCCCACGGCCGTCTCGATGATGGCCCCGGTTCCGAGATCGACCAAGTCGGCGGCCAAGGTTGTCGTCCCCAGGTCGAGGGCGAGGCCGAAAAGGCGGGAGGAGGTGTCCCCGCGCTCGACGCCGCGCAACTCATCGCCGGAGCCTAGAACGGCGGTCACCGTAGCCTCCTCGTCCGGCGATCCGGAGAGTACGGCGGCTGCGGAATAAAGCGCTTCGGGGGAAAGCCGGAGGCCGGGGAGGCCCAGTCCGGTCTTCAATCCTTCGAGCAAGGCATGGGGCGAGTGCAGGTCCGGGCGACGCGGCCGGACAGGAATTTTCCTAACAGTCGGGTCGAGGATGACCTCTTTCCCCGTTCCTTGGGCGAGGATCCTGGTTTTCGGGATCAAGGCCGCATCTGGAACGCGGATCGTCAGGTCGCTCCGGACGGAGATCCGGCATGCCAGGCGGAAGCGTCCGGCATCCAGGTTTCTGGCTTTGGCCAGCGTCCGTTCGCGATCATCCGCCGGAGGCAAGTCACCCGAAAGAACCTCAACAAAGCATTTCCCGCAGACGCCCCGGCGGCCGCAATAGAGGTTGAGGGGGATGTCCGCCCGGACAAGAAGATCGCTCAGCAGTTCGCCGACATCGGCCGAGATCCGACGGCCCGACGATAGGACCGAAACAAGGGGAGACATGTCAATGGCCTCCTGGCGATGATTTGATACTTTCGGGCGGGAGAGTTTTCCGACGCGCGTTCCAGATGAAATAGGCCGGCACGCCGCTGCAGATCAACACGGCCGCCACCGCCGCTTGTTTCGGCTGCTCGATGGCCAAGGCGACGAAAATCGCCGCGTTGACCGCCGAGAAAACAAGGGGGACGACGGGATAAAGCTTGAGCCGGTAGGGGCGTTCGACGGCGGGTGCTTTTCGCCGCAGAACGATGACCGCCGCTCCGGTCGCGGCAAAGAAAAAGACGAGGCCGAAGAGCACATAATCGATGAGCTTTTGAAACGTTCCGGTCAGAATCAAGGCGATGGCGACAGCCGACTGGGCCCAGAGGGCCCGGACGGGAATCCGCTTCCGGGGATGAAGCCGGCCGAGCGGCCGGAAAAAAAAGCCGTCGCGGGCCATGGCATAAGGAACCCGGGCGCAATAGAAAATATTGGCCGAAAGACAGCCGAAGATCGTCAGGGCGACTACCGCCGAAAAGACCGGGGCGAGCGCGGGACCGGCGATTGCGGCGACGGCCGATTCGCCGACGCGGACCGTGCCTCGCAGCTCGCTCATCGGAAGAGTCAACCCGTAAACGACATTAACGGCCAAATAAAGGAAAAGTACGGAGGCCGTCCCCAGAACCAGGGCTCGGGGAATGTTCCGTTTCGGGTTTCGAATTTCCTCTGCCGTGCAGCTTACGGAATACCAGCCGTCAAACGACCAGAGGGCCGTGATCAGGGCCGCTCCCCAAGCCGTCAGGGGAGGCCAGGCCCCGCTTGTTGGAAAAGCCGGCTGAAGGTTCCGGCCGCCCGTTTTAAGGCCAAAGACGATGCCGGCCGCGATTAAAACGACAAGAGCGGCGACACGGAGAATGGTCAAGGCCGTCTGCCCTCGGGAGCTGTTGCGCAAATCGGCGGTGTTGAAATACGTAAGGCCGACCGTCGCCGCGACCGCGACGAGATGCCCGCTTTTTACTCCCAAGATTTTTTCGCCTTCGGCAAAGGCCGGGAACAATCCTCCGAAATATTCGGAAAATCCCATGGCGATCGCCGCGATTCCAGCCGCGCCGATAATTATGAAAAACGTCCAGCCGTAAAGAAAGGCAGGAGCGAATCCGAAGGCTTCTTTGAGGTAAACGTAAGCCCCGCCGGCCCGTGGATACATGGAGCCCAGCTCTCCATAGCAAAGGGCCCCAAGGATGGTGACGATTCCGCCGGCCAGCCAGGCAAGCAGCATCAGACCGGAATAAGGGAGGTACTCGGCGATGAGCCCGGAGGTTAAAAATATTCCAGATCCGATCACGGCTCCGACGACGAGCGCCGTGGCGTCGAATAATCCCATCAAGTTTTTATCATTCGCCATAATGTATTATCTTATTGATTATATTATATATACGATACACAGGAACATTTTAATTTTTTGTCCGGCAAAATCATATTCCAGGAGTTCTTCCAAATCAATCGACTTGCAAAAATATTTATTAATATTATTTATATCGGATAATGCATGTATTCAAACCAATCCCATAAGAGCCTTGCGAATTGGGACGCACACTTTGATTCTAAATATATATTTTCCAGAAAGATGCCGGCCGGGTATTGATGCGAGAAGAAAACAACATTTATTGTTCCCGATATCACCGTTCAATAATTCTACAATATTCTAATAACTACCATTCCTATTGCGTTTATTATGAATGGATTATACAACATGTCGGCCGGCCGACATTTTCATTGAATCTTTGTTATTGCTTTTCCTTCTCGTTTGTTTATTGTATTGATAATCAGTTTGGAGGCTACGTGGTAGTCGCAGTTACAAATCAAAAAGGCGGGGTCGGTAAAACAACGACAGCAGTTAACGTCGCAGCGGCCCTTGCGTTCCATGGCAAGCGCGTCCTTCTTGTCGATACCGACTCACAAGCTCATAGTACAAAGTCGCTCGTCGTCGACGCGGAGAAATGTCCTCATTCATTATTCGATGCGCTGATGAGTCCTCAGCAGGTTCCGCTTTCCGATGTCATCATGAAATCGACGGTGCCTGGATTTGACGTAGCGGTCTCCCGCATCTCAATGGCCAAGCTTGAACCTTCGCTCCTGGGTCAAATTGACGGTCATTTTCGCCTCAAAGAAGACACTGGAACAGGTGCGAGGGCGTTACAATTTTATTTTCATCGATACGCCTCCGACACTCGGGCTTATTACTTTGAATTCGCTTGTTGCGGCCACGCATCTCTTGATTCCGATTCAATCGTCTTTCCTTTGCCTGGAAGGAACCGATGATCTGCTCGAAACGATCGACAAAGTACGCAAGGTCGCAAATCCGAATCTTCAAATTCTCGGAGTGCTGATCACACTTCACGACAATAGAACGAATATCGCCAAAGACGTTGTCTCCCGGATAGCTCATGTTTTCGGAGACAAGGTTTTTAAGACGACGATTTCGAAAAGCGTGAAAATCGAGGAATGCCCGGCATACAAAGAATCGATTTTCACTTTCGCGGCCTCTTCCATCGGAGCTCAGCAATATCAAAAAGTAGCCGAGGAGATTTTGGACCGTGCAAAAAACTAAAAGATCCGGTCTTCCGGAAACTATCGCGATGAGGCATGACCCTCACTTCGTGGAATTCATTTCAACGCAAAAGCCCGGCCCGCTCGTCCGGATGATCCCGCTCGATAAAATCGATCCGAATCCAAGGCAAGCCCGATGCGAGCTGGGCAATATCCAGGAGCTGATGGAGTCCATTAAGGCAAAGGGCGTTCTAGAGCCGATCCTTCTCCGGCCGAGAGGGGACAGGTATGAGATTATCGCCGGCGAGCGGCGGTTTGTCGCCTCAAAAAACATCGGTTTGGCGGAATTGCCGTCGATTATCATGGATGTGACCGATAGCGAGGCCATGGAAATCTCCTTAATCGAGAATCTCCAGAGAAAAGACCTCGATCTGTTCGAAGAAGCCGATGGATTGAAAGCATTAATTGAGATTTATAATTACAGCCACGCCGATATCTCCGAAAAAATCGGAAAAGCCAGGTCGACGATCACCGAAATCATCAATCTTTCCCGGATTCCCGTTTCGCTTCGCCAAGCTGTGTCACGCCGCCGGCTTGGACAAAAACCGGAGCCTTCTGATCGAGGTCTCCAAAATGAAAACCGAAGACGAAATGAAGGCTTTGATCGACGGCATCAAAGATCATAATTTGAAACGGAGTCGATACACGCGACTTATCGAAAATGTTCAAGGAAAAGGAATCCGGCAAGTCGCGGCCAAAACATTATATTTTTAACTACAAACCGAAAGAAGACCGATCTTTCAGCCTCAGGATTGAATTCAAAAAAGAAGCGGTCAATCGCCAGGAAATCATAAAAGTTCTCGAAGATCTGCTTTCTAAGCTTAAAACCGGCCGAAATTAAGTCTTCCGGGATATTGTCTATGTCGATAGAGTCAATTGCCTTACGAATCCAGCCTTGGAAAGAGTAAGGACGAAAATTCGTCAGAAGGCCCATATGTTGCGCAAGATTTCCGGAGATACTACTTGAGCCACATCGTCCCTGAATGCTAGTTTACATAATATATGTTATGCGACCCATTAACCCTAATGCATTTATCTCTATTTATTATCATTTATTTACATGCAATAGAATTGTGTGGATATCTTCCCTGACTTCTTTTCAGGCATTTGTGGATATCCCGCGCCCACCGGATCGAGGCGTTCCCTATTTCTTAATCTCGATATCGACGCCGACAGTGAAAAATCGATAGTTCTCATACGTCACGGACCAGACGTCCCCTAAGATGACCTCTCCCGCTGGGTCCGATGTATTCCTCGCGAATGACCTGGCGGCTCGGAAAATAGATTCCGTTTTTTTCGACTTCATAATACGCCGTCCAGACGAGCTGTTTTTCCAAACCTTTGAACATCTCCGGGACTTCATCCGAACGGAAGAAATCAATCGACTCCGGATCCCAGGCGATGCGGATGACGGCTCCGGTATTCGGGATCGACCCAGACGCGGCCATAGACGCTGTTATCGTCACGGAACTCGTTCGGCTGGGACATGAAAACGACCATTTCGCGACCGTCGCTCGCCTTTTCCCGCCCCTCATCGTAATATTCGAAGCCCGTTTGCCAAGAGGAGCTGAGAAACCCGATCGGGCCGTAGACGATGTATTGGGCCTGATACGGGAGAATGCTCATCGGCTCGTCTTTTTTCGTCCAAGCTTTACCGTCGTAGGCGAGCGTTTTTCGTTTCTCCTCCAGCCGATCTCCCTTTTTTAACAGCTGATAGTCGTAGACGATATCCATGTCGGCCGTGCGCTTCAGCGTCCAGCGCTTGCGCGGCAATCCGACGTTTTCGATCCCGGATGTTTTTACATACCGGCGGACATCGTAATAATACGATGTCCTGGTGATATGCTCGTCGCAAATGTATTGGAGGGCGATCGTTTTCAACCGCTCGCAATAATCGGCCGCTTTCTTCAATACCTGATGGCCCGGGTCGATGGGCCTCTCATATTGTCCCACCGCGGAGCGGAATTCTCCGTATCGAATCTCCCAAGCGTTCGTCTTCAGGCTCTCTCCCAGCCCGTCTTCATAAGCCTCGTTAATCTCGACATGGCTTGGAAAACGGATCTCCCCGGCCTCAACCTCGAAATCGGCCGTCCAAGTGATCACCCGTCGGGCCGCGGGATGCCCCAGCGCTTTCACTTCCGCGAATTCCTTCGGGATGTCCTCCCGCTCAAATTGCGCCCATGTTTCCGGATTAAGCGAAAGCCTCCAGACGGCTCCCGTCTCGGGATGAATCCATATCTTCCCGGATAACGTCTGATGTTTTCCACCGAAGACATGGACCGAGATGAAGTCAACAACCCCGGCCTCGAAATCGCCGAGCCGTTCCCGGCCGATAACCTGATATTTTACCGCTCCGCGGGATATTCGTCTCAGATATTCCATCGGATTAACGAATACGTTCCGGTCTTTGTACGGAAGGATCGCCCCGTTATCCTTGCCTTCATAGAGAAGCTCGTTGTCGGCCGACGGAGACAGCCGTTTTTCATTGATTTTTTTCCCCTTCAAGCTCAACCGATATTCGTATGTCGCGGTCGATTCTACGGTTTTCTGCAGTTCCCATCGCCGGACCTTTTCCCCGGTCGACCGTTTTGTCATCACGGCCTTATATCGATTCTCTTCCCGCTGAACATCCTCCCGGCAGCTGATTTGCCATCGGCCGCTCAACGCCTTTCCCACATATTCGTTCAGCTTTCACGAGGAGGCTTCGATCGTCATCGGATTGGGCAGGGCGCAGCCGCCGGAATTCACTGTTTCGCCCATCGTGAGGATGGCGAGTCCGACGATCAAGGAAACGATTCTTCGGGATCTCGGCCGATTCATCGGCAGCATCTCCCCGATTTCTTGTTCCCGACATGATGATGTCATTATATGTTCAGCAAGAGGAGAGTGTCAAGGCGATTCCCCTCCACCGTACCCGGTAATGGCAAGAAGCGATAAAGATACGCGTCAGGATGCCGAAGGGGTTTTGCCCAAGGGGCCGACGGCGCATTTCTTCGATTGCGAGGCGCACATGAACATCCAGACCGAGGTGTACATGACGACGACGAACACAACCCATTTGAGAACGGTCAAAGGCAGGGACTTGACGATGAACGCGGCGATAAAGACGCCGACGATTCCGGCGAGGGTGAGATAGATGGCTGTTTTGCGGTCATAGGCGCCGGCCGTGACAAACCGGGTGCTTCCGGCGGCCATCAGCATCGCCGTGGCCGTCATCATGATCGGAAAGGCCGTATCGACGCTCATGCCGAAGGCGTAGACCATCGCCATGCACGGGGCATAGAATCCGATCCCGATGGTTTGCAGGGCTCCGAAAATGAAGCTGAGGACGGTAATCGCGACCAGCTTCCAACCGGTCAGGCCGATCGCTGTGCCGCCGATCGGCATCAGGTTGAGCTGCCCGGCGAGAAAGATCAAGGCCACGACGAGCAGCCCGATCCCCATGCCCAATTGGATTTTGTATTTCTCCATCCGGGCCACGACGCCCGCGCCCAAGCACCGCACCCGTCGGGGCGGCCACCGACATCGCCACCAGGGTGACGGGGTCGACTTTCACCGCCGTCATGAAGATGAAGGCCTGGGTGACCGTCGGGATGGTGTTGCCGACGTTCATGGTCCCGGGAATGAGACGGTCGTCGACGAGCTTGAAAAACTTGAAGATCGCGGTCTGCTGGGCGAAGCTTCCGATCCCCAGGGTATCGAGCATGTTCGTGAGGAAGCCCGTCCCGGCGAGTGCGGGCCAGGGCTTGTCGGAAAACGTTTTCCGATTCCGGATCTCATCCCGGATATAGAAAAATCCGAAGAAGGTCGTGAATAACCCGAGGGCGGATTTCAATAAAATGGACATCATGGCCCCTCATCCTATGGGAATCGGGGCCTCCCGTCAAGCGAAATCGACCGCGGTTTAAAGTCCCTTGCTCATCTGGTTGAGGAAGTCCTGGTTCGTTTTGGTCTTCCCCAGCTTATCGATGAGAAGCTCCATGGCTTCGACTTCGGACAGCTGGCTGAGGACCTTGCGGAGGATCCAGATGCGGTTGAGCTCGCTCTCTTCGATGAGGAGCTCTTCCTTCCGGGTGGCCGAGCGGTTCATGTCCATGGCCGGGAACGTCCGCTTGTCGACCAGGCGCCGGTCGAGGTTGATTTCCATATTGCCGGTGCCCTTGAATTCTTCGAAAATGACTTCGTCCATCCGGCTGCCGGTGTCGATCAGGGCCGTGGCGATGATCGTCAAGCTGCCGCCCTCCTCGACCTTCCGGGCCGAGCCGAAGAACTTCTTGGGCTTGTTCAAGGCGTTGGCGTCGATACCGCCGGACAAGACCTTGCCCGAGGGCGGGATGATGGCGTTGTGGGCCCGGGCCAGCCGGGTGACCGAATCCAGGAGGATGACGACGTCGCGCTTGATCTCGACGAGGCGCTTGGCCTTCTCCAGGACGATGTTGGCGACCTGGGCGTTGCGGGCCGGCGGTTCGTCGAACGTCGAGGCCACGACCTCGCCGGCGACGCTCCGCTGGAAATCGGTGACTTCTTCCGGCCGCTCGGCGACCAGCAGGACGATGAGATAGATTTCGGGGTGGTTCTTTTCGATCGACTTGGCGATCGTCTTCGAGAAGGGTCGTCTTTCCGGCCCGCGGCGGCGAGACGATCAGTCCCCGCTGTCCCTTGCCGATCGGGGTCATCATTTCCATGATCCGGGCGCAGAGGTTCTTCGGATTGCCGTCCTGGAGCTTGATCATCTCGAACGGGTACAGCGGCGTCAGCTGTTCGAAATGGACGTTCCGCCGCTGTTCGATGATCACGTCGGGATGCATGAAATTGACGGCTTCGACCTTGATCAGGGCAAAGTACTTCTCGCCGTTCTTGGGCGGCCGGACGACGCCGGAAATCGTATCGCCGGTCCGGAGCTGGAATTTCCGGATCTGGGAGGGCGACACGTAGATGTCGTCCTGGCTCGGGAGATAGCTGAATTCGGGCGCCCGGAGGAATCCGAATCCGTCCTCAAGGGTTTCCAGAACCCCTTCCGAGAACAGGAGGCCTTGTTTTTTGGCCTGGGCCTCGAGAATCTTGAAGATCAGGTTATGGCGGTTATCCTTCTCTTTCTCGATTTCGTCCTGGGGAAGGCCGACTTCCGCGGCCACTTTCACGACCGACTTTGGCGTCTTCCTCCTCCAGCTCAATCAGGCCCCATTCATGGGGTTCCCGGTTGTCCCGAGGCGCTCCAGCGTCTCGGTTTTCCCGCGGCTCTCTTTGTTCCCGGTTTTCCCGCGGTTCGCGGTTGTTCGTCTCCCGCGGTTCGCGTTCCCGGTTGTCCTTCGGTTCACGTGTCGCCATCGCAGCACCTCTTCTGTGGAATCTTAATGGGCGCGGACGCCCTCCCCTTCCCCGGCCGGGGTTGAGGAGTTCGCGGCCGCATTGGGCGGAGCGGTCATCGCCGGGAGTTCCCGGGTGAGGACCATTTTCAATACCTCATCCATCGTTTCGACCAGATGGATGGTCATGTCCTGGGAAATGTTCTTGGGCAGGTCCTTGAGGTCGGACTTGTTGTCGCGCGGCAGGATCGCCACCCGGATGCCCTCGCGGTGGGCGGCCAGGAGCTTTTCCTTGATTCCGCCGACCGGCAAAACCCGGCCGCGGAGGGTGATCTCGCCGCTCATCGCGATCTTCTTGCTGACCGGGATATCGGTCAGCAGGGAGAGGATGGCGATGGCGATCGTGATGCCGGCCGACGGCCCTTCCTTGGGCGTCGCCCCTTCGGGGACGTGGATGTGGATGTCGAAATTCGTGGTCACATCTTTGGCCACGTTCAATTCGAAGATCTTGGAACGGACGAAGCTGAAGGCCGTCCGGGCCGATTCCTGCATGACCTCGCCGAGTTGGCCGGTCAGGACGAAATTCCCCTTGCCGTGAACCTTCGAGGCCTCGAACGTCAGGAGCTCGCCGCCGAACTCGGTCCAGGCCATCCCGACCGAGACGCCGACTTCGTCCTCTTGGTCCAACGCCCTCCGGCGGAATTTCGGCACGCCGAGGTAAGACTCGAGGTTCTTGGCCGTGACCCGTTCCCGATGCGTCGGGCCCTGGAGAACGACCCGTTTGACGACCTTGCGGCAGACCGTGGTCAGCTCCCGTTCAAGGTTCCGGACCCCGGCTTCCCGCGTGTAGTGAATCGATCAGCTTGACGAGGCCGGAATCCGAGAGAGCGACATGATGTTCGGTCAGCCCGTGGGCCTGGAGCTGCTTGGGCCAGAGGAACCGCCGGGCGATCTCGAATTTCTCGGGCTCGGTATAGCCGACGATCCGGATGATTTCCATTCGGTCGATGAGCGGCCGGGGGATCGGTTCCAGCATATTGGCCGTGACGATGAACATGACCTGGGACAGGTCGAAATCCGTGTCGATATAGTGGTCGAGGAAGGCGTTGTTCTGTTCCGGGTCAAGGACTTCCATCAGAGCGGCGGCCGGATCTCCCCGGAAGTCCATGCTCATTTTGTCGACTTCGTCCAGGAGGAAGACCGGATTCTTTGTCCCGGCCCGCTTCAGCATCTGGATGATTCGGCCGGGATAAGCCCCGATATAGGTCCGGCGATGGCCGCGGATTTCGGCTTCGTCCCGGACGCCGCCCAGGGAGAGCCGGACGAATTTCCGGCCGGTTGCCCGGGCGATCGATTTAGCCAGGGAGCTCTTTCCCACGCCCGGAGGCCCGATCAATCCGAGGATGACGCCCTTGGGCGTTTTGACCAGCTGGCGGACGGAGAGGTATTCCAGGATGCGCTCCTTGACCTTCTCCAGGCCGTAATGGTCTTCGTTGAGGATCCGGTCGGCTTCCTTGATATTCCGCTTTTCCCTCGTTCTTTTGACCCAGGGAAGGGCGATCAGCCAATCGAGGTAGTTGCGGCAGACCGTAGCCTCGGCCGACATCGGGGGCATGGCTTCGAGCCGTTCGATCTCCTTGCGGGCCTTGTCCAAGGCATCGGGCGGCATCTGGGCTTCGAGGACCTTTTTCTTGAGCTCTTCCAGCTCGTTGCTCTGCTCCTCTTTCTTTCCGCCTCCGGATTGAAAGACGGCCGCGCTCCCCCCGGTTTTTCGCCCGGCTTCGCCGGATTTCCCGTTCTTGCGCCGGAGGCCCGCTTGGATCCGATTGATTTCGTGATGGAGGAGGAAATCGAGGCGGTTGAGACGCTCCCCGGCCTGGATCGTCTCCAGGAGATTCTGCTTTTCCTCGAGGGGGACAAAAAGGTGGGAGGAGATGATGTCGGCGATCCGTTCGGGCGAATGGTCGCGGAGGGCGGGGATGATCGATTGGAAATTGGCGTTTTGGTTGAGCTTGAGGTATTCCTCGAACAGCACCAGGACCCGCTTGAGGATTTCGGCCAGGTCGGCGGCCGATTCCTCCGAAGGCGGGATTTCCTTTGCCAGAACCTGGTAGAAGGGCTGGGTCGAGACGTATTCCAGGATCCGAGCCCGGCGCCGGCCCTCGACGATGACCTTGACGTTTTTATCGTCCATCGACACGGTCCGGATGATGCGGGCCGTGATCCCGAAGGAGTGGATATCCTTGGGAGAGGGATTGTCGAGCGACGGGTCCATCTGGGCCGCGAGGAAGACCGTCTTTTCGCTTTCCCCGGCTTTTTCCAGGGCCTGGATGGACGACGGCCGTCCGATGATGAACGGAACCAAGGTCGAGGGGAAGACGACCAGGTCCCGGAGCGGAATCAGGGGCACGGTTTTCAGGACTTCGAAGACGTCTTTGACGGGATCCATTGTCAAGCTCCGGAGGACGTTTTGGGCCGGTCGAAAGCCAGCTCGTTGTCCTCGACCATCCGCTTGGTGATCTTGATCCGGCCGCTCTTCCGGGACGAAGGGAGGTCGAACATCAGGTCGAGCATCAAGTCCTCAATAATAGAACGCAGGCCGCGGGCTCCGAGTTTCCGGGCGACCGATTTCTGGGCGATGGCGGCCAAGGCTTCGTCGGTAAATTCCAGGGACACGCCCTCCATCTCAAAGAGCTTCTGATACTGCTTGATCAGGGCGTTTTTCGGCTTGGTGAGGATGGAGATCAAATCCGAAAGATCCAGGTCGGTCAGCGAAGCGACGACCGGGATGCGTCCGACGAGCTCGGGAATCAGCCCGTATTTAATGAGATCCTGGGGAATCAACTCGGCTAAAAGAGCGGCGTCTTCGCTTCGGCGGGATTTGACGTCGGCCCCAAAGCCGACGACCGACCGGCCCAGGCGCTGGGCGATGAGTTTTTCGAGTCCGACAAAAGCCCCGCCGCAAAGGAAAAGGATGTCGGTCGTATCGACCGGGATAAATTCCTGGTGGGGGTGCTTGCGCCCGCCTTGGGGCGGGACATTGGCCGTCGTTCCCTCCAGGATCTTCAAAAGTGCCTGTTGGACGCCCTCCCCCGAGACGTCCCGGGTGATGGAGGGGCTTTCGCTTTTCCGGCTGATCTTGTCGATTTCGTCGATGTAGATGATCCCCTTCTGGGCGCGGGCGACATTGCCCTGGGCGGACTGAAGGAGCTTGAGAATGATGTTTTCGACATCCTCTCCCACATAACCGGCCTCGGTCAGGGTTGTCGCGTCGGCGATAGCGAAGGGAACGGAAATGATCCGGGCCAGGGTCTCGGCCATGCAGCGTCTTCCCCGTCCCGGTCGGCCCGATGAGGAGAATATTGCTTTTGGAAATTTCGACGTCCGAAGCCGCGCCGCGGGGAAGGCGGATCCGCTTGTAGTGGTTATAGACGGCCACGGCGATCTTTTTTTTGGCCGTTTCCTGGCCGATGATATAGGTGTCCAGGCCGGCCTTGATTTCGGCCGGGGTCGGCGAGCGGCCCCTGTCCGGATTCCTCGCGGGGCTCCGGCGACGGCACGTTCTTGACCAGGGAATGAGCCGCTTCCACGCACATATCGCAGATGAAGACGCCGTCAGGGCCGGCGATCAGCTTGCGGACTTCGGCCGGCGTCCGGTGGCAGAAATTGCACTGTCCGGGCGCGTTGGTCCTGTCCCGCGTGGATTCGTCCATATTCGACTCTCGAAATCCGGTTTGGTTTCCAGGCCGGCCGCCGGCCCGCCGGATTACTTTTTCAAAGAGCCCCGCGACGCATAGATCCCGTCGAGGAGCCCATATTCCTTCGCCTGGAGCGCCGTCATGATGAAATCCCGTTCGATATCGGACTGGATTTTCGTTTTCGTCTGGCGCGTATGTTTAACCAGGATCTGGTAAAGCGTTTCCCGCATCCGGAGGATTTCCTTGGCTTGGATGGCGATGTCGGAGGCTTGCCCCTGGGTTCCGCCGAACGGCTGATGAAGGAGGATGCGGGCATTGGGCAGGGCGAACCGCTTGCCCGCCGTCCCGCCGGCCAAAAGAACGGCGGCCATGCTGGCGGCCTGGCCGACGCAGATGGTCGCGACGTCGTTTTGGATGAACTGCATCGTATCGTAGATGGCCAGTCCCGCGGTGATGCTCCCGCCGGGGGAATTGATGTACAGGGAGACTTCCCGCTGGGGATTATCCGCCTCGAGAAACAGGAGCTGGGCGATGACCTGGTTGGCCGTTTCGTCCGTGATCTCGCTTCCGAGAAAGACGATCCCGTCCTTGAGAAGCCGGGAATAGATATCGTAGGCCCTCTCGGAACGGCCGTCCTGCTCGACAACGAAGGGGATGAGTGTCATGGCGGAAAAAACGATCTTTACTCCATTATAGACTGGGTGACTAAAAAGTCAACGGTCCGGCGGGCCAGAAGGGTGCTCTTCAGACCGTCTCGCCGCCCTTCCTCCTGGAAAGTATCCATTACGCGAGCCAAGGGGAGCCCGTTGGACTCGGCAATGGTCTTGATTTCTGCGTCAACGTCTTCCTCGTTCACGGTGAAGCCCTCGGCCTGGGCGATCTTCCTGATGATCAGGTGTTCCTTGAGGTTCTGTTCGGCTTGTTGCCGAGCCTGGGCCCGGATCGCTTCCGCCTCTTCCCGGGTGACGTCCCGCCGGGGCAGCTGCGAGGCGATGTTCTTGAGGACGACCTCCATCTCTTCCTCGACCACGGACTCGGGCAGGGTGATTTCGGATTTATCGATGACCGCCTGAATCGCTTCCTGCGAAGTCTCCCGGCGGACGGCTTGGCGCTTCATCGAGAGAAGCTCTGCCCGGACCTTGTCCCGGACCGCGGTCAGGGTTTCCTCCCCCAGCCGTTTGGCGAATTCCTCGTTGACCTCCGGGAGAACCATTTCCCGGACCGACTCGACCTTGAGCGTATACGCAATCGTCTTCCCGGCGAATTTCTTGTTCGGGAAGTCGGCCGGATATTCGTATTCGAAGGCCTTCTCCTCCCCCGGCCGAAGCCCGGGCAGGTTGGCGTTGAGGGCCGGGTCGTTGTTCGGATGGCCCGCCATCAATACGACCTTCTCCGAGGGCATCAGGCGTTTGGATTTGAGATCCCGGCCCTGAATCCGTCCGGACACGTAGTCCCCGTTCTGGACCGCCCGGTTTTCCACCGGAAGATATTCGGCTTGTTTGCGGCGGAGGTCCTCGATCGTCCGGTCGAGGTCCTCCTCGGAAACCGACTCGTCGCGCTTTTTCAACTTCAGCTTTTTATAGGCCGGTAGCTCGAATTCGGGCCAAGTCTCAACGACGGCCGTGAACCGGAGAGGTTCTCCGGCCTGGTAGGAGACGTCCCGCACGGAGGGAATCCCGACAGCTCGGATGGCGTTCTGCTCCAGAGCCCGGTGAAGGCCCTCGGGAACGAGATGGTCGATCACTTCATGTTCGATGTCGTGGCCGAATTTCTGGAGAACGATGTCGACGGGCGCTTTCCCCGGCCGGAATCCGGGCAGCTTGGCCCGGGAAGCGTAGACGGCCGTCATTTCTTCGTAGGTTTCGGCCGCTTCCTCGGCGGACATCTCGATCGCGAGCTCCCGGCGGACAGGGCTGAGGGTCTCGACGGTGCATTTCACGTTTTCATGTTTGTGATCGTGGGAATCGGACATCGGATGCTTCCTTCGTTCGAACATGGGCAGAGCGGGAGTCGAACCCGCACTCCCTCTCAGGAACTAGGTCCTAAGCCTAGCGCGTCTGCCGTTCCGCCACCTGCCCATTTATGAATCCGCCCGGGCTTCCCTTTTCCCATAGAAAACCTCGGGCTCCGGTGACTCGGGGAAGCGGAAGGTGGAGGAAAAAAGTGTACCTTTTTTCCTCCCCATTGTCAATTTTTTCCCGTCCCGGCGGGATTTCCCAAGCCGTCGCTCAAAACTTGATATAAGATCTCAATTTGACGGCTCGTTCCTGGGAAAGAGGCTCGAGCTTTTTCACGATGTCCAGGGCGTTGGGCTTGTCTCGCAGGTTGACATAAGCCACGCCGAGGTTGAAGAGCGCGTCGGTGTTGTCAGGCTTCAGCTCGACCGCCTTCTTGAGCGATTCCACCGAGGCCTTGTACTGTTTCAAGGTCAGCTGGCACATGCCCATGTACAGCCATCCGTAGAATTGATCCGGGGCGATCGCGACATTTTTCTCGAAGGCGGCGATGGCCTGGGTGTAGTTCTTCATTTGGTAATAGGTAACGCCCAGCTGGAACCAGGCGTAGTCGAAGTCCGGCTTGATCTCGACAGCCTTCTTGAAGGCTTCGACCGCTTCGGCGTTTTTGTTAAGCTTCGTGTACTGATTTCCCAGATGGTAATACGCCTGTTCGTTCTTGGGATTCTGGGCGATGATTTTCCGGCAGGCCTCGATTGCCTTATCGGGCATTTTAGCCGTGTCATACATCGCCAAGATGCTTGGGAAATACTTGCCGGGCTCCTTGGCCACTTCGCCGGTCTTAATGTAAGCCGCTTCGGCTTCTTCGAATTTCCCCGCTTTTTCCAACATCTGGGACATCTGGAAATATTGATAGGCGTCGTCCGGATTGAGCTTGATGAATTCGGCATAGGCTGCCGCCGCGGCCGCAAACTGCTCCGCATCGCGGCGGTCGTTTCCAAGAGTCCGGTAGATTTGAGCCCGGTCGGGAGGGTTGGAAGCCAGGTATTTGTCATACGCGTCGCCGGCTTTGGCGAATTCGCGGAGGCCCTCATAGGCCTCGCCCAACGACCGATAGACCGTGACTTGGGAGGGATCGAGCTGGAGGGATTTTTCCAGGTTCGGGATCGCCTCGGCGAATTTTGACGTCCGGGCTTGAATCATTCCGATCCCGGCGAAAGCCGCAGCGTTATTGGGTTCGAGAGCAGAGATTTTCTGGTAAGATTCAAGGGCTTTGGCGTAATCCCGCTGCTTCTCATAGACGTTGGCCAGGTACTTCCAGGCTTCCAGGTTGTTCGGCTGGGCTTTGGCCACCTTGTCCAACCCGCGGACGGCGGCGTAATTCTCGTCCATCCACATCAGCAACCGGCCGGACAGCCACCCGGCTTCAACGGAATCCATGTACTCCTCTGGAGTCCAGGATTTGAACTTGACCAACGGACCGGGCTTCATGGCCGCCAAAGCCGAAGCCGGAACGACGAATTTCAAGCGCCGTTCGAAGACGTTGAGGAGTCCAAGGAGATTCCCGGCCTCGTTCAGGACAGCCCCGCCATCGAACGTATCGGCGACAGCCAGGGTCGTGTCGGCCACTTTCACGTTGGGCATGATCTCGTACAAGTTCCGGAGCGTCCCATCGCCGACGGCGATTTCGCCGGATTCGTTCGCCCCCAGGGCGATGACCGACTGGGCGGTCGCCAGAGCCGGACCGGGCGTCAGGATCTTGACCTTTCCGTCAATTTGAAGAAGGGCGAGGTCGAGGTTCTTATCTACGGCCAGGAGGCCTTCGATATCGACCTTTTTTTTCAGGGCGTTCAAACCGGTGACTTCAGCCGCCTTGCAGACCAGGTGGAAGCTCGTCACGGCGACTGTTTCCGAGAGGACAACCGCCGACCCGCGGCCGATTTCCTTTTTGTCTTTGTCGAAAACGACGAGGGAAATGACGGCGTTTCCGTTTTCGGCCAGGAGCTTAGCCCCGGGCGCGCTTTGGGCTCCCCGAGTCATCCCGGGCACGATCAGAATGAAAGAGAGAAATGCGAAAAAGAGAGTTTTAGGTTTCATATCGCCTCCTGTATCATGGGTTGTGGATATGAGATATAAAGTACTGTTTATTTTGACATGTTAACGTCGATCTGTCAAATGATCTCATCAGCCGATTGACAAGGTCTTTCCGGTCGGGTAGCCTTTGGGGCGACATGCGATTCCCCCGACGTTCCACCCTGGTCTGGATCATCGCCGTCGTCGCTCTAAGCGCGGGCCTGTTCGTCTTGAAAATCAACCGGGACATGGTCGATTTTGGGGTGAACTACGCTGCGGGCGAACGCCTGATTCACGGCGAAACCCTTTACCGAACCTCCGACGAGCATTACCAGTTCAAGTACGCCCCGTTTTGCGCGATGATCTACGCCCCCTTGGCCATGCTGCCGCCGACCGCGGCCCGAATCATCTGGTATGTCCTTGTCCTGGCCGCGACGGCCGGCCTGCTTCTGTCCACCTATAGGCTCCTCGGCCCGAAAGATCCCCGCGGCGCCCGGACGGCCACGATCCTCGCCGCTCTCGTCCTGGCGAAGTTCTTTCTCCGGGAGGTTCAGCTCGGCCAGATCAATGCCATCATCACCGCCCTCCTTTTCATCATGGTGATCAACCTCGTCCGGGACGAGGAGAAGAGGTCGAAAGGGCGATCAGTTCTGGCCGGATTGCTCTGGGGATTGGCCACGGCCTTGAAGCCGTACGCGTTGATTTTCCTGCCCTATTTTCTTCTGAAACGCCGGTGGAACATCCTTTGGCCGGCCCTGCTCGTCCTGGGAGTGTCGTTGTTCGCGCCCTCGGCGTATTACGGATTCAACGGCAACATTCTTGTCCACGAAGAATGGATCTCGTCCCTGTCCCGTTCAACTCCGGCTTTGCTCGACTCGCAGGATAACGTGTCCCTCCTGGCGATGCTCACCAAGTGGACCCGCGACACAGGATTTGCCCAGCTGAGCTACGGAATCATCCTTCTCGGCCTCATCCTGACCGTCTATATGTTTATTCGGCGCGGCCGGACACAATCTGCACCGGCCATGCCCGAAGCAGCCCTCCTCCTCCTCTTAATCCCCTTGATCTCTCCCCTCGGCTGGGACTATACCTTCATCTCATCCGTCTTGGCCGTCGCCCTGGTTTTTCGTCATCTTCCCTCCTTCCCAAAGATCGTCCAAGCCGGTTTGATCCTCAACTTCGCCGTCATCGGTCTTTCCCTCTATGACCTTATGGGAAGAAAAGCTTATGCCGCGTTCATGTCCGCCTCAGTCCTGACCTTGAATTTCCTTCTTCTCGTCGTCGTTCTGGTCATCTTAAGATGGAAGCGAAAGATCTGAATCGCGGCCGCATCCGCCGGATCTATATCCTCACCGCGGCGGGGACGATCCTTTGGTTAGCCGCGATCATCGCCGCCCCCTGGCTTCGAAGCCGCGGATCGGGAGCCGCCGGGTTTGTTTATGCATGTTTTGGGCCGATCTGCCACCAAAATCCGGCCCGGTCGTTTTTTCTCTGGGGATATCCGCTGGCCGTCTGCGCCCGGTGTTTGGGCGTTTATGCCGGATTCGCCGGAGGCGTGTTCTGTTATCCGTTTCGGCGCGGATTTTCAGCGACACGTCTGCCCTCTCTGACAACCTTGGCGGTTGCTTCGGCGCCCATCGCCCTCGATGCCGCGGCAAATATCCTGAGGCTCTGGAACACGGGCGGAGGCCTTCGATTTCTGACCGGTTTTCTCTGGGGACTGATCCTCCCGTTCTATTTTCTGACGGGAATCGTCGAGCTGTTTGCCTCACGCAAATCCGGTTCGAGCCAAAACTCGGCCAGATCCGAGTCGACGGCTTCGTCTCCGGAGAAAACCGAAATCCCCCAATAATATCGCCGGCCCGCGACGAGCGAGATCTGAACGGCCTGAGGCAGAAAAAGGGAGCCGGAATTTGTCGTCCAGCCCTCCCATATGCGAACCAGCGTATCATCAAACAGGCTGACATGACACGGCCCGCCGAGCGAGCCGTCGCCTGCCCGCCAAAGAAAGGCCACGGCGGCGTTTAAATCGACCGATCCAAGAGGAGCCTCCAGCCTTATGGATAAAGGGGCGCTGGTCGCGCGTAAAACGAGAGGTTCGTCCACCGGCAAGCTCGTCGGCCGGCCGGCCAAAATCATTATTCCCGCCGCCAGTGCGGTCAGACTCGCCCCCAAGGCAGCGATCCGGCCTAATCCCCAGAAGCCGCGCGTCGATTTGCGAGGAGAGGCCGTCTCCTGCGCTTCTTCGGCAAGTTTCGCGGCCGCGGCGGTGAAGGCCCGGGCGGCCCGGTCCATCCCCAACCCGATTTCGAATTCCGCGGCGCAGAGACCGCAGCCGGCAACGTGATCGAGGATCCGGGATTTGAACCGGCGGGAGGAGGCATTGGAAAAAAAGCGCATCAATTCAGACGGCGGCGGGCAGCTGGTCCGCGTTTTCGGAACCAAGCCCTGAAGATAGGCCCGATAGGCGCTTTTCAGTCGGTCAAGGCTGAGGCTCATCGTCGATTCTCTTTTCGACCAGGATTTTCCTGAGGTCTTTCAAACCCCGGTACAGCAAGTTCCGGGTTTTGGAAAGGCTGTAATGAAAATGGAGAGCGATTTCATCAATCGTCATATTGAGAAGATAGAGGCGAACGATATCCCTCCTTGAGGAAATTAAACGCTCCACCGCCAGGCCGACGAAATCTTTCAAGTCCATCTGACTATCCGCATCGTAGCCGCGGGTCAGCTCGGAGATCCGAAGGCTCTTCTCGTGAAGATAAACCCCCTCCTCTCTTTTGTACTTCCTGAAGAAATCGATAACCGAGGTATCCACGATTTTCTTTATATAAGACGCGAAATAGTGGATATTTTTCTCGCTTCGAAGCGCTTTCCACAATTTGATCCGGGTTTCCTGGAGGACATCATCGACTTCGACCCCGATCCTTCCGACCCGGTACTTCCGGATTTGGGCCGTCATGAAGCCGGCGAATTGCTCATAAAGGCGCTCCAATTCCTTTTCTTTGGACGAATCCCAGCTCACGCCAATCCCCTTTCGCGCATCCCCGATATGAAAAACGGCTTTCCCTAGAGAGAACGCCGCTCCCGGCTATTATTCTCACTCTGTCAGAAGAATCTATTCTCCCGTTTCCACCGGATGGCCAGGAAAACGACCGTGATGAGGACGAGAACGGCCCCAAGGGTTGCCGGCGCCCAGAAAGAGAACCACGACCTCAGCCGTCGATCCGCGGCCCCTGTGGCGACGAATCCGGCCCAAAAATACGGGTGGGAGTAATGCTCTGATCCGATCATCTCCGTTTTCGCCAACTGAAGCGACTCGGCGGCGGTCTTTCCGTCCTTGAGGTGGCGGTAAAACCGGCCCATCAAGTAACTGGTCGCCTCGTCGTCGACCGGCCAGAGGCTCATCAGAACGGCCGATGCGCCGGCGAAGAGGAACGACCGGTTCAGGCCGACGACCCCCTCCCCGCGGAGCAGCCGTCCTCCGGCACTCCGGCAGGAGGAGAGGACAACAAGCTTCGCTTTCAGCCGGAGGTCGAAGACTTCGCGCGCTTGCAAGAATCCGTCCTCCTCCGATGTCGGCTCATCCCGAAGGACAATCGCCGAACGGACCGGTTTGTGCTCGTCGATCGTTCCGTGGGCGGCGAAATGGATGATCCCGGCCTCTTCAAACCGACTGGCCTTGAGTCTCCTCTCGTTGGCCTCCGACCCTTTTAAAAGAATCATTTCGCTCGAATCGAACAGCTTCGCGATCTCTTCCACCTCCTGTTCTCTGAATCGGAGCGAAGCGTTCCCCGCTTCGTCACCGCGGTCGGGTGCGGCGACCGCCAAGAGGTCGAAGGATGGCGCTTTTTGACGTTCCGCCCGCTTTTCAATTTCGGCGAGCGAAGAGAGCGACGGCGCATATGCGATCTCGGTCCGGGCTCCCATCCAACGCGGGTCGCCCGCCGATCGAAGAGTTTCAAAGGGGAGGTAATGAAGGATATCATCCGGAACGATCAACATCCGCCGGCAAGGTCCGTCAAGGCCCGGATCGATTAGCGCCCGGTAGAGCTCCTCGCCCGTTCCCTCCGGCGAACGCTCGCGGTCGGAAACCCATTTTAAATGACGGCCGACGAGTTCGCGTAAAGCCGAAGGAGAAGGAAGAGGAAAAAGCCGCTGTCCTTTCCGGTCAATCGCCAAGCCATAGGCAGACTCTCTTCCGACGGCATAGGTAAAAACGACAGTGTCGTCATCCACGAGCTCTTTCCGCGTTTTTTCGAGAGTGATCAGCTCAGGAAACCTGACAGCCGCAAATCGCGGATCATGAGCGCGAACGTCACGACGGACCTCGTCATAATCTTCCTCCAACTTTAACGCCTCTTCTTCAAGTTTATTTCGCTCATCGGGCGATCCCGGCGGATTCGCCAGGCGTCGAGACAGACGGCTCAGCCGAGCTTGGAGCACCTTGAGACGATCCTCGGTCTCGGAGGCAATCGGTTGAGCGGCGGAAACGCGGCCGATTTCCAAGCTGTCAAGAAATCCCCGGGCCTTGGCCCGCTCCATGAATCCAAAGGCCAGCGCGGCCGCATCAGCGTCGTTTTCTTTTTGTTCCAGCCGGAAGAGCAGATCGATTGCTCCATAATAAACTTCGAGACGACGGTTGGAACCCAAAAAGCTCGCTTTAAGGTCTTCGTCATCCAGCGAAGATCGGCTTTTCTCGATGACGTCCATGGCATACTCATAGCTTTTTAGAGCGTCTCGAAAAGCACCTTTCTTTTTTTGTAATTCCGCCAACACCGAAAAGGCATTCCAAAGGACTTGCCCGGCATCGATTTCAGATGAAAGGGCGATTGCTTTCTGTAATTATTCGCAACGCTTCATCGTCTTTGCCAATTATGCCCTAAAACAGCTTCGATATCACTTAATAATCTGCATATTGCTTCTTTATCTGCAATTCTTTTCCGCCTTTATTAAACCTTCTTTAAAATACTTTAATAGCGTTTCGATAATCTCTTCTATCTGAAGGAAATACTCCGAAGATTGTTAATGAATTCTAATTTTAACTGTATCTCCGGATCTATTCGCCGAAAGCGACGCATAACATTCTTTCAAGATAAGAATAATGCTTCGGCCAAATCATTTCTACGAATTGCATTTCCAACCATTTTTTTCTATATATAGCTGCTAATGTTGCTTAAATCAATCATAATATAGCCTATCTCCGATTATTTCAATTTTTTATCGATTTCCATTGATTGGAAATCGTGACTCAGCGCTCGTATCGTATTCCCCGATAATTCTATAAATCACACCAATATTTGTAAGACATTCACTTTGAGCTGTACTATTTCTTTCTTCCTGTGCGATTTCCAATGAAGCTTGATAATTCTCCAATGCCTTCGAGTACTGGTCTGTCTTGTAATAGTAAAGACCAATATTGTTTAGACAATACCCTTCCTCTTTTTTGTGCCGCATTTCGCGGGCAATGGTAAGTGCCCTTTCATTGCATTTCAAAAATTGTCGAAGATCGGACAAGTCGAGGAAAACAAGACTCATTTGCCGCTGACATTTCATCTCAAATTCGGGCCGGCTTAATCGCCCGAGATAATGCCGACGCTTCACGAAACGCTGAAATCGCACTATTATAATTGTTTTTCCTCGATAGATCTTTTGCATCAGAATACCAATTGACAATCTTTATGCAAGAGTCGCATATCTTCCGAATATTTAATTATCCTTTATAATTTCGCTTTCTAATTTCGCTTTCTGGAAGTATTCAAGCGCTTTTGATCGGATTCCCAATTATCCAGTTCAATCTTCCTTTCCTTCAGATAATTTCGAATTTTTGATTTATTGAAAGATCTTTTTGGTTATTTCATCGATTATCTGCATCGCTATCTTCAAAACTTCCGCTTCATTTGACTCATCCGATTAGTTAATAAGTCGTATAAACGAATCTTTATTCGACATTAATATTGTTTTCGAAAGACATCACAAATAGAAATAAAACAATTGCGATTATCCTCATATCGACAATTCGCCGTATTATTGAAACCATGAATTATTTCTATTATTGAAGTTTAAAAATAATCGAAAGATGTTATATTGAACAAAATAATTATGCTAATCAGATCCGCTAGGTTTTATTATTATGCAATTCAATAACCTGATTATGTTCGTGTACTGGATTGATTTAAAGCCATGGGAATGGAAGTGTTATAAAGTCGTAGACATCCTTACCCCCGGGAGAAAATCCGAGGCGAAAGGAAGAACGACGATCGTTAGACTCGGATAAAAGTGTCTTTTCGACGTTGATTTTTCGTCGATCCATAAGGAAAGGCTTGCCAGGAACAAACCAAGGCACACCACCGAAACCGACTTTTTAAAATTCACCCTAACCCCCTCCTGCCGATCTTCGTCCGCAAAGCGAGGACTCTTTTCCCTATGGCGAGAATCGCATCCCCCCGGACTTGCCGCTAACACTATAAAAATACAAAATAAATGTCAAGCGACAGAAATATCGGAAAGAATCCCGCTTATTTAAAGAAGAAAGCGATTTCCATCGCCGCCGTTTCTCTCGCATCGGAGCCGTGGACGGCGTTCCGTTCGATCGAAAAGCCGAATTCCCTTCGGAGAGTCCCGGGCGCCGCTTTAGCCGGATCGGTTGCTCCCATGATCGAGCGCCAGTGGGCAATCGCATTTTCCCGCTCCAGCAGAAGAACGATGGAGTCTCCCGAGGTCATGAAACCGACCAAGTCCTCGAAAAAGCCCTTATTCCGGTGAACCGCATAAAAGCCCGCGGCATCATCCCGGCCCAAGTGAACCAGCCGCATTTCGACGATCCGAAAACCCTCGGATTCGATCCGGTCGATGATTTTTCCCGCCACGTTTTTCTTGACGCTGTCGGGCTTGATGATAGCCAGAGTCCGTTCCATGATCCTTCTCCTCTTTCGCCAACTGCCGGAATGATAGCCGGAACGAGGAGCAAGGTCAACCCGAGGTTGAATAATAGGCCGGAAAACCATAGAATAGGCGTTCTTACGGATGAGGAGTATTGGATGAACGAACAGCGTCCTCCCCTTTTCGTCCCGGCCTTGATCGGCGGAACGGTTGCCGGAGTCCTCTCCTCCGTTCCGTTTTTAAACTGTCTTTGCTGCCTCTGGATCCTCGGCGGGGCGATGCTGGCCGCCGCCCTCTGGGCCAAGGACTGCCCGACGTCCCTGATGGCCGGAGACGGAGCCCTGATCGGCGCCTTTACCGGAGTCTTCGCCGCGATCGCCCACACGTTGATCAGCATCCCCCTGGCCGCCGTCAACGCCCGCTATTTTCTGAAAATGTTCGAGCGGCTCTCCGAATACACAAGCGAAATGCCCCAGGGTTGGCGGCAAATGGTTCGACCAGAGCATCGGGCCGTTTTCTATCGTCGGATTTTTTCTTAACCTGATCATCTCCGCGGTTGTGTTCTGCCTCCTGGGCGCCCTGGGAGGCATTCTCGGCGCGGCCTTGTTCGGGAAGAAAACCCCTCCCTCCGGAATCGTTCCGCCTCCCGTTCCGCCGCCGCCCGCGGGCCCGGTCGCCTAAGCCGATGAAAAGACTCAAGACCCAAGTCATCGTCAATCCGGAATCAGCCAAGGGCGAAACCCGCAAACGCTGGACCCAGATCCGGGAAGGGCTTCGGCATTTCGTCCACGAGTTCCATTATGTCTTCACCGAACGCCCCCTTCAAGCCATCGATCTGACCCGGGCTTCGCTCCGTGAAGGAACCGAGCTGATCATCGGCGTCGGAGGGGACGGCACCCTGAACGAAATCGCCAACGGCTTCTACGACGGCGAAAAACCGGTCAACGCCGAGGCCTCGCTGGGCATCATCCCCTCGGGCTCGGGCTGCGACCTCATGCGCAGCCTCCGTATTCCGGCAAAGCTCGGCGGGGCCATGACCGTCCTCCAGGAGGCGCCTCCCGTTCCCATGGACATCGGAAAGGTCACCTTCCGAGGAGCAGACGGACAGATGACCGAACGGTACTTCCTCAACGTCGCGGATTTCGGCCTGGGAGGCGAGGTCGTTCGGGAAGTCAATCGCAAACGCCTTGAAAGGAAGGCCTCGTCCTACGTCAAGTGCCTGGTCACGACCGTCCTCCGGTATAAGAATAAACGCGTTCACCTCAGGATCGATGGCCGGGACCTGCCCCGAAACGAGTACCTGATCGGGGCCGTCGCCAACGGACGGGTGTTCGGGAAAGGGATGAAAATCGCGCCCCAGGCGCAGCTGGACGATGGCCTTTTCGATGCCGTACTGGTCCGGGGGATGAAGCTCTTCGAATTCGCCCGCCAGAGCTGGAAGCTGATCAACGGTTCCCACATCGGATATCGCAAAGTCGACTTGATCCGCGGTCGCCGGGTGGAAGCCTTTCCTGAAGACGCGGAGGAGAAGATTCTCCTGGAAATGGACGGGGAACAGCTCGGCAGCCTACCCGCGACGTTCGAAATCGTCCCTCGCGGTTTATTGGTGAAGGGGTATCTGTAAAAGAGAACAGGGATCAGATGGGGTTTCCGACCCCAAATTGCGCCACCATCCGGGGATCGTTCGTCACGATGGTCTTCCCTTTGGCATCCTTGAATTCATAAATCTTCGTCCGGCCGGGAATCGAAATCTCTCTGAAGGATGCCATGACCCGTCTGATATAGATCTGAGTTTCGCGGTACGGAGGGATGCCGCCATGCTTTTTAACGGCCTCCTGGCCGGCATTGTACGCCGCCAAGGCCGTCCGTTCGTCACCGTCATAGAGCTTGAGGAGAGCTTTTAGAAATTTCACTCCGCCCCGGATATTGTCCTCCGGGTCGAAAACATCTTTCACCCCATAAGCAGCCGCGGTGGCCGGCATTAATTGCATCAATCCCTGGGCCCCGGCCCTTGAAATCGCGTAGCGGTTATAGGCCGACTCATGCTTGATCACGGCGTGGACCAAATTTTCCGGCAGACCGTTTTCGGCGGAGATGGTTTCGACGAGGTCGTTATATTTTTCCTTCATCCGGGCCGTGATTCCGGCCGCATCACCCGCCGCGGGCAGGAGGAGGAAAAGGCCCGCGGCGGCTAGTCCTGCGGCGATAAGCGTCTTCAGTCCGGTTCTCACTCAGACATGATCGGCTGGATGAGGTAAACGGTCAATCCCCTTTAGGGGTGAATCCAGGAGGGGGCTTTCGCTTAGCCGGATTAGGAGAGGAGCTCTTCGATGATCTGGAGGCTTTCGCCCAGGGCTCTATCGAGGGCGGCCGTATCGGGCCCTCCCGCCTGGGCAAAATCGGGACGACCACCGCCACCCCCGCCGATCAGAGGAGCCAGGCGCTTGATGACGTTTCCGGCCGAGATGCGGCCCGTCAGGTCCTTGGTCACTCCGACGACCAGGAGGGCTTTTCCCTCATGAACGGTTCCCAGAACGGCCACCCCGGACTTGACCCGGTTTTTAAGGTCGTCCATCGCCTCCCGGGCATCGGCGGCCGTGAGCCCATCGACTCGGCGGATAAGGACCGGTAAGCCTTTGACCGTTTCCTGCCGGTCTGCTCCCGCCGCCGCTCCGGTCTGGGTCTTGTTCCGCCGGAGGGCTCTTAACTCGAGCTCTTTTTCCCGGGCTTGGTCCTGAATTTTATGAATCTGGGTGAGAAGGTCTTTGCGGGATACGCTCAAGGCGGCCGCGGCCTGTTGGACCAACCGTTCGATTTCCTGGACGTGTTTCAGGGCCTCTTCGCCGGTGAGGGCTTCGATGCGGCGCATGCCGGCCGCGACACTTGATTCGGCGACAACTTTAAAAAATCCGATTTCACCCGTCGACCGGACATGGGCCCCGCCGCAGAGCTCCCGGCTGTAATCCCCGACCGAGACGAGGCGGACACGCTCGCCGTATTTCTCTTCAAAGATCGCCATAGCCCCCGACCGGAGGCCTTCCTCAAGCGACATTTCAACCACGGCCAGGGGGATGTCCTGGCGGATCTTTTCGTTAACGATCGCTTCGACGGCGGCGATTTCCTCATCGGAAAGCGCCTGGAAGTGGGTGAAGTCGAACCGAAGGCGAAGCGGGCCGACGAGCGATCCGGCCTGTTTCACGTGTTCGCCGAGCACGCTCCTCAGAGCCGCGTGGAGGAGATGGGTGGCGGTATGGTTGGCCTCCGTCGCCCGCCGGCGGGCAAGGTCGATCGAGGCCTGGACGGCGTCCCCTTCCTTGAGCGTCCCGGACAGAACTTTCACCTGGTGAGCCCGCAAATCGGGAACCGGGTAGTATGTGTTCTGGACAACGACCGATGCCCGGGCCGCTTTAATCAAACCGGCGTCGCCAACCTGACCGCCCGCCTCAGCATAAAACGGAGAAAGAGCGAGTACGACTTCACCGATCTCCCCTTCCTTGAGTTCGGGCTGCCGGGCGCCGTCCTTGATCAGGGCTAAAACCCGGGTCTCCGCGACTTCTCCGTCTTGCGGACCCGGCGTATTTCGCTTCTGCCGGGGAGATTCCCTCATAGGCCTTTTTTTCCTTGATCCGGGTATCGCCCTTCCAGGACTGTCGGGCCCGGGATTTCTGGCGTTCGAGCTCCTGGACGAAGGCCGTCTCGTCGACCGTGATCCCTTCCTCTTGGGCCAGCTCGCGGGTCAAATCCAAAGGGAAGCCGAACGTATCATAAAGCTTGAATGCGGCCTCGCCGGAAAGGCGCAACGACTTGTCCTCCCGGGCATCCCGGGCGAGCTCCAGGAAATTACGGAATCCGGACGAAAGGGTATGGCTGAACCGCTCTTCCTCGGCCCGGCAGATACGGGTCAGGAGGGGCAAAGACGAAGTCAATTCGGGGTAGGCGTCTTTCATGATGTCAGCCACGAGGCCGAGCATCTCGTATACGAACGGCTGGTCGAGACCGAGCTTTTGTCCCTGGCGGAAGGCCCGGCGGATGAGGCGGCGGAGGACATAGCCCCGGCCATCGTTCGCCGGCATGATCCCATCGCCGATGAGGAAGGCGATGCTGCGGGCGTGATCGGCGATAATCCGGGCTGAGACGGCGTCTTCGCCGCCGGACGGAAGATCGCGACCCGTTCGGCGGCCGACATCCCGAATCAAGGGCAGGAAGAGATCCGTGTCCCAGTTGGATGTTTTGCCCTGCAGGACGGCCGTGAGGCGCTCCAAGCCCATTCCCGTGTCGATCGACGGCCGGGGAAGAGGGCGCATCTGCCCGGTCCCGTCCTGCTCATATTGCATGAAAACGAGGTTCCAGAGCTCGACGTATCGGTCGCTGCCTTTGTCGATCAGGTCGCGAGGCTCGCCGTCCTCCAGCCCCGGGTCGAAATCGTAATGAAGCTCCGAGCAGGGACCGCAGGGGCCGGTATCCCCCATCGCCCAGAAGTTGTCCTTTTTCCCGAAATGGAAGACGCGGTCGGAGGCAAGGCCGATGTCCTCCCGCCACAGGCGGTAGGCCTCTTCGTCGTCTTCGTACACCGTGGCATAAAGCCGGTCCGTCGGGAGATGAAACACCCCGGTCATCAATTCCCAGGCAAAGGCGACAGCGTCCTTCTTGAAATAATCCCCGAAGGAAAAATTGCCGAGCATTTCGAAAAAGGTATGGTGCTTGGTGGTCCGGCCGACCTGGTCGAGGTCGTTATGCTTGCCGCTGACCCGCATGCACTTCTGGACCGAGGCGGCCCGGGCGTAGCTCCGCTTTTCCAAGCCGAGAAAGACGTTTTTGAACTGGTTCATCCCGGCATTGGTGAAGAGGAGAGTCGGATCATCCTTGGGCAGCAGTGACGAGCTTCGGACGATCTTGTGCCCGCGGCCGGCGAAATATGCGAGGAAGGCTTCCCGGATATCCTGGGCGTTCATTTCTCAAACCCCGGCGGCAGCCCCGGGGCGGTGCTCATCTCCCGTTCCATATCTTCGATGGCGATATCCTGGCTGGACCGGATGCCCTGGACACGGAGCTTGAAATTGTCGGGGCTGGTGGAATAACGGAGGCCCTGTTCGAAATCGATGAGCCCCTTTTCATAAAGCCGATAGATGCTCTGGTCGAACGACTGGCTTCCGTATTGGGAAACGCCGGCGGCGATCGCGTCCCGGATCTGGTAAGTCTTATCCCGATCGGAGATGCAGTCGGCAACGAACGGCGTATTGATCATGACTTCCACGGCCGGAACCCGGCCCTGTCCGTCCTTTCGCGGGATCAGCCGCTGGGAGACGACCGCTCGGAGGATGCTGGCCAGCTGGATCCGGATCTGGCGCTGTTGATGCGGCGGGAATACCGAAACGATGCGGTTGATCGTCTCCGGGGCGTCGAGGGTGTGAAGGGTGCTGAGGACGAGATGGCCCGTCTCGGCCGCCGTCAATGCGGTCTCGATGGTCTCCATGTCCCGCATCTCGCCGACCAGGATGATGTCGGGATCTTCGCGGAGGGCGGCCCGAAGTCCGCGGGCGAAGGATCGGACGTCCCACCCGACCTCGCGTTGGCTGATCGTGCTTTTTTTATCGCGATGGAGGTACTCGATCGGGTCTTCGATCGTGATGATGTTGTCCCGCCGGCTCGCGTTGATCAGATCGATCATCGAGGCCAGCGTCGTGGTCTTGCCGCTTCCGGTCGAACCGGTCACCAGGACCAGCCCCCGGTTATAACCGCAGATCTTATCCAGAACCTCCGGGAGGTTCAGGTCTTTCAGGGATTTGATCTCGAAATGGATGATCCGGAGGGCGACGGCGATGGAGGACCGCTGGTAGTAAATCGATCCCCGGAATCGGCCGAATCCCGGCAGGCTGTAAGCCAAGTCGATGTCGAAATCCTCCAGGAGTCGAGCCCGCTGGACTTCGCCCATCATTTCGGCGGCCAAGGCTTCCGTATCCTCGACCGAAAGACGGGGCAGCCGTTCCAGCGCAACGAGCTGACCGGCGACCCGCACCTGGGGATGGTTCCCGGCCTTCAAATGCAGGTCGGATGCCTCCATTTCGATGGCGACTTTCAATAAATCATCGATAGTCATGGGATCCTCATAAATTCTTGACAGGATTATCTTACCGGGATTGGTTCACATGGTCAAATAGAGCAATATCCAAAGAGGTGATTCTCGCGTTTTTATTTTAAAATTCGGGCTAACAAGATTCGCCGCAATACGGGCAAACCTTGGCCCGAATGGGCAAATGGCGGCGGCAGTTCCAACAGGTCGTGACCGAGACCGGCTCCCGGGCCCGGATCCGGCCGAGGATGTCGTCGATTTCATTTTTCGCCGGTTTTTCCCCCCGGATCTCGGTCAGGGCCTTGATGATCTCGAACGGACGCTGAAACCGGTCTTCGACCTTGGGCGCCAGACAGCGCATGATGACCGCATCGATCTCCCGCGGCACTCGGGTGTTCCGGATCCGGGGCGGGGTGATTTTCCCCTCCTGGGCTTTTTCCAAGATTTTAAACGGGTCAGGGTCGATGATCGGCGGTTGTCCGATCATCATCTCGTACAGGATGCAACCCAGGGAATAGATGTCCGAGGCATAAACGGCCTTGCCCATGAATTGCTCCGGCGCCATATAGGGCGGAGACCCGATCCGGGTCGTGGCGTAAGGCACTTCCTGGAGCCAGGCCGAGGTTCCAAAATCGGTGATTTTGACCTGGCCTTCCTCCGATACGATGATGTTGGATGGCCGAAGGTCCCGGTGGATGATCTTGTTCTTATGGGCGTGCTCGACGCCGGCGGCCAGCTGCTTCATCATGTCGATCGCCGCCGCCACTTCGAGGATCTTCTCTTTCTGCAGGATCTTCTCCAGGGTTTTCCCCCGGACATATTCCATGACGAAGAAGAAAATCTTATCGACTTTTTCGGCGGCCAGCAGGCGGACAATATTGGGATGGTCCAGGAAGGCCTGGAGCCGGGGTTCCTTCAAGAGCTTGTAGAGCTCCAGAGACTGCTTATGGGGGACTTTGATCGCAACCTTAATATCGAGCCAGATATCCTTGGCCAGGAAGACGGATCCGAAGCCACCGCTTCCGAGGGACCGGATGATCTCATACTTTCCGATTTTTTGACCTTGGAGAAACATGTCTCACCAGTTCCATTCATGGGCCAGGATCGTCAGGACGGACAGAGCCGCCGTTTCCGCCCGGAGAATCGTCGGTCCGAGGCCGAAGGGCTCGAATCCGGCTTCGACGACGGCCTCGCGCTCGGCCGAGCTCCAGCCGCCTTCGGGTCCGACGAGAACAGCCGCTTCCGCCGGGGGGTGTTCCTCCGCGGATCGCAGCTTTTTAAGGCTCGCTCCCCCCTCTTCGTCGAGGAAGAGCCTTCGTTCGGCCCGGCAGGCGGCGAGGAATGTCATGAGCGGGACAGGGGCGTCGATGACCGGCGGCCGGGCGGCCCGGCTTTGCTTGGCCGCGGCGAGGGCGATTTTCCGCCAGCGATCGACCTTGCGCTCGGGTTGCTCTCCCGTCTTGGCAACCGTCCGCTCGGTTTCAACCGGCGAAATCCGATCGGCTCCCAGTTCCGTGGCTCTCAGGATCACATCGTCCATCGCCCCGGCTTTCAGAAGCGCGGCCGCGAGCGTGATCTTGGTGGGATGCTCCCGCGGAGCGAGAATTTCGAGGATGGTTAATTTCGTCGTCTCCTCGCCGGACCCGGTCACCTCGGCCCGATAGCGCCGTCCGTCCTCGTCAAAAAGCCAGAACCGGTCGCCGGTCCGGGCCCGCAGGACCCGGTGGAGATGATGATGCTCCGGTCCTCTGAGAACGGCGCTCGTCCCTTCTACGTCGGCCCGGGGCAGGAAGAAATATTCGGAAGTCACGCGAGGTTATTTTCGGCCGGAGGCTTTGCGGCGAATCGCCCCCGCATCCAGTCGGTCCAGGTTTTCCCGCCGCGATTCGGCGAACTTCCGCAGGAGCTCTTTTTCCTCCCGGGTCAAGTCGCCGGGCGTGCGGACGTCCACTTTAACGAACAGATCGCCCGTCCGGTGACGCTGAAGATCCTTCAGGCCGCAGCCTTTTAGGCGGAACACCTCTCCGGATTGCGTGCCGGCCGGAATTTTCAGCTTTTCCGTCCCGCCGGAAAGCAGAGGAATCTCGGCGGTCAGGCCGAGGGCCGCCTGGGCGAAGGAAAGCGACAACCCGCAGACGAGATTGTTGTCCTCCCTTTCGAAAATATCATGGGCTTTCACCCGGATGTCCACGTAGAGATCGCCCCGGCCCGCGCCCGCCTCGCCGGCCTCCCCTTCCCCGGACAGTCGCAACCGGACGCCGTCCCCGGCGCCCGCGGGAATGCGGACGTTGAGTGTGCGCTTCTGGGTTTTTCGTCCCGCCCCCCTACAGTCTTCGCAAGGCGAGGCGATGATCTCCCCCGCTCCCCGACAGTGGCTGCAGGTCGTCGCCACGCTGAAGAATCCCTGGCTCCGGCGGATCTGGCCGCGACCTCCGCATGTCGGGCAGACCGACGGCCGGGTTCCGGCCCGGGCTTTTGACCCACCGCAGGACGGACAAAGCTCGGCCCGCTGAAGGGAGATGTCCTTTTCGACGCCGGAGGCCGCTTCCTCCAGGGAGATTTCGACTTCCAGCCCGAGGTCCCTCCCCCGGGCCGCTCGGGACCTCCGTGTCCCTCCGCCGAAACCGAAGTTGAAGCCAAAGAAATTTCCCAGGATATCCTCGAAGTCCTCGAAGATCGACCCGGAGAATCCTTCAAAGCTTGCGCCCCGGAGCCCGTCCTTGCCGTATCGGTCAAAGGCTTCGCGCTTCTGGGGATCTCCCAAGACGCTGTAAGCCTCGGCCGCCAGCTTGAACCTCTCCTCACAGGCCTTGTCGCCCGGGTTTCGGTCGGGATGATACTTCAAGGCCATCTGCCGGTAACATTTTTTTATTTCTTCGGCGCTCGCGGTCCGCGAAACGCCCAAGATCTCGTAGTAATCGAAATCGCTCATGATCCGCTTTTCATTGCTATTCTACGCTTCTCTTTCTCCATGATTCCCTTGATCTGCTCATCGGTCAAACCCGACGAGGACTGGACGACGATCTTCTGCTCCCGCCCGGAGACGACATCCTTGGCCGAGACTTTCACCATCCCGTCGGCGTTGATTTGGAACGTCACGTCGATCTGGGGGATTCCGGCCGAAGCGTCCATGATCCCGATCAAATCAAACATCGCCAGGGAAGTGTTTTCCGAAGCTTTCAGATTTTCCCCTTGGAGGACGTGGATCCGGACCCGGCGTTGATTGTTTTCGACCGTGGTAAAGGACTTGGTCTTACGGCATGGAATCGTCATGTTTTTGTCGATGATCTTTTCAAAGCCTCCGTTCTCGACCTCGATTCCCAAGGGCATCGAAGTCACGTCGAGGAGGAGGACGATGTCCTTCATCCCGCCTTCGAGAATGCCCGACTGGATGGCCGCCCCTAAAGCGACGCTTTCGTCCGGATTGATCTGAGTGTTCGGGGCTTTCCCGAAGAACTCGCCGACCTTCTTCCGGACCAAAGGCATTCGTGTCTGTCCCCCGACCATGAGGATTTCGTTCACCTGGCCGGGAGCGAATCCGCTCTCCCGGAGAACCTTATCCATGAGCGGCAGGGTCCGGTCGACCAGATCCCGGGTCCATTCCTCCAGGGTCGCCCGGTTGAGCGTCGTTTGGAGGTGCTTGGAACCCGACGCGTCGGAGGAGATAAACGGCAGGTTGATCTCCGTCTCCTGGGTGAAGGACAGCTCCCGCTTGGCCCGCTCGGCGGCTTCCTTGAGGCGCTGGAGGCTATAGGGATTATCTCCCAGGTCGACGCCGTACTTGCTCTGGAAGTCCGCCTGGAGACGGACAATGATCCGCTGGTCGAAATCCTCCCCGCCGAGGTAATCATCGCCGGCCGTCGCCAGGACGTGAAAGACGCCGCCGCTGATTTCGAGCAGGGAGATATCGAAGGTGCCGCCGCCGAGGTCGTAGACCGCGATCAGCCCGTCGGGATTCCGGTCCAGGCCGTAAGCGAGGCTGGCGGCCGTAGGCTCGTTAATAACCCGGAGGACTTCCAGCCCGGCGATCCGGGCGGCGTCCTTGGTCGCCTGGCGCTGGTGGTCGTCGAAATGGGCCGGAACGGTGATGATGCACTCGGTGACCGTGGCGCCGAAATACGCTTCGGCGCAGCGGCGGAGATAATCGAGGATGTGGGCCGAAGCTTCCTGGGGGGTGATCGTCCGCTCTTCGAAACGGATCAGGACGTCGCCGTTGGACGCTTCGGACAGTTCATAGGCGGTCCGTTTCCGGGCTTCCTCGACCTCCGGCGATTTGAATTTTCGACCGATCAGCCGCTTGACCGCGCAGACGGTTTTTTCGGGATTGGTCAACGCCTGCCGGGCGGCGAGGTTCCCGACCAAGATCTCGCCCGACGAGGTGAAGCTGACGGTGGAAGGAGTTGTCGGCATCCCTTCCAGGTTGGGAATGACTTTCGGACCATCGTCGGCCAGGTGGGCGACGCAGGAAAAGGTCGTTCCGAGGTCGATTCCGATGACGCGGTTGCTCATCTCAATCTTTCTTTGGGACGAGGACTTTGACCAAAGCGGGCCGGAGCAGGCGGTCGTTCAGCATATAACCTTTCTGAAGCATTTCCCCGATCATCGGTTCCTCGATCCCTTCGGTTTCTTCCGTGGTCAGGGCATGATGGAAGGAGGGATCGAATTTCCCATCGGTCTCCGGGATGGGCGTGACGCCGCGTTTGGTCGCCAGGTCGGACATCTGCTTCCAAATCAGCTCGATGCCCTCCCGGAAGCCGACCGGGGCGTCGTGGGCTTTGAGCGCCCGTTCGAGGTTGTCAATGACATGCAGGACATCCTTGAGGACGTCGGCCAGGGCGTACTGCATGAATTCGCCCTTTTCCCGTTCGAGTCGCTTCCGCAGATTGTCCGATTCGGCCAGCGTTCGAAGCGTTTTATCCTTCCATTCGCCGGCTTCCGCCCGGGCTTTTTCAACGTCCCGGCCCCGGCTTTCCGCGTCCTTCTTCAGCTCCTCAATTTCCGCACGGAGCGCCTTGATTTTTGCGTGGTCCTTGGAGTCCTTGTGATCTTTATGCTCCCGGGATTCGGCGGGCTTTTTCCGGATGGCGGCTTTTTCGTCGCCGCCGGGGTCCGGCTCCTCCCCGGCCGACGGGGCGGCCTCCGGCTGCGCTGGGATTTTCGTTTCGTCTTTGGGGTCGTTTTCTAACATGGTGGGCACTCTCTAAGAATTCGTCCGGCAGATTGTCTGGCTGATTCTCTGGGCGACGTTGTCGACCAGAGGGATGATTTTGCGGTATGGGATGCGTTTTGGGCCGATGATTCCGAGCGAGCCCAGGACCTGGGTTCGATCGCCGTAATGGGAGAGGACAAGGGCGCAGTCGGAAATCTCGGGGAGATTGGATTCCGAACCGATCAGGACTTTGACCCGGTCGAGGGCGATGAATTCCGTCAGCAACCGGGCCAATCCGGCCCGCTCCTCGATGTTCTGAAAAAGGGATTTCAGCCGGGACATGTCGCCGCGTTCGAACTTCCCGATCAGCTTGGAAGCCCCTTGGAGGATGATCGGGTCGTCGAGGTCGTCCTGCTGGATGGAGGACTTCAACAGGTTGATCAGCCGGGAGAACGCCTGTTCGAACTTGGACGTCGATTTGCCCAAGTCTTCGAGGATGCGGTCGCGGGTCTGGGACAGCGTCCGCCCGGAAAAATTCGTGTTGATGTACTGGGAAACCCGGTCCAGCTCCGGTTGATCGAACTCCGTCTCCGTCGGGACGATTTCCGTCAGGACCAGGTGGAACGGCGTCATGAGAATGATCATGACTTTGCCGGGGGCAATTTGGATGAAGCGGATGTGGTGGAAGCGGATCCTGGAAATCCGGGGCTGGATCACGAAGCCGAGGCTGTCGGATTGCTCGGACAGCACCCGCGAGGCCTGGTGAAGAAGACCCGGGAGGTCACCCTTGCGGATCGAGAAATCCTGGGCGACATGGTTAATCTGGTCGAACGTCAGCGGCACTCCGTTCAGGAGGTTGTTGACATAAAAACGGAAGCCGCGGTCTGTGGGGACCCGGCCGGCCGAGGCGTGCGGCTGAGCCAGGAAACCGCGCCCTTCGAGACGGACGAGGATGTTGCGGATTGTGGCCGGCGAATCTTTAAGGATCCGCTTCTCGTAGATGGCTCCCGAGGACACGGGTGCGCCGGACTTCAGATAGAGCTCGACGGCCGCGGATAAAACCGTCCGATCCTTCTCTCGGAGCTCCTGCGCTTTCATGGGTTCCTCGAAAATTCTATCGGAGGCGGATGCCCCTGTCAACGAACGTCCGGTCGGGAATGGCGCGCTTCCTGTCGCGGCCGAAGGCCTGGGTCGTCGTCAGGCAATCTTCGTCCGGTCCTCGCGGAAGACAATCCCCCGCGATTTGATTTCAAAAAGGATGGGCGCGTAGAGGTCGGCTTGGACCGGGATCAGTACGCCCGCCCGGCTCAAGCGGCCATCCAGGACAAGATTCGTCGCCGCGGCCGCCGGCAATCCGACCGTCCTGGCCATGGCACTGTCGCCTCCCGGCACTCCATAATCGATCAGCGTCGAGCAGATCCGCTCTCCGGCTCCGTCCGGATAGGCGGCTTCGAATTCATGGCGGAGGACGATCAGGTCCCGTTCACCCGGTCCGTAGAGCATCTTGGCCAGCATCAAGCGCTCCAGGAGGTCAAGAGGCGAGCCGGCCGGGGCCGGAAGCGGGCCGTCATCGAACAACCCGAGCCAGGCCATCCGGTCGAGGAGGGCCGCCTCGGGCGCGATCTTCCAGCGGGAGGCAAGCTCCGTCCGAAGGTTACCCGTTCCGGAGAGGCCTGCAACCCGGGCGAGAACTGCTTTCCGAGTCAAGCCCGACCAGTCCGCTTCGGCTGTATCGAGAAGGCCCCACTCCCCGATCTTTTTCAACGTCTCGCACCATCCCGGCCACCGGAACGTTCCCCGGAACATCGTCCGGGCTTCGGGAATTCCGTAGAGCTCCCGGTACGGGACGGAATTGCGGTTGGGATATCCTTCAAACATCCCCAACCCGGGAATCGTGACCCGTTCGGGATTGGCAAACAGCTCGGCCGCGGGAATGACGATCTCCCGGCCGTTGTCGAGATAGCGGGCGTCATTTTTCCCGGCCAGAAGAACGCCCCGGGGGCTCCAGGAAAACTTGTATCCGAACGGATTCGTGTTCGATTCGGGGGCCGGCAGGCCGCCGCAATAGGACCGGAAGCTCATAACCCGGCCGCCCCGGGCATGGATCTCGTCGATGACCCGCATCGCCTCCATATGATCGATCCCGGGATCCAAACCGACTTCGTTGACCAGCGGCACTCCCGCTTTTCGGGCTTCCCCGTCCAAGGCCCGCATCGCCTCGCTGACATAGGATGTCGTGACCATGGGCTTTTTCGCCGCAAGACAGAGGCGGGCGACGACGGGATGGAAGAGGTAAGGCACCAGGCTGACCACGACGTCGGCTCCGGCGATCTCCTTGGCCAGAGCGGCTTCGTTTTTCAGATCGAGACCGAAGGCCCGGCCGCGCGGATGGTTCCCGACCAGGACGACGGCTTTGTCCGGCTCGAGGTCGGCCACGGAGACGCGGACATCGGGCTTTTCGAAGAAAAAGCGGACGAGCGGCCCGGCGACGAAGCCGGCGCCGAGGACGAGGACATTTTTCATCGGAGATCTCGCTTCCGTAAGGATTTCAGGTCGTTAAAAACGATTTCATATAGGCGTAATCGGGAGTGAATTCGCCGCGGAACAGAATCACCGCCCGCTTGATCGGGTCGGGCAGGACGCAGGAGGCAAAGTCGGAGGAAAAATCGGCGTGGGCCAGGTCCGGGATGAAGGACTTCAAGGTCTGGCTGAAAAAGACCGAGGACTCAAGCGGAATTTCGGCCGGAAGGTTATAGACGGACATGATGACCGGACCGTTGCCTTCCACGCCGTCGACGGCGGCGTTCCTGACCGGGTCGTAGACGTAGACCGGGTTGTTCGGATCGGTATCCTTCACCGTGCACTCGATCCCCCCCTCGATGTCGCAGGAAATGTCGCCGATGACCTTGAGCTTCGGGCGGATCGGGGCGCCGTAGAGATCTTTGACGAACGCCTTGGAAACGAAGTGGGGATATTTGGGCGCCCAGTAAATTCCGTTAATGAGCAGGTTCATGAAGGGCAGATAGGACTCAAGGACCGGGACGTATTTTTCAGGCGAGGCGTAGTAATCCTGGAGCTCGAAGGGTTGGTTGGGATCCCGGGGCCGGACCAGATGCTCCTCCCGGAAGACGATCTTATACAGCCGATGGGCCGAGAAGTTTCCCGAAGAGATAAAGGAGGGGAACTCTTCCGGCGTGATCTCGACTTCAGGGAAAATGTCGAAGATTTCCTGGGCGCCTTGGGAAACGTGCCCGTAACCGGTAAAGCCGCAAATAAACGGGACAAGATGCTCCGGAAGGCCGTCCCGCCGGATCCCCTCTCCGATCTCGTCGATCGTTTCCTTCGCTTCGACCAGGCTCTGGTACTCGGTGACCCGGCGGACGGGGCCGAACGGATGGGGCAAGCCCTCGACGTCGAACCGTCGGGCCAGAGCCCAGAGCGATTCGATCATCCCGGCCGTACCGGCCTGACGGCCGAAAAAAACCAAACGTCGGCCTTTTTCGTCGACGATCTTTTCATAATCGATCAGAGTGCACTGCCGCTCGACCATCCGCCGGAGCATGGGCATATTGGCCTTCTGCCCCTTAATCGTATGGGAAAAGAAGACATAGACTTTACCGGGTTCGAACATTGCCTCCGGCATCTCCTTGATCCCCATGATGACGCAGGCGGGCGAGATGTCCTCCTGGACTTTGGCCCCCTCCCTCTTGAAGTCATCGTCGGCAAACACCCGGATCGGCGACGGCTGGACGACGAATTTTACGCCACGGTCCTTTACAAGCTCACGAACATGGCTGGGGATGAGGGCGACGCGCTTTTCCCAAGGGTTTTTATCTTCCCGACGGAGAGCGATGATATTCTTCATAAGGCACTCATAACTGATTGATTTGGAAGAATTAAACGATATTATGGCATAAAATTCCCATTGGGTCAAATTCCATCCTTATTTTCGGTGATCGGACTCGTTACCCTGCATTATTCACGAGCCGAGATGGCCCCAGATGCGAGACGCGGAGGGTGAAGCTGTGCTAGTCGCACTGCGAACCCTTCGCAACGAAGCAGTTGGGGCCATATCGACTCGCCCAAAGGGTAAAAACTCAAATTTCTTCATCTTATTGAATACAAAAAAAATCATAAAATCATGAGAATTTTTATGAATAATGCAGGTATAATGAAGGGCCCATGATTCGCTTTCACAACACGCTCAGCGGCCAGGACGAGGAATTCCGGCCCATAGACCCCGGCCGCGTCCGGGTCTATACCTGCGGGCCGACCGTCTATGACCTCCCCCACATCGGCAACTTCCGGGCCTACGTCTTCGAGGATCTGCTTCTCCGATTCCTCCGCTTCTCCGGATATGATGTCGTCCAGGTCATGAACCTGACCGATGTCGACGACAAGACGATC
The DNA here is from genome assembly GCA_963783665.1 of Candidatus Aminicenantota bacterium. Classification (GTDB taxonomy): domain Bacteria; phylum Acidobacteriota; class Aminicenantia; order Aminicenantales; family UBA4085; genus JAAZPG01. The sequence continues at coordinate 241,119 of CAWANZ010000002.1, read as the reverse complement.
CGGGGAGCCCGGGCTTCAGGCGTCACGCTCCGCGAATATACCGAGCCTTTCGTCCAGGCGTTCTTCGCCGGCCTCAAAACGCTTCGGATCCGGCCCGCGGACCGCTACCCCCGGGCAACCGAGCATATTCCGGAAATGGTCGCGATCATCAAGGGGCTTTTGGACAAGGGCGTGGCTTACCGGAAGGACGGCTCGATCTATTTCAGCATCGAGAAATTCCCGGCGTACGGAAAGCTCTCGGGGATCAATCCCGACGACCTGAGGGTCACGTCCCGCATCGGCGCCCGGCTCGAGTCGGACGAATATGAAAAGGACAGCGCCCGGGATTTCGCCCTCTGGAAAGCTCCCCGGGAGGGCGAACCGTCCTGGGAGACGGAGATCGGCCCCGGCCGGCCGGGCTGGCACATCGAGTGCTCGGCCATGAGCAGCAAGTACCTCGGCCCGAGCTTCGACATGCATTGCGGCGGAGTGGATAATATTTTCCCGCACCACGAGAACGAAATCGCCCAGTCCGAAGCCTACTTCGAACAACCGTTCGTCCGGTACTGGCTCCACTGCCATCATCTCGTGGTCGACGGCGAGAAAATGTCCAAATCCAAAGGGAACTTCTATACCCTCCGCGACCTCATCGAAACCCGCGGCGTCGATCCCTCGGCCCTCCGGATGTTCCTCATCGCGACCCATTACCGGAAGGTCCTGAATTTTACCTTCGAGGCCCTGGACCAGGCGGCCGCGGCGCTCAAGCGGATCAAGGATTTCGTTTACGAGCTCGAAAACCGGAATTTCCCCCAAGCCGAGACGGCCGTCGCCGGCGAGCTGCTGGCCGACGCAGAGCGGGCTTTCCGGGAAGGATTGGAAGATGACCTCAATGTCTCGGCCGCTTTCACCGGCCTTTTCGACCTGATCCGCAAGGCCAATCCGCTGATTCAAGAAAAAAAGATCGGGGCCGGTGAGTCCAAGCGGCTCCTTACCTTCGTCTATCGGGTGGACGAGGTCCTCGCCGTCCTGCCCGAACGGCGGGACCTGGAGCTTTCCGACGACCTCCGGACAAAAATTGAAGAGCGGGAACGGGCCCGCAAGGCGCGCGATTGGGCGGCGGCCGACCGCCTCCGCCGCGAGCTTCTTGAAGCCGGAGTCGTCCTGGAAGACACCAAGGACGGGATTCGCTGGAAAATCGAGTCGAAAAAAGGATTGAGCTAGGCCGTCGCGGCGAAGAGGCGGCCGTCCGCTATCTCGCGAGCGAAGGATTCTGCATCGTCGAATGCGGCTATCGCTTTTTTCGGGGGGAAATCGACATCGTCGCCTACGAGGGGACGACGCTGGTTTTCGTCGAAGTCAAGACCCGGACCGATCCTTCCCTCGGCTTTCCCGAGGAATCCGTCAACAAGGCGAAGCGCCGCAAGATCAGGAGAGTCGCCCAGGGATATCTCACCGAGCATGAGGATCATCTGAACGACCCGCCCTGCCGGTTCGACGTCATCGCCGTCGAATTCCTTGCCGATGACCGTCCCTTGATCCGACACTTTCGCGACGCGTTCTAATTAGCCTTCATTATTCACGAGTCGAAAATATTTTTTATGAATCATGCAGGCTAGAAACGATAACGGGCACCGAAGACAATATTCCGGCCGGGCTCAAAGACGCCGTCCGGATCGGGGCGGCCGAGAAAAGCCTCATTGAAGGCGTTCTTCACCAGGGCGAAAAGGCTGACGGTCGCATTGAGGGAGTAACCGATCCTGGCTTGGACGTACGTGTAAGCCGGAATGGCGATCTCGGCCGCGCCGGGATTACCCTTTTTCGCCTGGTAAAGGCCCGAAATTTCCAGCGATAGGCGGCGCCATTGGTACCGGCCTCCGAGCTGAAGGCGGAACGACGGGATGTCGTTGACCGAAGCACCGGTGACCCGGCTCTCCCCGTCCATGGCCGCGCAATTGCCGAACAACTTCAATCCGGCGACCGGGAAATATTCGAACTCAAATTCGACCCCTTTGATCCGGACGTCCTCGACGTTCAGGTAGGAGTAGACTTTGTCGGACACGAGGTAACGGTCGATTAAATCGTCGATGCCATAAAGGAATCCGTACAGGCCGGCAAAGAAGCGCTTGTCGACGAACCGGACCCCGATGTCTCCGTTAAGGCTCATTTCCGGCGTCAGGTCCGGCTTGGCGATGATGACGCCGCGGCCGGTGATCCCGGAATAAAAGAGCTCGCTCAACCCGGGAGCCCGGTAGGCCCGGGAGAAGTTGGCGAACACCGTCCAGCGGCCGGTCATCCGGTAGGAAACCCCGAAGAATCCGGTGACGGCGTTCCGGTCGGATTCCAAGGTTTCCGACCCGCCCGCCGGCTGGGCGCTCTGGTTGACCAAGTCATACCGGAGCCCGGCAATAAGGTCGACGTTCTTGAGCCCCGAAAAATCGGCCGAAAGGTAAAAGCCGAGGTCGCGACGCTTGCCGCCGACATAGGGCGTTTCATGGACGGTTTTCGTAACGGTCCCGGCGGCGTTACGGGAGATCTCATCGTTGATGGCTCCGGCCTTGGACCGGCCGAACAGGTCGACGCCACCCGTCAGGCGAAAGCTCTCGCCGATCCTCCGGGAGTAGGAAACCTGGGCCCCGAACTCGGTGCTTTCGGTCTTGGCGAAGGCCTCCTTGGAGACATAAGTCTCCGAGGAGCTTTCCGAAACCGCCGAGATCGTATCGGTCCGGGTCTCTAAATAATTCGGGTTGGCAAAGGCCATGAAATTCAAGGATCCGCCGGCGAAATTCTTTTCCGTCCAATGGAACTGAGCCAAGTTCTGGTTTTCCCTGGGATACCAGGTCGGCTTCAAGGCGGTATTGGAGGCCGGCTTGCCGATGTCTGTTCCCCGGGCCAGGAGAAAGCTCAGGTCGATCTTCCGGGCTTCGGTTTCATAAGCGGCCCGGCCGAAGAATCCGGCCTGTTTGTACCGGGACAGCCCGACTTCCCCGTCCGGGGATTCATAATCGTCGGCCTGGTTGTTCTGGCCGGAAAGGTAGAATGAAATCGGCCCCTTCTTCCCGGAAAGGTTCAGGCCGTACTCCGCATTGTTCCCGTTGGTCCCATAACCGGCGTGAATCCCGCCGTGGATCCCCTCTTCCCGAGCCGTCTTGGTAAAAATATGGACCACTCCGCCGAGCGCATCCGATCCATAAAAAATGGACGATGGGCTGCGCAGGACTTCGATCCGATCGATGTCCTCCGGGCTGATGTAGGACGCGCTGGGCCCGGTCCGCCGGTCGCTGGTGATCCGGGCGTTGTCGATGAGGATCAGAATCCTGTTTCGGGCCATGCCCCGGATCGAGGGGACCATGGAGAAGCCGCCCGTTCCGATCGTGGTCACGCCCGTCGATTCCGCCAGGACCTGGGTCAGGTTCGGAGCCCGGTTGTCCCCGATCGCCGTATCCGATAGCACGGTCGCAGCGGCTGGAATGCGGGCTGTCGGCTCAGGGAAGCGGAGAGCGGTGACAACGACTTCCTCGCTCTGCCGGATCAGCGGAGCAAGCGTAAGGGAAACGACCAGGCCAAATGATTTCGCCGGGATTTGGAAAAGCCCGTCGGCGAAATCCGGATGGACGACTTCCAGGACGAGACGCTCGGCCCGTTCGAGCTCAAGGGTGAATGAACCGTCTTCACCGGTCGTCGTTTTCAGGCCGCTTTCCCGGTGAAGGACGATCGCTCCCGGAATCGGCTTTCCGCCGAGGCTTGAGACTTTCCCTTGAAGCTCGACTTCATCGGCCGCAGCTAAGAACACTCCGAAAACGGATATCATCGTGAAAAAGATCAGGAGACGCGGAATCTGTTGACGGCGCATATATAAAGCGGACATATAAAACTCCTTTATATGTTAGACACGGCCTCGATTAAATTTCTTCCAAGTATCTCTAACGCTTTTCGAACGATGTTCCGGGAATGGCCGTTCGTCTTGACTTCATCGGACGCACAAGATTATATTGCGATCGGATCAGAAGGTAAAGCGGATGCCGATCATCTCGATATTGAACTGATGAGAAAACAGATTCGCGAACGAAGCGGCGTTCTTACCGCCGTTGGTGATGAATGCCTGGCCGACCGATCCGGTCCGAGCCCCGGCGGCGAGAGGCAGGAATCCGTCCTCCCTTGCATCCGAGAATTCGCTGAAAGCCGGGACGAGCGGGCCCTTGTCGCCGCCGCTCAAGCCGGCGATCCCGGGGCGATCCGGGTTCTCTACGATGCCTATCGCGACCGTGTCTGGAAGATCCTCCTTTATTCCCTCAGCGATCCTCAGCAAGTGCAGGACGTGTTCCAATCGGTTTTTTTCAAGTTTTTCCGCGGTCTCTCCGGTTTCCGGTTTCAGTCCAGCCTTTTAACGTGGTTGTACCGTATCGCCCGGAACGAATGCCTGAATCATTGCCGCCGGCGCAGCTTTCCTTCCGTTCCTATCCAGGCGATCCTTGGGAGCCGGGACGAGATCGACGGCCGCGCCTCGGTCGGGGAGGAAGACGCGAGGTGGGAGCGGGAGCGGATCCTGATGCAGGCCGTTCGTCAGCTGCCGCCGAAAATGCGGGATGTTGTCATCCTGAAATACGTCGAAGACTTGTCGTACGAAGAAATCGGGCGGGCCCTAGGTTGCGCATCAGGGACCGTGGCTTCCCGGTTGAACCGGGCCCTTTCCGAGCTGGGCGAGCGCTTGGGCCCGTTCCGGAGGTGGCTATGATCGGGCATCGGAGGGCACGGCGCGATTTTCTTTTATCCTTGTCTGGATCGCTCCCGCCCGATCGAAGGCGGGAGATGGAACGCCACCTGTCCCGATGCGCGGCCTGCCGGGAAACGTTCGCCCGTCTCAAGGACGGGCACCGGATCGCCCGCAAGCTCGGCGAAATCGATAAAAACAATCCGTTGATCGCCGAGGAATGCGGAACACCTCCTGCCTTTTCTGCCGCCCTGGCCGAAGCCGGATGCCGGAGCGGCTTTCGCCGGAAATGGGAAGGTTGGCGGATTTCCTGGTCCCTGACCGCGGCCGCTCCACGGACGGTTTGGATTCTCGCCGCCGTTGTTCTGGCCCAGGCGTTCCTCCTGGTTTTTGTCAACCGCGGAGCCATCTTCGGCTCGCCGCCGACTTCCGCGGCCGCAATTTCCGGTATCGCTCTCAACCGATTCCAGGTCCTGGACATCGCCGAGGTCCCCAAAAACGCCCATCCGCATATCGCCACCGAAGGATATGTTCGCAGAGTCTGGATGGACGCGGAGGAAAAGACGCTGCATTTTAAGCTAGCCTCCAGCCCGGAAGGCGAAGGCCCCTATGTGATATGCGAGATCTTGAGCCCCGACCGGATCTCGGCCCCACGGGCGGGCAGCCGGGTCAGAGTCTACGGCCTGGCCCGCTATGACGCCCAAATCGGGCGCCAATGGCACGAAGTCAATCCCGTTCTGGATATTTCCGTTTTGAAGCGCTAAGCCGCGCTCGCGCGACTTTGGCCGTGTCTCGACAATCCCGGAGGAGTGTCCGAATCCGTTTCTTCAGGATAGGATGAATCCGGTCCGGCGCGATCCGGGCCAAGGGAACCAGGGCGAACCGGCGATCGGCCAGCCGCGGATGCGGAATTTCAAGCGCGGCGGTTCGAACGACCGCGCCTTCCGCCAACAGGATGTCGATGTCGATTGGGCGCGGGCCGTTTCTCGGGCCCGGTATCCGGCCCATCGCCTTTTCGATTTTTTTCGTCTTTCGAAGCAAAGCCGAAGGGCCGAGCCCGGTTGAGATTTCCAACGCTTGATTGAAAAACCAAGCTTGATTCTTGAGCCCGACCGGCTCGGTCCGGTAGATCGGGGAACGGTGCATGAGGCGAAAACCTTCGGCCTTGAGGCGGCGGACCGCCTCAGCCAAATTCGCGGCCGAATCGCCCTCGTTGCTCCCCAGACCGAGCCAGTACCGCATCGGTCAGTTGTACGCTTCCTGGACCGCGGGATCCTCCTTCATGAGGTCGCCGGCAATCTCCTCCATCCGCGCATCCTTCCAGAACGAGAGCTTGGCGTGGGCCTGGGCGTATTTCAACGGGATCGGATGCGTCCCGACGACGACCGGGATCCCGTATTTCGTCTCGATGAATTCCTTGAACCGGCGGATATTGGGGCAAGGCGGATATCCGACGATCAAACCGGTGGCCAGGTGGATGACCTCGGCCCCGTTCTTTTTCATCTCTTCCGGGACATATTCGACATTGCCCCCGGGGCAATCGCCGCAATAACTGTAGCCGACGACTTCGACCGGCTCATCTTTCGAGTAGCGGGCGAAGGCCCCGGCTCTTTCCCGCAAGGCCCGGAGGCATTTGCCGCCGCCGCAGGCTTTGTATCGTCCGCAGATGATGATCCCGATCTTCTTCATGGCATCCTCCCGTTCAATAGATCAGGGCGTTTTCGACGAGCTCTAAAACCTGGACAACGCGCATGTCCAGCTTGTAATGCTTGATGACGTCGTTCAGGCCGTCCACGCAATTGTGACAGATCGTGCAGACCAGCTTGGCCCCCGTATCCTGAAGCTGGCGGGCCTTGAGAGCGGCCGATTCCATCCTCAGGGGCCGGTATTCGGCCATCGAGAGAAGGCCGCCCCCGCCGGTGCAGCAATAATTTTCGGTCCGGTTCGGATGCATCTCCCGGAAGTCCGAACAAACGCGGTTGATAACCCAGCGCGGCTCCTCGGTCATGCCCCCCGAGCGGGCGATGTTGCAGGAATCGTGGAAAGTCACGGGCAGGGCGTTCTTCGACTTGTCGACCCGGATCCGTTTCTCCCGAAGATACCGTTGAAGGGTCCGGATGACGGATTCGTTGGGAACGTCCTGGTCATACCCCGACCAGGTGTAACCCTCCCAGCGGGTCGACCGGAACCCGTGGCCGCATTCGGAAATGACGATGCGCTTGGCTCGGAGCTTGACCGCGGCTTCGTAGAGGTTCCGGGCGATATAGCCGCCCAGCCGGTCATCCCCGGAGAAAAGGCCGAAATTGGTCTGGTCCCATCCCCAGCTGGGCATCGTCCATTTCTCCCCGGCGAGATGAAAGATCTTGGCCGCCTGGGCGATGGACCTCGGATCGAACTTGATCTCCCGAGGATTGATCGTATACATGAAATCGCAATCGAGGCGGTCGATCGGGATTTCGAGATCGGCCAGCTTCGGGTCGGCCCGCAAATCGTCCCTCATCCATTGAAGCGTTTCCAGGTAGTCGATCGGCGTTACGGCCATCTGGTTCCCGGTTTCCCACTCGTCCCGGCTGACGTTGAAGACGCCCTCGGGAACGATCCCCAGCTCGGCCAGCAGGCCTCGGGTAAAGCGGATGAGCAAGGCCGTGTCGACACCCATCGGGCAGTTGAACGTGCACCGCCGGCAGGCGCTGCAGGTCCCAAAGACGACGTTTTTCAGGCGGTTCAGGTCCTCGTCGTTCTTCGGCGCCCCGGCCTTGACCCACCAAGGAATAATCCGGCCGGTCCAATCGATCTTCCGCTTGAAGATTTTTCGGATTTGGTCGGCTTTGTAGACCGGGGTCAGCGTCGGGTCGCCCGGATGGGTCAGGGCGTAATGGCAGGAATCGATGCACATCCCGCAGTGGACGCAGGCGGCCAGGGATGCGGCCAGCGGCCGGGTGAGGCGGTCGGCCAGGAGGTCGAGGAAGCGCCGGACATTGTCTTTTTCGGGATCGTAGGTTTTCAGGAGATTTTTTTGGACCGAGGGCAGCGCCTCGGCCCGGGCCTTGGCTTGAGATCCGGTAGCCAAAGGCAGTCGCTCGACGGAGGAGGGATTTTCCCGCTTTTGATTCTTCATGCCTCCGCCTCCCCTTCCGGCTCAGCCTCGGAACGGCCGGGCCGCTTTCGGCTCGGCCAGACTCCGCGGCGGCCGAGCGTCCGCCCGAGAAAAATCCGGGCGAACGGGTAATACAGGTAATGGCTGATCTTGGAAAACGGAACGTAGACGAGAAAAACGGCGGTCAGGAGGAAAAAAGCGATCATCGGGCCTTCGCCCCGGTCCGGGCGATTGGGAACAGCGACGATCCCCAAGGCGAAATAGGCGATCATCAGAAGGATGGCGGCGTAATCGTCCGGCGCGCTGATCGCTCGAAGCGTCGGCTGGCTCAGGCGCCGGATGAGCCGCCGGATCCCGACGGCAAGGGCCGCGGCCATGACGGCCTGAAACGCAGCGACGACGCCGCGAGGCTTGAGCCAGGCAGGCGCATACGGGATGATGAACGTGACCGCGATGGCCGCGGCCACGCCCAGGTGAAAGACGACGAACTGGAGGTAGAAAAAAATGTTCTTCCGGGTGGATTCCATCGCCCATGGTAGGGCGATATTGGACAGGGAGACCATGGCTCCGGCCGACGCCTTTCCTTCCGGCGTCGCCCGCTCCCGGACAACCCGGAAATGAAGCAGCCAAACGATCCGGACCATGTAAACGGCGGCCATGAACATGAGGGCGCCAATCTGAAGCTTGTCCTCGACGAAACGCAGCAAGGGACTCACGTTAGTCAAACCCTTTCGACGATTTCAACCGGCCGGGGCCGGCAGGGAAAACATTATAGCATCCTTCGATTCATTTTTCCGGGTGAACTTATCGGGTTGCTTTTTTCGAGCCCTTTGCTTAGGATAGACGTCTCCCAAATAAATATTCGCGAGGAGAACCGAGGATGTCTTCTTTTATTTTTCTCGATAACGGTGCGACGTCCTATCCCAAACCCGAGGACGTCTATGTTTTTATGGACACGTTTTACCGCCGGGCCGGCGTCAATCCCGGCCGGTCCGGATATGACTTGTGCCTCGAAGCCGGGGAAGTGGTCGAAAACACCCGCAAACAACTGACCCGCTTCTTCAACGGAACCGACCCCAACCGGCTGTGTTTCGGCTACAATTCCACGGACGCTTTAAACCTCGCGCTCTGGGGCTTGCTCGGAGAGGGCGACCACGCGATCACGACCATGATCGAGCACAACTCCGTGCTCCGGCCGCTGTACCATCTCGCCCGGGACCGCAAGGTCGAGCTTGACATCGTGCCCTTCAACAGCCGCGGATTCGTCGATCCCGAGGAGATCGAAAAGCGGTTCAAGCCGAACACCAAAGTCGTCGCCGTCAACCACGCGTCCAACGTCATCGGGACAATCCAGCCGATTCGGGAGATCGGCCGGCGATGTCGCAATCGGGGCATCATCTTCGTCATCGACGCGTCCCAATCGGCGGGCAAGCTTTCCATCGATATCCAGGCCGACTTCATCGACGTCGTCTGCTTCACCGGCCACAAGTCGCTCCTCGGTCCTATGGGCATCGGCGGGATGTACGTCCGCGAAGGCGTGGAGATTAAACAGACCCGGGCCGGGGGAACGGGGGTGCGTTCGGCCCAGAAATCCCATCTCGAGGAGTATCCCTACCGGATGGAATTCGGAACGCCCAACCTGCCGGGCATCGCCGGCCTCCACGCCGGAGTGAAATGGATCGAGACCCGCGGCGTGGACGCCCTGCACCATCAGGAAATGGCCTTGACCGAAAAGCTCGTCGCCGGCCTCAAAGAGATCCCGGGGGTGAGGTTGTATTGTTTGGATGACCTTCGCGACCATATCAGCGTCATCAGCTTCAACGTCGAGGGAATGGACGCGGCCGATGTGGGAACGATGCTCGACGTCGACCACAATATCGCCTGCCGGACCGGCCTTCACTGCGCCCCGCTCGTTCACGAACATCTGGGAACGGACAAGATCCACGGGGCGGTGCGATTCGGAATCGGGCCTTTCAATACGAACGAGCACATCGAGACGGCGATCAAGGCCGTTCGGGAGATCGCTTCGACGAAAAAGCGCTGAGGCCGGTCGTTCTGGCCTTCTGTTTCAGACGCAGCCGTCGGGCTTGGGCAAGCCGGCCAGCTTGCAGGCGCCTTTGGCCGGACCCGAGGGGAACAATTCGTAAATATGCTTCAGGGTGAATCCCGTGTTCTGGCACATCTTCCGGACCATCGGGGCGAGCTGATTCTCGACATAAAACGCGCGGATATACTCGATGACGGCCCAATGCTCGGGTCCGAGCTCCTCGATCCCTTCCTCCCTCTTGGCCAAAGCGGCGGCGATGGATTTATCCCATTCCTCGGGATGCTCTAAAAATCCTTCGTCATTCAGGCCGATTGCTTTGCCGTCGACTTCAAACATGGCCATGACAAAAATTCCTTTTTTCGATCTTTTTCATCGGCATTATAGCAAATCAACGTTGCGCAACATAAAAATAACGAAGACCGGCGTCGGCCCCGTCTTTCCGCCACCGGATCGGGCCCAGCTTCCCGAGATGTGACGCTTCGGCTTCGGCTGCCCGAAAATAGGACCGGCGGAGGGCGGGCAATCGGGACATCGCGATCTTCCCGCCGGCAAACGCCTGGAGGAGTTTCGGTTCAAGGCCCCGGTCCGAGGCCTCAAATTTTCCATGGGCCCATTCTCCAGTCTTTTCGTCATAGGCGTATTCCCGAAGAAAACGTGGCCCATTGGCGGCGATGAAGGCGATCGCTTTTAAAAGGAAATCGAGATCGGTCCGGTCGAAAACCCAATGGAGGTTGATCCGGACCCAGCCCGGTTTGATTCCCTCCCGGCCGCAGACGATCGCCTCCCGATACCGGAGGGATGTCGCGTCATCGATCCCCAGGAGAAGATGGCCGTACGGTCCGGCGCAGCTGCAGCCGGCCCGGGATTGGACGCCGAACAGGTCGTTGAGAAGCTTGGTCACGAATTTCGGATGGAGGATGCGGTCGCCGTGGGCGATGTTGAACGAAACGATCGGGATACGATCCCCGGGCTCTTCCGGACCGACCATCCGGATCCCCGGGATCCGCCGGAGCCTCGCCAGGAAGAGTTTCAAATAGGCCGACTCGAGGCGCTCAATCCGGTCCGTCCCGATCTTCTCCTTGACCTCCATGGCCAAAGCCGCCTTGATGACTTGGAGGATCGGAGGCGTTCCCGCCGTCTCCCGGATTTCGATGTCGGCCGAATAGTCGTGACGCTTCGGGCCGACATAAACAACGGTCCCGCCGCCGGCCGTCGTCGGGGGGAGGTCGTTCCGGTAGAGACGATCCTTCATCACCAGGATGCCGCACGTGCCGGGACCGCCGAGAAATTTATGGGGCGAGAAGAAGATCGCGTCGAAAGCCGAAGCGGCGTCCCGATTCATATCGATCTCGACGTACGGGGCGATGGCTGCGAAATCGAAGAAGACCGGGACCCGGCGTCGATGGCAGGCTCGGGCGACCTCATAAACAGGAGTCCGGACCCCGGTGATGTTCGAGCCGGCGGAAAAGGACGCGTAGCGGATGCGGCCGGTAAAAGCGGGATCGTCAAGCTTGGCGTTGAGATCGTCCAGGTCGAACCCGCCCTTGGGGCTGAGCCCGACCACGACGACCTCGGCGAACGCCTCGCGCCACATGAGCTCGTTGGTATGATGCTCGTACGGCCCGATGAAAACGACCGGTTTGATGCTCCGGAGAGGTTCGCTCAAGTCGACGCCCCGCTCCCCCGCCGTCCGGCACATGGTCTCGATCCGCTCCCGGGTGACGGGCGGGAGATAGACGCCGATCATCTCCTGGAGCTTCTTCAGCGCTCCGGTCGATCCCGAGCCGGCGGTGAAAATCTTGTCATGCGGGCCGGCGTTGACGAAACATTTGATCCGGGCCTCGGCTTGATGGACCAGCCGGGTCATCGTCTTTCCCGTGTAATCGTCCTCGGTGTGGGTGTTGGCGTAGGACCGCTCGATCCCGGCCAGGGCCTTTTCGATGAAATCCAGCCCCCGGCCCGAGGCGGTGTAATCCGCATAGAAAAGATGGCGGAGCCCGTATGGTGTCCGGAAGGCCAGGTCCCGGCCGACCACGGATTTCTGCACATCGGCCCGGGTGATCCGGCCCGGGAAAAGCGATATCTCGGCATGTTCCGTTTTCATTTGTTCATCCATCGCAGGCGCTCTCTCCCCGATGGGGAGAGGCTATTTTTATAACTCAAATCCGGCGACTGGGCAACTGACCGGCCGCCGGGTTGATTCGGCGGGCCACTTTTTGCTATGAATAAGGACCGGAGAGGAGGCCTCCCCATGGACCGGACACCTTCCGTCGAATCGATTCCGACATCCGCGGGTGAACTCCGCGTGACGTTCCTCGGCCACGCCTCCCTGATGTTCGAATGGAACGGCCTCGTGATTCATGTCGACCCCGTTTTGGCCGAGGCCGATTACAATCGTCTCCCCAAGGCGGATTTGATCCTGGTGACTCACGAGCATTTCGATCACCTCGATCCCGAAGCGGTCGCTCCCATTAGAAAACCGGCGACCGAAATCGTCCTTAATCCCGAAAGCCGCCTCAAGCTCCCCCGCGCCCGGGCCCTGCGGAATGGCGAAACGGCCACCCTCTGCGGGATCGGACTCGAGGCCGTTCCGGCCTACAATCTCACCGGAATGCGTTCGCCCGGTGTACCCTTCCATCCCCGGGGAGTAGGTAATGGCTACGTTTTATCGTTCGGGGACGTCCGCGTCTATATCGCCGGCGATACTGAAAACACACCGGAAATGAAAGCCCTGGACGACATCGCCGTCGCCTTCCTCCCGATGATGCGGCCGTACACAATGTCGCCGGAGATGATCGCCGACGCGGCCCGGGCATTCCGGCCCAGGATCCTTTACCCCTACCACACGAAAGAAAGCGATGCCTCGCGGCTTGCCGCGCTTCTTTCCGATGTCCCGGAGATCGACGTGAGATTCCGATATTAAGATCTCGCGTGGTCACGAGATTCAACTTTTTGGGGGGACAGCGCTCACCCTGTTCCCGAGAGGACGTGGGTCGATGAGAAGAGTCACCATCCTTCTGATGCCGGTTGTGGCCGTCGCTGTCCTGCTCTCGGGCCAAGGCCCGTCCACCGGGGCGCTGAATCCGCGGGAAGCCCTCGGCAAGAAGCTTTTTTTCGACGCCGCTCTGTCCGATCCTCCGGGCCAATCTTGCGCCGCCTGCCACGACCCGAGGACGGGTTGGACCGGAAATCTGGAAAATTCGATGGGTATCTACGAAGGGGCGGCGAAAGGCCGGTTCGGTAACCGCCGGCCTCCTTCCTCCGCCTATGCCGGAACGTCCCCGGCCCTTTATCAAAACAAAGACGGCGTTTTCGTCGGCGGAATGTTCTGGGACGGCCGGGCGACGGGAACCGCCTGGAAAGACCCCCTGGCCGAACAGGCCGGAGGTCCTTTTCTCAATCCGCTCGAGCAAAACCTGCCCGACCGGAAAGCCGTCGTCGCCAAGGTCCGGGCGGCCTCTTACGCTCCGGAGTTCGCTCGTGTCTGGGAATTAAAACGAGGTGACTGGGAGAAGGACGTCGACCGAATTTACGAGGCCGTCTGCCGGTCGATTGCCGCCTACGAACGTTCGGCCGAGGTCAATCCCTTCGATTCCAAGTTCGACGCGTTTTGGAAAGCCGCCCGGAGCAAGTCGCTCGATCCGGTCGAACTCAACGCCGAAAATGTTTCAAATTTCCGGGAGATCGGTTTGGACGCGACCGAGCTGCAGGGTTTTCTGTTATTTGTCGGCAAGGGGAAGTGCGCGGAATGCCATGTCCTGAGCCAAGGGCCGAAAGGCGAACCGCCCGTCCTCACGGACTTCACGTACGACAATATCGGCATTCCACGAAATCTCGACAATCCGTTTTACAGGATGGGCAAGGAATATAATCCTCAGGGCGAAGCCTGGACCGACGAGGGGCTGGGCGGTTTTTTCCGGGAAGACAAAGCGTATAGGTCCGAAATCGCGGCCAACCTCGGAAAGCATAAAGTCCCGACCCTTCGCAATGTCGACCTCCGGCCGTCTCCGGGATTCGTCAAGACCTACGGCCACAACGGCTATTTCAGAAGCCTCGCCGACATCGTTCATTTCTATAATGTCCGCGACCACGGCGGATTTCCGCCGCCGGAAGTCGCCCTGAATGTAAACAAGAACGAGCTCGGGGATCTCGGCTTGAGCGCCGAGGAAGAAGCGGCGATCGTCGTCTTCCTCAAAACCCTTTCAGACGGATTCGGAAAAGCCGGAAAATAATCCCCCGCCCCGGAGGCGGGCGGCGATCTCAGGCCGGCGGGCTCAACCGCAGATCATCTTACGGTGATGGTCAAAACGGTTTTTCTCACAGACGGACCGTCTTTTACCAAAATCACGATTTCAAAGGCCCCGGAAAAACCCGGACCGGGTTGCCAAGAGAAGATCCCCTCCCGGCCGTCAAATGAAGCGCCGACGGGAAGAGGACGGGTCTCTTCGAAAACGACCTGAAAAGCCTCGTATGGACGCTCTCCTGTTTCATTTCGACCGGAAAGAATGGTCCGGCCGCGCCTGATCATCTCGTCGTTCGAGACGCCGATCGTCTTTGGAGCGAGGTGAACCTCGATTCGCGATAAAACCGGAACTTCGATATGGAGGACGCCGTCGGCATCCGGGAATACCGTTTCGAACGGGCTGGATTCGCGGTATCCCCTTTTCACATAAATCGGGTTCCAACGGTCCGCAGGTATTTCGGACCATTTGTCCTGCCCGACATGATTTTTCCCTGACCCGGTCCCCGGGCTCGATCCGCCAACCAGGTTTGTGACAGTGAAGTACCGGCTGCCGATCCCGTCGACGTCGCCGTTGGAATCTTGGACGGACCATTCGATCGTGTGAACGCCATCGGCCAGGGTTTCCGTATTCAGCGTAAAGACGCCGACCGCCCCATTCGAATTCGCGTATCCCGGAAAAAGCGCGGCGATATCCCCGCGGAAGTTGTTATAGTTCGGATGCCCCAAAGGCAGACTGTCGACCCAAACCAGAATCGTCGAGCCATCGACCGGGATCGAATCCGGAAGCGGAGTCAAGGCCCAGCCGAAGTTAAAATATGCGGTTCCGGCCGCCGTCCCGCCTTGAGCCGGCGTGTCGATGGCCCCGAATGGATTGACCGCCCCGGCGTTGTCGACGATGATCGTTTTCGCCCCGAGCAGCGTCTCCTGGCCTTTGGAATCCGCGGCGTAGGCCAGAATCGTATACGAACCGTCGCCGTCGGGGAGAAAATTCGTCAGCATCATGTATCCCCACCCCGCTCGGTCGTTTTCGGGAGAAGCGGGATAGGCGATTTCGACATCCGTCCGGGCGCCCCGAACGAACGTCGCATCGCCGATAAAGTTCCGGTCCGCCATCCCCGTCCCCCTGTAAATTTTCACGGAATCGACATGAACGTCGTCCAGAACCCAACCGCTTACCGGGATGCTCGAACGGACGGTCGCGCCGTCTATCGGCGTATCGAATCCCCCGAAAGGCGGCGCATCCGAACCCTCCTCGACGATATTCAGGTTGACCGTGATCGTTTGGGGCGTATTGGACGCCCCGCCGGCGGCGATCCGGATTGTCCCGGAATGGGCCCCGGCGATTTGGTCGGTCCGGTTCACGGAGACCGTCAGGACCGCATTCCCCGTCCCGGCGGCCGGAGACACGCTGAGCCAGTCGTCCTGGGGGGTCGCCGTCCAATTCAAGGTCCCCTGCCCGCTATTGGACAAAATGGTGGTCTGGCCCGGAGTGGGCGTCCCGTATCTTTCCGCCCCGAAAGCGAAGGTCGTTTGCGACAGCGAGATCGTCGGGACCTGATCGGTGATGGTGAAGACCGCATCGCTCTGATCCATCGGCACGCCTCCCCCGGCCGCCCCGACCCGGACCAGGCAGTTGGAGGAGATAAGGATCGGAAGCGTCCAGGCGTAGGTCCCGGTGTTGGGAGCGGATGCGGCCAGGGTCGTCCAATTCGAACCGCCGTTGGCCGAGTAATCGATTTTAATGTTGGTCAACAGCCCGGTCGACATCCAAGTGACGGCCTGGACCGTTCCCTGCCCCCAGGTCTCTCCGCCGTTGGGCGAAGTCACGGTGACGGTCGGCGGGAGATCGTTGGTGATCCGCAGGGCGAAGGCGTCCGTGCCACCGCCGTATGCGGCCCCCGGGCTTCCCCAGGTCCTGCTTCCCGTTCCGGCCAGGTAAACGTCCCCCCAGGATGCGGCGGCAAGACCGCCGAAAACCTCCGCGTCCGGCGAGCCGAAGAATCCGTTCCAAACGAGCGCCCCGTTGGCATCAAACATGGCCGCAAACGTATCGTCGTTTCCGGCCTGGGCCCGGAAGGGGCTCCCCCAACTGCCGCTGCTCGTTCCGCCGATATAAAGATTTCCCTGAGAGTCGACATCCGCGCTTCGCGGATCGACCAACACGGTCGATGATCCGAAAAACGTGTTCCACTGTAATACGCCGTTTCCGTTCAATTCGGCTGCAAATCCGTTCCAATACCCCGGGTGAGGCGCGAGGGGTGTTCCCCAGGTCGTCCGGCTCTGACCGGTCACATAAACGGCATCGGCCCCGAAAACGGCCACGCCGTTGGCGCTGTCGGAGTTGGAGCCGCCGAGAAACGTATTCCATTGAAGTGCCCCGCCGGAATTCAATTTCGCCGCGAATCCGTCGGTCGAGGTATCGAAGTTCCGGACAATCGGCGAGCCCCAGGATGCGGTCGCCGTTCCGGCGACATAGACATTTCCCAAGGAATCGACGGCGATCCCATTGCCGATTTCCGAACCGGGCCCCCCCAGGAAGGCATGCCACTGCAGCGCGCCGTTTGCGTTCAGTTTGCCCGCAAACGCGTCGTTCGACCCGGAATATGTCCGGGTTGGCAATCCCCAGCTTGCCGGGCTGGACCCGACAATATAGGCATTGTCCGAACCGTCGACGGCGATCCCGTTGCCGAAATCTCCGGCCGAGCCGCCGAGGAACGTATTCCATTGTAAGATCCCATCGGTGTTCAACTTCGCGGCAAACGCGTCTTGCGCGCCTCCGCCATATCCCCTCAGGGGAAATCCCCACGTTCCGGCGCTCTGCCCTGCGATATAGACGATGCCCGCGGCGGAAACGGCGATCCCGGCGGCCCGGTCTTCGGAGGATCCGCCGAGAAAGGTGAGCCACTGCAACGCGCCGTTTGCATTCAGCTTGGCGACGAAGACGTCATCGCTCGAGCCGGTGAACGCCCGGATCGGCGTCCCCCACGTCTTTCGGCTGATGCCGGCGACATAGACATTCCCCGCGGAATCGACGTCGACGGCTTTGCCCTCGTCATAGCCCAATCCCCCCATGAATGTGTAAGCCGAGAATCCCCCGGAGGCGGCGACGATTTCCAGGAATCCGTCGGCGTCTCCGGCATAGGCGGAGGCCGGAGTCCCAGCCGGCCAAGGTCCGGCGTCGCTTTTTCCGGCCACCGCGCAAGCACCTGAGGCCAGCACGACGATGCCGGAGGCGTTTTCGAACCCGGCCGAGCCCAGAAACGAATTCCAGGTCAGCGCTCCCGTGGAAGTCAATTTCACCGCAAATGCGTCCGTCTCCCCATGGAAAGATTGGATGGGCGTTCCCCATGCCGCTCCGGCCGTTCCGGTCACATAGACGTTTCCCCCTCCGTCCAGGGCGACATCCGTCCCCGAATCGCTCCCGGTTCCTCCAACGAACGTATTCCAGAAAACCGCCCCTCCCGGATTGAGCATGGCCGCATAAGGATCGGGCCCCGTGGAGAAGCTCCTGACCGGAGTCCCCCAAGAAGCGGAGCTCGTCCCCGCCAGGAAGACGGCGCCCGTCGCTGTAGCGGCGACGCCCTCGGCGCTGTCGTTGTCGGTACCGCCGACGAACGTATTCCATTGAAGGGCGCCGCTGGCGTTCAGACAAGCGGCGAATCCGTCTTGAGCTCCGGAATGCGCCCGAACGGGAGCCCCCCAGGCCCCCTGGCTGTCCCCGGCCACAAAAACGGACCCTCCGAGAGCGAGACTGAACACGACGTCATTTCCCGAGTCGTCGGCTGTTCCCCCGAGGAAGGCATGCCATTGAAGAGTTCCGGACGAATTCAGCTTTGCGGCGAAGGCGTCCCGGCCGGCGGTATAAGCCCGAGTGGGATTGCTGCCCCAAGCGGCCTCACTGCTCCCCGCGACATAGGCATTACCGGATCCATCGACCGCGATCCCCCGGCCCTCGTCGTCACCGCTCCCGCCCAGGAAGGCATTCCATTGGAGGATTCCGGAGGGATTGAGCTTGGCGACGAATCCGTCTTTGGCCGAGGTGAACGGCCGACGCGGGGAACCATTCCAGGTCGCCTCGCTCGTCCCGGCGATAAAGACATTCCCGGCCGTGTCGATGGCGACGCCGCGCCCTTGATCGACATCCTCTCCCCCGAGAAACGTGATCCATTGACGAGTACCGGATGTATTAAATTTGGCGACGTACACGTCCGAAGCCCCTCCGCCGTACGGCCGGACGGGATTCCCCCACGGACCGTCGCTCGTCCCGCAGACGATGATGATCGACGTCCCGTCTGTGGCGACCGCTCTGGCTTCGTCGACGGTGGACTCGGCCCGGCCGAGGAACGTATTCCAGGTCAGGACCGGGTCGATGATCAGCGGAAATTCCGGATCATACGCGCCGACGAGAAAGCCGTATTCTTTGTCGCCGGCAACGCGGAAGGAGGCCTCGACTTCAACACGCCGGCCGTCGATGACCTGCCAGGCGACAGGCTTTGACTCGACCATCTCCCCTGTCTCGAAGGCATAGTGAAGACGGCCGTTCTCGTCGACTCGGACGGGGGCGTTGGCCCGCAGCTCGACGGCCGCCGGATCGGCTCCGGGAGCGATAAGGCAGCTGCTTTTCACGATGCCTTCCGGGGCGGCTTCGTATCTCAGGGAAACGCCCGGCCAGAGATCCGGATAGACGACGGTCGAAAGCGGAGGAGCCGCCGTTCCCCCCGGAGTCCCGGGATGGGCCGATTGATCCGATACCGGCCGGATCAAGGCTGATCCGACAAAATCGAGCCTTAACGCATGGGTTCCGGCGGCGATAAAAACAGCGCCGCGGGAGAAACCGAGGACATGCCCCCCGGCCCGAAATTGGCTCATTTCGACTCCGGCCGGCGCTTGGACGCCGGCCGCGTTTCCCGGCCCGGCCGCAAGAGAGATAATCACCGCCGACAGAACGCCGGCGAAGAGGATTGACATCCGGTTCATCATGGTCCTTAATCCCTTTTCATCCGATTCGATAATATTTTCCCCAGTTCTATTTTCGTCAATCGAGCCGACATGTCAATCTTCGATGTCCGGGCGGCTTGACAAGTCGGCCGGCGGAACTTAGATTCATGCTAAAGGTTACGAAAATGCTCGTAACAGCCGGTCTTTTTATGGCCGCCGCCGGAAGCCTCGAGCCGGCAATCTACTTTTCGCTCTATGGCGCCGTAGACGTTCAGAAACCGTTCACCTAGGCGCCGGTCGTTTTCTCCCGAGAATCGGTTGGGTTGGGGGAGGTTTCCCCGAGAAGGGGCGTCTCCCCCGGCGCAGAGCCGGAAGGAGGAGATGATGTCAAAGCTCCTGATCGTTGATGATGATCCTTTGGTCCGGAAGATCCTCGGCCGGATCCTTTGCGGCCAGGGTTACCAATGCACATATGCCGCCGATACGGAACAAGCCCTCAAGATCGCAAAAATCCAGGCTCCCGAACTCGCTTTTTGCGACGTGGACATGCCTGGGGAATCCGGGATTCACCTTGCCCGCCAAATCAAGCATCTTCATAAGGACACGGCCGTCATCATCCTGACGGCGCGCGACGATACCGTCACCGCGGACCAGGCCGTCGAAGCCGGGATCGACGGCTATATGTTGAAGCCCTTCAAGCCCACCGAGCTGATCATCAATACCCGCAACGCCCTGCGCAAGCGCCGCTTGGAAATCCTCAACCGGAAATACCGCCAGCACCTGGAGGAGATGCTCGAGGAACGGACGGCCAAACTTGAGAACGCGATCAACGGCATTTTCCTGAGCCTGTCGCGGATGGTCGAGGCCAAGGATCCTTATACCGCCGGCCACCAGCTCAGGGTATCCGCGCTGGCCTCAGCTATTTTCGGCGAGATGGGAGCGACCAAGGACCAGCTCGAAGGGATCCGCCTGGCCGGAATGATTCACGACCTGGGCAAGATATCCGTTCCCGCGGCCATCCTCTCCAAGCCGTCCCGGCTGACAAAGCTCGAGCTCGACCTGGTTCGGACGCATTCCCGCTGCGGCAGCGAAATTCTCGATGGATTCCAATTTCCCTGGCCGATCGGCGCCATCATCCTCCAGCACCACGAGCGGCTGGACGGGAGCGGGTATCCCCAGGGCCTCGCTCATAATCAAATCCTGCCCGAAGCCAGGGTGTTGGCCGTGGCCGATGTCATCGAAGCCATGGCTTCTTACCGTCCCTACCGGCCGGCCCTCGGTCTGGACAAGGCTTTCGAAGAGGTCCGACTCCACAAAGGAGATCGTTACGACCCGCATGTCGTGGACGCCTTGATGAAGATCGGACCGGATCGCGTCGGGGAAATGCTCTCCTAAGGTAAGGCGCCTTCCCTTTTCCCCGCCGGCTCGCATATAATCCCCCCTCGCGTTCAACCGGAGGTGTTTCATGCGGATCTCCCGTCTTCGTTCAACATTCCTCATCCCCGTTCTGATCCTGTTCCTGGCCGCAGCGGCCCCGGGCCAGACGGCGAAAAAAATCCTGACGCTCGACGATTACGGCCAATGGAGCCGCGTCGGCTCGGCCGCGATCTCGCCGGACGGAGCCTGGGCGGCCTACGCCTATAATTCGAACAAGGGCGTTGCCCGGTTTTTCATTAAAAATCTGGCGACGGACCAAACCGTCGAAGTCGCCGGCGGCGGCCGTCCCGAATTCTCCGATGATTCGAAATGGGCCGGATATCTGATCACGCCTTCCGAGGAGGAGCGGGACAAGCTCCAGAAAGCCAACCAGCCCGTCGTCGTCAAGGCGGAGCTTCGGAGCCTGGCCGGCGGTCCGCCGGCCGTCTACGAAAATGTCCAATCGATCGCCTTCACCCCGGGGGGCGGATTCTTTCTCGTCAAGAAGACGAAAACGTCAAAAGACGCCAAACATTCGGGAACCGATCTCATCCTCCGCAACTTGAAAACGGGCTTGGATGAAAATATCGGGAACGTCGGCTTGTTTCAAGCCGACAAATCCGGTTCCCGGCTGGCTTATACGGTCGACGCGGCCGACCAGGCCGGAAACAGCCTCGTCATCGTCGACTTGGCGACCGGCGTCCGGACCATTCTGGATTCGGACCGGGCAGACTACGCCCAGCTCGTCTGGGACGAAGCGGGCACGGCGGTGGCCGCGTTGAAGGGAACAAAGAAGAAAGAGTCCGTCCAGAAGGACAATGTTCTCCTCGCTGCCCGCGGCCTGGAGAAAGGCGCTCCGGCCGTTTCCGCCTATGACCCGGCCAAGGACGCCGCCTTCCCCAAGGACATGGTCATCAGCGAATTCGCGCCGCTTCAATGGACGAAAGACATCTCCCGGGTCTTTTTCGGGATCAAGGAGCAGGAGACGGAAGCGGACAAGCCGAAAGGGCCCGTGGCCAACGTGGACGTCTGGCACTACAAGGACGAGCAGATTCAATCCGTCCAGATGGTCCGGGCCGCCCGGGACCGGAACCGCACCTGGCAATCCATCCTCCACCTCAATGGAATGAAATTCGTCCGCCTTTCCGACGACGCGATGCGGGGCTTTCTGGCCTCCGACCAAGGGCGTTTCGGCCTCGGCAACGATCCCAAACCCTATCTCTTCGAGCTGGGTTGGGGCGGGGCGACGGCCGATTACTATCGGATCGACTTGGCGACCGGCGAGCGGTCGTTGATCGAGAAGAAAATCGCCCGGTCGATGGGATTGTCCCCGGACGGGCGTTGGTTTCTCTTCCTTAAGAACGGTCAGGTTTTCGGCGTGGAGATGGAGACCGGAAAGAAAACGAACTTGACCGCCGCGTCTCCGGTCAGCTTCGTCAACACGGATGACGACCATCCTTACGAAAAGCCGACGTGGGGAATCGCCGGTTGGCATTCGGACGGATCGGCCGTCATTCTCAATCACCGTTTCGACCTGTGGGCTGTGCCGCTTTCAGGCGGCCGGCCGGTCAATCTGACCGGTGGAATCGGCGGCAAGGAACAGATTGTCTTCCGCACCATCTCCCTCGATCCCGAGGAGAAATTCATCGACCCGTCGAAGCCGATGCTTCTTTCGGCCTACGGCGAGTGGACCAAGAAATCGGGATTCTATTCCCTGACGGCGGGAAAAGCCCCGGAGAAGATCGTTTTCGAGGACCTCCAGTTCGGCCGGCTGACAAAAGCCAAATCGGCCGACCGGTATCTCACCACCAAGGGGACGTTCGTCGACTTTCCCGATTATTTCGTCAGTGATCGAACGTTTGCCGCCCCGAAGAAAATCACCGAGGCCAATCCCCAGCAGGCGGAGTATGCCTGGGGCCGGCGCGTCCTCATCGACTTCAAGAACCGGTTCGGACAGAGGCTCCAAGGGACCCTCACCTTGCCCGCCGGGTACGAAAAAGGCAAGCGCTACCCGATGATCGTCTATTTCTACGAAAAGGTTTCCAACGGCCATCATCAGTACTCGATGCCGACCTATGACGACCGGCCGCATATGTCCTTCTATTCCTCGAACGGATATCTCGTCCTCCAGCCCGACATCGTTTACGAGATTGGGCGTCCGGGAACCTCGGCCCTGGACTGCGTGACCAGCGCGACAAAAAAGGTCATCGAGCTCGGCTACGCCGACCCGAAGCGGATCGGCATTCAGGGCCACTCCTGGGGCGGCTATCAAACCTCTTACATCGCCACCCAGACCGACATGTTCGCCTGCGTCGTGACCGGGGCTCCCCCGACCAACCTGGTCAGCTTCTACGACGAGCTGTACAAGAGCACCGGGACCAGCCAGAACGCCATCACCGAAAAAGGCCAGGTTCGGATGGGCGTGAGCCCCTGGGACAACATGAAGCTCTACGAGGACCAGTCGGCGATTTTCAACGCGGCCAAGATCAAGACCCCGATTCTCATCCTCCACGGGACCAACGACGGAGCCGTCGACTGGCGCCAGGGTTTGGAGTACTACAACGCCGGCCGGCGCCTGGGCAAGCAGATCATCCTCCTCTCTTACCCCGGAGAGGACCATCACCTGAACAAAAAGGAAAACCAGATCGATTTCCTGGCCCGGATGAAGCAATACTTCGACCACTATCTCAAGGGGGAGAAGGCGCCCGATTGGCTGGAAAACGGCCTCCCCTTCCTGAAAAAGAAGGTCGCCGAGAAGGGGTGAATTATCGCCGCAGAATCTTCTCTATCGCTTTTCCCTGTGCGAGCTCATCAATCAACTTGTCTAAATAGCGTAATTTTTGCATCAACGGATCTTTGATTTCTTCCACGCGAACACCGCACACAACGCCTTTGATGAGCGAGCTGTTTGGATGAAAGGCCGGCGCTTGAGCAAAAAAGGCTTCGAAATCGTTTTCCTGTGCGATTTGCTGCCGTAATCCCGCTTGGCTATAGCCGGTCAACCAACAGATGATTCGGTCAACTTCTTCTTTTGTCCGATTTTTACGTTCCGCTTTTTGAACATAAAGCGGATAGACCGCGGCAAATTTCATTTTGAATACGTTTTGATTAGGCATCGTCGTTTCTCCAGCCGATCAGCCGATCGATCGTTCAAAGTCCCAGTTTTTCTCAAACTTGCTTACATGAAGTTCTCTGTGACAATTCGCGCAGAGAATGATGCATTTATCCAGTTCCAGTTTAATCCTTTCCCAACTCCGGGTATATCCCCTTGCTGAAATCCCGAAATCTTTCCCGGTTTTCTCAATATGGTGGAATTCAAGTGCTTCCAGACAACGGTTGAATCCGCATTTTTGGCAACGTCCGCCCTTATACTCAAGAGCCATTTGCCTGATCTTTTTTCTCCGATTTTTGACCGCTCTGAGGAGATATTCCCTCCTCTCAGAGTATGGACGTTTCTCTTTGGAAGGTGACATTCTAATCCCTGATCAATCTCTTATCGAAATTGTAATCCAGAAGACAGGAAAATGCCAAGTCGGAAAGAAGACGTCGGCACAATGGCGCTGGGGGAAAAAAAGCAAAATAGAAAGGCGGTTGTGGCTCCCCGGGCAGGACTCGAACCTGCAACCTATTGGTTACAAGGGCCCCGGAGTTTCCTCCGGGCTTGGACTATCTCTTCACCCGTCCCCTGAAGGGGCGAGGGTGTCGGGCGCTTCCCCGGGCGGATAAGCCTGGGTACGAGCTTTCGCTCTAGTCTCTGCACCTTCCCCGCCGACCGGCGGGGCTTGGCTCAGGATTACCCTCTCCGCGTCGCGGAGGGCGGGCTTCCCTGAGTTCACCCGATTCTTCGACCACGATCTCTCGTGGAAGCTGCAATTGAGCTTACAGCCAACCGCTCTGCCGATTGAGCTACCGGGGAGCAAGCCGGGGTAATTTAGCATGATCCAACGCTGATTTCAAGGGGAATGGACGAACAAGACGGATTTTGATATCGTTCGCGGCAAGGAGCACTCCTATGAAAACCATCGGCCTGATCGGCGGGATGACCTGGCACTCCACGGTCGATTACTACCGCCTCCTCAATGAGGACGTCCACCGGCGTCTGGGCGGCTCGCATTGCGCCTCGATCGCCATGACCTCCGTCGATTTCGACGAGATCGAGAAGCTCCAAGTCGCCGGGGACTGGGACCGATTGACGTTCCTGATGACCGACGCCGCCCTCAAGACCGAAGCGGCGGGAGCGGACCTTCTCCTGATTTGCGCCAATACGATGCACCGGACCGCGGACGCTGTGTCTTCGGCCCTCGGCATCCCTTTGATCCATATCGCCGACGCAACCGCAACCGAAATCCGCCGCCAAGGATTGAAAAAACTCGGCTTGCTCGGAACGCGCTACACCATGGAAATGGAGTTCTATAAGGGTCGTCTCGAAAAAAAGCATGGGCTGAGCGTTCTGATCCCCAACGAAAGCCAACGTCGAAAAGTGCATGACATCATCTTTCAAGAGCTCGGGCATGGCCGGATCATGTCCGAGTCGCGGGCGGTTTACCAGGAAATCATCGCCGACCTGCGAAAGCGCGGAGCCGAAGGAGTGATCCTGGGGTGCACGGAGATCCCGCTCTTGATCAAGCCGGCCGACTCGCCGATCCCGACGTTCGACACGACCGCCCTGCACTGCAAAGCGGCCGTCGACGCGGCCCTGGCCTAAGCCGCTTTTTGACAAGACCGACGGCCCCGTGCTAATTTGTCTCCTCTTGCTTTAGAGGAGCGAAATGTCCACTCCGGTCGAACGCTGGGTCGAAGAACAGGAACGGATCTATAAACCCAAGCGGGTTTATTGGTGTGACGGGTCGGAAGCGGAAGCCCACCGCCTGATTGAAACGGGCATCAATGAGGAAAAGATCGGGTCACAGCCCGTTTTTTCGCCGCTGAACGAGAAAAACTGGCCGGTCGCCTACCTCCATCACAGCCACCCGACCGATGTGGCCCGGACCGAACAGCTGACCTTCGTCTGCCACCCCGAAAAAGACCAATCCGGGCCGAACAACAATTGGATGGCCCCGGAAAAGGCCAAGGCGATGATGACCAAGCTCGCCGACGGGGCGATGAAGGGCCGGACGATGTACGTCCTCCCCTACATGATGGGCCACCCCGACTCGCCCTACGCCAAAGCCTGCATCCAGGTCACCGACATCTCCTATGTCGCCGTTTCGATGCGGGTCATGACCCGG
This sequence comes from Candidatus Aminicenantota bacterium, assembly GCA_963783665.1. Taxonomy (GTDB): domain Bacteria; phylum Acidobacteriota; class Aminicenantia; order Aminicenantales; family UBA4085; genus JAAZPG01. Next base: position 215,463 of record CAWANZ010000002.1, on the reverse strand, counting down.
ATGGGGACCCACGTCCTCAAGCGGATCGGAACCTCGGAACGGTTCGTTAAGGGAAGCCACTCCGTCGGCGATTTTAACCCCAGCCGCCGCTACATCATGCATTTCCCCCGGGAGAGCTTCGTCTGGAGCATCGGCTCCGGTTACGGCGGAAACGCCCTCCTCGGCAAGAAGTGTTTCGCCCTCCGGGTCGCTTCTTATCTCGGCCTGCGGCAGGGCTGGCTGGCCGAGCACATGGTCGTCATGGGGATCGAGGACATCAAGGGCAAAGTGACCTACATCACCGCGGCCATGCCTTCGGCCTGCGGCAAGACCAACCTGGCCATGCTCCAATCGGCCCTCCCCGAATACCGGGTGTTCACCATCGGCGACGACATCGCCTGGATGAACGTCGGACCGGACGGACGCCTCTATGCCATCAATCCCGAAGCCGGCTTCTTCGGCGTCGCCCCGGGAACGTCGATGAAGACCAATCCCAACATGATCAGGACCCTGAAGGGCCGGAATTTTTTCCCGACGCTTTACACCAACGTCGGCCGGGATGTCGACACAAACGAGCCCTGGTGGGAAGGGCTGGACGGCCCGCCGGCCCATGTCGAAGACTGGCAGGGCCGGCCGTGGAAGCCCGGATCGAAGGAAAAAATCGCCCATGCCAACAGCCGGTTCACCGTCTCGCTCTACAACTGCCCGACGCTGTCAAAGGAATTCGACAATCCCAAGGGGGTCCCGATCTCGGCCATTCTGATCGGCGGCCGGCGGTCGCACCTCATGCCGCTGGTGGTTGAGGCCTTCGATTGGGCTCACGGTGTTTTCATGGGAGCCCGGACCGGCTCGGAGACGACGGCGGCGGCGGCCGGGGCGGTCGGCGTCCTTCGGCGTGATCCGTTCGCCATGCTCCCTTTCTGCGGCTACAACATGGGCGACTATTTCCGCCACTGGATGAACACCGGGGCCCTGATGCGCCACCCGCCGAAAATTTTTGCCGTCAACTGGTTCCGGGTGGACGAGAACGGCAAGTTCGTCTGGCCGGGATTCGGCGACAACATGCGCGTCCTCAAATGGGTCATCGACCGGGTGGACGGCAACGTCGGGGCCCGGGAAACCCCCATCGGACTGGTTCCCCAGATGGACGATTTTAACATGGAGGGCCTGCCCATCCCCCGCTCGAAGATGGACAAGCTGTTCGAGATCAAGCCGCCCGAATGGAAGGGCGAAGTGAAGGAAATCCGGAAGTTCTTCGACAGCTTCGGCCGGACCATCCCCTTCGAGCTCCGGACGAACCTGGATCAAATGGAAAAGGCGCTGAAGATTTAGGCTAGCCTGCGTTATTCACGAGCCGAGATGGCTGCAGGTGCAAGGCGCGGAGGGTGAAGTTGTGCTAGTCGCACTGCGAACCCTTCGCAACGAAGCAGATGCGGCCATATCGGCTCGCCCGAAGGGTAAAAAATCAGATTTTTGTATCTTAATAAAACCAAAAAAAATATTGGAATTATAAGAATTTTTATGAATAATGCAGGTTAAAAACGATAGCCGGCCTGCTTGGCCATCTTGCGGTAATCCGGGCCGACGACATCGACGACCTTGCACATCTCATAAATCCGCGAACGGAGTCTGATCCCGATCCGGTCGACCAACGTCTCTTCGGCTTTTTGGGGACCGCCGAAAGCCGGCGATTTCTTGAACATCGGGGCCCGGTCGTCCTCGTCGTCGGACGTATCGGGATAATTTGAGGTGAAGATCGTCAGCTTCTGCTCGTTGTAGCGGCGGTTGATGATGTAGAAGATCGTCTCCTCGACCCAGGTCGAGGAGCGTTTTGCCCCCAGCTCGTCCAGGACCAGGACGTCGCATTCGAAGACCGGGTTGAGAATGTCGGACTCGGACGAGTCGGAATCGGGCGAAAACGTGTTCTGAATGTCGCGGATCAGGTCGCGAAAGTCGTAAAAAAGCCCGCTCGCCCCTTTTGTCCGGACGATCTGGGCCAGGATGGCCGAGGCCAGATGGGTTTTCCCCACGCCGCAGGGGCCGATGAAGAGAAGGCCGATGTCCTGATGGGGAAAGTTGGTGATGAATTTCTTCGAGATTTTCAGGGCGTCCTGGTGGGAATCGTTATGGCTCTCGAAGTTCTCCAGGGTGCAGCCGCGGTAGCGGGCCGGGATACGGGTCCGGTCCATGACCGCGGCCACGCGTTTCGCCGTCACGCAGGCGCAACGGCGGGCCGCAAAGCCCTTTTCGGTCTCGACCCGGACCCAGCCGGTGTCGCAACACTTCGGGCATTCGACTTTCGTGAAATCCGCCATCATCCCTTCCGTTCAGTTCAGATATCCCCGCAGTTGCTGGAGCGTGTGGGACCGGCTGAGCTTGGTCATGGCCGCCTTTTCGATCTGGCGGATCCGCTCCCGGGTGAGCTTCAGGCGATCTCCGATTTCCTGGAGGGTCAGGGGCACGTCATCCTCCAGGCCAAAGCGTAATTTTAGCACAATCGCTTCCTTCTCATCCAATTCGCTCAGAATGTCGCGAACTTGCTGCTGGATACTGGCCTTGATGATCTGGTATTCGACCGACGGAGAGATCGGATCCCCGATCTTTTCCTCCATCCCCTGGTCATCCTCGTCGAAGCGGTCGCTGAGCGAGATCTCCCGGTTTTCCAGAAGGGTCAGGTCCTCGACGTCGGACAAGGTGATCTTCATCGCCGCGGCCATCTCCTCGCGCGTCGGCTCGCGGCCGAGCTCCCCGGCCAGCTGGGCGATTTTTCTCTTCATGAGCAGGAGCTGGTCGGAAACCTTCTGGGGGACATGGGTCACCCGGGCCGAGGCGGTCAGGGAATGGATCACGGCCTGCCGGATCCACCAGACGGCGTAGGAGATGAACTTGACGTTGCGGGTCGGGTCGAACCGCTTGGCCGCCTCGATCAGCCCGAGGTTGCCCTCGTTGATCAAGTCCAGCATCCCCAGGCCCATCCCCTTGTACTTTTTGACGTAGGAGACGACGAACCGGAGGTTGGCCTCGATCAGTTTCTGGAGGGCCTCCTTGTCGCCGGTGTGGATTTGCCGGGCCAGCCGCTTCTCTTCGTCCCCGTTGATCCGAGGAAAGCGGCCGATCTGCTCGAGATAGCGCCGGATGTCCCTGGATTCGGCAAAATTCCTGTACGGCATGGCTTATTCCGGATGTTCGACCTTGACGATCTTGGACGGCAAGACGGGCACCAGGCTCCTTTTGCGGACTTCGAACTCCTCCTCCCGGCCGGAGAAAAACTCCCGCCGGAAGGATTCCAGGAAGGATTGGACCTCGGCTTCGATCCGTTCGATCTTGGCCCGCATATTCAATACGACTTCCACGCCCGCAAGGTTTACGCCGAGGTCGCGGACGAGGTTCAGGATGAGCTCCAGCCGCTTCACGTCCTCCTCGGAGTAGAGTCGGGTGTTCCCGCAGGATCGGGACGGTTTGAGCAAGCCCTCCCGCTCGTAGAGGCGAAGGGTTTGGGGATGGATGTTGAATCGGCTGGCCACGCTGCTGATATGGTAGAAATTCTCGCCCGTATTTTCCGCAGGCGCTTTTTTCTGCCGTTCGATCGGACGCTTGGTCCGGGTTTTGGCGGTCGTTCGGCGTTTCATGGTTGTTCCTCTTCGGTCATTCCGGCCCGCGGATTCCCGCCGTAAAGGGGCTCGAGATTTTTCATGAGCTCCCGGACCCTCTCATCTCCGAACGGCGGCGGGACAATCGTCACTTCGACGAACTCGTCGCCGCAGCTTCGGGCCCCGAAGGCGGCCACCCCCTTGCCTTTCAGCCTGAAGCGCTGCCCCGATTTCGTCCCGGGGGGGATCCGGATGACGGCCGGGCCTTCCAGCGTCGGGACGTCAATCTTCGCTCCCAGGGTCGCCTCGGGGACGGTGATCGGGACTTTGACCTGGATGTTCACGCCTTCCCGCCGGAACAGCAGGTGAGGCATCGTCTCGATCTGGATATAGAGATCGCCGGGCGGTCCGCCGTCCGGGCCGGCGTGGCCCTTGCCCGGGATACGGACCCGGGAGCCGTTGTCAACGCCGGCCGGAATACGGACCGTGATGGTTTCCGTCTTTTGGGCCAGCCCCTGCCCCTGGCAATCGCGACAGTCGCCGCTTTTGACCGACCCCCGGCCTCCGCAGGCCGGGCAGGCCCCGGAAAATTTCATGTAGCCGCGCTGATGGGAAGCTTTTCCCGTCCCCCGGCAGGACGGGCAGGGCTTGGACGATCCGGCCTTGGAGCCGGACCCGGCGCAGGACGGGCAGGCCACCAGGTGGGTGAGCTGAATTTTCGTCTGAAGGCCGCGGACGGCATCCTGGAATCCGACCTTCATGGTATAGAGAAGATCCTCTCCGCGTTGCGGCCCGGGATGGTAAGCGTCGCCCCTGGCCGCGGCTCCGCCGAAGATGTTTTGAAAAAGGTCGCGAAACGAGCCGGATCCGAAATCCGAAAAGTCGAATCCCTCGAATCCCCCGGCGGAAGAAGGCCCCGGACCGGGACCGGAACCGGGCGGGCGGTCGCCGGCGAAGCCGAATTGATCGTATTGGGCTTTTTTCTTGGGATCGCTCAGGACGTCATAGGCGGCTTGAATCTCTTTGAATTTCGACTCGGCCGCCTTATCGTTGGGATTGAGGTCGGGATGATACTTGCGGGCGAGCTTCCGGTACGCTTTTTTGATTTCCGCGGCGGGCGCCGTTTTGGGCACCCCCAGCACGTCGTATAAATCCCTGGCCATGGTCTCCCCTTTCACCCTCCGCCCTGAGGGAAGTAACCCGAAGGGCGGTTCCCCGCCCTTCGGGAGACAATATCATATCCTGACTTGACCCGGGATGTTAATTGGGTTTCCCGTCATCGACCACTTCGGCGTCGATGACTTCTCCGTCCGCATCGGCGCCGTTGCCGCTGCCCGGGGCGCCCTGAGGCTGCGGACCGGCCGCTTGCGGCTCGGGCTGGGGACCGACGTTTTTATAGAGGACCTCGGTCAGCTTGTGGGAGGCCCGGTTGAGATTTTCCAGGGCGCTCTTGATCTTGTCCAGGTCTTCGGTCTCGATGGCCTTTTTCGTGGCCTCGATTTCGACTTTGACCGAAGCCGCCTCGGCTTCGGGGATCTTGGCCGCGTTCTCTCGGAGGAGCTTCTCCATGCTGTAGATCATCTGGTCGGCCTGGTTCTTGGCGTCGATGACTTCCCGGCGCTTCTTGTCCTCGGTCGAATGAGCCTCGGCTTCCGTGACCATCCGTTTGATTTCCTTATCATCCAGGCCGCTATGGCCGGTGATTGTGATGGCCTGCTGCTTGCCGGTCCCCATGTCCTTGGCCGAGACGTGGAGGATGCCGTTGGCGTCGATGTCGAAGGTCACTTCGATTTTCGGGATGCCCCGGGGCGCCGGCGGGATGCCGTCCAGGTGGAATCGGCCGAGGGTCCGGTTGTCGGAGGACATCTCCCGTTCGCCCTGGAGGATGTGGATTTCGACGCTCGGCTGGCTGTCGGATGCCGTCGAAAAGACTTCGGTTTTCTTGGTCGGAATCGTCGTATTCCGGACGATCATCCGGGTAAACACGCCGCCCAGGGTTTCGATGCCCAGGGTCAGCGGCGTTACGTCGAGAAGGAGGACGTCTTTGACGTCGCCGGACAGGACCGCGCCCTGAATGGCCGCGCCGACGGCGACAACTTCGTCGGGATTCACGCTCTTGTTCGGCTCCCGGCCGAAGACCTGCTGGACGAGGGCCTGGATGCGCGGCATCCGGGTCTGACCGCCGACCAGGATCACTTCATGGATGTCGGAGGCTTTCAAGCCGGCGTCGGACAAGGCCTGCTTGCACGGCGCAATGGACCGCTGGATCAGGTCCTCGACGAGCGCTTCGAGTTTGGCTCGCGTCAGCTTGAGGAGGAGGTGCTTGGGACCCGAGGCGTCGGCCGTGACGAACGGCAGGTTGATCTCGGTTTCCATCAGGGTCGACAGTTCGATCTTGGCCTTCTCCGCGGCTTCTTTGAGGCGCTGGATGGCCATTTTGTCCTTGGACAGGTCGATGCCGGATTCCTTCAAGAACTCGGCCGTAATCCAGTCCTGGACGCGCTGGTCGATGTCGTCGCCGCCGAGGTGGGTGTCGCCGTTGGTCGATTTGACCTCGACCACGCCTTCGCCGACTTCGAGGATGGAGATGTCGAAGGTCCCGCCGCCGAAGTCATAGACGGCGATCGTCTGATCTTTTTTCTTGTCCAGGCCGTAGGCCAGGGCCGCGGCCGTGGGTTCGTTGATGATTCGGACGACTTCCAGCCCGGCGATCTGGCCGGCGTCCTTGGTCGCTTTCCGCTGGCTGTCGTTAAAATAAGCCGGGACGGTGATCACCGCCTTGTCGATCTTTCTCGCCGAGATAATCCTCGGCCGCCTTTTTCAGTTTCTGGAGAATCATGGCCGAGATTTCCGGCGGGGAGAATTGCTTGTCGAAGACCGAAATCCGAACGTCGCCGTTGCTGGCTTCCGTGACCTTGAAAGGCACCTGCTTGATTTCGCCCGGGACTTCGGAAAACCGCCGGCCCATGAACCGCTTGATGGAATAGACCGTATTCTCCGGGTTTGTGATGCGCTGGCGCTTGGCCACCTGCCCGACCAACCGTTCGCCTTTCGGCGTAAAACCGATGACCGAGGGTGTGGTTCGGCCGCCCTCCTCATTGGAGATGACCGTTTGGTTATCGCCTTCCATAATGGCGACAACGGAGTTCGTCGTACCGAGGTCGATACCGATAATTTTTGCCATTAGCTGATCTCCTTACATTAAGTCGATAACCAATATAAAACTTTAGCGTATAGTTGTCAAGTATTTATTTAAATATAATTATATTGTTATCTAATAGTTACTAATTTTTTTAGGAATATAGATTCGATTAAAGATTCTTTTTCTCGGTTTGAATCGAAGAAAAGCCGGCCTATCGGCCGTTACTCAGGCCAGTAGAGAATGCAATTCTGTCCTTCGAAAAATGCCCAATAGATATTCTTGGCCGCGTTTTCCTCGGCAAAAACCAGTTCGATGTCGGTAAACGGCCGCTTTTTTGCTCCGCGGACGATCGTTTTGACGGAACGGCCGATTCCCCGGGAAAAAAATCTTCCGATGCCGCCGATGATCCGAGCCGCGCCTTTTTTCTGATAACGGACTTTGATCCGGATATCTTCGGGAAGCTCAAGCGTGTAGTCGACGGGCATTTTCGCGAGTTCGAGAATGTCGAGATCGTCGGTTTTGGCGGCCGGTTTCTTGTCTTCCTCGGCCTTGCCCGGGGTAATGTCCTTGCGTTGGGGCGCGCGATAGGCGGTTTTTTTGACCAAGGGATACGTCATCACGCCACCGGCCCGGCCCCACATTCTCATCTTGGCCACCGGCCATTCTTTGAGGATCAAACCTCTCGATTTCAAGGCAACGGTCGCGGTTTCGAAATTAAAAACAAAGTATGTCTTGGGATTCTTGGCTAAGGCGTATTCCTGCTCTAAAAGGGCCGTTTTGCGGGACGACACGGCCGCATCCTGGCCAAAGGCAACACCCACGGACAGGACAAGACCCGCCCAGCAAGCCATCGAGGCGCGTTTCCCCATGTCAGTAGATGTACACTTTCGCCCCCATGGGCACGATCTGGTAGATGGACTTCAAATCCTTGTCGCCGACCCGAACGCAGCCGTGGGTGACGTTCCGCCCGAGTAACCGCGTATACAGGGTTCCATGGATAAAATATCCGTCCCCGATGCCCAGGGCGTAATCGCCTAACGTGTCGTTATCGACGCGATCATTAAAATTCTTTGGCAGAGCCTCCCCTTCCTCATAGAAAGCCCAATCGGGTTTGATCCAGGTCGGATTGACGAGCTTGGAGGAGACCGAAAACTCGCCGCGGGGCGTGTCGAAGATCCATTTCTTTTCGCCGCTGGGGTCCTGGAGGATGTCGCCCGATCCGCAGGAAACGATCGCTTCCTGGAGTATTTTTCCGTCCCGCATCACCCGGAGGCGGTTTTCCGCCGTGTCGATGAGAAGGTAGGTTCCTCGAGGCGTCAGGCTCTTCATCCGCGACGAAACCTCCTTCAGCCGGGCCGCCGCGGTTTTAGCCTTTGTCCCGGAGGGAGCCGCAGTCTCGGCCTGTTTCACCTCGTCCGCCGCGCTCCGGGCCCAGGAGCCGGCAATTATCCGACCCGTCGTCATGACCGCGGCAACGGCCAAAACAACCCCACCCGCTAAGCCGAGGAGAATGCGCGTTCTTTTGCTAAGCATTGTCCTTGAACTTCCTGATTTCCGCTAAAATCGTGTTTTCGACGGCGATGGCCCCGACGATCGTCACCGTCGTGCCGACCCGGGCCCACTCGTAGACGTCGTCCATGTTCTTATTGTCGAGGCCGACACAGCCTCGAGTCAAGCTGTCTTTGCCCCCGCCGTGGATTTCGATGTCCCCGCCGACGCCGGCGCGGGCCGGGACGAGGCCCTTTTTCCGGGCTTCGGCGAAGGCCTGGCGGTCGCTTTCGTTGGGATAATCGATCAGGAGGGCCTTGTAATACTTCGAGGCCGGAATTTTCATGACGATCTTGTAGCGGCCTTCCGGCGTCGCATCGTCGCCCGAGTAGAGCTTGTCGGAGAGACCGTATTTTCCCAGCCCGATGTCGAAGCGGGCCTTGATCTCGCCGTTCTTATAGACGACAAGCTTGCGTTCGACCTTGTTGACCAGAAAAACGACTGACGATTTCTGCCGGGATTCCTCAACGGCTTCCGCCGCCCAGCGGCGCCATTTCTGAAGCTGGCTTTGATCGAGATACCGGTCCAGAATTTTCACCGAAGCCGCTTCGGCCCGGTCGAGGAAGACGCCGCCTTCGCCGGCGATTTTCGACGCAAGGTCGTAGTTTTCCTTGGCCACGAGCATCCGGGCCTCGGCCAGCTTAATTTGCGCTTGGGAAACGTTTTTCCGGATGTCTTCGTTTTCGTTGAAATATTGGGTGATTTGAATGAGGCTATCGATGCGGGCGGCCAGGGCATCAGCCGATAGGGAGAATGTCCGCTCCCGGGAGGCTTTTTCGTCCTTGATCCGGCGGAGGAGAGCTTCCCCCTGGGCCACCAGCCGGGTCATCTCGATCCGGGCAGCCCGGTAGTCCCGGAACCAGCCGAACTTCGCCTCTTCGGCCCGAATCCGCTCATCGGCGGCCTTCAAACCGGCCTTGAATCCTTCGTATTCCCCAGGGGCGAAAAGAGAACCGCCGGTCCTCCAGAGGTCTTGTTCCAGGGTTTGAGCCCTGGCCGCCTCCGGAGGAACCGGCGGGGTGTTACAGGCGTTGTGACCGAAGAGGAGCCCCAGAAGGCAGGCGACGCCGGAGATCTTGGAAAGCTTCAAGCGGGCCTGCGATCCGGAGAAACTCGGCTTCGATTACTTCTTCACCTTGGCGATGGCCGCATTGACCTGTTCGGCGATGGCGGCAACCCGGTCCTTCACGGTCTTCGCTTTGTCCGCGGCGCCGATGTAGTCATTGGCGTCGAGGGCGGTCTGGATTTCCGTGTAGAGGGCTTCCGCGCCGGTCAGGTCGGCCTGGAGGGCCTCGAGGTCCTTCGCCGTGCCTTTGCCCTTGGGGGCCTTCTTCAGGAGCTCGGCCGTCTCGGTCAGAGCGGTCTGGGCTTCACCCTGAAGCTGGATGGCGGCGTTCTTCGCGGCTTCGATCTTGGCCGGAAGGGCGGCTGTCAGTTCCGTGACTTTCGTCTGAACGGCGGCCAGCATTTCCTTCGCGGGACCGAACTTCTTGAAGAACTTCTTGTCCTGGGCGGCGATTTCGTCGAGGGCCTTGGTCAGGTCATCGTTGATCGCCTTGAGCTCTTCGGCGGCGTATTTGTCGGCGCCGGCCGTGGTGACTGTCTCGATGGCGGCCTTCACGTCGTTGATCAGCTGGGTGGGCTGCTTGCAGCCGGTCAGAACAACGGCGATCGCCAAAACGAGAACGACGGTTTTTGTGAGATGTTTCATTTCGTCCTCCTTTCTCACTCGATCGCGTCACTCTTCGTTGGACACGCACATCGAAACCAACGCTCGAAGGGTATCCTAATATAGACGTCGATCTGTGGCGATTTTTAACACAAATAAAACATCTTGTCAAATCGGCGGCGTTTTGATTTCCCTTTAATATCCGGCGATTTTCCCTTTTATCGAAGGGTCTTCTGAAAATAAAAAGGGGGGAAAGCCGTCAGGCTTTCCCCCAGGGGGTGTACGTTTCGGACGGGCCGGAGCGGCCTTATTTGTCCGGGTCGAGGATGAATTTTTCCTGCATCATCAATTTGACTTCGTTTCTGGCCTTGCCGATCGTCTCTTTGGCCATGGCCAGGAGCTCGGCCGGGGTGAACGTAAACCGGGCCACGCCCTGCTCAATGGCTTTCGTCGCGACCGCCGCGGCTTCGCGCGGGAAGACTTCCCACTCGTCCATGTTCGGGATGATGTAGTCTTCGCTGATGCCCTTGTCCTCGGCAACCTTGGCCAGCTCGCGGGCGGCGGCGATGCACATCTCGTCGGTGATCGTCTTGGCCCGGACATCGAGCGCCCCGCGGAAGATCCCGGGGAACCCGAGGGAGTTATTGACCTGGTTGGGGAAATCCGAACGGCCGGTGGCCACAACCCGGGCGCCGGCTTCTTTGGCTTCCCAGGGCCAGATTTCGGGGATGGGATTGGCGCAAGCAAAAACGATGGAATTCGGAGCCATGCCCTTGATCCATTCGGGCTTGATGGTTCCGGGGCCCGGAGTGGAAACGCCGATGAGGACATCGGCGCCCTTGCAGGCATCGAGAGCCGATCCCTGCTTATTGGTCGGGTTCGTCCGCAGGCAGAGATCCCATTTCTCTTTGAACTTTTCCTGAAGCGTCGCCCGGTCGGCCCGGTCCTTGGAAAGAATGCCCTTGGAATCGACGGAGAGCATGTTGGCCGGGGTCGCGCCCGCAGCCATGATCATCTTGGCGATGTTGATTCCCGAAGCGCCCGATCCGAGAACGACGACCTTGACCTCGGCGATATCTTTCTTGACGATCTTGAGGGCGTTGATCAAACCGGCGACGGTGACGCAGGCCGTGCCCTGCTGATCGTCGTGCCACACCGGGATTTCGCACTTGGCTCGCAGCTCATCGAGGATCCGGAAGCACTTCGGCTGGGCGATATCTTCGAGGTTGTATCCGCCGAAAGACGGCTGGAGGGCCCGGCCGATTTCGATGATCTTATCGGGGTCCTTTTCGTCCAGGCAGATGGGGAAGGCATCGACGCCGCCAAGGTACTTGTACAGGATGCCCTTGCCTTCCATGACCGGAAGGCCGCCGAGGGGACCGATGTCGCCCAGGCCCAGGACCCGCGTCCCGTCGCTGATGACGGCCACGCTGTTCCACTTGTTCGTGTACTCGTAGGCCTTCTGGGGGTCGGCGGCGATCTCCTTGCAAACCGCGGCAACGCCGGGCGTGTACCAGATGGCGAAATCGTTGAAGTCCCGGACGCGGCACTTCAGGGCGACGCCCAGCTTGCCTTTGTAGAATCTGTGCAGGCGGGGGGCGTCTTTGGCGGGCTGCTCGGCTCTTTTGAGCAGTTCCTCGACGGTAACCTTTTCCATATCTGACCTCCTTGGGGGTAAAAGAGAAACTGGATTATAACCATTTAAATAGGGATGGGTCAACCGATAAGAAAACCTGAAACTCGGGAAGGGACGGGTCACCCGTATCGCACCAATGCGAGAGTCTTAGAGTTTATTAGACCCGTCCCTCTTCCCGGCAAGCAACTCCGCTAGAGTCAGCGTGAGCTGCGACCGTCTCCGCGAGGCCAAGTCGATTTTGCCCGTGTCCATCCGGATGGCATCCTCCGGACAGGCTTCGACGCAAAAGCCGCAAAAACAGCACCGGGTCAGGTCGATCTCGAACCGCGCGGCGGTTTTCTGAACTTCCGGGTCGGGGTCCTCGGCCGCTTCCACGACGATGCATTCCGAGGGACAGACCGTGACGCAGAGCAGGCAGGCCACGCACCGCGGCTTCCCGTCCGGCCGAGCCATCAGGCGATGGGCCGCCCGGTAGCGGGAGGGAAGCTCCCGTCTCACTTCAGGATACTGGATCGTAACCGCCCCGGGCCTGAATTTCTTGATCCCGATCAGGCGCAGGAAGTGAAACCAGAGATTCGAAAAAAAGTGGCGGGCGGTGATCCAGGCCCCTTTGACCAAGGCCCAAAGAAGCGTCCAGGCGTTTTTCATCTTACAGACTCGCGACCAGGCCGGTCGCCAGAATGTTGAGGAGGCCGAGCGGGATGAGGAGCTTCCACCCCAGGTCCATCAGCTGGTCGTAGCGGATACGGGGATAGGTCCAACGGAGCAGGATTTGGAGCCAGCAGAAGAACGCGACCTTGACCTGAAAAGCCACGACTTGAAGAAGCGTGACGACCCAGGCGGCCATCGGCCAATGACCGCCCCAGGGCCAGCGGACACCGTCGGCCGCAAGCCACGGAACCTGCCAACCCCCGAAAAATAGCGTCGTTGCGACCGCCGAGACGACGATGACCTCCATGAAATCGGTCAGCATGAACAAGCCCCACTTGAGGCCGCCGTATTCGGCGCAAAATCCGATAATTTCCGACTCCCCTTCCGGGAGGTCGAAGGGGACGCGCTTGGTTTCGGCGATGGCGGCGACGAAAAAGACGAGAAAGCCGAGCGGCTGGAGAAACACTCCCCACCGCGGTAAAAATCCGAACAGGAGCCCGCCCTGGGCGGTGACGATTTCCGAAAGCCGGAGCGAGGGATAAATCATGATCAGCCCGATCAGCGACAGGCCGAGGGCGATCTCATAGGAAATCAACTGGGCCGCTCCCCGCATCCCGCCGATCAGCCCCCAGCGGTTTCTCGACGACCAGCCGGAAAGAAGGATCCCGTAGACGCCCAGGGACAGCATCGCCAGGAGGAAGAGAAGCCCGGCCGAGCCGTCATAAACCTGGAGCGTAACGTCTTCCCCGCCGATTCTGACGGACGGTCCGAAGGGAATCACGGCGACCGTCACGGCGACGAAAAAGAAGGAGACAAACGGGGCCAGGGTATGGAGGACTTTGTCGCCGAAGGCCGGGACGAAATCCTCCTTGAACATCATTTTGATGGCGTCGGCAAACGGCTGGAACAGGCCGAACATGCGGAGGCCGAGGATCTTCGCCCGGTTGGCCCCGATCCGGTCCTGCATCACGGCCGACTGTTTGCGCTCGACCCAGGTCAGAAGCAGGGCCAAGATGAGGAACCACCCCAGGGCGACGACGATCTTGAGAAGGAGAACGCCGACGGAGCTCATCTTCCTCCCGCCGTCCGCCGCGCTTCGGCCCGCAGGAGGCGGAGGATCTCCCCTTCCGTCTTCGCCTCATCCGGCGCCGGCCGGACTGCCGAAAATTCCAGGCGGCGCCCGTCGCAATTGATATAGCTTCCCGACTTTTCGTACGGGATCGCGCAAGGAAAAATAAAATCGAAATCGCGATCCGCATCCGTCAGGACCGGGGAAACGAGGGCTTTCGCGGCGATGCCGCCCCAGGCCGGGCGGCATCGCTCCAAAAAGTCGAGATGGCCCCGGATCCCGGCAAAGACGATCAGCAGGTCCGTCCCGGGACAGTCGTCCTCAGGATGAAACGGCAGGATTTCGACTCCGGAAGCAACGGCTCCCCGGCGGTTGGGTGTCCGTTCGGACGTCCGGAGAAAGCCATCGCCCTCGTCCTCGGCCGGGTCGGCAATCCGAACGCGGGGACGGCCCGCAAACTCGCCTAGAAAATCGGCCACATCCGCCCATTCTTCGTTGGTCAGGCCGGAATGAAGGACGAGAGTCAAACGGTCCCCCCCTCCGGTTTCAGCCAACGCCCGCAACCTCGCGCCCAGGAGGGCGAAGGCTTTATCCCCGCTCAAAACGGCCTCCCGGTCTCCCTTATTCCAAACGATGCGGCGGACGCGGCGGGATTCGGTGTCGATCCAGGCGTATCGCCCGACGTCGCAGATCCAGGGCCCGGCCGGGGTGGCGTCCGGGCGGGGACGAACCCGCAGAATCCCGCCCGTCTCGGGATGCCGGGCGAAACCGGGATGGACATCGACATCCACTCGGCAGCCCCGGGCGCAGTAGGGACAGACCGAGGGCTTCGGTTCCAGGAACCACGTCCGAGTTTTAAATCGGAAGGCCGTGTCCGTGATCGCCCCCACCGGACAGATGTCGACCAGGTTGCCGGAATATCCGTCCGAAACCGGGACCCCCTCGAACACGCCGATCTCGGTCCGGCCGCCGCGCTCGAAGACGCCCAATTCCCCCGTCTTGGTCACGTCGCGGAGAAAACGGACGCATCGGGTGCAGAGCACGCAACGTTCCCGGTCGAGGAGCAGTCGGTCGCCGATTCGGAGGAGCTTTTCCCGCCGGGTCTTTTTTTCGCTAAAAGCGCTTTCAAATAATCCGTAGTCGCGGTAATAATCCTGAAGCCGGCACTCCCCCGCCTTATCGCAAATCGGACAGTCGATGGGATGATCGGCCAGAAGGAGCTCCAGGACGCTCCGGCGGGCTTCGGCGACCCGGGACGAGGCCGTCACGACCTTCATCCCCTCCCGGACAACCGTGGCGCAGGAGGGTTCAAGCTTGGCCGCGCCGGCGATTTCGACCACGCACATCCGGCAGGTCCCTTCGGGGGCCAGGGACGGATGATGGCAGAAATGCGGGATGGAGATGCCCGCGCGTTCGGCGGCGGCCAGGATGGTCGATCCGTCCGCCGCTTCGATCGTCCGTCCGTCGATCTCGATTTTGGCCATGAGGTCAGCCTTCCAGCTCGCTTCGGAATTTTTCGATCAGGCCCAGGACCGGCCCCGCGGCCGCGTCGCCGAACGGGCAGAACGTCCGTCCTTTCATCATTCCGGCCAGGCGGACGAGCGTGTCCAAGTCGCCCGGCCGGCGCTCCCCGGACGTCATCCGCTGGACGACTTTCCGGATCCAGGACGTCCCCACCCGGCAGGGCGTGCACTGGCCGCAGGATTCGTGGGCGTAAAACTTCGTGATCCGGTCCAGGACCGAAAGCATCGGGATCGAGTCGTCGATGACGATGATTCCGGCCGAACCCATCATCGACCCGGCCGCGGCCAGCGACTCGCAATCCATCGCCACATCGATTTCGTCAGGCCGCAGGATCGTCGAGGACATCCCGCCCGGGATGACCGCCTTGAGAGTCCGTCCGGGCAACATCCCGCCGGCGTGAGTAAAGATGATGTCCCGGAGCTTGGCGCCGACTCTTAGCTCATAGACGCCCGGCCGGGCGACCGATCCGCTGACGCCGTAAAGCCGGGTTCCGCCGTCTCCAAGCTTTCCCAGGCCGAGGAACCAATCGGCCCCGTGGAGGATAATGCCCGGGAAGGTTGGCCAACGTTTCGACGTTGTTGATCACCGTCGGTTTCCCGAAAAGCCCGACCGCGGCCGGAAACGGAGGTTTGAAGCGCGGCTGTCCGCGAAAGCCCTCGAGGGATTCGAGGAGGGCCGTCTCTTCGCCGCAAATATACGCCCCGGCCCCGCGATGGACGCAAACGCTCAGGGAATAGCCGGAGCCGAGGATGTTTTCTCCCAGCAAACCCCGGCTTGCGGCTTCGGAGACCGCCTCCTCCAGCCGGCAGGCAAGCTCTTCGTATTCGCCGCGGATGTAAATGAACGCCCGGCGGATGCCGACGGCGTATCCGGCGATGATGATCCCCTCGAGGAGAAGATGCGGGTCGTGGGCCAGGAGATACCGGTCCTTGAACGTGCCCGGCTCTCCTTCATCCGCGTTGACGCAGAGATAGCGGGGGCCTTCGCCGGACTTGGGAACGAATCCCCATTTCACTCCTGCCGGGAAGCCCGCTCCGCCGCGTCCCCGGAGGTTGGCTCCCTTGACTTCCTCCATCACCGCGGCCGGCGTCATCGACGTAACGGCTTTGCGGGCGGCTTCGTATCCGCCGGTTCGGAGATAAGCCTCCAGCTCCCGCGGAGCGGCGTCCTCGAAAAACCGGGTGAGATTTTTTTCGCTCATGGCCGGGCGATCTCCCGAAGGAGCGCCTCGACCTTGTCCCCGGTCAGCTCTCCGTGAAGAACGTCGTCGATCATCAGGCAGGGTCCTCGATCGCAAGCGCCGAGGCATTCGACCTCGACCAGGGTGATCCGGCCGTCGGGAGTCGTCTTCCCCGGTTCGATACCCAGGGTCATGCGGATATGGTCGAGGATCCTCTCCCCGCCCCGGAGGGTGCAGGAAAGATTCGTGCAGACCTGGAGAACGCGTCGGCCGGCCGGCCGGCGCCGGAACATCGTGTAAAACGTCAGCGCTTCCCTGACTTCGACGGGCCGCAGGCCGCACACGCGGGCCACGGCGATTTCATCCTCGGGGCCGATGAATCCCCGCTCTTTTTGGACGAGATGGAGGACCGGCAGAAGCGCCGCCCTCCGTTCAGGATAGCGGGCCACAAGGTCGGCGATCCGCCCGCGGAGGTCCTCGGTGAAGGGAGCGGTCATCGATCCAGCTCCCCGCCGATCATGTTCATCGACCCGAACGTCGGAATGATGTCGGCTAAAAGGCGCCCCTTGATCAGGCCGGTCAAGGCCGAAACGACATGGAGGCAGGGGGCCCGAAGATGGAGCCGGTAGGGCCGGTCCGATCCGTCGGAAACGAGGTAGAAGCCGAGTTCGCCGTTCCCCCCTTCGACTGAGGCATACGCTTCGCCGGCCGGGGGCCGCAATCCGTGTCCCTTCATGAAATACTGGAAATGGCCGATCAAGCCCTCGATCGTGCCGTAAGCCGCTTCCTTCGCCGGCAAAGCGTACCGGGGATCGGCCGCCTGGATTTCCGGGAGAATCCCGGTTTCCGCACCTTCGAGGTTGGGTGAAAGCCGAACCGGAGCGGCCGGGGGGCTTGTCCGTCCCGCCTTAATCGCCTCGACCGGCTCCAGCCGCCGGACCGGAGAGGCGGCCGGCTCGAGCCGGGTCCGGCGGAGCGGCTCCAGGCATTGCTCGATGATGCGGAGGCTTTGCTCCATTTCGGCCATCCGGACGAAATAGCGGTCGAAGTTATCGCCGCGCTCTCCCGTCGGGATTTCGAAGGACAGCCGGTCGTAATTCGAGTAAGGGTGGGCTTTCCGGACATCATATGCGATCCCGGTCGAGCGCAGGGCCGGCCCGGTCCAGCCGTAGGAAACCGCCTCCGCCTTGTCCATGACCGCAATGTCGCGGGTCCGGCCGAGGAAAATCGGATTTTTATCCAGAAGCCCGCGGACATCCTTCATGACCTTCCGTGTTTCCTCGACGCCTTTCCGGACGGCCGCTTCGTAATCGGGATGGAGGTCGGCCCGAACGCCCCCGATGCGGATGTAGGAGGTCGTCATCCGGGCGCCCGTCGTCTGTTCGATGACGTCCCAGAGATACTCGCGGGCCTTCATATTGTAGAGGAAGGCGGTGAAGGCCCCCGTTTCCATGGCCATGGCCGCAAGACAGGTCAGATGGTCGCTGACGCGGGACAGCTCGCTCATCAGGACCCGGATCCATTTGGCCCGCTCCGGAACGTCCAGCCGGCAGAGCTTCTCCACGGCCAGGGCATAGCCGAGGTTGTTGATGAGCGGCGAAACATAGTTCAGGCGGTCGGTGTAGATCAGGAGGTTCCACCAGGTCCGGTTCTCGCACGTTTTTTCGAATCCGCGATGCAGATACCCGACTTCGGCATCGGCGTTCAGGATCTTTTCGCCGTCCAGTTCCAGGAGGAGACGGATCGTCCCGTGCATGGCCGGATGGGACGGCCCCATGTTGATCAGCAGGCTCTCGGGGCGGGCTTCGGCCTGGAACGCGGTCGTCACAAAGCCTCCCTTTTCGGAAGGAGCGGCTGGCGCTTCCGCAAGGGATAATCCTTGCGCAGCGGATGCCCTTCGAATCCGTCGTACATCAGGAGACGGCGCAGGTCGGGATGGCCGGAAAAACGCACCCCGAACATGTCGAAAATCTCCCGCTCGAGCCAGTTCGCGTTTTTCCAGAGAGATGCGAGCGAATCGATTTCCGGATGTTCCGCCGGAAGGCCGGCCTTGATCCGGATCCGCGTATTACCGGCAAGGGAGAAGAGATGATATACCATCTCGAACCGCTCCGGCCGGTCCGGGAAATCGACGCATGTCGCATCCAGGAGCATGGTGAAAGCGCGCGGCTCGGCTTTAAGAAACGCGGCAACGGCCGGCAAAGCCGAGGCCCGAATCCGGACGACCGGAATCTCAAACGACATGTCCGTTTCCAGGACGTCGCCCGGGAACGCCTCCCGGAGGGCGGTCAGGAGCTCTTTTTCTTCCATCGCCAATCCTGGCCTTCCGTCTTGATCTTTTCCTGGAGCTTGAGAAGGCCGTCGAGGACCGTTTCCGGCCGGGGCGGACATCCCGGGATATAGATGTCCACGGGGATGATCTCATCGATCCCCTGAACGACGGCGTAATTGTCATAGATACCGCCCGAGACGGTGCAGGCCCCGAACGCGATGACCCATTTCGGCTCGGTCATTTGGTCGTAGACCGTTTTCAGGACGGGGGCGAGCTTCTGGGTGATCGTCCCGACCACCAGCAGCATGTCCGATTGCCGGGGAGAGAACCGGGTCATCCCGGCCCCGAACCGGTCGATGTCATAGTGGGCGCAGGCCGTCGACATGTACTCCATCCCGCAACAGGCCGTGACATAAGGGTAATGGAAGAGAGAGAACTTGCGCCCCCAGGAGAGCATCGCGTCGAAACGGGTCGTGATGAAGTTGCCGGTCATGGCCTTAATCCCAGCGGAACGCGCCTTTTCTCCAGGCATAGACAAAGCCGGCCGCCAGCACCGCCGCGTAGGCCAGAAGGATCGCCATGGCCGGGCCCTTCATCTCCCGGAAGACCAGGGCCCACGGGAACAGGAACGCGGCTTCGACATCAAAGAGGACGAAGAGAAAAACGACAAGCGGATACTTGATCGCAAACCCCGGGATTCCCTCTTGAAGGGGCGGGCTCCCGCACTCGAAGGGTTGTTGCTTGACCGGGTTTGTCTTCCGCGGGCCCAACAGGGCGTTCATCGAGATCATGACGACGCCCAACAGACCGAAGACGAGGAAGACCAGGGCCAAGACCATTGCGTTTAATCCTTACTGCTACAGTAGGATTTTAGCCCATCCGCCTCGAGAAAAACAAGTTCGCCTGAATTATGATTCTCTTCCATTTTGTGTGGTAGGAGTTTCCGAGAATATGGCGGCCTTCCCTCACGCGTCCGGATCTTGACGGCTTTTCTTGATTGGCCTGGCTTGGCGGCGAAGAACTCGCGTCCCGGAAGACCTTCTTACGGTTCAAGGCGCGGGACGCTCAAACATCTTCGCTCGGCCGGCTACTTCCGAGCCGGCTTCCCAACCAAGCATCAAGAAAAGCCTAATCCGGACGATGTTCGCTCCAGCCGCCATAACCTCCCCTCTCTACCCACTCAATTTGGAAGAGATCCTGAATTATCAATTCATGCAGTGGATCGCCCGGCCGCCGGCTTTCAGGGCGGCTTCCATGACCGCTTCGGAAAGCGTCGGATGAATGTGGATCGATTCGGCGATGTCGGTGATTTTGAGCCCCTTGGTCATGGCCAGCGTGATTTCGGCAATCAGGTCGCTCCCGCAGGCGCCCAGGATATGAGCGCCGAGGATCTTGTCGTTTTTGTCGGAGATGATCTTGACCAGTCCGTCCGGTGATTCCATAGTCAAGGCCCGGCCGTTGGCCTGGAAGGAGAACGTCCCGACCCGAATGTCGCCGGCTTCGGTCCGGGCTTCCTCTTCGGTCAAGCCGACCGAGGCGAATTCCGGCTCGGTGAAGACGGCCATGGGCAATGCCCGGTAATCCACATGCCCGTGCAAACCGCAGGCGTTTTCCGCGGCCGCAATCCCCTCGTGGGAGGCCTTGTGGGCCAGGAGCTTCCCGCCGATCAGGTCGCCGATGGCATAGACCCCGGGAATATTCGTTTCCAGGCGCGACATTGACATGGACGAATCCCCGTCTTATCGAGGGCGACAAAAGGCCCGCTTTCCGAAATCTTTTCCGAGTTGGGTTTCCGGCCCGGTCGCCAGCAGAACCTTTTCCGCCTTGAGCTCGAACGGAGCGTTGGTCTTCAGGCTTGTCCCCTTGAGGACGAGTCCCCCTTCGACTTTTTCGCAGGACTCGAGCCTCGACTGGGTCAGGACCTTGAGGCCCTGTTTTTTCAAGACGAGCTCGAACCTCTGGCCCATCTCCTTGTCGCATCCGGGCAGGGCGGACGCCAGAATCTCCAGGACGGTCACGTCCGTCCCCAGCCGGGAATAGATGGTCCCCATCTCCAAGCCGATCGCCCCGGCCCCGATGACGACCAGGGTCTTGGGCGGAGCGGCCAGCTCGAGCATCTCGGTGCTGGAGAGGATATCCGTCCCATCGAACTTCAGAAACGGAAGCTCGGCCGGACGGCTGCCATGGGCCAGGATGACCGCTTCGGCCTCATAGACCTTCTCGTCGCCATCGCTCGTCCGCACGGCGACCTTGCGCCCCTCGCGGAGGAAGGCCTCCCCTCTCACCAATTCGACCTTATTGCCGGTCAGCAGAAATTCGACGCCGCGGACCAGCCGGTCGACGACTTTCTTCTTTTCGGCGATCACCTTGGGCCAGTTGAGCGACACCTGGGCGGCCGGGCCGTCGAGCGTTTTAGCCGTCCGGATTTCGCGGAGGATCTTGGTCTGATGGAGAAGGTGTTTGGTCGGGATGCAGCCCACGTTCATGCAGGTCCCGCCAACCCATTCTTTTTCGAACAGGACGACGGATTTACCCAGCTGGGCGGCCCGAAGCGCCGCGACATACCCGCCGGGGCCGCCGCCGATCACCGCGATATGCTTTTGAACGCTCATGGCCCTTCCTCCGCAAACGGACCGTTGAGAGAAAGGTTAAGATACCCGACCCGGCCCATTTTTACAACGCACGACATGTTCGAACAAAAGAGGAGTCAACGAATTCAATACGTTGACAACAAAGCGGCAACCGAAGAAAATACCAAGGCTTTGCAGAAACACCGGTCTTCTTTGGGAATTCCAGCCTTGGGCCGCGTATTATTTTTCTTTTTTTCGCCGTTTCCGCCATAATCCCGGCGGCGCCTTATCTTTCCGCCAAGCCTTCCAACACCGGGCTGATCTGGGGCCGGATCACGGATACGGAGGGAGTTGGATTGGCCCAGGGGAAGGTGACGGTCCGGGGCGAAAATCTCGAAGAGGAAATCGCCGTCGCGGCCGACGCCTCAGGCTGGTATACCGTCGCCGGTCTTCGGCCCGGCTCGTACACGGTCGAGGCCGAGGCCGTTGGATTCTCCCGCCACGCCCGCCGCTCGGTCGCCGTCGAGCCGCTCGGCCGGGTTCGACTTGAATTCGAGCTTGAGACAGCCGGCTCGTTTTCCGGGACATCCCGCCTTCTCGAAGAGGCCCTCTTCGCCGCCCGGACATTCATCCCCGCAATCCAGATCGAGCGCCTCCCAACCGGAAATTCCCTCAACTCGCTCGTCGAAAACCAGGACGTGATCGCCACCTCCAACCGGATCGATGTCGGGGGGATGTGGGAAGCCCTCCCCTCACTCTTCGGCTCTCGCGGCGCCGCATCCTGGACTCAAAACACTTTCCTTTACAACGGACTCGACATCACCGAACCGTTCTCCGGCGGCACGCCGCTGGTCGTCCCGGATATCTTCTCCCTCGATTCTTCTTATCTGGCCAGCGCCGCCGCTCCGATTCAGGCCTTGACTCCCGGCGCCTACCTGGACCTCAGCCCACGCGAGGGCGGATCGAAATTCCACGGCGGTCTCTGGGGTTATTATCTGGACAAATCGTTCGGCTCCTCCAACATCACGCCGGCTCTCCAAGCGGAGGATCTTGCCGAAGCGGACGCCTTCAACCGCTTGATGGATATCAACCTGCATCTTTCCGGCCCTCTCGGCCGCTCGGGCTGGACGTATTTCACCTCGTGGTCGAATTTTTCGGTCGCCCGCGACCTGGCCGACTACGAGCCGCTCGACGAATCGCGGCTCACATCCGGCACCGTCCATCTCGTCCGAAACGGCGAGCGGCGACGGCTTCGCCTCTTCTGGACCGGCCAGCTCGTTTCCCATCCCTCCTACGGGGCCGGCCGGAATATCCCCTTCGCAACGACGACCGACCGTTCGGAGATGCGAAATGTCCTCCAGGTCCTATCGGAATCACGCCCGGGCGGCCGCACGTCCACCCGGTACGGGGCGAGCTTCGCCCTGGCCGGTTGGGCGGAGCGTCTCCAGGAGGGAGCTTCCGACGTTCAATCCCTCTCCCTTTTCCGCAAGATCCCGTCGGGGACGGCCGCAGCCGAAACGGACAATTCCCGAATCCGGTTCTCCGCGTTTTTCGACGGCCGGACGATGCTGACCGGCGCCGCGGGGCTGGGGCATCTTTTCGAATACGGCGCCCAGATTCAATATGCGGGAGCCGGAACCGAAGAAACGATCCCCGGAAACATCCGGCTTCATTCCTATGGCAACCTCCCGGTCGAAGTCCTCGTTTTCCAATCCCCGTTCGAATACCGGGAGCACGCCGCCCATCTGGACGCATATCTTCAAGACACGATGACGTTCGGGAACGGCGCTTCCCTCTCGTTCGGTCTCCACGCCGTCGGCAGCGCGGGCTGGAGCGACGGAGGGAAGATCCGGCGGATCAATCTCTCGCCGCGATTCGCTCTCCAAGTCCCCTTCTCGCGGATTCGGACATCAACACTTCGGATCACGGCCGCCCGCTATTACGCAACCTTCCCCTTGTCCTGGCTGGCCTGGGGCGATGCTTCCGCCCCGGGCGCCCTGGCTTATGCCTGGACAGACGCAAACGGCGACGGGCTCTTCAGCGAAGACGAGCGCGGCGCCCTCCTCCGGCGGGAGGGGCCGAGGTACGGAGCGATCGACGAGGATCTCCGGCTTCCGTCCACCGACGAATTGACCATTTCCTTGAACCGCGACCTCGGCCGATCCTGGATCATGTCCCTGGCCGGATTCCTCCGGGAAACCCGCGGGCAGGTCGGAAACGGTCAATATCGGCGTTCCGGCATCCGCTTATATCCCCGCGAACGATCTTCGACATCGGCGACGACCGAATCCCGGATTCGATCGACGACCTCGTCTTCACGGTTTACGACCAACGGACCGAAACGCTCGGCCGCGATTCCTACCTTCTGACCAATCCCGGCCGACGGCAGGAAATCGACTTACGCCGGCCTCGACTTCGTCCTGTTCAAGCGTCCGACGGACAAATTCCTTTTCTTCCTGGCCATGACCGCGACCCAGGCCGTGCAGCTCAACGGTCCGGGCAACACGGCCCTGGAAAACGATGACGGAGTCCTTGGGGCGCTTTACGACAATCCCAACGCGGCCATCAACGCCGAAGGCCGGCCGCGCTTCGACCGGGCCTACACGATCCGGATCGGGCTGAGCCCAAGACCTTCCGCTTGAGACGCGGATCGGATCTGGTCGCCCGGTACTACGACGGCCAGCCGTTCACCCGGATGATCGTCGTCGAAGGCCTGGCCCAGGGTCCGGTCATGATCCAGGCCCACCCCCGGGGCGTCGCCCGGTACGAATTCAACATGACCGTGGATCTCCGCCTGGAAAAATATTTTCGCATGTCGTTCGGCACCATCCGGCTGATGGCCGATGTCTTCAACCTGTTCAACCAAAATTTGTCCACGTCCGAGAGCGAGTGGACCCGTCCGGAATTCCCCCTTCGCTACGCGACCGACATCCAGTCTCCGCGGACCTTCCGGCTGGGCTGAACTTCGAATTTTAGGAGGACGCATGCTTTCCCCTATCGGGAAAATCATCTTTGCCCTGGCCGTCCTGGCCACGGCCTTCCTCTTTCTTCAACCCGCTCGTCCTTCGCTACCGGATCATCCGGGCCGGCCGGCCGGAAAACCGTTTCGATCGGCTCGGCCGCCGGTTCGGCGTCGCCTTCGGCAAGATCCTCCTTCAGCGCTGCACCCTGAAAAACGAGCGCCCGTTTACCGGCCTGATGCACGTCTTCATCTTCTACGGCGCGCTGACGTTCGACACCCTGACCGTCAACCACACCCTCGAGGGCTTCTTTTCCAACTTTTCCCTGCTCGGCCACGGCCGCTTCCGGATGTTCTTCGCCGTCCTGACCGATGTGATGGCCGTCCCGGTCCTGATCGGCGTCGCTTTTTTCATCGTCCGCCGCTTCGCTCATCCGGCCGAAGGCGTACCGGACCACGCTCCTCGATTCGGCGATCATCTATGCCCTGCTGATCAGCGTGACCGCCAGCTACCTTTATTATGAGGCCTTCGCCATCGCCCACCAGGCCGGAGCGCGGGGATACGCCTTTATCGGAAATGCCCTGGCCGATGCGGTCCGGACGTCCGGCATGAGCGCCGGAGCCGTGGCTTCCCATTATCACCTCGGCTGGTGGCTCCACATCCTCCTGGTCTTCGCCTTCATCGCTTACGTCCCCCATTCCAAGTACCTCCACATGTTCGCCGGGGCATTCAATATCCTCGTCCGTAAGTCCCACGCAAGCCGCGAGATCCCGACGCTCGACCTGGAGGGCGCGGAAACGTTCGGGATCGAGAAAGCCGCCGACTTCGGCTGGAAGGACAACCTCGACGCCTTCGCCTGCATGGAGTGCGGCCGCTGTCAGGACGCCTGCCCGGCCTTCCGGACGGACAAGCCGCTTTCCCCCAAAATGATCATGGTGAATATGGAGAAAAACCTCCTGGCTGAGAGAACGGCGGTCATCGCCAAAGATCGGGAAGCGCAAAAGCCGCTGGTTCCGGACATCCACGCCGAGGACGAGATTTGGACCTGCACGACCTGCGGCGCCTGCCAGCATGTCTGCCCGGTCGAAATCGAGCATATCCGGAAAATCGTCGGAATGCGGCAAAGCCGGGTGTTGATGGAAAGCAAATTTCCCGCGCCTCTCAACGGCTTTTTCCGCAACCTCGAGACCAACGCCAATCCCTGGGGCATCGGATTCGCCGAGCGCGGCCGCTGGGCCGAAGGGCTCAACCTCCGTACCCTGGCCGAGCATCCCGGAGGCCGAATATCTCTTCTGGGTCGGCTGCTCCGGATCGTTCGACGACGAAGGACGGAAAACCGCCCGGGCGTTCGCCCGCCTGCTTTCGGCCGCGGGCGTGGATTTCGCGATTCTCGGGCCCGGAGGAAAAATGCTGCGGCGATTCCGCCCGGCGGCTGGGAAACGAATATCTCTTCCAGACGCTGGCGGCCGAGGCCATCGAGACCTTCGCCCGCTATCAGGTCCGCCATATTCTGACCATTTGCCCCCACGGCTACAACACCTTCAAGAACGAATATCCGCGGCTGGTTGAACGGTTGGCTTCGCTGAGCCCGGAAACGCGGGATCATTATCCTTAAGATCGACGTCCGTCATCATTCCGAATTCCTGGCGGAGATGATTTCCGCCGGCCGCTTGAAACCGGAAAGTCTCCCCGGCAGCCGCATCGCCTTCCACGATCCCTGCTACCTGGGCCGGCATAACGGCCTGGTCGACGCCCCCCGGGCCGTGCTCCGGGCCGCGACCGGATCGGCGCCTCGGTGAGCTTCACGACAATCGCGAACATAGTCTCTGCTGCGGTGCCGGCGGCGGGCTGATGTGGACGGAAGAGACGCTCGGGAGCAGGGTCAACCACCTTCGGACCGACCAAGTCCTGGCCGCCGGCGTTTCCGACGTGGCCACCTCCTGCCCGTTCTGCCTGACGATGCTCCGGGACGGGCTTCGGGACAAGGGCCGGGCCGATGTCACGGTTCGCGACATCGCCCAGATCCTGGCCGGTTCGCTCGGCTTGGACCATTAAGGCGAAAACGGATATGAACAAAGACGACCGCGCTTTTTCAGAAGCTCTGGGTAAGAACCTCGAAACTCTCAAGGCCTTTGAAGGACTCGACCGGAAGGCTATGGAGGACATGGCCTCGGTTCTCACTTGGATCGACGTCCCTGAAGGGCACGTTCTGATCCGGCAGGGCGACCCCGCCGAAGCCATGTATATCGTCGAAAAGGGCCTGCTCCGGGCCTCGATCGCCAGGAAAGGCTGCGCCTCGGCCGCGGTCGGACTCATGGGGCCGGGCTCCCTGGTCGGTGAAATCGCCCTCCTGACCGGAAGCCGGCGCAACGCGACGGTGACCGCGGTCGAACCAACCCGGCTCGCCCGGCTGGAAGCCGGCGACTTGAACGAGATCACCGCTCGATATCCCGAGCTGAGGCGCGGTTTCCTCGACATCGCCCGCCGGAGACTCCGCCGGTCGCGCTGGTTGAAGATCCTGTCCGATTATTTCGGAGAGATCGATGAGGAGAATTGCTCGTTCATCGAATCCTGTTTCACCTGGGTCCATCTCAGCCGGGGTGATATGCTCTTCTCCGAGGGAGACGAAGCCGATGGTCTCTACATCCTGGTCCACGGCTTTCTCCACATCACGACCAAGGAATCCTCGGGCGACGTCCGGGTCATCGGTTCGGTTTACCGGGGCGAGATCGTCGGCGAGATGGCGATTCTGTCCGGAGACAAGAGGACGGCCGCCGTTTGCGCCGTCCGCGATTGCGACCTGGTCCGCTTGACAAAAGCCGACTTTCTCGAGATCAACAGGGCCTATCCCGAGTTCAGCCTGACAATCATGCGGACGCTCGTCAAGCGCCTCAAGGAGAGCGGACGGACGGGCCGCCGCGATCGTTCGTTCAACATCGCCCTGGTTCCGGCCGGCCCCCGCGTCCCTCTGGCCGAGTTCACCCACAGGCTTTACGCGGCAATGATCTGCGCGGGGAAAACCGTCCTCCTCAACAGCAAGGTCCTCGGCGCGGAGTTTTCCTCCGCAGCCGACATGGCTCAGACGGCTGATCATGACCCCCGTCATCTCGACCTCGTCGCCTGGCTGGAAGACCAGGAGGCCGGGCATGACTATATCCTTTACGAAGCGGATCCCGGGCTCACGCCCTGGACGAATCGCTGCCTAAAGCAGGCCGACCAGGTTCTGATCGTGGCCCAGGCCGGGGACGATCCGGCTCCGGGCGGAATCGAAAAGGAAGCCCTTCAAATCTCCGACGGCGTCGCCGCGGCCCCCCAGACCCTCGTCCTCATCCATCCGGACGGCCTACATCCTCCGTCCGGAACAAAGGCCTGGTTGACGCCGCGCCGCCTGGCCGGGCATCAGCATCTTCGCTGGGACAGGGAGGCGGACTTTGCCCGCCTCGCCCGGATTGTCAGCCGGCGGGCGGTTGGACTCGTCCTCGGCGGCGGAGGAGCCCGAGGCATGGCTCACCTGGGCGTGATCCGGGCGCTTGAAGAACGGGGAATCCCCGTGGACCTCGTGGCCGGCACAAGCATCGGAGCCATCGTCGGCGGGGCCTACGCCATGGGAGCGGACGCCGACCGCCTGATGTTCCTCTGCCGGGAAACGTTCGAGAAAAGCAATCCGTTCAGCGATGTGACGGTTCCGGTCGTCTCCCTTCTCCGCAGCCGGAAGATCGACCGGGCCTCCCGCCGGGTTTACGGCGACGCCCGGATCGAGGATCTCTGGACGGGCTTTTTCTGTGTGTCTTGCAACCTCGGGTCCTGCGACGTCAAGGTCCATCGGTCCGGCCCGGTCTGGCGAGCCGTTCGCACCAGCTCCTCGCTTCCGGGAATCATGGTTCCCGTCATTCACGGGGGCAAGGTTCACGTCGACGGGGGAGTGATGAACAATCTCCCGGGCGACATCATGCGGCGGGAAGCCGGGATCGTCATCACCGTGGACGTGGATTCCCGGGAAAACATGAGCTCGGAACTCCCGGACTATCCGTCGCCGTGGAAAATTCTCTGGAGCCGGATTCTCCCATGGAAGACGCCGATCCCGGCGCCCAACGTGGCCGAGATCATGATGGCCACGATTATGACCGGATGCCGGAAAAGCGCCGATTTAGTCAAAGAGGACGCGGATTTGAACCTGGAGCCTCCCGTCGGCGGGATCGGCATCCTCGACTTCAAAGCGATCGCCCGAACGGCCGATTCGGCCTACGCCTATACCCTGAAAATGCTCGACCGGCTTCCGGCCGATTCCCCCCTGCGGACGTTCCTTTCCTGACGGCGGGGAGTCCTCTTCTCAGGCCAGAATATCCTTGAAGGCCGCGATCGCCGCGTCGACGTCGGCGTCGCCGACGTCCTTGTGGGTGACCATCCGGATTCCGATGCCGCCCGGGGCGGCCAGCACCCGGATCCCCCGCTTTTCCAGCTCCGCGACCATGCCCGGCACCGAAAGCTTCGGATGCTCGAAGCCGAAGATGATGATGTTCGTCTCGACTTCAGCCGGATTGATCTCCACTCCGGGAAGGACGGAGATCGCTTCGGTCAGGCGTTTGGCCCGGAGGTGGTCCTGGCCGAGCCGTTTGGTCATCTCAGTCAAGGCCAGAAGTCCGGCCGCGGCGATGACGCCGACCTGGCGCATCCCCCCGCCCAGGGCTTTCCGGATCCGCCGGCCGAAGTCGATGAACGATTGTGGGCCGACGAGCATGGAGCCGATCGGGGCGGAGAGGCCCTTGGACAGGCAGAACATCACCGAGTCGACTTCCTGGGCGTACGCCTTGACCGGGACGTTCGAAGCGGTCGAAGCGTTGAAGATCCGGGCCCCGTCCAGGTGGACTTTGAGTTTGTGCCGGTCGGCCACCGCCCGGATGGCTTTAAAATTTTCCAGGGGAACAACCGCTCCGCCCCAGTTGTTGTGAGTATTTTCGAGGCAGATCAGCGTCGTTTCAGGCGTATGGACATTTGGTTTCTTGACGAATCGCTCGACCTCGGCCGGGTCCATCGCCCCGCGCCGGGAGGGCAGGGGCCGCGGCGTCACCCGGGAGATAAACGTCAGATGGGTGGATTCGAGGTTATAGATATGGGACCGGGATTCGACGATGACCTCCTGGAGCTCATGGGTCCAGGCCTTGACCGCGACGGAGTTGCCCATCGTGCCCGAGGGGCAGAACAGCCCGGCTTCCTTGCCCATCGTCTCGGCGGCCAGGGCTTCGAGCTTCTGGACGGTCGGGTCGAACCCGATGACGTCATCGCCAACCTCGGCTGAGGCCATGGCTTGGCGCATCTCCGGGGTGGGTTTGGTGACCGTGTCGCTTCGAAAATCGGATATTGTCATAATGGACCTCGCTTTCATGAAGCGGAATTATAACGCAACTGTCCTTCCGTTTGCACCGTATAGGAGATTATGGTACATTTTTTGCGTTGACCGGGATAGCAGGTGAATGGCATTATCCACGAAGAAATCGAAGTTCCTCTTCTATGCCCTCCTCTATCTTGTGCTTTTTTTCGCTTCGGCCGTCGGCTTTTCCCAGCTGATCCTCAGGGGTGAGTTGATCACTCTTCCCGACCTTTTCGGCAAAAGCATCGAAGAGGCCCGAACGCTCCTGGCTCCCAAAAAAATCAACGTCGTGATTGCCGAAAACCGCTTCGACACCCGCCTGGGAAAAGGCTTGATTCTGGCCCAGGACCCGGCCCGGGGATCCCGGATCAAACCCCGCCGGACCGTGAGCGTCATTGTCAGCCAGGGAAGCGAACAAATCGAGATCCCCAAACTCGAGGGCCGGAGCCTGGAAATGGCCGCCCAGGTCCTCAAGTCCTCAGGCTTGCGCCGCGGCCGGGTCACCCAAATCCACACCCCGCGGGCCGCCGCCGGGCGGATCCTCGCTCAGAATCCCCCTCCCGGAATGGTCGCCGGCCGAGGATCGGCCGTCGACTTCCTGGTCAGCCGCGGCAAGGCCGAGGAACGCTACATCATGCCCGATCTCATCGCCAAGAGCGCGGACGCGGTCTTTCGTCAGCTGAAAGCCCTGGAGTTCGCCAAGCTGGGCAAGAGCGAAGTCTGGTACCCCGACCTCGGGCCCGGTATCATCATCAAGCAACGGCCGGTCGCCGGATCCTTGATCCTCAAGCGGAATCGAAATTTACCTCGAAGTGAGCCGCTGACATGATCCTCATCGCTCCCTCGCTTCTTTCCGCCGATTTCACCCGGATCGCCGAAGCCGTGCGGACCGTCGAAAAGGCCGGGGCCGACTTGATCCATGTCGACATCATGGACGGTCATTTCGTCCCGACGCTGACGTTCGGTCCGGCGCTGGTCGCCTCCCTTAAAAAAGTCACCTCGCTGCCGCTCGATGTCCACCTCATGGTCGACAATCCAACCGAAATGATCCCCCCGTTTATCGAGGCCGGCGCCGATTGGATTTCGGTCCATGTCGAGACGGCCCCCCACCTTCATCGCGATGTCTCGACCATTCATGCCGCCGGGCGCAAAGCCGGCGTCGTCCTCAATCCGGCCACGCCGCTTTCCGCCCTGGAGGCGATTCTCCCCGAAGCGGATTTCGTTCTGCTCATGACCGTCAATCCCGGCAAGGGAAGCCAGCCGTTCATCGAGGCCTCCCATGAGCGGATCCGACGCCTCCGAAAGACGATCGAGGAGCGCGGCCTCTCGACTCTCGTCGAAATCGACGGGGGCGTCAACCTGAAGAATTTCGAGAGGTTGTGCCAAGACGGAGCTCAAGTCTTCGTCGCCGGAAACGCCGTCTTCGGCCATCCCGACCCGGCCGAAGCCGTGCGGACCATGCGGGAAATCGCCGCCCGGAAGGACCAAAGATGAAGGTTTGCGTCACCGGGGCGGCCGGCTTCATCGGATCCCGATTGAGCCGCCGTCTTCTGGACGAGGGCCGCGACGTCATCGGCGTCGACTGCCTGACCGACTATTATCCGCGCTGGATCAAGCGCCGGAACCTGGCCCCGTTGCTTTCGGACCGACGGTTTGAATTCGTCGAAGCCGACCTTAACGAGATGCCCCTCGGCCGGCTGCTCGGCCGGTCGAACCTCGGTCTTCCACCTCGCCGCCCAGGCCGGTGTTCGGGCCAGCTGGGGGAAGACGTTCGCTTCTTATCTCCAGCACAACATCGCCGCGACCCAACGTCTCCTGGAAGCGGCCAAAGATCGGCCGCTCGGGAAATTCGTCTTCGCCTCGTCCTCGTCGGTCTACGGCCTCACCCCCGACCTTCCGATGACGGAATCGAGCCCGCTCCTTCCCGTCTCCCCCTACGGGGTGACGAAGTGTTCGGCCGAACAGCTGGTGTACCTTTATCATCGAAATTTCGGCCTGCCGACCGTTTCCCTCCGCTTCTTCACCGTCTACGGCCCCGGCCAGCGGCCGGACATGGCCTTCCACAAGTTTTTTAAAGCGATCCTCGAGGGCCGGGAGATTCCGGTCTTCGGCGACGGATCGCAAACGCGCGACTTCACCTACGTCGACGATATCGTCGAAGCCCTGATCCGAGCCGAGCGGACCGCCCCGGCCGGCGAAGTTTACAACGTCGGCGGCGGACACCGCGAACGGCTGTCCGTCCCTGTTCGCCCTTTTCGGCGAGATCACCGGGCTTGCGCTCAAAGTCCGGACGCTCGACCCGGCAGAAAGGCGACGCCCCCCACACGTTCGCCTCGATCCTCAAAGCCGAGCGCGACCTCGGCTACGCCCCCAAGACGGCTCTTCGCGACGGATTGGAGCGCGAATGGGCCTATGTCCGCGATCTTTACGGAGGGCGCCGCCGCTCTCCGACCCAAGGATGACCTCATGAAAACCATCAAACTCGCCGTTCTGGTGGCCGCCGCCCTGCTTGCGGCCGCCGCCTGCACTCCGCAGAAAAATCAAGTCGTGATCCCGCCGGACGTCGCCTCCTCGGACGAAGCCCTGTTCCGGGAAGGCGAGCGGTTGATGAAGCGGGATCCGGAACGGGCTCTCCTTTATTTCCGTCAGATCCAGGAATCGTTCTCCCGCAGCTTTTTCGCCCAGAGGGCCATGCTGGCCATCGGCGACACCTATTTCGAACAGGGCGACGAAGCCAATCTGATCCTGGCCGCGGCCCAATACCGGAGCTTCCTCAATCTTTACCCGACCAGCCCGTCGGCCCCCTTGGCCCAATACCGCGTCGGCCTCTGTTCCTACAAGAATATGCTGAAAGCCGGTCGCGACCAGACGAAAACCGAAGAGGCCCTGGCCGAATTCAAAAAAACGGTCCAGCTCTTCCCCCTCGCGGAGGAAGCCAAGCTCGCCCGGGAAAAGATCAAGGAATGCGAAGACCGCCTGGCCGAGCATCTCTTCGGAATCGGCGATTATTATTACCGGGCCAAGTCGTACAAGGCGGCGATCGTCCGGTTGAACGAAATCCTCGCTGAAATATCCGCTGTTCCGCGAGCATGGATAAAGTCTACTTCGGGCTCGGCGACTCGTTTTTCCTCTGGGGAAACACCGGCCGAATCCGTCCCCTATTTCACCAAGCTCGTCACCGATTACGCCACAGAGCAAATCCGGCATTAAAGCCCAGAAGCGCCTGAAGGAAATCGAAGCAGCCAAAGCGAAAGCTCCGGCGGCCCCGGCCCCGGCTCCCGATAAAAAAATAAGGAGCGTGCCGATGCCCAAAAGAACGGCTCTGATCGCGGGGTTTCGTTCTGGCTGCGCTGGCCGTCGGCCCGCCCGGCGCGTGGTCGCCAGGAGCCGGCCCCCTCCGTCCCGGATCGCGGCCGGCGTCGGCGGCGAATTACCTCTCCCACTCCCTCGTCTGGGATGAGAAAACCGGGTCGTCTCTCTCTCAATGCCGGATATGGCACGATCCGCCTCGGCGTCGAATTTCCCCAGAAGGCTTCGATCATGCTCCTGGCCGGATACGGCGGCTAACGGCTGGAACGGCCTTGTCTTCCGCGGCCTTCCCGTCTCCGTCGACTACCAGGCCGGGGCGATCGGGTCGATTTTCCTCGGGCGCGGAAATCGAGCTGCCCGCTCGTCCGACTCGGCGACTGGGAAATCGGCCTCGGCGGCCGATTCCTCTTTTCGATCGGCTCGACCGGAGATTGGACCTTGACCGAGCTCAACCAGATCGGGACGCTTCGACGGCCGGGCCGATTGGATGCAGATCCAAGCCGGGCCGTCCCTCGACCTACCGCGGATTCGAGATCTTTTCCCCCTTCATGCCGCCGTTTTTTACGACCGGCTCTGGGGGACGTTCACGATGAATGAAAACATCAACCCTCTGGTCGGAACGGAAGAAAAGAAAATCAAGGGCCAGGGGATCATCGGGGCGATCGCTCGGGATGATCATCGAGCCCGGGCACTCGTTCCGGCTGAAAGCGGAAGGGTCGCTGATCCCCTTCACCCGGCTGGGAGGCGGCTTGGCCCTCAGCGTCGGCGCCTCGTTCCAGGCGATCGTTCTCTTTTAAGCGGGAGAAATCTGATGAACCATCAACCCGCGTCCCCGAAAAGCCCTCGTCCTTCCCGGCGCTTCTTGCCGTTTCTCGTTCCTGATGCCCACGCCGGCCCGGACGCGGCGGCCCGTCCACGTATTGACGGTCCCGGCGTATGTTCCGGGAGAGATCCTGGTGAAATTCCAGCCGCTCACCCCGGCCGCCCGTGATCGCCGCTGTCTTCGTCTTTCAACGGAGCCCGGGCCGAGTCGCCGGATCCCCCAGCTCGACGTCTATCGGGTCCGAATCCCCGACGGCGCTTCCGTCGAAGAGACGGCCGCGGCCTTCGCCCAGGAATCCGTCCGTCCTGTTCGCCGAGCCGAATTTCATCGGCCGCGCCTCGACCACGCCCAACGACAACCTTTTCAAATATCAATACGCCTTGTCCAACACCGGCCAGGCGATCGGCGATGTCCCCGGCAGCCCCCAAGGGAAGACCGGCGCCGACATCAAGGCCACCCAGGGCTGGGAAGAAACCACCGGCAGTGAGACGGTCAAGATCGCCGTCGCTCGATTCGGGCGTCGACCTCGCCCACCCCGACTTGAAAAACAAAATCGCCGGTCCGGGCAAGGATTTCGTCAATGACGACCTGAACGCCTCCGACGATTTCTTCCACGGAACGGCGGTCGCCGGCATCGCCGCCGCCGAAACCGACAACAACGAAGGCATCGCCGGCGTCGCCTGGAAAGCGAAAATCCTGCCGGTCAAGGTCCTGGACGCTTACGGCCTCGGAACGGCCGAGCGACGTGGCCGAGGGATCCGCTGGGCGGCCGACCAGGGGGCTCAGGTCATTAACTTCAGCCTGGGTTTTGACGACACCGAGTTGACGCTGCTCAACCGCGGTCCAATACGCGTTCGATAAGGGATGCGTTCTGGTCGCCGCCGCCGGGAACGACGGCGGACCGGTGGAATATCCGGCCGCTTTCTCCGAGTATGTTTTGGCGCGTCGCCGCGACCGATTACAACGACCGGTTTGGTCAGCTTTCCAATTCCGGAGTTCGAGATGTGGACGTGGCCGCGCCCGGCGTGGACATCCTCTCGACGGTCCCGACCTGGTTTTTCGGGCCGTCCGTCTTCCTTATATCCGGTTCAACGGGACGTCGATCGCCGCGCCCATGTCTCGGGTCTGGCGGCGCTCCTCCTGAGCCAGAAACCCTGGCTGAAGCCCGAGCAGGTCATGGAAATCATCCGCTTCAGCGCCGACGATGTCAACGTCGATGGCCTGCCGGGCAAAGACACATCATCGGGTACGGCCGGATCAACATGGAAAAAGCCCTTGTCCCCCGGCGCCTCGGCAAAAGCGGCAAATAATCCGAGACCGGCCGGATGATCAAATTTCTCCGCCTGCGGAACCTGGCGACGATCGAGGACGTCAGGATCGATCTGGAGGACGGGTTTTCCGTCCTGACCGGGGAAACCGGCGCGGGAAAATCCATCATCATCGACGGCATCCGGCTGGTCTGCGGCGAAAAGGGCTCCGCCGACCTCGTCCGGGCCGGGACGGAAGAAGCCTCGATCGAGGCCGTCTTCGCCCCGCCGGACGGAAGCAAAGCCTCGGGAAACGGCGAGAGCGGCGACATCCTTCTCCATCGCCTGCTTTCCGGGAACGCCGGAAAAGCTTACCTGGACGGCCTCTCGTCCCCCTGAAAAAAATCAAGGAAGCGGCGGCCGGGCTGGTGGATGTTTACGGACAGAACGACCACGTCTTCCTGCTTCAAATCGAAAGCCACCAGGCCTATCTCGACCAATTCGCCGGCGCCGGGCTCCTTCGGGAAGAGACGGCACGGGCCGCCCGGGAAGTCCGGGAGCCTGGCCCGCCTCGCGAAGAATGGAGATCCAAAGAGCGCGAGCGCAGCCAACGGCTCGATTTTCTGGAATTCCAGATCGCCGAAATCGAAAAGGCCGGGCTCAGGCCGGGCGAAGAAGAAGAGCTCCGGGCCAAGCGCCACCTTCTCCGCAACGCCGAAAAAATCCGCGGCTTGGTCGACGAATCCTATGACCTGGCGTACGGCGGAGACGCCTCGCTCCACGCGGTACTGGGCCGCCTCCTGGCCCGGCTCGAAGAGCTGAGCCCCTTCGATCCCGCCTTCCGGGAGATGAAGGATTCCCTGGCCCCCTTCGGAATCACCGTCCGGGAGCTCTCCGACCTTCTCGTCCGATTCCGCGACCGCGAGGAGGAATCTCCCGGACCAAGCTGGAGGAGATCGAAGAACGGCTGAGCCTCATCGAACGGTTCAAAAGAAAGTACGGGGCGGAGATCGGGGAAATCCAGGGCTACCTTGACCGCCTGAAAGCCGAACGGGAGGATTATCTCCAGATCCAGGACCGCCTCCGGCGGGCCGACGAGGACATGGCCCGGCGTCCGCCGTCTTATGCCGAGGCCGCCCGGAAGCTGTCCGAAGTCCGGCGCGAAGCCGGGCAAAGAGCTGGGCGCCCAAATCGAAAAGGAAATCGCTCTCCTGGGAATGAAAAAAGCCCGTTTCGAAGTTCAAATCGAGACCGAGCCGTTCCGGCCGGACCGGCCCGAAGCCGCCAAGGACGCGGGCCTCGACGCCGTCGAATTCCTGATCTCCCCCAATCCGGGCGAACCGCCAAAACCGCTCCGGAAAATCGCTTCGGGCGGAGAGCTTTCCCGGATCATGCTGGCCTTGAAATCGGTCGCCCAGGACCGGGAGGAAGCCTCGACCTTGATCTTCGACGAAATCGATGCGGGGATCGGTGGAAAAACCGCCGAATGCGTCGCCCAGAAGCTCAAGGCCCTCTCCGCCCGGCATCAGGTCCTGTGCATCACCCATCTGCCCCAGATCGCTTCGTTCGCCGCCCACCACTACACGATCACGAAGCGGACGGAAAAAGACCGGACCTTTACCACCGTTCGCAAGTTGGGATTCGACCAGCGGGTCGAGGAGCTGGCCCGCCTCATGTCCGGAAGCCTCGTGAACGAAACGTCCCTGGCCAGCGCCCGGGACATGCTGAATCATAACCTCAACCTGCCCGAGGACCGGGACGGGTGATCCCGAAGCGAGAAAATCCGCTACAATATGGTTGGAGAAATTGCCCCTATGTCAAAATCGGATGCGGCAACGGCGACGTTTGATTCCGGATTCAGCTGTTCTCAGGCCGTTTTCACGGCGTTCATTCAGGGCCACGAGCTCGATCGCGACACCGCCCTGAAAATCAGCCAGGCGATGGGCGGCGGGATGGCCCATCTCGGCTTCACGTGCGGAGCGGTCACCGGAGCGTTTATGGCCATCGGCCTCCGCTACGGCCGCGTGCGGGCGGACGACCTGGCGGCCAAGGAAAAGACCTACGCCCTCATGATCGAGTTTGTCCGGCGATTCAAAGCCCTTCACGGCGACAACCTGACCTGTCCCGGCCTGATCGGAGTCGATCTCGGCACGCCCGAAGGCCTCAAGAAAGCCGGCGACGAGAACCTTTTCCGGACGCGCTGCGCGGCCTTCGTCCGCGACGCCGCCTCGATCTGCGAAGATGTAATGCGATGACCTTCTCCCGTCCCCCTCTCGGCGGGCTCCGCTACGTTGTTCACACCTTCGGATGCCAAATGAACGTGAACGACTCGGAGCGCCTGGCCGGATACCTCGCCGCGGCCGGGGCGGTTCCCGCCGAAGCGGTCGAATCGGCCGATCTCGTCGTCGTCAACACGTGCTCGGTCCGGGCCAAGTCGGAAGAGAAACTCTACTCGCTTCTGGGCCGCCTCCTGAAGCTCAAGAATAAGCGCCCTTTCCTCATCGGGGT
Organism: Candidatus Aminicenantota bacterium; assembly: GCA_963783665.1. GTDB lineage: Bacteria > Acidobacteriota > Aminicenantia > Aminicenantales > UBA4085 > JAAZPG01. Next base: position 178,418 of record CAWANZ010000002.1, on the reverse strand, counting down.
CGCCGGCTGCGTCGCCCAGCTCCGCAAGGACCGCCTGCCCGGAACGAGATCCGGAGCCGATTTCGTCATCGGCTTCGATCAGTACCACCGGATCGCGGAAATCGCCGCCGAAAGCCGTTTCAGAAAGACGATCGAGACCTCCCGGCGGCGCGGCTGGCACGAGGAAAAGGCGGCCCCGGTGCGGGAAAGCGCCTGGAGCGGATTCGTCACGATCATGGAAGGATGCGACAACTTCTGCGCCTATTGCGTCGTGCCGTTCACCCGAGGGCGGGAAAAATTCCGCCCGACGGAGGCGATTCTCGACGAAGTCCGGGATTTGGCCGCCAAGGGCTATCGGGAAATCCAGCTTCTCGGTCAAAACGTCAACAGCTACCTGGACCCGGAAACGGGAACGGATTTCGCCGCTCTCCTCGGCCTGGTCGCGGCGGTTCCCGGACCGGGCTGGATCCGGTTCCTCACGTCCCACCCGAAAAATTTTCCGCCCTCGCTGGCTCAGGCAATGGCCGCGACGCCGAAAGTCTGCCGCCAGCTTCATCTCCCCATCCAGTCGGGGTCCTCCGCCGTCCTTGAACGAATGAAGCGCGGGTATAAGCGCGAGGACTATCTCGAAACAATCCAAACGCTCCGCCGCCTGATGCCCGAAATCCGCCTCAGCGCGGACATCATCGTCGGCTATCCCGGAGAAACAGAGGAAGAATTCGCCGAGACGCTTTCGGCCCTGGCCGAAATCCGCTTCGCCAATATTTTCTCATTCGCCTATTCGCCCCGGCCGTTGACCGCGGCCGCCCATTTGGCCGACGATGTTCCGCCCGAAGTCAAACGGCGGCGGTTGATGGATGTTCAGGCGCTCCAAAAAGAAATCCAGACCGCGTTCCATCGAACGCTTCTCGGGAAGGTCGAGCGGGTCCTGGCAACCGGCCGCAGCAAAAAAGACCCGGCCGTCTTGGCCGGGAGAAACGAAGGGAACCAGGTCGTCAACTTCCGAGCCGAAGACGATTGTCTCGGCCGGTTCGTCGACGTCGAAATCACGTCCGTAGGGCCATACTCCCTACGGGGTCAAATGCTGACCCGATAACGGTCCCGCGCTCGCCCTTAGGCGAAACGGGACGGTGGGTCCTTATTCTCTCCGGGGATACCTCGCCAAGCGCTAACCTGCGTTATTCACGAACCCTTTCCTCGCAAAACGCAAGCTTTCCGGACGGTTTTCAATTAAAAAAAAGCCCGCCCCGTTCCCGAGGCGGGCTCCAAGCAAACGACAGCTTTTTGCGCTGCAGGTACGCGGTTACAGCAAATGGACCGCGACCGTCACGCCGGCCATGACGATCGCCACCATGCTCATCAGCTTGATGAGGATGTTCAGGCTGGGTCCGGACGTGTCCTTGAAAGGATCGCCGACCGTATCGCCGATGACCGCGGCTTTATGAGCCGGCGAGCCTTTTCCGCCGAGATGGCCCTCTTCGATGAACTTCTTCGCGTTATCCCAGGCGCCGCCCGAATTGGCCATAAAAATGGCCAGGACGAAACCGGTCGAGGTGCCGCCGATCAGGAGGCCCATAACCCCGGCCACGCCCAAAATAAGGCCGGTCGCCACGGGAAGAGCGATCGCCAGAAGCGAAGGCAGGAGCATCGCCCGCTGGGCTCCCTTGGTCGAAATGGCGACGCATCGGGCATAATCGGGCTCGGCTTTCCCGGTCATGATCCCGGCGATCTCCTTGAACTGCCGCCGGACTTCGTCCACCATCCGGGAGGCGGCCCGGCCGACGGCGGTCATCGTCAAGCCGCAGAACATGAAGGCCATCATCGAACCGAGGAAGATGCCGATGAGAACGATGGGATTCATCAGGGTAACGTTGTAGTACCGCATGAAGTCCAGGAATCCGGCCGCGGCCGTATTGATCGTCGTCCCGTCGGCGAATTCGATGACTGTCCGTCCGATCCGGGTCAGACCGACCTTCAGCTCCTCGATGTAGGAAGCCAGAAGGGCCAGGGCAGTCAGGGCGGCCGAGCCGATGGCGAAGCCCTTGCCCGTAGCCGCGGTCGTGTTGCCGAGGGAGTCGAGGGCGTCGGTCCGTTTCCGGACCTCTTCATCCAGGCCGCTCATTTGGGCGTTTCCGCCCGCGTTATCGGCGATCGGTCCGTAAGCGTCGGTCGCCAGGGTGATGCCCAGGGTCGAAAGCATCCCGACCGCGGCCATCCCGATGCCGTATAAACCGTAGCCGACATTGTTCAGGTCGAAATTGGCGGCGAAAAGAAACGCCAGGAGCGTCCCCGCGACGACCGCCAGGACCGGGATGGTCGTCGACATCATCCCGACGCCCAATCCGGCGATTATGACCGTGGCCGGGCCGGTCTTGGCGTTGTCGGCGACGGTCTGGGTCGGCTTGTAGGAGGACGAGGTGAAGTATTCGGTCGCCTTGCCGATGACGATTCCGGCCGCCAGGCCGGCGATCATCGCCAACCAGATGCCCAGGGGCAAGCCCAGGAGCTTAATGACAATAAAGGATACGATGACGATGCCGACGGAGCTGCCGTTGACGCCGCGGCCCAAGGCCCCGAGAAGCTGTTTCTGGGTCGCGCCCTCTTTCGTCCGGACGAGGAAGATTCCGAGGATCGAAAGAAGCGTGCCGACGGCGGCGATCACCATCGGGGCGATGACGGCTTTGAATTGAAGGCCGGGAGTTCCCAGGAAAGCGGAGGCCCCGAGCGCGGCCGTGGCCAGAATCGAGCCGGCGTAGGATTCGTACAAGTCCGCGCCCATGCCGGCCACGTCGCCGACGTTGTCGCCGACGTTATCGGCGATGACCGCAGGATTGCGCGGATCGTCCTCGGGGATGTTCGCCTCGACCTTGCCGACGAGGTCGGCCCCGACGTCGGCCGCCTTGGTGAAGATCCCGCCGCCGACGCGGGCAAAAAGCGCTTGGGTGGAAGCGCCCATTCCGAAGGTGATCATGGTCGTCGTGATCAGGATCAGGTTATGCCCGCCGTCGTTGATCGGGTAAATCGCCTTCAGGATGAGGAACCACAGGGAGATGTCGAGCAAAGCCAAACCGACGACAACGAGGCCCATCACGGCGCCGCTGCGGAAGGCGATCCGTAGACCGCCGTCAAGCGACTTGCGGGCCGCTTCGGTCGTCCGGGCGGCCGCGTAGGTCGCGGTTTTCATTCCGAAAAATCCGGCCAGGGCGGAAAAGAATCCCCCGGTCAGGAAAGCCACCGGAACCCAGGGGTTCTGAACCTTGAAAACGAACGCCAGGATCGAAAGGATGATCACCAAGCCGACAAAGACGATCCCGACGACCTTGTATTGCTGTTTAAGATACGCCATCGCCCCTTGGCGGACATAAAGGGCGATTTTCGCCATGCGCTCGTTGCCTTCCGGGGCCTTTTTCATCTGCCGGTAGAAATACAAGGCAAAAATCAAGGCCAGAGCCGAACCCAACGGGGCGAGCCAGAATAATAAATCAGCCATCATTTTTTCCCTTCGCTTCAGAATTCACTTCACCGTCCAACGGTTCCGCAGAACGGGCCCCGACGGCCGTTTTCGAGATTCTCTCCCTTGAAAGCGACCGATCAACGCCCGGAAGTCGGCTCAATATAGCAAATTTCTCCCGTTCGGTCAAAATGGACTTCGCCGGCCGGGAACCGGTCCGCAATTGAACTTCCCCCGGAGTTCCGATATAATGCATCATTCCAACCGGACCCCGAAATATGAGGATGCCTTGAAAATTAATGTCTGGAATACCATTCTGCAGCTCAGCAAGGAGCGCGGGGTGGAACCCAAGGCCATCGTCGTTGCGATCGAAGAATCGCTCCAGGTGGCCGCGGCTCGCATCTACACCAAAAACGAGGACGTCCGGATCACCTTCAAGCCGGAAAAAGGCGAATTGCGCGTCTATTGCCTTAAGACCGTCGTCGCGGCCCCGTCCGATCTTGGACGCGAAATCGCCTTAGGCGAAGCCCAGCGTCTGAAAGCTGATGCGGCCGTCGGCGACGCGATCGAAATCGACCTGCCGTCCGATACTCTGGGCCGGATCGCCGCCCAGGCGGCTAAACACGTTCTCGTCCAGAAGGTCCGCGACGCGGAGTCGGAGAAGATCTACGGGACGTTCTCCGCCCGGGTGGGGGAAATCATCGCCGGGACGTATCGCCGGATAGAAAACGGGGCCCTGGTCCTGGATGTCAATAACCTCGACGTCGTCCTTCCTCCCTGGGAGATGATCCCCGGAGAAACGTTCGATAGGGGCTCCCAGGTTCGGGCCGTTATCACCCAGGTCCGGAAAGGCCTGAAAGGCCAGGAAACCCAGATCCTCGTCTCCCGTTCCAGTCCCGATTTCTTGGCCCGCCTTCTTCAGACCGAAATCCCTGAGATCGCCTCCGGGATCATTGAAATCAAGGATATCGTCCGCCAACCCGGAGAGAGGGCGAAAGTCGCCGTCTGGAGCCGGGAGCGGGACGTCGACCCGATCGGAGCCTGCATCGGGCCCAAGGGCAGCCGGATTCTGGCCATCAGCAAAGAGCTCGGAGGGGAAAAGATCGACGTCGTCCTCTGGTCGGCCAACCCCGGAGCTTATGCCAAATCGGCGCTCAGCCCGGCCAAGATCGAGCGCGTCGTCCCCGTCGATACGGCCGACAAATCATTGGAAGCCATGGTGCCCCGCGACCAGCTGTCTCTGGCCATCGGGAAAAAAGGCATCAACGTGAAGCTGGCCTCCAAGCTGACCGGTTGGAAAATCTCTATTCGAGAACTGGGATAATTTTTTCGATAAAGGAACCTCCATTGAGCGACATGAAAACGCCCAAAACGACACCAAAACCGGCCGCGACGCACGCGACTGGGGCTCCCAAGGCCCCTGCGGCGAAACCCGCGGCGACCGCATCGAAATCCAGCCCGACCCCGGCTTCAGGGTCTGTCCCCCGTGGAGCCGGCGCTTCGCCCGGCGGAACCGGATCGGCTCACGCCGCCAAGCCCGCTTCAACCCCCGCGCCTAAGCCGGCGCCCGTCGCTTCCAAGCCCGCCACCGCCGCGCCTGTCGCTCCTAAACCCGCCACGGCCGCACCAGCGGCCCCGAAACCCGCACCGGCGCCGAGTCCCGCCTCTCCTTCGGCCCCGCCGCAGGCCGCCAAACCCGCAGCCGCGCCGCAAGCCGCCAAGCCCGCAGCCGCCGCCCCGCCGAAACCCCGGCCTCAAGCGCGCCTGCGCGAAGGAGCCACGATCAAGGATCTGGCCGACCGATTCAAGCTCCGGCCGCGCGACCTGGCCGATAAGCTCGCCGTCAAAGGTTACTCGCTGGACATCACCGATATCATCGACCCGTCCCTGGCCGTTTCGCTGGCCAAAGACCTCAATATCGTCCTGGAAATCATCCCCGTCGAAGAAGCGTACCGCCAGGAGGCTTCGGCCAAGCCCGAGCTCCAGACGCACCGGCCGCCCGTCGTCACGATTATGGGCCACGTCGACCACGGCAAGACGACGCTTCTGGATGCGATCCGCAAATCCAACCTGGTCGGCAAGGAATCGGGCGGGATCACCCAGCACATCGGCGCCTACCAGGTGACGGCCAATAAAAAATCGATCACGTTCATCGACACCCCGGGCCACGAAGCGTTCACCCAACTGCGGGCCCGCGGAGCGATGGTCACCGACATCGTCATCCTCGTGGTCGCGGCCGAGGAAGGGCTCATGCCCCAGACGCGGGAAGCGATCAACCACGCCAAAGCCGCCGGCGTCCCCCTGCTCGTGGCGATCAACAAGATCGATAAGCCCGAGGCCAATCCCGACCGGATCAAGCGGGAGCTGCAGAAAGACGGCCTGCTCGTCGAGGAATGGGGCGGCGACGTCATCAGCGTCGAGATCTCGGCCAAGGAAAAGCGGAACATCCCCGAGCTTCTGGACATGGTTCTTCTGATGGCCGACGTCCTCGACCTGAAGGCCAATCCCAAGGCCCCGGCTCAGGGCGTCGTCCTCGAAGCCCGTCTCGACCCGAAAAAAGGCCCTCTGGCCACGATCATCGTCCAGAACGGAACGCTGAACTCGGGCGACGCATTTCTTGTCGGGAACGACCTTCGGCAAGGTCCGGGCTATGACCGACGACCTCGGCCGGGCGGTCAAGGCGGCCGGGCCCTCCCAACCCGTCGAAGTCCTCGGATTCGCCGACGTTCCCAAAGCCGGAGACCTCCTCCAGGTCCTGCCCGGCCAAGAGGAAGCCCGGGCCGATTGCCGAGCAGCGGACGGCCGCGGCCGTGAAAGCGGAGCCGCAAAAGCAGGCGGCCGCGATCTCCCTGGACGACCTATTCCGGAAAGCGGAATCGGGGACGGTCAAGGAGCTGGCCCTCATCCTCCGGGCGGACGTGCAGGGATCGGTCGAAGTCCTGTCCGGGCTCCTGCCGTCGCTCAGCACGGACAAAGTGAAGATCCGCATCGTCCATGCGGCCACCGGCTCGATCAACGAATCCGACATCGTCCTGGCCCAGACGACGAAAGCCGTCATCCTCGGGTACAACATCAAACCCGCGCCGAAGATCCAGGAGATGGCGGTCAAGGAAAAGGTCGAAATCCGGACCTACAAAATCATCTATCAGCTCATCGACGAGATCAAGAAAGCCATGACCGGGCTGCTCGATCCGGTCATCAAGGAAACTTTTCTCGGCCGGGCGTTGGTCCGGAAAGTCTTCCGTATCCCGAAGGTCGGCACGATCGCCGGCTGTTACATCCAGGAAGGCAAGCTCACCCGCAACGCCGAGATCCGGGTCATTCGGGCCGGGATGGTTCGTCCATAAGGGCAAGCTCTCCTCTCTCAAGCACGTCAAGGAAAACGTCAACGAGATCAAGGCCGGCTACGAATGCGGCCTCGGGGTGGCCAACTTCAAGGACATCCAGGAAGGCGACCTGATCGAAGCTTTTCTGACGGAGAAATCGGCCGCGGTCTGAAAGGCCGGCTCGCCATGGTGATCGGGCTGCTCCTCATCGAAATCCATTTCCCCCACGCCCGCTCCCTGAAGGACAAGCGGCGGGAGCTCTCCGGGATCAAGAGCCGTCTCCGAAACCGGTTTAACGCCGCCGTGGCGGAGCTCGATTTTCATGAGATGTGGCAGCGGACCGCCCTCGGGATCGTCACCCTCAACCACGAGCGTCTCATCGTCGAGCAGATCCTCGACGCCGTCCGGAGGGATATCGAGTCCCATGTCCAGGGCGAGGTCCTGAACGCTGAAATCCGGCTGATGTGACGCATGCGGAACGAGTCGCGGCGGCAGAAACGGATGGCCAGCCTTCTCCGGGAGGCCTTGAGCGCCCTCCTCCCCGGAGAGCTCCGCTTCGTATCCCATCCTCGCTCGTCTCGGTGACCCGGGTCGAAGTCGCTGGCGACCTCCGCTCCGCCCGCGTCCTCTCTGAGCATCTTCGGCCCGGCCGATCCCGAGGAAGTCCGGAGCCATCTCGAGAAACGGACCGGAGCGATCCGCCATCGCCTTGCCGGCATCGCCGAATTCAAGTATAATCCGCAACTTGTTTTCGCGATTGACGCCTCGGCCGACGAGGTCGAACGGATTTCGCGGATCCTGGAAGAGAGAGCCCATGACGACGACGACCCGACCGGTTGACGCCATCGTCCGGAAAATCCGTGATTGCCGGCGCCTGGCCATCACCTCCCACCTCCGGCCCGACGGCGATTCCCTCTGCTCCGGCATGGCCTTGGCCCTGGCCTTCGAGTCCCTGGGAAAAACGGCCGATTACGTCATCACCGACCCGATCCCGGTCCCTTTCAACATGTTCCCGGGTTGCCGCCGCATCCGCGTCGGGCAGCTCGACTCGACTCGGCTACGACGCGGTCATCCTTCTGGAATGCGCCGACGTGTCCCGCTCCGGCCAAACCGGACTCGATCGACTATTACAAGATCAATATCGACCACCATTACTCCAACAGTCATTATGCCGATATCAACTGGGTCGATGCCGAGGCTCCGGCCGTCGCCGAGCTCGTCCTCGACCTCTGCGAGGCGGCCGGCGTCGTCCTGACCCCCAAAATCGCCGACCATCTCTACTGCGCGATTGTCTCGGACACGGGCTCGTTCCAGTTTTCCAACACCACGGCCCGGGCGTTCTCCGCCTGCCACCGGCTGGTGCTGGCCGGGGCCAGGCCCATCGAAACGAGCGAAGCGCTGTTCCATAACAACCGCCCGGAGAAGGTCATCCTCCTCGGCCGGGTTCTTTCAACCCTTCGCCTGAACACACTCCGGGACGATCGCCCAGATCGGCATGTTCCGCAAGGATTTGAACGAGCTCAACCTCCGGGAAGTCGACACCGAAGACATCACCACCCTGGCCCGTTCGATTATGGGCGTCCAGGTCGTCCTCTTTTTCAAGGAGATGGATCCCGACGTCTTCCGGGTCAGCATCCGGTCCAAGGGCGAAGCCCACGCCGCGGCGATCGCCGAACATTTCGGCGGCGGCGGCCACGCCCATGCCGCCGGATTCACGGTCTACGGCCCGTTCCCCAAGGTTTCGGCCGAGGTGATGGCGACCGTCGAACGCCTCCTGGCCGCCCAAGCGGCGGCTCCGGGACCCCGTTGACGGGAGTCATGGACGGCCTCGTCCTTATCCGCAAATCCTCCGGACCGACGTCCCACGATTGCGTCGCCCGGCTCCGGCGCATCCTCAAGACAAAAAAAATCGGACACTTCGGAACCCTGGACCCCTTTGCCGAAGGCCTCCTTCTGGCCGGCGTCGGGAAGGCGACCCGGCTGTTTCCATATTTCGGCCTCTCCGATAAGACCTACGAAGGGAAAATCCGCCTCGGATTCGCAACCGACACTTACGACCGGACCGGACGACCCGCCGGCCCGGAAACCGTTGCGATGCCTTCCCGGGAGGACGTAATCACGGCGATGGCCCGTTTTCTGGGCGAACAAATCCCAATTGGCCCCTCCGTTTCTCGGCTAAAAAGCTGGACGGGAAGCCCCTGTATGTCTACGCCCGTGGCGGAGTCGAGGTCGAGCGCCGGTCGACTAACATCCGCGTCGATCGGTTTGACCTTCGAGCCTACGAGCCGCCCTTTCTCGATTTCGAGGTTGCCTGCTCAGCCGGGACCTACGTGCGGGCCTTGGCCCATGACCTGGGGGCGGTTCTCGGCTGCGGCGCCCATCTTGCGGAACTCACCCGGACGTCTTCGGGTCCCTACCGGCTCGAAAACGCTCGGACGCTGGAGGACGTCGAGGCGGCGGTTGAAGGAGGCCAGGCCGAAGATTTCCTGATTCCTCTGGACGAGCTGCTGCCGGATCTACCCCGGGCGGATTTAACGGCCGCAGGCCGGGACCGGGTCAAAAACGGCCGGCCGGTGAGACTCGACGATCCGGGCCAGGTCACGCGTCACGAAAAGGGCGCTTCCCCTGGGGACACGGTCCGGTTATTCGGCCCCGATGGGCGCCTGTCCGCCCTGGCCCGTCTCAAGGAATCCGAGGCAAGTCCTTTTTTAGTCTTGATTTAACCCCGTCTTTTAGTGTATGGTATTCCGGACATGAGACTCAATAAGAACCAGATCGAGCACTTGGCCGGGCTGATTCTGCGCCATTTGCTTAAGGACGGCAAGATTCTGGTTGAAAACAAAGAGCGGATCCTCGAGGAGGTCACCCTCCAGATCACCGACGAGTTCCAGAAAGAGGACCGGCTCGACCTCGAAGTGCGCGAAATCCTGACGAAACACATGGAAAAAATCCGTCGGGAGAACCTGGAATACCAGACGATGTTCCGGATGATCAAAACCAAGCTGGCCCGGGAAAGGAACATCGTCCTATGAGCAGCCGCCTGTCCCGGGAGAAAATCAATTACCTGAGCGCCAAGATCCTCGAAGTCCTTTCGAAAAACGATTCGGTCGAGTACCTCGACGAACCCAACGAGGTCCGGCTGTGCATCGTCCGGGCGATTGAAGAAGAAATGCGCCTGTACGACCAGCTGGACAAAAAGGCGATCGACAAGATCCAGTCCCAGAAAAAACCCATCGAGGAAGGCAGCCGCGAGTGGGAAATTCTTTACCGCAAGTACTATAACGACGAATTATCCAAGCTCGGCAAGCTCGCCGATTAAGCCGTTCCTCTCCCCTTTTTTCCCGTCTCGGAAGCGCGTCTCACTTTTGCCGCGGTTTTGAACTTTTCTCTGCGGCTTTTTCCTTAAGGTAGTCCGCAAGCGACTCGCGCCATGGGGAAAACGGCGCCAGGCCGATCTTTCTCATCCGACCGTTTTCAAGCACCGAATAGGCCGGCCGCCGGGCTTTTGCCCCGTATGCGGCCGCGTCCACGGGGACGACGATCGACGGGTCGCCGCCGGACAGCTCGAAAATCGCCCGGGCGAATTCGAACCAGGAACACGATCCTTCGGCGGTCATGTGATAAAGGCCGTAGGCCTCCGTCGCGATAACGCCGCGACCCGGGCGGCCAGTTCCTCAGTCGGAGTCGGCGTGATGACCTGGTCGCCGACGACCCTGATTTCTTTCCGGCCCGAGGCTTGAAGGAACAGCATCGTTTCGACGAAATTTCTTCCCTTTTCGAGGCATCCCGCCTGCCCGAACAATCCGCAGGTCCGGATAACGAAGGCTCGTTCGGTAGAGGCCCGAACGAAGTGCTCTCCGGCCAGCTTTGAGGCGCCGTAGACACTGAGCGGCCCCGGGCGATCCTCCTCCAGGTAGGGAGCGCCTTTTTCCCCGTCAAAGACAAAGTCGGTGCTGAAGTGAACCAGGACGGCCCCGAGGGCCCGGCATGTCCGAGCAAGGTCGCGCACGGCGAATGCGTTGACGGCGAAGGCCATGTCGGCCCGGTCCTCGCATTCATCGACGCGATGAAAGGCGGCGGTGTTGATGACGATGTCCGGCCGGATCCGGCGAAGGACAGCCGCCGCTTCTTCGGCCTTGACGATATCGAACGCCGGCCAGAACAAAGGGATGACGTCGCGGCCCTTCAGGGCCGGGACGAGATCCGAGCCGAGCTGGCCGTCGGCGCCGATAATCGCGATTTTTTGGAACCCAGGCTTAATCATAAAAATGATATTTATTAATATAATTCTTTTTTTTTCTTAAAGATAGCAGATATTCAGGTCATAATCCAGAAAAAAAAGGCCGCCCCGCCGTTCAGGCGGGGCGGCCGAGGTTACGATCGCGTCTTTAGAAAATGTACCGGAATCCGAGCAACAGCTTGTAGTGGTCGTCCACCGGGCGGTCGGACGTCAGGAACGGAATCCGGGCCTCGGCGAAGATCGAGCCGGCCGAGGTGTAATGGTTGAAGATGTTGACCCCGAACTGGCCGACGAAGTCGAGACCGCTCTTTCTCACGTCCTGTTCCTTCGTCGAATATCCAAGTCCGGCGCCAAGCCAGATGGATTCCCCGAGGTGGAAGTTGGCCGTGAGGTTGCCGAGGAACAGGACCTTCCACGGGTCACCCTGGGTCGGGATGGCCGGACCCATCGTCAGGACGATGTCCAGCAGGTCGGGCATCAGCGACCAGAGCATCCCCACCCGGCCGAAGAAGTAGCCGGTGTAGGTCCCCCGGGCCAACATCCCGCCGACTTCGACCACCCAGAAGAACCTCTTCTGGGTCACCTCGAAGGTGATCTTGCAAGGATCGGCGGCTGAGGAGGCGGCCCCCATGTCGTCGAAGACATTGACGGCCACGGTGTACGTGCCGGCCTTGTTGAAGACCTTCTGCCAGGTGAAAGGCTTGGCATTGGCCGTGTAGGAATCGATGACCGTCCCCGCCGCGTCGGTGATCTCGAAGATCGCCTTGACCAGCGTCCCATCGGGGTCCGTCGAGCCGTTGGCGTCGAACGTGATCGGCTTGCCGACATAGTCCGTGCAGGGGAGGCAGGACGTCCAGAGCTTGCAGCTCGGCGGGGCGTTGAAGATGAACCGGGCTTCGCACGGGTTGGACGACACCACGCCGTCGGCATTGGTCGATGTGCCCTTGATGATGTATTCGCCCGATTTGTCGAAGGTCGTCTGCCATTTCGGCGAGGCCGGGGTGAAGGCGTGAGAGGCGAGCTTGACGCCCTGGGCGTTGAAGATGTCGCAATTCATCGCCACGGCATTCACCGAGCCGCTCATATCGATCGTGATCGGCTCGTTGAGATTCGCCTTGGCCGGGCTGACCGTCAGCGAGCAGGTCGCCGGCGGAGCCGGCTGGATCACCTCAATTTCCTTATACATGGCCAGGTTGCCGCAGGGCCGGGGCATGGCCATCGTGTAAATCTTGGTCGGCGTCTTCACTTCGAAGAGGAACACGTCGAGGGGTTTTTTGCCGGCCCATTCCACGTTTTCCCAAACCGTGACTTTCTTGTTCTTGCGGAAGAACATCCAGGCGAACTTTTCGCCCGGAGGAAGAGAGGCTTCGGTGAACGCGGCGTTTTTAAGGGCGTCGAGGACGGCGGGATAGAGATCGCCGCGGCCGACCTGATCCATGCCGATCTTGATGTCGCCGGCATACTTGTCGGCCAGCATCTTCATGACCTCGGCCGTCGGGATCTTGCCCTGGACGCGGGCAAACGTATTCACCCCCGTCCGGGTCCACTTTTTGGTCTGGGCGTAGGAACCAACCAGGCCGATGGCCAGAAGGAGCACCACGAACACCAGGAATTTTTTAGATTTCACGATAAAGCCCTCCTCCCGAAAAAGATTGAATAGCGGTATGAAATGTACCCATACACCTTACTAACTATTAACACCTGGAAAGGACCTTGTCAAGAGACAATATTTTCAAGCGTCATCGATTAAAAGGCGGAAAGAAACTCGGCCACAATCGGCCGAATCAGCCCGGAATCCCGGGAGGTCTCGTCCAGAGCCAGGATGTAAAGCGGGCTCCCGCCGCGACCGTTCCGCTCGGCCTGGGCCCGGAGAAGGTCCCGCCCCTGGAATGGATCGATTTCCGGATGGATCTGGTATCCCCAGACCGGCCGGTCTTTCAGGACGAACGCCTGGACCGGGCAGACGTCGGTTCCGGCCAGGACGAGAAACCGCTCCGGAAGGTCATGGACCTCATCGAAATGAAGGGAGAACGCATATGTCGCCGCGCCCCGGGGGCCGAAGATCCGGGAATCCGAGCGGGATACGACCGGAATCCAGCCGATCTCCGGCTCCCGGCAGATCCCGACCGTGGTCGGGCCGGCCAGGGCCCGGGCCAGCAATTGATGGCCGTAACAGCTGCCGAGGATCGCGAGCCCGCGGTGCTCGGCCTCCCGGACAAAATCGATCTCCCGCTCGACCCAGCCTTCGGGCTCGAGAATTGAAGCTTCGGAGCCGGTGAGGATGACGTGGGTGAATCCCGCATCCAAGGCCGGAAGATTTCCGTCCGGGGCCCGAAAGGCCGACCATCCCGACGGGAGGAAGGCCGCCCAATGGTCCACCGGGCGGTAGATCTCGGGTTCGACGGAATTGTCGATAATTGCGATTTTCGCTTGAACCGGATTTACTTTCATGAGCCCGGAATCATAGCATAACCGGCATCCCATCTCATCCCTCCCCTGATTCTTGCCTTGGTCCGGCCTTTTCGATTATCATGGCTCTCTCAGAGGAGAACGATCGTGCAGAACGTCAAAATCGAATTCGAGCTCGAAGTGATCACGCCCAATGAGCCGGGGATCCTCGGCCGGGTGCTCGGGACCTTGGCCAACGCCGGAGTCAACCTCCGGGCGATGTGCGTGACGTCCTGCCCGGAGGAAGGCCGGTTCCGCTTGCTGACGTCGGATAATAAAAAAGCCGAAGCGGCTCTTCGGACGCTCGGCTACAAAGTCAAGTCTCAATCGGTCCTGACCGTCGAAATCGGCGACCGGATCGGGGCAGGGGCCGAAGTCGGGGCCTTGCTCGGGAACGCGGTCATCGACGTGGAAACCGCCTATGCCAGCTCCTCGGGTAATTCGTCGATCCTGCTGGTCTTCCAGACGACCGCCAACAAGAAAGCCTACGAGACGCTCCGCTGACTCGGGCCGGCTCAGGCTTCGGCCGAAGCTCTCTTTTCTTTCTCCTGCCTAAAAAGCTTGATCGTCAGCCTCACCACGCCCATCGATAGGACGAAGAGGAGGACATCGGCCGCGGCCAGGATGTAGTTTTTCTTTTGCAGATATTGGAGGAAAAGGATGACGAGCGAGGCGATCGTCGTCACCAGCATGAACACGGCCGGGATCTCGGTGAACCGGGCCCGCTTTCGCCGAAGCATCAGCCAGGCCGAGACCGCCAACAGGCTCATCGCCGCCAGAAGCTGATTGGCCGTCCCGAAGATCGGCCAGAGCAGGTTGAAGGCGCTGGTCGAGGCCAGGATCCACATGATGAGGACGGACAATCCGGAATTGAACCAATGATGCTTGAGCAGGCCGGGGACCTTGTGAAAGCTGAAGCCCCAAAGCTCCTCGAAGAGATACCGGTTGAGGCGGACGGCCGCGTCAAGCGTCGTCACGACAAAGCCTTCGACTAGAAGGATGCCGAAGACTGTTCCCAAAGCGACCGGGATTCCCAATCCCATGTTGAAGAGACGACCGGCGGCCAGGGAAAAGCCGAGGATGGGATTGGACTTGACCGCCGGATCGATCGGCCAGACAATCGACTTGTAATCGCTGAAGCTGAGCGCCGCTCCAATTGCCAATAGGACGCAGACGGCCAGGAGCGATTCCAGAAGCATGCCGTTGAATCCGACGGTCCGGGCCTGGGTTTCCTTGGACAGCTGTTTCCCGGTCGTGCCCCCGGCTACGAGGGCGTGAAAGCCGGAGATGGCCCCGCAGGCGATCATGCAGAACATCATCGGCCAAATCATCCCCAAGTGGCTGACGCCCTCGGCTAGGTTGAAGGACGGAATCGCCACCGTCGTCCCGGCAAAGCCGGCGCGGACGAGCGAAACGACCAGGAGGGCGATGCCGCCGTAGAGAATCTGGACGTTGATGAAATCGCGGGGCTGGAGAATGAGCCAGACCGGCGTTCCGGAGGCGAAAAGGACGTAGACGGACAAGATGATCATCCAGGCCTGCGGCGACATCGAAACAGGGAAAGCGATGCCGACGAGAATCGACACCACGCAGATCGCCGCGGCCAGGGGGTAGGCGAGGCTCATCTTCAGATGCTTTTTATGGATGAACCAGCCCATCAGGGGTGAGCACAAGGTGATGAAGATGACCGAGGCCGAGGCGATCCCGCCGATCCGGCCCATCGGGATGCCGTCGACGACGACGGTTTTGAGGAAGGTCTCCCCTTCCTTGACGCCGATCTTAGCCAACGGCCAGACCGAGGTGAGCGAAATCGAGGTCGCGCTCAGGAAGGAGGATGTCACCAGAACGATCATGACCAGGGTGAAGGAAATAAATAGATGGAATCCCCGTTCGCCAAGGGTTCGGCGGGCGATCTCGGAAATGGACCGCCCATCCTCCCGGAGACTGACGAACAGCGTCGTGAAGTCATGGACGGCCCCGATGAAGATTCCCCCGAGAACGATCCAGAGCCAGGCCGGGACAAATCCGTACAGGGCGGCCATGGTCGGGCCGAGAATCGGGCCGGCCCCGGCGATGGCCGAAAAATGATGGGCAAAAACGACCGGGGCCCGGGTCGGGACAAAATCCCGGTCATCGCGGTGGGTGACGGCCGGCGTCGGCCGGTTGGGGTCCTCCCCCAGGCGGCGGGCGATGAATCGGGCATAGAATTTGGCGGCCAGGGCGAAGGCGGCCGCGGCGACGACCAGGATCGCGAGCACATTCATGGGAGCCTCCGAAGGGGGTCATGATAACCTTCCCCGACGGGCTTTTCAATTCCCGTTTGACTTCGTCGGGGGGAATGATCTAAAATAAACGCCTTGAAATCGGATTTTCCGAGGAGGAATCGATATGGCGAATGCTGAACCGAATGTCGTCCCCCTGTGCGATGTTCTTCTCGTGCTCCTGATCATCTTCATGGTCATCACCCCGATGGTTCAAAAAGGCATCGATGTCCGCCTGCCCGAAGTGGCCAGCGGCGAGGCCAGCGGCCAGCCCGTCGGCTTGATCGTCTGCACTTTGAAAAAGGACCTGACGATCGACATCAACAACCAGAACTACCCCGACTTCCGGACGGCCGGAGATGAGCTCCGCCGCCTCTATTCCACCAAGACCGACAAGACGATCTTCCTCCGCGCCGACGTGAAGGTTCCCTTCTCCAAAGTCGTCGATTTGATCGACATCTGCAAGGGCGCCGGCGTCGACACCCTCGGGCTTGTCCCCGAATTTATCGACGAATAAGCCTCACCCCCCCGGCGGAAGCGAAAGCCGACGGCCGGAAAAAGAAAAAAAGGACGCTCGTTTGAGCGTCCTTTTTTTATTCCTTGACCGGACCGATGACCTCGTGGGCGATCACCATTCGCTGAATCTCGTTCGTCCCCTCATAGATCTGGAAGAGCTTGGCGTCCCGGAGGAATTTCTCGACCGGGTAATCCCGCATGTAGCCATATCCTCCATGAATCTGGATCGCCTCGTTGGCCGCGGCGAAAGCGATGTCTGAGGCGAAGGCCTTGGCCATGGCCGATTCGGCGCTGTTGGGCATTCCCTGGTCGGCCAGCCAAGCCGCATGGTAGACGAGATGCCGGGCGGCCTGGACCTCGATCGCCATCTGGGCGATTTTGAATTGCGTGGCCTGGTAGAGGGCGATGGGCTTGCCGAACTGCCGGCGGGTTTTGGCATAGGCGACGGCGGCTTCCATCGCCGCCCGGCCGACGCCCACGGACGCGGCCCCGACCGAAGCCCGCGTCTGGTCGAAGGTTTTCATGGCGACGATAAAACCGTATCCCGGCCGGCCGAGCATGTTGGCCGCGGGGATGCGGACATCCTCGAAGAAGATCTCGGCGGTATTGCTGGCCCTCTGGCCCATTTTGTCCTCGACCTTGCCGACCGTGATCCCGGGGGTTTCCCGCGGCACGACGAACGCCGTGATCCCGCGGGCGCCCTTGTTGGGGGACGTGTTGGCGAAGACCGTGTAAAGACTGGCCACGCCGCCGTTGGTGATGAAGCATTTCGACCCGTTGATGACAAATTCGTCGCCGTCGCGGACCGCCCGGGTTTTAATCCCCCCGGCGTCTGAGCCGGCTTCACGCTCGGTCAGGCAGAACGCGGTCAGGCTCATTTTTTTCGTCAGCGGGACGAGGAATTTTATTTTTTGCTCTTCTGTCCCAAAAAGGATGAGGGGCGTGTTGGCCAGCGCGCAGGCCATCATGCTTGTGAAAAGGCCGGCGCAGCCAACCGAAAGCTCTTCGGATATGACGCACAAATCGAGGCCGGACAGCCCGACTCCGCCATAGGCCTCGGGGATGTTCGCCGTGAGAAATCCGGCCTGGAAGGCTTTTTCCATAACGTCGAAGGCGAATTCGTGGGATTGGTCGTATTTCGCGGCAACCGGGCGCATTTCGTTCTTGGCGAATTCCCGGGCCATCTCCTGAAGGGCCAGCTGTTCTTCGGTCAATGAAAAATTGATCATCGGCGTCTCCTTCGGGGCATTCGATTTTTTTCTGCGGGGTGAAAAACGGAGCCTTTTATACCGGATTCGGCCGGGCGTGTCAATCCAAAATCACGGAGTCGCGGACGAGGACATAGGCCGGGTCGGTCATTCCCAGAAGGGCGGTGACGACATCCTGGGGCCGGGGAGCTTTCTGGGGATTGAAGGCATACTTCAGAATGAGGCGTTTCCCGGCCGCATCCACCGCCATCTCCGGGCCGCTCGGGCCGAAATCCGATTCCGCGATCCTTTTTTGGACAAAGCCGAGGAAGTCATCCTCCATCTCCGGCCTCTCCGAAGCCGCCCGGACCGTCGCAACCGCGGCGACGACACGAGGAGTCGAAAGGTCGAGGCCGTAGTTCAGGCCACGCAGCCGCCGGGATAACGGTGCCGCCGCCTTGGCCATCTTCTCCAGGCGTAAAAACCGGAGTCCGTCGGGCGTACAGGAATTGAGCGCCGCCAGCCCGGTTTCCGGATCCAGGGGAAGGTTGGTTTTGAATTCGAGCCGCTCGTCCCGGCCCTCCATCCCCAAGGCCAGGGGCGGAAGAAACGACATCCTCATCTTCGGGTGAAATCCTTCCGAATAGGCGACCGGGATGCCGGCCCGGCGGAATGTCCGTTGGATCGTATTGATCAGGTCGTTATGCCCGATAAAGCGCATCGGGCCTTCCTTGACGTAAACGGCCTCGAAGCGCGGGGCGTCTTCGGCTTTGATCCCGGACGCGCCTCCCCCCCCGCTTCTTCCGGCCCTCCGGCTGCGGTGCCGGAGCGGTCCTCCGTTTTGATTCCGGCCGTGAACGTCTTGTCCATGTGCTTGATCAAACCGCAGCCGCGGCAAGCCCCGCAGGATTCGTCCAGGCAGGACGGCGTGGTTTCGGCGTTCATGGCCCGGTCGTATTCCCGTCGCATGAATTCCCGGGTCATCCCCGTCGCCATGTGATCCCAGGGAAGCGCGGAATCGAGATCCAGGGCGGCCAGATACGTTTCCGGATTCACACCCTCTTCTTGGAACGCCCGCTGCCAGAGCTCGAAGCGGAACTTGTCGCCCCAGCTGTCAAACCGGGCTCCGGCTTTCCAAGCGCTAAGAAGCACCTCGCCCAAGCGCCGGTCGCCGCGAGAAAAAACACCTTCCAGGATGGAATTTTCGATCGGATGGACCTTGACCTTCACGTTCCTCCGCCGGGCCAGCCGATCGCGAAGAAAACGCTGTTTATCCCGCAATGTGTCCGGCGCGTCCATGGCCGCCCATTGAAACGGCGTATGCGGCTTGGGGATGAACGACGAAACGCTCAAGTTGATCTGGGGCGCTCCGCCCATCACTTCCCGGCCGAGGAACGTCAGTTGTTCGGCCAGATGCGCGATCGCCTCCACATCCTCGAATGATTCGGTCGGCAGGCCGATCATCACGTATATTTTCAGCAGCCGCCAGCCCTCGCGGAAGGCATTGGCCGCCGCCTCCATGAGGTCTTTGTCCGTGACGTCCTTATTGATGACCCGGCGGAGCCGGTCCGTCCCGGCCTCGGCTACAAGAGTAAACCCCGTCTTCCGGACCTTGGTGATCTCCTGGACGATGCGAGGCGAAAGCCCCTTCGGCCGCAGCGACGAGAGCGAGAGCGAAGCCCGCCGCCGCTCCAATCCGGACATCAGGGTTTCGACCGTTTCGGCAAGATAGGGGTAATCGCTCACCGAAAGCGAAAACAGCGAGGCGTCTTCGTAGCCCGTTCGTTCGATGCTGCGGATCGCCGTGTCCACGACCGTCCCGGGATCCTTCACCCGGTACGGGGCATAGAGCGACGTCGCCTGGCAGAACCGGCACTTCTGCGGGCATCCGCGGGCGACTTCGACGGCAACCCGGTCAAAAACCGACTGGACGTTGGGGACGACGATGTCGGAGGGAAAAGGCGATCGGGAAAAGTCGGTCAAAAGGCGCTTCTCGACCGGATACGGTCCCCCGCCCTCTTTCCGCGGCCTGACAACGACCAGCGGCGAACCTCCTTCGGGCCGGGCGTCATACAAAGCCGGGACGTAGACGCCTCGCAATCTCGAAAGGGCCCGCAACCTCGCCGCCCGGCCCTCCCCCCTGCCCCGCAGGTCCGTCCAAAGCTCGATGATTTCCGGAAAGGCCTCTTCCCCGTCTCCGGCGAAGAAGGCATCGAAAAACGCGGCCACCGGCTCCGGATTAAAAACCGCCGGCCCGCCGGCGATCACCAGCGGGTCCGCTTCGCCCCGGTCGGCGCTGCGCAACGGGATACCGCCCAGGTCGAGGATCGTCAGGACATTGGAATAGTTCAGCTCATAGAGAAGTGAAAATCCGACGGCGTCGAAATCGCAAAGCGGTGTGCGGCTTTCCAGGGAAAACAACGGCAGCCCCGACGCCCGGAGAGCCTCCTCCATGTCGGGCCAGGGGGCAAAGACACGTTCCGCAGACCACTCCGGCCGGGCGTTCAGGCGTTCGTACAGGATTTTTTGTCCCAGGTACGACATCCCGATTTCATAAACATCGGGAAAGGCCAGGGCGATCCGGGCTCGGAGCTCGTCCGGGATCCTTCCGGGCCGCGTTCCATTCGCCTCCGGTGTAACGGCCGGGCTTTTCGACCCGGGGAAACAAGCTCTCGACCGCTCTCTCATCAGACATTTGCAAACCGCCGCATCTTGACGTTAACCACAAGCCCGATCGCAAAATAGGTCGCCAAAAGAGAAGACCCGCCGTAGCTGAGAAGCGGAATCGGGATGCCCGTTATCGGCAGCAAGCCGACGATCATCAGGACATTGACCAGGAATTGAAAGGAGATGACCGCGGCGGCTAAGAACGTGACATAGATTCCGGCCCGGTCCCTCGACTTGCCGACCGACCGGAACATCCGGGCGAGCATGGCGAAATAGAATCCCAGGACGACCGTGATCCCGATAAAACCGAATTCCTCGCCCAGGACGGCGAAAACAAAATCGGTGTGGCGGGCCGGAAGGAACTTGAGGCCGCTTTGCGTTCCCTTGAGGAAGCCTTTTCCGGTCAACCCTCCCGAGCCGATGGCAATCTGAGATTGAAGGGCGTGATATCCGGCCCCGCGGGGATCCTGGGAAGGGTTGATCATCACTTCGATCCGCTTTTTCTGATAGTCCTTCAGAAAGAAGACCCACCCGGCCGCACCGGCGACAACGGCCCCGATCAGGAGAACCGCCACGGTCTTTTTCGTCAATCCGCCCAGGATCAGGGCGCCGAACAAGATCGGCGTGAAACACATCGCCGTCCCGAAATCGGGCTGAAGGAGGATCAGCCCGACCGGGGCGCCGACCGCCAAGAAGCTCAAGGCGATCATCCCGGTCGTGGCGTAGGATGCCCGGTATTCGGCGAAAATCCGGGCCAGGATCAGGACGACGACGATCTTGGCGATTTCCGAGGGTTGGCCGCCCATCGAGGCGAACCCGAACCAGCTGCGCGACCCCGCCACCGTCCGCCCGAACAGGACAAGTCCGGCCATGAAGATCAGAAACAGGACATAGATATAGGGCGCGAAAGCCATCCAGACCTTGTAATCGATGGAAATCGTTATAAAGAAAACGGCAAGAGCGGCGGCCATCCAGATCAGCTGTTTCCAAGCGGGGGCCCCGCCGCTCGCGGCGGAAGCGCTGTAAATCAAAAGCACGCCGACGAGGCTGTTGAGCACCGTCAAGGCGACCAGAACCCAGTCAATTTCCCGGAGCTGTGCGCGGTCGATCATGTTTCTGCTTATAAAGGGCAAAGAGCTGCCCGGCGATCGGGGCGGCCGTCGCCCCTCCGCCTCCGCCGTATTCGACAAGAACGGTCACCACAATCCTCGGATTTGTCCGAGGCGCGAATCCGGTAAACCAGGAGTGGGTTTTCTTGACTTTGATCCCGTCGGCGATCCGTTCGGCGGTTTCCCGGCTGATCGTCTGGGTCGAGCCGGTCTTGCCGCAGGCTTGGAATCCTTCGACCCGGGCGGGCGCCCCTGTCCCGCCTTCATTGACCGATCGCCACATCCCTTCGACGACTTGCTCAAACGCCCAGCTTGGAATGCCTGAATCCGGTTCCCCGGAAAGCGCACCCGACTCGCCCGTCAGCAGATGCGGCCGAATGCCCTTGCCCCGGTTGGCCAGCCGCGCGGTCATCGCCGCGATTTGAAGCGGGGTCGTCTGAAGCGGGCCCTGGCCGATCGCGACCGAGATCGTCTCGCCCGGATACCAGTCCTCCTTGCGGGTCGCTTTCTTCCATTCCGTGGAAGGCACCAGCCCCTCTTTCTCTCCTGGGATGTCCACGCCCGTCTTCCGGCCCAAGCCCATGAAGTTCGCATAGCGGGCGATCGTGTCGATCGGGATTCTCCTCCCGAGCTGATAAAAATAAATGTTGCAGGAATAGCGGATGGCGTCGCGCAAGGTCAGAGAGCCGTGGCCGGCTTCGTTCCAGCAGTGGCGGACGGCATTGTAAATCTCGACCGCACCGCCGCAGAAAAACGTCGTATCCACTCCGGCCGCGCCTGTCCCCAGGGCGGCCAACCCCATAACCGGCTTGAACAGGGATCCCGGCGAATAAAGACCCTGGAGGGCCCGATTCAGCAGCGGATTATCCGGATTCTGGACAAACGCCAGCCATTCTTCGGGCGTGAAGCGATTGATGAACTTATTCGGGTCGAACGTCGGAAAGCTGGCCAGAGCCAGAACTTCGCCCGAGACCGGGTCGAGGACGACGATCGCCCCCTCCCTTCCGGCCAGAAGCTCCTCGGCCTTGGCCTGAAGCTCGAAGTCGATCGTCAGGGCCAGCTTCGGTCCGGGCTGGGGCTCGATCCGCTCGAGCTCGCCCTGTTTGCGGCCGAGACTGTCGACGATTTCGACGACCCTTCCCTCGAGGCCGGCGATGCGCTCGTTGTATTCCCCTTCGATTCCCGTCTTCCCGACCATGTCGCCGGCCCGGATGTATTCCGGGTGGGCCTTCAGGTCTTCCCCATCGGCTTCTTGGAGATATCCGAGGACATGCGAGCCTAAGGAGGCGTGGGGATAGATACGACGGGGCTCGGTTTCGACGATCAGCTCGGGCAGGTCGTTTTTCCGGGCCTCGATCCGGGCGACTTCTTCAAGGGTCAAGTTGTCCTTGACGACGATCGGCCGAAAGCGGGCCCAGGATTTATATTTCTCGACCCGGGCCGTGACGATGCCCGGTTCCAAGTCGAGGAGCTCGGCGATCCGGCGGATCGAGCCGGCTTCGTCCCGGGTGTTGTCCCGGATAAATGAAGCTTTGAATGCGGCCCGGTTGTCGGCGAGCACAACCGCCCCCGTCCGGTCCGTCAGGATCGCCCGCGGGGCGGGCATCACGATATCGCGGGTTCGGTTGGCCACGGCCATGGATTCGAATTTTTTATAATCGAGAATCTGGATCTTCCAATAGGCGACGAGGGCCAGGGCGCTCAGGATGCCGACCGCGAAAAACACGGCCCTGGCCCGGCGGCGGACGAGGGAGAAATCCTCGTAGATGCCCCTATCGGTCATGGCGGGCCTTGATCCGGCGGATCGCCTCGTGAATCAGAGTGGCGGCAATTGCGGTGACGGCGGGGCGCAGCAGGACGAGCCCCCCGGACCAGGGCAGTGGACTCCGGCCGACAAGCGCGACCAGTCCGGCCCAGGCGGAGAACGTTCCGGCCGAAAGAATAAGAAAAAAGAGCAGCGACCGGAAGAAGACCTGGATGTTGATCTTGCGCGAGACGTAGCCGGCGAGAAACCCTCCGGCGGTCAGGCTTAACCCGGCCAGGCCGAACACGCCCAGGGAGAAGGCGTCGACCACAAGGCCGCAGACCGCCCCGAAAACCGCGCCGGGAATCTCTCCGCGCAGCGTCCCGAACAACAGCACGGCGATGGCAAAAACGTCCACGACCAAGTCCAGAGGGCCAGACAACGGCCGAAACAGGGAAAAGACAAGATAAGCCGCCAGGATCGACGCTCCGCCGTACAATCCATTTCTCATCCGCCGTCTCCCGCGGATCCGGTGAGGATGGCCACGACGGCCGGCTCGCGAAAATTGAACGCCGGCCGGACGACGATGCTTTTAAATAACGAACCGTCGATCCGGATCGAGACGATCGTCCCGACCGGCAGGTCCGGCGGAAAGATGCGGTCCAAGCCGTTGGTCACGAGCCGTTCGCCTTCGACGAGAGATTCGTCGGAGGCTGGAACGTAGGCCATCCGGCAGTCCCCTGAGTCGGACTTGCCGTTCAGCATTCCTGAGACCGGATGTTCAACGCCGCGAACCCCGACCGAGCTGAGATTGTCGGTGATGAGCTGGACAGTCGCTTCGGCCGGGCCGATGGGAGCGACGATCCGGCCGACGAGCCGGCCCTGGGCGTCGACGACCGGCATCTGGTTGCGGAGGCCGTGGCGCGACCCCCGGTTGATGACGATCGACTTGTGGGGATTGACCGCGTCGATCCCCACGACCTCGGCCAAGAGAAACGCTTCCCCCAGCTTCCGGAGGAACGCGGCCGCTTCCTCCCGGTTTTCGAGTTTTCCGAGACCCTCACGAAGGACGGCGTTTTCCTGGCGGAGGCGGAGGATATCGTCGAGGTATTCCCGATTCTTGTCCTCAACCCCGCGCAGGTGGATGTACCGGTTCCACAGCCCTCCGATTCCCCGAAGGACGGTCCGGAATCCACTCTGAACCGGGGAGAGGATGGTGAAGGCCGTCCGTTCGAAGACGGAGGCCTCCTGTCCGAGGGGAACCTGGAAGGAAAGGATCAGGAGCTGGGCGAACATCAACCCCGTCAGGACGAGCCCTTTGCGATGTTCTTTCAGGAAGCGCGGCATGGCGGGGCCGCCCCGATCACGGGATGGCGACTTTCTTGAGCAGCTCGATGTCGTCCAGCATCTTGCCCGCGCCCAGGACGACCATCTGGAGCGGCTCGTCGGTGATAAAGACGGGCAGCTGCGTTTCCTCCCGAATGCGCTTATCAAGATTTTTAAGGAGGGCCCCGCCGCCGGTCAGGATGATTCCGCGGTCGATGATGTCGGCCGAGAGCTCCGGCGGCGTCCGTTCCAGGGCGATCCGGACGGCGTTGACGATCGCGGCCACAACTTCCTCGAGGGCTTCCCGGATTTCCTGGTCGTCGATGACGATGGTTTTCGGGATGCCTTCCCGGAGGTCACGGCCCTTGATTTCCATGGTCAGGGGATCATCCAGCGGGTAGGCCGAGCCGATCTGCATCTTCACGATCTCGGCCGAGCGCTCGCCGATCAGGAGGTTGTATTTCTTCTTGAGGTACTGGAGGATCGCCTCGTCCATCTCGTTGCCGGCCGTCCGGATGGAGTGGTTGAAGACGATGCCGTTGAGGGAGATGACGGCGATGTCGGTGGTGCCGCCGCCGATATCGACGATCATGTTGCCGGTCGGCTCGCCGATGGGCAGGTCCGCTCCGACGGAAGCCGACATCGGTTGTTCGACGAGGAAGACTTCGGTCGCCTTAGCCCGCATCGCGACGTCCTTGACCGCCCGACGCTCGACCTGGGTGATCCCGGTCGGGATGCCGATGACGATCCGGGGGCGGAGGAGGAAGCCGCGGTTGTTGGTCGCTTTCTTGATGAAGTAATCGAGCATCTTTTCGGCGACTTCAAAATCGGCGATGACGCCGTCACGCATCGGGCGGATGGCGATGACGTTGGCCGGAGTCTTGCCCAGCATTTCCTTGGCCCGGGCTCCGACGGCCTCGACCTTGCCGGTCATTTTATTGATAACGACGATGGACGGCTCCTGGATGATGATCCCCTTGCCCTTCATGAAAACAAGGGTGTTGGCCGTGCCCAGGTCGATGGCCAGGTCGCAAAAAAGACGATTCTTAAACCAGCCTAAGAGACTCATACCAAACTCTTCCTCGAACGATTCCTAAATCTATTGAGAGTCGGTATTTAACCACAATTCCCCCCCGGGCGCAATGGAGCGGATTTCCCAACCAAAGGCCTCGGGCGGGGGAGAACGATTGAGAGAATTTTTTCGTGAGTTGAACGTCACGACCCCGCTGTATTAGAATGCCCGCTGGACATCAACCCCCATGCCGCATCGCGAACGCGCTTATTCCCTGCCTCTGGCCGACGGGACCGTCTGGACGTTCCTGGCCTCCGAGGGGAGCGCCTTTAATTTCTGGATCGATGAATTCGCCCGCATTCTGAGCTTGAAAAGGGCCGCGTCGGCCGACGGGCC
This sequence comes from Candidatus Aminicenantota bacterium, assembly GCA_963783665.1. Classification (GTDB taxonomy): domain Bacteria; phylum Acidobacteriota; class Aminicenantia; order Aminicenantales; family UBA4085; genus JAAZPG01. Next base: position 152,756 of record CAWANZ010000002.1, on the reverse strand, counting down.
GGACCGCCGAATGAGAAAAAATCCCGCTGAAAACCGCGGCCTCATCCGCCTCGTTCCTCTCGATAAAAACCGCGTTCCGGAGGGGCCCGACGAATCCTGGTCTTCCTATACGCAGGGTTCGGCCTACCGAGCTTGGATCAATCCATCGGCAAACGAGGCCGTCCTGGAAATCGAACCGGCCTTCATCGACCATCCGGAAATCCGTTACATCTACATGTCAGCGGCTCTGCGCCTCGTCTTCCGTCATTGCCTCGCCTCCGGAAGCGGCTGTTCTTTCCATGCCGCTTCGGCCGCGTTCAATGGATCCGGAATCATCATCACGGCCTCGGGGCAGACCGGAAAATCGACCTGCTATAACCGTTTCCCGACGACCTGGGCTCCCCTTTCCGACGACACCGCCTTGGCCGTAAAGACCGCGGGCGGACATTTCGCCGTCCACCCGATGCCGACCTGGAGCGATTATCTCCGGGCCAAGAAGAACAGCACCTTCGAGACAGGCACCGCCTTTCCGCTGAAGGGACTATTTTTCCTCAAGCGAGGAGATCGGGACGATGTCGAGCGGGTCTCCCCGGCGATCGCGGCGGGGATGCTGCAACGCCTCAGCCGGGAAGCCTGGAGCTCCTTTCTCGGCCGGCTTCAAAAGGACGAGAAAAGGCGGCTCGATCAGGCTCTCTTCGATGCCTGCTGCGCCGTCGCCAACGCGACTCCCGCTTATCTCCTCCGGGCCACGCTACACGGCGAGTTCTGGCGGGAGATCGAGAAGGTCTTATGATCGCCTATCACAGCCCGTACATCACCTGCCGCGGGTGGAGCATGTCGCCGGCTCTTCGGGATGGAGACGGCCTCGCGCTGGTCCCGTGCCGGGGGCCTGACGGACTGAAGCCCGGGGATATCATCGTTTATCCGCACCCGGACGAATCGGCTGACGTCGCTCATCGCGTCGTCCGGATCCTCCCCGATGGAGTCATCACCCGGGGCGATGCCAATGACCGGGATGATCCCCGAACGGTCCCCTGGGCGGCGATCAAGGGAAAGGTCGTCGCGGTGAAGACGGGTACAAGCTTTCCCTTTCTGTCGCAAGGTCCGAGCCCGGAGGCGCCTTGCGGCCCGCGCCCCTATGCCAAACCCTTTCTCCTCCCCCTCACTTCGAATCCCCAGGCCGCCCTCGCCTGCATGAATGGCAACGAAGCATCGGGAAACGCCTGCGTCAGCGGCCCCGAAGCCTCGGGGGGCTGTAAATCCGGAGCGGCAGCCTCCTCGCCTTGCCTCGACGGGGCGGCCGCGGGCTTCAGCTGCAAGACCGGGACGGGAAACTAAGAAGAGTCGCCGTGTTCGAGCTGACCGACATTCCAGAAATCGATCCCCGGGCTATCCTCAATGAGGAATTCGAGGACTGGACGATCCTCTTCCAGCCGTTGACCGGGGAAGTGGTCGGCCTTGACTCGGCGGGCGTCCTGACCTGGAAACTGATCGACGGCAAACGCTCCGGAGAAGAAATCGCCGCCGCCCTCGGGTCGCATTTCGAGGATGCACCGCTGTCCGTCCGGGAAGACACCCGGGCGTTTCTTCAGAATCTCTACCGCCGGTTGTTCATCCGCATTGAGGCGAAAGACAAACGATGAGCCGGGAATACCTCCTCCGCCTGGCCGACGGAACCCGCCTGGTTCTCTCCTCCGGCGACGAACAGGCGGCGGTCAGCCTCGATTTCTTCGCCCGGACTTCGCGTCTCTCGCCGTTTTCTGATTCCGATCCTCTCCCGTCGGGAGCGAAGCGATTGCGTTGCTTCTGCCGCGGCAAAAGCGACGATCATCCGACACCGTTTTCCCCCCATGATGAGCGGATTTCCGTGCTCGTTCTCGATCCGCCTGAAATCAAGCTTTCCGCGGAAGGAAGGCGGCCGTTCCTCAACCGCCCGCCGATGACCGAAGAGAAGCGGGCCTGGGTCCGCTTGGCCCGCCTTGCGGCCGGGATCGGCCGGGAAACGCTCTCCCGCGGCGGAGTATTGATTCACGGCGGTCTGGCGCAAACTCCCCCCGCTTCCGATGGCGTTCACGGCATGGCCGGGCAAACCGGCCTGCTGTTGGCCGGCCGATCGGGCGTCGGGAAATCCACAGCCGCCCGGCGCCTGCCGCCCCCCTGGCGATCGCTCTGCGATGATGTCACCCTGATCGTTCGCGATCCGGCGGGACGATACTGGGCCCATCCGTTCCCCACGTGGAGCCGCTTTTTCGGCGAAGAAGCCGGAGACGGAAGCGATACCTGGGACATCCAGGAGGCCGTCCCGCTTCGGGCGATGTTCGTCCTGGAACAGGGGCCGGACGACCGGGCCGAGAGGATCGGCCTCGGCCACACCCTCGCCCTGCTCTCGGAGCTTGCCCATCAGGCTTCGAACCGCTTTCTCACGGGCGTCCCGATCGACGAGATCGCCGCCTTCCATAAAGCCCGCTACGAAAACCTCTGCGCCCTCGTTCGGGCCGTTCCCGCCCATATGCTTCACGTCAGCCTTCGCGGAATGTTCTGGAACGAGATCACCCGGGTGATGAGCGGCTGATCCGCCCGCCCTCGATTGACTTCCCTATTCGGGCTTGATAAATTCGTCGTGCTGTCCCGATCATGCCCAAAACCAAATGGCTCACGTACTTGAAACGCGGCCTCCGCCGCGAACCGGCCACGGACGCCATTGGCGATAAAGCCGGGTACGCCGGCGGCCGGGAAAACCTCCAGTTCCTCAAGCCGTTTCTCGTCCGCCATTGGCGCAAAGGGCTCCTGGGCGCCCTGCTTCTTCTCTTTTCCAATTTTCTCGGATTCCCCCAGCCGCTGATCAACCGGTTTCTAATCGACGACGGCATCCTCGGCAAGAATGTCGGAGTCCTGGCCACGGCCATCGGGGCGATGATCGGCCTCGGGGCCATCAGCGTTCTCATCGGGCTTCTCCAAAACTGGTTTTTCGTCCGCTTCGAGCAGGACATCATCCTCGACATCCAGCAGGATCTCCTCCAGCGGACCTTGCGCCTGCCGAAATCCTTCTTCGATGAACAGGACATCGGGTACCTGATTTCGCGGCTTTCGAACGACGTTTCCGGGATTCGGTGGTTTTTCTCCAGCACCATTGTCCAGATCGCCAGCAGCGTGGTGAACCTTGTCGGCGGGGTCATCCTCCTGTTCTTCCTCGAATGGCGGCTGGCGATCATCGTCATGGTCATGCTTCCCGTTCTGCTGCTCTGGACGAAGTTTTTCGCCCCGCGGATGCGGACGCTGAGCCACCGGAGCATGGAGCAGCGATCCAATGTCATGCGCCGGATGCAGGAATCGCTGGCCTCGACTTCGCTGATCAAATCGTTCGCCTCCGAAGACCGCGAGGTCAAGCGGGTGACCGAAGCGATCAGCTCGTCGTTCGATGTTTCGCTCGAACAGACGGCCGTGGGAGCGGTCGCCGGAATCAGCCTGGGTTTCGTCAACAGCGTTTCCAACTATGTCATCCTGGCGGTTGGGGCGCTGTTTGTCATCAAAGGTCAGTGGACCCTGGGTTCACTCATGGCGTTCCGATCCTATGTCGGTTTCGTCTACGGCCCGGCCAAGTTCCTGGCCAACGTGAACCTCCAATGGCAGGGAGCGATGGCGTCCCTCGAACGCGTGTCCGCGCTCTACAAAATCGTTCCGGAAGAAACCGGCGTCGGCCTCTCGGCCGGGCATCTCCGGGGCGAGGTCGAATTCCGCGACGTTTCCTTCGGCTTACTCGGACGGCCCACCGGTTCTTCAGAACGTGACTTTCCACGCCATGCCGGGCGAGCGGATCGCGATCGTCGGCCCGAGCGGCGTGGGCAAGACCACCCTGGTCAGCCTGCTTCTCCGCTTTTACAAACCGCGCTCCGGAGAAATCTGGTTTGATGGGCGGCCGGCCTCCGATTACGAGCTGAAATCGCTCCGGCGGCGGATCGGGTATGTCGCCCAGTCGACGTCTCTCCTTTCCGGGACCATTTTGGATAACCTCCGTTACGGCAATCCCGAGGCCACTCGGGAGGAAGCGGAGCGAGCCTGCCGGACGGCCGGCATCCACGCCTTCATCGCCGGGCTCCCCCAGAATTACGATTCCCCCGTGGGCGAGCGGGGCGTCAATTTCTCCGAAGGCCAGAAGCAGCGCCTTTCCCTGGCCCGGGCTTTAATCAAGGACCCGGACATTCTCATTTTGGACGAGCCGACGGCCTCGCTCGACAGCCTGACCGAGCGCTCGATTTTCGATGCCCTGCCGGATCTCGTCCGCGGGAAAACGATCTTTGTGGTTGCGCACCGGTTGTCCACGGTTCAGGATTCCGAGTCCATCCTGCTCTTGAATGAAAACCGGCTCGTGGCCGTCGGGACCCATGCCGAGCTGATGGCCGAAAACGGCTTCTACCGGACGCTCGTCGAAAACCAGCAGATCATCGGGGCGTAAGGCCGATCGGCCAAACATCCGGCTTGACGCGAACCCTGTTTGTTTATATAAAATAGACCATCGTTTTAAAAGGACCGACCCTTAATAAGGAGGCCGCATGAGCCATCAGCCGTATGTTCCGGAAAAGACATCCATGAAGGAATTCACCCTCCGGGCCCTCCTCATTGGGCTCATCATGACCGTCGTCCTGGGCGCGGCCAATGCCTACCTCGGCCTCCGCGCGGGCATGACGATCGCCGCCACTTACCCCGCCGCGGTCATCGGCATGGCCGTCCTGCGCCTGATGAAGGGCTCGATTCTCGAAGAGAACTTCGCCCGGACCGTCGGTTCCATCGGCGAATCGGTCGCCGCCGGGGCCATCTTCACGATCCCGGGATTCTTGATCGCCGGCGTCTGGATGAGATTCGACTCGGTCGATGCCTACATCAAAACATCCGCCCTCCTCTTTGTCGGCGGCCTCCTGGGCATTCTTTTCGTCACCTTTCTCCGCCGGGTCATGGTCACCGACCCCGAGCTCACGTTCCCCGAATCCGTGGCTGCGGCCGAGATCCACAAAGCCGGCCAGCACGGCAGCGGCGGGGCCAAGCACCTCTTCCGGGCCATGGGCGCGGGCTCCCTCTTCTACCTGCTCGACATGTTCGGCATTTATGCCGCCAGCAAGGAATTCATCTTTAAAATCGGGAAAATCGGCTCGAGCTTCGTCCGTCTCGGAACCGAAGAAGCCGCGGCCAAGGTCAATGCGGGCGGTATGGTCGCCGTGTCCGGCCCGGGGATCTTCCCCGCTTATCTCGGTGTCGGCTATATCATCGGGCCGCGGCTGGCCTCCCTGAACTTCGCCGGAGGATTGCTGGCCTGGGGCCTCTTCGCCCCCATCCTGATGTTCTTCCTCGGACCCCAGCTGATCGACACGATCTACGGCGCCGGGGCCGTCGTCCCGGCCGAGGATTGGAGCGGGATGGTCACCAACGTCTGGAAATTCATCATCCGGCCGATCGCCGTCGGGGGCATGCTCGTCGGGGCCGGTTTCACGCTGTACAAAATGAGGAAAAACCTGGCCACCGGCGTCAAGCGGTCGTTCTCCGACGTCAAGAAGGCCACCGGGCAACCTCAGGTCGTCTCCCGCCTCGAAAAAGACCTTAACATTAAAATCGTCCTCGGCGGATTGGCCCTGACCTTCGTCTGCATGATCCTGGTCTACAAAGTCTTCGCCGGCGCCTTCCTCCCCGCCCTGATCGCCGCGGTCGTGATGGGAATCGCCGGATTCTTCTTCGCCGCCGTCTCCGGAAACCTCGTCGGGACGATCGGCTCGTCCAATAATCCCATTTCAGGTTTGACCCTCTCGACCCTCATCATCGCCGCTCTGCTCATGGTCGTCGTCGGGGCCGCCGGGGCCAGCGGCGTAGCCGCCGTCCTGGGCGTGGCCGCCGTCGTCTGCGTCTCCTCGGCCGTCGCCGGCGAGATGCTTCAGGACCTCAAGGTCGGCCATATCCTCGGCGGTACGCCCTACAAGATGCAGATCGGAAACATCATCGGCGTCCTGGTTTCCGCCCTGGTCATGTATTTCCCCCTCATGTTGCTTCATAGCGCCTACACGTTCGGCAGCCGCGAGCTGGCCGCCCCGCAGGCCGGCCTGATGGCCGCCCTGGCCAAAGGAATCGTCGGCGGCGAGATGGCTTGGCCTCTCGTCATCGCCGGGATGTTGATGGGCTTTGCCATGATCCTTCTCCAGGTGAAATCGCCGATGCTGGTCTCGGTCGGCATGTACCTCCCCCTGGAAACCACCTTCGCTATCTTTGTCGGCGGTATGATCAAGGGGCTGGCCGACAAGGCCGTGGCCAAGCGCAAGCTCAACGCCGCCCAGAAAGCCCGGGCTGAAAACGTCGGGATCCTGATCGCCGCCGGGTTGATCGCGGGCGAGGGTTTGACCGGCCTTTTCAAAGCCCTCTGGAAGATCCTATATGACCGGAACGCGATCGGATTCAACATCCCCCGGTTGTTTGAGAATCCCTCCTACTGGTTGGGCCTTGTCGCTCTCGTCCTCATGGGTTATTACCTGATCTACGTGCCTCTCCGCAACGCCGGAAAGGCCGACGAGCCGCCGCCGCCGTCCGCGGTGATCTAACGCAACTAAAAAAGGGGCGGGCCGATTCGGCCCGCCCCATCAGCCTCTGATGTCGCAGCGCACGAACGCCTGATTTCGGCTTGGGGACAGGCCTTCGACCTGTCCCCGCCTTCGCTGGCATGAACCTCCGGATTTCGGTAAAATAGAGAATACGGTACTATGGATATGGCGATACGCAAGATCATGAAAATCGGCGCCGATGTTCTCGCCCGCAAGTCTGCGGCGATCGACATCATCGACGACGACATCCGGGCTCTGGCTCGAGACATGGTCGAAACGATGCACACCGCCCCGGGAATCGGGCTTTCGGCTCCGCAGATCGATGCCGGAGTACGACTGATCACCGTCGACCTGTCCATCGGGGAAAATCCCGACGATCTCTTTGTTCTGATCAATCCGGAAATCACCTTCCAGGAGGGATCCTGCGTCCGCGAAGAAGGCTGCCTTTCCGTCCCCGAAGTTTGGGAGAAAGTCACCCGGCCGCAAAAGGTCACCGTCCGCGGACTCGACCTGGAAGGCCGGGAAAAGAGTGTCGAGGCCCAGGACCTTTTAGCCCGGGCGTTCTGTCATGAAATCGACCACCTCGACGGAAAGTTGTTCGTCGACCGTCTCTCACCGTTGAAACGCGGTCTGATCCGAAAGAAATTCAAAAAAGCCGCGGCCAAGAAAGCCTGAGCATCCCAATGCGCGCGGTCTTTTTCGGAAGCCCGGAGGCCGCGCTGCCGTCCCTCCAGGCGCTGCTCGCGGCCGGCCATGACATCCCGCTCATCGTCACTCAGCCCGACCGTCCCTCCGGCCGCGGCAAGCATCGCCACCTTGTCCCGATCAAGCAATTCGCCCTCGAGCGCGGGATCCCCGTTGTCCAGCCGGACAAAATCCGCAAGGACCCCGAAATCCTCGACCGGCTGAAAGCCGCCGCCGCCGATATTCACATCGTCGTCGCCTACGGCCAAATCATCCCGATGACGGTCATCGCCCTCCCCCGCTACTGGACGATCAACGTCCACTTTTCGATATTGCCGCGCCATCGGGGCGCGGCCCCGGTAGCCGCCGCGATCCTGGCCGGGGACGCCCGCACGGGCGTGACGATTTTCCGTCTGAATGAAAAAATGGACGAAGGCGATATCCTGTCCGAATCCGGGACGGAGATCGGGCCGCGGGAATCGGCCGGCGAACTCGAAACCCGGCTGGCCGGAATCGGGGCCGAGCTGCTCCTCGAAACCCTGGGAAAGCTCGATCTCCTGACGCCCCGCCCCCAGGACCAGACCCAGGCGACTCTTGCGCCAAAACTCCGCAAGGAGGAGGGACATCTGGATTGGCGGCAACCGGCCGGCGAAATCGACCGCCGCGTCCGGGCCATGACTCCCCGCCCCACAGCTCACACCCATTTCCGCGACGGACGGTTGATCGTCATTTCGGGGGAACCCGAGGGAAGCGCGAATACGGCCGGAGATGCGACGCCCGGGACGGTCGTTCACCTTTCGAAAAAAGGGATTCTGGTCGCCTGCGGCGGCGGATCACGGTACCGGATCTCCGGCCTTCAGCCCGAAAACCGGAAAGCGATGACCGCCCATGCCTATACGCTCGGCGGAAGGATCGCCGTCGGAGATGTTCTGGAATCGAGAAAGATCGAAGAGATTCAGTATTCCGTCAAGATATAGTTGTGGGGGTTGACCGCGGTCCCGTTCATCCGGACTTCGTAGTGGACATGATCGCCAAGGGCCCGGCCCGTATGTCCGACTTGGCCGATCACATCACCTCGTTTGACCGTCTGCCCCGGCTTGACCAGGATCTTGCTCAGGTGACCATAAAGAGTTGTGATCCCGTTCCCATGGTTGATGATGATATTGTTGCCCAGGCCGCCGTCAAAAGCGGCCCGGAGGATCGAGCCGTCGGCGGTGGCAACGACGGGATTTCCGAAGACGGTCGCGATGTCCAAACCCTGGTGGAAATCCCGGACCGAGGGATTAAACGGATCCAACCGCCACCCGAAGCCGCTTGACCGGTATCCGCTGGTCGGGACGATGGAGGGCCGGGTGGCAAACTGGCCTTGGATCTGCTCGAATTGGGACAGCAGCGATCCAAGATTTTTTTCGATGTCCTCGGCTTTCAGGCTCAGGGACTGGATGTTCTGGAGGGAGCCGAGCTGGCCGCCTGTTACCTGAGGCTCCGGCTTGGGAGCGGACTCGTCCGACGAGCCGCCGACGCCCGGGTTTGAGAGCATGTCGGGCGACTTGATGCCGGCGAAAATATTCAGCTTGCCGGCGTATTCCTGGAAGGCGTTGATCTTGCCCTCCAGAAAATTGACCTTCGTCTCATATTCGCGGATCTGGTTTTTCTGCTTCGTGTTCTCGGCTATCAAGGATTTATAGGTCTTACCCGAAAGACGGATGCGAACGTAATCGGCCGTGATCCCGGTTAAGAGGAGGGCCAGCCCGATCCCCATGCCCGCCACGAGACGGACCGACCGCTTCGAAAATGACAGCGTCCGGTGAGACGTCTTGGTATGCGGGATGACGATCAGGGAGAGGTGTTTCTTTCCCATAAGTTCACTTATAAATACGTCTGTCTGAATACCATAAGGGAGAAAGGCCTGTCAAGATATAATTTCTTCGGTCGGACGCCCGATTTCGGGCCTCAGCCACAGAGGACCGCTCCCCCATTGACATTAATGATCGCCCCGGTAATGTGACGGGCCAAGGGCGAGGCCAGGAAAAGGATCGGTCCGGCGATATCCTCGGCCGGCGGGATCCGCTTTAAGGGAATCGACTGGCGGACGCTCTCCTTGAATGCCGCGTCGGCGAAGGATCCGGCGCTCATGTCGGTGTCCACCCAGCCGGGGGCGACGCAATTGACCCGTATCCCAAGGGGGGCCAGTTCCGAGGACCACGATTTCGTCAGGGCGTTAAGGGCTCCCTTGGTCGCGGCATAGTGGGAATGCTTGGCTTCCCCCCGGATCCCGGCGGTCGAACCGACGTTGATGATGCAGCCGGCTTTGCGGGCTTTCATCATAGGCACGATTGCGTCGGTCAGGTAAAAAACCCCGTCCAGGTTGACTTCCATCGTCTCTTTCCAGGCCTCGACGGCGCCTTCCCCCATTTCCAGGTACGTCCAGATGCCGTGATTATTGACCAGGGTGTCGACCCCTCCCCAGGCGTCGGCCACCGCCGCGGCCAGGGCGACGGCTTCGTCACGCTTGGCCAGGTCGGCCCGGCGGACGAGACACCGGCGGCCCAGGGATTCGACCGCCTCTTTAACCTCGAGGGCGGCTTTTTCGTTATGGTGGAAGTTGATGGCCACGTCGCTTCCGGCTTGGGCGAACATGATCGCCGCCGCCCGGCCGATCCCGCGGGATCCGCCGGTGATGAGGGTGCGCTGTCCGTTAAGGTCGATCATGGGGCTCACTTATCTCCCGCATAGCTGAGGGTGAAACCCTTCAGCCCGGCAAAATCCAGGGGTAGGTACAATGCGGCGCCCGCTGGAAAGACTTTCGCTTTCATCGTCTCGAAATATTCGGCCGGCGTAGGAAGCGCCCCTTTGATCCCCGCTATCGCGGCCAGCTCGGCCGAACCCAGATACACCCGGGCTCCGTCGCCCATCCGGTCGTCGAAATTCCGGGTTGAGGTCGAAATGATCGTCACTTTCGGAGCGACCCGGGCTTGATTGCCCATGCAGAGCGAGCATCCGGGGATCTCGGTCCGGGCTCCGACCTGGGAAAAGATCGCGTAATAGCCCTCTTTTTTCAGCTGCGATTCGTCCATTTTCGTCGGCGGAGTCAGCCAGATCTTCGTCGCCGGGTACCCGGCCTTGTCGAAGATCTTGCCGGCGGCCCGGAAATGGCCGATGGCGGTCATGCAGGAGCCGATAAAGACTTCGTCGATCTTGTCGCCGGCCACCTCGGACAGGAGCTTAACGTCGTCGGGGTCATTGGGACAAGCCAGGATCGGCTCGGTTATCAGGGCCAAGTCGATGTCGAGGACGGCGGCATAGGCCCCCTCATCGACCGCTTTGCTGTCACGCTCGATCAAAACCGGCTTGGCCAGCCAGGCCTCAACCGCGGCAATCCTCCGCTTGAGGGTTTCGGCGTGGCCATAGCCTTGTTCGATCATCTTGGCCATCAGGGCGGCGTTGCTCCGGAGGTTTTGAGCGACCCGGTCGACCGAGAGGGCGATGACCGCACCGGCCGCCGACCGCTCGGCCGAGGCGTCGGTCAGCTCATAGGCCTGGTCAACTGTCAGATCGGGCAGGCCTTCCATCTCCAGGACACGGCCGTTGAAGACGTTGACCTTTCCCTTTTTCGCGACGGTCAACAGGCCTTTTTTAATCGCGAAGTACGGGATCGCGTTGACCACGTCGCGCAGCGTGATTCCAGGATTGAGGGACCCGTGGAAACGGACAAGAACGGACTCGGGCATGTCGAGGGGCATAAAGCCGAGAGCCCCGGCGAAGGCCACCAGCCCCGACCCGGCCGGGAAGCTCAGGCCGATCGGGAACCGGGTGTGGGAGTCACCCCCGGTGCCCATCGTGTCGGGCAAGAGAAGGCGGTTAAGCCAGGAATGGATGACGCCGTCCCCCGGGCGCAGCGAAACGCCTTTCCGTTCGGTAATGAAGCCCGGCAGGAACCGGTGCATTTTCACGTCGGCCGGCTTTGGATATGCCGCCGTGTGACAGAAGGACTGCATAAAGAGGTCGGACTGGAACTCGAGACAGGCCAGCTCTTTAAGCTCGTCGGCGGTCATCGGTCCGGTCGTGTCCTGCGACCCGACCGTCGTCATTTTCGGTTCGCAGGCCGAGCCGGGCAGGATGCCCGGAACCCCGCAAGCCCGGCCGACGATCTTCTGGGCCAGGGAGAACGCCTGGCCTTTTTTCATAGCCGGATTCCGGGTCGGGATGAAGAACGAGGCCTCGGGAAGCGAGAGGGCGGCCCGGGCTTTTTGCGTCAGGGCCCGACCGATAATCAAGTTCAGGCGGCCGCCGGCCCGGAATTCGTCTCGGATCGTGTCCGGCTTGAGCTCGTACTTCGACAGGAGTTCGCCCGAGGCCGACGTCATCGTCCCCTTTTCGAAGTCGATTTCGATCGTGTCGCCGGTTTTCATCCCGGCGACGTCGACATTCTGGATCGGCAAGCCGCCGGAATCCTCGGTCGTGTTGAAGAAGATCGGGGCGATCAGGCCTCCGAGGACGACACCGCCGCGGCGCTTATTCGGGACGTAGGGGACGTCTTCTCCGATATGCCACATGACGGAGTTGCAAGCGGATTTGCGCGACGAGCCCGTGCCGACGACGTCGCCGACAAACACCACCCGCTTGTTTTCCGCCCGAAGCTTGGCGATCGTCGCGTTGCCTTCGGGGAATCGGGTGCCGCCCATGGCCAGGGCATGGAGCGGGATGTCGGGCCGGGTCGCGGCCTGCTTGGCCGGGGAAAAATCGTCGGTGTTGATTTCCCCGTCGACCTTATAAACGGTCAGGGTCAGGGACTTGGGGAATGCGGGGCGGCGGAGGAACCACTCCCCTTCGGCCCAGGACTTCAGGACGTCGGCGGCCGCGGCGTTGGTTTTGGCTAAGGCGGCAACCCGGTCGAACGCCCCGTACACGAGGATCGTCCCCTTGAGGGCTTCGGCCGCGGCTTTGGCCAGGGCCGGAACTTCGAGAAATTCGATGAGGGGGCCGACGTTGTATCCGCCTATCATTGTCCCGAGGAGAAAGATCGCTTCGGCCGGCGGGAGAACGGGAGACGTCTTCGTCCCCCGGGCGATGTCGGCCAGCCAGGACGCTTTGACTTTGGCCGAGGGATCCACGCCCGGCGAGACCCGGTCTTTGAGCAGGGCCAGGAGGCGTTCGGCCTCGCCCGTGGGCGGGGCTTCGAGCAAGCGACAGACTTCCGCCGTGTCTTCGGGATTGACCGGCAGGGGCGGGATGCCCAGGGATTGGCGTTCGGCGACGTGCCTGAAATAGGTGTCCAACATCGCGGTGTCTCCTTGAGGTCGTGATGAAGAGCCCGAAAAACGGATTCGGGATTCCCTAGTTTACCCGATTCGTCAGGGCTGTCAATATCGCGATATCGTCTGGAAGGCGCGGCGGATGTCGCGATAAATGGAGAGGTCGGGATGACTTTCGAGAAAGGCGATCAGGGCGGCCGTTGTCGTGCTCGAGTGTCCGGCCCGGATCCCGATGGGCGAAAGCGTAGGCGCTGGCGATAAAGCTTGAAAGGCCGACTTTATACTTTCGTCCCTCGGGGAGGAGCTGGCCGTCCGGCGTCTTCAGGACGATCTCCTTAACCCGGCCGCGGGTGTCGGCTTTCACCGTATAGGTCAGGCCCGAAACCTGGAGGTCGATTTCGCCGCCGCGCTCGAACGAGCTCCGGATAAGGCCGCGGATTTCGGCCGCGGTCATGGCAATCTCGACGACCTGGTTTTCGAATGGGTCGACCGTGTAGACGTCTTTCAGCCTGATTTTTTCTCCGAGCCGGTTCTGTCGGATCCCGCCGTTATTCTGGAAAGCGACATCCAGACCGTACACGGCCCTCCAGGAATCGGTCATGAGACTGCCCAGAGCGTCTTTTCCTTCGATGACGAAGGGAGCCGTGGCCAGGACCCGCTCGAGAGCGGGGTTGCGGTTGTACGCTGCGATCATCGCCTCGACATCGGGCACGGTTTCGAGCTTGCCTTTGAGGTCGATCAACCGCCCCGATTTTTGGACCACCCGGCCGCCGCGAACCGTAAGCTCCACCCGGCCCAGAAAGCGGTTGTCACTGCCGGTTTGAGCGACGAGGACGCCGTTGACGAGGTCGGCCGGATCCACTTTGGTGTGGGAGTGGCCGCCGATGATGACGTCCAATTCGGGCATCGTCCCGGCCAGCCGCCGGTCCTGGTCGTAGCCGAGGTGGGTCAGGGCGATAAGGACCTCGTTGCCCCGGCGCAGACTTTTCATCGCCGCGGCCGTTTTCATCGGGTCCTCGAACCGGAGACCGTTGAGCTTGTCCGGATGGGCCGAAGGCAGGCCGCTTTCGGCTTCAATCTGAAGAAGTCCGAATAGGGCGATCTTCACTCCGCCTCTCGTTTTCAGGACGACGGAAGGGCGAAGCTGCGGAAGCCGGCCGGGGGGCGCCTTCACATTGGCCGTGAGCAACGGGAATCGGGCCTGACCGAGGAAACGCTCCAGGTTGTCCAAGCCGTAATCGAACTCATGGTTGCCCAGGCAGAGCGCGGCCAGGCCGAGGCGATTGAAAATCTCCAGGACGGGTTGTCCGGGAGGGGTGGCCTGATCGACGACGGGATTCCCGGTGAAGTTATCTCCGGAGGAGAGATAGAAGACCTCGGCTCCGCTTTTCCTCTCCCGGTCGAGAAGGGCGGCGATTTTCCCGAAATTGTCGATTTTGCCGTGGACATCATTAGAATGAAAAAAGACGATTCGGGTTTCGCCCAGATCCGGCGCTTCGCCGGAATGGGCCGCCGGACCGAAAGAAAAGACAGACAGGAGCAAAAAGACAAGGATCCGACTCCCCGCAGCCCGGGTTTTATGCCTCGAGGTCATGGCTTTTTCTTTTTCGCCGGGGCCTTTATCCCGATGGATAGCTCATCGCCTTCGGAGAGCTCCCCGTCCGGGGCGACATCATGGCCGAACCGGTCCTGGATCGGGGGGATCCTCCGGACACCCGCCTCGCGGCCGGCCGCGAGGAGATATTTTCGAACCGCGTCGGCGGCCGTGGCCCCGGAAAAGAGGGAGATCGTCTTGCCGTTGATTTTGATCCGCATGTCCTTGGCGTTCCTTCGTTCTTGGAGCACGTAAGTGTAACCGATATGGGGGGGTCCGGGTCAAATTGCAGGTCGGGATCATCTTGATTTTCGGCTCGAATCAAGGTAAACTTCCCTTCTCTCGATTCCCAAATCCACGCTTCAAGGAGACCTGCGATGCGCAAAAAGATCGCCCTGATCGGCGGCGGCCAGATCGGACAAATTCTGGCGATGCTCGCCGCTCAGAAAGAAATGGGTGACATCGTCATCCTCGAAATCCCCGAGCTTGAAAACCCGGCCAAGGGCAAGGCCCTCGACCTGATGGAAATGGCCCCCCACGGCAACTACGATGCCAACATCACCGCGACGTCCGATTATAAGGACATCGCCGGGGCCGACGTCGTCATCATCACGGCCGGCCGCCCCCGCCAGGCCGGCATGACCCGCGAAGACCTCCTGGCGATCAACCTTCAGATTATCACCACCGTCGCCAACGGCGTGAAGCAGTATGCCCCCAAGGCCTTTTGCATCATCGTCACCAACCCGCTGGACGCGATTGTGTATGCCTTCTACAAGCTGACCGGATTCCCCAAAGGCCAGGTTGCCGGCATGGCCGGAACGCTGGACACGGCCCGGTGGCGGGCGTTCATCGCCATGGAATTGGGCGTATCGGTCTGCGATGTGGCCGGAACGGTTCTCGGCGGCCACGGCCCGGATATGGTTCCCCTGCCCCGCCTGACCACGGTCGGCGGCGTCCCCCTGATGGAAATCGCGACCAAGGAACAGATCGACAAGCTGGCCCTTCGAACCCGGGAAGCCGGGACCGAGATCGTCAAGCTTTTCGGCAAAGGCTCGGCCTTCTTCAGCCCGGCCTGGAGCGCGATCGTTATGGCCGAATCGTACCTCAAAGACAAACGCCGGATCCTCCCCTGCGCCGCCTTATGCGAAGGCGAATACGGCGTCAAGGGACTCTTCATCGGTGTGCCGGCCATGATCAGCGGCAAGGGCGTCGAGAAAATCTATGAGATTAAGCTGACCGAGGACGAAAACGCCCTCCTCCAGAAGACGGTCACCGGTGTGAAGAAAACCTGCGAGGAAACGAAGCTCTGACGCTTCGCCGCAGACCCCGCGAATCGAAACGTTTCGGCCGCTCCGCCCGTAAAGGCGGGGCGGCCTTTTTTTTGATACAATACGCCCGGAATGATGCTTCTCGAGTATCAAGGCAAGGACGTTCTCTCCAGGTATGGGATACCGTCTCCCAAGGGAACCGTCGTTGAAACGGCGGCCCAGGCGGCGGCCGCGGCCGAAAAGCTCGGCCCGCCGGTCATCCTCAAAGCTCAGGTTTTGGCCGGAGGTCGGGGAAAGGCCGGCGGGATCAAAATCGCCCGAGGCCCTGAAGACGCCCGGGTCAAGGCCGAAGCGCTGTTGAAAAATCGCCTGGTGACGCCTCAGACCGGCGCCGCAGGCCTCGCCGTCCGCCGCCTTCTTGTCGAGGAAGCCGTTTCCGTCGGCCGGGAATTCTACCTCGGGGCCGCGGTCGATCGCCGCCGGAGCGCCCTTGCGCTTCTTGTCTCCTCCCGGGGCGGCGTCGAGATTGAAGAGACGGCCCGGACGAATCCGGCCGACATTCTCCGCGAAGAGATCGACCCCCAGGCCGGGCTCCACTCCTACCAAGCCCGCCGACTGGCTTTCGCCCTCGGCTTCGCGGGGGACGCCTTGACCGAAGCGGCCGCGGTCATGACCGGCGCAGTCCGGGCGCTTCTGGAAAGCGACGCGACGCTCGTCGAAATCAATCCCCTGGCGTTGACGGAAGAGGGGCGCCTCATGGCCCTCGACGCAAAAATCGTCCTCGACGACAATGCGCTTTTCCGCCATCCGGAATTCCAACCAGCGGAGAACGATCCTGATCGGGATCCGGCCGAAGCCGCCGCAGCCCGGGCCGGACTGAATTTCGTCCGGCTGGGAGGCGACATCGGCTGCCTGGTCAATGGGGCCGGATTGGCCATGGCCACGGCCGATTTGATCCAGGCCGCCGGCGGACGGCCGGCCGATTTTCTCGATATCGGCGGAGGCGTGTCGGAGGACGCGGTGAAAACCGGCTTTGAGATCGTCCTGGACGATCCGGGAATCCGGGCCGTTCTCGTCAATGTCTTCGGCGGCATCGTCCGCTGCGACCTCGTCGCCCGGGGCCTGATCCGGGCGGCCCGGGAAAAGGGCGTCCGGGCGCCGTTCGTCGTCCGTTTTCACGGGACAAACGCCGCGGAGGGCCGGGCTCTTCTGGCCGCCTCGGGCCTCCCCTATGCCGCGGCTGAAACCATGGGCGAAGCTGCGGAAAAAGCCGTTGCCGCGGCCCGAGATCAAGCAAGTGGGAACCGGCCATGAGCATTTTAGTCGATGCGGGCTCGCGTGTTCTGGTGCAAGGGTTCACGGGAAAAGAAGGCACCTTTCACGCCCAACGGATGATCGAATACGGGACGCAGGTGGTCGGCGGCACATCTCCGGGCAAGGGCGGCCGTATCCATCTCGAACGTCCCGTCTTCAATACGGTCGCGGAAGCCCGGGAAGCGACGGGGGCGGATGTTTCGGTGATCTTCGTCCCGCCGTTCGCCGCCGCTGATGCGATCATGGAAGCCGCGGCCGCCGGTCTCGGACTGATCGTCGTTATCACCGAGGGGATCCCGGTCCTGGATATGATCCGGGTGAAAGCGTTTCTGGCCGGGAAACCGACGGCTATCCTCGGGCCCAATACGCCGGGGATCATTTCGCCCGGACGGTCCAAGGTCGGGATCATGCCCGGGCCCATCCACCAGCCCGGCCGGATCGGGATCATCTCCCGCTCAGGGACGCTGACCTACGAAGCCGTGCGGCAGATCTCCGACACGGGACTGGGCCAATCGACGGCCGTGGGGATCGGCGGCGATCCCATCACGGGCTTGTCGTTCGTCGACTTGCTGGAGCTGTTCCGAGCCGATACCGAGACCGCCGCGGTCGTCATGATCGGCGAAATCGGCGGGACGGCCGAGGAAGAGGCCGCGGAGATCGTCCGGAACGGGTACCCCAAGCCGGTTTTCGCCTATATCGCCGGATTGACCTCGCCTCCCGGACGCCGCATGGGCCATGCCGGAGCGATCATCGAAGGAGCGATGGGCCGGGCTGAAGACAAAGCCCGTGTGCTTTCCGAGGCCGGGGCCGTCGTTATTCCTCTGCCCTCCGAGATCGGATCGACGGTCGCCTCCCGGCTTCTTTAACCGGAAGCCGGCCCGTCATTTGCGGATGGCCCGGCGGATTTTTTCGTAGTTGAATGCGGCCGCGGCAAATTCCCTGGCTGCGACCGCGAAATCGTTTTTCTCCTGAGCAGCCTCGCCCCGATTAAGCCGTTCCTGGGCGTCCTTAAAGAGCGGATCGGCCGGAGTGTCGTTCTGGGCTGCGGTGGCCTCCTCTCGGAGACGGCCGACGTATTTCAAGAAGGCCTTGATTCGGGCTCCGTCGTCCCGGCCGTCGGCGAACAAACGGTAGATGTTTTCGGCGACCGTGAACGCGCCCCGGGCGTCCGGGAATTTCCGACGGGCGAGGGCCGACGTCCCGTCCCGCTTCATACCTTCCGCGGCCAGGAAAACACCCGAGGCGGTATCGGTTCTCTTCTGCAGGGCGAAGCTCCGGGCGGCGTTCATGCGGGCGCTGGCCAGGTCGACCCCGGCCCGGTCCGCCTCCGTCGCGGCCGTTTTCGGCGCCGCGGCCTGAGGCTTCGCGGCGGCTCCGGTCTGGCTCGCCGCCGTTTTCGTTTCTTTGGGCTGTGGGTCCGCGGCGGCCGGCTTGGGTCCGGACTCGGTCGGTTTGGGCGTTTCTTTGGCCGGAAGCTTTAGCCCGGCATCAGGTATCGCGGCGCTCTTTTCAGCCGGAAGCCCGGCGACGGCCGTGGATGCCGGTTCGGCGGCCGTCTCGGCTGGAGGGGCGGATTTAGTAAAAAGGACCACGGCGACAACGGCGGCGACCACGAGGACGCCGGCCGCAACCGCCGGAACGAGGGGAAAAGGCTTTTTCGGACGCATGGCCGGTGATGGCACGGCGGGTAAGGCACGGCGGCCGGAGCGGCCGCGACGGTTGTCGCAGGGGCCGAGGCGATGAACGCCCGCTCCCCCGTGGAGAATTCCTTGGCCGCATCTTCCAAGGCCTTCTTCAAATCCATGGCCGATTCATACCTCCCGGCGGGGTCCTTTTCGAGACACCGGGCGATAACCGCGGCCAGGCCGGCTGGGACCTGGGGATTCAGCTCCCGCGGGTCCCGGGGGATCTCCATCTTGTGCTTCATCGCCAGGCTAAGGGCGGTTTCCCCCTCGAACGGCACCTTGCCCGTCACCATCTCGAACAAAACGACGCCCAGCGAATAGAGATCGGACCGGGCATCGACTTCCTTGACCTCGGCCTGTTCGGGAGACATGTACTCGGGCGTTCCGATCATCACCCCGGATCCGGTCATCCGATCCATCTCGGTGAACCGGGCGATCCCGAAATCCATGATCTTGGCGTTGCCTTCGGCGTCGATCATGATGTTCTGGGGCTTGAGATCCCGGTGGATCGCTCCGATCCGGTGGGCTTCGGCCAGGCCGTCGCAGATCTGTCCGGCGATCGCTCCGGCCTTGCCGACGTTGAGCGGCCCGGCCCGTTTCACGAACCTCTTCAAGTCCTCGCCGGCTACATATTCCATCGTAATGTAATGGACGAAGTCCTCTTCGCCCAGGTCGTACATCCGGCAGATGTTGCGATGGGTGATTTTGCGGGTGAACTTCAGCTCGTTTTTAAACCGTTCGATGGCCTTGTCCTGGGCGCTGATTTCCGGCCGGATGAGCTTGAGGGCGATGACCTCTCCGATCTTGTGGTCGTAAACCTTGAAAACCTTGCCCATCCCCCCCCGGCCGAGCTCCTCCATGATTTCGTAGCGTCCGGCCAGGCGGTTTCCCCGGGCCAGCTCCACCGTCGAGGCCCGGACGGTCTGGGCCCCCTTGTCCCCGTTTCCGCCGTCGGTCGTGGCCTGGAGGGGCGTTGCGCAGCGGCTGCAAAAACGGCTATCCGCGGCATTTTCCGTCCGGCATTGGGGGCAAACCACCCCGGCCCCTTTCCGGGGCGTTGTTCCTCCAACTCTGATGGAGCCCGTCTTTTTTGGCTTTTTTGTCTTTCCGTCGGTGGGAGTCATGTCCGTACTTCCTTTTTCGGTACCTGGCCGCTTTTCCAGCCGCGGACGACGTACGCCTTGATCAGGCCCTCATGCTTCGTCTCGACATCCAGCGGGGGATGCTCGACCTCGAGACGGGAGTACAATCGTTGATAAAGCTGGGGACTGACGAGAACCTTCCCCGGCGCGGCGGCGGCGCAATAACGGGAGGTGATATTGATCGTATTCCCGATGACCGTATATTCCATCCGCTCGGGGGCACCGATGAATCCGTGGATGGCCGGACCCGTGTGGACGGCGACCCCGATGCGGAACGGAGGCCGTCCGCGCCAACGGTCGGCCTCCAGCCGGGCGACGGCCTCTTGCATCTCCAAGGCGGCCTGGACGGCCCGCTCGTCCTGCCGCTCGTCGGCCTCCGGGCAGCCGAATACGGCCAGGATCGCGTCGCCGATGTACTTATCCACCGTGCCGTTGTTTCTGAGGATGATCGGAGTCAGCTCATGGAACATGTCATTGAGCATCCGGACGACGTCTTCAGGCTCCATCGCCGCGGCCAACTTGGTAAAGCCGCGGACGTCGGAGATCAGGACGGTGACCCGCTCGAGCCGCTCGCTCGGGATCGCCGCCCGGTCCGGTAACCGGGCCAGGCGCTCGGCGATGGACGGCGGGAACTGGGCCAGGAGCCTGGCCTTGATCGCCGCCTCGCGCTGAATGTCCTGGCCCAGCTGGACGTTTTTTATGAACATGGCCGCCTGGCTGGCCATCAACTGGACGAGCCGGAGGTCGTCCTTGTCAAAGGATTTGCCGGCGGAGGTGATGTCGAAGTAGACAACACCGTAGAAATCCCCCGAACAGACCAACGGGGCATACACCGCGGAAGTCGTTCCGGCGGCCACCAGGCTTTGGGACGGATCCGCCTCGCCCGGCGCTCCCAGGCGCCAAAGGCAGGCCGTCTTTCCGGCCAGGGCGTGGCGAGCCAGAGTCAGGCTGCACGTCGGCGGGTCAGTCTCCGGACGGTAGGCCTTGAGGATTAAATCCGGCCCTGTCAGGATTCCGCTATGGATGTTCCGACCGAAGGAAGCGAAGGCCCGGTGGAGATGCTCCAGGAGCAGGCCGTACAGCGAGTCGATCGTGTCGCTTGTGCTGAGGGCGGTGGTCAGCTCACATACGGCCATCAGCCGCTGGCGGGCGGCGCCGGGAGTCGCATCCGACATGACCAGGTCCGGCATGGGTTCGTCGCCGGCCACGACTTCGGCCGGAGCTGCCGGTTCCTCCGTCTCCAGGCGAAGCATGGTCCGGCCGAGGCGGATGATCGAAGACGGATCAAGGAGGACGGGATTGGCGATCTTTTTCCCGTCCACCCAAGTCCCGTTGGCGCTCCCCAGGTCCTCGATCCAGACTTGATCCCCGTCCGCCTTGAGACGGGCGTGCTTTCCCGAGACCATCTCGTCGTTCAGGTTCCAGTGATCGAGGCCCTGGGGAAGGCGTCGGCCGAGGAGAACGGCATCACCGTCCGAGCGGCGCCGCTCCCATTCCCCCGACGGGAGGGTGATGAGAACGGTAAACCGCGTCTTTCCCCTTGCGTCCATTCGAGTCGCACTCCCCTGTCCGAGGCCGGTTTTCCATCCGAGGACACGCCCCGGAATTAGTGTTTTATAGCGCGAACGGGTTGTTAAAGTCAAAAACATGGTACCATAGCCTCATCATCTCCACGCGTTCAGGAGGTTCCATGCGAAAAGCGGTCGCCTTGATGATGATGCTGATTCCCGCGTTCATCTTTGGAGGGCCGATCGGCCAAATCCCTCCCCCGTCCAAGCCGGCCGCGCCCCAGGCGCAGTCCATGACAACCCAGCATATCGGAGGCGGACTCTATTTAGTAAAAGGCGGAAGCGGGGCGAATACCGCCTTTTATGTCGGGAAGGAAGTGATCGTGATTGTGGACGCAAAAATGACCGTCGCGGCGGCTCGCGAAATGATGGACGGAGATCGCAAAAGTCACGGCGGCCGTCGATCATTCGACAATGACGAATCGAATACTAATCATTACGCACAGCGATGGAGATCATGTCAACGGATTTCCCGGTATCCCGAAAGAAAATTTGACGATCGTTCAAGCGCGGGAACAAAAAAGGAATTGGACGATGCGTTTCAAGGCGAGAATTTTTCTGAACACCGGGCTTATCTCCCGGCTAAAACATTCGATTCTTCCTTTGAAATTCTAATAAAAAGCTTGGACGGGAAATGGCGCGCTGCTCACCCTCCATCATTTCGGCCCGGCCCATACGAGCGGCGATACCGTCATCGTCTTTCACGAAGAAAAAGCCGCCTTCGTCGGCGACCTGGCCTTCATCGGCCGCGATCCGCTGATCCACCGGCAGAAAGGCGGGACGGTTTTCGGTTACCTTGACACCTTGAAAAAGCTGATCGAGCTTCCGGGAGTCGAGACGTATCTTTCCGGCCATGCCGACCCGTTGACAAAAGCCGACCTGAAAACGCTCCTGACGGCGCTGGAAGAAAAAGTCGCAAAAGTCAAAACGATGATCGCCGAAGGAAAAACTCTCGACGACATCAAAACGGCGTTCGGAATCGCGACCGCACCCGGCGGGCAGCCCTCCCGCTGGCCGAGCTTCGTCGAGAACGTTTATCTCGAGCTTTCAGAAAAGAAATAACCCACGGTAATGTTCATATCTTATTGAATATAAATATTATCCTGAGGTCCGACCCCGACATCTATCTGATGAGAAGCAGCTTTCGCTGGCGTCGGGCGGCGTCGATGAACCGGCAGCCGTCCTTCGTGAAGATCGCGTCGTCCTCGAATCCGATCCCCAGGTCTTCTCCGTCCCATTCGGCAATTTTGGTCGTGGCGCTGAATTCGATGGAGTGGGCCGCGTTGAGATAAACCGGATACTCGCCGCGGAGGCGGGAACCTTCCGGCGCGCTCTCCGGCGCCCGGGCGTCGATCGGCGGTCCGGCCGCGTGGCCGTAGACACCGATGGGGTGGGTGTAAATCAACGGCCGCAAGCCCTCCTCCCCCGCCTTCTTCATGGCCGCGTCGACGATCTGGTTGCCCGTCCGGCCTTCGGCGAATTCGCCCATCAGGATGTCGGCCACCCGGTTGGCGTTATCCAGGGCTTTCTGGATTCCCGCCGGCGCGTCGTCTTCTCCCTCCCTCAGAACATAGGCCGACCATTGCATGTCGGAATGAAGGCCGAGGTACTTGATCCCGATATCGCAATGGAGGACATCGCCCCGGCGGATGACGTCCTGCTCGGCGTATTTGGCCGCCTCCTTCGTGCTACGGCGAATGTCGATCGAAGGATGGAACCAGCGCCTCGAGGCCGAGTTCCGTCACCCGCTGGCGGAACCACCACTCCACGTCCGCCGCCGTCGTGATGTCCGGAACGATGACCTTGTTGGAAAAAAATTCATCAATCAAATCGTGGCTGATGCCGCAGACGTGGCGATAAACGCTGATCTCCTGCGGGCTCCGGGTTTCCAGCCAGCCGACGGACAGCCGGTCGGCTGAGACAAGCCGCCCGGAAAGCTCGGGCCCGAGGGCCGCGACCAGCTTGTCCTTCAGGCCGGCGGTCAAATGGTCGCCGTATCCCCACAAGGTCGAGGTGTTGATCCCGATTTTCTTCGGATTGAGGGTCCGGATCGTGTCGGCCAGGCTCTGGAACTGGGTTTTGTTCTTTTTGTCGAGCCAGGTGGATTTATACCAGCCCCCGATCCCAAAGCTCCCCCCGGAAAGACGCTCGACTCCCTGTCCCGGCCCGCGGTCGTGGAACATCAGGATGGACGTCCGGACGACGTAGAGACTGGTCGCCGGGAGCAGGGTAAAATACACCGGCCCCGGGTCGGGTTCCTGGGCGATGACGACCCAAAGGTCGATCCCCTCCCGCCGCATGAGATCCGGCAGGATGTTGTCGAGCCGCCATTTCGTCCACTCGTCCATGATCCGGGCCCGCTCCCGCTCGGGCAGGATGTTTTGGATATCGTTTCCGGATTGTCCGGCGGACGCGGCGGCCGTTAATCCGATCAGGGCCAGGATCAAGCCCAAGGCAGATCGTCGATTTCTTCATGGGTCTCCCTCCTCCGCTTTCAGCGTATTGTCCTCGTCGCCAACAATTTCTCGATGTCCTCGATTTCCTTGGGGACGTCCTTGGTCAGGACTTCGCAGCCCGTCGCGGTAATCAGGACGGTGTCCTCGATCCGGATGCCGATATTTTTTTCGGGAAAGTACAAAGCCGGTTCGATGGCGAAGACCATCCCTTCCTCCAGAACCCCTCCCCGGCCGTATCCGTCGTGGGTGGAGAGGCCGACGTGGTGGCCGAAACCGCCCTCGAGTCCCCGCGCGTCAAGGCCTTTTTTCTTCAGGGCCTCGGCCACGTAACGTTTGACGTCCGCCTCGGTGGCCCCCGGCCGGTAGGCCTCGATGCAGGCCTTCTCGACCTCCAGGACGACCCGGTAAATCTCCCGCTGCTCGGGGGTAAATTTTCCGGAGGCCGGCCAGGTCCGGGTGATATCCATGCAGAGATGGTCCAGGTCCGCTCCGAAATCCATCAGGACCAGGTCGCCGGCCTGAACTTGCCGGCCGTTTTCATCATAGTGCCAGACGCAGGTATTCGGCCCGGACCCGACGATCGGGGCGTAGGCCGGCCCCCGCGCGCCGTTACGGATGACCGAGCCGACCGCCGCTCCTTCGATCTCGTATTCGTATCCCCCCGGCCGGGTGGCCAGCATCGCTTGGCGGACGCCTTCGGCCGAAATCCGGCCGTTTCGGCGCAGGATTTCAATTTCTCCGGCCGTCTTGATCACCCGCATCCGGTCGATCGCCGGGCCGATGTCCCGGAATTCGACCCAGGGATAATTCGTCCGGAGCTTCTGAATCCGATATTGGTCCAGGGTGACCTGGTCGTCGAAGGGCGAGCGGTTTTTCCGGGCCAGGAAGATCAGGCTTTCCCAGCGGTCATCGGCGATTTCATCGCCCGGAGACAGACGGAGATGGAAGACCCGGCTCTCCGACCGGACATTGCGGGCAAGAAATTCCTCCAGGTAATCCGCCGAGAGCACCTCCGTGAATCCCAGGCGCGCCGGCCCATCCCCGCGCTCCAGGGCGTTGAGCCCGCCGATCATTTTTTCCCGCTCCGATTGCCGGGGAAGAAAAAGATACGACCGGCCGGTTCGGGGAACCAGGGCGACGACGGCGTTCAAGTCGTCGCAGCCGGTAAAATAATAGAAATCGTTGTCCTGCCGGAAACGGGCGCCCGGCGCGGGAAGCGCGCCGCCAAAAAGAAGAACGATTCCCTCGGGGCAGGCTTTCATCAAGGCCGCCCGGCGAGCGGCGAATTCCTCCCGCGGCAAGCCCGTCCGTTGGGCGACGGAAACCGCGGCCGTCAGGAGAAGAACATGCCGCCGCGACGATAAGGGTCGAAGTCTTTCGCAGCATCGTTTCGCCTCGCATCCGATTTATTTTTTCTCCGCAGGAGGCGGCGGGGTTTCCTCGAACTTGAGGACAACGGTTTTCTCCACTCCGGCCCGCAACAGCTTGAACGTCGCTTCCCCGCCCCAGGAAATCCCGGCCAGGTGGATGCGGAGCTCGTCGCTGTCGGCGAACCGCTGCCCGTCCACGGACAGCACGACGTCCCCTTTTTCGAAATCCTTGCCCCGGGCGACGCCGTCGATCGGCTTCCCGTCGACCACCAGGTTATCCAGGTCCGGGAAGGACTTGAAGGCCAGACCGATCGAAGGGAAGGCCCGCCGCTCCTCCTCCTCGAGCCCGACGATATAATCGGCCAGGGTTCGGGACACGGTGACCGACGCTTTTCCCTTGGGAATCTCGACGGCGACGACGGTTTTTCCCGGAAGCCGGCTCATTTCCTCCGCCCGCCGGTTGAGTCCGAGGTTGTAGATCAGGTGGCCGGACCCGACGAGAACGACGACTTTCCGCCCGTCCGCTTCGCGGGCTTTCACGGCGTTGGCGCCCATGACCGTATCCCAGGCGGATTGGCCGCGGTACAGGCCCTCGAACATCATGTCCATCCCCGCGCCCTTCATCGCCGCGGGCATTTCCATGTCCGAAAAAATCGTCCGCAACAGGAGCCGGTGCTCCTCATGGGTCAGGTCGGGCTTCGGGACGATCGCTTTCTCGGCCTCGGTCAAAGCGTCCCAGCCCCGCATCCGGATTTTCGTGATGATCTCGCGCGGGGCGTTCAAGGCGTAAAGGGGAATCCCCTGGGATTTCACGAATTCGAAAATCGGCCGGTAATAGCCGAAGTTCTGATTCCACGTCGTGTACCAGCGCCCCTGGCGCAGGAACTCGTCCTCCGTCAGGATGCCGAGGCTCCATTTGGCCAGGGCCTCCGACTGGGTCACCGGGTACATTTCCAGGCCGACGGCCAGGCGGCGGTCCTGGGCGTGGAGCGCCCGGATGATCCGGGCTTGAAGCTCGTGCATCGGCAGGGAGTTGTGGGTTTCCCCGATATAGACGAACGCCGCCGGCTTCATCTCCCGGATCATCTGCTCGAAGGAGACGGGCTTGCCCGTTTCCATCGCGACGATGCTCCCGGCCGTGATCGCGACGGTTTGGTCTTTGAACCGGGGATTGCCGATCTTGAGGTTTTGGACCTGGTCGGTTTCCTGACCGAAGGCCGCGGCCGGGCCCAAAATCCCGAGGACGAGAGTCATGATCAGAAGGGACGTTTTTTTTGTCATCGCGCTCCTCCGGTCCGATCGATTTGCCCCATCATATCCCGGCCCGCTCCTTCGGGTCAATTTGCTGATTTTGATGCGAAGAGGTATCATATAATTCATTAAGGCCCATGAAAAAAGACGAGACGGCCGCCGAGCCGAAGAAGATTCTCCGGACCTTTGCCGCGGCGTCCTTCCTCAACGACCTCGGCTCCGACATCATTTACCCGGTCTGGCCGCTCTTCGTCACGACGGTGCTCAAGGCGAACATGACCGCCCTGGGTTTCCTCGACGGCCTCGGCGAGGCCATCGTTTCCCTGTCCCAAGCCTTCTCCGGGTATTATGCGGACAAGCTCCGGCGCCGGAAAATCTTCATCTGGATCGGCTACCTGTGCGGCGGCCTGTCCCGGCTCGGCTATGCGCTCTCGGCCGTCTGGCCCCACCTTATCCCCTTCCGCGTGCTGGACCGGGTCGGCAAGATCCGGAGCGCTCCGCGCGACGCCATGGTCGCCGACATCTCCACCGCCCGGACGCGCGGCCGGAACTTCGGCCTGCTCCGGACGATGGACAACATGGGCGCCGTCTTCGGGATCACCGCCTCGATCCTCCTCCTCAACCTCGTCGGACTCCGGGCCCTTTTCGCCCTGGCCGCGATTCCCTCTTTCCTCGGGGCCGGGCTGATCTTTTTCCGGATCAAGGAGAAACGGGACGGTGAAGGGAAGATCTTTAAAGGCATGGCCTGGAGGGACCTCGACGCAAATCTCCGCCGCTACATCCTGGCCAACGCGGTCTTCGCCCTCGGGGCGTTCAGTTATTCCTTCCTTCTGATTTTCGCCAAGCAGGCCGGATTCAAGCCCGGCACGCTTCCCGTCCTTTACCTCGTCTTCACCGCGACGGCCATGGTCTTTTCCCTGCCGTTCGGGAAGCTGTCGGACCGGATCGGACGAAAACCGGTGCTCTATCTCTCCCTGGGATTATGGGGGCTGGTCTGCGCCGGATTCGTCTTCGGCCAGGGGCGCCTTCCGGTCCTGATCGGCATGTTCATCGTCTACGGGATGCATAAGGCCGCCTTGGAGCCCGTCCAACGGACCCTGGTCACCGAGATCTGCCCGGAACGCTTCCGGGCTTCGGCCCTCGGGGCTTTTCAGATGATTATCGGATTGTGCGCCTTCCCGGCCTCGTTCCTGGCCGGAATGCTCTGGGAAAAATGGGGAGCGGCCGTCCCCTTTGCCGTCTCGCTCGCCTTGACGGCGGCCGCGGCCGCCGTCCTCGGATTCGTGAAGGAAACGAAAAGCGAAGCGCCTTAAAAAGCGATCGCCTCCTGGATTTTCGATACCAGCTGGCTCAACATCACCTTCGTCAGATATTCAGTATACATCCGTTGTTGATCGTCGCCGACAATCGCATCCAGGGCGGGAAACCATTGGGTACGGTCTTTTCCGGGCCACTGCAGCATCGCTCGCGTCTGTTGAAGAAAAAAGGCCATTCCTTCCCCATCGCAGGGGGAAGCATGAAGGGTGAAGAGTCCGCCCAGCTGGCCTTTTTCGACGATGGTCAACCGACATTCGAGCTTAGCCGTCGCACAATTGATAAAATTCGCCGCGGTCGCGAATTTCTCGTTTCGTTTTAATGTCGAGTTGTAAAATTCTTTCACATTATTGGGAATATCAAACGAGAGGGAAAGGATGTCGATGATAAGGTCTGTATCGATCGTCCGTTGGATGCTCCGATAATCCGCGCTGCCGGACCGCATCAAGTTTTCCAGAAGGGCCCGGTCTCGGACGACGAATCCACTCTGAAGGAGCTGCTTCTCAATGATGTTGATGTAGGTAATGAATTTTTCAAGCTCGGTCACGCTGGTCGGTGGATTAGGAGTTCTGATGACAAGTTTTGGCCGGGGATTTTCTTTTAAAAGAGCTCGCAATTCGGGCGTGATGACGATCTCATTTTTCGAGTAAGTATCAGTTCTCACGATGCCCGTGAACGGCATGCAGGCCGCGACGATGAGGACGGAAAGGATCAGGGCGGTGACTTTCGCATTCTTCATGGGGACCTCTCTTCCGGATCGATTTCCCTTGAACTTGACTGACGCCCCCTATCATATGAGTTAACAGGCCGGCCGGTCAATCCCTTTCCCCCCTCCTCACTTCCGCCCGGCGACCGGGCCGCGACGGATTTCGGCCACGACCGGGAAATGGTCGGAGACGACCCGGCCGTCCCAGCGATCGGAAAGAACGCCGGAGCGGAGGACGGAAACCCCGGGACCGATGAAGATATGATCGATCAGCTCCCCCTCTTTCCGGTCAGGCTCGAATCCATTAAAGGAAAAAGACGAGCCGTACGGCGGCCGGAGAGAGGCTCGGCGGGCGTCCCTGAGGATGGACACCTCGCTTCCGGAGACGAGCAGGAGATAAGCGGGATCTTTCTCGGTGCAATTAAAATCGCCGGTGACGACAATTCCATCGGAAGCCGGAACGTCTGCGATTTTCCGGAGAAGGAGGCGGGCGCTTTCCCGCCGGGCCGTTTCGCCGACATGATCGAAATGGGTGTTGAAGACTGAGAGGATCGCTCCGCTTCCGGCGTCTTGCAGTCGGGCCCAGGTCACGACCCGGGCGCAGGCCGCGTCCCAGCCCTTGAGACCGGGCCTGGCCGGAGTCTCCGACAGCCAAAATGTCCCCGAATCGAGCAGCCGGAATCTTTGTTTGAGGAAGAAAACCGGGCAAAACTCGCCGGCCTCCCGCCCGTCGTCCCGGCCCGCCCCGACCCAGCCATATTCGGGGAGCAGGACTTCGAGGTCGCGGATCTGGGAAACCAGGACTTCCTGCAGCCCGGCCACGTCCGCTCCGAAAAAAGCAATCGTTTCGGCGGCCATTTCCTTTCGA
This sequence comes from Candidatus Aminicenantota bacterium, assembly GCA_963783665.1. Lineage (GTDB taxonomy): Bacteria > Acidobacteriota > Aminicenantia > Aminicenantales > UBA4085 > JAAZPG01. The sequence goes on along the minus strand of CAWANZ010000002.1, from coordinate 123,727 downwards.
TAGGGCCAGGCATTCTCCTTGTCCTGGGGCGTATTCATCCGGATGTTGAAGGTCATGATCCGGAAGGAAGCGGCCGCGAAACCGCGACCTCGGGAGGAGGGGCGCAGGACGGGCTGGACAAGGCCCAGAGGCAAGCGATGGCGGCGGAAATAAATAGATGTTTCGGAATCCGCCGGATGCGTCTCTTCACCGCCGCATTATTAGTCCATCCGGCCTTTCCCTGTCAAGGCGGATCGCTTTTCCCGGCATTCGAAAACCCTTTCCCGGGATTGCCGTATGAAATCCTGCGCCTTCGGTCCATGCTCAGGGCCTCGAAGGAAGGGAGGAATGCGATGAAGGACCAGGAAACGAATCCGATGGAATGCCCGCGCTGCCGAACGGGCTTGACGTATGTCGGGACGAAAAAATTCCACGAGGGAACGCGGGCCTTCGGTTTTGTCCTCGGGGATCTCGGCGAGCTCTTCACCCATCGCGAGCATTTCGACATTTATGTCTGCCCGCGCTGCGGCCGGGTAGAATTCTTCGTCGACGGCATCGGGGAGGAATTCCGCCCTCACTGAGCCCTGGGCCGGGCGGAAATCCGGCCGGCCGTCATTGCTTTTTCCGGGAGAGTCTGGTAAGCAGTCTTATTCCGTTCAAAGGAGTAAGCGCTCATGAGGGATAACGCTCTTCAACCGGACCGTTTCCGTCGTCTCCTCGTCGCGGCCGTCTTCCTGATGCCGGCCGCTTTCGCCGCCGCCGACCATTATCCCCGCCAGTCGTGCGTCGATATCCGCCATTATGCGTTCGCCCTCGAGCTTCGGGACGACACCGATGCTCTCTCGGGAGAAGCGGTCGTCGATATCCTGTTCACCGCGGACGGAATCCGGGAGCTCGCCCTGGATCTCGACAACCGGTCGGCCGACGGGAAAACCGGCATGACCGTTTCAGCGGTTCGCGCCGAAACCGGCCCGCTGGCCTTCACCCACGAAAACGACCGGCTGCGGATCGACCTCGGGGCCGCCGCGAGGAAGGGAGAGCGGCGGAGAATCTCCGTCTTCTATTCCGGCGTGCCGGGCGACGGGCTGATTGTGGGAAACACCAAGCACGCCGAGCGGGCCTTTTTCGCCGATAATTTCCCCGACCGGGCCCATTTCTGGATTCCGACGGTCGATCACCCGTCCGACAAGGCCACCTGCGAGTTCGCCGTCACCGCCCCCGAATCCTACCAGGTCGTTGCGACCGGCGAGATGGTCGAGTCGACGAACCTCGCCGGCGGCCGGCGCCTGACCCGATACCGGTCATCCGTCCCGGTCACGACGTATTGCATGGTCATCGGCCTGGCCCGTTTCGCCGTCGAGACCGTCGGCCGGGTCGACGGCGTCCCCGTCCAAAGCTGGGTCTACGCCGCCGATCGGGATCCCGGTTTTTCCGACTTCCGGATCGCGCTCAAGCCCATGGAGTTTTTCGACTGGCGGATCGGTCCCTTTCCCTACGAAAAGCTGGCCAACGTTCAATCCAAAACCCGGTACGGCGGGATGGAAAACGCTTCGGCGATCTTCTATCACGAAAATGTCGTCTCCGGCCAAAACCGGGCCGAAAGTCTCTTCGCCCACGAGATCGCCCACCAGTGGTTTGGAGATTCCGTGACCGAGTCCGACTGGGATCACACCTGGCTGAGCGAAGGCTTCGCCACATACATGACCCATGTCTATGCCGAATACGGGAAAGGCCGCGACGCCCTGGTCGCCGGGCTCCGCCGGGACCGCGATCAGGTTCTGCGTTATTTCCAGCGCAATCCGAAAGCGGCGATCGTCACGCCGGCCTCCCCCGACCTCCGAAACATCTCTGAGCACGAACAGCTATCAGAAGGGCGGATGGTTCCTCCACATGCTCCGCCGCCTTGTCGGGGACGAAGCGTTTTGGAACGGGATTTCGACTTACTACGCCCGGTTTAAGAACGGCAACGCCCTGACCGACGATTTCCGGGCCGTGATGGAGGAGGTTTCGAAAACGAACCTCGAGGATTTCTTCCGCCAGTGGGTCTTGACGCCGGGCCAACCGGAAATCGGAGGCGATTGGTCCTATGCCGACGGGATTCTGACCGTCAACATCCGCCAGCTCCAGGCCGTGGAAACCGTCTACCGGACCGGCCTCGACCTCGGGTTTGTTTCTGAACCAGGCGCGGCCCCGAAAATCGAAACGGTCCGGCTGGACGGCCGTGACGGAACATTCACCTTCAAGCTGGAAAAAGAACCGGCCGACGTCGTTCTCGACCCGAACGTCTGGCTTCTCTGGAAGCCCGGCCCCTTCGGCCGAGTAAAATGAATATTTTAGCTCTCTTCCATATTGTGTAGGTAGAGATTCGAAGTTATTCTTCCTCGGTCCTGACCCGACCTTCCTTGACCGCTTCGGCGATGATCTTCTGCTGAAGCTGGACCGGGACTTCCTCCATGTGGGAGTATTCCATGAGGAAGGACCCGCGCCCGCCGGTGATCGAGGTCAGGGTCGGCTCGAAGTCGAGCATTTCCGACATCGGGACGGTCGCCTTGAGGGTCCGCATGGTTCCTTTCTGCTCCATCCCGCTGACTCTCCCGCGGCGGCCGTTGAGGTTGCCCATGATATCGCCCATGTAGGCCTCGGGGGTGTAGATCTCGACGTTCATCACCGGCTCGAGGATGGTCGGCTTGGACTGCTGCATGGCCAGCTTGAAAGCCTTGGACGCGGCGATCTTGAAGGCGATATCCGACGAGTCGACGTCGTGGTAGGACCCGTCGTAAAGGGTGACCTTGAAATCCACGACCGGGAATCCGGCCAGGACGCCTTTTTTCTTGGCTTCGATGACCCCTTTTTCGACCGAGGGGATAAAATTACGGGGAATCGCCCCGCCGAAGATCTTGTCCTCAAACTCGAAATCCTTGCCCCGGGCAAGCGGTTCCATCTTAATCCACACGTCGCCGAACTGGCCCCGGCCGCCGGTCTGCTTCTTATGCCGGCCCTGGACGTCGGCCCGGCCCTTGATCGTTTCCTTGTAGGAGATCTTGGGCGGCTTGAGCTCGACGTCGACGTTGTAGCGTTTTTTCAGCTTTTCGGTGACGATCCGGACATGAAGCTCGCCGCCGCCGGAAATCAGCAACTGGCTGGAGTCGGGGTCGCGCTCGAACCGGATGGTCGGGTCCTCTTCCATGAGGCGGTGAGAGGCCTGGGAGATCCGGTCTTCATCGGCCCTGGTTTTCGGTTCGATGGCGAAAGAAATCGCCGGTTCGGCGAACTTGATCGGGGGAATGACGATCCCGCTGCCCTTGGCCGCCAGCGTATCGCCGGTCGTCGTGGCTTTCAGCTTGGCCGTAGCCAGGATGTCGCCGGCGACGGCCATCCCGGCCGCGATCTGTTCCTTGCCTTGAAGGAAGAAGAAGCCGGCGAATTTCTCCTCGGTTTCCTTTCCCGGATTGAGGGCCGTTCCGTCCGGAGTCATTTTTCCGGAGTAGACGCGCATCATCGAAATCCGGCCGGTATAAGGGTCGGAAATCGTCTTGAAGACAAGGGCGGCAAACGGCCCGTCAACCGACGGCTTCAAGGAAGCCGTCTGGCCGTTGACCATGACCTCGATATCGGATCGGTCGACCGGCGAGGGCAGGAATTCGATGACCCGGTCGCAGAGCGACTGGACGCCGATGTTGGCCGCCCCGGCGCAGGCGAATACGGGATAGATCTGGCGGGCGGCGATGGCGTTTTTCAAACCCTTGAGGACGTCCTCGGGCGAAAGCTCGCCCTTGTCGAGATAGGTTTCCATCAGCTTTTCGTCGCTTTCGGCGACCATCTCGACGAGCTCGCGATACCGCTTGTCGGCCTCGTCCTTGGCCTCGGCCGGGACAGGGGCTTCGGCGAACTTGCCGCTTTCATCCTTTTCGTAGACCGTGGCCTTCATCGTCAAGAGGTCGACGACGCCGCGGAAATTTTTCTCCTCGCCCAGGGGAATCTGGACGGGGATGGCTTGCCGGCCGAAAAACTGCTGGACAGCCTCCACGGCCGGGCCGAAATGGGCATTTTCCCGGTCCATCTTGTTGATGATGAAGACGCGCGGAAGCTGATATTCCTCAAGCATGTCCCAGACTTTTTCCGTCCCGACCTCGACCCCGGCCACGGAATCGATGAGGACGGCGGCCGCATCCACGGCCCGGAGACAGGCCCGGGTGTCCCAGAGGAAGTTGGAATACCCCGGAGTATCGACGACGTTGAGCTTGTGGTCGCGGTGTTCGATGTGGCAGAGGGCGGAGCTGATCGAGATTTTCCGTTCGATTTCCTCGGGTTCGAAATCCGTGAGGGTGTTCCCTTTGTCGACCTTGGTCAACCGGCTGGTGATCCCGGCATTGAAGAGCATCGCCGCGGCCAGCGAAGTCTTTCCGGCCGCACCGTGGCCGATCAGGGCGAAATTGCGGATTTTGTCTGGCGTAAACGCTTTCATGCCTGTTCCTTTTCGGGCCGCGTCCCGAGGGTCCGGCCCAGAGGTTTGTTTTCCGGACGGAAAAAGTAAGGGTTATCATACACGAAAACGGCTGTCCGGCTCAAGACGTATTTCGCCCCCAACGCTTGGCCGGAAGCCGGGGGTCATGCTACACTAAAAAGAGTCACAGACCATTTTTGTAATTCACGAGGAATCGGAATAAATGACAAATCGCTCGCCGGAATGTTTCCGGACTGCTTCCGCGCCGGATTTCCGGATCGGCTCGGCCCCGGCCGACCTGTCCTCTCTCTTTGTTGCCGAAAGCGCCATACCCCGGAAATTCCGGCTGGAACGCCCGGTCGAACAAAGACGGACGATCAGCGACGGCGGGCCGGCTCCCTGGAAAGGTCGGACCGTGGATGTTTTTTCTCCGATCGCAGTCCGAACTCCGGCCGGGCTGGCCCCCAAACGCTTGGGCTCCCGCCCGGAAATGACCGGCCGGGATGCCCTCCGGACATTAGCCGCCTCCCGCAAGGCCTTCGCCGACGGCCACGGCGCCTGGGCATCCTCTCCTTTGGAGAAACGCATCCGTGCCCTGGAGGATTTTGCCGCCCGCATGGCCGCTCTTAAAGGACCGATCGTCCGGATCCTGATGTGGGAAATTGCCAAGCCCCATGCCGAGCTCGAGGACGAATTCGACCGGACGATCGATTCGATGGGTCGCTTGATCGACATCGCCCGGAAACGGGAGCGGGCCGACCGGTCCTTCAAGCGCGAAAAAGGCATCGTCGGCCTTATCCGGGACGAGCCCCGCGGCGTCGCCCTCTGCGCCGGCCCTTATAATTATCCGCTGTTCGAAACATTCGGCTTGGTTGTCCCCGCCTTGCTTGCCGGCAACGCCGTGATCCTTAAGCCTCCGCGGATCGGCGTCCTGGTTTTCGACCTTCTCCTTGACGCGTTCGCGAGCTGCTTTCCCACCGGAACGGTCCAGGTCCTCTCCGGCGACGGCCGGACTCTCCTCGAGCCGTTGATGAAAAGCGGCGGAATCGATGTCTTCGCCTTCATCGGCACGCTGGCCGTGGCCGACCGCTTGATCAATCTCCACCCCAAAAAAAACCGCCTCCGAACCCTTCTCGGGCTGGGGGCGAAAAACGCCGCCGTCATCTTGCCCGATGCCGACATCGAGACCGCCGTCCACGAATGCCTGCTGGGAGCCCTGGCCTTCAACGGCCAGCGCTGCGCGGCCCTGAAGATTTTGTTTGTCCATGACGAGGTCCGCGAGGCGTTCGTCGGCCGCCTCGCCGGAGAGACGGCCGAGGTCGCGATCGGGATGCCCTGGACGCCCCGGGTTCGCATCACGCCGCTGGCCGACCCGGCCCGGGTTCCCTACCTGCAATCCTTGATCCAAGACGCCATCGACCGCGGCGCAGAGATCGTCAACGAAAACGGCGGGCGGGCGAACCGCTCGATCCTCTGCCCGGCGATCCTTCACCCCGTCACCTCCTCGAATGAAAATCCACCGGGAGGAGCAGTTCGGGCCGCTGATTCCCGTCGTTTCGTTCAAGCGCCTTTCAGAGCCTGTCGCTTACCTCCGCGCCTCGCCTTACGGCCAGCAAATCAGCATCTTCGGCACCAATATCCGAACCCTTGGACCGCTGGTCGAAGCCGCCGGCAACCAGGTCGCCCGGGTCAACCTCAACGCCAAATGCCAGCGCGGGCCCGAACTTTTTCCGTTCACCGGCAAAAAAGACTCGGCTCGCGGGGATTTTTCCGCCTCGGAAATCCTCAAGGCCTTCTCCGACCGATCCGTTGTCGCCGCCCGGGACAGCGCTTCCGGCGCGGCCCTGCTCCGCGGCTTCCGTGCCTCAGCCGGCCGGCTTGACATCCTCGGACGGACGAAACGATAATGCGTTTTACGATGAAAGCTGCACCGGGACGGATGATCGCTCTCTTCGCCTTGGCCTTCGGGTTGGCCGCGACAGCCGGTCAAATCTCCGGACCTGAACCCGTCGACTTGTCCGGGTATGCCGTTCCTCCGAAAACGGCCCATCCGAAAATCGACGCCCGGCTCCGGCTTGCGGTTCGATCCAGCGACCGGGAACACCCGGGCGGAAATGCGATCCGGGTCGTGATCGAAGCGGCTGAACGCGGCCCGCGGATGACGGGCACCGGCCGGCGCTCGCCTCTTCTCGCCAGGATCGCGGCCTTCGGCGGTACGGTGGAATTGGAGGTGGGACGCGATATCCAGGCCCTCCTGCCGCGGGCGGCGGTCGAACTCCTGGCCTCGGATGCGCTCGTTTCCCGCCTCCGCCTGCCCGACACACCCCTTCCGGCCGCGATTCAGTCCGAGGGCGTCCCCCGGAGCGGGGCCCAGGCCTGGAGCAACGTTCCCTCCTACCGGGCTCCGGACGATCCGGTGAAAATCGCCATCCTCGACCTGGGTTTTCAAGGGTATCAAGCGCAGCTGGGCACCGAGCTGCCGTCCAATGTTATCGTCAGCTCGTTCCGGGCCGACGGCGATATCTCCGCCGGAACGGCCCATGGCACGGCCTGCGCCGAGATCGTCCATGACATGGCTCCCGAGGCGAGAATCTATCTGGTCAATTTTGCGACCGACGTCGAACAACACGCCGCGGTGAATTACCTCATCTCCGAAAACGTCGATATCATCTCCTACGCTCTGGTCTGGTCGGGGGCGGGCGCGGGCAACGGCACGGGCCCGATCTGCGAAGACGTAAAAAAATGCGACCAGGAAGGCATCCTTTGGGTCTCGGCGGCGGGTGACGACGCCCTCCATCACTGGGAAGGCCTGTTCTCCGACCCCAACGGCGATATGTTCCATAATTTCAGCGGCGACGACGAAATCCTCCAATGGGAAGTCCCGGCCAACACATGGACGCGGGCCACGCTGTCCTGGAACGACTGGGGGACCTGGACCGGCTCGTCATACGGTAATCCGACCCAGGATTACGACCTGCTCCTGTGGCGCTGGACCGGGACGGGCTGGGAGCTTCTCGAATATTGCGACGATTGGCAGGACGGGACGCCGGGGCAAAAGCCCGTCGAGCAAAGCTCGCTCTGGCGGACCAACGTCATAACGTATTACGGAGTCTCGGTCCTCAAGTTTGGAGCCACGATCAACAACTCCCTCGAGCTTTTCATCCAAGGCGACTCCGGAGGAGTCGAATATCCCGTCCCGGCGGGGAGCATGGGGATCCCGGCCGATGCCGCGGAGGCGATCGCGGTCGGGGCCACCATGGCCGAAACCGATGTTCTCGAAGCCTTCAGCTCCCGGGGCCCGACGACCGACGGCCGGATCAAGCCCGACTTGACCGCCTTTTCCGGCGTGAGTACGGCGACTTACGGTTCCAAAGCCTTTTCGGGAACGTCGGCCGCCGCGCCCCATGTCGCAGGGGCGGCCGGCCTCCTCATGGCCAAAACGCCTTACACAACGGCCCAGATCAAGACGATCCTTGAAAACCGGGCCCTGGATCTCGGCTCATCCGGCAAGGACAATCTCTACGGATACGGCCGCCTGTACCTCAAATAGCCGTTCGTCCGGGTTGATTCTGGACGAATCCCGCGTCAAACGGTACAATACCCGCAGCCATGCCCTTGTACGAATTCGAATGCGATCAATGCCGGAAACGGTTTGAAGCCCTCGTCCGTCTCGGAAAAGAAGCCGAAGTCGTCTGCGCGTCCTGCGGCAGCCCGAAGATCCGCAAGGTCTGCTCCTCGTTCGGAATCGGCGGCGGCGGAAGCCGATTGAAAGCGGCCTCGAGCTGTTCCTCCTGCAAGGGCGGGACCTGCAGCACCTGCCACTGACCCGATGAAACCCGGGGTCAGGATCCGCATCGGCGTCGATACCGGAGGGACCTTCACCGACTTCGTCATCAGCGAGGGCGGCCGGTTGACGACGAAAAAAATCCCTTCGACGCCGGATAATCCCTCCCGGGCCATCCTCGAAGGCTTGCGGGAATATCTCGAGTCCGGCTCCCCCGTCCTGGTCATCCACGGCACGACCGTGGCCACCAACGCCCTTCTCGAGCGCAAGGGCTCCCGCGTTGCCCTCATCACAACTAAGGGATACGAAGACATCCTGACCATCGGCCGGCAGACGCGTCGCCGGCTTTACAGTCTGCAGGGCGAGCCCCGCCTGCCGCTCGTAAAGCGGGAGTTGTGTTTCGGCCTGACCGAACGGACTTCACCCGAAGGCCGCGTCCAAAGGGCTGTCTCTCCGGCCGAGGTTCGGGCACTGGCCGCCAAGCTCCGGGCCCGCAGGGTCGAAGCCGTCGCCGTCTCCTTTATCAACGGCTACGCCCAGGGGGCCAATGAAGAGACGGTCGCCCGGGAGCTCGAACGTCAGGGGATGTTGGTCTGCATCTCTTCACGCCTCCTTCCGGAATATCGAGAATTCGAGCGGACCTCCGCGACCGCGGTCAACGCCTACCTGATGCCGATTCTCGACCGATACCTCGGCTCGCTGGAGGCCGGGATCGGCGCGGCGCCTCTTCGGGTGATGCAGTCCAACGAGGGCTACATCTCGTCCCGGAAAGCCAAAACGGAGCCGATCCGGACGGCCCTCTCGGGCCCGGCCGGCGGCGTGGTCGGCTCGTTCCACCTGGCCCGCTCGGCCGGCTTTCCCAAGTTCATCAGCTTCGACATGGGGGGGACTTCGACCGACGTTTCCCTGGTCGACGGGGCGATCCGCCGGACCAACGAAAGCGCCGTCGGCGATTTTCCGATCCGCCTGCCGATCATTGATATCCACTCCGTCGGGGCCGGCGGCGGATCGATCGCCCACCTCGACTCAGGGGGATCGCTTCGGGTCGGGCCCCAGAGCGCCGGAGCGGATCCCGGGCCGGCTTGCTACGGCCGGGGCGACCTCCCGACAGTCACCGACGCCGACTTGATCCTGGGACGAATCGATCCCGACTTTTTCCTCGGCGGAAAGATGAAGATCGATCGCGAGCGGAGCCGGGCGTCGATCGGCCGCCTCGCCGCCCGGATCGGGAAATCGACCCTCGAAACGGCCCAAGGGATCGTCGACATTGCCAACGCCAACATGGAGAAGGCCATCCGGGTGATCAGTCTCGAGCGGGGTTTCGACCCGCGGGAATTTGCCCTCCTCTCCTTTGGCGGAGCCGGCGGCATGCATGCCGTCGACCTGGCCGCGGGACTTAAAATGGAAGCGGTCCTGGCTCCCGAGAACGCCGGCGTCTTGTCCGCTTTTGGGCTTCTCCTGGCTGACTCGGTCAAAGATTATTCCCGGTCGGTTCTGAAAACCGTCGACCGAATCGAGCCGGAGGCCGTCGAACGGGCGCTCCGGGACATGGAGAAACGAGGACGGCGGGATCTGGCCGAGGACGGCTTTGGTCCGAAGGACATGGTCTTCGAGCGGGCTGTCGACCTCCGCTACCTCGGCCAATCCTACGAAATCACCCTCCCCTACCGGTCGGGAGACTTCGGACGGCTGGCCGGGATGTTCCACCGGGCCCATCACAAGACGTATTCCTACCGCAACATCCAAGGCGCCGTCGAGATTGTGACCCTCAGGCTCAAGGCCCGGGGTCTCAGCGAAAAGATCCGGCTGAGGAAAAGTCCGCTCCGACGGGGGGCCCGTCCTAACGACGCCTTCCGCAAAAAACAGCCGATGTTCTATGGCGGGCGCAAGATGATCGGTCCGGTCTACGACCGGGCTCGCCTCGCGCCGGGGCTGCGGATTTCCGGCCCCGCCCTCGTCGCCGATTTCGGCTCGACCACGTTTCTCCCGCCCGGCTTTTCCCTCCACGTGGACGGCTATCGCAACTTGGTCATCCGGAGGGACCGATGAGAAAAACCGCTCCGGACGCCATCGAAATCGAAATCTTTAAAAACCTGTTCATCTCGATCGCCGAGGAAATGGGCGCGGTCCTTGGCCGGACCAGCCTGTCCCCCAACATCAAGGAACGAAAGGATTATTCCTGCGCCGTTTTCAACCGCAAGGGCGAAACGCTGGCCCAGGGATCCCACATCCCGGTTCACCTCGGAGCGATGCCGCTCTCGGTCCAGGCCGCCCTCGGCACACTCCGGTTCGAAGACGGCGACCTGGTCCTTCTCAATGATCCGTACCGAGGCGGAACCCACCTTCCCGACATCACCGCCATCGCTCCGGTTTTCGTCCGCGGCCGTCTCTCATTTTTCGCCGCCAACCGGGCTCACCATTCCGACGTCGGGGGGATGTCGCCGGGCAGCATGCCCCTCGCCCAGGAAATCTTTCAAGAAGGTCTGATTCTTCCCCCCGTCAAGCTCGTCCGCTGCGGCCGGATAAACGACGACCTTCTCCGCCTCATCCTGGCCAACGTCCGAACGCCCGAGGAGCGGAAGGGCGACCTTCTGGCTCAGGTCGCCGCCTGCGAAAAAGGCCGGGTCCGGATCCTTGAGGCCGTAGACAAGTTCGGCCTCGACCGGGTCGATCAGTACGCCGGATTGATCCAGGACTACACCGAAACATTCCTTCGCCGGACGCTCCGGACAATCCCGACCGGCCGCTACGAATTTTCCGATGTCCTGGACAACGACGGGATCTCCGACGACCCTGTCCGGATCTCGGTCCGGATCGGGATCGGCGGCGGTCGGGCAAGCATCGATTTCCGCGGTTCGTCTCCCCAGGTCAAGGGCGGGGTCAATGCCAACATGGCCGTCACGACATCGGCCGTGCTGTATGTGTTCCGCTCCCTGATCGAGGAGGATATTCCGGTCAACACCGGGCTCCTCCGGCCGCTTTCGATCATCGCTCCGCCCGGGCTCGTCGTCAGCGCCCGCTTTCCCGCGGCCACGGCCGCGGGTAACGTCGAAACATCCCAGCGGATCGTCGACGTATTGCTCGGGGCGCTGGCCAAAGCCATCCCGGGCCGCATCCCGGCGGCGAGCCAGGGGACGATGAACAACATCGCCCTGGGCGGCTACGATCCGGTAAGGAAACGGGATTTTGCTTATTACGAGACAATCGGCGGCGGGATGGGCGCCAGCCGCGAGCGCCCTGGTCTCTCCGGCGTCCACACCCATATGACCAACTCTCTGAATACTCCCCTGGAAGCGCTTGAGAACTATCTCCCCCTGCGAATCCGCGGGTATTCCCTCAGGCGCGGCTCGGGCGGGCGCGGCCTTCATCGCGGCGGCGACGGCATCGTCCGGGAATACGAGTTCGTCGTCCCGACCCGAGTGACCATCATGTCCGAGCGGCGGGTGTTCGCCCCCTACGGCCTCGCCGGCGGTTTGCCGGGACGAAAGGGACGGAACATCCTGATATCGAAAGGCCGGAGAAAGATCCTTGGCTCGAAGTGCGACCTCACCGTCCAGGCGGGCGACGTCATCCGCATCGAAACGCCCGGGGGCGGAGGATATGGCCGGCGTTGAGCAACCGATGAAAGGAACTTCCATGAAACGCATGTTTTTCCTTTGCGCGTCGGCAATCCTCCTGTCGGCCGGGACGGCCCAGGCGGACCTGTACGTTCGTCTCCAGGGAATCTACGCCCTTCCGACTGGCGCCTCGTATTCCGGAGGAGCCGGCTTCGGCCTCGCCGCCGGATGGGAATTGGACCCGCGGTTCTCCCTCGAGCTTGGCCTACGCAATTGGACGATGACGTCCGAGGGCTCGGTCGAAGGCTTGAGCCTGGGAAAACTTTGCGTCCTTCCCATCGAGGTCGCCCTCAAGGCTCGGTTCCCCCTCGGCGAAAAGCTGAGCCTATTCGGTGAAGCCGGGGTCGGGTACGCGATTCATTCGTTCACCCTCGACGAGGGATTCGTGGAAGATTGGACCGCCGTCGGCTTTGAGATCGCCGAGACCGCCAAAGGCGGCCTGTCCGCCCGCCTCGGGGTCGGCCTCGAGCTTGCCCTCTCTCCGAAAATGTCCCTCGATCTTACAGCCGGCTATTCCCTTCTCAGGTCCGGCGGCGAATGGTCGATCACCGACGTCTACTCGGGCGAGACGGCTTCGGGTCTGCTGGAAAGCCTGAATTTCGACTCCGTCACGTTTTCCCTGGGGCTGAAAATCGCCCTGTTCGCTCCGGAGGGGAGCCGGTGAAGCGGGCAACGGTCGCGGCTCTCGCCCTCGTCCTCGGAGCCGCCGGACTCCTTTCCGGCCCGGCCGAGGCGCCTTCCGGGCCGCCGGCCAAAAACGAGCTCTCGTCCGCCGACCTGCCCGCCCGGACCGGCTCCCCGAATCTCGATTCGACGCTATGCCGTTTCCTCGAGATCCGCGACTCTCGGGGGGAAGAAAGCGCCTCCGCCTTCGCCGCCGGGCACGGCCTCATCGCCTCGGCCGGCGCCGTGCAAGTCGTCGTCGAAGGGCGTGTTTTCGGCCGCGGAAGAAGCTCGGCCGAAAACGGGATCGGTTTTTTAGCCGAAGCGCTCTCCGGCCGGGGTGGGCAGATACAGGCTCGATATCGAAACCTCATTCAGGTTCTTCTCCCGACAAACGACCTTACGGCCTGGGCGCTCGATCCCAGGGTCGCCCGGATCCGGGCTCCACGCCGGCCGATCCTTCATGAATCCACATCGGAGGGTGTGGCTCTCACCGGGGCGGATACCTGGGCCGAGCTCCCCGCTTTTCATGCCTATCCGGTGAAAATCGGGATTCTCGACCTCGGATTTTATCAATACCAGGACCTCCTCGGTACAGACCTGCCCGCTTCGGTCGAAACGCGGTCCTTCCGCCAAGACCAGGATCTCGAAGCGGGCGAACCCCATGGGACGGCCTGCGCCGAAATCGTTCATGACATGGCTCCCGGAGCGGCGCTTTTCCTGGCCAATTTCGACACCGATGTCGAGCAATACCAGGCGATCGAATGGTTCGATCAAAACGGCGTCGATGTCATCTCCTATTCCGTCGGCTGGTATAACGCCGGGGCCGGAGACGGGACAGGGCCGCTTTGCGAGGCCGTCGATTACGCCGCCGATCGGGGCATCGCTTGGGCCACCTCGGCTGGAAACAGCGCCGACTCCCATTGGGACGGGGACTTCACCGACCGGGATTCCGACGGGATCCACGAATTTGCCGAGGGCGATGAAATCCTCTCCTTCAATGTCCCGGCCGGCGAGACCGTCGGCGTTTTCCTCAATTGGAAAGATTGGGGAACATGGACCGGCTGGGATTACACCGGTACGGATCAGGATTACGATTTAATTCTCTGGCGCTGGACCGGAGCGTCCTGGGCGTACATCGACCGGGCCTCGGCGGTGCAGGACGGAGGAGATTGGCCGACCGAGGAGCTGTACGACCATTCCTTCGCTCAACAGGCAACCTGGGGCGTCAGCATCATCCGCTCCCGGGCCGACGGGCCCATGCGCCTCGAGCTTTTTACGTACGGGAATTTCGACACAATCGAGCACAACGTGCCGTCCCGGAGCCTCACGACGCCGGCCGACGCGGCCAACGCCTGGACGGCCGGAGCTTCGGATGCGGTGGGCGACTTCTATCATGATTACAGCTCGCAGGGACCGACCTGGGCCGGACGGATCAAGCCCGATTTCTCCGCGCCCTCCGGCGTTTCGACGACTTCGTACGGATATCGGGAGTTCTACGGGACATCCGCCGCGGCTCCCCATTTGGCCGGAGCCCTGGGACTTCTGATCGGCGGAGCGGATTTCGATCGGGATCAAATCCGGGCGATCCTCGAATCCCGGGCCGTCGATTTGGGCGATCCGGGCCCCGACAATTTGTTCGGTGTAGGCCGATTGTTCTTAAAGAAGAAGTGACGCCGAGCCTCGCGAAAATTTCCCGGCGTCCGGGAGAATCATTCATGAACGCTCGAAGCCAGGCGATCGGAGCGATTTTCGGAATCCTTCTTCTCGCCGGAATCGGCGCATCCGGCTTGATTCTCCGGCCGGCGGCCGGAGATGGCGGATTCGTTTACGGAGTCTGGCTCCACCCCGGGCTTTTCGGCCCTGAGAAATCCGCGGCCGAGGCGAAAATGGCCGCGACCTTCGAGGCCTACGTCCGGGCGGGAATCGATTCCGTCTTCATCCTGGTGAAGTCGACGTCGGGCCACGTCTACTTCCGCTGCCGGGAGGGCGTGACCGACCCGGCCTACGGCTATGACTTTTTCGGCCTGTTTCTCCGGGAAGCCCGAAAGCGCAACCTGACCGTCCACCCCTGGTTTTGCGTCTTCACCGAGAGCGCCAAGGCAGGAGAAATCGGCCGCCATCCGGAGTGGCTGGTTCGGGGACCGACGGGAGTCGAAGCCGGAGTCGTCAATCCGGCCATCCCCGAGGCCCGGGATTACGAGCGCGGATTAATGACGGATCTTCTCCGGAATTATCCCGAAACCGGCTGGATCCACCTGGATTATATCCGCTATCCGTGCGAACCGACCGAGCCATTCTATGGGTTTGACGAGCGGAGCCGGGCCCTCTTCCAGGCCGAAACAGGGGCCGATCCCCTGGCCTTGAAAGCAAAAGATACGGGAAACATGATGTGGGCCGAATGGCTCCGCTGGAACAGCCGCCAGGTGACTCTGTTCATCCGGGAGCTCCGCCGCGACTTAGAAAGCCTCAACCGGCCCGTCCGAATCTCGGCGGCCGTCTTCCCGGCCGCCGACGCGTCCAAGATCATGATCGGCCAGGATTGGGCCGATTGGGCCCGGACCGGCCTGGTCGACATGCTGTGTCCGATGCTGTACACGAATTCCTCCGGCCTCTTCGAATCCTATGCCCGGGAAGCGATTTCTTTCCGCTCGGACACGTGCCGGGTCTGCCTCGGGATTGGAATCGGGACATCCCATAACCAGAACACTCCCGACGGCATGGCCGGTCAAGTGAAGTTCGCCCGGGAGGCGGGAGCCGACGGCGTCGTCTTTTTTTCCGGTTCAAGCCTCGGCGAGCCGTTTCTGAAACGGCTCGCCGTCGACGGCGCTCAACGCAAATAAAAAGCCGCGATCCGATCGACGACGTAATCCTGCTCTTCGGGCTTCAGCTCGGCGTAGATGGGCAGGGCCAGGACTTCCTTGGCCGCTTTTTCCGCGATCGGGAAATCGCCTTCGCCGTATCCGAGCGGAGCGAAGCAGCGCTGGAGATGGAGCGGGAGAGGGTAGAAAACCGCCGACCCGACCCCGTGATCCCGAAGGAAGGCAAGAAGCTTATCCCGATCGACCGCCCGGACGACGTATTGATGGTAGGTGTGGAATTCGGGCGCGCCGGAGTCGCGATACACCGCCGGAGGCGGAACGATCAGACCTTTTTCGACAAGGCCGGCGGCGGCAAACTTTTGATCATAGCCTTGGGCCAGGGACCGCCGCTTCTTCTGCCAGTCGGCCAGATGCCGGAGCTTGACCCGGAGGATGGCCGCCTGGAGGGCGTCGAGGCGGAAGTTGCCGCCGATCTCGTCGTAGAAATAGCGGTCCCGCTCGCCGTGAACCCGGAGCTTCTTCAGCCGGAGGCCGAGCTCGGGGTCGTTGGTCAGGACCATCCCGCCGTCGCCGAAGCCGCCGAGGTTTTTCGTGGGGTAAAAGGACAGAGTCCCGATGGTCCCGATCGCGCAGGCCTTGCGGACTCCGGCTTTTGAAGGGTAATCCGCACCGACGGCTTGACAGGCGTCCTCGACGACCGACAAGCCGTGACGGCCGGCCAGGGCCATTAAGCCGTCCATATCCGCGCATTGGCCGTAAAGGTGAACGGGCAGAAGCGCCTTGATCCGGACGCCCGGCTCTTTTTTTCGAAACGCGGCCACGGCTTCCTCAGCCCGGGCCGGATCGAGGTTGAACGTCGCCGGGTCGATGTCGGCAAACACCGGCCGGGCCCCCGTCCGGCTGATCGTCCCGGCCGTGGCGAAGAAGGTAAACGGGGTCGTGAGGACGGCGTCGCCGGGGCCGACGCGAAGGGCCATCAGGGCGGCGAGGAGAGCGTCGGTGCCCGAGGATACGCCGACAGCGCAGGTCGTCTCGCTCAGGGCGGCGATCTCCTTCTCGAGGGCTTCGACCTCCGGTCCGAGGACGAACATCTGGGACGAAGCCACCTCGAGCAGCTTCGGCTCGAGCTCGGCTTTCAGGGTCTGATACTGGGCTTTGAGGTTGAGAATGGGAACGTTCATGGCAAAATCTTCTTTAGCTTGGATTTTTCGATGAGCATCTGGCCTTGGTAGCTGACGAAATTTAAAAGGATCATCACCCGGTCCTGTTCGGACATCTGCCGGCCGAAAACTCCGCGGAGGCCTTTCCACGGGCCGGTGACGACTTCGATCTGGTCCCCGGGCGACGGTTCGATCCCGAATTTTTCAAGCTCGATCAAGCCGTCCGATCTCCCGGGCCCGGAGCTCCTCGATGAACCGGTCCTCCAGCGGAATGGCTCCGGCATCGTTTCCGACGACGTGGCGCACGCCCCGGGTGTATTTCACCAGCTTGTATTGCTCGGGATAGGAGAAGCGGACGAACTCGTAGCAGGAGAAAAACGGCTTGATCCGGCTCGCATCGGCAAAACGGGGGCAGTAGACCTGGAAGCCCCCTTGCTGGAAAAGGCGTTCCACCTGGAACTCCTTCTGGGGCTTGGTGCAGAGGACGAACCAATGTTCCATCCGGATCAGTCCTCGTCGCTCAGCCCGAAGGTTTCGTAGAGCTCGGGCCGGCGGTCGGCCAGGAAGTGCTTTCTCGCCGGGCAACGGGCGAGAAGGTCGAAATCGCAGTCGGTTAAAAGAAGATGGTCATGGTCTTTCGGGGCCCGGGCGATGACGTGACCCATCGGGTCGGAGACGAACGACTCTCCGGCAAAATGCAGAACCGGTTCGGGACCGACGCGGTTGCATAAGGCCGTGAAATAGCCGTTTTGGAGCGAGGCGATCTGGACTTCGCCCTCGTAGACTCCCGGCCCCCATTCATCCAGGATTCCGGCTTGAGGAATGACCACAAGCTCGGCTCCCTGCAGGGCCATCGCCCTCATGACTTCAGGATAATGGCGATCATAACAAATGACCACGCCGACCTTGCCGGCCGCCGTCTCGTAAACCAGCTTGGCGTTCCGGCCGGGAGCGTAATATCCGCGTTCGAAAAATCCCGGCCCGTCCATGATGTGCATCATCCGGGTCGTCCCGACGATCCGCCCGTCGGCGTCGATCACCGGCGAGGAATCGTACGTCCGCCCGCCGTCCTTCTCGAACAGATTGAGAACAGCCACCACGCCGTAGCGGCGGGCCAGGCGGGAGAATTCCTCGGTCAACGGGCCGGGGACCGTCTGGGCGAACGAGGCGTAACCGGGTCGGCCGGAGGACGGGACCTGGGGAAGGAACGGCAGGAAAGCCAGTTCGGAAAAGGCGATCAGGTTGGCCCCCTGGCGGGCGGCCTCTTCGAACGCCGCGACTCCGCGCTGGAGGTTGTCCTCCAACTCAACGCCGGCATGCTGTTGGACGAGAGCGATAATCATGGTCCTTCCGCGGTTTTAAAGCCTTTGTTTCAGACGAAAGAGTCCTCCGGAACGTGCTAGTTTAAACGAAATGATCCGGCTTGGCAAACGGCCGGCCGGAGCAAGACCGATAAAAAGCGCCGTCAGATTCTGACCGCGGCGGCCAGCTGGACCGGGGTTTTGGGGATTTTCTTGCCCAGGACCTTGCGGCCGTCCTTGGTCACGAGGACGTCGTCTTCGATCCGGATCCCGCCAAAGGTCCGGTAGGTCTCCAGCTTGTCGTAATTGATGAAATCGAGATGTTTTTTTTCGGATTTCCAAATGTCGATCAGGGCCGGGATGAAATAAATACCCGGCTCGCAGGTGATGACATGCCCGGGTTTGAGCGTCTTGGCCATCCGCAGACCCCGCAACCCGAACTGAGTGCTGCGCTGGACCGTCGCGTCGTAGCCGACGTTGTTCTCCCCCAGGTTTTCCATGTCGTGCACGTCGAGGCCGATCTGGTGGCCCAGGCCGTGGACAAAAAAGAGGGCATGGGCGCCCGCCTCGACGGCGGCATCCACGTCGCCTTTCATCAGCCCGAGCTCCTTCAGCCCGGAAGCGATGGTTTTGGCCGCCAGCAGATGGACTTCTTTATAAGGCCGGCCGGGCCGGGTGGCGGCGATGGCGTTTTCGTTGGCCGCCCGGACGATTTCATAGACGTCCAGCTGCTTGGAGGTGAAACTCCCCCCGACCGGGATCGTCCGGGTGATGTCGGAGGCATAGTGGCTGGCCGAAGCCGAACCCGCGTCGACAACCAGCAGATCGAATTTTTTCAACCGGTTGACGTGGCTGTGATTATGCAGAATCTGCCCGTTCTTGGAGAGGATGATCGGGAAGGCGATCCCGCCTCCGTCGGCGGCCGCGATCCCTTCCATCCGGCCGGCGATGGCTTGCTCCCAGACGCCGGGTTGGGCCATCCGCATCGCCGCATCATACATCTTATAGGACGTGAGGAGCGCGGCCTCCATCTCGGCGACTTCGGCCTCGCTCTTGATTTCGCGCTGGGCCACGACCGCCCGGACGAGGTCCGCCGAGGCGCCCTTCTTGGCTTCGGCCGGTTTGATCCCGAGAAGGTCGTTGAGCTTGAGCAGATGCTCGGCCCGGTACGGCGGGAGGTAATGGACGTTCCGTCCCTTGGCCGCGGCCTCGCGGAGGACCGATTCCAGTCCGGAGACCGGGGCGGTGGCCTTGACCCCTACCTGGGCCGCCCGGTCTTTCATCGTCGGCAGGGCGCCCATCCAGATGATATCGGTGATATCGACGTCGCTCCCGAAGAGGATGTCCTTCTTTTCATCGACGTCCACGACCGCGGCCAAGCCGGGAGTGTCGAGGCCGAAATAATAGAGAAACGTCGCATCCTGACGGAAAGCGTAAGCATTATCGGCATAATTCATCGGGCTTTCCTCGTTCCCGAGGAAGAGAACAAGGCCGGACCCGACTTTTTTCCGGAGAAGGTCCCGCCGCTTGGCGTATGTTTTGGCATCGAACATGAGTGACTCCTTGGAGAGAGTTGGCGCCGGCCGAAGCCGGAGTCATTTCAATTTAACAGACGCCCGGGAGGATGTCAAAAATCGCTCAATCCTGATGAAGCCGGTAGACTTCGGAAAACGCCGGCTCCGACATCTTGAACGCTTGAAGGACCACCGGATCGAAATGCCTGGGCGAAACGTTCGATCCGCCTTGGGTGATATAACGGACAGCCGTCTCGTGATCGAGCCCGGCTTTGTACGGGCGCGGGCTGCGGAGGGCGTCGTACAGGTCGCAGATGGCGACAATGCGGGCTTCCAGGGGAATCGCCGTCGCTTTCAAACCGTTCGGATATCCCGTTCCGTCCCAGTGCTCATGGTGGCTGAGGGCGACGGCCGCGGCCGCCCGGATGGGCGCGTGCTCGGACGAGGCCAGGATCTCGTATCCGATCCGGGTGTGGTTCTGCATGACCGCGGTTTCATCAGGAGTCAAAGGACCTTGTTTGAGCAGAATCCGGTCGGGGATGCCGATCTTGCCGATATCGTGAATCGAGCCGGTGAAGACGATGGCTTCGATATGGTCCTGAGGCCGGAGCATGGCTTTGGCGATGATCTGGGCGTAAAGCCCGACCCGGGCGACGTGGTCACCCGTGCTTTCATCCCGCGATTCGATCGCCTTGGCCAGGCGGAGAATCAGCTCACGGCTCATCCCTTTGATGACCGCCAGAGCCTCGGCCAGCTCCTGCGTTCGTCTGGCGACGGCCTCCTCCAGCTGGTTTTCGTACGATTCCTCGATACGTAAAAGATCCTGGATTTTGCGGTTGATCCCCCCGGTTGAAAACAATCCGACAAGGCCCGATCCGAAGCCGAAATTCCCGGCTTCCGCCTTTCCGAATTGGGCGGCCACATGGGCGTACTTACGGTCGAGCTGACGGGCCGCCGCGTCAAGTTTGCCGAGGAACGCCGCGAGGAAGATGAATATCGATGTCGCGTAAATGAGCCCGGGGCCCAGCCAGGTCTTGAACCCGACAAAGAGGAAATAGATCGCCGCGGTCAGAACAAGGAAGCCGACCGCCCAGATCCAGGCCGCCTTTCGTTCTCCGACCTTATAAAAAACGGCGAGTCCGAGGAAAGCGAGGGCCAAGGCCAAAGGCCAAACCACGGCCCGTCCGAGGTCGCGGATGGCCGTCCCGTCCAGGAGATTCTGCAGGGCGTTGGCCTGGATTTCGACGCCGGACATTTCCGTGCGCCGGCCGCTGAACGGCGTGGGCGACTTGTCCGGGAGGCCCTCGGCCGTGGTCCCGACCAGGACGATCTTTCCGGCAAAGTCGGAGGGAAGGTAGCGCCCGGCCAGGACGTCGGCCAGGGAAATCTGGAGGAACGTCTCGGGTGGACCATAATAGTTGATTTTCATGGAATCCGTCTGGTAGAGGCGGCCGGAAATTTTCCCGGCCGCCGCCACCGGAACAGAACTCGGATTCGGAGGCGTTCCTTCCCGGTAGATGCCGGCGATGACGGCGCTTAAGGAAAATAGAGGGCCGGCGTTGTCGGACAGGGCGTGAAAGAGGGACCGGGAGATTTGGTCGACATCCCGTTCGATATGGACATGGCCGACGAGGGCTGCGTTCAGGCCGGGGGCGGGAAGGACGCGTTTCAGTTCTCGATCGAAATAGGCAGCCAGGACCACCCGTCCGTGTTTCCGGATCGCTTCGGCCAGCCGGGCATCGCTCGGCGTCGGCTCCGACAGGATCATGTCCAGCCCGACGACGCGGGCCGCGCTCAAGCGGTCGAGCAGGTCGGCATACAGGTGTCTTTCCAGGGGCCAACGGCCGAGGGCTTGGAGGCTCTTTTCGTCGATGCCGATGAGGACAATCTCGGCCGAGGGAGGGCGAATCCCTCTCAGCCGAAAAAACGCGTCGTAGAGGCCGGCGTTGAGTCCATCAAACAGGCCCAATCCGTCCGCCCCAAGGAGAAGGAGAACCGCGACCAGGATCCAGGGGAGACGGCGCTTGGAAGAAACCGGCTCCATGCCTATCCTTAAACGAAGAGGACGATCAGTAAAATGACCGCCGGAATCATGCAGATGAACCGGTATAAGCCGCCGCGGGCGATTCGAAAAGCCCGGATTTCGGAGAACGGGCCCTCGAATCCGTCACTGGAGACGGCCGCAACGCGGGCATAATACACGCCGAAGTCCGACGGTTTAATAAAGGCGATTTCCGGCTTCGGAGAAATCAATTCCTCCAGCATCGTCCCGAACCGGTCGTCGCTGGACAGTTGGAAGCGGTAGACGATCCCCGGGCCAAGGTCCCCGCACTTGAAACGGACGGCTTTGCCCTTGATCTCCGGCTCGGAAAGACGGGGGGCTTGCGGCAGCGGGATGACCTGAAATTTCCGGACCGGTCCGAAGCGGCCTTCCTTTCCGGGTTCGGATATGACCCGCGTCCGGAGCCAATATATGCCGGGCTTGAGGACAGGCACGCGGGAAGTAGCCGCCGCCGGATCGAAGCGATCGAAAACGAGACGGTTGAATTCCTCATCCTCGGCGATCTGGAAATGATACAAGCCCGTCCGAGGAATGTCCGGCCAGAGGATATCGATCGCCGGCCCGGCGATGATCGCCCCATTTACGGGGACGCGGGGCTCGAGCGGCGCGGCTTCCCGGATGACGAGAGGAGAGGGAGCCGAGAGGGGGCCTTCCAAACCGTCCGCATCGAGGGCGGCGGCCGCGAGGAAATATGAGCCGGGGTCGAGGCCGGCAGCTAAAACCGCCATCTCCCCGGCCTTGACCGTAAATTCTTTGACGACGGCCCGGACGTCCGAGCCGGTCGATAAAACGATTCGATACGCGGAAGCCCCGGCGACATCGGAAATTCCAAGAGTGAACGGCAGGGCGTCGATTTCGCCCGGAAGACCGACAAACGCGGGCGGCGGAAGCAGTTTGCGAGGCTCTTGCGGCGGTTCGCCAATGCGGACGACCGTTCCCTCCCCTTCCCCGACTTCCACGGTGACACCGGAGGCTTCAACGCCGACATGTCCTTTGGCGACTTCAGCCCGGGTGATTTCGCCTTCGGCCAGACCAATGCGGAAATCCGTGCCCCGGGCCGCGGCCACGGCCGACGGTGTTTTTACCTCGTACCGCGACGTCCGCCCCGTCACCTCTTTGACCCGGGCGACGATTTTCCCAGCTCCGAGGAGGATCTTCTGGAAAACGTTTTTCTCGTCGAATTTTTTCGTCAACAAGACGGTCAGGCCGGTTTGGGGGCGAAGCGCTAAAACATTCCCGCTTCCGAAGACGATCTCCAGGCGGCCGTCGCCACCCGTCCGCAGCTCGTCGCCCGACCGGACGACATCCTTGAGCTTCAAGGGCGCCCAGGAGGACTCCGTCCTCGCCTTTCGACTGGCGTCTCCTTCGATAAAATCGACGATCCCCTCGTCCTCCATCCCGCCGATCCATTCGACCGGAACGCGAATGATCTGTCCGGGCAGGATCACGTCGGGGTTGGCCAGACGATTAGCCGCGGCGATTTTGGGAATCCGGGCGGGATCGATGCCGTAGGTCTTGCAGATATTGATCAGGAAGTCTTTTTTTGCGACGACGATATCCACGGAGCCGAATTCCTGGGCCTCGGCCAGGGCGGCAAAAGACAGAAGAATCAGGCCCAGGACAAAAACGAGACGGGATCTCTTCATGTCCGGTGACTCCTTCAAATCCCGGGTCATCTTAATCCCGGCCGGAAAGCGAGTCAAGGCAATAAAGACAGAGGCCGGAGGCCTCGTGTATTTTGGAAAATTGGAGAATGACGGATGGTAGCGGGGGTTGGATTTGAACCAACGACCTCCGGGTTATGAGCCCGACGAGCTACCAGGCTGCTCTACCCCGCAGACACGGAAGGCATTATAGCAGAGTTTCGTTTTTTGTCAAAGCGATTTTATCGGGACAATCGACCTCGGGGCGGAAATCTTTTATAATGACACCCAACCATGGCCGCAGATATCATTTTTTGGGTTTTGGCCGCCGTGTGCGTCGGCGCGGCCGGGGCCATGATCATCGTGAAAAACCCCGGTCATTCCGCCCTGCTTCTCGTTCTGTGCTTTTCCGCTCTGGGAGGAATCTTCGGCTTGCTTGAGGCGCCCTTCGCCGCGGCGATTCAGATCCTCGTCTACGCCGGAGCGATCATGGTCCTCTTCATCTTCGTGGTGATGATGGTCGATCCTCGGGCCGGAATCCCGCCGGAAGGGATCAAGCGCGCGAAAATCCTCGGGCCGGCGATCGGCCTCGTGCTGCTCTTCGAGCTGGGGACCGCCGTCTGGACGAGCGTTCGGCCGAACATCCGGTCCGGCCGCCGCCGGAGCGGCCGGCTCGCCGGTTGAAGTCGGCCGGCGCTTGTTCACGGAATTCATCTATCCTTTTGAGATCACCTCGCGTCCTGATCCTCGCCGCCCTGGTCGGAGCCGTCGTCCTGGGGAAAAAGGAGGAACGAGCCATGACCACGGGGACAGTCGTCGGCTTGAGCCTCGTTCTCTTCGTTTTGGGAGTCATCGCCTTTTTCGTCAAGCGCGACCTCCTGACCCAGTTCATGGCCGTGGAAATCATGCTGAATGCGGCCAACCTGGCTTTTCTCGGGCTGGCCCAGGGAGCGGAGCGCGCTCGACGCCCAAGTGATTGTCTTCCTGGTCATGACCGTGGCCGCAGCCGAAGCGGCTGTCGGCTTGGCGATCATTCTCCTGGTTTTCCGCCGGAAAAAATCGATCGCGTCCGAAGACTTCAGGACGCTGAGGGGATGAGGATGCCCGCGTTCTGCCTTCATCCCCTTCGCTCCCGCCGCGGGAGCCCTGGTTCTTGTTTCTTTTCGGCCGGCGCCTCGGCCGCAAATTGGTTTCGCTCATCGCCTCCGGCGCCGTCGCCATGTCCCTGGCCCTGTCGCGTCGCCGCATTCCTGGCCTCCTTTCGCGGCACCGCCGGAACGGGCGTTATCGATCCACCGATTTTCACCTGGATTTCGGCCGGCGCGTTCCAGGTCGAGGCCGCCTTGCGGTTCGACGCGTTGACGGCGGTCATGACCCTCGTCGTATCCGGCGTCGGCCTGCTCATTCATATCTATTCGGTCGGTTATATGGCCCGCGACCGCGATTTGGCCGCTATTTCGCCTGCCTGAACCTGTTCACCTTCGCCATGCTGCTCCTCGTCCTGGCCGACAACCTCATCCTCATGTTCGTCGGCTGGGAGGGCGTCGGGCTTTGCTCCTACCTTCTGATCGGCTTTTGGTTCGAGAAACCCTCGGCCGCCGCAGCCGGGAAAAAAGGCTTTTCTCGTCAACCGGATCGGCGACGCCGGCTTCCTCCTGGGGATCCTGTTCCTCCTGGTCGCGACCGGGACGACATCATTCGCCGGGATCGAAGCAGCGGTCAACGCCGGGACAATCGCCCCGTCCCTGGCCGTCCTGGCTCGCCCTGCTTCTTTTTATCGGAGCGGCCGGAAAATCCGCCCAAATCCCCCTCTACGTCTGGCTGCCGGACGCCATGGAGGGCCCGACCCCGGTCAGCGCCCTTATCCATGC
Source organism: Candidatus Aminicenantota bacterium (assembly GCA_963783665.1). Taxonomy (GTDB): domain Bacteria; phylum Acidobacteriota; class Aminicenantia; order Aminicenantales; family UBA4085; genus JAAZPG01. Next base: position 98,867 of record CAWANZ010000002.1, on the reverse strand, counting down.
GGCGACGATGGTCACGGCCGGCGTCTATCTGATCGCCCGGCTGAATGTTTTATACGCCTTCGCCCCGGCCGCCGGTCAAGTCGTCGCATGGGTCGGCGCCTTGACCGCCGTCTACGCCGGAACGATCGCCCTTGTCCAAAACGACATCAAACGGGTCCTGGCCTATCTCCACGATTTCCCAACTGGGATACATGTTTCTCGGCTGCGGCGTCGGCGCTTATGCGGCCGGCGTCTTCCACCTCTTCACCCATGCGTTCTTCAAGGGCCTGCTGTTTTTAGCCGCCGGGAGCGTTATCCATGCCCTCTCCGGGGAACAAGACTTACGAAAAATGGGCGGATTGAGAAAACATCTTCCCTTGACCTATCCGGTTTTTCTTGTCGGAGCGCTGGCAATCGCCGGCGTTCCGTTCCTTTCCGGATTTTTCTCCAAGGACGCCATCCTGGTTTCGGCATTCGCCCAAGGTCGCTGTGCCCGTCGGGACGCTCGGACTGGCCGGAGCGGTGCTCACGGCCTTCTATATGTTCCGGCTGGTCTTCCTGGCTTTCTTCGGAAATGAACGGCTGGCTCCCGAGGCGAAAGCCCATCATCTCCACGAATCCCCTCCGGTTATGACCTGGCCGCTACTCGTCCTGGCCGGATTCTCGGTTCTTGCCGGGTACCTGGGCTTGCCGCTCGCGTCTGGGAAAGAACGCCAACCTTTTATTCCGATTTCTCGAGCCGGTCGTGCCTTCGGCCGAAGGACATCTGGGACCGGGCGCGGAATGGGGCTTGATGCTTCCTTCGGCCGCTTCAGCCACGGCCACGGAATCGGCCTGGCTTATCTCTTTTATATCCGGAAGACCGCCCTTCCCGGCCGATGGGCCGCCCGCGGCCGGGCCTGCACCGGCTTCTCCTTCACGGATATTATGTCGATGAATTTTACGGGGCGGTCATCGTCAATCCCTCGTCCAGGGTTCCGAGGCGGTCTACCGCACCTTCGACCTTGGGGTCATCGACGCGCTGGTCGACGGAACGGGAAAGGCGGCCGGCGATTTTGGGCAAGGCCTTCGCCTTTCTCCAGACCGGGTGGGTCAAGGATTATGCCCTGGCTTTTCTTCTGGGCATGACGATTTTCCTGGGAGCTCTGCTGTTTTAAAATGAATGCGCCGCTTCTGAGCCTGATCACGTTTCTTCCGCTCGGCGGAGCGATTCTCCTCGTCTTCATCCCGAAGGAGGAGCGGCGGCGGCTGCTCATTGCGGCGCTTGTTTTCTCGCTTGTGGCATTCGTTCTTTCGGTCGTCCTGGCCGTCCGCTTCGACGGCAGCGAGGCCGGGCCGCAATTCGTCGAGGACTCCCCTGGCTCGGTTACGGCATCCGCTACCATCTCGGCGTGGACGGTCTGAGTCTCTTCCTCGTCTGCCTGACGACGTTTCTGGTTCCTCTCGTCCTCCTGGCCTCGCGGTCCTCGGTCAAGGACCGGCTCAAGGAATACCTGCTGTTCATGCTCGTTCTGGAAACGGGAATGATCGGCGTTTTCCTCTCGCTCAATCTCTTCCTCTTCTACGTCTTCTGGGAAGCCGCGCTGATCCCGATGTATTTCCTGATCGGGATTTTCGGCGGCAAGCGGCGCATCTACGCCACGACCAAATTCGTCTTGTACACGATGGCCGGAAGCCTCCTGATGCTCGTCGGGATTTTTGTCCTTCAAGCCGCCTTCGCCCGGGCCTACGGGACGTATTCCCTGAACATCTTTGACTTCTATCGCTTGACCCTTCCCGCCGGGACCCAAGCCTGGCTCTTTCTCGCCTTCGGCTTGGCCTTCGCCATCAAGGTTCCGCTGTTCCCCTTCCACACCTGGCTTCCCGATGCTCACGTCGAGGCCCCCACCGGGGCTTCGGTCCTCCTGGCCGCCGTCCTCCTGAAGATGGGGGCCTACGGATTTATCCGATTCGCCTTCCCTCTCTTCCCGGATGCCGTCGCCCGGTTTGCTCCCGGTTCTGGCCATCCTGGCGATCATCGGCATCATCTACGGCGGGCTCATGGCCCTGATTCAAAAAGACGTCAAATCGCTCGTCGCCTATTCGAGCGTCAGCCATATGGGACTGATCGTTCTGGCCCTGGCCGCCTGGAACACGATCGGACTTCAGGGCGCGCTGCTCCAAATGCTCAATCACGGCTTGAGCACCGGAATGCTGTTTTTCGCCGTCGGGGCCCTGTATGAGCGAACCCATTCCCGGACGATCTCCGATTACGGCGGGGTGGCCCGCAAAATGCCGATTTTTTCCGCCCTGTTCCTGATTTCCGTTCTCTCTTCGCTGGGGCTTCCGGGCCTCAACGGCTTCGTCGGGGAGATCCTCTGTTTCGCCGGGATTTTCGCCGCCCACAAGGTCTGGGCGATCCTCGCGGTCACGACGGTCATCCTGGCCGCAGCATACCTTTTGGGGATGTATCAAAAGGTCTGCCACGGGCCCGTTGTCCATGACCGGGTGGCCGCGCTCCGCGACCTTCGCCCGGCCGAGCTCGCGATCTTCATCCCGATCGTGCTTCTTGATGTTCTGGATCGGGCTTTTTCCCGGGCACATTCCTCCGGAAAACGGAAGCAACGGCCGCCCGTTACGCCGCCCTCATCCAAAGCCGCTCCACCGCCTATGTCGAAGCGCAACAGCCGGCGATCCTTCCGCCGAGTCCGGGCGGCAAGGCCGCAACGGGAGAAGAACGCCGATGACCGGTTTCGCCTCCCTCGCCCCGCTTCTGTTTCTCGTCATCGGGGCCGTCGTTGTCCTGCTCTTAGGAACGGTTCGGAAAGCGGCGGCCAGCGGACCTCAGGCTTTCGTCTCCCTGGTCTTTCTGATCGCCGCCGGGATTTCCGTCGGAAGGTTATGGGGCCGCGGAGCCCGAGCGTTCGGCGGCCAGCTTCTCTGGGATGAGGCCGGGCTTTTCCTGGCCCTCCTCTTCCTCCTCGCGGCCGCGCTGACCGTTCTCCTCGGGCTCCGCTTCGTCGTCTACCACCGGATGCCCCGCGGGGAATTCTACGGCCTCTTGCTTCTGGCCGCGGCCGGTCTGGTCATCATGACGGCCACGCCCAACCTGCTCGTGGCTTTCCTCGGATTGGAAGTGTTTTCCATCTCCGGGTACGCCCTGGCCGGATTGAAACGCGGCGACGACCGTTCGGCCGAGGCCGCAGTCAAATATTTCCTGACCGGCTCGTTCGCCTCGGCCTTCTTCATCTTCGGCTTGGCCCTGATTTTCGGCGGCATCCGAACCCTCGACGTTTCTCGCTTAGGCGCAGCCCTGGCCGATCCCGGGTCGACGCCCGCCTTGTTTTTCGCCGGGCTCGCCCTGGCCATAAGCGGATTGGCGTACAAGATCGCCCTTGTCCCCTTCCATATGTACCAACCCGACGTCTACGAAGGTTCGCCGACGCCGGTCTCGGCTTTCTTCGCGGTCGCCCCGAAAGCGGCGGGATTCGCCGTCCTCCTTCGGCTCTTCCTTCCCTATGCCCGAACCGGAGAGGAGACGAAGATCGTCTTCGGCTTGCTCGCGGCCGTAGCCGCGGCGACGATGGTCCTGGCAAATTTCGCCGCTCTCCGCCAAACCAACCTCAAGCGCATCCTGGCGTATTCCAGCATCGCCCACGCCGGTTACATGTTAGTCGCGGTTGTCGCCCAAGACCCGGCCGGTCTGCTTTTCTACCTGACGCAATACCTGTTCCCGGGGCTGGGCGCCTTCGCCGTGATCATCGCCCTGGGCGGACCGGAACGGGAAGCGCTCGAGCTTGACGATTTGGCCGGCCTCGGGCGGCGCTATCCCTGGCTGGGCGGAATCCTCGCCGTCTTCTTGGTTTCGCTCGCCGGTTTCCCTCCGACCAGCGGATTCCTGGCGAAATTCTACGTCTTCAGCTCCGCCGTCAGGGCGGGGCATCTGGGCTTGGCCCTGGTCGGCGTCGCTACCAGCCTCGTTTCCGTCTATTACTATTTCCGAATCATCCGGATCATGTTCATGAAGGAGGCGGAGAGGGACGTCGAAGCCGACGCGGACAATCCGGCCGTTTATCTCGTCCTGTTCCTCTGCCTCTATGCCGTCCTCCAGCTCGGCCTTTTCCCGGGTAACATTGTGACCTTGATCGGCCGGACAATCGCTTCGTTTTAATCGCGCCGGACTGAATTGTCGGGAGATTCGTCATGCAGGATTTGATCGAAAAGATAAGCAACGCGCACCGCGCTCTCCACGGAGTCGAACCCGAAATCATCGCCTATGCCCCCGGCCGGGTCGAAATCCTGGGAAACCATACCGACTACAACGAAGGATTCGTCCTCTCGGCGGCCATCGACGCCGGGATCGCCTACACCCTCTCTCCATTGGAGGGCGATGTCTGCGTCCTCGCTTCGGCCGATTTCGGGGAAACCGTCCGTTTTCAGGCCGTCTCCCCGGGACGGACCGAGAAGGAGCGGTGGTCCAATTACAGCCGCGGAGTGCTGACGTTCCTCCGAGAACGCTACGGGCTCCGGCCCCGGGCTTTCGCCGCCACCCAGGCCGGCGACATTCCGGTCGCCGCCGGGCTTTCGAGCTCGGCCGCTTTGGAAATTGCCTCCGGTCTCGCCTTCTCGGCCTTTTATCATATCGCTCCGGAAAAAATCGAGCTTGCCAAAATCGGACAGAAGGCCGAACACGAGTTCGCCGGCGTCCGCTGCGGACTCCTCGACCAGATCTCGAGCCTCTTCGGCCGGGAGCAATCTCTGGTTCTCACCGATTTTCGGACGCTCGCCGTGGACGCGGTTCCGCTCCCCGAAGGATTGGCTTTCATGGTCGCCAACACCGAAGTGAAGCACACCCTCGTTGACTCCGAATACAATGAGCGCCGGGAGCGGTGCGAACAGGCCGCGGCCGCATTCGCTCGGATCCTCGGGCCGCGGGTGAAAGCCCTCCGGGACGTGACTTGGGAGGAGATGATGCTTTACCGCGACCGGCTCGACCCGGCTGTCTGGAAACGCGCTGCCCATCCCGTCGGAGAAAACGCCCGGGTTCTGGCCGGCGCCGCGGCCTTGCGGGCCGGGCGGACGGCCGAGTTCGGCCGCCTCATGTTCGAGTCCCACGAAAGCTCCCGGACCCTGTTTGAAAATTCGTGTTGGGAGCTGGACATTTTGGTCGAAGCCGCCCGGACGATTCCCGGCGTTTACGGGGCCCGGTTGAGCGGGGGCGGATTCGGCGGAAGCATCGTCGCCCTGATCGAAAAGGAGAAAGCCGCGGCGGTTTCGGAAGGACTGGCGGCGGCTTTCCTGGCCAAGGTCGGCCGCCCGATTAAACCCCAAGTTGTCATTCCCTCGGCCGGAGCCAGGAGGATGAAACCATGACCTTAACCGGAAATCGGAAGCTCGGCTGTATTCTCGCCGGTTGTCTTCTTCTAGCGGCCGGCGCCGCTTCGGTTCAGGCCCAGCAGGCGGTCATCCTGGTTCGTCACGCCGAAAAGGCCGACGCCTCGAAAGACCCCGTTCTCTCCGAAGCCGGTCAGGCCCGGGCAAAGGCCTTGGCGGAGATGCTGGCCGGGTCGGGGATCACGGCGATTTATTGCAGCGAGTATCAACGGACGAAGCTGACGGCGGAACCGCTGGCCGCCGCCTTGAAAATTCCCATCCGGACGTTTCCCGCCGCAAACCCCGCCGGTCTTATCGAGCGGCTTCGGACGGACCACTCCGGTGACGTCGTCCTGGTGGTCGGCCATTCCAACACCCTACCCGACCTGCTGAAGCGTCTCGGCCATCCGGCCGAAGAGACGATCGCCGATGACGACTACAGCAGCGTCTTTGTTCTGCTTCCCCGAGAGGGTCATTCCCCCGTCGTCGTCCGGCTTCGCTATTGATCCTCTTCGGAAAATATTTCGATCCGCTCAATGATGTCGCCCTCCAGAATGCGGTCGACGACCTCCATTCCGGACGTCACCCGGGCGAAAACGCAATAATCGTGGTCCAACCGATCGTTATCGACTGTGTTGATGTAGATTTGGGCGTCGCCGGTGTCCCGGCCGCGCGTCGAGATTCCAACCGTCCCGCGGACGTTTGAGGCGAGGCCGGATTCATCGCGCATGAACCGCGCGTCTCCCATGAATTCGTTGGCCCCCGGGCTCCCGCCCTGGACAAGAAAATTCGGGACGATCCGGTGAATCGTCAGGCCATCATAATAACGGTTCCGGACGAGCGCCGCGAATCGGGCGACCGTTGCCGGCGCTTCATTGACCAAGAGTGCCATTTCGAACGCCCCGCCATCGGCCATGGTCACCCGGACTTTAGCCGGTCGGAGCTTTTCGATATCGCCAAGCCGGGGAAAGGCGGCGGGCAGCAGGCGGGGATGGATGTCTGGTCTTTTTCCGGTCCAACGGGCGACAAGGTCCGCCGCAGCGGAAGCGACCTGAGGGTCAAAATCCTCAAGGTAGGGCACCAGCGCTTCCGCTTGAGCTTCCGAGCCGAGCTCGCCGATCCGCTCCAGGATCGCCAGCCGCGGATCGCGGGATGTCTCTTTTCGTTGAGCGGTCAGACGGGCCAGGGTTGAAAGGAGCGCCGGAACGGCTTTCCCGGCCGAGGGGCTGGCCTTCAAGCCGCCGACGGCCGTGAGAATGAGCTGAAAGTCATCACGTTCGAATGCGGCCAGGCACGACGCGTCGGCCTCCCGCCCGCGCAAGCGGATAAGACCGGACAAAGCTTCATTCCGAACGTTGTCATGAGGGTCGCCGGCCAGCCGCTCAAGCGTCGAAACGTCCTTCAGAACCGATGCGGCCGAGGCCGCATATGTCCGAATAACCCAATCGGGCGCCTGAAGAAAATCGGGGAGAATTCCACCCGCCCGGTCAGGCGCGATCTTAGCCAGTGAAACAAGGGCGTGGGCGGACATGAGCTTCGCCCGGGAGGAGACGGCGGGAAAGCCTTCGCCCGATCCTTGATAAGACCGGCGATTCCGATCAGCCGGTCGACGATGTCTTCGGGCGCCTTTTTTAGTTGCCCGAGGAGGTCGACGGCCAGGAGAGCGACATGAGGAGAGGAATCGTCGAGGCCCATGAGAGCGGCGGAGGGAAGGCGGTCGATCCGTGTCCGCCCCAACATGCGCAAGGCGTCCCAACGGACCGCATCCGAAATGTCGGCCTGGCCACGGCCGGTCAGCCGTTCCGCCGCTTTCGGGGAGACGGCGCCGGATCCCATCCTCCCCCATCCGAAAAAGACCAGCCGACGGACCTGGTCGTCCGGGTCGGTCAAAGCCGCCTCGAGCATCGCTTCGTCGAGCCGGCCCGCCCAGGTCAAGGCCATGAGGGCCAGACGGCGGAGGCAAGCCGATTCTTCTTCAACCGCCTCGACGCCCGTCCCGTTTGTCGGTCTGGACAAGATCATTGTTTTCAGCCGGGTGATCAGGATTTCATCGGGTTGGATCGGCTTCGGCTTCCGTCGAAGGAGCGCTTCCATTCCCTTGGCCGCGCCATGGATTTCCGAGAGGCGGGCCGGAGCGGCTTCGGCGCTCGCTTCGGCCGCGGAGGGCAAGAACAGCTTCTCCGCTTGGCGATAGGAGGACTCATCCGGATAAGACAGGCGGCCGATCGTTCGAAAGATGACGCCCCGGGTTACGGGATCGGATTCTATTTTTAATCTCGCTTCCAACAGGCCGAATATCCGATTGATTGCCGTCGCGTCTTTAGCCGCCCGTTCGATGTCCGGGCCGGCCGGCTTGAGGTCGGTGACGCTTTGGGCCAAGGCGTTGGCTGCTTCGGCCCGGACATCGGCGGACGCATCGTTCAACAAGGGAGCGATTTGTTCGACCAGCTCCGAACGGACCAGGCGGCCCAGGGCGCGGACAGCCGTTCGGCGGATTCCGGCGTCGGAATGCGTTAAAGCGTCGACAAGGATTTTGAGCGAGGATGCGTTTTGCGCCCGGGAATCCTCCGCTTCAAAGATCGCCTGACGAAGCATCGCGAAATTTTCAGATCTCTCCCGGCGGCATGACGGCATGCTCCCGATCACGACCGGGACCACAGCCGAGATCAGGGCGATCGAGATATAGGATCGAATGCGCGTCATGGCGACCTCCGGTTGGCCCGAACTATATCCGGGCCCGGAGACGGATGTCAAACCCGGATATATTGACATCACGTATCCACCCTCTTATCATTCTATTCACTGAAGGAGCGGTCATGAACCCCATTTCGATCATCGCCCGCAAACGAACGAAAAGAGCCCTGAGAAAAAGCGGAGACAAATACCGCCTGATGATCGAGAACAGCCCCGATGTCCTTTTTACCCTCAATCTCGAGGGCATCTTTATGTTTGTTTCCCCTGCCTGGACCGCTCGCTTGGGGCATCCCGTCAACCAGGTCATCGGAAAGCCAATCAGTTACTTCATCCATCCGGACGACCTCGTCGCGAGTCAGGCCTTTCTGAAAAGGACGCTCGAGACGGGACGACAGCAAACGAATATCGAGTATCGCGTGCGTCACGCCGACGGGACGTGGCATTGGTATCGTTCAAACGGTTTTCCGATCAAGGATGAGACCGGAACAGTCGTCGGTTATGGGGGCATCGCCAGCGACATCACCGAGCTCAAGCCGGCGGAGGAATTGAAGCGGGAATCCGAAGAGCGGTCGCGACTGATCTACGAGAACATGCGGGACACGGCCTGGCTGATGGATATGAGCTTCAAGACCACGTGGATCTCGCCTTCCGTCGTCCGCACCCGCGGATTTCCAACTCAACGAGCTGCTGGGTTCGTCCTTAGACAGGCACATGACCCCGGCGTCGATGGCCCGCCTGGCGGAATTAACCGCGAGGCATCTCTCTCCCGGCGACCTGGCCGACAAGACCAAGGAGGTGGTCATCGAGGCGGAGTTCGAGTTTTACCGAAAGGACGGGTCCACCTTTTTAGGAGACACCGTGGCCACCCTTCTTCGCGGCAAGGATGGCGCTCCCATGGGGTTCCTCTGTATCGTCCGAGATGTGACCGAACGCAGGCGGGCGGAAGAAGCGTTATCGGCCTCCGAAGCCCGGTATCGTCAACTCGTGGAAAACGCCAGGGAAACCATCCTCGTCGCCCAGGATGGATTAATAAAATTCGTCAATCAAATGGCAATGGAAATGAGCGGATATTCCGAGGCAGAGCTCCTTGGGCGGCCCTTTCCCGAATTCATCCATCCGGATGACCGGGAGATGGTCGTGAATAGTTATCAGAAGCTCATCGGGGGAGACGCGACTCAGCCCCGGTATGCGTTTCGCTTGTTGACGCGCGCCGGGGACATCACCTGGGTCGAGATCGGGGGCGTGCTGATCGACTGGAAAGGCCGCCCGGCCACCTTGAACTTTTTAACCGATATCACTTACCGCCGAAAAGGAGAAGAAGTCATCCAGGCCTCCCTACGGGAAAAAGAGGTCCTTCTTCGCGAGATTCACCATCGGGTCAAGAACAACATGCAGGTTATTTCGAGCCTTTTTAACCTCCAAGCCGGGAAAATCCCCAGCGGGGAATGCCGCGAGATGATCAGGGAGGGACAAACCCGCATCCGGGCGATGAGCCTGGTCCACGAGAAGCTCTATCAGTCGCACGACTTGTCAAAAATCGACTTAGCCGTCTATATCCGCAGCCTGGCCCTTCACCTCTTCCATATGTATTCCATCGATTCCACTCGGGTCAGGTTGGAGACGGATTTATCTGAAATGTTCCTGGACATCAATTCGGCCGTGCCGTGCGGATTGATTCTGAATGAATTGATCTCCAATTCCCTCAAGCACGCGTTTCCGGAAGGCCGAAAAGGAATGATCCGGATCGAGGGGCGGCGCGGTTCCGACGGCACGATCACCCTTCGCGTGGCGGACGACGGAATCGGATTTCCTAAAGATTTGGATTTTCACCAAGCCGAGGGCCTCGGCCTTCAAATCGCGAACTTGCTCGTCGGCCAGCTGGATGCCGCGATCGATCTGGACCGGACGAAAGGGACTGTTATTACCCTGACATTCCGGGAGACGATCTATCAACCCCGGATGTAATGGGCCTCCCCTTCTTCACCAACGCGCCGCAGGGAAGGACGATTTACCTGACATCGGCCGCGTCGGGAACGAAGACATAATCCCGGTAATGGATCGTTGTGCTCGAAAGCGTTAATTCCCCCTGATAATTCAAGCCCGTGATCGTCGGCTTTCGATAACGCTCGGTGAAGATCGTCTGGCTGGGAAAGCGAAAGCCGCCTTTTTTAATGCCGTAAGCGTGGCTGACGATGAAGGCCGGTTTGTAATTGCGCCGGCGCGCTTGTCTCCAGACGACCTCGAATCCCGCGAGGGATTCCTGTTCGACGTCGATCCGGAGAACGCTGAAATCGTCCCTGTCCACCCAGATTTTTCCGTAGTTGGGTTTTCCCTCGATCACGGTTTTCGGGCGGGCTTCGACAACAAACGCCTTCCGGCCCTCGAGGGTTTCTTCCCTGATGATTCTGTACGCGTACAGGTCATGCCATTCCCGGGAGAGGAAACCGACCGGTCCATAGACGGCCCGGTAGGAATAAAACCGGTTTGTCTTCAAGGGGGCGTTGTTTTCCTCGTTTCGACTCCCGTTTTCCATCAGGAGGGTCCGCTTCTCCACGACTCCGCCTTTGTCTTTCACGAGCTGGTATTCATACAGCAGCTCAGTCCGGGTTGAATTCGTCGCCCCCCAAAACACCGGATTGCTGGAATTGACCAATTCCACGACGTGTTCCTTACAGACAAAATGAAGGCTCGCCTGTTTGAGCTTTTCGCAGTAGGCGGCGGTTTTTTCCAGGATTTCGGCCAACCGGGGATCCTCGGCTTTGGCCTTCGGCGACGCGGCCTCGACCGCGGCCGGCCCGGACTTTTTTGACCGGACGGCCGGAGCGTCGGGATTGAAGGAGATGGACACGGATAAAGAAACCGGAACGGGCCGGCCGTCTCTCAGGAACGGTTCGTATTCCCAGCCGATGACGGCTTCCCGAGCGGCCCGGTCGATGTCCGGATGGACGCCTTTCAGAACCTCGGCCCGGGCAACGGAACCGGTCGCGTCGGCGTCGATCCGCAGAATCACCGTCCCTCCGATTCCCGCGGTTTTGCAGGCCGGCGGGTAAACCGGCAGCGTCTGAACGAGGGGCTGGGACGCCTGGAGAAAATCGATTTCGCTGACAAGCGAACCCCATCCGGAATCCCGTCCCTGAGAATCCGAGAGGAAGCCTTCGAACGCTAAAAAGTATGATCTGTCCGACAGCTTGAAACCCAGGACGACGGACTCGTTGAATCCGGCTAAAAACTCCGCGTCGACGAGATCGGCCGCGGCTCCGGCCGGAGAGATCTGAACACGGACCTTCACCCTGTTTCCCGGCTGAATTTGAGGCGTGAATTTGATCGGGAGGATCGCGCCCCGGAGAAGGAGAGCGGCGATCGCCTTCTCGTTTTTCCGGATCCAGGTCCACTCGTCGGTCAACAGAGGCTGGATGCTTTCTAATTGGTAAATCGAGGAGAGCTCGTTCCGGATCGCCGCCAGGTTTCTCACGGGCGCCCGGGCCGCTTCCGCCAGCTGTTCGGCCGTAGGAACCTGAGGCTTCGTCGAAATGACGATGGCCGGCCCCGGAATCTCCTTCAACGGAGATCCCTCATAGAGGTTCCAGCGGATCACGATCTCGTTCGTTTTTTCCGGGACGGCCGCTTTGGTCGGTGCGGCGATGCCGGAAAATGCGGCCAGGGCAAACGCCGTCAGGATCGGTCCGATTCTATTCCTCATGGGTCTCTCCGTTCTTTTTTTCCGGGCCGGCGATCCAGACATAAGACGCCGCCGGCGTCTGATAGAGGAACGCTGAAGCTTTCCGGCCGTTTGCTTCGGCCCGGACGATTGTCACGCGGGTCGAATCCTGAGGTAAGGAGGAAGGTCCAAACACATGATAACCGCCCACGACGACGAGCAGCAGCCCAGCGATAGCCGCCGGGATCATCCACATCCATCTCCGGCCGGATCGCTCCGGATGGAAACGCGGGTGAGCCGGCCCGGGCCGCTCCATCCGAATCCGGTTGCGGACCTCCGGCCAGAGGCTTTCCTCAGCCTGGATCCAGTCGGGCGGAGTCGCGACGGTCCTGAGGTCCTCGGCCGGCTCGAACCGTTTCCGGCAAATTTCGCACGCTTCGATATGCGATCTCAGCAACCAGGCCCGAAAGGCGGGTACAGGGATCAGGGCGAAGAGCCGCTCAACCAACCGGCACATGTGAGGTCCTTTCCATCCATTTTTTCATTTTCCTCTTGGCGTTAAAAAAATGGACGCGGGCGGCGCCTTCGCTGCCGCCCAGAATTTCGGCGATTTCCCGGAACGAATGCCCTTCGTGCACTTTGAGAAGCAGGACGGAGCGCTCCCGGCCCCCCAATCTCCGGAGATAAGGGTTGACGGTTTCCCGCATCATGACTCCCGGTTCCGCCCCGGGATCCGCCGCCGCGGCCGATTCGGGGCTCAAGCGTTCGAGGTAGCGGCGGAACGTCGAGAGCTTCCTTCTCCGGTCAAGGCTTCTTTTATAAGCGATGGCGCATAGCCAGTTTTTAAAGTCCCGCTCAGGATCGTACTTGTTGAGGTTTTGAAAGCACTGGATGAAGATCTCTTGGGCCGCATCCCGGGCTTCCTCCCGCCCGCCCAAGACGCTCCAGGCGATGGCCATGACCTCGGGCTGATATTTCCGAACGATATCGGCGAACGCGTCCGTGTCCCCGCCGAGGCAGCGGGCGAGAATCTCCTGGTCGGTCATCGGCTCGAATCCATCCTCTATCAATACGCGCCGGTGGTCACATTCGTTAAGCCCCCTCGAGAAAAATTTGCATGGCCACGATCAGGCGGATGGCTTTTCCCAAAATGAGATTACCGAAGCGCTCTCGGGGCGCTTTGTCTCACCCGGGAGCGCCGAATTACGGCTCGCTGGCCAGGATGTCTACCGCGGCGCTGTCTTCATCAAACCGGAGAGCCCGGCGTTCATCCAGATTCCCTGAAGCCGGCGGAATCGTCCCCGCCCGGAATCCGCCGACGGCGCGATGGGTGCGACGCGGAGGGCGAGGCGGTTGACCCCGACCGTCGCAACCTTGACGGTTCGGGGGCCATCGGATCTTCCCAACGGCCCGCTTTTCCAGAGCTCGCGGCCGTCGCCCCAAACGGAAAACTCCATCCGGGTTTCGTCCGGCGTCCCATCTTCAACGGCGACGGCGGCCTGGAATTCGCCGTACATCCCTTTAATCTCGTAGACAGCCTCGGACCCCGGCCCGATGGCGAGGATGTTTTCGATCCGTTTCCCTCCGACGGAAGCATTCCTGACTCCCGGCAGCATCCACCATGGGGAGGATCCCGAGGGCACAAGCGCCAAGGCCGAGAGCGGAATTTCCTCCGGAAGAATGTCGGCCGGCGTGAATTTAAGCTCGGCGGGCTTATGGCGTTCGCCGATCGAGGCATCGTCCCAGACCGCCCGCACTTCGGCTGTGTAGGTCCGGCGAGGATCCAGGTTCCGGAACGGGAAGGTCGTATTCGCTGAATACCCCTGCAACTTTCCGTCTAAATAGACCTGATATCCCACGTTGAGATAATATTGCGCGTTCCACTTGAAATCCGCGCCGTCCAGGCCGACCCGTTCCATCCGCAGGCCCGCGGGCGCCTGGGTCGGGAAACGATAGGAATCGGCGGGCGCAAAGACGACGGACCAATCGGCCTCGGACGTGGCCGAGGGGAGGATGCGGACAGTCGCCCACCCCTGATGGTTTTCGATTTCGACCGGAAGGACGCCGGGCCCGCTTTTAGCCGATGCGGTTTTGACGGCGAAGTATTTTCCCCGCGGGAAGGCGAAATGGAGCTCATAAGGATCGTTTTGGATGAGGCGGCTCCGCCCGGAAAACGACAGGCCGTCCGGCGATGACGACAGGCTCATTAAATCCACCCAGCCCTGGGTGATGTGCCTGTTGGTCGAGACGAGCTGGATCCGGTCGGAGGAAGGAACCAGGGTCAGGACCCGGCAGGACGTCGGGGCGACGTCGACCGCCATTCCGGTTTCCCACGCTCCGACATATTCGTCGTTCCAGAAATCGAAGACATGAACCGGGCGGTCGTCCGGGATTCCTAGATCGCGCCAGGTCAGGAGGACTTGATCCGATTTGGCCTCGTCGTAATTGAAGACTCCGACGACATCATAAGCCCGGCCGAGATGCCCGATTTTCAAATCCCAGATCCTCTTGTTCCCGGCCGACGGGAACAAATCCATGGGCCGGATGTCGACCGCCGGGTAGATTCTCTTCAGCATTTCGACCCGGTCCTTGGATAAATCGGGCAGGCGATCGCTGGTGAGCAGCGCCTGGCCGGTCAATCCCTGGAGGGTGGCCCAGGCGCGCGCCTGATCCAGGGTCAGCGGCGGCCGGACGCAGACGACGTCGGGGTCGGCATACCAGAGAATATTGTGGGTGAAGTACCAGCGCATCGTCGCGCCGAGGGCGCCGAGGAATCCATCCCAACCGAGGATGATGTCGCCTCCCGTCCGCGAGCCGTCCATGAAATCCGCCCCCTCGACCGGCGTTCCCCAACACCCCAGCAGGTAGCGGTTCGGGCCGATGGCCTCCCGGATGGTCTTGATCGTCTCCCGGTACAACGAAACCGGATCGCCGGGTTTCTTCATAAACGGGGCGGCTTTGACAAATTCGTCCACGACGGTCGGTTGGCCGTCGATTTTAAAATATTCATAGCCCCAGCCGGTCATGGTCGTGAAAAGGTCACGCAGATAAGCCTGCGTTTCCGGCGTCGAAGGATCGACCAGGAATTTTCCCTCCCAGGAAACCGAGGCGGAGGTCCCGTCGGGTTTGAACATGAAAACGCCGGGCGTCTTTTTGACGACCGCTTCGTTGGACTGGCCGTGGGGGGCAATCCAGATCCCAGGCGTCAAGCCAAGGGATTTGATGTCCGCGGCCAGGCGGGCCATCCCGCCGGGAAAGGCCTTGTCAAAGGAAGTCCAGTCCCGCGATCCATGGCGGCCTTCCTCGGTCTCCGCCTGCCAACCATCGTCGACTTGAACGATTTGGGCTCCGTAGGGTTTGAGGTGTTCCGCGATCCAGCGGGCGTTGAGCTTGACCTCATTCTCATTCACATCTTGGTAATAATAGTACCAGGTGCAGAACCCGGACGGCGGCAAAGGAAAGATCGATTTTTCCATCGGCCGGAAATATTTCAGGCCGAGAGTTTCGCGGAAGTAGTTCTTCTTCTTCGAGCCGTCATTCAGGACGACCGTGTCCGTCCGAGGTTGATATGTCCCCTGGGCGAGCGGCGTCGAAACTTCGCCAAGAGCCATGAGAAATAGATCCGGATTCGTTCCGTTTTGAGTCCGGCAAGGAATGGAGTCAGGTAAGGCCGATTTCTGAGCGATACGAGAACCCGATCCGCCGGAGGCGAAAAGAATTACAAATAAAGGGACGAAAAGGAGCGCGGAATGGAAATTTCGTTTCATCGTCTTTCCTCTCGAGAGAAGTGATATATTATATTAAGAATATCAGTAGTAATTTTAAAATTCAAACCAGCGATTTTCTGTTTTTTTATGATATCCCTTTGGTCACCCGAGAACGATCAGGAAACCGGCGGTTTTCGCTTAAAGACGATATCCTTGACCGCCGTCTCGAGGGCGACCGAAACGGTTATTACCCAACCGCGGGAGTCCGTTCCGAAAGTCAGCTTCTCGTCGGCGAAATCAGTCGCGGTCGTCCGAAAGGTTTCATAGTGCCAGTGGTCGAGCGGCGTGACATAGCCCTTATAGGCGAGCTCGAGTTTGCCGTCCTTGACGGTCACGGCCATGAGTCCGTAAGCAGGATGAACGTATTCCCCGGCGTAATCCTCGGGTTTGTGGGACGGACGGGTGCCCTCGATTGGTTTGTCGGAAGGACTCGCGGGCCGGGGCGCGCTGATGCGGTCAGATGCTCTCTTGTTCCAATCGATGGGCGGCAATCCCAGGGCCAAGTCTGAGAGACCATTGGCCAGGATGTCGTTGGCCGGGGAGCTGGCATTGATGAGGACGATCACTCCCACTCCGGCGTGGGGAAAGAGGATGACGCTGGAATTGAAATCGAGCGTCGAGCCGCCGTGGAAGACGCTCCAATGCCCGCGGTAGACGGACGTCATCCAGCCCAATCCGTACGAGGGCGACAAGGCCTCCCGGGCCTCCACCGGATTCGCCGGGATGGGGATCTGGGGGGTATGCAGAGGAAGGAGAACCCTGGCCGGAAGGACAGGAGCGGCTCCCTCCCGATAGGCCCCCAGGTTGGCCGCAATCCAGGCGCACATGTCCTCGGCCGTCGTATTGACGGAGCCCGAAGCGCGCGCGCCGTACATGAGCTTGTCCGCCGGCCCGGGGAACGGCTGGGCCGAGAACGCATCCTTCTCCCAGCGATACGAAACCGCATACTCGCCGCCCGCCTGGTATTCGGGGATGGTGCAAGCGCTGGCCGTCATGCCTAGGGGTTTAAAGATTCGCTCCCGGACGAAAGCGTCCCAGGGCATCCCGGAAACCTTCTCGACCAGTCGGCCGAGGGTGATAAACATGAGATTGTTGTACTGGAAGGCAGCCCGCAGCTCGCGGCTCGGTTCCAAGAAGCGGATGGATCCGACCAGCTCCTCCAGGGTCATGGGGGAATTAACCCAGACGTAATCATGGCGCGGCAGGCCGGTCCGGTGAGCCGCCAGGTCGCGGACGGTCGCATGGGCTGAGGCGTATTCGTCCATGAGACGAAACTCCGGCAAGTATGAGGCGATTGGCGCATCCCAATCGACCTTTTTCTCTGCGGCAAGAAGCCCCAGCGCCGTCGTGACGAACGCCTTGGTCGTGGAACCGAGGATGAACTTCGTCTTGGGCGTGACCGGAAGGTTTTTCGCCGCATCGCGTCGGCCGAAACCTTCAAGGAAGGCGATCCGGCCGTCCTTGACGATTCCCACCGCAGCCCCCGCGACGTGCCACTGCTTGATTGTCGCTTCGACGAACGCCCGAATCTTCGCGACCGTATCCCGAGAAAGACCGGGATTCCGAGCCGCCGGCGTTTGGCCGAATGAAATCGACGCCAAGCCCAGGGCGAGAAGAACCGCGCCGAACCGTATCCGACCGGATTTGCTCATCGATCGCCTCCTCCCCCGCGAATCGTCCGGCGCGGGAATGGTTCGGTGGCCGAATTCGATGACATTGTGATCCTCGTCGCAAAACGTCACGGCATAAAATCCCGGCCCGAATTCACCATACTCCCGGGCGGGAAAGAGCGGCTTGATTCCCGCCTGAAGCATGGCTCGCTCGATCGCGTCGACGTCTTGGCGCCGGCCGACGGAAAAACCGACATGGTCGGTTACGACGAATTCCTCGCCCGTCGGTGCCTTCCGGTCGACGCGGCGCGGCTTGGACTCGCCGATGAACAGGGTCATGGCCCCATTGGTGTAGCCGGCATACGAAGCGTCGTCCGTCCAACCTTTCACGAATCCGGCCGCTTCGAACAGCGGTTTCCAGAACGTCATCGCCCTCTTAAATTCCGCCACTTCGAGCCCGATATGCGCCGATTTGATTTCCATGGCTTCCTCCCCGGAATATCCAGTCACGTTTCTCTCCTGTGCCGATTGAACCAGGAGATGATTCGGGCGTCCGCCTCGAGGGCGTTGGCCGACAGGCCGTGATCGTCTCCGGCATAGACGACCAGTTCATAAGGAGCGCCGAGATTCTGCAATCGCGCGGCCAGGGCCAGGGCGTTCGTTCCCGGGTCCACCCGCCAGTCGGCACCGCCCTGCTGGATGAGCAGGGGAACCCGAAGGGCCTCCGGCCAGAAAACCGCCGACCTCGCCCGAAGCGATTCATCCTTGTCCTCCGCCAACCCAGGGATCAATTCGCGAAAGACATCGGCCATGCTGGGGCGTTGCCGCCGGGTGGAGACGAGATCCGCCATTCCGCCGACAATGGCCGCGGCGTTGACGGCCAGGCCCCGCTTCAAGGCCAGCAGCGTCATCATCCCCCCGCGCGACCAGCCGGCGACGAACACGTTGTTCATGTCCACGTAGGCCAACGACCGGGCCAGCGGGATCAGGTTGAGCACATCCTCGACGTCCCCGCCGCCGAACTCTTCCCGCCCTTCGCCCCCGTCGTTGCCGCGATACTGCGAACCGATCACCACAAATCCCCTGGACAAATAATCGAAGAAACCTCCTTTGGTTTGAGGCGTCAGCTTGCTAAACTCGCGATTGCCGCCGCGGTTGAAAATGACCAACGGGAGCTTTTTCCCGACGGTATCGATGGGTTTCCAGATGAAACCGACGACTTTGAGTCCGTCGCTGAGATAGGTCAGGCGCAGGCATTCGAAGCCGGCATAGGCCTGACGGGCCGCAAACTGATCGCGAGACAAGGGCTTCGGAGGCAGGAGGCTTTGGGGATCGATGCGGACCCCGTCGGCCGCGGCGGCCGCTATCTCCCGATCGCGCGCAGCCCGAAGGTTTTCGACGTACCGCTCATAAGGAATCGGCGAAGGCGGAGGGCAAGGCGTCATCGAGAGGATGGTCCCGTCGGCCTGCTCCCCGGAAAACGCACCGCCCGGCAAGGTCAACGACATGCAGGCGACAAGAGCACAACCAACTCGAATCCGTCGCCCGAGAGGGTGTTTAGCGGACGGCCTGGACAAAATCATGGGCGAGTTCCTCGGGATCGAACCTATTTAGGGACGTGTTGACGATCATCCGGAAAACCGGCGGGTCGCCTTCCGGATGAGGCAGGATGACGCCGCGGGCTTTAAGGCGGGCGATGAACGCCGAAGCATCGCCCCGCTTCAGAATCAGCTTGAATGCGCTCGTCCCGTTCGGTATACGCTCGACGGCAAACCCCGTTTCGCTCTGAAGCCCGGTCAGGAATCGCGTCGCCCGCTCCCAGGCTTGGGCATAAGTCTCCTGGTAGCCGTCGGCATACTTGCCGGCAACGGCCAGGACGGGCCAGGCTTGCGGGAGGCTGCCGCCGAACATCCGCCGCATATGAAAGAGGCCGTCGATCGCCTCCGCGCTGCCGGCCAGAATCGCCCCGGACGCCGCGTTGAAGCATTTCCAGAGCGAAACGTAGACGGTGTCGAAAAGCCCGGCGATCTCCTCGGACACTCCGGCCCGTATGGAAAGGAATATTAAAAAGGCGTGCCCCGTCCAGGTGCAGGCGGATCCCCTTCTTCCGAGCAAATGCGCAAACATCACGCATGGCCGTAAAATCGAAGACCTGGTGGAACAGACGCCGGACCGGCGATTCGATCACGATCACCCCGACCCGGCTCTCCACGCGTCCGCCGGCCGTCCGGGCCACCCAAGGCTCGACGTCATCAACCGTGAATGTGGCTCGGCCGGCTGCCAGCGGAATCAGGGACAGGCCGCTCAGAAGGGTTGCGCAATCGCCCGAGTCGTTGAAAAGGTGGCTTTCGGCTTGAACCAACACCCGCCGGTCAGGCCCGGCCAACTTGCGCACGGCGAGATGATTGGCGAGGGTGCCCGTCGGAACGAACAGGGCTTGTTCCTTTCCCAGGAGCGCGGCAAACCGCTTTTCCAATTCGGCCACCGTTCCGCCGAGCGAATAATAATCGGCTTCGATCGAATTCCCTTCCGCCAGGGTAGCGAGCTCCGCCGTGTATTCCCTCGGCGTCAGGCCGAGGCCGTCGACGCTGAAGTCAATATTCGGGCGACCGCCCGGATTCGGATGCCTTATGGAGGACGATGAAGCATCATTGGGGCCGGCTTCGAACGACCGGCGCTCGGCGAGGACTTCGGGAACCGATAATCCGATTGATGCCGCCGCGCCCGCGATCGAAAAGAACCGCCGTCGTTTCATGGCTTCGTCCTCCTTTTTTATCCTCCTGCAAACGCAGTCTAACTCTATTATAAAGCCGCCCCCGCCATCAACCGGATTTTGCGGTATGTTACTTGCTTCGGCGAAAAGGCGAACGCCGGATCAGGCCGGCTGCGGCCGCCGTGACGCACAACGCCAAGACGTAGGGAATGATCGTCCGATATGCCCGGATCAGGATTGCTCCACCGAGAAGGACGACGACTGTCCCCGCTAAAAACAGCCATTCTCGCGTCGTCGCAAGGGTTCGGCCGAAATCGGCTGCGTTCTCTCGAACCGCCCGCCAATACACGGCGATCAAAACCAAACCGAGGACGAGGGATGCGGCCATAAGAACGGGCGGAAGAGGGACGTTGAACGCGGCGTGGGCGACGATGGCCGGAACAACCGAACCGGTCCGAATGAGCGACCAGGCCAAGACGGCCGCCACCCCGAACGTCAGCGCTGAGTGAACGAGAAGAAACGGGTCCGGCTTAAGGTACTGGCCGTGGGAGACCCAAAAGAGCGACGAGCCGACCAGGACCGCCGCGCCGGGCGTGAAGTGCATCCGATACCGGCCGAGAGCATAAGACCGGAAGAACAACTCCTCGACGACCGGGACGAGGCCGTAGCTGCTCACGGCCATGAACAGCCAAAAGCCGGGTGTCCATGGATTGCTCCGCATCAAGCTCCACATCGGAGTTTCCGCCCCCAGGCCGAAAGCCCGTTGAGCGAGGTCGATCGCTTGGCCGGGAGCATTAACGATGAGGCCCATGATGAGCCCGAAGCCAACGAGACGCGGAAGGGAATGCCCGCCGGAGGCGAGCCCGGCCAGGCGCCGCGACGGACCTCCCACCCAAAGGGAAATCAGGTAAGCGGCAGCAAGAGTGATTCCGAACCGCAGGATCAACCAAACCGCTTCGTAGCCCGCAGCCGTCGTCCAATCCGGGCCCCCTACGGCGAATAGAACCGCGTCGCGGGAGGCGCGGGTGGGCAGGCCCAAGCCTTCGGCCAAAGCCCGGGCCGCGAGCGAGCCGGCCGTAATCAGGATGACCGTCTCGGCAATGGCCGCGACGCGACCGAGGAGATTCGGATCTTCAGGGAACGGGGAGGACGACGACTCTGCTGCGGCGGATTTTTCCAATCGATTTCTCCTTCCCTATTATACGGCCGATATCCGCGGAATGTTCAGGCCCGTCGCCCCTGGAATCGCTTGTTATTTCGCGAGAAGAAAGTCGGAATGGAACAGAGGCGAAAGGCCCGGCCGGACTTACTGATCGGAAGAACGCACAAACCGAAATTTGACAAGGCCGTTTATCCAGTCGATTCTCAGGCGGGCGCTTTTCGCGAGATCGCTTCCGATGGTCCCGTCCAGTTTGACGAAGAGCGCGTTTTTTGGCGCGGACGTCTCAATTTTATCGAAATTGATCGCATATTCGTCCAGGAGAAAGGTCTGATTGGGAATCACTTTCGACCTAATTCTTTCAATCCCCCCGGCCGACCAGCTCGTGCGATTTATCAGGCTTGCCTTTTCGCTCTTGATCTTTTTGAAGATGTTTTCCGTTATCGTCGTTTTCCTGGCTCCCGTATCCAGGCCGAATAATATCGGCTGTCCATCCGCCGTCATGAGTTTAACCACCGGATAACCCAGCCAAAAGAAATTCCGAGCCGCGTTTCCCTTTTTCTCGGGCTTTCTTATGGTGACGTTCTTTGCGGCATAATTGATTTCTATATCCAAGTTTTGGATGGCGTTCCAGCCGATGATGCCGTCTATTTTTAGAAGGCTTATAAAACCGAGCCATTTGACCTGAAGGTTCTTCTTGTCAATCACCATGATCGGATGATTGCAAATGACCAGATCGCCGATTTTCAATTCATTTGCGATGGCCGCTTGGACCCCGACCTTTTTGCTGGTCGCGGTATTCGCTTCGGCTTTTGGCGAGGCCAACGGAACCACCCCGCACTCTTCGGCAATATCCGAAGCGATGACGCTCAGGCCAGCTCCGGTGTCAATCCAGAAATGTTTTCGATGTCCATTGACCTCAACTTCGACGATCGGATTGCCGCCTCCGGATAAAGAGATCGGCCGGACCACAGGCGAAGCGGGGAAGGAATAGGATTCTTCCGGAGCCGAACGAAAGGCCCTCGCCAGAAGGAGACCACTGTTCTCCTTCTCTCGGGGAAGAGGATTCGTCTCGAGGGCCAATAAATCCGCCCATCTTGATTGAAAAAATAAGATATTACCGAGGAGATCTTCCGCCCGTTTGGCGATGAGGGAATTCTCCGTCCCGAGGCGGGTATCTCTGAGGATCCCCTCGGCCCGGGCCAAGTCGCCGTCAAGAACCGCTTTCAACGCCGCGGCGAAATTCTTCTCTTCTTCACTCCCTTGATGGTCTTTTAAATATTCGAAATCACCGTTTTCCATGGCTTCCCAAAACGCGGCATAGCTGGGTTGAAGGGGCGCCGGGGCGGACCTTTTTTCTTCGAAATGAGTGATCGTTATTCTCGTCGGCGTTGCGCAACTTGGAAGAAAAAGAAGCGGCATTCCCATCATAATCGTCCCGGCCGCTTTTCTTAAGCTGATGGAATTGAAACGTATCCTGATCAACGATGAATCCGTCATTGATGATCTCCTTCAACCAGTTTTTCCCAGCGACGGCTGCAAATTCCGCCGACAATTTTTTTTAACTCCCAGGGATTTCTTTCCGTTGCCTAGGAACACCGTTCACTTGGCAGTGAACGGTGAGAAAACACGGCCGCCCTGATTCCCAAGGGTCAAGTAGGATCGGCCGTGTTTATGCAAAGACATCATCGGATCAATCCGATGATGTCTCGATAAAAAACACGGCCGGAGCGGCACATAAGCCGGATCCTGTTCCCGGCGCCGAAGCGCCGGGGACGGTCATTTGTCTCGCCCCGCGGTTGCCCGCGGGATCATGCGGCCGACCCGCCCCCGGGACGGGCGATCCCATAGGGGGCACGTTTGGCCTTGCTCCGGGTGGGGTTTGCCCTGCCCCCGGTGTCACCACCGGGGCGGTGAGCTCTTACCTCGCCTTTTCACCCTTGCCCTTGCGGGCGGTGTGTTTTCTGTGGCACTTTCCCTCCGGTTGCCCGGGGTCGTCATTAGCGACCACCCTGCCCTGCGGAGTCCGGACTTTCCTCCCCCTCCTCCTTGTCGGATTCGGGAGCGACCGTCTCGTCCACTCCGGCCGTGATTTTGATTCCGTACTGTTCCAGCTTCTTATACAGGTTCGAGCGCGGCGTGTCCACTTCCCGGGCCGTCTGGCTGATGTTCCAGCTGTTGGCCTCGAGCTTGGCCAGAAGAAACTCGCGCTCGGCCATGTCCCGGAAATCTTTAAGCGTCTTGACCTTGGCCGCTTCCGGAAGAACCACGCCTTTCTCCCCCCGGATCTGCTCCGGCAGGTCGCTTCTTCTCGATCCGGTCGCCTTCGGTCATGATCAGCAAGCCGCTCGACGACGTTCCGGAGCTCCCGGATATTCCCCTTCCAGGAGCATCGGGTCATCGACTTCCATCGCCTCGGGGGAAAACACCTTGGACTTGAAATTGTTCTCCTCGGCGAACATCCTCGAGAAATATT
Source organism: Candidatus Aminicenantota bacterium (assembly GCA_963783665.1). Classification (GTDB taxonomy): domain Bacteria; phylum Acidobacteriota; class Aminicenantia; order Aminicenantales; family UBA4085; genus JAAZPG01. The sequence continues at coordinate 75,459 of CAWANZ010000002.1, read as the reverse complement.
CGATCAGGAGGGGGATATCCTCCCGCTTCTCCCGGAGGGCCGGCGAATAGAGAGGGAAGAACGTTCAACCGGAAGATAAAGGTCGCTGCGGAAATTGGTTCCTGTTCGATTTCGGCCTTGAGGTCCTTGTTCGTGGCCGCGATCACCCGGACGTCGACCTTCGACGATCTTGTTTGAGCCGACCTTTCTGGACCTCCCCTTCCTCAAGCACCCGGAGGACCTTGGACTGGGTTTTGAGGCTCATGTCGCCGATTTCGTCCAGGAAGATCGTCCCGCCGTCGGCCAGCTCGAATTTGCCGGCTTTCTTCTCCGTCGCCCCGGTGAACGCGCCCTTCTCGTGGCCGAAGAGCTCCGATTCGATGAGCTCCTCGGGAATGGCCGCGCAGTTGACCTGGATGAAGGCTTCCTTGGCCCGGAGACTCTGGGCGTGGATGGCCCGGGCGATCAGCTCCTTGCCGGTGCCGCTTTCGCCGAAGATCAAAACCGTGGCGTTTGTCGGAGCGGCGGCCTGGATGTCCCGCCAGAGCTTTTTCATCAAGGGGTGGTTGCCGATGAGCTCGTATCGCTTTTCGGCCTTGCGCCGCAGGTCGAGGTTCTCCCGGGCCAGCTTGTTTTTGTCCAGGGCGTTCCGCAGGGTCAGGAGGATCCGGTCGCGGTGAAGGGGCTTCTCCAGAAACTCGAAGGCCCCGAGCTTGGTCGCCTCGACGGCCGTCTGGACCGTTCCCTGCCCGGAGATCATGATGACTTCGGGCGGGAAAGGACGGTTTCGGATCTCCTTGAGGATATCCATGCCGTCCCGCCCGGGGAGATGGATATCCAGGAGGACGAGATCGAGCCCCGGGATTTCCTCGATTTTCGCCAGGCCGTCCTCCCCGTCGCCAGCTTCGAAGAAGACGAACCCCTCGTACTCGAGGATCATCTTCAGCGACTTGCGGATTTTCTCCTCGTCGTCGATGACCAGGATGCGGGCCTTGCGCTCGGGTTTCATCAAATTGATTCCTTAGTCGGACCATTTTATCATAATATTACACCGGCGTAACGTCTCTTTGCATGAATCGCGCAAATTCCGCCAAAAGACCGGCCGATTTCGGGCAGATCCAGGGAAAAACGCAACCTGGCATGAAGGTTGCTTTCCATGAAGAGTGATAACGGATAAAATGGACCGTGGCGGTACAATGGTCCTCCGAAAGGCGCTTCGACGGTCCGCGACGGGAAACGGGATTGTGAACCTCCTCCTTCTGGTTTTGGCCGCCACGGTCCTCGCTCCTCCCGTCGCGGGACAAACCCTCCCCCCCACGGAGAAGATTTTTACCCTGGACAACGGCCTTCGCGTTTTTATCATCCGGAGAGAATCGATCCCCCTGGTGAATATCGTCGCCGGCGTTAACGCCGGGTCCAAGGACGAGACGGACGAGACGTCGGGCCTGGCCCATCTCCTGGAGCATTACGTCTTGTTCCGGGGAACGGACCTGAGGTCCGGAAGCGAGATCGCCCGGGACCTCCGCCGCCATGGTGCGGTCTTCAACGCCCACACCGGCCAGGATTTGGCTCTTTTCGAAGTCTCCCTCCCTTCGGAGCACTTCGCCTTCGGACTGGACATCCAGAAGGAAATCCTGTTTCGGCTGAAAATCGGCGAAGCCGAGCTCGCGGCCGAAAAAGAGGTGATTCTGGAAGAGATCCGGCAGATCGAGGACGACGCCTTCCGCCTGGGACAGTCTCTCGTCTACCGCAACCTCTTTGCCGGCCATCCCTACGGCCGGCCGATTCACGGCGACCCCGAAAAGATCCGCCGGCTGGCCGCGCGCCGATGTCGAACGCTTCTACCGACGCCTGTTTGTGCCGAACAACGCCGTGCTGGCCGTCGTCGGGAATCTTCCGCTCCAGGAAATGGAATCCCGGATCCGGCAGGCGTTCAGCGACATCCCGCGCGGGGAGGACCCGCCGCCTCCGCCGGAGCGGCCGAATCCGATTTCCGGCATCATCGAAGTCGAACAAGAGCTTGATGTGGAGGAAGCGTACCTGCTTCTCGGCGCGCTCGGCCCCGATTACAGCGATCCCGGTCAATACGCGGCCGATGTCCTCACCCAGGTCCTCGGCCAGGGACTCCACCCGATGCTCGCGGGGGCTCTCAAGAGCGGACAGCGCAACCTCGTCAACTCGGCCCAGATGACCTATATCGCCCTGAAGCGGGCGGGGGCCTTCGTCGCGTATTTTACCCTGGATCCGAAATTCCTCCCGGCCGCTAAGCGGCAGGCCGTCGCCTATCTCAAAAGCGTCCGGACTGAAAAGTTTTCTCCCGACGATTTCATCGGCGAGGCCCGGGATTTCGCGTTCGATTACCTCGGGAGCGCCCGGAATGCGATGCGGTTCATCGTCCATCAAGCCTGGGAGAGCGGGATCGGGTTGGCCACCTCCATGGCCATGCACCTTCTCCTCCGCGAGGCGGATTCGAAAATCGATTACCTGGAGCGAATCGCCGCCCTCGGCTCGTTCGACCTCCGCGAGGCCGCCGGCTGCGGCCTTCAACCGCGATGCCTTTGTCCTGGTCTCCATCGTTCCCCGAAAAAAATGAGCCACGCACGGATGTTCGGACCGCTTCTCCTCTTCCTGGCGGCTTCACTTTTCGCGGGAATTTCGGCCGATGACATCTCCGTCCGGAAGACGGTTCTGGAAAACGGCCTGACCGTCATCACCCAGACGGATAGAACATCGGCCATCACCGTCCTGGAAATCGTGATCAAGGGAGGGGCGGCGGCCGAACCGGCCGGGCAGGCCGGGATCTCGTATCTTGCGACCCGGTTGGCCATGGAAATCCCGGATCAGGAGACCGGCCGCGATTTTCTGGTTAAGGCCCTCCGGACCTCGATGGCCTCCCGGGACGACGACGCGGCGATCCACCTGGAATTCCTGACCGAGTTCGCCGATTCGATCCTGGGCGCGGTCGCGGCCATCATCGCCGACCCCTTGATCACCAACATCCGGACGGACCGGTTGATCGAAGCGGCCAACCACCAGCGGCGCATCCTGACCGACGACGCATCCCAGGAAGCCCGCTTGGCTCATCGGGATGCCTTCTTCAGCGGGACGGGATACGCCGGAACGACATTAGGGTCGGAGGAATCGCTGGCCGGTTTAAAAACGAAAGATATCAAGGAGTTCTATCGCCGCCGGTTCGCCGCGAACAATATCGTCGTCGTCGCTCTTTCCGACCTGACGCCCGAACAGCTCCAGGCGTTGATTTCCCGACATTTCGGGAAATTCGCTCGCGACGCCGAAGAGGCCGAAGCCGGGAGAACGGCGATCACGACGAAAGCTCCCCCCTATCCGGCGCGCCGCCTGACGAAAGACCAGCAACAGAGCCTGATCTCCTGCGCCTTTCCCTTGCCGCCGCTCAGCCGCCAAGATTACGTTCTCGTCTCTCTTCTGGAGAATGTCCTCGGTCGCGGGCCCGGCTCGCGCCTCTGGTCGCTGCGCACGGAAAAACAGCTGGCCTATGTCGTTTCCTGCCTGGCCTTCCCATTCCGTCAGGCCGGTTTCCTGGAAGGCTATCTCGAAACCGATGCGGCCAGGAGCGAAAAGGCCCAAGAAGCTTTGGCCGCCGCCCTCCGCGAATTTTGGGACACCGGGATCTCGGCCGAGGAATTCGAAGCCGGCAAGGCCGTCCTCTGGGCCGATTTTCTCCGGGCCAACGAAACCAAAGCCAATCGGGCCCGGACCCTCGGATTTTTCGAATCGAGCGGGCTCGGGGCGGATTTCCTCCTCGCCTTCGAAGACGCGTTGGCGTCCCTGACCCTTGAACAAACCAACGCCGCGATCAAACGCCTCTTCGACCCGGCCCGGGCTTCGTGGGTCATCGTCGGCCCGGAAAAATCTTGACGCCGGCGCTCAAACTCAGGATACTGGAGCGGGAGAAAAGCTCATGAACATCGCCATCTGCGGTTTGGATTGCGCCGTTTGCCCGGCGTTTATTGTCCACACGACGGGGGACAAAGTCCTCCAGAAGGAAACGGCCAAGAAGTGGGCCCAGGAATACGGGTCCGATATCGCCCCCGAAATGGTCGATTGCGCCGGCTGCACGGCCGCCGACGGGCCTCATATCGGGTATTGCGCCGTCTGCGAAATCCGGAAATGCGGCACGGCAAAAAAGGTGGAAAACTGCGCCTTCTGCGCCGATTACCCGTGCACCATGCTGTCCGGCTTCTTCGAAAAAGCCGTCGCGGCCAAGCCGAATCTGGAGAAGATTCGGGCCGAGCGGAAATAACGGGAAAAAACTGAAGGCTGTCTATTTTTTCGGGGCTTTTCCCGCGGAGGCCTCGAGAATTTCCACCGTCCCGGTTCGTTCCATATTTTTTATGATGGTGGCGACGGTTTCCAGTTCGACGTCCGGATATTCCAGCCCGAGGACATAGGCGTATTTCCCGTCTTGGCTTCCCACCTGGACGTTTCCGCATTCGGCCCGAACCAGGCGGTAGATCTCCAGGATGCTCCGGCGGCCGTCGATGAAATATTGGGTCGACGTTTGAACGAAGCCGAACGGCCGGGCCGTTACCGGGGAAGGAGCCGCCGCCGGCTTTGCTTGTGGTTCCTGGGGCTTTGTCCGAGGCTCGGCCGGGCGGCCTGCTGAGCTTAGCTTCTGGGCCTCGGCCGAATAGACTTTAAATCTGCGACGCGGGATCATCCGGGCATACGCTTTTTCCCGGTCGGATAAAGCGGGAACCGTCGGCTTGACCTTTAAAGCCAGGCAGCGGTTGCGATAGACGGCATCCAAGCGTTGAGACGCGGCTCGCCGGATTTGGTCGAGGTTTCCGACGAGCATCGCGACCATTGTTTCGGCCTCCGGGGTCCGGCCCAGAGTCAGAACGGCCTCCACGCTTCCCTTGGCCAAGACGAAAGCTCCGTCGATTTTATCCCGGATCGCCCCGTGGCGGACCTGAAGTTGACTTGCGTCCTCACCGAACAGGCGAAGGCATTGGCGGGCGACTTCAGACAGGTGTTGCTCCCCCTCGGCCGCCGCTTCCCAAGCGAGATGCGCGGCCTCGTCCCCTCCGGCGTTGGCCAGATAGGCGAAGGCCGACAGGGCGATGACGCCGACCCGCTTCAGCTCCGTCGGGTCGACATAGAGGATCCGGTCTTCCGAGCTATGATAGAAGTTATCGGGCCAATAATTGAACTGCATCGTCGGGATCCCACCGGCCAGAAAGACGCTATGGTCGCTGCCGGACGTGACGGCCGCCAAGGGCACCATCCGGTAATTGAATGGGGCGTTTTCCCCCTGGGTCGTCCGGATTTCGGACTGGTCGACGAACCGCAGCAAATCGCCGATGAGGGCATTGAGGTAGCTTGGCCGTCCGTCCGGAGTCGTCTTCATCCGCAGGTACGTGTCCGTCGTTTTCGTGTTCGCTCCGGCCATGTCGAAATTCAGAGCCGCCAGCAGCTTGTCCTGCATTTCGGGATGCTTGAACATCCAGGCCGTCGTGCCCGAGATCTCATTCCCCCAGACGAAGCGGATCGTCCGCCGCGGGGCCGGGATCGCCTTGTCCCGGATGAGTCGAACCATCGTCCTCCCGGCTTCCAGGAGGACGGCCACGCCGGTGCAATTGTCGTTGGCCCCCGGTTTGCTGATCGTCTCGAAGGCATGGGCGACGAAGAGCAGCTCCCCGGCCGCCGGATCGGTCCCGGGGATCGCGGCCGAAACCACGTTCATTTTACCGGGATACGTCTTCGCCCTGACGTGGGCCCTGACGACGACTTTCTGCCCCCGTTCGAGATATCCTTGGAGCTCGGCGAATTGTCGCAGGGACAGGGCGAAGCCGAACCCGCCTTTGCCCTGGGCCGGGGACACGTTCGCCCAGCCGATCTGGTCGAGCGAGTAACCGGCCGCGTCCCCACTCACGCCGGCCGATCCCGTTCCCAGCACTCCGGCCGCCCCTTTCTCGATCACCGCCCGCCGGAACAGGGACGAAGTCGATCCGCTCCCCAGGACGATCTTTCCGGCCACATCCTTGCCGGCATAATCTTCCTCCCGGCCCGCTCCGACGTAGACGACTTCAGTTTCGACGTCCGCGTCGGCGCTCCCCGAGGCCAGCGAGGACGGGACCTGGTTGAGAGAAGCGATTTTTTTCTTCTCCGGAAGGACCAGATAGAGGTCGCCTTCGACCGCGTCCCAAACATCGCGGCTCGGAAAGAAATCAACGACGACGTCGGATAATCCGGCCCGGACGGCTTCGTCCCGGATATAGGACGTCTCGAAGAACTGCGAGGCATACTCTTCGGCTTGGCGGTCCCGCGTTCCGGACAGCATCTGGACATGAAGGAAGGCCTGTTCGCCGGAGAACTCCTGGATGATGGGATCGCGGAGCGCGGCCGGGACAAGGCACCGGTCCGCCTTGAGGAATTGCGGCGGTTTCTGTCCGGGCAGAAGAACGGAGAAAGAGAGAGCGACGATCAGTCCGAAGATGGTGCGCTTCATGGGCGTCCTTTCACCGATGACGGGCGCTCGCGGCCGGAGCCGGCGCGAGGGAGAACTATATGTCCGGGCCGCGGCCGAAGTCAACCGCGGCGGCCTTGGCTTTTCCGTTTTTCTTCGGTTCGGTTATAATACCCGCGTTGGCCAACCTCAGCCCCGTCTAACCAAACAAAAACAAGGAGTGTGGACGTGTCCTTTCCCGAGCACATGCTGTCCCAAGTGACCCGATCGATGGGCGTTTCATTCATCCGGGAGATGGTCCGAGCGACCAAGGGCGTTAAAGGAATGATCTCCCTGGCCGGGGGCCTGCCCAGCCCCGAGTCGTTCCCGAAAGTCGAGCTGGCCGCGCTCTTCAAGGAAGTCGTGGAGAAGGAAGGAACCGATGTCCTCCAGTACGGCGAAAGCGAGGGGGACGAGGTCCTCAAGGAGCAGATTCTCCGCTGCGAGAAGGAACCCAACGTCCTCAAAGAGGAAGTTCTGATCACCGACGGGGCGACCAACGGCATCTATTTTTACACCCGGGCTCTGATCGACCCGGGCGATCTTGTCATTTGCGAAGCCCCGTCGTTCAACGGCACGCTGGTCGCGATGGAAGCTTGCGGGGCGGATCTCGCCGCCATCCCGATGGACGAGGAAGGGTTGCTCGTCGACCTCGTCCGAGAGACCATCGTCGCCAAGCGGAAGCAGGGCCGGACAGTCAAGTTCATCTACACCATCCCCGAATTCCAAAATCCCAGCGGACGGACGATGAGCCTGGCTCGCCGCCGGGAGCTCATCCGCATCGCCCGCGACCTGGGTGTCTTCATTCTCGAGGACCAGCCCTACCGGGACCTCCGCTTCATGGGCGGCCGCATCGATTCGATTTGGAACATCGCCCGGGCCGAATTCGGCGATGACCGAACGGTGACGATCTGCAAGTCGTTCTCCAAGATCCTCGGTCCGGGTTTGCGCCTTGGCTTCGCCGTCGGGCCGGCCGACCTCATCGCGGCCATGGCCAAATGGGCCCAAAAGGCCATCGTCTCTCCCGAGGGCGTCGTTCAGCGGGTTGTCGCCCGCTTCCTGGAGCGCGACCTGCTCGAACCCCATATCGAGCGGATCACGGCGATGTACCGGGAAAAACGCGAGGTCATGATCTCGGCCTTGAGAGAGACGATGCCCCCGGGCATCCGCTGGACCGAGCCGGAGGGCGGCTTGTTCATCTGGCTGACTTGCCCGGAAACGTTCGATACGGACGCGATCTTCCACGAAGCGGCCAAGGCCGGCGTCGCCTATATCCCGGGGAGCAAGTTCTACCCCTCGGGAACCGCCCGGAAAAACGAGATCCGGCTCAACTTCTCCTACGCCAAGCCGGCCGACCTCCGGGAAGGCGTCATCCGTCTCGCCAAGATCCTCGCACGCTGAAGGACGGATCATCCGGACTTCGCCGCGCGAAGCGGGAATGCCCGAGGAGGCCGGAATGCATAGGCGAACAAAAACTCTGTGGGGACCCCTTGTCCTAGCCGGTTTGTTGTTTTTCGGGCCGGCGCCGTTTTCCAGTCCCGGCCCGACCGATGTCAGGCCTATCGACAAAATCGCTTATCTGGCGGCCTTGCGCGACGCCGCCGTCTCCGAGCAACGGGAAATCTCGCGAAGCCTTCTGGCGATCGTCCCCTTTGAGGATCCCGTCAACACCGCTCTCCTGAAAGGCGGAGCGCTCGTCTGGGAAGGAGAACCGGGACGGTCGCGCCTCCTGGTCGCGGCTTTCATGTCCCGGGATTCCTATGACCGGTACTACCGGGCGGCCCTGGAAGCCGGATTGCCCGAGTACGTTTTAACAAAAAGCCTCTGGGTGACCGTTGTCCCGGAGTTGCGAAACTTTTTCCGGACCGACCGGATGACGCCGCTTTGGATGACGATCCCGACTCCGCTTCGGGTCAAACAGCTGCTGGGCCTCCACCCCGCTTACGATTACGACATCATCGTCGAGATGTTCGTTGATCCGGCCGACCTCTTCCGTCCCTCCCCCGATCCGGAGATTACGGATCACGAAGCCGAGCTGGCCTATCCCGATAACGGGGCCTGGGCTTTCTCCCCACCGGGCGCCGGAGCCGCGTGGATTTTTCCCCGGGACGCAAATCCGTTTCTGGCTCTCCGGACCGACGCGTTCTTCAAGGATTCCAAATGGGCCCCGGCCCTGACCTACAAGGAATGGTTCAGCGAGCGCGCCGACACCATCTACGCCGTCGGGGACGAAAACGACCCCTGGAGCTGGGGCTGGCCTTGGACGCGTCTCGGGTATACCTATGATTGGGGGGATCCCTTCCGTCACGTCGGCCTCAGCGAATTCGTCCTGCGGGTCGACCCGAACCGCAACGGCGGGGAGGCCGTCGTCCGTCTGGTCCGGGCCGTCGACGCTTTGAGCGCCGGATGGATCCAGTATTTCGCCGGAGATGATTTTTATCCGTATTGACAGATCCGAAAGGCCTCCGATATATTCGGTCACGTCTCTTTGGAGTCAAAGGCAAGGAGTCTCGCATGAATTTTAAGCCGTTTCCTCGGGGGATCATCCTCCTGCTCGCCGCGGTAAGCCTGGCGTCCCTGGGAGCATCCAGGCCGGCGACCGCATTGTTTTCGGACGCAGCCGCGTTTCAACGGGCTCCGGCCAATGACATCAGCAAGGCCGAATTTTATCTCAAGAAGCTCGAGGACAAGGCCGAGCGGATGCGGGGCCAACCGTTCAAGATGGGTTATGACGAAACGCAGGCCCTGGAACGGATTAAAACCCTGAAAGAACAGTACCCCAACGATCCCAAAGTCGAGGAGCTGTTCCAACGCGCCCAAAAGGCGGTGATGGGCAGCAAGGGCGACTTCATCGAAATCACCCCGGACATGCTCACCTATCGGCAAAACGAGAAAAAATTCAAGGACCTGTTTGCCGCCGAGGGGGAGAAGCAATGGGCCGAATTTAAGACCAAAATTCTGGCGGCGCCGGGAACGATCACCAAGCCCTTTCCTCCTCCTTCCGTGAGGGACGCGTCCATCGAATCGCTCAAGGGGCGCTACGTGATCCTGGAAGATTTTGAATATCCGACCAACCAGTTCATTGACGGCGGACAGGAATACGTTTTCGTCGGCACGGGAACCCGGGGGTATTACTGGGTTGAGATCGCCAACCGGGGCTGGCTCGGACCATACGAGGCGGTCAAGCGGTACCGCCGGCAGATCAACCAGGACGTCCCGGAAGGGGGCAAGTGGACGATTGTCGGCCGAATCACCGGAGTCCGGTTTCTGATCCCCCAAGCCGAGAAGAAAAAAACGATCGCCGCCTTCTGGGGCTGGTGTGTCGAACCGGTCGGCGTCTATGTCCCGGGCGTGACCTTCGCCCTGTCCACGGCCGAGATGGAAGAGGGCGGTGTCTTCGCCGGGGAAGAAAACATGGAACGGGTCAAGGGGCCGCTCTATTCCGTGCGCGACATCCCCCCGGACGTCTCGCCGGAACGGTTGGTAGAGATTTTCGCCACAGCCATCAAGGAAAAGAACCTCGACCTCTACCGTCAATGCATCGATCCCCGCCGACAAGCCGGACCGCGAGCCGGCAGCTTGCTGATGTACCACTGGGACTGGCACCAGTACCGTTTCGCCAATTTCTACGTTCACGTCGTCGCCGAAAAGGCCAACATCCGGGCTTTGAAGGGCTATGACGATGCGAACCGCCTGGAGGATTTCTTCCTCTCGGACGGGCAGAAGGAGACGGTGAAGAAGATTTCCGAGGACCTCGTCGAGGAGGCGACCGTTTTCTCCAAAGCCTACGACGAGCGCGGCCGGCAGTACGGCTCGCCCAAGCCTCATTTTCTCCGGCGGGTCGGCGGCAGCAAGGGCCGCTGGTATATCGTCAATTTCCCCCAGCCGTTCTGAAAAAAAGAACAACAGGAGTCAGCCGATGATAAAATTCGCAAAGACGTTTGCCGCCGCGGCCGTGGTTCTGGCCTTCGCCCTCGTCCTTACCGCCGATCCATTCGGCCGGTCCCAGTCGAACGCCGCGAAGCCCTCGGCCATGGACTACCGGCGCGACGCCATGAACACCTTCGATCAGCTCTTCGACGACATGACGAAGCTCATGGCTTCGACCTCCATGGAGCCGACCAAGACGACCAAGGTCTGGGAGGATCTGGTCAACGACCGATGCAATCTCTGGTCCCTCACGGTGGACCAGGCCGAAATGGTTTATCGGGACAAATCCCAGGAGCTTCCCTCCGGTTGGACGGAATGGCGAAAAGACAACGAGGAATTCATCGCCGGCGAGATTCAGAACGCCGGAAAAGACGTCATGACCTGGCGTTGGAAAGCGTATCGGGATATGTTTTCGCTCGAGAGGGACATCGAGTTTCATCCCGTCCGCAAGGACGAATGGTTGAAGGCGATAACCGACGCGGAAAAGATCCTGGTCGCGGCCGAGGCAATCGCCAACGACGGATCGGCGACCGTGGAGATGGTGGACCAGGGCCGCACAAACGTAAAAGAGGCCGAAAGCCTCGTCGAAAACGTGGCCATCGACTTGAAGCATGTCCGCGAGCGGGTGATCGAAAATCACGGGGCCGAGTTAAAGATGGATCCGAAAATCGCCGCCATCCAGACCCGGTGGATCGGCCTGGAGGGGCAATATCCGAGCGTGATCAACAAATGGAAGACGAGCGTTGCCGGCTGGGCCAAGAACATCAAGACAACCTACGAAAGCCAGGAAAAGCTCCGCAAGCAGTTCGACACCATCTACGAGCCGGTGATGAAACAGGACCTCTTTTCCGGCCTGAAGCATTTTAAGGGTCTGGAATACAAGGACATGGAAACGGCGGTCACCAAGGTGGATCAGGCCCTCCAGTCTCGCTGGATGAAGGCCAAAGACAAAAGCAAAAAGGACGAGGAGATTGCCAAAGCCCTTGAGGATGAGAAGATTCTCGCGGAAAAAGAGAAAAAACGCTACTGGGAGCTTAATGATCTTTGCGGCCCGGCCCGGGAAGCGGAGGAAAAACTAAAATGGGGCCGGACGACCGACGACGCGTCAATCCTGCGGGATTTGGAGGTCAAGGCCGGTCGAATGAAAAATTCTCCCGAAGAGCAGAAAGCGGCGGACGCGGCGCTTAAGGCCTACCGGGACGGAAAGACCCCGGAGCAGATCGCCGGACAGAAGGCCTGGGAGGATTATCAAAAGCTGAAAAAAGCCGCCGAAGACGAAATGACCAAAATCGTCAAAGACCGCGCGGCTCGTCTGAAAAAGCTCGGCCTGCCGCCCGATCCCGACTGGCCGAGCCGGTATTAGCTTCCGCCTCGTTTGACTTGCCTGCCTGGAGAAGGCTGTCCCTGATCCGGTTGGAAATCGAGTACCACCTCTGGACGGTGTTCTCCAGCCGGTAATAATGGAAAACGTAGGCGACGGACATGAGGAGTAGCAGGACCGTCAGGGCGAGGGCCGGCAAGGAAAAATTGGCCATGGTGAAGGCCAGGGCCAGGACGAAGAAAAGCGCCACAAACAACATCACCAGGAGGTGGGCCAGCCGTTCCTGCTGAACCCAGGCGATCTGCTTGTCGTGGAAGGCCAGGAGCTCTTTGAGATCCTCCCGGTTCGGATCGGCGGCCATCGCTTTCAACAGGTCGCGCTCGTGGCGCTTCATGTAGCGGGTCATGGCTTTTTTGCCCCCGGCCAAAGCGTTGTCAAAGGCGGGGCCATATTATTCGCGAACGGGATTCCGGTCAAGAGATGCGACGGACCTCGGGCGGATCCGCACCTTGCCCGCCGTCCTCCGCTGATTCCGATGGCGGTTTGACTTCCCCTTCTGCCCATAGATATAATCCCCGGCAGCGGAAATCGGACGGAAAAGGGTCCATGCCAGAGAGGTGATTTTCATTTCACTGCGTGTTCCCGTCCGTCTCTATCAAGGAGGAGGAACATGAGGAAACAGGGTTTGTGTCTCGTTCTGCTCGCCGGTCTGCTCTTGGGCCCGCCCGTCTGGGGGCAAAGCGCTTCCGACATTACGGTCCCTTCGGGATTTCGGGTCGAAAAGATCCTGGAAGCCAATCGGATCCCGGATCCCCAGAACATCGCCTTCCTGCCGAACGGGGATATGCTGGTCGGCAGCATGTTCTGGCGGATCGCCCGGTTGACCCCGACGGGGGACGTCTCGACATACGTCAAATTCAAAACGCTGGAAGGCCCCAATCCGTTCGACCTTGTCGTCACTCCCTCTGGAACCATTTTTTTTACCCATTCTTCAGACCAAGTCACCAATCCCGGACTTTACCGTTTGGACGGCGGGAATCCGGTTCTCGTCACCCCTCCCGGCTGGATGTTGACGTATCTTGCTATGGACGAGGCAGGAACCTTTTATGCCACGGCCAGTAAAGCCGGTATCCCCGCCTGCGTCGTTAAAATAACCGATCCCGACGGCGACGGCCAGTATGATGTCACCCCGTTTCTCACTCTCCCGGGGAGAAACGGCCTCTTCTACCGGGCCGGATATCTCTACGTGTCACACGGGCGGCGGACCCGACGGAAAGGGCACGATCCGCCGGTTCAACGCGGCGACAGGCGACTTGGGACGGCCAATATCTCGCCCGAAGCTTGTTTTCCCCAGGGACCTGGCCATGGACAGCGCGGGATATTTTTACACCTTGGAGTATGTCGAAGACCGGATGGACGGACTCGGCCTCAACTCCTACTCCAACGTAGTCAAAATTCTCCCCGGAAACATCAAGGAAATCGTCGCTACCGATATCCGCAACGGCGGATTTGTCTCCGTCGCCCCCGACGACACGCTTTATATATCCGAATTCTACCGGGGCGTCGTTTCCAAAGTTGTCGGTGGAGTCAGGAGCGACGTCAACCTGGATTACGGGTTCGACTCAATTTCCGACATCGCCTTTGATTTGGACAACCGTCCATACTTTTCGCAATTCCGCTATTGCCCAGCTCAAACGGCTCGATCCAGAAACGGGGAGCACGGAAAACGTGACCGTCCCCCTCGGAACGACCAACCAAACCATTAGCCGTCGATGCGGAAGGCGGTTCTACCTTTCCAACTCCAGCCCCAACGCCGTTTATCGGTTCGATCCGGCCGACGGATCCTTGATCAAGCTGGCCGACTTCTGGACGCGGACCCTTCGGTTTGATTCCTTCGGCCGCCTGGTCGTGACCCAAAGCACCTCTCCGGCGGGACGACCTACGATGATTTCATTTCGACAGTCGGGATTCTGGACATTGGCTACCGGCTGGCCACCCCCTATATCACCGGCATCCGGAATATCGAACGGGGTTTTCTCTTCGACGGGACCAGAATTTTTATGTCAAAGACGAAGCGCGGCGACGGGATCATTAAAGTCAACGTCCCCGAAACGCCGACCACCCCGCCCTTTTCGGTCGAAGGACAGCCGCTGTTTTATGACCTGCGGACCAAGGATTCCGAGATCCGTTTCTTCGCTCGGAACGTCCCGGAACAATTGCTGATCCCCCTGAGCGATGCCGGGGAAATCGTCCTCGGGGAAATCGACGGCTCCTGGTCGGACTTTGCCTCCGGATTCAATTGGCCCGGCTTCATCTCCTTCGACCGCAACGGGATCATCTATGTCGACCGACCACGGCAACGGCGTTTTCCGGATCGTCGGGGAGGACTTTCGTCGTCCCGACCGTCAACGAGCGGCTGCGCGGATTGTGCCAGGACATCCGGGCCAAGGTCGCCAACGCCGGCGTGGCCAACAGCCTTTGCCAGAAAATCGAAGGGGCCATCGATTCCCTGATGAAGGGACACATCGGCCCGGGCATCAATAAGCTCGAAGCTCTGATCAACGAGATCCAGGCGCAGAGCGGCCTGAAAATCACGGTCGAAGACGCCGCGGCCTGGATGAAGCTGGTCCAACAGCTCATCGCCGGATTGAATCTCCTCTAAAACCCGGCCGAAAACTCTCGCCACAAAAATGCCCCGCACCGTCCCCCCGATCGGGGGTCACGGTGCGGGGCGCATTCTTCAGGAAATTCCCGAATGCGGGCCAGGGACTAAAACTCAACGTTAATAATCTTAAATCTTTTTGTACCGGAAGGAGTGACAATGTCCGCCTGCTCGCCGACCTTGTGCCGAATCAAGCCCCGGGCAATTGGCGCCGTAATTGAGATGGAGCCTTGATTAATATCCGCTTCATCTTCGCCGACAAGGCGATAGACAACCTGCTCGCCGGTATCGAGATTTTCCAAATATACCTTGGCCCCAAAAACGACACTGTCGCCGGACATTTTTGCCGGATCAATCACCGCGGCATTCGAAATGCGGCCTTTCAAATAGGCGATTCTTCCGACAATCATCGATTGTTCATCTTTGGCGCACTTAAAATCGGCGTTTTCTCTCAGGTCGCCGTGTTCTCTGGCTTCTTGAATGGCTCTCACGTTAGCCGGGCGATCGACTTCGCGAAGTTTTTTCAGTTCGGCTTCCATCTTTTTAAGTCCTTCGGGGGTCACGGGAAATCTGACCATTCACTCTCTCCATCGAACGCACAGAGCTCAAAAAATACTTTCTCGCAGACGCCTTTCAGTCTAAAGGGGCGTTGAGGGGATGTCAAGGAACGATGAAGCCGAACCACGTCGGCTCGGCGGCCGGGCGATCATGATCCCGGTTACGGAAAAAAAGCCCCGCACCGTGACCCCCGATCGGGGGGCGGTGCGGGGCTTGTCTCAGCTAAACAACGTGTTCGAAGACGGCCTTACTCCGCCATCTTCTTATAGATGGCGAAGCGCTTTTTGGCCTCGTCGGCCGCTTGGGCGAAGAGCTCCTTGGCGATCTCGGGGAACTGCTGGGTGAGGGTCCGGTAGCGGACCTCGTTCTTCAGGAAGTCACCGTATTCGAGCTTGGGCTCCCTGGAGTCGAGCTGGAGCGGATTCTTCCCTTCCTTGGCCAGGAGCGGATTGTACCGGTAGAGGATCCAGTAGCCGGAGTCCACAGCCAGCTTCTCTTCGGCCTGGGTCTTCTTCATGTCGATCCCGTGGTTGATGCAGGGCGAGTAGGCGATGATGATCGACGGCCCTTCGTAGGCTTCGGCTTCCTGGAAGGCCTTGATGCACTGGTTCATGTTCGCGCCCATGGCCACGGCGGCGACGTAAACGTAGCCGTAGCTCATGGCCATCCTGCCGAGGTCCTTTTTAGCGGTCTTCTTGCCGGAGGCGGCAAACTTCGCCACCGAGCCGGTCGGCGTCGATTTGGACGCCTGGCCGCCGGTGTTGGAATACACCTCGGTATCCAGGACCAGGACGTTGATGTTCCGGTTGGAGGCCAGGACGTGGTCCAGTCCGCCGTAGCCGATATCGTAAGCCCAGCCGTCTCCGCCGATGCACCAGACGCTCTTTTCGACCAGGAAATCCTGGAGCTCGACGATCTTGGCCAGCGGGGCCTTGGCCCCATTGGCGCCCTTGAGGGCGGCCGGCAGGGCCGCTTTCACCGCCGCGGCCGCAGCCTTGGCTTCGTCGCCGGCGCTCGTCCAGGCTGCCTTCATCTTGTTCAAAGCGTCGGTCAGGGCCGGCGTCGTCCCGGCCGTCAGGGCGGCGTCGATCGAGGCGGCCAGGAGCTTCCGGTTGGCGTCGACCGCCAACCGCATGCCGAAGCCGTACTCGGCGTTGTCTTCGAAGAGGGAGTTGCCCCAGGCCGGGCCCTTCCCTTCCGCCGTCTTGCAGTAGGGCGAGGTCGGGAACGTCCCGCCGTAGATGGATGAGCAGCCGGTGGCGTTGGCGATGATCATCCGGTCGCCGAAGAGCTGGGTGGCCAGCTTGACGTAGGGCGTCTCGCCGCAGCCGGAGCAGGCCCCGCTGAACTCGAACAGGGGCCGGAGCAGCTGGCTGCCCTTGATTGTATCCCGTTTGTTGCCGTCCATGACCTCATACGGCGCCTTCTCGAAGAAGGCCAGGTTTTCGTTCTCGCCCGCCTTCCGGGCCTCCTCGATGGGGATCATCTTCAAGGATTTGACCTTGGTCGGGCAGGTTTCGACGCAGTTTTCGCAGCCGACGCAATCCTCGACGTACACCTGGAGGCGGTACTGGAGATCGCGGTCGTTCTTGGAATTGGACTTGATGGTTTTAAAGGTGGCTGGGGCGCCGGCCATGTCGGCCGGGGCGATCTGCTTGGGCCGGATGGCCGCGTGGGGACAGACCAGCGAGCATTGGCCGCACTGGATGCAGTTTTCCGGGATCCAGGCCGGAACTTCGACGGCGATCCCCCGCTTTTCCAGGCAGGCCGTGGCCGTCGGCACAACGCCGTCAAAGGGCATCTTGGAAACCGGGACATCGTCGCCCTTGAACCGGGTGACCGGATCGATGATGTCTTTGGCGTAAGCGTCGGCATCATCGGGGACGATCTTGGTCATGGGCGCGGATTTGCCGGGCTTGGCCGGGACGGGGACTTCTTCCAAGCCGGCCGCGGCCCGGTCGACGGCGTCCCAATTCATCTTCACGACTTCCTGGCCCTTCCGGCCGTAGGTTTTCTCGATCGCCTTCTTGATGAGGGCGATGGCCTCGGCTTCGGGGAGCACTCCGGAGAGCTTGAAGAAGCAGGCCTGCATGATCGAGTTGATCCGGAGGCCCAAGCCGAGCTCGCCGGCGATCTTGATCGCGTCGATCGTGTAAACCTTGACCTTCCTGTCGATGATCGTCTTCTGCATGTCCGCGGTCAGGTTCTCGAAGACCTCGGAGGCTTTCCAGCTGGAGTTGAGCAGGAACGTCCCGCCCTCGCGGATTCCCTCGAGGATGTCGAGCCGGCCGATGTAGGACGGCTTGTGGAGGGCGACGAAGTCGACCGTGTTGAGGAAGTACTGGGACTGGATCGGCTGCTTGCCGAAGCGGAGGTGGGAAATGGTTACGCCGCCGGACTTCTTCGAGTCGTACTGGAAGTAGCCCTGGCCGTACATCTCGGTGTTATCGGCGATGATCTTGATCGAGTTCTTGTTGGCCCCGACGGTGCCGTCCGAGCCGTAGCCCCAGAACTTGCAGCGGACCGTGCCGGGAAGCTCGGTGTCCAAGACCGGACCGATGGGAAGCGAAAGGTGGGTGACATCGTCATTGATCCCGACGGTAAAGCCGTGGAACGCTTTTCCGGCGAGGTGGTCATAGACGGCTTTGACCATGGCCGGCGTGAATTCCTTGGAGGACAGGCCATAGCGGCCGCCGATGATCTTCACGTCCATCCCGGCAAGGGCCACGACGATATCCAGATAGAGGGGCTCGCCGATGGAGCCCGGCTCCTTCGTCCGATCCAAAACGGCGATCCGCTTGACGGACTTGGGCAGGGCCGCCTTGAGCGCTGCGACGTCGAAGGGCCGGTAGAGGCGCACTTTCATCAGGCCGAGCTTGGCTCCGTGGGCGTTGAGGTAGTTGATCGTCTCTTCAGCGGTTTCCGCGCCCGAACCCATCATGATGATGATGTTCTCGGCGTCGGGAGCCCCGAAGTAGTCAAAGAGGTGATATTGCCGGCCGATCGCCTTGCCGACCTTGTCCATGTACTGCTGGACGAGCGCGGGCGCTTCAAGATAATCCTTATTGGTCGTTTCCCGGCCCTGGAAGTAGACGTCCGGGTTCTGCTGGCCGACCTTCATCATCGGCCGTTCGGGATTCAGGGACCGCTTCCGGAAATCATCGAGGTACTGGGGTTCGAACAACCCGGCCAGGGTTTCGTAGTCGACGACGTCGACTTTCTCGACGACGTTGGAGGTCCGGAATCCGTCGAAGAAATGAAGGAACGGGATCCGGGTCCGGAGTGTCGCCAGGTGGGCGACGATGGCCAGGTCCTGGGATTCCTGGACCGAACCGGCGCAGGTCATGGCGAATCCGGTGTTGCGCGCAGCCATGACATCGCTGTGGTCGCCGAAGATGGATAGGGACTGGCAGGCCAGCGACCGGGCCGAAACCAGGAAGACCGTCGGCAGCATTTCCCCGGCGATCTTGTGCATGTTCGGGAGCATGAGCATCAAACCCTGCGAGGCGGTGAACGTCGTCGTCAGGGCGCCGGCCGAGAGAGCCCCGTGGACCGCCCCCGAGGCGCCGCCTTCCGATTGCATCTCGACCACATCCACCTTCTGGCCGAAGATGTTCTTCTTGCCCTGGGCCGACCATTCGTCGGCCAACTCCCCCATCGTCGAAGACGGGGTGATCGGGTAAATGGCCGCGACTTCGGAATAGGCGTAGGACACATGCGTGGCCGCCGTATTCCCGTCGATGGTTTTGAACGTTTTCTTCATCACAAACTCCTTTGAGCCGCCTTCTGACGGCGTTGACGTTATCAAATCGCGGATACCCGCGGAATCAATCCTTAAGCTCTGTCCGGCCTTCCAGGGATTTTCGGATCGTGACCTGATCCGCGAAATCGATGTCCGCGCCCACGGGCAGGCCCATGGCCAGCCGCGTCAGCCGGATATTATACCCCTGAAGGGCTCTGGCGAGGAAGTGGGAGGTGGCTTCCCCCTCGGCCGTCGGGTTGGTGGCGATGATGACCTCCCGGAAATGCCCGGTCGCCAACCGCTTTTCGAGCGTTTCGAGGCGAAGGGCTTCGGGGCCGATGCCTTTCAGCGGAGCCAGGGCTCCGGGCAGAACGTGATACCGGCCGCGGTACACGCCGGACCGCTCGATCGAGGCAATGTGAAACGGCTCCTCGACGATGCAGAGGCTCTCGTCGCTGCGGTTGGGGTCGGTGCAGAAAGCGCAAGGGTCGGACTGAGTGATATTGTTGCAGACCGAGCAGGGAAATAGATTCTTCTTCAGCTCCCGGATCGCCTCGGCCAGACGTTCGGCGTCTTCCTGCGTTCCGGCCAGGAGATGGAAGGCCATCCGCTGGGCGCTCTTCCCGCCGACGCCGGGGATGCGCTTCAGCTCCTCGATCAGGCGGCTGAGCGGCGGGGCGTATTCGGCCATCAGAACATCCCCGGAATTTTCAAGCCGGCGCCCAGGCCGCCGAGCTTCTGGGCCAGCTCGGCGTCCACTTTAGCCGCCGCGTCCCGAAAAGCCGCCAGAATCAAGTCCTGGAGCATATCGACATCGTCGCGGTTGACGACCTCGGGGTCGAGCTTGAGGGAGAGAACGCTTTTCTGTCCGTCCATGACGACGGTCACCATCCCGCCGCCGGCCGATCCTTCCACCCGCATTTCGGCCGTTTCCCGCTGGAGGCGTTCCTGCATCTCCTTGGCCGATTTGAGCATCTTCTGGATATCGCCGAATCCCTTCATCGTCGTTCACTCCTCATTCTTCGGCCGCGGAGCCTTGGTCTCTTCCACCGAAACGACCCGGGCCTTGAGCTTATCTTGGAACAATCTCACGTTCGCGTACCGAAGGGCCGATTCCCTCCCGGATTCGCCCGCGGAATCCGGGCGCGGCCCGGCCGGCGATTCCTCGCGGATCTTCGGGCGCGGGGCCGGCGGAGCGGATTCGTACGGCTTCGGCTTCGCCTCCGGAGCGGCGGCCGGGCGACGGACGCGAAGCCGCTGGAGCCGGCCCGGAGCCGGAAAAGGGCCGCCTCGTTCCGAACGCGCGAGACTTGCGGCTCGGCCGCGGCCGCGGGGCGCGCCGGAACAGAGCCCCCGGCTGGGACCGCCTCGTCCAATCCGGCGAGCATGTCCTTGAGGTCGACGAGCTTGCGGAAGTGGCACAATCGGACAAGCAGCGTCTCGAAGGCGATCTGGGGCTGGGCCGAAAACTTCAAGGCGGCTTCTCCGTTCTGAAGCGCCTGGAGATACCGGAGGAGGTCTTCCTCTCCCGTCTTTTCCGCTTCGGTCCGGAACGCGGCCAAGTCGGCTTCCCCGACGGTCAGGATCTCGTGCGGCCGGGCCACCGTCCGGACGATGAGCAAGTCGCGAAAATGCTCGATGAGCTTTTTATGAAACGCCCGGAGGTCGTAACCCGCATCGATGACTTTCTCGACCAGGGGAAAGACGCGGCCCGGCTCCCCGGCGATCACGGCCGAGGAGAATTCGAACAGCAGGTCGCGGTTGATCGTTCCCAGGATCAGGGCCAGGTCCTTGTCGTTCACCGTCTTGCCGCAGAAGGCCACCGCCTGGTCGAGCAGCGTCAGGCTGTCGCGGACGCTCCCCTCGGCGGAACGGGCGATCAGGCCGAAGCCGTTTTCGGTCAGGGACAGGCTTTCGGTTTTGGCGACCTCGGCCAAGTGGGCCAGGAGGTCCTTCTGGGACACGCGCTTGAATTCGAAATACTGGCACCGGGAAACGATGGTCACCGGGACCTTCTGCAGCTCGGTCGTGGCGAAGATGAAGATGGTCTTTTCCGGCGGTTCTTCCAGCGTTTTCAGGAGGGCGTTGAAGGCCGGCCTGGAGACCTGGTGGACTTCGTCGATGATGATCACCCGGTACCGGCTCTGCATGGCCTTGTATTGGACAAGCTCCCGGAGGTCCCGGATGTTGTCGATGCCGTTGTTGGAGGCTCCATCGATTTCCATGACGTCCACCAGCCGGTCGTCCTGGATGGCCGTGCAGAACGAGCACACGCCGCAGGGCGTGGGCGTCGGTCCCTTTTCGCAGTTGAGGGCCTTGGCCAGGATCCGGGCGGCGGTCGTCTTGCCCACGCCCCGCATGCCCGAAAACAGATAGGCCTGGGCGATCCGGCCGCTCCGGATGCCGTTCTGGAGGGTTTGAACGACCGCTTTCTGGCCGACCATTTCTTCAAAGGTCATCGGCCGGTATTTTCGGGCCAGGACGGTGTAGTTTGGATTGGGCATAACTTCTTCCGGGTGTATCGGGAAGGGGATTTTCCTCCCCTTAGGATACAGAGTAATTTACCACAAAACGGCCCACGTGGAAAAGCGTTTTTTTGATATAATCGAGGCGCTTTGAACCATTCCCGTAGCCTGCTCGGAGTCCACGCGGCCACGGTCCTTTTCGGACTGGCCGGCCTTTTCGGCAAATGGCTGGCCCTCTCCCCTCACCTCATCGTCTTGGGACGGGTTGTCTTTGCCGCCGCCGCCCTGGCCTTGATCATCCCCTTGGCCGGGGGACGCTTCACAGTCCGGGGAAAGCGGGACGCCGGGGCGTTTCTCCTCCAGGGGGCCATACTGGCCGTCCACTGGGTCCTCTTCTTCGAATCCATCCGCGTTTCGACGGTGGCGGTCGGACTCCTGGCCTATTCGAGCTTTCCCGTGTTCACCGCTTTCCTGGAGCCGGCGTTTTTCCGAACTCGATTGAGCCGGCTCCACATCGGCTTGTCGCTGGTCTGCCTGGCCGGGATATTCCTGATCGTCCCGCGGTTCGACTGGTCGGAACAGATTTTCCGCGGCGTCCTTCTCGGATTGGGGGCCGGGGCGACGTTTGCCCTCCTCAGCATTCTCAACCGGAAGCTTTCGTTCCGATACGCAAGTCCGGTCGTGGCGTTCTACCAAGACGCCTTTGCCGCGCTCTTCCTCCTGCCGGCGGCTTTGCTTCTGCCTCCCTTTGCCCTTTCGGGCCGGGATATTCTCCTCCTGGCCGCCCTGGGGATCGTTTGCACAGCCGGCGCCCATACGCTTTTCATTGCCGGGATGAGGCATCTTTCGGCCCAGACGGCCAGCATTATCAGCGCCTTGGAGCCGGTTTACGGGATGCTGTTCGCCTTGTTGTTCCTGGGAGAACGGCCGTCGCTCCGGACGCTGGCCGGAGGAGCGGTCATTCTGTTCGCGGTCGCCGCCCTCTCTCTCGTTAATTTTAGAAAGAGAAGCCCGGTCAGTCCCAGTCCAGGGATGTAGCGTTAAAAACGATTTCGAGCCGGGCGCCCCGTCTGAAGACCCAGCCGTATTTTTTCTGGTAATCAGAAAACGTAAAACCGTCGGGATTGTTTCCGACGGCGATGGTCATATAGGGATCATGGTTCACCCGGAGGTTCTCTAAAACGGCGGCAGCCGCATCGGCCGAAGCATACATGACGACCAGACTGTTGTATGTCCTCCCGTCTTCCATCTTGTATTGGCCCAGCACCGCGAATGTTTTTCCTCCCAGCCCGAGAATGTCCCCTTCCCCGAACGTGTAGAACGGCTGGAGACCGACCGGGCCTCGAATCAAGCGGCCGCTTCCCGGAACGAGTCCCTTGGCCGGAAGAAGGGCCAGCGGCGCCCCGGCCGGAGCGTCGGGGAGCCGGTCCAGGGCCGCTTTAGCCATGGAAATCATCGCCGGCCGGAGGGCCGCTCCCGGAGCGAAGCTATTGATTTTAAGATAATAAGGACCTTTGATCGCGACGACCTGGGCGTCCTCGCTCGAATTCCTGGCCGGGATTTCGGGCCAAGGAGTTTCCCGGCCGGCGTTCATCAAGTAGATCCCCAGCGCTGCGTCCGGTTCGGTCATCTCGTACAGCTCGAAGTCGAGCTCCGCCGTTCCGGCCGCGTAGGTTTGGACGACGAGCTTTCGGAATCCGAACTCGAGATAGAGCTCGGCCCCGCCGTCGATATGATTGAAAAGGTCCTTTTCGATAAACGTCCGCGGTTTGTCCGCCGCCTTCCAGCCGGGGGCAAAGCCGTCGGGAGGCAGGAGCTCCTGGGCAAATCCTCTCCCGGCGACCAAAAGCCAAAAAACCGGGAGGACAAACGGGACGAATCTCAAAGAACGGCGCATCGTTGACCTCGCTCCTTCTTCCTCGCCTGCATAATCAAAAGAACTTTTATGAATAATGGTGGCTAAGGGCGGATCGAGAACGACAGCTTTAAAACTCCGCGTTCCTCCGTCGGCAGGAAACGTGAGACCGGATCCCAGCTCCGCTCCCAGCCTTTGTTGTAGACCAGGTAGATCTCGTTCCCCGGCGAAATTCGCCAGCGGATGCGGGCGCTCCAGCCCAGGTTCCGGGACACGTCGTCGTACTGGATGTAATTCATCAAGCCGAGGTCGGGCGAAACGAAGACATCGGCCTTGAGCTGGTAAACGTTCTCGCTGAAATTCCCCTGGGGCATCCGGCCGCGGACCAGGTTGGTGTCGAAGGAGAGATTGACGAATCCGTCGATTTTCACGTCCAGGCCGAGATTAAAATCGTCGTAATGCCCGGAATAGAACTGGCCGAACGTGTAATTGACCGACCCGGCGACCGGGCGGCGGCTCGACGTCGCCAGGTTGACCTGGGCGGTGGTGTAGTCGTAAGGGCCGGCCGGCAGGATGATCCCGTCAGCGACCTCGAAGTCGAAGGGCAGGACGTCGCGGTTGACTTTGAGGGAGAGGTTTAATCGCTCTCCGCTTTCGGTTTGGAAGCCGAACGGCGCGAGCTCAAGCAGCCGCGTTTCCAGGTTTCCCGAAAGGTCCCAGTAATAATCGGCGCTGAGGTCGAAGAAAAATTGCCGGACAAACGAGCCCAGGAATCCCCCGTCCGGCCGCGGTTGGAAGGCCACCCGGGCATACGCCGTCTGAATGCCTCTGCGCATCATATAGCCGATTCCGGGATTGAGGGCTTCGCCGTAATAGGCGTAAGTCGTCTGGACGTTCCATAGGTCGTTGGGATAGTTGGCCCGGAAGCCGAAGCCGTGATGGCGGCCGTCCTTTTGCTCGTTCCAATTGTAAGCGCCCCAGGCGGCCAGCATGAGGTTCTTGTCGCCGAGAAATTCCGACGAGCTGAAATTAAAATCCGCTCCGATGAGGGAGTTTTTCTCCCCGGTGGGGCTGCCGTTGGTGAAGATCAATCCGACCTTGCTCTGGGCGAAGATGTTCTGGGTCATCCGGCCGGCCAGATAATTCCGGCCCGGCTGGTCGTCATAAGCCCCGGTCTGAACGTCGAGAAAGGCCAGGTTGGTGTTGCCGACCTTGCCGTAGAGCTTCGTTCCGAAGAGAACCGGGATCTGCTTCCCTCCGGACAGCCCGATCCGGCGGCTGAAGAACGGGGTGAAGCTGATGCTCGAGCTGAAGCTGAACGTTTCCGACCCTTCGAGAAAGAACATCCGCTTCTCGGGGAAGTTGATCTGGAACCGGGTCAGGTTGATCCGGCGCTCGTCGGCTTCGGTTTCGGCGAAATCCATGTTCACGCTGACGACGCCGACCAGATTCGGAGTGAAGCTTTTGTAAATGTCCAATCCCCCGTCCAGCCTGAAATCGGCGGGCGTTCCGGGTTGATGGATCTTTTCGACCGCCGAAAGGCCATACGGCCGGAGGGTGATCCCCTTGCCCTGACGGATGTTCTCGATGCCTTCCAGGGCCGCGGCTTCGCTCGGCTTGTTGAAATTGCTGTCCCGGGAAAGGCCGGCGATGCGGATGGTCTCCAGCTTCCGGGGGATGTACCGCTCGACATTGAGCCCCCAGACGGTGAGCCCGGGTTTGAACGAAATCGACTTGAACGGGATCCGGAATTCGGCGCTCCACCCGTCGTCGGTCACCCGGCTCCGGGCGTCCCAGATTCCGTCCCAGTTCAGGCTGGAGTTGCCGTCGTAAATCAGGCCTTCGCCCCGGGCGCCGCGGGGGTTGACGAAGAAGACATAGGCGGTCCGTTTGTCCTGGAAGGGATCCAGGAGGATCTTGACCTGGTCGTCGGAGGCCGTCGAGGAAGAGCCGTAGTGGCCGTAACCGCCGTATCCGCCCGACGCGCCGGTCTGGTCGTGGCCCATCGTGTTGGCCGCGATCCGGCCGGGCTCCCCGTCACGGCAAAGAATCCCGAGATAGAGGTTGGTTTCGTCATAGACGATCCGGAGCTCGGTCTTTTCGGTGGGATCTCCCCCGGGAGTCGGGAAGACCATCCGGAATTCGGTGAAGGGCCTCGCTTCGGTCCAAACCGGATCGTCGAGGAGCCCGTCGATTTTCGGACCGGCGGCGACCCGGACGGCTTTCACGTCCGAGGCTCGCCGAAACGAATCCGGCGAGAGCCAGAATCCGCGGCCGCAAAGAATCCTATCGGTCTGATCGTGATCTTCATCATTCTCCAACATCCAGGCGACGCATTCCTCACAGAAAGCGAACATCATAACCGCATCGGCCTGATTTCGCAAGAAAGAAGGTCCTGTCGGAGCTTCGAAAAAACGCGGGAAAAGACGCAGCTCCGGCGGACCGTTTGACAAGGCCGCTGAACCGCGGTTATCCTGAGGACGATGCCGGCGTTCCTTCGAGGCGAGGCGAGCCCTGCGGGGCCTGGAGTCCGCCATGAAACGAGCCGCTGAGACAGAAACGGCCTCGGGATTATCGTTAAAAAAACCGGGCCGCCTTTCCCCTTCGGCCGGCCCCGTGCGGCCCGGGATCCCGGCGCTCTTTATCCTGGTCATTTTCGGTTTGATCTTGGCCGTCCTCGTCATCGGATGGAAATCTCTCCGGTTGTACGCGGAGAAATTCGAACAGGAAATCAACGCCCATCTGACGGCGATCGCCGAGCTGAAAGCGGCCGAGATCACCCAGTGGCGCAGGGAACGGCTTTTAGATGCGGCTTATCTCGAGCGCAACACCCTGCTTGCCGACCTCGTCCGGCAGGTTCTCCAAAATCCGCCTCCATCCGAAGCCGTTCGGCGATTGGAGACCTGGCTTGCCAAATACCTGGCCGGCGGCCAATACGTTCATATCCAGCTTCTGAATCCCGGGGGAAAAAGCGTCCTCGACATCCCTCGGGACAATCCCCGCCAATACCCGGAAGTCCTCCGCCGCCTTCCAGTGGTCATCGGGTCGGGACAGGCCGAAATTCTGGATTTCCACCGGAGCGAGGGCGAACAGCATGCCTTCCTGAGCCTGCTGGTCCCGGTCGCAGACGACCTCGAGCCGGAAAGCGTCCTGGCCGTTCTCGTCCTGCACATCGATCCCACCGCTTACCTTTATCCCTTCATCACCCGCTGGCCCGTTCCCAGCGAAACGGCCGAAACGCTGATCATCCGCCGGGACGGCGACACGATCCTCTATCTCAACGAGCTCCGTTTTCAAAAGGACGCCGCCCTCAATCTTCGGATCCCGATCTCCATTCCGACGATCGCCGGCCTGGCCGCTCAAGGACAGAAGGGAATCATCAAGGGGACCGATTACCGGGGGGAGCGCGTGATCGGATACGCCCGGGAGATCCCGGACTCGCCCTGGTTCCTGATCGCCCGGATCGACGAAAAAGAGGCCTTTGCCCCCGTTCGAAAGCGATTCTGGACCGTGATCGTCCTCGTCGTTTCCGTCCTCTTCGGCCTCCTGGCCGCCGCCTATGCCCTCCTCCTGCGGAAGACGTCCCGATTCCTCCGGGAGAGGACCGAAGCCGCCCGCAACTTTCATATGCTCTCGTCACGCCAAGAAGCCCTGCTGGCCGCCCTGCCGGAGATCATCATGGAAGTCGACCGGAACAAGGTCTACATCTGGGCCAATCAGCGCGGAATGGATTTCTTCGGCGACGACGTGATCGGCAAGGAGGCGGCGGAATATTTCGTCGGCGAACAAAACACCTATCAAGCGGTCGAATCGGTGTTCGAAGGTTCGGACGACCTGGTCTATGTCGAAAGCTGGCAGCGCCGCAAGGACGGCGAGGCCCGGCTCCTGGCCTGGTGGTGTCTGACCTTGAAGGACCCGGACGGCCATTTGACCGGGGCGTTATCTTCGGCCCGCGACATCACCGAACAGCGGAAATCCGAGCAATCCCGCCGGGAGAGCGAAGCCCGCTATCAAAACCTGGTCGACAACGCCCCGTTGGCGATCCTGGTCAACCAGGAAAACAGGATCGTTCTGGCCAACGCCGCCTGCCTCCGGCTGTTCGGGGCAACCTCTCCGGACCAGATCCTAGGCAAATCGCCCTACGACCTCTTTCATCCGGATTTCCATGAGGCAATGCGCGGGAGGATCGCCACGCTCCGCGCCGGTCAGGTCGTTCCGACGCTCGAGGAAAAAATCGTCCGCCTGGACGGTGCCGTCATCGATGTCGAGGTCACGGCCGCCCCGTTCCGGGACGGAGGCGTCAACGCCATCCACGTCGTCGTCAACGACATCACCGGCCGGAAGGAAGCGGAAAACCGGATGAAGAGCGCGCTTGAAGCCTTGCGCTCGAGCGAGGAGAAGTTCCGGAACGCTTTCACGACCAGTCCCGATTCCATCAATATCAACCGGATGTCCGACGGGATGTATGTCCAGATCAACCGCGGCTTCATCCAGGCTATGGGATATGCGGAAGAAGAAATCATCGGGCACACGTCGCTTGAATTTAACGTCTGGGCCGATCCCGAAGACCGCCGCCGGCTGGTCGAAGGCCTGCGGAAAGACGGCGTCGTCGAAAACCTCGAAGCTCGTTTTCGGCGCAAGAACGGCGAGACCGTCGTCGGCCTGATGTCGGCCTCGGTCATCATCATCGAAGGCGTTCCCCACATCCTCAGCATCACCCGCGATATCTCCGACCGGAAACGGGCCGAGACCGCCCTGAAAGAAAGCGAAGCCAAATTCCGCAATATCTTCGAAAACATCCAGGATGTCTATTATGAAACGGCCCTCGACGGGACCATCCTCGAAATCAGCCCCTCGATCGGCCTGCTGGGGGGCGGGCAATATGCCCGGGAGGACCTCCTGGGAAAATCGATTCTGGATTTCTACGCCCATCCCGAAGAGCGGGCCGCTTTTCTCGCCAAGCTTCAAAAAGAGGGACGACTCGCGGACCATGAAGTCACTTTGCGCAACCGCGACGAGACCCTGATTCACTGCTCCTTGACCTCGCGCATCTTTTTCGACGCCGCGGGCCGGCCGGTAAAAGTCGTCGGCAGCATGCGCGATATCGGCGAACGGAAAAAAGCCGAGGCCCGGACGGAGGCCGCCCTGGCCGCCCTGCGGGAGAATGAGGCGATTTTCGATCAATTCATGAAAAACAGCCCGGTTTTCATGTTCTTCAAGGACGAGGACATCCGGGCCATTCGCCTCAGCGCGAATTATGAAAAAATGCTCGGGATGCCGGTCGAAAACGCCCTGGGAAAGACGATGGACGACCTCTTCCCCTCGGCCCTGTCTAAAAGCATGATCGCCGACGACAAGCGGATCCTGGAGGAAGGGCGGCAGGTCACCGTCGACGAAGAGCTCAACGGCCGGTATTACACGACCATCAAGTTTCCGATTCACGTCGAGGGCAAGCCCCGCCACCTGGCCGGATTCACGATCGACATCACCGAGCGCAAGCTGGCCGAGCTCGGGATTAAGGAAGCCCTCGAGGCCCTTCGGGTTTCTCTCCGGGAAAAAGAGCTCCTCCTCCAGGAGGTTCATCACCGGGTCAAGAACAACCTCCAGATCATCTCCAGCCTGTTCAGCCTCGAAGCCGAACATACCGGCGAGGAAACCCGCCGGATTCTCAAGCGGGGACAAACCCGCATCCGCTCCCTCAGCCTCGTCCATGAGAAGCTTTATCGGGCCGCCGACCTGTCCCGGATCGACCTGCCCGGATACATCAAGAGCCTGGCCACGCATCTGTTCCATGTTTACCTGGTCGACGCCGGCAAGGTCCGCCTGGAAACGGATTTCGAGGAAGTTTCGCTGGACATCAACTCGGCCATCCCCTGCGGCCTGATCCTCAACGAGCTGATCTCCAATGCCTTGAAGCACGCCTTTCCGGAGGACCGGACAGGGATCATCCGGATTCGCCTGGCCCGGGTTGCCGGCGGCTCCGTGGAGCTCGAAGTGTCGGACGACGGGATCGGGATTCCGGAATCGCTCGATATGCAGAATCCCGAGGGATTCGGGTTTCAGATCATCAACCTTCTCGTCGGCCAGCTCGAGGCTCACCTCTCCCTGGACCGAAAGGACGGGACGACGTTCACGCTCCGATTCAAGGAGCTGAAATACAAGCCCCGGATGTGAGCTGGAGGATTCAGACCTTGATGTGGTTGAGCTTCTCCGCGGCGACCACGCCCAGCCCCAGTTTTTCGGCATAGCGCAGGTACTCGGTGAACCGAGGATTTTCGTTGACCGTCACGCCCATTTCCTTGCGCTTGGCCACGAGAAGGTTGTGGCAGACCATGTCCAGGGCGAAGGGATCGGTGGCCAGGTAGATCTTGTTGTCGATATAAGCGAACTTGGCGTTGGGCCCCGGTCCCTGGTCGTACTGGCAGCGCAGCCCGTCGGTCACGTTAAGAACCATCTTGTCCCGGATGTCCGGGAAGGCCAGGGGCTCGACGCAGACGTCGAGAAACAGCGGGGCGTGGAGACGGTTGGTGTTGCAGATCGCCCCATAACCGATATTCTTGGTGGCCATCGAGATCGCGTTCCCGGTATTCTTGAAGACCGGGAGGTTGATGAACTTGGTTAATTTTTTGGTCAGGAGCTTTCCGAAATAGGAATGCTTGCCGTTGAAGACGTGCTGGTTGAGGTAGGCCAGGTCCTTCGGCCCCTCGACGTCGGCCCAGTAGAACGTCTCCAGGTCGAAATTCGGCACGCTGATGTGGGTTCCGTCGGCTTTCAGCCACTTGCTGTTGTCGGCCTCTTTCTTCGCAATGGCCGCCTCGGCCGCCGCCTCGTCCATCGTCTGCATCCCCTCGATCGAAAAGCCCGGAAACCTCTCGGCGGTGAAGCCGGCATCGGTCAGCATGTAGTCGAACCGGTCCCAGATGACGATGTTCTTGCGGGGAATGCCTCCCGCCTCGAGCCACGCTCCGACGGCATCGACCAGCTCCAGCCGGGTGCTGATCAGGCCGGGGCCGACCGGATTGACCTTGAGGCCGACGACATCGTCCTTGGAAAAGAAGAGCCCGAAGCTCTCCTTGGGGCTTTTTCCGGTCAGGGCCGAGATCCCTTTCTCGAACATCGCTTTGACGATATCGCCGTTGACTTTGCCCTCGGGCATGGCCGCCGGGTCAAAGACTTCGACAACCCGCCCGGGGAACGGCCCGGGGAGAGAGGTCTTGGTCCGGGGGATCTTCAAGGCGTCTTCGATATTGGTTTTGGGTTTGGCCGGGGGCGTCTTCTGGGCCGGGGCGGCCTGGCCGGGCTCGCCGGCAAAAAGAAACCGGCTGCCGACTCCGGTTGTGGCTACGGCCGCTGCGGCGGCTGCGGCGGCAGCGCCGCGCTTGAGAAAACCGCGCCGGTCGACGGCGTTATCGGGGGGCATGGAACGGTAGGAACGAGAGCTCATGAGATTTCCTCCTTGACCGAAAAAACGTACCGGCCGCTTAATTCTCGAGTCGGGCGAAAACGTCCTTGATCTTTTCGAAGGCCCAATCCAGGTCCTTCGTCCCGATGATCAGGGGCGGGGCGAAGCGGATGACGTTGTCGTGAGTTTCCTTGCAGAGGAGGCCGGCGGAAGCCAAGGCCTCGCAATAACGCCGCGCGCCGCCGGCTTCGGGATAAAGCTCGACGCCGATCAGCAGGCCTTTGCCCCGGACTTCCTTGATCCCGCGGCTCTTGAGGGTCCGCAGCTTGGCCATGAAATACTTGCCCATTTTCACGGCGTTGGCCACGAGCTTCTCTTCTTTGATCACCCGGAGAGACTCCCGGGCAACGGCGCAGGCCAGCGGATTTCCGCCGAACGTCGAGCCGTGGGTGCCCGGCGTATAGACGCTCATCACCTCGGCCGTGGCCAGGCAGGCGGAGATGGGATAGCATCCGCCGCCCAGCGACTTGCCGATAACGATCATGTCCGGCTTGGCCTTCTCGTGTTCCCAGGCGAAGAGCTTCCCGGTCCGGCCCAGGCCGGTTTGAATTTCATCGGCGATGAAGAGGACGTTGTTCTTCGTGCAGATTTCCCTGATCTTCCGGAGGAATCCTTCTTCGGGGATAAGGATACCCGCCTCGGCCTGAATCGGCTCGACGAGGAAGGCGGCGGTGTTCGGGGTGATAGCCTTTTCCAGGGCCTCGGCGTCGCCGAAAGGAATGACCTTGAAGCCCGGAGTGAAGGGCCCGAAATTCTTCCGGTAGAGAGGCTCGGTCGAGAAGCTGATGACGGTGACCGTCCGGCCATGGAAGTTATTGGCGCAGACGATGATCTCGGCCTGGTCCTCGGGGATGCCCTTTTTCTCGTATCCCCATTTCCGGGCGGTTTTCACCGCCGTCTCCACGGCCTCGGCCCCGGAGTTCATCGGCAGGACCATGTCGTAGCCGGCCATCCGGCAGAGCTCCCGGGCCAGCATCGGCCACTGGTCGTTGCGGAACGCCCGCGACGTCAGAGACAGCGACCGGGCCTGGGCGACCAGGGCCTTGATGATCCGGGGATGGTTGTGGCCGTGATTGACGGCCGAATAGGCGCTGAGAAAATCGAGATATTTGCGGCCGTCGACGTCCCAAACCCAAATGCCTTTGGCCTTGCCGATGACCACATCCAGGGGATGATAGTTGTGGGCGCCGTACTGATCTTCGACGGCGATGTACTGCTTGGTGTTCACGATGGACTCCTCTTAACCGAATAAGCCACAAGACCGGAGGGTCTTCAGGACCTCCGCTTTATTTTTATCTACCTGCTAAGACCAGGCCGCTTTCAAGACCTTTCTAAGTTTTCTCTACCCCACCTACCGCCCCTAGGACTGGGGGCGGACTTGAGGAAAGCGGCCTTCCGCGCAGGTACGTTCCTCCGAATAGGTACGGAGAGGGCGGGATTTGAACCCGCGGTACACCTTGCGGCGCACACGCGCTTTCCAAGCGCGCTCCTTAAGCCACTCGGACACCTCTCCGCATTTTTCCGCATCAGCGGAAAAGATAAGGTATCAGAAAGCCTACCTGCCGTCAACGAATGACGGACCGCCCGGCCCGGCAGCGGCTCGAGAATCAGCCCGCCGCGCCTCGGGGGTTGCGCTTGAGCAGCCAGACCTCGCCCTGCATCCAGTCGAGCCGGGCGACGCGTTGATAGTGGCCGGCGATGTAACTCGCCACCTCCGGCGCAATTCGCTCAATATCCGCCCGGCCGGGGAAGTAGACCACCCACGCCGGCGGATCGGCGGCCAACGTCTGCCCGATCCGGGTCTTGACCCAATCCTGCATATACCATGGGTAGGTAAACGACCAGAACTTCGGGGGCAGCCGCCGGACAAGGTAATAAAGATTGGTCGTAGACTCATCGTCGGGGATGACGTAGATGCGATCCATCGGCCCGATCTGCCGCCGGATTTCATCCGCCAGGGGCTCCAGATCGGAATATTCCCATATCCGCCGGGGCGGATCGGTCCGGAAAACAGACCGGTAGCCGAGGCCGGCCGTGATCGCCCAGAAAAGCGCCGCCGCGAGCGCAACCCCGGCCGCTAACTTTCGACCGTTGTTCCTTGGGCGCAGGGCACGTGCGAGCATGACGGACGACAGCCAGGCCACCAAAGGGAGGATGGGCTGAAGGTGGAAAAAGGCAAAACGGGGATAGACGGTAAGGCTGCCGGCTCCCATCAAGATCAATCCAAATGCAAAGTTCCGCCACTCCGCGTCCCGCCGACGCCCCAGAGTGACCGTCGTGAGCACCGCCGGCAGCAGCGGTAAAAAGGCGACAGCCAAGACCCAGACTTCCCCGATCCGAGGCGGTAGGGCCGCCAGGGAAGCATAGCGGCTCTCATAGTTGAAGAATACCGTCCAGTACAGCATATTCCGCAGTGTCCCGGCTTGAAGATAATGGTATATACCGTAGGCTATAAGGGGAAGACAGGCTGAGGCGACCAGGAGGGCCGTTTCGCCGAAGACCCGGAGCCAGGAACGCCGGGTGCGCCAGGTGATGAACGCATTCCAGCCCACCACGGCCGCCAACACCACCAGGGCGTGCTGCTTGATCAGGACCGCCACCCCGCCCAAAAACCCCAGGATCACGAGCCATCTCGCGGTGCGCGTGGGAGCTGGGAACCGAGAGAGCACCAGGAGTAAGATCAAGATATAGAGGGGAGCCAGGAACGACTCATGCCATAACTTGCCGAACCCGAATATGGGGGACCAGAGAACGAAAAAGAATGCCGCTCCGAGGCCGCCCAGCCACCCGGCGCTGCGGCGGCCGGCCAGGAACGCCAGCAGCGTGGAGAGAGAGAGCAGCGCCACCAGCACGGTCTGGGCCAGCACCAGCCCATCCGCGAACAATGGGGTTAGCGCCGTGAGGATCAGGGGCATCAACGGGCTATGTTGATCGGCAATATTCTCGTAGGGGAGGTACCCCAACCGCATCAGCCAGGGCTGGAAGATGACGCGCGGACCCAACGAGAGAGTCAGTATGTCCAAGTAAGCCCAGGCTTGGAACAACAGCAGACCGGCCAGGCCCAACAGAGACAGCAGCTTCGGTCCGGCTGCGAAACGCGGTCCTAAGGCAGAATGAGCGACGGAAAGTTCACGCTCCCGTGCTTGATCCGGAAGAAACCAGGTTTTTCGAAAGAAACCTGTTTTCCGGCCCTGTTCCGTCATCAGAGGGCGATTCCCTGGGCCAAACACCAGGCCAGGGAACGTCGCATACCCTCTTCCAGCTCGATCTGGGGGATGTACCCCAGTTCGCCTTGCGCCTTGGCAATCGAGCAGGCGATGGTTTTGTTCATCTCCGAGAGCACGTGGACCTTCTGATGATAGAGTCCCGCGCTCTGGACCAGCCAGTCGGCAAGCCGGGCTATCTCACCGGCCACGGAGGGGACTTTTAAACGTTTGTGGGCAACCGGGAACCTGAACTCGGTCTCCATCAGGCGCTCCACGGTGTCCACGATCTCATTCATCGTGTAGGGCCGGCGATCCGCCACCCAAAAGGTTTGGCCCTTGGCTGCCGGCTCTCGTTCACAGAGCAGGAGCGCCTGGCAGGCGTTATCGATGTACGTCATGGACCGCATATTATTGCCGTCGCCGACGATGGGGACCGTGCCGTTCCGGATCATGCGAAAGAATGTGGTCTGACGCAAGGGTTGGTCGGGGCCATAGAACCAGGTCAGACGAACGATGACGGTTTCCAACGGGCCCCGGGCCCCGTATTCGCGGGCCATCTGCTCCATCAACATCTTGGAGCGGCCGTAGCCCATATAGGGGCGATAGGGAGAATCCTCATCGAACTGATGATCCCGCCGGGAATTCACCCCGGCCGGCGAGTTGGACGATACGATCACGGCCCGGCGCACGCCGGCTTTCTCGGCTGCCTGGAGGAGATGTTCGGTTCCGCGTGCGTTCACCTCGAAGAACTCACGCACGCGTCGGGCCGGATGCACGATGCCCGCATTATGAAAAAGCGTAGCGCCCCCCGCGTCTCGACAGAAGGCCGCCATTGCGACCGGATCGCGCAGATCGCCGCATACGATTTCTACCCGATCCGAGATGCTCCGGATGACTGACTCGTCCATGCCGGGCAACACCAAGCAGCGGATCCGGCGCGTGCGATCGGGCTGAGCCAGTGAGGGAACATCCGGCAAGCCCTCCACCAAGACTCTAACCAGCCGGGTTCCTAACCAGCCCGGCGCGCCGGTGATCAAGGTCAAAGACATGAGTTTATAATTACTTTTTGCTTATACGCGTTAGCGCATCCGACTTCGTCCCAAGCTTCCATCATGTTCCCGGGAACGAGGATAGTTGAGCGTTCAGAAGTTGTCAAGACAGAGGGAAGACTTGCCGTCAATAAAAGCACGGAATCCGAAATGTCACCTGAGCTCGACCGACGCGCCTTTCACCTCCCGGCGCGGCTCGAGGCGCCCGCCCAACGGGCCGGCTAGGAATTCTTCCAGGCGGCCGTAGTAATCCATCCGGTTTTCCGGACGCTTGAAGCCGTGGCCCTCATCGGGATAAACCGCGTAAAGGACCGGAAGGCCCCGGTCCCGCATGGCTTGAACCAGCCGGTCGGCCTCGGCCATCGGACAGCGGGGATCGTTGGCTCCCTGAGCGACAAAAAGAGGCGCCTGGATGCGCTCTACATGAAAGAGCGGCGAGACGCGCCGGTTGTAGACGTCATCGCCTTCGGCGTCGCCGAAAATGCGCCCGAAAAGACTTTTCAGAGGACCGAGGTAGGCCGGGATCGATTGAAGAAGGGTTTTGATATTGGCCGGCCCGCATACAGATGCTCCGCAGGCGTAGAGCTCGGGGGTGAAGGCTAGTCCGGCCAACGTCGCATACCCGCCGAAGGAAGCGCCGGCGATTCCGATTTTCCCCGCATCGGCGATCCCCTCCCGGACCGCCCAGCGCACGGCGTCCGTCAGGTCATTCTGTATCGCGCCCACGCCGATCTGACCATCTCCGGCCCGCTGGAAGGCGTTGCCGAATCCGACCGAGCCGCGGTAATTCACCTGAAGGACGGCGTATCCGCGGTTGGCCAGAAGCTGAACGACGGGATCGTAAACCCACTCGTCGCGGGCGGTGGGGCCCCCGTGAACATAGAGGACCAAGGGAAGCATTTTCGGTTTCACCCCGACCGGCAGCGTCAGGTAGGACGGGAGCATCAACCCATCGCGCGACTCGATCAGCTTCGGCTGCACTTCGGCCAGCGCCTGCTTGGCCAGGGCCGGCCGGTCGGCAAAGAGATGGCGCGCCGTTCCGGAGGCCCGGTCATAGACCGCGAACGACACCGGCCCGGACGGGCTCTCATAGGCCACGATCCATTTCCGGTCGGCTCGATCCCGGCTGATGATCCGAAAAAATCCGTCCTGGAATCGCCCGAGCCGGGTGAAATCCTCCTTGATTCCCGGGTCGAGGACGTTCCATTCCCTCTTTAAAAAGTTGGCGGCCCAGGCCTGAATCCGCCGCGTTTGGGGGTGAACAAGGACATCCTGAGCCCAGACATCGCAGCGCGGATCGACGGCCAAGCTGTCCAGCTCGCTTCCGGTCCGTTCATCCAGCCGGACCAGCCGGGATGTATCGGAGCCGGTTCCGGAAAGAATATGGAGAGACCGACCTTCGCCGGCAAAGCCGACCACGTCCCCATCGAAGATCCCCCCGCCGGGCCATCGGGCGATCTCTCGCCAGGGATCCCCTTTTTGTGCTCGTGTCTTCAATACGGTGCTTCCATCCTTGAAGTCCATGGCCCGGACGGCCCGGACTTCGCCCGCCGGGTCGGCCAGCCATTCGTTGCCGACGAGGAATACGACATCGCCCGAATTCTCGGTATCGAGACGAACAGCCCCGGTTTCGAGGTCGATGGCATACATGTCGAAGAGGGCCGGATTCCGCAGATTGAGACCGACCAGGATGTCCGAGGAACGGCAAATGAGATTCACGGCCCGAATCCCCTCAAACGGCGTTAAATCCCGCGTCCGCTTCGAGGCGATGTCCGTCAGAAAAACGTGGAAATTTTCGTCGCCGCTGGAATCGCGCAGGGTCAGAATGCCCCGGCCGTCGGCGGTCCAATAAAACGTCTCGATGCCGCGCTTGGTCTCGCGCGTGATTTGCACCGCATCCTCCCGGTCCCATGGCCTGATCCAGACATTCATCACGCCAGCGGCCGAAGGCGCAAGAAAAGCCAACCGTGCGCCGTCAGGGGAAATCAGCGGGCGGGCCCGCTCCGGATTTCCGAAGAGAATGTCCCGTGGAATCAGCGGCGCCGGAGTCGGCTTAGCCGGCGCACCGAAATCGGCAAGGACCGTACCGAAAACGAAAACCGCAATCAAAACCAAGGAATGAAGCTTGCACATGTTCGACTCCTCATTTATCGATAAATTGCATTACCCTATACATTGCAATACGATGTATTCGAAGCAAAAAAAATCACGCCGTCATGGCCGATTCCGGAGAAGCCTCAACAAACGCGTCAAACCCAAATAGAGACCGAAAGCCGCGATCGCGCCAAGAGGAATGATCCATAAGCCCAGGACCTCCCGATGGGATCTCGTCACATCGACGGCAAAACCGAAAATAACGTCGCCGTCGCCGAAGAGAAACAACCCGACGTGCCGGGGAACGAAAACCTTGAGAACCGCGATCAAGCCAAAACCGACGGCGAGGAGATAACCGAGAACATACAGGGCGCCAAGGACGGCCTTCTTCGTCCCCCCCGCCAGGTGATAGACCAATCCCTTCATCACATCCAACGGCCGGAAGGACCTCGAGGCTTTGTCCAGGAGACGGTCGGCCCGCATCGGGCCGATGAAGGCTTCCGGCTCGCCCAAGCGGTCGATGGCGTTGAGAAGCCGCTCCGCTTCGGACGCGGCCGAATCGCTCCGGAAGCTCTCTAAGAGATGCCCTTGAATCTCGAGCTTCAGCTCGCCGGCCTGTTCCGCGTCCAGGGGACGAAGCAGGCGGTTCATCCGGCGAAAATATTGCGCCCAGATTCGAGCCGCTACGGGGTCCGCAAACAACGATTCGCCGGTCATAGTCCTTCCTCCATGAGTCTTTCCAAAGAAGCGTTGAACGCCAGCCATGATCGTTTGGCCTCGGCCAGCGCCGACCGGCCTTTCTCGGCGAGGAGGTAGTATTTACGGGGGATTCCGGACTCCTTCTCCTCCCAGCGGGAGGAAATGAGGCCGTCTTTTTTCAATCGATTCAGAAGCGGGTAAATCGTCCCTTCCGAAATCTCCAGCTCGGTTGCCGCTTTAATCGCTTTGATCAGCTCGTACCCGTAATATTCCCTCTCCCGCAGGCAGAGGAGGATGATGAAGTCGAGCATCCCCTTGCGGACTTGGGATTCCCAATTCCCGATCCATTCGGCGGTTTTCAGGGCCATGGTTCTTATCTCTGGAACAACGTATCACAACTTATTATGCTTTGCAAGGTATTTATTTATTGTTCCTTTGCCCGTTCAAAGCGCTTTTTCCCCGCCGCTTGATGGAAGCAAGCAAATATTCGGCCATCGATTCTCAAAAAATCGTTCAATCCCTCGACGGGACAGGGACGCTTGGAGTATCATGAGAAAAAAGTTCGGGAGCCATACGGAATGAAAAACAAAACGCTGATCGGTTGGGTGAGCTTTCTTTTTTGTCTTTCCTTTCTGATCTTTTGTGCGCCCCAACAACCGAAGCCGACCGCCGATGAATCCTATTGGACGGCGGCCATGGGCGCGGCCCGCTGGCTTGACGCTTCGGCCGTACGCACAACCGAAGGCCTCGAATGGCCGCCCGACCCGGCCGATCCGAAAACGCTCGATGCGAGCCTCTATTCCGGGACACCCGGCGTCGTTCTTTTCTATCTCGAGGCCGCAGCCGCGGCCGAATCCCGGGGGCTTAAAGAAGAAGCCGCGGGTTTTATGGAAAAAGCGAAAGGCGGAGCCTCCTCGCTCCTCGTCAAAATATCCCGCACGGAAGATCCCGGGCTTTATTCCGGCTTGGCCGGGATGGGTTACGCGCTCGCCGAAACGCACAAAGCGACGGGCGAGGAAAAATTCCGCCGGGGATTCGAAGAAACGTTGGCTCGGATCCGCTCCCTCGCCGTGAAAGCCGGCAAGGGCGTCGAATGGAGCACGGTCACGGATATCATCGGCGGAACGGCCGGCACGGGCCTCTTCCTTCTTTATGCATCGGCCGAGACAAAGGATGGGACATGGAGCGACTTGGCCGCCCGGGCGGGCGACCGGCTGCTGGAATTGGCCAAGCCGAAAAATGACGGCCTGGATTGGGCCATGGATCCCTCTTATCCCCGCCTGATGCCCAATTTCGCCCACGGGACGGCGGGAGCGGCTTTTTTCCTGTCACGCCTGTATGAAACCAACAGCGAAAAAAAATATCTGGACGCGGCCCTGGCCGGCGCCCGGTACCTGCTCTCGATTGCCAAGACGGACGGCGACGGTTGCCTGGTCTATCATCACGAGCCGGACGGCACCGACCTCTTTTACCTCGGCTGGTGCCACGGCCCCGTCGGCACGGCGAATCTTTTCCAACACCTGGCAAAGGTTACGGGCGATCAATCCTGGTTTGACTGGGTCCGGAAGGAAGCCCGGTCCATGATGAACAGCGGCATACCGGAAAAGGAAACGCCGGGCTTCTGGAACAACGCCGGAATCTGCTGCGGATTGGCAGGAGTAGCCGATTTCTTCCTCCGCCTCTCTCCCCTGGCCGAAAGCGCCGATTACCTGGAATTCGGCCGCCGCGTCATGCGGACTCTCCGGGCGAAAGCCGTCGAAGAAGCCGGCGGCCTGAAATGGATCCAGGCCGAGCATCGAACCCGCCCCGATTTTCTCGTTGCCCAGACGGGTTTGATGCAGGGAGCGGCCGGGATCGGCCTGGCCTTCCTCCGCTGGGATGCCCGCGAGCACGGCCGGACGTTCAGAATCCTTCTGCCCGATTCGGCTTTCTGAGCGGATACAAAATCCTGCGACCTAAGAAATCTCGAGTTGAATTTTCATGGCCTCTTCCACTTTTCGCATGTCTTCCGGCGAAAGGACATCGGCCCGCTTGAATAAGCGGATTTTGCTTACGGTCGCGAGCTGATCGGCCATCGCTTTGCTTTTCTTCCCTTCAAAAACAACGAGAGCCTCGCTGGGATAGAGGCGATCCGTTCGGCTCGTGAGAGGCACGACTTGGACTCGATTCAAATGTCTATTGGAGGCGTCGTTGCTGATGATGACGGCCGGACGCATCTTCCTGATCTCGCCTCCGACCGAGGGATCAAAATTGACCCACCAGATCTCACGCCGTTTCATCGGAAAGGTCCTTCAAGGTCGCCTCGGCCCATTCCTGGGCCGCCCTCTCCCGTTTCTCATCTAGAGCCATTTCGGCATATGCCGTATCGAGGTCGGGCCGGATCACATAAGGACGGACGACTTCCTGAACAAACCGGCTGATTTTTCGAGGACCGATGGTTTTGTAGAGTCCGTCATAGATGTCTTTATCGACAGTTATCGTCAATTTTTTCTGCATGTTAACACTATTACACGTGTATTATACGTACAATGGATGAAAAGTCAACCTTATTAACAAAGATTCATTTTTCGCTCTACATCGAAACCAGGGTATCGAGCGGAAGCGGACGGAAATCGAAACCCGCGAGCGGCTCGGAACAGACCATTCGCAAACCGGACGATTCGACCGCCCGGAGCCGATAATATTCGCCCATCGTTCCCGAGCGGCAGTAAGCCAGAAATCCTTCCTTCCAGGCCAGTCCGAGATTCAGGGCGGAGATTTCGCGGGACGACCGTTCTAAAATCCGGACAAGAGCGGAGAAGCGGGCCCTGATATCGCCGCCGGGAGGAAGCGAGCCGAACAAGCTCCAGATTTTCTGCGCCCCGATTTCCCCGGCAACGGGGCGGTCGAGGGAAACGCCGCGGAGCAAGCCGTTGAACACAAAGGCTTCTCTTCCGCCGAGGAAGGGTTGGTTGTACGCAAGCTTCCCCTTTTGCCCGGGAAAGGAAGCGCTCCGGGCGTGAACTAAGAAAAAGCCGGTATGGCGGAATTTCCGCAAAAACGGTTTCATCCTCCCAGACAGGGCGAAGCGACCACGAGCCGCGCCAAACGCCCGAGTCATCCAAGCCGCCGATCCCCCAGCCATCTCCCTGCCGATCCCCGTCGGCCGAGCGGCTGCGCTCGGCCATCTCGGCGAACCGAAATAACCATTCAACCGGACGCAGGGGAACGGCGCTTTTCACGATCAGGAAACGGCACATCCGGCTCCCTCCGTCACCGAAAAGTCCCGGTTCGGTCGGATCGCGGCCAGGGCCGCTTCGAACGCCCGGCCGACGTCCTCCAGCTGGTCCGCTTCGACAATATAGGGGGGGAGAAAACGGACTACGCCGGGCCCGGCCGGAATCGCTAAAACGCGCTCTTTCTGGAGGAGGCGGAGAATCGCGTCTCGTTCCGACCGGACCTCGGCGCCGATCATTAACCCTTTTCCTCGAATATCGACGATTTCGTCCGAGTCAATCGCTCTCAACCGCTCGGCCAAAGCCCGGCCCCGGCGCTCGACCTTTTGGAGAAATTCATCGGTCAATACGGAGAGGACGGCCAGAATGCCGGCAGCTGCGAGCGGATTCCCCCCGAAGGTGGATGTATGGATTTTCCGGGGAATCGCCCGGGAAATTCTCTCCGAGAGAAGAACCGCCCCGGCCGGCACTCCCCCGGCCAATCCTTTCCCCAACGTAATGATATCCGGCTCCGGGACTTCGGCCGATGAGGCCAGGAACCGTCCCGTCCTCCCCAGGCCCGTTTGGATTTCGTCCAGAATCAGGACCGCCCCGGAAACGGCGCAGGCCTTCGCCAGTCCGGCCAGAAAATGCGGCGGAGGGACCCGAACGCCTCCTTCGCCTTGAATGGGCTCGACGATGACTCCGGCCGTCCGTTCATCGATCATTTCCAAACCCTCGGCTTCTCCGTAGGGAGCAAAATCGAAGTCCCAAAGCAACGGCTCGAAGGGCGCCCGATAGGCGCCGCCGTCCGTAGCCGAAAGCGCTCCCAGGGTTTTCCCGTGAAAGCCGTTGCGGAAGGCGACGAACCTCTTCCGGCCGGTAGCCAAGACAGCGAATTTGATGGCGGCCTCATTGGCTTCCGATCCGGAGTTGGCAAAAAACACTTTCCCAAGCCCTCCGCCGCACCGGTCCAAGAGGGCCGCGGCCGCTCTGGCCCGGATCTCGCCGGCGAAGCTGCCGTGAAGGCTCCCGAGCGTCCGCAGCTGTTCGGTCAACGCCTCGACGATCGCCGGGTGATTATGGCCGAGGATCGAGACGCCGTAATTGGACATCATGTCCAGGAACCGGCGGCCTTGGTCGTCCTCGAGATACATGCCCTCTCCCCGCCGGATCGTCAAACCCCGCCGCGGATAAGCGTCCAGGAGACGCAGGGCTTCGAGTCGTTGCGCGTCGATCATCGGAATCTCTCCTTTTTTTTCAGAGGAACGTCGTCCCCCGGCCGGCCAAGGCGTCGCGGAGGGGATGAGCGGTCCGGCCGTCGCCGAAATAAATCTTTTGGACTCCGCCGGCTAAAGCCCGGGAGACGGCGATCAGCTTCTTGGCCATTCCCCCTCGGGCCGCGGACAAGCGGGCTTCGATTTCCGCCGCCGGGATCTCGGCGACCCGGCTTCCGGGATCGTTCGGCTCGGCCAGGAAACCGGGCGCTTCGAAAAGGAACACCATCGCCGACGCTCCGAGGGAGACAGCCGTGACGGCAGCGGCGATATCGTTATCGGTATTGACGATCATCCCCTCCTCGTCAAGGGCCGGAGCGCACACGACGGGAAGATACCCGGCCTCAAACAGAATCCCAAGCAGACGGACGTCGACCGAATCGACCCGGCCGGTCAGGTTCCCCCGAAGAAGCTTGGTTTTATCCCCCTCCCGGACCGGAATCTCCCGCTTGGCCTTCGCCCGCCAGAGGCCGCCGTCCACCCCGCTCAAGCCCACGGCGTCAAGCCCGGCGCGGCGGAGCCGGGCGACGATTTCGGTCGAGGCCAGCCCGGGATAAGCCATCATAAAAACATCCAGCGCTTCCTTGTCGGTATATACGCTGGAAACACCCGACGGCGACATCACCCTTTTCACCGGGACGTTCAAGCGGACGGCCAGGTCATCGCGAATGGCATTTCCGCCGTGAATCAGGACGACGTGTTCCCGGATCCTGACTTCGAGAAGATCGGCGGCCAATCCCTCCCAGTTGAGGGCCCGTCCGCCGCCGGCTTTAATGATCAGCATGTTCGGATCACCCGAACCTTTGCTCGAATTCCCGGGCCTGGAGGTCGCTCGTTTTTCCGGAAATCAGCGAATGAAGGACCAACCGGCGGACATTCCCGACGACCCGGGGAGAGAGCGGCTCGTATTTTCCCGGGCCGAACTTCATCAAGGCATCCAGATGGATGCCGGCCTTGTGGGCAAAACCGTTGGCCGGGCTGGTGATCAGGTGAAGGGGAACGTCAATCCCGCAGAGGCGGGAGACCAGCCCTTCGGCCCCGGTCAGCTCCTCCAACCGGTAGCGTCCGGCCACCGCCGGGTCCAGCACGTACAGGTTGGCGAGAAACGAAGACAGCGGCGTAATCCCGGTCCGCTCGCCGATGCCGAGAAGCGAGGCGCTGATCCAGTTGGCTCCCGAACGGACGGCGATCACGGCGTTGGACACTGCTTGGCCGAGGTCGTTATGAA
This sequence comes from Candidatus Aminicenantota bacterium, assembly GCA_963783665.1. Taxonomy (GTDB): domain Bacteria; phylum Acidobacteriota; class Aminicenantia; order Aminicenantales; family UBA4085; genus JAAZPG01. The sequence continues at coordinate 32,251 of CAWANZ010000002.1, read as the reverse complement.
AGTGGGCCTCGATCTCCAGGGCCGTTCGCCGCCGGAGGGCCCCGACCCGCCGGGCAACCTCCCAGCCCTGCGCCTTTCCCAGGGTGTCGGCCAGGGCGATCCGCGCCGCCCCCGCCTCGCCGGCCAGATCATAGATCTCCAGACAGTCCCGGAACGGCCGGCCGAAAAAATCCTCGACGCCGACGCGGACCTCTAAACCTGCCGAAATCGCCAAGCCGATATTGTCCCGGAGCCGGTCGCGGGCGGAAGCCCGGTTCAAGCCCATCGCCGCCAGCCGCTCAGTATCGGCGGTGCAGAGGATACTGACCCCATCCACCCGGCAATCGGCTGCCGCCCGGATATCGCGTTCGTGGTTTCTGATGTGGGCGAAAAGGCGCGGGAGGCCGCCCTCCCCCCGCCGCCGGCGAAGAGTGGAGATGCGCTCCCGGATCTCGGGCTGGGCGGGATTTCCCACCTCGACGATCTCTACTCCCAAGCGGACGAGGCAGTCGAAAATCTCCGCCTGGTCGGCCGGACTGAAATCGGCCCCGGCGAACTGAAAACCTTCCCGGAGCGTCGAATCGACTACGCCCTTGAAATGGGCAAGCACGGATAACGGATTTTGGTTCATGATCCCACCGGATGAAGGCCGGGAAACGCGAGCCCCGTTGTTTCCGGGAAACCGGCCCTTAAATTGAAACATTGGACGGCGTTTCCCGCCGCGCCCTTGACCAGGTTGTCGAGGGCGGACAGGACGACCAGGCGCCGGCCGCCGTCCTCGAGCTCGAAACCGATGTCGCAGTAATTGGTCCCCTGGAGGATTTTCGGTTCAGGGAGACGGTACAAACCCCGGCCCTGCTTGACGATCCGGACAAACGGCTCGTCGGCGTAAGCCGCTCGATACGCCTTCCACACATCTTTTTCGGAGACGGAACCGTCCTCGGGAAAAACGTGGATCGTCGCCAGGATGCCCCTGACCATGCCGATCGCCGTCGCCGTCAGGTGGAGCGAGGGACTTTCTCCCGCCGTCTCCATCGCCCGGGCGATTTCAACTGTGTGCCGGTGGCCGGTCGGTTTATAGGTTCGGACCACCCCCGCCCGTTCGGGATGATGGGTCGCTTCGGCCGGCGCGGCCCCGGCCGCCGAGCTTCCGATCTTGGCGTCGATCACGACCGCCCCGGATCTGACGATCCCGTGTTTGACCAGCGGATAGAGCCCGAGGATCGAAGCCGCCGCTTCGCAACCCGGACCGGCAATGTAATCGGCCGTTCGGATTTTTTCCCGGGCGATTTCAGGAAGGCCATAGACAAATCGCTCTAAAAGTTCGGGCCTCTTGTGATCGGATGCGTACCACGTCCGCCAGTCTTCCGGCCGGCGCAGGCGGAAATCCGCGCCAAGGTCGATGACGACGGCACCCGTCTTCATCCACCGGTCCATCTCTCTCATCGACTCGCCGTTGGGCAGGCTGAGAAACAGCGCGTCGCAGGGCGCGATATCCTCCGGCCGGCAGAACAAGAGAGGCCGAAAGCCCCGGAGATTGGGATGGACGAGCGACACCGGCTCGCCGGCGAACCGCCGGCTGGTCGCCTGCCGGACGTCCGCCCCGGGATGGTCTAGGAGCAGCCGGAGAAGCTCGCCGCCGCCATACCCGGCTGCTCCAACGACGGAAACCCGGAGCCGCGCCGGGCTCATCGCTCCCGTCCTTTCTCCCGGGCCGTCCGGAGAGCGTAATCGACGACCGCCCCGGAGATGCTCACCCCGGTCGGTCCCTCGGAGTTCCGGAATTCCATCGTGTGGTTCACTTCGTTGACGCGAAGGCCGTCCGGCGTTTCGAAAAGGTCGACGGCAAGGGCGCCGCCGCCGACCGCCGCCGAGGCCCGGCGGCAGATGTCCTGAAGATCCGAAGTTACCGGGCAGTTTGCGGCCCGGCCGCCGCGGGCTGTATTGGTGATCCAGTGCTCCGATTCTCTGAAAATCGCCGCGATCGTTTGACCGTCGACGACAAACGCCCGGATATCGCGGCCAGGCTTGCGGACGAATTCCTGAAGATAGTATGCCTTCTGCGGCGGCGTCCCCAGGACGTCCTTGTGCTCCAGGAGCGCCTCAAGGGCGTCATCGTCGTTGATCTTGGCCAGGAGTCTCCCCCAGGAGCCCTGAGGCGGTTTCAAGACGACCGGATAGCCGCCCCATTCTTCGATCACGGCCCGCGCCTTTCCGGGATCAAAGACGAGAGCGAAGCGGGGCGCGGGAACGTCCGCCCGCGCCAGGGCGAGCGAAGTCGCGAACTTGTCCCGGCAGAGAGCGGCCACGGCCGGGGGATTGACCACGGGAATGCCGGACGCCTCCCAAAACGACGCGGCGTAGTCGCCCTTTACGGTCGAGACCGACCGCTCGAGGGCGACGTCCGCCTCGGGGAGCGGGCGACGCGGGTCGAGGATCTCCGCCCGGATATCGACCCACAGCACCTCGACGCCCCGGCTCCGGGCGGCTTCGGCCAGAAGCTTTTCTTCCGCCCGGATCGTCGAATGGAGAAGCGCCAGCCGGATCATTGGCCCCAGTCCTCCTCGATTCGCGGCGCTTCGCCGAAGGTCAGGCGGCCGCCGACGCGGCGGTCGACGACCAGGGCCGAGCGGCACTCATCGCAGGTCAGGATTTCGGTCTCTTCAATCGATGACGGGCGGAACAGGCGGGCCGCGCAGACGGGGCACTCCCCGGAAACGGCCGGTTCGACGGTTTGTAATGACATCGGGTCCTCCGGACAAAAAATGGTGAACATGCTGTTCGGGCCCATTTTCGAGGGTCGCCGGCCTGATGTCAAAAATTTATTAATATTTTACATATTCGTACATATATGTATAATTTTATACATGATTACCATTCCCGAAGCCGTCGCCGGCCTGGTCCGGAAATCCCCCTTTCTCGAAGACGCCATGTCCCGCGGCTGGCTCAACCTCTCGGCCGTGGCCCGGTCGATCCGGCCGGCGGTCGAGGAGGTCGTCCAGAAGAAGGTCAAGGACGGGGCGGTCACGATCGCCCTCAACCGTCTGGCCGGGACGCAGTCCGCCCGGGTCAAGCCGCTGAAACGATTTTTCCGAACCGCCCCCGATCTGATGGTCCGGTCGAACCTCTTCGAAGTGACTTACGCCAACGCCCCCCGGACGGCGGAGCGCCCCCGCCTTTTTCTCGAAAAGGCGGGCGGACGGACAACCCCGTTCCTGACGATCACCCAGGGGATCAACGAAACGACGATCATCGCCGGCCGCGAGCTCCGCGACCGCATTCTGGCCGCCTTCAAGGGCTCGGTCCGGATCGCTCTTCTCAACGACCTCTCCTCGGTGAGCGTCCTCCTGCCGCCGGGATCGGCGGTCATTCCCGGCATCTACAGCTACATCCTGAAAGCCCTGGCCTGGGACGGGATCCCGGTCATCGAGGTCGTTTCAACGAGCAACGAGTTCACGATTGTGCTGGAAGACCGGAACATCGACACGGCTTTCAGCCGGATCAAGCGGTTGTTCGAGGCGCGTTAAGACCGGGCGGTTTTACTGCCGGCGGAAAATATTGATGACGTCTTTCAGGAGGGCGGCGGCTGTGGCCCGCGGGTCGGATTTCCCGTCGGTGACGGCGACCTGGCCCATCGTGTCGGTTCGGAAGACGATTCCTTTGCTGGTTCCGGTCAGGCGGTACAAGGGATGGGACGGCGGGACGGGGACCAGGCCGACTTCAGCCCGGTAGACGCCCGCAACTTCCGAAAGCCAGCCGAGGAGCTTAAGCGAATTGCCCGAAGCCCGCGCCTCCTGGATCGTCCGGGCGGTGACCTTGCGGATCCCTTCCACGGCGATGTCCTTGATCGTGAACTTCGTCCCTACCGCGGCGTTGGCGATCAGGAGAAGCTTGCAAGCCGTGTCCCAACCGTCAATGTCCATCGACGGATCGGGTTCGGCAATCCCCTTGGCTTGGGCTTCCTCCAGGGCTTCGTCGAAGCTCAAGCCCTGTTCCAGACGGGTCAGGATGTAATTGGTTGTCCCCGTCAAGATGCCCTCGAAGCCGAGAATCCGCGCTCCGGCCAAAGACATGGTCGCCACGTCAAGGGTGGGAAGAGCGGCGGCCGTCGCTCCGCTGAACTTGAGAGACAGGTTTCTGGACCAGGCTTTATCGCGAAGATTCTTGAAATCGACGACCAAGGCACCCTTGCTGGCTGCGGCGACGTGCCAGCCGCGGTCGAACGCCTCATGCAGGTACGCCAGCTGGGGTGTGCCGGTCCGCCAGTCGGACGGCGTGCATTCGACCAGCGCGCCTTTTTTGCCCAGCCGTTCGAAATAGTCAAAGACTTCGGACAAGCTCTTGCCTGGAACCCAGCCCGGCGCGGATTCCATCGGAATCGGGGCCGGGCCGGCCAGGGAGAAAAACGCGCCGATCTTGCCCGCGACCCAAGCTCCGGACTTCCGGACGATTCCCGCCAGGTCGAATTCCAGTCCGTAGCGGGTTCGGCAATCTTCGTGTTTTTCGGCCAGGAGCCGAACGAAGGCTTTTCCGACGTTTCCATATCCGGTCAGGATGAGAGGGATGGGCATGGGGGCTCCCTATTAAAGGTATTCATTTAATTCCGAGGAGGCGTGACAAGATTCATTCTTAGATCTTATCCCCCCTTCCCCCCTTCCAAGAAGGATGGCCCCGAAATAGGTCCGCCTCCTCGGAGTACGGTCATCTAAAGACCGGGACGCTTTCCAAGACTCAACCATAAATTCTCTACCCCACCTACCGCCCCTAGGACTCGGGGCGGACGGCTTGTCAGCGTCCCTCGATAGAGGAACGGAGAGGGCGGGATTCGAACCCGCGGTACCCTCACGGGCACACCGCTTTTCGAGAGCGGCACCTTCAACCACTCGGTCACCTCTCCGCGGAGCGGATTATTATAGCGGAAGAATGTAAAAAACGCCAAAGGACGGGTTCAGGGTTTCGGCGCTTGACGGCGTTCCCGAAAAAATTCCCTCAAGATTTCCGCGCATTCTTCGGCCAAGACGCCGTCCCGGACAAGGAGCCGGTGGTTCGTCTTATGGATCGGAAACCGGACGATGGATTTCACCGCCCCGGCCTTGGGATCGGCCGCGCCGTAGACGAGCCGCCCGATCCGCGCCAGGAGCATGGCCCCCAGACACATGGCGCAGGGCTCGACGGTCACATAGAGCTCGCATCCGGTCAGGCGGTAATTCCCGAGCCTACGGGCTGCCGAACGGATGGCCACGACTTCGGCGTGGGCCGTGGGGTCGACCGACCGGACCGGACGATTCCCGCCCCGGGCGATCACGCGGCCCTCGCGGACGACAACCGCACCGACCGGCACCTCTCCCCTTCGGGCCGCCGACCGGGCCTGCCGGAGGGCCGCCCGCATGAAGATCACGTCGGAATCGGCCGGGCGGGTTTTCATGGAAGCGGAAATATTATAAGGTATTCCTTCGATCATCGTAAGAGGTGCCGATCATGGACTCCTTCGCTTGTCCGATCTGCCGCCGCCCGTACCCGGCCGACGTTCGAAGCTTGTTCTGCCCCGTTTGCGGAGATCCCTTGCTTTCGGCCTTTGTCCCAAAAGCGCCGAAGATCCGGAAAAACCGGCCGATGGGCGTCGCCCGGTACCTGGACTTTCTCCCCCTGTCGGAATTCGACCCGGACCTTTCTCTCGGCGAAGGCGGGGCACCGCTTCAGTCCCTCACCCGGCTTCAATCCGCCTTCGGCCTTTCCGGGCTATATGCCAAGAACGAGGCGATGAATCCGACCGGCAGCTTCAAGGACCGCGGCTCGATTATCGCCATCCACTTGGCCCGGCAGCTCGGATTCGAAACGGTGGGAACGATCTCGACGGGGAATATGGCCGGATCGACCGCGGCCTACGCCGCCCGGGCCGGCCTTCGGAGCGTCATTTTCGTCAAGGACGATACTCCCCGGGAGAAGATCCTGGCCGCGGGAATCCACGGCGCCCGGGTGATCAAGGTCCGGGGGAATTACGCCGCCTTGTTCGTCAAGAGCTTCGAGATCGGCCGCCTGCTCAGCTTTTATTTCATCAACTCGGTCGATCCCTACCGGATCGAAGGATACAAAGTCACGTCCTACGAAATCTTCGAACAGCTCGGCGGAAAGGCCCCCGAGTTTCTCTTCGTTCCGGTCAGCTCCGGCGGCCACCTCCTCGGCCTCATCCGCGGATTCCGGGATTTGAAGCGAGCCGGACTGATCGCCCGGGAGCCGAGGTACGTCGGTGTGCAGGCCCGCGGCTGCGCCCCGATCAGCCGGGCTTTCGAGCGCAAGCGGGAAACCGTCGCGCCCGTGAAGCGTCCGCGAACGATCGCCCATGCCATCGCCAACCCCCAGCCGCCCGGCGGGAAGATCCTTCTTAGGGCCCTGGCCGCATCCGGGGGCCTGATGACCGCGGTCAGCGAGGCGGAAATCCTCAAGGCCCAGCGGTCCCTGGCCGAATACGAAGGGATTTTCTGCGACCCGGCCTCGGCCACATCCTTGGCCGCCTATCTGAAGCTGACCAGGCTCGGCCGGATTCCCGCTCGAGCCCGATCCGTTCTCGTGATCACCGGCTCCGGGTTGAAAACTCTCGGGGAAATCGACTTGTCCGCCTTGCGGATCTCCGAGGCGGACCTCTCCGACCTTCCGGAGCTCATGACCGCCTGGAAGTAATCGCCCATCCTGCATTAACTTTCCACCGGTTTTCCCGTATGATGGAGAGGATCGAACGGAGAAGAGGAGACCCTCATGGCCAATCAAAATCCCTTTCAAGGGTGGGACGGGCAGCTTCCCAAGCTTCCTAAGATTCCCAAGAAGTTCATCCTTTACGGCATCATCATCGTCGTCGCCCTGGCCGTCATGGCCGGATCTTATTATCAGGTTGCGCCGGACGAGATGGGGGTCATCCTCCGGTTCGGGAAATTCGTCCGGACCTCGGACCCGGGGCTCCATTTCAAGCTGCCTTTCGGCATCGAAGCCTTGACCAAAGTCCCCGTCCAGCGGCAGCTCAAGCTGGAGTTCGGCTTCCGGACGGTTCAAGCCGGACAGCGGAGCGAATACATGACCAACGCCGATACCCAGGCCGAGGCCGTCATGCTGACCGGCGATCTGAACGTCGTCGTCGCCGAATGGATCGTCCAGTACAAGATCAAGGACGCCTACAAGTTTCTGTTTAAGATGCGCGACACGGAAGCGACGTTCCGGGACATGAACGAGGCCGTCGTCCGCCGGGTCATCGGCGACAATGCCGTCGACGAAACGATCACGACCGGCCGAGCCCGGATCGCGGCCGAAGCCAAGGACGAGCTTCAGAAGCTGTGCGATCTGTACGAGATCGGGATCGACGTCAATCAGCTGATCTTCCAGGACGTCAATCCCCCCGATCCGGTCAAGCCCGCCTTCAACGACGTCAACGAAGCCCTTCAGGAGAAGGAAAAAAAGATCAATGAAGCCTGGTCGGAATACAACCAGGAAATTCCCAAAGCCCGGGGTGAAGCCGAACAGGCCATCCGGGGAGCCGAAGGATACGCCGCCGAACGGGTGAACAACGCCCAGGGCGACGCCAGCCGCTTCACCTCGATTTACCGCGAATACGTCAAGGCGCCCGTCGTCACCCGCAAGCGGATGTATCTGGAGACCATGAACGACGTCATGACGAAAATCACCAAGAAAGTCATCGCCGACGACAAGCTCAAGTCCATCCTCCCTCTCCTCAACCTGAACGAGGAGGTGAAGAAATGAACGCCCGGACGAAACGCATCGGGATCGCCGCCGCCGCCCTTGTCCTGCTCGCCCTCCTCGGCGGCGCCGTCTATGTCGTCAGCGAGACCAACCAGGTCGTGGTCACCCAATTCGGCGACCCGATCGGCGGGACGGTCTCCCGGCCCGGTCTTCATCTCAAGCTCCCCTTCATCCAGAAGGCCAATTACTTCGAAAAACGCTGGCTGGCCTGGGACGGCGATCCGAACCAGATCCCGACCAAGGATAAAAAATACATTTGGGTGGACACCTATTGCCGCTGGCGGATCTCCGATCCGCTGGTTTTTTTCCAGCGCGTCAACGACGAGCGTAACGCCCATTCGCGCCTGGACGACATCGTCGACGGCGAAACCCGGAACACGATCGCCAAATTCGACCTGATCGAAATCGTCCGGTCAACCAACCGGGAATTCGAGCTGTCGGAAGACGCCGCCCTGCTGGATTTGACCGACGTGACGGTCAAGATCGAAGCCGGCCGGGAGAAGCTGGCGGCCATCATCCTGGAAAACGCCTCCAAGATCACTCCCCAGTTCGGCGTCGAGCTCAAGGACGTCCGGATCAAGCGGGTGAATTATGTCGACGAGGTTCAGAAAAAAGTCTTCGACCGGATGACCGCAGAACGCCAGCGGATCGCCTCCAAGTACCGCTCCGAGGGCGACGGGAAAAGCGCCGAAATCCGGGGCCAAAAAGAACGCGAGCTGAAAAAGATCCAGTCCGAGGCGTACAAGACATCCCAGGAGCTCAAGGGCAAGGCCGACGCCGAGGCGACGAAAATCTACGCCGCGGCCTATAACCTCGACCCCGAGCTCTACCAGTTCATGAAATCGCTCGACACCTACCGGTCCAGCCTGCTCAAGGAAACATGGCTGTTGCTGACCACGGACAGCGAGTTTCCTGAAATACCTGAAAAGCTCGGCGATCAGGTAAAACAAGTTAATCGCAAAAGCCGACGAGCGTCCGCTTGTTCGGGAAGAGGGCAGGCGTCCCGCCGGTATGAAGGAAGACGATCTTGTCTGTCTTCTTGAAATAGCCCTTTTCGATGAGATCGAGCATCCCGAGAAACGCCTTGGATGTGTAAACCGGATCCAGGACGATCCCCTCGGTCCGGAAGACTCGCCGGATCACGTCGGTCACGCCGCGATTGACGATCCCATAGCCGTCCTGAAGATAATCGTCCAGGCAGATAAGATCCTCCGGCCGGGCTCCCGTCGGTATGTCCAGCAGCCGCTCCATCGCGGCGACGATCATCCGAACGATTTCGGTGAACGGCCCGGTCGGGTCGGAAACGTTGATCCCGACCACGCGTGTTTCCGGAGAAGTCCACTTCGCCCCGCAGAGAAGCCCGGCCTGCGTCCCCCCCGACCCGGTGGCGAAAACGACCGCGTCCGGCCGAAAATCCAGGGCCGCCGTCTGCTCCCGTCATCTCCAGAAATGCCTGGAGATACGCGACCGCACCCGAGCGGCCGGTCCATGTCCCCCATCGGGACGGAGCCTCCGACCGAGACGACATACGGCTTCCGGCCGGCCGCCCGAATCTCGGCCGCCGCTTCCTCGGCCGCGGCCAGGGCGGAGGCGTCTGTGATCATCTTTCCCTTGTCCGCCTCGCGGAAGCGGATATCCGCACCCAGCAGACGCTCCAAGAGAACGTTTCCGTCAGGTTCCGGGGGAAGGTCATATTTTTTGAACAGCACCAGAACCGGATGAAGGCCGGCCGTGGCGGCCGCCGCGGCCGTTTGCATCGCCCAGTTGGATTGGACCGCCCCCCAGGTGACCACGGCGTCGGCATTTTTTCGCCAGGGCGTCGGCGATGATGAACTCGAGCTTGCGGGACTTGTTCCCGCCCAGGGCCAAGCCGGTTAAATCGTCGCGCTTGATCCAGATCTCGGGTCCGCCCAGCTCGGCCGAAAGGCGGTCGAGCTTCCGCATCGGCGTCGGCCGGTGGATGAGTGTGACCCGGTCGAATTCCGCGATTTTTTTCTGAAGGATGTCTCGAACAGAATCCATCATCGCCGTCCCTCCTCATCTGAATCCGCCCCAAGGCGAAGGACGGCTATCTTATCCCCGACGCCACGTCGATCAAGACCGGCCGCGGAAGAACGTCCAGCGCGAAGCGGCCCAGAGCCGGAGGCGCTCGCCATGGACATAGAGGACCGGGATCACGATCAGCAAGAGGAGGGTCGAAGTCACAAGCCCGCCGGCCGTGCATAAAGCCAAGCGACGACCAGATCCGCATCCGTCCCGATTCCGAGGGGATCAGGAGCATCGGAAGAATCCCGAAGACGGTCGTGCCCGTGGTCATCATGATCGGGCGGAGCCGTTCGCGGGCGCCTTCGATCGCCGCTTCGATGGCTTCGAGGCCTTCCTTTCTTTTCCGGTTGATGTGGTCGACCAGGAGAATGGAATTATTGACTACGATCCCACCGAGCAGGATGACACCGATGTAGGCCGAGGAATCGAACGACGTCCCGGAGATGATGAAGGCGAGAAAGACGCCGATCAGGCCCAGGGGCACGGTCAGAAGGATGATGAACGGCTGGATGAGGGACTCGAACAAGCGCGGCGATGATCATGAAAATCAGGACCAGGGAAATGGCAATGGCCGACCAGATCTGAGCCGTCTCTTTTTCGGTCATGAAATCTTCCCGCTCCATCGAGGCGGTAAATCCCGCCGGGAGATGGAGGCTGGCGAAGACGCCTTTCCGATATCGCTCCTCGGCCTTCTGCGGACCGCGGAATTCCCAGGAGACGGTCTGCTGGAATTGCTGGTTTTCCCGGTCGATCGAGCCGGCGATCGGCCGCTCGACGAACGTGGCGATCTCGCCGAGACGGAGGTATTCGCCCTTCCGAGTCTGGAGTCAGGGATTCTTTAACCCCGCGGAGGTCGAGCGCTTCGGCATCCGGAAACTTCACCGAAACCGCGATCTCCTTGCCCCCCGTCTGGATTTTCGGCGTGGTGCCGAAATTTCCCCGGAGCAGCGTCTGGATATAGCCGTAAAGATACGCCGGATCGACATCGTAAGCCCGGAGCTTGGCCAGGTCGATCTTGAGGATGCTCTCGCGCGATTCCCCCCGCCACCAGCCATAACGGTCGGAAGTGATCATGACATCCTTGATCCGGGGATTGCGGCGAAGCGTCCGCTCCACTTCGGCCGTGATGTCCTTGAGCTTCTTCAGGTTGTAGCCGTAAAACTTGATCTGGGAGCCGAGGTAGGAACCCGACCCCCATGCTGGAGGAATAATACTGGGGGTCGAAGCCCGACACATAGACGTTCATCCCGGCGTATTGAGCGGCCAGCTGGATCAATTGCTCCTTGAGAAGATAAGGAACGGCCGATCGCTCGATCTCCGGGGGAAAGCTGATCCGGATATTGGCCTGAACCCCGTTGACGTAAGCATTCATCTCCTTGGAGGAGCCCTCGGCCATGGCCACATCCTCGAACGTCTTGATCACGGCATCCACCCGCTCGATTTCGGTGCCGGCCGGCAAGCCGATCGAGACATAGAGGTATTCCCGGGACTGGGTGCTGAAGAATACACCGGTCGGCACTTCGGCCTTGAACCACAGGTAGGACCCGGACAGGGCGGCCGCGGTCAAGGAAGATCACTTCCAGGGGATGCCGGACGCAGAGACTGAGGAACCGGCTGAAAAACCGGCCCGGCTTGTTGACGGTCAAGCCCCGGCGCCGTTCAAGCGAGCTTCGGGCTCAGGGCCGGGATCAGGGTGAAGGAGATCAAAAGCGAAGCCGCCAAGGCCGAACCGATGACGATCGCCAGGGGCAGATAGAACATCTTGAGACGTCCCTGGAAAAACGGGAAGCTGAAAAAAACGGCGATCGTCGTCAGGGTGGAGGCCAGGACGGCGATGAAGACCTCTTTCGGAGAGCGGATGGCCGCCTCCCGGGGCTCGAGGCCGCTTTCCCGCAGGCGGAGGGTGTTTTCAAATACGACGATGGCGTTGTCGACAAACATCCCGAAGCCCAGAGCCAAGGCTCCCAAGGTCAGCATGTTCAGGGAAATCCCGAAAAAATAGATCAGATTGAAGGTGATGACGACGGAGAAGGCGATCGAGGCCAGGATGAGGAGGGAGGGCGTAAGACGCCGGAGGACGACGAAGACCATCAGAAAGACGACGGCCGTGATGACCCCGGCCAGGAGATAGAGCTCGCCGAGGTTCTGGGCGATGTCCTCGCTTTCGTCGTTGATTTTCTGGAATTCGATGTCGGGGGGCAGCTCCCGGCGGATCCGTTCCAGCTTCTCCTTGACCGCCCGGGCCACCTGGACCGTATTCATCCCCTTTTCCTTATAGACGATGAAGCTGACGGTCGGTTTTCCGTTATAGCGGTGGATGGATAAAATATCGGCATAGGTCGTTTCGACCTCGGCCACGTCCCGGACCCGGAGGGCGTTGCCGCCGGAGTAACCGACGATCGTCTCCGCCAGCTCGTTTTTATCCCGGATCGCATCGCTGAACTTGAAGAGCAGCTCCTGCGTCCCTTCGCGGACGGATCCCGAGGGAAGCGTCTCGGAGGCGGGAGGAGACGGCCTCGTGACCTGGAAGGCTGGATCCCGTAGGCCTTGAGCTTGGCCTTATCCAGGACGATCCGGAATTCGGGGTCCGAGCCGCCGTACAGCTTGACCTCGGAAACGCCCTTGACCGAACCCAGGCCGAATTCGATTTTGTCCTTGATCAGGGCTCCGGAGAGTTTGAAGCGAACCGGCGCCGGAAACGGTGTACTGAAGGAAAGGATCGGCCCGGAAATCGTCGGGGACATAAGTCGAGACGGACGGCCGGACGCCCGTACGGAAGGACATCCCGCAGGTTGGAGAGCTCCTCCCGCAAGGCCAGGAGGACGAACTCCATATCGGCCTTGGGATCGAATTCGACGGTGATCCGGGCGTTCCCGATCCCCGAGGACGAGATGACTTTCCGGACGGCTTTGACTTTCGAGACGGCCTCTTCGATCGGGGCCGTGACCCGCGTCTGGATGACTTCCGGCGGAGTGCCGGGCCAATCGGCGCTGATGATGACCTGGGGATATTCTTCCTTGCGGCTCGCGCTCCAGCGGCGTGTGGAGATAAGAATAAACGCCCATGGCCAGGAGGGCGCAAAAAGACCATGGCCACGGCGACGGGACGATCGACCAGGATTTTCATGCCGCTCCCCGCGCCCCTTTCCGCTCCTTCCGGGCTTCCACGGCCTCGTAAAGGACCGGAATGATGATCAGGGTCAGAAACGTCGAGAAGGTCAGGCCGCCGATCACGACGATCGCCAGCGGCTGCATCATCTCGGCCCCCGCTTCCAGGCCGAGGGCCATCGGGACGAGGCCGAAGAGCGTGCTCAGGGTGGACATCAGAATCGGCCGCAGACGGACCCGGCTGGATTCGGCCACCGCATCGCGGAGCCCGGCTCCGGCCTTACGGAGCTGACGGGTATAGTCGATCTTGACGATGGCGTTATCGACGACGAGGCCGACCAGAACGACCATCCCGATGATCGAGATGACGTTGATCGTCTGGCCCGTGATCCAGAGGGCAAAGAACGCCCCGGCCGCGCCCATCGGCAGGGTGATCATGATCAGGAAGGGATGGAGAAGCGACTCGAACTGGGCGGCCATGATCATGTAGGTCAGAAGGACGGCCAGGATCAGGGCCAGAATCAGGCTGTCGAAGGATCGGGTCATCTCCTCCCGCTCGCCGCCGAAGACGACCCGGTAATCGGAGGGCAGGTCGAGCGAGGCGATGGCCTGCTCGATCGCCGGCTCGACCTGGCTGATTTTAGCCCCGCTGCAGGCCGGCCGTGACCAGCACTTCGCGCTGCTGGTTTTCCCGCCGGATCTCCCGCGGGCCCCGGACGATCTCGACGTCGACCAGCTCCCGGAGCGGGATGAGCTGTCCCTTGGTGGGGATACGGCTCGGCCAGCAAGCGCTTCGACGTTGCGGCTGGCCGCTCCTTCGGCCCGAACCCGGACGTCGAATTTCTTCTCCAGCTCGTTGAACTGGGTGGCGATCCGGCCGTTGACCGCGCTGACCAGGAAATTGCCGATGTCGTCCGGGCGAAAGGTTCGGGCGTATTTGCGCAGCGCTTCCTTGCGGACCGAAATCCGGAATTCGGGCTTGCCCTCGCCCAGGTTGGTATTGATATCGGCCAGGCCGGGAATCGCCCTGAGCTTTTCGACCAAGCTGCCCGGCGATGATTTTGAGGCGCTCGAGGTCGTTGCCCTTGACCCGGAGGCCGATTTCGGCCGTGCTCAAGGCCAGGAAATCCCCGAGCAGCGATTGCTCCGGGACGATGGAATACGACAGATCCGGGAAACGGGCCACGATCCGACCGCAGGCCGTCGAGGACGCCGGGTCGAGATGGTCCGGTCGCTCGACTTCGACGTGGATCCGGGCCGAGTTGATCGAGACGTTCGGGTCGGCCGCCTCCAGGCCCGAGACGATCCCGATCTGGGACATCACCGAGACGACCGTCCCGCCGGCCGCGCAACCGGCGCTTCGATCATTTCCGCCATGGCCGCCGTCTGTTCGAGGGAATAATCGACCGGCGTTTTCAGCTGGATTTCAAAGGCGCTTGTCTCGCAGCGGCGGCATCAGCTCCCGCCGCAGGGTCATCCCGACGACAGAAGCCAAGGCGAAAAAGAGCACGGTCGCGGTCATCGTCTTCGACCTTGTGATCCAGGCACCAGATCAAGGCCCGGTCGTTGAAAGCGGCAGAATCTCTCGTAGACCGAAGTTGAATCCCCGAAAGACAAGCCGGAGAATGGGACGGAACGGCATGCCCAGGATAGCGGAAGACAACCGCCAGGACCCGGCCGAGTCCCTCACGATGACGATTCAGGACAAACAGGATGCCTTTGAATACCGCATAAACCAGCCACCGCAGCGCCCGGAACGGCCAGAGCAGGATGCCGCCTTTTTGCTCTCCCCAAACCCGGCCGAGACCCCAAGTCCAGGACCAGCGGCTTTCCGCCGTCCAGGCCGGACGGCGTAAACGTCCGCGATTGCAGGGTCGCGATCAACGTCAGGGAAACGAGGAGCGAGGCGCAGAGCGAATATGTCACGGTCAAGGCTGTGTCCTTGAACAGCTGGCCGGCCACGCCGCGGACGTAGACGACCGGGAGAAAAACGACGACGGTGGTTAAAGCGGTCGCGACGATCGCTCCACCGACTTCCCGCGTCCCTTCGTAGGCCGCCTCCTTGACGCTTTTGCCCAGGCTTCGATGGCGGAAAATATTCTCGGAGACGACGACCGCGCAGTCGTCGAGCATGCCCACCCCCAAGGCCAGACCGCCGAGCGACATGATGTTGAGGGTGATATTGTTGAAGTACATCAGGCTGAACGTCCCGATCACCGAAATCGGGATGACGGTATCGATGATGAGGGGCGTTTTCCATTCCTGGAGGAACAAGCAGCAGGACCAGGAAGGCCAGCAGCGCGCCCTGGAAGATCTCGCTCTTGACGGCCGCCGATGGCCTCCTCGATGAACCGCGATTGCTCCGCGACGACCTGGATCCCGACCGCCGGGATTTTCCTTCCGGATCGCCTCCAGGACCTCCCGGACGGCTTGGGTCGCCTTGACCGTATTGGCCCCGGCTTCCTTGCGGACTTGGAGGCCGATGCTCTCTTTTCCGTCCAGCCGGGTGATCCCCTGCCGCTCTTTCGAGCGCTTCGCGGACCGTAAGCCACGTCCCGAAGGCGGATGACGCCGCCGCTTTTCGATGACCCGGAGGCTGATTTCGGAGATTTCGCCGATCGTCTCGTATTCGCCGACGACGCGGAGGGAATACTTGAACGTCCCCTTGCGGATCGTCCCGCCCTGGAGGTTGCGGTTGAAGGCGTCGATGCGGGAGGAGACTTCGTCGATGGTCAAGCCGTACAGAGCGACCTTGGCCGGATCGACCTCGACCAGGATTTCCCGTTCGACGCCGCCGGTCACTTCGGCCGAGCCGATGCCCTCGATCTGCTCCAGCCGGGGCTTGATCAGCTCCTCGGCGATCTCCTTGAGCTCGAGGAGCCTGCGGTCCCCGGTCAGAGCCAAGGTCATGATCGGCTTGCTCTGGGGATCAAGAGGCATGATCCGGGGCGTTCGACGTCCTCGGGCAGGCGATCCCGGGCCGCGTCGAGCTGCTCCCGGACATGGAGCATGGTGAAGTCCATGTTCGTGCCCCAGTCGAACTCCAGATTGAGATAGGAGACGCCTTCCTTGGAGACGGATTCGACCCGCCGCAGTCCGGGAACGCGGCTGACGGCGGCTTCCAGGGCGGCCGTCACCAGCGTTTCCATTTCCTCGGGGGCCGTGCCGCCGAACTGGGTCACGACCGCCAGGCGCGGATAGCTGATGTCCGGGAGGAGGTCGACGCTCAATTCCCGGAGGGAGACGAACCCCAGAAGAATGATGCCCAGAAAGAGCATGTACATCGTCACCGGGCGTTCGACCGCGATTCGGGCGAGTTTCATGGCGGATTCCTTACGCGGACGGCCCTTAATTCCCGTTTCCGGCCGGAGCAAGGGCCGGGGATGTCCCCCGGATCCGGTCCAGCCGGGCCAGGGCCATCCGGTAATCGACGATGGCCTGGATCTCGGCCGATCCGGGCGTTGACCAGCTCGCGGCGGTAGCTGATCAGCCATTCGCTTCCGACCAGCCCCTGCTGATACCGCCGGGTTTCGGAGGCGACCCGCTTTTCGGCCAGCTCCCGGTACTTGGTCGAGGATTCGATGATCCGGGCTTTGGCTTCCAGCTCCCGGACGATGTCCTGGACCTCAAATTCGATGTCCCGCTTCTGTTTTTCAAGCTGGAGCCGGGCCTGCTCCTCGGCCGCGCGGGAACGGGCCAGGCTGGTTCGGGAGAGCAGCCCGGCCAGCGGAACTTCCAGGGTCAAGTTGATGCTCCAGTTCTTATATTTGCCTTTGAAGATATCGGAGAAAGAATCGCCCCGGCCGCCGACGATTTTATCGATGACGATGCCGGTCAGATAATTCCCGTCCTGGTAGATATATTTCACGCCGGAAACGCCTGGAGCCCAGAACGACAGATTGAGGTCGAGGCGGGGCAGCGACTGGTTGCGAGTAAAAATCGACGTCGCTTCGGCTGTTCTCGGCCTGGCGGCGGGCGATATCCATCTCCGGCCGGTTGTCCAGGGCGATGCGCAAAACCTCCCGAGCCGAAACGTCCCGAATCTCGGCCGTCGGCGGATCGAGAGGAATGAGGCCTTCTCCGTTTTCCGGCGGGAAGATTCATCAGCTTCTTCAGCTGAGCCTCGCGGGCTCTGCACGGCCCGGGCGGCCGACAACATCGCATCTTCGTTTCGGGCGACTTCGGTTTCGGCGTTAAGGACTTCGTTGCCCAGCTCCGATCCGATCCTGGCGCCGGCCCGCGATCCGGGCGAGCAGCTCCCGGCTTTCGGCCAGGGACGATTCCTGGACCTTGAGATTTTCCCGGGAGGAAACCAGCCCCCAATACGCCTCCTCGACTTCAAAAACCGTTTGGAACGCCCGGGCCCGAAGCGCCGCGTCCGAGATCTGAATATTCCGGGCGGCTTTGATGGCCTCATTGTTCGCCGCCTTGAATCCGAAACCCCGGAGCAGCGGCTGGACCAGAGTGAACTGAAGGTTGCTGTTGTACGAAGGATTGATCAGGGCGTAAGCCCGGGTCGTGTCCGTCATGGCGCTGGAAAGGCCCAGGCCGACCGAAGTTCCCCAGGCGAACTTCTGGGAAACGGAAAAGCTCATATTGTCGGACTTCGCCTTAGATATTCGACCCCTCCACGCCCCAGGTTCCGGGATTATCGGTCTCGCTGCTGCGGTACGACAAGGCAAACTGCGGCAGATAGCTTTCCCGGATCGCCCGAAGCGCGAAAGCGTCCATCTCCGGAACCAGCCGCTCGATGGCCAGGTCGAGGTTTTCCCGGAGGGCCGTCTCGACGCATTGCCGGAGGGTCAGCCCCTTCGTCGAAAGATTCTGGCCGGCAGCGACAGCGAAGGCCGGGAGGGCCAGGAACAGGATGGCGGCCGTCCGGGCCGCTCGATTGCGGAAGAAGATGTTGAAACGCGTCATGGGACACCTCTTGGCCCGGAACCGGGCGGTCAGCGGACGACGACTTTCGAATCGTGGGCCAGGGTGAAGTGACCCTCGATGATGACCGTATCGCCTTCGGAAATCCCCGAGGTCGCATCGACCCCCGGCAGGATTTCGGCGAAATGCTCGTTTTCCAGGCCGATGTCGACATAGCGCCACTTGGCCACAGCGCCGTTTTCGACGATGAAGACCAGCTTCCGGCCGCCCCGGACGAGGATGGCATCCTGGGGGACCAGCAACCGGTCCGCGTAGATCTCGGCCGCGATCTCGACCTCGGCGTGCATCCCGGGCTTGATCTCTTCGTTGGCGTCCAGGACCGAGATGAACACGGGGCAGGTTTTGTCGGCGGCATCGACGATCGGGCCGACCGAATCGACTCTCCCATGGAAGACCTTGTCGGGATAAGCGCTGAACCGCAGGTCGACATTCCGGCCCGGTTTCATCTTCCCGACTTCGCTCTCCAAGACCTTGGCCCGGACTTTCATCCGGCTGAGGTCGACCAGGGTGCAAACCTCCCGGCCGGCTTCGACCCGCTCGCGCGGAGAGACTTTTAAATCCGTCAGGATCCCGGCGAACGGCGCCCGAAGGACGGTTTTTTCCAGCGTCCGCCGGGCCGACTTGACGTCGATCTCGGACCCGGTCAGGCCTTTGGTCGTGGCGATGATCTCGTCTTTTTTCAGGCCGGCGTCGATCAAAGCCAGCTCGTAAGCCCGCTGGGCTTTCTCGAGGTCGGAGGCGGATATTTTTCCGGCTTGGAATCCGGACAAGGCGGTTTGATATTCGGCCTGGGTTTGATCGACGCGGGCCAGGGTTTCGGGCGAGACGACCTCGTCGGCGATGGCGAATTGTTTCTCCAGGTGAAGCTCGGAGAGGTTCTTCAACCGGGTCGCTTCGAGCTTTTCCAGACTGAGCCGGTACTCGGTATCGTCGATCTCAACCAGGGAGTCGTTTTCCCGGACGCGGAGGCCTTCCCGGGCGGCCAGATTTTTTATCATGCCCCCGACTTCCATTTTCAGGGAGACTTTCCGCTCGGTATAGGCCTCGCCCGGCGACTTGAGGGTCATCACCAGTTCGCCCCGCCGGGCGGTGACGGCTTTGACCTGGATCGGCGCGGCCCCGGTTCCGCTTTCTCCGCCTTCCGGAGTCGCGGCCCCAGCCGCCTCGGTTTTCTCGGGCGTCTCCCCTCCCGCTTCGGTTCCGGCGGGGGCCTTCTTCAAGAAAAGAAAATAGCCGGCCGCGGCCAGAACGATCACCAGAACGAGAATCCCCCAGAGCATTTTACCCTTGTTTTTTTGCATGTTCTTAATTCCCTTCCGTCTTTCCTATCAAATTTCGCTCCGCCGGGCAAGCGATTTCGCCTAACCGAATCTCCGCTGTATGGAGAGAGACGGGAATACGCCGCGTTTTATCCCACAGGCTCACAACGTCACCATCACCGGTTCGGGCTCCTCCTCATAAACGATCCGGAGCTTCTCATAAATAAAATAGCGCTGATAAAGGAATAACCCGCATAGAGCGGCGGACGTTGCACCAAAAAAGATAAGAAAGGCCGAGGGATTCCGGAAAAGAGCCCGCTCGCCCGTCGCCTGGATCGAGACGATCAGAAGGAAAAAGACCACGTAAAAAATCCAGAACTTGTGAATCTGAGCCTTGCCCGGGACGACCAGGCAGGAGAAGGGAATCTTGGCATAGCGCCAGAAAAGGAACTCGCGGAAAAACAGGGCGCAAATCAGGCCGTAGAGGGCATGCAGGGCGGCCGGTCCCGGCACCCCAGATCAAAGCGTAAACGCCGAAGACAACCAGAAACAACGGCAGGAGGCCGTAAAAAAACACCGCCTTTTTCACCGCCGCAAAATACGACCCCAAAGGCGGGGCCTCGGTCAGGCGGAAAATCCAGTTGGCCTCGGCCGTCAGAGGGATATTCACGCCGGTGCGAAACGCCAGGAGCACGGCCAGGGCCAGAACCGAAGGGATGGCCAGGACGTTCAAGCCCGCCGTCGCGACCGAAAGCGACAAAGCCGCCGTTCCTCGGACCAGGACAAAGAGAAAGCCGAGGGAGACGGCCAGCATGCCGGCCAAGCGGACTTTCAAGCGGGGGCTGTTTTGCAGCGTCCGGCCGAAAAAGTGAAAGACCGCCCGCTCCGCCGGACGCCGGAGGAAAAAGCCGTCGAAGGCCGACTGCAGCCGCTCGGCCGCGGCCGCAAACGGCCGGCGCCGAGCCCGGACTTCAAGCGACTTTCTCATATGCCGCCGGTAGCTCCAGGCCAGGGCGAAAAAAGAGAACAGGCCCAGGCCGGCCGTGACCCAAAGGCCCCGGAGCGCCCCGACGTCATAGACCGGGCCTTGCCGGCCGATGATTTTTTCGTAAATCGACGTGAACCAGACCGGGGGAACCCAAAGGAAAGCCGAACGGTCGGTTTCGCGGAGACCGGCCAGCCCCTGGAACAGCGTATTGAGCGCGCTGTGATCGACCAGATAGATGATCAGAAAAGTGAAGCTGGCCATCGCCAGGGCGAACCGGACGGCCAGGGAGACCGGCCGAAAAAGCCGCGGTCCGAGGAGGAGGAGAAGGATGGCCTGGAGGCTCAGGATCAGGAAGAAAGCGAAATAGAACGACATGGTCAAGGCCGCGGTATGGGCCAGAAGATAGAGGAAAAAGGATCCGATGGAATTCCCGATGTATTGGGGGAGAAAAAATCCGGTCGCCACGCCGGAAAGCGAAACAACCGCGGCGGCGTACAAGGCGACGAAGAAAAGGAGAGAGACGAACTTCGCCCGGAAGATCGTCCCCGGGCGGACCGGAAGGCCGGCCAGGTTGACGTAATCGCGGCGGTCGATGAACAAAACGTCCCACTCGAGGGTGGTGATGAAGACCATCAGGGCCATAAAAAAAGAGATCAGGATGCACTTCTCGAACCAGGATTGGCCGTTATCGGGGTCGAAGATATAGCGGCCGTAGAGCGAGGACGCCAAGATCCAACCCAGGGGAGCCAGCATCGCCAGGACGACGTAAAGCTTCTCCTTCATCTGCTCCTCGAACGGGAAGACGTCGTTCTGAAAGAAGCGGATGAAGAAGTGGCGGACCAGGACAACGAAACGCCGGGGGCGGGTGGAGAGCCGCCAACACAAGAAGTCGAATTGAACCCAGTCCCGGAGGGCCATCAGCTTTTCATCACTTCCACGAGTCTTTGGGCCACGACATCCGTATCCTCGTGGGAGACCAGCTGGCTGAAGATCTCGACCAGGGAGGGAAGGTTCATCAGCGACCGGAGCTTTTCGACCGAATCGTCGGCCACAACCCGCCCCTTGTCCAGGATGAGGACGCGCGTGCAGATCTTTTCGGTCACTTCGAGGACATGGGAGGAGTAGACGACGATTTTTTGCTCTCCGGCCAGCCGCCGGACAAGGTCGCGGACGACGAGTCCGGTCGTCACGTCGAGTCCGGATAACGGCTCATCGAGCAGGAGGATTTCGGGATCGTGGAGGAGGGCCGCGGAGATCAAGACCTTCTGCCGCATGCCTTTGGAATACGACCCGATCGGATTGTCCCGGTCGGAATCGAGGTCGAACACGCGGAGGAAGGCCCGGGCCTTTTCCCGGAGCGACGGCTCCGGAAGGCCGCGGAGGCGGCCGACCAGGAGCAGATAATCGAAGCCGGACAGATGGGGATAGATTTCGGATTGCTCGGGGACGTAGCCAAGCCGACGCTTATAATCGACGATATCCGAAGTGATGGGCCGGTCCGTGGTAGAGGATCGTCCCCTTGGTCGGGTCCATCAATCCGGCCAGCATTTTGATCGTCGTCGATTTGCCGGCCCCGTTGGGGCCGAGATATCCCAGAACTTCGCCCGGCCGGACGGTGAAACTGACCCGGTCGACGGCCGGGTCGTAGGCGTAGCGCTTAGTGACTTCTTTAAGCTCCAGCATGGCCCTCCCCTTACCGTATTTCATCCCCTATATCATTCACTCATATTCTCAGGCGCGCCTTGCCTCAGAAACCCTCTCCATAAGTGAATCACGCAGGCCTTTCCGTTTCGTCAGCAAAAAATGAGCAAAAAACATGCCACCCTCCACGGCCTTCCCAACCGGGAAAAGCCGTGGAGGGCGGGCTTAAACTGTAAAGGATACGTCGGATGGCCTTGGGATGTTTACTTCACTCCTCCGGGGTCGCGGCGGACTTCGGCCATGCCGGTGACGGCTTTGCCGTCGACCGTCAGGGTGACTTTATAGACGCCCTCCCCGACCCGGGGACCGCTCTGCATCCGGAGGTACTGCTCCCGATATTCTTCGGGGATGTCGTCCATGTTGATCGCAGCTTGGCGCTGCCGTCCGGCGGTCGGCGATCCGGCCGGCCGCTCCTTGGTCATCGGCCAGAACACGGTATTGAGGCCGGCTTCGGCCGCCCCCTTGATCTCGGCGATCTTGACCGCGCCTTGGAAAATCTGAATCGTCACCTCGCCCTGGGGCTTCTTCTTCAGATAATAGTTGATCGGGATGCCGGCCGGCTCGCTTTTGCCGGCAAAGCTGACCGAGGCCGAATACGCCTCTTTCGGCAGGAACTTCGGACCACAGATACCCCGGCTCGAGGTCGAACAAATGGACGTCCTTGGCCAGGATCTGCGGATTGATTTCCTCAAGGGCCGAGATGTCGGTGATCCAGACGCTCCGGCCGTGGGTGGCGACGATCAAGTCGTTTTCCCGCGGATGGATCTGGAGGTCGTGGACGGGGACGGTGGGCATGTTGGCCTGCATCTTCGTCCAAGCCTTCCCGCCGTCGAAGGAGACGTAAACCGCCCGTCGGTCCCGGCGAACAGGAGGTCGGCATTAAAGGGATCCTCGCGGATGACGTTGACCGTCTCGTTGGGCAGGTTCCCGGCGATCGACGTCCAGGTCTGCGCCGTAGTCCGTCGTCTTATAAACGTAACGGCCGGAAATCATCGTTGCGGAACCCGGAATAGGAGACGTAAGCGACCGCCGGGTCGGAGGGCGAAGCCGCCACCCGGCTGACCCAATATCCCGGGATTGCCGGCGATTTTGTCGCTGACTTTGGACCAGTTCTTGCCGTCGTCCTTGGTCACCCAAACCAGGCCGTCGTCCGTGCCGGCCCAAAGCACGCCCGGCCGTCAGGGGCGATTCGTCCATGAAGGTGATCGTGCAGGCCTGGATGTTGCCGTCCCCGCCGCCGCGGTTGGCGTCTTGGCCGGGTCGTTCGTCGTCAGGTCCGGGCTGATTTCGGTCCAGGACTCGCCCCGGTTGGTCGATTTCACGACGATATTGCCGCGTGATAGATCACGTCGGGATCGTGGACGGAGACGATGATCGGCGAGTTCCAGTTGAAGCGCATTCCGGCTTTCCGGTACACGATGCTCTTCCGCTCGCCCGTGACCAGGTCGGTCCGCGAGAGCGTGCCGAACTGGCTCTCGTTGTAGAGGTAGCGGTTGGACTTGCGGTCGAAGACGTTGTCATGCCGTCGCCGCCGCCGACCGAGGTCCAGTCTTCCATCCGGATCGCGGCCCCGCCCTTCTTGGTGCTCGGGCCCATGAGCGAGCCGTTGTCCTGCAGGCCGGCGGCGACACGGTAAGGGAAGGAATAGTCGTAATCGACGGCCACGGTCTGGCCGATCGGCATGTTGTCGGGATGGTACCAGTTCTTGCCGCGCGTCCAAGGTCACGCCCAGGCCGTGGTCGTAGCCGAGGAGCATGTGGGCCGAAGTCGGCCGGGTCGATCCACAGGGCGTGGTTGTCGCCGCCGAAGTTGAAGGCGCCGGGGCCCCAGGTCTTCCCTCCGTCTTTGGATTCCTGGACGCCGACGGTCAACGTGTAGAGATGCTGGTCGTCGTTGGGATCGACATAGATCTGCTGGTAATAATAGCCGGGGCCTCCGCCGATGCTCTAATCGGCCGCTCCGGCAACTTCCGCAAGCTCGGGCGTCCCGGGAGAGGAGCGCGACAAGGTCTCGAACCGCCTCCACGACCCCAAGGACTACTGCGGGCAGGACGTCCTCGTCGTCGGCGGGGGCGACTCCGCGCTCGAGACCGCGATCGCCCTCGCCGCCGTGCGGCGCCCGCGTCACGCTCTCCTACCGCAAGCCCGAGTTCAGCCGCCCGAAGCCCGAGAACGTCGAGAAGCTCGAGGCCCTGCGGCGCGACCCGATGGCCGACGTCGCGGTCGAGGAGCCCACCTCCGAGCGCGTCACGACCGCCGCCGGGCCCTTCCACGGGCGAGCACCGGGCCGGGCTCGGTCCACCTCCTGCTCGGCAGCCAGGTGAAGGAGATCCGCGAGAGGGAGGTCGTCGTCCGCGACGCCGGGGGCGCGGACGCAGACGCTCCCGAACGACGCGGTCTTCACCATGATCGGCCGCGAGGCGCCGCTCGACTTCTTCCGCCGCTCCGGCGTCGGCATCACCGGCGAGATCGGCGCCCGCGGGCTGGGCGGCGCTCGGCCGCCTTCGTGCTCTTCTGCACGTGGCTCTACCACTGGAAGTGCGGCAAGGCGATCCCCCTTCTCGGAGCGCTGCCCGCCTGGCTGAACCCCGACCCGGCCCGGTGGTGGGCGGCCGCTCGCCGCCGCCGGCGGCGCGCTCGGGGCGGCGCTCGCCGACCCGTCGACGCTGCTCGGCACGCTCGCGCATCTCCGCGTCCGGCGCCGTCGTTCTGGTACACGCTCGCCTACTCGCTCCTCGTCCTCGTCTTCGGCATCCGCCGCATCCGCCGGCGCGAGACGCCCTACGTCACCGCGCAGACGCTGACGCTCATCGCGATCCAGGTCCTGCCGCTCTTCCTGCTGCCCGAGATCCTCCTCCCTGGATGGGGCACAACGGCTGGTTCGACGGCGGCCTCCTGAAGTGCGCTGGCCGACGCGCTCTTCCCCGCGGTCGGCTACGGCCACGGGCGCGAGTACTGGCGCGCCTACGGGCTCATCCTGGCCTGGCCGCTCAACGTCTACAACTGCTTCACCGCACCAGCCGCTCTGGGGCTGGCTCGCCATCGGCGCCGTCCAGACGTTCGTCCTGATCCCGCCCTCGTCTACTTCTGGGGCAAGGGCGCCTACTGCGGCTGGATCTGCTCCTGCGGCGCGCTCGCCGAGACGCTCGGGCGACACGCACCGCCAGAAGATGCCGCACGGCCCGAGCTGGAACCGCCTGAACATGCTCGGGCAGGCCTCCTCGCGCGTCGCGTTCGTGCTGCTGGTCCTGCGGATCGCGGGCTGGATCCTGCCCGGGCTCGGCTGGCCGACCGGCTCTTCCGCATCGGCTTCGACGGCTACAACTGGATCGTCGACGTCTTCCTCGCCGGGATCCTCGGCTACGGCCTCTACTTCTGGTTCTCGGGCCGCGTGTGGTGCCGCTTCGCCTGCCCGCTCGCCGCGCTCATGCACGTCTACGCGCGCTTCAGCCGCTTCCGCATCCTCGCCGACAAGAAGAAGTGCATCTCGTGCAACGTGTGCACGTCGCGTCTGCCACCAGGGCATCGACGTCATGAGCTTCGCCAACAAGGGCCTGCCGATGGAGGACCCGGAGTGCGTGCGCTGCTCGGCCTGCGTGCAGGGCTGCCCGACCGGCGTGCTCTCGTTCGGCCAGGTCGACCGGGGGACGGGGAAGGTGCTCGGAACCGACCCGGCCTGGCTCGCCGCCTCGCCGGTGCGGCGGGTCGAGCTGCCGATGCGGCCGGCCTGAGACGTCACCGCACCGCCCGCGGCCGTCCCTTCCCGACGCTGTTCAGTGTCCAGTCGTAGTCCGTCTCCCGCAGGCGGAACCGGCCGGACAGGAGGAGGCTCTTCTCGGGACCCTCCGGCCAGAAGCGCGCGAGATAGAGGCCGATCGCCTCGTCGCTGCCGCCGAAGTCCTCGCGGTACCAGACGAGGATCGGGCTCACCCACACCGTGCCCGAGGACGCGTCGACGCGGTTCGCGGACGGGTTGCGGCGGAGGAAGGCCCGCGCCTGGTCCTCGAGCTGCTCCTCGAGGCGCGCCCCGGTGTAGGCCTCGCTGCGGAGCGGCGGGCAGGAGAGCGCCGCGCACACGAGGGCGAAGTGGATGCGCCGCTCGCGGAACTCCTTGCGGACGATCTCGTGCTCGACCTCGTCGAGGGTCAGCTCGCGGTCCGCGGCCCGCACCATCCGCTCGGACCACGGGCCCTTCAGGGGAACGAGCCCGACCGTGCGCCCGATGTTGCGGATGGAGTCGCGCTCCCGGTGGCGGTTGACCTGCTCGATCGTCCACGCGTTGTAGGCGTTGATCCAGAACGCGAGACGCTCGCTCTCCGTCCACCCCTCGAGCCGAGCTGACCCCAGTCCGTCGAGGTAGGCGCGGAACTCGTCGGACCGGGCGAAGGCGTCGTAGTCGACGAGCCCCTCCTCGACGTGGGCGCGCAGGAGGGCGTCGAAGGCGGAGTGGTCGAGGGGCGGGGCGGCGAGGGCCAGGGCGAGGAGCGTGAAGAGCACGGGAACGATTCTGACAGGATCCCGCGCCGGCCCCCGGCCGTCCGCGACGGAGCGACCGGCCTCAGCCGAGCACGGCCCGCTGCACCGCCTCGGTCATCGACTGCTCGATCGCCGTCCGGTCGGCGAAGAGGCTCCAGGCGTCCTCCGCGTCCTCCGCGGCGGCGCCCGAGCCCCGCGCGCCGAGAGCGCGCGCCCACCGCGTGCGCTCGGTCGGGGACGGGTGCGAATCGTACGGCGACGGCGGGCGGTTCAGCACCTGCCGCACCACCTTGCCCACCTCGGGGTCCTCCTCCTGTGGCCCCTCGGGCGCGGCGTAGAGGTTGGCCACGGGGCGGCGCTGCGCCATCTCGGCGACGAGACGGTTCGCGGTCGCGTCGAACCGCACCGCCCGCTCGATCACGTGGCGCAGCCCCTCCTCGAATGCCTTCGACCCGTAGGCGAGGACGGCCCAGCGGTCGGCGAGGATCTCCTGGAGCCGCGAGGCCCCCTGCGAGATCCGCAGGAAGACCCGGTAGAAGCCGTTCAGGAAGAGCCACACCGGGTTGTACCAGGCCGCGGCGCCGGACTCGGCCAGGCCCTGGGCCATCGTCAGCAGGGAGCGCCGGACGGCGAGCGCGAAGCCGCCCCCGGCGGTGTCCCGGTTCGAGAAGTGACCGTACTCGTGCGCGAGCACCGCCTTCAGGGGGCCAACCCGGAAGCCTTCGAGGACCCCCACCCCCAGGATCAGGCAGCGCTCCGTCCCTCCCCGGAGCTGCCGGCCCAGTCCGCCCCGCTCCATCACCGCCACGTCGGTGCCGGGCGTCAGGTACACGCTGTCGACCGGGCGGGTCTCGATGCGGCGGGCCACCTCCTCGAGCAGGGCCCGCAGCCGCGGGTGGGCGCGAAGCTCGAGCCGCTCCCCGGGGTCGTCGTCGCGGCCGCGGACGAACACGCTCTTGAGGATGGACCACAGCGTGGCGAGCGTGAGCAGCGCGACGACGAGGGCGAGCTTGACCGGGATCCGGCCCACCGCGAACATCGCGTACAGGATCCCCCCGCCGAGGGCGAGCGGTCAGGAGGGCCAGCAGCGGGATCGAGGCGTAGTAGTAGACGCACGAGAGCCACAGGACGCCGGAGTAGGCGCGTCGCAGGCCCGCCCTGCCCGACGGGTTCCCGGCCGCGCCGCGGCGCGCGAGGCTACCGGCCTCTTCGAGGACGGCCCGGCCCAGGAAGACGCCCGCGGTAGCAGCACGCCGAGCGCGCCCACCCAGCCGGCGAGCGTCCACTTGACGAGCGAGCCGAGGGAGAGGCCCCTCCCCGGAGCCCTTCTCCTCCTCCCGGTGCGCGAGCCCTCGTCCGAGGCCCGGGCCTTCCTCGAGCCGCCCGCGGCGCGCCGCGCCCGCAGCTCCTCCTTGTATTGGTGCTGTGCGTTGGCTCGCTCCTGCTCCGCCCGCGCGGGGTCGCCCTGGGCCTCGAGGACGGTCGCGTAGCACAGGGGCACCTCGGGCGTCCGGGGCCCGTGGCTGTAGAGCGCCCCGGCCACGCGGCTCGCGCTCTCGAGGTCGCCCGCGAGCACGCCCACCTCGCAGAGCGACAGCTGGACGTAGAGCTCGTCCGGCGCTTCTGCGGCCGCCTCCTGCGCGAGGGCCAGCGCCTCGGCGAGGTCCTCCTCGGTGGGCGTGCCGCCCTTGTCCGGGCGTGCGAGGATGAGGGCGAGGGCGGCCCGGTTCAGGGGCGCGGGGTCGAGCTCGACCGCGTGGCGGGCCAGTTCGATCGCCCGATCGCGCTCCCCGAGCTCGAGCTTTACGCCGGCCAGCGTCCGAAAGCCGGGAGCGAAGCCGGGCTCCTGCTCCGTCAGATCCTCGTAGAGGCGGCTGGCCGACTTCAGGTCACGCCGGTAGCCGGCCTCGGTCGCCTTCCGCCAGAGCTTCGCCGACCCCGGGCTCGTCTGCTCCAGCTCCTCGGCGATCGCCTCGTCGAAGGCCAGCTCGGCGTTCGACTGCGCCCGCACCGGCGGCCCCGCCGCCAGCAGACCGAGAAGCACGCCCACCGCCGTCGCCGCCCTCCCGACCGTCCCCGCTCGGCCCATTCGTGCCCCCAGGCGAAACAGGAAGCCCACGTCCGACAACCGGACGCCTCGTTGGAGGAGCAAGGGCCGTGCCCCGGACCCCCGCCGGGTGACGAGGATCACCCGGACGCGGTTCGCGAGCTTCCTCTCGACGCGATCCCGGCCGATCCCTACCGCGAGACGGACAGCCCGAACCGCACCGTCGGCCCCTTCGCGATGTTGCGCACGTTCGCGGCCCCGTCCAGGTCGACCTGGAGGGCGACCCCCCGCGCCAGCTCCACGATGAGGCCGGGACCGTAGGCGAGGTACGTCACGCCGTCGCCGAAGCCGGCCGGCGAGATCGTGGACGCGTCGCCGGGCTCGGTGTCCCACGGCTGCACGCCGCGCAGGTTGAAGAGGAGGAGGACCGGGCCGAAGAGGCGCCCGCCCACCTGCGCGTCGTAGACGAAGCCGTCGCGCAGCCCCCCGCCTCGGAACTGCGGCCCGGCGCCCGCCTGGGCCCAGCCGCGCCCGCGGAAGAGCGACACGCCGGCCGAGGCCACCACGTCGCCTTCCCACACCCCGCTGCCGGTCGGCAGGAGACCGGCGCCCTTCGTCTCGTCCCCCGTCGGCGCCTGGAGCGTCCCGCGAAGAGCGAAGACCCACGGCCCGCGCCGGCCCAGCCACGCCTGGACGCCGAGCCGCAGGTCGCCGACGCCGCCGGCCGAGTCGAAGCCCTCGATCTCGGAGGCCCGCCACGCGACGAGGTCGAGGACGGCGGTGAGGCGGCCGGTGAGGCCGACCTCCGCGTAGAGCGTGGCCTCGTCCTTCGTGTAGGCCGGGATGGAGACGATCTCGCCCGCCGGCGTCGCGAGCTCGGTCGCCCGCAGGTGGTTGTAGCCGATCTTCAGGTAGAAGCCGCGAGGCGGGCGGTTCCAGGGGCCCGCCGCGACCACGGATGGCAGGAGAGCGAGGGCGACGGCCGCGGCGGCCCGGGCGAGCCTCGGGCTCACCGCAGCCCCCCGAAGCCGAACGGCAGGTTCACCGCGCGGCACCAGATGACCGCGTAGCGGTAGGCCGAGCCGTCGTCGGGGAGGGCGTACCGCTGGGGGCCGCTGAAGGCCCGGACCTCGCCGAGGTTCAGGTCCGAAGAGGTGCACCGCGTGTCCCGGCAGAGCCGCACGTCGAGCGCCGCCGACTGGCTGGTGCGGAAGTCGTCGCGCAGCTCGAGGCGGTGCGCCGTGCCCTCGCGGACGATCGCGGCCTGGCCCTCGGTCGTGTAGCCGTTCGCGCCCTGGAAGACGGCCGAGCGCAGGACGGTCGCCGAGGCGTCGGGGGTGCGGGTGGGCGCGGGCGGGGGACGGAGGGCGTCGTGGGCGAGGAGCCTCCCCCGCCGCACGCCGCCGCCAGCACCGCCAGGAGAACGACCGTCGGTCGACCCGTCATCGCCTGCCTCCCGAAGCGCGCGAGCGCCTCTTGCCCCCGCGGGCGAGAACGCCTGCCTTCGCCCGGCCATTCCCCCCGCGCCTCGCGCCCATGTCAGAATCGCCGCTCGGGAATAACAGCAGGCGAAGGGCGTTCTCTCCGTTTGGAGGAGGGGCCGCCCGGGGATGGCGGCGTGAACCGTGACGAGCGATTCGAAGCGGAGGTGCTCCCGCACCTGCGATCCCTCTTCGGGGCGGCCTATCGAATGACCGGGAACGCTCACGACGCCGAGGACCTCGTGCAGGAGACCTTCCTCCGGGCCCACCGGGCCTTCGACCGCTTCGAGCCGGGCTCGAACGCGCGGGGGTGGCTCACACGATCCTGTCCCGCGTGCGCACCGACCTCTACCGCCGGACGAAGCGGCGGCCGGAGACCGTCGAACTGGTCGGCGAGGGGCCCTCGGTGCCCCCGCCCCAGAACGCGCTTGCCTCCGGCCACGAGGACCTGGAGCGAGCGCTTCACGCCCTCCCCGAGGCCTTCCGGGAAGCGGTCGTCCTGCGGGACCTCCAGGAGATGAGCTACGCCGAGATCGCGGGGGCGCTCGCGATCCCGGTCGGCACCGTGATGTCGCGCATCCACCGGGGGCGGGCCCTCCTGCGCGAGGCGCTCGCCGGGAGGACGCCGTGAGCTGCGATCCCGAGCGGGTCACCGCCTTCGTCGACGGCGAGCTCGACGCCTCGTCCCCCGCCGCCGTGGCCGCCCACGTCGAGGCCTGCCCGGCTTGCCGCGCCCAGGCCGAGGCGGAGCGCGACCTGCGGGCACGGCTCGGGCGCCTGCCGGTCCCGGAGCTGCCGGCCGGCTTCGAGGCGCGCCTGCGCTCGCGGGTCCGCCGCCGCCCGGTGGCGGCGATGGCCGCGCGCTGGGCGCTGCCCCTCGCCGCGACCCTCGTCCTCGGGTTCTGGCTGCGCGGCCACGCGCCGTTCGTCGCCTGGGACCTCGCCCGCGACCACGACAAGTGCTTCTCGCGCCGCCCGCTGCCGGCGAAGGTGTGGAGCGGCGACCCGGCGGTGGTGTCCGGCTGGTTCGAGGCGAAGGGCACCCGCCTGCCGCGGCCTTCCCGACCGGGTGGGCGTGCTCGGGCTCCAGGGCGCCCGCTACTGCCCGCTCCCTCGACGTCGCCCCCGCCCCCCACGTCTACTACGCCGCGGAAGACCGCCACGTCTCCGTCTTCGTGGTGCCCCAGGACGTGCGCATCGGCCTTCGCTTCGCGGGAGAAGCGCGGGGCGACGCGGTGCGGCTGCTGCGCGTCGAGGGAGAGCTCGTCGGCATCGTCGGCGAGCGGGACGCCGACGTGCAGGCCGTCGAGTCCGCCCTGCGCCCCGTCCTGGCCGGTCTCAGGCGAAGAGCACGTCGACCGGGATCGCCGTCGGCCCGAACGGATCGCCGCTGATCCCCTGACCGATCCGGAATGCCGGTCCGGGCGCCATCCGGCCGCGCACGTTGGTGAAGGTCTCGATGGTCCGCTGGTCACGACGCGCCTTCTACCGGAGCGATCCCGCGAGGCCGGCGATGCGGCCGGCCGGCGCGGGTCGTGTCGGGCCTCGGTTCCGGGCCGTCCAGGCGCGAGCCGAGGCTCACCGCCGAACGGGCTCTGCGCGGAGGAAGTCGACCTGGAAGCTCAGGACCGTGGAAGGCTAGCTCACGAGCTCGACACGGCGTGCCATGCCGGGAGCACGGGCCAGCCTGCCGTCGCAGGTGAGGAGCTTCGTGTCGAGAGCCTCGGCGAGGGCCACGTAGACGGCGTCGTAGGCCGTGAGGTTCTGACGAAGGGCCCAGACACGCCCCAGAAGCGGCTCGTGCGGGTGCCGCTCCGGGTCGAGCGCCGTGAGGTCGACGAGCGCCGGCGCGCGCCCGACGCGGCGTCGATCTCCCCGTCCCTGACGTAGCGCCGGAGGGTCTGGGCGACCTCGACGTCCGCGAGGTGGGGCGTGTGGAGGGCAGCCGAAGGGTCGACGATGCGCGCCGCCACCAGGCGACCCGCCTCGGTGCCGAGGAGGAGCTCCACGAGCGCCGAGGCGTCGAGGACCATCATCGCGCGTCGCGCTCGGCCCGGAGGACCTCGGCCGCGCTGCGGCGAAGCCGGCGCAGGGGACGGCCCTGGAGCCTCTCGAGGATCTCCTGTCGCGTGGGCCGTTCGAGGGCCTTGCGCACCTCGCGGAGGACGTAGTCCGACATCGGAAGGCCCTCGATCGCCGCGCGGGCCTTCAGCCGCCGGTGCAACTCCGGTGGGATGTTGCGGATCTGGACCATCGTGCTCGACATGAAATCAGGATAGTTTCATCGCTCTTTCATGTCCAGCCGCCTCCCCCTCGGCGCCCGCCCGCTCCTCGAAGCGCCACCGCCGCTGGGGGGCCTCAGAATCCGCTTCGCAGGGCCCTGGGCAAGGCCGGTCGCGTCGTGCCCGCCACGGGCGCATCGCCGAGCCCCGGGACCGCTACCGCCGCTCCGGCGGGCGCGCCCCGCCCCTCCCTCGATGTCGC
>CAWANZ010000001.1:0-145942 GCA_963783665.1 Candidatus Aminicenantota bacterium | reverse complement strand
ATATTCGCGGAGCCGAAAAAGACATCCTGTTCCGACGAACCGTACGCACTGTCTTCCACGATGTTATCCTTGGCGAGTATCTGCTGATACTCGCCGACGATGCGGAAGTGGTCGGCCAGCGCAATCGCCACGCCGAGCTTTAACACCGAGCTCATAGTTTTAGTTTGTAGTGATCCGTACTCGTTGATTTTTGAGACCCCCCGTAATATTCATATTCCGACGTGTCCGTGTACGTCAGCTTCACGCTGTTATAAGCGAGCCCGAGGCCGACATACGGTTGGACCCGGTCTCCGAGGGGGGCCGTAAAATGAATCGAAAAACAAAACGGCGTCACGTTCATGTCCATGGTGTCATGGTATGAGGAATAACTGCTCTCGGAACGGGATTCCAAGGACATGTGTCCCGCCGCCCCCTCGGCCACCACACTGATGAGATCGGAAATCGCATAACCGATCTCTCCGCCGAATCCGATCACTTGATAGGAGAGGCATTGCCCCATTTCGGCAAACGCGCCGAAGAAGAAGCGGCCGCCGGAAGCGGCCTGGCCGAACCCGAGAAAACCAAAAGCAAGCCGAGAAGAACCCCCATTACGACGATTTTTTTCATGATCATCCTCCTGAAGAAATTTCGGATGGGCCCGCCATCCGGATTGATCATGCGGCAAGATGGGATTCTAAGTTGTCAGGACAATGTCAACGGATCGTTATTAGTTTGTGAAGTTCGCTGAAGGCGGATCTTATCGAGGCCATGCCCACCGTCCAGTTTCCGAAAAACACGAGCGGTTCGGATCTGGACTCGCTTCGTCTCAAGTCATATCGGGCCGCAAGTCACGTATGGGGGCGGCGGTTACGGCCAATGGCTCGATTTCCTCAAGCCAGAGCTCACGGCGGACAAACCGGGACCGAACAAGCCCGTATGGAAGCCCTTCCTCGGAACCTACAAGACGCTGGCGCCGGGACGGACGTTCGGCTCCACGATCCGTATCGCTGTCACCGACGGATACCTGACAGTTGACGGGACACGCGGCCGCGAATATCCTCCGGGGCTATTTTTCAACTCTGACGATGATGCGCTCGACTTCCGCGGTACAGCGGCGACCTTCCGCAATATCTCGCTCATCCGCACCAGCCGGTAGGCAATTTCTTAGCCCCGGAGTCATTCTTGGTATGTCGGCGCTTGCAACTCCCCGTTTCTTTTGTTTCTAAGACTGGATATCCAATCGCAGTTGTTTCAGCTGATAATGCAAACTCGCGTTCATGAAAAAAGTTCGAAGCTCATATATTACGTTACCCCATCTTTCCTTCCCCTATTTCGAAGAGATTATTGCCTTTCAATAAAAAGGTAATTGACCCGCTCAATCTTTCAGGACTTTCGAACGACCACCAGCGGCAGCTTACGGCGTTCTTTACGAAGATCGAGCCCGAGTTGTTCTCGGATGGCTTTACGGAGACTTTCGAAGTCCTTCGCTCCCGCCATCAAGTCATACGTGTATTTCTCCTTCAGTTCTGTCTCATCAACAACCGGTACCCCCGTGAACGTGTTGAGGCACGCAAAAGAGGCCCTAGGTCCGAGTTGGTGCCCGAGACTTGATTTTGATCGTTAGCCCCCGCTGATCCACTTTCGGGCCCGGGTTTCTGGAGCTTATGGTTCTCGCCGGGGATTCGAGCCAAGACGTATGCTTCAACGTCTCGTTCTTCCCGGGTCACAACGACCCCAAGCGCGCTGCTGAGGGCAAGTTGCAATGCCGGCAACGTGTTCTTGTCCCGGGGAGCTCCCTCTGCTTTCATGTCATATTTTTCATCCGGGAGCGTCGTTTCCAGCACAATCCGATTCTCAAACACGCTAAAGGCCCAAGCAAGACAAACCTTTGGCGGTAACGCTTCGGCATTCACTCGATATGGCCCGTAACCTCCCACCATCCGATCAGATGCGGCAGGCCGCACCCAAACCTCAAAGAGAGGTTGCGGCACCGGCTTTGCCGATACCTCCGTTTTTTCTCCTCTTAGCCTTAATGGCCGACCAGCCAACGCATCTTCCATCGTATCGTCATTAATCAGCGAGGGCTGTGTTTCGGCGAGGACCTTGCCGTCACGACCGATGATGTATGTCGTGGGATATCCAATGACTTCGTATTGCTTGATTACCGACGCATCAATGTCCAACGCGACGGTGCCGGCGATTTTGGTCTTCGCCAAGAAATCGCGGACAACTTTTTCGCGATCGTCTGAAATGGAAAGGATCTCTACGCCGCGCGGTCCGAACTTATCAGCAAGAGCGTTAAGATGGGGAATATTCTCCACGCAGTGGCCGCACCAAACGCCCCAGAACTCGAGGATCACGATCTTCCCTTTGAGACCGGCCAACGTGGGGATGAGAGCGGATGGAGGCGAAATCACCTTCTCGAGGGCGATCTCGGGAGCATGCTCCCCCGCCTTCAGTTTTCTGGGCGAAGGCAAACGATGCGACCAAATAAAGAAACAGCATCATGAACATTACTGAAAGAAAGCCATTTTTTTGTTTCATAACGGCAGGCACTTCCTTATAGCATTCGTTGAAGAGATTTTTATTCACCGCTCGGGCTCACTCTCCCGATATGCAGCGTATCCCAATTCATGATCCTATATTTTCTCACCAATATTGTGCCCATATCCTTATCCTGGGATACTCCGAAAAGACATCCTTCCCGGATAAATAACGGCAAGATCGTCTCGTTGATCGTAATTCGGAATACGTACCGTCCTTGAGAATCAAATAGATCATAGACCAAACCCTCGTCCCGGCGATCATTTATGGATTTCAAGACATAGATCCAGCCGCGGTCATCGTTCATTAGGCTCATAAAGAAGGGCTTAAATCGGGGAAAAGGAAAAGCCTTTGTAACTTCGCTTCGGGATAATACCGCCTTGCCTTGACGGCGACGAGCCGCAATTTCGTTCTCTATGACCCGGTCTTTTTCTTCCTCCGAGATACTCTCCCGTTCTTCGGCCTTTTCTATGATTCGGATGACGTCCCCTTTTGCATCGACGACCCAGAGTTTGTATTCATCCGAAAAACCAAATACAGCGAGGTCATCGGTCAAACGGAGACACGAGGGGTAAGGACGGAAAGAATTCAGGGCACCGACGACCTGGCTTCCGACAAAAGAATAAAGATGGCGATATTCGAATTTTGCGAGAGTCTTGATTTTATCGCCCTGAGAATCGAAGAGTTCGATGCGGTAAAGGGTTTTATTATCTTCGACTTGCGAAGTCCATCCGACGAATCGGTCGTTTCCTGCAGGAACTATAGAATAAACGCTTTGATGGAAGCGAATCTCCCCGATAAATTCGCCATCCGTTTTAAACCGGCTTAGTCGTATCCCCTGATCCCATAAAATATATCCCCGGATTTCCCCATAAAGACAGCGCCGGGATTTTGAAATTCGCCCGGACCCTGGCCCTGACATCCGATTGTCAAGAGGTATTTCCCGTCCCGATCAAATTTCTGGACCCGCTTATTCCCCTGATCGAGGATATAATAATTTCCGGCTTCGTCTATAGTAAACGTGACATTGAGATAAAACGCCGTTTGCCCATTATTTTCATTTCCAATCGACAGTTCTTCTTTCAGCTCGAGCGTAAGACTTCCCCAAAGAGGTTTCAAGGGATTGTTCATAATGGGGGTATTCATTTGGACAAGATCAATGCAATTAGCAATCGGCGGGTGGAAAAGATAGGATGAAAGTAGCAGGAATATCACCGGAGCATTCATCGCACTTGACTCCCCCGTAAATGTATTTTAGTCATTGACTCGCATGAGAGTCAAGATCAATGAAAGCCGCCGAGGCTAATTACGAAAACGGATTTACTGTATGGCTGGATGAGAGACAGAGATAATTCGAATAGTGAAGTCTAAAGAAATCCATTGGCCGATCACGTCTCCTTTTTAATAAACGTCCCCTCGTCGATCTCCCTGAACGCCCGGTCGAGCTCTTCCCGGGTGTTCATGACGATGGGCCCGCCCCAGGCGATCGGTTCGTGAAGTTTTTTGCCGGTGACGAAGACGTAATGGACGTCCTCCACCGCTTGAACCGCGATGGTTCCCGCTTCGGAAAACAACATCAGCTGTTCCCTTTCCAGGGACGCTTCATCGAACAAGCCGGTTCCCTCGATCAGATAGCAAAAGGCCGAATATCCGCCTTTCACCGCATGGGACAGGGTCGCCCCCTTCTTTAAACGGACATCCAGGTACTCAACGTCGACGATGAGATCTTTCACCGGCCCGGCAATCCCGCGGTAGACGCCGGCGATGACGCGCACTTCCCCGCCCTGGATCTCGACGACCGGAACCTCCCGACAGAGGATCCCTTTATATCTCGGCGCGATCATCTTGTCCTTCGCCGGCAAATTCACCCACAATTGCAGTCCATGCATTTTATCTTTCGAGGCTTTCGGCATCTCCTGGTGAATGACGCCTCGGCCCGCGGTCATCCATTGAATATCCCCCGGGCCGATGGTCCCGGCGTTGCCGATATTGTCGCCATGCTCGACCGTCCCGCCGAGCATGTACGTCACGGTTTCCATCCCCCGATGGGGATGCCAGGGAAATCCCTTAACATAATCGGAAGGATTGTCCGAGCCGAAATGGTCGAGAAGCAGGAAGGGATCCGTCAGTTCCGTGTGATCATGCGCGAAAACGCGCGTCAGTTTCACCCCTGCCCCATCATACGTGGAATGGCCCTTAAGAATCGTTTTTTTCATGAGACTCTCCTCGGTTTTCAGCTAATTCCCTCTGTTTTTCGCCCAACTCGATCCGATCGAATCGAAGAGATTGCCGGCTACCTTTCTCAGCACGCCCAAACGCGTGGGATAGTAGTAGTCGGATTCGAACCAGCCCTTGTCCCTGTAGTAGCGTGTAGTCGCGACAGCTGTCATCGAGCATCAGCTTCATGCTCGTTCGGGCCATCCTGAAGACCATGAGCTTGAGCAACGTCGGCACCGGATAAGCCGGCTTCACAGTCTTTCGTGGAAACCGCCTGCTCTGCTTCGCAAGATCCCTGTCGATCTTCTGTCTGCTCCTTCTCCGTCATCGGCTCCAGCGACTTGAGGCAGCTGCCCTTCACGGTGTTGAAGCCCAGGCCGTTGCCGACGAAGTCCAAGTACTTCACGATCTTGGAACCGCCGTAGATGCCTTGGACGACGATGCTGGTGAAGGTCTTCCCGAAGAAGCGCGGGCGATGGAAGATGAAGCCGAGCCTGTCGAGGAAGATCTTCATGATGGCCGAGACCTGGAACGAATAGTTCGGGGAGGCAAAGACGACTCCGTCAGACGCCTCGATCTTCTCGATGAGCATGTCCCGGTCATCCTTCAGCGGGCAGAACTCCTCGCCCTTGTCGAAGCACAGCCAGCAGCCCCGCACAGTCTCGAGCCGATATTCGCTGAGGGCGACGATCTCGCACTCGACATCTCCCAGCGACTGAAGATTACCCAGGAACTGCTGGACGGCATTTTGGGTGTGTTTTTTCCGTGCACTGGAGACGAACGCGGTAATTTTCTTCATGGCCTGAATGTACGGCAATCCGGAGGCGTCGTCAACGGGTGAAGTCGTCTGCAAAAGGTCCGCACGATCCGCCCCTCCCTAGGGCGGCTTGCCCGTCTCCGTTTTGCCTTCTTGCCGGATAAAGACTAGGATGACAAGGCCATGTCCAAAACGCCGAAAAATCATCTTGATGATAAATCAATCGTTTTATCCGAACCCGAGTGCTTAATTGCCCAGGAGCAGCTGGGCAAGCCCGCGCTCCCTGACCCGGTGATCATTTCGCGCTTGTTCAAGCGCATCACCAAGAAAACCCTGAAAAACATCCGCCCCGAACCCGCGCCGGGTCATTACCCGCCCTTTCCGTCCCGCCACGGAGGCCCACGTCGTCAATATCGTCAATCGCGTCCTGGCGCTGGACGAAACCCAGAGTCAAGGCCCTGCTCAAGCATACGCTCAAAGATTTCGCCCACCGCCACAAGGATCTCCGCTCCGTTCTGATGCGGAATTACCGAGAGGATCAGCGCCTGCATCCCCGATCCGGCGGCGCTGTCCGCGGAAAGGAAGCTCCTGCTCGGCTCCTGTTTTACCATGGAATATTCCATCGAATCCGCCGCCCTTTTCAATCCGTCGATCGTCATCTATCCCAAGCAGAACAACCTGCGAGAAGGGGCAGACGCGCGTGATCTTCAGCTTCCGCGCCACCGGCGAAGGGCACATCTCCTCGATCGTTTTCCGCAGCGCCCTGGTCGACCGGGACAATTCGATCTTCCTGGAGTCGGTCAGCCCGTTCCTGGGCACGCCCGAGATCGTCTTGAACGCGACGTACGACCGGGGGCTTTTCCAGGCCAAGCTGGAGGAGATGGGCCATCTCCATGAAGCGGCCAAAGCGATCTTCCGGCACCTGCCGGCCAGCTTCATGCCGGAGGAAATGGAGCGGGCGATCGACGCCGTCCGCGACGCCGGCGCCTTCACCGCCGCCGACATGGACGACACCGTCCTCCACATCAAGTGGCTGACGGAATCGAATTACGAGGTCTTTTTTCCGCACGGGCAATTGATTTCGGAACGGGTCATTTTTCCCGTGTCGCAAAATGAAAGCAACGGGGTGGAAGACGCGCGCTTTGTCCGTTTTGTCGAAGACGACGGCGGCGTCACCTACTATGCGACCTATACGGCGTATAACGGTCGGGAAATCCTGCCGCAATTGATCGAAACAAAGGACTTCCACCGTTTCAAGATCTCGACCCTCAACGGCGCCATGGCGCGCAACAAAGGCATGGCCCTTTTCCCGCGCCGCATCAACGGCCAGTATGCCATGATCACGCGCAGCGACGGGGAAAATCTTTATCTTATGCTATTCCGATAACATCCATTTCTGGCATGAAGGGGTCAAGCTCGAAGCGCCGGAACACCCCTGGGAGCTGGTCCAGATCGGCAATTGCGGCTCGCCCGCTGGAAACCGAAAAAGGGTGGCTGCTGCTGACGCACGGCGTGGGGCCGATGCGCAAATACTGCATCGGCGTTTCGCTGTTGGACCTGAAGGATCCCGCGAAGATCATCGGGCGGCTGGAATTGCCGCTGCTGGCGCCGCGGGAAGAAGAGCGGGAAGGCTATGTGCCGAACGTGGTGTACAGCTGCGGCTCCATCATCCTCAACGGCGAATTGATCATTCCCTACGCCATCTCCGATTCCAAGTCGCACGTGGCCAGCATCCCGGTGAATGAACTGCTCGAAAAGCTTGACCGGGCAGCGTTAAACCGCGCCGGCGATCTCGTACTCCTCGATCATGGCCAGCAGCGCCATGAGGAAGGAAACCGTGCTTTCTCCCCCCTGGTTCAGGCTGACCCCCTCCGCGCAGCAGGCCGTCGGCGCAGCCCTTGGTCTCGTGATCGTAAAGGGACATCCCCATGTCGTTTTCGCCGAGGAACCAGCCGAAGGCCAGGCGCATCTTTTTCAAATATTCCTTGTCCTGGGTGACCCAGTACGCCGACTGGTAGGCCAGAACCATCGCCGTCGCGTCGATGGGCTGCTGGTCATACTGCGCCCTGGGGCCGCCCCTTTTATACCAGCCGTTGCTGCCGATGATGGAGAGGCGGCCGTCCTGGATCAGGTTCTTTTCCAAAAACTCCAGTGTTTCCCTGGCGGCCTGCAGATATTTGTCCTCGCGCAGAAGGGCGTACGTTTGAAACAAGGCCATGGGCATGATGCCGTTGTCGTAGCAGATGATGTCTTCGAACCAGCGCCAATCGTCGGTCGCCACTTCCTTGTATAAGGCCAGGAGATAATCGGCGCATTCGCGCAGCAGGGCCGTGACGCTCTCGTCCCCCTGGTAGCAGCGCAGGTAGGCGGCCAGGCCCAGCATGGCCAGGGCCTTGCCGCGCAGGTTCAATCCGCGCACGTGGGGCAGCGCCTTCTGGAAACACTCGAAAGCCAGGGAGCGATAGGCATCGCGCGGGGGCCGCCAGATGATATAGCCGAGCGCCCAGAGCGCCCGGCCGAAGGAATCGTCGGAGCCGACCTCATCCAGGAAGTGGCGCTGGTAATCCATGAAATTCCGGAAACGGCCGTCGGGATTCTGCATGAAATGGGTGAAGCTGAAATAGGTGGAGATCAGCTTCTTGGCGTCCTCGTCGCGCAGGAGGGAAAACGCCCAGGCGCACAGCATCAGCGCCCGGGAGTTGTCGTCCAGGCAATAACCGGTATGCCGGTCGGGGACGATATACTTGGCATGCTGGATCAGCCCCGTGTCATCGGTCAGGCGCTTCAGGTGCGCCAGGTCGAAGGGCGGTTCGCGCAGCAGCAGGGCGGGAGTTTTCAGGACCATCGACCTTTTGGCCGCGGCCGCCGCCGTGTGCCGGAACAGCTTCAGGTACTTTTCCGCGACGATTTCCCAGCGCATCTGCCGCCCGAATTGATAGGTCCTGGCGCGCAGCGCCTTCAGCTTGGCCTTGTCCGCCAGCAGGTCGCGCAGGGCGGCGGCCAGCGCCGCCGAGTCGGCAAAGCCGAACAGCAGCCCCCGGCCATCGGCGAGCAGCTCCTGGGCATACCAGTATGGGGTGGAGATGATGGCGGTCCCGGCCCCGACCGCGTAGGACAGGGTGCCGCTGACGATCTGCGCTTCGTTCAAATAGGGGGTGATATAGATGTCCGCCGCCATCAGCCAGGCACAGAGCTCTTCCAGGCTGACAAAGCGGTCGTCAAAGATCACATGTTCATGCAGCCCCAGCTTGTCGACCAGCGCGACCAGGCCGGTCCGGTATTTCTCGCCGTATTCCTTGAGGACATTGGGGTGGGTTTTCCCCAGCACCACGTAGATCAATTTGGGAAATTCCCGGACCAGCCCGGGGAGAGCCTGAATGACCGTCTCGATCCCCTTGTTGGGGCTGAGCAGGCCGAAGGTCAGCAGCGTCTGGTTTCCCTCCACCTGGAAGCGTTTTTTGTAGCGGTTGTTGTCCAGCGAGGCGAAATCGGGCGTGCCGTGATAGAGCCTCGTGATCTTCTCGGCCGGCACGGCATAGACCTCCTGCAGCAGGGTCACGGCCAGCTCGCTCATCACGACCAGCCGGCCGGCCCGCTGGGCCATCTCCTGGATGATCTTTTTCTGGTTGGGGGTGGGGTTTTTCAGCACCGTGTGCAGCACCACCACCACCGGCACGCTGAGGCTGGAGACCAGGGAGAGGATATAAATGCCGTCCCAGCCGCCGTAGATCCCGTATTCGTGCTGGACGCAGGCCACGTCGGCGTTGCTGGCGTTGATGAAATTGGCCGCTTCGTAATAATCGCTCTGCTGGTTCTTTTGGATGGTGAATTCCACCCGGGGCGGATAGGCGTATCCCTGGTCCGTGTCGTTGACGGCGACGGCAAAGACGTTCGACCGGCGCCCCAGCTGCTTGGCGACCGCTTCGCACAAGATCGGTGGTAAACGTGGCGATGCCGCAAAGGCGCGGAGAATAATTGCCGACAAAAGCGATATTAAACGGGGGTTTGAGCATGTGTCTCGACTTTAACCGATATCCTCCGCAATAGCAATCCGATCAACCTCTCCTCGGATAGCCGACGACCAGGGTTTTTGTTTCCGTCGCGCCTCCGGCGTGGAATTCGACGGAATATTTACCCGGCGTGACCATCGACTTGCCGTCATCCCGGCGAAGGTCCCATTTCACCGCATTCAAGCCCCGGATGGCTTGGACCTCGAGAGTCTTCCCGATGGTTTGATTCTCGGTGTTCTTTATGACGATCTTGGCGGGACCTGCGACCGAAGTTATAAATTCGAACGAGGTCGAGAATCCGCCGACTGAACCGCCGGATATCGCGATGTTAGACGGATAGACGAACGCCTCGGCCGGATCGAAGGCATGAAGCGGCTTGGCCAGGATGGCCGGAGTCAATTGCTCGATCTTATCGATCTTGAGGATGTAGACACCGCGGGCATGCGTCCCGATGATCAGGTCCTTTTCCCGGGGGTGGATCTTCAAATCGTAAACCGGAAGGGTCGGCAGATCGGCCCTGAGGGAATGCCATTCCTTGCCCCGGTCGAACGTCGCAT
This sequence comes from Candidatus Aminicenantota bacterium, assembly GCA_963783665.1. Taxonomy (GTDB): domain Bacteria; phylum Acidobacteriota; class Aminicenantia; order Aminicenantales; family UBA4085; genus JAAZPG01. The sequence continues at coordinate 135,878 of CAWANZ010000001.1, read as the reverse complement.
AGACGGTCAAGTCCGTTCCCAAAAAGAGGAGATTTTCGTTCGAGGGATGCTCCCGGAGGACGTTGATCCCCTCGTCCGGCAGGTTGGCCTTGATTGGGGTCCACGAGCGGCCGTAATCTTCCGAGGCGAACACGTAAGCGCTGAAGTCGTCCTCGCGGTAGCCGATCATCGTCAGATAGACCCTTCCGCGCTGGAATTGCGAGGCGACGAGGCGCGTCACCCATTTCTTGGGCAGGCCGGCCATGATTTTTTCCCAGGCGCCGCCCCCGTTCCGCGTCGCCCAGACGTTGCCATCATCCGTCCCGGCATAGAGCACCTCTGGCGCCAAGGGGGATTCGGCCAGGGCGGTAATGCAGGCGTAGGGGACGTTGCCGTCGATGTGGCTCCGATCCGTCAGGTCGGGGCTGATTTCGATCCAGTTGTCTCCCCGATCCACGGATTTCATGACCTTGTTGCCGCCCAGATAAATCGTGTAGGGATTGTGCCGGGAGACAAAGAAAGGCGTGAGCCAGTTGAAGCGATAGGCGGGCTGAACGGACAGGGCTCGCGGCCGGATGGATCGGGATAACGCCTCGTTTTTCAGATTCAGGCGGGTAATCGCGCCGAATTGGGATGCGGCGTATACGGTATCGGGATCGGAGAATTCCGTCCCGGCGCTTTCGGCCGAAGGGCGGCCCGGAGTGGCCGGAATCCGGCTGATGGCCGGTTCGACAAAGGCACCGTCGCCGCCCATGATGATTTTCCATTCCCTGTCGCGGTTTCCATAAAGATAATCGCTGGGTCCCATATTGACGCCGTTGTCCTGGAGCCCGACAAACAGGTTGTAGGGCTTCTCCATGTCGAAGCTCACGGTGTAGCATTGGGCGAGCGGAATGTTGTTGACCTTTTGGAACGTCGCTCCGCCGTCGTAGGAGACGTTCAGCCCGCCGTCGTTCCCCAGCCAGAGGACCTTGGGATTACCGGGATTGATCCAGAGGGCGTGGTGGTCGGGATGGACGTCGTCGAGGCGCGTCCCGTAGTTACCTCCCATGTCGGGGATTTCCTTGAAGGTCTTGCCGCCGTCGACGGATTTCAAGGCCGGAACGCCCAGGACATAGACGATGTTTTCGTTGTCGGGGGAAACGCGGATCTGGCCGAAGTAATAGCCATAGCTCGAAAAGACCATGTTGGCCATGGGTTCCGTATGTGTTTTCCGCCAGGTTTCGCCGGCATCCGTGCTTTGATAGACCTCGGCCCCCTTGATCGACTCGCTGAACATCATCGCCATCGCCCCGCCGGAAAAAGCGACGACGAGCTCATTCGGCGTGATCTCGCCGGCTTTCACCGCCGCCAGAACCTTGTCCGCCGTGAACACGGCCGGGGCATAATTTTCTTTCAGAAATAGATCGAGCTTGTTCGAATCGAGCGCCAGGAAATCCTTGACGCTCATGGCCTTGACGGCATCGGCCGTCAGGCCGCTCTTGGCCTCCCTTTGCGGCCTCCGGACCGGGCCGGGCTCTTGGTTATCGAGGATCGCATAGACGGTGTCCGGACGGCTGGGGCTGACGGCGAAGCCGACGCGTCCGACGTACTCGCCTTGGGGGAATCCGCCGGCGAGCTTCTTCCATGTTTTTCCGCCGTCCTTGCTCTTGTAGATGGCGCTCTCGGGGCCGTTTTCGACGAAATTCCAAGCCTTGCGGTCCTTCTGCCAGGCGGCGGCATAGATAATTTCCGGGTCGCGGGGATCCAGGACGACGTCGATGACGCCTGTTTTGGGGGAAAGATAAAGAACCTTTTCCCAGGTCTTTCCGCCGTCGGTCGTTTTGAAGAGGCCGCGCTCCTCGTTATCCGTGAAGAGATGGCCCATGGCCGCGACATAAACGATCTCGTTGTTTTTCGGATTGATCACGATCTGCCCGATGTGGTGCGAATCGGCCAGGCCCATATGAGCCCATGTTTTTCCGCCGTCGACGCTCTTGAACACGCCGGTTCCGGAATAGATGCTCCGGCCCGAATTCTCTTCCCCCGTCCCGGCCCAGATCAGATTCTCGTTCGTCTCCGAGACGGCGATATCGCCGAGACCGAAAGCCGATTCGTTATCGAAGAGCGACTGCCAGGTCGTGCCGTTGTTCTCCGTCATCCAGAGACCGCCCGTCGCCGCGGCGATCAGGATCTTGTGTGGGTTATGCGCATAGGATTCGATATCGACGATTCGGCCGCCCATGAAATAAGGCCCCGCATTGCGCCAGGACACCTGGCGCAGGAGAGAGGTTTCCTTCATGGCTTTATGTTTTTCGAATGACGCCAACCGCTCCTGCGGCGTCGTCGAGGCGAATAAGGCCGAGCCGAACAGAAGAATCCCGGCGAGAATCGCTGTTTTTTTCATAGGCCGCTCCTTAAGCTTTTTCTTTCCGCAAATATACGTTCGCGCATGACGCAATGTCAAACCGTGGGAAACCGCCCCTCCTCACCCGCTTCACAATCCTTTAACATCGCTTTGACATTTCCTTGGCAACTCAAGCCGCCGCATCCTGTACGTTTTCGGTATGAAAAGGACAATGACCGGATTGCTAAAAACAACGTTCCAAGCGGCCTTTGGCCTGACCCTTCTCATGCCGGTTCTCCCCGACGAGCGGAAACGTGGGGCCCGGACCGTCAAAGCGGCCCGGGCAACAAGGATTGTCGTCGCGGTAGGAATCGGATTTTTCGCGGGCCTCGTTTTCATTGCCGCCTTTAGCTCGAATCCGAATCCGCACATCGTCGGCGGAGCCGGCGGATCGATCCTCGCCTGCGGGGGCCTCGGCGCTTTGATCGGCGGCCTCATCGCGGAAGCGAAAAATATTCTCACGATCGACGTTTCGTCACCTGACCAAATCGGCAAAACAATCGCCCGGCTCCGCAAGCTGGTCTGAAGGATTTATGTTTTACGTGAAAGGAGGATAACATGCAAAAGAAAAATCGTCGACTTTTCGGATGGTCAAGAACGGCTTGGCTCGTGATTTTGGGCCTCGCGTTATTCGCTCCGGCTCTCGGCGCCGCGCACCGGCAGGGAACTCGGATCGTCGTGACGAAGGTCGATAAAACGGTTATCCGAGGGGAGCTCCTGGCCGTCATGGATGAGAATTTGATCCTCATGGACGAATTGACCAGAGATGGAATCACCGTGAACCTGAGGGATGTCCGGCGGGTCAAGGCGGCGGACAAATCGAATACCCTGAAAGGGATAGGGATCGGGCTGATCTCCGGAGCCGTCCTCGGCGCGGCTCTCGGCGCGACAAGTCAGGAGGAGGAATCCCACGGATCATGGAGCAGGGGATATATCCATATCAAGCTCTTCACGCGAGAACAAATGATTTTCGGAGGAGGCCTCGTGTTCGGGGCCCTCGGGGCCGCCGCCGGCGGCCTCATAACGGGCTCAGGAAAGGAGATCGCCATCGTCCTCTTGACCCCCGAAAGTACCAAAAAGACGATTTCCTGCCTTCGCCGACTGGCCAGGGAAAAGAGCTGAAAGACGATCTTCTTGTTTCGGCGTTCCGTTCCTTGACTTCGCTTCGCGGCGGGGCATATCATGCTTTCAAATGTTCCGTCGAGGGCCGGGGAAGGGGAAAAGCGGATTTCTTTATTTTTCTTCAATCTTCGTCGGGATAATTATCCTTCTCGTCTCGATTTACGGCCACTCTCTTCTAAGCTTGAGGAGCGGCCTTCCGGACGGTATCGATCGGTCCCTCCTGGTCGGGATCGATCAAACGGAAATCAAAGCGAGCCGCGACGAGGAATTCGCCCTGGTTGGTAAGCGGCCCGGCGAACCGGCGGACTTCTATGTGCGGACAGCGGACGGCGCGATTGAAAAGAAAACCCTGCCGCTGGCCGCCTTTTACGCCAAAACGAATTTCCCCCTCGTCTACCTGATCATCGGCCTGGCCTGTATCGCCATCGGCTTCTTCACCTATATCCTCAGACCGGACGATCGCAAAGCCCGGATCTATTACTGGCTGAGCCTGGCGTTTGGATCGTCCCTGATCATCAGCGGAGAGTTTTATTGTCTTGGCAAGAGCGGATTGACCTTCGGACCAAGCGTTCTCTTCATCCTGGGTTATGCGACGGCCCCTCCCCTTTTGCTCTATTTTTCGCTCGCCTTCGCCGGAAGCGCTCATCGCGGCCGGCGGCGTTTCATTTTTCTTCCGGCCGTTCTCGTGGCCGCGATCCAAGTCGGGGCTTTCCTGGTCGCATTCCTCAAACCTTCTCTTCGCGTCTTCCGCGCTTACAATTCTTATTACGCTCTCTTCCGCATCTACATCATCATCTACATCGCCCTGGCCATTGTCTTCCTGTACCGCGCCTTCAGGCGATCCATGGACGACGAGGAACGGGCCCAAATTCAATGGATCTTTTTCGGCCTGGTCGTCGGGATGCTGCCCTTTCTCCTCCTCTACCAGGTGCCGGTGGCGCTCGGCCTCAAGCCCCTTCTGACCGAGGATCTCTCCGTTATCTTTTTTATCGGCATCCCCGTGACGTTCTTCGTGGCTATCGTCAAATATCGGCTGATGCACATTCAGCTCGTCATCAAGCGCAGCTTGGTTTACTCGCTTCTCTCTGTATTCATCGTCGGCGGATATTTGGTCTTCATTGAACTCGCACAGAAGCTCCTGGCCCGATGGCTGGCCGGCCGAGAGCTTGCCGTCACCGCCGTCGGAGTTTTTCTGGCGGCCCTCGCTTTTCAACCCGCTCAACGCCGGATCCAAACATACGTCGACAAGGCCTTTTTCCGTCAGAGCTACGACTACCGGCAGACGGTCATGGCCTTCAACGAAAAAGCCCGGGAATACGTCACCCGAGACGATCTGCTGGACTTTTTCCGATCGACCGTCATGTGCGCCCTCCCCATGGAGAGCATCCGGGTCGGACCGGCTAAACCTCCGGATGATGCTGGGATGGATTTTTCGATCCCCCTAACAATTGAGGCGGACCAGGAAGCCGTCGTCCTTTCCTTCGGCCGCAAGAAATCCGAAGCTCGATACACGAGAGATGACCGGGAGCTGCTCCGGACCTTAACCGGCGAGCTCCAATCGAATCTGGAACGCCTCCGCCTCCAGGAGGACGTGATCTATGAGCGAGCCTCTAAGGAAAAGCTGGACGAATTGAATCGGCTGAAGACGGAATTCATCTCAACGGTCTCCCATGAGCTCCGCACGCCCCTCAGCTCCATCCAGTCGCTGGCCGAGCTCCTCCGCTCCGGGCGAATCAAGGACCGGTCCAAGATCGATCACTATCTCGGCCTGATGACCGCTGAAACCGCCCGGCTCTCCCGATTCCTCCACAACATCCTCGATTACGGAAAGATCGAGCAGAGGGTGAAGGGCTACCATTTCGGTACCGCCGTCCTTCAGGACGTGATCAGGGAATCCGCGGAGGTCTTCCAACCTCTTCTCGAAGAACGCGGCTTCCGTTTTGACCTGTCGCTTCCTCCGGATCCCGTCCGTCTTGAAGTCGACGCCGATGCGATCAAACGGGCCTTGATCAACCTGATCGACAATGCGATCAAGTATTCCGGGGAGGAAAAAGACATCGCCGTAGAGCTTTCTCCCCGGGGACAGGACATGGGACATCCGGATCACGGACCGCGGCATCGGCATCGCCGCCGGCGACTTCGACACATTTTCCAGAAGTTCTTCCGCTCGCCCCAGGCCGGACTCCTGTGCCCGGAAGGGGCAGGCCTCGGGCTCAAGATCATCCGGCATATCATGGACGCCCATAAGGGCGATATCCGGGTCGAAAGCAAGGAGGGTGAAGGCAGCGTCTTCACGCTCGCCTTTCCAAAAACATGAAAAAATCAATCCTGCTCATCGAGGACGACGCCGCCCTCCGGGAGGCGACGGCCGCCTCCCTGGAGAGCGAGGGTTTCCAGGTCAACACGGCCGAAGACGGACAAAAAGGGCTCGCGACGGCTCTCCGGGGGAAGGCCGATTTGATCATTTTGGATTTGATGTTGCCCACGATCTCGGGTCTCGAGATCTGCCGCACGCTTCGGGAGAAAGGGATTGTCTCGCCCATCATTATGGTCACGGGACGGAAACTCGAGGAAGTCGATAAAGTGGTCGGACTGGAGCTTGGCGCAGACGACTATCTCCTCAAGCCGTTCGGCCAACGCGAGCTTCTCGCCCGCATTCACGCCGTCCTCCGCCGCGCAACCCCGCCGTCGGCGCCTTGCGAAACGGTTTCCTTCGGGGATGTGTCGATCGATTTCAAGAAAAAAACTGCGGTCAAGGGAACAACGATCCTCTATTTCACGGCCAGGGAGTACGACCTCCTCCATTTTCTGGCGGCCCATGAAGGCGAAGTCGTCAGCCGGGACACTCTCCTTAACGAAGTCTGGGGCTATGAGAAATTCCCGACGACGCGAACCATCGACACGTTTATCCACAACCTCCGGAAAAAAATCGAAGAAGATTCCGCCCATCCCGTCCACCTGATCACCGTCCCCTGGTCGGGATATAAATTCCAAAAATAAGCCTTCCGCTCGCTTTTCGCTTCCCCCATACAGAGAGGAAGCCCGCCTTTAACAAAACGTTGACAAAACATCCATAGCCTGATGACAACTCCTTCCTCCCTTCGAGCGAGAATTCGCTCATGAAGACGAGAACCGGGAGGAAACCAATGAAACGACCCAAGCTCGTTTTTTTTGCCTTCGCTTGCCTCCTCATTTCCCAACCCCTGATCTCCGGGCAAAAACCAGCCTTATCGCGGCTTCGATTGCTGACAATCAATGCCTGGTCCGGCCTCGATTATCAGGGATTTTTCAAGTTCGGCGAATATGAATCGGCCGAACGGCGGGAAGCCCGTTTTGCCGCTCTCGTCCAACAGGTGAAAGCCTTGGATCCTGATGTCGTCTTTGTCCAGGAAGCGAATTTCGCCGGCCGGTACGCGCATCACTTGGCCGCGGCCTTGGGCTTGACCGAAATCCACCAGGTTCTCAACGGCGGGATCAAGCTTGGGCCCATCGGCCTTCCGGTGAATTTCAAGGAAGGCATGGCTATTCTCGCCCGGCCGGAGCTACGCCTCCGGCGGCATGATGTCTGGAAGCTTTCAGGGCCCTTCGGGCTTTACGGTGACGCCGTCTCCTTTCATTTCGGCGAAGCCGTCTTTTCGCTCGTCGGGAAAGTCTTGATCAACGAGACTCCCCTCTATTTGGTCAACGTCCATCTGGCCGCCGGTCCCCCGGACGAGGAGGACCTCTTTCGTCGATTCCGCGAACGTCCGGAAGGCCGAGTGATGTCGGCTCAACAATTCGAACAAGCAATTATTGCGACCAAGGAACGGAATCAACAAAGACAGAAAGAGGTCCAACGGCTTCTGAAAGACTTGAAGAGCCTCCCTGACGGCGCCCCGGTCATTGTCGCCGGCGATTTCAACGCCGAGATGCGGGCGCCCGAGATGCAAACGTTCACAGCCTCGGCGGGAGTCCTGGATACCTTGACGACCGCCCGGGAACGGACAACCGCCGGAAGCCTTGAGACCGTGATCAACGTGGGACGCCGTTTTAAATGAAAACGTCGCTTATTCCGCTCAGTACGTGGATGCGTCCGGACAACCGCTTCGCGGCTTGGATGTCTTCAACGCCATGGACGCCTCCGTCTCGCGCCGGCTCGATTACATCTTCCTGAACGGGAAATTCCGCTCCGAGGATGTCCTGGCGTCCGGTCCGGCCGTTCAATCCGACGCCTCCGGGCTCCATGCCTCCGATCACTTCGGCGTTTTTGCCGACGTCGATCTCGGCCCGGCCTGCGAGACCTCCCCGCAGGAGCCGCCAACTGTCGTCCGCCCGGCCGGCTTCACGAAGGAATTCCTTCCCATCGCCATGTTCGACACCGATATCGGGTTCGGATACGGGCTCAAGGCCTTTCTCCTCAATCCGCTCCGAGGCTCGGAATCCTTCGACCTGGTCCTGTTCAACAGCAGTCGGGGAGAGCGCTGGTATCAGCTTGTTTTTTCCCGTCCGGACATCGAGCTGCGGCAGGGCAAGGTTTATCCGCTGGCCGTCGATGTGACGGTCGATTATGACAAGATGATTCGCAACAATTTCTTCGGCGTGGGAAACGGCTCGCGATTCGAGGACCGCGCCCAATACTCCCGGGAGCCGATTGTCGTGAACCTCGGCCTGAGCCGGGGATTTTCGCTTAGGACCGTCGGCCAGGTCGGCTTGAAATATGCGACCATTACGAACGCCCCGATCGAAGGACAAAACGGCTCAGCCCTCCTTCCATCCTCCCTCGAATTGGGGAGAGCCACTTCCCTTTCCCTCTACGGGAATTTCCGCTATGACAGCCGGGACAGCTTCATCCATCCTTCCGAAGGACTCGTTTTCCAGGCTGAGGCCGAATTCGCGCCCAAAACGAGCTGGACAACCGTTCCCTGGGGAAGAGTGGCGGCCTGGTTTCAGGCCTACTCCGTCCTTTTTTATCCCAAATCCGTTTTAGCCCTGCGCTTTGGCGGACAAAGTCTCTTCGGAGAGAATCTTCCCGTCCAATTTCTTCTTCCCCTTGGAGGAAGTTGCACCCTACGCGGATCGCCACAAGACCGCTACCTGGACAAATCCCATCTCCTCCTGAACGCGGAGATCCGCTTTCCGATCATTTGGCGGTTCGGGGGAGTCGTCGGTTTGGACACGGGGAAAGTCTGGCCCTCGTTAGCGGATGTGGACTTTCGCGACTGGGTCTTCAATCCGACACTCGGCCTGCGGTTCACCATGAAAACATTCGTCGTTCGTTTGGATGTCGGTTTTGGAAAGGAAGCCACCGGCTTCTATTTCAATTTCGGCCATTTGTTCTGACGGATTCAGGCTCCTTCGATAAAGCCCGGGAAGCTCACTTTCTCCGCCGAAGGATAACGATGCCGACAATCAAACCGGCGATTGCGGCCACGAGAAGCACAAGAACGATCGTCATCGCCCCGGGGCCTTTGGGGATCACGGGGCCGACGTATCCCCCGCCGGTTCCACCCGATGCGGGAGCCGGGCTCGGCGCTGAAACCGGGACCGTCGCCGCCACCGTTGCGCCCTCCGGGATCATTTTGAACTCGTGTTTGAGAAAAATCCCGTCCTTGACTGCGGACATGGCCGTCCAATACGCCTCGCCCGTAATCTCCAGGTCCCTCTCCGTCCGGAATCGCGGGAGGAGCGGGCGGATGACCGTCGTCGAGGGGATCATCGGGTCGGCGCAGAGAACGGGGAGGAATCCCGGCGCTCGGGCGGATACGAGAAAGCGATAACCGTAGGAATCGTAAGGCGGCCCATACTTCACTTCGACTTCGAAATCCCGGATGTCGACCGGTTGTCCGGAGGCATTGACGGCCGTATAGGCCAGCCGCGTTCCCGGCGGAGGCGGAGGGACGCGCCGCTTGGGTTGAAAGCGAGCGTCGAACTTCTTTAAGACCTGCCGGGTCCCGTTCGGGTCCGGCCAGGAATACTCCATCACTCCGCCGTTGGCCGCGTAACCGATCTCTTCGCCTTTGTCGTAGAACAGGTTTTGCGGGGGCGCGTCGGCAAAAAAGCCGTGGGCGATGAAGACCTCGTCAAGCCTCGTCAAATCCGGATGGTTGGAGGACGGCTCCTGCCCGAAGCCTTCGGCCTTCAGGACGCTGTAGAGCTGCCGGATGTCCCAGACCGGCGAATCCGAGGAAACCGCCGGATTGAGGTCAAGGCCGCTCGGCTCGCTCAGGAGGCCGAAAAATCGGCCCGGATCGATTTCGACTTCGTCCGCGTATTCCACGGCCGGCGTGTCCCCCGCAAACGGCGGATCGAAATCGAGATGAATCGACTGGAGCATATCCCGCGTGGTCTGTTGGCGGGTTGTGTTTTTGTCTCCGTCAACCAGATCCCAGAGAAGGCTGGCCACGGCGAATTCCTCCATCTCGCCGCGTTGGGTCCAGGGCATGTCTTCGGGAAGCGAGAGATTGCGGGAATAGATGTTGACGTCGATAACGCCCGGCTTGGCCTTGCCGATTTGGGTGTTGACCAGGGCGGCGAAGAAGGTCGCAAATCCCTCGATATACGAGCTGATCGTGTCGGGATTTTCGAAGCCGGCATGATAATCCTTCCAGGCCGGATTTTCCCAGAACCGCGGAAACTCATGCTTGACCATGACCCCCATGACCACATGGCCGAGCTCATGCCAAATCGTTCCCGGCCGCAGGTTATCCGCGCTCCGGCTGCGGGCGGCCGACAATCCGAGGTCCGGCTTGCTCATGTCGCCATAAGCGTCCTGTTTGAGGACGACAGGATCGGTCGAAAACGTCCGGACCATGAGCGGCGGGTCAAACGCCAGGGTGGGGACGCGGCCAAGGAGACTCCGGGCGATCAGCTGCCAGGCCTGCTGAACGTAATAGTAAGACAAGGCCGTGTCGTAAAGCCGGTCCTTGGCGATTCCCGCGAGCGTCAGGCCGGACGCCTCGCTCCATTCGATATCTTTCTGGATCGGGACTGAGTTATTGGCGGGGATGGAGAAAGCCGGAGTCTCGGCCGCTATGGGCTCCGTTTCGGCGTCTTGAACGATCCTGAAAACGGAGGGAGACGAGACCCCGTGCTTCAATTCGATTTTAATCGTCAGCTTGTCGGCCGGTCCTTTGATCCCGAAGAAATAAAGACCGTCCGCCGATGTGACCTGCGTCTGGATGAGCGTTCCGTCCCGGTACAACGAGACGGCGGCTTCGGCCAGAGGGAACGTCTCGGGATGACGCCGGTATGCGTCCGGCAGCCTCGATGTCCCGGCCGTGTTTCGGGCGGTCACCCGGCCGGAAATGCCGGGTCGAAGCTCTTCGGTCACGAAAAATTGAAACGAGAATTTTCCGCTCAGGAATTTCGGCGTGCCGCGGACCAAATGCTTGGCCAGATCAGCCTCCTCGAATCCGTATTCGAGGGTAACGCCCCGCCGTTCGCCCATCAGATTTCCGGTCGCCTTCCGGAGGGGCAGGTTCGCGAATTCGCCTTCGAGGACATCGGTCGCGACGAAGAGCTTCTTGTCTTTGACGTCGCAATGCTTGTACGTTTGGGTCACCTTGAGGGTGAGAATTTTTCGGCCGTCATCGGAGATCGTGCCCTCGATTCGCCGGGCCGTAACTCCCGGAGTGCTTGCGGAGCCGCTCCGGGCGGACAGGCATACTTTGCGAAATTCTTATCGGCTGTCTGAAAGCGGAAGCTGTTGCCCGTCCAGTTCAGACTCCGGGCGTCGGCCTTTTGTTGAAAAAAGAGGCTCTCCCCGAATTCTCTCGTATTGGCCGTCCGGTCGGTTTTAAACTCGCTGATCGACGCCAGGAGATATTCAGCGGAGTCGGGATTGAATTTCAGCCAATACCAGTATGTTTTCCCGGCGAAATAAGCGCGTCCGGTTCCGGACGGGGGGAGGCCGGCGGCCAGCTCGGGTTCGATCTTTCCGGCCGCGGCCTGGGGAGACGCTTGGCCCGGCCCGGGGAGGCTCTCATCACGGCCCGCGGCCGGGAGCAAGGCCATGGCCGTCAGGACGAAGAAAGATAAATATCGACCGAAGCGCATGGAGCTCTCCTTAAGCCGATTCATGGGCGGTGAAGGAAGATATGCCCAACGCCGAATGAAATGTCAAGGAAGCCGGAACTTTTCGCTTCCCGAAAGCGTATTTTGAATGGCCGCAGAAACAGGAGAATTCTATGAAATCAAAACTGATTTTATGTTTGATGCTGGTCCTTGCCTGGGGAACCGCCCCTTCCGGCGCTTGCGCCCAGGAGGCCGAAAATCCTCTCTTCCGCATCGAGGAAATCACCCTTCAGGCCGGCCCCTTCACCATCGTCGGCGATTTATATATTCCGATGAAGGGCGACAAACATCCGGCGGTTGTCTGGGTTCACGGCTCGGGCCCTTTGACCCGGCAGCTGATGGAGCCGTTGCTTAAACCGCAAATCGAGGTTTTCCTGAAAGCGGGTTTCGCCTTCTTCCTCGACGACATCCCGGGGGCCGGCGGCTCTAAAGGCGAGATCAACCAGGTCTTTACGGACAGGGCCCTGATCCTGAGCAAAGAAATCGAGGCCCTAAAGAAGCGTCCGGACATCATCCCGAATCGGATCGGCGTCGCCGGCTCCTCCCAGGCGGGGGTGGTCATGCCCCTGGCCGCGACTCTTACCCCGGATATCGCCTTCATGATCGCCGAGGCCTGCGTGGCGGAATCCTCCTACAAGCAGGACGCTTACCTGGTCGAGCAATTCATGATCTGCGAAGGGCTCCCGGCCGAGGATGCCGCTAAAACGGGCCGCCTCCAGCGGCAGCGGTTCGAAACGGAGGATTATAGGGAATATCTCGCGGCCGTCGAACATCTCAACAACAACGAAGCCTGCAAACTGATCGGCTTGAACTCCCCGCCGTTCAGCAGCGAGGAGAAGTTCAAACAGCGCGACAAATCGCCCTCCAAGATCGGCTCGTTTTACGATCCGATGCCAGTGGTGGCCGGACTTCATTTCCCCATCCTCGCCCTCTTCGGCGAGAAGGACAAAAACATCGATCCCGTGCAGGGCGTCGAAGCGTACCGGGCCGCGTTCAAAACGGCCTCGAACGCCCTCAACCGGGTCGAAATGATCCCGAAGGCGAATCACCTCCTGTATGAAGCCGAGACGGGCTGCGTCCGCGAATTGATGGCCCAAGTCAGCGGCGCAAAACCCTTGTACGGCCCGCGGGTTCTGAAAATCATCGACGAGTGGTTGGAGAAGCTCAAGGCGTCCTTTGGAGACCCTCTTCCGGCGAATCAAAAAGCTCCCGATACCGGGCAGAACATCAAAGCGTTCGAAAACGGGCTCCTGCCCCTCGCTCAGGGACCGGCCGAGCCGAACGCCCCGGCCCCCAAATCCCAAACCCTGGCCGAGCGGATGGCCTTTTACAAAGTCCCCGGCGTCAGCCTCGCTGTCGTCCGCGACGGCCACATCGAGTGGGCCAAGGGATACGGCGAAATCAAGGCGGGAACCGGGAAAGCGGTGACCCCCGAATCGTTGTTTGAGGCGGCCTCGACGACCAAGGCGCTTGTGGCCGCCGTCGTTCTTCATTATGCGGCCGAGGGCCGGTTCGACCTGGACGCCGACGTCAACGCGTACCTGAAATCCTGGAAAGTCCCGGAGAACGAATTCACGAAAACGGAAAAAGTAACCCTCCGCCGGCTTTTGACCCACCAGGCTGGTTTGCCGAAAACCAATTTGGGATACGATGAAAAAGCCGGCGTTCCGACTCTCGTGCAGGTAGTCAAGAGCGAAGCCCCGGCCGAAAACAAGGCCGCCGTCCCCGAACTGGTGCCTGGAAGCAAATGGCAGTATTCCAACGTGGGTTACGTCCTCATCCAGCTCATTCTCGAGGATTCCCTGGGCCGGAAGCTTGAATCGATCATGGCCGACGTCATCTATAAGCCGTTGGGGCTTAAATCGTCCACCCTGACCTATCCCCTGTCGCCGGAATGGCGGGCGCGGGAGGCCGTGCCCCACGACGAGAATGGAAAAGCCGCCGCCCCGTCCATGCATCCGACCGCTCAGGCCCAGGGCGGCCTGATGACCACTCCTTCCGATCTTGCCCGGTTTCTCATCGAGCTGATGGAGGCCTATCACGGCTCATCCCGGCGACTGTTGACCCGGGAAACGGTCCGAGCCATGTTCCATCCCGAAGTTGAGCTCGATCCGCGCCTCTTCGGCTTTCCGATGAGCGACTCCCTGGGTATGTTCGTCAAGGGGCAGGGACCGTCGCTCACGATCCTCCATCCCGGCAATAATGACCCGGGTTCGGTCTGCTGGCTGATCGGCTTCCCGGAGCGGCGCCAGGGGGCGATCGTGATGCTCAATGGCAACACGGGCGAAATGCTGGCCTTTGAGATCCTGACGGCCCTGATGCGCGTTTACGACTGGCCGAAGCTGATGTAACGGGGGGGGCGGGGGGGGGTTGGGGGGGGGGGTACGCGCGAAGGGGAAGAGGGAAGGGGAGGTGGTTTGGGGGGGGAGAGGGAGTTTTGGGGGGGGGGTGGGGGGGGGGGGGGGGGCTGGGGGGGGGGGGGGGGGGGATGTCTGGGGTTGGGGATGGTGGTGGGGGGGGGCGGGGGGGGGGGGGGGGGGTGGGGGGGTGGCAAGGGAGGGGGGGAGGGGGTGTGGGGAGAAAGAAAGGGAGGGGGGGGGTTGGCTGGGCGGGGGGGGGGAGAGGGAAAAGAAGGTGTTTAATGGTTGTCGTTTCCCCGTATTCGAGGGCCAGGATCGCGGCAGGAGGGAGGGGGGAACCGGGGGGGGAAAATACGGAGGGTAAGGCCCGGGGCTGGAAAGTGACGGCAGCGCTCGTTTGGGGCCGTTTGCCCGTGGCTGTAAGATACCAAGGCCTCGCCGGCCCGTTAAGGCCGCTTCACGGCCTCCAGGATCTTCTTGATATCCCGGGCCAGCATCCGGCAATAGATCTCCGCCCCCTTGGCCGAAAGATGGGAATTGGCCACCCCATACCCGCCGTTGAGGAAGCAGTCCCGGTCGTCCGTGGGAAAAAGCGTCGGGGAATTGTAATCGATGAAGTCGCTGCGCCCTTTGTAATCGAGATCCCGAACGAGCTCCCGCTGTTCTTGGAGGAACCGGCCGTAGTCCCGATAGGTCCGGAATGTCCCGACGTAGTCCGGGATCGTGACCAGGAGAATCGCGACTCCGTCCTTTTTCAGCTCCCGGAGAAGCTCTGTGAAATACGTCCCTTCCTCGCCGGGGTAAGGACTGTACGCCGACCTCTGCGACTCAAAATCGGCCGGGATGTCGGTCACGACATGACTCGGGTCGAACGCGCTCTCCCCGGCGAAGGCCTCCATGTCGGCCACGTTCTTTTCCGGGTCAAACCTCCGGGGCCCCAGCCGGATCTTTTCCTGAAAACGGTTCATGGACTCGTTGATGAATTGATCGACCCGGTTCTTGTTGGCCAGCAACAGCGAAACGCCGGGTGAGGCGGTCGGGGGAATATCGCGGCACTCCGGGAAGCTTTGCAGCAGCGTGGCCAGGGAGCCGAGGCCGAAGACGAAATAATCAACCCCATAGACGACGACCTTGGGCACCCCCACTGTTTTCCGGTACATCAGATAGAAATAATAATTGTATTTCGGTCCCTTGCCCTTGGAGGCTTCCCGGAACATCCGGCTTCCGATTTCCGGGTTGACGAATTTCGGAATGAAGGCGTCGAAAGCGCGCGAGCTCCCCAGGGCCAGAACTTCGTAGCCGGATGGATCAGGCACGGCCCGGAGCTTGTCTTCCAGGAGAGACAGGGTGAAGCTCTTTCGCTCGATGATGCGAAACAGGCTGAACAGGCCCCGGTCGAAAAGAAAGAGGAGCAGGAGGAAGACCGGAAGCCCGAAGGCGAGCTTTTTCCAGGACAAGGCCGGCCGGTTAGAATCGGACATAGATGAACTCATTGGCCGCGTCGACGGCCAGGATCGCGATCAGGCAGAGGAAAAGCGCGGCGGCCGCAAGCTTGAGAGGCGCGGGAATCCGCTCCCACCGGGACGCTCGCGGCCAGCGGCGGCCGAGGGATTCCAGAATGATGAAAAAAAGCACGAGGATGATGTCAAAGACCAGGTGGGCGAATCCCAGGCCGTTGATTTTAAACTTCAAATACTTGAGGTAAAGGAAGGCCTTTTCGAGCGAAGCCGAACGGAAAAAGATCCAGGCCAGGGAAACCAGGTTGAAGGTCAGGAAAACGGATAAGACGTTGTGCCAGCGGGGATGCCGGATGAGTCCGGTTACGTGAACCAGGCGCTTGCGGAGCTTTCGCGTCACGGCTGAGACTGCGAGAAAAATCCCGAACAAGGCGCCCCAGAAGACAAACGTCCAGCCCGCCCCGTGCCAAAGGCCGCAGAGGGTCATGGTGACCAGGATCGCCAGGCTGTAGCCCCAGGTCTCGGCCTTGATCCCCCAGAGCCTCTCCCCGCGGATGCGGCGCATGATTCCATAGCAAACAGGGAGGAAGAGATAATCGCGGAACCACCGGGACAGGGTCATGTGCCACGTCGCCCAAAACCGGCTCAGGTTGCGGCTGAGATAGGGGCGGTCGAAGTTTTCCGCGGAATCGATTCCCAGGATCCGGGCGAGACCGACGGCGATGTCGGTATAACCCGAAAAATCGCAGTAGATCTGGAAGGCGAAAAGATACGCGGCGAAGATCAAGTTCAGCCCCTGATAGGCCGGGCTGTCGAAGACAAAACCGACGAAAGAGGCCAGGCGGTCGGCCACCACCAGCTTCTTGAACAGCCCCCAGGCGATCCGCCTGGCCCCGGCGACGAGATCGTCGGGATTCGGATTTCGGGGCCGCCGCAGCTGGGGGATCAGGTCCTGGGGGCGATCGATCGGACCGGCCAGGATCTGGGGGAAAAACGAGACATAAAGAGCCAGGATCCCCGGATTCCGCTCGGCCGGAATCCGCTTTCGATAAACCTCAATGACATAGCTTACGGTCTTGAAGGTATAAAACGAGATGCCGATGGGGACCAGAAGCTTCCAGGTCGCAAAGGGCGCCGCCGTCCCGGCGCTCGAAAAAGAGAGCCGACAGCTTCCAAGGCCATCCGGCCGTATTTAAAGACAAAAAGCGTGAGAAGCGGACCGCCCGCGGCAAGCCAGGCCGTCGCCCGCCTCCGGCTTCCGGCCGGAAGCCGTTCCATCAGCCGGGTCCAAAGATAAACCCAGCCGACGTGTCCGAGAAGGAGCAAAAGGAAACCGACGCTCCAGAAGCCATAGAAAGCCAGGCTCGCGGCCAGAAGGACCGTCCAGCGAAGCTTGGCCGGGAGAAGGAAAAAGAGACCGGCGGCCAAAAGGAAGAAAAGCCAAAACATCCCCGAAGGGAGAAACATGGCGGCCTCGCCCGGGAATCATAAAAGCCCCGGTCCCGGCTGTCAACGCATTTGCTTTTTGCTTCTTGTTCGATTAAAAGGGAGGGACGAAGGAGATCCCATGACAAACATGAAATCCCCTTGGACCCGCCGCTTGTTCCTCGCCGCGCTTACGATGATCGCCGTCGTCGGCATTTTCGGCTGCGCCAAGCCGGCGCCCGAACCGGCCGCGGCTGCGAAACCGGCTGTCACGCTCCTCCCCGAGGACGCCGTCCGGCTTTCCAACGATCCGGCCAAAACCGAGATTTTCCGCGATGCCGGGATGGGGCTCTTCATCCATTGGGGTCCAAATTCCCAAGTGGGGACGGAAATCTCCTGGCCGCTGTACAACGCCTCGGACGAATTCGTCAAGAAATATTACGCCCTGGCCGAGACGTTTAACCCGACGGCCTTCGATCCCGCCGCCTGGGCCCGCCTGGCCAAGACCGCCGGCATGGAGTATGTCGTCTTCACGGCCAAGCACCACGATGGCTTCTGTATGTTCGACACGGAACTCAGCGACTTCAAGATCACGCGGATGCCTTTCGGCCGGGACATCACCGCGATGGTCACGGAGGCCTTCCGCAAGGAGGGCTTTCTCGTAGGCTTATACTACTCGCCGGGTGATTTCCGCTATCAATGGGAAACGGGCAAGCGATCCGGTCATATCTATAAGCCGGACTTTGAAAGCTCCGCTCCATTCGGGCCGAAGAAAAAGAGTTTCATCGACTACGAGCGCGGCCATATCGAGGAACTCCTAACCCGCTACGGCGATATCTTCATGCTCTGGTTCGACGGCGAGTGCGCACCTCTCAAGACGCACTCCTGGCGCATTCGTCAGGACGTGTTCATCGGCCGCGGAGAAATCCCGACGCCGGAGCAGGAAATCCCCGGCAAGGCCGAAGATCACGCCTGGGAAAGCTGCCTGACGACGAGCTACCAGTGGTCCTTTCTACCCAATGCCGAAGTCCGCCCCGCTTCGGAGATCATCGAGAACCTCATCCACATCCGGGCCCGCGGCGGCAACATGCTCTTGAATATCGGCCCCAGGCCGGATGGGCGGATCGCCCCCGGCGACGAAGACTTGCTCAGAGACCTGGGCCTGTGGATGATGCTCTTCGGCGAATCTGTCCGGGGCGTGCGGCCCTGGATCATCACGAATGAAGACGACGTCTGGTTTACCCAGAAGCGGTCGGAAGGGACCGTCTATGCCCTAACCGGACTCCCGAAAAGCCCCAAAACAATTCTTCTCAAGTCCGTCGTCGCCTCTCCGGACACCAAGGTCTCCATCGTCAGCCAGGAGGGCGATTGCCCATGGGAGCAGACGCCTGCCGGGTTGAAAATCACTTTAAATCGCAAACAAACCATACGTCTCGTGAAAGCGCCGCCGGATCCCGGCCAAAAGCCGGAGGGCTCCGATGTCCAGCGGCTGACCTGGGGGCCGGATTGGCCCGTGGCGGTCAAGATCACCAAGGCCTCCCCGGCCACGGGATCGGCCAAAGAGGCCGGCCGATGAAGGCCCGCCTCGCCTGCAGCACGGCCGCCCTCGTTCTTGTCGCCGCGGTCTCGCTAGGGCTCATCCGCGAGGCCGCCGGGAATGCGCCGGAACGCGTCGAACGCTACGGCATGGTCATCGGGATCAAGCCGGAAAAGATCGAGGACTACAAAAAGCTCCACGCCGCGGCCTGGCCGGGGGTTCTGTCCAAGATCAAGGAGTGCCATATCCGGAATTATTCGATCTATTTCCGCGAAGTAGAGAAGGGCAAGTTTCTCCTGTTTTCCTACTTTGAATACACGGGCGAAAATTTCGCGGCCGACATGGCCAAAATGGCCGCCGACCCGACCACCCAACAATGGTGGAAGGAAACCGACCCCTGCCAGACGCCCATCCCGACCTGCGGCGAGAAGGAATTCTGGAGCCGGATGGACGAAGTCTTCCACCTGGATTGAGGGGACGGGATGAACAGCGCTTCGCGCCTGGCCATGTCCGGCCTGGATATCACCCTCATCGCCTTATACTTATTGGGCATCGTCGGACTCGGGATTTGGGCTTGGCGAAAGCGCCGGCTGAAACAGTCCTCGAGCGCCGAGTACTTCCTGGCCGGAGCTCCCTTCGCTGGCCGGTCATCGGCCTGGCCCTGTTCTCGACCAACATCTCGACCATCCACTTGGTCAGCCTGGCTCAGGAAGGGTATGTCAACGGCTTGGCCTACGGCAATTTCGAATGGATGGCCGCCTTTCTCCTGATCGTTCTGGCCTTGTTCTTCGCCCCATTCTACACCCGCTCGCGGGTGGCCACGCTCCCTGACTTCCTGGAAAAGCGCTATTCGCGGGCATCCCGGGATTGGCTGGCCGGCCTGTCCATCGTCTCGGCCCTATTCATCCATATCGGATTCTCCCTCTACACGGGAGCCATCGTCCTGAAGGGGCTGTTCGGGATCGACATCAACACCTCGATCGTCGTCACGGCCGTCCTGACCGGCCTCTACACCCTCGTCGGCGGGCTTCTGGCCGTGGTCGTCACGGAATCGGTCCAGACCATCATCCTCATCCTTGGCTCGGCCTGCGTGCTCGGATTCGGTCTGGTCAAAATCGGCGGCTGGGCGGCGCTTGTGGCCGCGGTGGAGCCGGTCAAGATGACCGTGCTCCGGACGGCCGCGGAAACGCCGACCCTCCCCTGGTACGCGGTCTTCCTGGGCTACCCTGTCATCGGCCTCTGGTACTGGTGCGCCGACCAGACGATCGTCCAACGGGTGTTGGGGGCCAAGGATGAACGGAACGCTCGGATGGGGCCCTTATTTGCCGGATTTCTAAAAATACTGCCGGTTTTTCTTTTTGTCCTGCCGGGGCTCATTGCCTACGGCCTGGTCCGACAAGGGGCGATTCCGGCCCCGGAAAGCTCGGCCGATGTCTATTCGCTTCTCGTCAACCAGATCCTTCCCGCAGGGCTTAAAGGCGTCGTCGCGGCAGCGCTTCTGGCCGCCCTGATGAGCACCGTTTCCGGAGCCCTGAATTCCATCGCCACGCTCTTCACTCTCGACATTTATAAGCATTGGCGGCCGCGGGCGACGGAGAAGCGGTTGATCCTCGTCGGGCGGTTGGTCACATTCGTCGGGATGGTCGTGGCCATTCTCTGGTCGCCGATGATCAGCCATTTCCGGAGTTTGTTCCAGGGCATCAACGCGGTCATCTGCTACATCGCCCCGCCCATCACCGCGGTGTTCCTCTGGGGCGTTCTTTGGAAGAAAGCTTCGGCCGCCGCGGCTCGGATCACCCTCATGGCCGGCTCCGCCCTGGGCTTCATCGTCTTCCTCCTCGAATGGTTCAAGGACCGGACGGGCTGGACGGTTCCGTCGATGATGGCGACGTTCTATCTCTTCGTCGTCTGTTCGGGGATTCTTGTCGTCGTTTCCCTGATCAAACCCCATGTCCATACCGAGGAAAGCGCCAAGCTCGTTTGGGCCCGGCCCATCGACGCCCTCAAAGGCGCCTGGGGGCCGGGGCTTTTCGATTATCGCCTCGTGTCGCTGACGCTGTTTTTAACGATGGTCGGGCTTTACGTCTTTTTCGGCTGAGACGGGAGCTTGATTCAGCCCCGAGCCCGGCCTTCGTTTTCCTTGACGCGCGCTTTGATGATCTTCTTCATCAGAGCCGCCGGACCTGGGTCCTGGACCTGCTGCCTGTGAGGGCCCTGGCGAAGAAATAGGCAACGAAATTCCCATCCTTCGGATACGGCAATCTTATTCTTTTATGGGAAGAAGAACGTCAAATCGACATCCCCCGTCCTTCCGTTCGATCACGCGTATCTCTCCGCCGTATCCCATGACGATTCCGGCCGTTACCGACAAACCCAATCCCGAGTTCAGGTCCGGGCTTTTCGTCGTGAAAAACGGCTCAAAGATCCGCGCCTCGATTTGGGCGGGAATCCCGGGCCCTTCATCGGAGACGGAAAGACAAAGATAGCGACCGGGGCTCAGTCGATGCTTCTCGTCGCTCAGAATTTCGCGCTCCGCCAACGTCACCGTCAGGGTTCCGCCCGATTTTTCCATCGCCTGAATCGCGTTCAGACAGAGATTTAAAACGATCTGATTCCATTGGGAAGGCTCAGCCAAAAATGGCCGAAGGACCGCGTCTCCCACAAACTCCAAACGCATGCTCCCCGGAAGCGCCGCGCGGACCAGGCGGAGAGATTCGGCGGTCAAGGCGTTGAGATCCAAATACTTTTTTTCACCCCGGCCGGGGCGGCTGAATGTCAGGATCTGCCTCACGAGCTCGGCGCCGCGGCGGATGGCGATATTCATCTCTTCGATTCGGGCGGGGTCTAAATTCGCTGAACGAATTTCCTCTTCGGCAATAAAGGCCAGGGCAGACATATGGCTCAGGAGATTGTTAAAATCGTGGGCGATGCCGGCGGCGAGGATGCCGATCGATTCCAACCGCTGCACATCACGGAGACGGTCTTCGAGACGGCGCGATTCCCCGATTTGGCACTCCAAGGCTTCGATCAAAGCATTGACCTCGGCGACAACGGGCCGAAAATCCAAGGCCACGGCGTCGACGTCGCCTCGCAATTTCGACCGGCCGGCCAGAACCTCGCCGATCAGGCGGCGCAATTCCCCGATCACCCGGAAGACGCCGCGGCTGACGACGCTTGAGATCAGAAACGACAAAGCGGTGAGCAGGATCAACGAGACTACGATCAGGACCGCGATTTTCCGATTCAAGGCGCGGGCAATCTGTTGATCGATTTCGCTTTCCGCTATTTCGGCAACGAGCGTCCAGTCCAGACCGGAAATCCCGGCCTCGCCGTAAGAAATCAGCGTCTTTTCCCCCGCGAGGCCCTCCCCGACGAGGGCGCCCGGCGAGGCCGAGCGAACAAGGCGATCGGCGGACGGGTTCTTGACCCGGGATTGAATCGCCGAGGCCGGCGCTCGAACCGCTCCATCGACCCCGAGAAGATACGTCAAGCCGGACCGTCCCATCCCCGGACGCATGTCCATGATGGCATCAATGGCGCTTGTCTTGATCTGGACGGCGACGACGCCCACGATCCGTTCCCCGTCCCGGATCGGGCCGGCAAGGAATTGCTCCCGTTCGGCGCCATCCGTTCCGATGGAAGAGAGGTCGGAGATGGCCGCCTCTCCCGTCCGAGCTTTCCGCCATACCTCGGTCAATCCCGGGGAGGCCTCCACCGGACGGAAGCCGCTCCTCCGGAGCTCGTCTTTGTAGGAAAAGACCTCCTTGTCTTGTCCGGCATCGATGATGAAAAGCTCCCGATACTGGTATTCGCGGAGCAGGGAGCTAAAAAACGAATCGTCCCGCTCCCGGACTCCGGAAGATATCAATTCCTTAAAGACCTGAAGGACGAACGGATTTTCCGCGAGGACGCGGACATCGGCTCGCCGCTCAAAATAATATTTTTTCAGAAGGTCGATCTTGATGTCCCGGACCGATTCGAGCTGGCGAAACGCCTGGGATTTCAATTCGGCCCGGGATGAGGAGAAGCTGACAAGCGCGACGATGATCAACGGGATCAAGCCGCAAAAGAGGATGCCGGCCGAGAGCAGGGCCCGCAGAGGGATATCCCGGACCATCGCCCCCGGTTCGGGAGCGGGCGGGGCGTTCAAAGGTGATCGAGGCAATCGGGGACTCTCACGCTCGATATTTGTATCCCAGGCCGCGGACGGTTTCGATCCGGGCGCCTTCGGATCCGAGCTTTTGACGAAGCCCGCATATTTGGAAATCGACGGTTCGCTCCGTCACCACTCGATCCTCGCCCCGCACCCGGTCGATGATCTTGTCCCGGGAGAACACCCGATTCGGAAAGGCCGTCAACATGGCCAGAATATCGAATTCCGTCCGGGTCAAGCTCACCGGCCGTCCGTCCGAGCAAACCTCCCGGGCGTCCAGATCCAGCCTCAAGCCTCGAATCAAGATGAGGCTCTCGGAACGGCGTTCAGCCGGTTCCGCGCGGCGAAGCACGGCCCTGATCCGGGCCAGGAGAATCCGGGGATCGCACGGTTTGACGATGTAATCGTCGGCGAATTCATCGAGCCCGCGCAGGACATCCTTGGGCAGCCCCCGGCCGGTGAGCATGATCACCGGGACGGCCGGTCGTCCGGGCTCGCGCCGGAGAGCGCGGCAGACGTCATACCCGTCGATTCCGGGTAAGCCGAGATCGAGGAGGAGAAGGTTCGGCCGCAGGCGGGCCGCCGCCGCCAAGGCCTCCTCTCCGCTGCCGACGGCCTCGACCGCGAACCCTTCTTTCTCCAGGATATAGCTGAGACTCCCCCTCAAGTTGAGGTCGTCTTCGACGAAGAGCAGGCGGCAGGGTTTGGGGGCGGGGGGGCTGAGATCGTCCATGAAATCAAACGAAATTATAACACAAACCTTGAGGTCCCCTAACAGGCGAAGCGTAGGCTGGGGGCGGGGAACACGGTTTCCCGTCAAGTCCCTTGTCAGGAGGTTCCCATGTTCGATTCCGGAAACACCGGCTTCATGCTTTTCGCCACGTCGCTGGTCATGTTGATGACGCCCGGTCTGGCCTTTTTTTACGGCGGGCTCGTCGGGCGAAAAAACGTTTTGACGATCATGATTCAGAGCTTCGTCTCGATGGGTTGGACGACGGTCCTCTGGTACGTCTTCGGGTATTCGCTCTGCTTCTCCGGAGGCGAAGGCGGCATCATCGGCAATCTCGATATGGCGTTCCTCAAAGGCGTCACGCCGGAAACGGTCTCTGGCGGGAAACAACATTCCCCTGCTGGTCTTCGTCGCCTACCAGATGATGTTCGCCATCATCACGCCGGCCTTGATCACGGGCGCCTTTGCCAACCGCGTTCACTTCAAAGCCTACATGCTCTTTTTGACGCTCTGGCTGATTTTCGTGTATTTCCCGATGGTCCATATGGTCTGGGGCGAACGGATTCTTGCAGAAATGGCCGGCGTCCTTGATTTCGCCGGCGGGATCGTCGTCCACGCGATCGCCGGGATGGCCGCCTTGGCCTCGGTGTTCTTCATCGGGAAGCGCAAGATTCTGGACCAGCGGACTGCACAGCATTCCGTTGGTCGCGCTTGGGACCGGGTTGCTCTGGTTTGGCTGGTATGGCTTCAACGCCGGATCGAGCTCCGGGCCGATAAAATCACCGCCCTGGCGTTTCTCAACACCGATATCGCCGCGTCGTTCGCGGCCATCGTCTGGCTGGCGATCGACTGGATCCGCTCGAGGAAGCCGAAGTTCGTCGGATTGTTGACGGGCGCCGTCGCCGGCCTGGCGACCATCACGCCCGCCGCCGGATACGTCACGACCACGGAAGGCTGTCCTGATCGGCATTCGTGGCCGGGGCCGTCTGCTACTTCGCGGTCGCCTGAAGAACAAGCTGGGCTGGGACGATGCCCTCGACGTCTGGGGCGTTCACGGCGTCGGCGGAATCCTGGGCGTCATCCTGCTGGGCGTTTTCGCTTCCACTCAGGCGAACGCCGCGGGCGCGAACGGATTGATCCACGGGGAGCGTCCTTTCTTCCTGAAGGAATTGTTGGCGGTGGCCGGCGCCGCTCTCTATGCGTTCGCTTTCACCTACGGAATGCTCTGGCTGATCAATAAGATCACGCCCGGTCCGCATTACCGAGGAGGACGAACGCGGACTCGATGCCGCGCTCCACGGGGAGGATGCTTACGGGATTTAATCCCTCGCGGATTATTTTTCCTGTCGGACGGAAGGCCTTCGTTTTCCTTGACGCGCGCTTTGATGATCTTCTTCACCAAGGCCGCGGAAATCGGATGCTCGGGCGTGAAATGGACGCTGCCCTTCGTCCTGACATAATCCTTTAAATCGTCCTCGAAGGCCTCCAGGGTCGAGCCGGGAAAGAAGCTCAAGTGTTCTTTGAACGCGGCAAAGCCGCCGAGATAGCCGTGATGCTTGTATCCCGGCATCCCCCAGCTGATCCCCTCCTCCGCTTTGGGCGCAGCGGCTTTGAAAGCCGCCCGAACTTTCTCGAGGGCGGCCCGCTGCTTCTTCGGAACGCCGGCCAGATAGGCGTCGACGCTTGCGGCCGGCTTGGCCCGCCTCGCCGCGGCTTTGGTTGCCTCTTTTTTCATGGTTCCTTTCAACCTGCATTATTCATAAAAATTTTTATGAGTCTAATATGTCCATAGTTTTCATTAAAATACCGAAAAAAGAGTTTTTACCCTTCGGGCGAGCCGATATAGCCGCATTTGCTTCGTTGCGAAGGGTTCGCAGTGCGACTAGCACAGCGTCACCCTCCGCGCCTCGCAACTGCGACCATCTCGACTCGTGCATAATGCAGGTTAAACTAAATCAGCCCCAACGGCCCGGGATCGGCGTCGCGCATTTGGGGCATTTTCCGTCCTTGAGCATGTTGTCCCGGACGGCAAAACCCATCCGCTTGATGAGCAGGGTCTTGCAGCTCGGACAAGACGTGTCTTCGCCGCCCATTCCGGGGACGTTTCCGATGTAGACGAATTTCAAGCCGGCTTTGACCGCAATCTCCTTGGCCCGGACCAGCGTCGGGACGGGTGTCGGCGGCAAGCCGCGTCAGCTTATGGAGCGGCTGGAAACGGCTGAAATGCAGGGGGACGCCGGCGAAGCCCTCCTTCATCAGCCAGTCGCACATATCGCCGATCATCTTGAAGTCGTCCGTCCATCCGGGAACGACGAGGTTGGTGATCTCGAGCCAGACGCCCTGGGCTTTCATCGTTTTCAGGGTTTCCAATACCGGCTCGATCTTGCCGGCCGTGAGCTTCAAGTGGACGCCGGGATCGAAGGACTTGAGGTCGATATTGGCCGCGTCGATGACCCGGCAAAGCTCAAGAAGCGGCGCCCGGTTGATATAGCCGTTGGAGACCATGATGTTTTTAATTCCCTTGGCCCGGGCCAGGGTCGCCGTATCCCGCATATACTCGAAAAAGGTGACCGGTTCGGAATAGGTGTAGGCGATCGAAAGGCATCCCTCGCGGACGGCCGAGGCGACCACGGCCTCGGGGCTGGCGCTCTGGTTGCGCGTTTCCCGGGGGCTGACCTGGCTGATTTCCCAGTTCTGGCAGTTGAGGCAGGCAAAATTGCAGCCCGCCGTGGCGATACTGAAGGCCAGGGAGGACGGATGGAAATGCAGCAGGGGCTTCTTTTCCACCGGGTCGACATGGACGGCGCAGGGATTCCCGTAGGCCAGCGTGTACAGCTTCTCTCCCCGGGCGATCCGGTTATGGCAATCGCTGAGCTCCCCTTCCTTCAAAGTGCATTCGTTGGGGCATATGAGACACTTGACGCCGCGCGGCGTCGGCGCGTAATGGGAGGCCTCTTTCTCGTCCGTCGGCGGGCGCGGTCCGAGTTCCGCCCACTCCCCGGCAAACGCCCGGCCGCCCCAAGCCGCGCAGGCAACCGCCCGCCTGCGGCCAACAACCGGCCTTTAGAAATTCCCGTTTGTTCATCGCGAAACGTTCCTCTTGATCCGCCCGCTTACGGCCGTCATCAGCATAACAATAACGCCGGCCCCGGCCAAAAGATACAATCCGTTCCGGAAGCCGGTCAGCGGCAGGGCGACCATCGGAAATCCTATGGCTCCGGCCGCCGACCCCAGCAGATCGTAACCATACAAGCGGTCGGATTTTCCCGAGGAGATCTCGAGCCGGTCCGACCAGGCCGCAAAGCAAGCCCCGACGGCCGCCGCGACAGTGAAGCCGAGGCCGAGAAGAATCAGGAGCTTCAGGGCGGCGGAGCCGCGACCGTAGGCCAACCCGGGAGAAAAAGCTCCGGCCAGGGCCGAGACCGAGATAAAAACCGCCAAGGGAATCGCTTCACTCCCCCATCGGCCCCTTTTCAGAACGCGCGGACCGAGCATGCTTCCGGCCGCCAATCCGATCATGAATGTCCCCAAAATCAGCCCCGTCCACTGATAGATCGCTCCGGCGGCAATCTGGAGAAGGAGCAAGAGGGTGATCGTCCAGCCGGAGGAAGCCGCGCCCATGACGAACATCCCGGCCAAGCGGGAGTTTCCGGTGAAAATCCCCAAAAGAATCAGGGCGACGAGCCCGGCCGCCCCGGGGAGAAGGATATTCTCGGGAAAACGGCCGAGCCACCACCGGATCTGGGCCAAAAAAGCGACCGGCTTCAGGTCGGAATTGGGGACGGTGGAGGGGCCGACATCCCGATTGAGGAGCTCGACCCGGTCGCGGAACAGCGTCGCGTCGAAATAGCCGGGATTGACATACGTATTTTTAACGCCCCGGCGCTCAAGAGCGGACAGGATATCGGTCGTCAAGGGGCGGTCGGACATCAAAAGGTAGCTATTCTCGCCCGGAAAAATCAGAGACTTCGCGGAACGCCTCCTGGGCCGCCCGGATGACCGGGCCAAGAGTCGCGACGGCATTTTCGGAGACATAATTGGCCGTACCCGGAAGAACTGCGGCAACAACGCCTTCCGGATACGAGAACATCCGCGGACACGCCGGAAGAAATCGGCGGTATAGAACCGGTTGAGATTCAAGCTGAGCGGACCGGGAAGGTTGATCAGGACGGCATCATACCGGGTGTCCGATGTTCGAAGCCAGGCGGCCGGAGTTTTCCGGATCAAGCGGACATGCGGCAAGGTTTCGGCCAGCCCGAGCTTTTCGGGCCAGGCCGAGAAGAGCCGGATCGGGCTCCAGGATGTCGATCCTCTCGGCGCCGAACTTGGCCGCCTCGCCGGCCAGGCCGGTCAACAAGCCGCCGATGATCAGAACCGCTGCCGGCCGATCGGTTTGGACCAGGGCGAACGCGGCCAGTTCCTCGTCGACGATCGTGTTTCCGGAGGCATGGACGAGGATGCCGTTTTCATAGACGTTGACCTGGCCGCCCGCCCGGGTGACGGTCAGGCGGCCGGAGCTTCCGGAGACGGTTCCGACGAGCTCCTCGTTCGGATGAAATCGTCGGACGATCAGACGATCGACGTCGAGGATCTGGACAAAAACGGCCGCGGCCAGAAGGGCGGCCGGCATTATCCAGCGGTTTCGGACGCGCCGCCCGGAAAGCGAGGCTGACAGGAAGAAGAAAAGCGAGCCGGCCAGGCCGAGGATCGCCGGCGAGGAAAGGCCGAGGAGAACGGCCGCTGTGACGCATAATCCCCCAAGCGCCCCGCCGGCGCTTTCCCAGCCGTAGACTGTTCCCGAAGGTCCGGCCTTCCCGCTTTAAAACCCGGGCGGTCCAGGTGAAGGAGAAACCGTTGAGAAAGCAGAACGGCAGGAGAACGAGCAACAGGAATCCGGACATGGCCAGCGGACCGGCTTCCACGCCGGGAGCGAACAGCAGGCTTTTTCCGACGGACATCAGCGGAAAAAGGACCAACGGGACAAGAAAAAGGGTTCGGACCGCGTCTTCGGCTTTTTCCCCGGAATATCCGGCGGCGATCCGACAGGAGAGCCTCTTGCTCGAACCGGCCAGCGATCCGGCCCCGGTCACAAGCAGCCAGAAAAAAAGGATCAGGGAAACGGTCAGCTCGTTCCCTTCGAACAGGGTCAGAAAATCCCGGATGAGGAGGGATTGGACGCACACCCCGGAAAAGCCGATGCCGGCCGGAAGGAGAAACGCGGCCGGCGTTGGAAGTGCCCGCGCCTCGGCAGCCGCCGGGGGACCGGCGGGTGCGGAGGGGACATGCGCCGAGCGCTTCGCCGGGCGAAAAAAATATGAAATCCGCCCGGCCAGGTGAATCGCCGCGATCAAAGTCATGGCCAGGCCGAAATTGACGTGAATTTTCAGGGCCTTCTCGGACCAGGGGATCTCCACTCGGCCGTTCACTTGGAGGGCGAGCATTAAACCGAGGCCGGCTGTGGTCAGGAAAGTCAGGAGCAGGGCGACGTTCCAGATCCTCCGGTGGACCGGGCGGCTGAGGATATCCAACCGGACAAACAGCAGGCTCAAGCCGTAAAGGAGGCCCAGGAATATCCCGATGGGAACCGGCCAATACGGGGCGTTCACCGGTCAGTGCTTTTCCTCTTCGAAAATCAGGGCCTCATAGATAAAAATGTCGGCGTCCTTCCAACCGTTCCAACCGATCCCGGCTTTGTCTTCGGCGCAATGGCCCAGGAACTCCTCAAGAGTCCAGCCGGTTTCGGTCGCGACCTGCGGGAGGAACGTCCCTCGGCGGAGCCCCTTCTGGATCAGGATCCCATGCTTGCCCAGCCGGATCTCCTGGATGTCCGTAATTTTGCGCATCGGGGTCAGAACCGAAATTTCGATCCTGATGTCCTCGAGCTCGCCCGGCCGGACGGGCCTGAACCGCGGGTCCTGGGTCGAAGAGGCGACAGCCATCTCCTGGACGACGCGGTAAAGCGGCTTTTCCGACTCGAAGATCCCGATGCAGCCCCGGAGCGCGCTCCCCGTCTTCAGGGTGACGAACGCGCCCGCTTTTTCCATCAAGGCGGGACCGGGGGAATCCGGAGTCGGATCGGGAAGTGCCTGGGACCGGGCCGCGGATTCGACCGTCCTCCGGGCGATCTGAAGAAGAGCCTTTTTATCGGCGGCCGTCAGCTCGAATGCCCCCTCGGCCTCTTCGGCCGTCTTCGGAAACGGCAATCGCATGATACCCGACCACCCGGGACTTGTCCCCATAGGACTTGCTGTCTCCCGAATTCCGGTATTCGATCCGGTTGAACTTCAAGGCCGGTTTTCCCTCGGTCAAGTAAAGAAGGGTCAACCCGGCCGGCCAAGCGCACATGCTTGTGGCCAGGTCCGGGATGCGAAGCCGGTCATTGGCCCGAAGCCCGTCTAAAAACTTCTGCGGAGAATTCGCGCAGAACGCCTCGGCCGTGGCCGCGTCGACTTTTTTCGCATTTTCGTACGAGGGGTAATGGGAGAAATCGGCGCTGACGATAAAGAGGTTATCCGGCGTGAAATAAGGGTTGAGGGATTCGGCGATTCCCCGGCAGATCTCCGGAGACTGGGTGCCCATGACGATCGGCACGATCTTGAAGGGCTTTTTCAGGACGACCTGAAGGAAAGGCAGCTGAACTTCGATGCTGTGCTCATCGCGGTGAGCGGCCGGGTCATCGGTGAAATGCGTCCGGTCCTTGGCCAGGGCCGCCGAAACCTCGCTATCGACTTCGACTTTCCCGAGTGGCGTGAGGTAATCGCCCCCCGTATAAACCGAGGCCTTGTCCAGGGAAACGCGGTGAGAAGAAGCGAGGATGAAGACGCGCCGGTAAGAGTGTTCCGGGTCGAGCTGATTGTATCCGGATGCGGCAACTCCCCCGGAAAAAACGTAGCCGGCATGCGGGATGACGAGAGCCCGGACGAGCCCCTGGAGGGGAGCTTTTTTCGCTTCCGAGAGAAAGCCCGCGATGGTTCGCCGCAGCTCTTCGGGATCGTCGGGGTAAAACGAGCCGGCGACGACCGGGAGACGGTCTTTTCGTGTCGATTCTTTCATGGTTTGACCCTCGCAAAGCCGGGCGGCGGCGAAGAACACCAGCCCGAAAACGACAAATGGATACGCCCGGACGGAAAAACCCTTCATGAACGGAGAGTAGCCCCGAGTGGGCCCCCTGTCAAGGCGAAGGACTCGGCGAAGGCTTAGCGGTTCGATTTCCTCTTTTTATGTCCGAAGATGCCGCCGCTGAGGAAAAGACCCGCCCCGAGAACGAAACCGAAATTGTACCAGCCGCCGTTATTGTGAACTTCATAAAGGCGAACGGTTTTGCTGAACAGGGAAATGACGAAGGTGACCGGGGAGATCAATCCGTGCCAGACCCCAAACCAGAATCCCGCCACCTTGCCCTCGGAGTCGGCCGTTTTCTCGGCCGCATTTGGCCCGGGAGCGCAGCTCCAGGCCAGCAGGGCGGCAACCACGATGAAAACCGCGGCGACGGCGGATATCTTTTTCATGAGTCTCCTCCTTGATCCGGGCGGATGCCCGATGGAGACATAATAAGTCGGCCGGGAATCCGGGTCAAGGAGGAAGAAATCGCCTGCCCGAGACGTCTAAATGGTAAAACATGATAGAATATCGAGGGAATATCCAGATGACCCCAAATACCCTGTCCGAAGCAGTCGAGCAGAACCCGATCAAGTTCTTTTGGGGTTCGGCTCATGTCCTCGTCATGTTGTTCGCCGTCTGGATGGTCTCCCCCTTGATCGTCATCACCCCATCCGACTACCTGGTCAAAAACTCCTACGGGCTCCGTCTCGCCTTTGGGCTGATGATTTTCATTATGTACGTAGGAAAATGGTCGTTCGACGTCTTTGCCCCCCAAGGCTTGGCCCGGAAAGTCTCCCGGATAAGGACGATCGCCCTGATTGCTTACATCCTCCTCGTCGTCAGCTTCATGATCTTCATCGTCGCCCAGGCCGCGTCCCTCTATCTCCAATCAGGGATCGATCAGGACGAATCCAACGAAAACCAGGGCCAAGTTCGAGGTCAAGGCGACTGAAAACCGGGTCCCGGAACGGTTTTCCATCGACATCTGACTCTCCCCTCCCGCCACCCCTCCGCACTTGATTATTCCCGGAAAATCAGTATAGTTTCCGCATTCCGCTTTTAGAGCGGCAGAAAAGACGATTTTTTAAGGAGGCCCTTATGAAAAAAGCATTGATTTTCCTCAGTCTCGGGCTGCTGGTTATCGGGATGGCCCAAGCGGCGATCGTGACCAACACGAACCAGAGCGCGGCTTACATCCGGCTTCTGGCGCGGAATACCGCCAGAGACCTGGACGCCGTGTACTATAATCCGGCGGGCCTGGTCAAACTGGCCGACGGCTGGCACATCTATCTGTCCAACCAGTTGATCAACCAGACCAAGACCATCGTCAATGACTTCCCTCTCCTCAACAACGGCACGTATGAGGGCAAAGTCAGTGTTCCCGTCTTCCCCGACGCCTACGCCGTCTGGAAGAAGGGCAAGATTGCGATCTCCCTGGGATTCGGCCCCAACGCCGGGGGCGGCTCGGCCGATTATGCGACCGGCCTCCCTTCGTTTGAAACCAGCCTGGCCATGCTTCCGCTGATGATCACCTCGCTGGGCCTGCCGACGACGGCCTATTCGGCCGACATCGCATTTAACGGAAGCTCGATCTACCTCGGATTCCAGGGCAACGTGTCCTACGCCGTGAGCGACATGTTCTCGCTGGCCGCCGGTTTCCGCTACATTTCGGCCACGAACACCTATGAGGGGCATCTTGGCTCGGTTATGATCAATCCTTACCATCCCGTGATCAATCCCACGGCCGCGATGATCCCGGCCACCGTCTTCTTCAACGCCATCGGCCAGCCGGCCTACGCGGCCGCGGTCGCCGATGCGACCGTTGACGCCAAACAGACGGGGACGGGTTTCACCCCCATCCTCAGCCTTCACGCGAATCCGATCCCCGAGCTGAACATCAGCCTCCGCTACGAGTTCAATACCAAGCTCGAACTGACCAACGAGACGGTCGTTGACGGCACCGGCCTGTTCCCCGACGGGGAAAAGTCCCACGAGGACATCCCGGCCATCCTGGCCTTCGGCGCCGACTACGCCATCTCCCCGGCCTTCCGGGCAGCCCTGTCCGTCAGCTTGTATTTCGATAAGAACGCCGATTGGGACGGCCGCCAGGATTTGCTCGACAAGAATTCCTACGAGGTCGCCATCGGTCTCGAGTATGACATCACCGACATGTTCACGGTCAGCGCCGGTTACATGATGTCCCGCTACGGCTTGACCGATGCGTTCCAGTCCGACTTGACCCACTCCCTGAATGCCGATACATTCGGCTTCGGTGGGAGAATCAAGCTGAACCCGAACCTGTACATCGACCTGGGCGCCCTGATCGCCAACTATAAAGACTACAGCCAGCTGCTCGCTTATTACGCCAATCCGATCACCCCCCTGGGAATCTACCGCGAGCTCTATCAGCGGAAAACGATCGACTTCTCGATCGGAATCGGCTACAGCTTCGGCGGACAGCAATAAGCGCGCTTTCGACCGCCGGAATTCAGTAAAGAACACAGGGCGGGAGGGGAAACCCTCCCGCCTTTTTCTTTTGGGGGGAAGTGCAGGCTGTTTCAGGGAATTAAGCTAAAGGGGGTAATAAGGAGGGGATCCTGTCCAGCCTGCGAAACAGGAATGGATGTAATATATCCTATCGTTTTGCTAAAGTCAAGTTCCTTATAAAACCCGCCGGAACGCGCCCGGCGAGCATCCCCGTTTGAGAAGTCCAGGGGCATACCCGAAAGAAAAAGAACGGGTCACCCCTTGCCTGAACCGGCACGAAACATTGACACCTGGCCTCCTCTTTTGATATTTTTCCAGTCAATATGTTCCTGATCGTTGGAATTTTCCTCGGTTTTGTGGCCGCCATCCCTCTGGGCCCGGTCAACGCCATCGTCATCTCCCAATCGATGAAGAGGGACTTTTTCCACGGCTTCGTCGCCGGGATCGCGGCCGCCGTCCTGGATTTCCTCTTCTGTCTTATCGGCCTGCTCGGCATCGCCCTCATTACCGTCAATATCAACCGCTACGAAGTCCCCCTGAAAGTCATCGCCAGCCTCATCATGCTCCTGATCGGCTGGCGCCTCTACCTGACTTCGAGAAAGCCGGTCGTTCCCAAGACCGAAAAGCTGCCGACGTCCTTCACCCCCAAGCCGATCTTCCAGGTCGTCCTTCTCTATGTCTCAAACCCCTCGCTCTATTTATTCTGGATCGGGGCCGCCGGCTGGGCTTCCAGCCACGGCTGGATCCTCAACTACGCGGCCGCGCCGTACCTTTTTGCCCTCTCCTGCGGCTTGGGCGGATTCATCTGGTACACGACCCTCTCCTACTACGTTTCCCGCTATCATCACCTCTTCAAGCCCAAGACGCTCCAGCACATCTTTCTCGTCCTGGCCATCATCCTGACAGGATTCGCCATTTATACATTCGCCAGCATCTTCATCGATTTTAAACCCGGCCTCTTCCACTAAGACCGCGGATTTTACCCTGATAGACTTCGTCTGCTGAATAATGCTGACTGGGGGATTCGTTTTCCTTATAATGGACCCATGACCCGCCCGCGCATCCATCTTCTCTGCAACGCCCACCTCGACCCCGTCTGGCTCTGGGAATGGCCCGAAGGCGCGGGAGAAGCGCTCTCCACCTTCCGCCTGGCCGCCGATTTCTGCGAACGGGATCGGGCCTTCGTCTTCTGCCATAACGAAGCCCTGCTCTACCGCTGGGTCGAGGAATTTGAGCCGGCCCTGTTCCGGCGAATCAAGAAGCTCGTCCGCCTCGGCCGCTGGAACATTCTCGGCGGCTGGTGGGTCCAACCCGATTGCAACATGCCTTCGGGCGAATCCTTCGTCCGCCAGATTCTCCTGGGAAAGCGCTACTTCGAGGAGAAATTCGGGGTCGAGCCCGAGACGGCCTCCAACCTCGACCCGTTCGGCCATACCCGGGGGCTTGTCCAAATCCTGGCCCGGAGCGGATACCGGGGATATCTTTTTTGCCGCCCGGATCCGAAGGCCCTGCCGCTGCCGGCCGACGAGTTCGTCTGGACCGGGGCGGACGGTTCGGAAGTCCTGGCCGTCCGGGCCGAGGCCCATTACAACTCCCGAGGCGGCCGGGCCCGAGCGAAGGTCGAGGATTGGATCCGAAGCCATCCCGGCCGGGAATTGAGCCTTCTTCTCTGGGGGATCGGAAACCACGGCGGCGGCCCATCGAAAAAGGACCTCAAGGACCTCCGGGAACTGTCCGCTTCGACAAAAAACATCGATATTTTCCATTCCACGGCCGATGCATATTTCCGGGAGCTCGATAAAAAAAGGGCCTCCCTCCCCCGCGTTTCGACCGGGCTTAATCCCTGGGCCCCGGGTTGTTACACCTCCATGGCCCGGGTCAAGCAACGGCACCGCCGCCTGGAAAACGAGCTTTTTTCGGCCGAAAAAATGGCCGCCGCGGCTTTTTTCCAAGGATTGATGGCTTACCCGAAAGAGGAGCTGGCCGAAGCCTCGCGCGACCTGGCTTTTTCGGAATTTCACGACCTCCTTCCCGGTTCCTCCATCGCCGCCGGGGAAGACGGCGTCATCCGCCTCCTCGATCACGGATTGGAAATCGCCTCCCGGCTCAAAACACGGGCGTTTTTCGCCCTGGCCGGCGGGGAGCCCAAAGCCCGGGAAGGGGAAATTCCCCTCTTCATCCATAATCCTCATCCCTGGCAGATCCGGACGATCGTCGAGGCGGAATTCCAGGCCAACGAGCCGAACTTCGACGGCGGATTTCTCTGCCCCGCGGATCTTCCGCGGCGGGCGGCCCGTCTCCAGCCAGGCGGAAAAAGAAGCCAGCAACCTGTCGCTCGACTGGCGGAAGAAGGTCGTTTTCGAAGCGGACCTCGCGCCCGGCCGTTTGACCCGATACGGCATCCGGCTGGAAAAAATTCCGGCCCGCCCGGCGCCGCTGCTTACGGCCGAAGACGGCTCGATCCGGTTCCTCACTTCCGATCTTGACTGGGAAATCGACGTCGCGACGGGCCTGCTTCGCCACTTCCGGGCCGGGGCCGAGGATGTCCTGGACGCCAACGCCTCCCGCCTGCTCATCATCGAGGATAACGCCGATCCCTGGGGAATGAAGACGACGTCCTACCGCAAGGTCGCCTGGATGTTCACCCTGGCCGACCCCGCCGCGGGAACGCAGGCTTCCGGGGTGTCGGCCGGCCTTCTTCCCTCTGTCCGAGTGATCGAGGACGGTTCCGTCCGGTCGGTCGTCGAGGCGGTTTTCGTTCATGGGCATTCGACCGCGTTTGTCCGTTACTTCCTGCCCAAGCGGGGAGCGGAAGTCGAGGTCGAGATCCGCGTCCTTTGGAACGAAAAAGACAAGATGCTCAAATGGTCGCTTCCCACCCGTCTGTCCCCCGCGGTTTACCGCGGCCAGACGGCCTTCGGCCGGGAGGATCTTTCAGCCGACGGGACGGAAGCCGTCGCCCATAAATGGACTGCCGTCGTTTCGCGCGACCGCGACCTCGCCCTGACAATCATCAACGACGGCATCTATGGCTCGGATTTCGTCGACGGCGAAGTCCGGCTTTCCCTCCTCCGGAGCCCGGCGCACGCCGCCGACCCGGATGGCCCCGCCCTGCCCCCGGCCCAGGACCGGGCGATCCCCCGCATCGACCAGGGCGAGCACGTCTTCCGTTTCCGCCTGCAGGCGCGGGCCCCGGGAGCAACGATTGGAGCGCGTGGAACGCGAGGCGGCGGCCTTCAATGAAAAGCCGTTTGTCCTTCCTTATTTTCCCCCGGGACAAGGGAAAAAGGCCGCCCCGGCGATTGCCCTTGTCGGCTCGGCGATCATTCTCGCGGCGATGAAAAAGTCCGAGGATGGAAACGACCTGATCCTGCGCCTTTTCGAGCCGACGGGAACGAGTCGGGAAGCCGACCTGGCCTTGCCGTTTGCATCCTCCCGGACGCGCCTTGTCTTTGCGCCCTTCGAGATCAAGACGATCCGTTTCCATCCTAAATCCGGCCGTTTCCGCGAGGTCGACCTCCTGGAAAAGCCGGTCAAGGCCTGAGCCATGGTTAAAATCGCTCTGGCTGGAATCGGAGGGATGGGCTGGGTTTACCTTGAGGAATTGGCTGAAGGGCTTTCCCGCCGCGAATATCATCTCGAAGGCGTGGTCGATCCCTTCCCGGACCGCTGCCCGCGGCTTTCTCTCCTTCATGAGCTCCGCACGCCGATCTATCCCGACCTCCAAAGCTTTTATGCCCGGCATGAAGCCGACCTGGCTGTGATTTCCTCACCGATCCAGCATCACGCTCCCCAGACCATCCTCGCCCTCGAACACGGAAGCGACGTCCTGGTCGAAAAACCGGCCGCGGCCTCAATCCAGGAAACCCTGGCGATGGCCAAGGCCGAGCGAACGGCCGGCCGCCCGGTTGCCGTCGGATATCAATGGTCGTTCAGCCGGGCCGTCCAGGATTTGAAAGCGGACATCCTGGCCGGCCGGTTCGGCGCCCCTCGCCGGCTGCGGTGCCTCTATCTCTGGCCTCGCGATTTCTCCTATTACGGACGGAACGATTGGGCCGGAAAGAAACGGACGGCGGGAGGGGACTTGGTCCTGGACGGTCCGGCCAACAACGCCATGGCCCACGACCTCCATAACCTGTTCTACTTGATCGGTCCGGGGATTGCCGAAAGTGCCCGCCCCCTTCGCGTCCAAGCCGAGCTTTACCGGGCATATCCTATCGAAAATTACGACACCGCGGCGGCCCGGTTTGAGCTACCGGGAGGGGTGGAGGCTCTCATTTGGTTCAGCCATGTCTCCGGGACCGATCCCGGGCCTCTTCTCTCGCTGGAATTCGAGAAAGGTGTCGTAACAAAGGCGCGGCCGGGGGACTTCTTTTACCGCCTGGTTTTCGGACGGAACGGAAAAAGACTACGGCGATCCCGACGCCGAGCCGATGCGCAAGCTCCGGCTGGCGATCGCCGGCCGAGCGGAGGGAAAAGCGCCTCTGTGCGGAATAGCGGCGGCCGCAGTCCAGACGCTCGCCCATAACGGCATGCAGGACTCGTTCCCGGCGATTCGTCCCTTTCCGGCGGCTCTCGTTGCCGAAGTCCCTGGATCTCTTGGACGGCGGTTGGTTGTGGCCGGCCTCGATGAGGCGTTACGGACTTCGTTTGAGGCCGGGCTCTTACCCTCGGAGATGGGCTTCGATTGGGCCAAACCGGGCGACATTGTCGACCTTTCCGGCTACGACGCGTTTCCCTCGCGATGAGTCCCGCCACCGGCCGCTCCGTCCGTCTTTCGATCGAGAAAATCGTCTACCCCGGACGGCGCCTGGCCCGAAACGAGGGCCGGGTCTATTTCACCGACGAAGGCCTGCCCGGCGAAACGGTTCAAGCGGAGGTCGTCACCGAGCGTTCTTCTTTCGTCGAAGCCCGGACGACGGCGGTTCTCGAGGCGTCACCTTCCCGGCTTCCCGCCCGCTGCGGCCATTATCTCGCCTGCGGGTCGTATCAACCCCTCCCTTACGCCGGCCAATTGGAATTGAAAAAGGCCCAATCCGGGGAGCTGTTCGGGAAAGTCTGCCCGGAACTTATTACGGGCGTCGAAATCGTCCCCTCTCCTCAGGAATGGCGCTACCGGAATAAAATCCGGTTCGCGCTTTTCGGGAGCGGTAAGGAAGCGCATCTGGCATATCACGTCCCCGGCTCGCAGGAGGCGTTTGTTGAGGCCGACGAGGGGTGCTTCTTGGCCTCGGAAAAATCCGCCGGGATCTCGGCCGCCGTCCTCGAGATCGTGCGGCGGACGGGGATTTCGGGCTTGGCTGAAATCGAAATCCGGGAAAGCCTCGCCGAGGGAACCGTTCTGCTCAATATTTTCTGGAAAACGTCGTCCGGACCGGCGGAGCTCCAGGCGATAACGGACGGTCTCCTCTCCTCATTATCCCCAACCGGATGCGTTTCCTGGATTCCCAGGAAAAACGGTTCCTTTTCCCCCCGGATCGCCTGGGGATCGGACATCCTTACGGAACGGATGGACGGGATCCTGTTTGAAATCGGAGCCGGGTCGTTTTTCCAGGTCAACACGGCCATCCTGCCTGCCGTCATTGAGGCCATCACCGCGGCAGCCGGTTTGAGCGGCCGTGAGACCGTGGCCGACGTTTACGGCGGAGTGGGAACGTTCGGATTAGCCTTGGCGAAAAAGGCCGGAAGAGTGTTCGTCGTCGAATCGTTTCCCGACAATCTCGACCGGCTGGAATCCAACATCGCCCGGAACCGGCTGGACAACGTCGAACCATGTCCCGGTCGGGTCGAACACTGGATGGGAAAGCTTTCCGCGACCGGTCTGGATGTCGTCTTGCTGGACCCTCCGCGAAAAGGCTTGGACCCGCGCGTCGTTCAAGCTCTCCTCGATCACCCAACGGGAAAGATCATCTACCTTTCCTGCAATCCCTCCACCCTGGCCCGGGATATCGGGCTCCTTAAAGCCCGCTATACGCCGCTCTCCCTGAAACTGTTCGACTTTTTCCCCCAGACGCCGCATATCGAAACCCTGGCCGTCCTGGTTAAAGCTTAAGCCCGGGTTCCCGAGAGCTGCCCGCAGGCGGCCTGGATATCGCTTCCCTTGGAGTTACGGACCGTGACCTGAATTCCCCGGTTTTTCAGCCGGCGGGCAAAATCGCCGACCGCAGCCCGCTCGGGCCTCTCGAAAGGCAGGCCGGCCACCGGGCTGAAGGCGATCAAATTCACTTTCGCCCGGAGCCGCCGGGCCAGCTTGGCCAACCGCTCGGCATCCGAGGTCCGGTCATTGACGCCCTTGAGCAGGACATATTCGAAGGTGAGCTTCCGCCCGCCGGCCCCGAGGTAGCTCTCGCAGGCTTCGGTTAAGGCCGCGAGCGGATACCGGCGGTTGATCGGCATCAAGCGGCTCCGCGTCTCATCGTCGGCCGCGTGGACGGAGATCGACAGGTTGATCTGGAGGTCGATTTTACCGAAGCGCTCGATTCCGGGGACGAGTCCGCTGGTCGACACCGTGATCCGGCGGGCGGCGAAGCCGAATCCCCGCGGATCGTTGAGGACCCGGATCGCCCGCTCGACGTTTTCGAAATTGTCGAGCGGTTCGCCCATGCCCATGAAGACCAGGTTTGTCAATTCAACGTCGAGCGAATCTCGAAGCGTCAGGACCTGGCCCAGGATTTCGCCCGGCGTCAGGTCGCGGTGAAATCCGCCGCGGCCGCTGGCGCAGAAGCCGCAGGCGAACTTGCACCCGGCCTGGGTCGAGAGGCAAACCGTCCGCCGCTCTCCGGACGGAATATAAACGGTCTCAATGAAATGCCCATCGGCCAGGCGGAACAGGGTTTTCGACGTCCCGTCGATCGAGGTCCGGACTTCGAGCGCTTCAAGCGGTCGAAACGAGAAAGCGCCGATCAGCCTCTCTCGGAGGGCTCGGGGCAAGTCGGTGAACTCGTCGAACGAAGCCGCCCGCTTCCGATAAAGCCAGGCGAAGATTTGTTCGGCTCGAAACGGCGGTTCGCCCCACGAGGCCAGGGCGGCCCGCAGGTCTTCGAACGAAAGATCCCGGATATCCTGCATCATTTGAGGCTGACCATCAGCCAGAGGAGGAGGATGATGACTCCGACAAGCAGCCAGCTCCCCCCGAAACCGATGATGTCCCATTTCGAGGGCTTCATGAATTCCCAGGCCGAGCGGGGCCAGATCTTCCGGTCGCGGAACGCGTTCGGATCTTCGGCCGCGGTCCGGACGGCGGCTTCGTCCTCTTCCGGGATCGGAGCGACCGGTGTATGCATCTTGGCGTAAAAGTAATTGAGATCCGACTTGGGCACGGGCCGGGTGAAGAGGCTGAGAAGGAACAACAGGAGGAACGGGAACAGGGCGTCGAAACCGAACCGGACGGCCATGAGCTGAGCCTTGGAAGCCCTGGTAAAATCGATTCCGAACCAGCTGCAAACCCAGATCTCGGCGTTGAACCGGCCCAGGCCGATTTTGGGCGACGCGGGATCGGCGGGGTCCCGCCGGGCGACTTTCTCATAAAACACGGCCGACGGTTCGATCGCGTGCGTCTTGAGGATCTTCTCTCCGGCGACGGCGGCCCGCCCGGCTTGGACATCCTCGGCCAGCGCGGTCGTCCAAGCCTCGACCGTCCGCGGCCGGGTTTCGGCCAGGAAGGCGGGATTGGTCCTGGCCCAGGTCCAGGTTTGGAAGACGTTGGGAACGACGGCGATGATCGCGAAACAGACGAAGACCTGGATGATGACCGCGACCTTCGTCAACCGCCGCCAGATGAACCCCAGCCAGATGGAGGCCCCGAATATCGCCGGGAGCGAGATGAAGTACTGGAACAGGACGAGGAGATTGCCGACAAACAGGGCGGTCCCCACGCCTCCGAACAGGACGAGACCGATCATCACCTTCCCGACGGTCAGGTAATGACCCTCCGATCGGCCGGGTCGGACGGGGCGGTAGAGGTTATTGACGAACAATGCCGCATAGGAAACGGCGTTGGCGCTCAGGGTGGACATGTTCGCCGCCAGAATTCCGACCAGCATCAGCCCCACGGCGCTGGGAAACAACAACTCCCGGGTCATCAAGCCCCAAATGAGGTCGGGGTCGTGCAGCTTGCCGCCGAACAAGGCCACGGCCAGCAAACCGGCCAAAGCCCAGAAGATCATCAGAACCCGTTTGAAGAACGTCCCGGCGATCATCCCGAACCGGGCCGACATCTCGTTTTTGGCCGATCCGGCGGTCTGCATCATCGGCGCGGAGGCGATGATCGAAACCAGGTTGGCCAGGATCATAGCCAGGATCGTGTACCAGGCGTACTCCGAGAGAGAAGACGAGCCGAACAGGTTGAACATGAACTCGGGGACTTTGGCGTGGAGCCCGGAAAATCCTCCGACGCGGACAAGCCCGATTGGGATGAGCATGACCGAAAAAATGACGATGAGGAACCCTTGGACGATATCGGTCATCGCCGCGGCGAAAAAGCCGCCCATGATCGTGTACGCGCTGACGACGATGGCGAAGATGATATAAACGAGCATCGGGTCCGTATGGCTGATGAAAGCCCGGAGCTCGCCCTTTTTCACCCGGTCGTTCAATTCCTGGTAGCGGGTTTCCCGCTCCGGGGAAAGACCGGCATCGACGTCTTTCTTCAAGACCTGGTATTCCTCGAAGTGCGCAACCTCCTGCCGTTCGGCGGCCGTCAAGATGGCCGCGTCCTTCGGCGTGAGGGCTTGGACCATCTTGCCCGCGACCATATAGCTGACCCCGCCGCCGATGAAGGCCATGACCAGGGTGAAGACGGCGAACGCTCCGCCGAGAAACCGGCTTTTGAACCGCTCGGTATAGAAATCTCCCAGGGTCGTCACCCGGCACCGGCGCATGAAGGCCGTGGTGAACCAGTAAAAGGGCGTCAGGAACAGGACGAGGTACTGGATCCACATCCCCCCGATGCCCTGGCGGTAGATCTCCCGGCTGACGGCCACAGCCTGGTCGGCGTTTGTCGAAGCCCCGAAGTTGAGGAAAAACTGGGTGAACTTGCCGAGCTTCCGGCCGGCCAGGTAAAAATCGCCCGACGTTTTATTCCGGCGGGAGGCCCATCGGCCCATCGCCACCATGCCGACGAGGTAAACGATGATGATCGCGAAATCGAGCCAGTGAAGGCCGAGAATTTTCATGAGGAGCCTATTTAATCAAAGCCCGGCGGAATTCACAAGCCATCGCCTCGGCCTGCATTATTCACGAGTTACTCAATTATTTTATCCTTATTGGAAATAAAATAGAAATATTAAAATCATGAGAATTTTTATGAATAATGCAGGCTGGATATCTCGCGCCGACTTTGGTATAAAAGGGCGCCTGGAAATGTGATGCTCGAACAGCTGATGGGCCTGCCGCATATCGGGGAGATCCTCTCCCTCGCCTCGGCCCTCGTCTGGGCGCTGTCGGTGGTCCTCTTTAGGATCGCCGGGGACAAGGACAACGTCCATCCTCTGGCGATGAACCTCTTCAAGAACTGGCTGGCCCTCGTTCTCCTGACGGCGACCGTCGCGGTCATCGGAGGGGGTGTGCCGGCCCTCTCGGCGAAAACAGTCGGGATCTTCATCGTCAGCGGCATCCTCGGGATCGCCCTTTCGGACTGGTTGTTTTTTACCGCCCTGGTCAAGCTCGGGGCCGAGTTGACGGCTATCGTCGATTGCGCCTACAGCCCCTTCGTGATCATCCTTTCGTTCCTCTTCCTGGGCGAGCGGATGAACACCTTGCAGATCGTCGGGGTCATGCTGATTGTCGCCGCAGTTCTCCTCATTACCCAAAAAAAGAGCGACGATAAAATCAGCCGCCGAAACCTTCTAACCGGCGTAGGGATCGGGATCATCTCGATGCTCCTCACGGCCGGAGGCATCGTCCTGGCCAAGCCGTTCCTCCCCGGCGTCCCGGTCCTCTGGGCGACTCTGATCCGCATGGTCGGCGGAGCGGTGGCCGGAACGATTCTCTGGGGAGCCCATCCCCGCCGCCGGGAAATCCTCCGGCCGCTGCGGCCCGGGCCCGAATATAAAATTTTGCTCCCGGCGTCCTTCCTCTCGGCTTATCTTTCCGTCCTGATCTGGACGGCGGGGATGAAATACACCCAGGCCTCGATCGCCTCGGCCCTCAACCAGCTCAACACGATCTTCATCTTCCTCCTGGCCGCGCTGATTCTAAAGGAGAAGATCACGCTGCTGAAGCTGGCCGCCGTCGTCCTGGCTTTCGCCGGAGCCATGCTCGTCTCGATCCCTTTTTAACTTGAAAGGTTCTCTTCTATATTCTCGGAAATTCCAACCCACACAAACAAGAAGAAAGCCGCCAAAAAAAAACGGGATCTGCCGGACCGCTAGATCCGGCAAATCCCGCAAAGATTCGTCGGTCGATTATTTGTCCGAGGCGACCGTGAGGTCGACCCAGAAGGCGTAAGCTTTCGGGCCGCCGCGCATCGCCGCCAAAGATCCGCCGCCGCCGCCGCCGGCGCCGACTGCTGCGCCTTCGCTGACAAGGCTGTCCCCGCTCATGCCCGAGCCGGAGGCCTGAGAGCTCCGGTCGCCCATCTGGGCCGCCCGGATGGCTTTCATCTCCTCGGTCATGCCGCCCCACTCGACGCCAAGCTTAAACGGCTTGGTCAGGTCGACCTGAACCTCGTTTTCAACGC
This sequence comes from Candidatus Aminicenantota bacterium, assembly GCA_963783665.1. Taxonomy (GTDB): domain Bacteria; phylum Acidobacteriota; class Aminicenantia; order Aminicenantales; family UBA4085; genus JAAZPG01. Next base: position 92,411 of record CAWANZ010000001.1, on the reverse strand, counting down.
TGTTCAGCAGGGCGACCGGGACGGTAAATTCGAGGACGCGTGATTTCTGAACCTGGATCATCCGATACGTCCCGACTCCCAGCTTGGGGTCGCGGGCTATGGGCTTGCCCTTCTTATTTACAATGTCGCAAGCGAAAAGCAGGTATTCCTTCTGCTTCTGGATCTCGGCTTTCCGCTCCGGAGTCAGAGTTTGACCCTGGACCTCGAGCTCCTTGATGAGCTCGTCGGCGGTGATGGATTTCGGGTAGAGGCGGATGCCGTGGAGTTTCTTCGACTTCAACTCGGGATTGACCCAGAACGTGACGCCGGTCTGCTGGATCGAGCTGTGGAACTTGGGGTCTTCCAGATTCAGCAGGAAATACAGGTTCTTGGCGTCGTTTCTGACGGCGAACTTGGCCCCGACGTCGGCGATCGCAATCATTTCCTCGGGAGCCCATTCGTCGCCCTGCCCGTCGACCTTAATCGGCGCGGCCGCCCATTTGCTCGCGATCGCCACGTCCTTGGCCGCAGCCAGCGGCAGGACGAGAAGACCGAGCATAACTAGTGAGAGGACTTTATTCGTCTTCATCGTAGCCTCCTATTGGTAAAATCCAACGCGTATATAATAACGCAGCCGTTCGACAGGGTCAAATTCCAAAGTCCAGTCCGAGCCTCACTCTGAATACGTTTCGGCTGTTCGCGACGTTAAGACCTCCTAACATCTCCCGGAGGCCGCAATTGCGAAATCCCGCCCAATCCCATAAAATGGCTCTGTGCAACGGCCTCGGTCCCCTCTCTTTTACCCCGTCGCCCTGATCGTGGTCCTGGCTCTCCTGCTGACCGCGGCCGGCTTCCTGTACTATTCCCAGACCAGCCGGGAGGTCAAGGAGACGGCGGCCGGCACCCTCGATGCCGTGGCTGACCTCAAGGTCGCAGTCATCGCCGACTGGCGGAAGGAACTCCTCGAGGACGCCTCCATTCTGACGGCCAATCCCATCAACGCGCTCCGCATCGTTCCATTCCTCAAGCAGGAGCCGAAGGCCTTTAAAGCCGACGCCGAAATCCAGGGCTGGCTGGATTCCGTGGCGGCAGCCAAGGGATTCATGAGCGCCGTCCTTTTCGACGCCGAAGGACGTCCCCGCCTTTCCACAAAATCCTCCGAAGCGGTGGCCGGAAACCTCGCTCGGGATAATATCAACCGGATTTTTGCCGAAAAGCGGCCGTTCCTATCGGATTTCCACCGAGCCTCCGATATCGGTCTCGGGATCCATGTCGACCTCTACGCGCCGATTTACTCGGAGGGCGTGGCCGGACGAATCGCCGGAGTCTTTCTCTTCCGGGTGGATCCGGATGAATTCCTTTACCCCTTCCTCCGCAGCTGGCCGGCGGCCAGCCGGACCGCGGAATCCTACCTCGTCCGCCGCGACGGGGAGGGCATCCTTTTTCTAAGCGGGCTCCGCCAACGGCCGGACGCTCCCTTGGACTATCGCCTTCCGGCCGACTCCCCCATCATCCCGGTGCCGAGGCCCGGAGAAGAGAACGATCGCCTCGTCGAGGGAACGGACTACCGGGGCGTCCGTGTCCTGGCGATGGCCAAATCGATTCCGGATACGCCCTGGCTCCTCGTCGCCCAGGAGGATTTGGCGGTCATCCTCAGACCTCTTCTTGCCCGGATGTCGACCTTCGCCTCCATGGTCTTCGTCCTCTGTTTCGGGATCGGGGCCCTGCTTCTTTTTTGGATCAAACGAAGGGAAGCCCGGCACTTCAAGGCCCGCTACGAAACCGAGCACGAACGCCTCGCCCTGGTCCGGCATTTCGAATACCTGCACAAGTACGCCAACGACGTCGTCTTCCTGACCGACCGGGACCATCTCCTGATCGAAGTCAACGATCGGGCCTTGACGGTGTACGGATACAGCCGGGAGGAATTCCTCGGGATGCACATCCCCGACCTGAGGCCCGTCGATGCCCGGACCGATTTCGCGAGTCAGCTGCGGGAAGCCGAGAATACCGGCAGCTTGATCTTCGAAACGCTCCATCGCAAAAAATCCGGGGACGTCTTTCCGGTGGAAGTCAGCCTGCGGATCATCGACATCGGCGGAACCCGATTCCACCAGGCGATCATCCGGGATATCAGCGAGCGGAAGAAATCCGAACTGCGGATCATGGATGCCCTCCGGGAAAAAGAAGTCCTCCTCCGGGAGATCCATCACCGGGTCAAGAACAACATGCAGGTCATTTCCAGTCTCCTCCGCCTGCAAGCGGCGAAATTCTCGGACAACGAAGTCCAGGAGGCCTTCCGGGAGAGCCAGGAACGAATCAAGTCCATGGCCCTGGTCCACGAGAAGCTGTACGGGACGAGGGACCTCTCGACCATCGATTTTTCCGATTACGTCAAAACCCTGACGTCCACGGTCTTCGACTCGCACATGGTCGGCAACCGGATCGCCCTGCAACTGGACTTGGAGAAGACCTTCCTGGACATCAACGCCGCCGTCCCCTGCGGATTGATCCTCAACGAGCTTGTCCTCAACGCCCTCAAGCATGCCTTCCCGCCCGGCCGGACGGGAAAAATCCAAATCGAGCTTCGGGAAAATGAGGAGGGCATGATCCGCCTGACGGTCCGCGACGACGGGATCGGGCTGCCGGCCGGGATCGACCTTGCGACGGCGGAATCCCTGGGATTTCAGATCATTTCGCTTCTCGCCAAGCAGTTGGACGGCCGGATCGACATCCGCCGGGAGGCCGGGACGGCGATGACCCTGAGGTTCAAGCCCCCCCATTACGCGATCAGGATTTGATTCTTCAGGCCATGAGCCGGTGGACGATGTCCACGGCGCTGGCCGCGTCCGGGGCATACCCCTTGGCCCCGATCTGGCCGGCGTATTCGGAGGTGAGCGGCGCGCCGCCGACGATCACGGGAGTGTCCACACCGGCCGTCTGAAGGGCGGTGATCACCGATTTCATCTGAACCATCGTCGTCGTCAACAGGGCCGAGAGAGCCACGACGTCGGCTTTGTGGGTTTTGGCCGCCGTCGACGAATTGATCCGGAGAGACGTCCGCCCCCAAGTCGACGATTTTAAAGCCGGCTCCCTTGAGCATCATCGCCACCAAGTTTTTCCCGATGTCGTGGAGGTCGCCCTTGACCGTGCCGATGACCACGCAGCCTTTCGGCTCGATCCCTTCCTTGATCAGAAGGGGCTCAAGCTTGGCCAGGGCGGCGTTCATCGCCCGGGCGGCGACGAGGACTTCGGGGATGAAGACTTCGTTGTTCTTAAACAGGACGCCGAGCTTCTCCATGCCGGCGATCAGACCTTCGTTCAGAATCTGGCGGGTCGGCAGGCCCGCGGCGATCGCCTGATCCACGAGGGTTTCAACCTCAGCCTTCCGGCCGGCCATCAAAGCCTCTTGCATGACATCAAGCATGGAGTTCTCCTTGGACGCCGCGAATATATCAAGACGAAAACCCGAAGTCAAACGGTGACTCGCATCGATAATGACCTTGACTCCTAACGAAGCTCCGAGCCGGCCGGAAATGCTCTCGCCGGGACCCGCAGATCCGTTTTCTCCCGACGCTCCATTTTTCAGCGGCGTTCAATCTCGCCTCGTTCGATCCGTTCACTTCAACCTTTGCCTGTCCTCCCTTTGTTTCGTTCTCCATGATAATCTCAAGCTCGGGACGTGAACGCCGCCCTCATCGGTAGATGAGGGGTTCTGAAAAACGGAGCTGTCTGCCACTTTCATATGGCTTCGCATTCCCCCGGCCCGGACTTCTCATAGACGCCACGGCTTAGCTCGGAAGAAGTCCATCATTGTGAACCTTAGTGGCCCGTAATGCTGCCGACATACGAGCGAGTTACTGTGACAATCGTCCGAACATTCGATCTACTCGGAAATCGTCGTGATATTCGCGCCGCCAAGGAGCGGGGTGAAGGGAGAAGATGAAGATAAAAGCCGGTAGTGGTTTGACTTGAGCGCCTGACCAAGACTATATATCGGGTGATGAAAGCGTTTAAGGTCGGGATCGATTCTTACAGCCTGAAGCCCCTGGGGCTGACGCCGTTTGAGCTTCTCGATTGGGCCCTGATCAACGGGGCCGACGGGGTCCAGTTCTCCGAAGCCCCGGCCGAAGCCGACGATCCGGGATTTCTCAAGGAATTAGGGCAATACGCCCGGCAAAACGGCCTCTACCTCGAATGGGGCGGGGGCAGCCATATCCCGCGGGACCTGGCGACGGGCGCGCCGATCGATACCGCCGCTCGAAACCTGAAAGCCGCCGAACAAGCCGCCGGCCTCGGGATCAAAACCGTCCGCTCCTGCTCCGGCGGACTGATGCGCTGGAATAAAACCGGACCGGCCACGGAAACCCTGCTCCGCGAAACGGCCCGCTCGCTTTCCGCCCAAAGACCGGTCTTCCGGGACCGGGGCGTCACCCTGGCCATCGAGACGCACTTCGAATTCACCACGTTCGAGCTTCTCCGGCTATTCGAAATGTGCGAGGCCGCGCCCGGAGACGGACTCGGGATCTGCCTCGACACGATGAATCTGCTGACGCTCCTAGAAGACCCGGTCGAAGCGGCCCGGCGGATTCTCCCCTACGTCGTCACGACCCATATCAAAGACGGCGGGATCGCCCTGGCCGACGAGCGGATTCGTCACCTTCACGGCCGAGGCCGGGCGGGGCGATCGTCGATTTCCACCGACATTTTCGATTTGCTCTCTCCCCTCCAAGAGGACGTCCGCGCTGTCGATCGAGGACCACGGCGGCGATTTTTCGATTCCGATTTTCGATCCCGAATTCCTCGGGGAATTTCCCGACCTGACCGTGGCCGAGCTCGGCCTTCTTCTCCGGCTGGCCCGCGAAACCCAGGTTCGGATGAAGGAAGGCCGGCTGGCGATCCTCGACCGGGCCAAATGGCCGGCTGCCTGCGAAGAACGGGTCAAGCGCGACATTAAGGCCGTCCGGGCCCTGGTCACGGAGAAAGCAGCGGAGGAGCGGAATGACCGCGACCGGGGCGATTCGATTTTCGGTCGCCCGCGGACCTCCTCGAAAAAGCGGCCGAGCTCGGTCTCGAGATCCCTTATCCGAAGACATCCGGGATTCTTCTTAAACCCGTCACCCTGTCCGGCCGGAAGCTGAAAAACCGCCTGGTCACCCACCCCATGGAAGGCGCGGATGCGGAGCCGGACGGCGGGCCCGGGCGAACTCGACCTTCCGCCGGTATGAACGGTTCGCCCGGGGCGGCGCCGGGCATGATCTGGTTCGAAGCCGCCGCCGTCGTCCCGGAAGGCCGGTCGAATCCCCGCCAGCTCCGGCTGACCACAGAAAATCTCGACGAGTTCAAACGCCTTGTCGAACGGACCCGGAAGGCCGCCCGGAAGGGAGACGACCAGGAGCGCCCGATCCTTTTCTCATTCTCCAGCTCACCCATTCGGGGCGATTCTCGAAACCCGAGGGGATCGCCCGCTCCGATGGTTTCGGGCCGCCGCGATCCGATTCTCGACCCTCTCCTGCCTCCGGGGGCCCGCCGTACTGATCGCCTCCGACGACGAGCTTGCCGCCCTCGGCGAAGCGTTCGTCGAGGCGGCCCGGATTGGCCTCGTTCGCCGGGTTTCGACGGGGTGGACGTCAAGGCCTGTCATGGATATCTCGCTGCCGAGCTCCTTTCCGGCTTTGCGCGCGAAGGACGTTTCGGGGGAAGCTATGAAAACCGAACCCGGCTTCTCCGGGAAACCGTTTCCGAAATCCGGACCGCCGCCCCCGCCTCTCCGTCTCGGTCCGGCTGAACGTCTGGGACGGATTTCCCCATCCTTCGGGATTCGGCGCCGACCCGGGATTTCCGGACCGGGAAAACGTATCCGAACCCCTTCGCCTGGCCGCCGACCTGGCCGGAAGCGGAGTCGAATTTCTAAACGTCAGCGCCGGGATCCCGCCATTACCTTCCCCATATCGGCCGCCCGTTCGACACTCCCGTTCGGGGCGGCGGGCCCTCGCCTGAACACCCGCTTCCAGGCGTCGCCCGGCTTCTTCGACTGGCGGGAATCATCCAGGCCGGCACTCCCTCCTCTCCCATCGTCGGGACGGGCTATTCCTGGCTTCGCTTTCTTTTCCCGAGGTCGCGGCGGCCGTTATCTCGTCGGGACAGGCATCCTTGATCGGCCTCGGCCGGCTGGCCTTCGCTTATCCGGATTTTGTCCGGGACCTGGCCGCGACGGCCGGTTGAATCCGCGGAAAATCTGCACGGCCTGCTCGGCTGTTCAACCCTGCTCCGGGCCGGCCGCCCGGTCGGCTGCGTCGTCCGGGACTCAGGGATCTATCCGTGCATTATCCATAAAAATTTTTAGATTCGAATATTTTCATTATTTTCAATAAGCTCTAACAACGATTCCCGCTCGTGGATTTTGCGGCGGGGTTCCCGTATAATTCGTCCTACGTTCGGCGGTTACCGCCGAGGCGTCAATCGAAGGAGGAGGAATCATGGCCAACATCAAAGCCAAGCGAGGAACCATCGGGATTCTGACCGGGGGCGGCGATGTCCCGGGCTTGAATCCGGCGATCCGGGCCGTCACCCTCCGGGCCCTCAACGAGGGCTATAAAGTCATCGGATTGAAGCGGGGCTGGGGCGGACTGATCGAGATTGGTCCGGGATAAGGAAGCCGACAACTCCGCCAACTACTGCCTCCTGACCGAGGAATTCGTCAGAAAAGCGGGCCGGACGGGCGGCACGTTCCTCCACACCTCCCGCACCCGGCCGAGCCACGTCCCGCTTTCGGCCGTCCCGACCCATCTTCGCGACACCTACGCCGAAAAATCCAACGACCTGACCCCCGACGTCCTCAAGAACCTCGAATTTCTTGGAATCGACACCCTCGTTCCGATCGGCGGAGACGACACGCTTGAGCTACGGCGTCCACCTCCACCAGCAGGCTTCAAGGTCGTGGCCATCCCCAAAACGATGGATAACGACGTACCCGGGACGGATTATTGCATCGGATTTTCGACCTGCGTCACCCGGACGATCGCCCTGTCCAACGCCCTTCGGACGTCGGCCGGATCCCACGAGCGTTTCCTGGTCATCGAAGTCTTCGGCCGCTACGCCGGATTCACGGCGCTGCTTCCGACCCTGGCCGCGGCGGCCGACCGCTGCCTGATCCCCGAGCATCCGTTCGATTTCGACCGGCTCACCGAGCTCATGTGCCAGGACCGGGCGGAAAATCCCAGCCACTACGCCATCGTCATCGTCTCGGAAGGGGCGGTGCCGGAAGGCGGAGACATGGTTTTCTGCGACCAGGAGACCGACATGTTCGGCCATAAAAAGCTCGGCGGAATTGGAGACCTCGTCGCCCAGCGGCTGAAGGAGCTTTCCCCGAAATACAACAACGGCCGAAAAGTCGACGTCCTCAACCAGAAGCTCGGCTATCTTGTCCGCTGCGGCGAACCCGACGCCCTTGACTCCATCATCCCTATGGCCTTCGGCAACATCGCCTTCGACCTGATCCTGGAAGGCAAATCCGGCCGGATGGCCTGTCTTCGCAAAGGCGAGTACGACGACATCCCCCTCGACGTCGTGACCAGCCAGAAGAAAGTCGTCGACATCGACACCTCGTACGACCGCGACCGCCTCCGGCCGCTGTATTCCCATTTCGCCCGGAAACCGTTCCTCCTGATCGAGGGCGCCTGACCCGGGCATGTTCAGATCCGAGTCCGGGTCGGGGGCGTCCGCTATCCCCTCTATTCCATCAACACGCTCATCATCGGGAGCGGGGCGGCCGCCCTCAACGCCGCCCTTGTCCTTCATGATCTCGGGGAGCGGCGGATCGCGTCGTCACGGAGCGCTGGGGGCGGGAACCTCCCACGACGCCGGTTCGGACAAGCAGACGTATTACAAACCGCGGTGGCCGGCGGACGTGCCGGACTCTCCGCTCGAGATGGCCCGGGATCTTTTCTCCGGAGGCTCCATGCACGGCGACATCGCCCTGTGCGAAGCCCTGGGATCCCTGCCGGCTTTCTTCCGGCTGATCGGCGATGGGGATTCCCTTCCCCCACGACCGCTACGGGGCCTATGCCGGCTATAAAACCGACCACGATCCCGCGGCAACGAGCGACTTCGGCCGGGCCGCTCACCTCGCGGCTGATGGTCGAAGCCCTGACCCGGGAAGTCCGGAAGCGGCGGATCCCGATCCTGGAACGCCTCCAGGTCATCGGACTGATCCCGAAGGATGAAGACGGGAAACGGCGCGTCGTCGGAGCGGTCGCCCTCGACCTGGACGGGACGGGCCGGAAAAATCGCGGCCTGGTCCTGTTCAACGCGGTCAACATCGTCCTGGGCACGGGCGGACCGGCCGGGATCTACGAGGCGTCCGTTTACCCTGAGAGCCAAAGCGGCTCGCACGGCTTGGCCTTTGAAATCGGCGCCGCCGGCCGCAACCTGACCGAATCGCAATTCGGGCTCGCCTCGGTGAAATTCCGCTGGAATCTCTCCGGGACTTATCAGCAGGTCATCCCCCGCTACTTTTCCACGGACCGCGAGCGGAAAAGACGAGCGCGATTTTCTTAGCGAGGTCTTTCCCGATTTTGGAGCGACTGACGCGGGCCGTTTTTCTCAAAGGATACCAATGGCCCTTCGACCCGCGAAAAATTCGCGGATTTCGGCTCGTCGCTGATCGACCTCCTCGTCCATCGGGAGACCGTCGTTCTGGGGCGGCGGGTCTTCCTTGATTTCCGGCGGAATCCGGACGCGGCGCAGGGCCGGCGGGAACATTTTCGTTCGATCGCCTGGACCCCGAAGCCCTGGACTACTTGAACGCTCCGGCGCTTTGCTTCCGACGCCGATCGAACGGCTGAAAAAAATGAATCCGCCGGCGGTCGAGCTATTCCGCTCCCATGGGATCGACCTCGAACGCGAGCCTCTCGAAATCCGGGTCTGCGCCCAGCATAACAATGGCGGGTTGGCCGCCGATATCTGGTGGGAATCCGAAATCGCCCATCTCTTTCCGGTCGGCGAAGTCAACGGTACCCACGGCGTCTACCGGCCCGGAGGCTCGGCCCTCAATTCCGGCCAGGTGGGCGGCGCCCGGGCGGCCCGGTTCATCGCTCGAAATTACGCCGGCGCCCCGCCGAGAGCCGCGGCCTTCGCCGCGGCCGCCGAAATCCGGATCACCGAAATCCGGGAACGGGCCGAACGGATGCTCGCCGGAGCAAAAAGCCGGCCCTTCAACCGGAAAAAGCGATCGGGAGCTTCGCCGCCGGATGTCGGCCAGGGAGCCCAGATTCGCGACCCGCGGACGATCGGAACGGCGCGCGACAAAGCCTGGGCGCTTTACCGCCGGTGCCTCGAATCCCTGACCGTTTCCTCGCCCGGCGAGCTTCCCGCCGCTTTTCGGGCCCTTGACCATGCCCTGACTTCGCGCCATGTATCTGGAAGCCATCGCCGAATATCTGAACAAGGGCGGGCGGAGCCGCGGCTCGTATCTCGTCCTCGATCCCGAAGGCGAGCGGCCGTGCCCGGCGCTCGGCCCGGAACGGGCCTTTTCGCTCGCCTCTACCGGATGACTTCGCGACCGCCGGATCCTCGAAATCCGTCTCGACGATTCCGGCCGGCCGGAAACGCATTGGACCGAGATCCGGCCGATCCCGGAAACCGACCGTGGTTTGAAAATGTCTGGAGCGATTTTCGGGCCGGGGCCTCCGACCGCCGACCGGAAAAAAGGAGAGGACCGCGATGAACAAGAAGACCCGTCGCCCTCGTAACCGGAGCGGGCCGCGGCATCGGCCGGGGGATCGCTCTGGAACTGGCCTCGGCCGGGTTCGACATCGCCGGCTGCGATATCGTCTACGAGCCGAAGAACACGAAAACCGGACTGTTCGAAGTCAAAAAGGCCGTGGGAAGAATCAAGGGCGCGGTCTTTCTCCCGGTCCGGGGCGATGTGGCCGATCTCGACGGCCAGGAGCGATTCTCGACGCCGTCTATGGCCGATTCGGGCGGCTGGACGTCCTGGTCAACAACGCCGGGGTGGCGCCGCTCGAGCGGGCCGATCTCCTCGAAACGAAGCTCGAAAGCTACGACCGGGTCATGGGGATCAATCTCCGCGGCCCGTTTTTCCTGACCCAGAAAGCGGTCCGGCGGATGATCGCCGGCCCTCCGCCGCGCCCGGCCGCTCATCGGGCGATCATCTTCATCACCTCGATTTCGGCCGAGGTCTCCTCGATCAATCGGCCGGAGTATTGCTTATCCAAGACGGGCTTGAGCATGACCGCCCGGTTATTCGCCGATCGGCTGGCGGCAAACGGCATCAATGTTTATGAGATCCGCCCCGGGATCATCCGGACGGACATGACCGCAGCTGTCCGCGAACGCTACGACCGGTTGATCGCCGAAGGGACCGTCGTCCCCCAGGCCCGCTGGGGATTCCCCGAGGATGTCGGGCAAGCAGCCGCCGCCCTGGCCCTCGGGCGGTTTGCCTACTCCACCGGCCTCGTCCTGGAAGTCAGCGGCGGCATGAACCTGCGGAGATTGTGACCGGGAGACGACCATGAGAAAATCCGAGCGCGTTTACCAACGCCTGAAAAAAAACCGCCTCATCGCCCTTCTCGTCCCGGCATCCCCCGCCCAGTGCCTGTCCGTTTACGAAGCCCTCGACCCGACGGGCGTCGTCCTGGAGATCGCCTTCCGGACGGGCAGCGGCGGCCGAGGGGATCCGGACCATCATCGCCGCCCACCCGCAAGCGCTCGTCCTGGCCGGGACGGTCATGACCAAGGCCCAGGCCGAGGAAGCGATCGCCTCCGGGGTGGCCGGAATCGTTTCGGCCGATTTTATCCCCGAGGTCGTGGACGTCTGCGCCCAGGCCGACATCATGTGCGTCCCCGGCGGCCTGTCCGACGTCGGCAAGCAGCTGGCCCGCAAAGCGGACGCATACGGATGTTCCCTCAACGCCCTCCGCGAAGAACATACCCCACCAATGGATCTATAAGCTCTTCCCCGCCATCGCCGCGGGCCAGAACAACCTCGGCCTGGCCGAGGCCTGGCGGGGTCCATTACAAGGACCTGACCGTCGTTTATACCGGCGGGATCAACCTCTCCAACCTGGCCGAGCTCAACGCCCGCGATCCGAACGGCATCTTCTGCGGATCCGCGCTGACGGCCAAGGCCGGCGACCCGGCCGAAATCCGGGCCGAAGCCGAACGCTGGCTGGCGGTTCTCAAAGAAGCGAAGGGGAAAAAGCCGGCCGCGGCGACGGCGCCGCCGGCGATCCCTCGACCGAAATCCGATTCGGCCGCTGCCTCCGTCGCCCCGAACCGGGTCGTGACGTTCGGGGAAATCATGCTCCGGCTTTCGCCTCCGAGCTTCCGCCGCTTCATTCAAGCCTCGTCGTTTGAAGCCCAATACGGCGGAGCCGAAGCCAATGTCGCCGTCTCGCTGGCCCGGCTCGGCCTTCCTTCGATTTTCGTCACGGCCCTCCCGGCGCACGAGATCGGACAGGCGGCGGTGGACGTCCTCAGGTCCCACGGCGTTGACACGTCGTCGATTCTGCGGCAGGGGAAGCGAATCGGCATCTATTTTGCCGAAACCGGGGCCGCCAGCGCCCCTCCAAAGTCATTTACGACCGGGCGGACTCGGCCATCAGCCAAACCGGCGCGGGGTCGTTTGACTGGCCCGGCGATTTTAAAAGGAGCGGCCTGGTTCCATTGGTCGGGGATCACGCCGGCCCTGTCCGACGGTGCGGCGGCGGCCGACGGCCGAGGCCGTCCGGGAAGCCAAGCGGGCCGGGGCGACGGTCAGCCTCGACCTGAATTATCGGAAAAAGCTCTGGTCCGGGGATAAAGCCCGAGCCGTCTTGACGCCGCTTTTAGAAGCGGTCGATATCGTCTTCGGCAACGAGGAGGATGCGGCCGACATCTTCGGGATCGCCGCCCCGGGCTCGGACGCATCCGCCGGACGTCTCGACCTCGACGGCTATCGCCGGGTCGCCGAAGAAATGCACCGGAGATTCAAGCTGAAGAAGGTCGTCCTTTCGCTCCGGGAGAGCCGATCGGCATCCGTCAATGTTTGGTCGGGCTGCCTGTTCAACGGGAAAGAATTCCTTCACAGCCGGTCGTACGAGATTCAGCTCGTGGACCGCATCGGCGGAGGCGACGCCCTCAGCGCCGGGTACATCTTCGCCGCCCTCGCCGGCCGCGACGACCGGGCCGCCCTGGAATTCGCCGCGGCCGCGTCCTGTCTGAAACAGACGATTCCCGGCGATTTCAACCTCGCCTCCCGGGAGGAGATCGATGCCCTGGCGGCCGGGCCGGGGTCGGGACGAGTTCAGCGTTGATGACAAACCGGATAAACTTGTGACCTCGGTGAATTTCGTATAAGGATGAGAGAGACAGAAAGGAGTCCGCCATGGCCAATGAAACACGCAATCCGAATCCCGGCCGGATCTTCTGGGGACTGATCCTGATCCTCACCGGAGCCTTGATCCTCCTGTACCGCTTCGACATCTGGGATTTCGGCTGGCTATTCTCGACCTGGTGGCCGGCGATCTTTATCCTGATCGGGATATCGATCCTTATCGGGAACCGCTTCCGCCGCCCGGGAACCGGGATCTTTTTCATTCTTTTCGGGACGTTTTTCCTCCTCTGGCACCTGGACGTGCTCCGCTACGACATTTGGCGGAACCTCTGGCCGGCGGCCCTGATCGTCCTCGGGCTCTGGATCATTCTCCGGCCGGCGATGCGTCCCCGGAATAAAACCGGCGAGATTCCCCCGGCCCATGGCAACGATATCGACGTCTCGGCCGTATTCAGCAGCCTCAAGCGCCGGGTCGATAGCCGGAATTTCAAGGGCGGAGAAGTCGCGGCCGTCTTCGGCGGCCCCGACCTCGACTTGACGCCGGCCGGTCTCGAAGGCGGCAAGGCGACGCTGGAAGCCACGGCCGTCCTCGGCTCCGTCACCATCTTTGTCCCCCGGAACTGGCGGGTCGTCATCGACGGAACCCCGGTTCTCGGCTCCTACGATTTGAAACACGTGAATCCGTCCGAAAGCGAAGCCGCGGCCACCCTGTATATCCGCGGCGCCGCGGTCCTGGGCAGCGTCACGATCAAGAACTGACCGGCCGGCGAGGAGACGCGTGCGAAAAATTCTCCTTTGGATTCTGGCGGTCGTCCTCACCCTCGGGGCGGCCGTTTATCAACGGCTGACCGGGCCGACGAAATCGGTCATGGGCCGGATCGAGGCCGACGGCCATACGGTTTCCTTCCGGCTGCCCAGGAGCGCCGAAAATACCGCCGATTGCCGCATCGCCGTCCTGGCGCCCGGCGAAGGGTTGACCGGATACCTCGAATATAAGCGCTTCAAGACCGAGGACCCCTGGACACGGGTGGAATTGGCCCGGGACGGCGAGCGCCTCGCCGCCCTTCTTCCCAAACAGCCGGCGGCCGGGAAGCTGGCCTACCGGGTTATCGTTTCGGCCGGAGGCCGGGAAACGGCCGTTTCAGGGGATGAACCGATTGTCATTCGCTTTAAAGGCCCCGTGCCCGACGCCGTCCAGATTCCCCACATCCTGATCATGTTCCTGGCCATGCTCTTTTCCACCCGGGCCGGGCTGGCCGCCCTGGACAAGGGCCACAATCCCCGCAAGCTTGTCATCGCGACGTGCGTCCTTCTTTTCATCGGCGGATTCATCCTCGGCCCGCTGATGCAGAATTACGCCTTCGGAAAATTCTGGACGGGGATTCCCTTCGGAACGGACCTGACCGACAACAAAACGCTGGTCGCGATGATCGCTTGGATCGCGGCGCTGGTCGCCGGACGAAAAGGGAAAGCGGCCCGGGGCTGGGTCCTGGCCGCCTCGCTCATCCTGCTCCTGGTCTATTCCATCCCCCACAGCCTGCTCGGCTCGGAGCTGGACTACTCGAAGCTGAAATAACCTGAATTAATTAGGAGACACAATACCAAATGACCTAATTTCGCCCATTACCTCGGCGAAAATTAGGGTAATTGGTATTGTGTCTCCTATTTCTCCTTATTTATTTCAGGACGAACCGGACGGTCACGGTGAAGACGCAGCCGCGCGGCTTGCCGTCGATGAGAAGCGGCTTGTAAACCCATTGTTTGACTGCATCGACCGCGGCCTGGTCCAGGAGCGGGATCGAGCGCAGAATTTTCGCGTCCTTCACTTTTCCATAAACATCCGTGGTCACTTCCAGGATGATGATCCCATCGACTCGGGCCTCGCGGGCGACTTCGGGATATACGGCTTCGACCCGCTTGACCAGTTCGGGCGGCTGAATCTCTCCCATGGCCCGGACCGGCGGCTGAGCGGCGCCTTCTCGGAAGGCCTTGTCGGAGAGGTCGGCTTTGATCACTCCACCGACGACTCCTCCCTCCACTCCCCCGACCACCCCGCCGACAACTCCGCCGACCACTCCCTCCTTCGACACCGCCGGTAACGCCGCCGATTTCAGTTTCGGATTTCCCTTCCACCGGGCTGAGCGTATACCGGGCATAAAGGATAACGGTCCGCTTATTCGATGTTCCGCCAACCAGCGGAAGCGGCGCGGATTCGAACTTCCATTCCTTGAGAGCGGCGACGGCGGCGGTATCCAGGGCCGGATGGACCGCGCGGAGGACGCGAACGTCCTCGACCAGGCCTTTTTCGTTGACCGCGGCCTCCAGAAGCACCGTTCCGTCGACGTTGGCTTTCTTGGCCTCTTCGGGATACGTCGGAGCGACGGCGTTAAGAATCCGGATAGTTCCCCCTCCTTCGGCCGGAATGATTTGCATCGTCGTGGCCGTCGATGACCGGGCCTTGTCCAGGGTGAAGCGGACGGTTGTGGTGAAAATGACCTCCCGCGGCCTTCCGTTGATGACCATCGGTTCGTAGACCCACTGGCGGACGGCGTCGATCGCCGCCTGGTCGAGCAAGGGGATTGAACGCAGAACCTTGACCGAGGCGACCCGTCCGGTGATGTCGGTCATCGCTTCGAGGATGACGATCCCATCAACCCGCGCCTCCGCGGCAATTTTGGGATAAACGGGTTCAACCTGTTTGATCAGAGTCGGCGGCTTGATCGGGCCGATGGCTTTCACCGGGCCTTCGGAAGGAACTTCGAGTGCGGCCGGTTTGTCCCTCGGGTCAAAACGGACGGTCACGGTGAACACAACGCCCCGCGGCTTTCCGTCGATGAGCATCGGCTCATAAACCCATTGCCGGACGGCGTCCTTGGCCGCCTGGTCGAGCATCGGGACCGACCGCAGGATTTTAATCGACTGAACCCGGCCGTAAATGTCGGTTTGGGCTTCCAGGACGACGTTTCCTTCGATTTTCGCATCGAGCGCTTCCCGGGGATAGACCGGCTCGACCTTTTTAATCAAATTCGGGGGCTGGATTTTCGGACCGAGCCTCCGGACGGGCGCTGACGGCACCGGCGTCACGTCCCATTCCCCCAGCTGAAGAGCGACAAAATACGGATTCCCTCTCAAGTCCTTGAAACCGAAAACCGTGTAGCTTTCCTTTGGCAGGCCGGCCTCGGTCGACAGGATATTCGTTTTCGTTCCTTCATTCTGCTCGAAAACCTCGATTTTAACTTTCCGGGCGGAAACGCCGGTCGGAGTGATGACCAGGGAAAGATCGGCTTTGTTCGGGAACCGGAGAACCGATGTGGACGGGGACAGGCGGCCCATTTCCCAAGTGATCCTGTCGGCCGAGGTGAAGACGACGTTGACCAGATTGAACGCCTTTCGAATGCCGGCGGCCTGGACTTCCGGGTCTTCATCCCACTCGCCCTTTTCCGTGAGCCCCGATTGGGAGAACGAGGACGTGATGCCTGTGACCGGAGGCGCACCCGCCTCCGTCGATCCCTCAAATATCCGGATTCTGACGACGCCTTTTTCCAAATAGCCGGAATCGCTTTGAGGAACGGCGGCCAGGAGGCTGACCGCGATAAACGGAATGAACGCCCAAGATATCCAGCCAAACTTATTCACGGCTGCCCTCCCTTCTCCGCTCTCGGTTCAATCCAGACAAGAATCATCCGGTTTTCAGGAATTTCGATTATGTACGTCTCGGCCGGCTGTCCGGCGACGCTGGCCGAGACGATCCGGAGCGAATCTTGCTGCGAATCGGCCGCGCCGGCGAAGTCGACGCCCCGGGGAACGACCAGCGCGAGAATCATCAGGATGGCGAGGGCCGCGCCGCCCAATCCCCCGGTCGCTGCCGCCCAGCGCAAAAACCGGAGCTTCGGTCCGGGCGGAGGCGAGGTAGCGCGATACGCCGCGCCTCCCTGGACAACCGGCCGGGGAGCCGGCCCGGCGTCCATCGCCTTCCGGATCGCCGGCCAGAGGCCGTCCAGGCCGCCGATTTGGTCGGCTTGGACGAGCCATCTCCGGGCATCCTCCCGGCCGATCAGCCGGGCCTGGCAGGCCGGGCATTTTTCGACATGCCGAAAAACCGCCTCCCGAAGGCCGCCCCTGGGGAGGACCGACACCGCAAGCTTAACGAGCGCCCAATGTCCCATGGATCTTCTTCCTTTCTTCGATCAAAGCCTTCAGCTTCCGCCGGGCGTGAAATAAGTATACCCGGGCGGTGGAAGGCGCGCATTCGATGACGGCCGCGATCTCGGCCGTGGTCAATCCTTCATTGGCCCAAAGGGTCAGGGCGGCCCGCTCTTTCGGCCGGAGGCCGCCGAGCAATGCCGCGTCGACAACTCCTCCGGGAACGGGCAATTCCGGCCGGCTCGATTCCTCCGGCTCGGTTTCCCAAACCGCTTTCTGAAAGAACTGGCTGAACCGTTTCTTCTTCCGGATCGTGTCCAGGCAACGCCGGTGGAGGATCATGAAAATCCAGGTGCGGAAGCTCCGCCCGGGATCGTACGTCGCCAGGTGGCGGAACACCTGGACGAAGGTGTCCTGGCAGGCATCCTCGGCATCCTCGCGGTTGCCGAGGATGTTGAGAGCCAGGGCCATGACCTGAGACTTGTAGGCGTACACGATATGCCGGAACTCCTCCCGCCGCCCCGCCAGGCAGGCGGCGATCAGGTCTGCATCAGTTCATAAAATTCGAATTTCCTCGTCTGCAGGGAATACGCCGGCCCTCGGCATTCTGTTTATCATGATATGCCCGGCCCCGGAAGGCAGTCAAATCCGCGGGCTTGATTTGCCCGCCGATTTGCATCATAGTGTTGGAAATTTATCAGGAGTCGATGCGCCATGGCGATCAATCGAAAAATCCCGAAAAACCCGGACAGGAATCACGATCGCGGCCGCCGGCTGGCGGGACTCGCCGCCGCGGTTATTCTCTGCGGAATCACCCTGGCCCTGGGCATGCCGGGAGCAACGACCGGGACGAAGATCGCCCAAGGACTGCTGATCGCCGCAGCCGTCATCGTCCTGGGCTTTTCCACTCTCCGGAAATCGGGCATCCCCTCCAAGATCATGGCCGGGCTGTTTCTCGGAGCGGTGGCCGGCCTCGCGTTCGGACCGGATGTAGCTGCCATCAGGCCGGTCGGAACGGCTTTCATCCGGCTGATCAAAATGGTCATCATCCCGTTGGTTTTTGCCTCGCTGTTTCTCGGCGTCGCCAGCCTGGGAGACCTGAAAAAAGTCGGCCGGATCGGGACCAAGACCATGGCCTTTTTCCTGGCCTATTACGTTTTCGCCGTCGGCCTTGGCCTCGTCCTGGCCAATACGTTTAAACCGGGGAGCAACCTTCCGGAATCCGTCCAGACCCGCCTCAAAGCCGAGTACGGAGACGTGGCCCAGCTCCAGGCTCAACGCGCCGAAACCCAGCCGGGGTTGGGCGTGATGCTGGTCAACATCATCCCCGACAATCCCGTCGAATCGCTGGTGAAGGCCGATATGCTCCAGATCATCTTTTTCGCCATGTTCATGGGCGCCGTCGCGACCATGTTGGACAAGAAGAAGATGCAGCCGGTGATTTCGATCATGGAAGCCGTCAACGACATCATGATCAAGATCGTGGAGGTGGTCATCAAGGTCGCGCCCTACGCGGTTTTCGCCCTCATTGCTTCGGTGGTCGGAACCTTCGGGGCCGACATCCTGATGTCGCTCCTCCGCTACAGCCTTCTGACGATCGCCGGTCTCCTCATCCTGGCCGCTTCCTACCCGGCAGCCGTGAAATTGCTCGCCCGTTTCCCCTACTTCAAGTTCTGGAAGGGGATCTTCCCCGCCCAGCTCATTGCCTTCAGCACGAGCTCCAGTTCCGCCACCCTCCCGGTCACCATGGAATGCGCCGAGGAGAACATCGGCGTTTCCAGGGAGATTTCGAGCTTCGTCCTGCCGCTGGGCGCGACCATCAACATGAACGGCACGGCCCTCTACCAGGGCGTGACGGCGGTCTTCATCGCCCAGGTTTACGGCCTGGACCTCAGCCTCGGAGCCCAGCTGGGAATCGTCCTGACGGCAACCCTGGCCTCGATCGGGACGGCCGGGGCCCCGGCCATGGGCGTGCTCATGCTGGTCATCGTCCTCCGGCAGGCCGGCATCCCCCTGGAAGGCATCGCCTTGATCATGGGCGTCGAGCGGATTTTGGACATGTTCCGCACTTCGATGAATATCACCGGGGACATCGCCGCCGCAGCGGTCGTGGCCCACAGCGAAGGCGAGCGCCTCGGCCCGAAGCCCAAACAAGGCGGCGTTACAGGTATGTCTTGAGAGGGAACCCTTTTCTGGGTTCCCTCTTGGCTTTGCCGTCCTACGCGAGCTTTGAGAGCCAGGGCAACCGTCGCTCCGCTCCGTGCTCACCCTCCAAGGTGACATCCGGCCATGACCCATCTTCGATGTGGACACACACCACGACGCTCGTTTCGGATTGGCGGAGGCGGGAATTCCTACCTTTCGATTAGAGACAAGCCGCCGGTCTATTTGATCTTTTCCAGAAGCTCGGCCACTTTGGCCGCAAGCTGGGGGTGTTCGGCCGCCCGTTCAGCGGCTTTCCTGGCGGCATCCAGTTGTCCCCCGTTGACCCAGGAGGCGGCGGCATTGTAATAAGCCGTCGCTCGGGTCGCTTCGGAAATCCGAAGCTGGGACTCTTTCTTCGCCTTCATCTTCGCTTTGCGGGCTTCGGGCATGTCGGAAGCTTTGATTTCCTCGATTTTGGCCTTCAAGGAGCCTTCACCGGCGGCCAGGATCCCGGCCGCTTTTTCGAAATGGCCGGCCGCCTCGGCCCATTTCTCCCGTTTTTCGGCGATGCGGGCCAGGCCGAAGACGGCCTCGTGGTTGGCGCCGTTATAGACCAGGGCTTCTTTGAAGTCCTTTTCCGCGCGGTCCAGCTCCCCCTTCTCCATGGCGATCGTTCCGGCCAGGCCGAAAACCTCGGAATTTGTCGGGAGCGTGCGCTTGGCCGCTTCGATATGGACCTGGGCGGTCGGGAAATCCTTCAGGGCATGCTGATTCCAGGCCGACCAGTAATGGGCTTCGCCCTGCAAGTAGAACTGCATCTGGATGATCCGGTCGAGCACCCCGAGGGCTTCGGGAAAGCGGCCGAGCTGCGACAGGCAGATCGCTTTGGTCAGGTAGGCGTCTCGATAATCGGGGGCCTGGGCAAGGGCTTTGTCGCAATAAACCAGGCACTGCTCGAATTCCTCGGTCAGAAAATAGATGCTGGCCAGGAGGATGTTATAGTAGCCGGATTCGGGTATATGTTCGGCGGCGATCAACAAGTCTTCCTCGGCGGTCAGGAGCTCACCGCGGGCGAGAGCCGCCTCTCCCCGAAAGCCGTGGACCTCCCAGAACTCGGGATCGATCTTGAGGATCTCCTCGAAAACCTCCGGGATCATGCCGGGACAGAAGGCCGCCCGGTACTTGATCAGGATCGATTCGGGATGGGCGGCCTTGATCGCGGCTCGGTCCTCGAACTTGTCGTAGGGCGACTTCCGGGGACACTCGAGGCCAGGTAAACATAAGCGGCCAGCTCATCGCTGCCCATCCGGGACTTGATATCCGCATAAAGCCGCTCGGATTCTTCGCTGGGGACGGCCCCGATGATCCCAAGCGTGAAATCCTTGACCACGACGACCGGGGATTGATCCGGGCGGCCAGCTCGGGATACAACCGGTAACCGGCCAATCCCGGATTTTCGCGCACCAGGCGGACGATGACACGGGCGGACTCGGGATTCGAGAGCCCGAGTTCCTTTTCCCGAAGGACGAGCAGGAAGGCCGCCCGGAAATACGCGGCAGCCATGCGGGCCCGCAAGGCCGGCCGCGTGTAGGCGCCGGCATAGAGGCGGCAAGCCTCTTTCAACGCGGTGTAGGAGCCGCGGGCCGCAAGCGTTCCGGCGTTTTGAACCGCTTGCAGGTCTTCGGGCGTCGGGGCGGAGGTCTGGACGGAATCTTTTATCGCCGGACCGCAGGCCGAAAGAGCGAAAACCGTCGCCAGGGCGAGGATCGTTTTTTTCATGAATGCCTCTCGTTAAACATCTACGCCGGGGCGGCGCGTTTTGCTTATCCCCGGCATCCCGATCCCCCGCTCTCTCCGCCGCCCCAGTGTAGACCGAACGGAAATCGGAATCAAGGATACCCGCCGTCGCCGGTATTTCTTTCCTTTGTCCGGCCTTTTTTCTATACTTCCTCCATGATCGGATCCGGGATTATGAAAATCACTGCGAAGGCGGCCGTAACCGGGGCCTTCCTGGCGGCCCTTTGCGGGGTATCTTTTTCCTCCTCCGCCGCTCCGCCTCCAGCCCTCCCGCGAAACCTCCTTCTTATCACCATCGACACCTTGCGCCCGGACCGCCTGAGCTGTTATAGCCCGGCTTTCCTGAAAACGCCCGCCATCGACGCCCTCGCCGCCGCCGGAGTTCTCTTTGAACGGGCCTTCGCCCATACGCCGATCACTCTCCCCTCCCACGCCAATATCCTTCTGGGCACGACGCCGCCGGTTCACGGCATCTCCGACAACTCCAAATCCCGGGTTGGAGCCGAATTTTTGACCCTGGCCGAACATCTCAAAGCCGCGGGCTTTGCAACCGGGGCTTTCGTCGGCGCTTTTCCCCTGGATTCCCGCTTCGGGCTTGATCAGGGATTCGACGTCTATGACGACCTCTTTCCGTCCCGGGCGGCGAATCCAACGGCCTATTCGGAACGAAAGGCCGAAGATGTCTTAAGCGCCGCCCGGGCCTGGCTCGCCGGCCGGACCGGGAAATGGTTCTGCTGGATCCACCTCTGGGACCCTCACGCCCCCTATCGAGCGCCCGAGCCTTTTGCCTCCCGGTTCAAAGATGATCCCTATTCGGGCGAAGCAGCCTACATCGACGCCTCCCTGGGATCGTTCTTCGCCTTCCTGAAATCGAAGGGCCTCTGGGAGGGAACTTTAATCGCCCTGACCTCAGACCATGGGGAAGCCTTAGGGGAACACGGGGAAATGACCCATAGCTTCTTCGCCTACAACAGCACCCTCCATATTCCGCTGATTTTCGCCGGGCCGGGCATTCCGTCTCTCCGGACCTCCCAATATGCCGGCCATGTCGACCTGTTCCCGACCCTCTGCCGGTCCCTGGGGGTCGCCGCCCCGGCCGGACTCCAGGGCCTGCCTCTCCAACCGGCCTGGGAAGGAAAAACGCTGCCGCCGCGGCCGATCTATTTGGAAGCCCTGGATGCGCATCTCAACAGCGGCTGTGCCCCCCTCCGCGGATACATCGAGAACGGATGGAAATTCATGGAATCGCCGATCCCGGAGCTCTACGATCTGAACCGGGATTTCGATGAAAAGTCGAACTTGGCCCCAGGGAAGGACCTGGCCCCTCATCAACAAAAGTTGAGCGCCCTGCGCTCGAGCCGGGAGTCGGCCGCGACCCCGGCCGGAGCCCGGACGGTGGACCGGGAAACCCGGGAACGCCTGCGCAGCTTAGGGTATATCGTCGGATCGGGCGGACCGGTCAAAAAAACGTACGGCGTTGTCGACGACTTGAAGCGCTTTCTTCCGTTCCAGCAAAAGCTCGAACGAGCTGTCGTGATGACATCCGGTAGCGAAAAAGCGGCCGGCCTCGCTCTCTTCGAGGAACTGATCGGCGAGCGCCGGGATTTTATCGCCGCCTACACCTTTCTGGCCCAAGCGCTGATAGCCGACGGCCGGAGCCAGGAGGCTCTTCGGGTTCTGGACGAGGGATACCGGGCCAATCCCGAGAATTACGAGATCTTGAAATCCTACGGGACGGCCCTGCTCCAATTCGGTCAGGCGGATCCGGCCATCGGCCTCCTTGAAAAAGCCCTGATGATCGTCGACGACGATCCGGAGGTCTGGGACAACCTGGGATTGGCGCATTTCAACCGCCGGGATTACGCCAAAGCCCTCGAATATTACCGAAAGGCGATCGACTTGGATTCGACGTTCGCCTTCGCTTATTCGAACTTGGGGATTTTATACCTGACGCGGCCGTCCGAAAAAGATCAGCGACCGACCGATCTCCGGGAAGCCCTGGCGAACCTGACCCGGGCCGTCAACCTTGATCCGAGCCTCGGCCTCGCATACCGAGGCCTGGGGCTGGTTTATCGCGAATCGGGTAAGACCGCCGAAGCGATCACCTCGTGGGAAAAAGCCGCCGCTCTCAATCCCGGGGACGGATTTTCCGTGACCAGCCTGGCCTCGGCCTGCCTCGAAACGGGACAACCCGAACGGGCCCGGAACGCCCTGGAAAGCTATCTTCGGCTCCCCGATTCCGCCCGTTCTTCCGCCGACAGCGCCCGGGCGAGGGAGCTTCTGGAAAAAATCCGCAAATAATTTGGAGGAATCATGAAATCCAAACGCTCAGTGTCGCTCTTCGTCGCGGCCTGGATGCTCATCCTCGGCGGCCTTTTCGCCGCCGGGCAAAATCCGACCGAGCCCGTGTCTGCCCGGCCGGCGGGGCCCAGGCCGATCGAGCTCCGGGACATCTTCACCTGGCGCTCGATCGGCGGGACGGCCGTCTCCGACAACGGCCTTTGGTTTGCCTGCCGGATCTCGCCTCAACAGGGTGACGGCGAGGTCCTCTTTAAAAAGACGGACGGGAGCCGGGAATACAAGTTTCCGGCCGGCGAAGGCCGGACGGGAGCGGTGGCCCTTTCGGCCGACGGCCGTTATGGCGCCTTCATCGTCAATCCGGGATCCGACGAGGCCCGGCGCCTCCGCCGGGAACGGAAGCCGATGCCGCTTAAAGCCGTCCTCGTCAGTCTGGCCGACGGCGAAAAGATCGAATACGACAAGATCAAGTCGTTTGCCTTCTCCGCGGACAATCCGGCCTGGATCGTCCTGCACAAAGCAGCCCCCGAAGGCCAGGCTCGGGAGAGGGAAAAATGGACGGGATCCGACCTGATCCTCCACGAACTGGCGACGGGGAAAGACCTCGTCCTGGGCAACGTTGCCGAGTTCGCCTTCGATAAGAAAGGCAGCCGGCTGGCTCTCCTGATCGACGCCTACGGGATGTCCGGAAACGGCGTCCTGGTCCGGGACATGGCTTCCGGGACGATCTCCACGCTCGAGTCCGACAAGGCTTCCTACCAGCGCTTGGCTTGGACGGAAGAAGGCACGGCTCTGGCCTGCCTCAAGGGCAAAGAGGATAAGGCGTATGAAGACAAGATGTTCGCGGTCGTCGGTTTTTCGGAGTTTGCTCCGGCCGGGCCGCGGAGAACCGTATATGATCCTAAGGACGATAAAAGCTTTCCCGAGGGGATGACGATCAGCCCGAACCGGGCGCCCCGGTGGACGGAAAACCACGACGCGATCCTCTTCGGCATCCACGCTCCCAAAAAGAAAAGCGCCGAAGGCGCCCCGGTCGGCGGACCGGCGCCCGAATGCAGCCGGTCCGGGCGGCGGAGCCGAAGTCGACGAAGACATGCCCGACCTGGTCCTCTGGCACGGCGCCGACAAGCGCCTCCAGTCCCAACAGCAGGTCGAGGCAAGCCGGGACAAGAATTTCAGCTATCTCTCCGAATACCGGTTGAAGGATAAAAAATTCATCCGCCTGGCCGACGACGACGTCCGCGACGTCACGCCGGCGCCCAAGGATCTCTACGCCATCGGCCGGGACGTTCGGGCTACGAACTGGACGGAAATCTCGACGGCCGGGAACACGAGGACATCTACGTAATCAACCTCGCCACCGGGAGCCGCGCCTTGGCCTTGAAAAAAAACCGCTGGATCACCCTGCCGTCTCCCGACGGCGCCCGGTTCCTCCACTACGACGACGGCGTGTATTACGCCTACGACATGGCCGCCGGGAAATCGACCGCAATCTCGAAAGACGTTCCGGCGGATTTCGTCGATGAAGATAACGACCAAAACATCAAGAATCCGCCAGATTCACCGGTCGGCTGGACCAAGGACGGCCGGACCGTCCTCCTTTCGGATGGCTGGGACATCTGGGCCGTCTCCATTCAAGGCGGACCGGCCGTCAACCTGACCGTCAACGGCCGCAAGGACGGCGTCCGGTACCAGCGGCGGCTGCAGCTGGACCGCGACGAAAAGGGCATCGACCTCGAAAAGCCGATGTATGTCCTGACCTACGGCGAATGGACGAAGAAGGCCGGGATTTCGCTCATCGAGAAAGGCAAGCCCGGGCCGAAAGCCCTCCTTTGGGACGACGCCGGATTCGGCTCGCTCCTCAAAGCCCGGAAAGCCGAAATCTACCTTTACACCCGGGAGACGTCCCGCGATTTCGCGGACTGGTTGGCCGCCGGACCGGACCTGGACAAGGCTCTGCGTCTGACCGAAGCCAATCCGCAGCAAAAGGATTTCTTCTGGTCGAGCGGCCAGATCCTCGTCGACTACAAGATCGACCCGGCCAGCGGAAAGACGAACCGGCTCCAGGGCGCACTCTTCCTCCCGGCCAATTACGAAAAAGGGAAATCGTATCCGACGATCGTCTATTACTATGAAAAGACGTCCCAGTCGTTCAACCGCTATATCGCGCCCTCGGCCAACGGCTTCAATAAATCGGTGTATACGAGCAACGGCTATGCCGTTCTCTACCCCGACATCACGTACAAGATCAACGACCCCGGAATGAGCGCGGCCTGGTGCGTCCTGCCGGCCCTCGAAGCGGCCGTGGCCACCGGGGTCGTGGACCGGTCCAAGGTGGGCTCCAGGGACACTCCTGGGGCGGCTACCAGACCGCCTTCCTGATCACCCAGGCCGATTTCGCCGCGGCCGTGGCCGGAGCGCCGCTCACCAACATGATCTCGATGTACAGCTCGATCTATTTCAACAGCGGCAGCGGGAACATGGCCATCTTCGAGAGCAGCCAGGGCCGCTTCCTCGGCGGCTACTGGGACAACCTCGAGGCCTACCAGCGGAATTCGCCCGTTTATCACGCGGCGAAGGTGAAGACCCCGCTGATCATCCTCCATAACGACAAGGACGGCGCGGTCGACTGGAACCAGGGCATCGAATACTACAACACCCTCCGCCGAATGAAGAAGCCGGTCATCATGCTTCAGTACGTCGGGGAAAATCACGGCCTGGCCAAGGCGCCAACCAGAGGGATTACACGGTCCGGATGAAGGAGTGGTTCGACCACTGGCTGAAGGGCAAGCCCGCCCCGGCCTGGATGACCGAAGGGGTTTCCCACCTCGACCTCAAGGACCACCTCAAGGAGCGGTCGAAGCTATGGAAGCCGGAGGAAAAGAAGGACGAAAGAAAGAGAGCCGGACGTTAAGAAATAGACGGGCAGACGCCTCGATAAGGAAGTGCTGGCTGTCGAGGCGCCAAGGTTTGAAAAGGAAGCGGGGCTCGAAAATTCCTCTCCAGCCAGCATTTGGATTATAACGAAATATGAAAAGTAAAGTCAAAGGAATTCGCCGGGAGCACAGGCCGATGGAACGGAGGGGAGGCTTAAGCCGGGATCAGCCGCTTGACCAGCTCGAGCAGGACGTCCGTCTTGATGGGTTTGTCGAGGAAATCGTCCGCACCGGCGGCCCTAGCTTCGCGGACAAGGAGGGGATTTCTCAAAGCCGACATCACGATCACTTTGGTCGCGATGAGGTCGGGATCCTCTTTAATCTTCTGGCAGACGCCGATGCCGTCGAGGATCGGGATCAAGAGATCGGTCAGAACCAGCTCGGGAATTTCCCATTTGACCAGAGCCAAGCCTTCCTGGCCGTCGTGGGCACCGAAGGTCTCGTAGCCGTTGCGGCTCAGGATCTCGGTCAGAAGCTTCAGGGTCACCTTGTCGTCGTCGATCACTACGATTTTTTGGGCCATAGCCTTCCTCGCCGTTAAGAGGGTATTTTAACCGAACGTCGGGCGAGATTCCAGACGGCGGAAAGATTTTTCTCTCCCCTCTTGACTTATTAGATTTTCATTATATAATATATTTGTTATGATTAAAACAAGCAGGAGCCGAAAGGACGATGGGTCCGGCGCTGAGACATGGGCCGCTCCGGCCCGGATTTTCAAGGCCTTGTCCCACCCGGCCCGGGTTCGGATCGCGGTTCGCCTCCTCCGGGGCGATTGCTGCGTCTCCGAGGCCAGGGCTGTTCTTGACATTTCCCAGCCGAACGTTTCCCAACACCTGAAGATCCTGAAGGACGCGGGACTCGTCGCCGGCCGGCGCCAGGGCACCAAAGTCTGTTACCGCCTGGCCGACCCCCGCCTCGCCCGCGTCCTGCGCATTTTATTCCCTGAGGAGAATGAACGATGAGCAACGTGAAGGAAACGAACGAAAAGCAAGTTTCGACGCCGAAGTGTTGAAGTCGGCCAAGCCGGTTGTGGTCGATTTCTGGGCCCCCTGGTGCGGCCCCTGCCGGATGATGGCTCCCGTGCTCGACGAGACGTCCGAAGAAATTCGAGGGCTCGGTCGAGTTCCGCAAGCTCAACACGGACGAAAACGGCCAGCTGGCCGCGTCTTTGAATATCATGGCCATCCCCACCCTGATCATCTTCAACGGCGGGAAAGAAGTCGACCGGATCGTCGGTTTGGTCACTCCGGCCGTGCTCGAGAGCAAGATCAAGCCCCTCGTCCCCAGCGCCGCAAACTAACCTCTGCCGGCTTTTTCGGGAGGGGCCGGGCTTGACTTTGGACGTTTTTAATCTATATTAAATCTGTAGGGTTTGTGTATACAAGGAGACGGCCATGTCACTCCGGGCTAAGATTTTGATCCTGGCGGCCAGCTTCCTCCTGGCCGAAGCGGGCTGGAGGGGCGTTCAGGCTCTCTTTTCCTCAGGATCCGCCGCTCCCTCGCTTTCGACGACCCAAGGAGGCGCCGCCATGCCCCAGACGATTCAAAAAAGCCGCGACGAATGGAAGAAAACCCTCCCGGCCGAGACCTATCGAGTGATGATTGCCTGCGGAACCGAGCCCCCGTGGAGCGGTAAGTATAACGATTTCTGGGAGGCCGGCAATTACCATTGCGCCGGCTGCGGAGCGCTTCTCTTCAACTCGGCGGCCAAGTACGAGCATGGAACGGGCTGGCCCAGCTTTTTCGAAACCGCAGCCGACAACGCCCTTCGCTACGTCGAGGACCGTTCGGCCGGGATGGTCCGGACCGAGGTCCGCTGCGCGGCCTGCGACGGCCACCTCGGCCACGTCTTCGATGACGGCCCCCCGCCGTCCGGCCGCCATTACTGCATCAACTCGCTCGCCCTCGAGTTTCAGAAATCTCCTTCTGCCACCGCGGCAAGCAAAACCGAAACCGCGACGTTCGCCGCCGGCTGCTTCTGGGGCGTGGAGGAAAAATTCGGCCGGTTGGCCGGCGTCCTGGAAACCGAAGTCGGCTACACCGGCGGACGGACGAATCTCCCGACCTACGAGGACGTCTGCTCGGGCGTCACCGGCCACGCCGAAGCGGTCCAGGTGACGTTCGACCCGGCCCTGATCTCCTACGCCGATCTCGTCCGGGCCTTTTTCTCCTTCCACGACCCGACCCAGAAAAACCGCCAGGGCCCGGATGTCGGGACCCAGTACCGGTCGGCGATCTTTACCCGTTCGGACGAGCAGCGGAAACAGGCCGAAGCGGTCAAGGCCGAAGTCGAGGCGTCCGGCCGGTTCCGGAAAGACGTCGTGACCGAAATCTCGCCGGCCGGCCCATTCACCCGGGCCGAGGAATACCACCAAAAGTACAACCTGAAGAACAAGCGCTCCTGCGCGTTCTGACCCGGCCATATTTTCGCGTTGAATCCCGGCCCGGCTTCGGGTAGAGTATCCCCCGGGTTTGATGCGCAATGCCGCTTGCTTCATCCATCGAAATCAACGACCGGTTTAAAGAAGCCCTCGCCTGGATGGAGGACTCCGACCGGTCCGTGTTCATTACCGGAAAGGCCGGGACGGGCAAGTCCACGCTCCTCGAATATTTCCGGGAAACAACCGGCAAGGAGATCGCCGTCCTCGCCCCGACCGGAGTGGCCGCCCTGAATGTCCGCGGCCAGACCATCCATTCCTTTTTCGGCTTCAAACCTGACGTCACCCTGGAAAAAGTCAAAAAGGTCAACGCCAAGCGGTACCCCGAAAAAGCCGCATTCTTCAAGCGGCTGGAGGCGGTCGTCATCGACGAGGCCTCGATGGTCCGGGCCGACCTCCTCGACTGCGTCGAAAAATTCCTCCGCCTGAACGGCCGAAAGCCGCGCCAGCCGTTCGGCGGCCTCCAAATGATCTTCATCGGCGACCTCTACCAGCTCCCGCCGGTCGTGACGGGGGCGGAGAAACATCTCTTCACCCTCCACTACGAGACGCCGTATTTTTTCTCGGCCCATTGTCTCCTGAAAGAGGGGTTCCGCCTCGAGTTCGTCGAGCTCGAGAAAATTTACCGGCAGACCGAGGCCGATTTCATCGGCCTGCTCAACGCCATCCGCAACCGCTCGGTCACGCCGCTGGACATTGAGCGGCTCAATTCCAGATGCGACCCGGGATTTATCCCTCCCGACGACGATTTCTTCATCACCCTGACCAGCACCAACGACTTGGCCGCCGCCCGAAACCGGGAGAAGCTCGACCGCCTGCCGGGCCGGCGTTACGCCTACGAAGGCAGCATCGACGGCGAGTTCGAGCGCTCGTCCCTGCCCACCGACGAGCGCCTCGAGCTCAAAGTCGGGGCCCAGGTCATGCTGCTCAATAACGATGCCGCCGGCCGATGGGTCAATGGGACAATCGGCCGGATCGCCGGCGTCCTCCGGGAAAAAGGGGAAGACGACCGGATCGTCGTCGAGATAGCCGACGGCGGCGAGGTCGAAGTCCGGCCCAATATCTGGGAGCTGTTCCGCTTCACGCTCGACCAGGAGAAAAACGCGATTGTCAGCGAGGCCGTCGGAGCCTTCACCCAATATCCCCTGCGGCTCGCCTGGGCCATCACGATCCACAAGAGCCAGGGCAAGACGTTTCCCAAGGTCGTTGTCGATATCGGCCGTGGGACCTTCGCCCACGGCCAGGTCTACGTTGCCCTCAGCCGCTGCACGAATTTCGGCGGCCTGATCTTGAAAACGCCCATCGGCAAGTCCCACATCCTGACGGATTGGCGGGTCTCGAAGTTCCTCACCAGGTTCCAGTATGACCGGGCCGCGGAGCGGCAATCCTATGCCGAAAAGAAGAAAATCATCGAAGAGGCGATCGGCGAAAATCGGGACCTCGAGATCGTCTATCTCAAGCCGGATGACACGAAAAGCCGGCGGCGGATCCGGCCGGAGGCGGTCGAGGAGATGACCTACGCCGGCAAAGCCTTCGAAGGCGTCCGGGCTTACTGCCACGAACGCGAGGAAATGAGGACCTTCCGGATCGACCGGATGCTTGAGATCAAGCCGGGCTAAATCCACAGGAAGCGACGGATGTCAGACGACTCTCGGCTTCCCGCCCAAAACCAGAAATTCATGGGGGAAAGGAAAAGGTCCAGATTTATTTTCGGCCTGACGTCCTTCCTCTATCCCCTGATCGAACGGCACTTGGTCCCCAGGTACAAAGACGCCCTCGATCGCCTGAGCCTGCCCTCGGAACTCTCGGTCCTGGACGTGGGCACGGGCAGCGGCATCCTGGCAGCCTCCTTTGCCGGGCGGGGGCATGCCGTCACCGGGTTGGACGTTTCCGAACCGTTGCTGAAACAAGCAAAGAAAAGATATCCGCAGATCGATTTCAGGACGTTCGATCTGGTAGACCTGCCGGAAATCGCTTCGAAAAGCTTTGGGATCGTCTCCTGCGGCTACCTCCTGCACGGGCTCTCGGCCGGGTTCCGGGAAGCCGTCTTGAAAAATATCTCACGTATTGCCGGCCGCTACGTGGTGGTATTCGACTACGGTAGTGACGGCGGCTGGTTCGTGCGCCTGATCGAACGGGTCGAGGGGCCGAATTATCCGCAGTTCATCGCCACGCCGCGCGAAACGGAATTCGCCGGGGCCGGGCTCGAGATCATTCGATCGTTCCGCACTTCGGATTTCGGTGAAGCTTGGCTTTGCCGGCCAAGCCCGCGATCAGGCACGGAGGGGGCGGGTTAACCGATCAGTTCCCCCGTGTCCCCCACGATCCAGGCGCCTTTGACGAACAGATACAACATCGTCCGGGTGACTTCGCGATCGTTTTCCGATTTGTAGCGGATGTCGACGATCATGTAATCGTCCAGGCCCTGGTTCAGCATTTCCAATGTTTTCTGTCCCGGCTTGGCGTACTTTTTGCCTTTAAACCGGCCCAGCACCTTGGGATCGGAGCCGTAATTGCGGATATGGACCGGGAGGGCGCCCCGGTTTTCGGCGTCCGTCTTGATGAAGGCCTCGACATCGTTTTTCGGAACGTACGCCTCGTCGATCGTCGCCCAGGCAACCCCGCCGCCGGCGCCGCCCTTTTGGGACCGGATCGTCCGGTACCCGAAATACACCCCGATGGCAATCATGTCGAAAACCAGGAAGAGGATCAGCAACTTCACGGGTTTACTCATCAACGCCTCTCTTTTTTCTTCTCGGTTAAGTCGGAAGCGTTCCCTGAACGGCTTTATGGACGTCCCGGTCGCGGGCGATTTTGCGGGCCGCTTCTTTCTGCAGCAACCTGTACCGGTCGCTCGGCATCGGTTTGCGCCTGAGGCGGGCGATGAGATTATGAATTCCGGCCTCGCCCGGCGGCGGCTCTTCCTCGCTTCCCCGACCGAACAGATCCCTTTCCCGCGGAGCCGGATCGATCCGAACGAACTCGTCGTACTGGCCTTTGGAAACGAAGCCCAGGGCCCGGAGCGTCCGGAGCATGGCCAAGGCGCTGACCCCGAAATACCGCTTCAAGTAGAGGATCTGGTCATACGTCACCCGGACGGACTTGAAGTCCTTTTCGACCATCTCCCGGATCTTGTCCGGGGGCATGAGGAAGCGGGCGGCAAAAGCCTGGGCGAACGGCTCGCGGGGATGATAGAGGGAAGCGTATTCGTCGACGAAGACGTCGGGGCTTTCGACGACGGGCCCCTCGCTCCGGTCCTTCAGATAATGGCAATACTCGTGGGCGGCGCTGAAGGTCTGGCGGCCGAGAGATTGGCCGCTGTTGACCAGAGCGAAGGCCGCTTCCTTAGGCTCCAAGTAAATGAAAACGCCGCTGACTTTCGAATCCTCGGGCAGGGGCATCCGGTAAATCCGGCAGCCGTTGGTTTCGATCAGGGCGAAGATGTCGCGGATCGGCTCGTCGCCCAAGCCCAGGCGCCGCCGCTCCTCATCGGCCATCCGGTCCGGGGAAAGGCCGCTGTAAAGAGGCGCCGTCTCCAGGCGCCGGCCGGTGATGTTTTCCAGCCGAAGGTAATCGTCGCAATAACGGCGGAACCGCTGAAGCTCGTCCCGGGTTTTCTCATCGACCGACTCGGCCCGAAAAAGCATCGTGAAGGCGTCCGGAGGGGCCGGTTTCTCATGGAAGAAGTACGTCAAATCGCGGTTGAGGAAGGTCGCCAGCTTCTCCAGGGTAGCCATCGAGGGAGTCCGTTTCCCGGCTTCCAGGAGCGAGATATACTCGGACGACAATCCCACCGCCCGGGCGAAAGCGCCCTGGTTGAGATGGGCGGCTTCCCGGGCCTTGCGGATTTTGTGCGGAAGGACGGTTTGCATGAACTCCCTCCCTAAAGACTCTTTAACACACGGTTTCGGAAAATGTCAATACGGGCCGGAAGGCTGACTGAGGGTTAAAGGATCTCGCCTTTCAGCCATCTCCACATCCGGCCCATCAGCAGTCCGGTCAAGGTATGACCGCCCGGATATTCAAAAGCGGTTACGGCGAATCCTTTTCCTTTGAGATATTCGATTTGGCCGGAGTAGCCCTCGCGCTTGACGACGGCGTCTTCGCTCCCCCGGGCGACGAAGATCCGGACATTTTTCGCCTTCGCGATCGTCGCCTCATGCAACAGGGATCCGGATTGATCGACTTCCGGGAGGTATCCCGAAACGGCGGCCACGCCGGCCACAAGCGCGGGATGGCCGAGTCCGACCATATAAGCCATGGACGCTCCCTGGGAAAAACCGAACGTGTAAACTTTGTCCACGGGATACGAGGATGTGATTTCGGAAATCGCCTCCAACGCCCGGGCCACGCTCCGCCCATCCGCCTCCTCCCAGAGGCTTCTATCCTTCGTCTCAACGTACCAGGAATGGCCCTCTCCCCCGGTCAGATATTCTCCCTCGGGAATCGCGATGAGAACCGGCAAATTCTTAAATCCGCTGAACGCGATGGAAAATCCTTTGATATCGCCGCCGTGCCCATGGAAAGCGACGATCAAGGGGTATCGAACGTTTGGATCAAAGCCCCGGGGGAGCATGAGGAGCAGCCGCTGGGGATAGGGCCCCTGAGTCGAGATCAGGATTTCCTTTTTTCGCCTCGCTCGATTGTGAAGGCCGCATCCCCAAGCTGAAGCAGGCAAGCAGGCAACCCGCCCAGAGCGCCGCGGAAGGTGGCCTGTTCATGGAGGGCGTCCCGCGGATCGTTACAATCGGCCGATTTTCCCCGAAGCGACCGCCCGCCAGAGGGCGACATAGTCCCGGGCATGGCCGGGCAGATGGGCGATTTCTTCCGGGGTCAGTTTGCGGGCCACGACACCGGGAGAGCCGAGGATCAGAGAGCCTTCCGCATAGGTCTTCCGGGGCGGGATCAAGGCGCCGGCTCCGACAATGCAATTCGGGGGGATGACCGCTTTATCCAGGACGATCGCTCCCATTCCGATGATGCAATTGGATCCGACGGTGCAGGCGTGGAGAATCGCCCCATGCCCGACCGTGACGTGGTCGGCCAGGACCGTCGGCAGGTCGAAGTCGACATGGATCGTGGAATTGTCCTGAATATTGGTGTTTTCTCCGATCACGATATCCCCGACATCGGCCCGGAGGACGCAGTTGTACCAGACGCTCGCCCCGGCCGCCAAAACCACCCGGCCGATGATGCGGGCCCCCTCGGCGATGAACGTATCAGGATGTATCTCCGGCTTCCGGTCGGAAAAATCGAATTCCGTCATCGGGGCCTCCTTACGGCTCTGCCTGAACTGGAGAAAGGATAGACTCGGCCGCGAAGACTGTCAACCGAAAGGATGAAAGATGTCCCGGCGCGGGGATCGCCGGCGCCGGTCACAGCGGAAATTTCATGCGACGCAGAAGTTCCTGGAACCGGGGGTCATTGCGAAGGGGTCGAGGAAGAGATCCCGCTTCAATCGGGCCAATTCGGGATCATGGGCGGTGAAGGCCGCTTCCAGCAAGTCCAGCGCCCGCTCCGTGCGTCCAAGCGTGGCATAAATAACGGCCGAATCATAGATCGAGGCATAGACCGTTTGTGACAGCTGTTCCAGTTCCCGCAGGACGCCCTCGGCCTCCGATACCTGACCCGCCGCCGCATAGCTTCGACCTAGGGCCGCGAGCCGTCCCGGGGAACCTCCCGAAATTCGCACCGCGGCCCGGCCCTCGGCGATGGCCTTCGCGTGGTCGCCGAGTTGGGTGTAGATTAATCCCAGGAGTGAGCGGGCCGGGGCGAAGTCCGGATCGAGATCAAGCGCCTTTCGGACCGTCGCGACCGCTTCCTCAAACCTCCGCGCGGAGAGGAACGTCATGCCCAGGTCCTTGATGGCGATGAGGGAATAGGGATCGAGTTCCAGGGCCTTCTTGCCTTCCACGAGCGCTTCGTCGAAACGCCCGATGTCGGTGAGGTAATTACCGTACCAATGATGGGCGACCGCGTAACCGGGATTGAGATCCAGGGCCTTCTGGAATTCGCGGTCGGCACCCGCCCAATCCCATTCCAACGCGCGGATGTAACCCATGGAGTTGTGGGCTTCGGCGAGCGTTTCATCGATCTCGAGCGCCCTCATGGCCGCCGCCCGGGCCTTGGGATAGACCGCGCGAGGCTGGATATAAGCGAACCATGGCATCACGACGTAGCTGTCCGCCAATCCCGTGTAAGCGAGGGCGTAGGCCGGATCGAGCTCGATCGCCTGCTCGAAAAATCCGACGGCGGTCTCCAGCCCCTCCTTGGTCCTCTTTTCCCAGTGATAACGCCCCCGCAGGTAGGCTTCGTGGGCTTCAGGGTTCGTCGTGGCCGGCCGGGAGAGGGCGCTTTGGCGTCCGCCAAGGAGCTTCACGGCCAGGGAGGCCGCGACCTTGCCGGCCACTTCGCTTTGGACGGCGAACACGTCCGCGACCGGCGATTCGTAGCTCTGGGCCCAGAGATGGGTTTGGTCGCTGGTCTGGATGAGCTGGGCCGTGATGCGGACCTGTCCGGCCGCACGCCGGACGCTGCCCTCGATGAGGTAGCTCACGCCGAGCTCGCGCGCGACCTCGTCGAGCGGCTTCTCGGTCCCCTTGTAGCGCATGGAAGAAGTGCGGGCGATCACGCCGAGACGCTCGGGCTGCATGTTGCCCAGCCGCGCGATCATCTCCTCCGTCAGGCCGTCGCTGAAGAACTCCTGCTCCGGGTCCCCGCTGAGGTTCTTGAACGGGAGCACGGCCATCATGATCTTCCCCTCCGGCGGCGCGGCCTGAGGCCGGGCTCGCCGCCATAGGAAAGAACCGGCTACCGCCAGCGTCACGACGAGGAACGCACCGAGTGCCCAAGCCGCCGGACCGCGCCGGCTGCGAAGCCCGGGGACGGCCCGGGCCGCCTCTCCGGATAAGGCGGCGCTTTTTCCCGATCCGAGGTCGAGCTTCAGCCGTTGGAGATCCGCCCTCATATCGGAAGCGCTTTGGTAGCGAAGGTCACGGTCCTTTTGCAGGGCCTTAAGGATGATGCCCTCGAACGCGACGGGGAGGTCTGGATTGACGCGAACCGGCGCGGCGGGAATCTTGTTCAGGATGGCGTCGAACATCGCCGGCATCGAGGCCCCGTTGAAAGGAAGAACGCCCGTGGCCATTTCGTAAAGGACGACGCCGAACGAGAACAGATCGGTCCGCGTGTCGAGTTCCTTGGCCAAGGCCTGTTCGGGCGACATATAGGCGACCGTGCCGACCGTCGTACCCGGGCTCGTCAAGCCGTCGCCGCCAATCCCGGCGGTGAGCGTCAACGGCCCCGCCGGCCTTTCGAGAGGGCCTTCCGAAGCGGATTTCGCCAGCCCGAAGTCGAGGATCTTGGCGCCCCCCCGCTTGGTGACGAAGATGTTGGCGGACTTGATGTCCCGATGGACGATGCCCTCGGCATGAGCCGCTTCCAGTGCCTCCGCGATCTGGATCCCCAAGCCGAGGATCTCTTCGATCGGCAGCGGCCGGCCGGCGATGCGATCCTTCAGGGTCTTCCCATCGAGGAACTCCATCGCGAGGAAGGGCTGCCCCTCGTGCTGACCGATCTCGTAGATGGTGCAGATATTGGGATGGTTGAGGGCGGATGCCGATCGGGCTTCCCTCTGGAACCGTTCCAAGCCCTGCCGGTCTCTGGAGAGCCCTTCCGGCAGAAACTTCAGGGCGACGAAGCGGCCGAGTGATGTATCTTTGGCCTTATAGACGATGCCCATGCCGCCGCAGCCGAGTTCCTCGAGGATCCGGTAATGCGAGACCGTCCGTCCGACCATGAAAACAAACCTCCCGTCCCTGTCTGATTTCGCGAGGTGATACTATGCCCGGATGCGGCCGGCTGTCAATTCAAAATCCAAACACATCCGGCCCATTTTGCCGCAAAAATAGAACCATCCATAGAGGAATCGAGAGAAAAAAGTCTCCGGAGCCGGTGGCCGATATCCAAACGCTCTGTGCGGGCGATGCCGGTCGTAGTCCTTCCCCCAAGAATCGATATCGACCGAGTGGCTGACCGAGGATGCAGAGAAGTCTTCAACAGGCTGATTTCTCGGGGGATAAGAAAAAGCCAGCGAGAGGGATCGAACCTCCGACCTGCTGATTACGAATCAGCCGCTCTACCGACTGAGCTACGCTGGCGTGGATGGCGGGAGCCATAAGTTAGCCGAAAAAGGCTATCCTGTCAATGCGTTTTTGCCCGCACGCAAGCCCTTTGGAGCGACAAGAAGCGACAACTTACGACATTCCATCTAAAAGTATTGACAACATTGGAGAAAAGGATAAGTTGACAATTGGGTGCGGGCTGAATTCCACCGATCGGCCCGAGATGATGGAATAAAGGCGGCGGGCTTTTCCAGCCTTCGGAGCGGGAAAGGGAGAGTGCAGGATTAGAGTTTTCGGGTATCCTGCCCTTTCTCTTTCTCCTCTTTCTCTTTTTTTTGCTGGCGCCGCCAGGCTCGAAATCCCAGGTCCAGGAGCTCGGCCTTCGTGCTCTGCTCCATTTCCTTGATTTTCAGGCCGACTTCGACCTTGTCCCCCAGGGGACGAGCCCAGACGACCTCGCCGGAAACCTGGGAGAGGCTCTGTTCCTCATCCGGCCTGGAGATCTGAACGCAGAGAGTGTCTCCCTCGCGGAAGGCATGCCCGATGTCGAAAACCAAGCGGATTCCCTCCCGGGAGACGTTATCGATCACCGCCTCCTTGAGGTTGGCCTCCGGATCGTCGACTTCCACCAGATCGATGGGAATCAGGCACTCGAACCGAAGATACTTCCTTTTGTCTTCTTCCATGGCAATTCTACTCTGACATAACCGGGATCTT
The DNA here is from genome assembly GCA_963783665.1 of Candidatus Aminicenantota bacterium. Taxonomy (GTDB): domain Bacteria; phylum Acidobacteriota; class Aminicenantia; order Aminicenantales; family UBA4085; genus JAAZPG01. Next base: position 55,498 of record CAWANZ010000001.1, on the reverse strand, counting down.
TTTTCAAGAATAGGCCTTCCCCGAAGAGTCCGCCGGGTCCTCCGCGATTTCTCCTTCCCAATTCAGACCGATTTGGCTACAATACTGCCCTGAAAGATCACCCTATTATGTTCATCAAACGACTCGAGCTCCAAGGATTCAAGACCTTTCCCGACCGGACGAAGATCCTCTTCAATCCGGGCATCACCATCATCATCGGCCCCAACGGGACGGGGAAGAGCAACATCGTCGAGGCGATCCAGTGGGTCCTGGGCGGCCAACGCGTCCGGACCGTCCGCGGTGAAAAGATCGACGACGCCGTCTTCACCGGCACGGCCACCCGGCCGGCCATGGGGATGGCCGACGTTTCGCTGGTCCTTCAAAACACCGAAGAAGAGATGGTCATCAACCACCGGGTCTTTCGGACCGGCGAGTCCGAATACCGGCTCGACGGGAAAACCGTCCGGCTCAAGGACATCCAGGACGAGCTCTGGAAGAGGGCCATCTCGGAAAACAGGTATTTCGTCATCGAGCAGGGAGCCATCGGTTCCTTCGTCACCAGCAAGCCCGTCGAAAAGCGGGCCCTGATCGAGGAGGCCGCCGGGACGGCGTTTTATAAAGATAAAAAGCGGCAGGCCGAGCACAAGCTCGAAGATTCGGAGGTGAACCTGACCCGCTTGGAAGACATCATCGCCGAAGTCTCCAAGGCAAAAAATTCCCTCGCCCGCCAGGCCGGCGCGGCCGAGCGCTACCGCCGCCTCCGGGAGCGCATCCGGGAATTGACCGCGCTTCATTTCCGCCTGAAAAGCGGCCAGCTCCTCTCCGGCCAGGCCGATGTCCTGGCCCGCCATGAAGAGGCGGCCGCCGGAGAGCGCGACCAGCAGGCCCGGCTCTCGGCCGAGGAAAAGTCCGTCAATCAGAAACGCAAGGAAGCCTGGGACCTCGAACAATCCCTCAAAGACGGAAAAGAGAATCTCTACTCCGTCCTCTCCCAGATCGCCCGCTTTGAAGGCGAGCGGGAGCGCGAGTCCCGGCGCGGGGAATATTTCGCCGACACACGAAAAAAGGCCGCGGCCGACGCCGACGAGCGGCTCAAGGAAATCCTCGCCCTCGAGGAAGACGGATCCAGGTCCCGGGAGGAAGAACAAACCTTCCAGACCGCTCTGGCCGAAAAGAGAAACGCGATCGCATCCGGCGAGAAGGCCCTCGAGGACACGACGTCCCGGATCGCCCCCCTCGTCCAGAAGGCCGACGAGCTCCGGTCGTCCCACATGCAAAAGATGGCCGAATGGACCGGAGCCCGGAACGAAGCGGCTAAAATCGAAAAGGAAATCGAGCTCATCCGGCGCCAGGAAGAAAAGCTCCGGATCCGCGAGGCCGAAGCGAAAAACCAAATCGAAGCCAAGGCCTCGGGCTTGGCCGAATATGAATCCCGCCGGACATCCTCCCAAGACGAAGCGGCCGCGGCTCGAAGCCGGTTGGCCGACCTCCGGGAGCGGCACCGGGCCGCAATGGAGGCAATCGCCGCTCTCCAAGCCCGTCTCCAAGAGCTCCGGGCTCTCCGCGACGCCGCCGCCCACCACCTCCAGGCCCTGGAAAAAGTAGCGATTAAGGAACGGGAATCGGATGCGGCCACGCCGATCGCCGGAGCGATCGGACTCCTGGCCGAGCTCGTCGAAACCGAACCCGCCGACGCGATCCTGGTCGACGTGTTCTGGAAAGAGGAATCCCGGGCGACGGTTGTCCGGCCGGACGACCTCCTCGGAGAGCTCCAGGCCCGGGAGGTGAAAGGCCGCTTCCTTCTCCTTCAAGACGCGGCGGAAAACCCGGACGTCCGCAGCGTCCTCGACGAACCCGGCGTGCTCGGCACGCTGAAAGCCCGGCTCCGCCCAGGATCCCGGATCCCCAAGGGGCTCCCGGCCCTCCGTGATGCGGTCGTGGTAGATGATATCCGGACCGCGGTCAGGATCTGGCTCCGGCTCCCCGGACTGGATTTCGTCGCCCGAAACGGCGACACCTTGTCCTCTTCCGGGTTGATGTCGCTCGGCCCCCGGCGGGAAGGGCTGTTCGGCCTCCACCAGGAGATCCGCGACCTGGGGCGGACACTTTCCGTCCGGGATGCGGAAATCGCCCTCCCGGCCGCCGAGCTGGAAACCCGGCGGAACGAACGGCAGGACCTGGAAGATGCGATCAGCAACGAAACCGTCCGGCTGGCCGGCCTGGAAAAAGACCTCGTCCAGATCGACAAGGATTTCAGCCTGGCCGAGGCCGAACGGACCAAATTCGTCGAAGACCTCGCCGTTTTCGGCCACGAGCTGGAAATCCTGGCGATGGACCGGTCGACGCTCGGGCAAAAGGGCGATAACCAGACGCAGCTCGTCGACAAGCTTGCCGCGGAGAAAACCGCCCTGGAAGAACAGCAGGACACCGAGGAGCGGGAGCTCCTTCGCTTCCAGGAAAAGCTGACCGCCGAAACGGCCCGGCTGGCCGAGACCCGGGGCGAGATCGGCGTACTGGAAACCAAGCTCCAGGGCCTGGCTGATTATCTCCTGGCTCTCGACCGCCGGAAGGAAGCGTCCCAGGCGAAAATCACCTCCCTCCAGGAGAGCGTCCACGCCTCTCTCGAGGAGGAAGAGCGGATCAAAACGGCCGTCGAGGAATTCGGCGGAAAAATCGCCGGACTGAAGGAACAGAAAGACGTCCTGGAAAAATCCCTGGCCGAAATCGAAACGCGCCTCGTCTCCGCCCGGGGGGACCTCGACACGGTCGAGGAGACGCTGGGGACGCTCCGGACGGAGCATGACCGGCTGAAGGATGAGCGGATGTCCTGGGAAGTCCGGAAGGCCGAAATCGAGCGCGACATGGTCAACCTCGAAGAGGCCTGCTGGACGGAATTGAAAAAAACCCTCCAGGAAGTCAAAGCCGAGCCGGTCGCCGCACCCGAGCCCGGGGCCGCCGTTTCTTCGCCCGCCGAAATCGAAGCCGAGCTGGACGCGGCCAAGGAAGACCTGACCAAGTACAAGGCGGTCAACCTGATGGCCGAGGAAGAGTACGTCCAGCAGAAGGAGCGCTACGAATTCCTGACCACCCAGCGCAACGACCTTCGGGCCTCCATCTCCCAGACCAAGGAAGCGATCACCCAGATCGACGGCGAGAGCCGGGACCGCTTTCAGGCGGCCTTGAGCGAAATCAACGCGTATTTCCAGGAGCTCTTCATCACCCTGTTCAAGGGCGGCTCGGCCGAGGTCCGGCTGGTCGACGAAGCCAACCCGCTCGAAAGCGGCGTCGAAGTCATCGTCCAGCCGCCGGGGAAAAAAGTGACCAACATGGGCCTGCTCTCCGGCGGTGAAAAGTCCCTGACCAGCTTGGCCTTTCTCTTCGCCCTCTTCCGGTTCAAGCCGACGCCCTTCTGCATCCTCGACGAGATCGACGCGGCCCTGGACGAGGCCAACCTGGTCCGCTTCCTCGACTTGATGAAGACGATCAAGTCCGACACGCAGTTCATCATCATCACCCATAATTACAAAACGATGGAAGTCGCCGACTATATCTACGGGACGACGATGGAGGAACCCAACGTCACCCGGGTCTTCTCCATGAAGTTCGACAAAAAAGCGGAGGCCGAACCCGGTGCCTAAGGTTCAGCTGTACGTCCCTCCGGGCGGATATTTCGCCGAACGCTGGTCCAAGGGCTCGTCGATGCCTCCCCTCGGCCTTCTCTACATCGGGGCCGTCCTGGAGAAGGCCGGCGTCGCGGTCGAAATCGTTCCGGCCGACGTTCTGGGGATGAGCTGGGCCGACATCCGGCGGAAGATCCGAGCCGATAAACCGGACATCGTCGGGGTCACGGTTACGACCGAAAACCGGTTCCAGAGCTTCCGCCTCATCCGGCTGGCCAAGAAGGCCTATCCCGGGGTCCTGACGGTCCTGGGCGGCCCGCACGCCTCGATGGCCGCCGAAGACTGCCTGGAGCATATCCTCGAGCTCGATTTCGTCGTCCGCGGCGAAGGCGAGGAAACGATGCTCGAAGTCTGCCGTCTCTGGCGAACGGACGCGGGCACCGAGGCCTTCGACGGCGTCCGGGGGATCGTCCTCCGCAAGGACGGCAAAGTCACGGCCAACCCGCCCCGCCCGCCCATCGCCGATCTCGACACCCTTCCCTATCCGGCCTTCCACCTGGTCCCCTTCGAAAAATACAACTTTACCTTCGAAGTCCCGGGCCAGGGATCTCTTCCCGCGGTCAACATCATGACCAGCCGGGGCTGCCCCTTCAACTGCTCGTTCTGCGCCACGCCGATCAATTGGGGCCGCCATGTCCGGATGCGCAGCCCGGAAAACGTCATCCGGGAAATCGAGCTCCTCAAGGAGCGGTACGGGATCAAGGTCGTCTTTTTCTACGACGACACCTTCAACGCCAGCCCGAAGCGGGCCGACGCCCTCTGCGACCTGATGATCTCCCGAAAGCTGGATGTCTTCTTCAAGTGCGACGTCCGGATCGACATCATGAGCCGGGCGCTCCTCGAAAAGATGAAGAAGGCCGGGCTCTTTCATCTGTCGTACGGCCTGGAGGCGGGCTCGGACCGGGTCCGGGAGAAGATCGTCGGCAAGCAGATCGACATGACCGACTTCCACAACCTGACGACCTGGTGCGTCGAGCTCGGGGTCATCGCCAACGTCTTTTTCATCTTCAGCCACCCGACCGAAACCTGGGAGGAAGCCCGGGACACCATCAAGACGATCGAGCTCTACCGGGAACGAATCGAAGGGTCCGTGGCCATTCTTCATATCTATCCGGGAACGCCGTTGGAAAAGACCGCCCGGGACCAGGGCGTCCTACCCAAGGGATTCACCTGGACGAAGCGGCACCGGAAAGGGATCATCACCCTGCCCATGGCCCAAGGCGACGTTCCCCTCTACCTGGACAAGCTGACCTGGGCTCAAATCTCGGAGCTGGTGCTCCGTTGGTCGTTCAGCGCCGGAAAGTCGTCGCTTCATAAAAAGGCTCCGAAGGCTCTCAAGTCGATCCGGACATTCGGCGATCTCAAGCGGATGTTCATCATGGGCTGGGTATATCTCAAGCTGAAATATTCTAGACATCAGACTCATTCTGATTCATAATACGCCCGGAAATGTTCCGTTCTCTTTAGGAGGCGAAATGTCCTTTTACCTCTACATCATCCTCGCCTATCTGATCGTCCTGATGGGAATGAATTTCTACAGGGCCCGCAAAATCAAAAGCCAGGAAGACTACCAAGTCGCCGGCCGAAGCCTGAAGTGGCAAGTCATGGTCTTCACCCTGATCTGCACCTGGATCGGTTCCGGGACTTTTATCAGTGGAGCGGAATTCGCGGCCAAGGCCGGCATGTCGGCCATCTGGCTTTCGGCCGGAGCCTGGGCCGGAATCGTCATCATCTATTTCCTCGCCGCCAAGATCCATAACTTCGGGCAATTCACCATCGGCGACATTCTCGAAGTCCGTTATGGTTCCACCGCCCGCCTCTTCGGAGCCATCGCTCTGATCCTTTCGTTTATCTCGATCGTTTCCTACCAGTTCGTCGCCGGCGGTTTCATCCTCAACGTCGCCACCGACGGCAAAATCTCCACCCAGCTGGGCACGCTGATCGCCGCCGCCTTCGTCATCCTGTTCACCGCCGTCGGCGGGATGGTGGCGATCGCTTACACCGACCTGCCCAACGGGATCATCATCATCCTGGCCTGCCTCGTGGCCGTCCCCTTCGTCTTTTTCGCCGCCGGGGGGCTCCAGGGCGCCCAGCAGGCTCTCCCCGCGGGGTACTTTTCGGCCGTCAACACCCAATTCGGGGCCCATCCATTTCTCAAGGCCATGGGGTATTTCCTTTCCACCATGTTCCTGCTCCTGGGCGTGCAGAGCATGTATCAGAAATTCTTCAGCGCCAAGTCGGCCCGTGACGCCCGCAAGTCCGTGGTCTGGTGGACCCTGGGAACGATCTTCGTCGAATCGATCGTCGTGATCATCGCCGTCTTCGCTTACAGCAAGCTCCAGGGCCAGATCGACCTCACCGTCCCGAAAGAGGGCGGGAAAGTCGTTCTTCTGGCCGCCCGGAACCTGGTCCCGGCCCCGGTCGGAGTCCTCCTCCTGGGCGCGGCCTGCGCCGTCGTCATTTCGACCGGGATGAACTATCTCCTGTCCCCCTCGACGACGATCATGCGCGACATCTACCAGCGCTTCATGAAAAAAGGCGCCCACGCCGAAAAACGCCGTGGCCATGCAGAAGGTTCTCGTCGTAATCATCGGCGTCGTCGCCTTTCTCTTGGCCACCCAGCTGAAAAGCATCCTGGAAACCAGCATGTTCGCCTACACGATCTACGGGGCGGCAATCACCCCGGCGCTGCTGGCCGCCCTGGTCTGGAAAAGAGCGACCAAGGCAGGAGGGTTGGCCTCCATCGTCAGCGGGACGGTCGTTTGCCTCTTCTTTTTCGTGATGACCAAGGTCCTGCCTCCCGGCCCGGTTCCCGACGGCGATCCCTGGGGTATCCCGCTCATCTATCCGGCCCTGATCGCCTCGATCGGAAGCCTGATCATCGTCTCGCTCCTGACGCCGAAGCCCGAGCAAAAGGTTCTTGAGACGTTCTTCCCGGCCAAATCAGCTGAGGGAATGAAAACGGGGATCGTCCTCGACCCGAGGTTCAACGACCATTTCATGGGGCCGGGGCATATGGAGTGCCCCGAACGGCTGGAAACGATCGCCGCCGTTTTGGATGAGGAGCCGAAACTTCCCCTCGTCCGCATTCCGGCCAGGCCGGCGTCCCCCGAAGAGATCGCGACAATCCACGCGCCCGAGTATATCGATTTTCTCTCCCGGACGCGGGGCCGGTCCTTCGTTCAGCTCGATCCCGACACGGCGACATCCTCCCTGTCTTACGACGCGGCTTTGCTTGCGGCCGGGGGCACGATCGAGGCCGCCGATTATATTCTGGCCGCCCCTGACCGGAACGCTTTCGCCCTCGTCCGGCCTCCCGGACATCATGCCGAGCGGGCCCAGGCCAAGGGATTCTGTCTTTTCAATAACGTCGCCATCGCCGCCGCTCATCTCATCAGGCGGCGGGGGCTCCGACGGGTCCTGATCGCCGATTGGGACGTCCACCACGGCAACGGAACCCAGCACGCCTTCTATTCCCGGCCCGACGTTCTCTTCTTCTCGACCCACCGCTCGCCCTTCTACCCCGGCGGCGGCGGCTGGGACGAAATCGGCGAGGGCGAAGGGCGGGGATTCACCGTCAATGTCCCCCTCTCGGCCGGAAAAACGGACGGCGATTACCTGTTCATCTACCGCCACATTCTCGGCCCTATCGCCGCGGCCTTCGAGCCCGAATTCATCATCGTTTCGGCCGGCTTCGATATCTTCGCCGGCGACCCGCTTGGCGGGATGGCCGTCAGCCTGGAGGGATTCGCCGGCCTGGCTTCGGAGCTCATGGCCCTGGCCGCCGATCTATGCGGCGGCCGCCTCCTTCTGGTTCTGGAGGGCGGCTACAACCTCGAAGGCCAGGCTTTGGCGGTCCGGCAGGTCCTCGGCCGAATGGCCGGGCTCCGTCCTGCCCCCGAGATCAGGGCCGATATCTCCATCGCCACCCAAAAGGAAATTACCCCGGTTATCGACATCCAGCGCGCATATTGGCCTCTTTGACCCGCCTTGGGAAAGAAGTCCTTTCCAGAGGACAGTCCGTCCCCTTCCCAGGACGAAAAAAGTCTGGAAAAAGCGGGTTTCCAGGGGGGAATCTTGGTATAATTCTTGCAAAGGATATGGGCGAAGGAGAAATCCGATGAGACACAAAGCACTACTGATCGCCGCCGCAACCCTCATTCTCTGCGCCGGAGCATTCGGACAGGATCCGGTCCTGAAGAACCGCCCCGTCGCCGAGCCGGCCGGATCGGACGTCTCCTATGCCCGCCTGAGCTTCGTCGAAGGACCTATCTTCCTCCAGAGAGCTTCAGACCTCGGCTATGAAGAGGCGACCATCAACACTCCGATCGGCGAAGGCGACCGCCTCGGCACGACCGAAGGCCGGGTCGAAATCGCCTTCGGGAACTTCAAGTTCGCCCGGTTGGATACCAACACGAAAATCGACATCCAAACGCTCCCCCGCGGCTCTTCGCCGCTCATCCGCCTCCGCCAAATGACGGGGAGCCTGTTCCTCGACCTCGGCCGGCTGGATGAGGAAAAGAGCGTCGAGCTCCTGACCTCTCAGGCCACATTCTATTTTCTTGAAGCCGGTCTCTACCGGGTCGATATCAGAGACGACGGAACCACCGAGATCCTCGTGTTCTCCGGCCTGGTCGAAACCGCCGCCGAAGAAGGCTCGATTGTCGTCAAGGAAGGCCAGCGCCTGTCCCTGACCGGAGGCCATTTCGATGGGCGGCCGTCGTCCTTCATCGCCGTCGCCGAAGACGAGTTCGACCGCTGGAACGAGGAACGGGCCGGCGCAGTCCCTCGGACAGCCGCCGGCGGCCGCCTCCCCGACGACATCGCCGAGTACGAATCCGAGCTCGATGAATACGGCGACTGGGTCGACGTCGAGCCCTTCGGGTCCGTCTGGGTCCCGGTCGGTATGGGTATGGATTGGCGGCCGTATTCCTGGGGCCACTGGTCTTGGATGTCGATGGCCGGCTGGTGCTGGGTGCCCTATGAGCCCTGGGGCTGGAGCACGTATCATTACGGCCGGTGGCATTGGTCCCCCGTCTGGGGTTGGTATTGGGTCCCTCTCTCCGGCTGGGGCCCGGCCTGGGTCAGCTGGTGGTGGAACGACTATTATTACGGCTGGGCGCCTCTGAGCTGGTGGGGATACCCCGGCGTTCTCTATAACAATGTCTATTACGGCTACGGCTGGAACGGAGACTATCCGTATGACTCGAGAGCCTTGACCGTCGTCCGGAAGGACCAGCTCCAGAATCCGAACGTCGGCCGGGCCGCGCTGAAGCCGGAAGAGATCCGGGGCATCGGCCGGATCGACTTGAAGAAAGCCACGCTGGATGTCCGTCCCACCCTCAACCGCTCGCTCCGGGTCGAACCGCTCAACGACCGGGGCCAGGTCCTCATCCGCAAAGACGCCGCCGGACTGACCCGGGACGAAGCGGCCAAGTCCCTCTCCCGGGATTCCCGGAAGGAAACCCCGTCTTCTCCCCGAGTGATCCGTCAGCCCGACCAGGCCAAAGCCTCCGATAAGTCGTCGTCCGGCAAGGCCGTCGAACGCAAAGGCAAGACCGAGACTCCTCCCCCGGCCGAACGCCGCATCCGGAAAAAAGAGGGCGACGGGACCATGGACATCACCCCGTTCCCCTCCTCCGGGGCCATCAATCGGGAAAGCTCCGGGCGGAGCGTTTCGAGCTCGAGCACCCTCCTGGATAAGTTCTACCGGTACATCCAGGGCGACCGGGCCTCGAGCTCTTCCTCGGGCAAGTCGGGATCGGTCTCCGGGCGGAATTCCTCTTCCGGCTCGTCTTCGAGCTCCAACCGCGGTTCATCCTCTTCGGTGAGCCGGGGGTCGTCGTCATCTTCTTCGCGGAGCTCCGGGTCGTCCTCCTCTAGAAGCAGCGGGTCCTCCCGAAGCAGTGGATCCTCCTCCCGGTCTTCCGGCGGCGGAGGCGGCAGCGTCCGGAAAAAATAGCCTTCCTTGACCTTTTGAGGGGAAACCCAAAAAGGGTTTCCCCTCTGGCTTTGCCGTCCTACGCGAGTCTTACGAGCCAGGGCAACGGGCGGCGGGATACCCGCCAGCCCTGCTCCCCTTCCAAGGTGGCATTACGCCATGACTCACGCCAGCGTTGACTCCCTCCACGAACTCGGCCTCTCATAGACTAGGAAGGGAAACCCAAGAAGGGTTTCCCAAATTTGACTTCCCCGGAGATCGCCGTTATTCTTTCGGAACGAAATTCCGGAGGAGGCCCGCCGATGCGCTTTCCCTTTAAAACGCCCGCGAAAAAGGGGCCTGAGCCGGCGCCCGCCCCGGACGCCGCGGCCGAAGTGCCGTCCCACCTTCGGGCGACCATCGACCTCCGGGAGCTCCACTGCCTCCGAACGCCTTCCCCCCAGAACCTCATCGATATTTTTCCCGGAGGCTGGCTGACCGGATTTCCCCCGGAATACGGCCTGACCGCGGGGCCGGTCAATTATTTCGATTTCAAGGAAGATCCACGGGTTTCCTGGGCAGCCGACCTGATCCCGGGCGGCCTCCGCGGGGCCCGGGTTCTCGAGCTCGGGCCGTTTGAAGCCTACAACACCTGGCAGCTCGAACAGATGGGGGCGGACGTCGTCGCCGTCGAAAGCAGCAAAGTCGCCTATTTAAAGTGTCTGCTGGTTAAAGAGATCACCGGATTAAAAGCGGCCTTTCTTCACGGGGACGCGTTCGGCTTTCTCGAGGATTGCCTGAAGGACGGGAGGTCATTTGACGCGGTCTGGGCCAGCGGAATTCTCTACCATCAGACCGAGCCGCTCCGGCTCCTCTCCCTCGTCACCCGCCTCGCCCGGACCGTCTTCATCCATACCCATTACTACGACGAGGCGGCCGTCAAGGCCAATCCTGCGGTCGCCGAGCGCTTCGATCCGGCCGGGGACGACATCCGCGGCCGGGAGGGCTTCGAGGCCGTCCATCATCGCTTCGCCTACCGGACGACGGATCAGGGGCCGTTCTTCGCCGCCGGTCCCATGGGGTTCAGCTTCTGGCTGGAGAAAAAGGACATCTTCGCCTTCCTGGAACGGGCGGGATTCACCGAGATCGATATCGAAGTGGACAATCCCGGCCACCCGAACGGGCCGGGGATGTGCTTTTTGGCTCGAAAGCCGGGGGCTTGAGCCGGCCGGATCACGGCCGGGGTTCGCTCTTGTCCTTGAGCGTTCCGTTGTAGTCGTACGTGGAGATATGATCCAGGTTCGAGCACAAACGGTTCGGCTCCGTTCCCTCCAGGAAGGCCTCCATGAACCGCCATTTGCAAGCCTCGGTGGCCAGAAGGCCGGTTTTGCGGTCGATCGCGACGAAATGGATGCTGGGAGGAACCTCGAATTCCTCGGGGAAAAGCTCGACTCCGGTCTCAGCGGCTTTGGCTTTAGCGTCCGCGATGACGCGTCCGAAAAATTCCATCCAGATCGGCAGCGCCGTCTTGGCGCCTTCCTCTCGCTTTCCTAAGGTCGTGTTGTCGTCTTTTCCCACCCAGACGCCGACGCAAAGCGACGGAGAAAACCCGATGAACCAGGCGTCGGTGTAGTTGTCGGTCGTCCCGGTTTTCCCGCCCAGGGCGGTATCATTGAGAAAAATGCCCGCCGCATTGCCCGTCCCGCGTTGGATGACCCCTTCCATAAGGTTGGTCATCAGGTAGGCGGTTTGGGGCGAGATGACTTCCTCGGCTTCAAGAGCGGTCTCCTCGAGCAGGTTGCCGTCCCGGTCCTGGATCTTGCCGATGAACGATGGGTCGCATCCGGATGCCTTTATTGGGGAAAACGGAGTAGGCCGAAACCATCTCCACCAGGTTCACCTCAAACGTCCCCAGGGCCAGGGAGAGATAGGGATAGAGCGTCGCGGTCAGCCCGAACCGCTTGCAGTATTCGACGCCGGTCTGGGGGGAAATATTGTCCAGCATTTTGGCCGTGACGACGTTGCGGGAATCCTCGAGCCCCTGCCGGAAGGTGATCGTGCCTTTATAGGTCCTGTCGTAGTTTTTCGGCGACCAGATCGTCCCCGACCAGGGGTCGGGGAAATCGGTCGGCTCGTCGACCAGGCGGCTGGCGGCGGTGAAGCCGTTTTCGAGGGCGGCCGTATAAAGGAAAGGCTTGATCGCCGACCCGACCTGCCGGGATGTTTGGGTGGCCCGGTTGAGCTGGGTTCGGCGGAAGGAAGACCCCCCGACCATGGCCTTGATCTGCCCCGTCCGGGCGTCGAGAACGACCATCGCCGCCTCGGCCAGCGGTTCCTGTTCCAGCGTGACCACGGCCGTCTTCTTCTCCGCATCCCGCGACTTGACCTTGACCTCGACGACATCCCCCCGTTTGAGGATCGACATCCAGGTTCTTGCTCCGTACCGCCCATTCCACGCCTTCGTTGACGAGGGTGACGGCATAATCCTTGACCCGGACCCGCGCTTCTTTTTTCGCCGACTTCGAGGATGATCGCTTCCTCGATATCCCCCGGCTCAAGCCGGGGCGTGGCCCAGGATTTCAACCGGTAATCCTCGAGCGTCTTTCCCGAAGCCTGGAAGGCCTCGTCCGCCAGAAGATTGGTTTTATCTCTTCCGCCATCCCCACCGTTTGTCGTACGCGCCGGAGGCCGTTTTGAACCGCCTCCTCGGCGTATTTCTGATAGACCGTGTTGAGGGTCGTGGAGACGTTCAGCCGCCCCGATAGAGGTTGTCTTCGCCATACTTTTCCACGACCGCCCGGCGGACTTCCTCGAAAAAATATCCGCCGAAATCGTAGTCCTCCCGGCCTTGGGGCAGGACGATCAAGGGCGTCTTCCGGCCCGCTTCGGCCCGGGCCGGAGACAGGTAGCCTTCCTCCTCCATCCGGGTCAGGACGTGGTTCCGCCGTTCGAGGGCTCGGACCGGATTGCGATACGGCGAATAAAGCGTCGGCGCCCGGAAGATGCCGGCGATAAAAGCCGCTTCCTCCAGGGTCAGCTCGCCGATGGATTTGCCGAAATAGAGCGGGCGGCCGCTTCCACTCCGGAGACGCCGGGCCCCAGCTCGAACTGGTTGCAGTACATCTCGAAGATGCGTTCCTTGGAATACTTCTTTTCGATCTGGATCGAGACATACCATTCGGCGAATTTGCGCTGGAGCGTTTGGAGGGGATGAAGGAAGAGCTTCCGGGCGACCTGCTGGGTGATCGTGCTCCCGCCGTGGCAGCTTGCGGCTGGCGGAAGATGTTGAAGGCGTTCTCCTTGACCGAGCGGAGAATTCCCCAGAGATCGACGCCCTTATGGCTGAAGAAATGCGGGTCCTCGGTGGCCAGAATGGCGTTGCGCAGAACGCTCGGGATTTCGGCGTAGGTGACGATCGTCCGCTTTTCCGTCCCGATCTCCCGGACGACCTGTCCGTCATCGGCCAGGACCCGGGTCGCCAGGGCCGGCTCGTAAGTTTCCAGCCCGGAAAGATCGGGCAGCGTTTTTCGGACGGCGAAATACGTGCCGAAGACCGCGCCGAAGACGAGGGCCGTGCCGAGCAGGAACGCCCCCAGAACGGCCTTCCAGAATCTTTTTCCGGTTGAATTTTTTGATTTTGATCTCGAAAGATCTTTTTTCTCGCCGGACATGGTGCGACTTCACCTATTCCCGAGGACGGCCAGGGCCCGGGCCAGAATTTCTCGGCCGAGCTCGCGCTTGCCCCGGCGGCCGTCGAGGTGGACGAACCGCCGGCCTCGGAAGCCGCGAAAAATGCGGCCGGACGCGGCGGAGGTAGGCCTTCGCGCTCGAACAGCAGGTCCCGGGTTTTTCGCCCGGCGATCCGGGCCAAGCCCCCGGGCGCGTCCATATCGAGGAGAAAAACGAGGTCGGGTTTCGGGGCGAACCGCTCGTTCATTTTCCGGATGCGCTCCGGGATCGAGCCCCTTGGCGCCCTGGTAGGCCATGGTCGAAAAATAATAGCGGTCCAGAACGACGATCCGCCCGGCCCGAAGCGCCGGCCGAAGATTCCGGGCGACGTTCTCCCGTCGGTCCTTGACAAAGAGATCGAGCTCCTCGGCCGGGGTCAGGGACCCGGCGGTTTTGGCCGCGGCCCGGAGCTCCCGTCCGAAGCGGCCGCGGGACGGTTCCCGGAAAGAGGAAACCGCGCAGGCCGCGGGCCCGGAGCTTCCGGAGGAGCATCCGGGCCTGGGTGGACTTCCCCGCCCCGTCGATGCCCTCGAAGACGATCAGCCGGCCTTTTTTCATCTTCAGGATGATAGCCGCGCCGGAGGGAAATTGCAACGACGGAACCGGAGACGTTGTTTATAAATGTCGGTCGGTGTTCGGAATTTCCTCAGCCGGCACCGTCCTGAGATGACCGGTAAAGGCTTATGATTATTGAAGTTCCGGACAACCGCCGGTTGATTCCGAGGCGGCCGTTTATGCTATCGTGGATTCCTCTCGGTTGCGTATAACGGCGACGCCTCATGGAGGATGGATTATGAAAAAAAGTGTTTGGATCGCCATCGGCGCGTTTTTCCTCGGCGTCTTTCTGGCCGGATATGTCTTTGTATATCTGCCGGAGAAAAAAGCGGAGGCGAAAAGCGTCCTGGAACTCCGACGTCCAAGACGCTGGGAACGCACCTTTTCGCCGATGCCCCTGAAGCCGGGCCCGACCTTGATTTCGTCGCCGTCTCCGAAAAGATCGGCCCGACGGTCGTCCGGATCGACGCCGAACGCGCGGACGCGGACAGCGAAGGCGGACAGGATCCGCTTCGACGAATTTTGGGACCGGTTTTTCGGCAGTCCCAAGCAGCCGCAGGGGCCGGAACCAAACACTCCGCAGGAAGCCCCGGCGTCGATCGTCCAGGGGACGGGATTTTTCATCTCCGCCGACGGCTATCTCCTCACCAATAACCACATCGTCGAAAAAGCCGAAGAAAGTCTCCGTTTTCACCGTCGCCGGCGACGAATACGAAGCCAAAGTCATCGGAACGGATCCGCAGACGGATGTCGCCTTGGTCAAAGTCGAGGGCACGAACTTTCCCTTCGCCGAATTGGGCGACTCAAAGGCCTTGAAAGTCGGCGAATGGGTCCTGGCCATCGGAAATCCCCTCGGGATGGAACACACCGTCACGGCCGGCATCGTCAGCGCCAAGGGCCGCCAGATCTGGCCTCGGGGATACCGCGAGCTATCGAGGACTTCATCCAGACGGACGCGGCCATCAACCGGGGCAATTCCGGCGGCCCGCTCATCAACCTCAAAGGCCAGGTCATCGGGATCAACAGCAATATTCTGACCTCATCGTCTCCGGGCGGCAACATCGGCATCGGGTTCGCCATCCCCTCGGAGATCGCCAAGAAAGTCGTCATCCAGCTGAAGGAAAAAGGCCGGGTCGTCCGCAGCCGCCTGGGCGTTTCCATCCAGACCGCGGACATCGACCAGGATCTCCAGAAAGCCCTCAGCCTGAAGGACCGCAAGGGCGCCCTGATCAACGACGTCGACAAGGATGGACCGGCGGACAAGGCCGGGCTCAAGCGCATGACGTCGTCATCGCCATCAACGGCCAGCCGATCGAAAACAGCAACGACCTCCGGTTCAAGATTTCCGACATCCCCCCCGGCAACCCGTCGAAATCACATTCATCCGCGACGGCAAGGAGATGACGACCAAGGCCACGGTCGTCGAACTCACGCCCGAGGTCAAAATCAAGCCGGCCGCCGAAGCCTCCAGCCAAAGCGTCGGATTGACGCTGGAAGCCCTGACCCCGGCCTCGGCCCGCCGCTACGGGCTTAAAACCGAGAGCGGTCTGCTGATCACCGACGTCGCCTCGGGCAGCAATGCCGAGCGGCGCGGCCTCCAGCCCCGGCGACATCATCATCGAGGCCAACCGGAAGAAGATCGAGACCCTGGACGAATGGAACGCCCTCCTCAAGCCGCTCAAAGCCGGCGACGTGCTGCTCCTCGTGGTCCGGCGCGAAGACGGCGGCGGCGAATCCCAGGAGTTCATCCTCACCCTGCGGATCACCGACTAGACATGAAGTTCACCAAGTTCCACGGCCTGGGCAACGATTTCCTGATCGTCGACTCCGACGAAGTCGTCGTCCTGGAGGAGCCGGGCGCCCTCGCCCAGCGGCTGTGCCAGCGGCACACCGGGGTGGGGGCGGACGGCATCCTGGTCCTGTCGGTCAAGGACCGGGCCGCGGGCGAGGTAAGCTTCCGCATCTTTAACGCCGACGGCTCGGAAGCGGAGATTTCCGGAAACGGCCTGCGCTGCGCCGCCGCCTACCTTCATTCCCAGCAGAAGATCGAAGGCCCCCGCATCCGTTTCCAGACGGCCGTCGGCGAACGCGCCTGCGAGACTCGTCGGCCGGACCGAATTCGGCTTCCTGGTCAAGGCCGAGCTGGGCCAACCGCGCTTCTCCTCGGCCGACATTCCCTTCGATGACGGTTCGGTCCACGACCGGATCGTCGATTATCCCCTGATGATCAACACCAAGACCTACCCGGTCACGGTCCTGTCCCTCGGCAATCCCCACTGCTCCGTCTTCATCGACCGGTTTCCCGGCCGGTTCGAGTGGCACGAGCTCGGCCGGGAAATCGAGTCGCATCCCTTCTTCCCCCGCCGGACGAACATCGAGTTCATCCGGGTCCGGGGCCGAGGCGAGATCGAAGTGCTGTTTTGGGAGCGGGGCGTCGGCGAGACGCTCTCGTCCGGGAAGCGGCTCGGCCGCGGCGGCCGTGGCGGCGTCCATGCTCAAGGGCTTGGTCGACCGGACGGTCGACGTTTCGACGGAGATGGGCACGCTTCGGGTCGAATGGCCGTCGGAGAGCGACCGGCGTCGTTCAAACCGGGCCGGCCGAGTTCGCCTTCGTCGGTTCGTTCCTCTTCAAGTAGACCGTTTTCCCTTCTTCACCGGTTTGACCAGGGCCGCGTCCAGCACCTGGCGGATATCCTCGACGAAGATGAACTCCATTTCCCGTTTCGACGACTTTGGGGATATCGATCAGGTCCTTTTTATTGGGAGCCGGGAGGATCATCCGCTTGATCCCGGCCCGTTGAGCGGCCAGGACTTTCTCCTTCACCCCGCCGATCGGCAGAACGTTGCCCTGAAGGGTGATCTCTCCGGTCATGGCCGTGTCCCAGCGGACCATGCGGTCGGTGCAGAGCGAAATCAAGGCCGTGGCCATGGTGATGCCGGCCGACGGCCCGTCCTTGGGGATCGCCCCTTCGGGGATATGGATGTGGAAGTCGTTGGTCCCGAAGATCCGGTTGTCGATTTCCAGGTCCTTGGTGTGAACCCGGGCGTAGCTGAGGGCCGCCTGGGCCGATTCCTTCATGACGTTGCCGAACAGGCCGGTCAACTGGAGGCCGCCCTTGCCCTTCATCTTCAGGGCTTCGACGAACAGCACCTCGCCGCCCGTTTCCGTCCAGGCCACGCCCGTAGCCACGCCGACCCGGTCGCGTCTTCTGGAGCTCGTCCTTGAAGATCTTGGGCGGCCCCAGATAAGATTCGATGTTCTGGGACGTGATCTTGCTCAGGGTTTTCTTGTCCTCGGCCACCTTCCGGGCGACCTTCCGGCAGACCGCGGCGATCTCCCGTCTCCAGGTTCCGCACGCCGGCCTCCCGGGTGTACCGGGAGATGATCGATCCGGACCGCCCCGGAGGTGATCTGGATGATCTTGTCCGAGAGGGCGTTTTCCTTGATCTGCTTGGGAACGAGATGCCGGGCGGCGATCTCGAGCTTCTCCTCTTCGGTGTAGCCCGGCAGTTGAATGACCTCCATCCGGTCGCGGAAGGCGGGCTGGATCGGGTCGAGGAGGTTCGCCGTGGTGATGAACATCACTTTGGAGAGGTCGAAGGGCACGGCCAGGTAGTGATCCCGGAAGGAGTTGTTCTGCTCCGGATCCAGGACCTCCAGCAGGGCCGAGGACGGGTCGCCCCGGTAGTCCGCTCCGATCTTGTCGACTTCGTCCATCATGAAGACGGGGTTGTTCGATCCGGCCCGGCGGAGGCCCTGGATGATGCGTCCGGGCAGGGCTCCGACATAGGTCCGCCGATGGCCCCGGATTTCGGCTTCGTCCCGGACGCCGCCGAGCGAAATCCGGAGGAACTCCCGGCCCAAGGCCCGGGCGATGGATTTTCCGAGCGAGGTTTTGCCGACGCCGGGAGGCCCGACGAAGCAGAGGATCGGGCCCTTGATCTTCTTGGACAGCTTCCGGACGGCCAGGTACTCGATGATCCGCTCCTTGACCTTGTCCAGGCCGTAATGGTCCTCGTCGAGGATCGGCTTCGGCTTTCTTGAGGTCGAGGTTGTCGATGGTGCTTTTGGACCAGGGCAGGGCGAACACCCAGTCGAGGTAGTTCCGGACGACCGTCGTTTCGGCCGATTCCGGATGCATCTGGGAGAGGCGGCTGATGTTCTTTTCGACCTCCTCCCGGACCTCCTCGGCCACCTTGAACTTCTTCAGCTTGTCCTGGTAGCCCTTGATCTCCTCCTGGAGCTCGTTGCCTTCGCCCAGCTCCTTCTGGATGGCCTTCATCTGCTGGCGGAGGAAATACTGGCGCTGGTGCTTGTCCATCTCGCCCTTGGCCTCGGTCGAGATCCGCGACTGGACGTCGAGGATTTCGATCTCTTTGGCCAGGTACTCGTAGACCTGCTTAAGGCGGACGATCGGGTCGACCGTTTCGAGGATCGGCCTGGGCTTCGGGGACCTTGAGCTCGAGGTTGGCCCCGACCAGGTCGGCCAGACGTCCCGGCTCCTCGACGTTGGAGGCGATGATCAGGACTTCGGGCGGGATGGACTTGCCGAGCGAGGCGGCCTTCTCCAGGCCGGACCGGACGTTGCGGACCAGGGCCTCGCTTTCCAGGGTCTTTTCCGGATTTTCGGGCTCGGGGATCGGCTCGATCTCGGCGACAAAATGCCCGTTTTCCTCCTCGTACGTCCGGACCGCGGCCCGGGTCAAGCCCTGGGCCAGGATGCGGATCCGGCCGTCGGGGAGCTTCAGCATCCGCATGATCAAGGCGACCGTCCCCATCCGGTAGACTTCGTCCTGCTTGGGGTCCTCGGTCTCCATCTCCTTTTGGGTCAAAAGAAGGATCATCCGGTGGGAGGCCAGGGCCTCGTCGATCGCCGCCTTCGATTTTTCCCGGCCGACGAACAGCGGGACGATCATATAGGGGAAGACGACGATGTCGCGGAGAAGGAGGATGGGCAGCTTGACCGGAATCTGGGGCTTGGAATCGCGCCCTCGGCGGCGTTATCGACCGGTTCGGCGGTTGGATCTTTTTCAGCCATATCATTCACTCCATTGTTTTCTTGATCGGGACGACGCGCTTCCGGGCCCGCTTTTCCGGCGGCTTCGGCAAGACGACCGTCAGGACGCCTCGTTCTAAGAGTCGCCCGGGCCCGGGCCGGGACGACCGACCGGGGCAAGGGCAAGGTCCGCCGGAACGGGCCGTATTCCCTCTCCAGGCGGAGAAACCGCGAGCCGGCTGGGACCGAGGCCTCTTTCTTCCGCCCCTCGATGGTCAGCCGGTTAGGCTGGAGGGAGATCCGGATGTCGCCGGCCGTAAGACCCGAGGCCTCCATGGCCACGACCAGGGCCTTTTCGGTTTCGGCCAGGTCGAGGCGGGGAACCCAGCCGCCATTCCATTCCGGGAAGTCATCCCCCGGGGCGTTCCGATGAACACAGACGATCGGACGGATGCGTTTGACCATGAGACGAACATAAATACGTCCCGAATGAGGATTTGTCAAACCCGACCGGGACGGTATCCCCTATTTTTCCTTTAGAAGAGTTTCCAGCTCCTGCTTGAACTCCATGACATCGCGGAACTCCCGGTAGACCGAGGCGAAGCGGACATAGGCGACCTTGTCCAGGTCCTTCAGCCGCTCCATCACCAGGGCCCCGATATCGTTGGATTTCATTTCTTTTTCCGGCCGCTCCTGGAGGCGGGACTCGATCTCTTCGACGATCTCCTCGAGCTTGTCGACGGCGATGGGCCGTTTTTCACAGGCTTTGAGGAGGCCCCGGAGCAGCTTCTGCCGGTCGAACATCTGCCGGGTGCCGTCCTTCTTGACGATCATATAGGGGATTTCCTCGATCTTTTCGTAGGTCGTGAAGCGCCGGGCGCAGGAGATGCACTCCCGCCGCCGCCGGATGGATATCCCCTTCTTGCTCTCCCGGGAATCGATGACCTTGCTTTCGACGTGGCCGCAGAACGGGCATTTCATGGCTTTTTCTCCGACTCGCCGAGTCGCTTGATTTGAGCCAAGCTCATCCCATCCTTCCGCAGGATGGCGAATCCGACCAGGCAGGTGACGATGTACTGGACGGCGTGAAAGACAGCGGTCAAGCCGACGGCCTGGTTCACGCCCAGCCCGAAGAGCGTGACCATGCCCTCGCGGCTGAAGACGTGGTACCCTCCGACCATCCCCGGCGTCGGGATCGCCGCCCCGACCCCGGTCAGGAAGATGTAGGGGAAAAGAAAGAAAAAGTTGATGTGGATATTAAAAGCCAGGAAAAAGACCCAATAATAGAAAATGATCCCGAGCCAGACGACGATCGACAGGGCGACGTAAGCCATAAGGGTTTTAAAAGATCGGAAGAACTTCAACCCGTCGATGAATTCATGGAGGAGCTCCAGGATTTTCGCCCGGAATTTTTCCGGGAAAATCTTGAGCTTGAGAACGGCCCCGGCCAGGGCCATGGCCTTGTCCCGGAAGAAAATAAATCCCAGGCAGACGGCCAGGAGGCCCAGGGCGATCGCGGCTCCGGCAAGGCCCAATCCGGTCAGCTTTTTCAGGGAGGCGTCTTCAAGCTTGAAGATCGAGACGTAGAGCGGCTTGGCCAGGAGAAAGACGGCCAGGAGAAAGCACATGGTGAAAATGTCGAAGATCCGCTCGACCACACAGGTGCCGATGGTGAAGCCGATCCGGCATTTTTCCCGCCGGGCCAGATAGATCGGCTTGATCAGCTCCCCGAGCCGGGCCGGGAAGATGTAGCTGACGGTGAAGCCCACGGCGTTGGCCGCGAACATGTTGTACAGGCTGACATCCTGCTTCTCGTGGACCATCAGGAATTTCCACCGCAGCGCCCGGGTGAGCATGTGAAGCGGCGTGATCAGGACGACCAGGGCGAACATCCCCCAACGGACGTTGTGGATGAGATACCGGAAGGCCTCCCCGATATCCATGCCCCTGAAGGAGAAATAGAGGAGAACGAGGGTTAAGCCCAGAACGAGAATCAGCCGGATCGTGTGTTTTTTTGCCATGGCGCCGGTGGCCATCTTATCACAACCCCCCTCCGACAGAAAAGGCCTCCAGGGGCTTGAAAAGGGACGGGTTTTTCGGTATATTCCTTCTTCCTGCTGGGAAGTCGTCCAACGGCAGGACCCATGACTCTGGATCATGGTATCTAGGTTCGAATCCTAGCTTCCCAGCCAATCCCCCTTTCCCATAAACAGCAGGCCTATTCTCGCCGGCTCATCCGTGCTCTTCTCACCCTCAAGCAAAAGGCAGAATCGGGCTCTTAATCTCCGCCCCGTCCAGCAATACGTGCACAGCCGGTCCTTGGGCAGCCCGATCGCCGCGACCAGGTCGCTCAGGCGTTGGTATTTCAGGGTCGTGAGATTGAGGCGGCGCCGGATCCGCTCGACGATGGCCTCAAACTCGGGAGTCCGCTCGTCGGAATAAGGCGCAAGGTCCACGTTCCGACTCCCCCGCCATCTCCCGGATGGCCCGGCGGGCGGCCAGATCCATCTCCGAGCGGGAGACCGAAAAGTTCAGGAACTTGCAGCCGTAAACCAGCGGCGGGCAGGCCGGCCGCATATGGATTTCCGTCGCCCCGGTGTCGTACAATCGCTGGACGGTGTCTTTCAGCTGGGTCCCCCGGACGATCGAGTCCTCGCAGAAGAGGATTCTCTTGCCGTGGATGAGCTCCTTGATCGGGATCAGCTTCATCCGGGCGACCAGGTCGCGGGCCTCCTGGTTCTGGGGCATGAAGCTCCGGGCCCAGGTCGGGGTGTATTTGACGAACGGCCGTTTGAACGGGACGCCGGCCGCCGCCGCATACCCGATGCCGTGGCCGACGCCCGAATCGGGAATCCCGGCAACGAAGTCGATCGAGATGGGAGACCGCCGGGCGAGCATCTCCCCGCAGCGGTTCCGGGAGGCCTCGACGTTAATCCCCTCGTAGCTTGAGGCCGGATAACCGTAATAAACCCACAGGAAGGAGCAAATCTGGAGGACGCTGCCGGGCTCCTGCCGTGTCTCGAGCCGTCGGGGGTCATGAAGACGATCTCCCCCGGACCAAGGTCCCGGACGACATTGAAGTCGAGGTTCGGGAAAAGCGCAGGTCTCCATCGTCACGGCCCAGCTCCCCTCTTTAGCCCCGATGATGATCGGCGTCCGGCCGTACTTGTCCCGGCCGGCGTAGATGCCCTTCTCCGTCAGGACGAGGACGGAGCAGGAACCCTCGACGGATTCCTGGAGGTTGCGGATCCCGGCCTCGAACGTGTCCTCCTGGTTGATGAGGGCGGCGGCCAGCTCGGTCGGATTGACCCCCCCGCCCATCGACTCGGCGAAATGGATCCGCCGCTCCCGGAAGACCCGGCGGACGAGGGCGTCGATGTTCTTGATGGCCCCGACGGTGACGACGGCGAAGCGGCCGAGGTGGGAATGGATCACCACCGGCTGGGGGTCTGAATCGCTGATGACCCCGATGCCCAGGTGGGATTTCAGGCCATCCAGGTCCGCGTCGAACTTCGCCCGGAATTGGGTATTCTCGATGTGGTGGATTTTCTTCACCAGCCCCTCGGGCCGGACGACGGCCAAACCGCCGTACTTCGTCCCAAGGTGCGAGTGGAAATCGGTCCCGTAAAAAAGATCGGCCACATTTTCAATCCGGCTCGCGACTCCGAAAAATCCGCCCATGAGTATCTCCTCTTCCTTTAAAGTCCCATTCTAGCCGGGCCGGGGTCCCTGTCAAGCAAACTTCATTCAAACGCCCGAAGCAGGGCTTCGTGATCGCCGGGCCCGATGTCCCCGACCGTTTGAAGCGTATCGGCGATCCAACGTCCTTTGAATCGCATCCAACTGTCGTTTTTCCGCGGGTTGGAGCGGAGCGGCCGGGGAATGACTGCGGTCAGCCGGACCATCTCCTCCAGCGTCAGATCGGCCGCGTCTTTCCCAAACCAGTGCCGGGCCGCATTTTGAAGGCCGAAGACGTTCGGGCCCCATTCAATGACGTTGAGATAGAGATGGAAGATGCGTTCTTTCGACAGGCGCTTTTCCAGCCGCCGGGCGATGAGGGCTTCCCGGAGCTTCCGGACAAGAGACTTGGACGTGGACAGGAAGAGGTTTTTGGCCAGCTGCTGGGTGATCGTGCTTCCGCCCCGGGCCAAGCGGCCTTCCTTGAGGTCCTTTTCGATCGAGGCCCGCAGCTCCGCGAAATCGATCCCTTTGTGGTCGTAGAACGCCGCGTCCTCGCTGACCAGAACGCATCGTTTCATCAGCGGCGGGATGCGGCTCCAGGCGATCCAATTCAACCGGATGGGACCGGCCTTCTTCCCCGGCTTCGGCCTGACGTTGACGGATGAGCGAGGTCGTCTCCGGATTGTTCGTCTTCAGGCCGGAAACGTCCGGAAGCGACAGCCAGACATAGGCGGCAAAGACGACCATGACGGCCGCCGCGGCCGCCAGGATCTTCAAGACCAGACGCTTCTTTCCCGGCAAATTCCTACTTGATCTCCTTCATCAAGGCGGCCACCGCCGCTTCCAGCTGCTGGTCCTTGCCCTTGCCCACGGTTTCATATTCGTTCCGGACGAGGATATCGGGCTCGGTCTGGCGGTTTTCGAGGTAAGCCCCGGCCGCGTTCTTGACCCCGACCGGCGGCACGCCCCACATCAGCCCGGGCTCGGGCAGCCCTTCCCAGCCGGCGAAGGTGCAGGTTCCGGGGACGGGCATGCCGACCAGCTTGCCGAGCTTGAGCTCCTGGTAAACGGCGGCGTAGCAATGGGCATCGCTGTAATTGGATTCGCCGGCCAGGCTGATGCTCGGCTTGGTCCAGCGGAAATTGGGTTCGAACCCGACGCTCCGGTCGTCTGTCGTGTAGTCGAAGAACTTGCGGCCGCTGAGGAACATGGCCAGGTCGGCGACCAAGTCGCCGCCGCCGTTGAACCGGGTATCCACCACCAGCCCGTCCTTGTGGGCGTATTTGCCCAGGACATCTTCGAACGTCGTCCGGTAGGAGCCGTCGCTCATCCCCGAGATATGGACGTACCCGAGGCGGCCGCCGCTCAAACGCTCGACTTCCTCGCGGTTTCTGAGGACCCAGCGGGTATAAAGCAATCGGCTCTCTTCGCCGAGGCTAATCGGCTTGAGGACGACTTCGAGCGTCTTGTCGCCGTCTTTAATTCCCAGGAGAACTCGTTTCCCCGCCTTGCGGTTGAGGTAAACGGCCAGGTCGCGGTCGGCCCGGATGTCCTCGCCGTCGACGGAGACCAGAACCATCCCCGCCCTGACCTTGATTTCGGCTTTATCCAGCGGGCCACCCTTGATGATTTCCTGGAGGCGGCAGCCGGGCCCGTCGAAGGCCGGGTCGTAAAAAGCCCCCAAGGCCGCGGTCGCGTCGCCATCGGAGCCCGTACGAGAATAGCGGGCCCCGCTGTGGCTGATGTTGAGCTCTCCCAGAAGCTCGCTGAGAAGCTCGGCGAATTCGAAGGGCGTCCCGGTATGGCGAACGTGCTTCTCATAGACCGGGCGGAGGGCTTCCCAGTTCGCGCCATGGTACCCGGCGGTGTAGAAGGTGTCCCGGGTTTTACGCCAGACGTGATCGAACATCGACAGGCGCTCCTCCCCCGGACGGAGCTGCATCTCGCCGCGGAAGGAAACCGGTTCCCGCTTCCCCGCGCCGGGTTCGATCTTGGAAATCGACCCGTCGGAAAGGAGAAAGATGTTTTTCTGGTCCTTGTCCCACTCCATCCGCCCGCCGTTGGCGTTGAGCGAAAGAAGCATCTTGGTTTCCCTGGTCCGGACGCTGGTGGTCCAGAGGTTTAGGCCCCGCTCGAAGCGGGCCAGGTAGTAGAGCGTCTCGCCATCTTTGCTGAGCAGGGCGTCGCCCAGGGCCGAGGAATGGATCGTCAGCCGGGCCTTGCGGAGGGCGATATCCTCCAGGTCGATCGTCAGGGGCTCGACCTTGGGTTCCTTGTCCTTGACCGCGTCCGCCCCCTCTTTCGGCTTATCTTTATCCTTTTCCTTGGCTTTCTTCTCCTCCTCTTCCTTGAGCAGGGCGAAATCCTCCTTGCTCAGGCGGAAGCGGTCCCAGGCCTCCCGGGTGAAGAACATCGCGTAGGCGTCCGACTGGGAGGCGCCGCCCTGGGCCACGGAATTCAATCCGTCCCGGTTGCTGAACCAGAGCATGGCCTTCCCGTCCAGGACCCAGCGGGCCCGGCCGTCGTTGAAGCCGCTCTCGGTCAGGTTGACCGCCGGGCTTTTCCCGTCGGCCGCGACCAGGCCGACTTCGCCGGGCGCGATCCCCGGGACGGCGTAATCGAACAGAATCCAGCGTCCATCCGGGCTCCAGCTGAAATACTGGTCGTTCTCGCCGTTGGCGAACAGATCTTTCTTGGTCAGCACGGTCCGCGATTTTCCGGATTCGAGGTTGAGGACCCGAAGAGTCATCCGGCCCTCGATATAAGCGATCTCCTTCCCGTCGGGGGAAAAGAGCGGCTGGGTCGCGCCCTTGGGGTCGTCGACGAGGACTTTTTCTTTGAGGACCGTCGAGGCGTAGAAATACGGCTCTTCGGCCCGGGCCCGGCGGGACTCATAAATGGCCCAATGCCCGCCCCGCTCGGACCCGTAAACGAGGGCTTTGCCGTCGGGCGAGAACGTCAAGCCCGATTCCTGGGCCGGGGTGTCGGTGATCCGCTTGGTCACCCCGCCTTCCACGCTGGTGACGAAGACCTCGCCCCGGGATATGAAGGCGACTTCCTTGCCGTTGAGGCCGACGGCCATTTCGGACGCCCCGCCGGTTACGGCAACGGTCCGCTCGAGATTGGCCCGGTTGTCGGCGACGAGTCGGATTTCGACTTTCCGAGCCTCGTCGGTCCCCTTCTGGGTGTAGATTTCCCCATCGTAGCCGAAACAGAGCAACTCGTTGTCCGAAGCGCTGAGGAAGCGGACCGGATGAGTTTTAAACTTGGTGACCTGCCGCGACGCACCCCCGTCCAGGCTCATCCGGTGGACGTTGAAAGTGCCGCTTTCCTCGCTGAGGTAATAAAAGGCCTTTCCGTCGGCCGTCAGGACCGGGGAGCGGTCTTCTCCGGCAAACCCAGTGACCTTCCGATGAGTCCCGGCCTGGAGATCATGGATCCAGATATCCCGGGTGATGGATGACTTGTGGTGCTTGCGCCACTCGTTCTCCCCGCCTTTTTTATCATGGTAGATTAAAAATTGGCCGTTCCGGCTGTACTTGGCGTCCTCAGCCGGAGTCGTCAACACTTGTTTGACCCGTCCGCCGTTGACCGGAACCCGGTAGAGCTCGGGTTGGGAACCGGCCGGGAATTGGCGATTGGCGGCGAGGTCCTGTCGGGACGCCCCGAAGAGGATCGCCGCGCCGTCGGGCGTAAATGAGTACGGGAGCTCTTCGGCCGAATGGAAGGTCAACCGGACGGCTTCGCCGCCGGAGGCGGGCATGAGAAAGATATCGAAATTTCCGTAGCGGTCGGAGGCGAAGGCAATGCTTTTTCCGTCCCGGCTCCAGACGGGCATGTAGTCCTGGGCCTCGTGAGTCGTCAGGGCGACGGCCTCGCCGCCGGCCGACGGGACGCGATAAAGATCGCCCTTATATGTGAAGACGATCGCCGTTCCGTCGGGCGAGACGGATGGGTAGCGGAGCCAGCCCGGGTCGGTCGGCGCAGCCGGGGCCGGGTTCGAATCCCCATTGAACGGGACAAATCCATAAGCGCCTATCAGAAGGACGACGGTCAAGAAAAGAATTTTCGGCCGGTTTCCGGACATGAAAGCACCTCGTTGATCGAAAAAAGATTTCCCGCACCGGGAGAAACGACATGACGGTACTATAGGCAAGCCCGGCCGGTTGTGTCAAACGGGAAGCGAGGCGTCGGGATCCGGACGATCACGAAGACGATTCTGAAGGGAAAATGACGATCATGAATGTAAGGAAGGGATTCAGTTTCTGCATGGCGGGGTGATCGGATCGATGAACGCTTTCCCCTAAGATCACTTTTAATTCCTCAAAGTTTTTCTCCCAAACATCCCGTTCGTTACCCATGAGCCGCAGGATCAGGGTCCGCTTTGAATAATCGGAATCGCCTTCCCGGTATTCCCCGACTTCTGATAAAAATCCTTCGTTCGCCCCCATGATCGTGCCTGCATAATCCCAACCGAGACCGCAAAGTAAAAACGGCCTCCCGTTGATTTTCTCGATGTCTTTAAGGGTAGACCCCAAAGTAATTTCTTTATCCGTCTTCCAAAGCGATTTTTCTCCACGAATTTGAATGCTCTTCGGCCGAGTCCTGGTTGCAGAATTCGTCCAGAGGACCTCCAACCTCTTTTCTGGAGCATCCGGAAATATAACGGTTCCCGGTTTGACAAAGCCTTCTCCGACTTGAATATCTTCGTCCCGGACATTTTTCGCTCCGAATAGTTTTATGAGATCGGCGGCGCTCGTCGCGGCCGTGATCGGACCGACCCGAACTCCCGGAACGATCAGCCAATCATGGTCCGGCGTTGGAAGAGACGCCGTCATAGAGTGAAAAAAAATGGTTACACAAGCAATGTTCGTTAAGCCCTTCCTTCGGCGCATCGAACCCTCCTTTTTCATTCGAAGTCCCGCATGGCGTTGAGCAGTGCTTTCTCGATGGCCGGCTCGTTCAGGGAATGGCCGGAGGCCTCGGCGATGATCAACCTGCTCTTGGGCATCAGCTTGTGGAGCTTGTAGGCCGTGATCGGCGGACAGATCATATCGTAGCGGCCGTTGACGATGACAGCCGGGATATCCTTGAGCTTCACGGCATCCCTTAAAAGCTGTCCCTCTTCCAGGAAGCACCGGTTGGCCATGTAGTAGTTTTCGATCAGGCCCAGGGAGTAAATGGTCTCGGCCAGAGACGGCGTCACGAAGAGACGGGCGATATCCGCATCCTTGGCCGTGAGCTCTCCGATCTTGAACTCGTACTCCACCCAGGCCCGGGCGCCGCGCTTCCGCTCGGCTTCGTCCTTGCTCTGGATGAGGCGGAGCAAAGCCTGCGGGGAGGGCTCCTGCCCCAGCACCTCGGCCAGCTTGTCGTACGCATCCGGGAAAAACGTGCGGACGCCTTTGTAGTAATGATCAAGCTCCTCCCGGGTGGAGGTGAAAACGCCTCGCAGGACGAGCCCGGCCGTTGCTTCGGGATGGGCTTCGGCGTAAGCAAGTCCCAGGGTCGTGCCCCAGGATCCGCCGAACAGGATGGTCTTGCCCAGCTTGAGATGGAGGCGCAGCTTTTCGATGTCGCCGACCAGCTCCTGGGTGGTGTTCTCCCGGAGCTCGAACAGCGGCCGCGACAGACCGCAGCCGCGCTGGTCATAGAGCACGATCAGGAACTTGGCCGGATCGAAGAACCGGCGGTAATAGGGAGAGCTCTTGGCCCCCGGACCGCCATGCAGAACCATGACCGGCTTGCCCTTGGGATTCCCGCAAAGCTCATAATGAATGGTGTGGATTTCGGAGACCTTCAGGTCGCCCGTCTGGAACGGCTCGATCTCGGGCCAGAGGGCGACCTGGGCGGACGGACCGGAAAAAGATGCAAAGGAGATGGCGACAGCCGCGAGACAAAAAAGAACGGATACGAAGAGAGTTTTCATCTGTTTTCCAGACATGGGGATTCCTCCTGAATCATTGGAGAATTTCTCGGATCGGGATAATGGGGGAACGGATAACCTGACACCGGTTTCATCGCGGACGGAGATGGCGGCGACCGAAAAACCACAGGCCGACGGCCAGGTAAACGGCCGTCAGGACGGAGATCGCGGCGATCTCGAACCCGACGTCGCTGAACCCGGCCTGGAAATTCAGGATCTTGTTGAAGGCTTTCACCGTCAGGGCCGTCGGGAGGATGTCGTTGGCGTAAAACGTATGGGCCCCGAATTTCAAGAGGGCGATTTTCGGCAGGGTGAACATGCTCTCGGAAAAGAACATCAGGACGAAGAACGGAAAGATCCCCACGGTCAGGAGCTCGTAGATCGTCTTCATCCAGCCGGCCACAATCAACCCGATCGCAACAACCGAAACGATCGACAGCGCTCCGACGAGCAAAAACAACGGGATTGAGCCGTCGGTCCGGTAGCCGACCGTTAAAGCCGAGAAAAACGTCAGCAGCAGGGCGACCGTCCCGATCAGAATCTGGACCAGGCCGATCGCGCCCAGGTACTCCCAGGGATTGAGCCGGGACAAGACAAGGCGGACGATCGTCCCTTTATCGACTTCCTTGATCAGAGAGGCCGCGGCCGTGAACAGGATCATGATGATCGCCAGCACGAGCAGAGCCGGCACGTAGAGGTCGAAATCGCTCGGGCTGCGAACCGCCCCGAGGCCCTCGAATTCGACCGCGGCCGGAAGGTCGATCTTGCGGGCCGCGGCGACGAAGGAATACGTGATGAAATCGGCCAGGGCGGCTGAGACCATGAAGCGGGCGCTGGTTTCGTCGCCGATGTTTTTAACGGGCGCCGTTTGAGCCCCGGCCGGCGGGGCGTCCGCCGAACCGGCGATAAAGGCGGAGAATTTTTCCGGGATCACAACCAGAAGGTCCGCGTCCCGGTTCTTGAGCTGCCGTTTTCCTTCCTCGACGGAAGCGACCGGCCGAACCTTGAAATAGAAATTCCCGTCCGGATAAGCGGCCTTCGACCATTCGGACACAAGGTCGCGACCGGCGGCCGTCTCCCGGCCGTCGACGACGACCGGCCGGTCATGGTCAAGAACGAGAAGGCCGTAGCTCGGGCTGGTCGCCCCGAAGTACGCGTACATGACGTAGACGAAAAACGGCCCGAAGATGAGGGCCATGATCAGAATTTTCCATTCGCGGAGATTTTCCCGGAAGGTTTTCCCCAGGCAGGCCAAGAATCCGGTCATGGCTATTCCCGCAGTCCCCGTCCGGTCAGCTTGATGAACACGTCTTCCAGGGTTTTCGGCCGGACCCGAAGGCTCTCCAGGTGAAGGCCCCTGCCCCGAACGACCTGGAGCAGCTCGGGCAGCACCCCGGCCGCCGCGGCCGAAATCAGGGTCAGGGTCTTGTCGCCGATGCGAGCTTCATTCTCGCCGACCGGGAAGGTGAGGTAAGGGAGAAGCTCGGTCCGAACGTCTTCGGCAATCTCCGCCTCGATCAAATCGCCCTCTCCGAGCCGGTCCTTGATGGCCGCGACCGTGTCCAAGGCCAGCAACCGGCCGTGATCGATGATGCAGACCCGGTCGGAAAGCTTCTCCGCTTCCTCCATGTCGTGGGTGGTCAGGATGACTGTCACCGCCCCGCGAATGGATTTGATGTAATCGCGGACCAGGACCCGGCTCTGAGGATCGAGCCCGGCCTGGGGTTCATCCAGAAAAAGGAGATCGGGGCTGTGGACGAGAGCCAGGGCGATGTTGAGCCGCCGCTGCATCCCGCCGGAGAGCGTTTTCCCGAACTTGTCTTTCTTTTCGCTGAGCCCGAACGCGTCCAGGAGCTCTAGCGACCGGCGCCGGGCCGAAACCCGGTCGAGCCCGTAGGCCTGTCCCATGAAAACGAGCTGCTCGAGGCAAGTCAGTGTTTCCCAGATGACCACGGCCTGTGGGGAAAGCCCGACAGTCCGCGGTCCTTTGAACGAGGAGGCGCGAACAGGGAGGCCGTTGATTTCGACGGTCCCGCCGTCCGGCCGGAGCAGGCCGGCCATCATCCGGATCGTGGTGGTTTTTCCGGCGCCGTTGGGACCGAGGAAACCGAAGATCTCGCCCTTGCGCACTTCCAGGGACAGTCCGTCGACCGCGGTCAGGTCGCCATAGCGCTTCGTCAAACCGGAGAGCCGCAGGGCGGAAGTCCCGTTATCGCCGGGCATAGCCAAAGTCCCTCATTGAGGGAGATTATACATGAGAGTAGCGCTACGGGGAATCGAACCCCGGTTTGATGGCTGAGAACCATCCGTCCTGGCCCCTAGACGATAGCGCCGTGGAGCAGAGAAGATAGCAAATAACGGGCCTCAGGTCAACCAAAAAGCGGAGTATCGCATGGGGCGGAAATGCCTCCCGCCAGCCGCAGGGACCAGTCCCGTCGGTCCCCCCCGAAACGGGGCCCCCCCCCGCTATGCGGCTTCTGGGAGCCATTTCCGCCCCTTGCGATACTCCTCGGTCGGAAATTTTGCCCCTGCTACCTCCGCTTTTCCCGGACGACAAAGACCGGGCAGGGGGAATGGCGAACGACCTTCTCGGCGACCGAGCCCATGACCAGGTGATGCCAGCCGCTGTGCCCGTGGCTGGCGATCACGATCAGGTCGACCTTCGCCTCCTCGGCGTACTTCACGATTTCCTTCCCGGCGCTTCCATGGACGACGGTCGAGGAGGAGGTGATCCCTTCCGGGATCTTCTCCTTGACCAGGGCGGCCAGCCGGTTTTCGGCGTCCTGCTGAAGAAGGATTTCGTATTCGGGCACCTGAAAAGAATAATTCGGGTCGATCGGCTGGGGCGGCAGAATCGGCAGGACATAGAGCACGTCGATCGACGCCCCGAACCTTCCGGCCAGATCCACCGAAGCGGCGAGCCCGGAGAGCGAAGGCTCGCTGAAATCCACGGGACAGAGGATTTTTTGAATGGTCAGCATCGAAGATTCCTTTCAACGAAGGTTCATGAAGACGGCCGCATCGTAGCGCGTATAGTGGACATACCGGCGGTTGGACATCCAGAGCACGGCCGGGCCGTCCGAGGCATGGCCGCGGATCACAACGGGCCGGACGTTATCCCGCTCCGACCTTGAGGTCACGGGAACCGACGTCCACGTCCGGCCGCCGTCCGGAGTACTCCATCGTTCGATTTCGAAGATTCCGTCGACCGGCCGGGATAGATAGACAATCGAAGGATTGTCATGATCGAGGACGATCCCGCCCGAATAGTGCGGCTCGCGTTCGGGCTCGCCCTCTTCAGCTTTGGGAAACCATCGGCCG
The DNA here is from genome assembly GCA_963783665.1 of Candidatus Aminicenantota bacterium. GTDB lineage: Bacteria > Acidobacteriota > Aminicenantia > Aminicenantales > UBA4085 > JAAZPG01. The sequence continues at coordinate 23,710 of CAWANZ010000001.1, read as the reverse complement.
GCCTCGACAATCAGCACGTCCAGCCAGGCCTTTCCGTCCCAGCGGGCATAGTGATATCGATGATCGGTCTCCGCCGGCAGGCGCGTATAAACGATGACCGGCCGGCCGCGCTCGTCCTCGGCCACATCCCAAACCCAGGCTCGAACGCCGGTCGTCTTCCCGTCATACACGACATCCGCCCGGCGGCACTCAATGGGCAGATCTTTCGCCTCCGCGATCGGAGAACCGTCCGCTTTAAAAAACCGGCCGCCCTTATATGTCATATAGTAAATGCTGTTGAGCGCCTCGTTGCGGGGATGGCCGTCCGTAAAAGCAAAGTGAATTTTGTCCTTGTCGTTTGAGGCGACCTTCAGGTAGGGTCTGGCCCCAGAACTGGTGATCAGCGTCTTTTGGGGCGCCCATGTCCCGCCTTGATCGTCGGAAGTGGAAAAAACGGGTTTGAATCCCAGCCCGCGCCAGAATAAATAGATGCGGCCTCCCTCGGCGGAGAGCCGGACGGGATTCGTATACGTCAGGCCGTTGCGATCCGGTTCAAAAGGGAGCCGGCGCCGGGGCCCCCAGGCCGTCAAATCCTCCGGCTTCTCGCTGAGACAAAGGTACAGATCCTTGCCGCCGTGGAGGGAATAAAACACCGCCAATCGGCCGTCGGGAAGGACCATCAGCGAAGGCGCGTCGTGGTCGTCGATTTCGAGCTTTTCGTGGATCGTGACCGCCTCGATCTTTCCGGTCCGGTGGTCGTAAGCTCCGACCTGGACGGACCCTTCGGAGGTGATCCACCCGGCATACGTTCGACGGTGTTTTCCCTCGTAAAACACGGCCCGCGGATCGGAGAACCAGCACCAAGCCCCGTTTTCCGTCATTTGCCGGTACGGAATCTCCGGCCTGAAGGAGTTCGCCCGGACGAATGCCCCGACAGCCGCCACGGCGAGGACAAGCAGCCCGAGCCGCCAACCAAGAACAAGGCGAAACATCTCGGTCCTTTCGCGAAAATACGCCAACAGGAAAAACATATCCCCATCGGAAACAAGATGCAAGCCGCCGAGGGGCTTGGACATCGCCGGCGGCTCCTGTACAATGCCCCTCCGGAGTCGCTCATGAGATTCAAAGCGGTGATTTTCGACCTCGACGGGACCCTTCTGGACACCATCGAGGACCTGACCGATTCCATGAACGCCTCGCTGGCGCAGATGGGATATCCGACCAAGACCGTGGACGAATGCAAAATCCTGGTCGGCGACGGATTGGGGACGTTCATCAGCCGGTCCCTTCCCCGTCTTGCGCCGACGACCCCGAAGCCGCCCGGAGGCTCCGCGAGCTCATCCGGACCGAATACCGCAAGCGAAACGCCGACAAAACCCGGCCCTACCCCGGGATCCGCGAAATGCTCGCCTCCCTGGGCCGAAAAGGCATCCCCTCTGCCATCCTATCCAATAAACCTCACGATTCCACCCTGGAAGTCGTCGAAAAGTATTTCCCGGACATCGATTTTCGCTTCGTTTTCGGGGCCCGCGAGGATGTGCCGGTCAAGCCCCATCCCGAGGGCGCCCTGGCCATCGCCCGCATGCTGGGCATCTCCGCCGGCCGAGATTCTCTACGTCGGCGACACGAACACCGACATGCAGACGGCCGCCGCCGCCGGCATGTTCGCGGTCGGAGTTCTCTGGGGATTCCGGACGGCGGAGGAGCTGAAAAAGAACGGCGCCCGGGTCCTCGTAGTCCGCCCGATGGAACTTTTCGACCTGGTCGACTGATCTTCCCGACTCTTATCTCCGCCCGCCCAGGAGCATCTTGGCGGTGATCTCCCCGCCGTTGAGGCGCCAGAGCATCGGCTGCGGCCGGTCCAAGCCTCCACGTGCTGCGGCGCGTTTTCCCAGGCGTGGTTCAGGATCAGGGCGTAGTCCGAGAAGTGCTGCCAGCGGCGGCGCGGGCAGACCGGTGACCATATGCAGGTGGTTGGCCGGGATCCCGGTTTTCGCCGGTGGGCCGCGACGTGCTCGAAGGTCAGGAAGGTGTGCGGCCAGGTATAGTCCGAGGCGTGGCTGACGCGCTCGGCAGCGGCCGGGCAGCTCCTGGCTCTCGGCCTCGGCCTGGATCATCGTGAACATCCCGCTCAGGTCGGAATAGCCCAGCCGGCCGGCCTGGCCTCGAAGCCCCCGGGGCGAGACGAACCCGACGGAGAATCCGCCGCCCGGGAAATAGTGCTTGATCCGCCTTGAACAGGAACGGCTTTTCGGCGAAGTCCAGCGAGGCGCTGCCGCTGATTGTTGCCGTCGATGAATCCCCGCTCCATCCAGGCCGCCCCGGAATGGCTTGCAGGTCCGAGCCCGACGGCCCGGGCGTTCTTCTCGATCTCCCAGGGCTCGTAGACTTTGCGGAAGTCCATGAACAAGGTCGGCTGCCCGCCCGACAGCCAGCAATGCAGGATCATCGTCAGCAGGCCCTGGACGTCGTTCTCCGTGGCAAACGGGACGACCGGCTTGCCGGCCGTTGTGGTCCCGGCTGGAGTTGAAGATCGACTCGGCGATGTCGGCCGTGGACATGCGGCAGGCCCCGGCGATCCGAGCCCCAGGCCAGCTGGTTGGTCCAGCCGCCGGCCACCGCCCCGATATCGCGCCATGACATTGCGCAGGATCAGGTAGAGGGCCAGCCCTTCGTCCACATTGCGGCGGTCCTCGGCCGTCAAGGCGGGCGGCTTGACGTTGCCGCCCGTGTAGATCCGGCAGCCCTTCGCTTCATGATCTCGACGGTGTTGTTGAAGATCCGGCCGCGGAACTTGATGTTCAGGGCCCACTCGCGAAGCGCCCGCAGCTCGGCCGGGTCGTAGCCGCCCTTCTTGCGGAGCATGTCGGCGAAGATCTTCATCGACTCCCGGGTCGATTCCAAGCCCAGAAGTCCGGCGGGCGGCGTGGACGTGGTTGAGCGCGGTCTCCATCTGCATCGAGTCCGTATCGACCGACAGGAAGCGCCTGCCGCGAAGGGCGGCAGCCGTCATGACCGCATAGCCCAGGTCGACGATCTCGTCCTTGGTCTCGTCGTCGTAATCCGGGTCCTCCCCGGTTTCCGGCATCGTCCCGATGACCATCGGGCAAAGCCGGCCGGTCTGGGCATAGGCCCCGACCAGGGCGTCGATGCCCACGACACCGGGCTTGGGGGCGTTGTTCCCCCCGACGCAGGCCAGCGGGGTGGTCGGCGGGAAATGGGCCGTCACGGCCATGGCCGTTTTCCCGGGGAAAAACCAGGTGTCGGGGACGATGAACAGGCCCGGCCGCGCCGGCATCCAGCAGCTCGCGGGCGGCCGCGTCGGCCGTAACGCTCCTGGTCCACCAGGCGCGGAGGCGTAAAAGACGTTGGGCCAGTTCCGTCCGGGAAGCGGAGGCGGCGGCCAGGAGGCGGGCGGTCCGCACGCCGATGGCAAAGGCCCGCCGCCGCGAGGCCTCGTCGATGCGCGGGTCGCAGGGCACGAAAACGCCCAGAGTCGGCGCCGCGGGATTTTTCTTATAAATAAACGGCATGACCCACCTTCCGGGGTTATTCTATCAAGAGACACGGCTCTTGTCCCCCTTTATTGGCGGGTCCGGATTCCCGGCGATCAGCGCTTCTTCATCATGTACACGGAGGCCGCCGACGCGCCCCGCACGGTCGACGGCGCACTGAAGGTGATCAGCCCGTCCATCGAGCAGTTATGAATCCGGGAGCTCACCTCGACGCAATCGGACGAAGACGACATCTGGAGCTGTTCCAACCCGGTGGCCGAAGGCTTGCCCGGGTCCTTCCCGTCTTCATACTCCCAGGAATCAATGGAAATCGTATAGTCGGCGCAGAGCTTCTTCCAGTTTTCGCCCGGACCGAAATTCAGGTAATCCCAGTTGGTCCAGGTCTGGTTCATGGCCACGCTATCGCCGGTGATCGTGTAGGTATAGGAATAGGTTTCCGACTTGGTCGCCGGGAACACGCGAGGTCGGAGTTCATCTCCTGGGGATAGATGAAATCCTCGTCGTTCTTGACTTCGTCTCCGATCTTGAAGGTCCGGTGGCCCGTCGAGTTGAAACCCCGGTAGGTGACATTGAGGCGGAAGGTGATCTAGGTATATTTGCCCTTCTTGCCGAGGGGCGCGTTTTTGGAGAAGAACAGGTACCAGACAACGCCGCCGACGAGGGCCAGTCCGAGAAGCGTTCCGATCAAGCCGCCGACCCAGCTTTTCTTCCGGCCGGCCGTCCGGACGGCCGCCCCGGCGACGGCCGCGCCGCCGCAGGTCTCCTTGTACCATTTCAAGGCGTCGAGCTTGAGGCCTTCGATCGTCGTGCCTTCGCCCAGCACCGCCTTGGCCCGGCAATAATACTTGATCGCCAGCTCCTTGAAATCCAGGATCTCGTAGATCGCCCCGGACAGCAGGAAAACCTGGCCTTTGAATGTGTCCCGGCCGTCGATGGCCCCGAGCGAGGTGATCAGGGATTCCGCAACCGCTTTGGACGCCTCATACGCCCCGGCGAAGTATCCGATCTTGGCCTGGTTGTACCGGGCGACGAGCTCATCGGATTCCGCACCTACGCCCGTCTCCAGGATGGCCGCGATCGCCGCGCAATCGGCTCTGTAATATTTCAGCTTTTTCAGGTCGAGGCCTTCGATCGTCTTGCCTTCGCCCAGGATGTTTTTTGGCCCGGCAATAGTACTTGACCGAAATCCCCAGCTGCTCGAGCTTTTCGTAAGTCGCTCCGGCCAGGAGGAACGTCTCGCCTTTGAAGACGTCCTGCCCTTCGATCTTCTCCAGTTCCCCAATCAGCCTGTCCAAGCCGGTCCGGGCGCCTTCGTAGTTGCCGGCGAAATACGCTTCGCGGGAGGCCTTGAACTGGGCCTGATGCTGTTCGGCAACCGCCGCGATTTGCTGGGCATAGAGGGCGTGGGCCTCCATCACGAAAAAGACACAGAGAACAACGGCGAGAACTTTGCAGATTGTCCATCGGCGGAGATCGAACATGGGAGTCCTCCTCTCGGGCCTCGACGTGACAATAACATAGGCGATTTTCCGACGGCTTGTCAAGAAAAATGAGATGTGATATTCGTGGATTCGGACGAGGCGATGCGCGAGAAGCGGGCGGAGAAAAATGGGCGGAAAATCGGGGCGGCTTTCTCCTTGATCCTGGTCCTCGTGCTCCTCTTTTTCCTTTGCCCGTTCGCCCCGGCTGCGATCCAAGATCCGCCGGCCGTCCCGAAGTTCGGGCCGCTGGAAAAATCGCTTCTCGTTCCCGGCTGGGGCCAGATTTCCGAAGGCCGGGTCGTCAAAGGAGCGGCTCTGCTCGCCGCGGAGCTGGCCTGCCTGGCCGGAGCCCTCTATCAAAATCGGCCTCGGCAACACGAAGCCTACGATCTCTATCAAGCCGCAACCGATTCCGAATCGGCCTCGCGTTACCGCGGCCTGGTCGAGCGGCATGACGGCCGCCGCAACGCTTTCCTCCTGGCCGGGGCCGCCGTCTGGGCGGTCAACCTTCTCGACATCTTCGCCATCGTCAAGAGCAAAGACGCGGACCGGGATCGCCCTCGCTGTCTTTCGGAATTCACCATGTCGCCCGCGCGCGAAATCCGCCTGGCTTTCGGCTATCGTTTTTAGCCTGGCGGCCCTGCCCGCCTGCCGGGACCGGCTGTTCGACAATCCCTTTCGATCCCGACATCGGGGAAGTCGTCTTCGAGGTCATGCAGACTCTGGTCGCTCCCGGGCCTCGCGCCCCGCGGCACTGACCTGGGACGGATCGCTCGCTCTGGATGGTCGACGGGACGTCCAACTCCCTGGCCGGTCTCAATCCGGCGAGCGGCGCCCTGATCCGGACGCCCTTCCGCCCCTGTCGGGAGCGACCGACGCGGCCGCCGACGGCCCGACCTCTGGATTTGCGGCGAAGGGAGCACCGACGTTTTCAGGTCAACGCCTTTAACGGCGACGTCCAGAAGCGCCTCAGCCTTCAACGGGGCTCGTTTACGGCCTGCGAATTCGCCCAGGGATCGCTCTGGCTGGCCGACGCCCTCTCCAACAAGATCCTCCGGGTGGATCCGGAGACGGCCGAGGTTCTCGGGTCCTTCAACAATCCCGGCACCAGGATCGCGGGACTGGCCTTCGACGGAATTCATTTCTGGGTTTCCGACCCGGCGACGCTTACGATTTACGAGCTCGACTCGATTGGGACAGCTGGTTCGAAAATTTCTTTCGCCCGGGCCTTCGCCCCAGGGCCTGGCATTTGACGGCCGTTTCCTGTGGAACGCGGACGCAAACCTCCATCTCTACCAACTGAGGTTTCCCTCGTGAGAACAAAGCGGCAGCCGCAGCGGCGCTGGTTTCAGGAATGAGCCGACCGTCTTTCCGGCCGCCCTCGCCGGCGATTCCGGGACGTGACCGAAGGGACAAATGTCCTTCTCCGGATTGAAGGGGCCTATTTCGCGTATAGCTTCGATTTGAACCGGTTGATCGGGGACGGCGTGACCTTCCGCTTTTCCGGATACGACGTCTCCTGCCAGCCGCTGAAAGCCGATATCGCCTCCCGGACTTTCCTTGGCCTGGGAGACGTGACGCTTGCGGCGAAGGGGAAAGCCGCCGCTTCGACGCTTTGCTCTTCGAACCGGGCCTGGCCGAGGCGGTCGGGTTCCGATACGGACAAACGGCTCGAAGCGCTTTCTTTTCCCGACGGCGCGCTCTTCCGGAGACGGAGGCCCGGAAAGCCCGGGCCCGGGCGGCCGCCCTCGACGACCTGACCTCACGGCCGCAATCCGGCGAGTCCCTGATTTCATCCACCGCCAAAGCGATCGAAATCACCCAGGCGTTCGAAGTCATCGGGCGGGACGTCGTCATGTACGTCGAGGGCTTTCCAATCGGTCGGCTTCGCCCGATTCAAGCTCTCGCTCGGCGAGAAACAGAGGACCGGAGGATTTTCCCTGGACAGGGTCTGGTTCAACCGCAACCAGGGCTTATTCGCCAACGTGGGTTATTTCTATGAGAGGGAAAACGAGCGTCCGCAGCCTGACCCAGGCCCGATACGAAGAGCACAGCATCCTGAAAAGCTATACAGGGCTGCCCCGCCAGCTCGATATCCAAAGCGGAAACGACCTGGACGGCGGCCGAACGGCTGGACCTCGGGCTTCCAGGCCGACCTACAACTCGACCGGATTGTGGAACGCCCGCTTTTCGGCCGACCGGCGCTTACGGGAAGACCGGGGCCATGTCCGGTTCGACCTTGCCTTCAACAAGCCGCTTGGGCCGGCCGTTCGAGGCCTGGCTGGGGATTCAATCGTCCCTGAGGTTCCGAAAGGGGGGTCTCTCAACGTCTACCGGAAAAACCGAAACCCGGGGGCAGAGATTGGCGGCCCTCGATTACATCCTCCCGCTCGGGAGAACGCCTCCGGTTTCGCCCTCAATTCCCGTTACTCCCGCCTTCGCCTAGGAGCGGCCGGCGGAACGTCGAATATCTTCACGGGAAATCTCTCCCTTTCCTATGACGCCGCGCGCCTCACCGCCGCGGCGGAATATTATCTGAACCGGGATCTCGTCGGCGATTCGCGCCTGAGCCGGCCGCAGCTGCGGTTCGGCCTCGGCCGTTTCCCCTTTACGGCGGCCGCTCGAAGCCTCGATCCAGAACACGTTCCTGGCCAACGACATGTCACCGACCCGGGCCGTCCCAAACCTACAGCAACAACACGGCGTTTAATCTCGCCGTCAGACCGATTTCCGTCCGCTCCGAACCTCAGCCTTCAATTCGCCGCCTCCCTGGAGCAATTTTTGGAAAAGGAAGGCCGAAACTTCACTTCGGGCGGCGGGATTTTCCGGGCCATCTTCGAGACTCACGCCGTCCGTGACCCTCGAAGGTTTTTACAGTCTCCAATCGCGGAGGCGAACCCGGGGATGGCTGGTCGAGGGGACGACCGGCCAGGATCTGAGCGCAATGCTCCGGATCAATCCGGACGAGCGGCTCAACGGCTGGGTGATGGTTTCTTACGATCCCAAATCGGGAGAATGGAAACAGGGGTACGCCGACCTGGCCGTCGGTCTTGATCCGCAACTGGGAATTCCAGACTCTTCTCCATTACGATTTTTACCGGAGCAAGATCGGCAACGTCGACCTCTCGCTCGTCCGCCACGCCGGGCGGTTTCGATTTGCGCTTCATTTGGCGAAGCTTGTCCCGGCAGATTCTCATCGAGCTCATCCCGTCCTTCCTCGGCCGGCGGCCGGCCCCGGAGCTGGGGAAGACGGATTGAGTCATCTGTCCTTAGAAGCTCGTTTTTCCCATCGAAAACGCGTGTCTAAGCGCAAAAATAGCCAATTAAACGATTATATTTATTAAATAATCAGCGAGATATTCTGGGCCGCCCCTGGATGACTCGGCCTTCTTTTAAGGCCGTCTCCTTTCTGTTCTGCAGCTCAAACAGAAATTCCGATGAACGCATAAAATGCTTCCACAAGACGGACACGTCCATCGGGCTTTCTCATCCTGGACGAACCGCCGGATCCCCCGCTTGCGGATATTCTCGAGATTTTCCAACATGCTCATCCCGTACCTTGTCCGGTATCTTTTGTCGAGATCTTTAAGCCGCCGGCAGGGATACCGGGGGCACCTGTCCGAACAGTACGTCCATTTATTTTCTTTCAGAAGCGGGCAGTTGGCGATGACGCACCCGACGCAATATCGAGGCTTGTTCTCATCCTTCTCCCGGCAGCCGGGACACCGGTTCTTCTCCCTGAGATACCCGAGACAGATTCCGCAATTCATGCCGCAGGCTGCAATGAGACTTGTCTTCATTATTAACGCGTTCCCTTCAAACAGTCGGCCCATCGACGGGCGGAAGCGGCGGCGGGATCGCCGGTTTTTCACCGGACCGGCTTCTCCGCCGGAGCAGCCGATGGGCGAAGTCACGGGCTTCGGCCAGGCCGAACACGCGGCAGGCACCGTAAAAAATCAACAGCCCGGCCGGTCCGCAAACCGCGATCGCTCCCAAATTGATCAAAAACGATGTCCCGGCAAAGCGCGCAATGGCCGCCGCTCCGGCCCAGGCCGCACCGGCCCCGACGGCCGAGGCGGCCAGGAGCAGCGCTCCGACCCGGACAATCGGGCGGAAGCTGAAATAGCCGATCTTTTTCGGGTAAGAAGCAGCATAGAATCGCCGATGTTCATCACGGCCGCGATCGACGAAGACAGGGGGAAGGCCATCGGACCGAGAACGTCTTTCAGACTGAGATTGAGGATGATGTTCGCCCCGACCGAGATGAAGCTCGAATACATCGGCCAGCGGGCGTCATGGGAAGCGTAAAAGACGGAGGCGATGTTGCGAAGGGCGGAGACAAACGGGACGCCGATCATGATACAGGATCAGCATGACCGCCGTTTTTTGCGTGTCGCCGGCGGTGAAGGCCCCTGCTCATAGATCACCGAAGTCAGGGGATGGGCCAGGACGGCGATCAGGGCCGAGGTCGGGATCGTCAGGAACAGGACCATTTTCAACGATTCGGACAAGGCCGCCCGAAGATCGTCGAGCCGCTTTTCGTTAACGAGGCGGGAAAAGGAAGTCAGGGAGACCTGGCCGACCGAAACACCCAGCATCCCCAGCGGGAGAAAAAAGATCCGGTAAGAATAATTCAGCCAGCTGATCCCTCCGGCGATGGACGAGATCAGCATCATGTTGACCCAGACGTTGATCCGGGAAGCGGACAGGCCGATCGCCACCGGGACGAACAGCGACATCGACTTGCGGAATTCGGCTGAGCGAAAATCAAGGACCGGGTGATAGACGAAGCCGCTGGCGGAACAGGCGGGGAATCTGGACCAGGAACTGGGCCAGGGCGCCGACGGTCATCCCGACGGCGAATCCCAGGATCGGATCCCTGTCCCGGTCGAAATAATATCCGAACAGGGCGATGGGGATGGCAACGGCAAACACATTGAGTGAAACGGAGGCGACCTGGGGGACGAAAAAATCGTTTTCCGTGTTGAGATAGCTCATCGCCCAGGCGGCCAGAACGATAAACAGCAGGAAAGGAAATAAAATGACCGTCATCTCCGTCGTCAAGGCCGTTTTTTCCGGGATATGGACCCGAACCCGACGACGATGACCCGGACGAGGGACGGAGCGAAGACCATCCCCAGAACGACGATCAGGCCGACGGTCAGCAGGAGGGTGTTGAAGATGTTGCTGGCGAACCGGTTTTCATCTTCCTTGCTCTGGGCCCGCGCCCCGGTCAAAACCGGAACAAAAGCGTTGCTGAGGGCGTTTTCGGCGAAAAGGTCGCGGAACATGTTGGGAATCCGAAAAGCGAAGTTGAAGGCATCCGCGGCGAAGCCGACGCCGAAGAAAAAGGCGAAGACCTGTTCGCGGACCAGCCCGGAAATGCGGCTGAGTCCGGTTCCGAGGGTGAACGCGCGAACGCCTTTGGCGATATCGGACATCGGGGTTGCTTTGCCTATCGGAATCGCTTATAGCATAGGCGCCAAGGGGAGTCAAAAAAGGGTATAATGCCGCCGAGGAGCAATCCCATGACATCTACGCCCGCGGCCGCCTTCAAGGACCGGTCTGAAAAACCGGGACAGGTTGACCGGCATTCTGCTGTCCCTTCCCTCCCCGGAAATCGCCGAAATATCGCGCCGAGGCGGGATTCGACTGGCTCTTTATCGACATGGAGCATGGACTTTTAGATTTCGAGACCGTCCAGCGGATGATTCAAGCCGTCGCCGGGACGCGTCCGCCTGTATCGTCCGCGTCCCGGCCAACGAACCCGTCTGGATCGCCAAAGCCCTCGACGCCGGGGCCGACGGATTGATCTTCCCCCACATCAGCCGGGCCGAAGAAGCCCGGGCAGCCGTTGTCTCGGCGGCCCGCTACTCGCCCGAAGGGACCCGGAGCATCGGCCTGGCTCGGGCCCAAGGGTACGGCCTCCGCGTCGCCGATTGCCTGAATCGGGCCAATCAGGAGATCGTTCTCATCGCCCAAGCCGAGCATATCGACGCCGCCAATAATATCGACGATATCCTGGCGGTCGACGGCGTCGACGCCGTTTTCATCGGGCCGTTCGACCTTTCCGCGAGCTTGGGGATCCCCGGCCAAACCGCCGAAACCCGCGTTCAACACGCGATCGGCCGGATCCGCCGGGCCTGCGCCGTTCGGGGTGTGCCTTCCGGCATTTTCTGCCGCCGCCCCGCCGCCTCCCGGCGGCCGCCGACGGCTTCACCTGATTGCGCCGGGCCGACGGATTGCTATCGGAAACGCCGCCCGGCACTCCTCGCCGAAAAAGAAGTAAGCATATCGTAGGAGAGGGCTGCATCTCGGCAACGCCGTCCGCGAATGGTGCTCGCCGATCTAGTTTCCGGTGTCGAATTAATAGGGAGGTCCCCATGGAAGTGATCATCAAATCCGACGCCCACGCCGCCGCCCGGCTGGCCGCGAGAAAAATCGCTCGCTCTGGTCCGGCGGGAACCTTCGGCCGTCCTGGGCCTGGCGACCGGACGGACGCCCATCGAAACCTACGAACGGCTGGTCGAATATCACCGGACGCGAGGGCCTCGACTTCAGCCGGGTGACGACCTTCAACCTCGACGAATATGTCGGGCTGGACCCGAAACACGCGGCCTCCTACCACGCGTACATGGAGGGCGTTCTCTTCTCCAAAATCAACATCGACCCCGGCCGCATCCATCTCCCCGACGGCCTGGCCGCGGATATCCCCAAGACCTGCCGGGAATACGAAGACCGGATCCGGGCGGCCGGGGGAATCGACCTCCAGATTCTCGGGATCGGCTCGGACGGTCACCTCGGCTTCAATGAGCCGTCTTCCTCGCTATCGTCACGGACCCGGATCAAAACGCTTAACCGACCGCACCCGGAAGGACAACGCCGCCTTTTTCGGCGGCGAGGACAACGTCCCCCGCCATGTCATCACCATGGGACTGGGCACGATCATGGACGCCCGCGTCTGCCTCCTCCTGGCCTTCGGCCGGAAAAAAGCGGCCGCGATCGCCCATGCGGTGGAAGGGCCGATCACGGCCATGGTCCCGGCCTCAATCCTTCAGATGCACCCGGCGGCGGTCGTCATCATCGACGACGAAGCGGCGGCCGAGTCTGAAGCGGACGGATTATTACCGCTGGGTTTACGAAAACAAGCCGGTCTGGCAGCAGGACTGATGATCAAACATTTTCATTTCTTTATTTCTTCTTTTGTCTCTACCGTGAAATATTTGTAATTTTCGTATTTGAAATCGACATATAATTTCGTAGGCGTTTGCAATCTTCCTTCTAATAAATAGGAATATTTTGCATTTACATTCGACTTGCTGGGAAAATGAATTCCCTTGTTTTCAATCCCATATTCATACGTCGCCGTAAAGACGGGCTTGATATTCAGATTCGACGATTCCGATAAAATGTCTTCATATCCTTCGAGCGGAATCCCCTGAATTTCACATTTTAAAATCGAATAATCATCTTGATCCAACCAAATTTTCCCGTATTCGACACCGTCGGCGTTTCCGTTTATCGGCAGGGCTTCGATGACATATGCATTTTCCCCGTTGATCCTTTTTTCGTCCAACATTCGGTAGGAATATTGCCATTGATGTTCGGGGTCCAATATACGAATCGAGGCGAAAAGCGGGGCCAGGATCCTATAACGCTTCTCGTTCAATAACGTCTTCGGATCTTGCGGAGCACGCCCGTCGTCTTTAAGAATGATCCTGCGCTCTTCCGTCCGGCCGTCTCTCTGGATCAGCTGATAATCACATAGATATTTTTTACGGATCGTTTTTTGGGGATCATTATCGAGAATCCCTACTCCCATACTATGACTTCCCGCCCCGTCCCTATAAGCAATAACACCCCATTTAAATTCTGTAAAATAATAATGCGTCTCTCTAATAGATTCCTCGCATAAAAAGTACAAGATGGCGTTTTTCATCTTTTGACAATAACGAGCCCCTTCGGAAAGAATCGAATTGAGCGGTTCCGAGTATAATTGTTTTCCGCTCGTTGTCTTTAATTTCTGCTCCTCTCGATCTCCTGCTTCAGGATCGAACTTCACCGTAACTTGAAAGTGTACGGCGACGGGTTTTCCATCTTTAATAAAAGGATCATAGGTCCACCGTAACAAAGCCTGTACCGCCGCATTATCCAAATATGGGTGAATGGACTTTAATATCCTAGCAGCCTCGACATTCCCTTCTTCATCAACATAAACATCAAGAACGACGTCCCCGCCGTAGCCAGCATGTCGTAATTCGGCCGGATAGGCGGGGACGGTCTGGGATTTTGGCTTCATTCCCGTATTGACGACTTCCTTTTTCTCCTCCGCTTTCGAACCTTTGGGAATATTATCCATTTTCGGAAATATATAAACATAATAAATATTTTTACCCGAGGGCATTCCAATAATAACCGGCTCGCCGATTCTGAGGCGGATCTTCTTATCGATAATTATTTCCATCCGGGATTCGTCTTCCGCCTCTTGATTCATCGTGAGCAATTCCAGCCGGGAAGGCTTTTCCCCGGCTCGTTCAATTTCATGTGTTCCAAATATTTTCAATTGGAATATTGCGGCGTCCGACGTTCCTTCCGATACCAAAACATGAATACGATATTTTCGAACGTTACTTAAATCGGCAATCGTTTCCGTTATTCCATATTCATCGTCAGTTATTATTTTAGACAAAGACCACAATTCTCCAATTGACGTCAAATCCATATTATCGAGTAATGTTTCATACAGAATCTGTTGGATATTTTCAGTGGTTTTGCCGCCTAAATCACGCAAGGAATTCAAGGATGGCGCTTTTTCTGTCGATAAAAATATTTCAGAGTCGATCGCTTCTATGCCCTCGACTCTTATCCCGCACAGCAGTCGGACATTGACGAAGTATTTTTCGGCGCCATAAAGCATCGAGCCGAATAATGAGAGAATTTGGATGACAAAAACTACAATGACGAAACCTCTCGCCGCTGCTTTCGATATATGCAAATAATCCCCCATAAAGGATTTACGAATTTCCTTACGAATCCGGGTCGCATGTGAATTACGCATGTTACCGCCCTCTTTCCCTGATTATAAGGCAAATAAAAAAACAATCAATTTAAAATTAACGCGAGGAGTTTGAGTACCTGATCATCAATCGCCTCGAACCGCAACCGCCGGGCGCTTGACTTGGTAAAAGGGCGTCGGATACGATTCACGGCGAATCCCCCGAGAAGAGAGGTCCTTTCATGAAAGATCGCGCCATGTGTCTCGGCATCATTGCTTTCCTGGCCGTCCTGGCCGGACCGCTTGCGGCCGGTCCGCTGCTTTTCGACCGGGCCGAGTATGCCGCCCGCCGGGCCCGGCTCATGGACCGGATCCCCGACGGCGTCGCCGTCATCATGGGCGCGGCTACCCCCGCCGACGACCGCGCTTTCCAACAAGGCCACGATTTCGTCATACCTCACGGGCGTCGAGATCCCCGACGCATATCTCATCGTCGACGGCGTCCGGCGCGAAAGCCTCCTGTTCTTCACGACTCGGCGAGAAAGAGGCCGAAGGCGAGGGCCTTCCCTTGGAGCTTATTCGCGACCCGAAGGGCGTGACGGGGATCGAACGCATCCTCCCCGCCGAGCAGTTCGGGCCGACCCTGGCCGGCCTGAGCCACAGGGTCCGGATCTTCTACACCATGTTCAAACCCGAGGAGCTCGGCCCCGAAAACTCCAACGAGAAGTTTAACGCCCTGCAGAGAACGATGACCCTGAATCCCTGGGACGGCCGCCTGACGCGCGAGCTCCAGTTCGTCGGAAACCTCCGCGAGAAATTCCCCCAGGTCGAAGTCCGCGACTGCTCGCCCATCGTTTGGGACCTGCGCAAGGTCAAATCCCCGGCCGAGATAGAGGTTCTCCGGCGGGCGGCCAGGATCGGCGTCGAGGCCCATAACGCCCTGATCCAATCGACCCGTCCCGGGATCACGGAGAAAGCGCTGGAGGCCGTCTTCGAGTTCGTCTGCCGGGCGGGAGGCGCGGCGGACATGGCTTATTATCCCATCCTGATGTCGGGGAAGAACCACGCCTGGGGCCATTATCACGCCTACGACCGAACCCTCAAGGACGGGGACTTCATCATCCTCGACGCCGGCCCCGACCTCCACGGTTACAATGTCGACATCTCGACGACCTTCCCCGCCTCGGGCCGGTTCAGCCCGCGCCAGAAAGAGCTCTACGAAACGGCCCTGGCCGTAAGCCATACCTGCCTGGCCAATTACAAGCCCGGCCTCACTTTCAAGCAGGTGGGAGCCGCGGTCGAGGCGATGCTCAAGGCCCGGGGATGGGAGCGATATCTTGAGGACTTCCGCGGCATCATTCGCTACGGCGGCTACAACCACATGATCGGAATGGCCACCCACGACGTCGCGGGGACGTTTGCCGGCCCCGACGAGGTTCTCGTCCCCGGTTTGGTTTTCGCCTGCGACATCCAGCTTTTCCGCCTCGACGAGGAAATCGGCATCCGGATCGAAGACACGGTCGCGATAACGGAGACCGGCGCGGAGAGCCTGTCGCTCGGCGTTCCCCGGACGATCGCGGAAGTCGAGGCTATGAAAAAGGAAGACGGCCTGCTCCAGATTTATAACAGCCTGCGCCGGAAGAAAGCCGGGAGATGAGACCATGAAAAAAGCGACGCTCGCCGTCCTCCTGGCCGCCGGTCTGTCCCTGGCGTCTTTCGGCCAGGGACTGGACTGGTCCAAAAAGGCGCTCCAGACCGAGCGCACCCGGACCTACGACGCCCGCCATTACCTCATCAAGATCAGCCTCGACCTCGAGACCAAGGCGTTTGAGGGCGCGACGACCGTGACCGCAACCTCCCTCCGCGAGGGTCTTGCGGCCTGTGTCCTCGACGCCGAGGAGTTCACGGTCACGTCGGTCATCGACGCGTATGGCGAGCCGCTCGCCTTCGAGCAGACGGCGAAAGAGCTCTCCGTCCGCTTGCCCCGGCCGTTCAAATTCGGCGAGGAATTTACGTTCACCTGTCTTTATCACGGCCGGGACCCGAAGATCGGGCTTCGGTTCATGGCCGAGACCGAGGACAATCCCCGGATCGTTTTCTCGGACTCCTTTCCGGAGAACGTCCATCACTGGTTTCCCTGCTACGATTACCCGAACGACAAGGTCACCAACGAGATCGTCGCCACCGTCAAGAAGGGATTGAAGGCGGCCGCCAACGGCCGGTTGGTCGGCGTGAGCGAAGACCCCTCGGAGGGGACGGTGACCTATCACTGGTCGCAGGACCTGCCGCATTCGACCTATCTCATTTTCCTGGCAGCGGCGCCGTACGTCGTCGTCCGCGATTCGTACGGAACCCTGCCGGTGAATTACTGGGTCTATCCGCAGGACGAGGCAAAGGTCGGGCCGACCTACGGAAAAACCCCGCGGATGATCGAATTCTTCAACACGATCTTCGGTTACGAATATCCTTGGCAGAAATACGACCAGGTCTCGGTCCCGTCCGGGGGCGGGGCCGAAAGCACCTCGGCCACGGCCATGACCCACCGGATCATGGTCGATGAAAAGGGCGAGCCGGATTTCCCGGCGATCGGCATCGTCTCCCACGAGCTGGCCCATCAATGGTGGGGCGATCTCATCACCCTCCGGAGCTGGGCCCACACCTGGCTCAACGAGAGCTTCGGGACCTATTCGGATTATCTTTATCATCGCTTCGAGAAGGGCGATGACGAGGGCGCGGTCAACCTGCGGGAGAAGCTCGAGTCGTATCTTCGGGAGGCCCGGACGCGCTATATCCGGCCGATCGTTTCCGACCGCTACGACGCGCCCGGGGATATGTTCGACTCCCACACCTATCCCAAGGGAGCCCGCGTCCTGCACATGCTCCGCTCCCTTCTGGGCGACGAGCCGTTTTTCAAAGTCCTCAGCCATTTCCTCCACCGCTACGCCTTCGATGCAGTGGATACCGCCGACTTCATCCGATCGGTCAAGACCGTCACCGGCCGCAACCTCGACTGGTTCTTCGACCAATGGCTCTTCAAACCCGGGCACCCGGTCTTTTCAGTCAAGAGTGAATGGGACGGGGCGGCGAAAGCCGTCCGGCTCCGCGTCGCCCAGGTCCAGGACTTTTCCCGGGGCATCCCCGTCTTTCGGGCGCCCTTGTCCGTCAAACTCGTCACCGCCGCGAAAACGGAAGTCCGCGAGGTCTGGATCGACGAGCGCGAGGAGGCCTTCACGTTTCCTCTCGAAGAGAAGCCTCTTCTCGTCCGTTTCGACCCGGACAATGTCCTGCTCAAGGAGATCTCGTTCCCGAAGGAGCTCGACGAGCTCGTGTATCAGCTCGGGCATGACGATGTCATCGGACGGATGGACGCGGCCGCGGCGCTTGCGGACTTCAAGAACGATCCTCGAACAGCGGCGGCGCTGACGTCAAGCCTCGAGTCCGATCCGTTCTGGGCGGTCCGCAAGAGCTCGCTCGAGTCCCTGGCCCGGATTGGGGCTAAAAACGGCTCAACGATCTTAAAAAAGGCCTGCCGGGACGCCGATTCAAGGATTCGGGCGGCGGCCCTCGTCGCCCTGGGAGACCTCAAGGACCGAGCCCTTCTCGAATTCTACAAGGATATCTTCCGGAAGGACCCGAGCTACCGGGTCCAGGCCGAGGCGCTGACGGCCGTCGGCAAAACGGGCGATCCGTCGGCCGTCCCGTTTTTGAAAGAGGCATCGGCCGTTCCGTCATATCGGCACATCGTGCGGAGAGCCGCCGAGGCCGCCCTGAAACAACTCGATCCGGCCAAGAGATGAAACGCGGAATCACGCCATAGCGGCGCGAATACACGCAGCGTCAGCCTGCCCTGACATCAAACCCGTCAAGCGCCGGAAAAGGGAATTCCTTCGAGGGGCGGTGCTCGGCCCGCATGATCACGCGGGCTTTCCCGACGAGATCGGGATGTGCGCCGGACAGGTCCGTCGTTTCGCCGATATCGCCGGCCAGGTCATAGAGCTCAATCGCTGCGTCCGGATTTTTGAGAAGATTCCGGCGAACGGCCTTCCATTTTCCGAAACGGACCATCTGCTGGCCGCCGTAGCCCGGAAACTCGATATAGAGATGAGGATGGATCGACGGCGTCCCTTTTTCCGTAAGAACCGGGAGAACGGAGAGTCCGTCGACAACGCGCGGAATGCGGGAAACGGCTCCGGCAGCGTCAAGCAGGGTCGGGAGCAAATCCTGAAAAGCGCAGACATGGTCCGTCGTCCGCCCGGCCCGGACCCGCCCCGGCCAGCGGACGATCAAGGGGATGCGAACGCCCCCTTCGTAAACGGATCCCTTGTAATCCCGAAAGGATCCGGATCCCCGGAAGAAAGCCGGATCATATCCCCCGACGTCGAACGTCTCTCCGTTGTCGCTGGCGAAAAGAACGATCGTCTCTTCTTCGAGGTCGAGCGTTTTCAGAAGATCGAGAATCCGGCCGACCGACCGATCCAGTCTGGTCACCATCGCGGCGTAAGCCGCCCGGGGTTTCGGATGGGCTTGATAGCCCTTTTTCCCGTCGTAGGGCGTCTCCGGCCAAAGCCCGCAGTAATCGGCCAGGGAATCCTCGGGAACCTGGAGGGCCAGGTGAGGAATGGTCGAGGCATAAAACAGGAAAAAAGGGGCATCTTTGTTTTTCCGGATGAATCCGAGTGCTTCCCGTTCAAAAAGATCCCCGGCATATGTCCGCCCGGTCGGGCCGCCGTCGTTTCCCTCGATTTCAATCCGTTCCTTGTTCCTCCAGAGGTACGTCGGGTAATGATTATGCGCGTGACGCTGGCAATTGTAGCCGTAGAAAAAGTCGATCCCTTGTTTTCCAGGGTCTCCGGTCGATCCGGGAAAACCCAGGCCCCACTTGCCCACAGCCGCTGTGGCGTATCCTTCGGCTTTAAGAAGGGCGGGGAGAGTCGGCGTGCCTTCGGCCAACGGACCTTGCCCCTCAGGCTGGATTTCCATATTGTCCCGGATCTGGGCGTGGCCGGAATGCATTCCCGTCATCAGAACGCAGCGCGAAGGGGCACAGACGGGACTGCCGGAATAAGCGTCGGTGAACCGGACGCCGCCGGCGGCCAGACGGTCGAGGGACGGGGTTTTGATCCTCTTTTCCCCATAACAGCCCAGCTGCGAGTAGCCGAGGTCGTCGGCCACGATGAGAATGATGTTGGGCTTGCGTTCCGCCGGGACCCGGCCGAGAAGCGGCCCGGCCAGAGACAAGGCCGCCGCTCCCGCTCCGGCCCGCCCGGCGGAGATCAGGAACTCGCGGCGTCCGATTCTCATGCCCGTTACTTCTTCGGCGAGTCTCCCGGGAACGCGAGTGTACCGGCCGGGATCGGATCGACGGAGATGGACGTCACCTGCATCGTCATCCCGTAGTTGCCCATGCCCGCCTGGGCCATCGTCTGGAACATTTGGCCGACGCCGCTGAAAGTCATTTGCATCTGTTGTTCGAGGGGGATGCCTTTTTCCAGGAAGGAGGCTTGAAACTGGGCCAAGCCCTTGGCCTGAGGCCCCTGTCCGAAGGGCGCCGTCATCAATCCGGCTTCCACCGCCGCCTTGCTGAAGGCCCGGTATTCGGCGTCCCCCGGGGCGTTCTTGGCAATCCAGACGGTCCCGGCGGCTTGGATGGCGATATCCTCACTCATGATCGTCATCGGCATCGACATTTCGATGTCGTATCCGGCGCATTCATAGCCCAGGAGGGTCTTGGTCTGCCCGTTGGGCTTGATCGAGGACTTGATTTCGCCCATGACGAACGGCATATCAGCCATGGCCGCCCCTAAATCCTGAGCTTGTTTCGTGGCGTTGTTGAAAAGCACCTGGCGTTTGCCGGACACGTCGACGAACATGGACATATCCTGACCCTGGCCGGTGATGTCGGTCCGCATGGCCAAGCCCTTGACGTACGCGACCGAAGCCATCTCGATGGACATCGTCCCGGCGGTGGTCGCCATGGTCGATTTGAGAGTCACGTCGGCGAACGCCGCCGAGGCGGCCAGGATGATCCCGGCGAGAAGGAGCGCGGAGCGGAACGCTTTCATTTATTCCTCCCTTAAGCACTTTTGAACGAGTAAATAAACCTTACGGCATTATAGTCATTTAGAAGTAGGAATAGCCAGTTTCTCCAGAAGGTCGAGATACGCTCCGGAGACCAGGTCGCTTTTCCGGATACCAAGCTTTTTCGCCAGGTCCCGGGCGATCGCCGTCCCCTCCGAGGCTTTCTGCCCGGGCTTGAGGACGACCTCGAGCTCCATGAAAAGCCCCAATCCGCCGACATCGTCCAAGTGGATCCGCGTTTGCCCGACCAGGCAAACCAACCGGACTTTCTTGACGATTCCCCGGACGCCGAGAGCGGCGGTGAGCGCGGCCCGGAGCTGGCCGGGTTCGGACGTCCGGACGATTTGGTATTCGCTGATTTTCGGGCCGGGATGATCCGGACGCTCGTAAGAGATCAGCTCCCCGGCAGCCCGGCCCAGGATCCTGAGCTTGAGCCGGCCGTTGGGGACGTTGAAGAACACGTCCTCCTGGACGAGCACGCGGGGCTTTTCGGGCTTCAGCGTCTTAAGCCGGGCGGAGAAATCCTCGAGGTCGCGGATGCGGGCTTTGATCTCAATGTTTTTCATTTCGACTCTCCTTCAATCTGCGAAAGATAAAGTCCGAACGAAGCCAGGGTCGGGGCCGTCCGCGATTTTTCGATCGACAAGACGGACGCGGCCGGCGGTGACCCGAGGAAACCGAAGGATCCTCTTGTAACCGACCGTCGTCCCCCGGGCGATTGTCTTCCACGCTCCATTCTCTTCGACGTCCAGAGAAAAGGCCTCGATCCGTTGGCCCGACCGGATGTGCTCCTGAAGGACAAGCCGGTCGAAGACGACCGGCGCCGCGAGGTCGAAGACGATTTCCCCTGTCTCGCTCCCGACGGGGGCGCTCCAGAAAGTGTCGGGGCTCCCGTCGAGGACGTTTTCCGGCCCGCAGCCGGCGGCCGCGCCGGAAGCCTGAGTCGCCGCCCCGGCGGCAAGATTCGTCCCGTAAGTCGCGTCCAGAAGCCGCCGCAGGCCGATAAGGCTCCGCTCGTCATTTTCGTGAATGCGCCCGCGCGTGTCGGGCGGGATATTGAGGAGGAGGACGCCGTTTCGGCCGACCGAGCTTTCGTAGATATCCAGGAGCTTTTCGGGGGCTTTCACCTCGCCGTCCTGGGCCGGATGATAAAACCAGCCCGGGCGGATGGAGACGTCGGTTTCGGCCGGATACCAGATCAGGGCCCGGGCGGAGGCGAGCTTGTCCCGGCTTCCGAGATCTTCAGCCATCCGGTCTTCGGGAACGCCCATCATAGATCCCGGACTGCGCCGGATCTTCATCCGACGGGAGAGGACACGCTCCATTCCGTTTCCCGGCCGTAGCCCGATTCCGTCCCGACCCAGCGGGCGTCGGGGCCCATGATGGCGATGACCGCGTCAGGCTGTAGCTCGCGGATGAGCCGGTAATACGACGGCCAGTCGTATTCCTGCCGCTTGCCGTTCGGCCCTTCGGCGCAGGCGCCGTCAAACCAGACCTCCGCCACCGGGCCGTATTGGGTCAGGAGCTCCCGGAGCTGGCTCCGGAAAAATTCGTTGTACCGGGGAGAATCCCCGTAGGACGGCTCATGGCGGTCCCAGGGCGAAAGGTAGACGCCGAATCCGATTCCGGCTTCCCGGCAGGCAGCGGCGACGTCGCCCACGACGTCCCCCTTCCCTTCCCGCCAAGGACTGCTTTTCACGCTGTGGGAAGTCTGCGCCGTGGGCCAGAGGCAGAAACCATCGTGGTGCTTGGCCGTTATGATCAGGGTTTTCATACCGGCGTCCTTGACCACCCGGACCCATTGCCGGGCGTCGAAGTCCGTCGGATTGAAAAGCTTCGGATCCTCGGTCCCCTCTCCCCACTCCCGATTGGTGAAGGTGTTCATGCCGAAATGGGCGAAGGCCATCATCTCGCGGGTCTGCCAGTCCCATTGCCGCGGCGAAGGGACAACCCGGGCCGCCTTGGCGACGATCGAATCGAGCGTCTTCCCCGGGCTGAAGAAGGATAGAATTCTCGGCCGGGGGCGGGCCGGATTCTTTCTGTTCGAGGTTGAGGAGGAAGATCATGATGCGGGACGGCCGCCGCGATGACCAGGAAAAAGGAGAGGGCCGCCGTTTTCTTGGATTTCATAAGCGCGCACCTTTCAATAAATGCACTCCCGGGCTTCCGCGGCCAGGGCTTTGAGGTTTTCAACCGGAGCGTCAAAGAAATGATCCGAGGCCGAGCAGATGTAACCGCCGGCGTCGCCGACGTTCTCGAACAGCTTCCGGACCGCCCGACGGACGTCATCGGGCGACCCGAACGTCAGCGTCCCCGACTGGTCCACCCCGCCGATCAGGGCCAGCCGCCCGGCGATTTTCCGCTTGAACTCCCAGGGCTCCTGATTGCCCCCGATGGAACGCGGAGCCAGCGTTTCGGAAGCGTCGGTGCCGTTCTGGACCAAGAGCTCCTCGAGCCCGAACGTCCCGCCGCAGGTGTGATAGACGACCTTGAAGCCGAAGCCGTGGAGGGCGTCGTGAATCGCCCGGTCGTAGGGCAGGCAGAATTCGGCATGCATTTTTGGCGAAATGAGCGTGGAGGAGGCGGATCCGCCCCCGGTTTCGACCAGGTCGAATTTCGCCCCTTTCATCGATTGAATGAACCGGAGCTTTTTTTCGAGCAGGATCCGGAGAAAGGCATGGACCCAATCCGGCCGGTCCAGGGCGGCCATGATCAGGTCGTTGATGTTCATCAGGCAGGCGGCGTGCTGCCAGCAGCCGCCTTGATCGCCCCAGACGAATCCCCGCAAGATGCCGGCGTCGCCGACTTCGTTATAACGGGCCGCGACCCGGGCCGTGTCGAGCCGCGGGACGGGCATGTAATCTTCGATCAAGCGGAGGTCGTCATCACGCTTGAGGAGGTATTCCGAAATCCAGGTCGTCCGGCGGTCGCTTTCGGTCTGATAGGTCAGCGTCCCGCGGGGCGTCGTGACGGTGTGGCCGATAACCCGATGGTCGGGAGAGTCATCAAGGACGACGGCGTCGTCGCGCCATTCGGGCGTGTTTAACCGGGCCAGTTCCTCGCCCAGGGCGCAGAACGGAGCGGTCGGTTCCCAATACTGGATCTGGGCGTCGAGGCCGACGGCCTTGTGGGCGGCCAGATCGTCCAGGCCGTTCATGAAAACATCCAGGTGGTATTTCTGCCACTGGTGGACCGTCGCCGGGAGCCGGTCGGGCTTCTCCCGATTCAGGGCCAGCATCATCCTCTCTTTCGCCTTCATTGCTCCGATAATATCATAATCCGAGGATGAGATCCCCTTTACGGGAGAACCTTGGGGACAGGGCTTCGACCTGTCCCCGACTGCCGTCTTCCGCTTGCTTGTTTTTACCGCCGCGTTATAATGAGAGGGTTCCGTTCACCCGGGAAGGAGGGACCCATGAATCAGACGGAAATCATCATCATCGTCGCTGCGGTCGTGATCTTCGTTTTTCTCTGCGGCATCCGCATCGTCCGGCCGACCCATCGGGGCTTGATCGAACGGCTGGGGAAATACAAACGGTTCGCCAACTCGGGATTTAACTGGATCATCCCGGTCATCGACCGGCTCTTCCAGATTAACGTGACCGAGGTCATGGTCGACGCCCAGCCCCAGGAAATCATCACCAACGACAACCTCAACGCCC